>CAWBWU010000001.1:0-748624 GCA_963792655.1 Bryobacterales bacterium
CTAGTTCCGACAGGCTCCTGAGGCCGTCCCCGCCGCAATCTGCTGCGGATGTCCTTACCAGTTCGTCTTCCTCAACCCGACTCGACGAAGCGGATCCCAGTTGCCCGCAGGATTTCCTGGCAAAGGTGCGCAGTCTCGCAATTGGCCAATCTGCGTTGAATCCGGCTTTGTTTCATGGAGCTGGCGCCAGTACTCGGCACCGCCGTGGTCATGAAAGAACACCCGCGTCAGTTAGAAGACTACCGCAACCCAGTAAATGTGCGGCGGCACTGGACCAGCGGTAGTCCTCGGGCCGCTGTGTGATACCTTCGCGCACCGGGTTCTGTTCCACATAGCCCACCGGGGGCAGGAGAAGAAGCGGTTCTGCCAGAGATGGCCGCTGCGCTGCCGGCGCGCGTTCAGATACTGTACATAGCGGCCATGGAGGCGGCGCATTCCGACAGCCAGGGAATTTTCGCGCTCGGGAATCGCCACAAGGTGTATGTGGTTGCTCATGATGCAGTAAGCCAAGAGGCGCAGGCCTGCCTCGGCGCTGTGAAGAGACAGGAGATCCAGATAGACCCGTAGATCGGAGTTTGTGAAGAAAGTAGTTTGCCGGTCAGTGCCGCGTTGCGTGACATGGTGCGGCGCGCCGGGAATGACCACGCGGGCAGAGCGTGGCATGGATGCAAAAGAAGTGCTTCCGCCCGCGCGGCTTTCTCCGCCGACTGCGGTTGGGACAGGTCACGTCAGGCTGTCGGACCTTAGCGAACTCTGCTTCTGAGAGGCTTTCGATTGAAACCACAATTCGCCGGTTACACCAAGCACCACTAAGACTCCGCCCAGAAACTCTGTAAGCTTCTTCCATGGGAGTGGGTGTTGTGTCTTAGCCTCCGACACGAGCTTCCCGGAGTGGGAAGAAATATTCGATAAGCAACCCGAACACAACTAGCACGGTAGATGCAGTAACGAGTGTGTCGATCGATTCAATTGAACGCTCGATGGCTCTAACTTCGGTCTCTAGGCTGGATAGTTCGATCATCTTATTACCGTGCAAACAGACGTGGTTTAGTATCCGACATTGGCACCGTTTGCACGAGGCGAACCCATTGGTTCCGGGGCGAGCGCGTATCGACTCCACACGCTACAATCCGACAAAACGGGGCGAGCGGGACAGCCTGAGAGTCTGTCGGAAATAGATTGACAGCTAAAAAGATGCTGCCCCAAGATGGGGCATGAGTCGGCATTTTCGGGCATGTAGCCTGGATCAGTTGTTGCTGCTTCCGCCCTCCATTCAGGAGTGGCTTCCAGATGGGCATCTCGCGCGGTTCATTGCCGAAGTTTGCGAGGAACTGGATCTGCGGCCCATTCTCGCTGTATACGATGCGAAGGATGGTCGCGGACGGTTAGGCTATCATCCGCTGCTGCTGACTCGCCTGCTGCTCTACGGTTATTGCACTGGCGTACGCAGCTCGCGGCGAATTGAGAAGGCAACCTACGACGACGTAGCGTTTCGCTATCTGGCCGCCGATCAGCACCCCGACCATGACACGCTCGCAGCGTTCCGGCAGGAACACCTGCAACCGCTGGCAGGCCTTTTTACTGAGACACTGCGGCTGTGCCAGGCGGCCGGGATGATTAAGTTAGGCGTGGTCGCCATTGACGGCACGAAGATCAAGGCCAATGCGAACTCCCGCCGCGCCACCACTTACTCTCATCTGGTCGAGCGTGATCGAGAGTTAGAGGCACTTAGTAAAAGGCTGCTCGAAGATGCCGCACGAATCGACGCCGAAGAGGATCAGCGCTTCGGAAAAGGGAACCGCGGTGACGAGTTGCCGCCCGAGTTAGCCACGGTAGAGCAGCGCCGGGCGAAGATTCGCGAAGCCAAGAAAGCACTGGAAGATGAGGCCAAACAGCGGGCCGAGCAGGCTGCTCAGGAGCGCGTTGCCGCCGGCGGCAAGCCTCGCAACGAAGCGGAAAAGAAGCGCTGGATGCGAGCAAAAAGCGGTAAGCCGGCCCCCGCGGCAAGGTATAACTTTGTCGACCCGGATTCCCGGATCATGAAAGATAGCGGGGCCAATGCCTTCCTGCAAGGCTATAACGCACAAGTCGCAGTGGACGGCGAAGGACAGGTGATCTTGGCGGCTGCTATCACCAATGAGGTGAACGATAAACATCAGTTACTGCCGATGGTGGCGCTGGTGAAGTTAGCGACAGGCCGCAACGCTGACCACGTGGTGGCCGATGCAGGCTACTGGAAAGCGGAAAGCGTAACCGCCGCGGAACTGCTCGGGAGCGAGGTTTTAGTTCCTCCCGATGGTCATGTTACTCGCGGCCAGGGGGCAGTTCATCCGAATGCGCCGCGCAACGAAGCGGCTTGCATGATGCGCGAGAAGCTAAGGGTCGAGAATACGAGACAGATCTATCAAAAACGGCAGGGTATCGTCGAGCCCGTGTTCGGGCAGATCAAGGAGCACCGCGGATTCCGGCGCACGCTGCTGCGAGGAATGAGCAAAGTGCAAGCCGAGTGGCGGATCATCTGCCTGACGCATAACCTCCTGAAGCTCTTTGGGCAAAGACAACGCCTGCAGCCAGCGTAAATGCCGAAACGGCGCAAAAACTTGTCGCACTGGTGTGCTGGCGCTGTCTTTTCACCTCGCTAACCAGATCGGGAATCCCAGTTGAAATGCGTCTAACATTTGAGCGGCAAACCCTATTCCCGACAGGCTCCTGACCTGTCCCAAGTGCACTTTGCCGACGAACCCGGTGTCACCAATCCGCCTCCTCCGCCTCCCGCCCGCCGTTTTCGCCGCCGCCGCGATCTCACCGCACGATCTCCTGCCATGGTGCAGTCCCGATTGCGCCAATTGTTCTTTATCTAAACGCGTCGCGTGCAGTTGCCGCCAATATTCCGCGCCGCCATGCTCATGGAAGAACGCCGGATCGGTCAGCAGCACCTTACCCCCGCGCAAGTGTTCCCCTGCGCTCGACCAGCGATACTCCTCCGGCTGCTCAGCAATACCCGCCCGCACCGGATTCTGCTCGACATACCCGATCGCCGTCCACAGCCGGTCATGACCGAGCGGGCAGGAAAAGTAGCGGTTCTGCCAGAGATGCCCGCTCCGTTGCCGCCGGGCGTTCAGATATTGCGCGTAGCGCCCGTGCACCCGCCGCATCGCGACCGCCAGCGAATTCTCGCGGTCCGGCACGGCAACCAGGTGGATGTGATTGCTCATCAGGCAGTAAGCCAGAATGCGCAACCCGGTTTCAGCGCTGTGGAGCGCCAGCAATTCCAAATAGACGCGGCGATCCGCTTGCGTAAAAAACGTATTCTGCCGGTCCGTGCCACGCTGTGTGACATGGTGCGGCACTCCTGGGAAGACCAGCCGGGCAGAACGGGGCATTGTGATAGCAGAGTGCCCAAAACGTTCCCGGAATCTCGATTGTCGCGAAGCAGAGAACCTTGAACACAAAAGGAAGCCCTGCCTTCCTACTCGTAGACTTCGCTGCGATGGGCAATCCGCGTGATGCTCACCAATCTGGCGTCATCGTTGATGATGTACACGATCCGCCGGTCACCGGCTCGAATGCGCCAGTGATCTTTGTAGCCCTTCAGTTTCTTACAGCCTACAGGCCGCGGGGTGTCGCCCAGAGTTTCGACTTTGCGAATGATGCGCGCCAGTACGCTATCCGGTAACTCTTCCAGTTCCTTCCGTGCGGGCGCCTTGAGCTCGACGGTGTACTTATCCACGCAGGCGGCCGCGTTTGACGAGGTCTGCTTTGATCTTTTCGAGCGGTATCCCTTTTTCGCTGCGGCGCGATTCCGAAATCAGCCCGTCCCAAAAATCTTCCAGCACCGCACCGTACTTCTTCAGGTCGATCTGAACGGCCACCTTGCGGCCCTTTTCATCCGTGACGAACTGAATCCCGTTCATGGCCTCATTATCGTTCAGTCCCGCAGGGCCTGAGATTCCAACGGGCAGAAGCAGATCCTCAATCGGTCGCGCCTCAGCGAAGCTGTTCAAACGTGTCTTCGTCGATTCCCAGCTGTTCCAAGATTCGATAGAACAGCGGCGGCCCGATTTCCCGACCGCCATGCACCGGAATGGTGGTAGCCCGCCCGTCGGGATGCTTCCATCGTTCGTGGCTCCCGGTCTGGCGCGCCTTCTCGAAACCGAGCTGGCGGGCGGCTCTTCGAAACTCGTCGGCCCGCGCGCCTAGGCATGCACGATTTCAGTTGTGTCGGCTGGGCAACGACTGGTGTCTTGCCTCGTACTCGTCCGAAATCAACTGAAACACCGCAGCGAGTTCCGCAAGCGCGTCTTCCCGCGTGGGCATAGCGCATGGCACCCCAAAATCGCGGGTATCTCCGCTACCCAGCCATCGGGCTGATTGCGATAGAGCACGACTTTATAGTCATCAAAGCCCATCACGCACATTGTACTGCCCGCGCCTGCCGGGCTCCCTCAGCGCAGAGAAACAAGGTCCGCCATTTGGACCGCGCGGCAACTTCATGCCGCTTCAACGGGAATCAGCTCCTCTCTCTTTATTGCGTCCGCACCAGCCGGGGACGCGATGCGGAATCCTCGAAGTACAGTGCCACAGCTACCAAAGTCCCGCTTCTACCGGTTAGCTCGGAACGCTACACTCATCCCATGCCTTCTCGCACCGCCTCAGCCCTGCGTCTCGCACTTCTCCTGGCGGTTACGCCCGCAGCAACTCTCAGTGCCTTCCAGCAACTGGAGTTCACGAATCTGTTCAACAACAAAGACCTCTCCGGTTGGGTCAACGTCAATACCGAAAAAGACACGTGGTCTGTGAAGGACGGAACCCTGATCTGCTCAGGGCATCCGATCGGTGTGATGAGGAGTGTCCGTCAGTATGAAAACTTCGTTCTGCACGTGGAGTGGATGCATATGGAGGCGGGCGGGAACTCCGGCATCTTTGTGTGGAGCGATGCAAAGCCGCAGGCGGAGAGCAGGCTGCCGAATGGAATCGAAGTGCAGATGCTGGAACTTGACTGGGTAAACCTCCATAAGATCGACGGTCAGCCCGCGCCGCTTGCTTACGTGCATGGCGAGTTGTTTGGAGTGGGCGGTGTGGAAGTTACGCCGGATACTCCCCGCGGCCCTCGAAGCAAGTCAGTCGAAAACCGTTGCAAGCCGAAAGGCGAGTGGAATACCTATGACGTGGTTTGTGTCAACGGAGTCATCAAACTCTCGGTGAATGGGAAATTTGTCAACGGCATCAGTCACGCGAGCCAGCGCAAGGGATACATCTGTCTGGAGTCGGAGGGCGCCGAAATCCACTTCCGCAACATGCGGATCATGGAGCTGCCACCGGGAGTACTGTCCCCGGACCAGGTAGCGCCGTTGTTATAAACAAAGCCGATCCCGCCGGCGCACGATGAACTCGGCAAAGATCCAGACGGCTCCGGCGGCAGCCAGATTATACGCGTTGGCTCCCCACGCTACGTGATTGTGCGGGGACGCCAGCGGCAGGCGAACCAGTACCAGCACATCAAATAGCAGGAGCATCGCCGTCAGCATGCGTGCGGCGAGAACATCCCGAACCTGGGCGAGGATGGCCACACCGGAAAGGATGAACGCGATGCCGGTAAGCACGACCCAGAACGCCGGGGTCAAAGGCATCCAACCGGGAATCATGCGCGCGGAAGCCGCAACGCCGGTTAAGTGCACGAGGCCGAAGCTGATCGCGCCTAAACCGAAGGTCCAGCGGCCGAGAAGTGTCACGGTTTCGATTGATCGGGAACCAGGCTTTGACCGCGCAAAATAGACGATAGCCGCCGCAGCGACCAGAATGAGCTGCATGAAGACGCCCCCGACGAGTCCGATGATCACAGGGAAGCGAAAGCCAAGCACGTGGGTCGCTGTAAAAAACCGCGGCAGCCAGAACAGTGCGAACGCAAGATAGACGATCCCCAGCGCGATGGCACCCGCTCGGCTTGTCCGACGTACGAGGAGGGCACCGCCCCCGCCAATGAGCAGAGCTGCGGCGAGATAAGCCAGGAATACCTGGCCGGGAACGTGATCTCCGAGCGCCCCGATCGGTTGGTGAGCGGCTTCGAATTCACCCCAGATCAAGTCAAGGATACCGGCGCCAGCGGATGCTCCACCGAACAGGTACATTGCCGGCCAGATTGGCTCCGCCTTGGTTCCCGATACTACCCCTGGTGCGACCATTCGCTACTATGTTAGACATCTGTTGGCCGTTAAAACAGAGCCATTTACCACTATTTGTCTGGACCAATTCTTAATTGCCCATGGCCAGAAAAGCTGGATCTTTCGAGCTGGCACTGAATCAGCGCCCCGAAGGCAGACGCTGACGTGATCAAAGAAGGCGGCTTCACTCACGTCCGAAGCGGTAGAAACACTCTTCAACTTGGTATGCTTGTGGCCACCAAAATCTGCTGGAGGGAAGAACCGAAGTATGTCTACCGATGTGAAGCTGGACCAGGGCTCAGATGGCAACACGATCTTGTTAGACGGTGGAGTGGTGCGGGCGACCGCGGCCGATTTCATACTCGACTCACCGCAACGCCATAAAGGCCCGGGCGCCTTCCGGCGCGCGCTGGTTCATGACTTCAACGACGGCCTCACCATCAACTGGACCGGAGACTACCCGGGTGGCGTCACCATTATCGGCCCAAGTACAGCGTCATCCCTGGCATATATCGTTCTGGATCGGAGTGGGTCCGTCTTCGGAGTGAATTCACTGGACCAGGTGACCATCCATGGCAGCGTCATTCACCTCAACACACTAACCACTGACTCGAATTCTGCTGGCGATGTGAAGCTTACCTTCCAACATCCCGGAGAGTTTGACCAGGATGGAAACCAGCGCACGCCGGACGTCCCCGAAACGGTTTTGCTCGGAGCTCTTCTTACCACGCTCAGGGACGAGATCAGCGTTTTGAAAGATCGCGTCGCCATGCTGGAAGCTAAGTGACGGCTCTCGGCCGAGGGAGGCAAGCGATATGAATTCGCTCCGCGACCTGGGTAGTTCGCTCGGGCAATCATCGGGCATCGGGATGCGCCTGGTGGCTCAGTTGGTACCGCAGCTAACCGCCGCTCAGCGGACCTCGTTGCGTGCCATGCTTACCGCTGTCCCGAGCGTTGCGCACCCGCCACCTCCGCCCCCGCCGCCAGCCGGGCACCCGGCACTGAGCCTGAGCGTCACGAACCAGGCGCCAGCGTTCTTCGATATTGTCGCCGTCGCATGGAGTATCGAGCGTCAGGAACTGAACGGCACGTTCACCTTGGTCGCGTCGCCCTCCGGCCAATCCGCCGTTGTCGTGCCGCCAACCCTGGGCCAGTATCATATTCACGGCGTAGTCTCCGTAAACTCCCACCAAACAGGTGAAACCATTGACGCCGAATTCCGGGGGAATACCACGATTCACGGTTTACACACGCAGCTGGTGGTTTGGACCGGCATCGCCGTGACAGAAAACTTCAGACTCTTCGCCGAACCTCCGTCGGGTGCTGAAGTGAACCCGGTCGTGGCTTTGTAATCGGCGCGGGGGCGAGCGGCTCTTCGAAACTCGTCGGCCCGCGCGCTAGGCATGCACGATTTCAGTTGTGTCGGCTGGCAGCGGCTGGTAGCTTGCCTCGTACTCGTCCGCAATCAACTGAAACACCGCAGCAAGTTCCGCTACCGCGCCCTGCGCCCGTGCTCACCAGGGAAACCTCACTGGCGCCAACCGTGGCCATCGCGAGCCAACTTCCATCCGGCGAAAACCTCAGCCCGTGAACCGCGTGGGGAGCCTGCACCGTCCGCATAATTTTCCCGGACGCCAGATCCCAGAACACCAGCTTGACGGGCTTACTCTCAGCCGTAACATCGAATCCGCCGGTCACCAGAGTACGTCCGTCCGGCGAGATCGCCAGCGCCAAAATCGTTTCGCCATGACCCTTCAAGGTGCGCGTCAGCTCATATGTCTTGGCGTCGAAGATATACACCGTTTCGTCGAGTCCGCCTAAGACGAGCTGCGTGCCATCCGGAGTGAACGCGCCCGCGAACATCGCGCCGGTCAGGTTCTCGATCTTCCTCACCAGTTCTCCAGAGTTCGTCTTCCAGATGCGAATATCGTTGTCGAAGTTTGCGCTGACCACGGTCGAGTCGTCGGGTGAGAACACCAGCGCGGCGGCACCGCCCACGCCGTCCGCCATCACGCGCCGCTGTTCGCCTGTCTCCGCGTTAAACAACCGCACGGTACGCTCCGATGCCAGGCTCGCGGCAATCTCCTGCTGATTGTTCGATAACGATGCCATCGACACGGGTGCGCTGATCGCGATTCGTTGCCGCTCCTTCGCGAGGTCCCAGAGGTTACCCGATTTCCGATCATCCGAGGGCTGCCAGAGAACGCCCGAGCTTAACAGGTGTCCCGCCTGCGCCTGGTCGCCCGTTGCCTTGCCGGTAGCCACGTCATAGGTGTGGACATGCTTGTCGGTGCAACTTGTCACCAGCGTGTGACCATCGGGAGTAAAGAAGAAAGATTGCACGGCCGCCGGGGCGGTGATCGTGTGGTCCGTCTGAACTGCGGCGACGAGCGATGTGGCTAACCAGAGAGAAAGCGCAGCGTTCTTCAAAAGCGCAGGCTGCTTCATCGGATTACGCCTTCTCCAAAACAATGTCGAATGTGATCTCGGCATGCGGCGGGGCGGCTTCGGGGCCAACTCCACCCTCGAACAGCTTCACGGGCAAGACCAGTTCCCGATGTCCGGCGATATGATTCTTTTGCCAGTTCTTCTCCGGATTGCCTTCAAAAAACGGATCGGTCGCAAAGTAGTTTTGCGTAACAAGAGTCTTGTGTCCGGGCGCCGCAATCAGGTAATGGATATGTTGCGCGGGACGGTCCGGATAGTGTCCAGGCATTACCGTCTCCACCGTGTAATCGCCTTTCGCGGTTGGCGAAAGCCGGGCTCGATACTTATAACCTCTCGTGTCGTACTTACCGCCGTGATCCGCGTGCCAGAGGTCGATCTTCACTCCTTCGACCAGTTGACCCTTCGTATTCATCACCCGGCCCGAGAGCTTTAGCGGAAAGCCAGGATCTCCCGCGGCGCGCAGCAAAGGCGTGTCGGGCGCACCCTTCCGATAAAACGGACCCAGCACGTCGGGCAACGTCGCCGCTTGTCCCGCGTCTGCCTCAGCCTTCTGCCAGAAGGCCAGCAATTGCATCTGCGACATCGCCGCCGCTCCCGCAACAAGAGCGCCTCGAGAAATGCACATCTCTAACATCTGCCGCCGACTGGGTAACGCTTTAGGCATGAAGGGAGTATAGATACCATCCCGGTCGAACACAAGCAATACTCGGTGGGATAGATCCGGTTCGCAGCGCTCGCCCGTCATGCTGTCCCATTCAGCGGGACTGCGGTGAATCGCACCAACTTTAGCTTTTTTCGCAAGCATGTTCAACGACATACCGGCGGACCTGTAGAGGCAGCGTAAAGAGAGGGTTACCTTAAAGCTGGTGCCGGGAGGCGAAGGAATCTAGGTTCGTTTGGTAAAAACGTTGCATCGCGCCATTTTCATTGACAATAGGAGATAGAAAGCAACTGTGTCGACCGCAACCGTAGTGCCGCTGACCGAATACCTGGCAACGATCTACCGTCCTGACCGCGAGTATCTGGATGGCGAGCTTCTGGAGAGAAATGTGGGCGAATGGGATCATAGCCGGCTGCAGATGTTGCTGAGCCGGTATTTGTCAAACCGCGAAAAGCAATGGAACATCGTGGTTGTTCCTGAACAGCGCGTGCAAGTAAAGGCCACGCGCTTCCGCATTCCCGATATTCTCGTTCTTCGCGGAGGCCCGCCTGCCCAGCAGATCGTCAGCGAGCCTCCTTTTCTGTGCATCGAAATCCTCTCACCCAGCGATCGCATGGCGGAGATGCAGGACCGTATCGACGATTACCTGCAGTTCGGCGTCAGCTATGTTTGGGTGGTCGATCCTCGCACGCGACGGGCGTATGTTTATACTCCAGACTCGGTTTATGAGGCGAAAGACGGAGTATTGCGTACGAATAATCCAGAGCTTGTGGTGCCTCTCGCTGGCTTAGAATAGGAGGCCCATGCGCTGGCTCCTGCTCGCTCTCTTCTCCAACTGCCTCCTCGCCCAGAATCCAGTTATCTCCGCCGTTGATGTCGAGTACTCTAACGTCGGCCAAAGAGTCGCGATGGACATTTACCGGCCTTCCGATGACCGTATCCATCCCGCGGTCGTCCTGATCCATGGGGGAGGCTTTCGCGCCGGCAACCGGCAAAGCTACACAAACTGGCCAACCGCCTGGCTGAGCATGGCTATGTTGCCGCAGCGGTTTCGTACCGGTTCGCGCCGCAGTTTCCTTTTCCAGCGGCAGTCTACGATGTCAAAGCTGCCGTGCGCTTCCTTCGCGCCAATGCGAAGCAGTTCCATGTGGACGCAGATCATATCGGCGCATTAGGCGGCAGCGCGGGCGGACATCTGGTCTTGTTTCTCGGCCTGACCGCGAACGTTCCCGAATTTGAGGGCGACGGGCCCAACCGCGAGTTTTCGAGCCGTGTGCAAGCCGTGGCCGATTACTATGGCCCGTCCGACTTCACGCAGTCCTACGCGAAGAGCGTGGATGCCGCCGAAGTGTTGCCGCTGTTTCTCGGAGGCGACCTGGTGCATCAGCGCCCGGCTCACATCCGCGCCAGCCCGCTGAACTGGGTGACGCCAGACGCCGCGCCCATCCTGGCGCTGCACGGTACCGAAGACAAGTACGTGGCTTATGAACAGTCTGTCTGGCTGCTGGAACGATTGCTCGGCGCCGGTGTTCCGGCAGAGTTGGAAACGCTTCCCGGCGCGGGTCACGGATTCAAAGGCGCCGATGCAGAACGTGCTGACGCACGAGCGATCGCCTGGCTGGACCGTTGGTTGATGGGCAAATAGCCACTGGACCTGGACTTGCTGATCACTCTCGGGGGAATGATCGATGCAACGTTCGGTGCTTGCTCTAACGACCTTTTCGATTCTGATGCTGGCGAACACTTCCGTGGCCTTCGCACAGGCTCATGAAGATTCGCCGCTGACCAGTTGCATCAAAGAGTTTTACGATCCCGGGATGTATAACTATCTGACCTTCCAAAACACCTGCACCCAATCACTCACCGTGGTGCTGGTGCCGAAAGAAGGCACGGACCCTCCGAGCACGATGGAACTGCGGCCCGGAGGAAAAGATTCAGTCGGCCTCTCGCACAACAAGAAAGTACCCAAACCCGGGAGCTATCGCATTTACGCCTGCCCCTCGGGCAATGTGCCGGTTGACGACAGCGGCGAGATCGTAAGCAAGCCGACTGGGAATTTCCGCTGCCAGCAGAAAACCAAGTAAGCCGCACTTTCGCGCAGCCTAAGTGAGCATCGAAACCCGCGCACCGGATACTGCCTCGCTGTCCAGCAAACGCTGGCTTCCATGGCTTGTAGCCGTTGCCTTCTTCATGGAGTCGTTGGACACAACGATTCTCAACACCGCAGTTCCCGCGATTGCTCAGGCTCTGAACGTCGCGCCGCTCAGCATGAAGTCCGTGCTGGCCAGCTACACGCTGAGTCTCGCTGTGTTCATTCCGATCAGCGGCTGGATGGCGGACCGCTTCGGCACGCGCAAAGTGTTTGCATCGGCCATTGGCTTGTTCACACTGGGCTCCTTTCTGTGCGGGATTTCGGGCAGTATCCACGTACTGGTCGCATGCCGGATCTTGCAGGGCGCGGGCGGCGCGTTGATGGTTCCTGTGGGCCGGTTGACGCTCGTCCGCACATTCGCAAAATCGGAACTGGTCCGCACCACGACGTTCGTCGCGATCCCCGCGCTGATTGGTCCGATGCTTGGTCCAGTAGTGGGCGGTATGCTCGTGCACTACTTCCATTGGCGAGTGATCTTCTTTGTGAATCTGCCGATCGGGCTCGTAGGACTCGTCATGGTTTACCAACATCTGCCGAACTACCTGGATCGCGATTCAAAGCGGCTCGATGTCGCCGGCTTACTTCTGTTCGGCGCTGGCGTGGGACTGCTCTCGTACCTGCTCGAAGTTTTCGGCGAACACACGCTGAGTGATCGCGAGATGATGACGATGCTGATCGTTTCCCTCACGTTGCTCGCGATCTATGGCTGGCGCGCAGTGCGCACCAAGTATCCTTTGCTGCAACTGAATCTGTTCCGTATCCGGACGTTCCGTGCGTCGGTGGCCGGCAGTTTCATCACGCGGCTGGGAATCGGCGGCATTCCGTTTCTGTTCCCGCTCTTGTATCAGGTGGGGCTTGGGTTTAATCCGGTCCAGTCCGGTTTGCTGATGATGCCGCAGGCAATAGCGGCGATGAGCTTGAAATTTCTGATGCCCAGGATACTGGCGCGCGTTGGCTATCGGCCGGTGCTGATCTCGAACACGTTAATGCTGGGCTTCCTCATCATGCTTTTTGCGATGGTGGACGCGCATACCCCAGTCCCGCTGATTGTTGGCGCGGCTTTCTGCCTGGGCTTCTTTACTTCGCTGCAGTACACCAGCATGAACACGCTGGTTTACGCGGACATCAATGCCGAACAGACCAGCAGCGCGAGCACGATCGCCAGCACCATGCAACAGATGTCGATCAGCTTCGGCGTTGCGTCGGCGTCGCTAGCCGCTGCGTTCTTTATCCCGGACCGCTTTCGAGCCAATCCGCAGGAGCTGATCCACGGTGTTCATAAGGCCTTCATTTGCCTTGGTGCGTTGACCATCATTTCAACGTTGGTCTTTATGGAATTGAAACGCAGCGACGGCGAAAACGTGAGCCAGCACAAGACCGTCGAACACCCCGCCTAGCTCAGCGTCCGCGGCCGAACAAGAAGTACAGCACGGCTATGATCACCAGCAGCCCCAAACCTCCCGGCCACACAAACCAGCCGCCATTCGTGCTGTATCCGGCCATAATGCAACCGGTCTGAGTCAAAGCCAGGGCCACGATTGCCAACGTCGATATTCTCATCTGCTTCATTCTCATTCGGGTCCGTTGCAGAAGCACTCCCGGATAAGCGCGTCGAGAGCGAAACATCACTAATGCCGCGGCGTTATTCAACGCAACTGACGCCGGCCGGTGCACCGGTGGGTGCACTTAAACGAACGCTGTCAGAATCGATCTTCTGAAATGCGAGATGCTGCACAGTTGGCGGCTGTGTGGGAGCCATCGTGAAAAACACGCCGACGGTTCCGCTTTCGCAGCTCAGGTTGAACTGCCCTCGCAACCAGTTCTCGGCAATGACCGGCCCCGCGGATTTGCAGGCGCCAACTTGCTGCTGCAATTGAGACATCTCGGCACGGCGTTGCGCGATCGGAGCATCCAGGAAAAGATTGCCCGCTGCGATCGCACGCGCATCGTTATCGTCCCACGACTGCCACAGCTTCCAGATACGTTCGCGCGCTTGCGTCAACACGGGCGAAGCCGGCAGTTCTCGCTTTTGCAGGCCGCCGCTGTTCATCAACGCATCGATGGCCAGATTCGCCGCTGCGGTTGGTCCCGCGTAAGTCAGGTTCGTCATGGCGAACAGGCCAACGCCGTAATCGGGAAGCCACACCATGTAGGAGCCGAAGCCGGGGAGGCCGCCGCTGTGCCCCACAACTGTTTCAAAGCGGCAGGTGCTGCTGATGCGCAGACCGTAGCCGTAGCCGCCGCTGGTTGCCTGCAATACTCCGCCCGCGTGCGACACGCTCAGATTCGCGGGGCGCCACAGGTGCTGCATCTCGCGCACGGATGCGCGGCGCACTGGCCCGGTGTCCGCATCATCTCGCGCCGGCCACGCCGAAAGTTGGAATGCGACGTACTTGCCAAGATCGTTCGCCGTCGTGAGCAGACCGCCCATCGAGCCAAACGCGCCGTGCGGCAGAGGCGGCTCTTCCATATAAGTACCATCAGGCCGTAGACGATAGCCGGTGGCGCGCTTGTCCGCCGGCACTGTGGAGAACGCGAATGTCGAACTGGTCATGCCGAGCTTGTCGAGAATCTCGCGCTGCACGTACTGGTCATACGGCATGCCCGCCGCTCTGGTGACCACTCGGCCGAGCAGCCCGAAGGCATAGTTCGAGTATTCGTAACGCGTGTCGGGCGGCGTCGAAAAAGGAATGCCCAGCTTCAACCATCGCGTCATGTCGGCATCGGATGCCGCGAGTTGCTGGTCGCCCCAGGGGTTGTCTTCGGGGAGGCCCGCGCTATGGCTCAGAAGGTTGCGAATCCGCAGCGGTGCGGAGTCGCGCGTCGGCAGAGGCATGTTTGCAAATTCCGGAATCCATTTGGAAACGGGATCTTCGAGCGACAGCTTGCCCTCATCGCGCAGCTTCAAGATGGCGAGAGCGGTGAAACTCTTGGTCATCGAGGCGATGCGGAATACTGTTTCGGCATCCACCGGCGCACCGCTTACGCGGTCACGAACACCGCTCGACGCAACATGCGCCAGGCGTCCATCAATGACGACGCCCCACACCATCCCTGTGATCTTGCGGTCGGCCGCGAACTTGCGGAAGATCCGGTCCACCTCAGGCAGCGCGGACTCGAGCTTCTGGACGCGGCGCGCATCAGTGAATTGAGGCGGTGGATAGGCGTCGCTCGCCAACAGCACCGCGGCTGCGAGCAATCCGGACACAAGCAATCGCATGTGTTCCAGAATCCCACAGCGCCCCTGCTTAATGAGAGCGGGTTACGTCGAGCTTGGCTTTCTTCCCGTCACTGGACGCGCCGCCCGTGATGGAGCCGGTGAGGTGATCGCCTTCGAGAACCAGATCGAAAACCCACGGGTCTTCATCGTCGGGGTTGATCGTGAAGTGGATCTTATTGCCGTCCACTTTGACGTTCGAGATGGGAAGCATCTTGTCCTGTTCAGGTCCGCCGCTGCCCGTCACCGTGTCACCGTCCTGCTTGAGCTCCACAATGGCCGAGTGTTCGTGGTTTTCACCGTTTTCGATCAGGACCACAGTTCCGTTGAACTTGCCCGTGAAATCAGCGCCAAACGCGCTGCTGGCGAGGAGGGCCAAAGCCCAGAGTGCTTGTTTCATGCCGTTGATACGGCTGCCGCGCGACGAAAGTTCGCGACCAATGGAAGCTCCGCGGAATGATAAATTATCGGCAGCCGTGAAAACCAACTCGAATTTTATCTACGCCATTCTGCTTGTGTCGGGTCACGCACTTGCACAGACCCATGCCCCGCTTCCGCCGCTGCCCGCGCCGATTGGGGTGCCGCATCCGGGAACCGCCGGTGCGTCTGTCTACGCGCCGCTTCCCATTCTGCAGGGCGGTGTCGTCGTACCGCTGTGGCCCGCCGGGTCACCGTACTTGAAGGCGGACCGTGTGCGCGAACCGGAAGTTTACAACCTGAGCCAAACCGTTCCTGGGCGCATCAACAGCATCGTCAACATTCACAATCCGTCGATTGAAATTCATACGGTTGAGCGCGGCATCAATACGGGTGCGGCGGTGATCCTGGTTGCGGGCGGCGGCCACAACACGCTGAACGTGGGAAGCGAAGCTGCCGACTTCGTTGGCTTCTTTTACAACTACGGAGTGAACACGATCATCCTGCGCAATCGTTTGCGCAAAGACGGCTACAACGCACAGACCGATGCGGTATACGATGCCATGCAAGCAGTGCGAATGGTACGTGCCTACGCGAAGGAGTGGAACATCGATCCGAACAAAATCGGCATCATGGGCTTTTCTGCCGGTGCGGAGCTTGCGGCGCCCACTGCGGTTTCATTCGAAGAGTTTGACAAGAAGAACAACGACGCGAGCGATCCTCTTGCCGGCATTTCCGCGCGGCCCGATTTCGTGGGCATCATCTACCCCGGTCCCACACCGTTTGCGAAAAACCGAACGGCGCCCCCTGTGCCGCGGAACGCGCCGCCGGCTTTCATCGTGTGCGCCGGTTCCGGCGATCGCGTGCACGCCGTCTGGGCTGACGAGTATTTCTCTGCGATGCTGGCCGCCAGCATTCCGAATGTCGAGATGCACATCTATGGAAACGGGCGCCACCCGGGTGACCCGCTTCCGGACGGCACTCGTATGAGCGGAGGACTTACGGATCGCAACGACACGCCGTTCGGCACCTGGCAGTACCGTTTCATTGATTGGTTCCGCGATCTTGGGTTTCTGCAGAAGCCCGGCGTGGAAACCAAGGCGGCGAAGGACATCGCGATGTTCCTGGCACAGCCGGCACGACCGGCTGGCCAGGGCAATCGTTAGACTTTACGACTTTCCAACAACGACGATCGAGAACGATCCGGGGATCATCGCAGGACGCTTCGGTGGCGCGCCGGGTTCAGCCGGAGCCGCCGGAGCGAATTCCGAAAAGATCATGATGATGTTTCCCGTCTTACGATCAAGCGTTAGTGTTCTGGCGCGGGGCGGTGTCTGCACGTTCTGCTCGACGACGAAGCTCGTTGGCGAATTCTCCTTCACCACCGTCAAGGTTCCGTCGCCTTGCGAACTGAAGGCCTCCATCGTGTCGGGATTGAAGACCGCGCCATCGGAGCCTGCGCCAATCGGAAGCGCGTCCAGTATTTTGCCGTCCGCGGCGTTTAAGACAACCATATTCTGCGGCTTGCGGCACGAGGCGAACAGGACGTTGTTCTTCACATCCATCGCGAGACCGGCGCAGGTGCCGCCCTTTCCAGAGACGTCGTAGTGCGCGGTGACGGTCAGCGTCTTCGCGTCTACTACGGCGATGTTGTCTTTGTCTTCGATGTCGACGTAGATCTTACCCTTGCCGTCGCTCGCCGCCTGCTCTGGCGCGCCGCCGAGGTCGACAGTGCCAACGACGGTGCCGCTCTGCGCATCGATCACCGTCATGTTGGGCGCGCTGTGGCTCAGGATGTAAACGCGTCCGTTGAATGGGTCGGCGAGGATGCCGTCGGGATTGCCCTGCACGTCGATCGTTTTGATCGGCGCAAGTGTCTTCGCGTCCCACATTGCGACGGGCTTGCTGGTCGCAAACGCGTGCCCCGACTTCTGGTCGACAGCTACGCCTCGTGCACTCACGTTAGGAATCTCGCCCGCCGAAGCCAGCGTGTCGAGATCGTAGACAGTCACGCGCCCTGCCGCTCCAGCGGGCCGCGGGATATAGAGGCGCCGGCCCACCGAGTCGGCATAGACGTAATCTGAGCCACCTTCACCGCCGACCTTCACCGTTTTCAGAACTTTGTAGGGGCCCTGGGCAACAGCGTTGCAGACGAGCCCGGAAGCTACGACTGCCATCATGATGACTGTTTTCATTGAGTGGGCTCCTTCGGCCCTAGCGCTTGGGTGATTGTTTGGGTGTTTTGCCGCTGGCCTCGATGAGGTTGGCGAGCAAGGTAACGGCACTATCGATTGGAAGAATGTTGGCGACGGTGATCGGCGTTCTGCCGCGCGCGTCCACCTCATCGAGGTCGGCGCCTTTGTCGGCAAGGAACTGGATGACTTTGCAGATCTCAGGTTGCGTGGATGTTTGCATCGAACCGGTTACGGCAGCGTGCATGACCGTGCCTTTGCGTTCGGTGACGGCATGTATGTCAGGCGCGAGCTCGTATGCGTACTTCACGACTTCGACGTGACCGCTGGTAGCCGCTGCCATCAACAAGGTGGTGCCATCCTGCGCCTTAAGTTTTGGATCGGCCCCGCCCTCGATCAGCACGCGCATCACATCTTCGCGATTATTGCGGGCCGCCAGCAGCAGCGGCGTCTGTTCACCCGCAGGCCGGAATTGCCCCGCGCCTTGCCGCGGTATGTCTGCTTTTGCGGTACGTACGTTCGGGTCCGCGTGTTTGGCAAGCAGCGCTTTGACGGTTGCGACATCGCCCGCGGTGGCGGCTACATGCAGTGGGTACGCGCCGTTGCCATCCGGCACGTTCGGGTTCGCGCCGGCATCGAGAAGTAAGCGCGCGATCTCCGGGTGTGCGCTCAGAACCGCCACCTGGAGGACCGTCACGCCGTTCGGCAGCGCATAAGTCGCACTCTGCCCGGCGGCCAGCAGACTGGCGACGGACTTCTCATCGCCCTTCTGCGTCGCGAAGACCAGAGCGTTGAATCCGGATTTGGAAGCAACCTTGATGTCGGCGCCGCTCTTGATCAGCAGGTCGACCACGCCGGAATGCCCCTCAGCCGCGGCCCACATCAGCGCGTTCTGCCCGCGATTAGTGTCAACCGCATCCAGCTTCGCGCCATGGGCAATCAGAGATTTCACACCGGGGACGCTGCCCGATCGCGCCGCGATCATCAACGCGGTTTCGCCGTCCCAGCGCGCGGCGTTTGCGTCGGCTCCCGCTTCGAGCAACTTATCGATCAATTCGGAATTGCCCAACCCGCAGGCCAGAGTCAACGGCGTTTCACCGTACTCGTCGGCGGTGTTGACCTTTGCACCGGCGCGGAGCAATGCCTCTGCAGCGGCGGTCTCGTTCAGGTAAACGGCCCAGGCAAGCGGCGTTGCGCCATCCGGTTCGGCCGCGTTCACGTCCGCGTGCGAGGCGATCAGCGCCTCGACTGTTTTTTGATTGTGTTCTTTGATCGCGTCGATCAAGCCGGCCTTGCTGACGGGCGCACTACCTGCGCCGAGGCATAGCCCGCCCGCCAGAACAGCAGAAAGTCCGTACTGCGCGAAAAACTTCGGCGACATTCTAAGCGACGTTCAGTTGGTCCAGCTTGCCCGTTGCGTCGCCCAGGGTTTCGGCATGCACGCCGGCCTTGTCGAGCATCGTCACCAGCAGGTTGTTCATCCGCGTTTCGTCCTTATAGCGAATATGACGGCCACCCTTCACATCGACCGAGCGTCCGCCGGCGAGCACCAAGGGCAGATCGTGATGCGTGTGCGCGTTGCCATCGCTGATGCTGCTGCCGTAAAGGATCATCGAGTGATCGAGCAGCGTGCCGTCACCATCCGGCGTCGCCTTCAGCCGGTCGAGCAGGTACGCGAACGACTGCACGTGCAGTTCGTCGATCTTCATGGTCTTGGCAATTTTGTCCGGATCGTTCTGGTGGTGCGTGACCGAGTGGTGTCCGTCGGAGACGCCGATCGAACGGTAGCTGCGGTTGCTGCCCTCGCGCGCCATCATGAAGCTGACCACGCGGGTCATGTCCGTCTGGAACGCAATCACCATCAGGTCGCTCATCAGCTTGGCGTGTTCCGTGAATTCATCGGGGATCGCCGTGGGGCGCTCCATCAACGGCAGCTTCATGGTCGCGCTCTGCTGTTCGGCCTTCTGGATGCGGCGCTCGATGTCGCGAATGCCTTCCAGGTATTGATCGAGCTTGCTCTTATCGCGCACGCCGAGACCGGGCGTGAGACGGGCCACGTCGCCACGCACGAAGTCGAGAATGCTGCGCTCCTGGCGCATCTCTTTCAGCCGTGCCTTCGGATCGGTCGTGTCGCCTTCGCCGAAGAGGCGTTCGAACACGGCGCGCGGATTGATCTCCATCGGGTTGGGCGTGACGGGCGTGCGCCACGAAATCGTGTTGGTGTACGCGCAACTGTAGCCGCTATCGCAACCACCGGCGAGGTTCGGCTCTTCGAGACCGATTTCCAGCGAGCCGAACTGCGTCACCTTGCCGAGTTCCTGCGCGGCCACCTGGTCAGCCGAAATACCGGCGCGAATATCCGCGCCTTCGGTCTTCTTCGGGTGCACACCGGTCAGCCAGCTTGCACCAGCACGGGCATGGTCGCCCGCTCCATCGCTGAGCGCGCGGCCGCCGTTCTGCATCAAATTGCTCAGCACGAGCATCTGGTCGCGGAACGGTTCGAGCGGCTTCATTGTCGACTGCATGGCATAACCCGCGCCAGTCGTCGATGGCAGCCAACCCTTTTGGATGATTCCGTTCGGAACATAAACGAAACCCAGACGAATGGCCGGCTTCGCGGCCCCCACGGTTCCCGCCATCGCGGGCATCATCGCATCCAGGAAAGGCAGTGCGAGCAAAGTGGTACCCGCGCCACGCAAAAAAGTGCGGCGGTCTAAATGCTTCTTGGTCACGATCATGATTCCCGAGTTCTCCTCATCTGAAATTGGGGGCTTCTGACGATTGCATTGATGATATCGGGAATGCTTGTGTTTTGTTTGCTCGCATCCCGGATGATCGTACGGATCGCCGGCTGGTCATACGATTCGATGCCGCGGCCAAGGGCGTAGGTCATCAGTTTTTCTGTAAATGTCGAAAGAAATTCATCGCGATGCGCGGTGAGCAGCAGGTTTTTCAGTCCGGCTGGTCCGGCGAACACCTTGCCGTCCGGCATTTTGCCGCTTACATCGATATCGCTGGCGCCGTCTTTCGTGCGGTACGCACCGATTCCGTCGTAGTTCTCGAGCGAAAAACCGATCGGGTCCATACGCGAGTGGCACGAAGAACAGGTCGGGCTCGCGCGGTGCATTTCCATCTGCTCGCGCATGGTCAAGGCCCGACCATCTTTGTTGTGCGCTTCGAGCGCTGGGATATCCGGCGGCGGAGGCGGCGGCGGTGTGCCGAGCAGGTTCTCGAGAACCCACTTGCCGCGCTGCACCACAGATGTCCGGTTCGGGTAAGAAGTCACCGTCAGGATACTGCCTTGACCGAGCAACCCGCCGCGATTGGAATCGGCCAGCGTCACGCGCCGGAACTGCGAGCCGTACACGTTGGGAATGCCGTAGTGCTCCGCCAAACGCTGATTGAGGAACGTGAAATCGGCACTCAACAAATCTGTGACAGGGCGATTTTCGCGCAGCACCGCGTCAAAGAACATCTCCGTCTCGCGTTCAAAACCCTGGCGCAGGCTGGCGTCAAATTTCGGGAAAACATCCTGGTCAGGCTTAACCTGAGCCAGATTCCGCAGGAACAGCCATTGGCCCGCGAAGTTCGAGACGAACGCATTCGAGCGTTTATCGTTCAGCATTCGCGCCACCTGGGCGTTCAATACGTCAGGCTGCTTCAGCTTTCCCAAACCGGCCAGACGCAGCAGTTCGTCGTCAGGGATGCTACTCCAGAGGAAGAAGGACAGACGGGACGCCAGTTCGTAATCGTTAATCGGATACACCCCGCCCGGCGCGGCTCCTTTCGGATCGCGCTCAACACGAAACAGGAAGTCCGGCGAGACGAGCAGCGCCCGTAGCGCCATCTCAATGCCGTTGTCAAAGGATCCGTCCTGACGCCCGGCCGTGTAGAACTCAAGCAGCGGCTTCAGGTCGGACTCGGTCACGGGGCGGCGATATGCGTGACGCGCAAGTGTCGAAAGAATCGTGCGGGCGCACGGCGATTCCTGTTTTGCCGTGGTCGGCTTACAGACGAAGATCTTCTGTCGGCTGGGGGAATCTCCCGGCCCCCGGATGTCATAGGGTCCGATGATCGCGAGGCTGGTGAAGCGGGCCGAGGGGATGTCGAAAAGCTTGACGCGGGCCCCGTCGAGCCGCAGATCCATCCGCGCATCGGTCGGGCCTCCCATCCGGATGCCTGCGCCGGCAGGCGCGCCGGGGATTACCGGAGCACCAAAGGACGGAATAACCTCAGGCACAGTATTGTCGGCGAGGAACGTCAGCGCAACGTGCCGAGTGCCCGCCTTGACGCTCAGGCGCTGTTCGAGAATCGGCTCCGCACCGCCCGGTCCTGGCATTTTGATGCGGAAGACGTAGTCGGCATCAACCGGGAAAGAGTACTGAAACGAAAGACCACCACTGGAGTCGAAAGGGAGTTCGTCACCGGCCCGCTCAGCGCGTGCTCCACGTGCGAGACGTGGCGCATCATATACATTCACTTCCGGCTTGCCTGTGTAGTCACCCACGGCCAGACGGCTCACCATGCGGCCAACGGACATATAACGCTCGATCAATACAGGTGAGAGCGAAAGGACGTCGCCAATATTGTCGAACCCGTAACCTGTGTCGTCCGCCGGGAGCTTCGCGCCAGGCTGAATATCGAGCGCCAGCAGATCCCGAATCGCATTGCTATACTCGGCCCGATTCAGCCGGTGAATGGTGGGCTGGCCGGGATTTGGATGGGCTGCGGCGGAGGAGTCCAACTGCTGCTCAACCCACTGAGTAAACGCGGCTTGCACCGGCGGCTTGGGCCGCGGCATGCCCGCAGGCGGCATCTGCCCCGCCTTCACCTTGCGCAAAACCCGTTCCCATGTCGCGGCGTCCGCGTCCACATGTGCTGTGTCGAGGGACTGAACCGAAACGTTCGCTGTCTTTAGCTTCTGGTTATGACAGCCGACGCAGTACTGATCGAGAATGGCGCGCGGCGCAACTTGCGGCGGTTCCGCCGTTGTGCCGGCCGAAAGTGCTAGAAATGGACCAAAACCCGCCAGTGCTAGCGGAAGAGTAAAGGCTCTACGTGGATTCAATCGTGGTTCCCCGGGGACGATGCCGTTTAGAGAAGGCGTCCTCACCAGCTTCAATGTTACCCGAGCAGACGCATGGTTTGAACTCTTTTATAGTAACTCCGAACGAAGTGCATTTAGTGGTTCAACTCCAAAATTTGGACCCCGTTCCTAAAACTTAGGAATAGGCAACTGCTACTCACCGACTATCCCTAATCATTTCAACGGTTGAATTTGATTTGAAGCTGGGCATTTGATTGCATCTTCTCGGCCCGGAGAACTGACACCAATGTCATTGCAGTCCGCTATACGTGTTGGAATTGTAAGCTTACTGGGCTTAGTAGGTACGTCTGCCTTTGCGGACGTGATTGTAAACGGCAGTTTCGAAATGCCAGTAGCGCCGGCGAATGGTTTCATAACAGTTTATGCCGGCAGCATGGCTATCCCTGGCTGGACAGTGGGCATGACCTCGGTCGACGTAGTGAACGCCGGTTTCTACGGCGGAGCGTCTGCGTATGATGGCGTGCAGGTACTCGATCTGAACGGTTCGCCTGGACCCGGTGAGGTTAGCCAGACGTTTGCAACCGTTGCCGGCCAGACCTACAACCTGTTCTTCGCGTATGCCGATACACCGGGTTACGGACCGCAGGCAGCCAACGTGACCATCTCGAACAGTACCTTTGCCCCGACCCTGATCACTCGCGCGGGCACTTCGGTCCCTGGCAATTTGATGTTCTCCACCTTCTCGTCTTCCTTTGTGGCAACGGGCAGCTCTTCGACGCTCGATTTCACGGGTCTTCTCGTCGGTAATGTGAACACCGGCATTCTGCTCGATGCCGTCTCGGTAACGGCTGCGGTTCCTGAGCCCTCCGCGATCATTTTGCTGGTCACCGCGTTCGGCGCCGTTTTGATGCTCTCGTACCGCAAGCAAGTCCGGTCGTAGTTCCTCCCGGTTTGGTTCATGGCCGCCGCTCTCCGCAAGGAGACGGCGGCCTTTCTTTTTTTGTCCGTCACATTTATTTCAAATCGATGCGAATGAAATGGGTAGCTGTCTTGCCGACATTCTTCACGTCGTGAACCTGCCCTTCATTCCAGGTCGCCGTGCCCTTCGTGGTGTGACGGCTCGCCAACTTCCCTTCCGGGTAAACGTGGACCTCGGTGTCTGCATCTTCGAGCGCGACCACCACTCCGTGCGGGTGCCGGTGCCGCGGTTCAGAGACTCCGGGCGGGATGACATCGTCGATCACTCGAACGAAAGGATTTTCGAAAATCAGCTTCTGCGTGTCGCGGCAGACCACCAGCGAGTCCAGGTTCTCCTGGCCATGTCCATGCCTGCTTACCAGGACCGCAGCCGTGAGCAGTGTTGCGGCAGCGAACAGATGTTTGCGCATTCCGTCAGCATAATTCGTATCGAACTCTAATGGATTGACGCAAAACGCCGATCAGCGTTTTGAAGCGGATGCTCGGAATTCTATATGATGAGAACAGCAAAGGTTTCCGGTTCTCAACGACTTTGCCCTCCTGAATTCAATCTATGTGCGGCATAGCCGGTTACCTTTCGCGCGACCCTGACCTTCACGCGCACGCGATCGTGCGGAGAATGACGGCGGCCATTGCGCATCGCGGTCCCGATGCAGATGGCTTTCACGTGGATGCTCGCGCGGCGCTCGGGCACCGGCGGCTCAGCATCATCGATTTAGCAAGTGGCCAGCAACCGATGTACAACGAGACGGGCTCGCTGTGCATTGTGTACAACGGCGAGATCTACAACCACGCCAGCTTGCGTCCGGAACTGGAGCGCGCCGGACATATCTATCGTTCGCACTGCGATACCGAGACGATCCTGCACGCGTACGAGGAGTGGGGCGCTGATTGCGTCAAGCGCTTCCGCGGTATGTTCGCCTTTGCGATCTGGGATCAGAGCCGCGGTGAATTGTTCTGCGCTCGCGATCGCCTGGGAATCAAGCCTTTTTATTACGCGCAAAGCGCCGGCCAGTTCATCTTCGGCTCGGAAATCAAAGCACTGCTGCAGCACCCGTCGCTGACGGCGCAGTTTGACGATTCGCTGTTGCCGGAGTATCTCGCGTTCGGCTACACCAGCGGAGATCGCACGCTATTCTCCGGCATTAGAAAGTTGATGCCGGGGCATGTGATGCGCGTCAGTGCTGAAACTGGCAACGTGCGTATTTCGCAGTACTGGGAAGTGCCCTCCGGGGCAGCAACTCCGCGTAATGAACAAGAAACTGCGCGCGAAGTACGCTCCCGCCTGGAAGAAGCCGTTCGCACGCGGCTGATGAGCGATGTGCCTTTGGGTGTGTTCCTCAGCGGCGGTGTGGATTCGAGCGTCATCGCGGCGATGATGCAGCGCATGGTCTCGGAGAAAGTGAAAACCTTCTCCGTCGGCTATCGCGAAGAGCGCTATAGCGAGCTTGGTTACGCGCGAACGGTAGCTGAAAAACTCGGCACGGATCATCACGAAATCACAATCGGCAAAGAAGAGTTCTTCAACACGCTGCCGAACCTCGTGTGGCATGAAGATGAACCGATTGCGTGGCCTTCCAGCGTGTCGTTGTATCACGTCTCGGAGCTCGCGTCGCGCAATGTAAAAGTAGTGCTGACCGGCGAGGGCAGCGACGAGCTTTTTGGCGGCTATCAGCGCTACGGCCATCAACTCTTTAACCAGAAATGGGCCGACGTTTACGGGGTAGTGCCCGGTCCGGTTCGCGGCATGGTGCGGCGGCAGATCGCGGCAACCTCACTTCTTTCTGGCGACCTGCGGCGCAAGCTGAAACATACGTTCCTAGGGCGAACCAACGATCTCCCCTCGCTCTACCTTGACAACTTCTACGGCGCGTTTCCCGGCGAAGAAGCCGTGCGCGCATTTCGTGCCGGCGAACCGCAGCGCGCTTATGAAAACTTCATGCACTATTGGAATGCGGTGCCGCAGCTACCGCAACTCGAGCGCATGTTGTGGGCCGACAAGAAAACGTATCTCGTGGAACTGCTGATGAAGCAGGACCAGATGAGCATGGCGGCATCGATCGAAAGCCGAGTGCCGTTCCTCGACCATCCACTTTGTTGAGTTCTCGACGACGATCGAGCCTGGCTACAAAATCCGAAATGGGGAATCCAAGTACATCCTCAAAAAGTCGGTAGAAGACCTGCTCCCGCGCGAGATTATCTATCGTAAAAAGATGGGCTTCCCGACACCCGTCAAGCAATGGCTGCGCGAGCCAGACGCCGAGCCTATCTATCAGTTGCTGCAGCGACGGGATGGTCTTCTCGCGCAGTATTGCGATGCAGCGTACCTTCAGGATTTGCTGGCCCGTCACCGCGCCGGAACGGAAGATGCGACCGACCGCATCTGGAATCTGCTGAACCTGCAGGTGTGGGGTGACACGTTCCTGACCGGAAAGCGCGAGGCGTTGAGCGAAGGCCTGCTTCCCGTGGCTGCACCGGTGGCATGAAGATTCTTTGGGTCAAGCTGGACTTTCTGCATCCGACCAATCGCGGCGGGCAGATTCGCACGCTCGAAACGTTGAAGCGGCTGCATGCACGGAATGAAGTGCACTACGTCGCGTATGACGATCCGTCGCAGCCCGAAGGACGCGAGCGCGCCAGCGAGTATGCCAGCCGTGTATTCGCGGTGAACCGTCCCATCCCTGCGCGCGGCTCGCTAGGTTTCTGGAAGCAATTGGCTGCCAATGTTGTGTCGCCGCTGCCATTGGCCGTCGGGCGTTACGAGTCGACTGAGATGAAGCGCATGTTGGCGGGACTGACAGAAAACGAAAGCTACGATGCTGTGGTTTGCGACTTTCTTTCTTCCGCGCCGAATATGCCGCAGATCGAGAAGTCGGTGCTGTTTCAGCACAATGTCGAGACGATGATCTGGCGGCGACACGCGCAACATGCGAGAGACCCGTTGCGGCGTTTCTACTTCCGTCAGCAAGCGGAGCGCATGTTCCAATGCGAGCGCGAGTACTGCCGCCGGGCTGCGCAAGTGATTGCCGTGTCTCCGCAAGACGCCGCCACCATGCAGCAGATGTTCGGAGTGGAACGCGTAACCGACGTGCCGACTGGCGTGGATACCGAATATTTCGAAAGGCCGCGGAATGTTGCACAGGGTACAGGCATCGTGTTTTGCGGCGCAATGGATTGGATGCCGAACATCGACGGAGCCCAGTGGTTCACCGCCGAAGTGTTACCGTTGATTCGGCAGCGCTACCCTGACTGTACTTTGACGCTCGCCGGCCGTTCACCCGCTGCTGCCGTTCAGGCGCTGGCGCGAGACCCCAAAGTTGTTGTGACCGGAACTGTTGCGGACATTCGCCCCTATGTCTGGGGAGCGTCGATCGCCATTGTGCCGTTGCGCATTGGCGGTGGAACACGCTTGAAAATCTACGAAGCCATGGCTTCGGGCGTACCCGTGGTGTCCACGCGCATTGGCGCCGAAGGCCTGGCCGTTACGGCGGAACGCGATATCCTGCTGGCCGATTCAGCAGCGGATTTCGCCAGTGCTTGCGTTCGGTTGCTCGACGACGCGGAGCTGCGCCGGCGCGTGAGCGAGACGGCGCTGCACCTGGTTCGTTCCGAGTTTTCCTGGGAAAAGGTCACCCGGCGGTTCGAAGATATTCTGCAGGCTGCGGCCTGTGCTGCCTGACATGAGCACTCGTTTCAGCCGCATCGACGCGCTGGTGTTGCTGCTTGCGATTGCAGCGTTTGTCATCGCGTTCAAGGGCTTCACCGGCAACGGTCCGTATCTCTACGACGAAGCCGATTACATGAACGCGGGCTCGCACGGGTTCACTGCAAATTACCTGGAACGCCCTTCGCTGACCATCATTGATTTTGTGCAGGCCGGCCTGCACCGCGGAATGGATGCGGGCAAGCGCAAAAGTCTGTCGGAGTGGGTGCGCAGCAGCGGCGATATCACGTTTCTTCGTCACTTCCACGGCCCCATTTACTTCTACTGGATTTCGCTCGTTGGCCCGCTCGTTCACTTCAGCGAAGCGGCCATGCGCTTGTCCGGATTTCTATTTCACCTCTGCGCGTTCGTGGTGATTTATGTGTCGCTGCTCTTCCTGGTGGAGAAAGATGCGCGAACCGCGGCGGTGATTGCGTCGTTCCTGTATCTTCTGAGTTCGCCCGCAATCGGCACCGACGGTCAGATCACTCCGCACATTCCCTACGTGTTGTTTACAGTGCTCACCCTGGTGCTGTTTGCGCGTTTTCTGCAAACGGGGCGAACCAATTGGTGGTACGCCGCGGTCGCAAGTTGTGCCCTCGCGTTTTGCAGCATCGAGTATGCGATTCTCCTGCCGATCACCTTCGCGTGCTGCCTGTTTGTGTTTCGCGAGCGTGTCTTCGGGGGCCGCGACAAACGTGAGATAGTACGTATCGCGCTTCGTTCCGCAGCGCTGTTCTTCGGAATATTCCTGATCTTATGGCCGATCGGTCTGCTGGAACTCTCT
Source organism: Bryobacterales bacterium (assembly GCA_963792655.1). Classification (GTDB taxonomy): domain Bacteria; phylum Acidobacteriota; class Terriglobia; order Bryobacterales; family Bryobacteraceae; genus DOZZ01. The sequence goes on from CAWBWU010000001.1 coordinate 27,764, forward strand.
GCTATCAAGAGTTACTTCTATATCGGTTATCTCGCGTTACTGCGTAAGGGCTCCTTCGGCACCGAACCGTTCTACATGATCTGGTGGCATCGCGTGACAGCGTCGCCCGTGGAATACGGGCTGGCGTTGGTATGCGGCATCACTGCCGTAGTGCGCTGGCGCAAGACTGGCAGCATCTGGTTGACGCTGCCATGCCTGATTTACGCGGCGTTGATGCTGATCACCACACTTAAGAACACATCTTTGAATCCGACCTACGTCTCGTCTATCCTTCCAGCGTTAGCCGTTGTGTCGGGCGTAGTCATCGCATCGCTTCTCGCGCGCGTAAGGCCGATCGTGCGTTATGCCGTAACTGCTGTTCTGCTGATCGCCACGGCCGCGGTCGCGTTCCAGCAGTATCAGGATCAGTTGCGCCGTAATCAGGATTTCAGCGTGACCGGCGCGCTGGTGCAGTCGGTTCGTGCGTCCGGCGAATCGTTGACATCGATCATGGTGCCCTACGAATACATGCCGACGATGCTCTACTACTTTCCCAAGTTGAAAGTGCATCCGATATTGCCGACCGACGACACCGCGACGGTATTGAATTCCGTTCACGACGACGGTTATCGCGAGTTAATTTATGTCGGCCACGATTCAGACGACGTGCCGCGCAAACTGCGCGAACAGTACCATGTCGAATCGCAGGCAATCGGGCCCGCGCCAGCAGGGCTGCAGATGTTTCGCTACCGGCTGACATGACTTTGTTCGCCATCTGCATCTTCGTTCTGAGCGCGGCGGCGTTTCTCTACGTCCTCGCGGGCTATCCATTGCTGCTGCATTGGATGGCGCAGCGCACCTCGAACCCCGTGATCAAAGATGACGTGCTGCGCAGCGTCTCCGTCGTGATCGCAGTGCGCGACGGCGTCAAGTTCGCGGCCGACAAGCTGAACTCCGTGCTGCAGCTCGACTATCCAAGAGAGCTGGTCGAGATCATTGTCGTTTCCGACGGTTCGGAAGACGGCACCGATGAAGTGGTCGCCCAATTCGCCGGCCGCGGAGTGCAACTGATTCGCTTGCCGCGGGGCGGGAAAGCCGCAGCCGTCAATGCAGGCATCGCGCGCGCCCGCAACGAAATCTTGATCCTCACGGACATACGCCAAAGGCTGCGTGCAGACAGTGTCCGCAACCTGATCGCATGCTTCGGCGATCCTCATGTCGGTACCGTCAGTGGTGAGCTCTCGATTCTTCAAGGCGAGAGCGAAGAAGAAGCGGACACGGGCCTCTACTGGAAATACGAGATGTGGATGCGCCGCGGCATGAGCGCCATCCATTCCACGTTCGGATCCAATGGACCGTTCTATGGAATGCGCCGTTCGTTAGCGGTGACGATTCCGCCCGATACTCTGCTCGACGATGTGTATCTACCGATGCCGGGCTACTTCGCGGGGCAGCGCATCATCTTGGAAGAAACCGCCAAGGCTTTCGACTATCCGACGTCGCTCGAATCGGAGTTTGGGCGTAAGGTCCGTACGCAAGCAGGGCTGTATCAAACGTTGCAGCTCTACCCACAACTCATCACCAGGCCCAACCCGATGCGCTTCCACTTCGCGTCGGGAAAGTTCGGCAGGCTCATCATGCCGTGGGCACTACTGTTGGTCGCCATCTCAAGTTTTGGGTTGCCCCAGCCTTTGCGTTGGGTCGTGCTCGCCGCACAAGCGCTCTTCTACATGTTGGCTTTGGTGGACCTGATCTTGCCCGAAGGCTTTGCACTCAAACGCGTGACGTCGCCACTCCGCACTTTTTCTATGTTCATGATTGCGGCAGCGCTTGCCGTGAAAGTGTTCTTCGTGCCGCCGCGCGATCTGTGGAAGCAGACGCGTGTTCGCAAGGTAGAGAACCCGGTGCTGTGAGCGGCTGGCGTTAACTGCTGGCGTGAAGAAAGGTTGCTGGCGGGCTCATCGATGCGCCGAACGCGATGCGCACTTCGGGGTCTGGCGCGAAGCTCGGCGGCATTTTGACGTTCACTTGATAAAGGCCCGCAAAGCCGGGTGCGACGCCGGCGTAGTAGATACTCTGCGCAGGCACAGGCGCGCCGTCCACCAGCACGGAGAACGAACTGCGCATGGCAATGGGCTGCGCGCGCACCGCGATCTCGCCATCGTATAGATCGGGAACCGTGCGGCCCAGGCCTTCGCAATAGAGCACAACCCACTCGTTCGGCATCGCCGGCGCTTTGCTCGAGATGAGTTGTCCATTTGCATGCGTTGCGAGCAACGCTGAATCAGGCGTGGTGAAAAAGCCGGGCGCGACATCAGAAAGTGGCATCGCAACCGATGGCCCCGCTAATCCGTTGCGAACCACCACAAGCTTGGAGTCGCCCGGCAACAAGTCGTTGGGCACCAGAATGTTGATCTGTGTGGGCGAGATGTAATAGAGCCCGGCGGACCGGCCGTCGATGATGACGTGAACGCCGCCGAGTTCGATTGGCAAAGCTCCGGCCTGGATTGAACTGGAATCCACAGCCAGCGTCTCTCGTGAAAGTGAGGTGCCGTAGATGGTGACGATTGCGTTGGGTGCGAACTGCTGCGGCTGGTTCGTCGCGGCGTTCACGATGCTCGCAGTCGTATAGTACGGGTTGTCGGAGGTCTCCACGTGCGCCGGACCGGCCAGCATCAGCGTGAGCCCGGCGAGCACGAAGTGGATTGCCGTTATCAAGCCGGAAGACTCCCTCGCTCAGTGTGGCGCATCGTCTGGTATCGCTGAACTATCCCCGCACACAGGAGAGATAGGCGGTCTTAGTACGTAAACTTTGACGCAGTGCCCGCCGATTCTATGCACATGAAGGTTCGGATGGAAAAGCGGCTGTTATGCGCCGACATGATCGAAATACGCTGGCGTGACGCGTTGGGGCTACCGGGCTGTGCCGGCGCGTTGCTCGAAGACATCTCTCGTGACGGAGCTTGCCTGCACCTCGAAGAGCACATCAGGCCCGGGCTTCCGGTGAGTGTGCATTACGGTGATGTGGAACTGCACGGGGTGGTGAAGTATTGCGTGTTCCGCGAAATAGGCTACTTCGCAGGCGTGCACTTCGACGAGGCGAGCCGTTGGACAGCCAGCCGGTTTGAGCCGAAGCACCTGCTGGACCCGTGCAAACTACGCTGCAGCTAAGAACGGAGTTGACCGGGTCGCGGTCAGAACCCCATGATGCTCATGCCGCAATCGACAAAGAGCGTATTGCCTGTGACGCCTCTACTGAGATCACTGGCCAGGAACACAGCCGTGTCGCCCACTTCGGCGGGATCGGTATTGCGGCGCATCGGCGAGCGTTCCGCGACGGCGTCGATCGCAGTCGAGATGCCCTTGACCGCGCGCGCAGAAGCGGTCTTGATGGGGCCTGCGGAAATCGCATTCACGCGAATGTTTTGCGGGCCGAGGTTGCTCGCGAGGTACCGCACCGATGCTTCGAGCGATGCTTTCGCGACGCCCATTACGTTGTAGCCTTCGAGCACGCGCGTCGAGCCGATATACGTCAGGGTCATCAGCGAACCGCCATGCGTCATCAACGGCGCGACTGCGCGTCCAAGCGCAACCAGCGAATAGGCGCTCACGTTTTGTGCGAGCAGAAAACCGTCACGGCTCGTTTCCACAAACGGCCGCGTGAGATCTTCTCGATTGGCGAACGCCAGACAATGGACCGCAACATCGAGCGGCCGGTTCATGGCTTGCAGAGATTCGGCAAGGCCCGTGATCTCGTCATCTTTGGTGACATCACAGGGCAGCAACGCCTTCACGTTCAGGTCGCCAGTGATCGATTCGATGGTCTCTTTCTGCTTGTCGTTCAGGTAGCCGAGCACCAGGTCCGCCCCTTCGCGAGAAAAAGCATTCGCGATTGCATAAGCAATGCTCCACTTATTCGCAATGCCCAGCACCAGCGTCAGTTTTCCTTCGAGGAGGCGGCTCACTCGCTCATTGTAAACTACAGGCATCATTTGCCTTTAGACCTCTCGACGTCCCTTAAATACCTGAAAGGAGTGGGTCCTGCGCGAGCCGCAATGCTCGAAGCCAAGGGCCTGACGACTGTCGAAGATCTGCTGCAATACCTCCCTTTCCGCTATGAGGACCGCAGCAACGTAAGGCCGATCAACCAGCTTGCTCCCGGCGCGATGGCAACCGTCATCGCGGAAGTTTCCGACGCGCGGCTCGACGGCTTCAAGCGGCGCAACCTCGCGATATTCAAAGCCGAGTTCACCGACGCTTCGGGCGGAACGCTGATTGGCACCTGGTTCCACGGCAAACACCTGGCCGGACGCATCGCGCCGGGCGTGAAGATTGCGCTCTACGGAAAGGTGGAGTTCGATAGCTACAGCCGCGACCTGACCATGATGCATCCGGAGTTCGAGATCCTCAGCGGTGATGAGGACGACGAACCTGCGCTGCACGTGGGGCGGATCGTGCCGATCTACGAAGCAGCCGGAAAAGTTGGCACGCGCGACTTGCGCAAGCTGATGCACCGCTTGTTCGCTGATCTGGGCGACATCCCTGACCCTATGCCCGTTGCCATTCTGCAGCGGTTACGCTTGCCGGATCGTGCGACCGCGCTACGCGAGGCGCACTTCCCTCCCTCTGGATCCGACATGCGGCTGCTAAACAGTTTCCGGTCGCAGGCGCAGTTCCGGCTGATTTATGAAGAGTTCTTCTGGCTCGAATGCGGCTTAGCTCTGCGACGGAGCCAGGCGCGCGTGGCACCGGGCATTGCTTTCGAAATCACGCCCGAAGTCCGCGAGCAAGTCAAAAAGCTGCTGCCGTTCAAGCCGACCGGCGCACAGAAGCGCGTCATGCAACAGATCGCGGCGGACATGCGCGAAGCGGCGCCGATGAACCGTCTGCTGCAAGGCGATGTCGGCAGCGGCAAAACCATCTGCGCCGCACAAGCCGCGGTAATCGCCATCGAGAACGGATATCAGGTTGCGATCCTGGCGCCGACTGAGATTCTGGCGACGCAACACTACTCTTCATTCCGCTCGCTCTTTCACCGGATTGGTTACGAACCGCTGCTGCTCACGGGGTCGTTCACTGCGCGCGAGAAAACCAAGCTCAAGCTGCTGCTCTCGAGCGGCGCCGTGCGCATCGCTATCGGCACGCATGCCTTGATTCAGGAAGATGTCGGCTTCGAGAAGCTGGGCCTGGTGGTGATCGACGAGCAGCACCGCTTCGGAGTGCGGCAGCGGATGGGAATCATGCAGAAAGGGAAACATCCGGACGTGCTGGTCATGACGGCAACGCCTATCCCGCGGACGCTTTCGATGACCCTGTACGGCGACCTGGACGTCTCCATCATTGACGAGCTTCCACCCGGCCGTCAGCCAATACGCACGCGGCATGTCGAGTCCGATCGCATCGAGCGCGTATGGAGCTTCGTCAAAACGGAAGTGGATGCAGGCCGTCAGGCTTACGTCGTCTATCCGGTAGTGGAAGAGAGTGAGACGCAGGCCATGAAAGCCGCCACGCAAATGCACGCGCATCTGCGCGAGCACGTCTTCCCCGGGATATCGATTGGCCTGCTGCATGGCCGGATGCCCGCCGCCGAGAAAGAGGCGGCGATGGCGGACTTCAAATCCGGCAGCACCAAGGTGCTGGTGGCCACCACCGTCATTGAAGTTGGAGTGGACGTGCCGAATGCAACGGTCATGGTGGTGGAACAGGCGGAACGCTTCGGGCTTGCGCAACTCCACCAATTGCGTGGGCGTGTAGGCCGTGGCGCGCAGCAAAGCACCTGCATTCTCGTGACGGAAAAGATGAACGACACCGCGCGCGAACGCATCCGTACGCTGGTGGATTCAAACGACGGCTTCTACATCGCGGATATGGATTTGAAGCTGCGCGGTCCCGGCGAATTCTTCGGCACCAAACAATCCGGCATTCCGTCGCTGCGCATTGCCGACATCCTGCGCGACACCGAAATTCTGGAAGCCGCGCGGCGTGACGCCATCGCCATGATTGCCGACGCGGAGCATGCCGCGCACCTGACCGACTACGTTAGTAACCACTGGCAGCATCGCTATGGGCTGATACTGGCCGGGTAAGTAGCGATTGGCAGAGCAACTGCTTAGTGACTTACATGCGTTGTGCACTTGCTTTGCTCCTGCTTACCCCGCTCTGGAGCGCTCCGCCCGCATCGTTTTCACCTGACTCGGTAAACGATGCCGCGATCGAACGTCCGCTGAAGCCGAATTCCAGCGGCCCGGCTGTGCTGCGTCTACAGGTACTGCTTGATCGCGCGCATTTCTCGAGTGGAGAGATCGACGCGACATATGGCAAGAATCTCGAGAGTGCCGTCGCAGCTTATCGCGAAGCGCACGGTTTACCCGCAGGTGACAGCGTCGACCAGGATGTCTGGCAGGCGCTCGATCAGGACAGCGCACCCGTTCTGTTCAGCTACACACTGGCAAATGAAGATGTCAGCGGACCTTTCGTCAAAGTTCCGACCGAGATGGAAGAAAAGGCCAAGCTTCCGGCGCTCGGTTATGAAAACGCGGCCGAAAAGATCAGCGAGAAATTCCACGTGAGCCCGTCGCTGCTGGCCCGGATGAATCCTGGCAAGAAGCTGGACACGGCGGGAACTGAGATCGTGGCGCCCAACGTTCTGGAACCGGCGGAGGCTCGTAAGGCCACGAAGGTTGTCGTGAGCGGAACGACACATACCGTGCAGGCGCTGGATGCCGCGGGCAAAGTTCTGTCGTCTTACCCGGCGACAATCGGTAGCGAACACGATCCGCTGCCGGTGGGCACCTGGGCCGTTACCGGTGTGCAGCGCAATCCGACGTTCTTCTATAACTCCGATCTCTTTTGGGATGCGAATGAGCAGCATGCCAAAGCCAAGATTCCTCCGGGACCGAACAACCCCGTCGGCGTCGTGTGGATCGGGTTAACGAAAGAACACTACGGCATTCACGGTACGCCGGAGCCCGGCAAAATCGGCCATACGGAATCGCACGGGTGTATCCGGCTGACGAACTGGGACGCGACGGATCTTGCGCGCATGGTCGGCAAAGGCACGCAGGTCGTCATGACCGAATAGCGTTTACTCTGGTCAGATGCGCCGCTCGCCGTTCGTTCGGGTTTTCGTTTACATCGCTGTTACGGCTTTGATCCTGGTAGGGGCTTATTACGTTTCGCAGGGCCGCTTGACGCTGCCCAACAGCGGTGCGCGAGAGCCGGATCATGACCAGCACGCCCAGGCGGAATTTCCACCGCCGCCGATGAGCGGGATGGAATCGACAGTGCCCACCGGATCGTTGGAGCCCGACCCGAACACGTTGCCCATGCCGCGTCCGGAAATGCCGGAGCCGCCCGCGATTGCGGCCGACGCCAACAAGACCCCCGGGGCCAATGTGCCGCCGTTAGGGAATGTGAATGCAACGCCTCCGGGCGCAACTACAAGCAGTGCCACCGCTGCCGGCGTACTGCCGAATGTGAAGCTGGTTGCCCCGATCGAAGGCCTGCAGGCGAAAGATGTGCACGACATGTTCAACGATGCGCGCACCGGCCATCCACATCACGCAATCGACATCATGGAGCCGCGCGGAACGCCCGTTCACGCGGTTGTCGAAGGAAATGTAGCGAAGCTGTTCACCAGCAAATACGGCGGCCTGACGGTTTATCAGTATGATGACGCCGGCAAGTATTGCTACTACTATGCGCATCTGGATCGCTATGCGCCCGGGTTAAAGGAAGGCATGCTGCTGCGGCCGGGCACCGTGCTGGGCTATGTGGGATCGACGGGCGATGCCAATGCCAAAGCCCCGCATCTGCATTTCGCAGTGTTTCAGCTCGGGCCCGATAAGCATTGGTGGGAAGGCACCGCCGTCAATCCGTATCCGCTGCTGATGCAGACCGCGCATTGATATACTGGCGTGCGTTCCGACATGCCCGATAACAAATCCCGCCGTTCTTTTGTGAATTCAGCTCTGGCCGGCGCCGTTGCGCTGCCAATGGTCGCGCAGACCGCTCGCGACTGGAGCGGCAACACGCCAATCCGCTATCCCGATCCTGACGTTGTCGTTCTCGATAAGCGTTTCGGCAAGTACCGCATCGGCAACACTCCGATGCAGCGCCTGTATACCGGCTCGCTGTGGGCGGAAGGCCCGGCCTGGAACGGCGTGGGGCGTTACCTGGTGTGGAGCGACATTCCGAATAACCGGCAGATGCGCTGGCTCGAAGAAGACGGCCATGTCAGCACCATGCGCTCGAACAGCAACAACTCCAATGGCAACACGTTCGACTATCAGGGCCGCCAGCTTTCGTGCGAACACCTCGGGCGCCGCGTCGTGCGTTACGAGCAAAACGGCAAGATCACGGTGCTTGCCGATCGCTTCAATGGCAAGCCGTTCAATGCTCCCAACGACATTGTGGTGCACCCGAGCGGCGACATCTGGTTCACCGATCCGGGCTACGGAATTCTGGTCGCGTACGAAGGCGAACTCGCTCCGCTCGAATTGAAAGAAGCGGTCTATCGCATCGATGGCAAGACGGGCAAAATTTCGGTCGTGACCGACGACATGTTCAAGCCCAACGGCTTGTGCTTTTCGCCGGATTACAAGAAGCTCTACATCGTCGACACCGGCTTCTCGCACTATCCCAAAGCGCCCAAGAACATTCGCGTCTATGACGTGACCAGCGAAAAGCAGTTGCGCAACGGCAAAGAGTTCACATCGATGGAACTGGCCGGAAAAGGCATTGGCAACTCCGATGGAATTCGCGCCGATATCGACGGCAATATCTGGTCCGCGGCGGCAGGCGTTGGTGCGGGTTACGACGGAGTGCACATCTTCGCGCCAAGTGGTGAACGCATCGGCATGATTCTGCTGCCCGAGACTTGCGCGAACGTTTGCTTCGGCGGTCTGCGACGCAACCGGCTGTTTATGACGGCCGCGCAGTCAATCTACAGCGTTTACGTCGAGACGCAGGGCGCTCATATCTGTTAGGTCTGTACATCGCGGCGTACCACTTTTGCTTCGCCCCGCTGGAACCGGTGCGCTTCCCGCGCTATAAAGCAGGTAACGTCTTGCGTGGTGCGCTCGGCACTGTTTTGCGCGAAAGTGCCGATTATGAGCGCGTCTTTGCACCGAAGTTAGCTAATGGGCCAAGCGGATTGAAAGATCCGCCGCGGCCTTTCATCTTTCGTTGTGGTCATCTGAATGGTGCTCGGTTCGGTCGGGGCAAGGGCTTCTGCTTCGACGTCCATTTGTTCAGTGCGCAGCATCCGATTGAATTGTTTTACGAAGCATTCAAAAGGCTGGGGGACACCGGTTTAGGCATCGAGCGCGGACGCGCCCGGCTGAAGCTAATGGTTGATATACCTGTTACCTTCGATACTTACGCTGAAGACATCACAAAACTTCGCATTCAGTTCATCACACCAACGGAGCTGCGGGAGTCAGAAAGTAACGCGCCATCGTTCGCAGAAGTGTTCAAGCGAGCCCGCGACCGGGTGTCTTCGCTAGCTACGATTTACGGTGATGGCATGCCGGATCTCGATTACGCAGGACTAGGCGCGCGCGCTGAGTTGATTGAGACGGTCGCGTCCGACTTGCGCTTTATCGATGCGGAACGCAAGAGCACACGCACCGGACAAGTTCATCCTATCGGGGGCTTCATCGGCAGCGTGGACTACGCGGGTCCACTGACTGAGTTCATGCCGATTCTCACAGCGGCAGTTTGGACGGGCGTAGGGCGCCACACTGTCTGGGGTCAGGGCGAGATTCGGCTGGACTGCGGTCTGGCGCAATGAACGCCGCCCGCTTGTGGATCGCTGTATTATGCGCATCCGCGACGTTGTCGGCCGAAGTCATCGCGATCACGGCGGGTACCGTGGTCGATCCAGCGGGCGGTACACAAAGTCGCAACCAGATTATCCTGGTCGAAGACGGCAAGATCAAAGTAATCGGATCGTCAATTCTCATTCCCACAGGTGCGGCGAAGATCGACTTATCGAACGAAACCGTGCTACCTGGTCTGATCGATGCTCACACGCATCTGCTCGCTACGGTCGATCCTAAGTGGGACTTAGGTGACTTCTGGATCATGTCACTGCAGCGGCGCGCCGGGTTCCGCATGGCACAAGGCGTTAAGCACGCGCTGGAGATGCTCGAGAGTGGCTTCACTACGGTGCGCGACGTGGGCAACGCCGGCGACTATCTTGACGCCGATCTCGACAAGTCCATTCGTTTCGGCATGGTGCCCGGGCCAACGATGGTGTTTGCGGGCCGCATCATCGCACCGTATGGCGGTCAGTTCTGGGACACTCCCGCCGACGCCAGGCTGTTAGAAAACCCTGAATACCGTTTTGCCGATTCACACGATGAATTGCGCAAAGCCGTTCGCGAAAATCTGTACTGGGGCGCGGGCGTGATCAAAATCGTCGTCGATGGCCAGCGCTATCGTTACTCCGCCGAAGACATTCGCTTCGTCGTCGAAGAAGCCTCGCGCGCGGGAGTGAAGGTTGCGGCGCATGTGCAGACCGAGCCTGGGGCTCGCGCCGCAATCGAAGCGGGAGTTGCGTCTATTGAACACGGATGGGTGTTGAGTGATGACGACCTCGCGCTGGCCAAGAAGAATCATGTCACGCTCGTCAGCACTGATTTCACAATCGAATCGCTGATGGCAAATGGGATGGACGCCGACCAGGCAAAACGAACGCATGACCGCTACGTCGTGCGGCTGAAGCGGGCATCACAAGCAGGAGTCAGCATTGTGTTCGGAACCGACATCATGTCCGACGTGAAAGGGAAGACGCGCGGGCAGGCTGCCATCGGCTATATCGAGAGCTTTACCGAAGCTGGCATTACTCCGCTCGAAACGTTGAGGGCGATGACTTCACGCGCGGCAGACCTGCTCGGAATAGCTGCGGAACGCGGTGCGCTGCGGCCGGGTATGGCGGCCGACATCGTAGCTACGCCGGTCAACCCGCTCCGCGACGTGAACGGCTTGCGGCAAATTGATTTCGTGATGAAGAACGGCCAGGCCTATCGCCAGCCTAAGTAACAGGGCCGGGGTTGAACGGGCTTAACGTATTGCCCAAACGCCAGTGCTCAGCCCAGGTGCGTTTGCGGCCGCTGGCGACATCGAGCAGATAGCGAAAGATTTCCCAACCGGTTTGTTCGATCGACCGATCGCCGGTGGCGATCCCCCCTGCGTCGATATCGATCAGGTCATGCCACCGTTCCGCGAGCGCGGTGCGTGACGAAACTTTGATCACCGGCACCATCGAGAGCCCGTAGGGAGTGCCTTCACCGGTAGTGAAGATATGCAGGTTCATCGAAGCAAGTTGCTGCGTGCCGCAGATGAAGTCGCTCGCCGGCGTGGCGGCAAATACCAGGCCTTTCGACGAGACCTTCTCGCCATGTGTCGCGACTGCGCTCAATGCCGTGCTGCCGGCCTTCGCGATCGAACCCAGTGCTTTCTCGACCACGTTCGCGAGCCCGCCGCGCTTGTTGCCGGGCGTCGGGTTCGCGCTGCGGTCGGCGTCGCCTTTGGCCAGATACTCGTCATACCATCGCATCTCGCGAATCAGATCGAGCGCGACTTCACGCGTCGCCGCGCGCGGAGTGAGCAGATGCACCGCGTCACGCACCTCCGTCACTTCCGAGAACATGACTGTGGCGCCAGCGCGCACCAGCAAGTCCGCGGCGTAACCTACCGCGGGATTGCACGTAACTCCGGAAAATGCGTCGCTGCCACCGCACTGCAGGCCCACTATGAGATCACTCGCATCGCATGTTACTCGCACGCGCCGGTTGAGCTGATCCAGACGGCGCTCGGCCGCAGTCATGATTGCGTTTACGGTGTCGGCAAACCCAAGCTGGTCTTGTAAGCGGACGATGTTCGGCGGATCAAGCACGCTCAGCTCCGCCGAAAACAGGCGCTGAGGTTGTAACTTCTCGCAGCCGAGGCTCACGATGAGCGGTTGTCCGCCAAGGTTCGCGTGCAGGCTGATGTGCTTCAACGTGCGGATGGGAATCGCCGCGCCCGGTGCATCGATCGCCACGCCACAGCCGTAGGAATGTGTGATCGCGACGGCATCGTCCACGTTCGGAAAGCGCGGCAGGAGTTCGGCCTGGATACGGCGGATCGCAAAGTCAACGGTCGGCGCGACGCATTGCACCGTAGTCGTGATGCCCAGCAGGTTACGGGTCGCGACACTTCCGTCCGCGTTGCGGAAACCTTCAAACGTGTAACCTTCTAGCGCAGGCAGCGGCGCCGGTGTAGCGGTTGCAAGCTGCAGATTGTCGAGCGCGGGAGCAGGCGGCACGTCGATCATCTGTTCGCGCAGCCAGGAGCCTGCGGGCACGTTACGGTTCACCGTTCCGATGTGCTGGCCATAGCGGATGACTGGCTCACCTGCGGCGATATCGCCAAGCGTCACCTTGTGCGATTGCGGAATGCTCTCGCGCGCGGTCAGGCCGCCTGGAAACTCATCGCCCGCGCGGACACCCTCGGCGTTCGCGATGATCGCAACGTTGTCGAGCTCGTGAACGCGAACATAGCGCGGACTCATGACGGCAACTTGAGGCGGAACAGACCGTTGAAGTGCCGCGCAGGATTGAACCTATACATCATCTGCTCGATGCGTTCGCGCCAGGGCGGCATTACGGTAATTCCCGCGCGTTGAATCTTCTGCCGTACGCGACCCAGGTTCATCCTCGCCAGCTCTGCATGACGGCCCGAACCGGTGATCGATTCCGGGTACAGCCGGAAATCGCCAATCACATGATCGGTATAGCCGAAGCGTGCGCCCGCCAGCGCCATATCGACCACCAGTTCCGAGTCCCACGAGACGCGGTTCGCGACGTTAAAGCCGCCTGCACGTTCGAATATCGCGCGGCGGAAAAATGTCGACTGCTGCCAGAAGAAGCATGCACCGGCCGCAAACTTGCGCAAGTCAACGCGATCCGGAAAGCGCCCGCGGCGATGCGGAACGCCATCGCTGCCAATCACTCTTAAACCGCCGAGCAGAACGTCAACTGCAGGATGCTCGGTGAAGTAGCGAGACACAAAGTCGAGACCACCGGGAACAAAAACATCATCGGCGTTCAAGTAGCCGAGCACGTCGCCTCCCGCCATTGCAAAGCCTTTGTTGAGACCATCCGCCGGACCATCATCCGGCTCCAGAATGATGCCGGTGAACCGGCCGGAGTAGCGCGCGATGATTTCGCGCGAATCATCGGTGCTGCCGGGATCGACGACGACATAGCTCAATTCATGCGGCGGCGACAAGCGTACCGATTCAATCGCCGCCGGCAGATACGTAGCTTGGTTGAACGAGAGTGTGACGATACCCAGCTTCATGCCGTCACAGCGGCGCCCGGCGCTGCGATGCGTTGTTGCAGAGCGTCGGTCAGGTGCCGTGTCACTACCGGCAGATGGAAGCACTCTTCGAAACAACGGACTGCATTCTGCTGCATACGCGCGAATTCACCGGGCGGCAAATCCAGGTAGCGTTTGAGCGCTGCCGTCGTCTCCTCCACGGTGTCGCTGCCGACGATCGCCGCGCCGTGGATGTAGATCTCGCGCCAGATGTTTACCTTGTCCGTGATCACCACAGGCTGTCCGTACGCTAATGATTCAACGATCGAAAGTCCGAAGTTCTCGGTATGCGAAGACAGGACAAACACACCGCCCGAGTGGCGCGCCCCGGCGCGGAGTTGCTCTGAAATGACGCCAGCCCACACAATGCGATCCGCTACGCCAAGTTCGCGCGCCTGTGCCTCCAGGGCCTTTCGTTCGGTCGCAAGTTCCGGTCCGGTAATAAAGAGCATGAAGTCCGGATAACTGGCAGCAAGGTTGCCCAAAGCCGCGATGAGCAGATCGAGCCCCTTCGTTGGATGAACACGCCCGATGAAGACAGCCAGCCGCTTGTCACGCAACTGCGGATAGGTGTTGAAGAACAAGTCGCGATACTGGATGTCCGAAGGATCAGGACGCGTCGTACCCAGCGGCGCAATGATCGTCTTCGCTTCGTACGGATGGAACGAACTGCGCGCGAGAACCTCTTCATGGTGCGTGGTGAAGATGACGCCGGCTGCGTCGCGCATGATCTGGTACGCCCACCGCTTCCAGTACATGGTCTTCTTCAGATGCTTGAGCTTGTATCGCTCGAACCACGGCGAGAGCATGCCATGCGTGTAAACAAAGTAGGGTGTGCGGCCGCCACGCAGGCCGCGCCAGCCGCCGAGACACGCATAGTCCCAGATGCCGTGCAGGATTACCGCGTCGTAGTTGTCGCGGTGCTCGCGCATCCACGTCATCAGCTTGTTGTTGTACCCGTAGCTGCCGAGCTTTGATGGACCCAGCGCAATCACCGGCGCTTTGATGCGCTCGAACCACGACTGGCCTGGCGTCTCGAGCGTGACAACGTCCACCTGCAACCCTTGACGCACCTGCTCGCCGGTAAAGGAGCGCACCACTTCTACGGTGCCGCCCTGATGGGGATCGAGTGAGTTGATCACGTGCAGCAAGCGCATCGCGGAACGGTGCCTTCAGTATAGGTCAGCCGAACTGCGAAAGATTAGTCTCAGCCGCGTTTGCGCCGCATCTTGTAAGACTGGTGAGAATAGGACATGAGACCTAACCTCGACGCGATCGATCACGTTGCTGTGCCGGTGAAAGATGTTGCCGCTACCGTCGATTGGTATCGCAACACGTTTCAGTGCGCCGTCACTTACCAGGATGAGACTTGGGCCTTGCTGCGCTTCGCGAACGTAAGCCTTGCACTGGTTGTACCCGAGCAGCATCCGCCGCACCTCGGGATGGTCAGCACGGAAGCTGAACGTTTTGGCACGTTGAAGACTCACCGCGACGGAACGCGTTCGTGTTACGTCCAGGATCCGGCAGGGAACTCCGTGGAAATTCTTGCCGCCGACTCGATGCCGCCCGCCTCATGAGTGCAGATGTCCTGATCGTTGGCGCCGGCCTGGCGGGATTGAATTGCGCGCGCGAGTTGACGCGGCGCAACGTCAGCGTGGAAGTGCGCGAGGCATCCGATGCTGCCGGGCGGCCGTGTGCGCACCGACGCGGTCGATGGCTTTCTGCTCGATCGCGGCTTTCAGGTCATGCTGAGTGCGTACCCGGAGTGCCGCCGCGCGCTCGACTACGATGCGTTAGATCTGCAGCCCTTCTACCCCGGCGCGCGGGTTCGCGTGAATGGTAAGTTTCATTTGCTGGGCGACCCCTGGCGCAAGCCCGGTTCCGCCTTCGAAACGCTGGTGAGCGGTGTTGGCTCACTCGGCGATAAATTTCGCATCGCATCGATGCGCAGCGCGGTTCAACATGACCCCTGGGCGCAACCTGAGGTCACAACCATGCAGCGCTTGCGCAGCCACGGGTTTAGCGAGGCGTTCATCGGACGCTTCTTCCAGCCGTTCCTGAGCGGAATCTATCTGGAGACGGAACTGGAAACCTCCAGCCGCATGTTTGAGTTCGTTTTTCGCATGATGGCCGATGGGGACACGGCGGTGCCGCGCTTCGGCATGAGTAAGATTGCTGAGCAACTCGCTGCTGCACTGCCCGCGGGCTGTCTGCAATTGAACCAACCGGTTGAGTCGATTGCCAATGGTCACGTAAGAGCAACGGTGATCGCGACGGACGGAGTCGATGCAGCGCGGCTAACAGGCGAACAGCACATTGCGCCCCAGTTTCGCGGAGTACAGACGCTCTATTTTGCAGCGGACCATGCTCCATCGAAAGAGCCCATCCTGTTTCTGGATGGCGATCACAAAGGACCGGTCAACAACTTCGCTGTGATGAGCGAGGTCTCGGGAGACTATGCTCCGCCTGGCGCCGCGTTGTGTTCCGCGACGGTGCTCGATGGCCGCGGGCTGCCCGATGTCGATCTCGAATACGCAGTTCGCACCCAAATGACGGAATGGTTCGGACCAGCGGTTGCCCGGTGGAGGCACCTGAAAACCTACCGCATTCCCCGCGCGGTACCCTCGCAGAAACCGCCATCGCTCACACCACCCGAGCGCGATGTACGTTTACGGCCTGGTGTTTATGTATGCGGAGACTATCGCGACAACGCATCTATCAACGGCGCGCTGCAGAGCGGAAGGCGCGCAGCCGAAGCAGTGCTCGCAGACCTCTTTCCGAACGCCTAGGGCCTAGCCTTGTTTCAATTCCCCACAAACCGCGAGTAAATACTCCGCGCCACGCCCGGATCTGTCGTGCCTTTGATAATCGCCCTGCCATCCGGGAACACCGTTAGCTCATAAATGCCGTCGCTGAAACGTAGCGCGAACTCATTCTGGCGAACATCGCCGGCGTGCTTGAGCCTGGCGCCAAGTTCGCGGAGGTCCACCGGGCGTGAACGTTCATGAATCTGCACTGCGTTGCGGCCGCATAAGCTGATGGGTGCGCGTTTTCCGTCACTGAGAAATTCGAAATTGCGATGGCCACAGCACACGCAATCCGGTTCGCGGGCCGGTTGCTCGATGTCGCGCAGTGGCCCGTTCCAAACATCGATGGTGGTGATTTTGAGCCGCAGCGAACCCGGCGCGGCAATCATCTTGAGCGCGGCGCTCACCTGTAAGCTCGCCGTGATACTGGTCGCGCTGTTGAGAATGCCTGCCGTCTCGCACGTGGGTATCGCTCCCCCGGGCGGCTGCGGGTAGATGCAACGGAAGCACGCCGAACCCGGCATCAGCGGCATGCAGACTCCATAGCTGCCCACCGCCGCGCCATAAACCCATGGCTTTCCGGTCGACACGCAGAAGTCGTTCAGCAGGAACCGCGTTTCAAAATTGTCTGTAGCGTCGAGTACCACGTCCGCAGCATCCGAGCAACTCGGCAATGTTCGCAGCATCGCAGTCGTCGACGTGCTCTTCGATTTCGATGCCGGAGTTGATCTGACGCAAGCGCCGGGCTGCAGCCACGGCCTTCGGCAGCCCTTGCTGCGCATCGGCTTCGTCGAACAGCACTTGCCGCTGCAGGTTGCTCAACTCCACGAAATCACGATCAACCAGGATGATCCGGCCAACGCCGGCCCTCGCCAGCAGATCCGCTTGCACCGTTCCCAGGGCGCCGCAGCCGAGAATCGCCACCGTGGCTTGGGCAATCCGCAACTGGCCCGCTCTCGCCGATCCCCTCGAAACGCGTCTGGCGCGAGTAGCGGTTCTCCGGCGTCATCGAGTTCAGGGTAACAGTCGGGTTAGTTACAGTTAGGGATCGGCCACCGGCGTGCTCGTTAGACATCCACGCTACGATGTTTTTGGTGAGGGCTCGATGTGCCTGCATATTTGCGATTTGCGTCTTTCCGGCACTGGCACAGCAGGCGCCGTCAGATCCGTATGAAGGCCAGAACATCACGCGCGTGGTGTTCGAGCCGGCGCAGCAACCCGTCAGCTTCAAAGATTTAAATCCCGATCTTTCGGTGCATCGCGGCACCCCGTACCATGCTGCGGACGTCCGGGCCACCATCAAACGTTTGTATGCCACGGGCCGTTATCAGGACATCCAGGCGCAGTTAGAACCCGGCCCTGCAGGTCTGGTGTTGAAGTTCGTCACTGTAAACCGCTGGTTTATCGGACACGTTGGCGCCGAAGGCAAATTGCCCGAGCCACCGAACAGCGGCCAGTTGGTAAATGCGAGCCGCCTCGAACTCGGCAGACCGTTTGATATCGCGCAGGTGAAGGCCGCCGAAGACAGCATGATGAAGCTGTTGGTCGCGAACGGATTCTACGAGGCCACCATCCAGCACCGCTTCGACTATGACGATTCCTCGCAACAGATCAACATCACCTTCTTATTGGACGTCGGGCGGCGCGCGCACTTCACCACGCCCGATCTGAAGGGCAACCTCGACCTCTCGCCATCGACGATCATTCGCGCCACCCATTGGCATAAATTTCTGCTGCCGGGCTGGCATCCGGTGACGCAGCGCGGCGTGCAGCAGGGTCTCGAGAACGTACGCGTCAAGTACCGCAAAAAGAACCGGCTGCTCGCAACGGTCGAGCTCACGAAGCGCAACTACGACCCGCAGACGGGAACCTTACAACCAGCTCTGAACATTGACGCGGGGCCGATTCTGCAGATCAAAACCGTGGGCCAGAAGATATCGCGCAAGAAGCTCGAAGCAAGCGTTCCGATCTTCGAAGAACATACTGTCGATCGCGATTTGCTGGTGGAAGGCGCGCGCAACCTGCGCGATGAATTGCAGGCTTCCGGTTTCTTCGAAGCCAAGGTGGACTTCAAAGAGAACCGGGTGGTGAAGGATCACGAGGAGATTGATTACGAGATCGATCCCGGCATCCGCCACCGCTTTATCAAGTTGACAATTAACGGCAACCGGTTCTTCAAAACCGAAGATATCCGGGAGCGTCTGTTCCTGGAACCGAAGTCGCTACAGTTTCGCCACGGCCGTTACAGCGAAGCTTTCGTACGGCGTGATCAGGAAACGATTCAGTCGCTCTACCAGTCGAACGGCTTTCGCGACGTGCAGGTGACGCACGTCACGACAGACGACTATAACGGCAGAGAAGGTGACATCGCAGTTGCGCTGAACATCAAAGAAGGGCCGCAGTGGATCGTCTCGAATCTCCAAGTCAGCGGACAGAAACAGTTGGATCTGAAGAGCGTGCTGGGCACGCTGTCCTCTGCGGAAGATCAGCCCTATAGCGACTTCAACGTCGCCGCGGACCGGGACACCATCCTCGCTTACTATTTCGAGAACGGCTTTCCCAACGCGAACTTCGAGTGGACATCTACGCCGGGTCCGCGTCCGAACACAGTCAATCTGAAGTACCGGCTCACCGAGGGCAACCAACAGTTTGTGCGGCAGGTGCTGCCCACCGGCTTGCGTACTACGCGGCCGCGCCTGGTGTACCGCAACATTCTGATGAACCCCGGCGATCCTTTGTCGCTCTTGCAGATGGGCGAGACGCAGCGGCGTTTATACGACCTGGGTGTCTTCGCGGAAGTCGACATGGCGGTGCAGAACCCCGATGGCGACGAGCAGAACAAATATGTGTTGTTCGACATGCAGGAAGCGAGCCGCTACTCGGTCTCGGGCGGTATTGGCGCTACGCTGGCGCGCATCGGAGGCGGGAATGCGCAGGCCGATTTGTCGAACCCCGGCGGCTCTACCGGCGTTAGCCCGCGCGTCGAGTTCGATGTCAGCCGTATTAACTTTCTCGGCCTCGGCCACACCGTAAGCCTGCGCACGCGCTACTCGACGCTGGAAAAGCGCGGCATCTTCGACTACCTTGCGCCGCGCATTCTGAATCACACCAATCTTGATCTCTCGTTTGACGCGCTCTATGACGATTCGCGCGATGTACGCACCTTCTCGGCGCAGCGCGAAGAGTTCTCGACGCAACTCACCGATCGACTTACCAAAGCGCTGACCGCGTTCTTCCGTTACAGCTATCGCCGGGTGATTGTCGGGACGCTGAAGATCGACCCTCTACTCATTCCACGGCTCTCGCAGGCGGATCATATCGGCATGTTCTCGGCGAACCTGGTGGAAGACCGGCGCGACGATCCCACGGACGCACGCAAGGGCCGCTACAACACGTTAGACGTGGGCTATGCCGCAGGGCTCTTCGGTTCGCAGACCAGCTTTCTGCACGTGCTGGGACGCAACGCGACCTATCATCGCGTGGGACGCAAGGCGATTCTCGCGCGTGAGCTCTCGCTCGGTATCTCGCCTGCGTTCGGCAACAAGTCCACGACGTCGAACGATGACGATCCCATCCCGCTACCCGAGCGCTTCTTTGGCGGCGGTGGCGAGACAATGCGCGGCTTTGGCGAGAACCAGGCAGGTCCGCGTGATTTGAAGACCGGCTTCCCGCTCGGCGGCTCGGCGCTGTTATTCAACAAGACCGAGTTGCGTTTCCCGCTGGTCGGAGACAACATCGGCGGCGTGTTCTTTCATGACATGGGGAATATCTATTCGACTCCCGGATCGATCTCGTTCCGCGTGCATCAACGCGACCTGACCGACTTCAACTACATGGTGCATGCGGCGGGCTTCGGCATTCGCTACAAGACTCCGATCGGTCCGGTGCGTCTGGATCTGGCCTATAGCATCAACCCGCCGCGCTTCAACGGATTCAAGGGCACCTTCAACGATCTGCTGTTGTGCACTGCCGCGAACAACTGCACCACCGCGACGCAACAGATCAGCCACTTCCAATTTTTCTTTTCGATAGGACAGACGTTCTGATGCACGCATTGCTGATCACCGCGATGTTGATGGCCGCACCAGTGATTGCGGATCGTGTTGCGGTAAGCGTGGGCGCCGATGCCATCACGCTGAGCGAAGTGCGCGAAGAGATTGCGATAACGGCATTGCTGAACGGCGAGAAACCCGACTATAGCCCCGCCGTTGCACGCCACGCAGCAGAACGGCTGGTGGACCAGGCGCTGATCCGCAAAGAGATGGACGTAGGCCGCTACCCGCTGCCCGAACCCACAGTGGCGCAAGGCATGTTCGCCGAGTTGATCAAGCAGCGTGGCGGTGAGGCCGCATTCGATAAAGAACTCGCCACTTACGGCGTAACGCGGGCCGAAGTGCAGAAGCATCTCGAGTGGCAAGCCGCGCTGGTGCGCTTTATCGAAGTTCGTTTTCGGCCCGCCGTACAGGTGCTCGACGACGACGTGCAGAAATATTTCAAGCAGCACTACGCAACGCGCACCGCGCAAGGAAAACCCGTAAGCATCGACAGCGTGCACGACCAGATTTTTGAACAGCTCACCGGCGAACGCGCCGACGAACAGATGGATGAGTGGCTCAAAGAGACGCGCAAGCAGACGGCGATCGCGTATCGCGATGAGGCATTCGGTACGGAGTTCAAGAAATGACCAGACCCGGACGCATTGTTCTGATTTCAGCGGGCTCGATGGTGTTGCTGCTGTTGATCATCGCCGTAGCAGGCTTCACCATCGTGCAGAGCGGCTGGTTTCAGAACCAGGTGCGCCTGCGGCTGATCACGGAAGTGGAGGATGCCACCGGCGGCAAGGCTGAGATTGGCGCCTTCCATTTCGATTGGAAGACGCTCACGGCTGAAGTAGATAGCTTCGTCGTGCATGGCACCGAGCCGGCTTCCGGGCCTCCGCTGCTGCGCGTAGAAAAGCTGACCATCGGGCTGAAGATCATTTCACTGCTGAAGCGCGACATTGACGTATCTCTGGTGCGCGCCGATAAGCCGCAGGCCTTCCTGCTGGTGGCGGCTGATGGAAGCACGAACATCCCCAACCCGAAAGTCCCGCGCGCGGTAAACAAGACTGCCAGTGAAACGATTCTGGATCTCGCGGTCGGGCACTTCGAAATTAACAACGGCAGCCTGGAAGTGCGTGCAGCCGGCAACTCTACCGTGACGCCCTATAGCGCGCGCGGCGAGAACCTGAAGAGCTTTCTGACTTACGATGCGACTGGTCCCCGCTACGCCGGGGATTTATCGGTCGAACCGTTGACTCTGGCTTACGGCAAATATCTGCCGGTGCCCGTGAACGCGAATCTGAAGCTGCGTTTCGAGAAAGACCAGTTGTGGATCAGCAACGCGCATCTGACGACTCCCAAGTCAGTGTTGGACCTGAATGGGACGCTGCTTCACTTCGCCGCGCCGGTAGTGGACGCGGAGTACAAAGGGCGATTCGATCTGGCGGAGCTCGGTAAGACTCTGGGCTTAAAGGGCGCTGAGAGCGGCACGGCAGACTCCGACGGCAAGTTACATTACGCGTCCGCGACTGATTACAAAGCGGCGGGCGTTCTGCACCTGCGCGATGTATCGATCACACAACCGGGCCTGAAGTTGCGTGGTCTGCACGGCGACACGAAGTACAGCGCCGACCCCAAGCTGGTCGACCTGGCGGGGATGCGGTTCTATGCGCTAGGCGGCGAGGTCACGGGCAACGCCCAGTTGCGTGACATGGACCGCTATGCGATCAAAGGCAACCTCTCCGGCTTCGACGCGGCTCAATTAGCGCGTGACTTCGCGGCCACTGCGCTGCCCTATGACGGAGTGTTATCGGGACCGTTCGAGAGCGAAGGACGGCTGAGTCTGATCGCGAAGAACCAATACACCGCGGCGGCGCGGATCACCATCTCGCCAGCCGCAAAGCACATGCCGGTGCACGGCTTGATTGATGCGCGTTATGACGCGGAACACGGCAACGTCATCATGGAACAGTCGTTCGTGCAGTTGCCATCGACGCGGCTGAATTTCTCCGGTTCTCTCAACCGGCAGCTCGCGATCCATGCCCAGTCGACTGACTTGAACGATCTGAAACCCGTCGCGGGCGCGAATCTGCCGCTCTCACTGAACCATGGCCAGGTGACGTTCGATGGCACGGTGAACGGCAACTTATCTTCACCCGTAGTGCAAGGGCATTTCAGCGGCAGCAATATGGTGTACGCGCAGCAGCAGTTGGATTCCGCAGCGGCGGACATCGTGCTGCAGAAGAGCGGCGCGGAGATTCGCAACGGCACCTTCGGTTATCAAAGCCTGCGCGGACAGTTGAACGCGTCGGTCGGTCTGAACAACTTCAAGCTGCTGGACGCGAACGCGATCAAGGCCGATGCCTCGCTGCAGAATGCAGACCTCGCCAACCTGATGGCCATCGCCGGACAAAAGGGCTTCCCTGCAACCGGCACCGTGCAAGCCACGGCCCACGTGACCGGCAGCGTCGGCAATCCGCAAGCGACCGCAGATGTCAGCGTCGTCAAAGGCAGCATACAGGGCGAGCCGTTCGACAAGCTGGCAGTGCACCTCGACGCACCCACGACCACAAGCGAGCGCGCCACCATCGTGTTAACGGCCGGCTCGCGGCAGATTCAAGGGAACGCGACATACGCGCACGCCTCGGGCGAATTTTTGCCCGGCACGGTGAACTTCCAACTCTCGAGCAATGCGATGCAGATGGCGCAGTTCAAGCTGGTGCGCGACAATCAGCCGACGCTCAACGGTGTGGTGACACTGACGGCGAGCGGCGCGGCGAAATTGCTGAAGCCGAAGCCGAACCAGCCCGGTTATCTGCTCGAAACCATTACCGCCGATGTGAACGCGAAGAACGTCAAGATCGAGCAGCGCGATGTTGGCGAACTTGCCATTACCGCGCGCACAACGCCATCGGCAAACGGCCCGGTGGTGAATGCGCATGTACAGTCCGATTTTGCGAAGGCCGATATTCGCGGCGATGCGCATATGACTTTGAGCGGAGACTACCCCGGCACCGGGTCAGTCACATTTGCAAAGCTTGACCTCGGCACGTTGCGCACGATGTTCTCAGGGCCCGCGGCTTCGGGCAGCTATGCCTTCGGCGGCTCGCTCGAGGGAAGCTTCAACTTCTCGGGCTCGGCACTGAAGCAGGACTCGTGGCACGCAACTCTCGACGTTCCGAAGCTGGTGCTGCGGCCGACCAGTCCGACCGACCCGGTGCTTGCGCAGTTCGCCGTAACCAATTCGCAGCCGATGCGCGCGACGCTGCAGAACAACCGGATCAAGATCGACAGCGCGCACCTGATCTCGCGCGACAGTGACGTGTCGGTCACCGGCACCATCGCACTGAATAGCAAGACACCGCTCGATCTGCACGTGGATGGGAAAGCCGACCTCACGGTGCTGCACGTGTTCGAACGCGATATTTATTCGTCAGGGGCTGTGGTCTTGCAGGCAACAGTGCGGGGTACATATCAGCAGCCGAACATCGGCGGGTTTCTGGATCTCAAGAACGCCAACATCAACCTGATCGATGCACCCAATGGTTTATCGAATGCGAACGGACGCGTAACGTTCGATGGCAATCGCGCGAACATTCAGAACCTGACCGCAGAGACCGGCGGCGGAAAAGTGAAGATGACCGGGTTTGTGGCCTTTCCCGCACAGACCATCACGTTCCGGCTGCAGGCAGAAGCCAACGGCGTGCGCGTCCGCTATCCCGAAGGCGTAAGCACGGTGGCCGATGCATCGTTAAGTCTGACCGGCAGCAGAGAGCGCAGCGTGCTCTCGGGAACCATTACGATTCTGCGCACTGCATTCAATCCGCGAACGGACGTGGGCTCGATCCTGGCGTCTTCTGCATCGCCGGTAAAGACCGCATCGGCGCAGACCGGCATTCTTGGCGGGCTGCAGTTCGACGTCGGTGTGCAGACCTCGCCTGACATCAGCTTCCAGACAGCGTTGACCGAGAGCTTGCAGGCGGAGGCGAACCTGCGCTTGCGAGGAACGGTATCGAACCCGGTGTTGCTCGGACGCATCAACATCACCCAGGGTGACCTGACGTTCTTCGGGAACAAGTACACCATCAACTCCGGCACGATCGCGTTCTATAACCCGGTGAAGTTGGAGCCGATCCTGAACGTCGATCTAGAGACACGCGCACGCGGTGTGGATGTGACGATTACGGTGTCGGGGCCGATTAACAAGCTCAATGTGAGTTATCACTCGGATCCGCCGCTGCAGTTCTCGGACATCGTCGCACTGCTTGCAACCGGCCGCACACCGGCAGACGCCACCATCGCCGCGCGCCAGCCCGCCGCTGTGACGCAAAGCTGGCAGCAGTTAGGCGCGTCCGCGCTGGTGGGGCAAGCCATCGCCAATCCGGTAGCCGGAAGGCTGCAACGCTTCTTCGGCGTCAGCAAGCTGAAAATCGATCCGCTGCTCTCGGGCATCACCGGTAATCCGCAGGCACGGCTCACGATCGAACAGCAGGTCACGCCCGACGTTACGTTCACGTACATCACTGATGTCGCTAACACCAGCACGCAGATCATCCGCATTGAGTGGGCGCTAAACAAAAATGTGTCGGCCGTGGCGCTACGCGAGGAGAACGGGTACTTCGGGCTGGATCTTTTTTACAAGAAGCGTTTCAAATAGATTGAGGGTGCGTGAGATTTCAGCAATGCCCTCCCTCCGGTCGCGCCTCTGACGTTGATGTCGCTGATTGAACGTGGCCGCCGGGAAATTGAGAATGCTTGCGAAACCTTATAATGAATTCAGTGCCATTCGGACGAGCCGAAGGCTCCTCGCCGCGCCATCGTTTCTGGCGCGGTCTGGTTCGGTGCTCCGGTGAGGCCAGCCGCCGAGGAGTCGATAGTGAATCCTGAACATTCCGGACCAGGCCAGGACCTGGTCATCTCACACGCATATCCCCGCCCTCAATTGGAACGCGAGCACTGGCAATCGCTCAATGGCAAGTGGCAGTTTGCGCTTGACTGCGACGCGCTTTGGACCGTGCCCGGCCAGGTGAAGTGGGACAGCACCATTACCGTGCCGTTCTCGCCCGAGACGCCGGCCAGCGGTATCAACGATCAGGGCTTCTTTCGCGCGGTCTGGTACAAGCGTGAGTTCGAAACGCCAGAGCTGGGCGGCAAGCGGCTCTTCCTGCACTTCGGGGCGGTGGACTATAGCGCAACTGTGTGGGTAAACGGCACGGTCGCCATGACGCACGAAGGCGGCTTCACTCCGTTCTCAGGAGATATCACCGACCTGCTGACGGAAGAAGGACCACAGACTATCGTGGTGCGCGCCGAAGACGATCCGTCGGACTTGTCGAAGCCGCGCGGCAAACAGGATTGGATGCTGGAACCGCACTCGATCTGGTATCCGCGCACGACCGGCATCTGGCAAACCGTGTGGGTCGAAATCGTGCCCAGTGCGTATATCGGCACTGTGCGCTGGACGCCGAACGTGGAGCGCTGGGAGATTGGCTTCGAAGCACGTATCGACGGCGCGCGGCGCGAAGGCTTGCGGCTCAACACCAAGATGTATGTCGGCGAACTGCTACTGGCCGACGACACGTATGCCGTAGTCGCCGGCGAGGTGCATCGCCGCATTGCGCTTTCAGATCCGGGCATCGACGATTACCGCAACGATCTGTTGTGGAGCCCCCACTCGCCAACTTTGATTCGCGTCGAACTGAAATTGTGGGGCGGGCGCGGTGAACTGGTCGACGTCGCCAAGAGCTACACGGCGCTGCGCTCCATCGGCGTGCAGGGCGACCGGTTTGTATTGAACGGCCGTCCGTTCTTGCTGCGCATGGTTCTCGATCAGGGCTACTGGCCGGAGTCGGGACTCACCGCACCGGACGACGATGCGTTGCGGCGCGACGTAGAGCTCACCAAACAGATGGGCTTCAACGGAGTGCGCAAACACCAGAAGATCGAAGATCCGCGCTATCTGTACTGGGCCGACACGCTGGGGCTTGTCGTCTGGGAAGAGATGCCGAGCGCCTACCGTTTCAACAAGGCGTCGATCGAGCGGCTGGCGCGCGAGTGGCAGTCGGCCATCGAGCGCGATAGCAGTCACCCGTGCATCGTGGCGTGGGTGCCGTTTAACGAATCGTGGGGAGTGCCCGATCTTCCGGACAGCCCGGCGCAGCGGCATTATGTGCAGGCGCTCTATCACTTGACCAAGACCCTTGACCCCACGCGGCCCGTGATCGGGAACGATGGATGGGAGAGTGTCGCGACCGACATCATCGGCATTCACGACTACGACGATCAGCCCGAGCGGATTGGACGCCGCTATGGCGCCGATGAAGTGCAATCGCGGCTTTTCAAGCGCGAGCGCCCCGGCGGTCATTTGCTGCTGCTCGAAGGGTCGACTGCGAGTGAGCAGCCGATCATGTTGACTGAGTTCGGCGGCATTGCATTTTCACCCGACGTGCAGCACACCTGGGGATACACGCGTTCGGACTCTGCCGCGCAGTTTGCCGAGAAATATCACAACCTGCTGGGCGTCGTGCGCTCGCTCTCGTCGCTCGCGGGATTCTGCTACACGCAATTTACCGACACATATCAGGAAGCGAACGGGCTCCTCTACGCCGACCGCACTCCGAAATTTGCGATCGAAGACCTGGCGCTCGCCACTCGTGGCCCTCGCAGTGCAAGCGATCAGCAAGTGGAACGCGAATGGCGCGAGAGAATCATGAATTTTCAGCGCCACCAATATTTAGTTCCGGCTGAAGATTACCGCACGCAAGATCGTCATTGATGAATCCACAATCCGAAGTTCTACCAGGCGCAGCGGCCACGCTGCCGGCGCCGCAGCTATTCCGCTCGTTCTGGATGGGCGGTTTCGAATGCGCCACTCATATCAACGTGTTCAATCAACGCCTCGACATGATCGCCGGCGTGCAGCACGACACCAAGGCCGAAGAAGACTACGCACTGCTGAAGACCGTCGGGATGCAGACCGCTCGCGATGGTTTGCGCTGGCACCTGATCGAGAAAACGCCTGGCCAGTATGACTGGACGTCGTTCACGCCCATGTTGCAGGCCGCAGTGAATCAGAAGGTGCAAGTGATTTGGGACTTGTGCCACTACGGCTGGCCGCACGATCTTGATATCTTCGGCTCGCAGTTTGTCGATCGCTTCGCGCGTTTCGCTCGTGCTGCGGCGCGAGTTGTAGCAGACCACTCGGACGATGTGCCGTTTTATTCTCCAGTGAACGAGATTTCGTTCTTCTCGTGGGCGGCGACGCGCGATTTCATGTATCCCTTCGCGCACGGGCGCGACAACGAACTCAAACGGCAACTGGTGCGCGCCGCCATCGCTGCCATGAGCGCCATCCGGGAAGTGGACGCGCGTGCGCGATTTACTTTTCCTGAGCCGTTGATCAACGTAGTCGTCGCGCCGGATGAGCCGCACCGCGCACAGGAAGCGCTCGACTACACTGCTTCGCAGTTTGAAGTGTGGGACATGCTCTGCGGCCGCTTTGCTCCAGAGCTCGGCGGGGCGCCGGAATATCTCGACATCATCGGCGTCAATTTCTATGCGTCGAACCAGTGGCAGACGAACGCACACCGATTGCGTTGGGAGGAAGAGCCCCGCGATCCACGCTGGGTGCCGCTACACAAGATGCTTGCAGACCTCTGGAAGCGCTATAAACGGCCGTTTTACTTAGCCGAAACTAGTCATATCGGCGTAGGGCGGGCGAGGTGGATTGAGGAGATTGCAAACGAAATCTACACAGCGAGGCAGCAGAATATACCTATTGAAGGTATTTGCCTCTATCCGATCCTCGACCGCTACGACTGGCAGGACGAAAATCACTGGCACAACAGCGGTTTATGGAACCTCGAGAAGACGCAAATGTCTGGTTTCAGACGTGTCGCGGATCCCGATTATTTGCAGGGGTTTACGCGGGCGCAGCAGCAGCTCGCCGCCATCGGGTGCGTCTGAAATCAGCCACTTAGCAGCTTAACCCGTTCCGGACGGGTGAAAAATACTTCATTCTGGCAGAAGGATTGCAATTCTAAGTGCCAGTTACGCTCTGTTCACACCCCACAACGTGCGTGGTGTCTTCTGCAGAGCATGCCCGAAAATCTTAGGAGAAATTATGCCTTCCGGCCCGTTCGACATTGTTGTCTTCTCACATCTGCGTTGGGACTTCGTGCTGCAAAGGCCCCAACATTTGTTGTCGAGGATGGCGAAGAAGAATCGCGTTATCTTCATCGAAGAGCCGGTGCACGATGTGCATAACGCCCCTTATTGGGAAGTGCGCGAAGAGCAGAACAACGTTTTTGTTTGTAGGCCCCACACGTCTGTTGCGGAGCATGGATTTGCGGATGCGCAGTTCCCCGTCCTGAAGCAGCTACTGCCGCAGTTGTTGAAGCAGCAATCGATCAGCAACTACGTGGTTTGGTTCTATACGCCAATGGCGCTGCCGCTGGTGGATGACCTTTCGCCACGCGCCGTGATCTACGATTGCATGGACGAGCTGGCTGCATTCAAGAACGCGCCGCGCGAATTAATCGAACGCGAGAAGCGTTTGCTGAAATTGGCGGATGTGGTCTTTACCGGCGGCCCGAGCCTTTACAAAGCCAAAGTGAACCGGCACCCGAACGTGCACTGCTTCTCGAGCAGTGTCGATGCAGCGCATTTCGGTTCCGCGCAAACTGCGGTGCCACCTGCCGATCAACGCGACCTGCCGCGCCCGCGCGTTGGTTACTACGGGGTGATCGATGAACGCATCGACCTTGAACTTCTCGATGCACTCGCACAGTCGCGACCTGACTGGCAGTTTGTCATGGTCGGGCCCGTCGTGAAGATCAGTCACGACGACCTGCCGAAGCATCCGAACCTGCACTACCTCGGCCAGAAGAGTTATGCAGAGCTGCCCTCGTATGTGGGTGGCTGGGATGTCTGCATGATGCCGTTCGCGCGTAATGATGCGACAAAATTCATCAGCCCCACCAAAACACTCGAGTTCATGGCGGCTGAGAAGATGATCGTGAGTACTCCGATTACGGACGTCGCCGAACCGTATGGGAAGCTGGTATACCTGGGCAATACTCCTTCCGCGTTCGCGGCTGCTTGCGAGCAGGCGATGAATGCGTCTCAAATGGAGAGAGCGGCCCGGCTCGCCGGAATGCGCGAAGTGCTTTCGAAGACTTCGTGGGACAACACAGCGCAGAAGATGCAAGCGCTGATCGAGAAGGCAATTCAGAAGAATCGGAACCTTGAGGACGGCATTTTCATACCTGCAGCGGCATCCATGAATACAACCGAAAAATTATCTACTCCCACCGTTGTTGTTGGCGCAGGACCGACTGGTTTGAGCGCTGCTTACCATCTTGGCAAAGATGCCATTCTGCTCGAACAGCATAGCCGCGTGGGCGGTTGGTGCCGGTCGATCGAGGACAAGGGTTTCACGTTCGACTACGCGGGACACATCATGTTCTCGAACGATCCCTACGTTCACGAGATGTACAAAATGCTGCTGGGCGACAACGTTCACTGGCAGGACCGGGAAGCGTGGATCTACAGCAAGAACGTGTATACGCGCTATCCGTTCCAGGGCGCGTTGTACGGGCTGCCGCCCGAAGTCATCAAAGAGTGCATCACCGGCGCTATTGAGGCGCGCTATGGTTCGATCGATAAGAACAAGAAGGCTGCGCCGGCACCTGCTGCAAAGACCAACGGCCATGCCAAGCCTTCGTCGAGCGCTTCCGAGTGCAAGGCCGAATCGATCACCGACTGCTGCGCGGATGGCGTGATGGAAAGCTCAGCGCCGCTCGGAACGCCGGCGGAAGCTGCATCGCAATCGACGGAGCCGCGCAACTTTGAAGAGTTCATCTACAAGGTGTGGGGCAAGGGCATTGCGAAACATTTCGCGATCCCCTACAACAAGAAACTTTGGGCTGTGCCGCTGACCGAGATGGAGACATCCTGGCTGGGTGGCCGCGTGCCGATGCCCGATCTGGAAGAGTTGATCGACGGCGCCTTGACGCCGAAGGGCAAGCCGATGGGGCCCAACGCTCGCTTCGGTTATCCGCTGAAGGGCGGCTTCCAGGCGCTGATGAATGGCTTCCTGCCGCAGCTGCAAGGCGAACTGAAGTTGAACACGCGTGTGCGCCGCGTCTCTGCCGCGAATCATACGGTGACGCTTGATGACGGCTCTGAAATTAAGTACGAGTCGTTGATCAGCACCATGCCGCTGCCGGTTCTGATCCGTTCGCTGGGCGACGAAGCTCCGATGGAGATCCGCGAAGCAGCAGGCAAGTTGCGGCATGTGTCCGTGCGCTGCGTGAACATCGGCGTGGCTCGCGAAAACATCACCGATAAGCACTGGATCTATTACCCCGAAGACTCGGTGTTCCATCGCATCTTCGTGCAGGGTAACGCGAGCCCGTTCTGCAACCCGAAGGGCGGCTTCGGTCTGACTTGCGAGATCACGTACTCGGAATACAAGCCGCTGCCGTGCGATGGTGACGATCTGATCAAACGCTGCATCGAAGACTGCATCAAGGTGGGCTTCTTCAACGCGGACGACAAGATCCTGACGGCGAATCAGGTCGACATGCCTTACGCGTATGTGGTCTACGATCATGGCCGCGCGGCGAGTGTTGGACAGATCCGCGATTGGCTGTTGCGGCATGACATCATCCTGTCGGGCCGTTATAGCGAGTGGGAATATTACAACTCCGACCACGCGTTTCTCGCGGGCAAGAAAGCCGCAGAGACCGCGCAGGAGCTGCGCGCCAAGAAGGAGAACGTCAAACAGTTCACGGGTCAACCGTGGATGTCGAACATCTCCGCGCAAGGCGATTAAGTCAGCTTCGTAAACGAAAAAGGGCGGCTCCGGTGAGGTATCCGGAGCCGCCCTTTTCATTTGGCGCCGACTTACTGCACCGTCACGACGCCCTTCATACTGGGGTGAATCGCGCAGTGGTATGCATAGGTTCCCGGAGCCGTGATGGTCTGGGTGAACGTGCTGCCCGGATCCACAACACCTGAGTTAAACGCGCCGGTGTTGGAAGTGATGGTGTGCTGCACGCCGTCTTTGTTGGTCCAGGTAATTGCCGCGCCTGAGCTTACCGTGATCGGCGTGGGTACGAACGAAAAGTTGACCACGTTCACGGCTGCCGGAGTGGCGCTCGCAGTTGCAGGCATGACCGATAGGAACGCGTTGTCCTGGGATTGCGCGCCTGATATCTGCGCCACCACCGGTGCATCAATCGGAGAAGAACCAGTGCCGGTGAGAGACGGCACCACCGCGTTGATCTGATACAAACCCGTAGCACTCAACCCCGCGAACGTAATGTTTGCTGGCTGGCCTCCAATGGTGAGTGTCGGCGCGCTTGCGAGCGGCAAGGCAGCCGTCACAACTTTGCCGTTGGGCACACCCGGAGTCGTTGGACCAAAGCCGTTTGCATAAAGTACGACCGTTTCGCCTGCAGCTGCGGGCGTGGTTGTCGCGCCCGGTATCAGATTGGCCGGCCCGATGAGCGCGACACCGTCCGAATGTGTCGCGGCGATGTACTTGTTGCCGGGAAACATGAAGAACGAAGGCGCGGCAGATTGAAACGTGATGTTGGCCGGTGCGCTGAGCGAACCGTTGTTGCTGGTGATGATCTGCACGGGACCAGGACCCATATCGGCGGGTACAAGGAAGTTGATCTGATTCGGGCTGACGTAGCTGACGAACGCAGCTTCTCCGTTCAAGGTGACACCCACGCCCGCGATCTGCGTCGGCAATTGATTGTTCACGAAGTCGCTACCCTGCCACGGCGTGGTCGACGCCGATAACCCTGTGCCGAAAATGGAGACCCAGCCGTTTGGAGCCAATTGCGTCGAAAGGCTTGCCGCATTCACAACCGCGTTCACCGCGAACGATGGCGCGGCCTGAATGCTGCCGAGGAGGCCGTGCGCCTGAACCGATGAACCAGCGGTGAAGTAGAGCGTACCTGCGTCGCCGCCGAGCGCGCCGTTGCCGAACATCAATCCCCAAAGCCCGGGCATCGCGATCGGCTTGCCGTCGAGCCCGTTCAACGTTCCGATCATTTGTCCGGTGGCAGCATTAAATGCGTGGATCATGCCGTCGCCGAAGTTGCCGACGAGGAGGCTGCCTCCGAAGTCACCGAAGTTGGCTGGGGCAATTGTGAGCCCCCACGGCGAGTCGAGGACTCCGGCCGGAGCCGTGACATGCGATATGAAATTGCCTGCCATGTCGAACACGCTGACATAGCCGTTGCTCGTCCCCGATGTGGCGCTCGGCCGCTGCGAAACGCCGTAGGAGCGCGGGGGAGTGTAACTCGTGTCTTCTTGCGGCGCGTACGCCACATACAGTTTTCCGTTGAGGTTCTGGATGTTGAAGGGAGCGAAGGTGCTTGGCACACTGGGATCGACAAACGCATTGCCGGCCAACGTCACGGGCTTGAAGCTCGCGTCGAAGACGTCGATGGTACCTGAGTGAAAGTTGGCAGCGTAGATTTGCGGCGAGTTGCTGGAACCGCCGACCGCGCAGCCCTTGTAGACCGCTCCCGATCCTGAGCGGTCGGCCATGGTCTTCGCATGCGTAGCGTCGACAGAAGAGTTCCAGCCGGAAATGGCGCCGTCCTCCGTGCAGAAGACAAACACGGCGGGTGCATTCGGCGCGAGCGCAAACCCAGTGCTTGAATTGAACGCGATGCCCGTGACTGCGCCGGGGCCAGAACCGATTGCCGAGGGCACCGAGACGACCAGCGGAAGCGCGGTTCCTCCTGTGGTGTACACCGTTGCTGTTCCCGTGCGGTTATTGGCCAGCCAGAACGGCCCTGTCGCGCTCTCCGCCATGCCCCAGGAGTTCACCAGGTTGGAGTCGGCGTGGTCTGCACTGCTTGGAACATCGGCAACCAGTTTATGGACGACGTAGTTGTTGGCCGCTTGCAGCGCAGAGCCAGCCAAAGCGCTGAACAGCGCTGCGCGAAACAATAAGTTTGTAGGTCTGGACATATGATCTTTTCCAACGCTAGGCTTTTAAGCGCGACGCTGGGTGAAGGAGTTGTAAAAGCAATGTAAAGACTGCGGCTGGCGTAATCCAAACACATCATTGCCGCAGGTCTGAACTGCGCGATACTCTGGCCCGTAATGAACCGTCGGGGCGCTGTGTGGGTGTTGCTGATCGCGGTGGCCGTGGCGTTTGCGTGTCTCGCGTACCCCGTATATGTCATCCGGCCTTTCCGTTCTCAGGGCGCGCAGGAACTGGCGGCAGCGTTGTGGTTGATGCGATGGCGCGTTTGGATCGTCATTGCGTGCTGCGCTGTTGCGATCGTTGCGACCTTCACCTACTGGCGCGTTCCTGCGACGCGGCTCAGGCGCGCGCTGGTGGTTACCGCTTGCGCGGCGGTGTTTGTTTTCGCCGGTGCTTGCTGGATCAACATTTTTGAACTAATGTTTCATCCGGACACGAAGCCGAGTTTCTCCGCTGCCTCCAAGATGAAGCTCGGCAAGGGCGAGCAGGTGCTGGCGGTGAAGCTAGGTAACGCAGCGCGGAGCTATCCGATCCGCGCAATCTCGTATCACCACATCGTCAACGACACAGTCGGCGGCAAGCCCATCGTTGCGACGTATTGAACGCTCTGCCACACCGGTCTGGTGTGGAGCCGCGAAGTGGACGGGGTGCCGCTTACGTTTCACCTGGCGGGCATCAACAATCAGAACTTTCTGATGCGCGATCAGGAGACCGGGACCTACTGGCAACAGATTAGCGGCAAAGCAGTGTCAGGCCCTCTGCGCGGGAAACAGTTGGAGCTCGTGCATTCGGACGAATTGCTCTTCTCAACCTGGCGCAGCGAGGAGCCTGCCGGCACCGTACTGAACGATGTCGCCGCGGACAAAGGTGACTACTCGCCTGCGGATTGGGACAAGAAGATGAAGCGGGCGCCCACGGTGATCCGCCATGCCCGAGCCGGTGTGGCGCAACGCGACATCATGCTCGGAGTGCAGGACGGCAACGCTGCGCGCGCATTCCCTTATGAAACGGCGCTACGTGAGAAGCTGATCAACGACCGCATTGGCGATCACAAGATCGTTCTTGTAACGGCTGCGGACAACGCATCCGTCAGATCGTTTCGCGTGAGCGATGCGGCGCAGGAGTTCTACCGAGTCACTGACGGTGCGGCTGTCATGATGGACTCCGGCACCGGGAGTAAGTGGAACTTCCAGGGTTGTGCCATCGAAGGACCGGCGAAGGGCACCTGCTTACCGCCGGTACACATGCTGAAAGACTACTGGTTTGACTGGCGGGAGTATCATCCGAACACTACCGTCTTTCACAAGCAGTATTAGCGGCTGCCGATCTCGTAGCACTGCATCGAAAAACCCGCCTGAGTCCATTCGCGTACCAGATGTGCGTTCAGTATTCGTTCCACATCGTGGCCGGAAGCTTGCGGATGGTATCCGTAAAAGCGTTGAACAAAGCTACCGCCGGCTCTGCTTCCAAATAGATCTAGTGGATCCCAGAGAACGTTGTAATAGATCAGCATACGCGCGCCGCTGCCCTGTAAGCTCTCGATACTTCGCGGCGTGAAGTCGCTCACTTCTTTTACTTTGAGCGCGTGACTCACGAAGCCAAACTCAGGACGCCGCAACGCCCCACCCATCGGAAAGCTGGTCGCGATGGTGTCGTGCGGGAAAGTCTGTTCGGCGAATTGTGCTGCTTGTAGTTCGAGGTTTACGAACGCCGTCCACGCCAGGTTGTTCTCCAACGGAAACGGGTAAGGCGGATTGATAAAGATTCCCGCCAGCAGTAAGGCTACAAACGCAGCTGCGCCAACTGTCCTGAACGGGCGGGCCAAATGGCCGAGCGCAGTCGCGAACGCCGCGAACGCGAGCGGGAAGACCGGCAGCAGATAACGGTCGAGCACCGCGCCGCCGGCAATCGAGATTACGACAACATGAGCAGCCGTCAAGAGAGCTGCGACACGCCAGGCACGCGTCTGAAAAATCCCTGCGCGTCGCACAAACACCAGCGCCGCGAGTCCGATTACATTGCCGTTGGCAACGAAGAGAAAGTAAAACCGGCGGAGTATCGCCAATGCCAGACGAACCGGATGCAACGGATAGTAGACGTTGTACTCAGTGAACTCAGCGTTCCCGAACCAGTGCCCCGTGGATTTGTGTAACAGAACGAGCCACGAGAACAGTGCCGGAACCGGTAGCAAAAACCACGTGCAGTCTCGCCAGCGCCGCTCTTTCGCGAGCCATACAGAAAACACAACGGGAGCCACGATGCCTGTCTCTTTCACCAGCACCAACGCAACACAAACCAGGGCGCTAAGTACGATGCGTTCTTTGATGAAGAGCCAGAACGCGAGTGCGAAAAGTACCATCGCCGGCATATCTAACTGCGCCATCATCGCCTGAGAGAAAAAGAGAGGATGCAGGGCGAGTAACCCGGCGGCGCAGAGGCCCGCGCCGGGCATCTCGCTTCCCGCTAAATCTTGAGTAACAAGAAAAGTGAGAACCAACCCGGCGGCGGCGAGCATCAACATAGCGATACGCGTCGCGGCAACAGAGTACCCGAAGATAGACCATACGCCGGTTAAGAACGCCATTAGCCCGGGCGGGTGAACGTTCGGGATAGTGGAGTAAGGGATCAGCGCGCCTGAATGATAGAGGTCAAGCGAGGCCGGAACAAATTGCCCCATTTCATCCCAAAAGTACGGAAGGTGAAAAAATGGGGCGTGAGTAGCAAGCAGAAATGCAACGGCGAGGAACCCCGCCGCGGCTATCTGCCGGCGGCTAACCATTACTGAACGATCGCAGTACTGCCCTGGGGTTCCAGCCGGATCTCGCCAAACGCGGCTTCGTACTGGCTAATGTTCTGATTCAAAACATTCATCAACGCTTTTGCTTGCTGCGGGCTGATGTAGACACCCTGAAAGTTCTGGATCGACACCGATTCCTGAGTCTGGTTGACCAGTCCGAATGACAGGAAGAAGTCCCACAAGCTGACCCGCACCTGGACACTGTTGGCGTAGTGCTCCCGGTATTCAGCGTCTTTTTCAAGCCGGATGGTAGGTTGCGGCACATTCATAACTTTCTATCGTGACCCAGCGGAGCCATTCACGCAAGACGTTACATATTTTGGCAGAACCTTTGCATAGGCATCTGCGTCAGTACAGGCAGTAGCAGAGGAGAAACATCATGGCAGCCCCGAAAATTTCAAGTGTCCCGGCCGTGAAAGGTACGGCCTATTGTCCGATTTGCACACACACTGTGCCCGCAATGATTCAGCTTATTGCGAAGCAGCGCCCATCCGTAGTGCCCGGGCAGAAATGCGCGCGCTGCGCATCAGCGCTCGATGCCGGCATTGTGTTCAGCGTCCAGCAGGCTGCCTAACACGTGGCCCTCTCACTGTGCGTTCCGTACGGGTACGCACCGCCGTTGTCTGGTGGGTCAGGATTTGTCATAGTGAAGGCTCTGGCATGAGAGTCCCGAAAACCAAGAGCGAGCCTTCCGCCGAAGTGGCGCCTCCCGAGATTCTGACCACCGGAATGTTCCGTCCAGACGACAAGCCGAAGCCGCAACTGAAATGCTCGGTCTGCGGCTCCCCGGGCACAGAGGATCATGGCGAGCAACTGTGCTGGGTCTGCCGCCGCTTGAAGATCAGCGCCTGGCGGGATGTCGAGCAACAAATGCCTGCGCAGGAGTAACGGCTACGCCGTTTTCTTGCTGCGCTCGCCGATGAAGTAATAAACGGCGGGCGTTACCAGCAGCGACAGCACCATCGAAGCCAAAATTCCCCCAATTACAGCGATCGCCAGCGGTTGCAGCATTTGAGACCCGGCGCCCAACGCCAGCGCGAGCGGAATCATGCCCGCCATGGTCGCGAGCGCGGTCATCAGAATGGGCCGCAAACGGCGCTCGCCCGCCTGCACCATCGCTTCCACCGGCGCAACACCTTCGAGCCGCAACCGGTTGTCCGCATCGAGCAGCAGGATGCCGTTCTTCGCCACGATGCCGATGACCATGATCAGCCCCATGAACGATGAGATGTTGAACGTCGTCCTGGTCACCAGCAGCGCCAGGAAAACGCCGGAAGTGGAGAGCAACGCCGATGACAGGATGGCGAGCGGTGCAGCGAAGTTCCCGAACTCGAACAGCAGCACCGTGAACACCAGGATCACTGCGAGGACCAGAACGGTGACCAAATCGTGGAAGGAGCGCTGTTGCTCTTCGTAAGCGCCGCCGTACTCAACGCGGATCGACGGTGGCAAGTGCAGCCCGCCAATGGCCTTTTTGACGGCGATGATGCCGTCTCCGAGGTTCAAGCCTTCCAGCCGGCCAGTCACCGCGACGTTGCGCTGGAGGTTCTCGCGACGGATTTCTGTCTGGCCTGGCGCTTCCTCCACAGTCGCAAGCGCGCCAAGCGTGGCTGTCTTACCAGTGGAACTCACCAGAAGAGTGTTCTTGATGCTGTCGAGCGATGCCCGCGCACTATCGGGATACCGCACGCGGACGGTGTAAGCGCGATCGTTCACGACAACGGGCGTGGGTGTCGGCTCGCCCTGAATAATGGCGCTGGCATCCAGCTCAATTTCTTCGGCAGTGAAGCCCGCGCGTGCGGCGGCTGCAGCGTCGACGTTGAAAGTCACCGCGGGACCGCTGATGGTGTTCTCGATGCCGTTCAGCACGTCCACAACGCCTTTGATTTTCTTGATCTCGTCTCCCGACCTTCGGCGCCCACACTCGTAGCACGTTCGGATCTTGTGCAAACAGTTTGATCTCGATGGGCTCGGGCGAACTGGTCAGATCGCCGATCATGTCCTGCAGCAGTTGGATAAATTCCACGTTCAGTTGCGGATAGCGGTCGCCGATCTTTGCCCGCAGGTCTGCGATGACTTCTTCGCCGGAGCGGTGGCGGTCCCTCTTGAGCTTGACTGTGAAGTCACCCGTATTTGCTTCGGTCACTTGGGCAAGGCCTAGCTGCATGCCCGTGCGCTGTGAGGTGTTCTCCACCTCAGGGATCGTGTGGACCAGACGCTCGACGCCTGCCGTGACGCTCTGCGTTTCTGCGAGCGAGGAGCCTGCAGGCATGATGAAGTCGATGATGAAGCCGCCTTCGTCCATTGCCGGCAGCAGATCCGACCCTAAATTTTTGTAGCAAAGGTAAGATGCGCCTATCAGAACCACGATCATCACGGTCAGCATGATTCCGTGCGCCAGTGTGAACCGCAGCGCGCGGTCATAGCCCCTGATCAGGCGCCTCATCACCTTGCCGTTTTCTTCATGCGGCAGGACATTGCCGTCGGCGTCTTTCTTCTCTTTCCGCTTGCCGACAGGTAGTGGCTGAGCGTGGGAGTCCATGTCAGCGCGAGTCCGAGTGACGTGAGCAGCGCAACGCCGACGGTGACGGCGAGCGCACGGAAGAACACTCCGGTTACGCCCGTGATGGCGATCAAAGGGAGGAACACAACAATCGGCGTTACCGTGGAACCGATCAGCGGACGCGTGATTTCGCGCAACGCGCTACGGATGGCTTCGCCCCGGTCCTGTCCCGCATCGCGGTGCATTACGATGTTCTCGACGACGACAATCGCATCGTCGATCACCAACCCGACGGCAGCCGCGAGTCCGCCAAGCGTCATCAGGTTAAAGCTCTCGCCCAGCAATCGCATCGCGATAAACGTGACTGCAATCGTGGCGGGGATTACCAGCCCGGCAACCAAAGAAGTGCCCCAATCGCGCAGGAACAGAACGAGAATGATCGAGGCGAGCACCAGCCCAATCAAGATTGCGTCGCGTACGCTCTTGATCGAATCGTTGACGATTTCCGACTGATCGTAGAAAGGCTGAATGTTGACTCCGGGCGGCAGCGTGGTGCGGATGGTCTCCATCTCGTCGTGTACTTCGTTGGCGACCGTTACCGTGTTGCTGTCGGGCTGGCGGTTCACGTTCAACAGCACCGCCTGCTTGCCCGTTCGCCGCGACGGCGGTATAAACCGGGCGCACCGAGTTCACTACCGCCGCGACATCGCCAATGCGGACCGGCAGACCCGAGTTCGTGGTCTTGACGATGATGTTGGCGATATCCGCCTGCGTGTGCGCTTGTCCACTGACCAGACTGAGCACCAGTTGGTGATTGTTTTCGATCAAGCCCGGCGAATCGATGAGGTTGCTTTTCTTTACTGCATCGGTCAGCGCGGTCACGACTACGCCAGCCTCGAGCATCTTCGCGGGGTCCGGACGAATCTCAAATTCAGGTTGATCACCGCCCTGCACAATCACGGTCGAGACGCCGTTCAACTGATTGAGCTGAGGCTTGATGTCATAGGTGGCCATCTCCCACAGACGCGTTTGCGGAATGTTTCGCGAGGTCAGGCTGTAGCCCATGATCGGGAACACTGCAAAGGTCAGCGGCTTGGCCGTAACCGTGGCAGTAGCAGGCAACGTGGCTTGCGCGCGAGCCATCGCGGCATTCACGCGCGCGAGCGTTTCGAACATGTTCACTTTCCAATCGAAGTAAAGATCTACTTCGACGGACCCGCGACTCGTAATCGATTTCACGCGCTGCAAACCTTGCACGCTATTGACAGCTTCTTCGATCGGGCGCGTGACGGACACCAGCATCTGGTCGATGGGTGCTACCCCGTTGTCAACGCCGATAACTATGCGCGGGAACTCCGTGTTCGGGAAGACGGATACGGAAATGGTGAAGGCCAGGTACACACCGGCCGCGATCAACGTCAGGATGACGAAGATGATGGGTTTCGCATGCAGCGCGGTCCAATGCTCGTGCTCGGCTGGCGCCGGTGTCTCGACCGGTGCGGGAAGATTGCTCATTTCTTCTTGTCACCGGCCTTATCGTCATCGTCATCGGCCTTCTTGGCGCCGGCGCGGCGACTTCTTCTCGTCCTTGTCGTCTTTGTCTTCTTCGCCGGCCTTCTTCACTTCCACCTTGGCGCCGTCCTGTAGACCGACACCGCCGCTGGTGACTACGTTAGCCCCGGCTTTGATACCGCTCGCGATCTGAACCTTATCGCCGTTGCGAACTCCCAATTCCACCTTGCGCTCGTGCGCCACGTTGTCCGCGCCGACTTCCATCACGGCCGTGCCGCCTTCCTGCGAAGGCAGCAGCGCGACAGCGGGAACCAGCAGAGCGCCTTGCACGACACCGGCGTGCACCGTTACATGCACCGTGCCGCCAGGGCGCAGATGTTCGCCGGGGTTGGGCGCCTGGATCCATACTTCGACGGTGGTGCTTTGCGGGTCTACCGCGGGGCTCACGACCGTGACTTTGCCCGTGACCTCATCCGGGCTATCCGTTGCCGCAACGCCTGCGGTCTGCCCGACACGCAGAAATGCGGCTTGTGCCTGGGGCATGTTGACGCGCGCGATGACGCTCGACACATCCATCACGGTAATAACCGCCGATCCCGACGCTGCCATTTCGCCAGGGAAAACCGCGCGGTCGGCAACAACACCGCTGATCGGGCTCCGAATTTCCGAATAGGATAATTGCGCCTGCGCGGCTTCGAGTTTTCCTCTTGCCGATTCAGCCTGACCGGCGGCCGTCTTGACCTCTTCAGTGCGCCCCACGTTCTGCACCGATTCGAGATGCTTCTGCGCGGTCTCGTAAGTGCTTCGGGCCTGGACATAAGCGACATTCGCATCGTCGACCAGCTTCTTGGCGAGAGCGCCTTCCTGAAACAGCTTGGTGCGGCTATCGACGACGACTTTGGCCGCATCCATAGCTTGCTTCGAAGATTGCACGTCGGCTTGCGATTTCACGATCTCATCCGGCACCGTTGCGCGGGCGACATTGCGATACGAAGCGTTGGCCTGTTCATAGCTGCCGCGTGTATCGACGACACCGGCCGCGAGGTCGCGGTTTTCCAGAACTGCGAGCAGTTGGCCTTTGCGCACGTGATCGCCACGGTTCACGTAAAAGCGGCTGACCGGCGCGCTGATCTTGGGCATCACGGCCGATTGGTCTTTGGCGCGCAGGATGCCTTCAGCTGTGATGATGCGCTCGATCGAGCCGGTGGACACCGGAGTCAACTGCACGGGTATGACCGGCTCGGCTTCCGCTTCCTTCTTCTTCGAGCATCCGGTAACCAGCAAAGTCGCCGCAAGCGCGGCCATCGTCAGAAGAGTGATTCGCATTTCGAATGTTCCGTTCAGAGACGCCCTGTGAGCGTGCGCATGTTGACCAGCGCGACCGTGTATCTTGTCAACCCGTCATCATACGCGTTACGCGCCTGAGCGAGTGTGTTTTGCGCGTCGGAAACTTCGAGCGCCGTAGCTTCGCCTGCCTGGTATCGCAGAATGGTGAGCCGCAAACTTTCGGCTGAGAGATCTTGAGATGACTTGAGTGACGCGAGCTGTGAACGCGCGGCCTGTGCTTCCAGATAGAAGCTGCTGACGTTCGATTGAAGCGTGCGTCGCGCGAACCCGAGTTCCATCTCAGCTTGTTTCTGCACCAGTTGCGCCTGGCGAACCTTGCTGCGCGTCGCGCCCCAATTCCAGACTGGAATGATGACAGTGCCTTGCGCGGAGTAGCCCAGATTCTTGCGATTCTCCGGACCGCGGATGTTCAGCACATTCGCGTCAATGCCGTAGAAGTAATCGACAACCAGCGAGGGGTAGAACGCTCCACGCGCGGATTTCACAGCGAAGCCAGACTGTTCGACGGTGGCTTGCGCGGCGCGAATATCGGGATTGTTGGTATACGCCTGGGTTCGAAACTCTTCAACGCTGGGGAGCGGTGTATCGGGCGACATCTCATCCAACGCGCTGTACTGCTGATCCAGATTCGGGAACAGGATGACGCCCAGCGCCATCGATGCCTTCTGCGCGTTCACTTGCGCGTCGAGCAGGTCGCGCTGGCGCTGCTGCAGCTGGAGCTGCGCTTTGATGACATCGGCATGGGCCACTTCGCCGCCGGCTTCCTGTTTCTGAGTGATATCGGTGAAGCGCTGCGCCTCTTCCAAACTGCGCCGCGCGTTGGCGAGGTGCCGTTGTGCAGTGATCACCGCATAGTAGTTCTGCACGACGGTGGCAACCAGCCCGCGCTGCGCGATGTCGATCTTTGCGCGTGCTGCAGCTTCGGCGGCTTGCGTCCGCTTGTAATCTGCGCGTTTCGTGATCGAAAACAGTTCGGCATGCGCAACGGCCTGTTCGTTGTAGACGTGCACCCCGTCGTTCGCAATGAAGACACCGGAGGGCGTGCCATTGCCTTGGGTATAGATGTACTGGTTGAGCACGTTCAGCGTGGGCAACAGAGCGGCGCGTGCCTGCACCGCGTCCTCATGCGCCGAAGATGCGGCAATGGTGGCGGCCAGATACTGCTGGCTGAAATTGCGCGCGCGCGTTAACGCGTCGTTCAAGCTGAGCGAGAGCGGTGCGGCGTCGGGTGCGCCGGAATTAGGTGCGTTCGGACTCGAAGGAGGAGCAGCTTGCGCGGCCGGCGTAACCGGCGGAGCCGCGGCTTGCTGAGCTGCCTGATTGGACGGCGATGGATTCGGGTTCACGGTGGGCACTTGGGCCGCGCCTGTGCAGCACACCGTAAGCAGGCACGCGTAAAGTGAAAATCGCATCAATTCTCCTCGACTTCAACACACCATTCTGAATGCTTTCTGAAAAACAGAGCCGCGCTTATTGCGGCGCCGGAAACTCGCGCCCTTCGATCTCGCCTGCAAGCTTTCGCATCTGATCCGGAATCGGGTGGGGCTTGCCGCTGTTGTAGTCGAACATCACGAGAACGCTGGAAGCATCGGCGACGATTCCAAGCTTCGGAGTTACCATCACGTGCTCCATCGTGAGACTGGTGCGGCCGACCTTCGTGAGGCGCGCGCCGATACTCACCATATCCGGAAAGACCACTGGCTTGCGGAAGTTGCACCCGATTTGCGCAATGATCGGGCCGACATTGCGTTCACGATGCATGCGCATCAGACCAAGCTTTTCGCCATACACAATGCGGGCCGATTCGCACCAGCGGAAGTAAAAGACATTGTTGACGTGCCCAAAAGCATCCTGCTCGCCCCAGACGACCGGGATCTCGATGACGACGGGGTAAGCGGCGAGCGATTCATGCACCATAACAGTGTAGACAACAGTTAAAACCCCTCTATACTCCGCCGATAAGCTCAGTGTGGGGCAATTCTGGAAAGACGCGCAGAGTGTGTTTGAAACAGCGACAAAGGCCCAACAGAACGACTCGGCCGACGTGTTGATCCTGGTCGGCGCGCACGGACTGCGTGTAGTGCCGGGCGACGGCTGGTCACTCGATGCCGCGCTCCAGCACCACGGCGCGGATGCGGCGTATCACGTGAAACGCAACGGATCTTCGGTCGTGGTGAACGCGAAATGCGGCGCGGCCGAATGCGAGCTGCGCGGACGCACGCAGCGCAAGGCTGAACTGTTTCGCGACATGAAGCTCTATGAAGTTGCGCCGGTAAGGACTCTGCTGGCTGCTTAGCGCTCGCCCGGTTTTTTGGCCAACTCCTGCAGCCGGAGGAATTCCTTTCGCTCGCGCGCGGCGTCTGCGGTGCGCCCCAACTTCGAGTAAGCCGACGCGAGCGCTATGCGCGGCTGCGGACTTTCGGGCGAAAGCTTCGCCGCTGTCTCCAGCGCACCCACGGCCTGCTTGAGGTCACCGGTCTCAATCAACACGCGGCCGAGGACCGTCTGCGCTGCATAGCTCTCTGGCGCATACCTCACCGCATCGCGCGCAATGGGAAGCGCCTTCGCCGCCTCGCCGCGACGAAGGTGCTCCACAGCAGCCGTCACCAGCGCCGGAACGTTCTGAGGCGAGTTGGCAATCTCGCGCTCGATCTCAACAAGTCCCTGGTCCGGATCGTTCGTTAGCAGATAAGATCCGTAGAAGTAGTGAACGTTCGGGAAGTCCGGGTACTTGGCAACGAGCGCCGCAAAATCTTGCTTGGCCTCCGGTGCTTTGCCGGCACTCACGTCCCAAAAAGCCTTGCCCGCCATTCGGTTCACTTCATGTTCGGCTGCGGGTACCTGCGCCAACATCGTGGGCCGGCGCAACGCCGCGAGCCCGGCTGCCTCGAGCATCGGCTGCGAAGCTGAATCTCCGCTCTTTGCCAGC
The DNA here is from genome assembly GCA_963792655.1 of Bryobacterales bacterium. Lineage (GTDB taxonomy): Bacteria > Acidobacteriota > Terriglobia > Bryobacterales > Bryobacteraceae > DOZZ01. The sequence goes on from CAWBWU010000001.1 coordinate 72,064, forward strand.
GCGTAGTAGAGTTCCAGTGCCTGCTCAAACGCGCCTTCGCGTGTGAGCAACATCGCGAGGTGGTATTTCGCGATGCGGTCGATCTGGCTGCTGCCGCCGCTGCCGAGCAATTGACCCTGGCGGAGATGTTCGGTCGCGCGAGGATAGTCGTTTGCACCGTAGTCGCAGAGGCCGAGCATGCTCCAGGCAGCAGCACCTTTGGGTTCAAGTTCGGTCAGGCGGCCAAGGTTCTGGCGGCAGCCGGCGAAGTCATCTTGCGAATACTGGAGGCCGCTGAGATACCAGAGGCCCTCTTTCCATGTAGGGCGCCGCTCCAGAGCGCGCTGATACAACGCGATCGCCTCGGAAGTTTTGCCCGCCTCGCGCGCACTGTCAGCCTGCTTTGCAATTGCGTCCGTATCCGACGCCGCACCTTGCAGAGCCAGGACCAGCAACACTGTGACGATCATTGGCTCTCGGGCGCCGCGTCTTTCACACCCGGCTGCTTTTCCTGCGCCTCAGCGTTCAGCTTGCGAATGATCTCGCGTTCGCGATCGCCGTCGTCTTTCCGCTTCTCGCGGTAGTAGGCCGTGGCGAGTGAGACGTGCGCTTGAACGAAGGCCGGCGCTTCCTTGACAAGCTGTTCCAGTGCGGCGCGTGCCTCGGGTACCCGGTTCTGCTCGAGGTCGATCGCAGCCAGTTGATAACGCGTCGCGAAGTCACCCGGCCGGACTTGAAGCGCACGCTGCAGCATCGCACGCGCCTCATCCTGATGCTGATCCTGGCGCAGCACTCCGCCGAGCTGCAAGTTCGCATCGAAATTGTAAGGATCGACGGCCAGCTCAGCGCGGAAGGCCTTCTCGGCCGCAGCCATGTCGCCGGTCCGCAGCAGAACGATGCCGAGATACGCGTTCACCTCGGGCAGCTTCGGATTCAATTCCACGGCGCGCAGGAGGTCCGCCTTGGCCTCGCGAAATTCGTGAGCCATCATGCGCGAAGTTCCCAGCAGCAGCCGGGCTTCCGCCGAGTCGCCGCTCTTCAAAACTTTCTGCATGATCGCCTGCCCGCGCTCGATCTGGTTGTCACGCAACAGCGCGGTGCCGAGAAGGTACGCGATGGTGGGATCGGGGTCGCCGGCGTCGGAGGGCGGGTTTAACAGCGCGATGACTTTTTGGTATTGCCCCATGGCAAGATCCGCCTGCGCGAGCAGCAGCAATGCCTGGCGGTTGTCGGGCTCCTGCTGGTGAACCTTCTCCAACTCGGCAGCCGCCCGGTCAATGCGAACTGTTTTGTAGTATGCCAGCGCGAGGTTCAGCCGGACTTTTGCGTTAGACGGGTCCGCCTCAAGCGCCAGGTTGTACTCGCGGATGCCTTCCTCGAAGCGGCCCTGGTGGACCAGCGCGGCCCCCAGGTTCGAGCGAACACCCGCCGCGTCCGGATGTGCTTTCAGAAATGCCTGATAACTCTGGATCGCGCCGGCGAAGTCGCCGTTTTGATGAAGCGTGACGGCGCGCTGAAGATCGTCAGGGGCGCCGGTTTGCGCAGCAAGGGAGAACAGCAGGAGTAAAGGAAGGACTAGAAAGCGGAGCATTGGTACGGCTACTACTAATATAAGTCGCCCGGCCGACCGGGCCTGAATAGAAAAAGGGGAGGGCCGAAGCCCTCCCCTGATCCGACTTGCGATCTGACTTAGAAGTAGAACTTCAGAGCCAGCTGAATGCTACGGTGACCGATCTTATAGTTGGCCTTGCCGAAGTTCGGGTTGGTCAACTGTCCCGCCTGATTGAAGCTCAGATTCAGGTTCTGATCTCCAGGCAGGAAGGTCGTGATCGGGTGATTCAGGAAGTTATAAGCCGAGAAGCGGAACTGCAGCTTCTTGGATTCCGACATCTGGAAGTTCTTGAAAGCCGAGATATCGCTGTTGAAATAAGCGGGGCCGTCAAGTTTGTCCAGAATGAAGGAGCCGTTGTGACCGGGCGAAGGCAGCCCGAAGCAAGCACCATTAACGAACTGGTTCTTCTGCAGGTTCTGGCTCGGATCGCAAAGGATCGTAGGCTGCGTCGCGATGTCTGGTGAACCAGTAATCAGCGCGTTGCTGATGCCGATACCGCTGGGCAACACAGTACCATCGGGAAGCTTGGTACCTGCCGGGAGGTAGCCACCGAGATTGAAGTTGGTGGAACCGACAGCCTGCAAGTTCACGCCGCTCTGGAATTGAGTGATACCGGAGATCTGCCAGTCATTCGCGACGCCTTTGACGAGGTGGTTGCTGCTGGAGACGTTCGGGATATTCAACACATAAGCGATGTTGAAGATGTGCGTGCGGTTGTTCGGCAGCGTTCCGTAGTTGTTCGCCAGAGTCAGAGGATCACCGTTCGAGTTGCTGGACTCACCACGAATGCCAAGCGACTTGCTGAACGTGTAGTTCGCAAGGAAGTTGACGTGACCCGCCTGCTTGTTCCAGCTCACCTGCAAGCCGTTGTAGTTCGAGTACAGCTTGTGGATGATCTGCTTGATCGACTGATAGTTTTGATACTGGCGGAAGGGTGAAGCGTTCGGCGAGTAGTTGTTGCCCGAGTTGAAGGTTCCCGGGGTGTTGAACAACGTGCCGTATCGCGATGTCGTTCAGCTGGCCGAAGTTGCTCGAGTTGTTGCTCAGGTAGTCGCTGGTGTTGCCGACATACGAAGCCTCAAAGAGCGAGCCGAGCGGAGCCTTTTGCGAAATCGTGAAGCTGTAGCTGGTGGTGCGAGGCTGCTGGCTATCGTTCTGATCGAGAACGGTGATGCCACCCGGCGCCACAAAGCCGGTGTGCAATGCCGCAATCTGGTCGAACGTAACCGCCGTCGGCGTGCTGTAGCTGTACTCACCGTGAGTAATGCCCAGTGCCGGCGCCTGCACGTTCTGTTCGTCATGGAAGCGGTACTGGCCCCAGCCGCCGCGAAGAACGGTGCGGCCTGTGCCGAATACGTCGAAAGCCATACCAAACCGAGGTGAGTAGAAGAGCAGACGGCCCTTCTGACCCGAGATCGGCACGCTGCTGTCGATCTTGTGCCACTCAACGCCCGTGATCTGGTTCACAGCCGCCGGATCATTGTTGTACTTCGACGGGTTGAACACGGCAAGGCCGATGTTGTCGAGATCGTTCCACGGGCCGAGGTGATCAAAGCGTATTCCGTAGTCGACTGTCAGGCGGCGCGAAACCTTCCACGAATCCTGGGCGAAGAAGGCCACAGACTTGTAGGCCATCTCGATCAGGATGTCTTTGTTGGATTCCGTGTACTGAGCGATGCGGCCAGCCAGAATGTCGGCATACGCGTTCCCTGTGCTGTTGCCGCCCCAGTTCGCGAACACCAGTTCACCGTTGGCGTTGTTGCTCGACGGCTGATCGTTCTTGGTCTTTTCCCAGTAGAAGCCGAACTTCATCGTATGCGTTCCGTACACCTTGGAGACGTTATCTGCAAACGTCGGGAGGGTCTTCTTCGCATACAGCGAACCGGTGATCTGGTAACCGCTGGGCTGAATGATGTTGGCAACACCGTCGCCCCAACCCGTGATGCTCGGGAGTTCCTTGATGTTGTTCTGGAAAATCGTTCCGTAGCTGATACCGAGGGCCTTGGGGTCAACCTTTTCGGGATTGGCAAAGCTGTTCGGCAGATTGAGAACGGTGTAAGTGAAAACCGCTTCGTTGGTCAGCGTCGGGCTGAAAACCTTCGTCAAGTTCGCCGAAATCGAGTCAGACTCGTTCAGCGAGTTGATCGCGGAGGGGTACGGCACCGTCGGATCTGGTCTCCACCACAAGGTGTCCGTGTAGTGGGCCGTATCGCGCTGGCGGTTGTAGCTCACGTACAACTTGGTGTTGTCGTTGATGCTCCAATCGATGCGCGGGCGCAACTGGTACGAATCCTGCTGCTTGGTGGAACCGAGGATGAAGTTGTAGCCGGCGTTGGTCTGGGGATTGGCGTTCGGCAGCGGGTACTGGTTGATCAGCGTCTGACCGATCGAGCTGATCGCTGAGGCAGGCACGATGCCGCCCGGGAAGTTCGGCGCATTCACGATTCGCATAGCCGCGTCGCCGATTTCGCGGCGCCGAAGTAGCTATCCAGATACGACTGCGAAAAGTTGCCGCATACGCATTTCAGCGGTGGGAACGGTCGCGCGGTAAATACCGTTGTCGATCTGCTGCTTGTAATCTTCGTAACCGACGAAGAAGAACAGCTTGTCGCGGTTGCGGTTGAAGTGCGTGTGCGGAATCAGCACCGGGCCACCAATGTTGCCGCCCGGATAGAAATAGTGGGTCGCGGGCTTCGGTGCGGCCGGCTTGCCGTCGGGACCGGTTCCAGCAGCGTTGTTCTGCCAGTCGTTCGCGTTCAACGAATTGTGGCGGGCATACATGTACGCTTCACCATGAAAATCGTGACCGCCCGACTTACCGATACCTGCAACGACGATCGGACCCTTCGCATTCTCTGCGCCGAAGTTGGACGTCATGACCTTCATTTCCGACGTCATGTCGGCATTGAGGTTGACGGCCTGGCCGCAGTTGCAACCCGGATCGATAACGTGCGCACCGTCCGACGTGATGTCGAGAGCGCCGTTACGAGTTCCGTTTGCCGAGAAGCTTCCGATGGGACCCGAACCTGTACCCTGTGCTTCGCCCTGGTAGGCCGAGTTGACCAGCCCGCCGTTGATGGCAAAGCCGGGGAGAATCTTGATGAACTCAGTTGCGTTGCGGCCCAGAATGGACACGTTCTGCAACTGCTTCTGACCAATCACTTCGGACTTTTCGCCCGAGTCGACCGGCGTAACGCTATCGGCCTCGCTGCTGACCGTTACGGTTTCCGTTGAGGAACCGACGGTCAGCGCGATGTCCGCCAGGTTGCGCTTGTCGCCTGGATCGAAGTGAACGCCTTTGCGCTGCCACTTTTCGAAGCCCTTGGCTTCGATCAGCACCGTGTAATCTGCGGGCTGGACTGCGTTGATGGAGAAAAATCCTTCTGAATTGCTAACGGTGCGGCGCACGTCACCACTGCTTTGGTTGCTCATGGTGACTGATGCGTTCGGCACTACGGCGCCCGATGCGTCAGCAACGGTGCCGGTTAAAGTTCCGGAGACGTTTTGCGCTGCCAGACGGACAGATCCGAATTGGGCGAGCGCGATTGCGAGTACAAACAACAACGCGGTATTACAAACGCGCGTGAGAGTTCTAAACATGGACTGATCCCACTCCTAAGCGAAATTGCAAGCTTGAGGGGTAGTATATAGACGTTAGTTCGTTGTTTGCAACGGTCCCATCAAAGATTTCGATTGGACGGCCTGCTAAGGGTTGTGTCTAAAGGACATAAAGTTCGTAACCTCACCGTCACCGAAGACGCCGAATGGTTTCAGTAGCTTACGAAAGCCGATCTGGATCACTGTCTTTCGAACTGATAGAGTTAGGCTTCGGAGAGTGCCATAATCTCTCCAGTCTGGAAAATATTCAATGCGCCATAGTTCAAATATAAGAAATCTCCTGTTTCTCATCGGAGTGGGTGCGGCTCTCCCCGTCGCTCTGCTCGCGCAAGCGCCGTCACCCGCACCGGCAGACCCCGTGATCAAGGCTGGAACCGAGCAGGTCCTGCTCGACTTAATTGTGCGCGACAAAAAGGGCCGCACGGTCCGAGACCTGGAGCCGTCCGACGTCGAAGTGTACGACAACGGCAAGCAGATGAAGATTAGCTCCTTCAGGCTAGTGGAGGGAACCGCTGCTCTGCAGAACAAGTCGAAGGTGGCGCTGGACCCGATGCGTCAGATCCGTCTCGTCACCATGGTGTTCCAGGGTCTGGACGATAACGGGCGTAGATTATCTCGACAGGCCGCGCTCGACCTATTAAAGGACGACTTGGGAACGAACGTCTTCTATGCGGTATTCAGCCTGGATACCCAGCTCAACGCGATCCAGCAGTATACGAATGACCGAGATCTGCTGAGGAAAGCCGTCGAGCGCGCGACCTCCGGGCTTTCCACTCAATTTTCTGGGGACACCCAACGCATCCGAGGACAGCTCGAAACACTTGTCGGTCCGCATGCCGGCCAGAGCGTGACAGAGCGCATTCAGGATATGGGGACCGGGGCGGCTGGAGCACATGGCCCTCCGGCGAACGCCATCAATGCCCTACAGGCGCAGATGGTTCTCAATATGCTGCAGTTTGACGAGAACCTCGCCAACCTTCAGGGCGGCCGCGCGACCATCTTCCCTCTGCTTGCGCTGATTCGCGGTCAAACTCTGCTGCCCGGCCGCAAGACGATCGTCTTCTTTAACTCCGGGCTCATCATTGATCCGAGCCTGCAATCTCAGTTTGATGCGGTCATCAGCACCGCAAATCGCGCGAACGTCAGCATCTATCCCGTTGACGCACGCGGTTTGCAATCCGGCCGTAATACGCAAAGCGGTACAGACGCTCTCTCGGGCGCGCTCGCTGCATCGAAAGCCCTCAACATTAGTGGTGGTAAGGGCGCAATTTCACCTGACGAAGTTAAAGCAGCTGACACTGCGGAAATGAGCATTCGCTCGAACGCGCAAAACGCTCTGCGCGACCTGGCCGACGGTACCGGTGGCGCCTTCATCGGCGAGACCAATGATTTCCGGACGCCGCTTCGCAAGCTCAACGAGGACGTGAACACCTATTACGAGTTGACGTACGATCCGCATATCGAAACGTACGACGGCCGCCTCCGGAAGATCATCGTCAAGACTGCGCGCGCTGATCTGAAGGTGCAGACGCGAAACGGGTATTTCGCACTGCCCGCCGGCGAGACAATGAACACGACACTTGCGCCCTACGAAGTTCCCCTGCTGAAGGCGCTCGACACCAAACCGCTGCCGCGCACTTTCGATTACCGCGCTACGGGCTTGCGCTTCCAGCCGGCGGGAACGGGAGTGGACTGCGCCCTCGTGGTTGAGGTGCCGATGAAAGATATCACGTTCACGGCGGATGCGAGTGGCGTCCAGCGCGCGCGTATTTCCGAGATCGCGCTGGTGAAGGATGCCAGCGGGAGCGTCGTGCACAAAATCAGTAAAGACCAGCCGGTGCAGATCAGCGCGGACAGGCTGAGCGGCGTCAAGGCGGGCAATTTCACGTCGCTCGAACACTTCGTTCTGGCGCCCGGCCGTTATACGGTTGAGTCCGCAGTGCTGGATACCAACGGCGATCGTATCAGCGCCCGAAAGTCGATTCTGCTTGTGCCGCCGGTCGCGAAGGGTGTCAGCATCAGCAGCATGTCGCTGGTGCGCCGCTTCGATCCGAACGCGGCCGACCCGCTCAGCCCGTTTGTCTATAACAAAGGCACGGTCACGCCAACCCTGGTCGAGAGCATGCTCGGCGAAAAGGGTGCTCAGGTCTCGGTTTTCTTTACGATCTACCCGGACACCTCCAGCACCGAGAAGCCGACGCTGACTCTCGAATATTTGCAAGAGGGCAAGGTGGTGGGCCGCATTCAGCCGGAACTCACTCCGGTAGATGCGAATGGCCGTATCCCTTATATGGCGTCATCGCCGGCGGATCAGATGCCGGCCGGCACTTACGAAGTGCGTGCCATCGTTCAGCAAGGCAAGACCAAAGCTGAGGAACACACAACCTTCACGATCGAACCTGTTACCGCCAAGTAGTCTCGCGGCGTATATAGAGGCAGAGTGTTCTATATGCGCCTGCTTGGCTTCTTAGTGGTTGGCGCCTTGGCGGCGTGGGGCGCTGAGGTTCCCGCAGGCACCGTTCTTTCAGTTCGTCTGACCAGCGATGTTTCTACTGCCACCGCGGCGGTGGGCCAGCCCGTCACTGGACTGACCGTTTCTCCGGTCGTCAGTGGCGGCGCGGTCGTGATACCGCCCCACACGCCTGTTGCAGGGCAGGTGAAATCGGTTCTCTCGGCAGCTAAGTCAGACCGCAGGCAGGCTCGGCTGATCATCGCTTTCGATAAGCTGACCATCGGCGGGCGCCACGCTCCCGCTCCACGCAGAGTTGAGCGACGTCGACAACGCTCGCGAAACGGTTGACGAGCATGGGGCAATTATCGGCATTGTTCCCAAGGACACCTTCGAGGGGCTTGCCGAGCGCGGCATCGGTAAGCTCGAACAGAACCAGCAGTACAGCCAGCTCGCTGAAATTCTGCAGGCTGCGAAACAAGTGTTGGTGAAGCCGGTAGACCCCGAGATCACTCTCACGGCAGGCACGGATGTCGGTGTACGGCTCACGAAAGAGCTGAACGTGAAAGCGCCGCCGTCTTATGCAGGTCCTTCGGCGTTTCCGCATCTGGACCAGATCAATCAGATGGTGGAAGTGCTTCCGTACGTCACTTACGCCGTCCAGCCACCGGAGCCGTCGGACGTCACGAACGTGTTGCTCATCGGCTCCCAGCAGGCTGTAACGGCCGCGTTCAATGAGGCGGGTTGGTCGCCGGCACAGGAATTAAGCCAGCAGAGCAAGTTTGAAGTTGCGCGGGCCTTGATTGAGTCGCGCGGCTATAAAGAAGCGCCGGTGTCGGTGCTGTTGCTCGATCGGCGCGCGCCCACGTTCGTCTTTCAGAAGAGCTTCGACACGTTCGCCATGCGCCATCACATCCGCCTGTGGCGGATGCCGGGCACTTTCAACGGTATTCCCGTGTGGTCGTGCTCAGCAACTCACGATAACGGGATCGATCTCTCGCAAGACACGTTCACCTTTGTGCACCGCGTGGAAACCAATATCGATCGTGAACGCAGTAAGGTCATTGACGATCTGGTATTCACCGGCCGCGTCAATGGCCTGGCTTTGGTCGACCGCCCAAATGTCTCGCGCAGTTTCCGCAATGCAACAGGGGACGCGATTGTAACGGACGGCAGGATCGCAGTGCTCGGCTTGCGCGATTAGTCTTCAGCGATCGCGCGTGAGTCCGAGAGCGCGAATGCGCTTGTGTAGATTGGTCCGCTCCATGCCCATGGCGCGGGCTGCACCCGAGACATTCCAATTGGATTCTTCCAGCGCGCGCAGCAGGTGATCGCGCTCTGCGGATTCACGGGCTTCCTGCACACTCGATCTTCCGCCCGCTTCTTTCTGCATCTTCACTTCGACGGGGACGGCATTGCGCGTGATGCAATTCTCAGGCGTGAGGATCGCCATGCGCTCGATCACGTTCCGCAGCTCGCGCACATTGCCTGGCCATCCGTAGCTTTCAAGCATTCCGTAGACGTCGCTATCGATCTCTTTTGTGCGGAAGTTGTTGCGCGCGCAAAACTCATGCAGGAAGTAGTCCGCCATCGGGCGAATGTCCTGCGGGCGCTCGCGCAGTGAAGGCACACGAACAGGAACCACACTCAGGCGATAGTAGAGGTCTTCGCGGAATTTGCCTTGCGCGGCAAGCGCGGTCAGATCACGATTCGTGGCCGAGATCACACGCACATTGACGCGGATCGTCTGCTCACCGCCCACGCGGTGAAATTCGCCTTCCTGCAAGCACGCGCAGCAGCTTGGCTTGCGAGCCGGCATGCAGATCGCCCACTTCATCGAGGAACAGTGTGCCGCCATCGGCAAGCTCGAATTTGCCGCGCCGCGCGGAGGTCGCGCCCGTGAACGACCCCTTCTCGTGCCCGAACAGTTCGCTTTCAATGAGCTCGGTCGGGATGGCCGCACAGTTCACTTTTACGAACGGCCCGTTGCCCATGGGGCTTGATTGATGAACATGCGCTGCAAGCAGCTCTTTGCCCGTGCCCGACTCACCGATCAACAACACGCGCGCGTCGGAGCGAGCCGCCATGGTGCATTGCTCGAGCGTGCGCACGAACGCCGGGCTGTTGCCGATCATGCGTGGCCCCGGACCGGCCACTGCGCGAAGCTGCGCATTCTCGTCTTTCAGCTTCGATTGCGTGAGTGCGTTCTTCAGCGCAACCAGTACGCGGTCGCGGCTGAGCGGCTTTTCAAGAAAGTCGTATGCGCCGGCGCGCGTCGCCTCCACGGCATCGGCGATGGTCGCGTGCCCGGAGATCATGATGACCGGCGCCGGCAGGTCCTTCTGTTGCACGGAACGCAACAGGTCGATGCCGTTGCCATCCGGCAATCGCACGTCGAACAGAAAAGCATCGGCTCGCGACAACTCGGGAAACTTGAGGAACTCAGCGACGGAAGGGAACACATTCACCTGGTAGCTTTCGCGCTCCAGGATCAAGCGCAGCGAGCGCCCGATGTTCTCTTCGTCTTCGACGATCAGTACGCGCTTGGCTAACATGTTCGTGAGATGGGAAGCGTCAGGCGGAAGCCGGCGCCTCCGAGTTCGCTATCGACCAGCAGCAAGTCGCCGCCGTTCAACAACGCACCTTTGCGCGCTATCGAAAGTCCGAGCCCCATGCCGCGCCGTTTGAACGAAATGGTCGGCTGAAACAGCGATTTGCGCGCTTGATCGCTTAGGCCCGGACCCGAATCATGCACTTCGATGGTGATCTGCGCGTCGTTGGAAGATGTCGAAGCCAGAATGCGGCCGCCCGTACCAACAGCTTCCGCGGCGTTCTCCAGCAGGTTTACGAGGATGCTCTTCACCAGGTCTTCGTCCGCCAGCGCGCTCGGTGTTCCTTCCGCCAGGCGCACCGCGTAGGAAACTTCCGGATGGCTCGATGCGAGGAACTGGATGCGCTCCTCTACAACCGCATTTACATCCAGAGGAGACAAGCGAACAGGCGGTTCAGCCGAAAGTTCAGAGAAGGCGCGAACACGGCGTTCAAGCGACTCCACTTCTTCCACAACAATCTGTGCGGCTTGTTCCAGAAACACTCGGCTCGGTTCTGAGTGGCGCGCCACCATCTCTTCCACGGTCAGGCGAATCGGCGTCAACGAGTTCTTCACTTCGTGCGCCATCTTGCGCGCAAGCACTTGCCAGCTTGCCAGTTGCGTCAGGTAGACCAAACGGTCGCGGCTCTGCTGCAGATGTGCCGCGGTGTGGTTGAAGGCTTGCGTCGCGAGGCCCACTTCATCCTCGCGATCGTTCAGAATGCGAACGTTGAAATCGCCGTCCGAAAGCCGGCCCAACCCCATGGTGAGTTTTTCAATCGGCTGGCTGATGCGGTTCGCCAGATAAATCAACGCAAGCAGCGAACTCAACCAGATGGCCAGCGCGAGCACCAGATAGGTATACGTGAAACCACGGCGCAGATCATAGCGCCTGGAGTTCTGCACCGCTTCGCGCGAGCTGCGGTACTGGCGCGAAAGGCCGGTCATTCCGACATCGAGATGCCGCGCATACACCGCGAGCCCGTCGCTGCGACGTACCAGGTACTGCAACTGATCACCGTCCGCGCCGGACAGCACGAAGCGCTCCGGCTCACCGCTATCCCAGAACTCACGTTGGGCTTCGCTGAAGCGCGACCGCTCCACGAACTCAGCATTCGACTGCCCCGAAAGTGCGCGCTGCTTCAGGCTCTCGCGCTCGCTCTGGTAGTACTCCCGTCCGGTGTTCTCAAGTGCTTTCGAAACGGAGTCGAGCTCATGAATGGCGGAGTAGCTCAGGCTCTGCTGCAACAACTGCGTGGTCATCCATAGCGTCGCGCCCAGTGGCAACAGAGTGACCGCAAGGAATGCGAGCAAAAGCTTATTGCGCAGGCGATTCATGCACCGCCGCCTTTGATGTTGGTGAGCAACATGGGCTCGCTATCGAACGTCCAGTGCTGTTGCTTATCGCGCGCGGGCCGGCTGAAAAGCTCCACCATGCGCGTGAGGCTGATGCCCGACTCGCCTAAGATGCCGCGCTGATCGGCGGGATCTTCAACACGCAATTCAATGCGTACCGAGAACAGTTGTGAAGTTGGGAGTTGTGATCGATTCAACGTCAGCCGGTCAAGACACCACGTCTGCACACTGGCCAGTGAAAGGTTCGATGCCGACTGCCTTGCGTTGCCCAGCAGCGTTACTTTGAAGCGCTCTTCCCAGATGTCGTAGCTGAGAGCAAAGCGGGCAACGCCTCGCGCCAGAACTGTTTTGTGCCCGTCGGACGACGCGCTGATCTGTCCGAGAAACGCGACGTCACCACCATCTTTCAACCGTTCCAGAATTTTGCCGTTCAGGAATTGAAGCTGCGGCGCGTAGATGTGCAGGAAGTCGCCGTTGACGCGCAGCTGGAGCGGCTGCGCGCTGACAGCCAATGCTGCCGGCATGCAGAAGAAGAACAACAGCCACCTCCGCCGGGTGACGCGACGCATTCTAGTAGTTCATTCCCACCATAAATATCGGATCGATGTGGGTTTGACGTATGGGCAACGCAACGGCTACCAGAAAAATTCCATGCCGAAAACTAGCGCCTGCCGAGTGGCGGATCTGCGAAGTCCGTGCAGCATCCCAAAGCGTGCCGGAATCGTAGAACACCTGGGCCGTGCCTTCGGTGAATCGATAGCCGTATTCGAGCGAGTTGTGCGCCAGGCGCGTACCGCCGAGCGGATCGATCTCATAGCGATTCCAGCCGCGCAGCATCGAACTGGTGCCCAACACAAAACGCTCAAAGAGCGGCGCGTGCCCGCTGATGTACCCTGCGGTGAACTCATCATCCAGCAGGTGGCGGCCATGTTTCATCTGGTAGCGCGCGCTCACCCGATGCCGCGTGTACCTAAAATCACTCGCGAGCGCAGCTCCGGCAGCTCTCAAGCCATAGATCATCTCAACGGTCTGCGGGTAATTCGAATCTTCGATGTTGTGCCGGTAGTGGAGCGTGGCGGTGATTGCGTTCGCGGACTCCCAGCGCGACGCGGGCTGCTGCATTTGCAACTGCTCGAAGCTGGCGCCGAGCGTCAATGTCAGCGGCTGCGCAACCTGGATTGCAATCTCCGGTTGATAATTGCGGCGCTCGCGATAAAGATCGCCGGACTGTGGACCCAGCGCTTCGAGCGTGGAACGATTCCACTGCTCGTGGAAGCCTTCGAACAAGATCCGAAACTTTACCGGCGAATTGCCGATGTGCTGAGCTTCGTAACTGGCGTTCAGCCCGGCGAAGCGTTCGATCAGCTCATCGCCGTCGGATACCAGACCGAAGCCGAGGCGATGATTCCGCGCAATGGTTGTGCTGGCATCCACCTCGCCGCTCCAACCCTGCTTGGAATGGTAAAGAAATTTGGGGACCGAAACGTCAAACTCTGCGGATCGCCGCTCCGCTTCGAATACGATCTTGACGTGGTCCGGTGAACTGCCGCGCAACACATGCGGCGTAACGGCTCGTAAGTGCAGCTCTTTGCGAAGCCGCGATGAAAGGTCCGCCATTAACGCGGCGTTATAACGCGTGCCGATCAACGCGCGAAAACTCTCTTGCAAACCCTGACTGACCGACCGCGTAAGCTGCCCTGCAATCTCGACGCTCTCCACTAAATAACGAGAGTTCACATTCTCCGCCGCAACCAACTGGACCGGTTTTTGGAATTGACCGGCAGCCAGTTGGGCAGAAAACAAAACTCCCCCGAAAACGAGGGAGTGAAGGGCGAGAGTTTTCATTGAACGTCGAGTTGCACGGCCATCACCAGCTAGGAACCAAAGTGGAATGAACGGCTTGCGATGTGAATGGTGTGCGTGCCATTCACAGGTGTAGGAAAACAGTGAAACAGAAGCGAGAAGTTAGAGAGCTTTTGCGAGCTCAGCGGCGAACGCACTCTTCGGTTCAGAGTCCCGATCGCGGGTCTTCCTCGGCTTCGTCCGATTATTGCTGGTGTTGCCACGCTGATCGCGAGGTGCGCCGTTCACTGCGCCGGCCGGAACCGGACCCGCAGTCCTGCCCTTTGAAGGCTGCGCCGGGTTGGCCCGTAGCAACTTGTCTTCAAGGGGGGCTCGATCAAAACGCTTGATGATCGATTGCATCTCGTCAGCCGTCGGGGCTTCCACAAACGCGAAGCCTTTCGACTCCTGCGTTTCATGGTTCCGAATTACTTTTACAGAATCCGCGACAAGGTCTTCCGCGCCGAGCCATTGTTTAATGTCGTCAGCGGTGACCCAAAGAGGTAAATTACCGAGAAAAACAGTAAAGCTCAAAGGTTTTTCTTGCTCCGTTTGTTAGGGTGATGGCAGTTCAAGGAGGGTGTGACTCGTTCTCTAGCCGCACTCATAATAGCAAATGTCGTCAAGCTTCGCAAACCCCAAAAGTCTCTCATGTTGTTGGAAGCAAACTGTCGATGACGTCTCCGCAGCACTGTGATTGTGCTGCAGAACACCATTTTCGCCATCGTGGCGCGCCATGTTTCCGGCTCGCGATTTTGGCCTCGACACTTACTTGTGATCTGATGGATTTCACTTCGCATGCGACTCATCACTTTTGGATATAGCGGGCAGCAGCACGTCGGAATCGTAACCAACGAGGGCATCGCGCCGATTCTCGAGATCAACGCGCAATACCACCTGCATCTACCGAACGACATGCTGGGAATTATCCGCTCCGGTATCACCAGCATTCCCACGCGCAACGTGGCCTGTCTGAAATTCGAACAAGTCACGCCTCGCGTGCCATACGCCACGCCGCCGAAAATCTGGTGCATCGGGCTGAACTACAAGTCGCATGCGGAAGACATCAACGCCGTGCAACCCGAAGAACCCGGCAGCTTCATGAAGCCGGCCTCCTGCATGTTCCAGCCGGGCGGTTCGATCGTGCTTCCGCCTCACGATGTGACGAACGATGTCGATGCGGAAGGCGAACTCGGCGTCATCATCGGCAAAACTTGCCGTTATCTGACGGAAGCCGAAGTCCGGGCGTGATCTTCGGATACACCACCACCATGGACCTCACCGCGCTCGACGTGCTGCGCAAAAACCCGCGCTACCTGACGCGGTCGAAGAGTTGCGATACGTTTTTCAGCTTTGGCCCGGTGGTCGTCACTGCGGATGAAATCGAAGATGTCGATGCCCTCGAAGTCATCACGGAACACAACGGTACGGTGTGCTCACGTGACTTCGTGCGCAACATGCACACGCGGCCGTATGAGCTGGTGCGCTTCCACAGCCAGTACATGACGCTGCACCCGGGTGACTTGATCTCAACCGGCTGCCCGAAGGGCGCTCGCATCAAACCCGGCGACCGCATGCGCGCCGTGATCGAAGGCGTTGGCGAGCTATCGGCCGATGTCACCCAAGGGCAGCGCCCAGTTTCGTAGCGCCGAGCGCGCGGCCAGCGTGACATAAACCAGTGAGGTAAACGTTCCGGCGCAGTAGCCGGCGATTACGTTCATGGTTGTCAGATGGCCGGTAGTGAAGTAGATCGTCGCAATCAGCAGGATGCTGGTTCCTGACTGCGTAATCAAGCCGGTCAGAATCGGACGCGTTCGCCCGAGCCCCGTCAAAATATAGAACGGCGGCAGCGTCGCTGCGCTAAAGAACGAAGCCAGCAACATGCCGCGGACAGGCCAGAGCAGCGCGTCCGAGTAGCGCGCGCGCAACAACAACTGCAGCACGGGCGCCGCAAAAACTCCGACGAACGTAAAGACTACCGCACACCCGCCGAGGACCAGGAGCAACGATCGCCGCTGAATTCGCCGGATGTGAGCAGGAGCTTCGTCATAGTTCACCGACACGATGCGCGCCACCTCGGGGCCGATCGAGCGCGTCGCAACTTCCGCAAAGCTGCGCAGCTTCATCCCGGCGTTGAACGCAATGTCATAGACCGGAACAGAACTCAGCCCCACATAGCGCGTCAGCAACACCCGGTTGATCGGGATCGAGCAACAAACTCACCAGCGACGATCCAAACAACCACGATCCCGTGCGCACCACGTCACGCGCCGCACTTCGGTGCCAGCGCAATTGGCCGTTAAAACTAAACCCGCACAATCGGTGCAAGATCACCAGCGAAGCGATGTGCAGCATCACATACGACGCAATCTGGCCAACCAGCAGGCCCGTGATTCCGTACCCCGCCCGCAGTAGAAACGTGCTCGTAATCAAAGCCAATCCCTGCGCGAAAGCCGTCAGGTAATTCGACAGGTCCATGCGCCCCAACCCGCCGATCGATGATGTCAGGCTGTCGACCATCAGGATGTACACCAGAAACAACATCATCGGACCCAGCAGTTGCAGAAAAACAGCCGCATCGTCGCCCTGGAACCGAAAGAAAGACGCTAGCGTGTTTCGAAGCGCGTACACCGCAATCGGCAGCGGCAGCGTGGCGCAGACCAGCACCAGCTGAGCCGACCCGATATATTGCCTAACGCGCTCGATATCGCCCCGCGCGTGCGTCTCCGCGACTAACTTGATCTGAGCGGGACTGATTCCGGCTTTGAATATCTGGGTTTCCGTGAGTACCATTCCGAGCACCAGCCACAGACCGAAGCGCCGGTAACCGAGATAGTTCAGGTAAATCGCATACCCGGCCGCAGCGAGCGCCACATTCATCGCAGTGGATGGCAGCCCGGAGGCGAAGTTCCTGCGGAACTGGGAGGCTAGCACTCTGCGCACTCGCGCCAGTGTAGCAATCAGTGAAAAACGGCGATGCTAGACTGAAGCGTGCTTGGCGGGATCAAACGTATACTGCTGTGGGATTACGCGCGCGCAACGTGGCAGTACGACGTGATGGTGCTTGCCATCGTCGCTTTCGTGTTCTTAACTCCGCGCAGTTTCTTCCGCGATCACCCACGGGTTCCTTACTCGAGCCAGGTTGCTTTACTACCTGCTTCGGATGGCCGCAACATGTTCTGGATCAATCCGGAATTGCTCAATGATCTGCCACCGAACCTGGCCGAACCGCAGCGCCTGCAACAGATTAGCGACCGTTTGACGCAGCGCACCGGAAAGAAACAGACCATTACACACCTGGAGCCCATCTTCGATTCCGAACAAGAAATCAAAGGCTACATGGCAGTAGCCAGCCGATGAACTTGCGCAATCTCGCTGTTCTTCTACTCGCCTGCTCGCTGCACGCCGCGACCATGGATGAAGTGCTCGACCGGATGGATCACGCCTCCGCGCAGTTTCGCGGGGTGAAGGGCAACATCCGCCAGCTTTCGCATACCGACATCGTCAATGAAGACGACGTCGAAACCGGCACCATCCTGCTGAAGCGCCCCAAGCCTCACGACATCCGGATGTTGATCGATCTGACCAAGCCGGACGCGAAAACCGTCGCCCTGCAGGACAAGAGCCTCAGCATCTATCTCCCTAAGATTGCGACCGTACAGAACTACGATCTCGGCAAGAACAAAGGCCTACTGGAGCAATTCCTGCTGCTGGGATTCGGTGCCAGCCGGGCCGAGCTGGCCGCGTCGTACGACCTGCAGTGGCTCGGCGAAGACACACTGAACGGCGAGAAGACCGGTCACTTGCAGCTCACTCCCAAGAGCAAAGAGGTCGCGCAGCGCGTCCGCAAAATCGAGTTGTGGCTCAAGGAAGACACTGGTTACCCGGCGCAGCACAAGCTTTATTTGCCAGGCAACGATTACTGGCTCGTCACATTTTCCAACCTCACCATTAATCCGGACCTCCCCGACGCGGCGCTGAAACTTAAGCTGCCGAAGGGTGTTAAGACTGAAGCAGCTCGCTGAAAACGAGCTTGGCAACCGTA
Source organism: Bryobacterales bacterium (assembly GCA_963792655.1). Taxonomy (GTDB): domain Bacteria; phylum Acidobacteriota; class Terriglobia; order Bryobacterales; family Bryobacteraceae; genus DOZZ01. Next base: position 89,555 of record CAWBWU010000001.1, read on the forward strand.
TTGCTTTCATGCCGGATATGAAAACAGCCTCAAACAGGCTGCTTTATCTCGATTGGGTACGTGGGCTGGCAGCCGTAACGATGCTGCAGGGGCACGTCTTCCATTCGTTTATCCGCAACGACCTTCGCAGCGGCGGCCCTTACGTTTTTTCACAATTCTGCGGGGGCATGCCTCCGGCCATATTTCTCTTTCTCACCGGTGTGACCTTTGCATTCTTGATGGAAAGCCAACTGCGTAAAGGCGCTTCGGCGGGTTCACGGTGGCTCGCCAGCCTGAAACGCTCCGGTTACCTGTTCTTCGTGGCGTTCGCGTTTCGGATCCAGCTCTGGCTGTTTGCAAAGTATTTCTCGCCAGGCTCAAGTCCATGGACCGACTTGCTGCGCGTCGACATTTTGAATTCCATGGGCTTTGCGCTCGGCGTGCTTTCGATCTCTGCCCTGCTGAATACCCGTAACCGTATACGCATCTGCGCACTTGCAGGCTTGCTGATCACCGGCGTTTCGCCCTGGATTACTCAGCTCGACTGGTCCGGCGTCTCGCCGTACATAAAGAATTACCTGGTTCCCAGCAACCAGTTCTTCGGCTTCTTCCCGTGGGCGGCGTTTGTTGCGTTCGGCCTCAGCTTTGGAACTCTGCTGCGTTCGCTAAAGCCCGAACAGTTCACGCCGGTGATGCAATGGAGCGCCCTGGCCGGCATTCTACTGGCGCTTGGTTCCAATGCCGTTCCGCTGCCCTTCTACTCCCACGTTGATTTCTGGCTCGACAGCCCTGCGCTCGTGATGATCAAAACCGGAGTTATCCTCGTCCTGATCTCGTTTGCGTACATCTGGCTCTTGCAGCCCGTTGCACAAAGTTGGAGCTGGATCAGAACGCTGGGCACGAACTCTCTACTGGTTTACTGGGTGCATATTGAGCTGGTCTATGGACACTGGCTCGGTTTCTGGAAGGAAAACCTCTCGGTAGTGCAGACCGGAATGCTTGCCGTAGCAATCATCGGCCTGATGCTGTTGCTCTGCGTGATCAAGAAGAACGGTACTTCTATCTGGGGCTGGGTGAAATCGCTGGGGTCATTTCCCACGCCCGCTCCGGAAGCGGTCACCGGCGACTAGCGCACAATAATGTGAACGGCGACGAGCCCCTGCTCGCCGCTGATAAACCTGACCGTCACTTTCGCGCGCACCTTCAGCTTTCCCTCGACCCGGGTGTTCGTATCGATCACGAAAGTGTGGGTCGCGGAATCCTGACCAATCCCTTTCCGGTTGACCGTCAGCGAGTTCGCACTGAACTCGGTCACGATCCCCGAGAAGAAATCCGCTTGCGCCGGCGCCTCAGCGGCAGGCGCGGGGTCTTGACCGGGCCGCGCGTTGGCAGCAGCGGCGAACGGAAGCGACAGCGCAATCATCGTAACTACCTGAATTACCGTTCGCTTCACCATTCTCAGAATAAAGCAAACGTGTGAACCGGACCTGAAGTTAGCATTAAGGTTTGTTCAGACATGCGCGTTCACCTCAGATGGTGCGCTGATGTTTGATTCGGCTGCATTTAGCGGCAAGATGATGCGAAACTCTGTACCGCGGCCCGGTTCACTTTGCACGTCGATCGAGCCGCCGTGTGCCTTCACGATCCACGCGACGAAGCTGAGACCCAGCCCGAGCCCTTTCTCGGGCGATTCCGGCGACGGCGTTCCCACGCGATAAAAGCGATCGAAAATGTGCGGAAGGTGTTCGGGCGGGATGCCGCGGCCGGTGTCCGAGACCGTCAGAATGGCCTGGTCCGCTTCCTGACGAAGCGCGACGTCAACGCGTCCTCCCTCGGCCGTGAACTTCATCGCGTTCGAGAGTAAGTTCGAAAGCATGCGCTCGAACTGGACCGCGATCTGCCCCGGCGACAATCGGGTGATCGGGCACATTCGCCGTCAGCGTTACGCCCGCGCCTTCGGCGGGAATTTGAAACTGCTCACACAAATCCGTGACGATGCGCGCTAGATCCAACGGCTGCCTCTGCAACACCACTTGCCCTGTCTCGGCTTGCGAAAGCAACAGCAGCGCGCGCACAATCTGCGAAAGCCGTTCAATATCCTGGAGTGAATCGACAATCGCGTCGCGGTATTGCTCACTGGTCCGCGCAGTCATCAGCGCCACTTCCAACTGCCCTCGCAAGATGGTCAGCGGCGTTCGCAGCTCATGCGAGACATCGGTTGAGAACTGGCGAATCTGCCGGAACGAATTTTCCAGCCGCGCGATCATCTGGTTGAGTGTCTCGATCAGGTAATCCAGCTCGTCACCCGACTCACGCGCCGGAATGCGCAGGCTCAAGTTGGAGCCTGTGATGCGCTGCGCCGTACGAGCCACGGCCAGCACGGGACTCAACGCACGGCCTGCGAACACCCAACCCAACACACAGCCACCAAGCAGCGTGAGTGGAATCAGGCGCAGACATAACCACGTGAACCCGCGCAGCAGTTTTCGATTGTCCGCGTTCGAACGGCCGATCGCGACAAAAAATTTGTCTTTGCGATCCTCGTCGTACACCATGCCCGAACGGATCACGAAGGGCGCTCCACGCGCATCCTGTGCTTCGCGAAACTGCGACTGCCCCGACGCAATCACGTGCCGGATTTGCGCGGGTGAATCGATGCCCAGCGACCGGTAGGCTTCGGTCCCCTGCATCTCCTTGCCATTCGCATCGGTGAGCAGGTAGACACGCCGCAAGCGGCCCACGATCGATGCTTCGTCGGGATCATGCGGATCTGCATACCAGTGGGGTACGCCGCGCTCGATGCGCAGATAACCTTTCATCGCGGCCCAATCCTGATCGAGCCCATCGCGAATCTGGCGGTCCAGCAGCGACGCGAGGTTCTGCCGGAAGACCACGGCTACCACCGTGAACATCAACGCGAAGAACAGCGCATAGCTGGCCGTGAGAATGAAACGCAAACCGCGCGTAATGTGTTTGCGCCGGCCCGGCATGTGCCTAGCTCGAGTGCTCGCTCATTTGAACATCCGGGTGCTCGCCGGGGCGTGCGGGCGCGTCGGGGCCCTCGATCATGTAGCCGATGCCGCGCACCGTCTGAATCAACTTCAACTGGAAGCGATCGTCGATCTTGCTGCGCAGGTGCCGGATGTACACGTCGACGATGTTCGTGAGCCCGTCATAGTCCATGTCCCATACATGCTCCACGATCATCGTGCGGCTTAGCGGACGGCCCTTGTTGCGCATCATGTATTCGAGAATGCCGAACTCCTTCGGAGCAAGCTCGATCACTTCGTTCGCGCGCACGACGCGGCGACGCATGCTGTCGAGCGTCAGGTCGGCAACCTGCAATCGCTCCGGTGTGGGCTGCCCGCGTCGCAACAGTGCGCGCACGCGTGCAAGCAGTTCAGTGAAGGCGAATGGCTTGGTGAGATAGTCGTCAGCCCCTTGTTCCAGGCCTTTCACGCGATCGTCCACCGCGCCGCGCGCACTCAAGATCAACACCGGCGGCCCAGCCTTGCGGTTGCGGATGCGCTCCAGAACCTTCAGGCCATCGATGCCCGGAAGCATCAGGTCCAGAATGACAAGATCGTAGTCCGTCGCATGCACGAAGTTAAGCGCAGTCGGTCCGTCCGGCGCAGTGTCGACCGCGTAACCCGCGCCTTGCAAGCCGCGAGTCAGAAAGTCGGCGATTCGCTTCTCGTCTTCCACCACCAATATGCGCATCACCCATAGTGTAGTGCCGCGCCGAGTGTCAGGGGTTGAATAAAGGGCCGGTGCAGCACCGGCCCTCGATGGAATCGCGTTAGTAGGTGCGGCCGCCGCGATGCGCAGATGCATTGCTCTGCATGCGCCACAACTCGAGTTGGCATCTCACCGCCTGTAGTGGCCGAGGGATGCGCGTTCTTCTGCGCGGCCCGCGGTGCACGTACGCCGTCATGATTCTTCTTGCGTGCCAGAGCCGGGACGCAGGTGGTCGAGGCCAGCAACAGTATTGCCAGTGCAGATCGTTTCATCGCAATTTCCTTTTGTGATTTACGAACCGCCGGCGGCTCACCCATTAATACGGTGAACCGCGTGATTTGTTTCTAAATACTTTGCTGGCTAGAACTCGAAGCCGATTGATGCTTCATAACTGCGTGGCGCAATGAAGTGCGTTCCGCTAAAGGTCGAAAGGAAGTTATACAGTGCAACTTTGTTGGTCACGTTAGTGACTGTGAAGCGAGCCTTCATGCGCATCGCGTCGCCGCGATGCCACAGGTCGTCGGTGCCTAAGCCGACGTCAAATAAATTGCGCGGCGCGATGCGCGGCGGATTGGTGTCGTCGTTCTCCGTGCCCGGAGCGGGAATCCGCACGCGGGTTGCACCGGCATCTCCGCTGCACGATGTGATGCCAGAAAAGACCGTCGCAAACTGACTACCGCAATAGAAGCCGATTGCCGCCTGCTGAGCCGGCGTAAGCGCGAGCGCCGTTGCGATGTCGGGAACATGGCCCGCAACCAGGCCGCTGTCGTACAGCCACGTAACATTGATCCACGGCCCATGCTGCTTGTACTGATAGCGAACATTCGAGGTCTGCTGGAACGCCTGATCATGATCGATGCGGAAGACGCTTGCGTTCAACGGCGAGTTGAACAACACACCGCCTTGTTCCGGCCCAAAGAATCTGGCGCGCGTATGGCCGAGCGAAGTACTGATCTGCAGGCCATGAATATCCGTCGTATTGATGCGCATGCCGACGCCATCGATCTTAGACTTTCTCCAGGAGATCGGAAACGCAATCGGAGTGTTGAACAGACGTGTCGAAATCAAAAGCGTTGCTGGTGTACTTCCAGAAGTAGTCCGCATCGAGCTGCAGATACTTACCCAGCCCTTGCTGTATGCCAGTGTTGTATTGATCACGCCGTCCGCTTTTGAGCGCTCCCGAACCGTAAGCTCCCAAAGCGGAACTGCCGAGCCCGCCGATGCCTGTTGCGCTGGAGACCAGCAGGTTCTCGTTATACGGCGTTTCCAGTGACCGCGAAAAGCTGGCGCGCAATACGGTGGAGGTCGGCTTAATCAGGTAGGAGAGGCCAATGCGCGGCTCGAAAGCATGTTCCGTCTCAAGGCCGCTGTAGTAGTCATAGCGCAAGCCCGGGCTGAAGGTAAGATTGCCGAGCGTGATCGAATCCTGAATATAGAATGCGGCCTGACTGATCGTGCCCTTCTGATTGAAGGCCAGCGGGAGTTCCGCCACGGGTAAGGTCAAATGCCAAGAGCCCGGGCGAGAATTGCGGGTTCGGACTTAGACCAGGCGCGGACATCCCACAATTCGTGGTATCGCGAACGCCGGTGGATGCGACGGGACCGTTCGCATCCACGCACGGCGAATTGAACAGCGGATCGGTCAATCCTAGCGTGAACTGCTCATGAAGCCGGTCTGCATCAATTGCGTGCCGACCTTCAGGTTATTGTGATGCTTCACATAAGCAAGGTCAGACTTGATCCCGTAGTTCGTCAGAGTCCGGTTCTGTGAAAGCGAAGCCGGTTGATCGGCAAAAGGATCGCGGCTGCCGTAATAGTCGATAAAATCGCTTCGGAGAAATACATTGGCCGTATAGAGAACACTGGGGCTGAAGATATGCTGCCAGCCGGGGGCGATGTTGTAGCTAAACACTCGCTGCTTCTGATCCTGCAGACGGCTGGTCATAAGTATTCGGCACTTGAAACCAGTTCCGTGCGGCGTATAAATTCAGGTGCAATCGAGTCGGACGCGCTCGGCTGAAAGTCGATGCGGTCGAATACGGTTCCGTTCGTGCCTCGGTCGTGAATCGGAGCGAACTCCGGGCTATCCAGAAATCGTCCCGGATCGCGCAACGTTAAACGCGGTGAAGTTCCCGAATTTTGGCGTGCCGAACCGGTAGCTCGCTTGCTTCGCCATAAGTCCCAAACGAGCCCGCCGACAACTCCAAGCTTCCGGAAGGCTTCTTCAAGCCCAGACCCGATTTGGTGGTCGCATCGACAACCAGGCTGGTCTTGTCTCCGTACTCTGCGCCAGGAGCTCCGGTAATCAACTCCATCGATTGAATCGCGTTGACGGGAATTTGAGTAGAGAACAACTTGCTCTGCTGGTCGCTGATCGGCTGGCCGTCGATCGAGAACGAGGTCTGCGCGTGATCGCCTGCGGAGTGGATCAGCCCATTCGAGTCCCGCGTAACCGTGGGCGACGTCAGTCCGATCGCTTCATTCAATCCCGCGCCCGATGAAGTAATTGGCAACTGCTGCAAAGTAAGCTCATTCACATCGGAGTGGGCGGTCGGAATATTCTCGACAAGAGTCGCTCCCGTAGCCTCTACATCAACGGATGTCACGTTGCCTGCCAGAGCCATCGTCACCGTGACGGGAATCGGAACATTGGTACGCACCGACACATCCTGATCTTTATCGACAAACCCAGGCGCCGAAATGATCAGGTGGTATGGATTCTGCGGCAGATTCGAGAAAGAAAGTTTCCTGAGCTATCCGTGGTCGTCTTCTTCCGGAACTTAGTGATCGGATTATTCAGATCAACCGTGGCATTTGCAATGACCGCTCCGGTTGGGTCGAGCACCTGACCCTGGATAGTGCCCGACGTGCCGAGCGTCTGCCCGGGCAGACGCGATAAAAAGATAAATAAGATGGCGGCTGAGGTAAATAAGCTTCTGAACTGCATGTATCGACGGCTCCTGATGTCCTGCGAATTCCAACGCGCTAGCGCGCCCAAGGCGCGGCTAGCTAAGCAATGGCTGACAAGGGTGAACCAGGAGGACCACGGGACGCATCGCGTTCCACCGCGACGTCCAGAATTTGAACAGCGCATTGAACAAAGATGTTCCACTGCCGCACGGGACCCGCAAACTCGCGATGCAGAGCGCTTTGGCTCGTAACGGCCGGCACGTGCGCCGCAAGGCACAGGTCGCAGTACCCATTATTCGGATGTGAGGCGTGATGTCCGGCTGATAGATCCGCGGACTGTCCCGCAAACAAGGCACAGAACAGCAGCAGGATAGTACCTAGCCGCAGACACTGTCCTTTTTTGGGGCATCCTGTTCCAGTCTAACATCGACTTACTTTGGCGGCTTTTCTTCGGTCTTCGAATCGTCCAGCGCGTCTGGAGTAAACGTGATCGAGGACTCTACGCCATACTTGCGGTACATACGAAACTCCACGTCATTTTTGGTCATAACGTTATCGTGGCGCATGCGCACATCGGCTACCAGCGGCAGTAGAAAGTTCTGATCGCTGATCTTTGAGTAGTCGTAATCCAACTGGGTGGTGGCTTCCTGAATCGGGTAGCTCGGAGGCAGATTGACAGCGTGCAGCTTCAGACGCAAAACTTTGCCGTTCTCGCGATCGATGTAAATCATGCCTTCGTAAGCCGGCTCGATCGGCGGGTCTTTGTCGTAACGCACCTCCCAGTGGGAGTTGCCCTGGTCCACGTGAAAATTGAACACGTACACGCGGTGGCTGCGCAGCGTACCCCAGTGGTCCCAGTGGAATTCAGCCCCGGTCTTGTCGTCAAGAATCATCTTCAGCATGCTGCCAAACTCGCCTGAGGAAGTCGCTCCGCCGAGCGATTCCATAGTTCGACTGGTGAGCTGGTTGTTGATCAACTTCAACTCGTAATTTTCTTTTTGCTCGAAGTAAGACAATTTGGCCGTAACTGTGTCGGCTAAACGCCAGTTCTCACGGCCAGCCTGAGAGTAATAGCGGCGTGTTACCTGAGTACAGATGAAATCAGGGAGCGTCGACGTGTAGTTTTTGGCGTACTCGCGCGCGGCCGCAATCACTTTCTGCTGGTCGTCGTACGGGGGCGGGGGAATCTGCGGAGCGGCCTTCGGCGCTTCTAGTTTCGGTGCTGTGCCCAGATTGGCCGATGAAGCTGCCAGCTCTTTCAAAGCCTGAACCGTTTTCGGCCCCGCGCCTTCGCCTTGCAACTGCTCGATCATCGAGTCTTCGAGCCGCTGCGAAAGCTTCTGATGAACAATCATTGCGGCAACTTGTTTGTCCGGCTGCTTGAGCTTGATGGAAGATCGAACGAACTCCGCCAGCTTCTCGACGGTGAGGGTGGCCTGCGCCGAAACCGCCGCCGCGCTCAACAACAGAATTGCCAAAATACGCGCGCGCATGGATACCTGTAAACAGACGTTCACCGCTCGCGAATCGTTTCCCGCGCCCATCAAAACATCCGGCGGCGGCGTTTCTCGGGTTCAGGCGGCGCACTCGCCAGATTGGTATTCAAAGCCGCAGCCGCGATGGGCGCCATGATTCGGTAGCCCTTGCCGTTCGGATGCAGACCGTCGTCACTCAAGTCGTCGCGCAGCATGCCTCCGCCGTCCGCCATTGCCGCGTTGTAGTTCACATACGTAAATTTGTTCTGGATGCAGTAGTTCTGAATCCACCGGTTCAGTTCCGCAATGGTTGCAGGCGGACGCTGTTTGCTGCGTTCGAACTGCGGGTTGACCGATTTCTTGTAGTCGCTCACCGGCAGCAGCGACGCGATCAAAACGCGGATCTGGTGAGCGCGCGCCAGTTCAGCAATCATCGCGATGTTGTTCTCAATCGTCTTCAACGGCGTGCCCCGGCCGATGTCGTTGGTCCCGGCGAGCAGCAGCATCGCGTTTGGATGCAAGTCGATCACATCGGCTTTCATGCGGCCCAGCATTTCGCCTGTCACTTGCCCGCTGATGCCGCGGTTGATGAAGTCGCGCCCGGTGAAGTACTCGTTCAAATGCCAGAAGTCCGTAATCGAGTCGCCGAAGAATACGACGCGCTGCGAGTTGGGTTGCGGCGGGCCCACCCGCTCATTGTCTTCCGCATAGCGATGCAGATTGTCGCGATCGGGATTGCGCAGTAACACCTGATCGTGATCGAGTGTCGCTTCGAAGTGGCTCGAAAAACGCAGCACCGCCTCGCGTAACGCAGCGACCTGCTTCTCTGACGACGCGGGGAACGGATACGGCTTCGGCGCGAGATCCGCAATCGCCAGAAACGCACGCGCATCGTTCAACAACGGATACGCCGCGGCCGAACTTGCGGGCGCTAACTGCAATTGCTTTACGTGCTGCCGCGCGCTCTCAAGCACACCGGCGCCCGATTTATCCAGCCCGGGAATCACCACCGATACCGTCTCCATCGTCTGCACGATGGTCTTGCCAAGCTGAATGGTCGCGTTGTTATCAAGCAAAGCTGTCTGTGTTTGGGCTAGCAGGCACGCGGCTGCAAACGGCAGCAGCACGCCGGCGCGAAGTGTTTTCATGACCTGCTTACTATTCTGCTTTATCCAGCCGGAAGGTGATGGTGCCGACCGCGAATTGCAGACGAATCTGCAATTGCACCGGAAGGTTGCGTTTGTCGTCAGACAACCAGATGTTGAGGTGACCCGGGCGCTGATAGAGAACGTTGTTGAATGCGTAGACTTCGTACTCGATGGTCTTGTATTCGGTGGCGCCGATCTTCAACGTTTCACGGTGTTGCGCGTCGACTTTCAACGTCGCCGTGCGCTTGCCGTTGCTCACCGCAATCTGCCCGGACTTGCCGGGCTCGAGACCCATCGTGCGCAGTTGATACAGTCCGCCGATCAGATCGTGCACGCACGCGGGAATGTCCACTTCTTTGCGCGCGACCTCCACGTTTTTGGTGAGATCGCGTTCCTGGTACACCGCTTTGTGCGCATCGTAGCTGACGCGCGACTCACGATTGCGGCTAGCTTCATGAGCCGTCATGAACGTGCTGATCGCGCATAGATCGGGATTCACCACGGCGCTATAGTCGTCGTTCACACGAAACAAGCGTGACACCAGGCCAGCGGATTCCACGTGCAGCTTGATGTTGTAGCCCTTGTTCAGATCGCCCGCTTGCTGATTGAACGTAAGGTGCGCTTTGCCCGCCGATACCAGCCGCCATTCGATCGAGTAATCCAGCGTCTCTTTCGCCGGGATGGACTTGGAGGCGTTGTCCGCTGCTATGCACGGCCGCGTGAATGCCCCCACGATGATAGCGATCGTGAACGCCCTCGATAACATGAGCCGTCAGTTTAACAGACGCGTTTGGCGGCGGCGATCGCCCATGTTTTAGCGCGTGGCGAGTGAAATGCGAATCTACACAATGTGCGCAAAGTAGAAACCTCGCGAGTTACAAAACTGAACGATCGTGAGTTTCGCGAGCCTGCGCAGTACGTTCTGTATTGGTCTCAGATGAACCGCCGGGTGGCGTCCAATCACGCGCTGCAGTTTGCGATTGAGCTTGCGAACGCCCGCCATCTGCCTGTGCTCTGCTATGAGGCACTGACATGTACGTATCTGCAGGCGAGCGATCGCATGCATACGTTCGTTCTTGAAGCTGTGCCGGAGACGGCCCGAGCGCTGCGAAAGCTTGGCGTCGGCTACGTCTTTTATCTGCGCAAGCGGCGCGCGGATCCGAACGACGTCTTGTACCGCCTGGCGAAGCATGCCGCCGCAGTGGTCACCGACGATTACCCCGTCTTTATCGCCGCAACACACAATGCGAGCGTGCCGAAGCACATCGATGTGCCTTACTTCGTCGTGGATTCGAGCTGTGTGGTCCCGATGCGCCTGCTGCCGAAGCGCGAGTACGCGGCGTACACCATTCGCCCGAAGATCCACAAGCTGCTGCCCGAGTATCTGGCGCCCGCACCCACGCTGAAGCCTTCCGTGCACTGGAGCGGCGCGCCGTCAGAGTTCCACGTCAACGTCACGCCAGAGAATGTTGCTGAGCTGGTTTCTCAATGCGAGATCGATCATCGCGTTGCGCCGTCGTTGACCTATCACGGTGGCTATTCCGAAGCATCGCGGCATCTGGATACTTTTCTGCAGAAGCATCTGAAGACTTATGCCACAGATCGCAATGAGCCGAGCAAGCACGCCACATCGAATCTAAGCCCCTATCTGCACTTCGGTCAGATCTCGTCGCTCGAGGTAGCGCTGCGCGCGAAGGATTATGCAGCAGACCATCACCTGGACGCCGATGTGTTCCTCGAAGAGCTGATTGTGCGGCGCGAGCTGGCCTTCAACTTTGCGCAGTTCGGGCCTGGCGTAGACTGCTTCGATGGGGTGCCGAACTGGGCTCGCGACACGATGAGCAAACACGCGCATGATAAGCGCGACCCGAGCTTCACGCCCGAGCAAATGGAACGCGCCGAAACTTACGATCCGCTTTGGAACGCCACGCAAAAGGAACTTCTGCTGCGGGGGAAGATCCACGGCTACTACCGCATGTACTGGGGCAAGAAGATCATCGAGTGGTCGGAAACCTATGCAGGCGCGCTGCAGACGATGCTTCACCTGCACGACCGCTATGCGCTCGATGGACGCGATCCAAACACCTACACCAACATTCTCTGGTGCTTCGGCCTGCACGATCGCGCTTGGTTCGAGCGTCCCATCTTCGGTCTGTTGCGCTACATGTCTTTTGATGGCATGAAGCGCAAGACCAACATCAACGCGTACATCGAAGAGATTCAAGATCTCGAGCGCACCGGTGTGGATGTGTGGGCCTGATGGAAGTCTGGATCGTCGGCGGTACAGGTCTGATCGGTCGTGCCTTATCGCGTTCGCTCAATGAATCCGGGCACTCCGTTCGCGTTCTAAGCCGCCATGCATCGGGTCCGGGGGCACATGCGTGGGATGCCATGGCCGGCGCTCCCTTGCCCGGCTTGCCGTCGCCTGACGTTGTCATCTCTCTTGCGGGCGAGCCGGTTGCGCAGCGCTGGACACCGGCGGTCAAAGCGCCGCATCCGGGACTCACGCGTAACCGGCACGCGCAATCTGGTGCAAGCGCTGAGCGTTCTCCCTCAACCACCGCGAGTGTTCCTGTCGGCCTCGGCCGTTGGCTTCTACGGAGATCGCGGCGACGAGCTGCTCGATGAGAACTCGAGCGCCGGTGAAGATTTCCTGGCTAACGCTTGCCGTGAGTGGGAAGCGGCTGCGCGTGAGGCCGAAGCGTTCGCGCGCGTGTGCCTGGTGCGTATCGGCATCGTGCTCGCGCCCGACGGCGGTGCGCTGGGCAAGATGCTGCCGCCGTTCCGACTCGGGCTCGGCGGACCTATGGGTGGTGGTAATCAGTGGATGCCGTGGATCGCGCTCGACGATCTGGTTCAGCTCTTCGTCTTTCTCATTGAGAGCAACGCGAGCGGGGTCTTCAACGGGACCGCGCCTGAGCCGGTTCGCAATCGCGAATTCGCTCGAACTCTCGCGCGGCTACTGCACCGGCCCGCAATTCTGCCACTCCCGGCGGCGCTCTTGCGATTGATGTTCGGCGAGATGGCCAGCGTGATGCTCGCAAGCCAGCGCGTGGTGCCGAAACGAGCTACAGGCTTTGTGTACCGCTATCCAAGTCTCGAAGGCGCTCTGCGCGCCGTCTTAGATCCGGGCGCGAAGCGACTTTAGCGCTTTCAAACCTTCCTGCGCGACGGTCGTATCCGAGTCGTGGCTGATGCGTTCCAATTGCGATTCCGCGTTGCGATCGCCAGTCTCTGAGAACGTGCGCGCCAGGTATATCTTTTCGTCTCGCGTGCCACGCTCTGCGGCATCGTAGAGGCGCGCGCGCAATGCAGGTTGACGCACGGAAATCTCGGTAAGGTAGCGGTAAGCCACATCGCGGTTGGGAGCGGAGTTCAGGCTGTAGATCAGGTACCGCAGCGGGCTGTATTCGCTATCCTCCTGCTTGCCCTCCATCACCTCAGCAAACGCCAGTGCGAGACGCGCGCGCGCCTTGCTTTCGTCTGCGAACGACTTCTCGACCGTCTTCAAGTCTCCGGGGTTAGCAAGGCGAGCAAGACCTTCGGCTGAGGCGGCCCGCATTTGTTCGTCCGAGTCACCCAGATGCAGAATGAACAAATCGCGGCCGGCGGTCTCGGGGATGGCAGCCAGCGCGGTCAGCGTCGTTCGCTTGATTTGATCTTTCTTGGCGCGGCGCAGGATGTCTTCGAGATCGGTCGCGGCATCCTGGTTGTGCAGAATTCCAGTGGTTTCGATCGCGAGCAGTTGCACGCGCTCATCACGGTCGTGCAGCAGGAAGCGAATCTCCGGGCCGGCCTGCGGGTCACGAATTTTCTTCAGTGCGAGCAGCGATTCATAAATCAGGTCGCTGTCTTTCGACTGCAGCGCCTGCACCAGATCGGGCACAGCCGCACGGCCCCGCAACACTCCGATGGCGCGTGCTGCTTCGACGCGCGCGTTGATCGAGGCGCCATTGCTCGCCACGCGTCCGATGGCCGTAATCACATCGGGGCGCACCAGGACGAACGGGTCGATCATCTGTTCAGCCGGGTCGTTGAAGCGCGACACCATATCACTGCCCAACTTGCGCATCGACACGTTCTTGCCGGTGAGCAGATAGCCGGGCAGATAGAAGTTCACCAGGCCGTTGACGGCGCGTGCCTGCACGTCGGCATTGGTATCGTGCGTTGCCTTGATCAGAAGATCGATAACTTGCGCCGTGCCGATCTCGGTCAGGCCCTTGACTGCTTCATAGCGGACCGCATCGTCGGTGCTATTCAGGTATCCGCCAAGCTGCTCCGCGGAGGCTTGCTTCTGACGCACGGCATCGCGAATATCACGCGAAGTCGCCTGGCCCCAGGCCAGAGTACTGAATAAGAGAACGGTGGGAACGATACGCATACTCATCTGACGAACTCCACTTGAACCCGTTTTGGAATCAGGCCCACTTCATGGCCCAGATCAAGCAAGTGCTGCGCGGCTTTCGGAATCAACTCGCCGCAATCAACTGTGTAATGGTTGACGTACATACCGATGAATTTCTCTGCGAGCCGCGGATCCATGTCCCGCGCGAACTGCATCGCATAAGCCAGCGCTTCTTCGCGATTGTCGAGCGCATACTGAATGCTTTCGCGCATCATGCGGCAGCACTCTGAGCTCACTTCAGGAGACAACGATCGCAACAGCGCATTGGCTCCCAGGGGCAGCGGCAGATTGTACTTGCCCTTCCACCACTTGCCTAAATCCAGAATGCGATGGAATCCGCTCTTGTTGTAGGTGAGCTGCGCTTCGTGAATGATGAGCCCGGCATCCACCGAGCCTTCTTTCACGGCGTCCAGGATGCGATCGAAAGGCGTGACCACGGGTTCGAAGTCAGGCTCGAAAATTTTGAGCGACAGGTACGCCGTCGTGAGCGTGCCGGGTATCGCAATCTTCTTGCCCTTGATCTCTTCCTGGTCCATCGGGCGGTTTGCCACCACCATGGGACCGTAGCCATCGCCCACGCTCGATCCGCTGGCCATCAACACATAGCGATCGGCAACGAACGGATACGCGTGGTACGAGATCGCGGTTAACTCGTACTCGCCGGCGCAAGCCTTACGGTTGAGCGTTTCGATGTCTGAAAGAATGTGCTTGAAGTTCACCACAGACGAACGGATCTTCCGCGTGGCCAAGCCATAGAACATAAACGCGTCGTCGGAGTCCGGGCTGTGAGCGCTAACTATCTCAAAAGGGGTGAACGAAGGCATAGAAGAACAGCGAACTTCAGTATGCCATGCAGATGTCCCGCGATCGGGGTTGCGGGGATGAAGAGGGGCGGCAGCTTTCGCAGGCACTTGCTGGGAAGCTCGTAGCCGGGAGTTGCGTCAAGATTAACGCTCCTCAGATTCTTCCCGGACGTCTGCTTCCGTGAAGCCTGCCAGACACCAACGAAATGCTCCCGCCCTCTGACTGATCGGGTTCTATTGCGTTGACCTCCTCGCCGTTCTCCGGCAACACAAGACAACTCAGGTAAACTTCACCTACCGATAGGCTGCTCCTCGCGCCGGAAGATGTCAACGGGTTTCCTTCGGCGTAAAGTGATATTCATTCCATGCGTTTTCCGAAGCCTTCGCCGCAGCCTCAAAGGCCCCCTGAAAAACGCGTGCGGATCAAGAATTACGCGGCTCAGACCGGGTTCGTTTATCAATACTATTTCGATGCTGAGCACGATACCGGCACCGTGCGGCGCTACACCTTTCAGGCATCTGCCAGCCGCGGGTCGTATCTCCCGGTGGTGATTGAACTCGAAGGCCATGTGAGTAGACAGTGGCAACAGAGCCGCAATCGGGAACTCTCGCCCACAGAGTTTTATGCGTTCGCCAAGATGACCTTGTTTGCTGCGTTCGATGACGAAGGGTTTGCGTTGCCACAGCGTCAACCACTGAGTATCACGATAGAAGCGATGGACAACATTGCGGCTGTTTTGAATCTGATTTAGGTTGGCTTAGCTCCTTAATTGGCCAATCTGGAGATTGGCGTTCCCATGCCGCTATGATGAGACTCATGTCGATGCCGCTTCCGCCGCCGCATCTTAAAGAGTTGGGCCACCGGCAGTTTTCGTTCTATCCGCCGATCCGCAATCTGGATGCGAATGGCTGGCTGTACCAGCGCGTGACATGGACCGAAGTAGTGGCGCGCAATGCTCGAACCGGGCAGGAATTGCTGATCCCGCGCCGTTTCGTGAGCGATGTGTCGTTTCACGATACTTCCCTGGTGCTCGGGCTCACCCGCGAACTTGAGTATCGTGATGGCGTGCTGCTACCGCGAAACTCGGGTGTCATCTGCATGCCGGCATCATCGCTTCCGGCGGTGCGCCGGGCCGAACCTGCGCCAGTGGTGAGCATCAGCCTCGAAGCTGAACAGGAAGGGCGGGGAGGGAAGGCGCTGCTCTCTGCCGTCGCCGTCGGCCTGACGGTTTGTCTGGCGATTCTCGGTATGTCGCGGCTCGGAATCCTGCGGCCGTTCTCTGCATTCGAGCCGCCGCACGATCACGCTCATGCGGCGAACAAAACTTTGGCCCATGGACATCGCTAAGAAGCTTCTCTGGCTGGCGATTGCCGCAACTGGCGCGTTTGCGCTGGGTGCGATCGCGTTGCATCGCGGCGAACACATCAGCAGTTTGTGGCTTGTCGCGGCAGCGGCCTGCACCTACTCCGTCGCTTACCGTTTTTATGGAAAGTTTCTCGCGGCCCGTGTTGTTGTGCTCGATAACCGGCGCGCCACCCCCGCCGAACGCCTGCGCAACGGCCACGACTTCGAGCCGACTAACAAGTGGATTGTGTTCGGCCATCACTTCGCCGCCATTGCCGGACCCGGGCCCCTCGTAGGACCTGTGCTTGCCGCGCAGTTCGGCTACTTGCCGGGCACACTCTGGATCATTGCGGGAGCGGTCGTCGGCGGGGCCGTGCAGGACTTCATCATCCTGTTCGCGTCGCTACGCCGCGATGGCAAGTCGGTCGGACAGATGGCGCGCGAGGAGATCGGCACCGTCGGCGGCTTCGTTGCGCTGATCACCGTGCTGATCATCATGGTGATTCTGCTTGCGGTGGTCGGGCTCGTCGTGGTCAACGCGTTGGCCGGCAGCCCGTGGGGCACATTCACCATTGCCGCAACAATGCCCGTCGCATTGTTCATGGGGCTTTATCTGCGTTATTGGAGGCCGGGGCGCGTACTGGAATGTTCTGCCATCGGTTTCGCATTGGTGCTGCTCAGCATCTTCGGCGGTCAATGGATTGCGCAATCGCAGTGGGCAGCACTCTTCACCTTCAGCGGAACAGCGCTGGCGCTATGCATCATCGCTTACGGTTTTCTCGCGAGTGCCTTACCAGTCTGGCTCTTGCTTGCGCCGCGCGATTATCTGAGCACCTTTGTGAAGCTCGGCGTGATCTCGATGCTCGCCATCGGCATCCTGTTCGTGCATCCCGATCTGCAGATGCCCGCGCTCTCGCGTTTTGCGGACGGCACCGGACCGGTCTTCGCAGGTAAGATTTTTCCGTTCTGCTTTATCACGATCGCGTGCGGTGCAATCTCGGGATTCCACTCGCTGATTTCGTCGGGCACGACACCCAAGATGTTGTCGCGTGAGGGCCACGCGCTGCCGGTTGGGTATGGTTCGATGCTGCTTGAAAGCTTCGTCGCTGTGATGGCGATGATCGCCGCATGCGTGTTGCAGCCCGGCGTCTACTTCGCGGTCAATGCACCCGCCGGCGTGATCGGCAAATCGGCAGCCGCCGCCGTGCAGACCATCAATAGTTGGGGCTTCGCGCTCACAGCCGGAAGATATGTCATCACTCGCTCGCAGCGTCGGCGAGACGTCGCTATTCAGCCGCACCGGAGGCGCGCCTTCTCTCGCGCTGGGCATGGCCCACATCTTTGCATCGCCTGGGGGCTCGGTGATGCTCGGCTTCTGGTATCACTTCGCGATCATGTTTGAGGCGTTATTCATCCTGACCATCATCGATGCCGGCACACGCGTGGGCCGGTTCATGCTGCAGGATCTGCTTGGCAACCTGTATGCTCCGCTGGGGCGCACCAGTTGGATGCCGGGAGTGATTGCGGCCAGCGCCGCCGTGGTGGGTGCGTGGGGATACTTCTTGTATGAAGGCGTGCTCGACCCGCTGGGCGGCATCAACTCTCTGTGGCCGTTGTTCGGAATCGCGAATCAATTACTTGCGTCCGTTGCCCTGTGTGTAGCCACCACGATCCTGATCAAGTCTCACCGTCTGCGGTATGCGTGGGTTACTGGCGCGCCTCTCGCATGGCTGATCCTGGTGACTTTCACCGCCGCATTGCAGAAAATCTTCTCGCCGCTGCCGCGCATCGGATTTCTCGCGCAGGCCGCGCAGCTACAGCAAGCGGTGAACTCCGGCAAGATCGCAGCCGACCATCTGCGCGATACGCAAACGCTGATCTTCAACGCGCGGCTGGACGCCTTAATCTGCGGTGTGTTGCTGCTCTTAGTCACGGTCGTCCTGGCCGATTCGTTACGCATGTGGTTCACGATTCTGCGCGGCACGCGTCCGGTGCAGCACAGTGAAAGTCCCTTCGTGGCCACCGAGCTGCAAGCAGGCCAGGTGTGATCCGCCGCATCGCCTCGCTCCTGTTGGGGGTACTTCGTGAGATCGGTGACGAAGCTGCATACGAGCGCTACCTGAAGGCACACGCGATCAAGGCGTCGGGACCGGCGTGGCGCGCATTCTGCGAGCAGCGCCTGGGATCGCGCTATTCACGCGCGAAGTGCTGCTGACCATACGTGCATCAGCTCTTTCATCAGCTTTCGCAATTTTTCCTGTCTCTCGGCGGCTTCGGGCTGCTGCTGCTGGGCATTCTGGATTCGTCGATTCTGTTTCTGCCTCTCGGGAACGATCTGCTGGTGGTCGCACTCAGCGCGCAGCATCACGATCGCATCCTCTACTACATCCTGATGGCCGCCATAGGATCCGCGATGGGGAGCTGGATCACGTGGTGGCTCGCGCGCAAGGGCGGCAAAGAGGGGCTCGAGAAATCCGTTTCGCCGCGGCGCCTGCAGTATGTCGAACGCCAGGTCAGCAAGCACGGCGGGATCGCGCTCGCAGTAGCGGCGCTCATGCCGCCTCCGTTTCCCTACACGCCTTTCGTGATGATGGCGGGGGTCTTGAATTTTCCGCAGATAAAGCTCCTGGCCATCGTGCTTGCGGCACGCACCATGCGCTTTGGGATATTGGCGCTGCTGGCCGTACGCTTCGGGAAAAACATCTTGAACCTGGCGAACCAGCCGGGCGTTCAGATTGGGATTATCGGTCTGGTCGTGATCTCGATCGCGGGCAGTGCGTTCTCGATTTACCGGTGGTACAAACGCAGCCGCACCCGCGCGTGAGTGAAACTAGGATCGGCTTACAACCATTTACGAACCCCTGTTAAACGCTTTCTAACTTCGCGCGTACATTGAACTGTGGAGATTTCCTCGATGAATCCTTTTTACAGACGTCTATTGACGGCAAGCGCAGTCTGCATGCTCGCCGCTTCACTCAGCTTCGCGCAGGCGCCCGGGCCGCGTGGACCGCGGGGCCAGCACGATCCGATTGCCATGCTTACCAGCCGTTTGAACCTTACGGCGGACCAGGCTGCGCAGGCCAAGACCATCTTCGATCAGGCGCGCACGTCGTCGGACCCGATCCGCGCTCAACTGGACACGCTGCACTCCAGCGTGGATGCCGCGGTAAAGGCCAACGATCAATCGAAGATCGTCACGCTCGCAACCAACATCGGCGCGCTCGAAGGCCAACTGCAGGCGATCCACCTGCAAGCGCAGGCCAAGCTCTATGCACTGCTCACGCCCGCTCAGCAGCAGCTATTCGACAACCAAGGCCCCGGCCGCGGGTGGGGCGGACCTGGACCGATGCGTCAAGGCAATCACTAAACGCGTTTCATCGCGGGCCGGCACCCTCGCTGGCCCGCCGCGTGTTAGATTTGTCGGTCGATGCGCTGTGCAATTCTTCTTCTCCTCTCTTTCTCTCCTTCCCTCTTTGCCGCTGAAAAAGTAACCGCCGTCGAGTTGTTGCAACTCTCCGGACAAAACACCGCTGGTTTCGCGGACACACTCACGGCTACGCTCGGCGCACCGGCTCTGGAAAAGGGCACGGCGTTCATTGGCCAGGGCCCGAACTTTCTTTTTGCTACTCAGGCCGCCTCAGTACCGACCCTCTACATTGACGATCAGCCGGTCGGCGCGATGACGGCGGTGAACGGACACCCGCAGTTGTGGTTCAAATCGGCTCAGCTCACGCCCGGCACGTCGCATTACTTCCACTACATGGTGAATGGTGCCAAATTCGGGGGACGCAACGACGTTCCGGTCTACGGCACTGACTCGTACGCGCAACCCGGCGTGCCGCAGGGCAAGATCTCTGAGAAGCTGAGCTTCACCAGTAAGATCTACGACGGCATGCAGAGCGATTACTGGATCTACGTGCCAGCGCAGTACAACGCCAATACTCCGGCGGCACTCATGGTCTGGCAAGACGGCCATAACTTCGCTGTACGTGACGGCGGCTCGCGCATTCAGAACGTGATCGACAACTTGACCGCGCAGAAGAAGATTCCGGTGATGATCTCGGTCTTCATCGATCCGGGCAAGGTGGGCGCGAAGGCCATGCGCAGCATCGAGTACGACACGATGTCCGACACGTATGCACGCTTTCTGCGAGACGAGATTCTGCCCGAAGTCGCCAAGAACTACAACATTCGCAAAGATAGCTACAGCCGCGCCATCGGCGGCGAGTCTTCAGGCGGCATCTGTTCGTTTACCGTTGCCTGGCAGCAGCCGGATCAGTTCAGCCGCGTGCTCTCGCGCATCGGCAGCTTCACCAGCATCCAATGGCATCCGGGCGAGATCGACGGCGGCAACGTTTTCCCGTTCGCGATTCGCAAGACGCCCAAGAAGAACATCCGCGTCTGGCTGCAGGATGGTTCAGAAGATCTCGAAAACGAACACGGCAGTTGGCCGCTGCAGAACATTCAGATGGCGAACTCGCTCAAGCGGCAAGGGTACGATTTCCATTTGAGCTTCGGCACCGGCACGCACAGCACAGCGCAAGGCAATGCCGAGTTGCCGGCTTCGCTGACCTGGTTGTGGCGCGATTACGATCCGGCGAAGACCGAACAGGTTTATGAAATGGAAGCGGCCGAGAAAGACAAGCCGCCGTTTCGAGTGCATTTCTACAACCGGTGATGTTGTGCGCTGTATTGCTAGCCTGTCGCTCGCTCTGCTATTCGCGGCAACCGCGGCGGCGGAAGTAGCGCCTGACACTCTGTTCGTCGATTGCCGTGACGAACACGTTTCCCGCAGAGTGCTTAGCGACGTTGCCATCTCGCAAGATGGCCGTTGGCGCGCGTACGTCCAAGTGGATCTGCGACCCGGATGCCTACACACCTCGCGCTTGTGGGCCGGCGGTGTGGGTCGCCCTTACCGGTTGGTCTACTTCATTCCGCCAAACCGGACCGCATACGCGAATGGCATGCGCATTCTGGGATGGGCGCCGCAATCGCAGGTGTTGCTCATGGAGACTGCGGAATGGCAGTGGGGTTCCGATGCGCCGCTAATTCAAAGAATACTTGCCATCGACGCCGAGGATGGGATGGTCTACGAGCCGCGGCTGGAGGACATGCTTTCGGAGCGCGGCGCACAGCAATGTGATTATCACGTTGAGGATGCCGGGGTTGTCAGTGGCGAACAATTTCACATTCTGGTGCGTGCGCGATTCTTCACACAACTCGATGAAGGCGACGATGAAGCCGACCTGCCAACTGAGAAGCGCTGCGTCGCAGGTGAACAAACGTGGAGTTTTAATTTTGCTACGGGCGCAGTGCAGCAAGTGCGCCCCGCGGGCGCACTGCCGCTGTTTAAAAAATCGGTGAAGAATCCGCTGAGCCGTTAGCCCAGCAGTTTCTTGTACACGTCGCGCTTGGAGAGTCCGCGTTCTTTGGCCAGTGCCTTGATTGCTTCCATGCGGTCTTGCCCCTCCGCCATGCGTTTCTCCAGCGCCTCGGCGAGTGGTGTGTCATCAGCCACGGCCACATCTGCTTTGCCGATCAATAACGTGATTTCACCGCGTACAGAATCGCGCGACGCAAGTTGAGCTCTGATCTCAGCCGCTGTGCCGCGAAGGAACTCTTCATAGAGTTTTGTCAGCTCGCGCGCAACCACGACTGGCCGCGTACCGAGGATTTCATCAATTTCGGAAAGCGTGTCGAGAATGCGATGCGGCGCTTCGAAGAAAACCATCGTGTCCGTCTCATCGCGCAACGCTTCGATGGCTAAACGCCGTTTGCCGGTCTTCTCGGGAAGGAACCCGCGGAACTGAAATGCATCCGTCGCAAGCCCTGACGCAGCCAGTGCAGTGACAACTGCCGAAGGGCCCGGTAGCGGAACCACCTGAACGCCCGCATCCACCGCCTCGCGCACCAGACGATAGCCCGGATCGGAGATGAGCGGCATGCCGGCATCGCTGACTAACGCGCCATCTTCACCGGCGCTGAGACGCGCAGCGAGTTCGGGCGCGCGCGTTGTCTCGTTGTGATCGTGATAACTCACCACTGGGGTTTGAATCTCGTAACGGTCCAGCAGCCGTCGTGTGGTTCGCGTGTCTTCACAAGCGATCCAGCGAACCTCTTTGAGAATGCGCACCGCACGGTAAGTGATGTCTTCCAGGTTGCCGATCGGCGTAGCAACTACGTACAGCATCACGCGTAAGCCGAGAGTTGAATCCCGCGCTGCTTGATGATCTGCATTGCTTCGGGCGACGTCAGGGCGCGCAGTTCCACTTCGCGTGTTGCTTTGAGCCGTGTCGCAGCATTGGCCAACTCGGTCCGGTAATAACCCGGGTGGCACATCAGCTCGGTCGAGCCTTCCGGCAATTGCTGCAGCAACTCCAGCAATTGCGGAGTATCCATGTGGCCGGTCAGTTGAAAGCCCGCAAAGTAGTCTGTCGAACGCAGACCGGCGCCCGCCAGCACGCGATGGAAGTAGCGGCGCTGCGGCTGCATTGCGAAGTTTGCCAGACGTGTCGCGAGCGGCACGGCCGCATTCGGATTCACAAAGTCGAAAGGCCTCCGCACCCAGCGCGCGCCGAATTCGCGAGCCACGCGAACCACCGCGCTCAATACAGGCCAGACAATATGCGTGTGCTTGTGGGTATCCAGATGCGTCGGCACAATTCCGGCGTTGGTAATCTTCACCATCTGCGCGCGGAACTCGTCATAGACCGGAATGCGTTTGCGCGCGAGGGCCAGCAACAGATCGGGTGCGGAGACCGGCAACGCACGCGATGGCTCCAATACGGAGTTGCCGCCTATCAGAGTCAGGTGACATCCCACATCGAGCGTTCGATTCGCGCGTGCGATCTCTGCCGCGTGTTCGAATGCCGCACCGTTCGCCATCATGGTGGTAGCGGTCAGTATGCCGTTGCGATGCGCTTCGAGAATGCCATCGTTCACATCCGGCGTGAAGCCGAAATCGTCGGCGTTGACGATCAACCGGATCAAAACAGCGCCAGTTTGATCCGCAGAAACTTCTTCGGATTTGAGTGCATGTCTTTCACCAGCAGGTTCAATTCGCGCGAAGCGCCATTCAGCGAATCGAACAGCTGTGAATTCACCATCAACTGACCGATGGTGCCCTGGCCCGCGTTCAGCCGGTCGACAGTAGTGTTGAGCTTCGCCATTACTAAGTTCACCTGACGATACAGTTCCTCGTCCTTCAGCAGTTTGCCCGCAGTGCCCTTGCCCGCATTCAGGCCATCGAGCAACTTGCGCGCCTCGGCGATCGACTGGCGAGCTTCGTCGTAAACCGCAGTGTCGTTCAGCAGCTTGCCCGCGGTGCCTTTGCCTTGCTGCACCTGCGCCAGCATGTCGTCCAGCCGCTGAATCGGGCGCCGCACTTCGTTGTAGAGCGTGTCATCGTAGATCAGCTTGCTGATGGTGCCTTTGCTGTTCTTCACGTCGCTGACCAGTGTTTGCACCTGGGCGGCGGTCGCGTTGACGCGGGTGTAAAGTTCGTCGTCTTTGATCAGCTTACCGATGTTGCCTTTGCCGTTTTCGACTTCGGCCAGGATGTTATCCGCACGTCCTAAGATGTTCTGGAATTGCGACAGGATGGTCGCGCTCTGAGCCATCAACTGCGGAATATCCTGGGCCTGCAAGCTGCGCACTTCACCGTTGTCGGCTACCGGACGCGGGCTCTGGCCTTTGCTGATGTTGATGTACTTATCACCCAGCAAGTTCGACGCGCTGATCGCAGCAATCGAATCTTCCGGCATCTGGTTGTGAAACTTCTCTTTCACCGACATCTGGATTTCAACCACGCGCTGCCGGTTCTTCTCGCCCGAGAGCCGCACATGCTTCACGGTTCCGACCAGAATGCCGTTCAAGCGCACCGGGGCACTTTCCGTCATGCCCGCGGAATCTTCCATGTAAGTGCGGACGCTGTAGTAGCGCTCAAAGAAGTTGGTGTTGCCGGTGAGAAGAAAGATCAGGACCGCCGTGATGAGCAGCGCCGCAATCGAGAGCAGCCCTACGCGCAGCTGCGCCCATTTTACTTTTTGAGGTGTTGCCATCTAGTCCACGGGCCTCACAAACTTGGCGATGTATTCGTCTTTCGAGGCTTCGAGATCCTGCTGGGAACCTTCAAAGATCAGCCGGCCTTCTTTCAACACCATGAAGACCGTCTTCTTCTCCGCAGACTGATGCCCGGGCACCAACTCACCATTGTCCGGATTGTAGCGGAAATTCGCCACCAGGTTGCCGTCCTGGTAGCGGTGAGTGACCACAATCGCCGTCGTATTGTCCAGGTCGCGCTCTTTCACAATCAGCGCCATGATGGTGTGCGCGGTGATCGGGTCGAGCCCGGCTGTCGGCGAATCGTACAGCAGCAGCGGCGGCCGCGTGACAAAGGCGCGTGCGATGGCGACACGGCGGCGCATACCGCCCGATAGCTCACTCGGAAACTGCGTCATGGTGCGCTCGAGTTCCACGAAGCGCAGCGCTTCGCGGACTTGACCGATCGCTTTGTCCAAATCGACTTTCGCCTTTTGGCTGTGATCGGCGGGGTCACGGTACTGATTCAGCAGCGGGTATGCGACGTTGCGCTGTACGGTCATCGAATCGAACAACGCGCTCTCCTGAAACAGCATGCCCATCTTGCTGCGCACCGCGAACAGCTCCCGCTCGCGCAAGTTCGAGATGACCTTGCCTTCAAACTTCACGTCCCCCTGATCGGGACAGTTGAGCGCCATCGCGGTTTTTAAAAGCACCGTCTTGCCCGCGCCGGCAGCACCTAACACTATGCGGGTCTCGCCTTCCATGACGCGGAACGACACGTCGTTCAGCCCGACAACGTCTCCAAAGCGCACGGTGACATGCTCAAACTCCAAGATCGGCTGCGCCTCGGCCATAGGTTCAGGTAGCGAAGACGAAGATCTTTGTGATGAAGAACGTCAGCACGAACACCAGTACCGACGCCGTAACCACCGCCTGGGTGGTTGCGCGGCCGACGCCCTGCGTGCCGCCCGTGGTGCGTAGTCCGTAGTAGCAGCCCACCAGCGAAACGACGAATGAGAAGAAGAACGGCTTCAGCAGCCCCTGCGCTACGTCACTCCAGCCAAGAGCCTGCCACGACGATGTCCAGTAAGCGCCGGGAGTCAGCTTGTAGATGAAGTAGCCGATGATGAAGCCGCCCACCATGCCGACAAAGTCCGAGATGACGGTCAGACAAGGCAGCATGATTGCCGTGGCAACCATCCGCGGCGTGACCAGTTTCTTGATCGGGTCGGTGCCGAGCGCGCGCATGGCGTCGATCTGCTCGGTTACTTTCATCGAGCCGAGTTCGCTCGCGATGCCGGAAGAGTTGCGTCCTGCCACCAGCAGCGCCGTGAGCACCGGACCAAGTTCGCGCACCAGAATGATCGAGACCACCTGGCCCGTTCGCCCGGTCTGCCCGTACTGACCAAGCGCGCGGCCCATCTGAAGCGCCATAACCATACCGCTGAAGAGACCAGTCAGCACGGTGATGGGAAGGCTGCCGACACCGATCACGTCCATTTGAATCAGAATGTCGGAGGAGTAAAGGGGTTTGCGGCCGATGTTCGCGATCGACTGACCCGCCAACATCATGAAGTCCTGCGTGGCTTGGGCCGGTCCCTTCAGTGTGTCAAGCAAGCAGGCGGTGCCCTCGGAGTTCCGATCCTAACATATGGACTTTTCGATGCAGTTGAAACAATGGAAGATACAGAACGGTGCGCAATCTTCGTATGCAAGTCCGATACTGAAGAGGCATGAAAGGTCTTACCGATATCCCCGGCGTGCGCGTGGGCCACGCCAGCAACTTCGAGGCAGTGACCGGTTGTACTGCGATCCTCTTTGATCAGCCCGCGGCGGGCGGTGTGGACATTCGCGGGTTTGCTACGGGCAGTGAGGAGTTGGACGTACTTACTCCGTATCACATCACCAGCGGTGCGAACGGTGTTGTGTTATCGGGGGGCAGCGCGTTCGGCCTGGAAGCCGCGTCAGGAGTGCGTCACTATCTCGAAAAGCGCGGCGTCGGGTTCGACACCGGAGTTGCCCGGGTTCCGATCGTGCCTGCGGCGATTCTGTTCGACTTGAGCATTGGCAGCGCAACCGTGCGGCCCGGTCGTGAAATGGGCGCGGCAGCCGCAGCGGCGGCGCGAACCGAACCGGTACTCGAAGGCAGCATCGGCGCAGGAACGGGCTGCACCGTCGGAAAGCTATTCGGTATGGCGCGCGCGACGAAGAGCGGTGTCGGCAGTTACACGGTTGCCCTGAACGGCGGCACGCTCGTGTCGGCTCTGGTCGCAGTGAACGCATTGGGCGATGTGCGCGATCCCTCAACCGGAAAGATCGTCGCGGGTTCGCGCAAGGGTCCAGCGTCACGCGAATTCGCTGATTCGGAATCCGCACTGCGCAGCGGCAGCGAAGCGTCCGTGCCAGGTGGTCACAATACGACGCTCGCGGTTGTCGTAACGAACGCAAAGTTGACCAAGACAGGCGCGCATCAACTGGCGGCCATGGGTAGCCTGGGAGTCGCGCGCACCATTTACCCCGTCAACACCACGGTCGACGGCGACATCACTTTTGCGTTTTCGTGTGGAGAGCAGACAGCCGATCTGAACTCGCTGGGCAGCGCCGCAGCGGAAGCTGTCGCGCAGTCCATCCTGCGCGCCGTTCGCGCCGCCAAAGGGATGGGCGGCGTCCCGGCGATCTGATCGCGAGCCCTGGTTAGGGCTTTGCCGCGGCTGCTGCTGCAGGCGGCTTCGCGTATCCAGGAGTCCCGGCGTTCTTGGTGCGCGGTTCCGGTGCAGTGGATTTGCCGCCGGTCGCCACTTCCGTACCGGGTGCGTCGTTACGTGCTCCCGTCGCCTGATCCGGCCGCGGAGCATTCGGATCCGGAGGCGGGGGATAACCCGAGTCCGATACGCCGGTCTGCCGGTTGACATCCGCGCCACGAGTGCTGGTATTGCACCCGATGCATACGCAAAGTAAGCCTAAGGTGAGGGTGATCCTGGTGAACATCATGCGCGCCAAACGTTCAGTGTACCCGAGGCGGGTACTCAGCGCCGCTGCAGGATCAATGCGTCGAGTGCGATGACTTTCTGAATGTTGCGCCGCACGAACATCTGCATTTCGTCCACCTGCTTCACCATGCCGGCGATCCATTCCAAAGTGATGCGGCCGGCGAGCACGTTCAAGTCTTTGCGCAAATCCAGGTTGCGGATTTCGCCGCCGCCCGCACGCAGCAGCAGCAGGTCTCGCAAGAGTTCGTAGAGCAGCCGCAAGTAGATTTCGAGCTTCTCGTTTTTGCTGCGCGAGATCGTTTCGGAGTACGGCAGCCACGCCGCGAACGGACTCGCCCCGGAAGCCACCTGCAGCAGCACCAGCATGGCCTGGCGGCGCTTCTCAAAAGTCGCCAGATCCAAAGTTGTGGCGAGACCGGGGCTACCCGCGGAAAGCGCCATGCGGCGTTCGGCATCTGTGAGGCTGCGCTTTTTCGCGAACGCGCGCATATCGTCGTTCGTCAAGGGCGAGAAGTTCAGAATCACTGAACGCGAGCGGATCGTGGGCAGCAGGTCATAAGCATTCTGCGCCGTTGCAATCAGAATCAAATGCGCGGGCGGTTCTTCCAGAATTTTCAAAAGCGAGTTCGCCGCCTGTTCATTCGCTCGGTCGATCTGGTCGATCAAAAAGATGCGCCACTTGCCCTTATGCGGCTGAAACGCGGCCTGGTCTTTCAACGCGCGCATCTGCTGAATCGTGATCTGCCGCAACGGCCCGTCCGGCGCGAACGTGACGAAGTCCGCATGCGAGGCAAATTGCAGCGGTGCATCATTGCGCTTTTCTGCGGTCCATTTCTCGCGCGCGGAGATCTCCTCCTGGCGCTCCGGGATGCTTAGATCATCGAGCTCGATGCGCTCAGCATGGCCGAGCAGTGCGGCGGCGAGCCTGCGCGCGAGCGTCGCTTTGCCAACGCCTTCAGGACCGGCGAACAGTAATGTCTGCGGAATGCGCTCGAGCGCAATCATCTGCTCGAGCGTCCGCACCACGTGACGGTTTCCGAGAAAGTCTTCAAACACGCCCGGCCAGCGCCTCCTTCACGCGCGCATGCACGACACCGATCGGCGCATTGCCATCGATCCACACGAAACGCCCGGGCTCTTCGGAAGCGAGCGCCTGATAAGCATCGCGCACACGTTCGTGAAACGCGTTGCTCTCGTCATCGAGCCGCGTTTCATTGGTCTGCGTACGCTGATTGCGACGGCGCGCGCGCTCCAGACTCACCTCCAGCGGAATATCGATCACCACGGTAACGTCCGGCTTGAGGCCTTCGCAGGCGACACGATCCAGCGCTTCGATGATCTCGCGCGGAAGGCCGCGTCCAGCGCCTTGATACGCACGCGTCGAATCGGTGAAGCGATCGCACAGCACGATCGCGCCAGCATTCAGCGCGGGCCGGATGCACTCCGTCACATTCTGCGCGCGGCTTGCGAAGTAGAGCAGCAACTCGGCGGGCGCGGCGAGGGCGGCGTTGGCTGAGTCAAGCAGCACGCCACGAATCTTGCGGCCGATATCGGTGCCGCCCGGCTCTACGGTTTCCACGACGTTGTCGCCACGCTGCCGCAGCGAATCGCGCAACAAGCGTAACTGCGTAGTCTTCCCGCAGCCGTCAACTCCTTCGAAAGTGATGAATTTTCCCGGCAGACTTTCATTGTAGGTACTGACGCCGTGTTTGCCGAATTGCCGAATCCGGGCCAATGCGCTGCCTATCGCCCGGCGCGCGCAGTTGTTATTCTAAAAACGCCGTGGACCTTAACCTCGATACTCTGAAGCAAGAAATTCTGGGTCACCTGGAGCACTCCGAGTTCGCGGTCTTCCGCACCGAGTCCGGCTCGATGGATAATCTCCCCACCGTGCTGTGGGACGTGGAGCGCTATCCCGACTACCAGATGTTCCTGGAGACAGCGCGAAAGTCAGGCGCGAACATGATTCTGTTCGCCTCGCGTGAATTCACAGAAGCCGAACTGGACGAACTGCCCGCGCAGCTCGAAGACCTGGACCTGCCGCGCGAAGAGCGCCGTGAGTTTGAGCGCCAGATCAAAAACTTCCGGGTGCATCAAGGCGCCACGTGCGAAATTGAGATCGCGTTTCAGCACCAGAGCTTTCTGTATCTCTACTCCGCGCAGCCCGACTGGTATGAAGAGTTCCAGGACCTCAGCGATGAAGTAGCGATCCAACTTCCCATCTCCGAGAGCGGCGAAGAGGATCCGGGCATGGGCGGCTTCTACTCGAACAATTGACCGCGCGCTGGTCTTTTCCGCGTGCCACGGAGGAAGCGCAGGAACTCTCGTCCAGCTTGCGCATCCAGCGCGTGGTGGCCGAACTGTTGGTGGCGCGTGGCTACCGCACGGCCGAAGCGGCGCGCGCGTTCCTGAATCCGTCGCTCGCTGCGCTGCCCGATCCGCTGGAACTTCGCGACATGGGCGCCGCACTTGCCCGGCTGCAGCGCGCCATCCGCGATGGCGAAAAGATCCAAATCCACGGCGACTACGATGTGGACGGCGCCACTTCGACCGTCATTCTGAAACGCGCGATTGAGTTAGCAGGCGGTCAAGCGAGCTATCGCATTCCGAACCGCTTGCGCGAAGGGTATGGCATGCATCGCGACACCGTCGATCAAGCTGCCGCCGACGGCGTAACTCTGATCGTGAGCGTCGACACGGGGATCCGAGCATGCGAGGTGGTGGACCACGCGCGTATGCATGGCATCGACGTCATCGTCACCGACCATCACTTGCCCGAAGCCGAACTGCCGCGCGCCGTGGCCGTCGTGAATCCGAACCGCGCCGATTGCACCTACGTCACCAAAAATCTGTGCGGCGCAGGTGTCGCATTCAAGCTGGTGCAGGCGTTGCTTTCCGGGTTGGGGTGGCCGCCTGCGAAGCTCGAACGCGTGTTGGAATCGTTCCTGAAGCTGGTTGCGATCGGCACGGTAGCCGACGTGGTTCCGCTCACGGGTGAGAACCGCATCATTGTTCGCCATGGTCTGCGCGCGCTGGCGGTGCGCAAGAATCCAGGCCTGGAGGCGCTGTTCGAAGTCGCCGGTTTGCGCAACGGTCCTCCGACCGCAAGCCAGATTGCCTTTCGTATTGCCCCGCGCATCAACGCAGCCGGACGCATGGCCGACGCGAATGACGTGGTCGAGTTGTTTCTTACGCCCGACGTGGAACGCGCACGCAGTATCGCCGCGCAGCTTCATCAGTGGAATGCCGACCGGCAGCAGGCTGAAGCCGGCATCGTCGAAGAGGTAGTCGCGCTGTGCGCGGAGCAACCCGTAGGCGATGCGGATGGCGCCCTGGTGTTCTGCGCGCCGAGGCTGGCATCGCGGCGTGCTTGGCATTGTCGCGAGCCGGTTGGTGGAGCGCTACTCGCGCCCGGTGTTCGTGCTCAGCATTGAAGATGGCTTCGCCTCCGGGTCAGGCCGCAGCGTGACCGGAGTGATGCTGCTCGACGCGCTCGACGCGATGAGTGAGTTATTCACGCAGTACGGTGGACATAGCCACGCCGCCGGATTGAAAATGCACGCGCACCACGTGGATGAGTTTCGCGAGCGCTTCAGCGGCTACGTCGGCGAGCGGCTTCCGCCGGAAGACCGGTGCCCGCGTTTGCATATCGACGCTGTGGTCGAAATACCTGACGTGACGAACGGCTTGTTTGACGCGCTGCAGATGCTGGAACCATACGGAAACGGCAATCCCGAACCGTTGCTGGCGCTGCGCGAGTGCCAGGTGGCCAACTTCGCGTTGATGAAAGAAAAGCACGTGAAACTGGCCGTGCGCAAAGACAACCGGGTTTTGTTTCTGAAAGGCTTCAACCTTGCGGAGCGAGCAGCCGAAATGCCGGTGGGCGCCCGCGTTGATGTGGCGTTTACGTTAGGAGCCGATACGTTTTCAGGTGGATGGTCGGCGACGTTGAAAGACGTGCGCCGCGCGTAGGAATATGTCTGCCGAACCTGACCGGCCCCGGTTTTGACCCCCTTTTGTAAAGGGTGGGAACCAACCGGACGCCTTTAGGAGTCACCCTCCGGTTTTACCCGGCTGAGACTAACACACCAGCGCCACTAGAGCGAGCCCCCTCATTTTTGAAGCATTGGATCAAAAATGAAGAGCCGGCCAGGTCCGGCAAACACGTCACTATTCTAGCAAGCGCAATCGACCCTTGTATTCGCTGGCGAATGCTATAAGATGTGCTGACATGATCAAAGGATTTCGCACCTTTCTGCTTCGCGGCAATGTGGTCGACCTGGCAATTGCAGTAGTCATCGGCGCGGCTTTCGTCGCTGTGGTCACGGCGTTTGTGAAGGATCTGATCACGCCGTTGATCGCCGCTGCCGTGGGCAAGCCTGATTTCTCCGCCATCACCTTCACGGTGAACGGCAGCAAATTCCTGATCGGCGACTTCATCAACGCGCTGGTTTCGTTTGTGCTGATTTCGGCCGTGGTCTACTTCCTTGTCGTAGTGCCGATGTCCGCGCTGATCGCAAGAATCAAGTCAGGGGACAAACCCGCCGACCCGACGACCAAGAAGTGCGGCGAGTGCCTCAGCGAAATTCCGCTCGCGGCGAGGCGCTGCGCGTTTTGTACATCGGCTCAGACCGTTTAAGATCCGTTAACGATTTGTTGTGCGGGTTACAGGGAGTGTTTGCGATCCAACAGCAAACCTAACTGTCAGAGGCGCGACTAGAGGAAGCGCAGAGTTGAGAGCTCACGCATTCCAAATCGCCGAACCCGGGCCAATGCGCTCCATTTAGTCGCGCCTCCGACCGCGAACGTTCATGCCCGGTTGATGCGTACTTATTCGGCGGCGGCGCTCTTCACCAGAGCGGCGAGTTGCGAGACAGTGTACGGCTTTTGCAGGAAGCCCCGGATGTCGGGGCCGAAACGTTTGCGCGCTTCGGACTCGCTGAAGCCGCTCGACGCGATGACGCGCAATAGCGGATGACGGCGCCGCAGTTCGCGCAGCACATCGTCCCCATTCATATCGGGCATTGCCATATCGAGCACGACCAGCTTCACGGGTTCCGAGCCGCCATTGACCATCTTGATCGCTTCCTCGCCACCGTGCGCGAGCAGCACGCGGTACCCCTGCCGTTCGAGCGAGACTTTGGCTAAGCGCCGGACCACTTCCTCGTCGTCCACAATCAGGACGGTGCCTGCACCGGTGAGATCGTGAGCCACGCTGCCGGACGGCTGCGTCAGTTGCGCGGAGGCGAGCGCCGGGAAGTAAACGCGGAAACAGGTACCCCGGCCGGGCTCGCTGTCGACGTGAATGCCGCCCTTGTGCCCGCGCACGATGCCCAGTGCCGCCGCGAGCCCAAGTCCACGCCCCGTAAATTTCGTCGTGAAGAACGGGTCGAAGATGCGCGCCATGGTCTCGGCGTCCATTCCATGCCCGGTGTCCTCGACAACCAGTACGACGTATTTGCCCGGGGCGAGTGGCTCGGCGAGATAGAAATCGGTCCGTTCTGCCGGAACGTTTTCGAGCTGCGTGCTCACGCGTACCGTGCCGCCGGGCCGGTCGATGGCTTCGGCCGCGTTCAAGATGAGGTTCATGACGAGCTGCTGTAACTGGCTCGGGTCGGCCTCCACCAGCGGCATCTCATCGTCGAGCGCGAGCTTCACTTGGGCTTGCTTCGGGATCGATGCGGCAATCAACGGCATGATCTCGCGCACCTGTTGCGACAAAGAGATCGGCTTCACGACAAAATGCCCTTTGCCTGAGTACGCCAACATCTGCTTAGTCAGCTGCGCGGCCCGGTCGGCCGAATTCACCAGATCGGTGAGCATGCTGAACTCCGGCGTGTTCTCCGGCGTGTCGTCGAGCATCATGCTGGCATTGCCGAGAATGCCGGTCAGCAGGTTGTTGAAGTCGTGCGCAATGCCGCCCGCGAGAATGCCGAGGCTCTCCAGCTTCGCGCGATGATGCGTCGCTTCTTCCGCTTGTTTCCGCTCGGTGATGTCCTGCGCGACGCCGACCAGGCGAAAGGGCGCGCCGTTTGCATCCCGCAACATCTGGCCGCGCACCGAGAGCCACCCGACGCGTCCGCCATGCAGCACGCGATATTCGCTTTCGTAGTCGCGCGAGCCCGAGAGTGCCGCTGTGAGTTCGCCTTCCGCGGCCTCGCGGTCTTCCGGGTGCACGCTCTCGCGCCAACGCTGCAGATCCGCTGACGCATCCGCATCTTCCCAACCGAGCGCCTCGGCGACGCGCGCCGAAACGTTCAGACGCCCACTCGCCGCATCGACACTCCACATGCCCATGTGCGCCGCTTCGATGGCGACGCGCAGCCGCTGTTCGCTTTCCCGCAACGCCTGTTCCACGCGCCGGCGCTCGGCGATATCGTTGAGCAGTTCGTGCGTGCGCTCCGCGACTTTTCTTTCGAGATCCGCATTCAGACGGCGAATGCTCTCGTCATACTGCCTTCGCGCTGTCACGTCGCGGATCACGCTGATCAACACGCCGCCTTCATCAGTACGAGAAGTCTTGACGCTGATCTCAGCGGGGAAACTGCGCTTGCTGGAGGTGACCGCCTCCAGTTCCTGGGCGCGCCCCCGATTGGATAAATCCCAACCCGGAAGCAGCGTTTGCACATTCCGCCCCAGCAACTGCTCACGCGAGTATCCGAAAAGCTCTTCCGTTTGCGAATTGACGAGCGTGATAGCACCGGCTTCATCGGTGATCACCATCGCTTCAGGCGCTGCTTCGAGCACTGCGCGGAACTTCTTCTCCGTGCGCTGCAACTCCTCCGCTTGTTGTTTCAGCAGCGCGGCGTTGAGGCTGAGTTCGACGAATACCGCGACCTTCGATTTGAGAATTGCGGGCACCAGCGGCTTGAAGAGGAAGTCCACCGCGCCGATTCCGTAACCGCGCGAGAGATGCTCGTCACTGCGGTAGCCGGTCAGAAACAGGATGGGCGTATTCTGGGAACGCTTGCGGCTGCGGATCATCTCCGCTGCTTCGAAGCCGTCCATGTCGGGCATGCGTACATCGAGCAGGATGGCCGCAAAGTCGTCTTCCAACAAATAGCGGAGCGCTTCGATCCCCGAAGTCGCTTTGACCAGAATCTGATCGAGGCTCTCGAGCACCGCCTCCAAAGCGAGAAGGTTCTCGGGGCTGTCGTCAACCAGCAATAGCTTGACGCGTTGCTTCTGCGGCTCTACCGGTGTCATCGCGAGATTGGGAGTTGCCATTGACGCTCTTTAATCGTTTGCATTGGTCGCGGGACGGGCCGACTTTTCGCTCGTACGGGCGAGCCAGACGCGGAGTACGGAGAAGAGCTGTTCGAGATCGACCGGCTTAGTGACGTAATCCGAAGCACCGGCTTCGATGCACTTGTCGCGATCGCCCTTCATCGCCTTCGCAGTGAGCGCGATGATTGGCAGCAGCCGCAACTCTGGAATCTTGCGGATCGCCCGCATCGTTTGATAGCCGTCCATCTCCGGCATCATGATATCCATCAACACGATGTCGACGTCGGGAGTGCTGCGCAGCAGCTCGATTCCGGCACGCCCATTCTCCGCGTGGATGACGCGCAGGTCATGGTGCTCCAGGATGCTGGTTAGCGCGAAGATGTTGCGCAGATCGTCGTCCACGACCAGCGCTTTCTTACCGCTGAGAGTGGAATCCGTATCGCGAACCTTGGCAAGTATCGCGCGTTGCGCCGGAGAGAGCACCGCCTCATTGCGATGCATCAACAGCGTGCTCTCATCGAGCAGCCGCTCTTCGGTTTGCGCGTATCTCACGACGCCCGTGTGACCACCCCAGCGCAATTCGATCTCTTCCTCATCCGTCAGCTTGCGCGAACCATAGACGACCGAAGGCAGCGCGTGCGGTGCCATCTCGTCCTGCAGCTTCTCGATAAGTTGGATCGCCGACGTACCGGGAATGGCGATGTCCACCACCACGCAATCGACAAACTGTTCCGTCGCGACGCGCAGCGCATCGGCGGAGTTGTGAACAATGGTGATCTCGGCATCGTCGCCGGCGAGCAAAGTACGGACGGCTTCACCGCGCTCGAGCGTTTCCATCGCAAGCAACAGCTTTTTCGTGCGCGGCTGCAGCGAGTGGTTGATGTCATCGAAGGCGCGCAGCAACGAATCCCGCGACGCCATCTTCTCGAGATAAGTCATCGCTCCGAGCGCCAGGCCGCGTTGTTTATTCTCTTCACCCGAGATCACGTGCACCGGAATGTGCCGCGTCAACGGATCGTGCTTCAGACGATCCAGGATGGTCCAACCGGCCATATCGGGCAGGTTGATGTCGAGCGTGATCGCGCCGGGTTTGAACTCGCGCGCTAACGAGAGCGCAGTGGTGCCGCGCATCGCAACCAGCGCTTTGAGTCCGCGTTCATGCGCAATCTCGACAAGGATGCGGGCAAACGCAACGTCGTCTTCAACCACCAGCAGAACGGGGTCGGACGGCTGGATCGCATTGCGATCGTCCTCGATCGACATCGGTTCAATGCGAGCCTGGACTGCGCCGCGAGTGAGCGCGGGCAGCAGGTCTGCTCCTTGCGTGACCGGCTGCGCCGCCATAATCTCCGGCAGGCTTTCGGCCTTGGCTTCCTCGGTACGCGAGGCAACCAGAGCCGCCAGATAAACCTGCGGCAGGTACAGCGTGAAAGTACTGCCCTGGCCTGGTTCGCTTTGCAGACGAATCTCGCCGCCGAGCAGACGCGCCAACTCACGGCTGATCGAAAGACCGAGACCGGTCCCGCCGTAACGCCGGCTGGTGGTACCGTCTGCCTGTTGGAATGCCTCGAAGATGATCTGCTGTTTCTCGAGCGGGATACCGATGCCGGTATCGCGAACCGAGAACGCAATCACGCCCTTCGAGCGGTTCAGCACCGGATGATTGGCGCTCCATCCAGTGGTCGCCTGCTCCATGCGCAGTTCCACCGAACCGCGCGAAGTGAACTTGAGCGCATTCGACAAGAGGTTCTTCAACACCTGCTGCAAGCGCTTGGCATCGGTGTGGATGGTGGGCGCGAGCTGCGGATCGATCTGGACTTTGAAATCGAGGCCCTTGCCATCGGCCACGTGCCGGAAGGTGCGCTGAACGTACTCTTCCAGCTCGGACAAGCCGACGCCGCCGAGCTCGACATCCATCTTGCCCGATTCGATCTTGGCGAGATCCAGAATGTCGTTGATGAGCGCGAGCAGGTCGGTGCCCGAAGAGTGAATCGTCTCGGCGTAGCGAACCTGCTTCGGCATCAGGTTGCTGTCCACGTTTTCGGCCAGCATCTTCGCCAGGATGAGCAGGTTGTTCAGCGGCGTTCGCAGCTCGTGCGACATGTTCGCCAGGAACTCTGACTTGTACTTCGAAGTAAGCGCCAACTGCTCGGCCTTCTCTTCGAGCGCCTGCTTGGCCTGTTCGACTTCGCGGTTCTTCTGTTCGACTTCGGTCTTCTGCTCGGCGAGCAACTGCGCTTTTTCCTGCAGCTCTTCGTTGGTCTTCTGAAGCTGTTCGGCGAGCGCCTGCGATTGTTTGAGCAGTTCGTCCGTACGCATCGTCGCGGCGATGGTGTTTAACACGATGCCGATGTTTTTCGAAAGCTGATCGAGAAACGCCAGGTGAATGGAGCTGAACTGATAGAACGACGCGAGCTCCACCACCGCTTTGACTTCACCTTCGAAGAGCACCGGCAGCACGACGATGTTCACCGGGGTGCCTGAGCCCAGGCTCGAATTGATCTTGATGTAGTCGGCCGGAACGTTGTTCAGTACGATGCGCTCTTTCCTGCGGGCGCATTCGCCGATGAGCCCTTCGCCCATGCGGAACTGTTTGCTGATGGCCGCCTTCTCGTCATACGCATAGGCAGCGGTGAGCTTCAGCACCGGCTGTTCGTCAAGCTGCTCGGTGATGAAGAAGGTGCCAAGCTGACCGCTGACCAGCGGCGTCAGCTCGCTCAGCAGCAACTGCGTCACGGCATGCAGATCGCGCTGGCCCTGCACCATGCCCGTAAATTTCGCGATGTTGGTTTTGAGCCAGTCCTGATCGGTGTTCATGCGCGTGGTTTCCGCGAGGTTGCCGATCATCTGGTTGATGTTGTCTTTGAGCGCAGCAACTTCGCCCTGCGCTTCGACCGCAATGGAGCGGGTGAGATCGCCCTTGGTGACGGCGGTCGCGACGTCGGCAATTGCGCGCACCTGCGTGGTGAGGTTGGCCGCAAGCTGATTGACGTTGTTGGTGAGATCGCGCCAGATGCCTGCAGTGCCAGGAACACGCGCCTGACCGCCGAGCTTCCCTTCGATACCAACCTCGCGAGCGACGGTGGTCACCTGATCGGCGAAGACGGCGAGAGTGTCGATCATCTCGTTGATGGTGTCCGCCAGTTCGGCGATTTCACCTTTGGTTTCGAGCACCAGCTTGCGCTTCAAGTCGCCGTTGGCAACCGCCGTGACGACCTTCGCGATACCGCGCACCTGCGTGGTGAGGTTCGACGCCATGAAGTTGACGTTGTCCGTCAGATCTTTCCAGATGCCGGCGACGCCGCGCACGTCGGCTTGTCCGCCGAGCTTGCCTTCGGTGCCGACTTCGCGGGCGACGCGCGTCACTTCCGATGCGAATGAATTGAGCTGATCGACCATCGTGTTGATGGTGTTCTTCAGTTCCAGAATTTCGCCGCGCGCATCAACCGTGATCTTGCGCGAGAGATTGCCGTTCGCAACCGCGGTGGTCACGGCAGCAATGTTACGCACCTGATCGGTCAGGTTCGAGGCCATGGAGTTGACGGAATCCGTCAAATCTTTCCACGTGCCGCCAACGCCCTGCACCTGCGCCTGGCCGCCGAGTTTGCCTTCAGTTCCGACCTCGCGCGCCACACGCGTGACTTCGCTTGCAAACGCGTTGAGCTGATCGACCATCGTGTTGATGGTGTTCTTCAGTTCCAGGATTTCGCCGCGCACGTCGACCGTGATTTTGCGCGAGAGATCGCCGTTGGCGACGGCCGTCGTGACCTCGGCGATGTTACGCACCTGGTTGGTCAGGTTGCCGGCCATGAAGTTGACCGAGTCCGTCAAATCTTTCCATGTTCCGGCGACACCACTCACTTCAGCCTGGCCGCCGAGCTTGCCTTCGGTGCCGACTTCGCGCGCCACGCGCGTGACTTCCGATGCGAATGAGCTGAGCTGGTCCACCATCGTGTTGATGGTGTTCTTGAGCTCCAGAATTTCGCCGCGCACATCGACCGTGATCTTGCGCGACAGATCGCCCTTCGCCACGGCCGTCGTGACTTCCGCGATGTTACGCACCTGATTGGTCAGGTTGCGAGCCATCGAGTTCACCGAGTCCGTCAAATCCTTCCACGTACCCGCGACGCCTTTCACGTCTGCCTGACCGCCGAGCGCGCCTTCCGTACCGACCTCGCGCGCCACGCGCGTGACTTCCGATGCGAACGAGCTGAGCTGGTCCACCATCGTGTTGATGGTGTTCTTCAGCTCCAGAATTTCGCCGCGCACGTCGACCGTGATCTTGCGCGACAGATCGCCCTTCGCCACGGCCGTCGTGACTTCCGCGATGTTACGCACCTGGTTGGTCAGGTTGCGCGCCATCGAGTTCACCGAGTCCGTCAAATCCTTCCAGGTACCCGCGACGCCCTTCACGTCGGCCTGACCGCCGAGCTTCCCTTCGGAACCGACCTCGCGTGCGACGCGCGTCACTTCGGATGCGAACGAGCTGAGCTGGTCCACCATGGTGTTCATGGTGTTCTTCAGCTCGAGAATCTCGCCGCGAACATCGACGGTGATCTTGCGCGACAGATCGCCCTTCGCGACAGCAGTCGTAACTTCGGCGATGTTACGCACCTGGTTGGTCAGGTTGCGCGCCATCGAGTTGACGCCTTCCGTCAGATCGCGCCACGTACCGGCGACGCCGCGTACTTCGGCCTGACCGCCCAGCTTGCCTTCCGTGCCCACTTCGCGCGCCACGCGCGTGACTTCCGATGCGAACGAACTGAGCTGATCCACCATCGTGTTGATGGTGTTCTTCAGCTCCAGAATTTCGCCGCGCGCATCGACCGTGATCTTCGTCGTGAGATCGCCCTTTGCTACGGCTGTCGTAACACCCGCGATGTTGCGCACCTGGTTGGTCAGGTTCGAGGCCATCGAGTTGACCGACTCGGTCAGATCGCGCCATGTACCTGCGACACCGGTCACTTCGGCCTGACCGCCGAGCTTGCCTTCGGTACCTACTTCGCGCGCCACGCGCGTGACTTCCGATGCGAACGAGCTGAGCTGATCGACCATCGTATTGATGGTGTTCTTCAGCTCGAGAATTTCGCCGCGCACGTCGACCGTGATCTTGCGCGAGAGGTCGCCATACGCCACGGCTGTCGTCACGTCAGCGATGTTGCGAACCTGCGCAGTCAAGTTGCCGGCCATGGAGTTCACCGAGTCCGTGAGATCCTTCCACGTACCCGCGACGCCCGGCACTTCGGCCTGACCGCCGAGGATGCCCTCCGTACCGACCTCGCGCGCCACACGCGTGACTTCGCTCGCGAACGCGTTGAGCTGATCGACCATCGTGTTGATGGTGTTTTTCAGTTCAAGAATTTCACCGCGCACGTCCACCGTGATCTTTCGCGAAAGATCGCCATTGGCAACAGCAGTCGTGACCTCGGCGATGTTACGCACCTGCGCCGTGAGGTTGCCGGCCATCGAGTTGACGGAGTCCGTCAAATCCTTCCAGACGCCGCCGACACCTTTCACTTCAGCCTGACCGCCCAGCGAACCTTCGGTACCGACTTCGCGCGCCACACGCGTTACTTCCGATGCGAACGAGCTGAGCTGATCGACCATCGTGTTGATGGTGTTCTTGAGCTCCAGAATTTCACCGCGCGCGTCGACCGTAATCTTCGTCGAAAGATCGCCGCGCGCCACGGCCGTGGTGACACCCGCGATGTTACGTACCTGCGAGGTGAGGTTCCTGGCCATCGAATTCACCGAGTCCGTGAGATCTTTCCACGTACCCGCGACGCCGCGCACTTCAGCCTGACCGCCAAGGATGCCTTCGGTACCGACTTCGCGCGCCACGCGTGTCACTTCGCTCGCGAACGCGTTGAGCTGATCGACCATCGTGTTGATGGTGTTCTTGAGCTCGAGAATTTCACCCTGCGCATCGACCGTGATCTTGGTCGAAAGATCGCCCTTTGCCACGGCGGTTGTGACGCCCGCGATATTACGCACCTGGTTGGTCAGGTTGCCGGCCATGGTGTTGACCGAGTCCGTCAGATCTTTCCAGACGCCGCCGACACCTTTCACTTCCGCCTGACCGCCGAGCTTGCCTTCCGAACCGACTTCGCGCGCCACACGCGTGACTTCCGACGCGAACGAGCTGAGCTGATCGACCATCGTATTGATCGTGTTTTTCAGCTCGAGAATTTCGCCGCGCACATCGACCGTGATCTTGCGCGAGAGATCGCCCTTCGCGACGGCCGTGGTGACCTCGGCGATGTTTCGCACCTGGTTGGTCAGGTTGCCGGCCATGGTGTTGACCGAGTCCGTCAGATCTTTCCAGACGCCGCCGACGCCTTTCACTTCCGCCTGACCGCCGAGCTTTCCTTCGGAGCCGACTTCGCGCGCCACGCGCGTCACTTCCGACGCGAACGAGCTGAGCTGATCGACCATCGTATTGATCGTGTTTTTCAGTTCGAGAATTTCACCACGCGCGTTCACCGTGATTTTGGTCGAGAGATCGCCCTTCGCCACGGCTGTCGTGACCCCTGCGATGTTGCGCACCTGGTCCGTCAAGTTGCCGGCCATGGTGTTCACGGAGTCGGTCAGATCTTTCCAGACGCCCGCGACACCTTTCACTTCCGCCTGTCCGCCGAGTTCACCTTCGGAGCCGACTTCGCGCGCCACGCGTGTCACTTCGCTTGCAAAAGCGTTGAGCTGATCGACCATCGTGTTGATGGTGTTCTTGAGTTCGAGAATTTCACCCTGCGCATCGACCGTGATCTTGGTCGAAAGATCGCCCTTCGCCACGGCCGTTGTGACGCCCGCGATGTTGCGCACCTGGTTGGTCAGGTTGCCGGCCATGGTGTTGACCGAGTCCGTCAGATCTTTCCAGACGCCGCCGACGCCTTTCACTTCCGCCTGACCGCCGAGCTTGCCTTCCGAACCGACTTCGCGCGCCACGCGCGTGACTTCCGATGCAAATGAACTGAGCTGATCGACCATCGTGTTGATGGTGTTCTTCAACTCAAGAATTTCGCCGCGCACATCGACCGTGATCTTGCGCGAGAGATCGCCATTCGCAACCGCCGTCGTGACTTCCGCAATGTTGCGGACCTGTGCGGTCAAGTTGCCGGCCATGGAGTTCACCGAGTCGGTGAGATCTTTCCACACGCCGCCCACGCCCTTCACTACCGCCTGGCCGCCCAGTTTGCCTTCGGTACCGACTTCGCGCGCCACACGCGTGACTTCGCTCGCGAACGAGTTGAGCTGATCGACCATCGTATTTACGACGCGCGCGGTACGCAGGAATTCGCCTTTCAGCGAGCGGCCGTCTACTTCGAGCGCCATTGTTTGCGAGAGATCGCCCTTCGCCACGGCGCCGATGACGCGGGAGACTTCCGTCGAGGGCTGCACCAGATCGCCGATCAAGCCATTGACCGAATCCATGCACTCGTTCCACGACCCCGCCGCTCCGCCCAGGGTCGCGCGTTGCGTGATGCGCCCCTCTTTACCGACCGCGGTGCTGATCCGCTGCAGCTCGTGCGCCATGCGCTGGTTGAGTTCGATTACATCGTTCAGGGCGTCGGCCACTTTGCCGGCCAACCCAGTCTGATCTTCCGGCATGCGCACGGCGAAATCGCCCTTTTTAATAGCAGTAAGGGTTTTGAGCAGCAAACGAACGTCGAGCGGCGTTTCGTCGCTCGTTGCGGTTTTCATCTTGGTCTCCAACTAGCTACAGGATAAATCGCGCTTTTAAACCGCGTTCTACCCCTCGAATTAAATAACGTTTACTAACCCGGAAGCAGTCTTCATCATATTCGGGTGGTAAACGCGATGCGGTACAGATTGCATATTCCTATAAACCTGTCGGGCCGGCGCCCTAGCCACGCGCAGGCTTCAGTTTCGGCGGCGCTAAACTAGGCTAGTGTTTCAGTAGCGAGCGATCGTGCTGAGAACAGCAACTCGCCACAAACTTGCGCCCTTGGGCCCTTAGCACAACGGTTAGTGCAGCGGACTCATAATCCGTTGGTTGTAGGTTCGAATCCTACAGGGCCCACTATGCACACCCCTTTGTCGAGCCGAATGCGTGGCCACCCCCGTGCGATGCGGCTTACACGCTGTTTCACGATCCGGGGCGAGACGGGCGTTAACATCAAAGAACCTTGAACCGGAACAGCAATCTCGACGCGGCTAAAGCCGGTGGGCTTTGGGACATGTTGATTGTTGGTGGCGGCGCGACTGGGATGGGGGTTGCGGTTGATGCTTCCGTTCGCGGCTATCGCGTGTTGTTGCTCGAACAGAGCGATTTCGGGAAAGGCACATCGAGCCGCAGCACCAAGCTGGTGCACGGCGGCGTGCGCTATCTGGAGCAGGGCAATCTCTCGCTGGTGATGGAAGCGTTGCGCGAACGCGGGTATTTGCGGCAGAACGCTCCTCACCTGGTCTCGGACCTGGCGTTTGTGGTTCCCAGTTATGACTGGTGGGAGTCTCCTTTCTACGGCCTGGGGCTGAAGCTATATAACTTGCTGGCCGGCAAATATGGCTTTGGTTCGTCGCAGATACTTTCGCGTGACGAGACGTTGGCGCGCCTGCCTACTTTGAAGCGAGAAGGTCTGCGCGGCGGCGTCGTCTATTTCGACGGGCAGTTCGACGATTCCCGGCTATTGATTCATCTTGCGATGACCGCGACGGAGCATGGCGCGACTCTGCTCAATTACATGCAGGTCACCGGGCTTGAGCGCGGAAGCGAAGGAACAATCGAGACCGTACTCGCGACCGACATCGAGACCGGCGAGCGCCTGCAGTTTTCAGCACGCGTGGTGATCAATGCCACCGGGCCGTTCTGCGACACCCTGCGGCAGATGGCGGAACCCGGCGCGCGCAAGATTCTGGCGGCGAGCCAAGGCATTCATCTGGTGTTCGACCGTTCTTTCCTTACGGGCAACAGCGCGATCATGGTGCCGCACACCAGTGATGGACGCGTGATGTTTGCGATTCCGTGGCACGGCCACACGCTGGTGGGCACCACAGATACGCCGATCGAATCCGCTTCGCTCGAGCCGGTTGCGCTCGAACACGAGATCGAATTCATTTTGGAGACGGCGCGGCAAATACTTGAGCCATGCTCCTCAACGTAGTGATGTGCTCAGCGTCTTCGCCGGCATCCGTCCGCTGGTGCGCTCGGGCGATGCGGCCAGCACGGCTGCACTTTCACGCGACCACACCATCCACATTGACCACTCCGGGCTGCTCACTATCACGGGCGGCAAGTGGACCACTTACCGCCACATGGCGGAAGATTGCGTGAATCAGGCCGCGACATTGGCGCGGTTGCCCGACGTTGCGTGCACCACACGCGACCTGCGGCTGCACGGCTATGCGGAAAAACACTCAGGCGCGTTGAAGGTCTACGGCAACGACGCTGCACAGATCACCGCACTCGCTGAGTCGGTTCCCCATCTGAAAGAGCAACTGCATCCCGCGCTGCCATACATTGCGGCCGAGGTGGTGTGGGCGGTTCGTGAAGAGATGGCGCGCACTGTGGAAGATGTGCTCGCGCGCCGACTGCGTGCCTTGTTCCTGAATGCTCACGCGGCGATTGCAATGGCTCCGCGGGTGAGCGAACTGATGGCGGCGGAACTTGGATGGGACGCGCCGCGCACCGCGCGCGAACTACAGGCCTTCGAAGAAACCGCAGCTAACTATCGACTGAGCTGAAGGCCTCTTGCGCTTGCTCGACGGTCTCGAACGTCGTCAGCACCTTATCGATGTGGCAGACCTCAAGAATGCGCAGGACGCGGGTCCCGAGCCCAGTCAGCGCGTACTTGCGGCCATCGCGCTCGCACGAAACATGGAAGGCGACGAGCGTCCCGAGCGCGGCAGAGTCCGCATAGGGCACGTCGCTCAAGTCGATGATGGTCGCGTGTGAAGGATGCTCACGCAACACCTTCTGCACTTGCGGCAGCTTGGGATAGGTCAAAGGGCCGGAAAGCCGCACGATGCGAACGCCGTCACCCTGCCCAGCGCTTTCAGTCGTCGGAGTCATTGCCGGATTGTACTAATTGTGATCGGGTGCGCACGTCTTCCGATTGTTTCCATTCGGCTGCGACGTCTGGCGCGCTAAAATTCAGGTTCATGGCAAAGTTGGCGTTTCTCGGTTTAGGCATCATGGGCGGACCCATGGCGCGCAATTTGTTGCGTGCGGGTCATCAAGTCGCGCTGTGGTCGAACACAGCCGCAAAGGCGAAAGAGTTAGCCGCAGCGGAAGGCGGTGTGTTCTGCGCAACCGCAGCAGAGGCCGCTGCCATGGCCGACTGCGTTTTCCTTTGCGTGGGCGACACTGCGATGTCCGAAAACGTCATCCTCGGAAAAGATGGCGTGCGGCAAGGGGCACGGAAGGGCACCACGGTTGTGGACGCCAGCACCATCAGCCCCGCAGCCAGCATTCGCATTACGGAAGAACTGTCCCAGGCCGGATTGGATTTCCTGGGCGCGCCTTGCACCGGGTC
The DNA here is from genome assembly GCA_963792655.1 of Bryobacterales bacterium. Classification (GTDB taxonomy): domain Bacteria; phylum Acidobacteriota; class Terriglobia; order Bryobacterales; family Bryobacteraceae; genus DOZZ01. The sequence continues at coordinate 134,111 of CAWBWU010000001.1, forward strand.
CAAGCCCGGCGCTGAGGGTGGCACGCTCACCTTTATGGTGGGAGGCGACGAGAAGGTTTTCGACCGGGTTCGTCCCCTGCTGGAGCCCATGGGCAAACGCATTTATTACTGCGGCGGCCCAGGCATGGGTCTGCACGCCAAGCTTACGCAAAATCTGATTCTGTCAAACATTCTGAACGCGTTTAACGAAGGCCTGGTCCTGAGCACGAAGGCGGGTGTGCGCCCGAGCTTGATGCTCGAGATCCTGGCGAACAGCGCGGCCAAAAGCGGGCTTATCGAATACAAAGCACCGTTCGTGCTCCGTCGCGACTTCACGCCCAACTTCTCTCTGAAGTGGATGCATAAGGATACGTCGCTCATGGTGGACTCCGGAGCAGAGCTCGGCGTGCCGCTGCCTTTGACCAATCTGACCAAGAGCTTGTTTGAGAGCGCGATCGCAGAAGGCCACGGGGAAGAAGACATGTGCGCTTCCATCAAAACGCTGGAAGGTAAGGCGGGGGTAACGGTTTCTGAATAGTACGTTTTCAGACGTTCGTTGGAGGGTGCAGCAACAAAGCTGCCCACCAGATACAAAAAATGGTTGCGCAGCTCCTGCGGATATCCTATTATTGGAATCAAGCCGGGGAGGAAGAAAAACTCCCACCAAAGCGAGACTAACCTCTAAGACCCCTGAAGCAAACCTCCCCGGCGCCCGCAAGGGTTTGCTTCTTCTGGAAATCAGCCCCTCCCCTTCGAATTTACTCCTGCAGAGCGCGATCTAGTCTGCATGCAATCACTTACACTGCTCGGCTCGACAGGTTCCATCGGTTCCAGCACGCTGGATGTCGTGCGTCGGCTGCGGCCCGAATTCCAGGTGTTCGCTTTGGCAGCAGGGCGCAATACGGGTGAACTGGCGCGCCAGATTGCTGAATTCCGCCCGCGCGTGGCAGTGGTTCCTACTGAATTCCAAATTTCACAGGTTTCGGAACATCTGCAGAAGTTGGGAATTTCGAAATCGGAATGGCCCCAACTTGAGAGCGGACCCGAGGCACTGGTGCGCATTGCCTGTGCGCCGGAAATCGATGTCTTGCTTTCCGCAATCGTCGGGGTCGCTGGCATGGACGCCACTTACCGGGCAGCATTGCTCGGGAAGCGCATTGCGTTGGCTAACAAGGAAACGCTGGTCGCCGGCGGAATCCTGGTGATGGATGCCGTTCGCCGGTCTGGGGCCGAGCTTATCCCAGTTGACAGCGAGCATAACGGTGCTCACCAATGCCTCCGCGGGGGCAAGCGAGCCGAAGCGACGAAGCTGGTGCTCACGGCGAGCGGGGGACCGTTTCGCAATACACCCGCAAGCGAACTTGCTTTCGTGACGCCGGAGCAAGCTCTACGTCATCCAACATGGAAAATGGGCAACCGCATCACGATCGATTCGGCAACGCTCATGAACAAAGGTTTCGAAGTGATCGAAGCCTGCTGGCTTTTCGACTTTCCGCCCGCGTCAGTGGAAGTGGTGGTTCATCCGCAATCGAGCGTGCACGCGATGGTGGAGTACAACGATGGGAGCGTGCTGGCCCAAATCTCCGCGACAGATATGCGCATGCCCATTCAGTACGCGTTGACGTATCCGGACCGGGCGGCAGCTCCGGTGCCCAAGATCGACTGGTCGCAACATCGCGAATGGCAGTTCGATCCGCCGGACCACGCGAAGTTCCCGCTGTTACGAATTGCCTATGAGACATTCGAAGCCGGAGGCACGGCAGGCTGCACATTGAACGCGGCAGACGAAATCGCCGTAGAAGCATTTCTGCAGGGCCAAATTGGTTTTCTGGATATCGCGACGGTGGTGGAAGAGACGCTTCAACGCGTTCCGGTGAGACAGCCGCTTGCAATCGACGATATTCTGATGGTGGACGAAAAATCACGCGTAGCAGCACGGCAGGTAGCGCAAGAACGCGCGGGGTCAAGGTTATCTGTTCCTGTATCGCCAGTGAAAGCGTAAGGATTGAATGGGTGTTCTCTATAACGTAGCTTGGGTTCTGGTGCTGATCGGGGTCATGATCCTGGTCCACGAGCTCGGACATTTTTGGGCAGCCCGCTACTTCGATGTGAAAGTCGACGCATTCAGCTTCGGCTTCGGACCACGGCTGATCGGGTTCCGCCGCGGCGAGACGGATTATCGCGTGTCTGCGATTCCGTTTGGCGGCTACGTCAAGATGGCCGGGGAACAACCGGGTGACGACGGTGCACAAGACCCGCGCGGCTTTCTGCGCAAACCCCGCTGGCAGCGCCTGATCATCGCGTTCGCCGGACCGTTCATGAATGTGGTGCTGGCGGTCTGTCTTCTGACCGGACTCTTCATGGTGGATTACCAGAAGGTGGTCGAAGAAGGCGGCGCCGTGATCGGGCACGTGGAAGCAAACTCGCCCGCAGCGAAGGCCGGTTTTCAGGATGGCGATAAGATCATCCAGCTCGACGGGGAGAAGAATCCCTCGTGGGAAGACATCCGCACGCGTGAAATGATCAGCGCCGGCAAGATGCTCGATGTCAGCATCGAACGCGCGGGACAGATCAAGAATTTGCGTGTGATGCCCGTTCTCGACTCGACCGATCAAGTTGGCCTGGCGGGTTGGGAAGAGCGCAGCCAGATCATCGTGCGCGGGCTTACGCCGGGCAAGCCGGGTGAAGCAGCGGGCCTGCAGAATGGTGACCTCCTGCTGAGCATCAACGGCGAAGCGATCCTTTCGCCCTACAAACTGCAGGAGACCGTTCGCAGCACCGATGGAAAGCCGGTGCAGCTTGAGTTCAAGCGCGGCGATCAGACGCAACACATTACGGTGACCCCGGTGTATTCTGCCGCCGACAAGCGTTACGTGATCGGTATCGAGATGGGGCGTAAGGTGGACGTCGTGAGCACAAAGCTTGCGCCACTTCCCGCGCTGCAGGAATCAGTGCGGCAGAACGCGCGCAGCGCTTCGTTGATCTATCTTTCATTGAAGGGCATCGTGGAACGCAGGCTCTCGGCGAAGGCATTACAAGGGCCGATCGGTATGGCGAAGCTGTCGGGCGATGCCGCGCGGCTCGGCGCCGCAACCTTCATCATGCTCATGGCGGCCGTCAGCGTGAACCTGGCGATCTTCAATTTGCTGCCGATTCCCATTCTGGATGGCGGCGTCATCGTCATGCTCGTGATCGAGATGCTGATGGGCCGCGATCTCAGCGCGGCGGTGAAAGAAGGCGTGCTGAAAGCCGGCTTCGTCTTTCTCATGGCCATCGTTGTCTTTGTGCTCTACAACGATATTTCGAAGATCTTGCCGCGCGGCTGAACCTCCGAGCGCCGAAGAGACATCTGCTAACCTGACCCTGCATGGAAAACGCGTGTATCCGCCAGACCGAGCTGCCGAATACCACGCGGTTATTCGCTGATTACGTTTATCACCCTGATCGCGTCTCGCAGTTTTACCCATTCTCACCGCACGCCCCAGAGGCGTTCGCGAAGTCTGCTTCACAAATCGACTTTCCCGATGAACGCCGCACCGCGCTCGTGGCTGCGCTTCGAGAGCAGAATGGCGACCACCCGCTGCTCGAGAGGCTGAGCCAACGTGGCACGGTTGCGGTGGTTACTGGGCAGCAAGTGGGCCTGTTTTCCGGTCCGGCTTACACCGTCTACAAGGCGTTGACGGCCGTCGCGCTCGCCGAGCGCCTGACGCGGGAAGGCATCTCCGCCGTTCCTATTTTCTGGCTTGCTACGGAAGATCACGACTTCGCTGAAGTCAACCAGGCGTGGTTTTTCGATGCGCAGCATCACGCGGCGAAATTAACCGCCGACGCGCAGCAGAACGGGACGCAGCCGGTCGGTAACGTTCAGATCACGGCAGCGCCGTGGGCCGAAGCGGAGACGCTACTGCGCGATCTCCCTTTCGCCGACGAAGCACTGGCGTTGCTTCGTGACGCCTATCAGCCGGGACGGACATTTGGAGACGCATTCGCCGCCCTGCTCGATGCGCTCGTCGGCCGCTTTGGAATTTTGAAGATTGATCCATTGCGTCCGGCAGTGCGCGCCTTAGGCGCTCCGCTGTTGCGCGACGCCGTGCGGCAGGCGCCGGAATTGACCGATGCGCTGTTGAGCCGCACGAAGGAACTCACGGCGGCTGGCTATCACGCGCAGGTGCATATCGAAGCCAAGACGTCGCTGTTTTTTCTGCTCGATGAAGGCCAGCGTGTCAGTCTGCGCCGCAACGGCGAGGGCTATGCTGCGGGCAGCCGCAAGTTCACAACCGAAGATTTGGCCGATCAGGCTGAGCGGCTTTCGCCCAACGCTCTGCTACGGCCCGTAGTGCAGGACTACATGCTGCCCACCGTCGCTTACGTCGGCGGCCCTGCGGAGTTGGCCTACCTGGCGCAATCGCAGGTTTTGTATCAGCGCCTTCTTGGGCGTCAACCGGTTGCCGTGCCGCGCGCGGGGTTCACGCTTGTGGATGCAAGAAGTGCGAAGCTCCTCGAACGGTATCGTCTGAGTGTCGCTGATGTGTTTGGCGGCGAAGAAGCCGTGCGGGTGCAGTGCGCTGCGCAGCTTGTTCCGCAATCGATGAAAGCGGTCATGAGCGACACGCGGCGCGATACTTCGGCTGCACTCGCCAGGCTCTCCGCAGAACTATCCGGGTTCGATGCGTCTCTCGATGCCGCGCTCGCCACGAGCAAGCGCAAGATTGAATACCAACTGGCGAAGATCGAGGCCAAGACCGGTCGCGAAGTTCTCCGCCGCGATGAGCGAGCGCTTGCCGATGCGACATCGCTTTCCGCTTTGATCTACCCGCATAAACACATGCAGGAACGGCTCTACTCAATCATCCCGTTCATCGCCAAATATGGCACCGGCGTGATCGATCAGGTTTATCAAAACCTGCAGCTTGATTGCCCGGATCATCAACTTCTGCTGGTCGAATAGTTCAGCCGCTTCAGCAGCATCCGCCCACGCGCGCGCATCGCCGGCGTTCCGGTCTGAGTTAGTTCTGCAAGTAGCGGCGCGACCCGCGGCAGCAGTGTTCGGTCTTGGAGCGCGAGCTCGGCCAAGCCTTGCATCGCACAGGTCCGGGCGATACTGCTCTTCTCGTTCAGATAACCGAGCAGGATCTGCACCGCCGCATGGCGATCATCTGCTGTCAGCGTCAGCCGTGGAAGAATGAGCGCCAGCTTCCAGCGCGTTTCTGGCTCGGGAAGAACCGTAGCCTCGTAGAGAACCGGTTCTTTGTATGCGTCGAGCCATTCGGGGTTCTGCCGGGTCAGGTGCTCGATCGCGTAGGCTGCGCGCGCACGCAGATCCCGATTTTCTTCTTGCAGCGCGTCGATCAGATGCGGGAACAGGGAGGGCTGTTTTTCCACCCGGCGGATAACGTCGTCCACACGCCCCTTATCGAGGCGTCCCCCGATTTCAAGCAGCGCCAGAATCTGGTGCACGCCGTATTCTACAATTGACCACAGCGGGCACGTAGCTCAGATGGATAGAGCAGCCGCCTCCTAAGCGGCAGGTCAGCAGTTCGAATCTGCTCGTGCCCACCAACCCCCGCATCACACTTGGCGACGGAAGTTGAATTGCAGTACGTGGTCTGCCATGCAGACGGCTGCTTCGTACGTTTGGTCTTTCACCGGGGCTCCGCTCCGCGTCGCTCTTGATTTGCCTGTGGTGTCGGCAATGCGAGATGCCATGGACCGTCACAGCGGCATGGAAATTGGCGGTCTGCTGCTTGGCTCGTCATCCGGCGGCGTCACCCATATCACTGGTTTCGAACCCGTTGATTGTGAGCACCGCCGCGGCCCCGCTTACGACCTTTCGCCTGAAGACCGCGGGCGCTTCAGCAGAGTCTACGCGAGCTTGCTGAAGAAGCGCGGCCGTGACACCACCGTCGTGGGTTATTTCCGTACGCATCAACGGCTTGGACTCTATCTGGATGAACACGACTTCCGCACTGTCCAGGAGTTTTTCCCCAACGCCGATCAAGTGGTGCTGCTGATTCGGCCGGAGCGCAACGGAGATCCCGTCGCGGGATTCTTCTTCTGGGAAGACGGCGAGATGCATCGTCGCGAGAGCTTCCAGCCTTTCCCGTTTGACGAACACGCACTGGCCTCCGGAGGCTTTCCGCTGGAAGGTGCAGCCGTTGCCGAGCAGTCGCCGGCCGCTCCGCCCAGATTCGCGCCGGTAACCAACAGCTGTTCCTGCGGAACCTCGCGTTGCGCCCGTGCCTGAGCCGCACGCTCCTGTAGAGCGCCCTGTGCACAAGCCGGTTCGTGTTGACGGTGGTGGACGGTGGTGGAAAGCAGCCGCTATTCTGGCAGGTATCCCGCTCGGCGCAGCCATTGCTCATTGGGCCGGGCTCGGTCAACAACACATAACTCCTGCGATAAACACAGCCCCTGCTGCGAACGTGGCACAAGCTCCTGCGCCTGGTGCGGTGACGGCGCCGTCATCAGCCTCCCGGCAACCGGCACAGGCGGCGGACGCCTTGCCGGGCACCGTCCCGAGCCCGAATGCGAACGACGCGGTGGAAGTCTCTCCCTACGCAAAGCCTTCCCCCTGGAGCGAACCCGCCCGGAGCGCCGCCGAGGGTCAGAATTCAGTTCTCGCTACGAGCAGGCCGCCTGTTCCGCGCCAGGATCCGCTAGAGAGGCCGTTGCCATATGCCCGGCCGGCAGCGCGGCCACTGGAGCCGGCACAGTTTGCGCGGCCCACGCGCGAGTCGGGGCCGATGGTGGTGCAGAACGCGCCGCCCAACCCGAACGTCTTCTGTAGTCCCGAGTTCGCCAGAGAAGCCTGCGACCATTCAGCCTTCGCCAGCGCCTGAAGTCAAGCAGCCGGAACCGCGGCAGCTTACCGCCGAGAATATTCCGCCGGCTGCGGATCGCCAGCCAGAACCTGTCGTACCGCCGGTGCGTCCGCGTCGGGCCTTCCGTCCGGAGTCTCGGCCCGCGATTTCCGTTGAGCCGCTCGACGACCAGGAACCGATCGTCACCAAGAATGTGCGCCGCTTTGGCCGCCTGCTGACCCTAGGAGCACTCGGCCAGAATCAGTTTGTGCCGCCGCGTGCAGTGCATGAGTTTGCTCCGGCAGTTCCGGAATCCGTTGCGCGGCAATTGACCGAAGTAGTACCGATCGCAGTCAGGATCTCGGTCGATCGCACCGGCCGCGTACGAGGCACCGAACTGCTCACGCGTGCCGCCGATCCGGAACTTGCGCTGCTTGCGGTGGATGCCGCGCGCAAGTGGGAGTTCGAAGCCGCGCGCCGCAACGACGAGCCTGTATCGAGCTCCGTCGTCGCACACTTCCGCTTCCGTCCACCGCAGTAAGTAAACTTGAGGGGCATGGTCTCGACCCCGCCCGAAGCACGCGAACTCCTGGAGAAGTGGAAAAAGGACGCGCGGCCGCTACACGTCATGATGTCCGTTGCCGGATGCCGTTTCGCCGGCAGTGGGTGGGTGCGCGAAGTGGTGGAGGATGGCTTCGTCATCTCGGTTTCGCCGACGTCTAGCTTCACGATCCTGTTCCCAGGCAGCACCTTCGAATATTCGGAACCGCGTGAGGCGCCGGAGAACGTTCGCGAAGAGTCGCTCAGCGCGTATTTGTGTTTACTGATGGTGCGAGTGGCCGCGGGTGTGGAGATTGCGCTGGCCGAATTTCGCTAGTTCGCGCTGACCCTGCAGCCGATCAGCCCCTCAAAGTTGATCACTTCTGTTGCTCACGCAACCGGCGCCCGGCTTCGCGCAGTTCGTCCACAAAGAGCGCATGCGCCGATGCGTTGCGCAATCGTTCTTCGACCGTCAGCTTTAGATTTTCGCGAATCAGCGTGCGATCGATATCCCGCTTGAAAGCTTCCACCCTCGCGTCGAAGTCCTCCGGAGACACTTCTGGCACGTTTCAGTTTATTGCAGCGTGCTGCTGCCGTGCGTTCCCATGGTGCCCTCGGCGATGTTGCGGTTCACGTGATTGTCGAGATTGATGACATACGTGTCGGGCGATTCGAGCAACACCGGGCTGTGCGTGGCACAGATGATCCGGAACTTCTTTTTGTCCGCCAGTTCCAGCAGCATCTTTAGAATGCGCCGCTGATTCGAAACCGAGAGAGCCATCTCTGGCTCATCGAGCAACAGAATGCTGCCATCCGCGAGCGCCGGAAAGTTTTCTTTGAACATCGACAGCATCACCTGGCCGTGGCTTGCCATCTGCAGAAACTCGAGCATCTGCGGGTTGTCGCGAAAGTAATCGAGCTGCGTGCGCGGGTTATGGTGCTCCGCATCGAACAGATGCACGCCCGCGATCTTCACGTCATTTGGCGAAAGCGAATAGACGTAGTTCTCGATCTTGTCGCCGCGCAGTGCGTGGTAGATCGCATGCAGCAACGTCGATTTTCCGGCGCCGTTCTCTCCTTGCAGCATGACGACGGGATGCGAAAGATCCACAATCATCGGCATGTGAAAGTTGAGGCTCGTGAAAACCGGGTGGGCCAGAATCTTAAGAAACATCAGGCCTCAGAATAGCAACCGCTATCGCGCGGATGCGATCAGGATGATGGCCACGCCTGCAAATCCGATCACCGCTACCCAGCCTTGCCCTGGAAAACGCTCTCCGCGAGAGATTCGGGAGACCGGTTGCGTTTGAAACAGAATCGCGTGGAAGTTCAGCAGCGCGGCTTCAAATTGCACCAGCGGACCGGGGACGAGTCCAAGTGCGATCAACAACGCTGCGATCGAAAGCGCGGCGGCCGCCTGCGTGAATGGCATGTGCCATAATCCTATTTCCCATGCGCCTGGGCAAGCGTCCGGTGTATGCGGAAAGCCAAAATCATGCGCAATTTTTCGTTGGTCTTTCTCTCTGCTGCATTCGTCACAACCGCTGCTGGTGCTGCGTTGAACCCCGCAGTGCAGCAAATCGTCGACGGTGTTTCCGAACAGCGCATCGCGGCCATCGAGCAGAAGCTCGCCGCCTTTGGCACCCGCAACACGCTCTCGTCGCAAGACGATCCCCAGCAAGGCATCGGTGCTGCGCGGCACTGGATCATGGACCAGATGAAGAGCTTCAGTCCGCGGTTGAATGTCCGCGAAGAGTGTCATGAAGAGAAGAAGAAGGCGCGCATCACAAAAGACATTCAGCTTTGCAATGTCGTTGCAGAACTGAAAGGCACGGTGCACCCCGAGCGTTACGTCGTCGTATCAGGCCATTACGATTCCGTCGTGATGATCTACAAGCCCAACTCCCAGACCGAAGACCTCCCTGCAGGCGTGATGGATGCCGAAGCATCGGCTGCAGCGCTGGCGCCCGGCGTCACCGATGACGCGAGCGGCGTAGCAGCAATGATGGAACTGGCACGGCTGATGAGCACTCACGAATACGAGAAGAGCATCTTGTTCGTCGCCTTTGCCGGAGAAGAGCAAGGTCTGCTCGGCAGCCGCTGGATGGCCGAACAAGCCAAGAAGAACAGCATGCAGATCGAAGCGCTGCTGAATAACGACATCATCGGCAGCGATGTCGCGGGCAATGGCCGCAAAGAAGATTCGAGTGTCCGCGTTTTCGCTGACGGCCCGGAAGATTCAGGCCCGCGCGCGCTCGCACGCTACACGAAAGAGATTGCGGAACGCTATGTGCCCTCGATGCGCGTCAACCTGGTGTTTCGTGCGGACCGCTTCAGCCGCGGCGGCGATCACAGCCCCTTCGCATCGAACGGGTTTGCCGCCGTGCGCCTGACCAGCACGGAGGAGAACTACAAGAATCAACACACGCCCAATGACACCTTCGAGAACACGTCGCCTGCGTATACAACGCGTGTCGCGCGCATGAACGCCGCAGTGTTAGCAACACTTGCGCTCGCGCCGAAGCCTCCGGTGGTTACCAAAACGGTGACGACGGCAGGCGCGCCGCCGCGCATCGCACCCATGATCGGGCGTGGCAAGTCTGGTTATGACGCGGTGCTGAAGTGGACCTGCGATGCACCCGAGGCAGACCTCACCGGGTTCGTAATTCTGATTCGGGATACGACGTCACCGGTTTGGCAGAAGCAGATCGACGTAGGCAACGTACGGCAGTACGTGCTCACCGACATGTCGATTGATGACGTCGTGATCGGCGTAAAAGCGATTGACCGGGACGGCAACGAGAGCCTGGCCTCCGCCTACGTGGCCCCGCCGTTTCAGATCGGACCCGTGGCGCCGCCTGCCAAAGCTCCCGCTGCTACTCCGGAAGCCACGGCAACCAAGCCTTAGTGCGCGACGACTTCGTCCTTTTCGACCTTGCCGTCTCGCACGTGAATGATGCGGTTCGCGTGCATCGCAATGTCCAACTCGTGCGTCACGACGATGATCGTGTTGCCCTCTTTGTACAGCCGCTCGAACAGCGCCATGATCTCCACGCCGGTGGCTGAATCGAGGTTCCCGGTCGGTTCGTCCGCCAGCAGAATTGACGGATTGTTCACCAGAGCGCGCGCGATCGCCACACGTTGGCGCTGACCACCCGAAAGCTCGTTGGGCTTGTGACCCATACGTTGTTCGAGATCCACTTGCCGCAGCGCTTTCTTCGCCCGCTCGATCCGCTCGGCCGCCGGGGTTCCGTTATAGATCAGCGGCAGCTCAACGTTATGTAGCGATGTGGCGCGCGGCAACAGGTTAAACGTCTGGAAGACAAAGCCGATCTCTTTGTTGCGAATGCGCGCCAGCTCATCGTCCGTCATCGAACTTACAAGGCTGCCGTTGATGTAGTACTCGCCACGCGTCGGGCTGTCCAGGCAGCCGATCAAGTTCATCAGCGTGGATTTTCCGGAGCCGGAAGGGCCCATGATGGCCACGTACTCACCACGCTTGATCTCGATATCCATGCCCGAGACGGCGTTGATCGTCTGGTCGCCCATGACATACGACTTCCAGAGGTCGTATGTCCTGATGACGATGTTCTGCCGCTTCAGCTCTTCGCCGCGGTCGACTGCTTCAGCAACTGCTTCTGCCATGACTTTTGGATCTCGCTCTCGCGCGCTACGTTTTTACGTCTTCGCTGCCGGCACCACCGGCGGCTTATTGTTTACCTTTACTACCGTTTCGTTGCGAAGTGTCCGAATAACCTGATACGTGCCAGTGACGATTTCGTCGCCTTCTTTTAATCCGCTCACGACTTCGATATCCGTCGACCCGGTCACACCAGTAGTAACGGTGTGGAACTCGGCTTTGTTCCCCTTGCCCACCACGAACACGCCGCTGATCTCTTCCCGCTTGGCTTTGGCTTCGGCGGGCGTCAGATGGTCCTGCGTGGGTTGGCCCGGCTTCTTGGCTTCGAGGTCGCCCTTTTGACGAACAGTCAGCGCCTGAATCGGAATAGCTAATGCGTTCTTGCGCGTCGCGGTGGTCACCTTCGCCGTGCAAGAGAGACCGGGCCGGACTTCATCGGGCGGGTTGTCCAACCCAATCACCACTTTGAAGTCTTTCGCTTCCTGGCTGGAGGTCGTGCTTTGGGATGCCGCGACGCCGGTGGAGCGCAGGATGGCGGTGTTGCCAATCTCGATCACGTGGCCTTTGAATGTCTTGTTCGGAATGGCGTCGATCGTGACTTCGGCCGGCTGATCGAGCCGCACGTTCACGATGTCGGTCTCATCGACCTTCACTTCCGCCGTGATGATCGACATGTCGGCGATCGTCATGATGGTGCTGGCGGCGGAGTTCTGAATACCAGGAACGACCGTTTCGCCCACACGCACGGGCAGGTTCGTCACCACGCCATCGATCGGAGAAAAGGTGTTGTGCTTGCGAAGCACATCCGCATAGCGCGAGAGCATCGCGTTGGTCTGCGCGCTTTTCATCTTGGCGCCGGAGGTCTGTGCGCGCAGCCTGCGCAAGTTGCGCCTTCGCCTGTGTCAAACGGTTGACCGCTTCCTGAACGGAGGCTTTCGCGGAATCGTAGGCCGCCTTCTTCGTATCGAAGTCCTGACGCGCAATCAGCTTGTCGTTAAATAGCTGCTGGGTGCGTTCGAAATCGAGCCTGGCGTGCTCTTCATCGGCTTTCGTGCGATCGATTGTCGCCTGCATTGTAGCCAGATTGTCACGCGCAGCCACCTGTCCGGCTTCTGCCGCGGCTGTATCCGCATTGCTCGAGTTGAGCGCCGCTCGCTGTGCGGCGACATCGGCCTGCGATTGCAGGGCATCCACGCGCGCGAGCAGTTGGCCCTTCTTCACGTGGTCGCCTTCCTTGACCAGAATTTGAGTCAGCTGCCCCTGCTGGTCCGCTCCGATGTTGATGTAATTGCGCGGCTTAATCTCTCCCGACGCCGTCACCTGACTGGCCAGGTCTTCGCGCATGACCTTGCCCGTCTGCACTTCTACAATGCCGCGCTGGCTGTACTTAACGCTGGCGAATATCGCACCCGCGATGATGAGGAGTACGACTACTCCGATGACAATCTTCCACTTGCCTTTCATGCGACTCCTAGGGAACTCAAACGAAGCAAATTGTGTTGGGGTTCAGGGAATTTTATCCCTTTTCGTCACTTAAGCCAAGTGACGCGGTCGGGCGGGGTATTGGCACACTGATTTAAATCGCTCATTCCAGAGGCAAGTTGGGCACAAGTATTGTCTGTTGCCGTGCGTAAAGCAGCGGCGCGATCCTTCGCACGGGCGGTGCGGCAGGCCTTCTGGCCGTGAAAGGTGATGCAGACCTCAACCCGGTTCGCGGCGTTCCCGAAACTGGAGAAAACCACCGCAGCCCCGACTGCGATTGCGAAACCCGCCGCGAGGATTGCCGTTCGCCGCTGCCCGCGCCGGCGTTTCTCTTCGTAAGGCGTCAAGCGAAGAAATTTCCCATTTTTCGAAACTTCTCGTAGCGATTGGCAACCAGTTGCGTGGGCGTCATTGGGCCTAATTTATCGAGCGCGTCCAGGAGCGTCAGGCGCAGGTTGGCAGCGGCTGCATCGTAGTTCTCATGCGCTCCGCCTTCCGGTTCGGGGATGACCCCGTCGATGATGCCGAGCCGTTCCAGATCGGGCGCAGTCAGTTTCAGTGCCGCCGCAGCCAGTTCCGATTTCGCCGAGTCGCGCCAGATGATCGCGGCGCAGCTTTCAGGCGAGATTACGCTGTAGACAGCGTTCTGCAGCATGTAAACCAGGTTGCCGACGCCAAGCGCCAAGGCGCCGCCGCTGCCGCCTTCCCCAATGCACACCACGACCACGGGAACTGTCAGGCGCGCCATCTCCCGCAAGTTCCGCGCAATGGCTTCCGCCTGGCCCCTTTCTTCCGCGTCGATGCCCGGGTAAGCACCCGGCGTGTCCAGAAACGTGATGATGGGCCGATTGAATTTGGCCGCCAACTGCATGATGCGCAGCGCCTTGCGATAGCCTTCAGGCTTCGGCATTCCGAAGTTGCGGTGCAGCTTCTGTTTGGTGTCGCGGCCCTTTTGCTCGGCACAGATCGTCACCGGGCGGCCGTCGAGGAACCCGAAGCCACAGATGATGGCGGGGTCATCACCGAAGAGCCGGTCGCCGCGAAGCTCGTGGAAATGCGTGAACAACCGCTCGATATAGTCGGTGGCGTGCGGCCGTTTGATGTGCCGCGCAAGCTGAACGCGCTCCCAGGCAGGATGGCGCGGTACAGGCGCTTCCGTCACTTCCGGCGACGCGGGGGCTGGGTCCATGGCAGGTTTCAGGATAACAAGGCAGAGTTGCGAAAGCGGTCCAATGCGCCTCACCTTCAGGGGCGCGACCGTCAGGAAGCGCGGGAATTGCTGGACACAGAGACTCCCGCGCTCCTTGCAGTCGCGCCCCTGAATTGAGACTGAAGCTCACAGCTGGGCGATGCTTGCCTCCAACTGCTCTCTCCACTGGTGCGCAACGTATCTATGAGCGGCAGCGCCTTGCGAGTTCAAGGTATAGTCCATCGCGACCTTGACGCTTTCGACATTCCACAGATAGCGAGTACTCCCATGACGAGCCCAGAATCTCGTTCGATCTGGCGCAATCTCCTTGAGCAGGCGAGTAGCATACGCCTTTGAGTTGTTCATTGCGATTTCGGGCTTGCAGGGAGACCGTAGTACTAAATGAACATGCGTTGGGAGCACATGAGCCGCTAACAGGAGCCAGTTCTTTGCTCTGGCATTAGAAACAATTGCCGACAACGTTCTTGCACGCGCTTCAGGATCCAGGACGAACGGCGGCTCATCCATCATTCGGAATCCAAATTGGAGCATCGACCGCGAAGCGGGTAGTAACGGTGCGCCATACACATTGTGCTTGGGATCGACTGAACCTTTATGGCACCCATGAAGGATATGGCCATAAGCCGAGAACGTGATGAAGTAGGCGACAACGGATTCCGGCATGGGAAGTGGGTGCCGGAATTCTGGCCAAAGTCTCGGTCGGTATGGGCCAGTTTTCCAGAAGGGCACTCTTCAGTCAGCTACACTGAAACCTCCCCTATTTATGTTCTGGAGCAAGCTTTTCATTCCCACGTTGCGGGAGACCCCTGCCGAAGCTGAGGTCATCAGTCATCAACTTCTGCTGCGCGGCGGATATGTGCGGCAGTTGGGCGCGGGCATCTACAGTCATCTCTTCCTGGCGCAGCGCTCGCTCAGGAAGATCGCGCAGATCATTCGCGAGGAGATGGACGCGATCGGCGGCCAGGAAATGCTCCTGCCCGGCATCACCCCTGCCGAGCCCTGGCAGGAGTCGGGCCGTTGGACCGGTATGGGCGACAACATGTTTCGCCTCAAAGACCGTTGGGGCCGCGAGATGTGCCTCGCCATGACTCATGAAGAGATCATGACGACGATCGCGCGCGGCGAACTCCGCAGTTATAAACAACTCCCGCAGATCTGGTATCAGATTCAAACGAAGTTCCGTGATGAGGCGCGCCCCAAATCGGGACTGCTCCGCGTGCGCACGTTCCTGATGAAAGACGCGTACTCGTTCGACCTGCTGCCCGAAGGCCTGGATACCGCGTTCGACAAACACTATGACGCATATCGCAAGATCTTCACGCGCTGCGGGTTGGATTTCGTCTCGGTTGACGCGGACTCTGGCGCGATGGGCGGCAGCCAGAGTACCGAGTTCATGGTGGCGTCGACGGCGGGCGAAGACCTGATCGTGCTTGCCGGAACCTACGCGGCGAATCTCGAAAAGGCCGTGACTACGCCCACGCCCCCATCCCAAGCCGACCCCGAAGGCGACCTCGCGCCGGAAGAATTTCACACGCCGGGTTTCAAGACCATTGCGGAAGTTTCCGCGTTCACGAAGCTGCCCGAGACTTCGCAGATGAAAAGCCTCGTTATGGTAGCTGGCGACAAGCCCGTGCTTGCGATGCTGCGCGGCGATCATCAACTGAGTGAAACCAAGTTCGCCGCAGCACTGGGCGTTCCCGAAGTTCGCCCCGCTCTGCCGCAAGAGATTCGCGAATGGTTCGGCGCGGACCCCGGCTCGCTCGGCCCGGTCGGGATCACCAAAATGCAGATCATCGCCGATCTCGCGCTCGAAGGCCGCCGCAACATGATCGCCGGCGCGAACAAAGACGATTACCATTTGCGTAACGTCACGCCGGGCAAAGATTTTCAAGCGCGCTTTCTCGATATCCGTCAGGCTGCCGAAGGCGACACCGTCAACGGCGTGCCGGTTGAGTTTCGCAAGACCATCGAGATCGGCCACATCTTTAAGCTCGGCTACAAGTACTCGAAGTCGATGGGGCTGCATGTGCTCGATCCGAACGGCAAAGAGGTGACGGTGATCATGGGCTCGTACGGGATCGGGCTTGAACGCATCCTCGCGGCCGCCATTGAACAGCATCATGACGCGGACGGCGTCGCCATGCCGCCTTCCATCGCGCCGTTCCAGGTTGTCGTTACGCCCGCGAATTACAAAGATGCCGCACAACGCGAAGCAGCCGAGAAAATTTACCGCGAGTGCCTCGCGCTTGGTCTCGATGCGCTGCTCGACGATCGCGACGAGCGGCCCGGCGTGAAATTCAAAGACGCCGACCTGATTGGCTTTCCGTTTCGCATCACGATCGGCAAGAAGCTCGCCGAAGGCAAAGTGGAGTTCGTCACGCGGCACGGCAAAAAGTCAGAAGACATCCCCGTCGAAACGGCGGCGCAAATGGTGTTTGAGGCATGCCGGTAAACTGGCCCGGGCTGCGCGCGCAGTTTCCATCGCTCAGCCATTGGACCTACCTGAACACAGCCACGTTTGGGCAACTGCCGGTCCGTGTGGTCGACGCTGTTGATCGACATTTTGCGCATCGCGAGGAGCTCGCCTGCTCGGATTTTCTTGAGTGGTTCGACGACATGGATGAGCTGCGCACGCAACTCGGCCGTATGCTGCACTGCCGCGCGGCGGATGTGGCGTTCATTCCGAACGCCGGGTACGCCTTGTCTTCACTGCTCGGCCGTCTCGATTGGCGCACGGGCGACCAGATCGTCACGCTCGATCATGAATTCCCGAATCACTACTACTACCCCGCGTGGCTGAAGCGTCATGGGGTTGAACTGATCGAAACCACTTTCGAGAATTTCTACAGAGCGTTAACGCCGCGCACACGAGTGGTTGCGATCAGCAGCATGAACTACTCGACCGGCTTCCGGCCGCCGCTTGTCGAAGTTGCTGAAGAGTTGCGCCGCCGCGGCATTCTGTTTTATCTGGATGCGACACAAGGTATCGGCGCGCTCGACTATGACCTGAGCGCTATTCGTCCTGATCTCTTTTCGGCGAACGCCTACAAGTGGCTGCTCTCACCGGCAGGAGCCGCGTTCATGGTGATCGCACCCGAGTTGGCCGAACGCCTGGACCCGCTGGTGATGGGGTGGCGCAGCGACGCAGGTTGGCGAAGTGTGGAGTCGCTCAATCACGAAGCGCCGCGGTTCGAGCACACGGCGGCAAAGTTCGAGAGCGGGCTGCTCAGCTTTCCCTCGCTCTATGGATTGGCTGAAGCAGTGCGCATGACGTTAGAAATCGGCGTGCCTCAAATCGAAAAGCGTGTGCTTGAACTGGGCGCGCTCACAGCCGCAATGTTGCGCAGCAAAGGCGGCGAGATTGCGAATGACAACACTCCGATCGTGTCTGCGCGTTTTGCGGACCGCGATGTGAGCGAGACGGCCGCGCGCTTAAAAGCACAACGGATTCTGGTGTCCGCGCGCCATGGACACCTGCGCGTATCGACGCATTACTACAACAACGAAGCGGATCTCGACGCGCTAAGCGCTGCGTTGTGACCGCTTGAACAGCACGAGCATCAACATCACCGTACCCAAGCCGGTCATCGCTGCGCCGATGTAGGCGGGAACGGGCCGGTACCGCAGTGTGATGCGATGTTCGCCCGCGGGGACCGCCACAGCCATCACCTGCCCGCCGGCTTTCCAGAGCTTCGTGCGCTTGCCATCGATTTGCGCCGTCCACCATGGCTGCCACTGGTTGCCAATCATTACCAGCCCACGGCAGTTCAGATGGGCCGTGTAGTCGGTCGACGAGAGCTGCGTGATATTTTCGGGGCCCGTGCAGCTTTCGACCTGCGGTGATCCGCCCTCCACGAACGTCTCGTTCACCAATGCCGCGTCTGTCAGCGGCGGAGCGGCTACGCGATGCACTACCCAGGCACGCGCGAATGCGCCCGGCACGTCGTACACATGCAGCCCTTCGTGTCCTTCGAAGACTTGTTTCTGATCGGGGAAGGCAGGCTTGGTTCCCAGCGTAAAGTTTGCGCCAAGCAGCGCAGCCGATGCCATCGGCACCGCCTCAACTCCGTTCCAACTCGCGAAGTCGACGGGTACGTCCGCCGGATCGTACGCGATTCGCGCGTTGCCCGCTTGCGTGCGGAAGAAATCGACGATGTCGTTGTACTGCGCGAGCTTTTCAAGATACGGCCAGCCTTTCTCGCGCGGCGGCCAGAAGAACGTAGTCTGGTTCGCCATCTCGGTCATCGCCACGAAAAACAGGAGTGCGATGCCGGCTGTTTGAGTGACAGTTCCGCGCTGCCAGAGCGCGAGCACGGCAGCCAGCAAGAGTGCAATCAGTGCAAGCTCGCCCAGCCCGTTGAAACGCTTGGGTTGATCGGAGACAAACATCAGCAAGCCCACGATCAAGACACCGCAGAATGCTGCGAGGATCAGCAAACTCTTCACGGTATCGCGTGGGATTTCGCGGCGTGCAGCATCCAATCCAACGCCGGCCAGCGCTGCCAGCGCGACGTGCATCACGGCGATGGCGTGCACCGGCTCACGCGCAAGCCAGGGCAACACACCGTAGAGAATTCCATGAAAGGTGTTCAGGTGCCCCAGCGCAAATGCAAATCCAAACGCCGCAAGAGCGGCCAGCAAGCGTACTTCACGCACTTGCCACTGCGTTCGGATCGCGACCGAGGCAAGCGTCAGCACGACAAGCCCGACGAAGGGCGTCAAGTCGTTTCGCACGCCTGGGATCAAGATTCCGAAGAGCCCGTCCATGTCGAACGATCGCTCAGAGATTGCAGCGTAGAGCGGCACTGGTTGTGACCAGGCTTCGGCCAGCGCCGGAGCCAGCGTGAAGCCGCCGACAAGCAAGGCCATTGACGCGCAAATCGCCACTGCTCTCCAGCGTTGAGCAAAAGCAGGCCAGGCCCACAACAGCCACAGCGCTGCCGTGACGAGTGCGAGCACGCCGGCAAGCGGCATCGCACCGCTGAGAAAAGCAAAGCCCAGAAAAGCTCCCGCAAGTGCGCTTTCGCGCCACGGCCATACGGACTGATCCAGCTTCGCGGCTTGCCACAAAATCCACGGCGCCCACGTCGCCGCGTTTAATTGCGCCGGGTGTGTTTCCGTTCCACAAAAACCGCTCGCGCCAAAAACGAGCCCCGCGAACACCCCCGCCTCACGCGAGTGTCCCAACTGCCGCACCAGCAGATACGCGCCCCAGCCCGCGAGAAAGTGAATGGCGATGAAGTATATGTTCAGCCAGGCCGATTGCACCCAGCCTCTATGCAGCGGTGCGAGAAACAACAGCCAGTTCAGCGGATACGCAGCGCCACTGTCTTCATTGGTGAGCGCAGCTTGTCCGAGAAAGGGATTCCAGAGGGGAAACTGGTGCGCATGAAACGCCGCAGCCTCCATCTGAAACCACGGCAGCACGTGCCCAGCTATCGGGCGCGCATCCAACCATGTGTACTGCTGATTGAGCAGCGTCAGCTTCCAGAAAACACAAACAATCAGCAGAAGCAGGACGGCAGCAGCGGCAATGCGGGGCGGGCGCAATGATCCAATATAGCGTTTGCGATATTCGCGCCGGTGACAGGTTGCGCGACTGAACTACAGCATCAATCGAGAGCCCGGCTTCACCGCCGTTGCCCGGACATAACCCATGCCTACCGTCGCGTTCCGCATAGGGGAAAAGGCCGCTGATGTGACCTCGCCGACTTCCTGGCCCTCGATGATGATCTTCGCTCCGGGCTCGATCGGTGCGGCCGAAGTGAATGGCGTCAGCAGCTTGTTCACATGCCCGCGTGAACGGATGCGTTCGACGATCTCCTGGCCCAGGTAGCAGCCCTTTTGAAAATGCAGGGCGCTGGCGAGCTGCGTCTCTTGCGGCAAGGAGGTGCTGGTGATGTCTTCGCCGTACCGCGGTCTGCCATTCTCAATGCGCACGACCGTCGCGTCTTCCGCTGTCGCTTGAGGCAGCTTTGCCCGCAATTCCGCATCGTCGCGATAGAGGCGGAATCCCGGTGCACCGGTAAGCGAGAGCGGCACGGCATCAGCGGTGCGATATTGCTCCGCCGCAGGACCTTCGACACCGATGCACGGCGTGGTTGTTGTGACATCTTCCAGCTGCACGTCGTCGGCAATGATGTAGTGGTCGATGTGTTGATAAACCTTCTCGCCTGATTCCGGTTCGAGATCCAGCAGAAAGTCTTCTTCGCGGCAGACGATGTTCACGTCGGCCAGAATCCGCCCTTGCGCGTTCAAGAAGAACGCATAAGCAACATCGCCGGGCTTCATCTGTTGCACATGGTTGGTGGTCAGCGCATGCAGCAGGCGCGCACGATCTTCACCTGTGACGAGGATGCGCGCGCGAGCCGAGAGATCGATCCAGGCCGCACTTTCATGCAGCGCCTGATAACCCGGCGTCAAGGGATCGCCACCGGCACGGCAACGATGGGCGGCGCGCTGACCAGCCGCATCACTGCCGAAATCGCTACGACTACCAGACCGGAGATGACAATACCGGTAAACAGGCGTTGCCGCCGTGCGTTGGCCGGTTTCAGCGCGAGATAGCCGACTGCGAGAATGTGCAGCACCAATGCCATCTTCATTCCAAAGAGCATGTGATATGTCTTGCCCGCGCCACTCGCCTTCTGCAAGAAGTTATACAAACCGGAGAGCACGGCCAGGAGCGCGGCCGTATAGAACAACGGCCGAAACCGCGCGGCAATCGCGTCACTGAGGTCTGGCTTGTCCGCTGCGATGGGCATCACGGCGAAGCGCGCGAAGATGATGCCGCCCAGCAGCGTGATGACGCTTGCAATATGTATCCACCGGAACGTAACTGTCAGAATGTCGTGCACACTCCGTATGATGATGGAATTTCACCAGGGGGTGCAAGGCGCGTGATTCATGAAGTCATCCAGGTCGGTATGCTCGAATGCAATTGCTCCGTGTTCGGCGACGAGGCTACGCACGAAGCCATCGTTGTCGACCCAGGTGCGGATATTTCGCGTGTGGTCGAGATCCTGCGCAAACACCAATTAACACTGAAGCAAATCGTGATCACGCATGCGCACATTGATCACATCGGCGGCGCGGCGCAATTGCGCGAGCTTACCGGCGCGCCGGTCTATATGCATGAGGCGGACACAATGCTCAGCGACAATCTCGAAATGCAGGCGGCCTGGCTGGGCATCGAGACACCGGACAATCCCGGCATCGATCGCGCGGCGCACGAAGGCGATATCCTGCGCATGGGCGAAACGGAGTTCCACGTTCTGCACACGCCGGGTCACACGCCCGGGAGCCTGTGTTTGCTAATGCCGCAACATCACAAATTGATTGCGGGCGACACGTTGTTCGAACGCTCCGTAGGGCGCACCGATTTGCCCGGCGGCGATCATTCCGCGATCGTTCGCTCGATTCGCGGCAAGCTACTGGTGTTGCCCGAGGAAACAATCGTGGTGCCCGGCCATGGCCGCAACACAACGATCGGCGCGGAAAAACGCTACAACCCCTTCGTTGGCGCCAGCTCCGTCATCACCGACTGAATCAGATCTTTCGCGTCGATGATACTTTTCGTGATGATCTGAATGTCCATCGCCGGCTTGCCCGGTTGCCGCATGCTTTGGCAGTACACGCCGTGCTGCCCCACCAGCACCAGAGCGTCGGTGAGCACGTCCAGTGTCACCGCAAGACGGCCGCGGGCAGGGCCCATTTGAAACTCATGGCGCTCCAACTCTTCGCGGCGTTCTTCATGCACGCTCATCATCCACTAAGCTAACAAATATGCTTGTTTCGTCGTGGCCGGTCTCCGGCGACCGCGAGCGTGAGCTGTTGCTCGAAGTGCTCGCAAGCGGAGGCTGGGGCGGACATCACCCGATGGTCACGCGTTTCGAACAGCAGTTTGCTCAATTCCAGCAGTGCCGGTCAGCGGTAGCAGCTTGCAATGGAAGCGTGACGCTGGAGATGGCTCTCATCGCACTCGGCATCGGGGCAGGCGATGAGGTCATCGTACCCGCGATCTCATTCATCGCCACGGCAGCAGCGGTTTCCCGCGTGGGCGCTACACCGGTTTTCGTCGACATCGAAGAAGGCACCTTCAATATTGACCCCGCGCGCGTGCAAAAGGCATTGACCCCAGAAACACGCGCCATCATCGCGGTACATTTTGGTGGTCCGATGGCCGACATGGATCGCCTATGCGTGATTGCCGACCAGGCAGGAGTGCCACTGATTGAAGATGCCGCGCACGCTCACGGCTCCGAGTGGAAGGGGCGCCGCGCCGGAAGTATTGGCATCACCGGCTCATTCAGCTTCCAAAGTTCAAAAGTGATGACTGCGGGCGAAGGCGGCATCTTAACCACGAACGATGAGGATCTATCCGCGCGCATGCGCAGCATCGGGGATCAGGGGCGCGTCGAAGGCGGCGGCTGGTTCAGTCATCACGAAATCGCAACGAACCTGCGCATCACCGCGTGGCAGGCCGCGGTATTGATTGCGCAGCTCGAACGTCTGCCACAGCAGAATTGTATCCGCGCGCGCAACGCGCGACTGTTGCGTGAAGATACGCGCGCTGCCGGCGGGCTAAGCTGGCAAACAGTGCCACACGAGGCTGAGGTGCACACGAACTATCTAATGTTGGGCCAGATCAGCGAGCGCGATCGCTTTTGCGAACGCCTGCGCGCCGCGGGTGTGCCATGTACCCCGTTCTATCCGCACACGCTGTATGAGAACCCGGTGTATCGGCGTGGCGGATGCCGCGTGGAACCTTGCCCAGTTTCTGAAGCGCGTATTCACGATGCGTTCTGGCTGCCGCATCGTGTGTTGTTAGGCAGCGAGGGAGATACTCGCGAGATCGCGCAAGTGATTTGCGAGGCGGCTGGCGCATGAATTACGAGCAGTTATTCAAGTTAAGCAACGCATCCGTGGTGCCCGGGTGGCTGCTGCTGTTGGCAGTGCCGCGCTGGCGCTGGACACAACGCATTTGCGCAGTGATTGTACCGATCCTGCTCGCCGTCGGGTACATCATCCTGTTTATCATGAACTTCAACGGGTTGCACGGCGGCTTTCTGTCGCTCGGCGCGGTGAACTACCTGTTCCAGAACCCGGGTAACTTACTTGCCGGATGGCTGCACTACCTGGCTTTCGATTTATTTATCGGCGCATGGGAAGTGCGCGATGCAAGACGCGTGAAGGTTCCGCATCTCGCGGTGATCCCGTGCCTGTTGTTGACGTTTCTGTTCGGACCCGCCGGGTTGTTGGCGTATTTCATCGTGCGGTCGGTGATGCGACGCGGTGTGGAGGCGCTGTAGTGCGAGTTCAGCTGGAGAACGCGATCCGTCGTTGCTAACCGTGAACCGGAGGGAGCGCGACCATGATTAAATGCGAATGACTCGCATGTTCCAGCTCGATTCTCATCCAAAAGTGATCCCAGTCAGTAGTAGATCAAGTACCGGATCTCAGCACTCGAATGGCTCGCCTCCAAGGTATAGCGGCATCGCTCCTTGAAGCGTCTCAATATTCCATAGGTACGGAGCTGCCGTGCCACAGCCCAGAACTTACTTCGCGGTTCCGTTTCCTTCAACGCTCGTGTCGCGATAAGCCTTTAAGTTGGTCATCGCGATCTCTGGCCTGCAAGTGCATTGCAGAACCAGATGAACATGCTCTTCAAGTGCGTTTGCTGCCAGGAGTAGCCGGTTCTTCTGCCGTGCGTTCCTGACAATAGCTGTTAGGTTCTTGCGCGTTGCTGAGCCGCCAATACAACGGGTCGCTCAGACATCAGTCGAATCTCATGACGCATGATCGGCGTGCTGGACGATGATATCTAGGGCTGCCGTCCACCGTCAAGATCATTGGGTCTTACTTGCCCTTTAAGCGTCCGTGAATGCATTCCAGTGTGAATATGCAGTATCGAACTCCGCCGCAGAACGCACATCGCTTGACTCGATCATGGTGGGCCTCTGTTCTGATTTTACTGCTGGGTTATAGAACTCGACGCTGAAATCCGATGCTCTCCCCTGGGTAACAACAGCGTGTCGCCTGCGAACTGCGGTTCTAAGGCGCGGCCGTCTATCTTCAGAGCGACCGGACGCGAGTCGAATCTTGCCAATGCGCGGGCGGAGCTTTTGTATTGAAGCTGCACGCCGTCGGTCGTCTGCGCGGCCGACTCCAGCAGCGCGTTGAAATCCACCACCTTGTGTGCGGGCGCACTGGTCCCGCGCTTCACCACGTGCGGGCCGGCCGGCAGCCATAGGGTGCCGTCGTCGCGAACGGGCCACGTCTTTCCGTCAACAGTCGCATTGCCCGTCCAAACGAGTCCTACTCCGAAAGGCGAGTCGATCGCAACCTCACCGGCGGATCGCTTCAGGCTGCGTACCGACGATCCGGCGCTGGGCAGCAGGTCAAGATCCGGCGGCAGAATCGAATTCTCAAAATAGAGTGCCACGCGCGGGAACGATTGCGCTGCAACGTGCACCAATTGAAAGAACTCGGCGCCCGTCTGCTGCTTGGTCGGATACACGTCCTGGTATCGCTCGACGATGTTGATGTCGATCGCCAACTTACCGGGTGAGGGCGTGAGTGGCGCGTACCGCTTGGCCAATCTCCGCGTAACGTTGCGGGCCGAGATTCCAAATCGTCGCCGGGTCTTCAATCAAGAACGTAAACTCGTGCGATTCGAGCAGCGGCAGCACACGCGCAGCATCGGCCCCGATCGCGTCTTTCATGCCCGTGTCGAAGCGGTCATCGACGTGTGTCAGAACGATATCGAGATCGGGATGCACGCGTGCGGCACTGCTCGACAAGGGCCAGCCATTCGTTCTGCATCTGGCGCGCGAGGCCGGCGCGGTAGTCGAGAAATAATCGTGCACTATGCGGCATCTTTGCGCGTACTGAACAACTCCGCCGGATCGAAGCCATGCTGCGTTTGGAAGTCGCGCCGCACGTCCGCATTCATCGGCGTAAAGCGCGCCGGGTTGCCCATCGCCTTCGAGCGATTCGAAGTAGAGCTCGGCCATGTTGACGCCGTCCCAATCGAAGCGGCCGCACCAGAGCGCGAATGCCTTCGCTCGCGGCCTTGAAGCAGTCGCGATTCTGAAGGTTCATCAGCTTGCGCCAGTCGAGTTGCGCGTCCTGCTGTACAGCCGTTTTTTCGCGCCACTCGGGATGATCGTTCCAGAACTTCTCGCTCACGTGCGGCAGCTCAACCCATGCGTAAACCAGAATGCCGTTGCGATGGCAAGCTTCGATCAGCTTCTTCAAGTACTCATCGCGGCCCGCTTCGGCGTCGTAGAAATGCCATGCGGCGACATGCAATCCGGCTACACCTGCCTTGCGCCAGCGCTTCGCGAAGTACTCGACATCGACGCGCGTGCGGTACGAGTAGTCGAAAAAGGCCCACAGCCGCGCCGAACGAACCGGCGGCTCCATGCCGAGATCATGCATGGCCTGCAGCAAATACGGGAAGCGCTCATAGCCTTGCACGCCAGGGTCGAGAATGACCCACAGCACGGCGCCCTTACCGTGCTTGAAACCTGCGATCAGAGGCGCGGCCGTCCAGCGTTCCCTGGCGAACACCTTCGCGTCTTTCGGAATTTCGAAACGCGAAATCTCGAGCGACTTCTCGAGCACCACAGGCAACGCCGCGCGATGCACGTCCTCAATGCTCGTGAGCTGTGCGGCATTTGCGGTCGCGTGGAAACCGAAGCTTGCCGCCAGTGGCGATTCGCCCTCGAGCACCAACAACGTTCCAGCCTGCACCCGCGCATCCCATTCAGCTGCGGCCGGTGTTCCGGCGCGTGCCACGACCACTGCCGCGTGTTCCGGCGCTTCCTGCTGCAACCCAACCGAGCCCAGAAGGTTCGACCACGATGCGGTCCCGGACGGCAACACGGCAAATGACTGCGCGCCCAATTGCAGCGCGGCGAGCAACAAGATACTAATGCGTAAAGGCATACCAGAATCCAATCCGGACATCGTCAAAGTTGGGGCGGCGCGGGTTGCCGACATTGGTCAGATACACGCCGCGCAAGTAGTGAACGGAGAAAACGAGAGACGGTGGCGTGCCCTCGACGTGAAAGCGAACGCCAGGGCCCGTCTCGGCGAACGTTGCCCAATACTGGTGCTTCGCGTCAAGCGTGAGCCCCGCGTTCCACAGCACCTGCGTCTGCACTCTGCGCGTTGCCGGTGTGAAGCCGGCGCGAAGCTGCGCGTAGTTGATCAGGTCGTGATCGAAGCGGCTGACGAACACGCTGTCGGCGTTGCTCTCGAAAAAGGCCCCGCTCTCTTTGCTGTAGATACTCCGCCCGAGATTCCGCGACCAGGAGACGCCGCCGCGATAGTCAGGCAAAGCGTGGTGATTCAAATAGCTGATCGAAGAGCCTGCTTCACCCCAGGCCATCGCACTGTGCCACATCTTAGAAGCCAGGCCCACGCCCACAATCACTGAGCTCTCCGAAAGATATTGAGGTGTGACGCCGCCAGGCAGCGTCTGGCGTGTATCGCCGACGAAGCGCATCGAGACGTAAGGACGGAAGGGAAGTTTCCCGATACGGAAGTCCGTCTTGACCTGGCCGTAGGTGAATATGTCTTTCCAGCGCGAGGAGTAGAAGGGAAAGATCCAGGTGGTGGTACGCGCCGGCGCCTGCTCCGGTCTTAAGTTTCGATAGGCGCGGTCCGCGCTCTCCGCTACTTCCGGGTCGTCTGCACTGCGCGCCCGTGCAAACCACTGGAAGGCCTCGCCATCGCGGTGCAGTTGGTTCAAGACGCTGCCCATCTGGTACATCAACTTCGAGTCGTCCGGGTCCGCTTCACGCGCAGCGCGCAGGTATTTCAGGGCGTCAGCAAAGTATCCGGCTCCGATGCTGCGTTCGGCCATGATGCGCGCGTTGGTGCTGGTCACCGGATCTTGTTTGCGTTCCGCAGGCGTAACCGTCATGTGCAGTGCCGCGCGGGCGCGATTAGCCAGCGCCACATCGTTGCCATCAAGCACGCGCTGCAAGAGCGGCATCGCCTGGTCTTTTTCGCCGCGTGCAAGATATGCGAAGCCCAACTGCGCGGACGCCAGCAGGTCATCCGGATGAAGCTGCGTCACCTTGCGAAACTCTTCTTCGGCTTCTTCTTTGGAGGCCTCGCCCTTTTCCGCCATACGCGTCAGCAAATACGCAAGCTCGCGGTGCAGGGCGTTGTTTTTGGGATCGAGCGCCAGTGCGCGCCGGAACTCGTATACGTAGGGGTAGCGCGCAGGCAGCAAGCGGTGCGCAATCTCTGCCGCACGTGGTTCACCGCCGCGAGAAGCCGCCAGCCACGCCGCCTGTGCTTCTTCGATCTGGTTGCGCTCGCGGTAAGCGCGGCCTAAGTCAATCAGTACGGACTTCCGCTCCGGAAGTAACTTCCACGCGGCTAAGTAGTGCGCTGCGGCCACTTCTAACTCATCGCGCTGCTCAGCAAGCTGCGCTAATTCGTAGTGGGCGCTGAAGGAGGGACTAGTTTGAATTGCCTGAGTCCAGCGGGCGATGCCGGAGGCGAGGGGATCGTCTACATTGTGGAACGCCTGTTCCGCAGTGGCGCGCAAAGCAGGGTCGCCGCTCTGGCGGATACGGTCGAATATCCGGCGTGCTTCCGCTTTGAAAGGGATCGCACGCGACTCTTCGCGTTCCGGGGCTTCGTAGCAGAGGAACGCATACTCAAGCGCGGTGCGTTCGTCAGCCGGATTCAGCCGCACGGCTTCGCCGAACTGGTCGCGCGCCGCTTCGGATTCTCCGGCCTTGAGCAGCGTATAGGCGAAGTCTTTCCGAATATCCACCCGCGCCGGCGAAAGCGCCACACCCGCTTGAAAGAAGGAAATCGCGCGATCGTAGTCCTTCGCGCGCAACGCATCGTAAGCCTTGCTCAGCGGTTCATAAGCCGGATCGGGAGTTTGCGCCACCGCGCCGGGCAGGAGCGCGCAGACGAGCAGTATAGCCCTGAACATTTCACAGGCTTAGTGATGCCGCGGGTGGGATGTTCTCAAAGCCTTTTGAAGCGCGGTAGCGGCACGCCGCGCTGGCCGCCTACGGCGTATCGAAATCGCGGTTCAATCCAAGCGCCCTGGCAGCTTCGTCGATCTCGGCTTGTGATTTGAAAAAGCGCCGCTCGGGGTTGCTGCCGGGGAAGAAACGGATGACGATTTCGCCCTCCGGAACCTCACCCGTCTTCCCGCTATCGAACGGATACCCAAGCGACTGCAGCAACGCCAGCGAGCCTTCCGCCCCGCTGTCATTCCCCGAGTCGCCTACAATCGCAAAGACACTCTTGCCGGACTTGCGGCTGTGCACTGCGGCGAAGTCTCCCAGTGCCACGCGGTGTTGTTCTGCAAGCGCGCCACGCACCACGTAATTGATACGCGACGCGTCCAGATACCGCCGGGGATCGAGCGGATTCGCGTTGCGGCGATCGTAGAACGCGGTGCACGAGATGTAGTAGCCAGGGTACGGGTCGTTCTCCCCTTGCAGCTTGGGTGTTACGCCATCGTCTTCTGTCAAATAACCGACGACGCGGCCTGTCGTCACCGTTCCTTCGTGTCCGTTGAACTCATCGTCGAGCGTTGGCTTGTCCGGAGGCCCATAGGCATTCGGCGCGCCGTCGACGTCGATCACCATGCCGGTGACGACCTCAAAAGATGGGTAGCGTTCGTCCACTCGTCAGTCCATCTTCAGAACAACACGAAAGCGTGCCTGCCCGCTCATCATGCGGTCATAAGCGGCTTGCGCCTGTTCGAACGGGAAGATTTCGTTCATCGGAGTAATCTTCTCGAGCTGGCTGAACTTCAAGGTGTCTTCTGAATCCGTCGCCACACCGGAGTACCAGCCTTTCAGCGAAGAGCGCTTCATCAGCATGTCGAGTGTGTTGACGGGGAATGGGGGAACCGCGCCGATGACCATCATGGTTCCGTTCGGACCCAGGCCGCCCACCACCGCCTGCATGGCGTCAGCACTGGTTGCAGTAGCGAGAATCACCTTCGCACCGCCGAGCTTTTGTAGTGCCTGAGCCGGATCGCCCGCCGCGCTATCGATGTAGTCGTGAGCACCGAGTGAGCGCGTGAGCGCCTCTTTGTCGCGCCCGCGATTCACCGCGACCGTGTAGAAGCCCTGCCGCGCAGCATACTGAACCGCCAGGTGCCCCAAACCGCCGACACCGAGAATGACAACCAGATCGCCCGGACGCGCGCCACTGTTGCGCAGCGCGTTGAACGTGGTCACGCCCGCGCACAAGAGAGGCGCGGATTCCACTTCATCCAGATCCTCGGGCACATGCGCCACGGCCGACACATCGGCAACGATATGGGTCGCATAGCCGCCATCGGTAGTGACACCCGTAGCGGCGTTGATATTCGAACAGGCAAACGCATCGCCGCGTCTGCAATTTGCGCAATATCCGCAAGAGCCGCCGAACCAGCCGACACCCGCCCGCGCACCGATCTGCCAACCCTGCACATCGGATCCGATGGCTTCCACGGCGCCAATCACTTCATGACCAGGGACCCGCGGATACGCGATGCCCGGCCATTGTCCTTCCACCGTGAGCGAGTCGCTGTGGCAAACGCCGCACGCATGCACGCGCAAAAGGATCTGCCTGGGGCCAGGCGCCGGAATGTCCCGTTCCACCCGCTGCAATTTCGCCCCAGCGTGGGGCACGGTCATCGCGATCATCTTCGGCATTGGTGTTCCTCTTTTACCGAAGATGCTAACGCGAGGCGCGGAGATTCTGTAGATCGATCGGGTTTGGTGCGAAACAGAGCGGCGTGACGAGCGATATCCTAACGGAAGTTCAGGACATGATTGTGAGAATGGCCAGTGGGATGAAGACGGAACGGGCCCGCTGGTTGGTCGCCTGTGTACTCATCGCATATAGCGCGGTTCTGATTCGATTCATCGTATTTAAGGCCATCCCGGATATCCGCATAGGGCACATGATGTTCCGGTTTGCGGGCACTCACACCGGCCCAGCTAACTTCGTCCCGTTCAAAACCATTGTTCCGCTACTCAGTTGGCGGGGGAATCACTTGATAGCGATGGTCAACTTGTTCGGGAACATCATCCCGTTCATGCCGATCGGGCTGTTCACTCCAATTGTCTTTCCCTTGATGTCATGGCAGAAGGCGCTTGGGCTTGGAGTTCTCACCGGCCTGACCATGGAGCTGATGGAGGTTGCGTTCCGCGTCGGCATATTCGACGTTGACGACCTGATGCTCAACGCGCTCGGTGTCCTGGCCGGATACGGCGTGTTTGCAATGTTCAAGCGTTCGAACCGTATGGAGTGGTGCGCCCGAGAGGATTCGAACCTCTGACCTTTTGCTCCGGAGGCAAACGCTCTATCCAGCTGAGCTACGGGCGCGAGACCTCATTGTAGCGCGGCCAAGCATGTTATCCTGCACATGACCCGCATTGAGAGCCGGAGAGGTGGCTGAGTGGTCGAAAGCAGCGGTTTGCTAAACCGTCGTAGGCCTTTAAAGTCTACCGGGGGTTCGAATCCCCCCCTCTCCGCCATATCACGCGTGGTTATGTAAGCCCAACCCGCACCTATACTCTTTACTGCGTTGGCCCGCTCCATTGCTGTCGCGGCTCGGTAAAACGGTCCGGGGGCATGGGTTACAAAATTTGATTCAGCAGCATTGTGGCTATTAACTCGCCACGATCGTCATCCCTTCATGCGTTACTTCGAGCGTCTCTAAGGCCACATCGCCCGCTTCTGCTTCCAGGTGCGGTCCGGTCCAACGCACTGGCCACGCGTTTGTGAAATTGAAGCGCATCAGGACTGCGGCATCATTGACCAGGGCAACTGACATGTTCCTGCGGCTGACTTGGCCCGACAACGTCTCTTGCATCCACTGCCACAGGCTTAAGTCGCTGGTTAGACCGCGGGTCAGGACAATGTTGCCGACACGCACTAGCCCCGGCATCTTGTGAGCCGGTGCGCTCTTATCCGTTCCCGAACGGTATTCCACCACACTCGCGTCAGCCTCGATGCCGGTAACGGAGAGGAATTCTGTTGCTGCAATTCCGTCGATTTCTACTCGGAAATGGGAAGCGCTGAAAGGGTGCACACGATCGCCAGGCGGCATGTGAGACAGTCTAATTCAATTCAGCCGTACTTGATCTCGATATAATCAACGGGTGAAATCGGTGCCAAAGAACTCTTTTTTCGCATTTTTGAAAATGGAGTTTCGCGCTGATCTTCACACCCTTAGCCTTCCTCTCCGAGCGTTCGTTCTTCTATCTTCCGCCGCTTGTCTTCTCAGTGCCGACGCTGTTCCCGCCAGCGACGCGTTCCTCAAAAAGAACTGCATCGGCTGCCACGGCTCTTCTGCGCCCGCCGCACGCCTGGACCTCAGTAAGCTGACCTGGAAGCCGGCCGATCCGGACAATTTCGCGACCTGGGTGAAAGTTCACGACCGCGTTTCCGCAGGCGAAATGCCACCTGCGCCTATGCCCCGGCCGGCGCCCGACGCCGTTTCGCAGTTTGTGAAAGGTGTGGCCGATAGCCTGACTGGCTACGAGCAATCCATCGCCGCACATCGGGGCCGTGCCGGACTTCGCCGCCTCAACGCGTATGAGTACGAGAACGCTGTGCGCGACCTGCTCGCCGTGCCTTGGGTGCAGATTAAAACGAAGCTTCCGCAAGACGGCGAGGCCTGGCGTTTCAACAAAATCGGCGGCGCCCTGGATATCTCGTACGTGCAGCTCTCGCGCTATATGAGTTCCGCGGATTACGCGCTGCGCGAAGCCATGGCCGCCCAACTGGTGCGGCCCGCAACCAAAACGGTTCGCATCTACGCACGCGAGGAGCCCACGCTCCGCAGTTTCAAGCCGCGCGAAGGCAACACCCGCACAGACCGGCTCAACTTTCCCGTTCTCGATTCGCACGCACAACCGGAGGTTCGTGCCGGGCGCTCCCCTATCTCGGATCCGGAAGCGAAGGACCGCGAAGCCGTGGGCCGCGTTTCGAGCATCTTCTCTGACGCCGGCGGCTTTAGCTGGAGCAGTTTTCGCGCGCCGACGCCTGGTGTTTACAAAGTAAGAGTCAAAGGCTATTCGATTTGGGTCAGCGGCGGTGGCGTCGATCACTGGAACTTCCAGGGGTTCGGCGCGGAGAAGACATCGTTTCTGTACCAACCCACTTATCACCGGCCCAATCCGGATGAAGTCTGGCAAGGGCGCCGCAACGAGCCGATCGGGCTCTATGCGCAGAGCTCCGGCCAGTCCCGCCCGCTGGGTGCGTTCGACTTCACGCCTGAGCCGACGGTCCATGAGACGGAAGTTCTGCTGAGCGCCAATGAAGTGATCCAGACTGACGCGATGCGGCTCTTCCGAACGCGCGTGAGCGGCACTGAACAGGAGTACGTCAACCCTCTGGCACAGCCTGATGGTATGCCGGGTGTTGCGTTCCAGTGGCTCGAAGTGGAAGGCCCGCTATACCGCGAGTCGGCGGCTCCCGGTTACCGGCAGTTGTTTGGCGATTTACCGTTGCGAACGCTCGACAAAAACGAAACCGGCGGCGTTACGTTGCAGATACCTGCACCTCCACTTCCTCCGCCAGCGGCCGGAGCAGGACGGGGGCGCTTCGGGCCACGCACACAGAATGTCGCTGTCGAAGTCACAACCGACCACCCAAAGGAAGATGCCGAGCGTCTGGTGCGAGCGTTTCTCGCCCGGGCGTACCGGCGGCCGGTCAAAGAGGAAGAGACCAAACGGTTCCTGGCACTCTTCAACCAGCAGTACGAATTGGGCCATGGCTTCACCGGTTCGCTGTTGTCTACCTACACCGCGATCCTTGCGTCGCCTGGTTTTATCTATGTTCAGGAAGCGCCCGGCGCGCTGGACGACTACGCTTTGGCAACGCGTCTCTCGCTGTTTCTGTGGAATTCGCCGCCTGACGCGGAACTGCGTAGTCTCGCAGCGGCGGGCAGGCTTCACAATCCCGCAGTCCTGAAAGCGCAGACCGACCGGCTGCTGGATGATCCGAAGTCGCACCGCTTCATCGAAGCCTTCACGGACTACTGGCTCGACCTCCGCAAGATTGACGATTCTTCGCCGTCGACTACGCTTTACAACGACTACGAACTGGACGATCCCCTGAAGCTTGCGGCAGTAGAGGAAACCCGGCTCTTCGTGCAGGAACTATTCGCCCGGAACCTTCCGGCGCGCACCGTAGTCGATTCCAATTTCACATTCCTGAACGAGCGGCTGGCCAAACATTACGGCGTGCCTGGGGTAACCGGAGCAGCGATGCGCAAGGTCACTCTACCGAAGGACTCCGTTCGCGGCGGACTCATGACCCAGGCGAGCATTCTGAAAGTCACGGCCAACGGCACCACCACCTCGCCGGTTTTGCGCGGGGTCTGGGTGATGGAGCGCATCCTGGGCTTCCACACGGCGCCACCCGCAGGAGTGCCGGCTATTGAGCCCGACATTCGGGGTGCGGTCACGATCCGTCAGCAACTCGACAAGCACCGTGCCGATCCAACGTGCGCGTCGTGCCACCGCAAGATCGATCCCCCCGGGTTTGCGCTGGAGAGCTTCGATGTGATGGGTGGATGGCGCGAGCGGTATCGCGCTTTTGCCGAGAACGCCAAACCGGAAACCGGCATTGGCCTTTCGGGGCAGCCGTTCACGTTCCACTATGCGCTTCCGGTTGACGCCGCCGGCAAGCTTGTCAGCGGACTGGAGTTCAAAGACATTCGCGAATTCAAGAAGCTTCTGCTCGAGCACGAAGAGCAGACAGTTGCGCGAAACATGGTCGGCCAGCTTGCTACGTACGCAACCGGAGCGCCGATCGGCTTCACGGATCGCAAACAGGTCGACGCAATCCTGGAGAAGACGCGAAGCTCCGATTACGGGGTGCGCAGCATTGTGCATGGAATAGTTGAGAGCGATCTCTTCAGGAACAAGTGAAACAGCAAAGAGGAAACGCATGACGCAAGCCGGCCGAAATACTCGATGCGCTTATCGCGCGCTCTCGCGGCGCTCGCTGCTCCGTGGAGTTGGCGTAGGTCTCGGCCTCCCGCTATTGAACGCCATGCTTCCGGCGCGGGGCCAGGCGCAAACCGTCGCGGTGCCGCGCCGCATGTTCGGCATCTGCAACAACCTCGGCCTGCTGCCCGGTGAGTTCTTCCCCACCGGCGCCGGCCGCGACTACACGCCATCGTCTTACCTGAAACTGCTGCAGGATTACAGGGACGACTTTACCGTCTTCTCCGGCGTCTCGCACCCCAACGTGGACGGCGGACATCCGGCCGACATCAGCTTCCTGACCGCTGCGCCACACCCGGCCAGCAGCTCGTTCCGCAACACAATATCGCTCGACCAGTACATCGCGGAACGCATCGGCAGTCAGACACGCTTCCCGTCGCTCACGCTGGCGGTCAACACAGCGGGGCGTTCGCTCTCGTGGACTGGCAACGGCGTTGCCATTCCGCCGGAGCAGAGCGCCGCCGGTGTCTTCCGCCAGATGTTCATTCAGGGCAGCCCGAAGGAAGTGGAGGCCAAGATCGCGGAACTGGATACGGGCCGGTCCATTCTCGATGCGGTTTCCGATCAGGTGCGTGATCTTCAGCGCAGCGTAGATGCGGCCGATCGCTCGCGGCTCGATCAGTACTTCACCAGTGTTCGCGAACTGGAGAACCGGCTGCAAGCCTCGAAAGGCTGGGAGCGAAAGCCCAAGCCGGTGGTGAAAGATCCAGAACCGGTAGACCCGTCAAACCCCGCGCAGTACATGGCGAAAGTCGCGACGATGTATAGCCTGGTGCGTCTTGCCTTCGAGACGGACTCGACGCGATCGGTCACGTTGATGCTCGACAGTGTCAGTACGCCCGTTGTTGAAATCAAAGGCGCCACCATCAGCGATGGCTATCACAACCTTTCGCACCACGGTAAGTCGGAAGCCAAGCTCGCCCAACTGCGCGTGATCGACTCGTACCATATGCGTTTGCTGGCCGATCTGTTCAAGAGTTTAAAGGGTGTTCAGGAAGGCGATGCGGCACTTCTCGATCGCACCATGGTTCTGTACGGCTCGAACCTGGGCGACGCCAACGCGCACTCCACCAGCAACATGCCGACGCTGCTTGCGGGCGGCGGTTTCAAGCACGCGGGCCACCTCGCGTTCGATCGCACTCAAAACTACCCGCTGCCGAATCTGTTTGTGTCGATGCTGCACCGCATGGGAATCGAGACAGACAAGTTCGCTTCGTCGACGGGCACTATGTCCGGTCTTGAGTTAAGCAAAGGATGATTCGGGTCGCGTTCAGCCTGCTGCTCGCCATCGGCTACGCTGCGCGCAGCAGAGCAGGTCGTTGTGGATTTCGAACAAGCCGTGCCCCTGCTGCCGGATACGAAGGCGAACCGCGTTCCGCGTTGGGAAGAAAAGGGCGTTGTGTTCACGCTTGCCCACCAGCCTCAGAAGTCGAAGTCGGAGGGGATGCTGATGTTCTTCACACACCTCGCTTCGGGCCACAAGGGCATCCTTTGCGCGATGGCCACCGAACCCATTCCGGTGCGCGCGACGTTCCCCAAACCGGTCTCTTCGGCGACACTCGCGCTATGGGGATCGACCGCTACGCCTGCTGTGCTTGAAGCATTCGATGCCGAGGGCAAGCGAGTGGATCGCGCGCTTCTCGAATCGACGCCGAGCCGCAAATCACCGGGCGATCCGGTGCCCATCTTTACTCTGACCGTGAATGCGCCGCACATTGCGTACGTCGAGTTCTCCGGCCCGCGCGAGGGCGAATACCTGGTTGCGGACGAAGTGCGCTTCACACCCATCAAAGCGCAGTAACTGGCTAACTACTTTGCTGGCGTCGTAATCGTCAGGTTCTTCAGCGGCTTGTCGTTCGAATCGAGAAAACGCGCGCAGAAGTCCGTCGCGCCGCCGCCGTTAACGATCACGGCGCGAAGCACGTTACGGCCTTTGTTCAGCGTGAGGCGTTTCGAAACTCCATCGTCGATAACCGTCTGGCGGTCGCCGAATAGCGAAGCCACTTCTTTGCCGTTGAGCCACCACACGGACGCCGCGTTGGACCCGATCGCGAGACGCACGTTCTGCACTTCTACGGGCGAGTTGACGACCGTGACGGCCCAGAAGAGCACGTCTGACGTCGGCTTCCCGAGCGCGTTCGCGAAGTGATACAGATTCACGTTGTAGTTCCTGGTATCCAATGCGTGCCAGTTCAGTTCGGAGCCGTTGACGGTCACTTTGTCACCGTCCTGCGGCATCACGTTGAACTGATCGGGGAAGTACTCTTTCTTCAACATGCCGCGCACGGCGCTTTCGGTGAGACCGGTAACCGGGATCGGCTCCAGGATCAGCCAGCGCGGGATGAAACCTTCGGCATCCGGTGACTTGTGCGCTGTCGCGACCTTGATGAGCGTCGGCCACGTGACAGGCGCGTTTGCGCCCGATGCGTACGTCACAATCAATGCGGCGCCGGCCACGGCGAGCAGCGATGCGCTGTAACTTCGGAGTCGGGTCATGGAGTTTTGATCAACCAGCGCTGACGGTCGTTCGCTTCGTTCACTTTCTCGAGAGATGCCGAACTGGCGCCGACTGCCGACAGACTCATCTCCGACGATGACTTTGACGTGATCCGCCACGTGCCGTCCGCGAGTTGATCGATGCGCCAGAGCTGCTCGGGAGCGCCGGTAAAAGATGGGCGCACGCTCAATTCGTTGTCCGGCGTGGCGGTCAATGTGCGGTCCGTGCCGGCGACGCTAATCCGAAAGTAGGGTGAGCCCATGTAGCCACCGGCGTCGGGCGCTGCCGTGATCGACCACTTCTGTTGCGCCTGGAGCAGATAGTTCGCCATACGCACATCGGCATCTCCGGCCGGCCAGTTGTTCGCTACCTGCGCGGCTTCCTGAGACGCGATGGGCGAACCGGTACCGGCGAACATTCCGCCGCCCTGCCCGGGACCACCCGGACCACCGGGAGGCCGTGGCGCGTTGGCTCCGGGGGCCGACCCGGGCCGCCTGGACCACCAGGGCCGCGAACCCGCCGCCCGCCGACAGGTGTGCCTTCGACCGCTAATTCCAGCGCCGTACCGGTGCGGGCGGACTCAATTTCGTACGTACCGGGTTTCAGGTTCTCGCCTGCCACTGGCCATCCATCACGCCACTGCAGCGGAAGAATGTCGAGCACGCTCGCGCCGCCGCGATCAAGATCCGCTTCCCAGTGCAGCGAGAACTTCTGCAGACCATCGCCCAGATCGATCAGCCCGAAGTGACCAGGCCCCACGGCGCGCCCGCCGGAGCCGATCAGCAACTTGCCGCCGCCCTCGATCATGTCGATGCCTTCCGCATCAATGAAAGGCCCCGTGACCTTCCGCGACCGGCCGACGCGAATGTTGTAGCCCGAGTCCGTTCCGCGGCAGCAACTACCGTGCGTCGCGAGCAGGTAATACCAGCCGTTGTGAAAAATCATGTCGGACGCTTCGCAGTTGATAGCGAGATTACGCGGCGGCACATTCGGGTTGAGACGTTTGCCGGTTTTGGGGTCGAGTTCAACCAGACGGATATAGCCGAAGTAAGAACCGTAAACGAGCCACAGCCGTCCATCGTTTGGATCGCGGAAAATTCCGGGATCGATCGCGTTCGAATCTTCTTTGCCGTCGGAGGACGCGACCACAACGGAGTCGGTGAACTTGTAATCAGGCGAAGCCGGATCGAGCGACTTAGTCGAGATCATGTGAACCTCGGCCCGGGGCTGCGCGCCGACGTTCCTTGCCGTGTACACGTAGTAGCGGTCGCCCAGGTGGATCACATCGGGCGCCAGTTCTCTGCAGAGGCAGAGGCGTGCTCGCCCGCCACGTCCAGCCGTCATCCGACACGAGCGCAGTGCCGCCGGTGCCGTACACATAGTATTTGTTGTCGCACTTGATGATCGTCGACGGATCGTGAATGCCGACCTTACCGTCCAACGCGATCGCCGGAGAAACCAGCGCGAAGAGTGCGAGAACCGGAACCAGTTTCATGCGCCTTAGTTCTGGAACAGCAGCGGAGCGTACTTCGAAAGATAAGTCTGCCAGTTCGGCCAACTGTGGCCCAGGCCAGACGAATAGAACGTGTGTTTGACTTCGCGCTGGGTCAGTAGCTGGTCCATCCCTTTCACTGCAGGGTAGAGGCCATCTTCCGTGCCGCATCCGAACCACAACACCTTCAATCGCTTGTTGAGCATGGCGGGGTCGGCCTTCTCCCATTCAGCGCGGTTGCCCGGACCACTAAACGCACCGATGTACGCAAACTGATCAAGGTTGTGCAGACCGACGGACCATGACTGCATCGCGCCCATCGAGAGACCCGCGATGGCACGATGATCGCGATCGTTCAGCGTTCTGTACTTCTTCTCGACTTCGGGTTTGATCGCCGTCAGAAGTTCCTTTTCGATCGTCTGCAGATCACCCTGACCCGCGCCTGCAGCCCGGTCCGGTTTAATCTCGCGCGGCACGTGTCCATAGGGCATGACGACGATCATGGGCTTCGCTTTGCCGTCTGCAATCAGGTTGTCGAGGATGACGTTCGCATGGCCAGTCCAAAGCCACGATGATTCGATCTGCCCGTTGCCATGCAGCAGATAAAGCACGGGATATTTCTGCGTGTTGTTCTCGTAGCCCGGCGGAGTATAAACGTAGAACATGCGCGGCGTGTTCATGTTCTTCGAATCGTAGAAGTCGATGTGCACCGAGCCGTGAGGCACCGGGCGCTCTTCGTAGACGGCTTTTTCGGGCCCCGGCACGATGAACATGCTGGTGTCGCCCCAGCGCCGTACTTCCAGATTCGGGTTAGCCGGGTCAGGCATGCGCATGCCGCCATCGATCGCGAAACCGTAAGTGTAGAAGCCGGGAGGCATGGGTCCGATGGTGGTGCTCCACACGCCTTTGTCATCTTTCTCGAGCGCCACAGGTTTCTTCGTGAATTCGAGAATGCCCGGCGAACCCATCAGAATTACTTCCGACGCCTTGGGCTCGAACAGACGGAACGTTACCGTGCGGTCCGGGTGGATCTCAGGCGAAACCGGAACGTTGTTGGTGTCTTCGTAATAAGGAGCCGGTGCACGCTGCGCAACGGCAGGAAGGCAGACGCTAAGCAGGGAAAGCAGTGTGATGTAGGTGGAGATGGATCGGGCCATATTCCTCGCGAAAAACGCAAGCGTGATTAATTGCGATTGCTTTTTCGTTCTGAAACACTATCACAGTCTCTATGATTGCCGAATCCGCTGGCGGTATCCTGCGCCCATTTCTCTCCCGTGCTTGCATCACGTTGCTGCTCCCGCTGCTGTGCTCCGCCGAGAGTCCCAATCTCACGCTTTGGTATCAACATGCCGCGCCGGTCTGGACCGAGGCCCTGCCGATCGGCAACGGGCGTCTGGGCGCCATGGTGTTCGGCGGCGCCAATCGCGGCAGCAACAATGGCGATCAGCAGGACGTTCGTCGCAACGCCGATATCAAAGACGGCAAGCAGACGCGTCCGCAAGACGAGCACCTGCAACTGAACGAGAGCACCGTCTGGCAAGGCTCGCGCAATGACAAGTTGAACCCCGGCGCGCTCGACGGCTTCCACAAAGTGC
The DNA here is from genome assembly GCA_963792655.1 of Bryobacterales bacterium. Classification (GTDB taxonomy): domain Bacteria; phylum Acidobacteriota; class Terriglobia; order Bryobacterales; family Bryobacteraceae; genus DOZZ01. Next base: position 173,352 of record CAWBWU010000001.1, read on the forward strand.
GCAGCCTGCTGCTCGAGTCGAAAGGCACGGACGGCGCGAAGATCGCCGAAGCCGAGCGCATCGCCGGCCAAACGATGATCTCGAAGCCTGCAGGTATGCCGGGGTATTCGACCTTGGGAGATCTGTATGTTCGATCGACCGGTGAAGCCGAAGTCAGCGGCTACCGGCGTGAACTGAACCTCGATACCGGTGTCGCCAGTGTCACTTACACCGCTGACGGCGTTCAGTTCCGGCGTGAAGCGTTTGCCTCGGCGCCCGATCGCGTCATGGTGCTTCACCTGAGCGCGAGCAAGCCAGGCGCTTTGACTTTCAGTGTTGGGATGGACCGGCCGTCTGACTTCGACGTGAAGGTCCTGAGCGATCACGATCTCGCGTTGACCCAAGGTCCCGCGCATGCCGAACAGACCCGGTTCCAGGCGCAGGTGCGTGTTCTCGCGCAGGGCGGTAGCGTGACGCGTGATGAGAAGGCGATCAACGTCAAGGGTGCGGATGAAGTGACGCTGCTGATCGCCGCCGCTACTGATTTTCGCGGCGATGTGCCCGCACAGCAGTGCACTGCGGCGCTCGATGCAGCAGCGAAGAAGCCCTACCAGGCTCTGCGCACGCCGCCGTTGAAGACGAACAGCGCTTGATGCATCGCGTTCAGTTCCGCCTCGGATCGGGCGACGATCCGATGGCCTCGGTCCCGACCGACGAACGCCTGAAACGCGTTTCGGCGGGCGCAACCGATCTTGGTTTACAGGCACTCTACTTTCAGTACGCGCGGTATCTGCTCACAGGATCAAGCCGGCCAGGCGGGCTTCCGGCGAACCTGCAGGGACTCTGGGCAGGTGGCATCAGCAACCCCTGGGGATCGAAGTGGACCATCAACGTCAACACCGAGATGAACTACTGGATCGCCGAGCCTGCCAACCTGGGCGAACTCGAGATTCCGCTGTTGGACCTGATCGACATGATCCGAAAACCCGGCACCGGGACCGGCGTCGAAGTCGCGCGCAAATACTATGGTGCGAGCGGTTTCGTGATCCACCACAACACCGACATCTGGGGTGATGCGCATCCGATCGACGGCGTACCCTACGGCATCTGGCCGATGGGCGGTGCGTGGCTCACGCTCCACGCGTGGGACCACTACGCGTTTTCGGGTGACCGCAAATTTCTGCGTGACCGCGCATGGCCGCTGCTGCGCGAGAACGCAGCCTTCTTTCTGGACTACCTGACCGATGACGGTGCGGGCCACCTGGTCACCGGTCCTTCGCTTTCGCCCGAAAACCGCTACAAGCTGCCGGACGGAACTGCGCACTCGCTCACCCTCGCGCCAACCATGGACATCGAGATTCTGCGCGAGTTGTTCCAGCGCACCATTCAGGCGAGCGAAGTGTTGAATGTCGACGCAGCGATGCGCGCGCGGGTGAAGACGGCGCTCGACAAGCTGCCCAAGCTGCAGGTCGGCAAGAACGGCAATCTGCAAGAGTGGCTTTGGGACTATGACGAGGCCGAGCCCGGCCATCGCCACATCTCGCACTTGTGGGGGCTGTTTCCAGGCAACCAGATTTCGATGCAACAGACGCCGGAACTCGCCAAGGCCGCCAGAACTACTCTTGATCGCCGGCTTGCTGCCGGTGGTGGACAGACCGGCTGGTCACGCGCGTGGGTGGTGAATTATTGGGCGCACCTCGGCGAAGGTGAGCAGGCTTATGACAGCATGAACGTGCTGTTCCGCCAGTCGACCTTTCCAAATCTGATGGACACGCACCCGCCGGGTGTCTTCCAGATTGACGGTAACCTGGGCGGCGCCAACGGAATGCTCGAGACTCTCGTGCAATCGCGCTGGTTTCCGGATCATGCTGAGGTCGATCTTGCTGCCCGCGCTCCCGAGCGCATGGAAGAGCGGTGCTGTCTCCGGCATTCGCGTTCGCGGCGGCGCCGAGATTGGAATGCAGTGGGATGATGGCGCGCTTCATTCCGCCCGATGGCAGGCAGTGCAGGACATGCCCTTTCAGGTTCACGTGCCCGCTGGGCAGCGCCTCACTCACCTTACTGCCAACGGAAAGACGCAAAGCACGCCGGCCGCAACGAATGGAACGTTCCGCCTGAACGCCCGCAAGGGCGTAACGTACGAACTAACTTTCGAAAAGTAGGATTGTCAAAATGAGCGCGCCCATCATGCCACCCGCCGCTTCCGAATCACCGCGCACAAAAGTTCGCGGGCTCCGCTGGTGGATGATCTCGCTGATCATGCTCGGCGCCGTGCTTAATTACCTGACGCGGTCCACCTTATCCGTCGCCGCGCCGACACTTCTGAAGGAACTTAAGATCGGGCCGCAGGAGTACTCGTGGATCAACGGCACCTTCCAGGGCATGCTGATGCTGCAGCCTGCGTGCGGATACGTGCTGGACATGCTTGGCCTGAAGATTGGATTCGCGATCTTCGCCACGGTGTGGTCGCTGGTGAACATGTCGCACGCGCTCGCGCACAGCTGGCAGGCGTTCGCCGGCTTGCGCGCGGCCCTCGGTTTGGCTGAGGGCTCGGCGAATCCAGCTGGCATGAAGGCCACGTCGGAGTGGTTCCCGGCGAAAGAGCGCGGGCTCGCGGGCGGCGTCTACAACATCGGCGCTTCGGTGGGTTCGATGCTGGCGCCACCACTCGTCGCGTGGGCGATTCTTTTTTACAACTGGCAGTTCGCATTCGTGATCACCGGCTCGCTCGGGCTGCTCTGGGTCGCGTTGTGGTTGTTCTTCTATCAAAGCCCGGCGCGCCACCCGAGGCTGAGCGCGCAGGAACGCGATTACATCATCGGCGGGCAGGAAGCGTCACTCGCGGCTGATGTAAAGCCCTCCATTGCCAGGATCGCCCGGCGCCGCAACTTCTGGGGCATTGCGCTGCCGCGCTTTCTCGCGGACCCGACGTGGGGCACGCTCACCGTGTGGCTCCCGCTTTATCTCTCGAGCGTTCGCCACATGGACATCAAACATATTGCGTTGACCGCGTGGCTGCCCTTCCTTGCGGCAGATATCGGCTGCGTCTTTGGCGGCTTTCTCAGCCAGCAGTTTCAGAAGCGCGGGCTCACTCTCATCAACTCACGCCGCGCGACGTTTACTTTCGGTGCGCTCATCATGACCGCCGTCGCATTCGTCGGTGCAGTCGATAGTCCGTACAGCGCGCTCGCGCTGCTCTGCGTTGCCGGGTTTGCGCACCAGACACTCTCGGTCACTGTCATCACCATGTCGAGCGACTTGTTCCCGCGCAGTGAAGTCGCCACCGTCGCAGGGATGGCCGGGTTCTTCGGCAACTTCGGCCTGCTGCTGTTTTCGCTGGCGATCGGCGGACTCGTGACCACCGTCGGCTACTCGCCGTTTTTCGTCGTCCTCGGCGGTCTCGATGTGCTCGGTGCCATTATTCTCTGGACCGTCGTACGCGATCCCGCTCTCGCGGAACGCAATGCCTGAAATCAGAAACCCGATTCTGCCGGGCTTCAATCCGGACCCGTCGATCATTCGTGTTGGCGACGACTACTACATCGCGACGTCTACATTCGAGTGGTTCCCCGGCGTGCAGATTCACCACTCTCGCGATCTGGTGCATTGGCGTCTGTTGACGCGGCCGCTGCGGCGCGCATCGCAACTGAACATGCTGGGCGATCCGGATTCCTGTGGAGTCTGGGCGCCGTGCCTGACCTATGCCGACGGGCTCTTCTGGCTTGTTTACACGGACGTGAAGCGTTACGGCAGAACGTCACAAGCGGGCGCGTCCGGGGCCTCGCTGCGGGACTTTCACAATTACGTCGTCACGGCGCCGCAGATCGACGGCGAATGGTCAGACCCGGTGTACTTGAACGCGAGCGGCTTCGATCCTTCTCTCTTTCACGATGATGATGGCCGCAAGTACGTTGCGCAGATGCTGTGGGATCACCGGCCCGGTCACAATCGCTTCCCGGGCATCATCCTGCAGGAATATTCCCCGGCAGAACGCAAGCTGACGGGCAAGCGCGAGCTGATCTTTCGCGGTACGGATATCGGCTTCACGGAAGGCCCGCACATCTACAAACGCGACGGCTATTACTACCTGCTTACAGCGGAAGGTGGAACAGGCTGGGGCCATGCGGTCACGATGGCGCGCTCACGTAACCTTTGGGGCCCTTACGAACTGCATCCGGACAAGTACATCCTGACGTCGCGCGGCTTTCCGCAAGCCGAACTGCAGCGCGCAGGCCATGGCGATCTGGTCGAAACACAGCAAGGTGACACGTACCTGGTGCATCTCTGCGGACGTCCCTTGCCCGGCCGCGGACGTTGCACGCTGGGGCGCGAGACCGCGATCCAGAAGATGCACTGGAAGAGCGACGGCTGGCTTTATCACGAGAGCAACAGCGCCGCCCCGCGCATGACGGTTCCCGCACCGGCGCTCGCGGTGCAGGAATGGCCCGCAGCCGAGCCTCGCGTGCGATTTGATCAGCCCGCGCTGCCATCTGAGTTTCAATGGTTGCGCTCGCCCTTTCCCGATGAACTGTTCAGCCTGTCCGAACGCCCCGGGTGGCTGCGGCTCTATGGACGCGACACGATCGGCAGTCTGTTTCGGCAATCTCTGGTAGCGCGCAGGCAGCAAGCGCACGTTTGCTCAATCGCCACACACATGGAGTTCGAGCCCGAGCACTTCCAGCAAATGGCCGGGCTGGTCTGTTACTACAACGCTTCGAAATTTCACTACCTGTATGTTTGCCGCGACGACGTGAATGGAAAGCATCTGCGCGTGATGTCTGCGCTTCCCGATCAGCCGTCAGCGGACGCGTTCACTGCGCCGATTAAAATCGAAAGTGAAGGCGCGCTCGAATTGCGCGCTGATATCCGCTTCGACGCGCTGCGGTTCGCATACCGGCATCCTGGCCAGGAATGGACCTGGCTGCCACAAACTTTCGACGCCAGCATCCTGTCGGACGAAGCAAGCGCGCCGGGTCTGCCGAACTTCACGGGCGCGTTCGCCGGCATGGCGTGTCAGGATGTATCCGGCTCAGCGAAGCCGGCAGACTTTCTCTGGTTCGACTATCGCGAAGAATAGCTTTACCGTTGCCGCCTACCACTCGGCAACAGAACCGTCGTCGTGGAACACACGGGCCATGGGCCGCGTGCCGGCGAATGGAAATTTCGCGAGGCTCGCCTCCGAAAGTTCGAATCCCAAACCGGGCTTTTCGGCCAGCGGGAATCGCCCATCCACCATGCGCATCGCTGGGAAGCCAAGCCACTCCTCCCAAATCTTGTCGGTGTTCGTCGGGCGCACCTGACCGCAAATCTCCTGCACCAGGAAGTTAGGCATCGCCGCGTCCACATGGATCGTCGCCAGACCTCCGATCGGCCCTTCGCACGAGTGCGGCGCCATCGAGATCGACGACACGTCCGCAGCCGCAGCCACCTTCCATAACGAAGTGATGCCGCCGACGTGGTTGATGTCCGTCTGTAAGATGTCCACCACGCCCATCTCGATAATTTCGCGGCAGCCATAAGCCGCGATCAGGCGTTCGCCGGTCGCGATTGGCGTCGTCGAGCGCCGTGCGATCTTCGCCATGGCCTGCACGTTCTCAGGCGGACAAGGTTCTTCGATGAACAGCAGGTTCAGCGGCTCGACTTCCTTCACGATGATGGATGCAACGCTCGGGCTCGTCTTTGCGTGAAAGTCGACAGCGATATCGATGTCCGGCCCCAGGTTCTCGCGAAGCATCTGGATCGCTTTGATGGCGCGGTCGATCTTCGGCCTGCGCTCGATCCATTCGTAGTAGCCGGGAATCCCTGCTTTGACGCAGGTGATGCCCTGTTCTTTCGCCGTCTGCCGGATCGCCTGAAGCTGCTGCGGTGTGGCGCCGTCCACATGGTAATAGCCACGCACGCCGCGCGAGTCAAAGGGCCCGCCCAGCAGCTTGTAAACCGGCATGCCCAGCGCCTTACCGCGAATGTCCCACAACGCCTGATCGATGCCCGAGATAGCCGAACCGATCACGGGACCGGCGCGATAGAACGTGTGCACATACATCGATTGCCATATGTGTTCCACCTGCATCGGATCGGCGCCGATCAGGAAATCACGAAAGTCATTCACGCAGGCGATGACCGCGCCCGCCTTGCCCTCGAGTGTTCCTTCGCCCCAGCCGATCAGGCCCTGGTTGGTTTCGATTTTGACGAAGACGTAGGGCCGGTCGGAGTTCGGAGTGAGCGACACGCCGAACACCTTCAGCCCGGTGATCTTCAAGCCCGAACTGACCTCCGCGAACGAAGGTGCGGCCGGACGCACGGGAGTCTGCAGAGCACAGCCGCACGCATCTTCAACCGGGAACGGCCGGTGTTTGGTCGCCGCCAGCGCGAGTCCGCCGGAGCCTAAGGCGAGAAAATTTCTACGCTGCACGATATTTCTCCAAAGCGGATTCGTTCACCGTGATGCCGAGACCATGTTCGTTCGTCAGACTGAGGAACCCGCCGGTCGCGGTCTCAATCGCAGGCGAGACAATTTCACGACGCATGGCGCGGTCGCGTTCATCTACCGGCACGGGAACATGCTGGATGAAAAAGTTGGGCAGCGTGGCGGCAAGCTGAATCGCTGCCGCAGTGCCGACGGGGCCGCCGTTGTGCCGCGGTGCGACCGCCACGTAGTAAGGTTCCGCAAGCGCAGCAATGCGGCGAGCGCCGCTGATGCCGAAGATGCTTAGGTCCGGGCGCACCACATCAATCAGACCTTCGCGCAGCAACTCCTGAAACACGCCGGGGTCATCAATGCCCCGTCCGAATCCGAGCGGCACCACCGTCTCCGCCGCCACCTTACGAACCGCTTCGATGTTGGAGTGTGAACACGGTTCATCGAACCAGAGCGGGTGTTTGCGTTCGATGCTCGCGGCGACCGATGCAGCGTCGCCGGGCGTGAGCTTGCCATCGCCATGCAGCACGAAATCGCGAGTCTCGGGAACTCGATCGACAAGCTCGAGGATCCGGTTCTGATAAGCCTTGCCCTGATTCCGCGCACCCGGAGCAGGCGCGTCGATTACGTCCACCGGAAAGTCAGCAGCATGGGGCGAACCGTAAGCTCTGACCTTGTTGCGCGTCGGACCACCGAGCACGCGGTAGATCGGGGCTTTGGCAGCTTTGCCGAGAATATCCAGCAGCGCAATATCCATCGCCGCCCGAAACGGTGTGTCACGCGTTAATGTTGCATAGGCGTGAGCCGGCTTTCCCGTCCACGCCGATTGCAGCGCTTTGAAGTCCGCGGCCGCCTCGAAGCGGCACTCACCCCACCCCACGATGCCCGAGCGCGTCCTCACGCGCAGCAATGAATACTGCGCGCCCGAGACCGGCTCACGTAACGGGTAATGCCGCAGCTCGGCGATGCTGAGCGGGTTCGCGTCCACTGCAGCGGCGGACTGTGGCGCGAACGCCGCGCGGAGCCGGACTCTCCTCCGGGTAATGTGAGTATTCACGGCTGTTACCGGAAGAGCCTTGGCGCGAAGTCGTTGAACGCGCGCCGCCAGGTGAGCCATTCATGCGCGGTGCCGGGCGATTCGAAGTAGACGTTATGTACTCCGGCTTGCGTCAGCGCTTCGCTAAACGTCTTGGCCCCGGGCCCCTCGACTGAACCGATACCGATAAAGACCAGCTTCATCTTTTTATTGAACGCCGCAGGATCGGCGAATGCACCGCCGCACGCCGTCTTCAAATCAATCGGACCCGCGCTGCGCCCCGGACCACCGCTACAGCTTCCACTGAACCCGCCCATCCAGGCGAACTTGTCCTCATTGTTCAGCACGGTCGCGAACGTCTGCGCGCCACCCATGGATAGACCGGCCATCGCGCGGTTCTCGCGGCCCGGCAGCACCCGATACGACGACTCGATCGAGGGGATCAGGTCCGTGAGCATCATCTCTGAAAATGTCGGGCGACCAAGACCCATTCCACCGCGCACCGCAGGCGGAGGCATCGTCGGCGGAGGCGTGGGAGGCGCGCCGAGAACCGGAATCATGCCGCGTCCGCCGTAGATCGCCGCGCTCTCGCCAGGCTTTGCGGAGTTGAGGTTGTCCATCACGATGATCATCGGCTTCGTCTTGCCGGCCGCGATCAGGTTATCCATCATCGCGTCTACATGACCCTGGAGGTACCAGCCCGTTTCATCCTCGCCCCATCCATGGAGCAGATACAAAACCGGGTACCTGGTCTTCGCATTCGCGTAACCCGGCGGCGTGTAAACCACGGCGCGGCGCCAATTGTTCGTGACCGTCGAGAAGTAGCGGTGCATGGTGATGTCGCCATGCGGAACATTCTGGACCGTGTAGTATGCAGCGTCGGCTTCGGGCTCGGGTATCTCGATTCCGCTGTTGTACCAGCCGCCGCCGAAATAGGTCTTGACCCAGGGATCGGCCACCACCGCACCATCCACATGAACGGTGTAGTAATGGAAGCCCACCACCAGAGGCGCACTCGTCGTCACTGTCCAGATGCCGTCGGCAGCTTTGGCCATGTCGTAACCCTGGCCGCCCAGGCGAATGGAAACCTTCTGCGCGTCCGGCGCCTGGATGCGGAACATCACCCGGTTGTCCGGATAGATGCATGGATACTTTGCCTCGGGCACGTTGAGGGACGAGGGCTTACAGTCTGACTGCGCCCAACAGCTCGCGCATGTCAGCGCAATGGCGGCGAATACCTGGGTGAATTTCAAAGATGCTCCTTCTCTTTGCTTAAGGTGGTGAAGAGAAGAGCCATGTTACACGCTGCGCGGCATCGCGTGCAGAAGAGCTGCCGTACACTGGCAGATGCTGCGCTTGGCGCGGCAGAAGACTATACCTATGACGAATCACGCGCAAGGCACCTTCACGGTGAAAATGGAGCCGCTCACGCCGGCGCCCGCTGAAGGGCTCGCCCGGTATTCGCTCGTCAAGACGTTTGACGGCGATCTCCAAGGCCACGGCAAAGGCGAGATGTTATCAGGCGGCAATCCGCAGGAGGGTGCTGCCGGATATGTCGCGATCGAGGTGATTACGGGCACGCTGAATGGCAAACAGGGCAGCTTCGCCTTGCAGCATTTGGCAACCATGGATCAAAGCGGACGCAAGATGACCGTGATCGTCGTTCCAGGCTCCGGCACCGGCGAGCTCAAGGCCATTTCGGGAACGTTCCATATCGAGAATGCCAACAATCAACATTCGTACACGTTGGAGTATTCAATCGGCGGCTGAAGTATCCGTTCCTTTACTGCACCCGTAGCGCTGCCTTCAGCCGGTCACGCGTCCACCACGTTCTCCGCTACCCTTGTTTTGTTGCACTTGCGTGACCCACAGAAATGCGCTCACATCGCTCCGCTGTTTCCTGACATCGCATGGGCGTCATCCTTCAAGCCACTTTCAAGTTTCCGAACAAGAACACCGTTCCCTCTCCCTATGATGGAGACACCCGCGTGCCCTGGTGGTGGGACCATCTCGCGGCGCAGGCCGCCAGCTTTCGTGAAGCCGGCTTCACTGCGGTGCTGCTGCCTCCGGCGCTGAAGACCAACGCCGGCGCGTTTCCGGGGGCGGATGGCTACGGCGTGTTCGATGATTACGATCTCGGCAGCAAGAACCAGTTCTACTCTGTGCCCACACGGTTCGGCACGCGCGAGAGCCTGCAGCGGTGCGCCGCAATGCTTCGCGCGAACGGCATCGACGTGTATCTCGACATCGTCGCTCACCAGCGCGACGGTGGGAACAATTACGAATATCGCTACCTTGGCGCCAACGGCACGCCCGACGCCGGCCGTTTTCCCAAACACCCCACCTGCTTCTTCCCGCACGTTCCGCGTGATCCGATCGCCGGACCCATTGCCGACGATTTTGGCTTCGGCGACGAACTCGCACCCGTCAATGCCCTGCCCCACGGGTACGTGATGAATGGCTTAACCGATGCGCTCGATTGGCAGACACAGGCTGTCGGCGCGCAAGGTTACCGCATTGACGACACCAAAGGTATGGCTGTACAGTTTGTCTCCCACTTACTCAACAGTAGGTCAATGGCGAGTAAGTTCGCGGTTGGTGAGTACTTTGACGGTAACCCCGACACGCTGAACTGGTGGGTATGGAACTCAGGTATGAACGGGCGCGCCAGCACGTTCGATTTCGGCGTGCGGTTCAAGCTGCAGGATATGTGCAACAACTCGAGTCGCTGGGATATGTCGCAGCTTGACCATATGGGTTTTGCTGGACGTGACGCGGCACACGCCGTAACCTTCGTCGAAAACCATGACACCGATCTTAGTTCGCCCGCTATCTGGAATAAGCTGCTCGGCTACGCGTACCTGCTGACTTCAGAAGGTTACCCGAGCGTCTACTATAAAGACTACTCTACCGACCCCGGTTGTTATGGCTTGAAGCCATTCCTCGATAACCTGATCTGGATTCACGAGAACCTCGCGAATGGCGAGACTGTTTTTCGTCATAAAGAGTTTCAGACCGTAGTGTATGAGCGCACAGTAACACCGAACCTTCTTGTCGGCCTGAATAACGACATGTACAACGGCTGGAAAACCGTCACGGTACAGACCGGTTTCGGGCCCAACGTACATTTGCACGATTACTCCGGCCACGCCGGCGACGTGTGGACCGATGCCCAGGGTAATGTCACGATCGGCATCCCGCAAAACGATAATGGCCACGGTTATGTCTGTTACAGCCGCGCCGGGCTTGATCGTCCGAACCCTGTGTACCGCCAGCAATGCCATCAGGTCTTTGAGGGCGCCGCCGATCTCGATATTGCGCCGGCCGCACCTAACCAGACACAGACGATCGGCCGCATCTGGTGCGATGCCGGCTTTTCCGTTACCCTTACGCCGCAGTCCAACGCGACTGGGTTAACATTTGGGATCCTCGGCGTTGACGCGAGTCCTCTCGCGCTAATCAATGGGCACGCGCATACGGTTCATCGCGGCTGGCATACGCTGCAGGTGACATCAATGCTCCCTGGCCCCGCCCCGTTCAAACTTGGTGTCACTTACACCAGCACACAGCATCTGTAAGGAGCCGCGATGGATCGCAGACATTTTCTCTCGTTGACCGGTGGCGCGCTCGCCGGCACAAAGTCACTACTGGCGCAGATCGCCGGCAAGCCGACCAATCTGGATGAACACGGCGGCATGGGTCATGCGTCGAATGTCGACGGTCCAACGCGTCATTTGGCAATGGCTAAGCCTGCCCCCGCCGCCGCTCCCCACGGAGTGGTGCCGGTACTTACGCGCTCGTACGACAACATTCGCTCTGGCGCGAACTTACAGGAGACGATTCTGACGCCTGCTGCCGTGCGCCAGAAAGGTCTCACTAAGCTGTTCAGCCTGGCGATTCCCGATGATGCGCGCGGCTGCGAAGGTCAACCGCTGATTGTTCCCGCTGTGAACGTGGGCGGCGTCACACGCGACATCGTCATCGTGTGCTCCATGGCAAATTCGGTTCGCGCGTTCGATGCGAACACGGGCGCGGCACTGTGGGTCGCGCGCCTCGGGACACCCATTACGAACAGCCGCGCGATCGATGGCTGGATGATCAACGACCACTGGGGCATCTTGAGCACGCCCGTGATTGATGCCGAAACCGGAACACTTTATTGCGTCGCGTGGAGCAGTCCGGATGGTTCTGCGCAGCGCGCCGTGCACACACTGCACTCGTTGCGGCTCAGCAACGGCAGCCATGCGCGTCCGCCGCTTAGCCTGGAGGGCGCGACGTATGACCCTGGCCATGGGCTCCCGCGGCAGACGTTTCGCGGCGCCGCTCGCAAGCAGCGCGCAGGACTGTTGCTGACCAATACCGGCGGCCGCAAAACCGTCTTCATCGCGTGCGGTACGGTACTTGAAACCGCCGGTTCCGCGCGCGGGTGGGTGATCGCATGCGACGTCGCAACCAACACGGTCGGCGCTGCGTGGGCCGCGACCTCGCGCTATTCGGGTGGGGGCATCTGGATGGCTGGGCAAGGGATGGCAGCCGATGACGAGGGGTTCCTCTATGCCATGACCGGCAACGGCTCCTTCGACGGCGTGACGGAATTTGGTGAGTGCTTCATCAAGCTCCAATACACCGCGCCCGCAGCCGGTGCTCCGGGTAAAATCTCCGTTGCCGACTGGTGGTCGCCCTTCTCTGATTCGGGACGCGCGGGCGGCGATCAGACCGCCGATCACATCACGCGTGACATCGGCGGCGGGTGGGATGACATGGACCTTGGTTCTGGTGGCGTCTCCGTAATTCCATGGCTCAACCTGGTGGTCGGCGCAGGCAAGGACGGCATTCTGTATGTACTCGATCGGAACAACATGGGGAAAACTGTTCCGTCGGATTTCGCGGATCCGGCCGGAAACTACGGCAAGCTGAAGGCGCCTCCGATCTGGTTCACGTATTACCCTGGCGACGGCGTGAATGCAGCGCCGCAGCGTTTTCAGGATTTGAACTTTCTATCCAATCAACGGACTCACCACGAACACTCCACTCCGGTCGTCTTCCGCAGCGCGAATCAGGGTACCCTGCTCTACTGCTGGGGCGAAAACGGAAACCTCCGCGCGTGGACGATCGATGCTTCCGGCCATGCCAGGTATCTGGCGTGCAGTTCCGAAGTGGCCTCGCCCGAATCGCCAGTGCCCCCCGGCGGTATGCCCGGCGGGATGCTTTGCCTTTCAGCGAGCGGCGACGGTTCAGGCATTCTGTGGGCGTGCGTTCCTATGGAAGACGCAAATAAGAAGATCAGCAAAGGCGTGCTGTACGCCTATGATGCAACGCAGTTCGGGACTTATAGCGATGGTTCTGGCTCCATCGAACGGCTGTGGCAGTCGCCGCAATACACTTACAACAAGTTCAACGTCCCTGTAGTCAGCGGCGGCAAGGTCTACGTTCCGACTTACGACGGCAAAGTAGACGTCTACGGTTTAGCGTCCTGAAACTGTTGCCGACCGGTGCGGACGCCAGACACTACGGTTTAAACGGCTGATTCTGATACCATACCCATCAACATGGGAGACGCCGCTCTCGAATCCGACCGGCCCGAGATTCCCGATAAGCTCTACTTCCGCATAGGCGAGGTCAGCCGCCTGTTAGGAGTACAGCCCTACGTCCTTCGTTATTGGGAGACAGAGTTCAAAGAGCTATCGCCCAAAAAGTCAGGCACCGGGCATAGATTGTATCGGCGCAAGGACGTCGAAACTTTACTCACCATTAAGGAACTTCTGTACTCAAAACGTTTTACTATCGAGGGTGCGCGCCAAACCCTTGGTGCTAAAGCAGTTAAGGCGTCCGCTGTAGAACAAAAACCGCTCTTTACCACGTTCTACCAGGAGGATCCTCTGGTGGAAGTTCGGCGCGAGCTGACGGCTATCCTTCGTCTCCTGCAATAAGGTCGTAAATACGGGTAAGGTCATGGCTCGAGTAATACTCGATCTCTATCTTCCCCCTGCCCTTCCCGGCATCCACAACTCGGACGCGGGTCCCCAGCCGTTGCTCGAGCCGCTGTAACGCTGCCTTCACGTTGGGATCATCGGGCAGCTTAACCTTTTGTATACGCGGTTTCTTCGGTTGGGCACTCTCGACCAGATCTTCCAGCTCGCGCACGCTTAGATTGTTCTCGGCTGCGCGCTCAGCCATTGCCTGCTGCTCGGTTTTATTCTCGATCCGAAGCAGGACGCGAGCGTGACCCGCAGAAATCTGGTCTTCGGCGACCATGCGCTGTACCGGCTTACTCAGTTGGAGCAACCGGATCGTATTTGTTACGCTTGCCCGGTCTTTGCCGATGCGCTTCGCGATCTCTTCGTGGCTGATGCCCAGATCGTCGCTTAACTGAGAGTACGCGTTGGCGAGATCCATCGCGTTCAAATCTTCGCGCTGGATATTCTCAATGAGCCCGATCTCGAGAAGCTGATCGTTGCTGATGTTCTGGATGAGCACCGGAACCAGACCCACACCGGCTTTCTTCGCCGCACGCCAGCGTCGTTCTCCAGCGACGATTTCGTAGTGCTCACCGCTTCGCCTCACTACGATGGGCTGTACAATGCCGTGCTGCTCGATCGACTTAGCGAGATCAGCGATGGTGGCTTCGTCGAACGTTTTCCGCGGTTGAAAAGGGTTGGGGCGAATTTCGTCAGGCGAGACATGGCGAACAGCCGAACCGGCAGGAGGTGCTTCTGGTGCGGGAACCGGCGCCGCGGCGGGGGGCCTAATCAAAGATGATAGGCCCCGTCCCAGGGCCTTTCTCGGAAGGTCTTTCTTATTTTCCATGACTTAAAATTTCCTTCGCGAGCTGAATGTAGCTCTCCGCACCCTTCGAACGCACATCATAAAGGATCACCGGCTTACCGAAGCTGGGGGCTTCGGCCAGTTTTATACTGCGCGGGATCACTGTTTTGCAGACATCTTTGCCGAAAAACTCCCGAAGATCGCCTGCGACCTGGCGCGCCAGGTTGGTGCGATCGTCAAACATGGTCAGGAGAATGCCTTCCAGCGCGATCTTGTGATGAAAACTCTCGCGAATTCGGTCGATTGTGTCCATCAATTCGGAAATGCCTTCCAGCGCGAAAAATTCGCACTGGATGGGAACCAGTACGGAATCAGCGGCGAGCAAAGCGTTCAAAGTGAGCAGATCGAGCGCCGGTGGACAGTCGATGACGACATATTCATACCGCTTGCGGACCTCGTTCAGATGCTGGCGGAGAAGCAGCTCGCGATTTTCAAGCGAAACCATCTCCAGGTTAGCGCCGACGAGGTTTTTGTCCGCAGGTAGCAGGTCAAGACCTTCGATCTCGGTAGAGACGATCGCCTCTTCAGGCTTTGCCTGGCCGAGAAGCACATGGTAAAGCGAAGCGTGGTCTAAATCTTTGGCATAGCCAACGCCAGAACTTGCGTTGCCCTGCGGGTCGGAGTCGACCAGCAACACTTTCAAATCGTTAACGGCCAGAGATGCCGAGAGATTGATCGCGGTCGTTGTCTTTCCGACGCCGCCCTTCTGGTTGGAAACTGCGATGACTTTGCTCAAGAGCCTAGGTCCACCATAGCGGAAAAATGTTGCACGTGAAACATTGCTTCCGGTTAAGGCACTCTGTGGGGACAGGGCGGACGTTTCACGTGAAACATAGTCATCATTCGACAGCCACCGAGAGGCGGTGTTTCACGTGAAACATTCAGACAGAAGTACTGAGGTAAATATCGAGAATCGCGACGGCTGCAGGTGTCACGCCCGGGATTCGAGCCGCCTGGTCCAAGGTTGCCGGTTGAACTCTCGCCAGCTTCTCCTGGATTTCGCGCGACAGTCCGGGGATATGGTCAAACGTGAAGCCACCTGGAATTTCGCGACGGCCATGCGCCGAGGTGCGCTCGATCTGTCGTTCCTGCTGCGCCAAATAGCCCGCGTACTTCACTTCTGTCTCAACGGTGGGCAGCAACCCGCGAACCGGAGCCTCGCCCAGAACCGTCTCCACCCACGGCAATATTTCCGAAATCCGCGACTCCGGACGCTTCAGCCACGCTCCATTGCGATGAGCGGCAAGGGCTCGCAACAACACCGCCTTTTGCTCCAGCTTTCGCCGCAATAGCTCTCTACGCTCAAACGAAGCCAACCCCACGCGATCGGCCAAGGGCGTCAACCGCTCATCAGCGTTGTCAATTCGCAGGTGAAGACGATGCTCTGCACGCGAAGTGAACATCCGGTACGGCTCGTCGGCACCCTTTGTAATTAGATCGTCGATCAGAATTCCCGTATACCCCTGATTTCGACGGATTACTACTTCCGGCATACCACTCACGCTGCATGCCGCGTTGATCCCGGCCAGAAGACCTTGGCAAGCCGCCTCTTCGTACCCGGACGTCCCGTTGATCTGCCCTGCAAGAAACAACCCAGGGAGCTTCTTCACCGCAAGCCGGTGATCCAGTTCCCGCGGATCGATGGCGTCGTACTCGATCGCATACCCCGGCCGCAGCATGACGGCGTGCTCCAGCCCGGGAATCGACGCCAGCATCACAGCCTGTACATCCGCCGGCATGCTGGTCGAGAACCCATTTACATACACCTCATCGGTATCAAGTCCCTCAGGCTCCAGGAAGATCTGGTGGGCCGCCTTGTCCGGGAACTTGACGAACTTGTCCTCAATAGAAGGGCAGTAGCGCGGGCCAACCCCTTCAATCTGGCCGCTATAGAGGGGCGAGCGGGAGATGCTCTCGCGCACCACCTCTGCGGTTCGCGCAGTCGTACGGCCGAGGTAGCACTGAATCTGCGGCCGATCAATTCTATCCGTCAGGAAAGAAAACGGCGTAGGTACGGCATCTCCCGGCTGCGGCTCAAATTGAGCCCAGTCGATGGTCCGGCCATCAAGCCTCGGCGGCGTTCCCGTCTTAAGCCGGGTCCAATTCAGACCTGAACTGCGGAGCTGGTCGCCCAGCAGTTGTGACGGCGGTTCGCCACTGCGCCCGCAGGTGTAAGTCTCGGGTCCCACATGCGCTACGCCATTCAGAAAGGTACCGGTCGTGATGATCACGGCACCGGCGCGCAACAGATCTCCATTCCGCAACCGCAAACCGACAACCCGTTTGTTTTCAATCAACAGCGCGGCTACTTCGGCTTGCACCAGCGCCAGATTGGGCTCGGCTTCGAGCACCTGCCTCATATGGATTCGGTACTGCTTCTTGTCACACTGCGCGCGCGGACTCCACACCGCTGGACCACGGCTCGTGTTCAAGAGGCGAAACTGAATACCGGTTGCGTCCGTGACTTCGCCCATCGCGCCGCCGAGCGCGTCCACCTCACGAACCAAATGGCCCTTTGCGATCCCGCCAATAGCCGGATTGCATGACATTTGTGCCACAAGTGACGTGTTCATCGTCACCAGACCCGTCTGCATGCCCATGCGTGCACACGCCCGTGCGGCCTCGCAACCCGCGTGCCCGGCGCCCACAACCAAAATGTCGTATGAGGATTTCACGGCAATTCCTATTTTACGGGTTTGCTAAGTTATGTCAGTGAAGATCCTGGTGGTGGGTGGCGGCGGTCGTGAGCACGCGTTGGCGTGGAAGCTTTCCCGGTCCGCTGACGTGAAGGTCTATGCCGCACCCGGCAACCCCGGTATCGCTAAGGTTGCCACGTGCCTGCCTGGTCCTGACCCGCTGAAGATTGCGACCGAGTTGGACGCGGATGTGACAGTAATTGGTCCGGAAGCCCCGCTCGTGTCAGGGGTCGTTGACCGCTTTCGTGCCGCAGACCGCAAAGTGGTGGGGCCCGACCGCAGACAACGCACGCCTGGAAGGCAGCAAGATGTTCGCGAAACATTTCTTTCGCGAGCACCACATACCCACAGCGGCGTTCGCAACGTGCACGACGGCGCAGGAAGCACATGATGCGCTGCGCGCGTTTCGCACTGCCGGTGGTCATCAAGGCCGACGGACTTGCGGCAGGCAAGGGTGTGGTCATCGCGCATACGCCAGAAGAAGCGCGCAGTGCGGTGGACCAACTCGGGCCCGCGCTGGTCATTGAAGAGTTTCTGACGGGCCGCGAAGTGAGCTTCATCGTGCTGAGCGATGGCAAGGCGGTGCTTCCGCTGGAGCCGTGCCAGGATCACAAAGCGATCTACGACGGCGACAAGGGGCCCAACACCGGAGGCATGGGAGCCTACTGCGATTCCAGGATTCTGACTGCGGCGGAGAGCGGCGTCATTCTCGACACGATCATCGAACCGACCGTGCGCGCAACCAACTTCACCGGCTTTCTTTTTGCGGGACTCATTATGACCTCCGATGGTCCGCGCCTGCTGGAGTACAACGTGCGGATGGGAGATCCAGAGACACAAGTCCTGATGCATCGCATGACAAGCGACTGGGCGGACCTGATGATCCGCGCCGCCACCGGCACTTTGCACGGCGCGCAGATTAACTGGAAGCCCGGACCATCGCTATGTGTCGTCGCCGCTGCGGCCGGATATCCCGGAACTCCGGAAACAGGGAAAGTGATCCACGGTATAGACGACGCCGAGCACGCGGGCGCCACTGTCTTTCAAGCCGGCACTGCACTCTACCAAGGGCAACTGGTTACAGCAGGCGGAAGAGTACTGGCCGTGACCGCCGGCGGACATGACTTACAAGAGGCGCAGCACAACGCCTACCGCGCCATGGACAAGATTCACTTTGAAGGTATGCAGTACCGGCGCGATATCGGCAGCAAAGGTTTGACTTAGCTGGCCAGTACTTCGATCGCCCCGTCGCCGCAGATCTTGGCAATCTCGTTGCGAAACGTGCGATCGGCTCTTACTTTGACGGGCACATCGAGCAGGGCAGAGAAGTCGCCGCTGGCCTCCAGCCGGAACCTGACCTGAGTATCACCTGGCCTGGTCTGGAATAAGTTACTGAGCTGTTCCGCGCGGCCTTCTCTTCCCAGCCATACTTTGATAGATATCAGAGACGGGATCGGCACGCGGACTAAGTCAAGAGGAATAATCTCCTGCACACTTACTTTGCACGACGCGCCTTCTTCCGGTAAGGCAAGACCACGAACGAGCACAACCTGGTCTTCCACCAGCATCGCGTTGAGCGCAGCATACTGCGTGGTGAAAACCAGCGCTTCGGTGCAACCTTCGCGATCCTCGAGAGACATTGAGGCCCACGGCTTGCCCTCTTTGTTTCTACGCCGCTGAATTCCGGTGATCACGCCACACATCGCAACCGGTGTGCCTTTTTCGAGGCCCTCTAACCGCCCGCTGCTGTGGGTTGCGACTTCGGCCATCTTCTCCTCGTATTGATCGAGCGGATGACCGGTGACGTAGAAGCCCAGCATCTCCTTCTCACCGTTTAAGTTCTCGCGCAAGTCCCAGTCTTTCGCCTTGGGCAACGTGTGCACATGAGGTGCTTCGTCATCCCCCATAAACATGCCGAAGAGTCCGGCCTGGCCGCTGGCGCGGTCGCGAACGTGCCGCGCGCCCGACTCCATCGCACCTTCGACCGCTGCCATCTGCTGCGCACGCGTACCTTCCAGACCATCCATCGCACCCGCTTTGATCAGGCTCTCGATCACGCGCCGGTTGATTGCCTGCAGGTCCACTTGTTCGCAGAAATCGTGCAGCGTTGCGAAGCGCCCGTGCTCTTCACGCGCCTTAACGATGGATTCCACCGCCGATGTCCCGACGTTCTTGACTGCGCCCAGGCCAAAGCGGATCGCATCTCCGTCCGGAGTAAAGTCGCAGGCGCTGGCATTGACATCGGGCGGGAGCACGCGGATGTTCATGTCCCGGCATTCATTGATGTACTTGACCACCTTGCCGACATTGCCGGTTTCGGAAGTCAGCAACGCAGCCATGAAGTCCACCGGGTAGTGTGCCTTCAAGTAAGCAGTAACAAACGCTAAGTAGGCATAAGCTGCGGAGTGCGACTTATTGAATCCATAACCCGCGAACTGCTCCATCAGGTCAAAGATCTTTTCGCTCTTCTTGGCATTGAAGCCGCGCGCGACTGCTCCTTTGAGAAAACGGTCGCGCTGCGCCGCCATCTCTTCGGCTTTCTTCTTACCCATGGCGCGGCGCAGTAAGTCCGCATCGCCGAGTGAGTAACCGGCAATAGCACTCGAGATTTGCATCACCTGTTCCTGATACAAGATGACGCCATAAGTTTCTTCGAGCAGCGGCTTCAACTCGGGCAAGTCGTAGTTGACAGGTTTACGGCCATGCTTGCGCTCGATAAAGTCATCGAGCATGCCGCCTTGCAGCGGCCCCGGGCGGTACAGTGCGTTCAGCGCCGTCAGGTCTTCAATGCGGCTCGGTTGGTAACGGCGCAGGATGTCCCGCATGCCGGGCGACTCGAACTGGAACACACCGCTCGTAAAACCTTTGCAGAAGACCTCGTATGCTTTGGGATCTTCGAGCGGCAACTCGTCCAACTGCACTTTCACGCCATGCCGTTTCTCAATCAGCTTCAAGGCATCGTCGACAAGCGTGAGCGTGGTCAGGCCGAGGAAATCCATCTTTAGCAGTGCGAGCTTGTCGAGCCCGTTCATGTCGTACTGCGTGACGATTTCGTCGCGGTTGGTTTTATAAAGTGGAACCAGATTCCGCAGCGGTTCGGGCGAGATCACAACGCCCGCAGCATGCACGCTGGCGTTGCGCGCGAAGCCTTCGAGACGCGTCGCGGTGTCGAGCACATCCTGCACGCGAACGTCTTTCTTCGCTGCTTCATTGAAACCCGGCTCGGCTTCCATGGCCTGCTTCAACGTGATGTTGAGCGGCATACCGGGAACCATCTTGGTCAGCTTCTCGACTTCACCAAAGCCGATATCGAGCACACGGCCCACATCTTTGATCGCAGCCCGCGTACCGAGCGTATTGAACGTGATGATCTGTGCAACCTGCTCGCGTCCGTACTTCTGCGTGACGTACTGAATCACTTCACCGCGGCGATTCATGCAGAAGTCGATATCGATATCCGGCATCGAGACGCGCTCGGGGTTCAGGAAACGTTCAAACAGAAGTCCGTACTGCAACGGATCAATGTCGGTGATCTCCATCGCGTAACTCACCAGGCTGCCTGCCGCCGAGCCGCGCCCCGGTCCGACGGGAATGTGGAGATCTTTGGCATACCGAATGAAGTCCCAGACGATAAGGAAGTAGCCAGAGAACTTCATCTGCTGGATCATGCGGATCTCGAAATCGAGCCGTTGCCGGTATTCCGCAAGATCGTGCTTCAGGTGGCCCGCAGCCTGCATCTTCTCAAGACGGCCGCGGCGCTTCTCAAAACCTTCTCGCGCGACGTATTCGAAGTACGTGTCGGTCGAGTGTTCCGGCGGAACATCGAATTTCGGGAAGGGCTCTTTGACCTTGTCGAGCTTGACGGCGCAGCGTTGCGCAATGTCGAACGGGCGATTGATGGCGTCTTCGAAATCGCCGAAGACCGCCATCATCTCCTGCCGCGTTTTCAAGTAGAACTCTGGATGCTCAAAGCGCATCCGGTTCACATCCGACATGGTCTTGCCAGTCGAGATGCACATCAGGATCTCGTGAGCCCGGGCATCGTCTTTGCCCAGATAGTGCGCGTCGTTCGTGGCAACCAGCGGAATGCCCGACTCTTTCGAGAGCCGGTTCAGCAACGGCGTAACGACTTTGTCCTGATCCAGCCCGTGTTCTTGAATTTCCAGGAAGAAGTTGTTCTTCCCGAACAGGTCCTGATACTCATGCGCGAGCCGCCGGCCTTCGTCATAGCGGTCGCCAAGAAAGGTTTCGTTGATGTCGCCGCGGAGACACGCGGAGAGCGCGATGAGTCCCTTCGAATGACGCGAGAGTAGATCTTTATCAATGCGCGGCTTGTAGTAAAAGCCGTCGAGAAATCCGGTCGAGACCAGATTGATGAGGTTGCGGTAGCCCTCCTGGTTTTCGCACAGCAGGACGAGGTGATTGTAGCGATCGGTATCGGAGCGAGTCTTGTGGCCCTGCTGCGAAACATACACCTCGCAGCCGATGACGGGATTCACTCCGTTGGCCTTGGCTTCGTTGAAGAACTCGACCGCGCCGAACATGTTGCCGTGATCGGTCATAGCGATCGCGGGCGCCTTCTGTTCGGCCACCACCTTCATCAACTTTTTGATTTCGCAGGCCCCGTCGAGCAGGGAATAGTCGGTGTGGCAGTGCAGGTGAACGAACGGTGTCTCGGCCATCGAAATCCAGAAGGGGGAGGGTTGCTTTGATTATCGCATCGGAGACCGTCACTGAGGTCACGAGCAAACGGAAAATCGGCTCGCGCTTGCTTACGCGCGCGGCACGTGTGCGCATTTAATGAGCCACGACCGTGAGGGAGTGGACAGCGGGCACATAAACGCTGAGATCGTGAAGCCATCAATACGTCGTGCGCCGAAGTTCGGCAGCGACGCGGCCAATGACTGGCGAAGAAGTCGACGGCTTCATTCGGGTCGGTAGGGCAGACGAGTTCTTCTGGCCGCGCGTCGAATCACATCTAGGGATATATATCGCGGTACGATATAGTTGTGGATGACCTCACGGCGGCCGATTACCGGGCCCTTAGCGAGATCAGGTTTCAGATTCGCAAGTTTCTGCATTTCAGCGAAGAGGCTGCGCGCAGTGAAGGGCTGGAGCCTCACCAGCACCAGCTACTGCTTGCGGTCAAAGCGCTGGGCGATGACGGCGGACCGACTGTGGGAGCGCTCGCGGAGCACCTTTTGATCCGCCATCACAGTGCCGTAGGCCTGCTCGACCGTCTGGAAGAGCGCCAGTTCGTGAAGCGTGTGCGCGCGAACGACGAAGACCGCCGCCAAGTGTCCGTCCGATTGACGCGCAAAGGAGAAAGCAAGCTGAAGCATTTAGCGACGGTGCATCGCGAGGAGCTGCGAACATCCGGCCCCGATCTTGTCGCCGCGCTGCAAACGCTGCTGGAGAAAGAGTAATGACGAAGACGCAAGATCTCGGAGATTTCACGACAACGCCTCGTGCGATCACGATCTCGGCCATGGCGATCGGGATCGGATTTGTCAGCGCGGGTGTCGCCTGGGCGCTGCTGCAACTGATCGGGTTGTTCACCAACCTGTTCTTCTACCAGCGATGGAGCACGGCAACTCGTATCGCCCGCCGGCAACCATCTCGGCCATGGGAATTGGTGGTGCCCGTCTCGGGCGCGCTGATCATCGGGCTGATGGCGCGCTACGGCTCGGAGCGCATCCGCGGCCACGGGATCCCGGAAGCGATCGAAGCCATTCTGATCAACGGCAGCCGGGTCGAGCCGAAGGTCGCGATGCTGAAGCCGCTGTCGTCGGCGATCTCGATCGGCTCGGGCGGCCCGTTCGGCGCGGAGGGGCCGATCATCATGACCGGCGGCGCGTTCGGCTCGATGATCGCGCAGTTGTTCCATCTGACCAGCGCGGAACGCAAAACGCTGCTGGTCGCCGGCGCGGCCGCCGGCATGTCGGCGACATTCGCGGCGCCGGTCGCGGCGGTGCTGCTGGCGGTCGAGCTGTTGCTGTTCGAGTGGAAGCCGCGCAGCCTGATTCCGGTCGCGCTGGCGAGCGCCACCGCGGGTGCTGCCCGGCGTTACATCCTCGGCACTCGGACCGCTGTTCCCGGTGCCCGCGCACCCGATCTTCATCGGGCCTGCAGGGTCTGCTGGGCTGCGTGCTGGCCGGTCTGCTGGCGGGCGTGCTGTCGGCGCTGCTGACCTACGGCGGTGTACGCCGCGGAGGACGCTCTTTCACAAGCTGCCGATTCACTGGATGTGGTGGCCGGCGATCGGCGGGCTGGTGATCGGCCTCGGCGGCCTGATCTTCCCGCAGGCGCTCGGCGTCGGCTACGACACGATCGGCGCGCTGCTGCAGGGCGACGTGCCGCGCACATGATTCTGCTCGGCATTCTGCTGGTGAAGTCGGTGATCTGGGCGGTCTCGCTGGGCTCGGGAACGTCGGGCGGCGTGCTGGCGCCGCTGCTGATGATGGGCGGCGCGCTCGGCGGGCTCGAAGCCATGTTCCTGCCGGCTGAAGGCGCTGGCTTCTGGCCGCTGGTCAGCATGGGCGCGATTCTCGGCGGGACGATGCGCTCGCCGTTCACGGGCGTGATCTTCGCGCTCGAACTGACCCACGACGTCAACGTGCTGCTGCCGCTGCTGATCGCCGTCATGATCGCGCACGGCTTCACCGTGCTGACGCTGCAAGCGCTCGATCCTGACGGAGAAGGTTGCGCGGCGCGGATATCACCTGAGCCGCGAGTACAGCGTCGATCCGCTCGAGATTCTGTTCGTGCGCGAGGTGATGCGCGACAATATCGTGGCGCTTCCGGCGGACACCACGGCGGCGGCCGCTCGTGTCCCGCTGCGCATGGATCACATGGACCGGGGCCAAAGGCTGTATCCGGTGGTCGATAACAACCGGCAACTGGTTGGGGTGCTGGCGAGGACGCGTCTGCAGGAGATCCTCGACGAAGGTTCTGATTACCGCAGGCCGCTGGGCGAACTGGCGAAGACCGATCCGGTGGTGGCGCATGCCGGCGAGCCGCTGCGCATTGTGGTTCACCGGATGGCGGAAACCGGGGTCACGCGGATGCCGGTTGTGGAGAGCGCAAGCGATCGTACGCTGGTCGGGATGGTCTCGCTGCAGGATCTGCTGCGCGCCCGCACGCGCAACCTGGAAGAAGAGCGGCGGCGCGAGCGTGTACTGCGCATTCATTTTCCGTTTGGGTCAAAAGCGCCGGTGGCGAATGGCGACGTAGCGGGTAGCTGAGTAGGGTGGCGTTCCCAGCGGCGTGGTCTAGTGGGAGCATGGCTGACGCGCGGTTACGGAAACATCTGATTGAACTCCTTGACGGGGGGAGCGCGCATATTCGGTTCGGCGATGTGGTCGAGAAGTTTCCTGTCGACCGCGCGGGCATACGGCCGGCCGGGTCGCCGCATTCCGCCTGGGAGTTGCTCGAGCACCTGCGCATTGCGCAACGCGACATCATTCTGTTCAGCGAGGGCAACGACTACGTCGAACCGAAGTGGCCCGACGATTATTGGCCTGCTGCGCACGACCCGAAAGATGCACAGCAGTGGAACGCCTCGGTGGCAGCGGTGCGCGAAGACACGGCCCGGTTCGCTGCGATGGTCGGCGACGAAAAACGAGACTTGTTAGAGCCGTTCGCTTGGGGCTCGGGCCAAACGCTGCTACGCGAGGCGCTCCTCATTGCAGATCACAACTCCTATCACCTGGGGCAGTTGCTGCTGGTGCGCCGCATGGTCGAGTAGCTGGCTGAGATAAGGATGGCCGGGTGCTTGCCGGCCATCCTTATCTCAGGTGCCTACTGGTACGTCACGCTTTCAGAGCTGCCTGACGACGAGGTCACAACTCCTAAGTCCAAACCGGGAGCAGTGAACGTTACATAGGTCGTGTCGGCGTTCACGCTGAGACTGCCGGTCGGCACACTAAATCCGCCGATGCTCGAGGAGCCCGCCGGCAAGCTGAGCAGTACAACCGAAGGAATGGTGAAGCTGCCGTCAGAGGTCTTAGCCATGCAATGGAAGCTGGCGCCCACCAGGGTCGACGTCGACGTGAAGTTTTCACTGCTGCCGTCGATGCTGATGTAACCGTTCGGGTCGCCCCCAGTCCATGTGACAAGCTGGCCTGCCGAACGCACCACTGTTGAGATCGAACTCTGGTTAGTCCACACCACCGACGGCGGAAGGGTCAGCCCGACATTGAAAAGCACCCACATCGGCTCCGCCGGGGCCGCTAACCGTGTACTGGCCGGGGTCGAGGTAATTGCCGGGCGTGCCGTTACCCAGTTGACCCAGGTAGCTGCCTTTCTCTGCACCACTGGTCGGCATAAGCGACCGTGACCCGCCCGGGCCGGACACCATGATGGACGGGCCGGCGTCAAGACCAACGAGAGTCAGTCCGACATACGGGTTCAGTGTTGCGCTGTTGAAGCTGGTGACGGTACACGCTCCAAAAGAAACGCTACGGAAAAGCGATGAGTTGAACGAGGTGCCGGCCGGGAAAGTGAACCTCTCGAAACTCGCGAACCCCGCGTCCGTGGTCGTGGTACTTGCGGCTCCCCCGAGCACGCTCGGCGTGGTGGCCGTGTCGCGGCTTAGGTTAATCGACGCGACCGCCGCGCTCGACTTGCTGAAAATGCTGCTGAATTGAGCGGTGCTGAGGCCCGTAGCGGCGTCCGTGCACGTGCGGCCACTAGGCGCCACGGCAATTGTCGTGAAGTTGCTGATCACGTTGTTGATCTGCACCGCGACCGGAACCGAACAGCCCTGAACGCCGGAAGGTACCACGGCGCCGATCTGATCCAGTCCGGCGCAGCAGCCGGAGCGGCCGCGATAGGTCAGCGCGGCTGAGGTGCCTCCAATAAACACCTTCACCGGGTTGGACGGCATGTCACCGGGCAATGCGCCGCCGGCCTCGTTCCCGGAAACTGCCCCGAGACCGGTGCCCCAGATGATCAACGTTTCTCCTGGATTGGCGGCCTTGTTGATCGTTACGAGGCTGTAGTCGGCAAAGGTGACGATTCCCGGTCCTGAGCCAGCGCTGTTTACGGCGAACACGCCGAAGCTACTGGCGACAACGTTGATCGGTTCGGGCGCGCTGGTTTGACCGTTGTAAGTGACAGTGACGGTCCCGGTCCCGACAGGCGTAGCGGACGGAACGATCGCGTTGATCTGACCCTGCCCCGAAAATAGAATGATCGCCTGCGTAGTAGTTCCGTTCACAGTGATCGCGACGGACACCTTACCCACTGGAGTAACGGTAGGGAGCGGGTAATTGAACCCGTATTCAGGCGCAGCAGGGCCTAGGTTGCCTGCCGAAGAGGCTGAAGATGGAGCCTTGCGCAATCGATGCGTTGGGCAGACCTTGCGGCGCAAAACTCGCCGCGTTGAAGATGCCACCTGACGCGATGGTCGGCTGCGCCATAGCAGAAGTGGCAAATACGGCTGACATTAGTAACACAAGCGTGTATTTCATATTTACCTCATATAGGAACGCGCAAAACATCGGCTCCGCGCCTCACGGAAATTGGAGCCACGCGGATTATACAGAGGTAAGTCAGCGAACAGAAGGGTGAACCAAGGGGGTCATGGCCGGTTGTGCGCGCATCTTGAGCCGGATGCTAGGCTCAAGCAGTATGTCGCGACGCCTTGCCGTTCTGATCGCTTCAGTAGTTCTACCTGCCTGCGGGAGCACTGTTCAACTGCTGCCGCTTCTACCGAAGAGCGCCGTGACCACGGCTATACAGCTCGACGGAGCCGGCAACATTTATGTCGCCGGGTATACGCCACCGGCCAGTGTTCAAGACTCCCAGGATGCGTTCGTAGCGAAGCTTTTGCCGGACGGGACGGTCGGGTACTTTACTGCGCTGGGTGGTTCGCAACAGGATGCGGCCACAGCTCTGGTCCTGGGCTCAGACGGATCTGTGTACGTTACTGGCGAAACACAGTCGGCCGATTTCCCGGTAACTGCTGGCGCCGTACAAGCCAGTAACCCGCAGCCCGGCCCAATGACCGGGTTCTTAGCCAAGGTAAACTCTACTGGAACAGTTATTTACAGTAGTTATCTCCCGTCGGTTTCTCTTGCTCAGATGACCGGTATCGCGCTAAGTAAAACAGGAGAGGTCTTCCTGACTGGTCTCGGCACGCCATCGAACGTCATTACGCCGAATACTCCTCAAGGATTCATCCTGAAGCTGGATCCCACGTTGAGTAATGTAGAAATGCGGGTTTCGGGCTTCGGCGGCGGCCTCATCAAATTAGATGACCAGGGCAATATCTATTTGGCAGGTAGTGCGGAGCCTGTGTTGGGCCCAGCAGGAGTCCGTCAACCAGTGCATTGCCAACCTTATCGCCGAATGCCTTCCAGTCAACACATAGTTCGATCTTTTGCATCACCTTCGGCTCAGGACCGGGCGGTCCCGCGGGCTCTTACTTCTGCCGCTACCAGTATGTTGCCAAGCTTGATCCGAACGGCAATGTGCTCTGGGCAACTTATGTGACCGGAACTTACGGTGCGATCGCTCGCGGCATGGCATCTGGATGCCGCCGGAAACGTATTAGTGGCGGGCACTACCAACTCTGATGACTATCCGGTTACTCCGGGTGTGTTTCAAGGTGTGTATACCGCAGCGGCTCCGCCCTTCCCGGTGCCATTGGGAAGTACTTACAAAGACCCGCCGCCAGCGACAGGTTACATAACTAAAGTAAATTCGTCCGGAACAGGACTTATCTGGTCAACTTTCTTTGGAGGCTCATCCATGGACCGGGTTGACGGTCTTGCAGTTGCTCCAAACGGTGATGTTATCGTTTCGGGCCGCTCGAGCTCGCGCGACCTACCCGGGTTGGAGGAAACTCCCGAGGGCTGCCGGCCAGCGCCGGTGCAGGAGCTCGGATTCATAGCACGCGTCGCAGCGGATGGCGCAACCGCGGGGCCGACTCAATTGATTACTGGCGCGCCGTCCTGCACTTACCTGAACTGCAGCGTCACCTCTGACTACACAAACTTCGTTGAACCCTGGCCCGTTGCCGTAAGTGCAACCGGGCTCGCCTTCACCGGCGGGACCAACGGGACCGTGGCCGCTGTGGACTTTCTGCAAACGAACCGGCTCGCGTGCGTGACTGACCCGGCCGACAATGTGCAGCTTCGGACCCTCGCGCCCGGCGAACTGGTTTCATTGTTCGGCGAGGACCTCGCGCCCGCGTTGCCATTGGTTCCGGCGAGCGGCACCCAGGCATCGACGACAAACTTCGGCGCGTTCTTCGACGGTGTCCCGGCACCCATTCTGTATTCGTCAGGACAGCAGATCAACGTGCAGGTCCCCTTCGAAACAGCGGGTAAGAATAGCGTCAAGCTCCAACTCGTGGACAAGAACGTTCCACTGCAGCTTATGGAGTCGCGCACGTTTCAAGTAGCCGACCGGCAGCCCGCAATATTTCTCGCGCCAGCCGGGTTCACCAGCCCGTTCCCAGGCTACACACCGTGCGGAGGCGTGGTTTCGATCGGTCCTCAAGCGCTCGCCTTGAACGCAGATGGAACGGTGAACGACTGCACGAACCCCGCGGCACCTGGTTCTACGGTTACGCTCTTCGCAAACGGCTTGGGGCAGGTCACGCCCGCACTGGCCACCGGCACCATTGCACCCGCCCCCGCGGTGGACCTCACGCCGGGCCTTGCGTTGTCCGCGCCGGGCGCCGCGCCCTCCAACGTGACCACCATGACCTTGCCAGGAGCATTAGAGGGAGTGGAGCAGGTCAAGGTTCAACTTCCCCCGGCCGCGCCCGCAACACCGGCATACGATCTGGTGCCCACGGTGTTGGGCGTTACGTTACGTGAGAGGCTCGTGCTGATCTGGGTGCGCGCGAAGTAGGCGACGTGCCCACCCGGCAAGTGCGGGTACCCTGAAAAGATGGGGACACAATCGAGCGCGGCGGAATCCATAGCTCCCGCCGTGCAGCGCGCCGTAGTGCCGGTACTGGGCGCCATCAGCTTCTGCCATTTGTTGAACGACATGGTGCAGTCGCTGATCCCGTCCACATACCCGCTGATGAAAGCGGCGTTCCATCTGGACTTCGGGCAGGTCGGGCTCATCACGCTCACCTACCAACTCACGGCATCACTCTTACAGCCGGTGATCGGGCTGTATACGGATAAACGACCGCAACCGTATTCGCTCACAGCCGGCATGAGCCTGACGCTTTGCGGACTCTTGATGCTGGCATCGGCACACAGCTTCGCGATGGTGCTTGCCGCCGCGGCCCTGGTGGGCCTGGGATCGGCAGTGTTTCATCCTGAGAGTTCAAGGGTGGCGCGCATGGCGTCCGGCGGGCAGCACGGGCTCGCGCAATCCGTGTTTCAGGTGGGCGGCAATGCGGGAGCGGCGCTTGGTCCGTTGCTGGCGGCATTCATTGTGCTGCCGCATGGTCAAGGCAGTATCGCGTGGTTCTCACTCGCGGCGATTCTGGGAATTGTACTGCTGGCCCGCATCGGTGCGTGGTATCAGGCACGTCGACGAGAACCGCGACCCGCGCATGCAGGGCCGCTGAAGTATGCAGGCGGATTGTCGCGCGGCAAGGTAATCTTTGCGATTGCCATTCTGATCGCGTTGATCTTTTCGAAGTACTTTTACCTGGCGAGCATTTCCAGCTACTACACGTTTTATCTGATCAGCAAATTTCACGTGTCGGTACGCAACGCGCAGCTCTACTTGTTTTTGTTTCTCGGCGCCGCCGCTTTAGGCACAGTGATTGGCGGACCGGTGGGCGATCGCATCGGACGCAAGCAGGTGATCTGGTGGTCGATCGCCGGCGTGCTGCCGTTCACGCTGCTGCTGCCTTACGTCAACCTGTTCTGGACGGCTGTGTTGAGTGTGCCGATCGGATTCATCCTCTCGTCAGCGTTCTCCGCCATCGTGGTGTACGCGCAGGAGTTGATGCCGGGGCGAGTCGGCATGGTGTCGGGACTATTCTTCGGCTTCGCGTTCGGTATGGGCGGTATCGGCGCAGCGGTGCTGGGCCAGCTGGCAGATAAAACCAGCATCGACTTCGTCTACCACGTGTGCGCGTTTCTGCCGGCCATCGGAGTTCTGACGGCGCTCCTGCCGGAAGTTGCCAGCCCGAAGGTGGTGCGAGCGTAAGCCCGGTTAGACGTCCAGGTTCTTGACGTCGAGCGCGTTGTCTTCGATGAAGCGGCGGCGGCTCTCAACGTCTTCGCCCATGAGCGTGGTGAAGATCCGGTCGGTCTCAACCAGGTCTTCCAGGCGTACGCGAAGCAGCGTGCGCTTCTCGGGGTTCATGGTGGTGTCGGCAAGTTGTTCGGCGTTCATTTCGCCGAGACCTTTATAGCGCTGCACGTTCACGTCGCGCTTGCCTTCGTTCTTCACATGCGAAAGCAGGTCGCGCCAGTTGACGCTGATGTCTTTGTGGTCGTTCTTGGTGATGGTGAACGGCGCGTGATTGAAGCGGCCAATCTGTTTTGCCAGCACGCGGAAGCGCTTGTACTCAGGCTGTGACGCGAGTTCAATACCGACGCTGCGTTCGGCCTGCGTGCCGTCCTGATAGACAACTTTCCACGCGGAGTGTTCTTCGTCGGCCTTCAGAGCCACATGCGGAACATTCGCGGCTTTGAGTTGAACTGGCGATCTCTTCGAGGTGCTGCTTGTCGCTAAAGTCGGCTTTGGTGTCGATGCTGAGCTGAGCGCCTGACAAAACCTCAACTACTCGCGGATCGCGCAAACGGCGTTCGACTTTGTAGAACATCTGCTCGAACTCATCGAGGTTCAACAGGAACCCGCGCAGTTCACCGGCTTCGATGTGGACGCTCGGCGTGCCATTCGCGGCTGTATCGACCACCAGATTTTCAGTCGCGCGGCGCATGATCTCGCGCGTGAACTCTTTTTCGTCTTTGATGTACTTTTCGCTTTTGCCCTTTTTGATGCGATAAAGCGGCGGCTGTGCGATGTAGATGTTGCCGCGCTGAATCAATTCCTGCATGTGGCGGAAGAAGAAGGTCAGCAACAGCGTGCGGATGTGCGAACCGTCGACATCCGCGTCCGTCATGATGATGATCTTGTGATAGCGAAGCTTGGCCGAGTTGAAATCGTCTTTGCCGATGCCGGTGCCCATCGCGGTAATGAGTGCACGAATTTCGTCATGACCCAGCATGCGGTCGTAACGGGCTTTCTCGACATTGAGGATCTTGCCTTTGAGCGGCAGAATGGCCTGGAAGCGGCGATCGCGGCCCTGCTTCGCGGTGCCTCCGGCCGATTCTCCCTCAACCAGAAACAGCTCGCACTTTTCGGGATCACGTTCCTGGCAGTCGGCCAGTTTGCCCGGCAGCCCACCGGAATCGAGTGCGCCTTTGCGGCGGGTAAGGTCGCGTGCTTTGCGTGCAGCTTCGCGGGCGCGTGAGGCATCGATCGCTTTGCCCGACGATCTTGCGCATCACCGTCGGGTTCTTGTCGAAGAACTCGCCCAGCTTATCGTTCACGAACTGCGTCACAGGACCCTGGATGTCGCTGTTCAAGCGGCCCTTGGTCTGACCTTCGAACTGCGGCTGCGGCACCTTGACGCTGACCACTGCGGTGAGCCCTTCGCGCACATCGTCGCCGGTCAAGTTTTCTTTGACGTCTTTGAACAGACCCGCGGCCTGCCCGGCGGCGTTGATGGTACGCGTGAGCGCGCTGCGGAAACCCGACAGATGCGTGCCGCCATCGACCGTGTTGATGTTGTTGGCGAAGCTGAACACCGACTCGCCATAGGTATCGTTGTATTGCAGAGCGATCTCGGCACTCATGCGGCTGCCGTTCGGCATATCTTTTTCCATCTCGATGTAGATGGGTTTATCGTGCAGAACGCTTTTGCCGCGGTTCAGGTGCTTGATGAATTCAGCGATGCCGCCTTCGTAGATGAAGTCGTGGGCTTTGACCGGATCTTCGCGCTCGTCGGTGAGCGTGATCTTGAGGCCCTTGTTCAGGAACGCAAGTTCGCGCAGCCGCTGAGCCAGCGTGTCGAAGTTGAACTTCGTCGCTTCCATGATCGATTGATCAGGCTTGAACTTGATACGCGTGCCCTTCTTGCGACCGGCCTTTCCCGACAGCTTCAAAGGCGCCAGCGGAACGCCTTGCGCATACTCCTGCGTGTAGGTGCCGCCGTCACGCCAGATTTCGAGTTCGAGCGTTTCCGCCAAAGCATTTACGCAACTGACGCCGACGCCATGCAGTCCACCAGAGACTTTGTAGGTGTTGGAATCGAACTTGCCGCCCGCGTGCAGCTTAGTCATCACGACCTGAGCCGCGGAGACGCCTTCTTCTTTGTGAATGTCTACCGGGATGCCGCGCCCGTTGTCCGTCACCGTAACCGAGTTGTCGATGTGAATGACGACGTCAACCTGAGTACAGAAGCCGGCCAGCGCCTCGTCTACCGAGTTGTCCACCACCTCGTAGACAAGGTGATGCAGTCCCTGTTCACCGGTGGAGCCGATGTACATTGCAGGTCGCAGGCGTACCGCCTCGAGCCCTTCGAGGACTTTGATACTCCGTGAATCGTACTGTTCGGAAGACGGGTTTACTTCGTTTGGCATTCGGTTTTATTCAGTTCGTCTAGTCGTCAGATGCGCATCGGCATGACCACGTAGCGATATTGGTCTGCCGCTGGATCAGTGTGCGCCGGTTGCAACTCCCCGGCGCTCTTTTCGTCTTTCAACGAAAATTGGATGTTGTCCTGCGAGATGGCGCGCAGAAAGTCGAGCAGATACTGCGCGTTGAACCCGATCTCGAGCTGCGGACCTTCATAGTCGGTCGGCACGCTCTCTTCGCTCTCGCCGGTCTCGACGGACGATGAGAAGACGCGCACTTCACCTGGTGCAAACTGTACGCGGATGGCGCGTGAGCGCTCATCGGCAAACTGCGCAACACGTTCGATTGCCGAGCGCACATCGCCCTTCGCAAGTTTGACGATATTGGTGTTCTCTTTTGGTAAGACGCGCTCGTAGTCGGGGAAGTTGCCGGTCAGCTTGCGCGTGATCAGCAGACGCTCGCCAAACTGGAAGAACAGGTGATTGTCGTCGCCCGCCAGAACAACTTTAGAATCGAGTGCGCCTTCGCCCGCCAGCTTGAGAATTTCGCCCATGGCTTTGCGGGGGATCAACGCACGGAAGTTCACGCCGGCCGTACCGCCGTTCGCGCTCTCGACAAACGCAAGACGATGGCCATCGGTCGCGACCATCGTAATCATCTCGTTGCGGAGCAGCAGCAGAGCTCCGTTCAAGGTAAATCGCGACTCCTCCATCGAAATCGCAAACATCGTGCGCGAGATCATGCCGGCCAATTCTTTGACCGAGAGCTGCGCGATGGAGGCGGGCATCGGCGGCAGCTCAGGGAAGCTCTCGCGGCTCATTCCTGCGATGCGCGTCTTAGAGCGGCCGCAAGTGATGCTGGCCCAATGGTTGTCCTGGAACTTGAACGCAACGTCAGCTTCAGGCAGCAGACGAACGTAATCGAGTAACTTGCGCGCGGGAACCGTGCCCGCGCCCGGTTTTTTTACTTTGGCGGGAACGCGGCACCGGATGCCCAGCTCGAGATCGGTTGCGGTAATCGTGATCGCGTCTTCCGCCGCTTCGATCAGGATGTTCGAGAGGATCGGGATCGTAGTCTTCTTTTCGACCACACCTTGCGTGAGACTCAACTCGCGGACCAGGTCCGATTTGCCGATAGTAAATTCCATGCTGCCGATCCCTCTCTGCTAACCCCGTTCTATACAGTCCTAAATTAGTACCGTATTAGTGGGTCCTGTCAAAATGTTGAAGTCTTTCTAAATTATAGCAAAACCAATTACTTCGGCGCTTGTCACACTGTGGAAAATACTCGCGTGAGCGCTGGAAAACTGCCACTGCAACCCGATTTAGACAGATTCCCGCAAGCCGCTTGCGACCCCTTTGTGGAAAAGCCGGTTAGAGTCACTGGAATGAGTCGACTAGGCTGTGGATGATCCGGTTGCAATCCGGATCATTCTGCCGGCGAGCGGTGATTACGGAGATCGAGTGAAGCACCGTCGTATGATGCTTCCCGCCGAAGACGCGGCCGATCTCCGGTAGCGACGCATGGGTCAGATCCTTGATCAGGTACATCGCGATCTGACGCGGATAAACCACCGCCTTGGTGTTGCTCTTCTCCTTCAACTGCGAGATCTTCATGTCGAATTTCTCAGCAACGGCGCGCAGGATGGCATCGATGGTGATCCGGCGGTCCTGGGCCTGGAAAAGGTGTTTCAGGCAATGCTGGGCGACAGCCATGGTGATCGGGACGCCGCTCAACGATGAGTAAGCCACCAGCTTGTTAAACGAACCCTCCAGCTCGCGGACATTGGATTTCGTGCGGGACGCGATCAATGTCAACACTTCAACCGGAAGCTGGACACCCTCGGCCTCGGCTTTCTTTTCGAGAATCGCCATCTTGGTTTCGAGATCGGGCGCCTGAATGTCCGCAAGCAGCCCCCACTCAAAGCGTGAACTTAAACGCTCGACCAGGCCAGGAATCTCCCGCGGCGACGCATCACTCGAGATGACGATCTGCTTCTGATGCTCGTGCAAATCGTTGAACGTGTGAAAGAACTCTTCCTGAGTGCGATCTTTCGTTCCGAGCAGCTGAATGTCGTCGATCAGCAAGACATCGGCCGAACGATAGCGCTGGCGCACATGGGCCATGCGGTCAAACCGAATCCCGGTGACCACCTCGTTCGTGAACCGCTCGCTCGACGTGTAGACCACCCGGAGCTTCCCGATTGCCGAAAGTTCGCGTCCGATGGCATGCATCAGGTGAGTCTTGCCCATGCCGGTCCCGCCATAGATAAACAGCGGGTTGTAAGTGCGGGATGGGTTACTCGCAACGGCTTTGGCGGCAGCATGCGCAAACTGATTACAGGTACCCACGACAAACGATTCGAAAGTGAAACGCGGGTTGAGCTGGCTCGGCGGCGCTTCAGGCTGGCTGGACCCGTATCCATTGCTTTCGATCTGGTCGGAACGCATCGCCGGCTCATAAATGATCCGCGCGTAAGGCCATGCGGAGCCGAGGGCAGGCAGAAACGACTTGAATCAATGGCGAATATTCAGACTCGATCCACGAGCGGGTCGCTTCGTCCGGAACCGAGACGAAAACGGTGTCACCTTCAATGCGGGAAAACTGTGTGCGGCCGATCCAGTTCTGGTAACTTTCGGGGCTGAGCGTGGTTGCCAGACGGTCTTTGATCAGTTCCCACGCATTCATAAGGCAGCTTCTTTTCGGTTAAAAAACACAAAAAATCTCCCGCAGACCATGGAGCAAGGTCATCGCGCCACGATCGTCTTCGACTAAATTCCGGGATGGAATCGCCACTGATGTTGGCCGGCGGAAAAACTGGGCACGTCCGCCGTCCGGCACTGCAGCAAAGCAAGAATAACATAGCTACTTTGGCGACGAGGAGATTTATAAATCACCTGTTTTCAGCAGATTGCACGTACGCGCCAAATACGCGCCCGGTTGATTGACATGGCTCCGAAATGCAGCGACAATGAAGTCTTCGCGGGCGGGAGTAACTCAGCTGGTAGAGTGCAACCTTGCCAAGGTTGATGTCGCCGGTTCGAACCCGGTCTCCCGCTCCAATCTCCTACATTTGATTTCGGTTACTGTTGCGTGCGGTTGGAGCAGTCGTGCTCGCTCCGTTGCTTGTCGCGGCTCTGCGTTAAATCAAGCCGTTGTCCGGTTACGCCGGTGTCGTAGCCGCCCAGCACTTCGAGTTCGCGCCGCAGACCGATCCGGCTCATTGCATCGAGCAGGGCTTGCATTGCTGACAGTGCGAGATGCTGTTTTTGAATCACCAGGTCATAGCGTTCCGTGACCAGTGGAACGAAGTGCAAGCCCAAGCATGCGCGCTACACCGCCGGTGGCTACGCAGCAGTCCGCCGCGCCTGTCGACACCTGCCAGGCGGCGGCGAGGTGCCCGGAAGCAATCTGGTCGTAACCTTCCACGCTGCCATGTGAAATGCCTGCGCGTTTCATGCGCGCATCCAGCAGCGCTCGGCTGCCTGATCCTTTTTCCCGATTCACGAGCGAGACGTTCTTGCGCGTGAGGTCCTCTACGCCACGAATGTTCTTGGGATTGCCGCGCGCCGTGATCATCCCTTGTTCCCAGGTCGCGAAGGAGATGACGGCGACCGTCTGCTTCGGAAACAGGCGCTCGATCTGCGGCAAGTTGGATTCACCGCTGTGCTCATCTTTCAAATGGGTGCCCGCTACGTGCACACACCCTTCCTCCAGTAGCGACAAAGCCTGAGCACTGTTGCGATGCGCAAGCACAAGCTGAACTCCCGCACTCTGCGCGTGGCGGGCAAGCACCGAGATCCCAGGGTCGCAACCAGCAACCAGAATCCGATTTGCGAAATCCTCGCCGTCATGGAATACCTGAACCCTGGTTTTGCGCTTGTGGGCCGGTTCACTCACGATTCCGTCTGTATCCGGGAAATACCAAGGCACCGGCGACGGCGATGTAGTGACCAGGCGCTTGCCCACGCGGCAAAGCTGAACAGCCTGGCCGGGAAGAGGAACCTCTGCACCGGGCAGCAAGGTACCGGTCTGCAGCGGGGTGGCAGCGTGCACTGTCTTCTGCCGTCAGGGAGAATAGCTCCTCGACCGTCGTCTCCAAAGCTCGCGCGAGCCGCAGCGCCACAGCAGTGTTCGGGACGTACGTTCCGGCCTCCATTGCATAGACCGTCTGGCGGCTCACGCCGATCTGCTTTGCCAGTTGCAGCACCGGTATTCCGCGCTTCACGCGCAGTTGCGCAAGCGATGTGCGAACGTCACCGATGTTATCTTTGCGCAGCATAGAAGCTACGGCCATTGTAGCGATGTCCTGTAAACCAGACACTGTTATTCTTACAAGACAATGGTTCGGACGAGTGGTGTAATCCTCTTCACTCTGTTGTTACGGCTGCGCTGCCGTGCTTTGGGCAGGCGGGCCGGTCGGAACTGTCAGGCACGATAACGGACCCGGCTTCATTGCCGCTCGCAGGCGCAAAGGTCACAATTCAGGAGATTGCGACCGGCTCCCAATTTCACACCGCGAGTGACCAGCGCGGGGCCTATCACCTGCTGGGACTCCCCGCGGGCGAGTACGCGCTCCGCGTTGAACAAGCAGGCTTCCGAACGCATCGTCAGGCGGGCATCATTCTGCGGCTCGCCGACCAGGTTCAGCTCAACATCGAATTGCAGATCGGGCCGGCCGCGCAGTCGGTGAATGTTACCGGACAGACGCCGCAGCTACAGACGAACGGCGGCGCTGTCAGCTACAACGTCGATCGCGCCAAAGTCGAAACGCTCCCGCTTGATGGGCGCAATTTCATTCCTCTCGTCGCGCTCTCGCCTGGGGTAGCGTTGCCCGGTGGAGGTTCGCTGTTGCCGCGCATCAACGGCAGCCGTCCGCGAACCAACGAGTACATTTACGACGGGATCTCTGTGTTGCAGCCCGAACCGGGTCAGGTTGCTTATTACCCGATCGTCGATGCTGTTGAGGAGATCAAAATCAATATCAATGCGTACTCGCCGGAGTATGGGCGATCGAACGGCGGGACCGTAATGCTGATCGGCAAATCCGGTTCGAATGACTTGCATGGCACGCTGTTTGAGTTCATTCGTAATGAAGATCTGAACGCGCGCAACTACTTCTCGCCCGCCGGGCCCAAGCCCGAGTTTCGCCGCAATCAGTATGGACTCACGCTCGGAGGACCGCTCAAGAGAAACAAGACGTTCTTCTTCGTCGCGTGGCAGGGAACACGGCAGCGCACCGGGATCACACGCTTCAGCACTGTTCCGACCTCAGCTCAGCGACAAGGCGTGTTCGCGACCACCATTTACGACCCGGCAACAAGCCCGCGCACGGCATTCGCAAACAACACGATTCCGATGAACAGATTCGATGCAGCGGCGCTTCAGGTTTTGCAGCGTTACCCCCTGCCGAACCGTCCGGGCAGCGCCAACAACTACGTGCGAACTGCAGTGGAACCGGATGCGCAGGACCAAGCCGAAGGCCGCGTGGATCATCTCTTCAACGCCCGGCACCGCATTTTCGGCAGGTATGAACTGCTGCGAGATGATGACAACCCCGTCACTCCGCTACCGGATGGCAGCGGCACTCTGGCGACTGGCGTGATCGGCCATGCAATCACGCGCGGCGATGCAGTGGCTTCCGAGTACGACTGGACTCTCTCGCCCACTCTCCTCAATCAGGCGCGATTCGGCTACAGCCGCCGAGACGTCCGCCAGGATTCACTGCAGAACGGAAGCATTCGCATTCCAGGTGTGCCGGCGAATTCTTTCGCATCGACGCTGCCCATCTTCACCGTGACGGGGCTGCAACAGATCGGTCCCACCAGCGCTGCCAATTCGAACTTCACCAGCTCGGTGACCGAGTACCTTGACACCTTGTCGTGGATTCGCGGGCGGCACACGATCAAGGCCGGCACAGATATCCGGCGCGAAGCCATCGACATTGTGAACCCGCCGAACCCAACCGGATCCTATGCGTTCACAACCACCGGCACTGACTCATCCACCGGCGCGGGAGGCAATGCGTTGGCGTCGCTGTTACTCGGGCAGGTGAGCGCTTTTAATATCGACATCCAGCGCAGTGCTATTCAGGAGCGCGCACACATTGCAGAATTCTTCGTGTCCGACGAGTGGAAGGTTTCCGAGCGGCTGATGCTCAACATTGGCACGCGGTACACGCTGAACTTTCCTTCGACAGAGGTTCACAATCAGACCGCAGTCTTCAACCTGCATACCCAGGTACTCGACTTCCCGCATACTGCCCGTGAACTGGAATGCTGCAACTTCGGCCCGCGCGTGGGTGTGGCTTACCGGCTCGGCGATTCCATGGTGATCCGTTCCGGCTACGGCATCGTTTATTTCGAACAGACGGGAATTACGACTCCGTTCACAACGCCGCAATTTCCATTTGTGCAGACCAGCGGCCAGCAGTCGCAAGATAACGTCAACGCGGCTTTTCTTCTGGCGAATGGACCTGCAGTGCAGGTGACTGCGCCCGGTCCGAACTCGGGCTTAGGGCAGGGAGTCTTCGGCGTACAGCGCGATGTAGGTTCCGGGTATTCGCAGCAGTGGAACTTGACCGTGCAGAAGACATTCGGGGGCAACTTCAATTTCGAAATCGGTTATCTCGGCTCGAAGAACACACATCTGGGGCTGCCCGAAGCAAACCTGAATCAACTGCCGGCCGCCGATCTCGCACTTGGTCAGGCACTGCTGGCAAAGGTTCCGAATCCGTACTATGGCCAGCTTCCGGCATCATCGTCACTCGAACGGCCGTTCATCGCATACCAACAGTTGCTGCGGGCTTACCCGCGCTTCACGAATGTCGAGCTGTATCGTGACAACGTCGGCGATTCCGAATACGAGGCTCTGCAGGTGAAGCTGGAACAGCGGCTCTCGCGCGGGCTCACCTTCACTTTCGCGTATACGTTTTCCAAGCTGATTGACGACGCCTCGACTTACTTCTCGCAAACGATCTTTACCGGACCAACACTCACCAGCATCGGCGCGGCTGATGCTTTCAACCGCAAACTCGAGCGCGATGTTTCGAGCGGAGACATTCCGCGCGTGTTCTCCGCCGGATGGGTTTATCAGATCCCACGCTGGAAGCGAATCGCGGGATGGGAGATCGCGGGCCTGGTCCGTGTGCAGTCGGGCGACGCGGTGCCGGTGTCGCAAGCAACAAATTTCAACTCGGCCTTCGGTTATGCGTTGCAGAGGCCGAACCGTGTGAGCGATCCGAATGCTTTTGCCCACCGCAGCGCTGCGGAGTGGTTCAATACCGGGGCGTTTACTGTGGCGCCGCAATTCACTATCGGCAACAGTTCGCGCAATCCGATCCGCGGACCCGGACTGCAGAATGCAGACCTCATGCTCGGCAAAACCTTTCGCTTAAGCGAACGCGTGGCCTTCGAGTTTCGCGCCGAAGCCTTCAACGTGAGCAACACGCCTCCATTGAACGACCCCAACGGCTCGTTCGGGAGCGCCGCGTTCGGAACCGTGACTACCGCGGGGAACCCCCGCGACTTCGAATTTGCCGGAAAGATTCACTTCTAGCGTCCCTCACAATGGTTCCGTTCCCTCATTCAGAATTGCAAGGTAAGGCTCGTAGACATAGAGCCGGTGACGTTCGCGCCCGGTTGTTTCCCGCGTAATGCCAAGTGCGCGTAAATGCTCAAAGGCTTTTGCGACCGTCGGGGCGGAGACGCCGATCTGATTGGCAGTAGCGGGAATCGACATAATGGGATGACGCTGCACGTGCTCGTAGACGCGCATCACAGAACTCGAGGCGCGCCCTAATCTTTCGATACTGCGTTTGTGTTCGGCAAACATCGAGATGATCTTGCGCGCTGCGGTGGCTGCTTGCTCCGCTGTCTCGCTCACACCCGTGAGGAAGAATTCGAGCCAGGACTCCCAGTCCCCCTTTTGGCGCACACGATCCAGTAAGTCGTAATAGACGGAGCGGTGGGTCTTGAGATACAAGCTCAAATAGAGAATGGGTTCGCGGAGCACACGTCTCTCGCAAAGGAGGAAAGTAATCAATAAGCGGCCGAGGCGGCCGTTGCCGTCGAGAAATGGATGGATCGTCTCAAACTGAACGTGCAACAGACCAGCTTTGATAAGCAACGGCAGGTCTGGCCGGTCTTCGTGGAGGAAGTTCTCGAAACTGTGCAAGCACTCCATCAGAAGTTCGGGAGGCGGCGGAACGAAAGAGGCGTTACCAGGGCGGCTACCGCCGATCCAATTCTGGCTTCGCCGGAATTCACCGGGTTGCTTCTGTGAGCCGCGTACACCGGACAATAAGATTTCGTGTATTTCACGAATCAGCCGGAGTGAAAGGGGAAACCCGTCGCGCAATCGTGCAAGGCCGTGATTCATTGCCTGCACGTAGTTCGAAACCTCTTGCACATCCGCCACGGGAACTCCTGGCGCTTCGTCATTCTCAAAGAGCAGCAAGTCTGAGAGCGACGACTGCGTGCCCTCGATTTGCGACGAAAGCACCGCTTCCTTGCGGACGTAGGTATAGAGGAACAGCGACAGGTCGGGAAGAACCGACGCCAAACCATCCAGGCGTCCCATCGCCTGGTTCGCCTGTTCCAACAATTGCTGTAATTGGTCCAGCTTTACTGGCGGAGACGGCGGCAGCGGAGGAGGAACGAATGCCCGGACCTGTTCGCCTCCGAATGTCTTGACCACATAGCGGCCGAGCCTCGGATTGGCCGTGCTTGTAGAAGACATCGAACCTTTCGTTAGAAAACAGCTAACGAAAGGATAACAGCTTTTCCTTTCGTTATGAGAAATGCAACGAAAGGTTTATAGTAATTCTGCGATGACGCGAAGATCTCTTCTGCAGACTGCGACAGCCGGGCTTGCTCAAGCTGCGCCGCAGCGTGTTTCTCCGAACGATCGGATACGGATTGCCGTGATTGGCCATGGCGGGATGGGCGCTGGGGATACCAGGCTGGCCACTTCGCTGCCGGGTGTAGAACTGGTGGCCGCATGCGACATATATGACGGCCGTCTGGAACACGTCAAAGAAATCTACGGTAATCAGATCTTCACCACCCGCGATTACCGCGAAATCCTGAACCGCAAGGACATTGACGCGGTCATCATCGCCACACCCGATCACTGGCATTCAACGATTTCGATCGCGGCCATGAATGCCGGCAAAGACGTCTATTGCGAAAAGCCCATGGTGCACGCGATCAGCGAAGGCGCCGGGGTCATCGCCGCACAGGAGCGCACGGGCCGCATCTTTCAGGTGGGCAGCCAATACGTCACTTCGCTGGTTTATCAGAAAGCCCGCGAGATCTTCCAGTCGGGTGCGATCGGCACGTTGAACATGGTGGAGGCGTGGCTCGATCGCAATTCCGCGATAGGCGCGTGGGAGTACTCGATTCCGCCGGACGCCTCACCTGCGAATATCGATTGGGATCGCTTTCTGGGCAACGCACCGAAGCGGCCATTTGAGCCAGTGCGGTTGTTCCGCTGGCGCAATTATCAGGACTACGGCACCGGTGTCGCGGGTGATCTGTTCGTTCATCTTCTGTCTGGCTTGCATAC
Source organism: Bryobacterales bacterium (assembly GCA_963792655.1). Lineage (GTDB taxonomy): Bacteria > Acidobacteriota > Terriglobia > Bryobacterales > Bryobacteraceae > DOZZ01. Next base: position 215,443 of record CAWBWU010000001.1, read on the forward strand.
GGTGACGGGCTCCATCGGCCCTGAGCGCATCGTGGCCACCGGCGGTTTGCGGTACTGGAAAGACGGGCGCGATGTGCCGGACGTGATGCTCGCGATGCTCGACTACCCGGCGCAACGTTCGCATCCGGAGTTCACGTTATCGCTGCGAGTCAACTTCAAATCGGGCGGCGGGAAGGAATTGTTCGGCTTCCGCTTTATCGGAAGCGATGGCGTGATGGACACCAGCATGTCGGCAATGACCGTCTCGCGCAAGCCGGCCGAACCCGAACCGGGCTACACCATTGACACGTTCACGCGTAAGACGCAGGAGCGGTTCTTGAAGACGTATCGCGCGAAGTACCCCGTCCGCGAGGCGAGTGCGGAGTCAATGCGCGCGCAATCGGAACAGAACTATGCGCCGCCTTCCGGGTACGATTCGCAACTGGAGCATCACCGGGTTTTCTATGATTCGGTGCGAACCAGAAAGCGGCCCGTGGAAGACGCCGTGTTTGGATTTCGCGCGGCCGGACCCGCATTGCTGTCGAACGTAAGTTATTTCGAGAAGCGCATCTGCAAGTGGGACGCGCAACGCATGGTGACGGTATAGGCCGCCGCTACTGCATGCGCCATTCCTGAATGGCTCGCGCTTCCACGCGCGGGATATCGCGTTCGAGCATCAGGCGGTTGCTCACCAGCTTGGTCGCAGCAGAACGAATTTTGCTGAGGTAGTCCTGCTCCGAAGAGTAACGCTCCTCAATGGAAAGGCGCGGGTCTCCCTTCGCCACGCGTTCAGCTTTGGTATGTGCGAACGGAAAATAGGAACCGGTGAACGCGACCATTTCTTCGGCCGCGCCCATTTGCGGCGTGCGGAAGTTCCAACCGGTATACGTGCCGAGCGGCACCGCCACCTCCGGGAGACGAATGCCGCCCAGGTCAATTCCATCGGCATCTACTTGCGGCACCAGCAGCGGGAAAGCGGGCCCTACGTCCGGTGGCTCGTGCAGGATGCCCTTCGATTCGAACTCGCTGCCGTAATTCACGTGATACGCCTTGTGCGAGGTCAACGGAACATGAACGTGCTCAATCGCCGGGAAGTGCACCTGATCGACTGGCGCCAGTTCGTGTCTGGCGAGTTGAGGGTATTGCGAAGCCGGCGGCGCCACACCGTCTTTCAGCCATGCCTGCATATCGGCGAGCAACGCGCGCAGTGCAAACCGGTAGTCTTGCGGATTCGAAAGGTCCGCCGTGTTGGTGCGAGCCGGCGGAATCCGTCCGGGTGTGTGTTGTGCGCCGGCGATGAAGAAAATGCGCGTGTTCGGCGCAGGCGTGAAGTCGGAATGAGCATCGGGTGCAGTGTGGATCAACGCAGCGGCGCGGCCCCAATACTCGTATGACCCGTTCGAGTAGAAAATCTTGGGCACGGCGTGTTCCTGTTTCGCACGATCCAGAAGCCCTGCACGAGTGCCGCTGACCGGATCTTTTTCAGGCGAATCGGTAAACGGAAAGATGTCCACTGGGTAAAAAAAGTTCAAGAATGGCCGCGCATCGCGGGATGCCTGCGCAAAGCGATAGTTGAAATTGCCGCGGCCCGCGCCTCCCACGTGCGCCCACACCCCATCGAAAACGGGGCGGCCTTGCTCATCGGCGTTGAAGCCTTCATACAGAAAATCGCGCAGGAAGCGCGCGCTTTGCGAGATGCCATAGCCCAACGACCGCTGCAGGTGTTGGTCACCGAGCGGTGTGTTGACCCCGCCGTACTTCAGGAACGAAACGAAATCGCGAACCGCGGCGGGCCCGAGTCCAATGACTGGCGGATTCTGCGCGGTGTAGATGACTTCATAAATTTTGCCGGGCACAAACCCGGTCGATAGCCAGACCATGCCGGTGTCTGCGACGGGCTTGCCATTCTCGTCGTGAGCGAAATTCCACTGCGCACGCGGGATCACGCGGCGCGTGTCTTCAATGTGATCGCGAACGGTGAGTACTGCGGCTGACTCGTGAACGTCTGCGGCGGCGTAAGGTTGGTGGCCCATGTCGGCCAGCGACATATAAGACGACGGAGCGTCGACGACGAAATCGGACCGCACCTTACCGGTGATGGCAGAACCATCGGCATTCTTCGCAACCGGAGCAAACAGATGCAGAATGCCCGGGTCCTTCGGCGTATCTACCTGCCAGCCAACCCAGGCCAGGGTGTAGCCCTGCTCCAGGAGATAGCCGTCGCCCAGATCGCCTTTCAGGGTGCCGGGCGTGCGGCTTGCAACGGCGAGATCAAAGTGCATAACCATGCCTTTGCCACCGCGATTGCTTACTTCGAACAACAAGGTGCCGTTACTCTTCGCGGCGTCACGCGGCTTCAGAATGTAGAAGTCGGAAGAGTACTCCACCTTGCCCTGCTCATTGCGCGGCGCCAGATCCGCGTCGTGGATCAAACGGTTATTCGGAACGCGCGGGTCGATCGCGAAATAGATGCGGCCGGCGATCCGTTCATACGTGGGAAATTCGGCCACGGTGCTGCGCTCGGCCACTTCAACACGCGTTACCGCGGCGTGGGCATAGCAGGAGAAAGCAATACAGACGAGTGCGGACCGAAGCAGCATCGAACTATTCTGCTACACGGCAATCTTTCCCCAGCCGCCACCGCCCGGTGATTCGATTTTCAGCACATCTCCCGCCTTCACCATCAGCCGCGATTTGCCTGGGACAGTTGACTCCACGCCTTCGTGGATCAACGTTGTCTTTCCTAACTGGCCCGGCTCTCCACCGTTCAGACCATAAGGCGAGTGCAAGCGGCGATCGGCCAGAACCGTCACGTCAGCGTCGGTGAGAAATTCCACCTCGCGTTGGATGCCGTCACCGCCGTGGTGCTCTCCTGCGCCGCCAGAGCCTGCACGTACGCGGTAAGAACGAATGCGCAACGGGTATTCGTGCTCGAATGCCTCGACCGGAGTATTCCAACTGTTGGTCATGTGTGTGTGCGTGGCGCTGCGGCCATCCGCTGTTGAAGACGCTCCCATGCCGCCGGCAATCGTCTCGTAATAGGCGAACGGCTTGTTGCGCACCGGATCGAAGCCGCCGATGGTGACGTTGTTCATGGTGCCGGAACTAGCCGCGGGTATGCGGGCCGGCAGCGCCTGGGCAAGTGCGCCAAGCACCACATCCGTAATGCGCTGCGACGTTTCGACATTGCCGGCGGCCATCGCAGCAGGTGGTCCGGCATTGACCACGCTGCGCTCGGGCGCGACGACGCGAATGGGCCGCAGCAGACCGGCATTGTAAGGAACATCTCCGCGACCAGGCACCGGAAACAATACATCACCGCCGACATACACACCGCGTAGTTCGCGTTCACCGAACCGGCGACCTGCGGGCTCGATCCGGTGAAATCAACAACGGCCTCACTGCCGCCAATGGTCACCGTCGCGCAGATCGTGACCGGCGCGGTAGTGATGCCGTCGTTATCGAGAACGTCGGTAAAGCGGTATGCGCCATCGGGGATTTCGGTAATCACGGCGCGCATCACGCGCTCGGAATAATCGGCAAGCGCGCGCATCTGTTTGTGCACGCGAGGGAGGCCATAGCGGGTGCAAACTTCGCGCAGCCGTTCTTCGCCGCGGCGCGCAGCCATCATCTGCGCCATCAGGTCGCCTTCGCGTTCGCCGGGCGTGCGCACGTTCGCGAGAATCAGATCCAGCAATGCCCGGTCGATCACTCCGCGGCGCTGCAGCAGTATCGGCGGAATGCGCAACCCCTCCTGGTAGATCTCGGTTGCGAGAGGCATCGACCCCGGACTCATGCCGCCAACGTCGGCGTGGTGTGCGCGGCTGGCCACATAGAACGCGCGCTGCTTTTTCCAGAACACGGCCGAGACCGCGGTGATGTCGGGCAGGTGCGTCCCACCGGCGAAAGGATCGTTCACGATCGCCACATCGCCGGGCTGCAGCTCGAAGCGATCGATCACGCTGCGCACGGACAGCGGCATCGCGCCCAAATGAACCGGCATGTGATCGCCCATGGCGACCGTGTCGCCCCGGGCGTCGTATACAGCGCAGGAATAATCCCGGCGCTCCTTGATGTTGGGCGAGAAGGCCGTCTTGCGCAGCACCACGCCCATTTCTTCAGCGATGGATGCGAAGAGATTGCGGAACAGCTCGGTCTCGATTCGCGTTCACGTTTTCCGCTTCTTCTTCGGCTTTGGCGGTGCGGGCGGTCCGCCGAGGTGCAACTCCTCCACGTAGTCTTTCTCCGGTTTGGGCGCGGCTTCGGTCTGCGTCGGCGGTGGCGCCGGTTCTGCGACGGGCTCGGGCTTACACTGCCCAGCAGCGATCGGAACTGTCGCGACGTGCGACCAACTTTCGCCTTGCCGCCTTTCGATCGAATACATCTTGGCTGCAGCCTGGACACGCCAATCTTCAGGGTCCGTGTTGCTCGCCGGCAGCGGAGGCGGTTGGGAGGTCTTCGATTGGATCGACCAACTCCCGCCGCCGGTTAATGATTCGTACAACTCGTACCGGTTGCGCTCGCTGGCGCGGTCGAGCAGAGCATAGCCGCGCCGCGGATCGAGAAACACGAATTGCAGCAGCTTGCCGGGCGAGTCTTCTTCCAGAATCAATTGCTGCCGCCACGACTTCCCACCGTCGATCGTGAGCAGAAAAAAGGGGTCCGTGGGAACCGGCACCATGGTCTGGCCCGATACCCAGCCGGTCTTGTCGTCCACCATTTGCGCGCGATCCAGTGTGACACCGGGCAACCGTTTGAACGGCTCCGACCACGTCAGCCCGCCGTCATCGCTGAACAGCAAAACGGAATACAGCGTGGCGGTTGCGGTATGCAGGTTTCCGGTAGCGATCACGCGATTGCCACGGCCGTACACCTGGGACAGTTCGAGAAAAATCGGGCACGGCTCGGTTTCCGTGCAGCTCAGGCCGGCGGATTCGATATCTTGCGCCGTGCAGGTGAAGGGTACAGAGATCTGCGTCTGGGCCTGCAATACAGCCGCGAAGAGCACCAGACCAATCCGCATCATCGGGACGATTGTAGCGCCACGCGGCGCAGTGCGTTGAGACGCGCGTGGGATAAGACGCCGCCAAAAACTACATGTGAACACGGAGATAAAGGGATGCGGGCGCTAGTAGGTCATTTGGGGTGAGCGCGCCCGCATTCTAACGGGGATGTACCAGTCAAGACGCCGTGCTTTTCATGGTTGTTACCAGCCCGCAAAACTTTTTTCATCTCCTATCGCAAATAGTTGCTTCGCTATGATTGGGGAGAATATGTCCGAACGCCTCGACGCCCTGCGCTCCATGCTGGAACAGAAACCCGGCGATAGCTTCCTGCGTTATGGATTGGCGATGGAACACGCGCGATTGGGCCAACTGGAAGAAGCCGTGGCCGAGTACCGGAGCCTGCTCGGCGCCAATGCCGACTATCCTGCCGCGTATTTTCACGGCGGGCAGGCGCTCGAAAAGCTGGGACGCCTCGATGAAGCGCGAGACCTCTACGAGAAAGGCATCGCGACCACAACGCGGCTCGGCGACGCTCACACTCGCAGCGAGCTCCAGGCTGCCCTCGATCTACTCGGATAACGATGCGCCCGATTGTCGCGGCAGTTCTGTTCTGCATCACGGCAGCCGCAGCCGACACGCCTCTTCATCACAAGATCGCGACGCGCAGCAATTTGGCGCAGACTCTCTTCGATCAAGGCCTGTTCTTCGTGTATGCGTTTGATTTCCCCTCCGCTGAAGACCAGTTCCGCCGCGCCACGGTCGAAGATCCTCGCTGCGCGATGTGCTGGTGGGGTCTGGCTCTGGCTCAAGGTCCCAATTACAACCAGCCCGAAACGGAAGCGAGCCGCAAACAGGCAACCGTGGATGCTGCGCAAAAGGCGGCGAGCCTCGCGCGCGGCGGTCCCGCAGTGGAGCAGGCTCTCACGGAAGCGCTGACAAAGCGTTTTTCAATCGAAGAGGATGCGACGAAGGATCGCCTGGCCAACGCTTATCGCAACGCAATGCGTACCGTCTACCAACGCTTTCCAAAAGACAACGACATTGCAGCCCTCTACGCCGAAAGCATCATCGACATCCGGCCGTGGCAGCTTTGGGGTAAGGACGGCCAGCCCGCGCCTGGCACCGAAGAAGCCATCGCGGTGCTGCAGGGTATTCTGAAGCGCGACCCGAAGCACATTGGCGCGAATCATTACATGATCCACGCGGTCGAGGCTTCGCCACATCCGGAAGCCGCGCTGCCCAGCGCAAAATTTCTCAAGTCGTTCACGCCGGTAGCCGCGCATCTCGCGCACATGCCGGCGCACATCGAAGCTCGGCTGGGCGATTACGCGGGTGCAATTCAAAGCAACCAAACTGCGGTCGCAGCCGACCGCGAACGTCACGCCCATGGCATGTATGCAGCGCACAACCTGCAGTTCCTGGCGGTTGCGGCGACGTTAGCCGGACGCTATGCCGAAGCATCGCAGGCCTCCGTGGATCTGAATACCCTGGTGCGCCCAATGCTGAAAGACATGCCGCAGATGGACGGCTTCCTGACAACGCCGATCTTCGTGCTGACCGCGTTTCATCGCTGGGATGAAATCCTGAAGATCTCACCGGACACGGTGGATGCGCCGCTGACGGAAGCTGTGTTGCACTTCGCACGCGGCATGGCCTTTGCTTCGGCCGAGAAAGTGGATGAAGCAACGGACGAGCGCGACGCCATCCACAGAACGTTGAAAGCGGTCTCCCCCGAGGTGACGTTCGGATTGAACAGTGTCGATGCCGTGTTCGCCGTTGCGTATGCATATCTGGATGCGGCAATCGCGATGGCGCAGCATGACCCTCTCGCGGCAAAGAATGCATTTCGCAAAGCAGAGGCGGCTGAGGATCTGCTCGCCTACGATGAACCTCCCGGCTGGTTCATTCCGGTGCGTGAAAGCTTCGGCGGATTTCTGCTCCGGCGCAACGAACTGCCGCAAGCCGAGGTCGTCTTCCGGCGCAACCTGATCACCTATCCGAAGAGCCCGCGCTCCCTGTTCGGTTTAGCCGAAGCGTTGAAGCGGCAGGGCAAAGAGGAAGACGCAAAGAGCGTCGAAGCGGAGTTCCGCGCGGCGTGGACAGGCGCGGATACCTCGTTGAGTCTCGATACGCTCTGACAAACTACTTCAGATACTTGCCATACCAGGCGAGGTAGCGCTCCAGGCGGTCGCGCTGGTAGCTCGGGCGTGCGATGCCATGGTGCTGCGCGGGATAAATCACGAGCTCTGTGGGAACCCCAAGCGATCGCAACGCTTGATACATCTGCTCGCTGCCGATGATCGGCACATTGAAATCCTGATCGCCGCCCATGAACAGCGTCGGCGTCTTGATCCGATCGGCCTTGAAGAACGGATAGGAGATCTTGACCCACGCTTCGGGGTTCTTCCAGGGAGGACCAAGTTCGGTGTCGTACTGCAGCGTGTATTGGTCGGCGCCGTACATCGAGATCTGATTGGCGCTACCCGCTCCGCTGATGGCTGCTTTGAAACGCGTGTCGGTCGCGATCGTGTAATCGGTCAGGATGCCGCCGTAACTCCAGCCGCCGATGCCCAAGCCGATCGGGGTCCGCGACGCCGCTTGCAACCACATGATCCACCGCCGCGAGCAAATCGGCCACTTCGCGATTGCCCCAATCGGCGAAAATGCTTTGGCCGATACTGTGCGCCCCGGCCGGAACTGCCGCGATAGTTCACGTTGATCACGACATAGCCGTTTGCCGCGAACAACTGCCGCTCGAACGCGAAGGCGTGCGCGTCCTGCCCGTTCGGCCCGCCGTGAATGCGGAGCAGCGTCGGATACTTCTTCGTCTTATCGGCATCGGGCGGCATCGTGACCAGGCCATGTACCTCGGTGCCGTCTTTGCTCTTGAACTGAATGTCGCTCACGGCGCCGAGCTGCAACTGCGAAAGCAACGCGTCGTTATGAGCGGTGAGCTTACGTAAGCTGCCGCCATCCATTGCGAATACTTCCGGATTACCCGCATCGAAGCCCGCAAGCACAGCGGCGTGACCTGCCGGCGCGGGTATGCGCCATCACGACGAGCGAGCCGCCCACCAGGCGTTCCATCGAACCGTTCGCGAGCGAAAGTGCCGCCGGGTATTCCGATTGATCATCCGCAACGAGTGCGATGATGCTTCGGCCATCGCTGGTGAACATCGGTTGCGACGCGCCGCGATCCTGCTTATCGCCGACTAAACGCGCCGGTCCTCCGACTGCCGGAACCACGGCCACGCGATTCACGTTATAGGCCGAGTACTTCGGATCGGTCCCTTGCAGGTAAGCGATCAGTTTGCTGTCAGGGCTCCACGCGGCCGTCCGCCATCGAAGCCTTTGAAGTCGGTGAGCCGCCGCGGGGCCGTGTTCGGGCTTGGTGTCGCAAACCCAAACATCGCTGTTCTCGACTGCGATCGGGATCGTCGTCTTGATTGCTGGTGAATGCGATGCGTGGTGCCGTCGGGCGACCACACCGGCGTCGGCTTCATCGAAGCGCTTGAAGGTGGTGAGCGGGCTCGTACTTTGCCGACGCCACGTCGTAAAGATAGATGCGCGAGTACTTCGAGCCCGCAAGATAGCCCTCCATGTCCTGCTTGAAGTGGTAGCGGTCGATGACGATCGGCTTGGGTGGCTTCGCTGGTGCGCCGGGTGGCTTGGGCTGGTCCGCTTCGGGATCATCCGACTCGCGCATGATCAATGCGAGCCGCTTGGAATCGGGCGACCATGCGTACTCCGAAATCTTCTGCTTCACATCCACCGCAGTGAACTGGCGCGCCTCGCCCCCGCGCCGGTCGAGCACCCACACCTGCGATGCCTTTGGCTTTGCCCGGGCGCGCCGAGAGAAACGAGATGTATTTGCCGTCTGGACTCCAACGTGGCGCGCTTTCCCCGTCCGTGCCGTTGGTGATCTGCAGGTCCTGCTTGCCGTCCCAACTCACCATCCAGACATGCGTGACGCGCTTATCCGCTTCTTTGTCCAGCGTGCTGACGGTGTACAGCACCCACTGGCCATCGGGCGAGAGCTCCGGATCGCCCACGTCTTGCAGCAGATCCATATCGTCGAGACGCAGCGGGCGTTTTGCAGCGGAAAGCAAAGGGAGCAGGAAAACCAAAGCGGCAATCAGACGCATTTCCGCAGGGTACCAACTGCGCGGGGTTTGAATATACTCAAAGCTCCTATGCCCGACGAACGTCAGTTTGGATTCGCCACACGCGCCTTGCATGCCGGACAGACTCCCGGCGAAACCGGCGCTCGCGCAGTGCCCATCTACCAGAGCACTTCGTTTGTCTTTGAAGACACGACGCACGCCGCACACCTGTTCGCGCTGCAACGCTTCGGCAACATCTACACGCGCATCATGAACCCGACTACCGCGGTGTTCGAAGAGCGTGTCGCGTCGCTTGAAGGCGGTGTTGGAGCGCTCGCGCTCTCAAGCGGTCAGGCTGCGCAGTTCATCGCGATCACCAACATTCTGCAGGCAGGCGATGAACTGGTCGCGGCGAAGACGCTCTACGGCGGCACGTTCACGCAGTTCGATGTGAGCTTCCGGCGGCTGGGCATCAACACTGTTTTCGTCGATCCCGAAGATCCCGCGAATTTCGGCCGCGCCATCACGCCGAAGACACGCGCGATTTTCGCTGAGACGCTGGCCAACCCCAAGATGAACGTGCTCGACATCGCCGCGGTTGCCGCTGTCGCCCACGAGCACAACCTGCCGCTGATCATCGACAACACCTTCGCCAGCCCGTTCCTCTGCCGTCCGATTGAACATGGCGCGGATATCGTGCTGCACTCGGCCACGAAGTTTTTAGGTGGCCATGGAACATCCATAGGCGGCGTGATCGTCGATGGCGGGAAGTTCGCCTGGGACAAAGGTCCGTTCCCACAACTGACGGAGCCGAGCCCCGGCTACCACGGCATGAAGTTTCACGAGACGTTCGGGCCTATGTCGTACATCATCAAAGCGCGGGTCGAAGGCTTGCGCGACATGGGTCCGTGCATCAGCCCGTTCAATTCATTCCTGTTCCTGCAGGGCATCGAGACACTGCCGCTGCGCATGAAGATGCATTGCGCCAATGCACAGCGCGTCGCGGAGCACCTGGAAGGGCACGCATCGGTAAAGTGGGTCAACTATCCGGGCCTCGCAAGCAATCGCTATCACGCGCTCGCTCAGAAGTACATGCCGGACGGGTGCGGCGCGATCCTTACCTTTGGTATCCAGGGTGGACTCGAAGCGGGCCGTAAGTTTATCGACTCCCTGAAGCTGTTCTCGCACCTCGCGAACGTCGGTGACGCCAAGAGCCTGGTGATTCACCCGGCATCGACAACTCACCAGCAGTTAGCGGAAGAAGAGCAAATGGCCGGCGGCATCAGCCCGAGATCTGGTGCGGCTATCGGTGGGGCTGGAGGATATCGACGACATTTTGTGGGATCTGGATCAGGCGCTTTCGGCGTCGCAGGCGTAGAACTCTGGTAGTTCGTTTTCTGAGTTGCGGCGACGATGCTCTTGCTCAAGAGCCGAACGTCAATAACAACCAGCGCGGGCCCACGTAGTGTCCTCAACTGCGTTGACGAAGGTGCAGTGGTGGCGTCCGCATAGTTGTCAGAGGCGCGACTGGAAGGAGCGCACGGCCGAAAGCTCACGCATTGATCGGGTCAGCAATTCGCTCCATAGTCTCGACCAGGAAGAGGTTTCCGATTCTTTACGGCGGGGGAGCGCTGGAATCATTCGAGCAGTGGCTCAACTGCCTACTTGAGGCGGTCCGCAATGAATCACGGCCCACCCGCGATCGATTTTGCAGTTGTCGCGATGGATTCGAATATGGCTGAATTGCCCGCCATCGTCTCGCTCGCAGCCCAGAGCGGAGCGTCCTCGCTCTCGATTCATCCCGTAATAAGCCGCCTTGGTGTCCCGCCCCGGTTTGATATCGAAACGAGAGAGGAAGGAAGACTGACCGAGGCTTTCCAGAATGACCCTCGATTCGAGCGTCAAAGCGGCACGCGACTGCAAATCCGGGAGTGCGGGTATCTGTGGCGCGTCCGCCGGAGTTCGGCCACCGCGACGGCGCTTTTACGTGCGAGCAGAATCCGTTTGAGACGGTGCACATCCTTGCTCGAACGGTGACGTTGTGCCATGCGAGGTGCTGGATAGAAAGGCCATCGGCAACCTGCGACATCTGCGACCTTCCAACCCGGTGAGATCTGGCTCGCAGACCTGGGGCTCGCTGCCAAAACGCGACCTGTCATGTCGACTCGCGTACGACCCCGAACCGCAACGATCCCTTGTCTTGTACGTGCCCGATTACGCAGCGAAGGGACAGTCCGTATGAGTTATTCCTCCGAGACTTCCGTTCCTCGACTCGATTGAAGAGTCGCGGGCGAACCTCATCGAAGCGTTGACACTGTTCTTCGAGACGGCATCGCCGTCCGAAATAGCCCGAAGGGCTCAATACGAAGTCTTAATCACCCAAGTCGAGGTACCGGTTGGGTAAGTTCCGGGTTTTATCGGGCTCGGAGGTGTGCCGAATACTAGAACAAAACGGGTTTATCGACGTCCGTCAGCGAGGCAGTCATCGCATAATGCAAAAGCGGTCGGAGTCAACTACAATCACGGTTCCCGTACCCCTCCATAACTCGCTCCGATCGCGGCACACTCGCGAGCATCGTTCGACAATCTGGACTCTCAAAATCACTCTTCGAGTCAGAGTGACCGCAACGCAGTTCGAACGCGGCAAGCGTGTTCTCCGTGCCTAATCCATCACCCCACCTGAAACCCTTCCCCCTGACGAACATCTAAGACTTAGCAGCCCTCCCGCTATAATGACAAAGAGGTTATCCGTGTCCCTCCGTACATTCTTCCGTCTTTTCTCGCACGTCCAGATGCTTCCCATCCTCGAAAGCGGCGAGGAGACCCTCGTCGGCGGTCAGGCCGTGATGGAGGGCGTCATGATGCGCGCGCCGCATAGCTATTGCGTCGCGGTGCGCAAGCCGACGGCGAAATCGTCACCGAGGAGATGCCCGGTCCCGCGCATGTCCGAGAAGTACAAGCTTCTTCAAGTAGCCGGTCTTGCGCGGCGTGGGCACGCTCGGCCAGGCGATGTCGCTTGGGCATGAAGGCGCTAAGTTCTCGGCCAACGCCGCGCTCGACGATGAGCACGGCAAGAGAAGCGAAGCCGAAGTTTCCGTCGTGGACGATGGCCGTCGCACGTGATCTTTTCGCATCGTCTTCTTCATCTTCCTGTACAAGCTCGTTCCGCTGAAGCTGCCACCGAGATCTGGTCAACTCGTATCCGGCGCTGAACGGCCAGATCGCTTCAATGTGGTGGATGGCGTCATCCGCATCGCGATTTTCTTGGCTTTCCTGTTCGTGCTCTCGCGCGCGAAAGACATCCGCCGGGTCTTCGAATATCACGGCGCGGAACACAAAGTCGTCTTCAATTTCGAATCCGGCAAGCCGGTGAACGTGGAAAATGCGCAGAAGTTCGTCACCTGGCATCCGCGCTGCGGCACCAGTTTCATGTTCGTCATCATGGTGATTTCGATGCTGGTCTACATGATCGTTCCGGTCCAGGGCTTCGCCGCCAAGATTGCATTGCCGCATCGTGCTGCTGCCCGTCATCTCGGGCCTGAGCTATGAGCTGATCCGCTTCGCGGCCAAGCGGCGGGGCTCGTTTCTTGCGCCTGCTCACCGCGCCCGGACTGTGGCTGCAGCGCATCACCACGAAGCCGCCGTCGGACGAGCAGGCCGCAGTCGCGATCACGCGCCCTCGAGGGCGCCATGGCGCTCGAAGCCAAACAGGGCGGCGAACTGGTCATCGCCTGATCGGATGCTAATGCTCGCACAAAGCTCGACAGCAGATCGAAAAGCACTTCGAAGAACTGACGCGCCAGATGGCCGATCCCGCCGTCATCAGCGATGGCGAGCAGTATCGCAAGATCTCCAAGGCGCACAGCGACTTCCGAAGTCGTCGGCGAAATACCGCGAATGGAAGCGCGTGGCACGGATCAGCTCGAGCAGGCGCGCGGCGATGCTCGAACGAGTCCGACCCCGACATGCGCGAGATGGCCGCCGAGGAGATGGCGCGGCTCGAACCCGCAATGCAGCAGATCGAGAAGAGATCTAAAGTTCTGCTGCTGCCCAAAGATCCGCTCGACGAGAAAGACGTCGTGCTCGAAATCCGCGCCGGCACGGGTGGCGACGAGGCCACACTTTTCGCCGCCGAAGTGTTCCGCATGTACTCGCGTTACGCCGAAACGCAGCACTGGAAGGTCGAAGTCACGTCTGCCAGCGAGTCTGCGGTGGGCGGCCTGAAGGAAGTTATCGCGCTGGTCAGCGGCGATAAGGTCTACAGCAAGCTGAAGTACGAGAGCGGCGTCCACCGCGTGCAGCGCGTGCCGGCGACCGAGACAGCAGGGCCGCGTGCACACCTCGGCGATCACCGTCGCGGTGCTGCCCGAAGCCGACGAAGTCGAAGTCAAGATCGAAGACAAGGACATCCGCATCGATACGTTCTGCTCCTCCGGTCCCGGCGGGCAGTCGGTGAACACCACGTACTCGGCGGTGCGCATGACGCACCTTCCGACGGGGCTCGTCGTCTCCTGCCAGGACGAGAAATCGCAGATCAAGAACCGCGCCAAAGCATGCGCGTTTTGCGCTCGCGCCTCTACGAACTGGAACTCGAAAAGCAGCAGGCCGCGATCGGCGCGGAACGCCGAAGCATGGTGGGCACGGGCGATCGCAGCGAAAAGATCCGCACCTACAACTTCCCGCAGAACCGCCTGACCGATCACCGCATCGGGCTCACCCTCCATCAGCTCGACCTGGTGATGGAAGGCAAAGCTCGACCCGATCATCGAAGCGCTCACCACCCACTACCAATCCGAAAAGATGCAAAGTAAGCGCGGTCCGATGACGATTCGGACTGCCCTTCTGCAAGGCGCCCGGCTGCTCGAAGAGGCAGCCGTCGCGGCGCCCCGGCTGACCGCCGAAGTGCTGCTCGGGCATGCCATGCACAGCGCCGCGAGTACTTCTACGCGCATCCGGAGCAGGAACTGCGGCAGGTCGAGTGGCTGCACTATGGCCGCTACCTGTATCGAGCGGCAAAAAGGCAAACCGACGCAGTACATCACCGGGCGGCAGGAGTTCTATGGCCGCGAGTTTCGGGTCGATCCGCGACGTTCTGATTCCACGGCCAGAGACAGAACACGTCATCGAGGCCGTCCTGCAGCGCGTGGGGCCAGACGCCACGATTCTCGACGTCGGCTGCGGATCAGGCGCTATCGCCGTGACTCTTGCGCTCGAACTCCCGGGCGCCCGCGTTCTCGCGGCAGACATCTCGCACGATGCGCTGATTGTCGCGCGCCAGAACGCCGTTTCACTCCGCGCGAACGTTCACTATTTTCAGTGCGATCTGCTCACCTCCATTGGCGACCACACGCTTAACGCCGTGGTTTCGAATCCACCCTATGTGGCCCGGCGTGACCAACCCGCACTGCAGCCGGAAGTGCGCGACTGGGAACCCGCGTTGGCTCTATTCGGCGGGGAGGACGGGTATCAGATTACAACCCCGCTCATCGTGGAGGCAGCGCGCGTTCTGAAGAGCGGCGGCCTCTTAGTTATGGAAATCGGTGATGGTCAAGCAAAGCACCTCGCCAGCGTCGCTAACCTTTTTTTTGAGACTGTACATTACGATAACGATCTTGCGGGAATTGCGCGTGTGATAACGGCTGAAAAGCCAAATCGGAACAAATGAAACAGAGTGGGATAGATTCCCAAAGTACGGAGATCCATTGGAATTCGCCCTGAACGCGGTGCGGCTAAGTGCTTCCACTGCAATCTGATCTTTAATTCTTAATAAGAAACTCAACGGCCTCCTGCTTGCCTTTTATGATTGCCTGAACCTCATGCGTATACTTCGTTTCATTGCTCCACTTGTTCTTTGCTGTTCGGCAGGGGTATTGGCTCACGCTGATTCTTTTAGCGCCGTTGGGTCCTTTTGCCCGAGTCAGCCGTGCAACAGCTTCAGCTACGGCACCATCATCGGGGGAGTCTTCGTTCCTTTCGACACTTACGCTGCCAATTACATCGGTGGAGGGACGGTAGCGAACGTCAACTCGTACTACTCTTCATCGTCTCCGTCATTGCCGACTGTCGCGAACTACACCGGCTCCGGAGCGTACCTGAACCTCGGCACCGCCAACATCGTTAAGAACCTTTTGCTGTTGCACCCGGGCTCATCCGGCAATCCGGCAGTGGTGCGCTTCACTGCGCCGACTGCGGGCTTGTACTCGATTAGCGGTATCTTCCAGGGTCTGGACTTCGCCCGCGGAGCCACCACAGACGTTACAGCGGGAGGCTTTTACGGCGGCGGAATCGTTGGTTACGGCTACGCAGGAGATCCCTCTCACGCGCCGTACGGTCCGGCCCCGACCTTAACTTTCTCTAGCCAGCAGGCACTTACCGCAGGTCAAACCGTGGATTTCGCGGTTGGCTTCGGGCAGGACCTCAGCTACCAGTACGACAGCACCGGTTTTAATGTCACCATCAGTGCCGTTCCCGAGCCTTCGGCAATCATTCTGATGGGCACCATGCTGCTGCTGGTGGTCTTCCAGGCTCGCCGCCGCTTCGTGCGATAGTCATCACCAACCCCGCTTTACGAACGAGCGCCAACCCTCGGGTTCGGCGCTCGTTTGCTTTTTGAGCGGCGCTGTAAGTTCAGTTCCATACGCGCGCTAAACGCATCAAATAGAAATAGTGTGGGATAGATTCCCAAAAGAGGGGATCTACTGATCCAACCAAATATTGAGCGTCAGAAGAAACCGTTTCTTTTCAGTGTATTCTTAGCTTCTCTTTGTATTAGAAAATGGCCCATTGCCTGCCTCTACACTGGCCCTGATCACTATGCGCACATTTCGGTTCCTTGCTCCACTGGTTCTTTACTGCTCCGCCGGCGTTCTGGCTCACGCAGATTCGTTCAACGCGGTTGCGTCGTTCTGCCCGACCCAGCCTTGCAATAACTTCACTTACGGCACTGTCGTTGGCGGCTCTTTCTCACAGTTCAACGTGTATACGCCAAACTTCATCTCCGGTGCGGTAGTACCCGGCGTGAATTCTTATTACGGTGCGGGTATGCCGTCAATGGGAATTCCTGCGCTGCCCACGGTCGCGAATTATAATGGCGCGACCGGCTCGTACTCCACCTACTTCACGGTAAATCAGCCCACCACGCTGTTGAACCTGCACCCCGGACCGTACAACAACCCGGCTGTGGTTCGCTTCACTGCTCCCCATGCCGGAACCTATAACGTGAGCGGGATTTTCCAGGGTCTTGATTTCGCGCAGGGCACCAGCACCGATGTTCATGCCGGAAGCTTTTTCAGCGGTGAGATCACCGGCTATGGTTATGCCGGTGCGTCGCAGACTCCGTTTGGCCCCTCGAACACCCTGACGTTCTCGGGACTGCAAACGCTTGCCGCAGGACAGACGCTGGACTTCGCAGTCGGTTTCGGCACTGACGGCAATTACTACTACGACAGCACCGGGTTTGACGTGACGATCAGCGCGGTTCCCGAGCCCTCGGCAATCATTCTGATGGGCACCATGCTGCTGCTGGTGGTCTTCCAGGCACGCCGCCGCTTCGTGCGATAGTCATCACCAACTCCGATTTACAAACGAGCGCCAACCTTCGGGTTCGGCGCTCGTTTGCTTTTTGAGCGACGCGCTGTAAATTCAACTTCATGCGCGCACCGCTGTTCCTGTTCTCTCTCGCCCTCGTCTCCTCCCTGCAAGCCGCTCCGACGCCCGCCAACTCTTTGCTCGTCCTTTCCAAAGGCGATCACATGCTGGCCATTGTCGATCCCAAAACGCTGGAAGTTGTCGCCCGGGTGCCGTCCGGGCCGGATCCGCACGAAGTGGTTGCCTCGTCGGACGGCAAGCTTGCCTTTATCTCCAATTACGGCGGCGGTGCTTACAACACCATCACCGTCGTAGATTTGGTCGCGCAAAAGAATCTGCCGGTCATCGATCTCGGTCCGCTGCGTGGACCACATGGCTTGATGTTCGTGAACGGCAAAGTCTGGTTTACTGCGGAAGCCGCGAAAGTTATCGGCAGCTACGACCCCGCAACGCAGAAGATCGACTGGGTGCTGGGAACTGGACAGAACCGAACGCACATGGTTTGGGTCTCGAACGACGCCGGGCACGTCGTAACTTCCAACATCAGCTCTGCCTCGCTCACCTTCGCCGAGAAGAACACGCGCTCCGGACCGGGCGGCCGCTCGCAAACCGATTGGGATGAAACCGTAGTCGCGGTGGGACGCGGCGCTGAAGGTTTTGACGTGTCGCCCGACGGGAAAGAACTCTGGGCGGCGAACGCGCAGGACGGGACGATCTCGGTAGTCAACGTCGCCGAAAAGAAAGTAGTGGACACGCTCACGTTCAACGTACGGAGCGCCAACCGGCTCAAGTTCACGCCGGACGGCAGACTAATCTTCGTCTCATTACTCAGCGGTTCTGATGTCGTCGTCATCGACGCCGCTACGCGCAAAGAAGTGAAGCGACTCACCACGGGGCGCGGCGCTGAAGGAATCCAGATGCACCCGGATGGCGCGCTCGCGTATGTTGCGTGCACGCCAGACAACTACGTAGTGATCATCGACATTAAAACTCTTGCGATCAAGGGCCGTCTGGATGCCGGCAAGCAGCCAGACGGAATGGCGTGGGCGGTGCGGCCCTAAACTAGGCCGGTACGGGTTCGGCTACCTTGTCGAGTTCAGTGATGCGCTTCGCCAGGATTGCTTCCAGGTTCTCCAGCGCTTTGCTGAAGCCCGCGATGCCTTCACTCAGCTTGTCGGTGGCCATGCGATCCGCGGCGTGCATCTTGTCGAAGGTGGCTTTGTCCATCGAGATCTTCGGGATGTCCATGGTCTTGGCCTTTGCCGGATCGAGCTTGCGCGGCAGTTCGCCCTCGGTGGAATCCAGCTCGCCCAGCAGTGCCGGGGAAATGGTCAACAGGTCGCAGCCGGCAAGTTCCGTGATCTCGCCGATGTTGCGGAAGCTGGCGCCCATCACTTCGGTCTTGTAGCCGTACTTCTTGTAGTAGTTGTAAACGCTCTGCACGGACATCACGCCCGGGTCTTCCGCCGGCGCGTAGTCCTTGCCCGTGTCTTTCTTGTACCAGTCGAGGATGCGGCCCACAAACGGCGAGATCAGCGTGATGCCGGCTTCTGCGCACGCAATCGCCTGATGCAGGCCAAACAGCAGCGTCAGGTTGCAGTGGATGCCTTCTTTTTCAAGGATTTCGCCCGCGCGGATGCCTTCCCACGTGGAGGCGATTTTGATCAGCACGCGCTCTCTGCGACACGCCAGCCTGCTTCGTACTGCGCGATGATGGCGCGGCCCCTTGGCGACGGTCGCTTCGGTGTCGTAGGACAGGCGCGCATCCACTTCGGTGGAGACGCGCTTCGGAACAATCTTCAGAATGCGCTTGCCGAACGCCACTGCCAGCCGTTCGAAAGCCAGGTTGGCCACTTTCTCCGGCGGCGGCGTTATCGCCCAGTTCTTTCCGCGCGTCCAGCAGCGTTCCGTCTACAATCTCGGCGTACTTCGGCATTTCAGCCGCCGCAGTAATCAGCGAAGGATTCGTCGTCGCGTCGCGCGGCCTGAATTTTTCGATCGCTTCGATATCGCCGGTATCGGCGACCACGACGGTCATCTCACGAAGCTGTTCTAAAAGCGTCTTGGGCATTGCAGATCTCCTCGCATCTTTTATCATCGCTCACAGCCGACTACACTGGATCGATGCCGCCCGCCGACCCTCCCCGCAACCCGACCCGAGCGGAGCCGGATTGGCCACCAGTCGTGGTCGGCGGCGTTTTTCAAACCGGCTTGAACCTGATGCGCGACCTGGAGCGCAAGGGCGTGCGCGCCGTGGGCGTCGATCACGACCTCACGCATCAAGGCTTCCGCTCGGTGTACGGCAAATCGTACGAATGCCCCAATCCCGATACGCATCCGGATGAGTGGGTCGCCTTCATGCGCAAGCTCTCGCAGGATCTCGGCGCGAAGCCGGTGTTCATCCCTGCGGCAGACATCTTCATCTCGGCGCTCGGCGCGCATGCTCCCGCGCTCGCAGATCGTTATCTGGTGGATCCCACCGCGGCGGCGTTGCAGGCCTCGCTCGCCACGAAAGAGATTCAGTATGCGCTGGCGGCGGAACACGGCTTCCCGTGTCCGCGCCTGGCTTACGTCAAGTCGCGTGAGGACCTGCGGGCCTTTATGTCCGGCGCGCGGTTCCCTTGTCTCATCAAGCCGTTGAGCCCGCGCGAGTGGGCCGATCTTCCAGCAGGCAACCCGCTGAGCCAGAGCAAGGTGATGATCGCGCAAACGCCCGAGGAACTGCTCGGTTACTACGAACTGGCCGAGCCGTATCGTCCCCAAGCGGTTGCGCAGGAGGTGATTCAGGGTCTCGGCAGCCAGAAGTTCCTCTACCTCGCGGTGTACGCCGCGAACGCACGGCTCTTGGGTAACGGGGTGGCGCACGAAGTGCGCGCCTATCCGCCGTTCACCGGCATGCCCGCGGTGGTCCGACCGACGGTGGATGAGGAGATCGTGACGCTTTGCGATCAGTTCCTGCGCAAGCTGAACTACCGCGGCATTTGCGAGTTCGAAGTGAAGCGCGACGTGCGCGACGGTCAGGTCCGCTTGATCGAGGTAAATCCGCGCTTCAGCGGCAGCGGTGATGTCGCCAGCTATATGGGACTCGAAACGGGCTGGCTGCATTACCTGGATCTAATCGGGTATCCGGTGGTGAGCGCGGGGCCTACGCGATCCGACTTTCATCATGTCTCCCTGCGCCTCGAAACCGCCGAGTCGGTGTTGCACCTGCTGCGAGGCGATCTCAAGTGGCGCGATCTTCTCGCTCCCTACAAAGGCAAGGTGGAATATTACGACCTCGACTTCCACGACCCGAAGCTGGCGGCGATCATGCTGATGACCAGCCTGCGCAATGTCGCCGGGAATTTGTTGCGCCACTGGAAACTGCGATAACACGATGCAGGCGCCCGTCTATGTGCAGCGCGACACCGCCTGGTTTGCCCAACGCACACTGAAACGCCACGCGCGCGTCTTGCAGCTTTGGGCGCTGGGTGTGGGCGCGGTCATCTCGGGCGACTTCTTCGGCTGGAACTTCGGCTTCGTATCCGGCGGCTTCGGCGGCATGATGCTGGCGCTGGTCATCATGACCGTGCTCTACGTCGGGCTCAGCTTCAGTCTTGCGGAGATGTCGCCCGCACTGCCACACAGCGGCGGCGCCTATTCATTCGCGCGCACCACGATGGGACCATGGGGCGGCTATATCACCGGTCTCGCCGAGAACATGGAATACATCCTCACGCCCGCCACGATCGTCGTCGGTATCGGCGGTTACCTGGGAGCTGTGTTCGGCACGCCCGCATGGTGTGCGCCGCTCTGGTGGCTTGCCTGTTACGCGCTGTTCGTCGGGCTGAACATCTGGGGTGTGGAGCTCTCTTTTCAGATCACGGTCGCTATTACGTTTTGCGCGCTGGCGATCCTCGCCGTCTTCTATATCGGTGCTTTGCCGCTCGTGAATTGGCGCCACTGGGCTCTGAATAACGGGCCGTTACTGCCCAAAGGGGCAGCCGGTGTCTTTGCAGCGCTACCGTTTGCGTTGTGGGTCTACCTCGGAATTGAGCAGATGCCCCTCGCCGCCGAGGAGTCACACGACCCCGCGCGCGACATGCCGAAAGGGATTCTGCTGGCGCTGCTGACGTTGATCGTTTGCTCGTTTCTCACGCCGGCGCTGAGCGGCAGCATTGCACCTGGCGCGCTGGAGGTGGGCAAGTCTACCGAGCCGCTGTTCCTCAGTTTCAAAACGATTTTTGGCAGCGGACTCTGGTCGCGGCTGCTGGCCCTGATTGCGTGCACTGGCTTGATCGCAAGCTTTCACGCCATCATCTACGCTTACGGCCGTCAGATTTTTTCGCTCGCTCGCGCCGGCTACTTTCCAAGCTGGCTCTCGCGTACGCATGCAACGCGGCACACTCCCCATCGCGCGTTGATTGCCGGCTCGATACTCGGTTATGGCGCGGCGCTGGTCATTTGGAGTGCAGGCCAAAATAGCCCCGTCGGTGCGGTGTTGTTGAACATGGCCGTGTTCGGCGCGGTCATCGCTTACGTGCTGCAGATGGCCTCGTTCATTCTGTTGCGCGTGAACTTCCCGCACATTGCGCGGCCCTATCGCAGCCCTCTGGGAATCACGGGCGCAGTCGTCGCCGCGGTGATTTCTATCGTCACGTTGTCGGCGCTGTTCCTGAATCCCGATTACCGCCTCGGCGTGGTTGGCGCTGCGGTGTGGTTTGCCATCGGTATCGCATACTTTGCGTTCTATGCGCGCACGCGGCTGATCCTTTCGCCCGAGGAAGAGTTCGCCATCAGTCACCGAGCCCGATGAGCTATGCAACCACAGTGCGGGGGCGTGTGCATCGCTTTGACGATCTCAAAACATTGTTGGCCAAGGCCACTCCGCTACGCTCGGGCGATGAGTTGGCGGGCATCGCGGCGAACAGTGCGGAAGAACGAGTCGCCGCGCAGATTGCCTTGGCCGATGTTCCGCTGAAGACTTTCTTGACCGAAGCCGTCATCGCCTACGAGACAGACGAAGTTACGCGCCTGATTATCGATACTCACGATGCTGCAGCATTCGCATCCATCGCACATCTCACCACCGGTGAGTTTCGCGACTGGCTGTTGAGCGACGGCGCGACCAGCGAAGTCTTGCGCGACGTTGCGCCGGGCATCACTCCGGAGATGGCTGCTGCCGTTTCGAAGTTGATGCGTGTGCAGGATCTGATCGCCGTCGCCGCCAAAATTCGTGTGATCACGCGCTTCCGTTCAACCGTTGGAATGCCGGGGACACTCTGCACGCGCCTGCAGCCCAACCACCCCACGGACGATCCCAAAGGCGTGCTGGCCGCCATCATCGATGGCCTGATGCTCGAGAGCGGCGATGCGGTCATCGGCATCAATCCCGTTTCCGATGACTTGCAATCCGTGGAGACGCTCTTGCGCCTGGTGGACCAGTTGCGCAGCGCATGGCATATCCCGACGCAGAGTTGCGTGCTGGCGCACATCACAACCCAGATGCAAGCGATGGAGCGCGGTGCGCCCGTCGACCTTGTCTTTCAATCCATCGCCGGAACGCAACAGGCAAACGCCTCGTTTGGCATTGACCTCGCGCTGTTGGCCGAAGCATCGGACATGGCTTGGAAGCTTGGCCGCGCGCCCGCCGATGGCAACATCATGTACTTCGAAACGGGTCAGGGCAGCGCGCTCTCCGCGAACGCGCATCACGGTGTCGATCAGCAGACATGCGAAGCGCGCGCCTACGCAGTTGCGCGGCGGTTCCGTCCAATGCTGGTCAACACCGTCGTTGGCTTTATCGGGCCCGAGTATCTTTACGACGGCAAGCAGATTCAACGCGCCGGTCTGGAAGATCACTTCTGCGGCAAGCTGCTTGGCTTACCCATGGGCTGCGACATCTGCTACACCAATCACGCTGAGGCCGATCAGGACGATATGGATACGCTGCTCACCTTGCTGGGCGCAGCGGGAGTGAATTACATCATGGGCGTGCCGGGCGCGGAAGACGTGATGTTGAATTATCAGAGCACTTCATATCACGACGCTCTCGCCATGCGCGCGCTGCTGCGATTGAAGCCCGCACCCGAATTCGAAGAGTGGCTGGCCGAGCGTCGCCCCGAGTTGCCGCGCATGATGGCGCTGCTCAACGCATGAGCGGCTTGCGCGACTTCACGCCTGCTCGCGTCGGGCTGCGGCGCGCAGGCAAAGCAATCGCAACAAGCGAACTGCTCGATTTTCAACTGGCGCACGCACTCGCACGCGATGCCGTGCATGCCCCGTTCGACTCGGCAACACTGCTCGCCGAAGTGCGCGCGCACGGCTGGCAGGCATACGAGGTGCACAGCGCTGCCGCGGACCGCACCACTTACTTGAAGCATCCGGAGCTTGGCCGTAATCTGACGGCGTCATCACGCGCCACCCTACCAACTGGTGAACGGAGTCAAGACCTGGCCATCGTAATTGGCGACGGACTTTCCGGCTTGGCCGTAGACCGGCATGCGGTTCCGCTGCTCGAGCGACTGCAACTCGATGCCGCAGTGCCGATCGTCATCGCTCACCAGGCACGCGTCGCGATTGGCGATGACATCGGGCACGCGCTGCGCGCCTCATTAGTGCTGGTCCTGATCGGAGAACGCCCGGGCCTCACGTCGCTCGACAGCCTCGGCGCGTATCTCACGTGGGGTCCGCGCCCGGGACGCACTGATGCGGAGCGCTACTGTGTGTCGAACATCCGCGATGGCGGGCTGAGTTACGACGACGCTGCCGCGCGCATCTCATTTCTACTCGCGCAGGCCCGGCGCACAAAGATGACGGGAACGGTGCTGGGTTCAAGGCCGCAACTGACTTAGGGCTGAACTCAAGACGCCGGCAGTAATCGGCGGTTCACCAAAGCATCGGGCTTCCTCCCGTTTACCATCAACACTTTCCGCGTCAGAACCGGAGCCCAAGTTTACGAAGTCCGCTACGTTGTGCCTGGTGCCATGCGGAGGGGCATCTGGGTTCGTTTGGTAATTTGTTACTTCAACGCAACACGGATACTGGGTTCGTTTGGCAAAACGCTCTGCGCAGCTTTTCGGTCCCGAGAGAGAAGCAACCCTCTCAGCGGGGCGTAGGTTGCACGGGCCGAACCGCTTCGATTTTTGCGGGAGTAGCGGCAGCTTTCGGCTGCAGCCGCTCGTAAACCCAGTACAAGGCAAAGCTCGCCAGAAGAATGGGCACTGCCCACATCAGCACCTGCGGAATTGCCCGCAACGTTCGCGTCGATTCAAATGAAACTGGACGGAACTGTGTCGCGCTTTCGTCATCCGGCAATGCGAACACGCCGTCGATCTCCTGCAGATCGGGCGCAATCGTATTGCTCGGTATGCCGAGCCGCTGCGCATACTGCCGCGTGAAATTGCGCGCGAACACCGCGCCGGGCAGCTTGTCGTACTCTTCTTCTTCGATAAACTGGAGCTGACGAGGAGAAACCTTGATCTCCTCTGCGATCTGCTCGAGGGTGAGTCCTTGCCTGAGCCGCTCGCTTCGCAGTACCGCTCCTAAAGAGCTCATGCACTCAAGATAGTAGCTCAACTCACTCTGCCGATTGTAGTTAGCGCCTGATAAAATCGAGCTGAAAGCAATGCCAACGGCGTCTATCTCGGTCGTAGTAGTGAACTGGAACCGCAGCACGCTGCTGCGCCAGGCGCTACTCTCGCTGCACGCCCAAAGGCTCGCGCCGGCCGAGATCATCGTGGTGGATAACGGTTCGAGCGATGACTCGATGGCCATGATGCGCGACGAGTTTCCACGCGTGCGCGTCATCGCCAACCACAACAACCGGGGATTTTGCGCGGCGAACAACCAGGGCATCGCCGCAGCAACGGGAGAGTTCATTGCACTCCTGAACAACGATGCCGAAGCAGAGGAACACTGGCTGCTCGCGCTCTCGAAGATGTTCACCAGGCCTGAGGTTGGCATGGCCGCGTCGAAAATCCTGATGGCTTCGGACCCGCGCCGCATTGATAAGGCCGGTCATCTCATCTGGCCCGATGGACAAAACCGGGGCCGCGGCGCAGGTGAGTTCGACACTGGTCAGTACGATCGAGTCGAGCCCACGTTGTGGCCTGACGGATGCGCTGCGATGTACCGCAAGCGCATGCTGGATGAGATTGGCGGCTTCGATGAAGACTTCTTTGCGTACGCGGACGATGCGGAACTGGGGCTGCGCGCACGCATCGCAGGCTGGCAGTGCCTGTATACTCCGTTCGCTGTCGTCCGCCATCATCGCGGCGCGACGCTCGGCGTGAACAATGCGCGGCGCTTGAAGTTGATTGAACGCAACCGCATCCTGCTGGCTGTGAAACTCTTCCCGTTCAGTTTGCTTTGGCGCAACGGATTCTATTTCACCCAACGGCTGATTGCCGGCGCGTTTGCAGCGTGGCGCGGCGAAGGCGAAGCGGCGCTATTTCCAGGCATTCAAGGCAAATGGACATTGCTCTCAACGATCGTCTCCGGCAACCTCGCGGCGCTTCCGATCATCCCGCGAATGCTTGCCAAACGGCGCGCGATCGAGAAGATCCGGAAGCTGTCCGCGGGCGAAGTGAAGGCATTGATTCTGGGCAATCAAATCACTCTGCAGGAACTTTCGACCCAGGCAGCGCTGCTTTGAGTGATGCGTGCGTGCTGTGTGGTGCGCGTGAACGCAAGCCTGTGCTCACCGGTTATGACCGGCTCTACGCAACCACCGCGGAACGCTTTCAGGTCGCGGCGTGTAGCGCTTGCGGGTTGCTGCAACTTACGCCGCGGCCCGCGCCTGCGGAACTAAGCCGTTTCTACCCGCAGCAGTATTGGTTTCGCGGCGACACGTCACTCGCCGGACGCGCTGAGGAGATTTACCGGCGGCTGTTGATTCGCGATCATGCACGCTTCTTACGCGCGGCTTACCGGCACGCGGGCGGCGATGGACTCCTGCTCGATGTGGGCTGCGGCGGCGGCTTGCTCGCGTCGATGTTACGCCGCCGCGGCATCAATGCTGCGGGCCTTGACTCGCTCGGCGGAAGCCGTGGGCGTCGCGTGGCATCGTTACGGCGTACCTGCGCTCGTCGGTGATCTCGAGCAAGCTCCGTTCGCTGCCGCATCCATCGCGGTGCTGAGCATGTTCCATGTGGTCGAGCATTTGCCGGACCCAGCGGCTTATCTTCGCTCGGCGCACCGGCTGCTGCGGGATAACGGGACGGCTCGTGGTGCAAGTCCCCAATGCCGATAGTTTGCAGTTCCGTGTCTTTCGTTCGCGCTGGAGCGGCATCGATGTTCCGCGGCACCTTCAGAATTTTCGTCGCCGCGACCTGGAGGCGTTGTTGACGCAATGCGGCTTCGAAGTCACGCGCCGCAAGCACTTTTCCTGGCGCGACAACCCCGCCGGACTCGCCACCAGCATCGCGCCGAAGCTCGAACCCGCGGCGCGCAAAGTCCGCAAGGCCGATCGCGGATCGATGACGCGGTTGTTCAAAGACGCGGCTTATCTGGCTTTGGTGATCGCGAGCGTACCGTTCGCGGCGTTCGAAGCGGCGCTGGGCCGCGGGTCCAGCATCATGGTGGAGGCGCGTAAGCGCCGCTCATGAAACCTGCCTCGCTCGCGTATCGTTTGCCCGCTGTAGTGCGCCGCCAAGTGCTGCACTTCGAAGACGCGGCGGATCGAGCGCTGCACGCATTCGCCGCATCACTGCCTGCAGGCATTCGCGTGCTCGATGCAGGCGCCGGCGAGACACGGCATCGCGCTCTGTTTCCGAAACAGCGCTACGTCGCGATCGATCTCGCCGTGGGCGACCAAAGCTGGGATTACGCCAAGCTCGACGTGCTGGGTGATCTGTGCGCGCTCCCCTTTGCCGACGCATCGTTCGGTGCGGCTTTGAACATCGTCACGCTCGAACACCTGCGCGAGCCGGCCCAGGCTCTGCGTGAAATCGCGCGCACTTTACAACCGGGTGGGGCGCTGCTGTTAGTAGCGCCGCAGGACTGGGAGATGCACCAGACGCCGCACGACTACTTCCGCTACACCGAACACGGCTTACGCTACCTGCTCGAGTCGGCCGGATTTTCCAGCATCGAAATCCGGCCCGCCGGTGGTTACTTCCGGCTGCTCTCGCGCCGTCTGATGAACGGGCTACAATTCTTTTCAGGCGGAGCGCGCTGGCTGCTCTTCGTGCCGGCCGCCCTGTTGCTGTTACCGCCCGCATTGCTGCTGCCTCTGTTCGAGCCGTTCGACCGCGAACGCAATTTTACTTTGGGATACTTATGCACCGCTCGCCGATCGCTCTGATACTTGCGCTTTGCGCGATTCCTGCCATTGCCGCCGACTTCAGCGGTGAGCGTGCGTTCGACTTCACGCGCAAGGCAGTCGCGTTCGGTCCGCGTCCGATTGGCTCGCCCGCACTGCACAAGCTCGAAGCGTATCTGCGCGCCGAGTTGAAGAGCACCGGCTGCCAGCTCACCAGCGACGACTTCAAAGGCGACACGCCGAATGGCCCCATCTTGATGCACAACCTGATCTGCCGCTTTCCCGGAACGTCGGGCAAAGCCATCGCGATCACCGGCCACTACGACACCAAGATTCTGCCGCGCTTCGTGGGCGCGAATGATGGTGGATCGTCAACCGGATTTTTGTTGGAGCTCGCGAAAGCGCTGCAAGGCCAACCGCGCAAAGACGATGTGCTGATCGTCTTCTTCGATGGCGAAGAAGCGGTCAAAGAATGGACCGCCACCGACAGCGTCTATGGCAGCCGTCACCTCGCCGACAAGTGGCAAAGCGACGGTACGCTCTCGCGGCTGAAGGCGATGCTCAACATCGACATGATTGGTGACAAAGACCTGGAGCTGATCTACGACATGAACTCGTCCGGCTTCGCGCGGTCGATCGTTTGGGATGCAGCCGACCGCCTCGGCTACAGCAAAGAGTTTCCGCGCACGCCGGGCGGCATCGTCGACGATCACATGCCGTTTCTGCAGCACGGCGTCCGCGCGGTCGATCTGATCGACTTCACCTACGGTCCAGGCAACTCGTACTGGCACACGCCTGAAGACACCATGGACAAGCTTGCGCCGCACAGCTTTCTGGTGATCGGCAAAGTGGTGCTCGAAGCCATTCACCAACTGGAGTTGAGCAATTAGCCTGGTTGGCGCGATCATCGTCGACAAGCCCGGCGGCTGGACATCGCACGATGTGGTGAATCGCATGCGCCGCCTGGCGGGCACGCGCAGCATCGGCCACCTGGGAACCCTCGATCCGCTGGCGACCGGAGTGCTGCCGCTGTTGATCGGAGACGCGACACGGCTCGCGCGCTTCTACACCGCTTCAGAAAAGATCTACGAAGCCGCGATTCGCTTTGGCTTTTCAACAACCACCTACGATCGCGAGGGAGATCCCACATCTTCTGAACAACCGGTCACGTTCGATGTTGCCGAATTGGAATCTGCGCTGAACGCCTTTCGCGGCAAGTTGGAACAGATGCCGCCACCCGTGTCGGCCAAGAAGATTCAGGGCGTGCCCGCGTACCGGATGGATGCGGCAGAAGCCGAAGCGCGCTTGAAGCGTGTGCCGGTGGAAGTGTTCGAGCTGACGCTGCTGTCATTCGAAGCGAGCGTCGCGAAAGTACGCGTTCATTGTTCGGCGGGAACTTACATTCGCAGCATCGCGCATGATCTCGGCAAGGCTCTGGGGTGTGGCGCGCACATCGCAGAGCTGCGGCGTACTCAATCCGGCGCATTCCAGATCGAGCAAGCGCACACGCTGCCATCGCTGGAGGCGTTGTCAGAGGCGGGTCGATTCGCGGATGCACTGCTGCCTGCGGCTGAACTGTTACCCGAAATCCCGAATGCTTATGTGGACGATGTCACTGCCGGACACATCCGCAACGGGCGCGACTTCCACGTCTCGCCGTTTCGCAAGCAGACGGGCACCCGTTACATCAAAGCCGTGAATGATGCAGAACGAGTGCTCGCGATAGGCGAGATGGTCTTGCCGCATCTGTATCATCCAGTGCTGGTGTTTCCGAATTAGCGACACGCTGCTGCAAGCGCGCGCCAACGTTCTCCTGTAATGCCCCACGGCAGCGTTTCATAGTGCAGCACCCCGGCGTGCGGCGGCTCGGCAAAGTTGTAGTGCGGAGCACGCCGGAACCGCTCCGTCACCACAGGGAAGTTCGCCAGCACGGCTTGTTGCGAAGTGAAGCATCCCAGCATCTGCGCTTTACGCGCTGCGTCTTCACCGCTCAACGGCCATTCACTTACTGCCCCGTCGTCGCGTAGAAACACGCCCGTTTCCAAGTGGCCGTCCCGCGCGTGATAAGAAGTCATCTCGATCAACGGCCCTTGCCAGACGCGATGTACGGCAAAAGCGGTCGAGTCGTGATCCGGATGACCGCCCTCGTACGGTTGCGTGAGTACAACATCCGGCTGCAGTTCCCGAAGCAATTGATCGAGCCGATCACAGAGCTCGGGTAAGTGCAGCATCGTCTCCTGATCGATGAAGTCGAGCGAAATGTCGCGATGCTCACCGGCCATCCGCAATGCGCAACGCAGCTCTTTCCGCCGCGCGTCCGCATAAGCCTCGCGTGTGGCGAACCCCGCGCGTTGTGCATCGCCCAAATCGCGCGGCGACCCATTCGTCGTATGAATGATCGTGGCGTTGCGCATGTGGCGCAACAAGCCGCCCGCGCCGATCACTTCGTCATCTGGATGCGCGGCCACGATCACCGGACGCACTGCTGCGAGAAGCTCCTTCATGACGCTCACTGTACACGGTGACCGCCTCCCACCTGCATTGGCCATGGTTCGTTCGCCGCGTTGCCGTTGGCATCGCAACTCCAGTCAATGCAAAAATAGAATTTGGCTTTGGAATTCGTACAGATCACGCCTGCCCCCGGGGCGCAGCCCCGCCCGCCGCGTCTGCCGGAGTGGGCGCGCAAGAGTCCCACGCATTTCGAATCGCTCAACCGTTTGAAGAGCGGGCTGCGGGAACGCAACCTGCACACCGTGTGCGAGTCCGCGCGCTGCCCCAACATTCATGAATGCTTTCATCGCGGGGCCGCGACGTTCATGATTCTCGGCAACCTGTGTACGCGGGGCTGCGGCTTCTGTTCGGTGCCGAAGGGTCACCCGGCGAAACACGATATGCGGCTTGACCCCGCCGAGCCCGCGAACGTGGCGCGGATGGCCGCGGAGATGCGGCTGCGTTACGTCGTGATCACCAGCGTCAACCGTGACGACTTGCCAGACCAGGGCTCAACGCATTTCGCGGCAACGGTGCGAGCCGTTCGCGACGCGCTGCCCAACGCTCGCATCGAAGTGCTGACGCCAGACTTTTGCGGCGATCGGGAGGCGATTGCGCGTGTGCTCGACGCTGGTCCTGACGTGTTCAATCACAACATGGAGACGGTGCCGCGCCTTTACCGCCGCGTGCGTCCGCAGGCGAACTACCGGCAATCGTTGGACGTGCTGGCCTTCGCGCGTGCGCATCGTCCTCAGGTGATGACGAAGTCCGGCTTCATGGTGGGGCTCGGTGAAGACGGCGCCGAAATCGAACAACTGTTGACCGATTTGCGCGCGAGCGATGTGGACGTCGCGACCATCGGCCAGTATCTGCAGCCCACGCGCCGCAATCTGCAGGTGGCCGAGTACGTCACGCCTGAACGCTTTGCGCAGTTTCGTGACTTCGGTCTGCAGCTCGGTTTCAAGATGGTCTTCAGCGGTCCCCTGGTACGCAGCTCTTATATGGCGGATCTGGTCAACGAAGAAGCGGCCGCGCGCGCGTGAACTGGCTGTTCGCCGTGCTGAGCGCCGTCCTGCTGGTGCTCTGCTTCCCGCCTTACAACCAGGCGTGGCTCGCTCCATTCGCGTTGGCGCCGTTGCTTGTCGCATGCATGCGCGAAGTACGCGCCGGGCGAAGATTCTTGCTCGGCTACGTGGCCGGCGTCATCTACTGGTTCGGCGTGTGCAACTGGATTCAGTACACGTTGGCATCTCACGGCGGAGTGGGCGAAGCGGGTGGATGGGCCCTGTTCGCTCTCTTCTGCCTGGCGAAAGCGATGCAGTTGGGCGTGTTCGCCTGGCTGGCCGGATTGGCTTGGCGATGGCGCGCAGGTCCCGCGTTTGTCGCCGCGCTGTGGGTAGCGATTGAATATACGCATGCGCCGTTAGGTTTCGCGTGGCTGATGCTGGGCAACGCCGCAATCGACTTTGAACTTCCGTTGCGCCTCGCGCCAGTGACAGGTGTGTGGGGCATCTCTTTCCTGTTTGCACTCACCGCGGCCGCGCTCGCATGCGCGCTGCTCAAACGCCCGCGTGAACTTGGCTGGCTCGTTCTGTGGCCGCTACTATTCGCTTTGCCCGCGCTGCCCGCGAAACGTGCGCCTGTCGAAAGTGCAGTGCTGGTGCAACCGAACGTGGACGAAGACGCGACCTACACCGCCGCTTCGTTTCATCAGCTTTGTGAGAAGTTGGCGGCCATGTCGCTCGGCCCGGTGCTCGGCCGCACTGACCGTCCATTGCTTGTCGTATGGCCCGAGGTTCCTGCGCCGCTCATGGAAGGCGAGGCGAACTTCACAGAACTGGAACGCCAGGTGACCACTGCTGGACACACCTGGCTGTTGACGGGTCTGCTCGGTCATGCCGAAGGCAACAGCGTCTATAACTCAGCCGCACTGTTCGATACCAACGGACACGAGACCAGCCGCTACGACAAGGTGCACCTGGTTCCTTTTGGTGAGTACGTGCCCTGGCCGTTCGGTGCAATCACGCATAAAGTCTCGAGCGAGGTGAGCGACTTCGCGGCCGGCGGCGGTATCGCGGTCCCGCAACTCAATGGTCACGGCATCGCCACCTTCATCTGTTACGAGTCGGTGTTCCCCGGCTTCATCCGCGACTCGGTACGCGCTGGCGCGCAGGTATTGTTCAACCCTTCGAACGACGGTTGGTTCGGTAAGACCGCCGCGCGCTTTCAGCACATTCAAATCGTCCGTATGCGCGCGGTGGAGAATGCGCGCTGGATCTTGCGAGCGACCAACAACGGTGTCACGGCGGCGATCGATCCCGCCGGGCGATTGGCGCAAACCGCCGAAGGCTACACCGAGGTGAGTACGCGCATGGGCTTCGACTTCCGCCGCGACCTCACGCTCTATGCACGCGCAGGCGACTGGTTTGTATGGCTCTGCATCACCGCTGCTGCCTTCGGCATCTGGCGCGGGGTACAGATCCAGCGCCATGTATTACGCGCCCATTGACAACGCTGCGAATAGTGTCAACGGACTAGTACTCGCGTAATACATCGTCGTTGACTACACAGGTTTGGTGGTGCTACCTTCACCTTCTAACCATTCGAGGATTCTGCCCGCGCAAATGGGACTGAAAGGGCGGTAGCTTGTCCGTTGGCCGTGCTTTGCAATTCGCACTCGATCGCAACTGCGTACGCTTCCTTCCTGAGAAAACATCGAGGCTCTTATGCCGGAACTGAAACGAAAATCCAAAACGATCAGCTTGCGTATCTCGTCCGACGAGTACGAGGCGCTGCGTGCACGTTATGAACACTACGGCACGCGCAGCGTATCGGAATTTGCGCGGCTTGCGATGCAGAACGCTTTGGAGCCGCAGGCGAGCGCTATCGAGCGGAGATTGAGCGATCTGGATGGCAAGATGTCGGTGCTCGATCGTGAGATGGGCCGCTTGAGCCGCCTGATCGAACAGAAGCTGACGCGCAGCGCGGGCGACGCCGAATGAAACGCGCGTTGCTGGTATTGCTGGTGGCATTGGCTGCACTGAACGCGCAGACGAAAGAGAAGACCGCCGTGTCGAGCGTGTTGCCCGACGGCTATCGCTTCCAGCCCGAAGATCAGTTGGCGATTCGCGTTCTGGATCTCGAAGAGATCGGCGATCGCACGTTGCGTGTCGATAGTCACGGCAACATCCACGTGCCGCTGCTCGGAATCGTTCCGGTCAAAGGGATGACGGTCGACGAGTTGGAAGAAGATCTGGCGCGGCGCCTGAAGGTCTATATGAAAGAGCCGTCGGTAACGGTGAACGTGACGGAGTTCAAGACCCAATCAGTGTCGGTCCTGGGCGAGGTTGCGCAGCCCGGCATCCGCCAGATTCGCCCCGGTAAGACGCTGTTCGACGTCATCTCCGAATGCGGAGGCGTGAAGAGCGATGCCGGAACCATCATTCTGATTACCCGTTCGAAGAAGCGCGGTGTGCCGCCCCTGCCCAACGCGAAAGACGATCCCACGGGCGATTACTGGATCGCCAGCGTGAACATGAATTCACTCATCAACTCGCAAGACCCGCGCGACAACATTTTGCTGATGGCTGACGATGTCATCTCTGTGCCGCATGGCGAGTCGATCTATGTGCTGGGCGATGTGCAGAAGGCGGGCAAGATCGAGCTGGGGCAGAGCGGCAAACTTTCGGCTTTGCAAGCAATCTCGCTGTCCGGTGGATTGCAAAAGACGGCGAGCCGCAGCCACGCGCGCATTCTGCGGCTGAAACCCGGCTCACAGGAACGCGCGGAACTGCCGTTGAATCTGGCGAATATCTACGCGGGCAAACAGCCCGACGTCAGCCTCCAGCCGGAAGACATTCTGATGGTGCCGAACAGTGAGGGGCGCGTGATCACCACGAAAGTTCTGGAAGGGCTGTTCGGTGCAGGTTTGAGCGGTGTCGTACTGATGGGAACCCGTTGATGAGTGACGATTTCGCACCGCCTTCGCTGATCCACCGGCCTGCTGCCGCACCGCCAGCAATTCAGTTACAGCCAGCGCGTAGCGGCCCCTCCGGCGAACTGCCGGAAGAACGAGGCGTCGCGAGCTGGATCGAGTATCTGCGCATGTGCCGACGCAATGCGGGCACACTGGTCACCGCCGCGATTCTCGGGGCATTGTGCGGGTTGCTGTTTGTTCTTCCGCGAACGCCCGTATACCAGGCACGCACCACGATTGAAGTCGAGCAGGCGAACGACAGCACGCTTGGCCTGCGTGATGCGAGCCAGCAGATTTCATCGGGCATCGACGCCGAGATCAACGATCTGCAAACCCAGATCAAGATCATGACCAGCGACACGCTGGTACGTGCGGTCATTGCGCGCATGGAGAAGACGCACGCGGGTGCTGCGCACGAGGACAAATCGGCCGGCTCGCTCTGGCGCCGCATCTTTCACATGCAGCAGGCGGGTACGCCGTCGACATGGCAGGATGCCGCGCGCGCCGCAGCCAACAGTTTGAACGTGCGCGAGATCGGCACCACGCGCCTGATCGAAATCATGGCCGATTCGACTGACCCGCAAGTTGCCGCTGCCTTCGTGAACACGATGGCCGACGAGTACATGAATCAAAAGATTGAAGCGCGCTGGTCCAGTTCGCAGCGCACCACCGAGCGGCTGACGCGTGCGCTCGACGACATGCGCATCAAGCTCGAACGCGCGGAAGATGCGTTGCAGTCTTACGCGCGCGAGTCGGGGTTGATGTTCACCAGCGACAAGAGCAGTGTTTCGGACGAGCGTTTGAGCCAACTGCAGGAGTCGCTCTCGGCGGCTCAGGCTGATCGTGTCACCAAGCAATCGAGAGATGAAATGCTCGGGGCAGCCACGCCTGCCGATCTGCCGAGTGTGATCTCGGACGCATCGCTCGCCGGCATGCGCGATCGTCTGCTCGAACTCAAGCGCCAGCAGGCGGAACTCTCGGCGACGTTTACGCCCGAGTACTCGAAGGTGAAAAAGCTTGCCCTGCAGATCAGCATGCTCGAGGCGGAGCTGCAGAAACAGTACACGGCTTACAAGACTCACGCGCGCAGCGAGCTTGACGAAGCGCGTGGTCATGAACGCCTGCTTGCGAATGCTTATGCGGCGCAGGCGCACGTCGTGACGCAGGAGAGCGAGAAAAAGATCCACTACGACATCCTGAAGCGCGAAGTGGATTCGACGCGATCGCTGTACGACACCATGCTGGCGCGAGTGAAAGAAGCCGGCATCGCTTCCGCCGTGCGCGCGAGCAACGTGCGTGTGGTCGATGAAGCGCGCCCGCCGAGTGTTCCTTACAAGCCGCGCATTCCGCAAAGCGTGCTGATCGGGTTGTTGTCCGGCTTCTGTGTTGGTGCGGTGTTTGTGATTTCGCGCGAGCGCGCGGACCGCAGCATCCAGGCGCCCGGCGACATCAATGTGTACCTGGGTGTGCCCGAGTTAGGCGTGATCCCCGCAGCAGCCACTGAACCGAAGGATTTGATTGAAAGCGGCAAGCAACCGAAGGCCGTGCTGACGCTCTTGCCTGCAACGGAACCAGCACCCGCTCTGCCGGAGCGCGTCGAGTTAGTCACGTGGCAGCATAAGCCCTCGATGCTGGCTGAAGCGTTTCGCGGCGCGCTGACGTCGCTCCTGTTCCTCGGCCAGAACGGCAGCCGTCCGCGCGTGCTCGTAATGACAAGCGCGAACCCAGGCGAGGGCAAGACTACTATCACGACCAATCTGGCGATTGCGCTTTCGGAGATTGGCCAGAAGGTGTTGCTGATCGATGGCGATCTGCGGCGGCCGCGATTGCACGATGTGTTCCAGGTGGATCAGCAGCCGGGCCTTTCGGAAATCATGCTTGGCTCTGAGCCGCTGACCCCTGCGGCTGCTGCAGCGATGGTGAAGCCGGTGTTGATGAACCGGGTGTTCCTGCTGCCAAGTGGCGCGAGCACCAGTGCCGCAACGAATTTGCTCTACTCTCCGCGCATGAAGGAGTTGTTGCAGTGGGCGCGCAAAGAGTTCGATATGGTTTTGATCGACACGCCGCCGATGCTGCAGATTCCCGATGCGCGTGTGTTCGGGCGCGCCGCGGACGCGATCATTCTGGTGGTTCGCGCGGGACGTACGACGCGCGATGCGGCGCTTGCCGTGCGGCAGCGTCTGGCAGAAGATGGCACGCGCGTAGCCGGCAGCATTCTGAACGACTGGAACCCGAAGAAAGCACGCGCCGGCTACTATGGCTCACAAGCGTACGGCTACAACTATCAGGCCGGCAATTACCAGGCGCAAGACTCTGCGCGCAACTGAGGGTAAGCGTGCGCGTCGTCTATCTCAACCCGAGCGGTGAACTGGGCGGGGCCGAGCGTAGCTTGCTCGATTTCCTGACTAGTTTGCGGCAAGCGCGGCCGGCATGGGAACTGCATCTCGTGTTGAGTGAAGACGGGCCGCTGGCAGCTCAAGCGGAGCAACTTGGCGTGCGCGTCGTGGTGCTCGCATTTCCGCAGGCACTTGCCCGGTTAGGGGACTCGGGCGCCCGGCCATCCATGCTGCTGGGAATGGCTCGCGCTCTACCGGCGGTGTGGAGCTACCGAGCACAACTGGCGCGAATGCTGCGTGCGATCGCGCCCGGCGTGGTGCACAGCAATGGATTCAAAATGCATCTGCTCAGTGCCCTGTGTAGGCCGCGCGGAGCCCAGCTGGTGTGGCATGTGCATGACTACGTCAGCCGCCGCCCCGCCATGGCGCGTTTGCTGCGCATCTTCAACTCGCGCGTGAACATGCGGATCGCGAATTCCGAGAGTGTCGCGCAAGATTTGCGGGCAACGCTCCCTGGCCCACTCACGGTAATTCCTAACGGCGTTGATCTTGGCCGCTTCCATCCTGAGGGCGAGCGCGCAACGCTCGATGCACCGGCCGGTACGGTTCGCGTGATCTTGCCCGGCACGTTCGCGCGTTGGAAAGGCCATGAGCTTTTTCTGCACGCGCTGTCGCTCGTGAGTCCTGACGCGAAGCGTGCGCGGGTTCATCGTGGGCGGCCCGATCTACCGGACCGCGGGAAGCCAGTACTCGCTTGAAGAACTGCAAAATCGCGCGCGCGAGCTCTCGGTAGATGTCTGCTTCACCGGCTTTGTCGATGACATGCCGGCGATGATGCGTGCGGCCGATATCGTCGTCCATGCCAGCACGGAGCCGGAACCTTTCGGGCTCGTGATTGCCGAAGCGATGGCGTGCGGATGCGCCGTGATCGCGAGCAATCAAGGTGGCGCGGCCGAGGTGTATCGGGCCGGTGTTGAAGCAATTGCAGTAACACCCGGGGATGCGCACGCGCTGGCGGCTGCCATCGAGCGGCTCGCACTTGATGCGGAACTGCGTGCGCGTTTGGGCGCCGCCGCGCGGGCCGGAGCGGTGGCGCGTCATAGCCGCGAGCGGTTAGGCGAAGCGCTGGCCGGGATCTACACGACGCCACACACGACAGCCGCACAGGCGAAGCAGGCGGTCGCGATCCCATGAAGATCGCGATGATCAGCTACCAGTTGCCGCGCGCTGGTTATAAGACGGGCGGCATTGAACGCGTCGCGCACAGCCTTGCGCAAGGTCTCGCGCTGCGCGAGCACAGCGTTGAAGTATGGAGTGCCGATCCTGCGCCGCCGGGTGCCGCCTACCGGGTGCGGCGGCTGCCCGGCAGCGCGCTCATTCATCATCCTGTCGGCGTGCGCATCACGATGGGCTATCTCGGCAACATCTTGAACACCATGATCGACGCACGTAACGCGGACGTGATTATCGCCAATGGTGACAGCCTGTTGCTGCCGCTGCTCGGCAAACCGGTGGTGCGCGTTCTGCATGGCAGTGCGTGGGCCGAAGCACGCGCGGCGCGTTCACCCTGGCGCTTTGCCGCGCAATCGGGCGTGTATCTGCAAGAGTTGCTGACCGGGCTTGACGCAGCCGCATTGCGTCGCGGTCAGCCGCAACACGCTCAAGCATCATCCGTTCGTGCGTCAGGTGATCCCGCTGGGAGTGGATCTGGCAACGTTCCACCCGGGCGGAACCAGACGCTCCGTTCCGGTCATCGTATCGGTGGGTGCGCTTGATGGACGCAAGCGCGGTGGGCAGTTGCTCGAGTGGTTCACGACCGCGATCCGCCCGAGACTTCCCGATGCCGAACTGCACATGGTGTGCCGCCCGGGCAAAGTGGTGCCGGGCGTCTCCTATCACACGGGCATCAGCGACGACGCGCTGGCAGAGCTTTATCGCAGCGCCTGGGTGTACGCGTCGGCCAGCACTTACGAGGGGTTCGGACTACCGTATCTCGAAGCAATGGCGTGCGGGCTTCCGGTGATCGCCACGCCGAATCCGGGGAGCGCGGAAGTGCTCGACGAGGGCCGCGCCGGTGTGCTGGCGAGCGACGATCAGTTTCCATCAACACTATTGCGGCTCTTGCTGAATGACGACGAGCGGACCCGGTGGAGTGCCGCGGGATTAGCGCGAGCACGCGAGTGTTCACTCGGCGGCATGATCGATCGTTATGAACAGCTTCTCTCAGGTCTGGTGAACGCGCCGGCTGCGGAGCCCGCAGCATGAAGGGCAAGCTCAACTGGGGATGGCTCGAAGCCTTCGTGCTCGTCACGTACCTTCTGAATGGCCTGCTGCTGTTGCCCGGCACACAGAGCTTCCGCGTCTACATTCGCGCCGCGCCGTATGTGTTCAGCCTGGCGCTGCTGGTGTTCTGCCTGCTGCGGCGGCGTGCACAGAACAGCGCTCCGGGCGGCATGGCTATGGCGCTGATGGTGCTGCTGCTGATCGCAAACCTGTTGCACCCGACCACGCATTTGCACGCGGGGCTCGCCCAGGTATTCTTTCAACTCGCGATTGCGGCGCCCGTCTTCTGGGCCGCGCGCCTGACCGACAACGAAGCGCGCCTGCGTCGCTTCCTATGGCTG
Source organism: Bryobacterales bacterium (assembly GCA_963792655.1). GTDB lineage: Bacteria > Acidobacteriota > Terriglobia > Bryobacterales > Bryobacteraceae > DOZZ01. Next base: position 253,787 of record CAWBWU010000001.1, read on the forward strand.
GTGCTGATCGCCAATGCGATCAACTCCGGTGTGGGGCTGCTGCAAATTTACTTTCCCGAGCGCTTTCTGCCCGCAGAGTTCAGCCGCGCGTTCGACCAATACTACCTGGCGTCGCTCTCTTACTACGGCGCTGACGGCCAGGTGATCTTCCGTCCGCCGGGCCTTTCCGATCTGCCGGGCGGCGCAGGGGTTGCGGGCGCCATGACCGCGCTATTGGCATTGGGCTTCTCGGCGCGCCGTGGTGAGCGGTTTCGAACGCGTGTGGTGTGCCTGCTCCTGGCTCTTGCGGGAACCTCGGTCTTGTATCTGGCGCAAGTGCGATCGCTCGCGATCATGCTCGTGCTGGGCCTGGCGCTCATGATTTACTTCGGAGCGCGGCAAGCCAGGGTTTGGAAACAAAGCTGGCTCACGCTGGCCATTGCCGTGGCCATCTTTGGCTCGTTCGCGTACGCCGTGAGTGTTGGCGGGGAAACGGTGCGTGAACGCTTCGCCACAGTAGCCAAAACCGGTGTGGTGCAGAGCTGGCAGGGCAACCGCGGCCTGTTCTGGAACTACACCATTGAAGAGTTGTTGCCACGTTACCCGCTGGGTGCCGGCGTGGGGCGCTGGGGCATGATGTCGAATTACTTCGGCGAACAGCAACGCGCCGATTCGCCGTTGCTCTATGCCGAAATTCAAATGACCGGATGGCTGCTCGATGGCGGCGTGCCGATGTGGATCCTCTATCCTGCCGGCCTCTTTTTTTCGCTGCTGTTTGTGTACCGGATGGCGCTGTCGCGGCGCTATGGCCGGTTGTTGCCGCATGCAGCGGGCATTATCTTCTGTGCCAATTTTTGTGTCGTGGGTTCGACCTTGTCCGGTCCTTCGTTCAACAGCACAATGGGCATGCAGTTCTGGGCTCTGGCAGGCGCACTGTATGGCGCAGCGAAGGCCGAGGCGAAAGCCGCTCAGCCGTACGAAGTACCCGCGGCTGCACTGGAACCAGAGGCGGCGTCCCTTGCGTGAGGTTCGCATCACGCATGTCACGCCCGCGCTGTTCGGCGGCGATGGCGGGGTTTATGGTGGAGCCGAACGCTACGTTTGGGAACTCGCGCGCGCCATGGGCCGGCATACGGCAACCTCGCTTGTCACGTTTGCCGATAGGGATGCCGTCTACGAACGCGAAGGCGTGCGAGTGCGGGTGATCGGGGGAGCGCGGTTCGTGCGGGGACAGCGCTTTAACCCGATTCACGTTCGCGCGTTGTGGAATGAACTCAGCCGTGCGCAGATCGTGCATTGCCACCAGCAACACATTCTGGCCAGCAGCTATCTCGCGCTACTCGGGCGCCTGCGTGGGCGCGCGGTGTACGTAACTGATCTGGGCGGCGGCGGTTGGGACATCTCCGCATACATCAACACAGACCGCTGGTATCGCGGGCATCTCCACATCAGCCGCTATAGCCGTGCGCAAGCAGGACACAACGAGTTGTCACGCGCGTCCGTAATCCTAGGCGGTGTGGATGCAGAGCGCTTTTCGCGCGCGAACGTCGCGCGTGACCGCGTGCTGTATGTCGGACGGCAGGTGCCGCACAAAGGCATCGACGTTCTCATCGCCGGTTTGCCCGCCGGCATGCCGCTCGAAATCATCGGGCACCCGTATGACGCGGATTATGCTGCGCGGCTGCGCGAACTCGCGCGCGGCAAGGACGTTACGTTTCGCGAAGACGTGAGCGATGAACAGTTGCTCGACGCATACCGGCGTGCGTTATGCGTGGTGCTGCCGAGTGTCTATCGCGATGTGAATGGTAATGAGAGCCGCGTGCCCGAGCTGCTGGGCCAAACGCTGCTCGAAGCAATGGCGTGCGGTGCGCCGGCACTGTGTACCGATGTGGCCAGCATGCCTGAAGTGGTGGAGCACGGCGTCACAGGCTTTGTGGTGCCGCCCAACGATCCGAACGCGATTCGCGAAAAGCTGGAGTGGCTGCGCGACCACCCATTGGAAGCCGAAGCGATGGGGCAAGCGGGTTGGCGCCGCGTACGGGAATGTTTTGATTGGGAACAGGTGGTGGCGCGCTGCTTCGCGGCGTACGGGATTGCGCAGCCGTGAATACGTGGCACATCATCACCGGCGAATATCCACCCGATCGCGGCGGCGTGGCCGATTACACACGGCAGGTTGCCGAAGGCTTGGTGCAGGCCGGTGACGGCGTCCATGTGTGGTGCCCCGGCAATGACAACACGGCGGTGGATGAGAGCGGCATCAGCGTGCATCGCAATTGCGGCCATTTCGCTCCCAGCGATTTGCGCAGGCTCGGCGCTGCGCTCGATCGATACCCGGCGCCGCGGCGGTTGCTGCTGCAATATGTTCCGCATGCCTTCTTCTGCCGTTCATTGAATGCAGCGCTTGCGGCTTGGGTGTGGTGGCGCGCCAGGCGTCGAGGCGATGTGGTGCATCTGATGGTGCACGAAGCGTTTCTGGCGTTTGAGGGCAGCTTTGCGCAACATGCGGCAGCGCTGGTGCATCGAGCGATGGCAGTGATGCTGCTCGATGCCGCAACGAAGGTGTGGGTGGCGATCCCCGCCTGGCAACGAGCACTTGCACCGTTTGCACTGCGCGGACCAAAACAATTTGGGTGGCTGCCGGTGCCGAGCAATATCCCGGTCTGCGCTACGGCGCCACGACCGCCGAATGAACTGCCGGTGGTGGGACACTTCGGCACCTACGGCAAGCTGACGACCGATCTCCTGACGCCCATTTTTGCGGAGCTCGCAGCAGGTGGCGGTTGCCGCTTTCTGGCAATTGGACGCGGCAGCGAGGCATATCGCGAATCGGTGCCAAGTGAATGGAGACACCTGGTGACGGCGACGGGCGATCTTGCGCCCGAAGCAATCTCGCGCCACTTGCAAACCTGCGATGTCCTGGTGCAACCGTACCCAGATGGCATCTCTACGCGGCGCACAACGGCCATGGCGGCTTTGGCTCATGGCATCCCATTGGTAAGCAATCACGGCGCACGGACGGAAGAGAATATCTGGGGCGGTGTTGCGACCCTGGCAGCGCCTGTCTCACTTGCAAGGGCCGCCCAGTCACTGATCGGCGTAGGCGCGGCGGGGCGCGCCCTCATCGCTCAGAGACAACGCCGACTCTACCGCGACCGGTTTGATTTGAAGCACACCATCGCGGCATTGCGTTCGGGCGTCGTGCCGAACGATGTCTCTCCGGAGCTGGAGCCAACATGCGAATCCTACTCGTAAACACCACGAGCGCACGTGTTGGCGGCATCGAAACTTATCTCGAAGAAGTTGCACAAGCACTTACTGCCGATGGCGACGAGGTCGTATTCGCGGCGGAGCAGCGGGGGGCAGGGGCCCAAATCGCACTGCCTGCCCATGTGCCCGTCTGGTACGGGCCCGATGAGATGACCGAGGGCATGGCGCGCTGGCAGCCCGACGTTGTTTACGCGCATGGAGCTTTGGAGCCGGCGATGGAAGAGTGCGCGCTCACGCATCCTCACGCCTATTACTTCGCGCACAACTACTACGGAACCTGTATCAGCGGCTTGAAGCGCCGCTCCGATCGGGCCTGTGAACGCGTGCTGGGGCCGCAGTGTCTGGTGCGCTATCTGCCACAGCGCTGCGGCGGCGCGAATCCTGCAACGATGTTCCGCCTCTACAGTCGAGAGCGCGCCCGTCTCGAACGGCTGCGGCAATATTCAGTTTTGTTCACTGCCTCAGAACACATGCGACGAGAATATGTGCGGCACGGGTTTCAGAATGTGCGGGTGATCGGGCTGCCCGCTCCTGCGATCACGAAGCGCGCGCTGCTGGACGCAGAATCCTCTGCGGCTACTCTTTCTTGGCCGTCTCGAAGAGGTGAAGGGGCCGCTGGTGTTGCTGGAAGCACTGCGACTGCTTGAAGTGTCCTGTTCGCCTCACCATCGCGGGTGACGGCAGCTTGCGCGAGGAGTGCGCCAGGCGTGCCGCAGAAATACGCCCCAACAACGCAGCGGTACAGATCGAGTTCACCGGGTGGCGTGATGCTGCAGCGTGCCGCGCGCTTCTCTCCCAAACTCACCTGCTGGTGATGCCGAGTCTGTGGCCCGAGCCTTTCGGCAAGGCGGGCCTGGAAGCAAACGCTATGGGAGTGCCGGTGATTGCGTTCGACACGGGTGGCATTCCGGAATGGCTGACGGCGGGAGTGAACGGCGAACTCGCTTCAGCCGATCCCCCAGGCGCCGCGGCGTTGGCCAATGCCATCCTGCGCGGAAGCCAAAACCTGAACGCGCTCTCGCGCGGCGCGCAAGAAATAGCGGAGCGCTTCAGCATGGCGAATCATCTCACCCGCTTGAAGTCCGCGTTCGAACAAACAGAGGCTATCGCGCGCTATGCCTGAACTCTGCTTCATTGTCGAGAGCGGTTGCGACGTGCGGCTGGTGGAAGAACTCGCGAGCCGGTTTCCGCTGCGCATTCTCGCGCGCCGCATTGCCGGGGGTGTAGAGATCAGCAGAGTGCCGCGCGTACCGGTCGACATCCACGTCGGGCCGGCGTCGCGGCTTGCCTTTGCGTTGCTTGCCTTCCGTACCGTGTGGGCCGAGCGCGACCGCGACTGCTTCGTTCTGGTGCAAGGCTACGGAGCAGCGGCGCTGGCCGCCAACATCGCGGCAAGACTGGGTGGCCTCCCGTCGCGCATGCTGGTCTGCAGTCCGGTGGAGGCGTACTATCGCTGCCGGCACCCACGCGGCGGACCAGCGCTGTCACTGCTCTCGGTGCTTGCGCGCGTCAACGCGCGAATCGGCGCTGGATACATTGTGCTCAGCGAATATCTCGCCCAGGTAGTGCGCGCGCATGGCACAAGGCTGCCGGTTGACCGCATTCCGCTGTACGGCGTCGATACGACACGCTTTTCGCCAACTCTCGAAACGCGCGCCAGTGTACGGCGTGCGCTCAACCTTCGCACTGAGGGCAAGCTCCTCTTTTTCAGCAGCCGCGTCGCGCCCGAGAAAGATAGCGCCACTTTGCTGCGCGCCTTGAAGCACCTGCACGATCGCGCGCACGACGTTACGATCGTGCACCGCAGCGGCAATTGGCGCGAGTTCGTGCGCTTAGCGGAGGCGTGCGGCGTGTCTCAGCATGTCGACGCAGCCGACGCTTTGGCGCCGGGCGACAATTTGGCACAGCACTACCGCGCGAGTGATCTTTGCGTGCAAGCCAGCCGCGAGGAAGGCCTGGGCTTCTCAGTGCTGGAAGCACTGGCCTGCGGAACACCGGTGGTTGCGGCAGCAGTGGGCGGCTTGCGCGAAACGATACGCGAACCGCAAACGGGGTGGACGTACGAACCGGGCAACGCTGAAGCTCTGGCAGATGCTATTGAGCGCGCGCTGAGCGATCCGGCGGAAGCGGCGCGGCGCGCAGCGCGAGGGCGTGCGATGGTGCAGTCCACTTTTGAATCGAAGCTGGTGTTCGACGCGTTCGAAAACCTGGTGCGGGCTCAAACGACGTCTGCGGTCGCGGAACGTGCGGAGGCAAGCAACGCTTGAAGCGCCCGCGCGTTGGAGTGATCTGCGACTTTGCCGAGGAGCAATGGCCCAGTATGGACCTGGTCGGCAACATGCTGCTGCGCCACATGCCGCCCGGGTTTATGGCCGAGCGCATCCAGCCCCAGGCTGCGCGCGCGCTTCACTGCCGTGCCCGGCCTGGCGAACTCCACGCACGCGTTCAATGCCGACCGGGTCTGCAACCGCTTTTTGGATTACCCGCGTCTGCTGCTGCGCACGCAACATCAGTACGATGTGTTTCATCTGGTGGACCACAGCTACGCGCAACTGTTGCATCATCTGCCGGTTGGCCGCGTGCTGGTCACCTGTCACGACCTCGACACGTTCTGGAGCGTACTCGATCCTGCGCGTGAGCCGCGCAACTGGGCCTTTCGCCGCATGATGGAGCGCACGCTCTCGGGCTTACGCAAAGCTGCTTTGGTGACTTGTCCGAGCCGTTCGACACGTTCCGCGCTGCTCGAGTACAACGTGGTCGCGCCGGAGCGAGTGATTGTGGTTCCTAACGGCGTAGACGAGCATTTCACACCGCAGCGGGACAGCGTAGCCGACGAACGAATCGCCGCTCGCCTGGGCCCGCCCCGGCCTGAGTTATTGCACGTGGGCAGCACGATCCCGCGGAAACGGATCGACCTGCTGCTCGAAGTATTCGCTCGCGTGCGCCGCGACATTCCCGATGCGCGATTGTTGCGCGTGGGTTCGCCGCTCACGCGCGAGCAGCGGTCGCTTGCGACTTCGCGCGGCATCCTCGCGAGCATCGATGAGTTGGGCACTCTCACGTCGCGCGACCTGGCTGCGGTCTACCGTCGCGCGTCGGTGGTGTTGCAGCCCTCATCGTCAGAAGGTTTTGGTTTGCCGGTAGCGGAGGCGCTCGCGTGCGGCGCCACGGTAATTGCGAGCGACCTGCCCGTTCTCCGCGAAGTGGGTGGGACTTCGGCCCAGTACTGTCCGGTCGGGGATGTGGAGCAGTGGAGCCGCGCCGTTGTTGATTCTTTGCGCAAAGTCGCGCAAAATAACGTATCGCCGATGCGGCTCGCGGCTCCTGCTCCGTTTAGCTGGATTCGCTTCACGCAAGCTTCCGCTCGCCTTTATAGCCGGTTGCTGACGGGAGACGTTTCGATCACAGGCAGTAAGGAGCCACAGTTCTGACGCGGAAGGCGCTCATCACAGGTATCACCGGGCAAGATGGCAGTTACCTCGCCGAACACCTGCTCTCGCTTGGCTATGAGGTGCATGGCCTGGTGCGGCGTGTGGCGCTCGAAGAACCCGCCCGGCGCTTGGGCCGCATCCGGCATCTGTTGAATCTGCTGACGCTGCATCCGGCGAGCCTCGAGAGTTATCCAAGCATCTTTCACGTCATCAAAAGCCAGCAGTTCGACGAGGTTTATCATCTGGCGGCGCAGAGCTTTGTCGCCGAGAGCTTTGCGGATGGCTTTTCGACGATGAACTCGAACATCAACGGCACCCACTTCGTGCTCGCGGCTCTGCGCGAGTTGGCGCCGAACTGCCGTTTTTACTTTGCCGGTTCGAGTGAGATGTTCGGGCTGGCGCAGCAGACGCCGCAATGCGAGACTACGCCGTTTCATCCGCGCAGTCCGTACGGCATCAGCAAAGTAGCGGGATTCCACCTCACCACGAACTACCGCGAGGCGCACGGCATGTTCTGTTCGAGCGGCATCATGTTCAACCACGAAGGCCCGCGCCGCGGATTTGAATTCGTCACGCGCAAGATCACGCGGGGCGCCGCGCGCATCAAGCTCGGGCTCGATGAGGAGCTGCGTCTGGGCAACCTCGACGCGAAGCGCGACTGGGGCCATGCCGCGGATTATGTGCGCGCGATGCACCTGATTCTGCAGCAGGATGAGCCGCAAGACTTTGTCGTGGCCACCGGAATCACTCATAGCGTGCGGGACTTCTGCGAGATCGTGTTTTCCGAAATTGGTCTCGACTACCGCGATTACGTGCGCTGTGACCAGCAGTTCTACCGTCCGGCCGAAGTGGATTTACTGGTAGGCGATGCCTCGAAGGCGCGCCGCGTGCTTGGCTGGGCGCCGACCTACACGTTCCCGGGCCTCGCGCGCGAGATGGTGCATGCGGATATGGAGTCCGTCGCCAGAATGCACGGGGAATCGACTTATGCACGCTAGTCGCCCGCGCGTCCTGCATATCGGAAAGTTCTACCCGCCACACATGGGTGGAATCGAGACGCACCTGCAACTGCTCTGTCGCGAGCTCGCGCGTTCGCTCGAAGTAGAAGCAATTGTGTCGAGCGACGGCGCGCGCTCCGATACGTTTTTCGATGGTGACGTGAAGGTGACGCGCGTCGGGCAATGGCGGCAGGTGGCTTCGACGCCTTTGTGCCCAGGCATGCTGAGCCGCTTTTCGAAATCCCAAGCGGATCTGGTGCACATCCATTTACCGAATCCCGCCGCGACTGTTGCCTTGCTCGCGAGCAGCTACGCGGGGCCGATCGTGGTGAGTTATCACAGCGACATCGTGCGCCAGAAAGTGCTGGGCGCGGCGTTTCGTCCGCTGCTTGAAAAGTTACTGGAACGCGCTGCGGCGATCGTGTGCTCGTCGGCAAACTATCTGGCCACTTCGCATCCACTGCGGCGCTTCCGGGAGCACTGTGAAGTGATCCCGTACGGAATCGATTCCGCCGAAGTGTGCCGCACCCGCACGCCGGAGGTGTTGCGCATCCGCGCGGAGCACGGGGAGCGCATTGTGCTTGGCGTGGGGCGGCAGGTCTACTACAAGGGCTTCGACGTTCTGGTGCAAGCCATGGCGACAGACGAAGCACGCGCGCTCGGGGCCAAGCTGCTGCTGATCGGCGATGGCCCGTTGCGGGAAGCGCGGCAGCGGCAGATCGATGACTTGGGGCTCGCAGGCACCGTGGTCCTGTTGGGACCAGTCGATGATGTCGGGCCGTATTACCAGGCGGCAGATGTGTTTGTGCTGCCTTCCATCGCGCGCAGTGAAGCATTTGGGATCGTGCAGTTGGAAGCTATGGCCTGCGGCACGCCGGTCATCAATACGGGTCTCAACTCGGGCGTTCCGTTTGTCAGCCGCGACGGTGAGAGCGGCGTCACGGTGCCGCCGCATGACGCGCAGGCGCTGAGCAATGCGGTGTGTCGTTTGTTGGGCAACCGCGAGCTCCGCGACCGGTTGGGAAGAGCCGGACGGACGCGGGTCGCAAATGAATTTACCGCAGCGCTGATGGCGGACCGCTATTTCGATCTTTACGAGCGGATTCTAAAAGTACCAGTACCGCGTCCGGGAGGCCAGGAAATGGCCGCTTCGGCCCCTTGCGGAGGCGCCCGGTGATACCCCAGACGTGGTATAGATACAGGAAGCCTTTTTTTGCAAGTAAGCCGGTCCGCCGGGACCAAGGAGCATTTGGGATGCATCGCGATCGTTTGAGCCGCGCCGTAGTCGTGGCGGTGGGAGCGCTGTTTGCGCTTCTCCGCGTCGCATCGGCAACGCCCATCACGATTACGATCACGCCCTCGGTGGGACCCGCCGTAAACGATCCGGCGTATACCCAGTACGCGGCAAACTCGATCTTTGGCCAAATGAACGGGACCACGGTCAGTAACCAGGCGACCGACCCCGCAGCTTACGCTCCTACCAGTTCGCTGACCGTTGCCCAGATGGTCTACACCGCGGATTACAACTCATGGATGGGTACTGCCGATCCTACAGGACCCTTCGCCAATGAGCACGGCAACGCGCTCTACTTCGGCGTCAACATTCAGGGCAACGGCAACACCTTCTCGCTCGCGCAGTTGAACGAGATGGTGAACAGCAGTGATCCGACCAATTATTTCCACGACGTCTTCAGCTATAGCCAGTCGAGTTACAGCAAGTTCCTGCAAGGCATTACTCCGAGCGGGCAGGTGATTACGTCAGGGCCGGCGACTCAGGTCGTCAGCCAGATTTTGTATGTCGGGATCAGTTTGTCCTTCGATGGCAGTAAGTACAACTTCTCGAACTATCCCAGTGATCAGGCGACGCTCGATGCAGCGATTGCAGATTACAACCAGTTCGCCGGCAACATTACGACCACTTACTCGTTGAGCAACACGAGGCCGCTGGTGACCAGTTCCGTCACCGTGCCGCTGAATTCGACGGTGCCAGAGCCCACGACGGCACTGATCGGCGGGGTGGGCTTGATCGCGGTCCTGATTACCGCCAGCCGCAGGCAAAGCACGCGGCGTAATGCCGATGCAGACTGAGCTTTCCCCGGACGCGATGATTGTCGCGGCAAAAAACCAGGTGTGGTGTGAGATCGATGGCGAGGCGGCCATCCTGCATTTGGGCCAAGGGCGCTATTACGGTCTCAATCCGGTGGGCGCTCGCATCTGGAAACTGATTGAGACGCCGTGCTCGATCGAAGATGTTGCGCAGACCATTGCCGACGAGTACGAAGTAGAGTTGCCGGTGTGCCTCGCGGACGTCCGCCGCTGGGCCGGCAGCATGCAAGAGAAGGGCTTGATCGAGCCCGTTCGTGACTGACATGCAGCGCAGTGTTGTTCAATGCGAAGCTGCAGTACTGGTTCTTTTCTTCCGAGCGGTGCTGTGGTGTGTTTCAGCAAACACCGTCATGCGCATTCCCGCATTGCGTGCGCGGGCCATGCGTTGCACCACAGATGTCGCCGGCGTGGCGCGAGCGGTGAATGCCGTGCCGTTCGGCAATTGTCTGGTGAAGGCGTTTGCCTGCCAGTGGCTTCTTGCGTGGCACGGGCATGCGTCTGAGATAAAGATCGGGGTCCGTCTGCAGAACCGGTTTGGCGCGCATGCGTGGGTTGAGTGCCAAGGGACGGTTGCTTGCGGTGCGACGCCCGAAGTATTTCAGCCGCTTCTCGCACTTAGCCGCACTTGAACCTCTTCGCTGCTGTCGCCTGGGGCAACGCGCAGCCGCAGCTTGCAGGGAGCTCCGTCGCGCGCGGACCCTTCACAGTTCTTTTCGACGGCTATGCACACCGACGCTCAATTCGTAGCGGAGCAGTGGGAGCGGAGCGGCACCGGCGCTCTACCGCTGTTCGAAGGCGACTGGGCGCTTGGCCTGTGGGACGCCAACTCGCGGACGCTCACGCTGGCGCGGTCTGCATTCGGCTTTCGGCCACTCTACTTTTATGCGGGCCCGCGAAGTTTTGCGTGCGCGTCGAGCGTCCGCGAACTACTCGCCCAACCTGACACCCCGAGCGAAATCGATGAGGCAATTGCGGCCGAGCACCTCACCGGGACACTCCGCAGCCGCACCGGGACGCTTTATCGGGACATTCAGAAAGTTGAGCCCGGCTGCTTCGTTCAGGCGACTTCGGGCGGCATCACACAGCGGCGCTTTTGGGATCTTCAGGCCGGTTCCACTCAGCTCAGCTTGCCGGATGCCGCGTTGGAGTTGCGCGAAACCGTGCAGTCGGCTGTGCGGCTGCGTTGGGCGGATGACGCAGCGGTGGAGCTCAGCGGCGGCATCGACTCATCCGTGATTGCCTCGCAAGCGGCGTTGCTGGCCCGCGATGTTTCGGCGTATTCGCTCGTCTATCCGGGGCTCGACTGCGATGAAAGTGACTTTATTGCAGCGGTGTCGCAACATGCGCGGTTGCGATCGCACTGCTTCAACGCTGTTCGCACTACGCCTGCAGACTGGGCACGACAGGTACGCGAGACAGGTTTGCCGCCGCTCACACCAAACGTGTCCGCCTCATCGGAACTTCGGCGAGCTGCTGCAACCCATCGCGTGTTGCTGACCGGTCACGGTGGAGACGAGTTCTTCACTGGTTCCGCAGCTCATTACGCGGACCTGACGCGAAGCTTTCGCTTCGGCAGACTGGCGCGTATGGCTGCACAGGACCGCGTCGCGGCGGGCACTTGGCAAAACTTCGCTAGAACTCTGCGGCTCGGCTTTAGCCCGATTGTTCCGATGGCGCTCAAAAATACGCCTCTGCCACATCCACGTTGGCTGAATCCGGATTTCGTAAGGCGTACGTCGCTTCTCGATCGCATCGAGCAAAGCGCTACATGTGGCGATCACTTGCCCAATTTGTGCAGCGTGAGATCTACCGCGCGGTCCACAGCGGCCAGGCACTCCACCTTAGAGAAGAGAATGAACGCGCGGCGGCCGCAGTAGGCTTGGAATACCGGCATCCGTTTTTCGATCGCGCCGTCGCTCAGTTAGGGTTCAGCATGCCTGACAATTTCCGCCGCAACGGATTGGTGACAAAGCTGGTCATGCGCGAAGCATTCGCGAATGATCTGCCCGCCTCCGTGCTGGCCCGCACGGCCAAGGCGGAGTTCCGTCACCTGTTTCTCAACGCGTTCGAAGACTTCGGTGAACTGCGAAAGGACGCGCAGGTGGTGCAGCGGGGTTGGGTGAATGCGGCGCGCTTCAACGAGGCTCTCCAAGACAAATCGAAAGCCCCGATCTGGCCTGCGTGGAGCGTCGTCGCGCTCGAGAACTGGTTGCAGAATGTGGACTTGCCGGGTACCAGTAGTCCTGGGTTGGATTGACGAACGGGCTTAGAATCCGTAATATCAACCATGGCGAGCAGTATGAATCCCAAGCAGCCCGACAAATCCGCCAAGTTGCCTTACACCGCACCGCAAGTGACGGCGTATGGCACCGTGGCCGAGTTGACCCGGGGTAGCCACGGCTCGCGCGCGGACAACGGCAGTCTCTCGAACCCTCCGCCGGTTATCCAGCACTAGGCAGTTCCGCTTGCGTGCGGAAGTTCTATCGCATCTACGGTATCGTGCTCGAAAGCGATAGCCCGTTGCCGGAGTTGCGCGAAGTCGCGCCGGTAGAAGCAGACTTTCACTTCACGTGCACGGCAAAAGTCACACACGACACTTTCCGGGAGTTCCACGGCTGGCCGGGCGCCGACGGCCGCGACTGGCTCAGCTTCGCGCGATCAAAAGACAACACGTTCCGGCTCCGCTTTCCTGAGTTCGCCGACTTCTTCGTTTCACTCGCACAACACCAAATTGCGTGCGTACCGCTGATCGGGACACTGCCGGAGATGTTGCGGCATCTCTTGCTCGACCAAGTGTTGCCGCTGGTACTGAGCAGCACGGGCAAGCTGACCTTTCATGCCAGCGCAATCGAATACCGGGGCCGCGCCGCAGCATTCTTCGGGGAAAGCGGTAAAGGCAAATCGACACTGGCGCTCGCTCTGCAGAACGCCGGAGCGAAGCTGATTACCGATGATTGCCTGGTCGTCGACACCGCCGCCGACACACCGCTGGCCGTTCCCGGTTATGCAGGTGTGAGGTTATGGCCGGAGAGCGCGCGTGTACTCGACCCCGCAGCCACTCCCGCCGTATCGCTACAAAAGCGGCGTGTTGCCGCACCGCCAACGCCCCAACCGGTACCGCTACACCGCGTTTACGTGCTGGACGAGTTCGACTGGGCACGTTCAGATTCAGCCGGTGTCGGGTCTCGCAGCTTTCCTCGCGTTGCTGCGGTATGCCTTTGTGCTGGACACCCAGGACACTGCGCTCGGTTCCCGCCAGTTCCTGCAGTTGAAGCGGATGAGTACGTTCGTGCGCGTGTGCGGGCTCTCGTATCCGCGCGAATTTGCGAGGCTGCCCGCAGTGGTCGAAGCCGTTTGCGAAGATCTGTCGGCATGATCGCAACGCCGGAGATGTCGATGTTGGTCTTTGCGACGAGCCCTTGCCCGGGTGTCCGGCCGGCGGTGGCCGTCGACAGCGAGAAGCTATTCGATCTCGCGGTGCAGCATCGTGTCCTGTCCCTCGCATTTGAACGCGCACGCGAGTGCTTCCCGTCCGGCACCGAAGAAACGGTTCACGAGATTGCTCGCCGGAATCTGCTTCGGGCGAGCGAGTTGATCGTGATCACGCGAGAGCTCACGCGAGCCGGGATAGCCAGTACGGCATGGAAAGGCCCCGCACTCGCGATGCAGGCATATGGCGGATTGGCGCGGCGCGAGTTTGCGGACCTCGACATCCTGGTGGACCGAGCGCACGCGCTGGCTGCGTGGCATGTGCTGCTGCAACTCGGCTTTCGCCCGACAAGCGCACTGGCAGATCGCCCGGACCTTTTGTTGCGCTGGGAAACGGAAGCCACATTTCACCATCGCGAGCTACCGGTCGAAGTCGACCTGCACTGGGCTCTCTCAGGGCGCTTCTTTCCCGTACAGTTTGGAACACCGTTGACTGAGACAGTCGACTTGCTGGGTCAACAATTGAATGCTCCCTCGCGCGAGCAGCATCTGCTTTTCCTGGCAGTGCATGGCGCCAAGCACGGCTGGACGCGGCTCCAGTGGATCACCGACGTTGCCTGGCTATTTGGACAGGAGTTGGATCGAACAGCCTTGTGGGAACAGGCGGCTCAACTGCGTGCAGAACGGTTTCTGGCGCTCGCGCTGAAGCTGGCAGAAGAAGTATATGGGATCGAGCCTGCTATTCCGTCGCATTGTCCGGAGATTGGCACGGCAGCGATAGCGAATTCGCCTCTACGGTTAGTTGCACAACTCGCCGCCGATCGTGCAAGCCGGTGGCGTTATCTGGCGGGGCTGGCGCTGAACCCGACAGAAGCTGAATGGACAACGGTCCGTCTGCCGAGTGGATTGACCTGGGCTTACTATCCGTTGCGCATGTGGAGACTAGCGCGCAAATACAACGCACGTGATCGAACCAGGGCCGGCGAGTGACCGGCCCCGACTTCGACGCCCGCAACTACGGTTTAAGTTGCCCGATGAAAGTGCCCCAATTGGCAGGGAAGCCGACGGGGAAGGTAGGCGTAGACGGAATCCACTCCGCTGCCATCCAGATCGAGCCATCGGTATCGGCCACGGCTGCGGAGTAGTCACCCCAGCGCGCCACCTGGTTGCCGCCAAACTGCGGGTAGCCCGAGAACCCATCCTCAGGAGCGGAACCGGCAGCGCCCAACTGAATCGCGCCTGCGCCGGCGGCTGCCGATACTTTCGTGAATGCCATGCTGGGATAGAAGCCCGCAGTAAACGTGAAAGCCGGTGTTGTAGTCGGCCCCACAAGAGTGAAGGTCATCGCCGCTTTGCCGGCAGGCGTCACACCGATCGACGGGAAGATGACGCTGTCCTGGCCGGGTGCAGCGACGTATCCCTGATAGGTAAATGTGGCGTCGACGGTGGCGCCCGCCACACTCGGATCCACGATGAAGTAGGCAATACCGGCGCGAGTGCCTCGATCCACTCCTACGACGGTGTTCAGGCCGGACCACAGATGGCCATTTTCGTAGACCACCTGCTGCATCCTGTCGTCGTTCGTGTCGAGGTATTCTTCCGAATCACCAAGGCTCATGCCGAACGGGAAAGGTCCGCGCGGCTGAAGCGCGGGTGGCGGCTGGCCATAAACTTCGCTCGTGACAACTTTATGCACTAAGCCGACATGCGGGTGAGCATTCGTGAGTGAACTCGTGTTCAATAGCGCCCAAACTGCTATGCGATTGTCTAAGGTGCCAGTGAAGTCGAGCGAACTGAGAAGATACTCGACGCCGCTTGCCGGCTCACTGGCGAACTCAATCGACATCGCAGGCTGCACGGAGTACGCGACTGCTTCGGCGAGAGGAAGACCGCTAAAATGCAGCACGGTGGGGGTTCCGCCGGAAGCCAGAACAACCTTCGACATCGCGTAGATCTGCGCACCGTTGAACCCGCCCTGGAAGGCAAACTCGTTGGTGCTGACGTAAAAGCCGTGAGCATCGGCGCCAATCAGCGGCTGGTCTCCGAAGCACGGGCAGCCCGGGTGGGCGGGGGTACCGAACGAGCCATCGTCGGTGGTGTCGATTCGAAAGAGGTTGAAGTTCAGCAGGGGATTCCCACTCGTGCTCACCGCGATCAAAACGGCAGTGTGGCCAGTGAGCCTACCCATTGCGTCTACGTCGAGAGTCAGGATTGAAACGAACCACCGCTGCAACTGATGGTCGAAATAGACACGCGGGTCACTAACATAGCCGTTCGATGGCAAGCCAAAGAACGCGGTCGCCTCGGTGGGGTAAGTAAGTTGGTAACCCGTTGCCGCATCGAACAAAGTAAGAGCGCTATTTACGGCCTCAAGAACAAAGCCGTTGCCAACACTTAGTCCCTGGTCAGGCGGCTCGCCAAGAAATCCGCCATTTGCAATCGTGCTGTCAAGGACGTTCAACCCCGGGAAGCCGAAGAAGTTAGGTCCGGCCCCAATTACTGTCTTCGGTACAGGAGTAGGGTTGGCTAATTGCGTTTGCGCCAAAACAGCGCCAGTGATAGAGCTTTTCCTTCCGTTGATCAGATCGCCGCGGATTATTTTTCTTACGACGGTCTTTGAAGGTTCCAAAGGCGCTGCGGCCGCGCGATTGGCGTTCAGCGAGCCGATACCAAGAGGTTTGATTGTTTGTTCAGTTGTAGTCTGCGCATAGGCGACGGCAAGTAATCCGGTCCCCAGCGCGGAAAGAAGAGTACGGCAGACGACGTTCTTGTTCACGAGGGCCTCAAACGCAGGCAAGTTGAAGTAGCGGGACGTGAGGAGTATAGTTACATCGCAATTCCGTTACAACGGTACAGTGTGCGATTTAGCTCAACTGAGGAGTTAGTAGCGACAAGACCAACTCAACTGACTACCTGGGCGTGGTTGATCGCCGTGACTAATGCCAGGCCACCAATCACATTGCCAATCAGCACTGGCGCTAGAAAGTTAATGAATGCCTGGTCCAGCCCCGCCGCGCCTGTCGTCAGTAGAAAGGCCATCTCAACTGAACCCGCAATGACATGCGTGAAGCCGCAGACTCCGATGATCCAGGTCGCCGCGATGATGACGAAGACGCGCGACGTTTCAGCGAAAGGCATGAGCCAGACCATCAGCGCCAGTAGCCATCCGGCGAACACGCCACGCAGCATGGCTAGCCCAAAGCCGAGGTCGATCGTCTTCTTTGAGATCTCGAAGAATGCGTGCCGCGTGGGAGCATCGAACATCGGAGTGTTACCGAGCACCCACCCGATCGCGAGTGCGCCCAGCAGATTCGTCACAAGGACCGTCGCCCATAAGCGGGCCACGGACAGTATGGTCACGTCGGGGTTCTTGTCGAGCAGGGGCAGAACCGGCGTCAGCGTGTTTTCAGTGAACAATTGCTGGCGCGCGAGGATGACCATAACGAAGCCGCTGCTGTATCCCGTCTTGCTCAGCAGCGGACGCCACGGCTTATCCGGAAGGTGCGATTCGAGCACGCCTTCGAGCATCAACGAGAAGCCCATCGTGAGACCCGCCGCGAGTCCGGACCAGGCAAGCGCGGTGGTGCTGCGTTTCAGCTCGGCTTCGCCTTCGCGCCGCACCGCTTCGTGCACGACATGCACGGAAATGGCGCTGCGGTCTTCGGCCTCGTCCTTTTGCGGCTGACTTAGATTACGTGGCTCATCCGGCACGCTAACGAGCATAGTCTTTCGGCCGGGTTCGCGGCTACGATCAAAGGATGCAATGGGACGCGGAACTCTACGAATCAGCACACGCCTTTGTGTGGAACGCAGGCGCATCGCTGATCGGATTACTGAATCCGCAGCCCGGCGAGACGGTTTTAGATGTGGGCTGCGGCACAGGCCAACTGACTGCGCAGATCGCAGAGTCGGGCGCGTCGATCATCGGGCTCGATAGCTCGCCGCCGATGATCGGCCAGGCGCGGCAGAATTATCCCAAGCTGAAGTTCGTGCTGGGCGACGTTCGCGATTTCACGCTGCCTGAACCCGTGGACGCAGTGTTCTCCAACGCCGCGCTGCACTGGGTTCCCGAAGCCGATGCCGCGGCTTCGTGCATCGCGCGTGCGCTGAAGCCAGGCGGCCGCTTCGTTGTAGAACTGGGTGGAAAGGGAAATGTGGCGCAGATTCTGGAGGCGCTGCGGCCGGTGCTGGAGCAGCGTGACCTGCCTGCCGATCCGGGAAATTACTTTCCCAGCATCGGCGAGTATAGTGCGGTGCTCGAACGTAACGGATTCGAGGTACGCAGCGCTCTGCTGTTCGACCGGCCCACGCCGCTCGAAGGCGATACCGGCATGCGGAACTGGCTGATGATGTTCCACTCTCGGCTGATTCCAGACGAGCAGCGCAATGACATTCTGGCGGAAACGGAATCACGCCTCCGCCCGACACACTACCGCGATCAGAAGTGGACCGCCGATTATCGGCGCTTGCGCGTTGTGGCCGTTAAGCTGTAGCGGCGAACCAGGCCTGAACGGCGCATCAGCGCTTCCGGATCCGGGTCGCGGCCCATGAACTCGCGATACAGCGCGGCCGGATCGTCGGAGTCCCCACGCGCCAAAATGGTGCGGCGGAAACGTTCGCCCACCTCGCGGCTGAAGATGCCGGCTTCGTGGAACTGCGTGAAAGCGTCGGCATCCAGCACCTCGGCCCATTTGTATGAGTAGTAGCCGGCGGCGTAAGCGACGGGGCTCGCGAACAGGTGCGTGAAGCTCGCAATCCCGGCATGTTCCGGCGGCAGGGTGGTGGCTGCAAAGCGCTGCAGAATGGCGCGAGACCACGCAATCACGTCCCCATCGGGGTGCAGTGCGTACTCGGTGTGCAGCTTCAGATCGGTGATGCCGAAACCAAGCTGGCGCATCTGGTTGTTTGCGCTGCGGAAGTTCTTCGCGCGCTTCATCTTGTCGAATAGCTCTTCGGGAATCGGCTCGCCTGTCTTGTAGTGGCGCGCGAACAGATCAAGCGCGGGCCGTTCCCAGCACCAGTTCTCCATGATCTGAGACGGCAGCTCTACGAAATCCCATGCGACGTTCGTGCCGGAGAGGCTTTTGATTTCGACGCTGCTCAGGCAGTGATGCAGCAGGTGACCGAACTCATGGAATATCGTTTCGACTTCGCGGTGCGTCAGCAGCGCCGGGTCACCGCCAAGCGGCGGCGTCATATTGCCGCAGATGGTTCCGATGTGCGCTTCGTCCGTGCCTGGCGTGGCGGTCAGGAAGGCGTCCATCCATGCCCCGCCGCGTTTTGTTTCGCGCGGATACCAGTCGGCGTAAAACGCCCCGATGCGTCTGCCGCGATCGTCGCAAATCTCGTAGAACTTTACATCCGGATGCCACACCGGAACGCCGCCGCGCTCCTCGACGCGCACTCCGTAAAGCCGCTCGACGATCTCAAACATTCCCTTGACCACTTTGTCTGCGGGGAAGTAAGGGCGCAGCGCCTCTTCATCGAAGTCATAGAGCGCGAGCCGCTGCTTTTCGGAGTAGTAGCCGATGTCCCACGGCGCCAGTTCCACGCCGGCAAACGCGTGCAGGTCGGCGTTCTCGCGTTCGAACTGGGCGCGGGTCTTGTTTTCGAGATCGAGCAGGAAGCTGAGCGCGCGCTCGCCCGTGTGCGCCATGCGGTCGTCTAAAACAAGGTCCGCGAAATTCTTGAAGCCCAGCAGTTCGGCTTTTTCCTGGCGAAGCCTCAACACCTGAACAATGATGTCGCGGTTGTCGAAGGGGCTCTGGGCGCCGCGTGCGGAATAGGCGCGCCACACATGTTCCCGCAATTCGCGCTTGTCGAGATACGTCAGGACCGGCGTAACACTTGGCGCATGCAGCGTGAACCGCCAGCCTTCCATGTTGTGGGCCTTGGCATTCTCGCGCGCGGCCGCCCGGGCCGATTCGGGCAAACCCGCCAAGTCGTCTTCGTTCATCACGAGCAACTGGAAATCGTTGGTGGCGTCGAGGACGTTTTCCGAAAACTTAGTGGTGATGTTCGTCAGCTCAACGTCGATCTCGGCCAGCCGCTTCTTGCCTGCAGCGTCGAGATCGGCTCCGTGCCGGCGGAACGAATCGAGCGATTTCGTGAGAAAGCGCTTTTTGATCCCGGTCAGCCCTTGGGCTTCGGGTGTCGCGGCAAACGACTTGACCTGCTCCCAAATTCCGGCGTTCAGAGCGATGGAGGAGTAGAACGCGCTGACCGCCGGCTGCACCTCGTTATAAACCGCTCGCAGTTCGGGCGAGGTGGCGACCGACTCGAGGTGACGGACGACAGACATCGCGTAGTCGAGCCGCTCGGTCACTTTTTCTAACGCGAGCAAAGTGTTCTCATAAGTTCGCGGCGCGGGGTCTTGCGCCAACGCGTCGAGCGCCTGTTCGGAAGCCGCCAGCAACTCCGTTATCGCGGGCTCGACATGCTCAGGCCGCACGCGGTCGAACGGAATCTGGAAATTAATGGAAACAAGAGGGTTAGCTTGAAAAGACATGGAGGGCTTCAACTCCATTTTACCGCTCGGCCGATATACCTTTGTCAGACGAACGGGCTCAAGCGTTCGGAGTCATGCCATGTGACCACCGCGTCTGAACGCGCGCCAGCAGTGCACCCGTCAGCTAATGGCCGGCGGGGGCCGCTCCGCCTGGCTTGTTCCGGCGCATGAGAAAGACAAACGGGATCAGGCAGAGCGTGACGACGGCCATGATCCAGATGACATTCACATAGGCGAGCGTCGCGGATTGCGCGCCGATCATTCCGCCGATAGTGGCGTACGCGCGTTGCGTGGCGGTTTGGTAATCCATGCCGGCTGCCATCATGCGTTGCCGTAAGCCGTTGAGCAGTTGCTGGAAGGCGGGGTTCAGCATAGTGGTGCGCTCGGTCAAATTGCTTTGGTGCGTCTGCGCAAGGCGCGAGACGAAGGTGAGCATTGCGGAGATTCCGATGCTCCCTCCAACGTTGCGCGCCAGGTTGATCATGCCCGAGACCTGGTTGTTCTTCTCGCGCGGGATACCGGCATACGCAAGCGTGTTGTTCGGGATGAAGACGAAAGCGAGGCCGATCACCTGGAAGAGCCGCATGAAGACAGCCGTGCGGAAATCCATGGTGAGCGTGAGGTTCGTCATGTGGAACAGCGCCAGCGAAGTTGCGAGAAAGCCGAACGCCATCATGTAGCGCGCGTCCACCTTGGAAACCAGGCGGCCTGCGATAGGCATCATGAACATGAGCGCGATCGCGCCGGGCGAAAGCGCCATACCGGCTTGCTGCGCGCTATAGCCCATGAGGGTTTGCAGGAACTGAGGGATCAGCACCGTTGTTCCGAACAGCACTGCGCCCAGGACGAACATGAAAAAGCACGCCGTCGCGAAGTTCCGCTTTTTCAAAAGACGCACGTCGACAATCGGGTCGTCGTGCTTCAGTTCCCAGAACACAAACGTGACCAGTAGCATGACGGCGGCGATGGTGAAACTCAAAATGAAGCGGCTCGCAAACCAGTCTTCTTCCTGTCCTTTATCGAAGACGATCTGCAGCGCGCCCAGGCCGAACATGATCAGCAACAGGCCCACATAGTCGATGCGCTTCTTGAAACCGCGCTTCGCCTTTTCCAGCAAGTACGGCGGGTCTTGCAGGATGCGCTGCGACAGAAATAGCGAAATGAATCCCACCGGGACGTTGATGTAGAAGATCCAACGCCAGGAGTAGTTATCGGTGATCCAGCCACCAAGCGTAGGACCAATTGCCGGCGCAAGGACGACGGCCATGCCATAGACCGAGAACGCAACACCGCGTTGAGCAGGCGTGAATGTGTCCGCCAGAATCGCCTGTTCGCTGGGGGCGAGCCCGCCGCCGCCGATCCCTTGCAGGATACGGCAGAAGATCAGCACGCCCAGGTTCGGCGCGAAGCCGCATAGGAACGAACTGATCGTGAACAGCGCGACACACGTCATGTAGAAACGTTTGCGGCCGATAGTGTCTGAAAGCCAGCCGCTGATCGGCAGCACGATCGCGTTTGAAACCAGGTAAGAGGTCAGCACCCATGTGCTCTCGTCCTGGCTGGCCGAGAGTCCGCCGGCAATGTGCGGGAGTGCGACGTTGGCGATGGAAGTGTCCAGCACCTCCATGAACGTGGCCATCGTGACGACGAGCGCGATGATCCACGGGTTGTAATTCGGACGCCACTCGACGGGCGCGGCGCCGGGCAGCGTGGCTGTAGCGGTTTGGGCCAACGCTCCATTGTGACGGCTTCGGCGCGCGCTCGGCAAATGCCTTCATCGGGCTGTAACTCAGCAGTAAGGCCATCGAAACATCAATTTGCGACGATCAAAAGAGACAAAGGGGCAATTCAACGATGAAGATTCTGGGTACCGCGGCGAGGCTCGTCTGCTTGCTGTCTTTAACAGGTGCGCTGTTCGCGCAGTTCGAGACAGGAGAAGTGCTGGGGACAGTGCATGACCCCTCGAACGCGGAGGTCCAGCACGCGTCCGTAACACTGACGAACCAGGACACCGGGATTCAGGCGAGCACGACGACCGACCCCAACGGCAACTACGACTTTTTGAACGTGAAGGCCGGGCGCTACACGGTAAGCGTGGAATCTCCAGGCTTCTCGAAAGTGGCGGCGAGCGATGTAAACGTTGCGGTCAATGCACGGCAGCGCGTGGATTTGACGATGCAGGTCGGCGCCGTATCGGAGTCGGTTGTGGTGACAGGCGCGGCGGCGGTGCTCGACACGGACTCAAGCGAACACGGGCAGGTCATCACGACCCAACAGATCGTCGAGCTTCCCTTGAATGGCCGCAACTACTCCGATCTGGCGCTGCTGGCGACGAACATTCACAGGTCTGTCTTGGGTACGGCGCCGATCACTGGCACACCGCGCGAAGGAGCGTTCAACGCGAACGGGATGCGCAGCACCTACAACAACTTCCTGCTGGACGGCATCGACAACAATGCCTATTCCACGAGCAACCAGGGCTTCTCGAATCAGGTGGCGCAGCCATCGCCCGATGCGGTGCAGGAGTTCAAAGTCATCACAGAAAACTACAGCGCGGAGTATGGGCGCGTGGGCGGGGCGGTCGTGAACGTCGTGATGCGGTCCGGAACCAACCAGATCCACGGCACGGCTTACGATTTTCTTCGCAACACAAAGTTGAACGCGATCGGCTACGTCTTCGGTGTGAGACCGTCGAGTTTCCAGAAGCCCACGCTGCAGCGCAATCAGTTCGGAATGACGCTTGGCGGCCCGATCGTCAAGAATCGCATCTTCTACTTCGTGGACTACGAAGGGTACCGCTCGCTGCAGAAGTCTTTGAACTTCGACTCAATCCCGAACCTGAATGACCGCGCAGGAATTCTGCCATCAGCGGTCGTGAATCCGTTTACCGGTACTGTTTATGCGGCGGGAACGCAGATTCCGGCCAGCGCGGTTACGCCCTTCGCGTCGCAAGTACTCAGCGGGCTACCCGCGCCGAACGGGGCGGGGCGATCCAACAACTATCAAGCATTGCTGCTCAATCGCGATTACGCCGATAAATATGACGCGAAGCTCGATGGCCAGATCAACGCGCAAATGTCCGCGTCGCTCCGCTTCAGCCAGCGTAAGGACAACCAGTTCTATCAGCCGGACATTCCGGGTCCCTCGGGCGGGAACGGGAACGGCTATGTTCGCGCGCTGGATCAGAATGCAGCGCTTGGGTATACGTGGACAGTTACGCCGTCTTCAGTCTTAGAAGCGCGGCTGGGTTTCTCCCATATTGTTGCGGGCAAGTTCCCGGTCTACCTGGGCGGCGCCAGCGAGCAGCAGCTTTATGGAATCGCCGGGCTGCCCACTACGGCCAACCTGACCGGCGGGTTGAACACACAGAACATCGCCGGCTTCAACACACTCGGGCGTCAGGCTACTAACCCGCAATTTCAGAACCCTACGTCGTGGGACCCGAAGTTGAATTACTCCAAGGTTGCAGGCCGTCACGCATTCAAGGTAGGTGTGGAGGGTGGAATCATTCACACCGAGGTGATGGACATCAATCCGGTATACGGGCTGAACGCCTACTCCGGCCAGTTCAGCAAGCCCACTTGTGCACAGCTCGGTCAGGCAGCGGGTTGCACGATCAAGAGCGACTCCGCGACTTATAACCTTGCTGACTTCCTCTTTGGTGCGCCAAGTCAGGTGCAGCTTGCAAACTATCTGATTGGTAATTACCGGCAGCGTCAACTCTTTGCGTATGGGCAGGACGACTTCCGGGTGACTTCAAAGCTGACGCTGAACCTTGGCTTGCGCTGGGAGTATGCGACGCCGCGCTGGGAACGCGACAACAACCTGACAAATTTCGACCCGGCAACGAACATGTTGTTGCATGCCTCGAATGGAAGTATCTATAACCGCACTCTGGTTCACCCGGATTACGGCAATTGGGGACCTCGGGTTGGGTTAGCTTACAACGTTACGCCAAAAACTGTGATTCGCGGAGGATACGGAATCAGCTACGTCCACCTGAATCGTCTCGGCAGCGCTGATGAGCTTGGCATCAACGGTCCACAGGTCAATATCGTGACAATCAACCAGGCGCCGCGACTGGCAAACGGCCAGCCCAATCCAAACTTTATCAGCAGCTCGGGTTATCCGGCGGGTCTCGACAGTCCGAATAACTTTGTGCCAGTGAACGCGAACATCGCGTACATTCCTGCGAATACCCGGTGGCCGCGCGTCCAAACGTACTTTTTTGCGGTGCAGCGTGAGTTATCAGGTAACTCGGTGATTGAGGTCAGTTACTCGGGCAACCATAGCACCAGACTTCCGATTATCGCCGATTACAATCAGGCATATCCAAATCAGCCTGGCCAGACTTTAGGTGTGCAAGCACGCCGTCCTGACCAAAGTTTTGGAGCAATCACCTGGGTGGATCCGGCAGGGTCGGCAAGCTATAACGGTTTAGCGGTGCGCTTTGAGCATCGATACTCGCACGGACTCTACTTTCTGAACTCATTTACCTGGTCGAAAGCTCTTGGTAACTCGGAACAGGCTCTGGAATCCGGTGGTGGATATTATGTTGCCAACCCACAGAATATTTATAACCTGAAGGCAGAGCGCGGGCCTTCGAGCCTGGACGTGAAATTTATCAATGTGACCAGCCTGGTGTACCAACTGCCTTTTGGTAAAGGACGCCACTTCGGTTCGAGTTGGAACGGTCTGACGGACAGCGTGCTCGGCGGTTGGGAGATCAACACGATTAACACCGCAAACACCGGGACTCCTTTGGACGTCGCCTACACCCCCTCGGCAGCGTTTGATGTTACGGGACGGTTGTCAGACTTCCGGGGCGTGGCAATCATGCGACCGAACCTGGTGGGAAATCCGTATGGAACAGCGAACGATTCGACCGGTACGCCTTATTACTTCAATGCCGCCGGTTTTGCACTACCTACGGCCGCGAGCGCTCCCTTCGGTAACCTGGGCCGCAACAGCCTGCGTGGACCGGACTTCTGGCAATGGGATCTCGGTGTCGACAAGGACTTCCGTATTCCAGTTCGGGAGGGCATGTCGCTGCAGCTGCGGGGTGAGTTCTTCAACGTTTTGAACCACACGAACTTCGGTATTCCGGATTCGAACATCTCGGACGCGGCGTTCGGTACGATTCGATCGACCTATCCGCCACGGCAGATTCAGATCGCGCTGAAGCTCCGGTTCTAACTTGCTGAATGCGCGGCTCGGGGGATACCCTGAGCCGCGCATCTGACCGAACTACGGTTTTAGTACCACCTTGATGCATTCATGTTCTTTGTCTTTGAACATGTCATAGCCCTTCTTTGCCTCGTTGAGCGGAAGGGTGTGAGTGATCACGAAGCTGGGGTCGATTTCGCCCTTCTCCACGCGCTCGAGCAGTGGTTTGAGATAGCGTTGGACGTGAGTCTGCCCGGTTTTCACAGTGAGTGAGCGGTTCATGATGGACCCGATCGGCACCTTATCGATCATGCCGCCAAACACGCCGGCAATCGAGAGAGTACCGCCGTTGCGGCACGACATGATGGCTTGTCGCAATGCGATGGGCCGCCCGGTTTCCTGGAACAGCCCGACCTTGATCTTGTCGTAAGCTCCAGCCCAGCCACCGCCGTGAGCTTCCATCCCCACAGCTTCGATGCAGGAGTCCGGTCCGCGGCCCGCGGTCATGTCGAGCAGCGTTTCACGCACGTCCTGCTCCTTCATGTTGATGGTTTGGGCGCCGCCCTCGCGAGCCATGCGCAAACGCTCGGGAACTTCGATCGATGGCGATGACGCGTTCGGCTCCCAACAGGAAGGCGCTGCGGATGGCAAACTGGCCAACCGGCCCGCAACCCCAAATGGCGATGGTGTCGCCAGGTTGGATATTGCAGTTCTCCGCAGCCATGTAGCCTGTGGGGAAAATGTCGGAGAGGAAGAGGACTTTCTCATCGGGAATGCCGTTCGGTATCTTGATTGGTCCCACGTCGGCAAAAGGCACGCGTGCATACTCTGCCTGGCCGCCGGCGTAGCCCCCCAGCATGTGGGAATACCCGAAGATGCCCGCGGGCGAATGGCCCCACATCTTCTCCGCCATCCACGCGTTCGGGTTTGAGTTTTCGCAAAGAGAGAACATCTGCCGCTGGCAGAAGAAGCAGTTCCCGCAAGAGATGGGGAAGGGAACCACAACGCGGTCACCGACCTTCAAGTTTGTGACGCGGCTGCCGGTCTCAACGATCTCGCCCATGAACTCATGGCCGACAATGTCTCCTTCCTCCATACTCGGGATGTAACCGTCGTAAAGGTGTAGATCGGAGCCGCATATCGCGGTGCTCGTGATTTTGACGATGGCATCGCGATCGTTCAGAATCTTCGGGTCCGGAACTTCTTTGACCCGCACATCGTTTTTTCCGTACCAGCAATTGGCTTTCATGGTTTGTCCTTACTCGTCCTTTTTGGCGGGGTTCATCGAGTGCGCAAGTGTCGCAATTGTGGAGCGCGGTCCGGCCGACTGACCTTTGGTGGTGGCCACGACTCCGGTTTCCATCACTTGCTTGAAGCGGCGCAGGTCTTCTCGCACCTGCTGCTCTGGTTCTTCGCCGAACAATTTCGCGAGGGTGGCGCCGATAATTCCCGCCGGCGGGCTGTAGCGGAGGTCGACCCGCACTCTGGAGCCGCGACCGCCAGAATCGCTCTCAAACCGAACGGAGCCCGCGTTGAACACATCGGCCCCCGGCAATGAACGCCAGGCAATTTCTTCGTTCGGAATATCGGAGGTGACTTCGGCATCCCATTCCACGGTCTTGCCGGCTGGGGCGTTCGCGATCCAGTGCGACTGACCGTCGCCCGTGACGCGAACGGACTTCAGGTGCGTCATGAAACGGGGCAGGTTCTCGAAATCGTGCCAGTACTGATAGAGGTCCGCTGCGGGCCGGTTGATGCCCACCACCTTGGACACATGGATGACGTCGTTCGGGGCCTGATGAGCCGCGGCGTTACCGGCACCACTCGAGAGCTGTTGAGCAGTCCTGATATCGGCGATGGTGACGCCCACAACAGCAGCAATGGCGGCGAGCGTCTTCTCACGGTCGCTGCCGTCGCCGAGTTGTTTAGCCAGGAGCGCCAGGTCCATTGCATCGCCTGCGACGCGCGCCCACATCCATCCGGCGGAACGCGGTTGTGCAAGAATACCGATGCCGTTAAGAACTTCCCGTGCGCCGAGCGAGCGGATGACAGTGGAGTTGCTGTCTACTCCGATCAGGCGCGAGAGTTCGCGAGGAGCCAAAATTTCGGCGAGTCCCAGGCCGATACTGAACCATCCGAGCGCGACCGAGGAGGTCGGACTGGTTTGGGTCTGGGTAGATTCCAGTGTGTAAGCCATGCTCTCGCTTTGGCAATTCATTACCCTCTGCGCGAAACCTAACAACCACGCGTTAGTTGCCAAACAAGCACTTACAACTGCATAGCCGGTGACTTACTAACACCGTTCAACTGTCTTACTTGCATGCTGGCGGGCATGCAGCGCGACCGAATGGCCGGAAGAAACTTCCTGGTTTCGTGAGAAAGTATGACGCGGGAGCAAAACTTGCGAACGGTTCCGGTTATCGACTACGCAGACGCACAGCAAGTGATCGCAGCAATCATCGAAAAAATTCTGACTGCGGGTAAGGCGGGCGTGGTTGCCGTCACCGACGCGCATGGTGAGTTGATCGCCTTTGCACGAATGGATGGAGCGCCGGTGTCCTCGGTCCGGATCGCGATGAACAAAGCGTGGACGGCGGCGCGCGAGAGAAAGCCGAGCAAAGAGATCGGCGAGAAAGCACGGCACCCGGAGAAGGGCTTTGAGATGTCGTACTTTGGCGATCCGCAGTTTACCGGGTGGGGCGGTGGCGTGCCGGTTTGGCGCGATGGCGAAGTGGCAGGCGCGATTGCTGTGAGTGGTCTGCCGCAGCAGGAGGATATCGACCTCGCCACCTTTGGCGCGGGCCTGCTCGACGGTTCGGCGCCTGCGTCTACTTGATCCAGGGGGGCGGGCCGTAGCGGCCGTTCAGACCGTCCGAAAATCCGGTGAACAGCGCCTTCAGGTTGTTCATCGAGCGCTGCGCCGGAGTTTTCAAGATTTCAGAGAGGTGAGTCAGGCCCGTCCAAACGGTTTGCACGAGGAAAGGGCCGCGCCTTACGGGGACTCCTGCCTTGCGAAGGTTCTCGAAGTTCAGAAAGAGATTGCGAACGTGCAGATAGTAGTGCAGGCGCGCTTTCGGCTGGAAGATCGAGACCCACTTCTGCACGCCGATATGGTTGACGTAAATCGCGCGCGCGTGCAGCGATGCCATGAAGCCGTACATCGTGTCGTCGCCGCCGATGAAATAGCGGGTATCGGGGAACCCGGCGCGCTCCATCACGCACCGGCGGATGAATGCACCTTCGAAATTCGCGTAGGAGATGGAGGTCCACTGTTTCCCGTTGTCGAACGAGACCTCACGGTCGAGCGCCACGGGCGTGCACGCCGTCACATCCCAGACGGCTTCCCAGATGAGGGGGCGGTCCAGTTGGTACTTACGAAGTTGAATGAGGTCGCCTACGTCTTGAAACTTCAACAACGTCTCGAGCGCGTCGGGCTTCATCTCGATGTCATCGTCCATCACCCAGACCCAGTCAAATCCAGCATCGAAGGCCCAGCGCATGCCGGCATGAAACCCGCCGGCGCCACCAGTATTTTTATCCAGCCGTAGGACAGTCAGCTGAGGAAAGTCGGCGCGGAGCAGATCGGGCGTACCGTCGGTGCTTGCGTTGTCGACCACCAGAATCTGGTCGATCGGACGCGTTTGCACCAGCAAACTTTGCAAGCACGGCGTCAACATCTTTTTGCGGTTAAAGGTGACGACTACCGCGCAGACGCGTTCGCTCACTGCGCGACCGCCAGGCGGGAACCGGCCGTCCAGTTTTCGTTCTCCCGGAACCACATCTCAAGCACCAGCAAGGACCATAGCCATGTTCGGTTGTCGCGGCGCCCGCTCTCATGTTCCTGGAGCAGGTGACTGACGAAGGACGGCGAAATGATGCCGCGATCGCGCAGCGAAGTGCCCTCAAGATGATCGTGCAGCATCTCTCTCAACGGGCCACGCAGCCAGCCCGCCAGAGGAATCGCAAAGCCCATCTTCTCGCGATTGAGCAATGCAGGTGGGAGCCGGTCGCCGAGCGCGCGTATCAGAATGTCTTTCCCTTGCCGGCCGCGCACTTTCCACGCGTTCGGCACGGTAGCGGAGAACTCGGCGAAGCGCACATCGAGCATCGGACAGCGTACTTCCAGCGATGCTGCCATCGACATCCGGTCTACTTTGACCAGCATGTCGCCGGGTAACTTCGACGTGGTCTCGAAGTACAGTGCTTGCGAAAGCGTGCTCGCGCCAGGGCCGAGCAGATAATCCGAAAACATCTTCGACAGGTAAGCGCCGTCGGCGGGCATCATCCAATCCGGCTGCAACAGTTGGCGGCGAAGCTGGTACGGCGCATAGTTGCGTTCGAAGTAGCGCTGCAGGCTGGTCTCGCGGCTCAGCATGTGCAGATAGTTCTTGCCGAAAGCGGAGTAGGGCAGCCGGTCGGCAGCCCAGCGAGCAAAAAGAACGCACGGCGCCCGGAATGCGGTCGTAGGAGACGAGCTGCGGAATCACCGGGAAGATGTCGTAGCCGCCGAACAGTTCATCCCCGCCATCGCCGCTGAGCGCAACTTTCACGTGACGCGCGGCAAACTCCGACACAATGTAGGTCGGAATAGCCGAGGAATCTGCAAATGGCTCATCGAACTGACGAATGAGGCGGGTGGTGAGGTCAACCGAATCCGGCCGCACAAGAATTTCGTGGTGCTCGGTGTTGTACTGGCGAGCGACCATGGCGGCGTAACCGAGTTCGTTGAACGCGGCCTCCTCGAAGCCGATGGAAAACGTCTTCACCCGGTCTGAGCTTTGCAGCGCCATGCTGGCCACCACCGAGCTAGAGTCGATCCCGCCGCTGAGAAAAGCGCCGAGCGGCACGTCCGCGATCATTCGCATCCTCACGGATTCGTCGAAGATCTCGCGCAAGCGCGCCTGCATTGCGATCTCGTCGTGCGTGCCGACGTTCTCCTCGGGTGGCGGCATCTTCCAGAAACGATGCAGGCGCAGATCGCCGTCGGCCGAGTATTCCATCCAGCATCCGGGCTCCAGCTTGCGCGCGGCGCTGTAAATAGTCCACGGGTCCGGCACGTGCCCAAACTGAAAATAGAGCTTCAGCGCTTCAGGATCCACATCGAGCGGAATCCCTGCGACGCGAAGGCATTTCAGCTCGCTGCCAAAGTAGAGACCCTCCGGTTGCGCGGCGTAGTACAAGGGCTTCTTGCCGAGCGGGTCACGGAACAGGAACACTTTGCGCAGGCGCTCGTCCCAGATGCAGTAGGCGAACATGCCGCGTAGCCGGGAGACGCCAGCCGGGCCTTCTTCTTCATAAAGGTGCACCAGTGTTTCGGTGTCGCTTTGTGTCGTGAAGCGGTGACCGCGCGATTCGAGAAAGGCGCGAATTTCAACGTAGTTGTAGATCTCACCGTTGAAGACCACCCAGACATCGCCTGTTTCGTTGCTGATCGGCTGGTGACCGGTGCTGAGCGCGATGATGCTGAGGCGGCGCATGCCGATAGCGCAGCCGCCGTTCAGGTGATACCCCTGGTCGTCGGGTCCCCGATGCACAATGGAATCGCACATGGCGCGAACCAGTGACGGTTCAGCTAGTTTGTTTTGAAGAAGATATCCCGCGATTCCGCACATACAATGAGAAGAGACAGATGGCCCTTGCCACTATGCTACTTTGATTCGCGGCAAATCCAGAATATGCCTGTACGACGGAAGTTCTAAGCGTGATTCAGACTGACATATCGGCCGAGCATAGCCGTGAGGTCGCGGGAGGCAAGCGCTTTGAGTTCGGCGCCAACTGGACTCGCTTCCTCGAAGTGTTGGACGAACACCGGATTGCTACGGCTGAGGAGTCGTTGTGCAACATGCTGGGTCTGGAGTCTCTGGCCGGCAAGAGCTTTCTCGACGTCGGTTCCGGCAGCGGTCTGTTCAGTCTGGCGGCCCGGCGGCTCGGCGCGACCGTCCACTCCTTCGATTTCGATCCGAAGTCTGTCGCGTGCACGCAGGAGCTGCGGCGCCGGTACTTTTCTGAAGATCCAGACTGGCGTATCGAGCAAGCCTCAGTCTTGGACGAGAACTACCTGCGCGGGCTGCGCACCTTCGACGTGGTCTACTCGTGGGGCGTTCTGCACCATACCGGCCAGATGTGGCGCGCGCTCGAAAATGTCTCTGGCCTGGTTCGCAACGGAGGCCAACTGTTCATCGCCATCTATAACGACCAGGGCGGGAAGAGCAGGCGTTGGGCAAAGTGGAAGCGTATTTATAACCGCAGCGGTTCACTCAAGCCGGTGATCGCGGCAGGCACGGGGGTTGTGCTCTGGTGGCGGCGGTGGCTGAAGGACCTGTTACGCCTGCAGCCTTTCGAAAGCTGGCGGGCAGTCAGAGAAGAGCGGGGCATGTCGGCATGGCGCGACGTGGTGGATTGGGTGGGTGGCTATCCTTTCGAAGTTGCATCGCCTGAGCAGATTTTCGATTTTTACCGGGATCGCGGTTTCACGTTGACACGCCTCACAACCACGGGCGGCAGTCTGGGCTGCAATCAGTTCGTCTTTCGCAAGTGAGGTTGCGTAGCGCGCGAGAGTACTGGTTCCGGCTGCATCAGCTCGGCGCCAATGCGGTGATGTGGGCGTTTTCCGGTTCGCGGCGCTCCGGCGAATTTCATTTTCTTGAGCGGTATCGCGAGATCCTCAGTGTGCTGCTGCCGCCGATCGAAGCTCCAGCGCTGCGGGACTTAGCGGAACAGATCGTCGCGCACGAGTTTCCCATCTTCTGCACTGTCATCGGTACTGGCGCCGCGATCGATTGGCGGCGTGATTATCTAAGCGGAAAATCGAGCGGCCTTGAGTACTTCCGGTTCGTTCCCTATCTCGATGCCGCGAGCGTGGGGGATCACAAGGTCATCTGGGAACTGAACCGTCATCAGCATCTCGTTGTGCTGGCGCGGGCGTTCGCAGATTCCAAAGACCCGCGATACCTGGCGGAGATTCGAGCCGAGCTCCACTCGTGGTGGGAACAAAATCCTTTTCTGAAAGGAATCAACTGGGCGAGCACGCTGGAGGTAGCGTTCCGCTCGTTATCCTGGCTCGCGGTGCTGGCGCTCGTCGGCGATGAGTTGAGCGCTCAAGAACGGGCTGAGTTGTGGGCTCGGCTGCATCAGCACGGTCGTTATATCGAGAACAACTTGTCGGTTTACTTCGCGCCGAATACGCATTTGCTTGGCGAGGCTCTGGCGCTTGCCGCACTGGGCCGCGTGCTTGGCATTGCGAAGTGGCAGATGCGCGGCGATGAATTGATGGCTGTTCAGCGCACTGCCCAGACTTTGGCCGATGGCGGCTACTTCGAGCAATCGACGTACTATCACGTGTACGCGCTCGACATGTTCGTGATGCACCTGTTGCTGCGTGGGGAAGAACAGCCGGATGGCTGCGTGCTGGATATGGCACATTGGCTCGCGTGCATCCTCGGTCCAGATCGCAGGCTGGTTTGTCTTGGAGACGATGATGGCGGCAATCTGTTCTGGCCCTATGGTGATCGCGCGGAATTCGGAAGCGCAGCGCTCAGCCGGGCCGAACGCGCGTGCGCCAGGGCATTCCCTTGTCTACCGTCCACTTTGTTTGCGAGCACCGGGCTCGCTACATTCAGCGACGCCGACGTCTTCCTGTTGGTAGACTGCGGGCCGTTCGGCGCGGGAGGCGCGGGACATAGCCATTCCGATACGTTGAGCCTTGTGGTGCGCCGCGGGCCGGAAGAAATATTGATCGACCCTGGCACGTACACCTACACGTCCGACCTATGGGCGCGCGACGAGTTTCGCGGCTCAGCAAGCCACAACACGATTCGTATCGATTCAGCGAACCAGGCAGAAGCAGTGCATCCGTTCCGATGGATCAATAAGCCCGATGTGCGAATCGTCGAGTGGCGAGTAAACGAATTGTTGATTGCGGAATGCCGCAACAACGGGTTCACACATCGCCGCGAGTTTCACTTCGATGGCGACCTGCGTGTGGTCGATACGGTCGAGGGTACTGCGGGAGAGCACGAAATCGAGCAGTTCTGGCACAGCGCGCTGAAGCCGGAAGTCCAAACAGACGGCTCATTCACTATTGGGTCCGCAGCGCTTAATGCTGACCCGAGCGCGAAAGCGGAGGTGCTGGCGGGCGAACGGTCAGCCTGCTACGGGCAAAAGACCGCCGCACACCGCATCCGTGTTCGAGTCACCGGGAAGCTGCCAGTCAGGCTGGAGACGATGATCACTTTTCGTAGATCGTAAACAGCGGTGTGCTGAAGACTACGTGTCGCTGCGCCAGCTTGGCTGCGACATACCGAGCGAACTCCGGATATTCCGTGCGGTAGCGGTTGTAGCTGTCAAGGTAGGTGCTGTCAATTACGTCGAAGCGCGTGTCGCGGCCAGTGTAAAAGCCAAGACGCCGATCATCGGTAAGGCGCGAGTCAAAGCCAAGACCATAACCAAGGCTTGCCACGCCAGTCACGCCGCCGCCTTGCGATTGCAAGAAGGCGATCGCGGGCGCGTACTCACGCGCATACTCGAATCGCGAAATCTGATACGCGGAACCGGCAATCTGGATAACGAGCGCGACGCCAAACGCGACGGCCCCCCAGGTGCGCCAATACGCTTGTAGCAGAACGGCAGCGAGAACCGTCAGAATCGGCACGATGTGAATCAGGTACGCAGCCGACTTCGTTCCTTCAGCAAAGCAGAGGATCGCGAGTGTGACCAGAGCGATCACGGGCAGCACTCGAAGCCCACGCGGCTCCAACCTTCGTAAGCGAACCAGTGACCAAATCAGCGCGGCGCAGTCCAGCAAAAGAATGGCGGCTTTCAAGCGCTTAAGGCCGCCACTCGCGCCGAGTCCGAACGAGCCGGCCCAGCGCTCCGCAGCTTCGCGGTAGATCGCCAGCAGCGGCTGCTTCCACGCGCTCAAGCGTCCCGAACTGATCGAAGAGAACTGACCTCGGAAGATGTCAGGAGCTTGCAAAATGTAGACACCCCACGCAGCCGCGAAGAGAACGTATGGAACGGCAGCAAGCAAGACGTGCCAGATGCGGAATCTCCCTCGGGAGAACCAAAGGATGGCGATTCCCAGCGCCGCTGTGCTGATCAGACCACCCACTGGATGGGTGAAGGCACTTGCGGCACTGCACACAGCGGACAAGAGCACCGCGCGTGAATAACGCTTCCTCTGAACGGATAGAAACACCGCGAGTGCGAGCGTTCCCAATGCGGCGCTCATCATGTCCATGCGCCCATCGGAGCTGGCTCGGATGAACGTGTAATCCAATGCGGTGAACGCGATAGCCGCAATGCGCAACAGCGCCGGCGCACTCAGGACAACAAGGATCACCCACCAGGACGCCAGCGCGACGAGCCCCCAGAAAAGCGAGAGCAGGCGTTGTTGCGTCAAACCAAAGCCGGCCACTTTGTACCAGCCCGCCTGGAGCACAAGGTGGAGCGGCATGGCATAGAAGGTATAGCGGTCCGTGCCGACGGTCTTAGGGTCGTCGATCGGCGACGGCGGGACCACCAGGGTCGCCATCTGACCCATCGTGCTCAACCGGTAGGCAGGTTCACCGAAATACGCCTCGTCGCACCAGGGCGCGCGAGTCAGAAGATTGCCGAGTGCGAGGGCCGCGAAGATAGCACTGGTCAGGGCGAGGAGTATCCATTCGCGCCTCCCTGCCTGTGCGAAGATCGTGGTGTTCTGCTCTCGCATCAATTCAAGTTAGCAGCACTCAATTTTGCAGCATCGAATAGCGATCGCACCCTTTAAATACTGATGGCTCGCCCTGATAGACGTGTTTCCGCAACTGCCCCGCCGCGCGGACCGGCTGACCCGGCTTTGGGCGGGATCTCGCTTGTTTTTCCCGTATACAACGAGTCGTTCATTATCGAGCAGACGTTGCGCAACTACATCGCGGAACTGAGCGATCGCGTGCCGGATCTCGAAGTCGTCGTGGCGGAAGATGGCAGTACGGATGACACGAAGATAGTTCTTGAGCGCCTGGAGCACGAACTGCCCATTCGCCTCTTCATGAGCGATGAGCGCAAGGGATATCAACGCGCGGTCATCGACGCGATTGCGCATGCAACGAAGCCGTGGATTTTCGTGGTGGATTCCGACTACCAGTTTGCCGCTATCGATTTCTGGCGGCTGGAACCGCTCCGCAAAAACGCTGACATCATTCTCGGCGTGAAGACACCGCGCAAAGATCCTGCCCACCGGGTATTTCTGTCGTGGGGCTACAACGTCCTCATGAAGATGTTCTTCCGTGTTCCGTATGAGGACATGGACACCGGGTTCCGGCTCATCAGAAAATCCGTTGCCGACGAACTTTCGCCGGAGATCCGCCACATGTCGTTCTTTACGGCGGAGTTTGTGATCCGCGCGCATTATGCGGGTTACAAAATTGTTCAAGTGCCGGTGCGCCACTACGCACGTAAGATCGGCAGTACCACGATTTTCTTTATGTCGCAGTTGGTGGTTATTTGTTTCCGGCAGTTCGCAGGCATCCTGAAGCTGCGCGGCGAGTTCAAACGGCGCGGCATCACCAATCCGAATCAGAAAACGGCATGAATCCCCGCCGAGTTCTGCTGATGGCGTTTCAGCTAGGTATCGGCGGAAGCGAGCGGCAGTTAACGGAGATTGCCAAGGCGCTCGATCGAGAGCGCTTTGAGCCCTATGTGGGTTGCTTCCACGAGAAGGGATTCGAGCCGATGAACTGCGCGCCGCCGGTGTGCCAATCGTACAATTTGGCGTGCGCTCGTTTGCGTCGCCGCGGGCTTTGGTAGAAGGCCTGCGCCTGGCGCGATTCATTCGCTCGCGGAAGATCGACATCGTACACAGCTTCGACGTACCGCTCAACGTGTTTGCCGTACCCTTCGCCAAGTTCGCGGGGGCGCCGGTCGTGCTCTCTAGCCAGCGCGCGCACCGCGACCTGACGTCGCAAGCCTACCGGCAGCTGATGCGGATTGGCGATCAACTCGTCGACGGAATCGTGGTGAATTGTGACTACATGCGGCGCCATTTGGTAGAAGATGAGCACGTGCCTGGCGAGCGCATTCACCTCTGCTACAACGGCATGAACCTGGATAAATTCAATGCAGATGGCAGGCGCACGAACGAGATTCCGGTTATCGGAGTTGTATGTGCATTGCGGCCCGAGAAGGACTTATCAACTCTGCTTGGAGCATTTGCAGCGGTGCATGCAGAACGTGCGGTAAGACTTCGAATTGTGGGTAGTGGCCCAGAGGAAGAGCGGCTGAAGGAGCTTGCGACTCAATTAGGAATCGGCGATGCAACCGAATTCATTCCCACGCAACCCGAAGTCGCGGGTTATCTCAGAGAGATCGACATCTTCGTTTTGCCGTCTCGAACTGAGGCGTTGTCGAACGCATTGATGGAAGCCATGGCGTGCGGCTGTGCTTGCGTTGCGTCGAATGTTGGTGGAAATCCTGAGTTGGTTGGGAATAGCCGCGGCTTGCTGTTTGAATCTGGAAACGTGGGCGAGCTTAGCGGTTGTTTAAAGACCCTGATCGATGATCCCGGCCTACGTTCACGAGTGAGTCACGCGGCGCGTGAGTTCACGACTGAGCATTTTACGATTGCCGCGTCGGCTGCACGGATGGCGCAGATCTATCGGTCGATGTTTCAGTAACGAGCACGAAACACTCGCCCGAGTTGCGCTACGTTCTTCGTTAGATCGTAGTCGCGTGTAACCTTCGCACGTCCAGCCGCCGCGAAGCGCTCACGCAATTCCGAATCGTCCATCAGCCGTCGTAAACAATCCGCGAACTCTGAAACGGACGCCGGCGAAGCAAGCAACCCCTCAAGCCCATCGGTGATCAACTCCGGAACACCGGTGATCCGAGTAGCGGCGCAGGGAATCTCCAGGGCCATCGCTTCCATCAAAACCACAGGTACGCCCTCAGCGAAACTAGCCAGAGCGAACGCGTCGGCGTCACGATAGAGCTCAAGCACGCGATCGTGGCTGAGCGCGCCCTCGAAGACTACGGCATTCTCGATGCCCAACGTCCGCGCGAGCGTCGCAAGATGTTGGCGGTCCGGCCCGTCGCCGATCAAACGCAAACGTAGCCGCCGTCCTTCACGCAGCAACACAGCGCATGACTTCGATCAGAATCGTCTGCGCTTTCGCCGGCGCGAGCCGCCCGACTGAGATCATTTCGAACACATCGCCGGAGTTGCTACGCCGCACCGCCCGATACTGCCCTGTGTCCACGCCGAGACGCACCACCTGCACCTTCGCCCAATCGCTCGGGTCGGACGCGCGGAGCACCTGGCTCCGTCCGTAGTTGCTGATCGTAATCACTAACCCCGCACGGCGGACCTTCTCGCGCATCAGAAAGCTTTGGACGTCATTAAACTCGTCCGGGCCATGCACTGTAACCGAGAAAGGAATGCCAAAAACACGAGCAGCGAACAGCGCAACGGTCGAGGCAAAATGTGTGTGCAGGTGCTTCGCGCCGCTGCGAACCGCCCAGTCGCCCACGAACATCGCTTCGGCGAAAAACGCCAGATGCTGCAACGCGAGCCGCAGATTCCAGCGGCTCATCTTGATCGCATACAGCAACGTAGAAACATAGGCCGCAGGCCGGCTCAGCAGCACGCGCGCATGAACCACCAGCCACTGCGCCCGTCGCGCACGGACATACGTAGTCGCGCGCGCCTCCTCGGCTTCTTCCGCGCTCAGCTTTTCAATCGGACGATCGGCATCGCGAATAGAAGCGACGACAATCGGGAGGCCCGCAGCACGCAGCCCGCGAATCTCCCGAAGAATAAAGGTGTGGTTGACAGCCGGATACTGACTAACGACATATGCCCACGGCGGCGTCGCATCCGCATTGCTCTGGCTGTCTCCCACACCTTGATCCACCGCTACAGCCTAACGGCTCACGCTAGGGAGCGGCAAGCACGAAGGGCAGACCGCGCGTGATCACCTGCTTATTTGCATCGCGGTAAACCACACGCCCATACAGCACGCGCTGCGAAACAGCCGGCAGCGTGATCGAGCAGCCCGTGCTGCAGGGCGTACCCGTCAACAAGCCCGCCTCGCTTCCCTCGAAGTAGAAAGGGTTCGTGCCGCTTACCGCCGCATTGTTCACCGCTGGACCCACTGCGCACGCCTCCGATCGCGACGTGCAGAAGTAGCTCCCGGCAGCGCCGTTCTCCGCGTAACCGAACTCAATCACGACGTTGTTCACCGGGAGGCCGGGCGGCGGCTTCAGCTTCATCAGCATGGGGACAAACGTCGCGCGGTTCACCGAGTCTTGCGGCGGCGGCGGCGGAACTTTCGCCACATTCACCATGTCGCCAAAGTTCTGCGCATAGTTCGTGTGGATCAGAAGCCAGCGCGCGTTTGGCAGTGCATGCGTATGCCAGAACGGCGCCAGCAAACGATTTCTGGCTAAGCCTTTCGTCAGCATCCGCATATGCTGGCCATAGTTGTCGACCCACGACACGCCATTTTGCATGATCGAGTTGTAGACCTCTGAGTTGTTCCCGATGCAGATGTCAAACTCGTCCGGCATACCGCTCGCCTGTCCAGGGTAGTGGCAGTAAGGGCGGTTCACGTTCGGCGCATTCACGTAAACATCGCCGCTTGCCGATCCTGCAACGCATTCACCCGCGAGCAGCGCAACACAGTACTTGTTGGAATCCGCCACGGTTCCGGTCAGCGCGCTGCCGGGTCCGCTCACATCCACCAGACGGCTCGATCCGCTGAATGCAAACGTCGGAAGAAACTTCCGATCGAAGTACGACATTTGCGAGGCAGTGAACTTGTACAACTGTCCAGTCACCACCGTGGCCGGACTGGCGCCGTCCCCGTTTCCCGAACCGGAAAGGGGCGTTCCGTTGAAAGGCCGGCCGTCATAGAAGTAATGACGATCGTTGGCCGTGGAATTCAGCCCCGCACCCGACGGGTGTTGCTGCACCTGGTTAGGATCGGCAGGGCCATACTTGCCCGCAAAAAACGGATCCTCAATCTCTACCGCGACTGCCGGCGTGTTCACAAATTGCGGAATGCTGCTGAACTCACGCGTCTGGTAGCAAAGGTAACCCGGCCCATAGTTGCAGCGCGGGTCCACTGTATAGCCCACTGCCTGCACGCCATTCTGAAAGAAGAAGTGCGCGTTGATGCTGAAGTTGTCGCCCAGCACCGTAGCGCCGTTCACGTTGTATCCGTGCGGGTCGGCAGCGTAGTTCCAATACCACTCTCCTCCGCCCACATTCAGGCGTTGGGGATTAGGATTCGAAGCGCAGAACGCATATAACGACGGGTTGGCCGATGTTGACGTCAGCGTCCCGTTCGCGCCGCGCTGCAGAGTCCAGGTCAGATTGTTGGCGCCGCTCTTGCTCAGCAGCCGTACAATCTCCGAACTTGCGGAGCTCGGCCCGATCGAGAACTCGTCGCCCACCATCGTGCTCATCAACTCGCCAGGTGCACCGGTCTCCAGCGCGCCACCGCAAGCCACCACGTTCGACACACACGGGGACAAATCGCGTGGCTCACCATCCACCGTCACCGTCGTGCAATTCTGCCCGGTGACGCCATAAGAGTTCGCCGGGCAAGTCGTGAGCCCGCCGCTCGCGCCGACTGCCGTTGACAGCGCTGTCCCGCTCGATACCGTTGACTGATACGGGCCCACTCCGGGACTGGTGTCACCGGGCAATGCCCAGATGAACGGGCTGATCGACAACCAGCCCGGCATGTACATCGGGTTGTTCCCCTTCAGCGGACACCAACGCGCGCCCGGGCGTGACCACGACGGTACCGCCGCGATGATACAACCCGGCTGACCTCCGCCGACGCATCCCACATTGTTCGGCTCATGATTGCTGGTTGCGTTCGGATCGAACACCACTGTCCAGCCCGTTGAGTTGTGTGCGCCGCGCCAGATGCGGAACACCATGATGCCGTTCTCCAGGCCCACGAAGTAAAACTGCAGATAACGATCCTTCTGGAATGTAGGATCGAAAGCCGCAGTCAGCGTGCCCATATCCGAGCTGCCTACCAGGCTGGTGTAGCGTATGCAGGGCTGGTTCGTTGGAGGCGTCGCCGAGTTGCACAACTGCATCGACTCGCCTTCTTCGAAGTGCCCGGGATACTGCGTATTCGCCGGCTCCGTATGATTGCCGAAATACTGCACGCGCGCCGGCTGCTGCAATGAGCCGAAGCTCGAACTGCCGCTGCAATACCAGATATCAGGATTCACGCTATCGAAAATGATCGAGTCGCTCTGCCCGCATCCCGCCGTGCCGGTCGGGCCGCCTCCGAAGTAGCGGGAGAACAAATGCGATTCTCCAGTCGTACCGTCAATCCAGTAAATGGGTCCGTTCTGCGCCAATGCGCAGTTATAGCCCTGGTTGCCTGTCGGCCCCACCACCGGCGTGGGTCCGCACAAATCAAACGCGCCCGTGAAGTCCCAGAACGGAAACACACCCATCTGGTAGTTCGAGTAGCTCGCCTGAATGTTCACCGCGTTGGTGCTGGCTGTCTTCTTGCGAATCAAAACGCCAAAATTCGTAGCGGTCCACTGCACCGGGCCCGTAGCCGTGCACGGCGTCGTCAATGTCAAACTGCTCAAGCCGTTCACTGCGGCAATCGTGTAGTTCGCGCTGTTGATGTTGATCACGCTTCCCGACGACCAGTGCGTCCCCGCGAAATCGCCATAGCCCAGCGTGACCTTTGTCGATCCATCGCACGTCAGGTAACCACTCCGCGTCGCTACCTCAACGCCATTGGGAGGCCTTGCACCTGCACTCTGCCAGAGATCGACCGATGTATTGCTGCCGAACGTGTACGTCTGCGGCGTGCTTGTCAACGCCTGCTCGATCAGCTTCGCGCCGCTGTAGCAGTTCACGCCGTCAACCGACAGGCACAGCACGATCTTGCAATTGTCCACTGCGCTCGAATCGCACGCGGTGCTGTTCGTCGACGCCGTGATTACCGCCTGAAACCAGTTCAGCGTGTAAACGTTGTTCCCGCGCGTGCCTTTGAAAAAGCTGATGTATCCCGCGTAGCCGTTATTCTGCGGAGTCAACAAAAGCGTACCGGTGTTGTTCCCGCTGATGCTCGCGCTTGCGCCCGTATTCGTTGTGGAGAGCGCAGCATTCGCATTCGTCCACGTCGACGTTCGCGCAAACTGAAACGCCTGATTCGTGTTCGGCTGCGTGATCGCGCGATCTCCGGGCAGCGACACCTGGCGAATCAACAACCCCGTCTGCGGGTCCACGATCGGCGTTGCCCGCGAACTCAAACTGAGCGAAGGCCAGGCATACTCACCCGGCTGAGTGGGGTCGGCGGGTGCGGCATCCGTATAGCTGTTGCCCATCATCAGGTTCGCCGTCTGGAATCGCCCCGTCACCACGTCGCCGGTGCTCGCACACGTGATGCGGAAATAATGCGGCGTCAGCACCTGCAGCGCCCGCGAGTATCGGTTTTGATCGATCGCCCGCTCCGCTGCACGCTTGCCGATTACGAAAGTGCGGGCGCGCCCGCTCGTCACATTGCCGGCGCGCGAGTCGAGGTTCGCGCCGCTGAACTTACTCGGGTCCACATCGTTCACCAGCACCGAGTAATCGCTCTTCTCACTCACCTCGAGCGAGCACGCCTGCGTGTCGGGCGCCTGATACTGCAGCACTGCCTGAGTGTTCGTCTTATAAGCAATCTGAACGTTGGTTATCGCCGCGCAAGCAACTGCGCTCGCGGCTAGCGCGAGAAACGTGAGCCGGAATGTCATCGCGTTCCCTTACGGTGTGGTGAGGTTCCAGCTCAGCAGTGACCCGACAATCGCGTGATCGCTGCTGTCACTCGTGACGAACCACCCGGCCTTCGTGAACACCTCTGCGCCGCCGAGCGCGATCGTGCCAATCGGCTGCCAGTTCATTCCATGGTCCGTAGACAGGTACCCGGTGAAGCTCGTCGAATCCGCAGTCTGCAGCTTCAGCCAAAGCGGTGAGCCCGGGAACCACTGCGCGTTAAACGACGACGACACGATCTGGAAGGGGTTCGGAAACACCGAGCCGTAAATCGCCAGGCGCATCAGCGCCTGTCCCGGCAGCCCCGCAATCTTGAACTCGCAAGTCACAAAATGCGAGCTGTTATAAATCACCAAACCCACTCCGCCCTGTGACGACCCCGCCGTAGCGATCGACATCGGCGCGAGCACGGCCGTTGCCGTCATCGCCGTGGCACTCACCGGCACCATGCGCATACGCGGATTGAAAGCACTCCCGCCAGCCGGCGCATTCACCCCGACCACTCCCGTCGTAGCTCCCACACCGCCGCTCACCGTCGATGTCGCCGAGCCTTGATTGACCCACGCGAACGTCGAATCATCCGCAGGCGTCGCGGGCGATCCATTGAATCGATATTTCCACACAGTGCCGTTGCACCATGTCTCGTACGGGCTGTCGTCACCGAAGAAAATCGTTCCCGCAGCCGCGGACGTACACGCCGGCGCGGTCGCGATTGCCCCACCGGTCACCGCTGCCGACCCGCTGCCGCCACCCGACCCTGCCGGCGCAACCTGTGTCCACGTGTTCGTCGCCGTGCACAAGTACAAATTCTTGCCGGCCGTCGCCGTGCTCAGAAAAAAGAACTCACCCGTTCCGCATGCCGCCGGAAGAACTGTTCCCATCTTGGCCGGCTTCGACGCTGCAGCCTGTGATGCGTCCCACGAGCCTGTCACCGTTCGCCCACCATTGATCAGCGTCTGTCCCGAAAGGCGCGCCAAGATCCCAAACAACGCAATAACGAAAATCACTCTCATTTAGAAGCCCCTGATATCCGTTGCGCGCACCGT
This sequence comes from Bryobacterales bacterium, assembly GCA_963792655.1. GTDB lineage: Bacteria > Acidobacteriota > Terriglobia > Bryobacterales > Bryobacteraceae > DOZZ01. The sequence goes on from CAWBWU010000001.1 coordinate 296,494, forward strand.
AAACATGGCCGCACCCTGTGCCGACCCGCTGAAATTGCAGAGCCGCACCGAAACTGTGTTCGCACCGCTGACCCACATCATTCCCATGACGCCGGCAGGAAGTTGCGGCCAGCCCGGCGCCACGCTATCCCCTGCGGCCGCGCCCGTCAGGCCCATCGTCTGATCCGCCCCGCAAGCGCCGTTTGCGATCGAGCCGAACGAAACTGTCGACGTGCTCGTCAAAAAAGTCGGCACCAGATTCGGATCCACCGAAACCGTGGTCTGCGTCCCGTTATCCACTAGCGCAATGCCCGCCCCGCCGGTTACGACGTTGATCGCTTGAAACGCGCGCCGGTCCGTTCCGCCGCCCGATGTCCATTGCCCGTTGAGCACCGTCCAGCTCGCAAGTGGAATTGAGTTCAGCGGAAATTGCGCAACGTTCGTCGATGCCGCACAGGTAATCGAGCACGTCAGCGGCAACGCAATACTCGGCGGCGTTGCATTGTCCCATCGCTCGTCACATAAAAATAGGCAGTGCCGCTGCCGGAGCCCGAAACCGTCACCGTCGCACTGCTCAGAATCGAGATCACCGTCGTCCCAAACCGCAGATTGCAGGGCGAAGTCGTACTGCAGTTGCTGCCGATCGTCAGCGTGGTCGCATTCGTGAACACCACGTTCAGATCGGTCAGTTGTGAAGTCGCAGTCGCGCCGCCGCTGCCACCACCGCTCACCGTCTGCGGCTGCCACTGCCCAGAAGTACCGTTGAAAACCAGCGACTGCCCGTTCTGCGGCGCGAGGTTCGCCACCGGGTAGCGCTGCAAGCCCACTACCGCCGTGTTCGTCACGTCGCCCGAAAGATCGCCGCCGCCAACATGCGTGTGCGCCGTCGCCGCCTTCGCGTTGAGCTGCGCCTGAATGTCGCTCGTCACGTTGGCCAGCCACGCAAACGCAGCATTGTTAACCGTGCCGCCGCCTATGTTACTCGCCGGAATCCCAGCGGGAACCTGCCCCACCCCCACCGTGCCTGCAATCTGCGCGAACGAATAGTCGCCGCTCTGCGCCACCACTGTCCCAGCGCGTCCGAACACGGAACCCACCGCTCCGCCGGTCCCGCCCCCCCCACCCCCGCCGCCGCTTCCGTTCACCACGCAGCGCCCAGACTGCGGATTGCTGAACGTCACCTGCACGTTGTAGGTGGCCGGATCTACCTGCACCGCATCGGGCTCAATCCAGCTCGCCGGCGACAACCCATTCCAACAACTAACAATCAGATTGGCAGTGCCTTGCGCATGCTCCGTTCCCAGGATCGTCACGAGCGTGGCCGACGTAAACGTCTTCGCATAGTTCGGTGTGCTCGTACCACCAGCCTGGACCGTAGTAGGCGCCCAGTTCACGCCGTTCCATCCGAGCATCTGCCCGGTTGCGGGCACCGTCGAAGCTATGGGCCGTCCCTGTATCCCTTGCACCGCCAAGGCTCCCAACGCCCCGTTGACATCGCCGCCCACCGCCTGCCAGACAGGCGAAACGCCGTTGGTGCCCAGCACTTGTCCAGACTTATTCACCGCCGACGGCAGTCCGGCGGGTGACCACGTATTCGAGGGGGCGCAGGTATACAAGCCGGTACCATTCGACCCGGTGTTGAAGAACAATTCCCCGGCGCCGCAGTTGGCCGGCAGCGTGCTGCCAGTGCGGGCCGGCCGAGAAGAGACAGCGCTGGAGAAATCGACATTTCTTGATTGCGTCCGAAGGTCTAGACGCGTTTGCGATTTCCCGCAGCCCGCTACCGCGATTAGCATTGCTAGGCGGAATCCAAAGCTTTTCATAGTGTGTGTGTTGGCTCACCGCAACTGCGCTGAGACCCAACACGAGAATTGAAGCGTCACACCTACGCTTTCCGCCCGCCCGTCGCTAACCCGCTGACATTGAACGGGATATTTTCATCTCCCGTCGCGGACTCGACCGCCACACGCTTTCAGAAGCGCGACCGCCAGGAAGCGCGCACCCCCAATCCAACACAGTCCTACCTGCCCACAAATACCCCAGTGCTAACCTAAGTCGTCGCCCCTCCAAACCATGTGGAACTGGAAAGGCAAACCCATCCGCGGGATCGTATTTGACGTCGACGGCACACTCTACTCCCAACCGCCCGTCCGCCGTGCCATGCTGCTCAAGCTCATGCGCGCTTACTGGTCGAAACCACACGCCGGGTGGCGTACCGCGCGCCTGCTCAGCGCGTTTCGTAAGGCCCAGGAGACGCTCCGCACACGTGACGACGTACCCGCCGACCTCGCCGCCGCCCAGCTCGAACACGCGCTGCAAGGAACCGCCGATTCCAGCCATCGCGATCTCGTCGAACGCTGGATGGAACAAGAGCCTCTCGATGCCATCGCCCGCTTCGCCCGTCCCGGTCTGATCGATTTCTGTGAACAGGCGCGCCAGGCGCATGTGCAGCTCGGCGTGTTTTCTGACTACCCGGCCGTCCGCAAACTTGCCACCCTCGGCCTAACCCGTTACCTTGGCCCTGTGATGTCTGCTCAGGATCCTCAAATTCGGCGCTTTAAGCCGCATCCCGCCGGCCTCCATGCGGTGCTCGACCGCATGGGCCTTAGCCCCGCGGAAGCCGTCTATGTGGGCGATCGTCCCGATGTCGACGCGCCCGCCGCAGCCGCCGCCGGCATGCCCTGCTTCCTCTTCGCACCCGCAGTACCCGCAGCCAGTTGGACGCCGGTCAGCAGCTTCCCATCACTCGCTCAAATGTTTCAGGATCATCACGCTTGATTACGCCAACTGAAGTGCAACGCCGTCCAACGCTGAAAGGCCATCTCTCGATCGCACGCGCCGATCACTGGGTCAAGAACGTCTTCGTCGTCCCCGGAATCGTCGTAGCGCTCTCCATCGATCGCGCCCGCATCTGGTCTCTGAACCCGGTTACGTTCGTCCTTGGCCTGCTCGCGATTTGCCTGATCACGTCCAGCAACTACGTGATCAACGAAGTGCTCGACGCGCCGTTCGATCTCAAGCACCCCACCAAGCACACGCGCCCTGTGCCCTCTGGCAAAGTCAGCATCCCTCTCGCCTACGTGCAGTGGATCGCGTTGATGATCGCCGGCCTTGCGTTGAGCTGGCAGATCTCGGTTCCGTTCACCGTCACCATGTTCACGCTCTGGCTGATGGGCTGCATCTACAACATCCCCCCGCTGCGCAGCAAAGACATGCCGTATCTCGACGTGCTCTCGGAGTCAGTCAATAACCCGCTGCGCATGCTCGCCGGATGGTATCTGGTCGGCACTACCGCCGTTCCGCCAACGTCGCTCCTCATCAGCTACTGGATGGTGGGCTGCTACTTCATGGCCATCAAGCGCTACGCCGAGTACCGCGACATCAACGACGCCAAACGCAGCGCCGCCTATCGCAAATCATTCGCGTTCTATACCGAGGAACGCCTGCTCGTCTCGATCATGTTCTACGCCGCGCAAGCGATGCTCTTCTTCGGAGCATTCATCGTCCGCTACCGCCTGGAACTGATCCTGGCCTTCCCCCTCGTCTCGCTGGTCATGGCGCAATACCTCGCGCTCGCCTTCAAAAAAGACAGCGCCGTCCAACGCCCCGAAGGCCTCTACAAAGAGCCGCTGCTCATGATCTCCGTAGCCGCCTGCTTCCTGATCATGTGCATCCTGCTCTTCGTCAACGTCCCCGCCCTACACCAAATCTTTGTGCCAACCGTAGCCGGCAGTTGACGCCATTCGCGTCCATTCGCGGCCAAAAACGAAACTACCGGAACACCCCGGTATGCCCCAAAGAATACCTGCCAGGCTGCGGATACACACACAACCCGTGCGGCCCGCGCCCCACGGGTATCCGCGCCAGCAGATGCCCGTCGCCCGTATCGATCGCGTACACTTCCGCGTTGTAGCGCCCCGACAGCCACAGCACCTTGCCGTCTCCGGACACGCCGCCCATATCGGGTGAGCCGCCACCCGGAAATACCCACTTCTTCGCGATCTTGCGCGTCGCAAAGTCGAGCACCGAAACGCTGCCCTCACCACGATTGGAAATGTACAGATACTTCGAATCCCGGCTCGCATACAGCCCGTGCGTGCCTTTGCCCGTCGGCAAAAAGCCGATCACTTTGAACGCATCACCATCGATCATCCAGACGCCGTCTGAGGCCATGTCCGCCACATAAAAGACCTTGCCGTCGGGCGAGAGCTTCACGTCCTGCGGCATGCCGCGCTTCTTCAACTCAAGCAGCCCCACCATCTCCTGCTTCGCGACATCTACCTTCACCAGCTTGCCCGCGAACTCGCAACTCCCGATCAGATACTTCCCATCAGCCGAAAAATCCATGTGGTCGATGCCCTTGCACGGCATCCACAACGCGTGCTTCAGCTCCATCGTCTGTGCATCGCGAAACATCAGGCGCATGCGCTGTTCCGCCACCACGATGGCGAACTTGCCGTCGGGCGTGTAGTACATGTTGTAGGGGTCTTCTACCGGGATCGTCTCCTGCTTCTTCCCGGTCACCGGATCGATGCGCGTCAAGCTGTTGCCCAGATCGTTCAGCACCCACAGCTTCTTCAGATCGTACGAAGGCGTCACATGCTGCGGGAGCCGCCCCACCGCGAACTGATCGATTACCTTGTAAGTTTTCGGATCGATCACGGACACGGTATTGCTTTCCGTGTTCGGCACGTACACGCGCTCTGGATAATCCTTCACCGTCGCGCTCAATTTACCCGCATGATCTTCGGAATAAATATCGTTCGCGTCAATCACCGGCATCATCCCGGGCAGCATTCCCGGCACTTGATACGACGCCACGGCACTCTGAGCGTCACCATGATTTGCCTGCACGGTTGAGACGTTATTTTTTGAGCAGCCGCATAGACACAGCACGGCCACCGGAAGGATCCACAGCTTCATTTCTATCAATGATACCTATCGGGTCAGAGCCATGCACACAAGAGCCGCGCGCGTCAGCAAGCGGGCATTTCAAAAAATAGCAACAACCCTCAATCCGCTACAAGCGTCTGAACAGACCCCGTCTCCGCCGACCGGAACACCGCATCGATAACGTCCATATTCCGCACCGCATCTTCCAGTGTCACCGGCACTTCACCATCGCCGCGCACGCTTCGCGAGAACGCATCCGCTTGCAGCGCGTACTGGTCGCACACCGCGAATTCCTGCGGCTCGCCATTCAGAAAAATACGTGTCGGTTGATCGGGCGGCGCGTTGAATGGGATCTCAATCTCAATGCGGCCCGTTGTTCCGAAGATCAGCACTCGTTGATACGCGCTCAACTGCGTGCTGCACGAAAACGTGCAATGCCCCGAAGCATATTCCAGAATGCCCGACGTCAATCGATCGATGCCAAATTCAGGATCGCGTTCCAGCAATCCACTTACACGCACAGGCTCTCTCCCAAACAGAAAGCGCGACATGTTGATTGGATAGCACCCAATGTCCATCAGCGCGCCGCCGCCCATCTCCGGCCTGTTCCGAATGTTGTCGGGCTTCCGATTGAAGTAGGAGAAAACGCAAGTGATCAGGCGCAGTTCGCCAATCGCGCCGTCATGCACCAACTCCCGCGCGCGGAGCCATTGCGGATGCACGCGCGTCATGAATGCTTCACCGATCTTCACGCCGGTGCGATCGCGAACGCCAATCAACGTGCGTGCTTCCGCCGCGCTTAACGCGATCGGCTTCTCACACAGCACATGCTTCCCTGCCTCGGCCGCGCGAATCGTCCATGGCACGTGCAGATGATTCGGCAGCGGATTATAGACAACCTCCACTTCCGGATCGTTCAGTAAGCTCTCGTAGGAATTGTGAATGCGGACGTTTGAGGCGAAATCGCGTGGCGCCAGGTCGCGCGCAGCTTCGGGCCGTGTTGTAGCCAGCGCTACAACTTCACTAAACGCACAACCTGCCATCGCGGGGATCACTTTCTTGAGAGCAATGTTCGCCGCTCCCAGAACTCCCCACTTCACCTTCTGCATATCGGGTAAGGGGCCGGACGATGCCGGCCCGCTTCACATCTACTTCGCGAGCGTAACCGGCACGCTGGCGGAAGTATTGCCCCACATCAACCACAGCGTCGCGGAGTTCGCGCCACTCTTGGTCAGGTTCATCTTGTACGTCTCCACTGCGGCATCGGTCTTCTTCAACGTCAGCGAAGTACGGCCCAGGTCCTGATTCTTGTCGTACTCGGTTCCCCATTGACCGGTCTGGTTGTTGACCACCAGCTTCCAGTCGCCGTCCGTCGCCGCCACATACAAAGTGTGCGTGCCCTTCGGAACCCGCAGGTCGCCGATCATAATGTCGCCATCGTTGATCAACGTTGTCGCCGAGTCCGCGCCCGCACGCCAGATATGGTCATACGGAACCAGACCGCCCTCTACCTTTCTGCCGCGAGCCGAAGGCGCGCTATATTCCACCGTTACGTGCGTACCGCCGATCTGAATCGCGGTCGACGCTTCGGGACTTAGTTTGTTCGGCGGCTGCTTGCGAACCCCTGCGGTAACTGACATCGCAGCAACTCCCGCCACTGCCAACACACCTAGAAATCTTCTACTGAACATGGTTCCTCCTGAACTCTCCTCAGTCTAATCCTTCGAGAAGAGCTCACTGCGCGACACGCGTTCGCCCTTGAACATTACCGCCGATACTTGCTCCGTAACGCGGATGTCCTGCAGCGGGTTGCCTTCCACCATCAGCAACGTCGCATCCATGCCTTTGCGAATCATTCCCATCCGTTGCTGCGCACCCAGCAGCTTCGCCGCGTTTGCCGTCGCAGCCTGAATCGCAACCGCCGGTGGAATACCCGCCGCTACCCACAGTTCCATCTCGCGCTGCACCGTGGGCCCGTGAATCACCAGCGAGTTCCCCGCGTCGCTGCCGGTCACCAGCATCACGCCCGCTTTCCATGCCGCGAGCAGGTTCGCCTTTGCGATATCCATGTCCATCGGATATTGCGACATCTTCTGGCGCACCGCTGCCATGTCCGGCGTGTTGATCATCTTGCGCGTGTCCGCAATCAAGCCCGGTGGCGCTGTCTGCTGCAGCAAGCTGCGGTTCAACAGATCGGTATTGCCGGCGCGAAACGCAAGCGAGCCTTCCACCACGCTCAGCGTCGGATCGAAACTCACGCCTGCCTTTGCCATGCGCGCGAACACGTCGGCCGGTGTTCGGTCGCGATAAGACCCGTGCTCGATGCCCACAGCGCCTGCATCCAGAGCATCGCTGATGTCCTGCGTGTCGCCCACGTGCACGACCATAGGCAAGCCTTGCGCGTGTGACTCCGCGCCGATCGCCTTCAGGATGTTCAGGTCCATGCGCTCGAACAACGCGCCCGCGACGCCGCCTTCCAGAATCGCTTTGATGCCATCCACATGCTGCGCTTTCAGCTGCCGGACCATGTCACGCGCTTCCGCCGCATCTTTCGGCGTGCGCGCAAACTCAGCCAGAAACCGCGCGCGATACTGCTCGGGCATGAAGCGTGCGATCTCCATGCCGTGTCCCTTAGGTGCTGTGAATACGGGACCGACTAAGAAACAATTCAGCGCCCAGCTTCTCTCCGCTGTTGTATAAAGAGCGCAACGTGAGCATCGTGCCCGTCGCATCGCCCGCACTCTTGACGGCCGTCACACCGCTGAACAGGTATTGCGCCAGCGCGCGCCCCGGTGCATCTTGCGCCTCATATGCTTTCGGGTCGGCGTAGTAACCGCCGGCTGAACCCAGATGCACGTGCACATCGATCAGCCCAGGCATCACGGTCTTCCCCGCGGCGTCGATGCCTTCCGCCTTCAACGACTCCGCATCGGGCGCCGTGCCTTCGTACACTTCGGCAATCTTGCCGCCCTTCACCAGAATCGAGCCGGACTCAATGACCTTCCCGTCGCCGACAATGATGCGTGCATCGCGGATCAGCGTATTGCGGCTGCGGCGCAGATCGCGGTCCAGCACATGCGTCTTGACGATGTTCTCTTTGCTGTAAGCCTGATAGCTCCCCAGCACGATGAACGGCAACAGCACCGCCAGCACCCAAAGCTTTGCAGCCGGTCGCAGCTTCTCTTCCTTCTCCCAGCGAAACAGCTTGGCCGCAATAAACGCACCGACGAGGGCCGTCAACAGCAAGCGCCAATCGCCGCGGCGTTCTGCCACAACGATTCATGCCGCAGAAACAATCCCTGCATGCCGCTCATCAGGTACGTCGCGGGAATGAACTGCGTCACCGTCAGGAGCCACGCGGGAAACATCGTGGTCGGAAAGGACGCGCCGCTCAGAAACAGCATCGAGATATACAGAATCTGCGTAAGGATCGCGCTCTCCTGCATCGAGTTCACAACTGCCGCAACAATCAGCCCGAGCGCGCGGAACGCGATAATCCCGAACGAGATGAAGATCAGAATCTGCAACAGGTTCGACGGAATGATCATGCCGTACATGAAGTGCGCCAGCGTCAGCATCAGCAGCACATAAGGGAGGTACGATCAAGAGTCCCGTCACCATGGACGCGACCAGCAGCGGCACCGGCCCGATCGGCGTCACTTTGTAGCGCCGCAGGATGTTCGCTCTCGCGCTCCTGCACGGCGCGCATGCCTGCGCCGAACAGCCCGTTCCCAACGTGCCGATCACCGCGACCATCGTGACCACCTGCAGGATGATGCCGCCCTGCTCCGCATGAAAGGATTGCGCGAAAATGAAAAAGAAAATCAGCGGGAACAGGTAATTGAAGAAGATCACCGTTCGCGCCGCAACGCGAGCTTCAGATTCGATCTTGATGAGTGCCAGGTAGGCTTGCATAGTTCATTCCCGCAGCTTCTTTCCGGTCAGTTCAATGAACACGTCTTCCAGCGTGGGCCGTGTCATGTGCACATCTTCCAGTTCCATGCGCTGCTGGTCGATCCACTTCATCATCTCGACCAGCGTGCGCGCCGGGCTTTGCGCGACGTCACCGTAATCTGCTTGCGATCGTCACTGATCTTCTGCGCCGTGACTTCAGGCAATTGCGGCAGATCGGCGCGCCGTCAGCGGCTGCGCGCAGCGTATCTCGATCGTCGATTGCCCCAGCGCTGCGCTCCTGCAATTCGCGCGGCGTGCCCATCGCGATAATCTGCCCCGCATCCACAATCGCCACGCGGTCGCAGAGACGTCTCCGCCTCTTCGATGTAGTGCGTGGTCATCAGAATGGTGCGCTTCTCAGCGCGCAAATCTTCGATCAGCGCGCGGATCTCCAGACGCACCTGCGGGTCGAGCCCCGTGGTCGGCTCATCCAGAAACAACAGTTGCGGATCGTTGATCAGACGCCAGCGCCAGCGCCACCGCTGTTTCTGTCCGCCCGAGAGCGTTCCATACGCCGCGTTGCGCTTCTCCCAAAGCTGCAGTCGCTTCAGCAAATTGTCGCGGCTTACGGTCTTGGTGTAGAACGAGGCGAACAGATCGATCGCTTCCGTAACCGTGATCTTCTCCGGAAGATTGGTCGCCTGCAGGCAAACGCCGATACGGTCTTTCAAGCGCTGCTTCTGCTTGTCGGGATCGAAGTCGAGCACCCGCACGTCGCCGGAGGTGCGCTGCCGCAAACCTTCCAGAATTTCGACCGTGGTGGTCTTGCCGGCGCCGTTCGGACCCAGCAGCCCGAACACCTCGCCTTGCGCTACTTCGAAATCGATACCTTTGACGGCCTCAAACGAGCCGTACTGTTTGCGAAGGCCCTTCACGGCGATCGCGTATGCGGAGTTCATGGTTTCCCATGTAGTGTACGCAATCGCCTGGCGATTTGATCGTGAATTTACAACTACACCAGCACCGTAAAGGTCGATTCCGTCCGCGTTCCACCGGCCGGTACAACGTGTCCCGCTCCACCGGCTCGCGCCCTGCTTCGCGAATCAACCGCAACAGTTCGCCGCGCCGCATCGACTGGTCCGTCGTCGCGCCCGCATCGTGATAGATCTTCTCCTCCACCACGGTGCCATCGATATCATCCGCGCCAAAGCGCAGCGCAATCTGCGCGATCTTCGGCGTCATCATCACCCAGTACGCCTTGATGTGCGGAATGTTGTCGAGCATCAGCCGCGCCACCGCGATGTTCTTCAGATCGATGAAAGCCGGTCGTCTTCGCGATATGCGCCAGCGCCGTGTTGATCCGGATGAAACGCCAGCGGGATGAAGGTCAGGAAGCCGCCTCGTCTCGTCCTGCAGCTCGCGCAGGCGCACCAGATGATCCACGCGATCTTCGTCATTCTCGATATGCCCGTACAGCATCGTGCAGTTGCAGTGCAGCCCCAGTTGATGAGCCATGCGCGCTGTTTCGATCCACTCATCGCCCGTCAGCTTGTGATCGCAAATCACACGCCGCACGCGCTCGCTGAAAATTTCCGCGCCGCCGCCCGGCATCGAATCCATCCCGGCATCGCGCAGGCGTTCCAGCGTTTCGCGCAACGACAACTTGGCGCGCTTGGCGAAATACCCGATCTCCACCATCGTGAACGCCTTCAGATGCACGTGTCGGGAAGCGTTCTTTCAATCCGCGCAGCATCTGGCAAAACCAATCCAGACTGAGCTCCGGATGCAGCCCGCCCACAATGTGAAACTCGGTGATCGCTTCGGTCCAGCCCGTCGCCGCCGTCTCCCAGACCTGATCAAGCGACATCGTGTACGCCTTCGGATCACTCGCCTTTTTGCCGAAGGCGCACAGCCGGCAGCTCGCGACGCACACATCGGTCGGATTGATATGCCGGTTCACGTTGAAGTACGTTTTGTTGCCATGCAGCCGCTCGCGCACCAGATTGGCCATATACCCGACGGCCAGCAAGTCGGAGCTTTCGTACAGCGCAACGCCGTCGGCCCGCGACAGCCGCTCGCCCGCGTCCACTTTCCGGTCGGATCTCGCGAAGCCGAGGGTCTTCAATGATGGGTTGCATATAGGTTTAGATGACGCTGCGGTGAAAGAGGATATCGGCGGCCCAGAAAACAGAAGAATACCACGCTGACCCATCCATTCATGGTGAAGAACGCCGCATTCACGCGCGAAAGATCGCGCGGCTTAACCAGCGAATGTTCGTAAATCAGTAGCGCGGCAACCGCACGCGATGCCGATCGCGCTCAGCACGCCCAGGTGCAGCGTCCACACCAGCGCAATCAGGCAAGCCAGACATCGCCACATGCAGCAACGCGCGCAACCACAGAGCGCGCCGCAATCCCGAACCGCAGCGGAATGCTGAACAAGCCCTTCGCGCTGATCGAATTCGTAATCCTGGCACGAATAGATCACGTCGAACCCCGCGGTCCAACACGTAACCGCGGCGGTCAGCAACAGGATGCGCGGGTCGAGCGAACCGCGCACGCGCGATCCAGGCCGCCGCGGGCGCCATACCCAAGCGCAAAGCCCAGCACCAGATGCGATAACGACGTGAACCGCTTGGTGAACGAATAGAAAAACACAATGGCCAGCGCCAGCGGCGCAGAGCGCGAAACACAGCGGGTTCAACTCGCGCGCTGCAATCAGGAACACCAGGCACGATCCGAAGGTGAATGCCCACGCGAAACCTCTCGAGAGCTAGCCCGCCGGCAGATGGCGCGACGCCGTGCGCGGATTGCGCGCATCGATCTCCGCATCCACCAGACGGTTGAACGCCATGGCCGCCGAGCGCGCCCCCACCATCGCCACCACAATCCAGAGCAGCACGCGCAAGTTCCACTGCACGCCCGCATGCTCTTCACGAAACGCCAGCAGCGCGCCCGTGAGCGCGAACGGCAGCGCGAACACCGAGTGCTCAAACTTGATCATGTCGAGCGTAAGCCGCAGTCGCGAAAGAAACATGGCAATGCCGGGAACAGTTACCATTTTACTGAATGCTGCTTCGGGCTCCCATGTTCACTGTGCTCCTGCTGCTTACGGCTTGTCACTCTGCATCCAACGTCGATGAAGTTCTGAACACCGAAGCCGTCACGCTGCCCGACGGCGCGCAGATCCAGGCCGAGGTCAAACGCTCCGCATCCGACAAAGCGCAGGGCATGATGTATCGCGACTCCCTCCCGAAAGATCGCGGCATGCTCTTCCTCAACGGGCGTCCCGAACGCTCGGCTTATTGGATGGCCAACTGCAAATTTCCGCTTGATATTATCTGGCTCGACGAAAATCGCAAGGTGGTCGAAATCTCACGCGAACACCCCGGCATGTCCGAGTGCGCACGATTGTCCCAGCTTCGGTGGCAACGCTCCGGCGCAATACGTGCTGCGAATTGAATGGCGGCGAAGCGCAGCGCCACAACGTGCGCGTCGGGTCCGCTCTCCAATTCAATCTATGACAGCCGACCAGATTCGCAGCTTGCTGCATGAAGTGAAAGACGGCGCGGTGGACGTTGATGCCGCGCTCGAGCGCCTGCGCCACCTGCCTTTCGAAGATCTCGGGTTTGCCAAGGTCGATCATCACCGCGCGCTTCGGCACGGCATGCCCGAAGTTGTCTTCGCGCTCAACAAGACAACCCGAGCACGTCGTCGCCATAGCCGCGCGGCTGCTGGAAGTTTCGCCCAACGTTCTCATTACTCGCGCGTCTGAACAGACGGCCAACATGGTCAAGCAGGCGCTGCCCGATGCCGAGCACTTCCCCGCTTCCGGCGCGATTCGCTTCTGGCGCGACCGCACCGTGCACGGCAAAGGCAAAATCGCCGTGGTCTGCGCCGGCACCAGCGACATTCCGGTCGCGGAAGAAGCGCACATCACCGCGGAAGTGATGGGCAACGAAGTCGAATCCATTCACGATATCGGCGTCGCCGGCATCCATCGCCTGATGAGCAACCGCGCACCGCCTGGTAGACGCGCGCGTCGTCGTGGTGTGCGCCGGCATGGAAGGCGCGCTGCCCAGCGCGGTCGGCGGTCTGGTCTCCTGCCCCGTGATCGCGGTGCCCACCAGCGTGGGTTACGGCGCCAGCTTCCACGGCCTGGCCGCGCTGCTCGGCATGCTGAACAGTTGCGCCAGCAATGTGACCGTCGTGAATATCGACAACGGCTTCGGCGCGGGCTACGTCGCGAGTCTGATCAACCGCGCATGATCCGTATGGCAGCCAATACCCACGCCGAGTTCGCAGGCATTTCCGCTTTCCTGCGAGCGCAGTCTGAACAGCTTGCGCTGTTTCGCTCCTGGGCGAAACAGAACAACTGGGCGCGCTTCCACCACGAACACTACGATTGGTGGACCTTCCCCACCGGCGAACCCAGTTCTTACAAATTCAAATGGACGGTGTACGAGTCCGAAATCTACGCGCTCACCGAAGCCGATGGCTACGTGCAGAATCTGATCGAGCTCTCTACGCTGCTGATGCAGTCGTGGGGATGGGACCTCGCAGCGCGTGAGTACATCGCGAACCCCGCGCCCGATCAGCGCTGGAGCCATTGGCCGATCCGGCTCTACAAGTGCGCACTCTCGCTCAAACTGTTCGGCTGCGAGGCAGAGTTCCAGTCGGTGCGCCAGTACGCGCGCGACCGCATCGCCGATGGCGAGCGCTTCTGGTACAACCGCGACCTTAGCTGGCTTTTCGAGTAGCGCGGCGCGGCGAAAACCGGATCGCGTAGATCAATCCGAAAATCAGCAGCAGCGCGCCCCACCACACACCTGCGTGCAGTTCGGCCAGCACTGTCGAGTGCGCGGGCGGGTATGCCAACTCGTAAAGTCCCGCGCCGCACACGAGCACGCCGGAGCTGATCAACATCAGCCCAATGAAAAACCAGATCGAGACTCGCGCTGCGTCATCATGCATGTCGGTTTCACCAGAAGATAATTTGCAGCACCAGGAAAATGACGAAGACCACAGCGGCCCAGAAGAGCGGCTTGCGATAAAACGGCAAGTCTCCTTCGGACGGCAGCGGCGTCATCCCATAAACCAGGCCTTGTAGTTCGCTTGCGGGCTTCGGCTTCGTCATCAGGCTGACCACGACGGTCACCACCACACAGATGATCCACGACCACAGCGCGCGATACATATTCTCCGCCATGTCTTTCGCGGAGGGCGAGAGCGCAATGATGCGCAGCGCCGACGGGTCGGCCTTTACCCATGCCCACATGCCGATCGAGCTCACGGTCCCTGAAAGCAATCCCCAGAAGCCACCGGCGGGCGTCGCGCGTTGCCACAACATGCCCAGGATCACGGTTCCGAACAATGGCGCGATGAAGAAGCTGAACAACGCCTGCACGTAATCCATGATGCTGCTGAACTGCATCACCAGATACGCCGTCCCGATGCTCACCAGCACGCCAACCAGCGTGCACCAGCGTCCCACCGACACGTAATGGGCGTCGCTCGCCTGCTTGCGAATGTTCGAGCGATAGATGTCGTACGTCCACACCGTCGCGAACGCGCTCACGTTGCCAGCCATGCCGGACATAAATCCAGCCAGCAGCGCCGTGATGCCGAGCCCCAGCAACCCGGGGCCGCAGTAACGCGCCAGCATGATCGGCAACACTTCGTTGTAGCTGTGTCCGCCGGTCGCGAGCGCCTGCGATTCACCCACCAGCTTCTCGGGCAGCACCGCGAGCGCGAGCAATCCGGGCAGGATCACAATGAACGGCACCAGCATCTTGAAACCCGCGCCAATCACCGGCGCCATGCGGGCAGCGCGCAAATCTTTCGCGGCAAGCACGCGCTGCACGACAAGAAAGTCGGTGGTCCAGTAGCCGAACGAAATGATTGCGCCCAGACCGAACACAATGCCGGTCCAATGGATGCCCATCGGGTTATCGGAGAACGCGCCGAGCGTCGCCCACATCTGCGTGTAATTGCCCGCGGGAAAGTTCTGATGAATGCGCGCGACCATTCCGTTCCAGCCGCCCGTCTCCACCAGCCCGAGCACCGGAATCATCAACGCTCCGGCCCAGATCAGGACGAACTGCAGCACTTCGTTGAAGATCGCGGACAGCAGCCCACCCAGCATCACGTACGCGGCAACGGTGATCGACGACACCCAGATGCTGAAGTGGATGTCCCACCCGAGCACCACCTTCATCACCAGCGCCATCGAGTACATGTTGATGCCGCTCATCAGTACCGTCATGAAGCCGAACGTCACGGCCGAGAGCATGCGCGACGATTCACCGAAGCGCAATTGCAAATAGCCCGGCACCGAGTGCGTTTTCGAGATGTAGTAGAACGGCATCATCACGATGCCGAGGAACAGCATCGCGGGAATCGCGCCAATCCAATACCAGTGCGCCGCAAGAATGCCGTACTGATACGCCGCCGCGGCCCAGCCCATCAGTTCGAGCGAGCCCAGATTCGCCGCAACAAAGCTGAGGCCTGCAATCCACGCCGTCATCTCGCGGCCGGCCAGGAAGAAGTCTTCACCAGTCTTGGTGAACCGCTTCAGGTAGAAGCCGATCCCCAGCACCAGCACGAAGTAAACAACGATGACCGCGATATCGACGGGGTTGAGGGTAAGCAGCCGCGCTGTATTCATAGGGCGAAACAGCCGATGCTATGCGACGTTATGGCGAAATGTCAATGTGAGAGAGCGCAGATGCGCGAGGAATTGCAAGTCCAGGGAGTGCATGCAGCCTCTGCGCGGTGCATGCACTCCCTATCGGTCGAGCCCGCGCCTACGACGAACGAATGCGCGACTTCAACTCTCCCAACAAGCGGTCAATTTCGTTCTGCTTATCCATGTTCACGAGCCGCGCGTCTACATCTTCCGCAAGCAGTTCCATATGGGCCGCGCCGAGCGCATGATCCCTCTCCACCTTCTCTTCGAAGCGTTTCAATGAAGAAGCCGTGTTGAACGTCTGAGCCTCAGCGGCGCGCGACATCGCACGCGCGCTGCGCCGGCGCGCCGTCAGCAGATCTACTTTGGCCTGCGCTTCGATGAGCTTGGCCTGCAGACTCGACAGCGCCCCTTTCAGACTTTCGATCTGCACCTTTTGATCGCCAATCTGTTGATCGAAGTTCGCCGCCAGATCGCGGCACTGCAATGAGCGTTCGAGCGCCGTTCGGGCCATCGCGTCTTCATTCTTGGAAACGCACAATTCCGCTTTGCGCACCAGGTCCATACCCTTCGTTGCGTTTTCGTCGCGCTTGCGTTCCAGCACATGCAGGTCGGCGATTGTAATCGCCACCTGCGTCTTCACCTGCAGCAGTTGATTCTCGATGTCGCGAATCACCTGCTTCATGCTCTTCTCGGGGTCTTCCGCGCGATCGATCAGATCGTTCAGATTCGCGCGAATCAATGTACTCACACGTTCCAGAAGCGCCATATCGTTCCCTTACCCGATCTTCGGGGCCTTGCCGTTTACGTCGATTGTTTTGACTTTGCCCAATAACTCGTTAAAGCTCATTCCGCTGAGCGATTCGAAGAGCGCAGGAATTTGTGCTGCGATCTGCGTCAGGTCGCCGGTGATCTTGTGCATGCCTGAATTCGCATCGCCGCCTGCCGAAACGATCGTGATCTTGTCCACCTTCGAAAGCGGCGCAGTCAACGCGCGAACCACTTCCGGCATGTTGCTGATCAGCTTGTCGACCACCGCGGCCTGGTTCCACTCCTGATACGCTTCGGCCTTCACATTCATTGCCCGCGCTTCGGCGTCACCCTTCTTCCAGATGATTTCCGCGTCGGCTTCACCCTGCGTACGCGTGGCCATCGCACTCGCTTCGGCCTCCATCATCACGCGGGCCTTCGCGGCTTCGGCGATTGCCTCCACACGCCGGCGCTCCATTTCGGCGGGCTTCAACACCGTCGCGATCAGCTCGCGCTCACGGCGTAGAATCTCGGCGTCCTGCACTTTGATTTCCTGCTCCTTCTGGATCTGCGCGATCTTCACCTGCTCCGCCGTGACCTGCTGCATCATGATGTTCTGCTGAATGTCGTAAGCCTTGTCCGCCTGCGCCTTCTGACGATTCACCGTCTCCAGATACTGCGCGCGCTTGATCTCCAGATCGCGCTGGCTCTCGGCCTGGTTTGCCATCGATAACGTCTCGGCGAGCACGCGTTCCTGATCGGCCTGCGCACGCGCTACCGCTGCGGCCCGCTTGGCTTCCGCGGACTTGATTGCCGTGTCGCGCTCGGCCTCCGCAGTGGCGATCTCCGCATCGCGCTTTACGCGAGCGATGTCCGGACGGCCCATATTCGCGATGTATTCGTTCTTATCGCGAACTTCCTTGATGGTGAACGAGATCACCTCGAGACCCATCTTGTTGATGTCTTCCGCGCACGTTGAGCGCATGCGGTCGCCCACCATCTCGGGCTCCTTCACGATCTGTTCCACCGTGAGCTGGCCGATGATGCCGCGCAGGTGACCTTCCATCACCAGGCGGATCAGCGCCTCGCGATCGTCGGCCGACTTGGTAAGGAATTGCTCGGCCGCCGTGTGAATACTCTCGGGGTCGCTCTTCACTTTGATTTGCGCAACGGCTTCCACCGTGACGGCCACACCTTGTTTGGTATAGAGATCCTGCTGCGGCGCCACGTCGAACGACATCAACTCCAGCGAAAGCGAACGCGACGATTCGATCATCGGAAAAATCATCGTGCCGCGGCCTTTGATGACGCGTGTGCCGCGCAGGCCATAAACCAGAATGGCCTCGTGCGGCCCTGCTTTCCGGAAGAGCCGCGCGAACATGCTCAACAGAAAGATGGTGCCCACCACGATGGCCAGAACAATTGCCAAGAGAGTCATTGAATTACCTTCTCCTTATCGGCCGGCTTAGCTGCCGGCTTCGAGGTCGTCCCACGTGCGAACGTAGGCGACACCTTTTTCAAAACGAGTGACCACGACTTCTACGTTTTGCGGCAGCGAGCCACCCGTCTCGCTGCGCACCGGGACACCACGGCGGCGTCCCTGTTGAGTGAAAATCATTTCGCCGGTGCCGCCTTCGCGCACCGCGCTCGAGAGACGGCCCAACGTTCCGACCATCTCGTAATCCGCCGGGTCCAGACTCTTGTCGTGAGCCATCAATACCTTCGCGACGAAAGTAAACACGATGGTCGCCCCGACCAGACCCAGTCCCGCCGACGCGCAGAGGGTCAATATCAACTGCCAGCCCGCGTACTTCGTTAACAGCCACCCCGCGCCGCCAAACCACAAGAGAAACGCCGCAATCGTGCCCAGGTTGAAGACCGCGCCGCCCCTGCCACCCGCGCCATGATGCCCGTGGTGAAGGTGAAAGTGCGGCAGGTGCATCGCGCCGCTCGCCATCGAGATCACACTCACTGAGAGGCCAATGTAGAAACACGCCATGAAGATTTCGGTCCAGTTCATACGGCTTCCTTTCCTTCCGGGCGCAGCACTTGCAACAGGCGCTCACCCAGGCCGGGGTTCTCAAGAATCGCTTCGAGCAAAAGCAGGCAGCCGCGCGAGTCATCATGCTTCGCCAGCGCCAGCAGCGCACAACGCAGCGGCGGGTCATTACGAAACCGTTCCGCCCCGCTAATCAGCCAGAGGTCGAGCTTGTCTTCCAGCAGCCCGACATCGCTGAGCAGTTCGGTGTGGAAGCCTTCCGGATCATCCACCAGATACCCGGGGTGCACTTTGAAGAAACGCGCCAGAATCAGGCGGCTCGTGTTGGTGAGGTGCGGGCGCGCGCCGCTCTCAATCTGCGAGAGGTACGACTGCGACAACTTCTTCTTCAACTCGGATTCGATTGCGCGCGACACCTCCTGCTGAGTCATCGCGCGATTGAACCCGCGCAACGTCCCTTCCACCTCGCGGAGGTAGCGGATTTTGTCGCCCAGCGTCATATTGCTATTTGCGATAAGCATATTGCAAATTGCGATTAGTGTCAAGCGCCTGTTCTCTGCAGCCGCCGCGCTCCGGCTCATGATAGGATCAGTGCCGCGATAGGTTGGGCTGCTGCCCCGGAGAGAGAACCATGTCATCCAGATACAGACGCGCCGCATTGCTGGCTGCCGTTGCGATCGGCTGCGCCGCGCTGGCCCAAGCGAAGGTAACCGTGACCAAAAAAGAGTTCGGAAAAATCAAAGGCGGACAGTCCGTCGATCTCTACACGCTCGATAACGGCAAGATCCAGGCGTCCATCACCAACTTCGGGGCCACCGTTGTTTCGTTAATCGTGCCCGACAAGAACGGCAAGAAGACGGACGTCGTGCTGGGCTATGACAATCCGGCAGACTACCAGGCCGGTTCCTCCTACTTCGGCGCCATCGTAGGGCGTTACGGCAATCGCATCGCGAAAGGCCAGTTCACGCTCGATGGTCATCAGTACACGCTCGCCAAGAACGATGGGCCCAACACGTTGCATGGCGGCAAGAGCGGCTTCAGCAACAAAGTCTGGAATGCCGAGCAGGTAGGCGACACGCTGCAGCTGACGTATGTCAGTAAAGATGGCGAAGAAGGTTTTCCCGGCACACTTACCGCGACCGTCACGTACACCTTGATGTCAAACGGCTTGCGGATCGACTACAAGGCAACCACTGACAAGAACACGGTTGCCAACCTGACCAATCACTCTTACTTCAACCTCTCCGGCTCAGGCGACATTTTGAATGATGAGCTCACGATCAACGCCGACCGATTTACGCCGGTAGACAGCACATTGATTCCAACCGGAGTACTGCAAGGTGTTGCAGGCACGCCGTTCGATTTCCGCGCTCCTCACAAAATCGGTGAGCGCATCGGCCAGTCTAACGAGCAACTCAAGTTCGGCAGGGGCTACGACCACAACTGGGTGCTGAACCGGACCGGCGGCGGCATGAGTCTCGCGGCGCGCGTACACGATCCGAACAGCGGTCGCGTGCTGGAAGTCTACACAACCCAACCCGGGCTGCAGTTCTACACGGGCAACTTCCTCGATGGCTCTGCGAAGGGCAAGGGCGGCAAGGCTTACAACGCGCGGACGGCATTTTGCATGGAGACGCAGCACTATCCGGATTCACCGAATCACCCTGCGTTCCCCACCACCGAAATCAAGCCGGGCCAGACGTTTACCAGTGCGACGGAATTTCGTTTTTCGAATAAGTAGTTAGCGCCCGGACCACTGCAATACCTGTTCACGAAGTGTGTTCAGGCTGTTCGTGATACGGTCTGTCGCGGCGACGATGTCGCCGTGGGAACGCCCGGCCTCTTCTTCGGCGCGCTGCAGCGATTGTTGCCGCGCGCGCAAATCGGGAAGCACATCGCGACCGGTTTCTTCATGGCGAAGCATCGCGGACATGCTCCGCAAATTCTGCTCGGCGTCGCGGCCGAAACTGGTCAGCAGTGCCGGATCCCCTTCCAGGTGATGCGCACGCAAGCCCGCTTCTAGCGCCATCACCGCGTGGATGAAGCGATGTGAACTGGCAAGGATCGCGGCGAGCGTGGTCATCTCCCATGCGGTTGTTTTCGGCTCCACGCCAAAGCGCTCGGCTGATGCTTCGATATTCGAGCGCGCCAGTCTGGCTGCGATGCGCGTGTTCTCGAGCAGTTTCCGATTCTCTTCGCCTCGCTCGATAAACCGGCGATTCACGGCCGCGAAGTATTCGCGATAACCATCGAGCATGCGCGCGAGCGACTCCGAGATCTGGCCGCGTTCCCAGGTTGGCCAGGCCCAGTAGGCGGCAAGCGCGAGTGCTCCGCCGTAGAGCGTATTCAATCCGCGCGCCGCAACCACCTCACGCGGAGGCACGCCCGTCAGCGCGACAAGCACCACGACAATGCCGCTGATTGCCGCGACGAAGATGCCGTAGTTTGCCGGACCGATCCAGCGCAGCGCGAACAGCAGCGCCGCCAGCAACGCGATTTGTGCGACGACGGAATCGGGCAGAAAGTGATAGAGCCCGGTGGCGAGCAGCAGCCCCGCGAAGGTTCCGGCCAGACGCAGTACGCCGCGGCTGAAGGTGGCGGCGAAGTCGGGCTTCAACACAATCGCGATGGTCATGGGCATCCAATACGATCGTTCCAGATG
This sequence comes from Bryobacterales bacterium, assembly GCA_963792655.1. Taxonomy (GTDB): domain Bacteria; phylum Acidobacteriota; class Terriglobia; order Bryobacterales; family Bryobacteraceae; genus DOZZ01. The sequence goes on from CAWBWU010000001.1 coordinate 317,359, forward strand.
GAAGTAGCGGCCCACCGCTTCGGCTATCGCAACGCAGGCGCTAAGCCGCACCGCGTGCCGAAACGCAACAGAGTTCAGATTCAGGTTGGCGCGCAGGGTTGCGAGGCGGCCGCCGAGGCGCAGCATCCAGGGCTGCCGGGCTTCGCGCTGCTGGAACTGAAAGGTTCCCTCGGGCGAAGAGCTAAACGCCAACTCACCAGCCGCGCGCAACTGACCGTTAAGCGCGTCCACCTGATGCAAGACGTCGTCCAGCACTGCGGCACGCACGGCGTCGGCAACTTTCGCCCGGTGTGCGCGCAACGCGCCGGTAGCGCTTTCGGTGGCCGGTCCCAGATTGTTTCGCGCGGGAGAGGAACCGGAAGCGAAGAGCGATGTGCTGATCTCTTGCAAGGCGCGTCCGGCTTGCTCATAGAAGGCGGCGAGACGCGCATCGAGTCCGTCCGCATCGCCTTCGCGTAAAAGACGCCGGCGCAACCCGTCAATCGCCAGCAGAGACACGCGGATGCGCTCAGCCTGGATCAGCAGCAACTGATAGCGTTCCGCTTCCACAGTGTGTTCGCGGCTCAACCCAGCCAGCGTCTGATGCGCGATCAGGCTTTGGTTGGTGACGGGCGGAGCTGCCGAGGTGCTCACGCGTACGCTGGTGGTGTCGGCCAGTTCCGAGTAGAACGCCGCGAGTGCTCGTCGTTCCGGTTGGTAGCGCCGCAGTCTCCACATCGCGAGCGAGAGCGCGGACTCGAGCAGGCCGCCCGCCAACGCAAGTAACCCCGTCAGCACCGCTTTCTCGAAGCTGACCGGACGCGCGGCGAACACGATCAGAGTGACCAGGCTGATGGTGCCCACGTCCGCTGCCGCAGCACCAAGGGACACCACCAGACCGGCAATGAAGGCCCAAACCGTCGTGGTGGTGAGAGCCACGGTATTGTTGTGCGCGATCAGGCCGCCCGCGAACACCGCCAGCGCGACCAGCAGACATGCCGTCAACATGCGTTGCGCGCGCATGTAGTAGGGCCCGTGACTATCCGAGAAGGCAACGTTCAACGCGCCGGTCGCAACGGCGAGCCCACTGAGCAGGTTCCCGGTGAACGCGCCAACCGCGATCGGAAGCACAATGCCCACGGTGTTGCGCACCGCGAGCCACGGTGTGAGTCTTGCGCGATCGAAGAACGTAACAGTGCGCCAGAACGCCGCCATTTGGCTGGGCGCCGCGCTTGCAGATGCCATCTCTACTTTTAGAGTAACCGCCGAGCGCGAAGGTAGCAGTTCCTACCCAACTGGATTCAGGGGCGCGAACGTAAGTGAGTCGCATCAGCCGCTCTGGCGTGATGTGCTCGTTCCCGCTCGCGCCCCTGAATCAGGTTTACACTTCGCCTAGTCGAGCCGTGCCGCCGCGATCTGCACGATATCCAGAAGCTTCACCGGCTTGTCTGTTACTTGTTTCACGGCATCGCGAAACATCGTCTGGCAAAACGGACAGGCCGCGCCGATGGTGTCCGCGCCCGTCGCGACCAACTCTTCCGCGCGAGTGACATTGACACGTTTGCCTTCTTCTTCGCCGAGAAACATCTGACCCGCCGCCCGCACCGCAGCAGAAGCTGCGCTCGCGATGGCGCGGCGCTTCCACCAATTCCGCGCTTTGCGAAATCACGCTGCGCGGTTGATCGTAAGAGCCGCGATAACGGCCCAGGTAGCAAGGATCGTGATAGACCACGCGTTCAGTAGTCTTCGCTGCTGCCGGCAACTGATCCTGAATGCGCGCGAGCAGTTCACTGTGATGTTCGATCTCGAAATGCGCGCCGAACTCCTGCCAGTCGGTGCCGATGGTGCGCACGCAATGCGGGCAGATCGACAACATCTTCTTCGGCTTTACCGCATTCAGAGTTTCGATGTTGCCTTCGGCCAGCGTCGAGAACAACAGATCATTGCCTAAGCGCCGCGCCGGATCGCCGTTGCAGCGTTCCTTGCGCAATACGCCAAAGGTGATATTGCAATGGCGCAACACACGCACCAGAGACGTAATGATCTCGCGGCCTTGCGGATCGTACGCGCCCATGCATCCGAGCCACAGGCAATACTCCTGCGAGCCATCGTAGATGGGCAGTTCCAGGCGCTCGATAAACTTCTGCCGTTCGCCCGATTGAAAGCCGAGCGCGTTACCGTTGCGCTCCATCGTCAGGAACAGCTTCGTGCCGTACGTGTCTTCCCACTGCCCGGTGTTGACCGCGCCGCGCCGCAAGCCAATGATCACCGGCAGATGCTGGATGCCGACGGGACACTGATACTCACACGCGCCACACGTCAGACATTGAAACGCCGCAACCTCCGAGATGTGTTTCTCGAGCAGCGGCTTCTCGGAAGCGACGCCCTCTTCTTTTAAGTACTCGCGCAAACCGAGAATTACTTCTTTCGGATTGAGTACTTTGCCGGTGTTCGTCGCCGGGCAATGCTCGCTGCATCGTCCACACTCGACGCAGGAGAAAGCTTGCAGCGAATCGATCTGCGTCACATCTTTGCCTGCAACAAGCCCGAAGTCTTCGTCGCCTTGCAACGGCGGAATCCCGGAGAACTGGGTTCGTTTGGCAAAAATGGCAGCAGGGCTAAAGATCAGGTGCAGGTGTTTTGTGTGTGGAATCAGCGGCAGAAAGATGAACAGACACAACACATGCGCCCACCAGTTCGCCTTACCCGCGATGCTGCCATCCGTCAGAAACGGCTGCGCCAGGAACGTGACCATGAGCAGAAAGATCAGCAGCGCGATGAAGCCCGACTCGTACGACACCTTGCCCAGCCAGCGCGGCTGCACGAAGAAACGCCGGATGAAGAGACCTGCGATGGAGATTGCCACGGCCACCGCGAACACCGCGACGAAGCCGAAATAGAATCGCCCGAACCAGCTTGTGCGCGAGATCAGGTGCAGTCCGTAACCTTCTGCGATGTGGTTGAGCGACACCAGGCCGAAGGCGAGAAAGCCCCAGAACACAAACGCGTGTGCGATCCCGGGCGCCGGCCGTTCTTTGATCACCTTCGCTTGCAGCAGCACTTCCCATACGAAGTCGCGAATGCGCGGGCGGAGTGGAGCAAGCGAAAAGCCCGGCTCCGGTTTAGAGTTGCGAACAATCGCGAGAGCGCGGCCGAACGTGCGCCAGAACAGCGCGACCGAGATGACAATCACTACCGAAAGAACGAGCGACTCGATCCACGTAGGCTGGCCCATGCGTTTCCACTTGAACGATAACACCGGCGCCATTTTCGGAAGGCGTGCGACAGTTCGCTAAACTTTTTCTGGAGGATTGCGGATTGCGAATTGTCGTTTCCGGGGCAGCAGGATTTGTGGGCTCCCACATGTGTGACCGGCTGCTGGCCGAGGGCAATGACGTGGTGGCGCTTGATAATTTCTGCACCGGCTCCGCCGCCAACCTGGCGCACCTCGACGGCAACGAGCATTTCGAATTTCTCGAACAGGACGTATCGAAAGCCTTCACCATCCGCGACAAGGTGGATCGCGTGCTGCACATGGCGTCGCCCGCGAGTCCGCGCGACTACATGGAGTTGCCGATTGAGACGCTCGAGGTCGGCTCCGCAGGCACGCGCAACATGCTCGAACTCGCGCGCGCGAACAACGCGACATTCTTGCTGACGTCCACGTCTGAAACGTATGGCGATCCGCACGTGCATCCGCAGGTGGAAACATATTGGGGCAACGTGAACCCGGTGGGCCCGCGCTCCTGCTACGACGAGAGCAAGCGCTTCGCGGAAGCCATGACCATGGCCTATCACCGCCGCCATGGAGTGAAGACCAACATCGCCCGCATTTTCAACACCTACGGCCCGCGCATGAAATTGAACGATGGCCGCGTGGTGCCGGCGTTTCTCGACCAAGCGTTGCGCGGCGAACCAATCTCTGTCTTTGGCGACGGCACACAGACGCGCAGCTTCTGTTACGTAAGCGATCTGGTGGATGGCCTGTACCGCCTGATGCTCTCTGACGAACGTTACCCCGTGAACATCGGCAACCCGGTCGAAATGACAATTCGCGATTTCGCAGAAGCCATCCGCGAAATTCTGAATAGCAAGAGCGAAGTAACCTACAGCGCGCTGCCCGAAGACGACCCGAAGCAACGCCAGCCCGACATCAGCAAAGCACGAAGACTACTAGGCTGGGAGCCACGCGTCGATCTGAAGACAGGATTGAAAGCCACCATCGATTACTTTCAGCACGCGGCCGCGGAGCCGCTGCGTGCGCCGGCCGTGCCATCGGCCCTGAGATCGTAGTGCTGCTGGACATGACGATGCCTGTCATGAGCGGCGAAGACGCGCTGACGCATTTGCGGGCGACCAACCCGGAGGCGTGCGTAGTGGTGAGCAGCGGATTCAACGAGGTCGAAGCGATCCAACGCTTCACCAGCAGGCGCATCGCGGCATTTGTTCAGAAGCCGTACCCCGCGGCGACGCTCGCGCGAATCCTCAAGCAGGCACTTCTAAAATGCGAGAGCTTCGAGGGCGCGGAGTAGCTGAAGTAGAATTGGCGAGGAAGGCCCGGGTGGCGAAACCGGCAGACGCAACGGACTTAAAATCCGTTTTCCGGCAACGGGAGTGCGGGTTCAAGTCCCGCCCCGGGCACCAGTGTTCGTAGCATAGGCCTCCTTCCGCGTGTTATCCTGATGGTTTCGCAACATGGCTAATCATTTTTCAGCACTCAAGCGGGTCCGGCAGGAGGAGCGGCGCACGGTTGTTAATCGCCGCACCAAGACTCGGCTTCGTCACACCATTCGCGCGATGCGCCGCGCTTTGACTTCTAAAGATAGCGATGCGGCTTCGAAGTTGTTGCCGGCTACGTTCTCGGCGATCGACCGGTCGGCAAAGGTCGGGGTTATCAAGAAGAACACTGCTGCGCGTTATAAGTCACGGCTGCACATGCGCGTCAAGGCGCTGGCTCCGAAGGCTTAAGCCGCTTTACTCCATCAACTCCACTAAGAACGTCTCCAACACCACACGGTCGTCCGGCCGTGTGTCGCGCAGTTGTCTGTCTGCTGCGTAAATCAAACCCAAACCTCGCTTAAGCTGCTCCAGGGAGAAACGTGCAGCCGTTTGCGACACTTGTTCAGCGCGCTGAGCCCACATCGGTACGCCGGTGCGCGCGAAGTGTCCCTGCACCTGCTGCGCGGACTTCGCGCCGGCTTCTTTGGCAATCAGCGCCAACCTCATCTGTGTCGATAGAAATGAAAGCGCGAGCGGCAGGTATTCGCCGTCGCGGCATAACGTATCGAGCGCCAGCAGCGCCGCATTGCGATCGCGTCTGCCCATTGCGCTCACCAGCGCGAAGATCGTATTCGAGCGCGCGTCGGGAATGAGCGCACCGATATCTTCCACACTGACGGCGCGCGACTCGGTTGCGAAGAGCGCGAGCTTTTCCGTTTCGGTGGCGATGCGCGACATGTCGCTGCCCAGTGCTTCCACCAACAACTCCGCTGCGCCTGGTGCGAAGCGAACGTTGAGCGTGCGGGCCAATGTCTCCAGTTCGCGGCGCGCATCGTCGCGCGAATACGGTTCAAACTCGACAACTTCGGCGATAGGCGCGTAGAACTTCCGCACGCGCTCGGCCTTTTTCTTCTCCTCACCTTCCAACGCGAAACGCGTTGCTTCCACCAGCAGCACCACGCCGGGCGTTGGATCTTGCAGATACGCCGCGAGTTCCGGCGTAGAACCGGCGGGGCCTGCCGGGCTGTCGTCTTCTTCACTTGCCGCGGCTGACATCCGGGGCAGCGCCGACTCCGCGGAAGTGACACGGATCACGCGCTCGGTCGCAAACAGCGAGAGCGAGCGCGCATCGTCGAGCACATCGCGCCAACTGGTCTCACTCAAATCGTGGTGCGTGACGGAGTCGTCGGTGGCGGCGCCCGCATGCGCTTCGATGAGCGCATCGCGCAAGCCTTTGCGGCCGTAGCTCTCGGAGCCGAGAAAGAGCACGGCGTTCGGCACTCCGCGCTTCAGCTTGGCAAGGAACTGCGCCGGAGACATCTAAAAGTTTTCCAGGACGGCGCTGACAAGTCGAGCGCGCGACATCACGCGCGAGCCGATCCATCGCCACGCTGCTTTCGTCGAAATACTGTTTGGGGTCGACGCTGATCTCGTAGCGTTCGTGCCACTCGAAGTTCGGGCGTGTGAACAAGATCTTGCCCGTGGTTCGCTCGCGCAATGAGACCTGCATCTGCACGGTGGTCTGCACGCCCGAGGCACGGTTCGTGACGGGATCGAACGTGGTGACTCCGCTGAAGAAGTTGCTGACGTTCCCGGTCAGGATGGCGTCCGCAGTGGCGGGGTCGGCCGTGATGCGGTAATGCGTGCGTTCGATGAGCTCGCGCGTGACAGCTTTCGTGATAGCGTCAGCCGACTTGTATTGTGTGCTGACGTTGCCGAATGCGACCACTGCAATGGTGTGCACGCTCGGCGGCAGCGAACTTGTCTTGCCTGCTACGTGATAACCGCATGCGCTCAGCGACACCACGCACACAGCAACCAGCGCGAAGGATTTCAAAGCACTTCCCGCAAGACTTCGATGGCGTTTTGAGCTTGCAGCCGCAGGTTATCCGCCGCCATCCACAACCAGAATGCATTGGGCCGATTGCGATCCGGTGCAAGCGCGCCAACTGCCACGCCGCGCAGGCCCGCCACGCTTACGTTGCTGGGCGGCTCGGTCGAGCCGTCGCGCAAATCGAATGGCTCCTCTTTCAGCACGGCTTCGAGCTGCTCAACAGTTGGCGCGTGGCCCTCAAACTCAAGCCACACGGAGAAGCTGTGGCCATGGAAAACCGGCGCATGCAACACACGCAGAGAAGGCATCGGCGCGGGCGATGGCTGCATGTGAAGCAGTGTCGCGAGATGCCGTTCAATGCGCGCTTCAATGTCTTCGAGCCGCACGGCGGCTTCGTCACCATAGCGCGCGAGCATCGCAAAGCCGGTCTGCGTATCGAAGACACCCTTGGGCACCGGTTGGAACGAAAGCAGGGTGACGGTCTGCTTCTGAAGTTCGTCCATTCCAGCCGCGCCACGCTCGCTCGCGGGTTCGAAGACATGCACCAGCGTTTGGCGCAGCGGATATTCGGCGTGGACGCGCGTAAGGAGCAGCGCAATGGCAATCGACGCAGGATGTGCGATGACTTGCACAGCATCGTGCGGCACGCGAAAGTCGTGCGGTTCCATCAGCGGCGCGCGCAAACGGGCACGCGGATGATCTTCCGCGCCATACGTGAGATCGACCAGCGGCGCTTTGGGGTTTATCGCCAGAGCAGCGTGCGTACTCTCAGGCGTGTCGGCGAGAACGATAACGCCGGCATTTGCCAGCGCAGCATCTTTCAATGCGAACGCCAGGCGGGGCTCATTCTTCAGGTCGGAGACGACTTTGCTCGTTTCGGCGGTAGTGACAAGCCGGACGTCATCGGCCAGACCCGTATCCTGCAGCAGTTCGCGCACTTCGCGGCCGATGAGCGTTTCGCCGCCCAGCAGCATGATGGGTTCAGACAATCGGATGCTCCACGGGTTTGCCGGAAAGAGGTAAGCGCCCGCGCCGGAACAAGCCGGCAAGGCGAATCGCGGGACCGCTGCAAACATACACCGCCGAGAGCGCAAGCAGCACATGCTCCGACCAATTCCAAACTGCAAGAATCAAGATCGCGGCCGGAATAATGATCAACGGCGATCGAGGCCGCACGAATGAGTTGTCTTTAAACGCGTAATAGCGCCAGGTGCAAACCATCAGGAACGAGAGCGCGGCCAGAATCGCCAGCCAGATGACGCTCTGGGCCCAGTAGGTGACCGGATTACCGTCAGCATAAAAGACAACCGCCGCGATAAAGCCCGCAGCAGCGGGGATCGGCAGGCCGACGAAGTACTTGCGGTGCGGCCGTCCGGGATTCTTGGGTCGCGGATTCTTCTGGACGTTGAAGCGCGCCAGTCGCGCGGCGCCGCAAATCAGGAACAGGAACGCAAGGAACGTGCCGATACGATGCCACTGATCCACGAAGCTGGGGCCTGCGCCCCAATCGGTTGCCCGCACCCCCCACGTAAAGGCGAGAATGGCAGGCGCCAGGCCGAAGCTGACGACGTCGGCGAGGGAGTCCATTTCGCGTCCGAAGTCGCTGGTGGTGTTTGTCATGCGCGCGATGCGTCCATCCACTCCATCGAGCGCGATGGCTGCACCGATGCACTTCGCGGCAACCACAAAATGGCCATTCGCAGTAGGCGAATTTTGCGCCATCTCGAGTGTTGCCTGGATGCAGCGCAGAATGGCGAGATAGCCGAGGAAAACGTTGCCCGCAGTGAACAGGGTTGGCAGCGCATACGCCGCGCGAGGCGGCCGGCGATGAGTTGCTTCGGGGCTCAGGTCGGACACAGAACGCCGTCCTCTACCTTGAGCGCCATTGCGTCGACGGGTTCGGGAACGCCCTTACGCCGGGCGAGAATGCTGGAGCCAGCGGACACGCGCACGCCGGGGGAGACGGCCACAATCCATTCGGGTCCGACGATGACGTCCACGCGCGAGCCGAACTTGATCAGGCCGATGCGCTGCCCGGCGCTGACGTAATCGCCCGGCTTAGTGGTGCAGACGATGCGGCGCGCGATCAGTCCGGCAATCTGGCGAAAGACCACGCGTGTGCCGTCGCCCTGAATGGTGATGCTGTTCTGTTCATTTTGGGCGCTGGCTTCGCCGCGGCTGGCGACCAGGAACAGGCCTTTCGAGTAGGTGACGTCGACAACGGTCCCCGAGATGGGAGCGCGGTTCACGTGCACGTCGAAGATGTTCAGGAAGATGCTGATCTGATGATGACCATCGGGCTGCGGAAGCACCGCAACCACTTTGCCGTCCGCCGGCGAGATGGCGACAGCGCCCACTGGTATCGGCCGTTCCGGATCGCGGAAGAAGTAGGCGCAAAACAATCCGACCAAATAGAGCGGGAGCGCGAGCCACGGGCCCGCGAGAAAAGTAACCGCTAAACCCGCGAGGAAAAAGGCCAGCGCGTAATAGATTCCGTCACGAACCATAAGTTAGCTTGCCTTGCCGGGTATGTTCACCGGCACCGGGCCGCCAGGCGCTACCGAGTAGGCCGGGACACCGGTTCGGGTTAACCACACGATTCAATCCTATCAGGCGAACAGTCGGTCGTAGAAGCGGCGCGTGCCGGTGCGATAGACACACAGACGCGATTCAAGAGAACCTTCGCGGAGGTGTTCCGGAGTCCAGCGATTTACCAGTTCGGTAAGCACCGCGAGTTGGGCCGGCGAGGTGGGCAGCGATCCTTCGGCATGGCCGGTTGCGATTCTCAATCCGTGTTCCAGGGCGCGATAGAACCCGGCCGCTTCGCGCAGGAAGTCCGCGTCTTCGCGCTCAAGGTGGCCCATCTTTTCGACGACGTCGATGCGTTTCGGCGTGTTGAGTACGGGGAAGAACAGGCCCGCGCCGCGCAGGCGCAAGTAGAGCAGTGCAAAGTCGATGTCGTAGTAGCCGCCGGGCGCAGCCTTCAACGGGTTACGTGCGCCCTGCTCGCGCTCCAGACGGGCCCGCATGTCGGCCAGTTCTTTGCGCGAACGGCCGCTTTGTCCGTAACGGCGCCAGTCGATCTCCTGCAACTCGCCAAGGAAGGCCGTGGTCTTGTCGATGTCTCCGGCCACCGCGCGAGCCTTCAAGTAAGAGATCCCCTCCCAGGCTTCAGCACTGCGCGCGAAGTAATCGCGGAACACACCCGCGGATTGCACCAGCGGACCAGAGCGGCCGTTCGGACGCAGCCGCGTATCGACGCTGAAGATCACGCCGTCACCGGTGTACGCGCTGATGACGTGGATCATGCGTTCGGCAATACCGGTCCAGAAGATCAAGTCGTGCGCTTCCGTGTCCGGCAGTGCGAAGGCAAGGTCCGCGTCGGAGGCGAGGTCGAACTCGAGCATGCCCAGACGGCCGAGCGCGATGACCATCATGTGATGCGGGCGGTTTGCCGCGCCGGCTTCGCTGAGCGCGATCTCGTAGGCGGTGCGGATGACCGAATCCGCGAGCAAAGACGTGCGGCGCAAGGTACGGAACACATCGACGCTATGGTGCACGCTGTCGCTTTGAATGCGAACGATCTGTTTGCGGAAGAAGCGGCGCAGTTCAGCGGCATCGGCCGGCGGATCGAAGCCGGTGCGGCCCTGGCGTTCGCTACACGCCTCACCCACTTCCGCTAAGAGCGAAGGATGGCGCGTGAGCTGGTCGGAGAAATACTGGCTGTGATCGAAAAGGTCGATCATGCAACGCGCGACCTGCGGACGGGCTTCAAGATAAGCAAGCCACTCCGGCTGGGCCACCAGCTTTTCGAGCAGGTGCTCCATGCGCGGGCCGCTGCGTGAAGCATCGAGTGCGGTGAGCGCTCGTGCAAACTGAGGCGCCTGCGAATCGAGCAAGCGCGACAGATTCGCGGAGGGAAACGAAGACTGCTCGGCTCGCGCCGCAGCGAGACCATCGGAAACCATCTCTGTCGCGCGCTGCGTGTGAATGATGCGTTCGTAGAGTTCCTGCACGGCTTCGAGGTGGTGCGTCAATTCCACTTCGAGTCGGGGTGCATCGAGCGCGCGCGAGCCTGGCATCTTGCGGGCCAGCAGTTCGCGGGCAGCAGGCGATACGGGCAGCGTATGGGTCTGGCGGTCTTCATCGAACTGCAGCCGGTGCTCCAGATTCCGCAAGAAAAGATATGCGGAAAGCAGACGCGCGTACTCGCGGTCGGAGATCAGATCTTTATCGCGCAGGCGGAACAGCGCGAGCAATGTGCCGCCATGCCGAACCCATGGCTCGCGGCCGCCGTGCAGGCGCTGCATGCATTGCACGAGAAACTCGATATCGCGAATCCCGCCGCGGGCGAGCTTGATATCCGTTCCCTGTTGTGTCGAATGCCGCAGCCTTTCGGAGATTCGTTCGCGGGATTCGGCCACCGCTTCGACGGCGTGAAAGTCGAGTGTGGTCGAGTAGATCAGCGGCTCAACAAACTGCAGCAAAGCTTGCCCGGGTTCTGCATCGCCGGCGCACACGCGGGCCTTGATCAGCATCTGCAGCTCCCAGTCCCGCGCGCGCTGGCGATAGTAAGCTTCGGCGCCGGGCAGCGAATGACAGATTTCGCCATAGCGTCCGTCGGGCCGCAGCCGAAGATCGACGCGGTAGCACATGCCCTCGGCAGTGTAGGTGGAAAGCAGCGCGGTGTACTGGTTGGCGACCTGTTTGAGAAACTCTTTGTCGCCATGCGGGCCGGAGATAAACATCAGGTCGACATCCGACGAGTAGTTCAGTTCGCGGCCGCCCAGCTTGCCCAAGGCGATCACGGAGAAGCTTGCGTTCGATGGGGTAGCGAGTTTGCGCGAGAGATCTTCGCGGACCCGGCAATAGGCAAAGTCGAGAATGGAGTCCGCCAGGTCCGACAGCTCTTCAGTGATGTCTGAGAGCGTCCCGAGTTCCAGTACGTCGCGCAGAACGATGCGCAGCAGTTCGCGGCGGCGGAAGCGCGCCAGGCTGAGAGCGACAGAGGACGCCGGATCGGCCGCGCAAAATTCATCGAGGCGTTCGGAATATTGTTCGCGCGTGAGCACCGCGTACATGTCGCCGCTGCGCGCACATTCGAGCACCCACTCCGGATGTTGGATGACGGCTTCCGAGAGAAACCGGCTGTAAGAAAAAACAGTAATCAGGTATCGCAGCGCGGCGGCAGATTCTAAAATCTGCTGAAATTCAAACGGCGCGGTACGGCGGAATTTGGTGAGATGGCGGACGGCGCTTTGCGGATCGGGTGAGGTGTCCAGGGCGGAGCGAATGCTCTGCGCTGCCGTGGCGGGCACGGAAGTAAGCCACTCCAGTTCACGCTGGAGGCGTGGCGTTTCGTGCTGCGCGGAATCGTCCAGCGAACTGAGCATCACGTAGAAGCACCCCAATATGGCTGGTGTGCGAAGCAGACCGGGCTTTTTCCGATTGTAGCCCACAGCCCGCAGGCTGCTGATAACATGGCCTCAAATGACCAGACGCGAACTTTTTGAGTGTGGCGCCGGGGCCCTGATTGCGGCTGGCTGTGCGAGTGCGCAAACGCCGCGCCCGGATGCCAATGCCACGTTGCCGGCTCCGGCAAAAGCCAAGATGACTTCTTCCGTCATGCTTTGGACGCTGAAGGGCAGCTTTGAGGAGCGCGTCGCCACAGCTGCGCGCGCGGGCATGCAGTCGGTCGAACTCATCGATGAGTACGCGCACTGGAGCGATGCCGATATCGCGCGCGAAAAGAAATTAGTTTCGTCTTACATGATGGGCATGGATACGATTCTGGCCACGCCGGATTGGGGCCATCGTCCGGTATCGATGGTGGACCCGGCGCAGCGCGAGAACTTCCTGGCTGACGTCAGGAACGCGATCGTCTATGCGAAGAAGCTCGACGTGCCGATGATCATCCTGATGGCCGGGAATGAGATTCCGGGCCGCACGCATGAGGAGCAGTACGCGAGCTTGCTCGAAGGCGCGAAGCGGGCAGGCGATCTGGCCGCGAAAGCGAACGTGACGATGATTGTCGAGCCGCTCAACAGCAAAGTGAACCACAAAGGGTTCTTCCTGACCACATGCGGCGAGGGGCTGAAGCTGATCAAAGAAGTCGACAACCCGCACGTCAAGCTTTTGTATGACATCTACCATGAGCAGACGCAGGTAGGGAACACGGCAACGTTGAACGAAGCGGCGGACCACGTGGCTGTATTCCATGTTGCGGATAGCCCGGGACGACACGATCCTGGCACCGGGCAGATGGATTACAAAGCCATCTATCAGGCAATTCAGAAAACGGGCTATTCGGGTTACGTAACGATGGAGTATCTGCCGGTTGCGGACCCCGCGGCGAGTTTGCAGAAGTCGGTGGACGGCTTTCGGGCGGCGCTGATGGAAGCCGCCGTGCATAAGCCGGATGGTACGATCAGATAAGTATTCGCTATGTACAACGCGTTCTTCGGGCTGAACGAAAACCCGTTTAATCTCAGCCCGGACCCGAACTTCCTCTACCGCAGCGCGCAGCACGAGGAGGCTCTGGCGAACCTGATGTACGGAGTACAAAGCCGCAAGGGCTTTATCGTTTTGACCGGCGAAGTAGGCACGGGCAAAACGACGATGCTCGAATGCCTGCGGGACTATCTTGGTGCGCAGCGCATCCCGTTTGCGTTTCTGTTCAACTCGCGGCTTTCTACGGAACAGTTCTTCGAGATGATGGCTTACGACTTTGACCTGCGCTGCCCGCGCAAGTCGAAGACGGAAGTGCTGTTCGCTTTGAATGAAATGCTGATTGACCGCAACAATCAGGGGCGCACCAGTGTGTTGCTGGTGGATGAAGCGCATAACCTCGAGTGGGACGTGCTCGAGGAGATCCGGCTGCTGGGCAATCTCGAGAACCGCCGCGGCAAGCTGTTGCAGATCATCCTGGCAGGGCAGCAGGAACTCGATCGCAAACTGGAGCAGCAGGAGTTTCGCCAGTTGAAACAGCGCATTGCATTGCGCACGCACCTGGCGCCCTTCCCACCGCAGGAGACGGCAAACTACATTGCGTCGCGCCTCGCAAAAGCAGGCATGAATCCGCAGACCGTGTTCCCGCCCGAGCTAGTCCATGAGATCCATACCCGCACGCAGGGTATTCCGCGTTTGATCAACTCGGTTTGTGACAATTTGCTGCTGATCGCGTTTGCGATGGAGAGTAAAGTCGCGACGCTGCCGATGCTCGAAGAAGTCACCACGGATTTGCGTTTGACGTGGCCGAGCGGGCACCGGTCGTGGAACGCGGATGACGTGGGGATGAATAGCAGCCGGGTTGTGTAGGTACAGCTAAGCTTTCAGCAATCCAAACGATGCGTGTTGGGCATACAATGGCCGTACTATGTCGTCACTGCCCCCTGTTGATCGCCGTGATTTCTTGAAGACTGCCGCCGGTGTGAGCGCTTCGCTCTCTGCGGCTGGGAACTTGTTTGCCGCGAAAGGTTCGAAAGGTTCGAGCCGGGTGTTAGGCGCGAATGACCGCATCAATGTCGGTGTGGTTGGCGTTGGCGGGCGCGGCACTTACCTCTGCTCGCAATTTGCAAAGCATGGCCAGGCGAACAATAGCTGCCAGGTGGTGGCAGTCTGCGACGTCTATGAAAAGCGCAAACGCCTCGCCGCAGAGAAATACAGCGCCAAAGGTTACCTGGATTATCGCGAGATCATCGCGCGCCCTGATATCGACGCAGTTGTCGTTGCGACTCCCGATCACTGGCATGCACGCGTAGCGCTCGATGCCATGGACGCGGGCAAAGACGTCTACTGCGAAAAGCCGATGACGCACACGATCGAAGAAGCGCTGAAGCTTTCTTCGACGGTGAAAGAAACCAAGCGCGTGCTGCAGGTGGGTTCACAGACTACGTCGGCACTGCAATGGCAAAAAGCGAAAGAGGCCATTGCGGAAGGACGCATCGGCAAAATGATCGGAAGCCAGGGCGCCTACAACCGCAACTCGAAAGAAGGCGAGTGGAACTGGCCAATCGATGCGGACGCGGGTCCCGATGCCAAGGGCGATGGCTACATCGATTGGAAAACGTGGCTGGGCAGCGCGCCCAAACGGCCCTTCGATGCCGACCGCTTCTTCCGCTTCCGCAAGTATTGGGACTACTCTGGTGGCATTGCGACCGATTTGTTTTTCCACGTGGTCGCGCCGATGAACATCTGCTGGCCCCAGCCGGAGTTTCCTTCGCGCGTGGCGGCGCTCGGCGGCATCTACGTTTTCAAAGATGAGCGCGAGGTGCCGGACACCTTCAGTTTGCTTGCGGACTTCCCGAGCGGACACACGTTGAACCTGGAAGCCACGATGGCGAACTCGCATCACATTCCCGGGTTGATCCGCGGGCATGAAGGCACCATCGTCATGGTGGAACACGGCATGTTTGAGGGCAAGACGGACCACATCACCGTCACGCCTGAGAAGAAAGCGATCGACGATGCTTACAAGGCGAAGTTCGGTGATGCGGAGACGGTGATTCCGGTGGCTGCGGAAGACGCGATGCAGAAGCATGTCGGGAATTTTCTCGAGTGCATGCATACCCGGCAGAAGCCGACGCTCGATGTCGATACCGCGCTGCATGCGCAGGTCACGATTTCGATGGCCGTGCAGTCGTATCGCGAAGGGCGGATTCTTTACTGGGATCCGGCAGCATCGAAAGTCACGGCGAAGGCGCCGAAGGCATAGCTCGCGGTCGGCCTGACGCACGGGTGCGCACCCCTGTGCGTTCAGGTATAATCAAGCATCCTTTTGACCGTTTGTATCCGAATTCCATTTGGCCGCGCGGTGTAAACCGGCGCGGCCATTTGTTTTTTTGGAGTCCGGTTGGCAGGATGGCAACATTTTTTAGAAGAAGGAAGCACGCATGAGAGAAAAAGGTACAGTGAAGTGGTTTAACGCCGCCAAGGGCTTTGGCTTTATTCAGCGCGAAAGTGGAGAAGATGTGTTTGTCCATTTCTCCGCGATTCAGAGCTCCGGTTATCGCAGCCTGGATGAAGGCGCGCGAGTGGAGTTCGAAGTAATGAAGGGCCCCAAAGGTCTGCAAGCCTCGAACGTCCTGATGGCGAGCTAGTTAACCCAAGGTTTTCCGGTCCGGTTCGCCCGCGCCCGGTCAGCGAGGGTGAACCGGATTGAGGACGCGATCAATTTAGGAGATGGATGAGTAAAGAAGACAGCATTGAAGTCACCGGTACGGTGCTTGAAAAGTTCCCCAGCGGTCTTTTCAGCGTGCAGTTAGAACAGGAGCGAGTAGTGCTGGCACACCTGGCCGGCAGGCTCCGCCGCAACCGTATTCGTGTTTTGGCAGGTGATCGGGTAACTCTCGAACTTTCCCCTTACGATCTGACAAAGGGCCGTATTACCTTCCGCCACCGCTGATTTCGCATTTGTTTTAGACTACCCCCTGAGATTTTTACGGTAATTGCCAACCTCCCTTCAGTATGCGCAAGATCCTTTTAGTTTTCGGGACGCGGCCGGAGGCGGTGAAGCTTTGCCCGGTTATACGCGCGCTTCGGGCGCGCCCCGCCGAATTTAAAACCACGGTCTGCGTCACTGCGCAACACCGGCAGATGCTGGACCAGGTGCTGGAAGCGTTCCAAGTCGTACCCGATTACGATCTGGACCTGATGCAGCCCGGCCAGACGCTGAGCCAGTCGGCCGCGCGCTCAATCGGGGCACTCGAAGCCGTCATCAAAGAGACCCAGCCAGACCTCGTGCTGGTGCAGGGCGACACCACCACCACTTTTTGCGGTGCGTTGGCCGCGTTTTATCAGCGCGTTCCGGTTGCGCATGTGGAAGCGGGACTGCGGACCGGCGATATCTTCCAGCCTTACCCCGAAGAGATGAACCGGCTGCTGACAGCGCGGCTCGCGAGCTTGCATCTGGCGGCAACCGAAAGTGCTGCGGCCAACCTGCGCGCCGAAGGAATCGATCCTGCGTCGATCGCCGTTACCGGCCAATCCGGAATCGATGCCGTGGTGCACATTTGCCGTGAGCTTGAAGCGGGCCGGTTGCGCGGACCTGCGTGGCCGGAGCTGCGGTCCAACCGCAAGCTGATCGTGGCTACCGCACACAGGCGCGAAAACTTCGGCGATGGCCTGCGCCAGATCTGTCATGGATTGGTCAAGCTGGCCGCGCGGCCTGATGTACAAGTCGTTTTCCCGGTGCATCCGAACCCGTCGGTGGCGGGGCCGGTGCGCGAGATGCTGGGCACAACGGAAAACATCTTTCTGTGCGATCCGCTGGATTACGTCCCATTTGTCGACTTGATGCGGCGCTGCCGTTTTCTGGTGACCGATTCCGGCGGACTGCAGGAAGAAGCGCCCTCGCTCGGTAAGCCGGTGCTGGTGACGCGCGACAAAACTGAGCGGCCCGAAGCGGTGCAGGCCGGAACCTCGCAACTGGTTGGAGCCAATGCAGATATGCTGATTCGCGCGGGATCGCGCCTGCTTGACGACGAAGATCACTACCGGGCGCTCGCACGCATTCACAACCCTTACGGCGACGGCCATGCCAGTGAACGTATTTTGAACGTAATCAGTTCATTCTCTTGTAATTAGCGTTGTATTAAAAATGTCCCATCGGCTGCATTCTATTGCTGCCGGCGTCGGGTTTTCCTTGGAGTCACGTCTATAATGAGCACACGTATGGTCGAGCAGCGAGGCAAAACAGCACCTTCGGCTAGCAAAACGCGGAAGAAGTCCGACGAAAAAGTGGAGGATCTCTCCTCAATATTGTCGGAAAAAGTAGTGGGGCAACCGGCCGCGACGAAGGTAATTGTTCCGTATATTCAGATGTTCCAGGCTGGTTTGTCGCCGGAGGGAAGACCCGTTGGCGTGTTCCTGCTGCTGGGGCCTACCGGAACCGGAAAAACCAAGACCGTCGAGGCACTGGCCGAGATTCTGCATGGCAGCGCGAAGAGCGTGCTGAAAGTAGACTGCGGCGAGTTCCAGATGGAACACGAAGTCGCCAAACTGATCGGCGCGCCCCCGGGCTATCTGGGTCACCGCGAAACGCAGCCCATGCTCTCGCAGCAGAAACTGCAATCCGTCACGAGCGACCGCAGCCAGCTTTCACTGGTTCTTTTCGACGAAATCGAAAAGGCCGCGCCGTCCATGACTCGCCTGCTGCTGGGCGTTCTCGACAAGGGCATTTTGCGGCTCGGTGACAACTCCACCGTCAATTTCGAGAAGAGCCTGGTGTTCCTGACGAGCAACCTGGGCGCCCGCGAAATGATGAAGGAGATTAATCCCGACTTCGGCTTCCAGTCGAGCATCCCGGGGATGCGCACCGACGTGAGCACCAAGTTGCAAAACATCGCACTGGTCGCCGTGCGCAAGAAGTTCTCGCCGGAATTCGTCAACCGCATCGACTGCGTGATCACCTATCAGCCGCTCACCGCAGAATCCCTGTCGGCGATCGTCGATCATCAGATCAACGATCTGCAGAACCACGTCAACACGCGTCTGGGCAATCGTTGTTTTCAGATCGAAGTGCCGTTCGAGACGCGCCAATGGCTGATTGAAAAAGGAACGAGCCAGGAGTATGGAGCGCGTGAACTGAACCGCACCATTCATCGCGAACTCACGCAACCGCTGGCAACGATGGTGGCGACGAATTCGGTGGAGCCGGCGGCGCGTGTGCGCGTGGATATCCGCGACGATCGCGAAGGGCTGGTGATGCGCACCACGAACGACGGTGAAGCCGAAGCGGCGTCGCATCCAACGGTGCTGTTGGTGGATGACAATCGCGACCTGCTGCATTTTCTGGAACGGTTGATGGCCGAGGCTGGTTGGAAACTGCTGACCGCCGAGACGGCGAAAGATGCGCGGCGCATCGCGGCCGAGTCGCGTCCGAATGCGGCGCTGCTCGACTACATGCTGCCGGACGGCAACGGCGTCGAACTGGGTGTGGAGCTGTGCCGCTTTTCGCCGCGCATTCAGAACATCATCATGACCGGCACGGTGCTGCCACCCGATGAAGAAGCGTTGTGCGAAGAGCACGACTTCCCGGTGCTGCGGAAGCCCTTCCTGGCGACCGAAGTTATGAACCAGATTCGCGGGCGTTTAGCGAACTCGCTGGTGGCGGGCCGCTAATCAACAACAGACGCGCGCTGCCCGAGAGCCGCACGGGGCCGGGATCTTTTTCCCAGACCTGGCCGGGTTGCATCGGGTGACCTTCGAGCAGTCCGTTGCCTTCCAGAACAGCGATGGCGATCGCAGCAGTATCTAAACTGCGGTCGCCATCGAAATCGAATAGCTCAGTAGAAAAATACTCGCAGTCAGCGAGCAGCGTGCGGCCGTTATCCAGCCGAACGGGCTGGGTCGCGCCGGGATGCGTGCCGACGTCCGAGACTTCAACGCCGCGATCAAGATGCAACTCGCGATCACGCCCGTAGTCGAACAGCCGGTACGTCACATCCGAGTTTTGTTGAATCTCACAGAGCGCAAGGCCCGCACCGATTGCGTGCACCGTGCCCGCCGGGACGAAGAAGGTATCCCCCGCGCGCGCAGGCACCCACTTCAGCAGGTCCATCAACTTCCCGCTTTGAGAACTTTGCCGCAGGTGTTCGTGGCTTTCGAGCGGCTCTTTGAAGCCGAGCGCCACGTTCGCTTGCTCATCGGCGCGCAGCACGAACCACATCTCCGTCTTGCCTAAGCTCTTGTGGTGTTCGCGCGCGTAGTCGTCTGCCGGATGCACCTGCACCGAAAGTTTTTCGGTCGTGAACAGAAACTTGAACAGCAATGGGCCTAGCGGATACCAGACCTCACCTATCTTCTGCTTTGTGTCCCGATACCAGGGCTCCAGATGCGTGGAGCCCCAGGGTTTCTCGACAAAGTGCGGCTGCAGAAGTTTCGCCGGCATGCCAGCTTAGCTGAGCGCCGTAACGAACTTCTCGATGCGATCGAGCCCGCGTTCCAGCTCATGCATTGACGTAGCGTAGGAGATGCGGATGTGGCTGTCGGTGCCGAATGCTTCGCCCGGCACCACCGCGACTTGCGCGTCGGTAAGCAAGCGTTCGGCGAACTGCAGCGTGTTCTGAATCCCGCCCCGCCCGAACGCACAAGAGATGTTCGGGTAGGCGTAGAACGCTCCCGCCGGAGTTGCACACTTCACGCCAGGGATTCGGCGCAGGCGCGGCACCACGAAGTCGCGGCGCTTCCGGTATTCAGCGAGCATCACCTTCACTGAATCCTGCGGGCCGTTCAACGCTTCGACCGCAGCCTTTTGCGCGATCGAGGTGGGGTTCGATGTCGAGTGGCTTTGCAGTTTGTTGATGGCGCCGATGACCGGTTCCGGCGCAAGTGCGTACCCGATGCGCCAGCCCGTCATCGCATATGTCTTTGAAACAGTTCCGGCGACAAGCACGGTCTCTTTCGCACCGGGAAGGCTGGCGATCGAGAACGGTTCGCTGTCGTAGAGGAAGTGGGAGTAGCACTCGTCAGTCAGCAGGTAGATGCCGCGCCGCGAGGTCATGTGGTAGATCTTCTCGAACTCCTCACGCGCAAGCACAGCGCCGCTCGGGTTCGCAGGGGAGTTGATGAACACCAGCTTGGTGCGGTCGTTCAGATGCGGCTCGATCGCAGCAGCGGTGAGCACGAAACCGTCAGACTCTTTGGTCTCGACGAAAACACAGCGGCCGCCCGCGTAGTTCACGACATCTTTATAAGTCACCCAGTAAGGCGAAGGGATCACCACTTCGTCACCAGGGTTCACTAAGGCCTGAGTTAAGCCGAAGATCGCATGCTTACCGCCCACCGAGATGATGCACTCGCTTGGCTTGTAATCGGTCGCAAACTCGGCAGCATGGCGCGCAACCACGGCCTTCTTCAACTCCGCCGTACCGCCGGCTGGTGTGTACTTCGTGAAGTTCTGTTCGAGCGCGCGGACCGCAGCCTGTTTGATGTTGTCAGGCGTCGGAAAGTCGGGCTCACCCGCGCCGAAGTCTACGACGTCGACACCTTGCAGGCGCAATTTATCTGCTTCGGCCGCAACCTTCATGGTGGACGAAACGCTGATGGAACTGATGCGTTCGGCGATGGCTGGCTTAGTTGTTGTCATAGTTTGCTCTTACTAATGTGCTTTTACGGTGGACCGCTGAAGACGGTCGTGCAGACGGCTTTCAACGATAGCCGGGACCAGACCGCGAATGTCGCCACCCAGGCGGTACACTTCCTTGACCAGCCGCGAACTGATGAAGGAGTAAGCTTCTCCGGCCATCAAAAAGACGGTCTCGATCCCGGGTTGCAGACGCCGGTTCATCAGCGCCATCTGCAATTCATGTTCATAGTCCGAAACGGCGCGAATGCCGCGAATCAGAACCTTTGCTTCACGCGCTTTCGCGTAGTCAACTAACAAGCCATCGAACGAATCGACTTCTACGTTCGGCATCTCGCGAACCACTTCGGCCAGCATTGCTGCGCGCTCTTCGACCGAAAACAGCGGCTGCTTTGATTCGTTGCGCAAAATCGAAACAATCAGCCGGTCAAATAAGCGCGAACCCCGCGTGATCAGGTCCAAATGGCCATTCGTAATCGGATCGAACGATCCGGGGTAGATGGCGATCGTGCGCTGGGGCTTGCGTTCCATGCTGACGGGAACTTACAAGTTTAACGCACGGGCAATTTAGAATTCGAGCTGGGCGATGCGCGCGTTCAAATCGGACTCAAGCTGTGTCTGCTGTGCGCTTAGCGCATTCTGCTGGGTGCGAACCG
The DNA here is from genome assembly GCA_963792655.1 of Bryobacterales bacterium. Lineage (GTDB taxonomy): Bacteria > Acidobacteriota > Terriglobia > Bryobacterales > Bryobacteraceae > DOZZ01. The sequence goes on from CAWBWU010000001.1 coordinate 338,630, forward strand.
AGGCGATCTTCTCTTCGCGTGAGGCAAGATCGCGCGCATACTTCTGCACCTGATCCTGTTGACCGTTGACCTGATTCAAGCTCATCATCAACTCGCGCAAGCGGCGCTGGTCCTGATCGGCCGCGTTCAACTGCGTATCCAAATCGCGGCGTGAATTCTGCGCCGAAGCAATGCGGCGTTTCAAATCCAGAATTTGCTGCAACTGCTGCCGCGCTGCGGAGCTGACCTGTTTATTCTCGATGAAGGCAAGCAGCGCGTCGGGTGAGTAACTGCTAACCGCGGTCGACTGCTCGTACACGTTCTCTTCGGCAACCGGAAGTGTGGCGTGACCGTTCGGCGCGAGCGCAACCTCGAAGCGATACTCGTTCGCGCTGGTTTCGTTGGGTTTGCGATCGATCAGTGTCCACTGCGGGCGGATGGCCTGTTCGACAATGAGCGTCTTCGCTTTCGCGTCGACATTCTCGATCGTGTAAGTGCGGGTCCACCGCTGCGAATAGCGCGTCGTGAGCACTCCGCGTTGGGCGTGAACCTCGCGCACGTTCACGTTCTGCGCTTCGAGTTTGGTGGTGATACGGGTGCCCAGATCAACTGCGTAGCTGATCAAACGATGGTCTCCCGCCTTGACCGTCTCGACCAATGCTTCGCCTGCATACGCCCCGCCGTCGAAAATCGTGATCGGTCCGCCGTCGAGTGTCTTGCCAGTAATGTTCGTGATCTCTGCGGCGTTTTGCGGATTCACTGCGTTCGGGTCGGAGTAGATCAACAGTTTGCGCGCCGTAATCTTTTGCTGCAAAAACGGCAGCATGGCGGACTCATCTTTGCGAACGGTTACCGGGTGATCGATCGTGTACTCAAACAGATCGGCTATCTCGCGCCCCGCCGCGCTTGCGATGGAGGACGGGGCCGGCTCGCTCGAGCCGAGTACGCCACCGATCACTCCGCCGGCTACACTGCCATTAAGAGAACCCGCCGCGCCATCAACCGAGACGGACTCCATCGACGACGGAATAGCAGGAGCCGCATTTCGGCCCTGCAACTTAGTAAACCTTTGCAGTCGATCTACACTTCCACCGTGCAGCGTGGGAGCGACTGCCGCCTCTTCCGGCAAATCGGCATTTTCGCGATTCACCATACGCGGCTCATACAACGGAAAAATGAACGAGATCGGCTTGCCCGACACTAATGCCAGGCGCACGTTCGTCCAATCTTCGCCGGTGGTATTGTCAACGATTCCCCAACCTTCCAGCATTGGGCCAGTGCGGTCATCGAAGATCAATCGGTAGCTCGACTTCCACATGGGCGCGGGGATCATGTAACGCACATGTATCTGCCGCGTGCCCTTGTCGCTCGAATCGATATACACGCTGCGCCTTTCCTTGGACCGGCCAGCCAGCACCGCCGCCAGATAGTCCTTGAACTGCAATTGCAGTTGCGGATCGAGAAAGCGCATCGACATGCTGTCTGCAAGTTCGACTGTCCGCAGCATGCCGCTATCGAGCAGCAAGGTGACCTGCTGCCGTTCGGCGTGCTCCTTGTCTGCCGGGACCAGGCGCGCGCTGACGATCGCTCCAGTGATCGCCTTATCGTTGATGGTGATCTCGATCTGCGCGCCTTTCAACTGATCCAACAACGCCGTTAACGGCTGTCCTGCCTGCAGAACAAACGGGAAGTCGCCAAGCTTCTGTGCGAGCGGAATGGCCGAGTCGTAACGCAGTCCGGATACACTCGCGCCGTTCGACTCGGTAACAGTCAGCGACTTCAGCACATCGTTCATCTCGTTGCTTTTGAAGTCGAGACGCGCGTGCTCACCCGGATTTAGAGCCCCGGTTCGTTCGAAATAGCCGACGCCGTGCTTATAGAGGATGACGTTCCGCACCGGCAGATCGGCCGCGGCAAGAGTCGAAGTGCAGATCAAAGCCGCCGCCCATCGGATTCGCATACGCATGTAGACGCCGCCTCGGATGTTGAAGTTCCGTACTCTGCAATGCTACGCCGCCTTGACACTGGCGTGCGGATTTAGTCAGACTCAGCCCAGATGCGCCTATTTGGCCAGATTTTCGTACTCATGCTGGCGGGCGCCGCGACTGCGCTCGCACAGGTGCCTGTTACCGACCCTTCGAATCCCACGCAAACCAAGCCGCCCGACGCCGGGAAGCCGAAGATTGCGGAGGAGCCCAGGCCCGCTACGCCGGCGGCGGATCCGAACGCGGCTCAGACGGACATTGTGACTCCGCGGCCCACAGCCCCTCCGCCGCCGCACACCACGCCTGACGAAACGACCGTGGTCGAGCCGGATAAGACACCGGCACCCGCGTCGCCTGCCTATGCAGGGCCGGGCAACCTCGGCCGCGACTTCGGTTTTATACAGGATGTTGAGAAAACCACTCGCTTCCGTCCCTATGTGGGCGTAACCGGTATCTTTGCGAGCGGGTTGACCGGAGGCAATGTGAATCCGGATGGAACGCTCAGCAGCACGCATTCTTACGGCATCGAGGCCAATTTCGGAATTGTCGGAACCAAGGTGCGGGAGAAAGATTCACTCGCGCTCGAGTACCACGGCAGTATCTTCCACTACTCGCCTTCGGGAACCAATGACGGGACGAACCAGTTTCTTTCGATGTCGTACCGCAGGCAAGCGTCGAAGAACATCAGTTTGCGCCTGGACGAGACTGCAGGCGTTTACTCAAATACCTTCGGCGTCGCAAGTACCGCCGCGACTACTGACTTATCGGTGGGCAATGCCATTGTTCCGGTGAGTCCGCTGACGCAGGCTCTGGATGACCGCACTATCTTCTTGAGCACTTCCGCCGACGTCGTGTATCGCAAATCGGCACGGTTGAGTTTCGATTTCGGGGGCACGGGCTTTACCGTCAAGCGAAACTTGAGTTCGCTCTATGGAGTTATCGGGTCAGAAGCGCGCGCCGACGCCGAGTACCGCCTTACCCGCCGGGCGACGGTCGGGGCTTACTACACTTACACGCACTACGAATACAGTAAGGCGTTCGGCGGTTCGAATATCAACACAGCGGGAGCGTCTGTATCTTATGCGGTGAACCGCAGCACAGAGATTCGTGTACGCGGAGGCTTCTCGCATGTGCAGACTGCAGGGCTCGTGCAGTTCAATCTGGACCCGCTGGTCGCTGCGCTACTCGGGCAGGCTTTCGGCGTAGTGGCCGTAGACCGCACGAACATTATTCCCGATGCTTCGGTGCAAATTCTGCGCCGCTTTCGCAACGGAGCTGCGGGCGCAGAGGTACTGGTCGGAGTAAGTCCGGGCAACGGACTTTATCTGACTTCAAAGCGCGTACTATACAACGGCCATATTGACTACAACGGTTTTCGTAAGTATGCGATGTCAGTCGGGGTTACGCGTGAGCAGCTGGGAAGCCTGGGCGTCGCGCTTGGCAACTACGATGCGTATGGATTAAACGTTGGCGCGTCTCGCGATTTGACGTACAACCTGCACAGTAACGCTCGCTTCGAATACCGGCGCTATAACTACGACAGCCAAAACGCATTTCTACGCAACCCGTTCAAGATTTCCCTCGGGATCGCGTGGAGTCCCGGCGACCGCCCGCTAACAGTCTGGTAACGGCTGCCCTGTAGAATACGCTTTGATGCGTATCAATCGCGTAAAGCAGGCGCTCGCCTCCGGCAAAATGCAGTTGGGGACGAACTTCGGACAACTGCGTTCCCCAGAGATCGCTTACCTCTTTGCGAAGGCCGGGTTCGACTGGGCTTTTATCGATACCGAGCACGGCGGCTTCGATATCGAAACCGTACAGGATGTCTGCCGCACGAGCGTGCTAGCGGGGTTGAGCCCAATTGTTCGCGTCGCCGATCTGCAGTATCCGTTGGTTTCGCGCGCGCTCGATTGCGGCGCGCAAGGCGTGATCTTTCCGCGTATCGAGTCCGCTGAAGCGCTCAATCAGGCAGTACAGTGGACACGCTTTCCGCCGCTCGGCGTGCGTGGCTATGGCTTGACTCAAGTTCACCTGGAGTACGAGCCCGCCAGCTTCAACCAGGTGGTAGAACATGCCAATGAAAATACGCTGGTGGTGCTGCAGATTGAAACGCAGAAAGCGCTCGATGCCCGCGAAGAGATACTCAGCGTGCCCGGCATCCATGCAGTGATGATCGGCCCCGCCGATCTTTCCATCTCGCTTGGGGTGCCTGGCGAATTTCAACATCCGAAGCTGGTCGCCGCTATGGAAGCCGTGCGCGACACCTGTCTCGCGAAAGGAATTGCTCCGGGAACACAGACGCGCTCGCTCGAAGTAGCAAAGTTCTGGAAAGAGCGCGGCATGATCTTTCTCGGCTGCAGTAGTGAGACGGGCATGCTGTTTGAAAAAGCGAGCGAGATCAGAGGGGCGTTGAAAGGCTAAATGAAACGTGCGGTACTTCTTGCGCTGTTCGGCACGGCGCTAACGGCCCAGACGCTCGCGCCCGAGCTGCAGAGCATCGCGAATCATATTTCGGAAGACGATCTGCGCGGCAACCTGTCGTTCCTTGCGTCGGATGCGCTCGAAGGGCGCAGCACGCCGTCGCGCGGTCAGGAGATCGCGGCCGAGTTTATCGCTGCACAGTTCCGGCGAGCGCGGCTGGAGGCGCCGGTGAATGGGGGGTACTTTCAGGAAGCGGAATTCGGCCAGTTCACTCCCGCGGCGAGCAACACCGAGATCACTTTTGAGAATGGCAGCCACAAGACAGCGCTCGAAGCCAGCCAGTTCACGCTTCAGGCGTATCACGCGGTCGCCATCGAACGCGCTCCGCTGCTCGTGTTGAAAGCCGGCGATGAGGCAACTGCACCGGTGGAAGGCAAAGCCGTGCTGGCGCCGTACTCGCTGCGCTATGACGTACGCGAGCGGCTGCTGGCGCGCAAACCGGCGCTGCTGGTGATCTTGGCAAACGCGCCGTTGCGTCCGAATAGTGCGCCGCGCTTGATGGATCTGGATCAAGCCCAAACTGCCGTGCCCGTGCTGATGCTCGATTCCGAGCACGGCAAGCAGCTTACGGCCAGCCATGCCGAAGGTGAAACCGTGACTGTGCATGCAGCAGCGCCGCAAGTGTCGAAGGTGCACGTTCGTAACGTCGTTGGTGTGCTGCCTGGGTCCGATCCCGTCTTGAAAGACCAGTATGTTCTGGTCACCGCGCATTACGATCACTTGCCGATGAAAGCCGACGGCCCGGATCGCATTTACAACGGCGCGAACGACGATGGCAGTGGAACCGTATCGGTGATTGAAATCGCGCAGGCGCTCGCGGCAATGCCGGTGAAGCCGCGCCGCACCGTCGTGTTCATGACCTTCTTCGGTGAGGAACTGGGGCTGCTCGGCTCGCGCTACTACGGCAGGCATCCTTTGTTTCCGTTGAGCAAAACCATCGCGCAGATCAACATCGAACAGGTGGGCCGCACGAATCCTAAGGGCGGCTTCGAGGCCAGCGGCATTACATTCACGGGCTATGACTTTACCGACCTTCCGGCCGCGTTCGTCAACCAAAGCACCGGCGTGAAAGTCTACTCGACCAAAGATACTGACGCTTACTTTGCACGGAGCGATAACCAGGCTCTTGCGGATGTAGGCATCCCGGCCAGCACGGTCTCGTCCGCTTACACGTTCGCCGACTATCATCAAGTCTCCGATGAGTGGCAGAAGATAGAATTCGACAACATGGCCAGGGTAGATCGCGCGATTGCGTTGGGCGTCGTCTCCATTGCAAATCGCACCGAAGCCCCGAAGTGGGAGCGCGACAATCCTAAGACCGAGCATTACTGGAAAGCCCACGATCTGTTGAACGCACCCGGGGCCAGCCGTTGAATCTGCGGCATCCGGCGCTGGCGTACATCGTCCCGTTTGGCGGCTTTGTCGCACTGCTCGGGCTGAAATCTTTCTTCGTTGCGCCGTCGTGGCTGGTTTTTGTTTTCTCGATGGCGCTGATTGCGGCGTTCTCGCTCGGTCCTCTACGCGCGAGCCGGTCAACCAGCCCGTTGTTGAGCGTGCTGCTTGGCGCCGCGGTGTTCGTTATCTGGATCGGCCCGGACCTGCTCATTCCGGGTTACCGCAACTTGTGGCCTTTCTCGAACTCGATCATCGGGCATGCTGCGAGTACGATGACGCCGATGCAGAAGACGGACACGTTGAGTCTGGTGTTTCGTGTTCTGGTCAGCGTGGTTGCCGTGCCGATTCTTGAGGAGTTGTTCTGGCGCGGGTGGCTGATGCGCTGGATCATCAATAAAGACTTCGAACGCGTGCCGCTCGGGCGCTTATGCGCCGCTGGCGTTCTGGGCCGTCGCGCTGCTCTTTGCATCCGAACACGGGCCTTACTGGGATGTGGGTCTGATCACCGGCGTGATTTACAACTGGTGGATGATTCGCACCAAAAGCTTGTGGGATTGCATTCTGGCCCACGCCGTCACCAACGGGTTGCTCGCGTGGTGGGTGATCAGTCACGCGCAGTGGCAGTATTGGCTTTAGCGCATGATTCAACTGGTGAATGCGGCCAAGCAGTTCGGGCCGAAGGTTCTGTTCGAAAACGTTGACTGGCTGATCACCACCAAAGAGCGCGCCGGTATTGTCGGCGGCAATGGCACGGGCAAGTCGACGCTTCTGAAAATGCTGGCCGGACTGGAGACGCTTGATCGCGGCGACCTTGCGATCACCCGCGGCACCACCGCCGGATATCTTCCGCAGGATGGGCTGACGCTGTCGGGCCGCAGCGTCTTCGCCGAGTGCATGAGCGTGTTCGATGATGTGCGCGCCCTTGAGAGCGAACACGAAGAGCTCAGCCGCCGCCTGGCTGACCTCGCTCCGGGCAGCGCGGAGTACACGCAAGCATCCGAACGTTTGCATCGCGTCGACAGCGAGTTCCACTCGCGCGGCGGATACACGCTCGAATCGCAAGCCGGTACAGTGCTGTCTGGCCTGGGCTTCGGGCGGGAAGAGTGGACGCGGCGCACAGAGGAGTTCTCGGGCGGCTGGCAGATGCGCATCGCGCTTGCAAAGCTACTGCTCGCCCAGCCGAACCTTCTGTTGCTCGACGAGCCGACGAACCATCTCGACATCGAAGCGCGTAACTGGCTTGAGCAGTATCTCGCCAATTACCCCCACGCGTTTGTTCTGATTTCGCACGACCGTTTCTTTCTGGACCAGACCGTCACGCGCATCGTCGAGCTTTGGAACAAGCGCATCTGGTTTTACACGGGCGGCTATTCGAAATTCGAAGCGCAGAAGGCAGACCGCCGCGTGCAGATCGAAGCGGCGTACAAAAACCAGCAGGAAAAGGTCGAGCAGCTCGAGGCTTTCATCAACCGCTTCCGCGCGCAGGCGACGAAGGCGAAACAGGTGCAGAGCCGCATCAAAGAACTCGAGCGGATCGAACGCATCGAGATTCCACCGGACGAGAAGACCATCCACTTCCGGTTCCCGCAGCCGAAGCCGAGCGGCCGTGTTGTGACTGAATTTCGCAGCGTTTCAAAGAGCTACGGTGCCAAGCACGTCTTCTCGGGCGCGACGTTCATCATCGAACGCGGTGAACGCGTGGCGCTGGCCGGAGTGAATGGCGCGGGCAAGTCGACGCTGATCAAGATACTGGCAGGCGTGGAGCCCGTCACGTCAGGCGAATACATCCTGGGCCACAACGCGGAGCCGGATTACTTCGCGCAGGATCAATACAAAGAACTCGATGTGAACGCGCGCATGCTCGATGATCTCGGTACGGTTGCGCCGCGTGCCACGAATACGGAACTGCGCACGTTGCTCGGCTCGTTTCTGTTTTCCGATGACGATGTGTTCAAGCGCATCGGCGTACTCTCTGGCGGCGAGCGTAACCGCTACGCGCTCGCGCGCATGCTGATGGTCCCGAGCAATTTCCTGTTGCTGGACGAGCCCACCAATCACCTCGACATGCGCGCCAAAGACGTTCTGCTCAAAGCATTGCAGGACTTCACCGGCACGGTGGTTTTCGTATCTCACGACCGCTACTTCCTCGAACAACTGGCAACCAAGGTGATTGAAGTAGGCGGCGGTGAAGTCCACGCGCACCCTTACGGCTATGTCGAATACCTCAGGCACAAAGAGGGAATGGCCGAAGTTGCTGCTCCACCAGAGCCGCAAGCAACGAAGCCGGCCGCGACTGCCGCGGTGGCGGCTGAGAATGATAGCCAGCGCCGCCTGAATCCGTTGAAACTTCGCAAGATGAAGGAGCGGCGTGGCGAGATCGAAGAGGAAGTGACGAAGCTCGAGGCCGAGATCGCCGATTACGAACAGTCACTCGCGAACTACGTCAGCGCTGCGCAAATGCAGGACGTGAACTTGCTGTTAGTTGCGCGCCGCGCCGATCTGGATGCGCTGATGAGCGAGTGGGAAGAAGTTTCGGAACTGATCGAAGCCAACTCCTAGAGGCGGTCAGTCGGTGTGGAATACTTCTTCAGCGCGGGCCCACCACTCGCCTTCGCGGCGCGTCGCGAGCGGCTCCTGCATCGGCTCCATGATCGACCACCACTCCTGCATCTTGGGATCGGCGGCCATTCGTTTCATATCTGCGTCATAGTCTTGGCCCGTGTATTCGAAATAGGCATAGAGTACGGAGTCCTTCAGAAAGATCGAGTAGTTCTGAATGTGGCAGTCGCGGATTAACTGCAGCACTTCGGGCCAGACCGCGGCATGGTAGCGGATATATTCCTGCTCGAACTCCGGACGCAAACGCAGCAACTGCCCAAACCGCCGAACGGAACGCATAAGCAGATCATAATGGTATTTCGCGGCCCGAAGCCGATGACACTGGCAACCATTTCGCGGTTCGCAATCGTGCTGGCGGCATCAGCGGCTTTAGCGGCCGACACGCACTGGATTCAAACCAAGAGCCCGTCATTTGAAGTGGTGAGCGACGCCGCGCCGAAAGCGATGCGTTCCACGCTTGGCGACCTGGAACAATTTCGCTTCGCGCTGGGCCAGGTGCTGGGGAAAGAGTTGACCTTCGCGCCGCCCATGCCGGTTTTACTATTTCGCGATGCGCAAGAGATGGAGGCGCATGGCGCAAGTGCGGGCTTGGTGGATGGACGCGCGCGCACAGTGCTGGTCGGCATCGCGGGACAACCGTTGCCGCCCGCGACAACGAAGCAACTCGCGAAGCTTTTAATCGAGCGTAGTGTGGGCAAACTGCCGGATGATTATGAGCGCGGCCTGGAAACGTTCTTCTCGACGCTCAACGTAGCCGGCGCAAAGGTGACGTGGGGTGCGCTGCCCCCCGCGCAAGATCGCACGCGCGATTGGGCTCGCATTCATATGCTTGCCACCACGCCCGAGTATGCCGGACGCATGCGTGTGCTGTTCTTCAATCTGCAGCGCGGCATTCCGGCCGACGCCGCGTGGCCGAACGCCTACGGCAAGCCGGCGGCAGAGATGGAGCGCGAAGTGGATGCGTACTTTCACGCGGGAAAGTTTGGGACGGCGGATGGTCCGAGCACGGCGCTTAGTCCCGATCGCGACTTCTACATCAAAGACTTCCCTGCCGCGCAACAACCGTTGATCTTCGCTGATTTGCTCACGTCGCAATCAGCCGGCATGTATCAACAGATGTTGCAGAACAAGCAGAACGTAGCGGAAGCGGAGGAAGGTTTGGGGCTGCTTGCGCAACGCGCCGGTGATCCGAACGCGGCGCGTGAGCATTGGAAGCGCGCGATTGCCGCAGGCTCTAAGAACGATGCGGTGCTGGTTGCCTATGCACGGCTTGAAAAGCAATCGGCTCCTGCGCGAGCCGCGCTCGATCAAGCGGTACAGATCAATCCGAATTCCGCCGAGGCGCACTACCTCTTGGGGGAGAAAGCGTCCGACCCGGAACAGCGCACGCGCGAATATGCGGCAGCCACGCGTTTAGCGCCGCAGAACCTGGCGTACTGGGAAGCACTTGCGCGCTGGCAATTGGAACAAAAACAGTTCGCGGCGGCGGCCAGCGCGTGGACCTCGGCCGAGCAAGCTGCGCGGAACAGCGCGGACCGCGAACGGATGCATGCCGCACGCATGGCGATCGAAGCGCAGCGCCTCGACTATGAAGAGGCCGAGCAGCAGCGTGTCGCCGCGTCCAGGCAAGCGGCCATCGACAAACTGAAAGCACAGGCGCTCGCGGAGTTGCACGCGGCAGAGGCGAAGGCGAACCATGGGCGCACTGCGGGCGGGGCGGCGGCGGTGGAACCGATGCCTTGGCCGGACGATCAACCCGGCAACACAAAGGTGGAAGGAACGTTGTTGAGAGTTGAGTGCGAGGGTAAGACGGCGCGGCTCGTCATGCAGACCAGTGACGACAAAACGTTGCGGTTGGTCATACCCGATCTGCGGGAGTCGGCACTCGCGTGCGGCCCGGCGAAGAAGCAGCGCATTGCCGTGGAATATTCCGCTAAGCCAGTCAAGCGTGCAGCGGCAGACGGCGTGTTGACGACCGTCACCTTTCACTAACTCGCATGGGCTCCGGTTGGAAGGCGCGCTTCAGCGCAAATCGGCAGAAAGGTTATGCAGTGTTCGCCGGCTCGCGCGAGAATGCCGATCGCGTGCTGCAGCATTTGCGTGCGGGTTGGGAAAGTGGCGCGCCGCGTCTGCCGGTGTGGCTGTTCACGCGCGAGCAGACATCCTCGCTTGCGGCGGAGACGTGTGCCGCGGTTCTCGTTGACGCAAGTCCCTGGCGTTTACTCGGCGCAGCGCTTCGGTCGTTACGCAACCGGTGGTTCGCGCTAACTGCGGTGTGTTGGACTGGCGATCGAGGGGCATGGCCGATCAAAATACTGCCGCTGTTGATTCCGCCGTTCCGCGCGATTGTGCTGAACCGGCATGGCGACATCGGTTCCGCGAGTCCGCTGCCTGTACTGCGCAGCGCGGCAATCGCGGGTGCGGCTGCAGCAATTCGCCCGCTTGCACCGCTGGTGCGATCTGCGGCGCGACGCAGGTTGCGAATGCATGCGCAACCGCTTGCCGTTCCTGATGCTGCACCGCCCTCCCGCCTGCATGACCTCACGGTGATCGAAAGCAGTGGACGAGAGTGGAATGCCGCGGCTATCGAGAAGACATTGCGCGCATCGACGCAGCGCTGGGTCATCTTCCGTCAATCCGGCGCCACTGCAGACCTGACCGCCGCGCGCGAGTTTCTTCACTCGGATACCTTTGCCGTCACGGCGCAGATCGGTTATCGCGCGTGGCGTGAATTGCCGGTGTCGAACGCGCCGTTCCGTGCTTTGCAAGCGGGCGAAGTGAGCGCCACGCTCGCGCCAATCTCCAATTTCATCATTGCGGACCGGGAGAAGATCCTTGCGCTCGGCGTGCCGTCACTCATTTACTTTCGGCGCTGCATGGTACGCGCTGTTCTGGAGAGCGGCGCAAGCGGGATGGGTTTCTTACTCGGTGGGCTCGGGCGCGTGCGGCCAGATGCCTGATTTCACTTTTGAAGAAGCCGAGTTTGTGATGCGCCATCGCACACCGTTGCACGGCTCGCCGTTGTTATTGGGTGGCGCGCGCGGCACCATCGCATCAGCTCCGGCCTATCGTCAGCCATTTCGCCATAATCTGCCGCGCGTACTGATCCTTTCGCCGTACCTGCCGTTCCCGCTTGCGCACGGCGGCGCCGTTCGCATCTTCAACTTGTGCCGTGCTCTGGCGCCAGATGTCGATTTCATCCTCGCCTGTTTTCGTGAGCACAGCGAAGCGGTGATGTATGCGGAGCTGAGCGAAGTGTTCCGGGAAGTGTACGTCGTCGACATCGACACCAAACCTTTGCCAGGCGCTGGGCCGCTTCACGTCCGCGAGTACGAGTCCGGCGCTATGCGTGACCTGGTGCAGCGGCTTGTGCGCGAAAAAAACATCGGCCTGCTGCAGATCGAGTACACACAACTTGCGGCTTACCGCGAAACAGCGCCGCACATCCCGGCGATATTGGTCGAGCACGACATCACGTTCACGCTTTACGACCAGATTGCCGCCCGCGAGAAGACGCGCGAAGCGCTCGCCGAGGCGGACCGCTGGCGTAAGTTCGAATCAGAAAGGCTCCGCGCGTTCGATGGCGTGTGGACGATGTCGGAGAGCGACCGCGAAGAAGCGCTCGCCGCCGGCGCCCATCCGTCCCGCACGCTGGTTGTCGCGAACGGCGTCGATCTGGAAAAGTACCGGTGCGCGGTCCAGAGCACGAGTGACCGCCCCACGCTTCTCTATGTCGGGTCGTTCCGGCACCGGCCGAATCTGATCGGGTTCGAACAGTTGCGCGACGTTATTCTGCCCCTGGTGTGGCAGCGCTTCCCCGAAGCCACACTCGAAGTAGTTGCCGGACCCGAGCACGAGAAGCATTGGCGGGAATTTGACCCCGGCCTGCGCGCGACGGACCCGCGCATTCACGTCCACGGCTTCGTTTCTGACTTGCGGCCGCTTTACGAACGGGCCCAGGCGGTCTGTGTTCCGTTACTGGTTTCGGCCGGCACCAACATCAAAGTGATCGAGGCCATGGCGTGTTCCCGCCCGGTGGTCAGCACGCCCGTCGGCGCCCGCGGCCTCAATTTGACCGACGGCGAAGACATTCTGATTCGCGAGAGCGGACCCGAGTTCGCCGACGCCGCTCTGCGATTTACTGGCGAGTCCGGAAAAACGCGAACGGTTTTCCCGCGCCGCGCGTCTCACCTGTGAGCGGCGTTTTGGCTGGCAGGCGATCGCCGCGTTGGCGCTGGACGGTTATGTTGCCGCCGGGCTTCCAAAAACAAACCGGATATACTCACATTAAGGACGGTCCCTCGGAATGGCGTCGAAGCGGTCTTCTTTTTTTCTTGTCCCAGTTATCATCGCCGCCTGCGCTTTAGCGGGCGGAATCTATGGCCAGCGCGTGGTTACGGCGCATGCCGCCGACGACCAGACTGACGTCGAAAAGAGCGTGAAATCGTTCACGCGGCTTTACACCACGGTCGAAGAGAATTTCGCCGACCCGGTGACGGCCGACAAAGGTATTTATAAAGGCGCGATCCCGGGGATGCTGCGCACTCTCGATCCGCACTCCAACTTCTTCGATCCGAAAGACCTCACGCTGATGCGCGAAGAACAGCGCGGTCACTACTACGGCGTCGGTATGTATGTGCAGGGCCGCAACGGCAAAACCGTTGTGACGTTCCCTTTCACCGGCTCGCCCGCATACAAAGCAGGGCTGCGTCCTGGTGATGTGATTACAGCGGTCAACGGGAAATCCGTCGAGACGCTGCCGACCACCGAAGTAGCGGAGATGCTGAAGGGCCCTCGCAACACGCCGGTCAAGCTGCTGGTTCTGCGCGAAGGCAGTTCGAAGCCGCTCGAGTTCAACATGCTGCGTGACGAGATCAGCCGCAGCAGTGTGCAGGATGCCATGTGGGTGCGCCCCGGCATCGGCTACATGCACCTCGAGCTGTTCAATGAGACCACCAGCAAAGAAGTGCAGGAGCACCTGCGCGAATTCGGCGAAGCCAACATCAAGGGCTTGATCATCGATCTGCGCGATAACCCCGGCGGCCTGCTGAATGAAGCGGTCGCGGTTGCCGACAAGTTCCTCAACAAGGGCGACGTGATCGTTTCTCACCACGGACGCGCGCAGCCAGAGAAGGTGTATCGCGCCACTTCGGGCAACCACGGGTATGTCTATCCGATCGTTGTGCTTGTGAATCGTGGCTCGGCTTCGGCTTCGGAGATCGTTTCCGGCGCGCTGCAGGATCACGATCGCGGGTACGTGATCGGCGAAAACACGTTCGGCAAAGGCCTGGTGCAAACGGTATTCCCGCTCGGCGAGAGCACTGCCTTATCGCTCACGACGGCCAAATACTACACGCCCAGCGGACGCTTGATCCAGCGCGATTACGAGCACACTTCGTTCTTCGATTACTACTACAAGACCAACACCGAAGCGCGCAACGACAAGGACGTGAAGACGACCGATGCGGGCCGCACGGTATATGGCGGCGGCGGCATCTCGCCCGACGAGAAGTTCACGCCGGAGAAGCTCGACCGCTTCGAAATCGAGATCATGCGCAAATATGCGATCTCGAATTTCATCACGCACTACTTCGCGGAGCACAGCACGCAGATGGCGAAGGCGTGGACTGCGGATGAACCGACCATCACGCTGTTTCATGACTACCTGATGAAGCACGATGTCGCCTTCACCGAAGCCGAGTTCACGAAGGATCACGACTGGTTGAAGCGCAACCTGACCGGCGAAATCTATAAGACCGCGTTCAGCGTTGACGACAGCCGCAAGTACTACATTCAGACCGACCCGCTGGTGCAGCGCGCCGTGGACGATATGCCGAAGGCGCTTGCGTTAGTCAACTCAAACCGCAAGCTGGTCGTGCAAAAGAAGTAGTGGCAGAGGCCCCACACAGCGAACCTGCACAGATTAAGGTTCTGGATACCGGCGGTCAGTATTGCCATCTGATCGCGCGCAAAGTACGCGAGTTGGGTGTGTCGGCGGAAGTAGCGCGCAGCGACACACCCGCGGCGGAACTCTCGGGCAGCAAAGCGCTGATCATCTCCGGCGGTCCCTCCAGCGTCTATGAGGCGGGTGCGCCGGTAGTCGACCCCGCCATTTTTCAACTCAATATTCCGGTGCTCGGTATCTGCTACGGGCAACAGTTGATGGCGCACCAACTCGGCGGGCAGGTGACACCGGGGCACAAGGGCGAGTACGGCCTTGCCATTCTGGAACACAGCTCCGAGTCCAGCCGGCTGCTGGCGGGAACTGAAAATCATCAGCAGATCTGGATGAGCCACCGCGACACCGTTGCGTCGCCGCCTTCCGGTTTCAACGTAACCGCGCACACTGCGACCTGCGCGATCGCGGGTATGGAAGACGCCGCGCGCCGGCTCTTCGCGATTCAATTCCATCCCGAGGTGGTGCACACCATCGAGGGCCGCCGCATTCTTTCCAATTTCCTGTTCCCGATTGCGCGCTGCGATGCGGACTGGCACCCGAATCAGCGTGTCGAGTTGATCGAACGCCAGATTCGCGCGACGGTGGGCGATCGCAACGTGTTCTTCTTCGTGAGCGGCGGTGTAGATTCGACCGTCGCGTTTACGCTGTGCGTGCGTGCACTCGGCGCCGATCGGGTGCGCGGAGTCTACGTCGATACCGGGCTGATGCGCGAAGGCGAGACCGACGCGGTGCGCGAGATGTTCGACTCACTCGATCACGAAGCCGTCAGTGTGGAGCACGCCGAAAAGGAATTTGTCGACGCGCTGCGTGAAGCGCGTGATCCCGAGCAGAAGCGGGCCATCATCGGCGAGGCATTTGTCGCCGTTCAGGAGCGCATCATCAGCCAGCGCCATCTGCTTGACGGCCATTGGATTCTCGGGCAGGGAACGATTTATCCCGACACCATCGAATCCGGCGGTACGGCGCATGCAGCGCTGATCAAGACCCATCACAATCGCGTTGCCGGCATCCAGAAATTAATTGCAGACGGCAATATCGTTGAGCCGCTGAGCGCTTTTTACAAAGACGAAGTGCGCGCCATCGGCCGGGAGCTTGGCCTGCCTAATGCATTTCTCGACCGGCATCCGTTCCCTGGCCCCGGCCTTGCGATCCGCTGCCTTTGCGCGAACGAAGATGCGCCGCTGCTGCACAACAACTCGGGCTACATCCTGCCGATCAAAACAGTAGGCGTGCAGGGCGACTCGCGCACCTATGCGCACATCCTGGTGCTCGATCGCTTCCCTTCCGTGTCGCACCGGCTGCAGGAGGCCGCGACTGAAATCGTGAACGCGGAGAGCAGCGTCAATCGCGTGGTGGCGCGTGTTGCCGGGAACGCTCCACTCGAACAGACGCACGTCTTCGCCTCGGCCATCACGCCGGAGCGGCTCCAGCGGCTGCGCACCGCAGACGCACTGGTGCGCCGCATGTCTGTCGAGCACGGCTTCGAACAGCAGGTCTGGCAATTCCCCGTGGTGCTGATTCCGGTGGGCACTGCCACGAGCCGCGACTCAGTGGTACTGCGCCCGATCGATTCCACGGATGGCATGACAGCGCAATCAGTGGCGATGCCTGACGCGCTGTTGAATCAGATGGCAAGCGAGTTGTTGCGCATCGACGGCATATCGACGGTTTACTACGACCTGACGCACAAGCCGCCGGCAACCATCGAGTGGGAGTAGCGCCCCGGTGAGTGCCCCGCTAGATTCAAAACGCCTCGGGCAAGCGGCCCGCAATGCTCACAAACTCCAGGACGCCCTCAAGCACTACGAAGACGCCGTCGCAATCGAACGTAAGCTCGATGACCCGCTCGCTGTGGCGCACACGGTGCGGCATGTCGCGGACATCCTGCGCGAGCTCGGCGTGTTCGATCGCTCAGCGGCAGAATACAACGACGCACTTCGCATCTACCGCGCTCATCCTGCCGCGAACCGTCTTGATCTAGCGAACGCCGTCGCCGGTTTCGCACGTCTGCAAACAGCCATCGGCGATCACCAAGCGGCGAGGCCTTTGTGGGAAGAAGCGCGCGAGATCTACGCAGCGCTGGAGATTCAGCCGGGCGTCGACGAGTGCGACGGTCACCTGCGACGTGCTTAGATCACTGCGATCGCTCCCGCGATCATCAGCACGGCGGCAACGGCAAAGCCCGCGATCGGTGACACCAGGCTCCACAACGTTCCCAAGAGTGCACTTGCCACGAAGTCGCCTGCGCCATTGACTAAGCCGAGTGCGCCATAAACCGTTCCGCGAATTTCAGGCGGAGTGATGTCGGGAGGAATGCTGCCCTCGAGCGTATCCTGCGCGGACGCAAACACGCCGCTCAACAGGAACAGCCCTGCAATTGCAAACAGGTTGGCGCTGTGCAGCACGAACATCACAGCGACACCGGCTGACGTGAGCCCTGCTGCCGCAAAACCCATCGCGAGTAGTTTGCGCTTTGAGAATCGATCGCTGAGCGCGCCGATCGGATACGACGCCCCGGCGTACACAATGTTCCGCAGCACATAGAACAGCGCCGCCAGTTCCGCCGCGCGCACCGCTCCAAAGCGTGGCGCGAGCAAAGTAGCGGCCGCCATGATGAGCAGAGTCGGCGAAAAATCGCCGGACCCGAAAAGCCCGACAGCGACGAGAAATCGACGGAACGGCAAGGGCAGCTGCCGCAAAGCACTCCAGATGGAAAGCTGCGGCTTGGCAACTTTTCGCGTCTCCTGCACCATCAGGAAGAACGCAAGCGGCGCGAGCAGACCGGGTATCAGCGAAATCAGAAAGATGCGCCGGAACGCGAAGTCCGCAGGCACATGCGGCAAGTATTGCAGCAGGAACGCTCCGAAGAGCGGGCCGATAATCGCGCCGACCGTGTCGCCCGCGCGGTGAAAGCCGAACGCCTTGCCACGCATTTCGGCCGGCACTGATTCCGAGAGCATGGCGTCGCGCAGCGAACCACGGATGCCTTTGCCGATCCAGCTCACCATGCGTCCCGAGCAGGATCATGGGCCAGGCGTAAGCAAACGCGAATAGCGAGAGACCGGTGCCGGTGAAGAAGTAGCCGGTAGTAACGAGGCGCTTGCGGTGCCCGACGCGGTCCGTCCACCAGCCGGCAACCAGCTTCAAGGTGCTCGAAAAGCCATCCGAAACGCCCTCGATCCAGCCCAGTGCGGCAGCCGAGATGCCGACGATCGGCAGGAAGCCGGGAAGCACGGCCAAGACCATTTCGTAACAAGCGTCCGACAGCAAACTGGTGACTGTCATGCCTAAGACGTTGCGGTTCAGCCACGCGGGTTTGGGCACCTCCCGATTGTAGCGGCCGGATATCGGACCCATTTAGTCGTAGTTCTGCTATCATCGTGCTAGACAACCACTTGACATGCTGCAGACCTTCATCATTACGCTCCGTGAGGGCGTAGAGGCGGCGCTGGTTATTGCCATTGCGATGGCGTATTTGCGCAAAATCGGGCGCCCCGGTTTGATCAGCTCGGTGTACCGCGGCATCCTCGCCGCAGTCGTTGGAAGTGTCGTGGTTGCCTACATCTTTAGCCGCCTCGAAATCAACGAGGATGCTTACGGCGGCTGGATTCTACTGGTGAGCGCGGTGTTCGTCGCCACCATGGTCTGGTGGATGAACCGCAGCGCAAAGGGCATCAAGGGCGAGATTGAATCGAAGCTGCAACAGGGGTCCTCGGGAGAGTCCGCGCGATGGGGCGTTTTCCTCTTTGTGTTCCTGATGATCTTCCGCGAGGGTGTCGAAACCGTTCTGCTGTTAGGCGCCGTCCGCTTGAACACTTCGGGCATTCTGGAAGCGGTCGGCATCGGTGCCGGGCTGGTGCTGGCTGTGCTGTTCGGAGTCAGCTTCGTGCGGGGCACCGTGCGCATCAATCTGCGCAGCTTCTTTCAGATCACCACCGTGATCCTGATGGTGGTCGTAGTGCAGTTGACCATCACCGGCCTGCACGAGTTGTCGGAAGCGCAAGTACTGCCGAGCAGCACAACGGAGATGGCGATCGTCGGGCCAATTGTCCGCAACGACGCATTCTTCTTCGTCGTGATCGTTGCCCTTGCCGGGCTGATGGGTTTGCTCGAGTGGCGCCGCCGGAAGCCGGCCGCCGCTGCTCCGCTCGAAGGAGCTGCGGCGCGTAAAGCGGCATGGAGCGCGCGGCGCGAACGTGTCTGGGTCGCGGCATGCTGCACGGCTTCGGTGTTGTTCATCATGGCGATCACGGCGGAGTTCCTCTATGCCCGCGCGTCCACCAGTCTCTCTGCAGCGCTGCCGGTCACTGTCGTGAATGGCGAAGCGCGCATTCCGGTCAGCCAGGTTTCGGATGGCAATTTGCATCGCTTCGCAGTCGATGATGACGGTACCAGCGTGCGCATTATCGTCATCGCAAGGCCGGATAAGTCGCTCGCCGTTGCTTTCGATGCTTGTATGATCTGCGGCCCGCAGGGCTACTACCAGAAGGGTCCCGAATGTGATCTGCCGGCACTGCTCTTCGGCCATCTTCATCCCTTCGATCGGAACGAAAGGCGGGTGCAATCCGGTGCCGCTCGCGTCATCGGTGCAAGGCTCCGATCTGGTGATCCCGTCAGCCAGCCTCTTCGGCGGAAAGCGTTTGTTCAAGACCGCTGGATCTTAGATGTTCGCCCGCTTCGTCACAGAATCTTTGCGGCGTTCTCCGGGCCGCAAGGCAATGGCCGTGCTTGCCGTCGCGCTGGGTAGCGCGGTGGCGATGGCGATGCTCGGCGTGTTGCTCGATGTTGGCGATCAGGTGAGCCATGAACTGCGCAGCCTTGGCGCGAACATCTCCATAACGCCAAGGGCACAAGCACTGAGTACGGAAGTAGCGGGCGTGGACGCGCGGCCTGCGGGTGTGGCCACCTACATCCCGGAAGATCAGTTGCCGCGCATCAAACGCATCTTCTGGGGCCTGAACATCATTGGCTTTTCGCCTTCGATCCTGGCCAGGAGCGGCAGCATCCCGGTGGAAGGCCTTTGGTTTGACCACGAGTACAGCGCACCCGATGGCAAGCTACAACGCACGGGCGCCATGGTGGTAAATCCATCGTGGACCATCGAAGGGCGGCCGATTGCCGCTGGCGCGACCAGCGAGTGCCTGTTGGGAGCGGCACTGGCCAAGCGGCTCAATGTGAAGCCCGGCAGCAGCATCGATTTACTCGGCAGAACCTTCACCGTAGCGGGCATTCTGCACTCGGGCGCCGAGGAGGATGAGCGAGCAATTCTCCCGCTCCCCGTCGCGCAACAGCTGACCGGCCGCGCCAATCAGGTCGACAGCGTGCAAGTCTCCGCGCTGACCAAGCCCGAAGACGACTTCGCGAGAAAAGACCCGCGCAAGATGTCGCCGGCGGAGCTTGAGCGCTGGAGCTGTACCAACTACGTCACGTCGATCGCGCATCAGATCAACGATGTGCTGCCGATGGCAGTGGCGCGCCCGGTGCGCCGCGTTGCAGATAGCGAAGGCAAAGTGCTCGGCAAAGTAAGCGGCCTGATGTTATTGATTGCCTTGATTGCACTGCTTTCCGCTGCGCTTACGGTGTGGAGCGTCACGGCCGCAACCATGATGGAACGCCGCGGTGAAATCGCCATCATGCAGGCCACCGGCGCGAGCGATTCCACTATCTCCCTTTTGTTGTGGGCAGAAGTCGCACTACAAGGGACGGTTGGCGGACTCATCGGCGCTTCTATCGGCTTGCTGCTCGCGCGTTGGGTCGGCCGCACGGTGTTTCATGTTCCGATCTCCGCTCCGTGGTTGTTATTGCCGGTCATCCTCTTCGCAGCGGTGTGCGTGGCCGTCGCGGGCGCCATTCAGCCGGTGCGGCGCACGCTGGAGATGGACCCCGCAATGGTCTTGCGCGAAGGCGTCTGATGCTCTGGCGTTTCTTGCAATCATCACTGCGCTTTCGCCGGGGCCGCCTCTTACTGGCGGCAGCTTCTCTGGCGGTCGCGGCGACCCTCGTCACCACGCTGTTTAACCTCTACTCCAGCGTGGAGCAGCGCATCCGCAACGAATTCCAGGGCTTCGGGGCCAACATGGTCATGGTGCCGAACGGCCCGGCGACGATGCCGGTGGACGCTGTGGCATATGCGCGCACCTTGCACGTGGTGGCTTCTCCGCTGCTGCTCACGACTGCGCGCATCAGCGATCAGGATGTCGCGGTACTGGGCGTCGACTTCGCCTCAAGCGAAGAGTTTCATCGCTACTGGCAAGTCAACGGCTCGCGGACGGCGGCGTCGGGCGAGTGTCTCGCGGGAAGTGCGCTGGCCGAACGCTTCCACTGGCAACTGCATCAGACAGTCACGTTCGGTAGTGCGCAGTGCGCCATCGCAGGTGTGGTGTCGAGTGGCGGCGCGGAAGAAAATCAACTCATCGTTCCGCTCGCGCAAGCACAAACGTTGGCAGGATTGCAGGACCAGGCAAGCGTGATCGAAATTCGCACGCCCGGCGCGCGGGTCGCTGAGGTTCGTGACGCGCTGGCCGCGCGCTTCCCGCAAGCGAGTGTGCGAGTCGTGCGTGCCGTCGCCGACACAGAATCGCAACTCGTCTTGCAGATTCGCGGTGCGCTCTTTCTGTTGCTGCTGATCATCCTGGTCATCACCATGCTTTGCGTAACCAGCAACTTCAGCGAGTTGGTGCTCGAACGCTCGCGCGAGATCGGGTTGCTGAAGGCCATCGGCGCCGCCGAGCCGCGCATTGCTGCCCTGTTCTTATCGGAGTCGGTGATTCTGTCCGGTGTGTCTTCGCTTGCGGGCTACGTCCTGGGCCTGCTGGCGGCCGCCTCCATCGCTCACAATATCTTCGGCGGCGCGTGGGGTGTTCATCTCGACTCGCTCACTCTCATCACGGTAATCGGACTCACGCTCTTCGTCGGCGTGACCGCTACTCTCTTTGCCGCGCAACGCATCTGGGGCATCGAACCTGCCGTAATCTTACGGGGAGAATGATGACGGCTCCGCTGGTCGATCTGGTTGACGTGTGCAAGGTCTACAAAGGCAACAATGCCGTGTGCGCGCTCGATCACGTCAGCTTCTCGGTGAATGAGGGCGAATGGCTGGCGATCATGGGCCCTTCGGGCTCGGGCAAGACAACGCTGTTGAACCTGTTGGGCTGCCTCGATCAAGCGACATCCGGCGTGGTGCGCATCGGCGGCGTCGATACGGCGACGCTTTCGCGCAACGAACTTACGCGCTTTCGAGCCGAGACGGTGGGCTTCATCTTTCAGCAGTTCCATTTGATTCCGCATCTGACGGCGCTCGAAAACGTCATGCTGTCGCAGTACTTCCACAGCATGAGCGATGCCTCTGAGGCCCGCAGAGCTCTCGACCAGGTAGGGCTCAGCGCGCGCGCAAAACATCTGCCCTCGCAACTTTCAGGCGGCGAACAGCAGCGAGTGGCGATCGCGCGCGCGTTGATCAACGACCCGAAGCTGATCCTGGCGGATGAACCCACGGGGAACCTGGATGCCGAGAACCAGCGCGCGGTAATGAACATCCTCGGTGAATTGCACGCGCGCGGCCGCACGATCCTGATGGTCACGCACGATGAGCATGTCGGACGCGCGGCTGACCGGCGGCTCGACCTGGGACACGGCCGCATTGTGGAGACCACGGTCTTTTCCTCCGAAGAGAATCAACACTTCGACGAGGTGCTGGAACAAATGTGGTCGGCGCGGGAACAAACCGGAGGTGATGCGTTTCACGATGAGTGCTCGGCCTTCACCGCGGCGCAGCAACGGCGGCTGGTCAAAACGATGACGCGCATCGGTCTGGTGCGTGAAGACGTTGATGGCGTGCACTTCACAGAAGCCGGCGAAGAGCGCGCGCGCAGCGTCATCCGGCGTCATCGTTTAGCCGAGCGGCTCTTTATGGACGTGCTTTCAATTCGCGACGCGGCCGCAGTGGAATCGAACGCATGCACCTTCGAACACATCCTGAGCCCTGAAGTAACCGACCGTATCTGCACCTTTTTGGGGCACCCCGAAACATGCCCGCATGGTGGTCCGATTCCGCGCGGAGACTGCTGTTTGCGCCATGCTAAATTGAGGAAACTAATTGACATCAAGGCAAACTAATGTTGCGTGACGTGGTCATTGTCGGGTCGGGGTGTGCCGGAAATACGGCCGCCGTGTACGCTGCACGGGCCAACCTGAAGCCGCTCGTCGTGATGGGCCACGAAGCCGGTGGACAGCTCTCGATTACCAGCGAAGTGGAGAACTTCCCGGGCTTCCCGGATGGGATCAACGGCCCCGATCTGGTCGAGAACATGAAAAAGCAGGCCGAGCGGTTTGGCGCCGAGTACGTTCGCGGCAACGTTACCGAAGCGCATCTCGGCAAGCGTCCTTTCCGTCTGAGCATCGAAGGCGAGTGGGTCGAAACGCGCACGCTGATTATCGCTTCGGGCGCTTCGGCGCGCTGGCTCGGGTTGCCCAGTGAACAGAAGCTGATCGGCAAAGGCGTGAGTTCCTGCGCCACGTGCGATGGGTTCTTCTATCGCGGCAAGAAGGTGATGGTGATTGGCGGCGGCGACTCTGCGATGGAAGAGGCCAACTTCCTCACGCGCTTTGCGGATGTGACGCTCGTGCATCGCAAAGATAGCTTTCGATCGTCGAAGATCATGCTCGATCGTGCGCGGAACAATCCGAAGATCAAGATGGTGCTGAACACTGTCGTCGACGATGTGCTCGACCCAGAAGAGGGTTTCGTCCGCGGCGTCCGCTTGCGCAATCTGGTGACGAACGAAGTCACCGAGCAGCACGTCGATGGCTTCTTCGTCGCGATCGGCCACATCCCGAACACGAAGGTTTTCCACGGCCAACTGGATCTCGATCCGGACGGCTACATCGTTTCGCATGGCGGTGCCCGCACCAATATCCACGGGGTGTTTCATGCGGGTGACGTGGAAGACCGTATCTACCGGCAGGCGATTACCGCGTCGGGCGCGGGCTGCAAAGCGGCGATCGAAGCCGAACGTTTGCTCGAAGCCGAAGGTCACTAAACGAGAAGGAAGCCTATGATTGAACGACTCACTCCGCCGGGCGTTGCTGCGCCGCGCGGTCCCTATAGCCCCGCAGTTCGCGCGGGAGACTTTATCTTTGTCTCGGGCCAGGTGCCGGTAGACCCTGCCACGCAACAGATGACACTCGGCGATATCGGCCACGAGACGCGCCGCGTGCTGATGAACATTCAGCAACTGCTCGAAGGTGCGGGCGCGAAGATGGCCGATGTCGTGAAGTGTTCGGTCTTCCTCTCGAACGGCGCTGACTTCGCCGGCATGAATGCGGTGTACACCGAGTTTTTCGGCAACGATAAGCCGGCCAGAACAACCGTCGCTTGCCAGTTCGCAATGCCTGACATGAAGGTAGAAATCGACTGTATCGCGTATAGCCCGAAGTAGTCCAGGAGCTTCCTGCTGCCGGTTCGGAAGCGCCGGCAGCGCGCCGCTCGGTTGATTTAAAAGGTTGAAATATGGTAACTTCGTGTTTTCAACCGCATTCTACTTCTCCGTCGAAATTACATGGAAGCAACACTGCAAGCGCTAGGCCGAATACTGCTGAACGCCCTGCCGACTTTCTTTATTCTGCTTTTCCTCTTTGTTTATTTGCAGCAAATGTTCTTTAACCCTTTGCGCAAAACGCTTGCCCAGCGGTTCGCGGCGAGTGAAGGAGCGCAAATCGCAGCAAAGCAAAGTCTGGAGCGCGCGGCCGTGCAAGTGGCGGAGTACCAGCGCACTTTGCAGTCTGCCCGTGTTGAATCTTATAAGCAGCAGGAAGCAGCCTTCCAGCAAATCGCGGCCGAGAATGCCGGACGCGCGGCGGAAGCACGCAAGCAGGCGGAAGCGAAAGTAGAGCAGGCCAAGACGCAGATGGACGCGGAAGTCAGTGACGCGAAAGAAACGCTGAGCTCACAAAGCGAACAACTGGCCGAGCGCATTACTGACGTGATCCTGCAAGGGCAAGCCGCATGAAGCGGCTCCTGCCTATTCTCATTCTGGCCGCGGCTCTTTCTTCGACGCCGCTTTGCGCTCAGCTCAGCGCCGAGCAGCGAGCGGTCGATGATGCCCAGCATCCTGGCAAGGGCGAGAACGACCTGATGTGGTGGAAGTGGGCCAACTTTGTCGTGCTGATGGCGGGTCTCGGCTATCTGGGCGCCAAGTTCGGCGGCCCGTTTTTTCGGGAGCGCACGGCCACGATTCGCAAGAGTCTTGAGGATGCGGATCAGGCGAAACGCGAAGCTGATGCGCGCGTTGCGGAAGTAAATTCCAAGCTGGCCAATCTGGACGCCGAAATTGCGCACTTGAAAGCGGCGTTGCGCGATGAGCAGGAAAAGCAGGCCGAGCGTCTCCGTCAGGCAGCGGCGAGCGATCTTGCCCGCATTCAGACTCAAGGCGAGCAGCAGATCGACTCCATGTCGAAAGCCGCCCGGCAAGACCTGAAGGCCTACAGCGCACAGCTTGCGGTGGAACTGGCTGAGCAGAAAATCCGAACGCGCCTGACGCCCGAAATCGAAGAGCGCATGGCGGACAAGTTCGTCGCCGAATTAAAGGCTTAACCAATGACCTCTTCCGCCGTAGTCACGCGCTACGCGACTGCCTTCGTCGATGTGATCATGGGTCCGCGTTCAGGAGTGGATGCGCTCGAAGCATTGCGCCAGGTGAAAGAGCTGGCCACGGCTTACGAAGAATCGCACGACTTGCGAACGGTGCTGGCTTCGCCTTCGGTTTCGGTTGCGCGCAAGCGGGCCATCCTCGCACGGCTGAGCGACCAGGCGGGTGTTGCGCGCCATGTCCGCAACTTCTTTATGGTCCTGGTGGACCACCGCCGCGCGGGCATCATTCCCGAAGTCGCAGCGGCGTTTGATGAGTTGTTGAATGAGCGCATGGGTTTCGTGCGCGTTAAGGTAACGTCGGCACGGCCGTTGAGCGAGTCGCGCAAGGAAGAGTTGGGCCGGCGTTTCGCCGCCATCTCCGGCGCGAAGCCCAAAGGTCGAAGTAGAGTTGGACCCGGAGTTGATCGGAGGCGTGGTCGTGCGTATCGGCTCGCGCGTGTACGACGGCTCTGTGCGTGGTCAATTGGCAGCGCTCAAGCGCCGCCTGGAAGTCTAAATATATGGCTCAGATCAGAGCAGACGAAATCACACAAATTCTCCGTCAGGAGATTGAGAATTACGAGAGCGCAATCGACGTAACCGAGGTGGGCTCGGTGATGTCGGTGGGCGACGGTATCGCGCGCATTCACGGTCTCGACAAGGTGATGGCCGGCGAAATGATCCAGTTCCCGCATGGCGTGTCGGGCATTGCGATGAACCTCGAAGAAGATCAGGTTGGCGCGGTGTTGCTGGGCGATTACCAGAAGCTCGGCGAAGGCGATGAAGTGCGCCGCACGGGCCAGATCATGTCCGTGCCGGTGGGCGATGCAATGATCGGCCGCGTGGTGGACGCGCTCGGTAATCCGATCGACGGCAAAGGCCCGATCCTGACCGACAAGCGCAATCCTGTTGAGCGTTTGGCGCCAGGTGTTGTGGACCGTCAGCCCGTCAAGCAGCCGCTGCAAACCGGGATCAAGGCCATCGATGCGATGGTGCCGATCGGCCGCGGGCAGCGCGAGTTGATCATCGGCGACCGCCAGACCGGCAAAACCGCCATTGCGATCGACACGATTTTGAACCAGAAGGGCGGCGACATGATCTGCATCTATGTCGCGATCGGCCAGAAGCGTTCGACCGTGGCGCAAGTCGTCAAGACGCTCGAAGACTTTGGAGCGATGCAGTACTCGGTCGTGGTTGCAGCAACCGCGTCCGATCCGGCGCCCATGCAGTATCTCGCGCCTTACACGGGCTGTGCGATCGGTGAGTTCTTCCGCGATTCCAGCCGGCACGCGCTGACCATCTACGACGATCTGTCGAAGCATGCGGCCGCATACCGTGAGATTTCGTTGTTGCTGCGCCGTCCGCCAGGGCGCGAAGCGTTCCCCGGCGATGTGTTCTTCCTGCACAGCCGCTTGCTTGAACGCGCCTCGAAGTTGAGCGACGAGCATGGCGGCGGTTCGCTCACGTCATTGCCGTTCATCGAAACTCAGGCGGGCGACGTTTCGGCCTACATTCCGACCAACGTGATCTCGATCACCGATGGACAGATTTATCTCGAAGCCGATCTGTTCAACTCGAACGTGCGGCCGGCCATCAACGTTGGTCTATCAGTCAGCCGCGTCGGCGGTAGCGCGCAGACCAAAGCCATGCGGTCCGTCGCGGGCACGTTGCGTCTCGATCTCGCGCAGTATCGTTCGCTTGCGGCGTTTGCCCAGTTCGGTTCAGATCTCGATAAAGCTTCGCAACAACAGCTCAATCGCGGTCAGCGCATGGTTGAGATCCTGAAGCAGAAGCAGTACTCGCCATTGCCGTTTGAGAAGCAGGTCGCGATCATCTTCGCTGGCACCAACGCATTTCTGGACGATCTGCCGCTCAATCAGTGCCGCGCGTTCGAGGAAGAGCTCTATAAGTTCCTCGACAACGCGCATCCCGAAATCCTGGCCACCATCCGCGAGAAGAAAGTTCTCGACGATCAGGTAAAGGGCGATCTGAAGAACGCGCTGAAGGAACTCAAAGACCGGTTCGTCGCAGACCAGAAAGCCGTACCGGCCCACGCCTGACTGACGCATGCCGAGCTTAATCGACATCCGGCGCCGCATCCGGTCCGTTAAGAACACCCAGCAGATCACGCGCGCGCTGAAGATGATTTCGGCGGCCAAGCTGCGGCGTGCACAAGACCGCGTGGTTGCCGCGCGTCCGTACAGCGCCATGCTGCGCGAGATGCTGGCGGACCTGGCGGCTGCGGTCGCTGGCGATGACCGGGTTGCCGGGAGTCCCTTGCTCGACAGGCGTGAAGAGAAGCGAGTGCTGTTGATCCTGCTCACCAGCGATACCGGGAAAGCCGGTGCGTTCAACGCTAACCTGACGCGTGCGGGGCAGCGCTTTATCGAAGAGCACGGCACGGTCGAAGTTGTCGCCGTTGGCAAGCGCGGGCTCGAATTCTTCCGCAAGCGCAGTTATACGATTGCCGGCGAACACGTGAACGTGCTGAAGAAGATCGAGTATGCTGACGCTCGCGCGATTGCGCAGAACGCCATTGAACGCTTCCGCAAAGGTGAGATCGATTCGGTCTACATCATGAACAACGAGTTCAAGAGCGTGCTGTCGCAAAAGGTGATGGTCCAGAAAGTGCTGCCGGTCGAACTGCCCGAAGCCGTCGAACCGCGCGACTTCATCTACGAGCAGGATCCGCTCGAGATGCTCGAACGTCTTTTGCCTCGCTACGTCGAAACCGCCGTCTACCAGGCGATGCTCGAAACGTCGGCGGGCGAGCACGCGGCTCGCATGACCGCGATGGATGCGGCGACAAGTCAACGCGGGCGATGTGATCGACACCCTGACGCTCACTATGAACCGTGCGCGCCAGGCGTTCATCACCAAAGAAATTATTGAAGTCGTGAGCGGCGCGGCTTCTTCACAGTAAAGCCGGAGCAAACATATGACACCAACTGGAGAACTCACCATCGGGAAAGTTGTGCAGGTCGCGGGACCCGCGGTGGACTGCGAATTTCCCGAAGGGCACTTGCCCGAGCTGCTGACGGCGATCCGTATCACCAGCGAAGGTTACGACGTACCGGCAGCGATCGATATCATCTGCGAAGTACAACAACACATCGGCGAGGGCCGCGTGCGTACCATCGCGATGCAGCCGACCGAAGGCCTGGTGCGTGGCATGAAGGCTGCGAGCCTGGGTATGCCCATCACGGTGCCGGTAGGCCGCGAGACGCTGGGTCGCGTGCTGAACGTGCTTGGCCAGCCCGTGGACAACATGGGCCCGGTGAACGCGACCAATTTCCTGCCCATCCATCGCGCTGCCCCGTCGTTTGAAGATCAGGCGACTAATCTTGAAATGTTCGAGACCGGCATCAAAGTCATCGATCTGATCGAGCCTTATCTGCGCGGCGGCAAAATCGGTCTGTTCGGTGGTGCGGGCGTCGGCAAGACCGTGTTGATCATGGAGTTGATCAACAACATCGCGCTGAAGCACGGTGGTGTTTCGGTGTTCGCCGGTGTTGGCGAACGCACGCGCGAAGGCAACGATCTCTGGCTCGAGATGCAGGAGTCGGGTGTTGTGAACCCGCGCGACTTCAATGCCAGCAAAGTCGCCCTGGTGTATGGCCAGATGACGGAGCCGCCCGGGGCGCGTCTGCGCGTCGGATTGACCGGTCTGACCGTAGCCGAGTTCTTCCGCGATCAGGAAAAGCAGGATGTGTTGTTGTTCGTCGACAACATCTTCCGCTTCACGCAGGCGGGTTCAGAAGTATCCGCGCTGCTGGGCCGCATGCCTTCCGCCGTCGGCTATCAGCCAAACCTCGCGTCCGAGATGGGCGATCTCCAGGAGCGCATCACTTCGACGAAGAACGGCTCGATCACTTCGGTGCAGGCCATCTACGTGCCCGCTGACGATTACACCGATCCCGCTCCCGCGACTGCCTTCGCGCACCTGGACGCCACGTCCAACTTGTCGCGTGCAATTTCCGAGATGGGCATTTATCCTGCGGTCGATCCGCTCGCTTCGACTTCGCGCATTCTCGATCCGCGCATCATCGGCGACGAGCATTACGACTGCGCGCAACAGGTGAAGGGCATTCTGCAGCGGTTTAAAGATCTGCAGGATATCATCGCTATCCTCGGCATCGACGAACTCTCGGACGAGGACAAGCTGACCGTTTCGCGCGCCCGCAAAATTCAGCGCTTCCTCTCGCAGCCGTTCCATGTTGCCGAGCAGTTCACCGGAAACCCCGGCAAGTACGTAAAGCTCGCCGACACGATCAAGGGCTTCAAGGAAATCGCCGACGGCAAGCACGACAACATTCCCGAGCAGGCCTTCTACATGCAGGGCACCATCGAGGAAGTGCTCGAAGCCGCTGCCAAGATGAACCAATAGTATGGCGCTCACGCTCGAGATCGCAACCCCGGAACGCCTGCTGGTGCGTGAAGAAGTCAGCGAAGTTCAAGTGCCCGGCCGCAGCGGCTACTTCGGCGTGCTGCCGGAACACGCGCCGTTGATCTCAGAACTGAAGAGCGGACTGCTGACCTACGTTGTGGGGGGCCAGACCCATACTCTGGCAGTGCTGGGCGGATTCGTCGAAGTGCTTCCCGATAAAGTCCGTGTCCTTGCCGATGAAGCCAAGCGCAAAGACGAGATCGATGCGGCAGCAGCGCAACGGGACTTGGACGCCGCCAATGCCGCGCCGAATGAAGACCCAGACGCCGCACTCGCGCAGATCGAACGCGCGCAAGCGTTAATAGACGCAGCAAAAGCCAACCCATAAGTTTTCGAAACGACCGAAGGCGCACTACTGCGCCTCATGGTCGTGGCACGTTGCGTGCCGCGCCTCGTTTCGCGCATTTACGATGAGGAGCTTCGCAAGGCTGAGATGGAGATCACCCAGTTCAGCTTGATGACGGGCCTATCTACGCTTGGAGAAGCGAACCAGAAAACGCTCAGCGCAGGCTTTGCCACGGATAGCACGACGTTGACGCGCAACCCGAACAAACGCCGGCGACGCAGATGAAGTGAACGTGTAACGTCCAAAAGCTACCGCTTACTTACGTGCGCGGCTCGAAACGCGGAAATTCCGGTAGTGTCGTAAAAGTACGTTGACGGTTGTCAGAGGCGCGACTGTAGGGAGCATCGCCGAAAGCTCACGCATTCCGAAGAGCCGAACCCGGGCCAATGCGCTCCCTCCAGTCGCGCCTCTGATGGACCTTACGTGATTCATGGCGAGAGCGCGGAACTCAGCAACGCAGCCTTAGGACACACCGAAATGCTGCGCAAATATTTGGAGCCGTTATAGTGGATGCACTGTGCGGTGCCTTGGCCGAGTCTTCACGGTGTTGCTGTTCACTTTAAGCGCAGCGTGGGGGGAAGCGGAGTTTTGCCCGTGTACCATTCACGGGCATTTGCACTTCACCGATGGCCGTCCCATCGAAGGCGCCGAGTTGTCGATCCAGTCCGCTGCGTGGTCAGACCCCGAAGATGCCGTGCTCTCCGGTACCGGCGGAGAGTTCAGGTTCACAAATCTGAAAAAGGGCAGTTACGTGGTGGCGGCGCAGCGTTACGACTTCGGTACTTTCCATTGGCGCCAAAGTGCAACAACGGGCCGGATCGGCGTCGCCAACGTGGGTGCCGTGTCGACGAAGTTCGAGATGGATTTCGCGGTGGAAGCGCCGGCGATCATAGCCGGCACGGTGCGGGACACGCAGGGGCAGCCAGTCTCAAGCGCCCAGATTCAACTCTTCAGGTTGACGTTTGAATCTGGTCGAACGGCTTTCTTTCCGACCGGCTTTGCGAGTACTCACGACGACGGTACGTTTCGCAGCAATCCTGTACCGCGCGGAACCTACCGGGTTTGTGTAGTGCCAACCGAGAGTTTGGCCGACTTACCTGTCGGAACTGCACTATTTGCAGCAACTGCTGACAACGGTCCCAAACGGCATTATGTCCGCACCTGTTACCCGGAACGCGACGGCAAATTGCGGGTTGCCGCCGGAGAGAATAGCGACCTCGACATCATCCTCCGTCCAGCTTACGCAGTAAAGATCCGGGGAACGATCCTCAATCTCCCGGAAAAGGAAGGCATCAGCGTCCAACTCAGTCCAATTGGCGAGGAGACGAGATTGAACGCGGCCGTGACAGTTCAGGACGACGGAGCATTCGAAATTCAGAATGTACCGTCGGGCAACTATTGGATTCTCGCCCAGGTGGGCCAGCGCGTCGGACGCGAGGCTGTCACCGTAGACAGCGCAGACATTGAAGGCGTGAGAATCGCGCTGAACACCCCAATCGAAGTGACGGCTATCGTTCACGATCAGACGGGGGCGAATCCACCTGACACGATTGCGTTGCGCTCAGCGGATGCGCCGCATGCTTTCATCGGCATGCTTCCGGAGTCTGACGGGAAGTTCCGGTTCCAAGTGAATTACCCTGGCCGTTTTTGGCTGGTAACTCGTGGTCAGAATTGTCCTGGGATTGCGCGGTATGGCGAGGCCGACGTATTGAACTCACCCGTTGTCGTCACGGATTCCCCGAAAACGCTGGACGTAACGTTCACTGCCCAGTGTGGGAATGTGAACGGCTCGGTGGTCGCGGACGGGAAGCCGGTTCCTTTTGCTCGCAATCTGATTCTGTTGAGCGGCACGCCGGACAATCCCGGAGATTTCTTTCTCGAATCCGCAACGGAGGATGGGAAGTTCTCATACACCGGACTCCCACCCGGTACTTACTCCATGTGGGCGTGGACCGAGGATGAGGAAAGGAAAGGACTGCTTCACGATCTAACAGAGATTGCCTCGCGAGCTACGAAGGTAGAAATAAAGGTGGGCGGAAAAACCGAAGTAACGCTAGCGCCGCTATCATTCAGCGGCCAAGCGGGCAAGCGACAATGATGCGCGCTGCATTGCTGCTTCTTACAAGTGTCCAACTTCTTATCGCGCAGCCCGCCGCGACGGGGGTGTTCGACCTGAAAGGCCACGTCGTCGATTCGACGACCGGTGCGCCGGTGCCCTACTCGCGTGTCACCGTCAACTCCGGTGGCAGGGAAGTGTCGCTGTTAACGGATGCCTCCGGGTTGTTTCAAATCGCGGGCGTCCCGCGCGGCTATTGTTCTGTGCGCGCGGAGCACGGAAGATATGCGGCAACACGCGACTCATTGCGATCTTTTATGGTCGATGAGAAGACCGATCCGCCCGCCGTGGAACTTCGCCTGATGTTGCCTCCCCTCATCAAGGGCGTTGTTTTGGATGCGGACGGCCATCCAATGCAATCGGTGCAAGTTGCTGTCGTCAGGAGAATCATCGCCCGAGGCAAGGCGACGCTTGTTGTCGCCATGTCGAATACAGATGACCGGGGCGAGTTTCGCGCGACCAATTTCGGTTTGGGAAAGACCGCAGTCTGTGTTCTGGCGACTGCCAGCCCGTATCAACTCCGGCACGACCGCAATTACCCGTTGAGCTGTTATCCCGGCAATACAGAGCTCTCGTCCGCGGAGTGGATCGATATGCAGGCAGGGCAGGAGCGTGAGATTCGAATGCGGTTGGCTCTGGTGCAAGGCGTCCGCTTGTCGGGAATCATATCCGGATACAGTGGGCAAACTCAAACGAGCCTGTATCTGCAACGCACCGATATCAGTGGTCGAGTACCACTGCTGTCCACGCATCTGCGTTTCGATCCCAAGACTGCGCGTTTCGAAGGTCGCGGAGTGTTACCGGGAACGTATGCGGTCATGATCAATATGCCGGAATTTGGTTCACGGGCAATAGCTGAGATCGTTGTCGGCAATGAGGATCTGGCCGGCCTGAATCTTGTAATTCCTCCGCCGTCGGTAGTCACCGGAACGTTCCGGACCGAGGCCGGAGTACCTCCCGACCAGCCTCTCAACATCGCGTTCCTTAGCGAGGAGGTGAATCAGCAGGCAGGGGCGATAATCAACGCGGACGGTACATTTCGCACATCGATTCAGGTTCCCGGTACCTACGAGGTCCAGGTGTTCAGCCGTCGTGGCTACCATGTGGAAAGGTTGCTTCTGGCCGGACGTGACGTCACAGACGAACGAATCGCAGTGACCATCGGATCGTCGACTGGTCCTCTGGACGTCGTGCTTGGATCCAGCGAAGGT
The DNA here is from genome assembly GCA_963792655.1 of Bryobacterales bacterium. GTDB lineage: Bacteria > Acidobacteriota > Terriglobia > Bryobacterales > Bryobacteraceae > DOZZ01. Next base: position 371,795 of record CAWBWU010000001.1, read on the forward strand.
ACTGTCGCCGTCTCGCTACCGGCTCAGCAGAAAGAGTTGCCTAATTTGACTCTGCTTCGAAAGCGCGGCAACCAGATGTCTCCGCTGGCCGCCGACCCTGTCTGGATCACGCCAGCGCCCACTGACGCGGCGCCACAAGCTGCGATGCCGCAACCACAGGCGCGCTTCGACCATGTCCCGCCCGGCGACTACGTTCTATACGTCTGGCCGCCCGGTTCAGAAGTGGAGTATGCCAACCCCGATGTCCTTCGCACTTACGAATCGTACGGAATCCCCGTTACGGTCACGGATGGAAAGACGACCAGCGTCTCGGCGAAAGTGCTGGCGTTGAATTGAGAAAGGCTACGCCGCTTATCGTTTCTCCATCCAGACATCCCAGGTAAGCGGACCAGCCACGTCATCGCTCATTGCGTGTCCTGCCAGCTTCAGTGCGAGCTTCATCTGGCCGTGATGGTAGCCTTCGTGCCAGATCATGTGCTGCAGCATCAGGATCGGATGGTCGTAGTGCACATCCATCTCGCGGTGTGATTCGATTCTGCCTTTCACCGCGTCGCGCACAGTCTTCGCGCTGCGGTTCAGCATTTCCGCAAGGCGGGCAGGGTCAAGCTCTTCCGCCCATTCCTTTTGGGGCAGGCCGCGCGCGAACTCGGGCGCGTCTTCCGAGACGAAGACGAGGCGGACGTAGTGAATGTGGGTGAACAGTTCGGCGATCGAGGGGCTGCCCTCCATCGATCGAATGGACAGCGCTTCGTTTGGCAGTACGCCGAGGAAGTTCACCAGGATCGTGTTGTTTCGATCCCACGAGTCAAGCAGCGCATCGAGAAGGTTGTTATCCGGCATCATGCAGTAGATCGACTATGCCGCTGGGCTGACCTCAATCTCTTAAAATACTGTAGACCGGGCAGAAGCGGATCGCCCCCGCCTAAATAATGCCAGTCTATCCGGCTGATAAACTACCCCAGACGCGTGCTCCTCGAACTCAAGAACATTCGCAAGAGCTATGGCGGCGTGAAGGCGCTGCGCGACGGGAATCTTTCGGTCGACGGTGGGCAGGTCTGTTTGCTGTTGGGCGAGAATGGCGCCGGCAAGTCTACGCTCATGAAGATTGTCGCGGGGCTGGTCGAACGCGATGGCGGGCAGATGCTTTGGAACGGGTCGGAAGTGCACTTGCGCACACCGGCCGATGCGCAAGCGATCGGCATCGCGATGGTGCATCAGGAGTCGTTGCTCGCGCCGCACATGACGGTTGCCGAGAACATCTTTCTCGGGCGCGAGCCGGGGAGCGCGCTCGGTTGGGTTTCCCGGCGAGAGATGCAATCGCAAGCCGCAAGGCTCATCGAGCAGCATCGCTTTCCACTTCAGGCCGACTGGCGCGTCGAACGGCTGAGCCCTGCGGGTAAGCAGCTCGTCGAAATCTGCCGCGCGATTCAGCATGGATCGAGCTTGCTGATCTTCGATGAGCCCACGTCGTCACTATCGTAACGACGAGACTGCCGAAGTCTTTCGCATCGTACGAACGCTGTGTGAGCGCAAGATCGGCGTCATCTACATCACGCACCGTATGCAGGAGTTGCGGGAAATCGGCAACACCGTCACTATTCTTCGCGACGGCGAGACAGTTCATCAGGGCGCACTGGCTGATCTGACGAACGAGCGCATGATCTCGTACATGGTGGGGCGCGAGATCTCGGCGATCTACCAGCGTGAGCCGGTCCCGCCCGGTGCCGAGATGTTGCGGGTGGAAGACATCAGCAGGAAAGGCAAGCTCGACCGCGTCAGCTTGTCGCTGCGGGCGGGCGAAATCGTCGGACTCGCCGGGTTGATCGGCGCGGGGCGTACCGAACTTTGCCAGGCCATCTTCGGCTCCGAACTTCCCGATCAGGGCCGGATCTATATAAAAGGTAAGGAGACGGTGATTCGCAGCCCGCGCGATGCTGCACGTGCGGGCATTGCCCTGGTGACCGAAGATCGTCAACGTACCGGGCTTGCTCTGCGCCTGCCGATCTCGACGAACACGACGCTCGCCAATACTTCGCGCATCACGCGCAATGGAGTGTTGCGGCTGCGCGAAGAACGGCAAGTGACGAATCAATTCATCGAGCGGCTGCGCATCAAGACGCCGTCGGGCAAACAATTAGCCGGCAGGCTGAGCGGCGGCAATCAACAAAAAGTGGTCATGGCTAAGTGGATGTTCCGCGATCGCCAGCATCTTTTTGTTCGATGAGCCAACGCGCGGTATTGACGTCGGCGCCAAGGTCGAGGTTTTCGAAGTGATGGATGAGTTGGCGCGATCGGGCGCGGCGGTGCTGATGGTGAGTTCGGAACTTCCGGAACTGCTGCAAGTGGCGGATCGCATTCTGGTGATGCGGCAAGGCGCGATCGCGGGCGAGTTGCCGGGCCGCACCACGCAGGAAGCAATCATGAAACTCGCCACGGCGGGTGTGGGGGTTGCGGCGTGAAGCTGCTGCAGAAGCTACTTCCGTTTCTCAGCCTCGTAGTTTTGTTTGTCGCGCTGGCGATTGCCTCGCCGCACTTCCTGACGCAAACAAACTTGTCGAGCGTGGTGCGCCAGACGGCCGTGATCAACATCATGGCGCTCGGTATGACGATCATCATCATCAGCGGTGGCATCGACTTGTCAGTCGGCGCAATCCTCGGCATGGGCGGCTTGCTCGGAACTATGGCCATGCAAGACGGCTTGTCGATTCCTGTCGGGATCGCGATCGGCATCGGCGCCGGACTGTTGTGCGGCCTGGTGAATGGACTGCTGATTACGGCGTTGCGCGTGGCGCCGTTCATCGTCACGCTCGGAACACTCGGCATCTTTCGCGGCGTTACGCTGATCGTCTCCAAGGGATTGCCGGTGCATCAGATTCCCGCGAGCTTCTCTTTTCTGGGTGAAGGCAATCTGCTCGGCGTGCCGTTCGTGCTCTGGATCCTGCTGGTCTGCGCCATCGCGGTGCACTTTGTTCTGGAGCATACGAAGCTCGGGCGCTATACCTTCGCGATCGGCAGCAATGAGGCAGCGGCCATTTACGCCGGCGTGCCGGTGCGCTCCTACACCGTCGCGGTCTATGCCGTCGGAGGATTGCTCACAGGTCTGGCGGGAATGATCGAAGCGTCGCGCTTGATGACGGGGCAGCCGACGGCGGGACAAGGGTACGAGCTACAAGCGATCGCGGCGGTGGTGATTGGCGGGGGCAGCTTGCGCGGCGGCGAAGGCAGCGTCGTCGGGACGCTGATCGGCGCATTCATCATGGGCCTGCTCTCGAACGGCAGTGACTTGCTTGGGGATTTCCAACTACGTGCAGCAGGTGGTGATCGGCGCGGTGATCATTCTCGCCGTCACTGTCGACGAACTTCGCAAGCGCCGTTCGGTGTGACCTGTTTCCGTGACGCAGCTCGAAGGAATCATCCGGGCTGAGATTCGCCGCGGCGGTCCGATGCGTTTCGATCGCTTCATGGCGCTCGCGCTGTATCATCCCGAGTTCGGATACTACTGCAACGCCCAGGACCCGTTCGGAATCTCTGGCGACTTCTACACCGCCGCGCAGATGCAGCCGGAGTTTGGCACGCTGGTGCGCACGTTCATCCAGATTCTGCTGCCGGATGCCGCGCCTGCGCACATCCGTGTCGCCGACCTGGGAGCCGGACGTGGCGAGATGCGCGAAGCACTCTCCTGCTTCGACTATGTCGCGGTAGAACGCAACACCCCGGCGCCTGAACGAGTTCAGATTGTTTTCGCGAACGAGTTCTTCGATGCGCTTGAAGTCCGTGCCGGCGAGTGGCGCGATGGCGCGCCACACGAATTACTGGTTGCTGAATCCGCCGAGGGCTTTCATTGGGTAAGCGGCGCGCCGATGGAACAGCAGGCTGCCGAATACGTTGCACGCTACTGGTCGCCGCGCAACGAAGGCGATCGCTTCGAGATCGGCGAACGCGCGCTCGCGTGGATTGATCGCGCGGCCGCGATGATCAGCGATGGCTGGCTGATCGCGATTGATTACGGGCACACGCGGAATGAAACCGTACGTTTCCCGCAAGGAACATTGATGAGCTACCGGCGGCATGTCGCATCCGAGAAAGTCTTGCACTCTCCGGGAGAGCGCGACATCACAGTACACGTCAGCTTTGATGCGCTCGCTGAGCGCGCGCGTCTCGCCGGCTTCGAGCAGGTCACGGTAGGTACTCTCGGTTCTTTGTTGATGCAAACACTTGAGCACTCAAACGCGATGGAACACGCCGGCATTGCGCAGCGTCAACGCTTGAAGACGCTGCTCTTCGGTATGGGAGAGACCTTTCGTGTGTTGTTGGCGTGGAAGAGTGAGAGGAAATAAAAAAGGCCCCGACGAATCGGGGCCGCTAGGAACCGGTTTCGCGTCTCAACAGACGCGACGAAACTACTTCTTCTTCTTCGGGGCTGCCTTCTTTTTCGCGGCTGCCTTCTTGGTTGCGTTCTTCATTGAGTGATTCTCCCTATCATCGAATTTGCGATTCGAAAATCGCAGTGTGATCCATATATAAATTTGTTCCCTATGATTGTCAAGAGAAAAATGTAAGATGCTACAACTTGGTGCAACGAATTATCACTCGCGCGCCGCTGAAAGTAAGAACATCATGCGCGTTGCTCATCGCGTTCTCGTTTGCATCGTCCTCTTTCCCTCAATGTTGATGCATGCGCCGGCCATTGTTGCGGCAGAGAACACCACCGTCACGCCACCACCCGATCTGCTCAAGCGTGTGATGGCGGCGGTAAAAAAAAATCGTGACGCCGCGCGCTCTTACCTATGGCAGGAAGATGCCGAGACCGTTGAAGCAGGCGAGCATCACACGCAAAAGTACGAATGGGTGATCGTTGACGGCGTGCGCATTCGCAAACAGATTGAGAAAGACGGCAAGCCCCTCACTGGCTCCGATGCGCGCAAAGAAGAGCAGCGGATTGCGAAGGCGGTCGATCACCGCAAGCATCTCTCCGCGGCGGACGTGCGCAAGAAAGAAGAAGAGGAGCGGCGCATGGACGACGAAGTTGAGCGCGCCTTCGAGTTTCACATCACCGGCGAAGAGAACGTGAACGGACGCCGAGCCTGGGTGGTCGCTGCGAAAGAGCGTCCCGGCTACCACCCGTCGAATATTCAGATGGAGTTCATCTCGCGAATGCACGCGACGGTGTGGCTCGATCAAAGCGACTATCAATGGTCGCGTCTTGAGGCGCAGGTGGATGAGACGGTCGCAGCGGCGTGGGGTTTAGCGAAGCTCGAGAAGGGATCGCACTTCTCGATGCAGATGGTGCGCTTGCCGGAGGGGGTCTGGCTTCCGCAGCGCACTGCGGTTCAGGGCAGCGCACGCATTGCACTTGTTAAAAGAATTCCACTGGATGTGCGCACGACGGCATCTCATTTCAGAAAGGTGGCGGGTGAGCCTCCGGTTATGGAATTGCGCAATTAGCGCGATATGCTGAAGACGACTCACCCGACGCACTTCGAACTTGAAACTATTCTTCGTCCTTAGCTAAACCCGGCTCCCGGACCTTGTGAAAGCGATCATGATTTCTGTTTTACTTCTTGCGTTAGAGTTAGCTGAATCGAGTCAGGGCGGTGAAGACCGCCGCTTGGCGGAACGCCTGAAAGCCAGAGAGACAGGCGCGATGGGTGAGGCTTACGACCGGTTCGGCCGTCTGGTCTACTCAGTGGTCCTGGCCATTGTGCGCGACGGCTCGATTGCGGAGGACCTGGTGCAAGAAACATTTCTGCGCGTCTGGAACCGCATGCAAGCCTTTGATGCCGAACGCGGTGCGCTTGCTCCGTGGATTCTCGCTGTCGCCAGAAATCGGGCGATCGATCATGTGCGCTCAGCCTCCGCGCGCATGCAAAAAAATTCTTTTGAGATTGCCGAGCACGAACACCCCTCGCTTTTCGTAGATATGGAAGGAGAGTTATTCGCGGCAGACCAGGCCGGACGAATTCGAAGCGCGTTGAAACAGTTGAACGAGAACCAGCGCCAGGTGATTGAACTGGCTTATTTTGAAGGGCTTTCCCAAACCGAGATGGCAGAACGGATGGGACAGCCGTTAGGCACCGTGAAGACCTGGGCGCGCACGGCCCTCAAGTCTTTGCGGAATGAGCTGACACAAGCGATCGCGATATGACGCCCGAAGAACTGCGCGAAAATTCGGATCTTCATGCGCTCGGTTTGCTGGACGCAGACGAGCGTGCGGAGTTGCGTTCTGCGGCGGCGGCCGATCCTCAGGCCGCATCGGCGGCGGCACGAAGCAGTGCGGCAATGGTTGCGCAGTTTTCCGCGTTTACCAAAATGGTTGATCCTCCCAAACGGCTGCGTGAACGCGTGATCCGCATGGTCGCGCCGTCCACTGAGAAGAAGTCCGGCTTCGGATGGGGCCTGGTCTTCGCGAGTGCCGCCGTCATGCTGTTCGCACTCAGCGGCTTGCTTGCCTATCAAATCAACCGGCTCAGTGTCGCGCGGCGCGCTGACAGTGCACGCTTTGCGACGGCAACCGCGTTAATGGCAGCACCGGATACGCGCGAGGTTGTCTTCGGAAACGGCACGCCCCAGCCGCCGAAGGGCCGCGTATTTGTGAATCGCAGCAAAGGTGTGGTGCTGCTCGCGAGCAATCTCGCACAGCTTGGCGCGGACAAGATTTACGAGATGTGGGTGATCCCTAAAGGTCAGAAGCCGGTGCCCGCCGGTCTCTTCCGTTCGCAACGCGATGGGACCGCGCTTCATTATCAAGACAGCCCTGTGGACCCAGACAGTATCGGCGCAGTTGCCGTAACCGTGGAGCCGGCGCTAGGTAGCGACCAGCCGAGCACAACGCCGATCATCGTCGCGCCGATAGCTCCATAGCTCACGTTCAGCGTTCAGGAGGCGGCACGTATGGGGTCGTAGCGGGCCGCTCGATGTTTCCTCCGCGCTACCTTAGAAGAGATGGAAATCCTCGATCTTCGTGAAAAGGGCGGTCTGCGCGGCGGAGCGCCACAGATCTCCGATGACCGATTGTTCATGCAGTTTCTTGCCTACGCGGGATGTAGTGACATCGGAACCTTGACCACGGCGCTTGAGAACTCACAATTTGAAGGCGTGTTGTACGAAGACATGAACGACCCTTCCGGCGTTGGCTTGCTCACGTGGAGCGCTCAGCCTTCGCATTTTCTGGATGTCGTGCGGCCCGTGTTGCGGCGCGACCCCTTTCGCGCGCTTTGGCCGCGCACAGAGTACTCCATGTTCGGCCGCACTTATGCGCTGGGACATGAGCCGAATCTGGAAGACTGGCTGTTCGACAAGCCTCGCCGTGCGGTAACTGACCCGAAATCCCCGTGGGCTATCTGGTACCCGCTGCGCCGCAAAGGCGAGTTCAGTTCGCTCTCGCCCGAAGAGCAGGGTCCGATCTTGCAGGAGCACGGAAAGATTGGCCACAGCTTCGGAATGGCCGGACTCGCGCAGGATGTTCGCCTCGCATCGTTTGGAATGGATCAGGCCGATAACGACTTCGTGATCGGACTCATCGGCAAAGACCTGTTTCCGCTGTCGGCGTGCGTACAGGCCATGCGCAAGACGAAACAGACATCGCGCTATATCGAGAAGATGGGTCCGTTCTTCGTCGGTCGCGCGGTTTGGCGCAGAACTACCGCTTAGGTCCCAAACTCATACGGCGCTTGCGGCACGGATCATCTGGTCGGCGTGCTTCAACGCTTCGGGCGTAACCTGCTGACCCGATAACATGCGGCCCAGTTCGGTGCGCCGGCTATCTTCCGTGAGTTCTTCGATGCGCGTGGTGGTGCGCCCCGCCGCTTCGACCTTTTCAACGCGGTAGTGGTGATCCGCGTAACACGCGACCTGCGGCAAATGCGTCACGCAGAGCACCTGGCTTTCACTCGCCAGCCGTTTCAGCCTGCGCGCCACGCCGTCCGCCGCGCCGCCGCCGATTCCGGTATCGACCTCGTCAAACACGAGCGTCCGATTGTTCGCCGAAGCTGAGTGATTGAGTAGACAGGTTTTCAACGCCAGCGCGATGCGCGAGATTTCGCCGCCGGACGCAATCTTCTCGAGCGGCTTCAATTCTTCGCCGCGATTGGGCGCGACGAGGATGCGCGCCTGCTCGGAACCGTTCTCGCTCCACTCCGCAGGGGTCAGCTCAATCTGGAGTGAAGTGCCGGCCATCGCGAGCGACGCGAGCTCTTTCTCTGCCGCGCGAGCCAGCTTCACAGCCGCAGACTCCCGCACCTTGGTAAGCTTCGCCGCCGACACTTCGTACTCGCGCGCGAGTGTATCCCGATTTTTTCGAAGTGCTGCGATGCGGTCGCCAGCGGTTTCAACGCTTTCTATCTGATCGCGCGTTGCTGCGAGAAATTTCAGTATCTCTTCGACCGAACCGCCGTACTTTCGCTTCAATCGATCGATCGCGGCAAGACGCGCCAGCACTTCTTCGAGACGGCCCGGGCTTGCTTCGAGATGCGAGAGGTAATCGCGCAAGCCGTACGAGGCCTCTTGCACTGCGATGAGGGCCGGATCGAGAGAAGCCTTGATCTCCGCGAGCGTCGAATCGATGCGGCCCATCTCTTCGAGCTTGCGAACGCTGATACGAAGCAGCGCGAAAGCAGATTCCGGCGAATCATAAAGCGCGCTGAAAGCAGCACCCGCGGTTTCGAGCAAGCGGCCCAGGTTCGACTGCACGCGGCGTTCTTCTTCGAGCGTGGCATCTTCGCCCGGCTGCAGTTGAGCAGCTTCGATCTCCTTGCGCTGAAACTGCCACATGTCGAGCATGCGCAGCTTCTCCTGTTCGCCGTTCTCCCAGTCGGCAAGCTGCGCGTTGATCTCGCGCCAGGCGCGGTAGTGTTGCCGAACTTGTTCACGCAACTCGCTCGCGCGCGCGAACTCATCGAGCATGTCGCGCTGTGCATCTCGATCGAAGAGCAACTGCTGGTCGTGCTGACCGTGGATGTCGCCCAGGTATGGTGCGAGGTCACGCAACAGCGCGGCAGTGGAAGGACGCGATCCGATATAGACACGCGATTTGCCGCCGGTGAGGATGTCGCGCTCAATCAAGAGCTCGCCGTCTTCTGCTTCGAGCCCCGCATCGTCAAGCACGCGCCGCAGATTCGCATCGTCGGGGAGTTCAAAGCGTCCGGACACGCGGGCGCGCTGTTCACCGGTGCGAATCATGTCAGAAGATGCGCGCGCACCGAGCAAAAGGCCAAGCGCGCCGACGACAATCGACTTGCCGCTCCCGGTCTCGCCCGTGAGCAAATTCAAACCTGAGTGAAAACGTACGCGTAACCGGTCCACCACTGCGTAGTTTTCGACCGCAAGCTCCAGAAGCATTCGTTTCGATTATAAAGAACAGCCCTTGCGAGGCTTATCATAAAAGTTTGGAAGGAGTTGATTTGACGGGTTTTGCTGTGTATTTTGCGTTACTCGACACGAGCTTACAAGACATGTTCCGGAACACTACGGTGTTCGGCTACGCGATTCTGGCGATCCTGGTAGGCTTCTCACTTTCTTCCTGGACAATCATCTTTTCTAAGTGGGGCGCTTTCCGCAAAGCGGCCACCGCGAACGGGAGATTTCTGCGCGCATTTCGGAAATCGCCGGGGCTCGAAGCAGTCGCTCTGGCCTCCGAACAGTTTCGTCCGGCGCCGCTGGTGTCGGTGTTCGATACCGCGTATGACGAGATCGCCAGGCAGGTCAAAGCGCGCGGGCAGGTCGGGAATCCGCTGGCCATCGAACGTTCATTGCAGCTTGGCGCCAACGACGAGTTGGCGCGGCTGGAAAGCAACATGAACTGGCTCGCGACCACGGCGGCGATTTCACCGTTCATCGGATTGCTGGGCACCGTGATCGGCATCATCCGTTCGTTCCAGCAACTGGGCACACAGGGCAGCACGAGCATGCGTGCAGTGGGTCCCGGCATCTCTGAAGCGCTGATCGCAACAGCAGTAGGCTTGTTCGCCGCAATACCGGCGGGTATTTTCTACAACTACTTCGGCTCGCAGTTGCGCGAGATGGGCGCGCGCATGGACGACTTCGCACTCGAATTCATGAACCTTGCCGAGCGGAGCTTCGGCGAATAGCGGATGGCCATCTCGCTCGGCACTAGTAGAGGACGCGGGCGGCGGCGCGAGGTGCCCGCGCTTTCAGAGATCAACGTTACGCCTTTCGTCGACGTCGTACTGGTGCTGCTGATCATCTTTATGCTTACGGCGCACGTCATGGAGTATGGAATCGAAGTCGACGTGCCGAAGACCAAGACGGTGGAGACCAGCGTCAAAGATCTGCCGGTGCTGGTCATTAGTAAGTCGGGCGAAGTGTATCTGAATCGCGACATCGTCAACATCAATCTGCTCACTGAGCAGATTCACCAGCGCTTTCCGGATTCTAAAGGTGTTTACGTGCGCGCGGACAAAGAGACGCCGTGGGACATCATTGCCCAAGTGATCGGCAACCTGCACGAAGCCAAGTTTGAAGTCAGTATGGTGACGAAGCCGGACGAGGGCGGCCGCCGCCGGTAGAAATTATGTCCCACGCAGGCACTATCGATTCGCGCGAGAGCATAGGCAAGCCCTTTGCGGGCTCGCTGATGGTGCATGCACTGATCGCTGCCGGGATCCTCGCCGGCGGCTGGTTGCATGGCAAGCCGGACCTGCTCGGAGATCCGCACGCGGGCGGCGTTGGCGTAGGGGTCGTGACGAACGTTCCGATCATCCCGAAGCAAGGTCCGAAGAATCCGCTGGCGCATGAGACGGATTCCACCGTGCCGCAGGCGCCTCCGGAGAAAATTCAGAAGAAACAGAAAGTGGAGGCGCCGGAGCCGGACGCAATCCCGTTGCCTGGCAAGGTGAAAAAGCAACCTCCCCAAAAATACGAGCTGGTGCAGGACAACTATCGTCCCAAAGACCTGTTGATGCCGAACCAATTGCACTCGCGCACCGCGCCCGCCGCGGTCTCGCCCATGTTCGCAAAGGCGGGTAACGGCCAGCTTGCGGTCGGGCCCAACAGTCCGCTGGGAAATGAGTTTGGCTGGTATGCGCAGCGCATTCGGGACATCATTGCGTCGAAATGGAACACCGCCGATGTCACTGCGCGGCCTGACGCCAAGAGTATCGTGACCTTTGTGATCGAGCGCGATGGCAGCGTTCGTGCGGTTGAGTTGGGACAGGCGAGTGGAAGTTATACGCTGGATACGTCCTCGCGGCGCGCGGTGCTGGATGCGAACCCGTTGCCTCCGCTGCCCACAGGCTTTCGCAAAAATAGTGCGGAGATCGAAATCTGGTTTCAATTACGACGATGAAGATGAAATTGATAGTACCGGCGCTGGTGGCGCTCGCGGCAACACCGCTTCTGATGCTGCACCTGGCGGCACAGGACTCGACGCTCATCATCAATCAGGAAGGCGCGAAGCCGGCGCTCGCTGTCACCGACTTTCGGGGTGCAGGCGCGGCGCAGGGCGTGATGAGCACGTTCAACGGAACGCTCTTCAGCGATCTGCAGAACTCGGGCATGTTCAAGATGATCCCGAAGTCACTCTACCCGTTGCAGAATCCGCAGCGGCCGGAAGACTTCAAGCCCACCAGCGGTCAAGGGCTCGCGCTGGCCGATTGGTCGGGCCCGCCGGTATCTGCTTCGCACCTGGTTTTCGGTTACACCGCCGATCAGAATGGCGCGCTCACGCTCTACGGCAACTTGTTCGATGTGCGCCAGAATCTGCAAGGCGCATCCATGCTCGGCGGCACCAAGCGCTACTTTGGAACTCTTGATGACGATGGCGCACGCAAGGTGGCGCATGAATTCGCCGCCGACATCATCAAGGCCTTCGGCGGCGCATCGCTGCAGGGCAGCAAAATCTATTTCACGAGCACGCGCTCGGGCAGCAAAGAAATATGGTCGATGGATTTCGACGGTTCGAACCAGCGCCAACTGACGTTCAATCGTTCCATCAACATCATGCCTGCTGTGTCGCCGGACGGCACCAAGCTTGCGTTCTGCAGCTTTGCGCGCAACACGCCGCGCATCGTGCTGGTCTCGTCTGAGACGGGCCGCTATCTTCCTTTCTATAACCAGAACGCATCGCTCAACACCACGCCAAGCTTCACGCCCGATGGCGCGAAGCTGTTCTACTCATCGTCCGCGAGCGGTTATGCGCAGATTTACTCCGCGAATATCGATGGCAGCAACTTGCATCGCGTCTCCAACGTGAAGGCGATCGAAGTCGAACCGAAGGTGAATCCCAGGAATGCTAATCAGATCGCCTTCGTTTCGGGACGGTCGGGCCCGCAGCAGATTTACTCGATGACGACCGATGGCACCGATGTGCAGCGGCTTACCAGCGGCGAAGGTGAAGCATCGAACCCATGCTGGCATCCGGACGGTAAGCATCTTTTGTTCTCGTGGACCCGCGGTTATGCGACCGGCGGCTTCAATGTATTTATGATGGATGTAGCGTCGCGCCAGTATCTGCAACTCACAAGCAGCGCTGGTCGCAACGAAAATCCAAACTTTGCGCCCGACGGGATACACATCGTGTTCATGTCGACCCGCAGTGGTTCACCACAAATCTGGACCATGCTGGCCGACGGTACACAACTGCAACGTCTCACGTCGCAAGGCGAAAATCGTTTCCCGGTTTGGGGTAAGTGACAGGTAAGCAAGGAAAGAGGAGATAAAGGATGTTTACGCCGAGGCGCTCGATCGCCATATCGTTTGGAGTGTTGATGGTACTCACCGCCGGTTGCAAGAAGCACGTGCGACCGCTTCCGCCGCCTCCACCCGATACGTCCGGGCAGGTCCGGACCACTGAGCCGCCTGTCTCCGCAAGGCCGTCTGTCCTTGCGTTTTCTGTCGAGCCTTCGACAATCCAGGCGGGCCAGAGCGCGACGCTGCGCTGGAACGTGACCGGCTCAAACTCCGTGAGCATCGACCAGGGCATTGGACAGCAATCGTCGACGGGTACGCAGCAGGTGAGCCCGCGCCAAAGCACGACGTACACTTTGACCGCGACCGGTCCCACGGGGCAGACCACGACGGCAACGGCAACGGTCACGGTGACCAGCGCCGCATTGCCGCCGCCCAGCACTACGCCGAATCTCTCGATCGAAGAGATGCTGTCGCGCCAGGTGCAGGACATCTATTTCGATTACGATCAGTTCGGCGTTCGGGATGATGCCCGCGGCGTGCTGGCCAATGATGCCAATGCGTTGAAGGCGATCTTCCAGAAGTATCCAAGCGCGACCATCATTGTTGAAGGGCATTGCGATGAGCGTGGTTCCGCCGAATACAATCTCGGCCTGGCCGACAAGCGCTCTTCCTCTACTCGCGATTACCTGGTGCAACTTGGCGTGCCGGCCGACAAGCTGAAGACGGTGAGCTACGGCAAAGAGCGCCCGCAATGCAACGAAGCGACGGAGGAGTGCTACCAGAAGAACCGCCGCGCTCACTTCGCCGCGGCTCAATAGAAGACACAACGACAGCGCGAAAGCTTGCAACCAGGCTTTCGCGCTGTCAACCTGATGATTGAAATGAGATTTTTCAAGTTCGCTTTACCCCTCGCTCTGCTCCTCCCGCAAATCGCCCCCGCTGCGAACAAGGACATGATCGAGCTGAGCCGCGACGTGTCGCAGATTGGGGAGCAGGTCCGCACGCTGCAGCGCTCGTTTGACGAACGTATGTCTGCGTTGCAAGTGTTGTGCAGCAGGCGCTCGAAGCGTCAACGCGGGCGAACAACTCGGTCGCGGTGTTAAACGATCGCGTGAATTCGGGCTTGCGCGACATCGGTACTGCGGGCAATGCACCGGTAGTCGCACTCGGCTCAAAGATCGATGGCATGCAGCAGGATATGCAAGCGGTGCGTGAATCGGTTGCGGATCTCACCGCTCGCATGGGCCGCTTGCAGCAGCAACTCACGGATGTGAACACAGCGTTGAAAGCTGGCGCGATGCAATCCACCACTGCCGAACCGCCTCCTCCGGTGGGCGGAGCGTCATCACCCAGGAGTTCGCTGCGTCCGCCGCCTACGTCTTCCGCACCTCCGGTCGAGTCGACGGAGCCCGCGCCCGCCGACGACGCGGGAGCGGCAACTCCCGCCGGTGCTCCGGCTGTACCGGCTACCGTGCTTTATGACAATGCCAAGCGCGACATCAGCTCCGGCAAAACCGATCTGGCTCTCGATGAATTGCGCCAGTATCTGAAGTACTACGGCAAAACGGACCTCGCGCCGAACGCCCAGTTCTACATCGGCTACATCCGCATGTCGCAGGAGAAGTTCGACGCCGCCATTATCGATTTCGATCGCGTGCTCGAAAAATACCCGACCAATAGCAAGACCGCCGAAGCGCATTACTACAAGGGCAAGGCGTTGTTCCAACTCGGCCAGCGCACCAAAGCAGCGAAGGAATTTCAGGCTGTTCTGGATGAGTTTCCGTCCAGTGAAGTGGCACAAAGCGCGAAGTCTCAGTTGCGCGCGCTTGGCTTAAATCCCGTGCCATCCACGAGCGCCGCTCGCCGCCGTCATTGACGTTTTTTGAAAGTCCGATATCGCACGGTCCCGCGCTACACTGAAGCACGGCTGTATGCGGCAACTGCGAGCACTCCCAAAAATCTGTGTGGCCTTGGGTCTGCCGAATGCCGCGGCTCTGAAGGAGCATGCCGCGCGCGAATTTGAGGGCGGCGAGACCTTTCTCGAGTTCCGATTGGACTATCTGGATCGTCCGTCCGATGGCACTCGCGTCATCACAGAATTCCTGCAACACCATCCTGAGTGCACCATCCTTGCAACGTGTCGCCGCCATCACAATCACGGCAGATTCAACGGCAGCATCGATGAACAGTTACGCATTCTGGATCTCGCAGTGCAGTGCGGCGCGCATGCGATCGATATCGAGATCGAAACCGCTGAGGTGGCGCACGACCGTCTCGGCATGTTTCGCGGCCGCACATTTGTTGTGATCTCGTATCACAACTACGAAACCACTCCACCCATCGATCCGCTCGTGAACCGCATGACGCGCGTTCCGGCCGACGCTTACAAGATCGTCACGACTGCTCGCAAAACGTCCGATACCGGGCGCGTGCTGCTGGCGGGGAAAGCGCACCCGAAAACGCCGCTGGTGCTGCTCGCCATGGGGGAGCTCGGCTTTCCCAGCCGCGTTCTTTCGACCGCGTACGGCGGCATCTTCACTTACGCGGCACCCATCGCTGCAGATGCCACTGCCGCGGGTCAGGTGAGCGCGCGCCAGTTGCGGCATCTCTATCGCGTCGACCGCTTCACGAAAGCGGCGAAAGTCTTCGGCGTGATCGCCGATCCGGTGCGCCAGTCGATTTCGCCTGCCGTTCACAACCGTGCGTTTCAGGCGCGCCGGCTGGACGCTGTTTACCTGCCGTTTCTGGTGCCGCCGCCGCAGTTGCGCGATTTTTTCAAGTTCGCCGAGCAACTGCCACTTTCCGGTTTGAGCGTCACGATCCCGCATAAACAGAAAGTCATGCGCTATCTGGATGTGATCGATCCTCTGGCGCGGCGCATCGGTGCGGTCAACACGGTGTGGCGCCGCGCGGGCAAATGGCGCGGAACCAATACGGATGCAGCGGGCATTACGATTCCGTTGTCCCGTCATCTGCGGCTCTCCGGTTCAACGGTTCTGATCGCAGGTAATGGAGGAGCGGCGCGCGGCGCTGCGTTCGCTTTGACCGACGCCGGCGCGAAGGTATCGATCGTGGGACGCAACCTGGATCGTGCACGAGTGCTTGCTCGCATGTGTGGCGGTGAACTGGTGAGCCGTGAAGAGGTCCAGAACAAAACGTACGATGCCCTGGTGCATTGCACGCCGCTCGGGATGTATCCGAACGTGAACGAGTCCTTCTTCGAAGGTAAGCTGCCCGCCGGCATTGTTTTCGACACGGTCTACAACCCGCGCGAGACCGAACTGCTCAAGCGTGCACGCGCTCAGAATTGTGTCGTGGTGCCGGGGCTTGAGATGTTTCTCGAACAGGCAGTGCGGCAGTTCGAAATCTTCACCGGTGAGACCGCGCCGCGCGCAGTGATCGAGAAGACGGCGCTCGAAGCACTGGAAGAGAAGTGCAAGCCGCGTGCGACGCCGGGCGGCTAGCGGCGGTCGAACGCACGTTCGATGATTGCCGCGGTGCCTTCGGTGATTACGTAGTTGGACAGTTCATCTCTGCGCACCCACGCCGTGCGGCTCACATCATCACCGGCGTGTGCTTCGCCCGCGGCGCGGCAGAGGGATGTGATCAGGACGTAGTGATACTCGATGCGGTCTTCTGCATCGCGCATGATGCGTTCGAAGATCTCGAAGAAGTTCACGTCGAGCAACGTTAAGCCCGTTTCTTCCAGAACCTCGCGCCGCACAGCAGCATCGAGCGTCTCGCCCGTTTCTACTCCGCCGCCGGGCAGCGACCATTGGCCCTGCAACGGCACCCCGCCACGTTCCACCATCAACACGCGGTCCCCACGGAAAAGAACCGCACTGACGCCAAGCACCGGCCGCACCGGATAGCGACGCGAGGCTGCGGCGGCTGTCTCGGGCACGCCTAGGACCGCCGCCCTTAACCGTTAAGCGCAGGCGATAGACCGATGTTCGCGCTGTCACGAACAGAGTCTTCATGTCGATGTCGCCGAATGCGCAGCCCGAAGGCTTCTCCGAAAGTTCGAAGTGCGCCATCGGCTTGCCACTCGCGTCGAAGATGTAGAGCCAGCGTGCCGCAACGTAGAGATTGCCGCGCTCATCGGTGCACAAGCCGTCGGGAACGCCGTCGATGTTTGGAATCAGCACCCGCTCGTTCTCAGCCCCGCCGTTCTTGTCGACATCGTAGGCCAGCACACTGTGTGCATCCGAATTCGCGACATAGAGCGTCTTGCCATCAGGAGCGAGCGCGATGCCGTTCGGCCTGCCCTTCGGCTTCGCGGCAACAGTGACTTCGCCTTTCGGCGACACGTGGAACACGCCGTAGAAGTTCAGCTCGCGCGTGTCGGCTTCCTTGCTAAAGGCCGGGTCGGTGAAGAACACGTGGCCGTCTTTTCGCACCACAAGATCGTTCGGCGCATTGAAGCGTTTGCCTTCGAACTGCTCGGCGACGACGTCAACTTTACCCGCCTTGGATGTGGTGCGAACGATGCGCCGCGTGTGTGCCTCGCACGTATAGACACGCCCCTGAGCATCGACGGCATTGCCTTTCGGGCCACCGGCATCACCGCGAAACAGCACTGCCGGCGGTTGATGCGTCAGATCCGCCGCGGGTGTCACGCGATACACACGGTTCTCGGGCGTGTCGCTGAAGTAGAGCGCCGCGTCGCGCGCAGACCATACTGGTCCATCGGCAAACTTGAAGCCGCCTACTACTTTTTCAATGGCGGTCTTGGAGAAATCCTGTGCGGCGGCTGCGGCGCAACAGGTCAGCAGGACCAGCGCGCCCCTGATCACCGGGGCCCAACAACGATTTGATTGTCGACGCTCTTCACGCCGGAAATCTTGCGCGTCAGGTGTTCTGCTTTGTCTTTCTGTTTCTGGCTGGCGACTTTACCCTTCAGCGTGACTACACCCTCGTGCGAATCGATATCGAGTGCCCCGCCTTTGACGATTGCGTCGGTGGCGAGCTTGCGCTTGACCGCATCCACGATGGCATCGTCGGTAACCGGTTTCTTCTCTGCAATCACCGGCGCTGCAAGCATAACGGAAAGAACCACGCTGTGAACAAACCGTTTAACGCTCATCATCCCCGGCCATTGTACGCCAGTCGAGCGTGTTGAGAAAGACCGGCTTTTCGCGCCAGCCGGGCTCCGCTTTCACGTGCAGGTCCAGATAGATTTTGATGTCGAAGAACTTCTCCATCTCTTCACGTGCAGCCGTCCCGATGCGCTTGATCATGCTGCCGCGAGAGCCGATGATGATCGCCTTCTGGCCATCGCGCTCCACCATGATCGTGGCGTAGATCTTGATCAGACCTTGTGATTCTTCCCACTTGTCGATCAATACCGCGACCGAATGCGGCACCTCCTGCTCGGTCTCGCGCAGTATCTTTTCCCGCACAAGCTCTGCGGCCAAAAAGCGCGCGGGCTGGTCGGTGATGTGGTCTTCGGGAAAGTACCGCGGTCCTTCGGGCAGCCGCTCGATGATGGTGTCGCGCAGCTTCTCCACCTGATCGCCGCGCAGTGCGGAGATGGGCAGAAAGTCGGCGAAGTTGTGCAGCGCGCGGTAGCGCTCGATCACCGGCAGCATGTCTTCGCTGCGCGGCAGTACGTCCGTCTTGTTAATGACGGCGATGACCGGCGTGTCCGTGTGGCGCAACATGCTGACCGCCTGGCCGTCTGCTTCGCTCGGACCCGCAGTCGCGTCGATGACGTACAGCAGCAGGTCGCGTTCAGACAACGAAGAGCGAACGCTCTCCATCATGCGGCGATGAATCGCAGACTCGGCTTTGTGAATGCCCGGCGTGTCGAGGAAGACAATCTGCGCGTTCTCACCGGTCCACACGCCCTGAATTGCAGTGCGCGTGGTCTGCGGCTTATCGGCGACGATGGCCACCTTCGTACCAATCATCTGATTCATCAAAGTCGATTTGCCGGCATTGGGCCGCCCCAGAATGCTGACGAATCCGGATCGAAAACTCATGCTTCCACTTTCTCGCTCAGTTCGGCGGGTTCGGAACGCCGCAGGCGCACTTGCTCGACGCGCATCTCATCGCTGGCCAGAACTTCTACGCGAATTCCGTCGCGCTCGATTACCTGGCCCGGTTGGGGGACATAACCTAACCACTCAGTAAGCAGACCGCCGATGGTTGTCGACTCGATGTCTTCGGAGGCCTTGAAGTCGACGATGTCTTCTAGTCGCCCCACGTCGAAGCTGCCCGAAACAATGTAACCGCCGTTGCCATCTTCCTGCACGTCGGAGTCTGGTTCATGCTCGTCGCGAATTTCGCCGAGGATTACTTCCACCAGGTCTTCCATGGTCGCGAGGCCGGCCGTGTTGCCATACTCATCGACCACAATCACCATGTGCGTGCCATCCTGCTGCATCTCGCGCATGAGATCGCTGGCGGGCTTTGTCTCCGGAACGAAGCGCACGGGGCGCATGATGTCGCGCGTCGATTTCACGGCGCGCTCTTCTTCTTCGAGCTCAAACATGTCGCGCACGTGAACGAAGCCGATAATCTGATCGATGGTGTTCTCGTACAGCGGGATGCGGGAGTATTGCTCGTTGATGACGAGCTGGCGCAACTGTTCGAGCGTTGCTTCGGCGCTGATGGCGACAATGTTCGGCCGCGGCGTCATGATTTCGCGAACGATCTTGTCGCCGAACTCGACCACCGATTGGATCAGCTTGCGATCTTCTTCTTCAACCAGGCCCTCTTCCGCACCGGCCGAGATGAGCACGTCGATATTTTCAGCAGGCGTGTTGGCTTCTTCCTGCTTCGCCGGCTCCTGCGCGATTTCCAGCAGCGACTGCAGGAACTTGATGACGGCAATCGCGGGCCGGGCCAGCGCCGCCATGACCCGCAGCACCGGCACCAGCGGCACAATCCAACTGCATTGCGAGCGGCGGTACATCAACTGGGGCAGCAGATAGGCCGCAATCATCATGGCCAGCCACGACATCGCAAACGCTTGCAACAGAGCGCCGGCGGTAAACTCGCTGCCGTACGCAATCGCGGCCAGCACACACATTCCGGAGCCCAACAGCATGGTGTGTTTGATGACGGACCAGGCGAGCGCACCGTCTTCAATCTCGAGACTGAGCTGTTGCGAAAGCGTGGACTTGAAGAACTGCATCGAAGGCACATCGCGGACGCGCAGCCGCTGGCTTTCGAGGTAGAGCATCTGAACCACGGTCACCACCAGCATTGAAATCGTCAGCAGCAATGCCAACAGTACGAACAACGCTGTCATGCGTGCGATCTCTCGATCAATCCCGCCGGTAGCCCGAACGTCTTGCGCCAGCGCGCTTCGGTGCGCTGCATATGACCGTTGTCCGCATCATGATCAAGACCGATCAAATGCAGCACACCGTGCAGCATCAGTATTTCGAGTTCTTGATGTACGTCGTGGCCGAACTCGCGCGCTTGTGCTTCGGCGCGCTGCCGCGAGATGGCAAGGTCGCCGGCGAAATCATCCTGGCCTGCGGGGAAGGAGAGGACATCGGTCGCGTAATCGTGTCCCAGGTAGGAGTTGTTCAGGCGGCGCAGTTCGGCATCACCAGTGATGCGGCATGCGAACGGCCGGCCGCCGGTCACGCGGCTCACCAGCTTGCGCGCGAACGCTTCCAGCCGTTCTCGATCCACTTCTGAAGGGGTACGAATAAAAGTAATCAGTGGATCAGACGAAGACATGCATGGGCGCCGCTCAGGCGCTCAACTGCGTAGCCGCCGTCGATGTGATTACTCCGTTGGGTATTGCCGGCTCGGGCATGGGTTCCGCAAGGGTAAGGGACAGTTGACGGCTCAGGCTCTCATTGTAACGCTCGTAGGCCTTGACGATTCTCTGCACCAGGTTGTGGCGAACCACATCGGCGTCGGAGAAGTTGACGAAGCTGATGCCTTCGATACCGAAAAGCACTTCGCGCGCATCGCTCAGGCCACCGCGGCGGCCGCTCGGCAGATCGGTCTGCGTGGGGTCGCCATTGATCACCATGCGCGAGCCGAACCCCAGACGCGTCAGCACCATTTTGAGCTGCTCGAAGGTGGTGTTTTGCGCTTCATCGAGAATCACGAAGCTCCCGTTGAGCGTGCGTCCGCGCATAAAGGCGATCGGTGCGACTTCGATCTTGCCCTCGCGCGTGAATTTTTCGACTTTCTCGGGCCCGAGCATTTCGAACAGCGCGTCGTACAACGGGCGCAGATAGGGATCGATTTTCTCCTGCAGCGAACCGGGCAGGAAGCCGAGGCGTTCGCCAGCTTCCACTGCGGGGCGCGTCAGAATGATGCGGTTTACTTTGTTTGCCAGCAGCGCGGCAACCGCCATGCCGACCGCGAGATATGTTTTGCCCGTGCCCGCCGGTCCGATGCCGAACACCATGTCATTGCGCTCGATGGCTTCGAGATAGAGCAACTGGTTCAGCGATTTCGGCACCAGGTCTTTATTGCCGCAATTGCGCTTCTTCGCGCTATTCACCAGGGAGCGCAGCGACACCTGCGGATCCGAGAGAACCACGCGCAGGTAACTATTGAGGTCACCGTTTTTGAAGATGACTCCTTCAGTGACCAGGCTGACGTAATCGTCGAGGATGACCTCCGCGCGATGCACGGAATCGGGCTCGCCTTCGAGCTCCAGTGCGCTATCGAAGATATGCGTTTTGATCTGAAGACCGGTCTCGAGGAGCCGGATATTTTCGTCGCGGGTGCCGTAAAGGCTCTCGATACCTCGATTGAGTTGCACACTGGCTCTCATGGAATAAGCGCGTTACCTCCGTTGTCGATTGGGTCTGGGAACAAAAGGGAGAAAGCAATAATCCGCAGAAGCGGGCAGGGGAGCCGCAGCGAAGCCGGAAAGAAGAACGCGCCGGATGCCGGCGGCAAGCTACCATCCTCCCCGAGTATAACCGTGGAAAATGTCAGAATCTACAAATTCCCATTCGAGCGGGTGACATTCTGATTACACACTTAGATAGACGAAAGCGGCTTACAGCGCGTTTCATGCCGAAGCGGCTTCGCGCCGCAGGATGATGTGACCTGACGCAAGCCGTTCGCTCGACCAACCGCGGTTCACAAGCAACGTCGCGCCGTAATCGAGGATCAGTGCCGGACCTTCACATTGCAATGGCATGGAGTCGCGTTGATATACAGGCACTTCTTGCCACCGGCCTCCCACGCGCATGCGGCGCAGTTGTAGTTCGCCGGCGCCTGGCGCGTCAGCAACGCCGCGGCTTCGCTGCGGAGTCTTGATCTCTGTCCGGAGCCGCACGGTCACTACTTCCACTGCGCGCTCGCGGGAACTGAATCCATAGATTCGTTGGTGCTCATCGTGAAAGCGCTGTTCGGCGTCGTCCCACGGCACGGTGATCTCATAACTCTGCCCGCGGTAGCGCAGGTCGGCGAAGCGCGTTTGCGTGCCGCCCGGCACGTCGGCTGTGGCGCGTGCTGCAAGCGAGGCAAAGTGCGGCTCCGCCTCCTGGTTCAGCACGCTCGCGGAGTAGTCGCGCGCGCGATGCGCCAGTAACATTCCGAGCGCTGACAATGCGCCGGCAAGCGCAGGCAGAATCACGGTGCGCATGCCGAGCGCTTCGGCGATGTCGCATGCGTGCAGCCCCCCGCATCCGCCAAATGCAAGCAGAGGAAACTCGCGCGCGTCTTCGCCGCGCTCTACGGAAACCACGCGAATGGCGCGTTCCATGTTCGCATTGCCAACGCGGATGATGCCTTCAGCAGCTTTCGCAACACTGCAATGCAGTTCACGCGCGAGCGATGCGACGGCGTCCTTCGCGCGCTCCTCATCAATGGTGACGCTCCCGCTTGGAAACTGCGACGCGTTGATCCTTCCCAGCACCACATGCGCATCAGTAATGGTCGGCAACTCGCCGCGTCCGTAGCAGGCGGGTCCCGGCTCAGCGCCCGCGCTCTCCGGACCTACGCGCAACGCGCCCCCGCTATCGATGCGCGCAATCGAGCCGCCCCCGGCCCCCACTGTATGGATATCCAGCATCGGAATGCGCACCGGCCAGCCGCCTGCACTGCCTTCGGTGGTGAACTTTCGTTCGCGGCGCACCAGGCTCACGTCGGACGACGTGCCGCCCATGTCGAGCGTGAGCACCTGGTCGAAGCCGCACTCTTCCGCAATCGCAGCAGCGCCCACAATGCCGCCAGCTGGTCCGGAGAGAATCGTGCGCACTGCGTGCTGGCCTGCTTCATGCGCCGTCAGAAAGGCTCCGTTCGACTGCATCACGGAGAGTGGAAATGGACAGGTGCGCGCCAGTTTCTCGAGGTACGTCTGCATCAGCGGCCCGACATACGCATTGATTACCGTTGTCGAAGCGCGTTCATACTCGCGGAACTCCGGCGTGATCTGGTGCGAGGCCGATGCGTAGAATTGCTGGCCGAGCACCGCCGCGAGCCGCGCTTCATGCAGAGGGTTCGCATAAGAGTGAAGCAGACAGATGGCGACGGAGCGTACGTCCCTGTCGAGTAGCTGCCCCGCAAGCTGGTGAATCGTGTCTTCCTGTAGCGCGACATGCACGGAGCCATCGGCAAGCACACGCTCGTTCACACCGAATTGCAACTCGATGGGCACCAGCAACGGCGCGGGCCCCGGCATCAGGTCGTAAAGCCTGGGGCGATTCTGACGGCCAATGCGCAACAAGTCTTCAAAGCCGCTGGTTGTGACAAATGCCGTGCGCGCACCTTTGTGTTCCAGCAGCGCGTTCGTCGCAACGGTCGAACCGTGCACGATTTCGACGTTCAACGCTTCGCGCGCAGCTTGCTCGATTCCGGCCTGAATCACCGCCGCCGGGTCTGCCGGATTCGATCGCAGCTTGAAGAAGCGCAGAGGACCTGCGCCATCGTCCACCACGAAGTCGGTAAATGTTCCGCCCGCGTCGATTCCGATGCGCATCGCCAAGCATCGTAGCAGGGTAGAGCGAGAAGGCTTTCAATTGAAGGCGATTCAAAACGCGCGAAACAGTACAGCACCCGTAATGCGCACGGTAACAAGCGTGAAAGCGAAATGCTACAATTCTCGATCGGCCTTTCTATTTAGCGCCTCCACACAGTCAGACGCCACAGAGGAGAGCCAGGGAGCTTCGTGTTAGATCTGGTCCTTTTTCGTATTGGGTTTATCGCTGTCATTGCTGCCAGCGCATCTTATTTTCGTCCTTTCGGCTGGAACGCTTACGTCTCGTGCGTAGCCGGTCTTGCGCTCGGCGGTCTCGTGGTGTTGGCGGGCAACCGGCTGGAGCGGTTTTCGCTGCGTCGTCTGATTGGCGCTAGTGTCGGCGCGCTCTCCGGAGCTGTTCTGGCGTTTGTGACATCCGCCGCCCTGGCGAGCGTCAACTCCAATCAATCCGCCACATTGCATTTCCTGCAAGTCGCACTATTGTTGTGGACCACGTATATCGGCATCACCCTCGGTGCGCGTAAAGGCGAACTGCTCAATCTCGGCGCCTTGGGTGGTTTGTTCGGCGGTGAAGTGCACGCGAAGAAGGCGAGCAAGATTCTCGATACCAGCGTGATTATCGACGGACGCATCGCAGACATTGCCGACACCGGCTTTCTCGATGGGTTGCTGGTGATTCCGCAGTTCGTCTTGCGCGAGCTGCAGCTTGTTGCGGACTCGGCGGATTCGATGAAGCGCAACCGCGGCCGGCGCGGTCTGGATGTGCTGCAGAAGATCCAGAAGATGACCAATCTTCAAGTGCAGATCGTTGAAGACGACTTCCCGGCGGTGCGCGAAGTCGACATGAAGCTGATCGAACTCGCGAAGCTTTACGACGCCAAGATCGTCACCAACGATTTCAATCTGAACAAAGTGGCGCAGGTGCGCGGCGTGCAGGTGTTGAACATCAACGAGCTCGCTAATTCTCTGAAGCCGATCGTACTTCCGGGTGAAGTGATGCGCGTCTTCATTCTTAAGGAAGGCAAAGAGTTCAATCAGGGCATTGCCTACCTGGATGACGGCACAATGGTGGTGGTCGACAACGCGAAGCGCATGATCTCGAAAACGATCGAGGTGAGTGTGACCAGTGTGTTGCAGACCACAGCGGGTAAGATGATTTTTGGAAAGTTCGACGACCGGGCCCACGCAGTACAACCTGAACCACAACGGCCGGCCCGGCGCGAACAAGCCGCGGGAGAAGGCTAAACGTTCGAATGCAAGCTGCAGTGATTTTGCCCGCCGCGGGTCTCGGTACCCGCATGGGCCGGGGCTCCGCTGAAACAACAGGCACCAGCCGCAAACAATTCATGTTGCTCGATGGGTCGCCGATTCTGGCGCACACCATCCGCAAATTTCTCGCATCGCCGCACGTGAGTGAAGTGATCGTCGCGGTGCGTGCGGAAGAGCTGGAGTGGGTGGGAGAACTCTTGCGCCAGCTCGCGGCGGAGAGTGGAACCAACATCAGTGTTCGCGCTGTTGAAGGCGGGGCTAGCCGGCAGGAGTCCGTCGAGAATGCGTTCGCCGCGCTCGATCCGTCCACTCCTCTGGTTGCCGTGCATGATGCAGTGCGGCCCTTCGTTGAAATAGAAACGATCGGCAAAGTAGTGGAAGAAGCCGCGGCGCATGGTGCTGCCATTGTGGGCATTGTGCCGGTCGACACGGTCAAACAAGTGAGCGGTGCGCAGGCTACAGGCGCGAAAGTGCGCGGCACCATTTCGCGCGAACGCCTGGTGCTGGCGCAAACGCCGCAGGTGTTTCGCTACGAGATCCTGCGCGAGGCATTCGATGCGGCTCGCCGCGATGGCTTTAGCGGCACCGATGAATCGAGCCTGGTCGAACGGCTCGAGAAGCACGAGGTAGTTGTCGTGCTGGGCAGTGATCGCAACATCAAGATCACGCGCCCGGGCGATATGGATCTTGCGCGCCTTTTTCTTGAGCAGGAGACGACGAAGGCTTGAGCGAATATCGCTCCGGGCTCGGCTGGGATTCGCATCGCATCGCGCCGGGCCGGCCCATGATCCTTGGCGGCGTCACAGTCGAATGTGAGTTCGGACTTGACGGCCATTCGGACGCGGACATTCTGCTGCATGCAATTACAGACGCCGTGCTTGGCGCCGCCGCGCTGGGTGACATCGGCATGCACTTCCCCGACACCGATCCGCGCTGGAAAGGCGCAGGCAGCGTTCAGTTTCTACAACACGCCATGCGCTTAGCGGCCGAGCAAGGCTATCGCGTGGTGAACGTCGATAGCACGGTGATACTGCAGAAGCCGAAGCTGAAAGATTACCGCGCGCGTATGCGCGAGTCCGTCGCAGCCGCAATGGGCGTTGACGCGAGCCAGGTTTCCGTCAAGTTCAAAACCGCCGAGAGCGTTGGCCCGGTGGGCGAAGGCCGCTCGGCGGAAGCGCAGGCAATCGTGCTGCTGGCGCGCTAAGGCGCAACCACCAGCACGCTATCGTTGGCCAGTACGGAACCCTGGCTGATCACCACTTGCAGCGAACCGGTCGGGGCGTCCGTGGGCACCTGGAAGTTGACCTGGTACAGTCCGGCCAGCCCCGGCGTCAATCCCGAGAACAGGACTTTGGCTGCTTCGCCATTCACTGTCACCATTGCCGGCGTGTTCGCGCTCGCCAGCGGTGATGCCGGTGATGCGAAGCCATCCGAAACGGCCTGCGAAGTTGCTCCAAGTCCGGCGAGATAGATCACCAGATACTCACCAGGTTTTGCCGGCGACTGCGGCGTTACCAATGAGAAATCGCTATGCTGCGCGATCACTTGTCCGGTGCTGAAGCGCGCCACCCCCGGCGTTACCGGTTGCGTGTTGAACGGCTGCGGCTCCGTCAGTGCGCCGTTCGCATCCACCAGCAATTGATACTGCCGTCCCGGAACGAGCGTTGCCGGCAACAGCGCATTGATCTGATTCGGGCTGACGAAGTACAGCGGAATCGGTTTGCCTTCGACCAGGACCGACGTGTTGTTCAACGTGCCGCTTAACGGCAGCGCCGTTGCGGAAGTCGCCGAACCCGACAGGTTGGTGCCGAAGATTTGAACGATAGTGCCCGGCGCCAGTGGTCCACCGAGTTGTGGATTCAAGTTGTTCAGCGTGCCGTTCATCGCGAGCGTCGGAGCCGAGTTGGGCGTTACGGATCCAGTCACCTGATCGGTCGCCGTGGCGAGCCCAGCCGCAGTCGCGCGAGTCGTGACGGTGATTTGCGAAAGCGGATGCACCGGCACCCAGTCCTGCGCATAGATTCCGTTCGCCGCGTCGGTTAAGTGAAGGATTTGCGGAGCGTCGCCGTTTGAGAACTCCGCGACGACCTGGCCGTTGGTGACGATATCGCCGCAATCATTGTTCAGGCGCACGGCAACGGAGCGCGGCCAGGATGCGGGCGTCGCGAAATTGCCGGGCAGGCCGGTCTGCGTCAGCACCAACTTCGACGCCAGACAGCCAGCCGCCTGGGTGTGAATGCGGATACTGCCCGATGCGGAATTGCTGGGCGGAACGATGAGCGTGATGTTCAACTGGCGCACCGCGATGTTCTGAATCGCGATGTTGACGCCGCCGCGGTAAACGCCGGGGCTGAGATGGGACGCGTCCGCGCTGACGGAAAGCATCGCCGGTGATGTGGTGGACAACGTACCGGAGGTGCTGTCGACGGAAAGCCAGTTGCCGCCGCTCAGCGTTGTCACCGAGGTTGTGTATGCGACCGGCTGATCGGAGCTTGTGTAGACGGGTACAGTCTGCGATTGCGCAGAGCCGCCGTTGGCTACGAACGTAAGTCCAGCTGGCATCGGTTCGGGAACGGGCGGTGCTGATCCCGCCGGTTTGACGTTAACAATCACGACGAACTCTTGCGGGGAGTTCACCGCGCCGGCGGAGGTGATCTCAAAACGCGCGTAGTAAGCGCCAGGGCTCACGAACGTCGTGTTGGTTGAGAACGAAATCTGGCCCGGCGAGTTCGCGGAGGTCGTGCCCGACGTAGTCACCAGCGAGATAAATCCGTTGCCCCCGATTTGAGTCACCGTGTAGTTCAGCGGCGTCGAGGAAGTAGTCAGCACGTTGAAGGTGCGAAGTGGCGGACCCGCAACGCCGTTGCCTGAGCGCGATTCGAGTAACACGCCTTGCCGGTCGAGTATCAGTTGCGGCTGCGAAGAGAGTAGCAGCGAGACAGGGATAGCAATCGCGGATGAACTTGAGTCCAGATGGATTGTTGCGCCATAGCTGCCGGACATAAGCGCGTTCGCGTTGATGGCGACAGGAACCAGCACCGTCGAATTCGGGCCGGCCGTGAATGTCTTCTGCCCGAATGTGACGTAAGGCTGATCGGCACTGGCGGTGAAATCGACTGCCGTACCGCCCGGGTTCGTGATGACCAGCGTTTGTTGAATAGGCGAGGAACCATCGCCCGTCAAATTGAATGCCGCGGTGTCGCTGAATAGCGACCCGCTGCCTTGCGAGACGACGAGCGTTACGGGGACCTGCTCGTTCAGGCCGGACGAAGATACCGTCACGAAATCGGTGTAAGTGCCGGGCATAAGACCGGTCTGGTCTACCGATACGGTGATCTTTGCCGGTGCCGTGCCCGCCGTCGGCGTCACGGAGAGCCATGAAGCGTGCGCCGTAACTGTGAAGTTCGGGGGCTGCGTTCCGGTTGTGATTGCAGCGATGTTCTGCGGTGCCGGCGCGCGGCCATTCGCATTGGCGTTGAACAACAGGCTGCCTTGCGAGAGCAGGAAATACGAGCCCGGGCTGACGATGTTGACCTGAAAAGCACGAGTGTTCGTACTACCGTTGGCATCCGATACCTGGGCCGTGAACATGTAAGAGCCGCTGGCTGTCGGCGTGCCGCTCAGGACGCCGTTCTTCGCGAGCATGAGGCCTGGCGGCAGTGAACCGCCCGAGACGGACCATGCGGTCTGGCCTGTCCCACCGCTGGCATCCAGTTGTTCTGAATAGAACTGATCCACCTGCCCACCGGCTATCGGCGCCGGCGTGTTGATCGCGACCGGAGCCGGAGTGACTACCAGTTCCAAAGAAGAAAACGCGGTCTGGTTGTTCTGATCGGTGGCGCGCGCAGTGATGAAGTAATCACCCGGCAGCGTCGGTGTTCCTACCAGCTGACCGGCGGAAGTGATGCTTAATCCCGGGGGCAATCCGCTTCCGCTGAATTGATAGGTGCCGCTGCCGCCATGCGCCATCAGCGCCAACGAGTAGGGCGCTCCCGCGACCGTACTCGCCAAAGGAGAGGCCGATACGATGGTCAGGCGATTGTTCGCCGCCAGAACCGTGAGTGGCACGACTTGGTTCTGCATCGATCCGCGACTGTCCTGCACGTTGAACGCAAGGTTATAACCGCCCGCGGTTCCCACCGGCGGGGTTCCGGACAGCAGACCGGCTGGACTCAAAGTCAGCCATGACGGGAGTTGAACGGCGCTGAATGTGAACGGCCCCGTGCCAGCGGCTGCTTGCAGCATCGCCGAGAAAGGCTTCTGTTCCGTAGCATTCGGAAGCGAAGTCGTTGTGAGCAGGACCGCAGGAGGAACGATTTGCAACGTAACGTTCTGGGTAATCGATGTGCCGTTCGCATCCGTCACAGTGATCTGGAACGGAACGCTACCGGCGGACATTACCGGCGCAGTGCCGGTCAACGCACCGGACGAACTCAGCGTTAGGTATGACGGCAAACCTGAGGCCGAAAACGTATACGGGCCTGATCCGCCACTCACGCTCAACGCGGTCAAATAAGGGAGACCTTCCATCAATGGCGCCAGCGACGTCGAGCTGAGCTGGAGCACAGCGTTAACCGGAAGCGTCACGACCATGGTTAACGCGTTCCCCACCGCGTCCATCACGGATATGTCCAAGGGATAGCCCTGGGCGGGGGTTCCTGCCGGAACAGTTCCGGAGACGGTGCCGTTTGGCTGAACCGTAATCCCGACATTTCCGTGGCTGGAATACGTGTACGGACCCGTGCCGCCAGAGGCAGTAACGGTGGTGGAGTACGCTGCGCCGGCTGTGGCTGGCGGCAGAATAACCGGCGAAACCGAAAGTGGAACGCCCGTTCCGCCGGAGGGCGGCCCAGTCGGCCCCGGGCCGCCCGTGATGGTCGAGCCGTTGGTGACTGCAAAAGCAAGCCGGCCGGGAACACTTCCCATACCTGACTGCTGATGAACCAGACCTGTCTGCGCATTCGAATCGAGGAAGGCGCCCGGAATGTGAGAACCGGGGTACTCATAGGAGTTGTTCTGAGCTCCCGATAAACCGTTGGAGTACCCCACGCTGGGCGGCTCGCAACCCTGACCGCATAGACCCGATACACCGCCGTTGACGTCACCTGCTTCCCACTGGATCTGCCCGTAGTTGAATTCGAAATCGAAATCGTTCGGCGCGCGATCGCTGCGGTCGATGATCACAATCTGGAAAGTGTTTAAGCGGTTCGCCGCAACGGAGTAGTAGCCGACGTTGTTCCAGGTCACCGCGAATGCTTGCCGCCCATTCACCATTCCCTGTCCCCAGGTGATTAGCCCCGATTGTGAGTTTCGAGTGTCAACATCCCCATAGAATGCCGCGAGGATTGGCTCGTTGTAAGAGTTCAGATTCGCGGGAGTGAAGCCAGTCTGGCCATTTTGAAACGTGACATAGCCGTTAGTACCGACATATAAGCTCGAAAATGAGTTGCCAAAGAAGTTGATTGTAAAGCCGATCGGGATAGGACCGGAGTAGATATCATCTGCTCTTTGCTGCGTGCCGGCATTCAAAGTAAATCCGGTGCGAATCGCCTGCGATGCTACCTGGGCTGCCAGTGGTTGGGCGAAGACGAGCGCAAGAATGAATAAAGCGTGCGATGTATGTCTTACTCGACTGTAGGTGGCATTGCAAGACGAGTTGATAACTCGCAGTGTGGAGGTCATATGCTTAATTCCGTTTGCCTTGTTTGTGAACCTTATGTACGTATCACGTGATTCGTACTTTTGCAACGCGGCCTGTCACGTTTGATACGAAGTATGTGGCGAGTTACTGGCGCGGAGCTGTCGTTCGGTGCCTCGTCGCAGCGAGGACAAGGAAAAATGACGCAGCGCCGAACATCAGAAAGGTAGAAGGTTCCGGGGCAACGTCAAAAACGACTTCTGAGATCTGGCCCGGCACATAACCCGCAGCCGAAGTGTTCGGGCCCTGGTTGATCAGTTCTACAGACAGGTGCTCGCCGCTGGTAGGCGCCACGAAGCGAACGCTCACGGCGTGCCACACACCAGGCGTCCAACTCGACGAATCCCCTGTGGTGATCGCGAAGTAGTTCGGGTAGATCGATGGGCTGGCATCCGAAAGAATCTCGATGGCGAACTTAGCGCCCGGAATATCGCTGCGGCGCGCCACATAGTAGTTGAATTCGTACGCGGTTCCGGCCTGAGTGGTTAACCCGGAAATTGTTTGCGTCAGTTCTTCCCACGATGCGGTCTTGTTCGCATTGGCGGACTGGCCGATGAAAGCGACGTCCAGACCGGAGAGTGAATGGATCCCGGACGACGGAGTGTTCGTTGGCTGTACAACTTCCGGCAGTGCCGGCCGGGCCAGACCCGCTGGCGATCCAACCGTTCGGAGTTGCGCAGCATTGCGACCCGGCGGGAACCGTGGGGCTGTCGAATCCGGAGTTCGAGACAAATGGGTTGAGCAGAATGCTCCCGCTGACCGGGAGCGCACCTGAGGCAAGCGCGAGAACAAAACAAAGAAGCGGCCGATACATCCAAATGGATGTGTGTTTGCCCCGGCGACTTTCTTACTTAAAAGACCGCTACCGTGCGAATGAGATACCGGCGAAGCTGACGACACTCGCGTCGTCTATATTCCATTGCTCGTAATGGTGCAGCGTGCCGCGGGCTTCAGGCACCGCTTTCATGAATGTGTAAATGGGCGCGGATCCGCACCAGCGCAAGTCGTCCTGGTTTTCCCGCACCAGGGTCCAGAACCCCTGGGCATCGCCGGCCAGCATGCGCTCGATGCGCTGATGGTCGCGTGCAGTCACCTCACACATCGTGTCTGTGTGCGCGATTGCGGGGATGCGGTCTCCATAGCGCCGCCCCTGATGCGCCATATCCACACCCATCACCCAGCGCAGATGGTTGCCTTCGCGCGCCGCAATTTCTCCGAGCGAATGGAAGAAGGTGCGTACGTGATCGTCATCTTCCGGCAGACCTCCGCTCAACAGACTCGGGAAGAACGGCCCGCATAAAATGGGGACCACCTGTACCTCGGGCCCGTAAAGCCATTGCAGAAACAGCACTTGAAACTCGATCGAGTGCTCTACCGCGTGGCAATAATCTTCCATGCAGACCGCTTCGTTGTGGGCGAGTTCATTGACGATGCGCTCGTGCGTCCGCGTCGTGCCGAGCGGAGTGTTGTAAGGCTTTCGCGTCAGCCCGAACCGGTTGCTCTGACCATAGTGCGAGGTACCCAACACAACGAAAGTGCAATCACCATCGGCCTGGTTCAGTTCTCGATAAGCCGCGCGGTACGATTGCCAGCCGCCCTCCGGACTCACGTGCGGCGCTGCGATGGCAAACGATGTAGTGCCTGGCGTTTCGCCCGGTTGGTCACCCAGATAGCGCCGCATCGTGGCGGTTAGCGGCTCAATCTCTTCGGGATAAGACGAACCGGCATGCACGGGCTGGCGCACGATGGCTTCGGCGAACTCGCGGTGCTTTGCTTCCCGGCAGGCCAGGAACACTTCATCTTCGAGAAACGCATTGCTGCTGAGCGCTTCGATCAGGCTGGTCATCACGGGAGTGACTTCCAACTCGCCCGTTAGTCTGACCAGAAGATGCCGCAGGTCTCCGTCCGTGTGCTTTCCGTCGAAGCAACTCAGACATTTCGCAAGCAGCGGAGGAACGATGATCGCGCCATCCGAATAGCCGAACGAATCGCGGATAACCAGGCCCGGCCGGTCGGCCACGGGCGACGGCATCACATCCAGGTCACGGCGCAGCGCAGGCAGCAGCCTCATCGCCGCGCGGAGGTTTCGGTCTCGAGTTTCGTCGCCAAATCCCTCACGAGTTGCTCCAACTGGCCAACGCGCCGCTGCAGGTTCTGAATGTCCTGGCCTTCGGGATCGGGCAACTTGGCATCCTGCGCGGTGGGGCGATCCGCTTTGCTCGCCACCACGCGCCCGGGGATACCAACCACCGTGCTGTTCGGCGGCACCGGAGAGAGCACGACAGAACCCGAACCGACGCGCACGTTATCGCCGACGGTGATGTTCCCGAGCACTTTCGCCCCCGCGCCGACCACGATATTGTTGCCCAGCGTGGGATGTCGCTTGCCTTTATCGCGCCCCGTTCCGCCCAAGCGTAACGTTTTGGTAGAGCAGGACATCGTCTCCGACTTCCGCCGTCTCGCCAATCACCACACCCATACCGTGGTCAATGAAGAATCGCCGCCCGATCTTGGCGCCGGGATGGATCTCGATGCCGGTCACAAAACGGGAATAAGCAGAGATCAGGCGAGGGAAAAAAGGAACGTTGGCCAGAAAAAGACTGTGGGCGAGCCGGTGGAACAACACGGCGTGAAAACCCGGGTAGCAGAAGATGATTTCGATCGTGCTGCGAGCCGCCGGATCGCGTTCGAAGATCGTATCTATTTGTTCCCGGATGGCTCTAAACATGGCGCCCTGAACACCTTGGATGTCGCGGGTGTGGCCGGGGATGCGTACGATTGAGCGAAACAGAACAACGGACTACTCGCTGGCCGCCGGTTCCCCCTAAGCTAGCACGGCGGGCGTTAGACTCGAAATATGATCGGCCCTGGCCAGAAGGCCCCGGATTTCCAGATTCCTCAGCTTGGCGGCGGCCAGAAATCGCTCAGCGAAGCGCTTGCGCAATCCCCTGTGCTTCTGGTGTTCTTCAAAATTTCTTGCCCTACTTGCCAGTTCACGCTGCCCTTTCTTGAGCGGCTGAATCACGCGGGCAACAAGCCGTTTCAAATGTTCCTGATTTCGCAAGATGATGCGAGCAGGACCAGAGCCCTGTTCGCGGAACACAACATCACCGTGCCCACCCTGCTCGATCCGATTCCCGAATATCCCGCGAGTAACGCGTACCAGCTCCGGTCGGTGCCGTCGATGTTTATGGTAGGTAGCGATGGAGTCGTGCAGGCCGCCCAGACCGGGTTCAATCGCGACCTGATTCGCGAGTGGGGCCTGCAAAGCGGCATCGAGGTTTTCCAGTCCGAGGAAAAGGTGCCCGCTTCGAAATATGGCTGAGGGTCTAAAAACTAGCGCTCCCGGCGGGAGTTGCGCACACGCTACGATAGAAAAGAATGGCAAACCCCATCGAAGACGTCTTTGGCACTGCTGCGTCGATTGCTAAAGGCATGGGCGTCACCTTCCGCGAGATGCTGTCTCCGACCGTAACGGAAAACTATCCGGACGAACCGCCCAAGTTCGAAGAGCGCTTCCGCGGCGTGCACGTGCTGCAGCGCGATGAAAACGGGCTGGAAAAGTGCGTGGCTTGTTTCCTGTGCGCCGCGGCGTGCCCTTCCAACTGCATCTATATCGAAGCGGCCGAAAACACAGACCAGGTCCGCATCAGCGGCGGCGAGCGTTACGCGAAGGTCTACAACATCGACTACAACCGCTGCATCTTCTGCGGTTATTGCGTGGAGGCGTGCCCGACCGATGCCATCACGCATGGGCACGGCTTCGAAGTGGCCAGCTACAACACATCCACGCTGATCAAGCGCAAGGAAGACATGCTGGCTCCGATTCCGCCCGGCGCCAAGCCGCCCGTCATCACACAGCGCGATACTGCCGCGCATTAGTCACATGGTCCGGTTCCTCGCGCTCTTGCTGCTGGCGGCTCCCGCCGTAGCGAAAGATGGCGCATTGCAAATTGCCCCCATCGGCGATGTGAAGCTCGAGAGCGGCGCGACGCTTCGGGATTGCCGCATCGGCTACCGTACGTTCGGCACGTTGAACGCGGATCGCTCGAACGCCATTTTGTTCCCGACGTGGTTCAGCGGCCGGAGCATCGACCTTGCCGGTATGATCGGTCCGGGCAGGCTGGCCGATTCTTCGCGGTACTTCGTCATTGCAGTCGATGCGCTGGGTGACGGCGTGTCGTCATCGCCGTCGAACAGTAAAGCGCAGCCGCGCATGCAGTTCCCCAAAATCACAATCGTGGACATGGTGAACGCCGAGCACCAGTTCGTCACGCAGACCCTCAAGCTCACCCATCTCTACGCAGTAATGGGTATCTCGATGGGCGGCATGCAGACGTTTCAATGGATCGTCAGCTATCCCGATTTCATGACGCGCGCTGTGCCCATCGTCGGCTCGCCTCAACTGACCTCTTACGACATGCTGCTGTGGCGTACCGAAGAGAATGCAATCGAGACCGACCAGGCGTGGAACCACGGCGATTATCAAAAAGTTCCCGCAGCGGCCATGCGCCTGGTGCAGGACATCCATACCTTGAACCTCACGACTCCGGCCTATCGCGTCGCGCACACCGCACCAACGGACTTTCCATCGTTCGCATCGACATCGGAGAAGCCTCCTTCATTCGACGCCAACGACTGGCTCAGGCAACTGCAGGCGATGTTAACGATGGACGTCAGCAAAGGGCTGGGGACGCTCGACGCGGCAGCGGCGCGTGTTCACGCGAAGACGCTCGTCATTGTCGGCGTGCAGGATCATATGGTGAACCCGCAGCCGGCGATTCGCTTTGCGCGTGCGTTGAAGGCTAACACTGTCGAGATCGATAGCGACTGCGGGCACCTTGTGACGGGCTGCGAGGCGCAACGCATCGTGGCTGAAGTTTCGCGGTTTCTGCAATGACGCCGATCGATTCCGTCGAAGCCCGAGTGTTGGGTGCGCTGCTCGAAAAAGAAGCCACCACGCCTGAGTACTATCCGCTCTCACTGAACGCGCTGGTCAATGCCTGCAATCAAAAATCGAATCGCCAGCCGGTCGTGAACTACGACGAACTCACGGTCGAAGAAGCGGTCGAGCGCCTGCGCGAGAAGCGTTTCGCGCTGGTGATCACTGGCGGCAGCCGCGTGAAGAAATACGCGCAGCGTTTCTCCGAAACGTTGAATCTGGGCCGGCGCGAATGCGCGCTGCTGTGCGTGCTGTTGCTGCGCGGTCCTCAGACCGTGGGTGAACTGCACGGCCGCACCGACCGCATGCACCGCTTCAGCGATCTCGGTGAGGTCGAAGCGCTGCTGGATCGCTTGCCGGAACTCGTTGTGAAGCTGCCCCGGCAACCAGGGCAGAAGGAATCGCGGTATGCGCACAAGCTTTCAGGCGACATCGATCTCAGTGCGCTTGAAGTGGAACCGGTCGCAACCGATCGTTTATCCGTGCTCGAAGCCGAAGTCGCCGGCTTGCGCGAAGAACTGAATGCCCTCAAGCAGCGCCTCGAAGGCCTGCTGTAATTTACTGCTGCGACATTTCGAGCACCTGAAAGTGGAACCGGTGCGGCGGCAATGGCGCGAAGCGGTCAGCGTTCATCCCCGCCCACGTCTGGTAAGCCATGCCGGAAAGCGGCGAATTCAAATAGAAGAGGAACTGGTTCGAAAAGCAGTCGATCGGCGGCGGCTGGCGAAACGTCAGGCGCATGCCCACCGCTTCTTCGAGCCCGATGCCGTGGGTCGGCACACGCTTCTGCAGCAGCAAGTCGACAAAGCTGCTCCGGCCCGCATGCGGCCAAACATCTTTGTGCAGCAGATGGCGCAGTTGGTCCTCGGCCTGGAACGTGATCTCGCACTGCCGGATCCATTCGAGAATCGAATCGCCCCACTGCCAGTGCGTCAGCAGGCGAAAGTAGCGATCTGCCAGATGCAGCGCCAGGTCGAGTTTGTGCTGGCTATCAGCCACCGCGCTTTCCATCAGGTCTTCAGACTCGACGATCTCGCCGGCAAGGTCCACCACACTTTCGCGAGAGAGAGCGTCGTCCGGTGCGCCGCGCACCAGTAAGGGAGGCAACTCGTGAGTCGCGCTACCAGGTATCTCGACGTACTTCCGATCGTCCATGGAACACCGCCTTCGCAGAGTGTCTAACCAAACAGACGCAGCACCACCGTCAATGTTCCATTCTTAACACGCACTTAACGAAGTAGAGTACTAGACCTTTCAATGAGCCTCATTGTATTTCTGAATGACGCCTGAAACTGTCAGAGTTGAAAGCTTAGGCATTCAGAATTGCCGAACCCGGGCCAATGCGCTCCCTTTCGTCGCGCCTCTGACGGCGAATGTTCACGCGCGGCGTAAGGCGCGGCATTCCTGATATCATGCGGCAGCATGGAATACGCGATTGGCGTGGACCTGGGGGGCACAAATCTTCGCGCGGCGGCCATCGACCGCACTGGCAAGCTACTCGAAAAGATCGATGGGCGCACTCACCTGAGTGAAGGCCGCGATGCCATCGTGGGCGACATCGTAGCTTCCATCGAAAGTCTGCGCTCCTCTTGCGGGCGCGAAAGTCTTGCGGGTATTGGCGTTGCCGTGCCCGGCTTTATTCGCATCGAAGACGGAGTCATCGCGAACTCGAACAACCTGGCGTGTCTCGAAAACTTCCCGATCCGCCATCATCTCGAAACGCGTCTGGGTGCGGCGGTAATTTTCGAGAACGATGCCAATGCTGCGGCCATGGGTGAGAAGTGGATGGGCGCGGGCCGCGATGTGTCCGATCTGGTCCTGGTCACGTTGGGCACTGGCGTGGGCGGCGGCGTCATCTATCAAGGTTCGATTCTGCACGGTCATCTTGGAATGGCCGGCGAGATTGGTCACGTCACCATCGACCCCAACGGCTATCCCTGCGGCTGCGGCAACCGCGGGTGTCTTGAAAAGGCCGCTTCAGCAACGGCCGTGTGCATGATGGCGCGCATTTTGGGAATGGGCGAACTCACCGCGAAGCAGGTGTACGAAGCCGCAAAACATGGCGACGAACGCGCTATCGCAGTGTTCAACACAGTCGGCGAGGCGCTCGGCATCGCCTTTGCCATGCTGGTCAACATCTTCAATTTCCCGCTCTACCTGGTTGGCGGCGGCGTCGTCGCGGCATGGGATCAGTTCGCGCCCACCATGCTCGCGGTCGCGCGTTCGCGATCCTTCAGCTTCCGTACTACCAACACTCGCATTGCGCAGGCGACACTGGCCGACTACGCTGGTCTTTACGGCGCGGCGCACTTGCCCTGGATGCGCAGCAACACATTTGCCGCAGCCGGAACGAAAAGCTAAACAACTATGTGGATGGGAATCGATGTAGGTACAGGCGGTACTCGTGCGCTCCTGGTGGACTCGGCCGGAGTGGTATTGGCGAGCGCGACCGCCCCGCACGAGGAAATGACCATGGAGCGTCCGCTGTGGGCAGAGCAGCGTCCGCAGAATTGGTGGGATGCCGCCGTCATTGCCGTGAAAGCGGTGCTGGCGCAAGTGCCGCACGCTGCGAAGGAGATTCGCGGCATCGGCTTGTCCGGACAGATGCATGGCCTGGTGCTGCTCGATGCCTCTCATCAGGTCATTCGACCTTCGCTGATCTGGTGCGATCAACGCAGCCAGCCGCAGGTCGATGCGATCAACAACACGGTAGGCAAGCAGAAGGTTCTCGAATGCACTGCGAATCCGGTGCTCACCGGGTTCACGCTGCCCAAGCTGTTATGGGTTCGCGATAACGAGCCGGAGAACTTCGCACGCGCGCGCAAGATGCTGCTGCCCAAAGATTACTTGCGCTACAAGCTGACCGGCGAATTCGCAACAGAAGTAAGTGATGCGTCGGGCACCGCGTTGTTCGATGTAGTGAACCGGCGCTGGTCCTGGGAACTGATGGACGCGCTGGAACTTGATCGCGCGCTGGTTCCCACGTGCTACGAGTCGTCTGAAGTGAGCGGAACAATTTCGCTCGAAGCGGCGCGGGCTACCGGGCTTCGCGTGGGCACGCCTGTAGTCGGCGGCGGCGGCGATCAAGCGGCAAGCGCCGTGGGCAACGGAATCGTAACGCCGGGGCTGGTGTCGTGCACGCTGGGCACCTCGGGCGTGGTGTTCGCGCAAATGGAAACGGTTCGTTACGATCCGCAGGGCCGCGTCCATACGTTCTGCCACGCCGTTCCCGGCAAGTGGCATGTGATGGGCGTGACGCAGGGCGCGGGGCTCAGCCT
This sequence comes from Bryobacterales bacterium, assembly GCA_963792655.1. GTDB lineage: Bacteria > Acidobacteriota > Terriglobia > Bryobacterales > Bryobacteraceae > DOZZ01. The sequence goes on from CAWBWU010000001.1 coordinate 410,539, forward strand.
GCAGTGGTTCCGCAACCAGATGGCGCCCGACGTGAACTACAGCGCGCTGACGCGTGAAGCCGCGTCTGCGCCGGCCGGTTCGCAGGGTCTTTTCTGGCTGCCTTACCTGATGGGTGAGCGCACGCCTCATCTGGATGCCATGGCGCGCGGCGGATGGATTGGGCTGACGGCGAAACATCGCCGTGCGGACTTGATTCGCTCGTTGATCGAAGGTGTCTGCTACAGCCAGCGCGATTGCCTCGACATAATTGATGGAGCTGGGCGTTCCCACGGAGGTGGTGCGCGCTTCGGGTGGTGGCGCGACCAGCGCGTTCTGGCTCGAGATTCTGGCGAACGTGCTGAATCGAAGAGTGGTCACGTTGCAAAGCCAGGAAGGTTCTGCCTTCGGAGCTGCTCTGCTCGCTATGGCCGGCACCGGCGCTTTCCACTCCGTGCCCGAAGCTTGCAGCGCCGTCATCCGCGAGAATGCAAGCGTGCAACCGAACAAACCGACGGCCGATGTTTACGCCAAGGGCCATGCCACGTACGCGTCGTTGTATCCCGCGCTGCAAATGCTTTTCGCGAAGATGTAACGGCTTACTTTGCGGGGCGCGTTAGGGTCAGCACCGTTTTCCCATCGGTGTTTTCAATGCGCGCTTCAACGTCGCTGTAAGTTTCGAGCTTCAGGTTCGGAATCGCCGGCGCGATGGTCAGAACGTTATCGTGCAGATCGATCTCACTCTTTGCGAGCGCCACACCTTTTTCGCCCAGCAGGTTACGCCCGGACTCTTTCCAGACCAGTTCCATCCAGCGGCCACCATCCGCACTGCTGAATACTGCACGCACGCGCGCCGTTTCAAGAACGAACTCGGGACCTTCGACGCCATCCAGCTGAGTCGAGTAACGCGCGGTTTGCCCGCGCGGAATCGCAATGAAGCGGATCGGCTGCATCAACGACGAAGCGCCTGAAACCTTCACCGTTCCTTGCACCACATCCGGCAAAGCATCTTTGGCGAACACGCGCACACTGACCTCACGTTCAGCAAGAGCGCCGACCACAACTTCCAGTTGAGCGGGCGAGAACTCCAGGCCGGGCGCATCGATGGCAATCGTGTAGGTGCGGATCTCTGCTGAACCGTTGCGAATTGCGAGCGTCAGCGTGCGACCCGCCGGCGTTTCGACCGGAACCAACGCGGGAACGACGGGAAGGGACTGGTCTTTGCCGAAGTGCAGACTGATGCCGTCCGGCACACGGATAGACACCGGACGCAGAACTGTGACGCGAGCGCGGCTCATCTCCACGCCATCGGCTTCGAGCGCGAGATCGACATGGTCGCCATGCACCAACGAGGAAGGCACTGCAATCGTGTACTCAATTTCCAGCGGACTCTTCACCGCGGCGGTTGCCGTCCAGCCTGGCGGTAGCTTCAGACGCGAGCGCTGCGCAATCTCTTCAGAAGAGTACGACGTGAGCACGTGATTGATCTCTCCAATCAGCAGCCGTTTGGCGTCAGAGAAGAATGCCGACTGCTCCGGCGCTTCGATGGCCAGCGCCACACGCGTGCGAAACAGCGGCGCTTTGCCCGGCGGGATCACGATGCGCGCGCGGCTGGTGGCGTTGTCCCAATCGAAGCTCTTCAAGCGGCCCCCGGCAAGATAAGGTCCGGTCGGATGCTTTGCAATCTGCAGCACGGCTTCGCCTTCAACAGGCGCATAAAACTCGAGCGCGAGCGTACCGTTTTCGAATTCAAGTGAACTGAGTTCCAGTGTTGAATACACCAGGCGGTCAGCGTTGCCGAACGCGCTGCACTGCTTGCAGAAGGCGCCCGACGCGAGCGGCACATCCACTGGCAGCCACAATGAATCGCCCGGCGCGACCGAGAGCACCGGCAGCATCAGCGTCTTGCTCATGCTCGCTACGGCGACGCGCAGTTGTCCCGACCACGCGCGAGCCCCGTTATTGATCAGCAGTACGGCGGACGCGTCGCGTCCTTTCAGTTGATGTGCCGTGATGCCCGTCGCGGTCAGTGCGGTGTTCTTCTCGAGCGGCGCGAACAGCGGCGCCCAGAATTGCGCCATCCGGGCATCCCGTCGCAAGCCGTTCACCGGACCCGCGTCTTCACCCGACAGCGCCACTGCGCCCATCTGCAATTGCGGCGTGAGCGTCGTCTCCACGCCAGTCCAGATCACGCCATGGTGACCGGCGATGACTTCCCCGCGGCTGAGCGCGAGATTGTTGGGCGCCATCGCCGGGATGCGCGCAAAGTGCTCCGTTGCGGGCAGCGCGCTTAACTCTAACCTTCTCAGCAAAGCCACGAGGGCTTCACGAAGCGCTGGATCACCGCCCTCGGGAATGCTGATCGTGCGGATGCCCGTGTTCTTCAGCCACGCAAGTTCGCGTTCCCAAAGCTGGCGCGGAAACTGAGTGTAAGGAAATTCGACGGCTTCAGTAAACGCAGCCGGCAATAACGCAGCGCTCAGGATCAACAGCGCGCATACGCGCTTCATTGCCCGGCTTTGCGCATCCGGTAATCGCCTACCAGCGGCATGCGCACAACGCGGCACATCTCGAACAGCCGCGAGTACGCGCGGCTGCCGATGCGGTCCTGCAGCGTCTCGCGAAAATCTAACTTGCCGCCCCGCGGAGGGTCGGAAAGATTGCCCGGCTTCGCATCCATCAAGTTGGTTGTCACGAGCGTCGGCTTCCGGTTATTGCATCGATACGTGATGATGCTTGTGACGGTGTCTTCTACCCAATCGGTTACGCGATGTGCGCCAAGGTCGTCAAGCAATAGGACATCTGCTTCCAGTGCGACGCGATAGGCTTCTTTGTCCGCCGCCCCCGCAGCATCGTTGTAGCTCGCGCGAATGCGATCCAGCAGATTCTGGTAGTCGAAGAAAAGGCCTTCAAAGCCCTTGTTCATGAGCGATCGAAGCACAGCGACGGCCAGGTGAGTCTTGCCGCTGCCCGGCTCACCCATCAGCATCAGGCCCGGTGTTTTCTCGGTCGGAAACTCGCGGGCGTAGCGGCTGGCCAGCAGGAGCACATCTTTCAAATCGCGATGCGCAATCGGGTTGTCACGCGGCAGCACAAAGTTATCGAGCGAGGCGTTTCGATACAGCGGCGGAATCTTCGATTGTTCCTCCAGCCGGCGCGAACGGTCTTCCACCTGGCACTCGCACCGCTGCGCGCCCGAGAGCTCGTCCTTCACCACGATGCGAAATCCGGTTCCGTTACAGATCGGGCAATCTTGGCGCGGCATGCTTCTCTATTATCGGACCGGCTACTCGATCACCGCGAGTTCCGCGCCGGCGTTGACCGTTTGTTCGGCCGCGACCTTGATCTGTGTGACCGTCCCGGCGCGAGGACTCTTCACTTCGTTCTGCATCTTCATTGCTTCAACGATCAGCACGCCTTGCCCAGCTTCGATCGCATCGCCGACATTGACCAGCAATCGCACAACTTTGCCGGGCATCGTCGCGCGCAGCACCGCGCGTCCGGCACCATTGGCCGCCACCGCGCCTTTACGAAACTGGCGGGGATCTTCGATCTCGACTGTGGCGCGTCGCCCGTTCACCGTAACGCGATCGCCTTCGACTCGCACTTCGAACACGCGGCCGTTATGAATGCCCGAGAAGAGCCCAGGCTCTACTTCGATCAGGTCCCCGCTCGCAGCTTCAGCGGGCGAGCCATTAACGAGCACAACGTACTTCACCGCAGCATCTCGCTGCGTCCCGCGCGACGCCATGCGCTTTCGCTCTGTTGAGAAGCCGGAGCAGGCGCCGTCTTGCGCGCGGCGATCGCGATCTGTGCGGCGATAGCGGTCATCTCCGCATCCAGCCTGGCGGGCGGCACCGCACGCGCGAAGTACTGATCCAGAAAGCCCGTGTGAAGATCGCCCGCACGGAATGCAGCGTCGTTGAGAATGCCGGGAAACAACTTGAGATTCGTTTCGATGCCGCCGACCGAGTACTCCTGCAATGCGCGCAAGGCCCGCGCTGTTGCCGTCTCGCGCGTGGCAGCCCACACCGCGAGTTTCGCGAGCATCGGATCGTAATCGAGCGGCACGGTCCAACCTGGATACACGCCAGAGTCGAGCCGGACGCCCGGGCCCGATGGTTCCGCGAGATAAGTGATTCGTCCCGGCGAGGGAAAGAAGCCGTTGTCAGGATCTTCGGCGTACACGCGGCATTCGATCGCGGCTCCGTTGAATCGCACCTCGTTCTGTTGCAGCGTCAGTCGTTCCCCCGCGGCAATCCGCAACTGCCAGTGCACCAGGTCCACCCCGGTCACCAGTTCGGTAACGGGATGTTCCACCTGCAGCCGTGTGTTCATTTCGAGGAAGTAAAATTCGCCGCGCGCATCCACCAGAAACTCAACCGTGCCCGCGTTCCAATACCCCGCTGCCCGCGCTGCCAACAGCGCCGCTTCTCCCATGCGCTCGCGCAAACCCGGGTGTGCGGCAACAAAGGGCGAAGGGCACTCTTCGATGATCTTCTGGTGACGCCGCTGGATCGAACATTCGCGCTCGCCCAAGTGAATCATGTGTCCATGCTGGTCGCCCAACACTTGAATCTCGACGTGGCGCGGCTGCTCAATCAACTTCTCGACATAGACCGACGCATCGCCGAATGCGCGCGCCGCCTCGCTCGATGCGGTTTCAAAGGCCATCGCTAATTCCGACGCTGAATCGACACGCCGCATGCCTTTGCCGCCGCCGCCCGACACCGCTTTCAACATCACGGGATAGCCGCACTGTTCGGCCGCTGCCCGTGCATCGCTTGCGTTCACCAGCCCTTCACGCGTGCCCGGCACAATCGGCGCTCCCGCATCCGAGGCAACCTGACGCGCGGCAGTCTTCGAACCCATCTTACGAATGGCAGTCGCGGGCGGCCCGATGAAGACGATGCCGGCGCTTTCACAGGCTGCGGCGAACTCTGCATTTTCGCTCAAGAAGCCATAGCCGGGATGAATTGCTTCGGCTCCGGTCTGCCGCGCTGCCTCGAGTACGCGCTCGATGTTCAGATAGCTTTGCTTCGAAGGCGAAGGCCCGATGTGAACCGCTTCGTCAGCGCGCCGGACATGCAGTGAAGCGCGATCGGCATCGGAGTAGACCGCGACGGACGCGATCTCCATCTCACGCAGTGCACGCGCGATGCGCACCGCGATCTCCCCCCGATTGGCGATCAAGACTTTTCGAAACACGCAGCCGTGATTGTACAACCGGCGCTCCCGGTGTCAACGATTACAATGGCTACGGATGACGGGATCGGGGCCACGGCCAACGGCGGAACTGTTAGTGATCGATCCCTCCGGTCATCGCACCAGCGTCAAGATCGAGACGATGCCGTTTCGCATCGGACGCCAGGCGGGCAACCAACTGGTGGTTCGCGACAGCCGCACGTCGCGCGTGCACGCTCAGATACTTCGCGAGAACGCCGCTTACGTCATCGAAGACATGCACAGCCGGCATGGGCTTTTTGTCAACGGCAAGCGCATCAACCGTCATCAACTTGCGGACGCGGATCGCATTGAGTTTGGCGTACCGGATTCGTTTCAACTCATCTTCAAGCCGAACGGCGCGCCGGCAGCGAACATCCCTGCTGCGCCAATGATGGCGCCGGGGCTCGATCTCGGCGAAAGCGCCAACGACTTAGGCAAGCTGAACGCGATGCTCGATGTTGCGCGTGCTGTGCAGAGTTCGTTCGGACTGGAAGACATCCTGGCCACCGTAGTCCGGGCGGCGCTCACCATCACGCACGCGGAACGCGGTTTCCTGTTGCTGCGTGACAAGAGCGGACTGCAGATGCGCTGTGCGCTCGATCGCAAGGGCCACCTCTTGCATGAAGACGATCTGCGCGTGCCGCTGTCGCTGATCAATCGCAGCCTGGAGCGGAGGCGCGAGTTGTTGTCGATGGTCTTCGATCCTGTGACTGCGGACCCCAACGGCACCGTGGCGGAACTCGAACTGCGCAGCGCACTTTGCATTCCGCTGCTCAAGCTGCGCCAGAGCGATATGAGCGCCACCAGTGTGATGTCCGCCGCGGGCGACACTGCGGGCGTTCTGTATCTGGATTCGCGCACGCGGCAGCAGGATTTGGCGGAAGGGAATCGCGAGTTGCTGCAGACGCTTGCGCTCGAGGTCTCGACGATTCTGGAAAACGCCCGGCTGCTCGAAGAGGAGCGGCACAAGCAACGCTTCGAGCAGGAACTCGATCTGGCCCGCACCATCCAACAGAGTCTGCTGCCTGCGGAGTTGCCGCTGACCGGTTGGTTCCGGGCGGCCGGCACCAGCATCCCGTCACACCAGGTGGGCGGCGACTACTACGACGTGATGCACACCGGCCCCAACACCTGGGCTGTCGTTGTAGCCGATGTCGCCGGCAAGGGCGTCAGTTCGGCGTTGCTCGCATCGCTGTTGCAAGGCGCATTCCTGACGCTGTCCGACGATCCCGCGGTGCTCGCGTCCACCACTCAACGGATGAATAACATTCTTTACGAGCGCACCGAAGGCGGCAAGTACGCGACGGTGTTTTCCGCGCTGTGCGGCCGCGACGGAATTCTGCGTTACATCAACGCCGGCCATTGCGCTCCGATTCTGATCGTCCCCGGAGAATCGTTGTCGTACCTGGAGACCACCGCGATGCCGGTCGGGCTGGTAGGCGACGCGGCGTTTGAGATGGAGACCGTGCGCTTAATTCCAGGCTCCAAGCTCGTGATCTATAGCGATGGCGTAACCGAGGCGCAGAACGCGGGCGGACGTTTCTTCGGGCGGCGAAGACTGCGCGACGTGATCCTCGACCATGCGCGCGAGTCGTGCCAGGATCTGCACGACGCCATCCGTTCAGCGCTCGCGGAATTTACGGGCAACGCGCCGCAGTCGGACGACGTTACGCTGCTGACAATCGAGTACGCGCCTGCTGGTTTAACTGCCGCGCACTAACTGTTCCAGCTTGCGATTCCGTTCCGCCTCTGCACCAGTTGTCGTCGCCGCACGTGTTCCGAAAAACTTCGCTGGCCAGTCATCGGAGAGCGTCGCACTCTGGCTCAAGCGCCACGGCGGCGTGGTCCGGACCAGCGGCGCAGCCTCGCTCGCCTTTCCGTTCTGGACCAATACCCATGCGTACAAGGCACGCGCGACCGAATCGCCTGACGTATCCGCAATCTGCTTCCAGATCGGTTCGGCCAAACGATACTCACGGTTGAAGAGCAACTGGTAGCCTTGCGCTTCAGTGCGCCGCGACACGTTGCCGGGACCAGGGAAAAGCTGTTCGATGCGCTGACTGAAGTCGCTCGCGTTCATAGGCTCGGCAAGCAATGTGATCAGAGGCGACATCACGTCCTGCTTCATGCCCATCGCTGCCTGGCGCCGCGCTTCATCGCGGTTGCCCATCTGCAGTTGCCACGCGGCCAGCCTGGTGTGCGCGAGCGACTGGAATGCCGGGCCGATGGCAAGCGTGCTGAACTTTTCGGCGACCTGAATGGCTTGCGCGCGCCGCCCTGTTTCGAAAAGCCAATCGGCTTGAAACAAGGGCGCGAAGGGATCCTGGCGAGCTAGCCGTAGCTTGATGAACGCATCTTCGATCCCGTCGGCCTTTTTCAGATTGCCCTGCATCAACTCGCAAGCCGCGGCTTTCGCGAGTGACGTGGATTGATCGTTCGTCGCGGCAGTCTGAAATGCCTGCACATACGATTTGCCGGCTTCATCGTAATGGTTGAAAGCGAACTGCACGTCGCCCAGGGAGTCGAGCGCGTTGGCGGGTTCGAAGCCCAGCCGCTGATACTCTTTCATCTCCGCAACTGCTTTGGCTTCGTCGCCACTTGAGAGGTACGCGTACGCGATCTGGTTGTGCACATCGCCATCTTCGGGCGCCAGGTTACTCGCCTCTTTGTAGTGCGCGATGGCCTGAGGCGTCTTGTGCAGCGCGATCTCGGTATCCGCCAGAGATCGCAACATGATTGAGTTTGCCGGGTCCGCTTTGGTCAGTGCGGTCAAAGCTTCCAGGCGGCCTGCGGTATTGCCGTGAGCTTCCGCGATGCTGTCGTCGAGCATCGCGCGATCGACGGCCGTGAACTCACCTGCGTGCTGTTTGGCCATCTGCACGACGCGATCGAAGAGCGCGCCGTCGCGAGTTCCCAGGGCACTTTGAGCCCACGCGAGATACGCAGTGCCGAAGCTGGAATCGAGTTGAGCAGCCTGCCCGAATTTCGCTGCGGCCGCTACTCCGTCGGGCGCCTCGATGCCATCCACAAAGCTGCGCAGCGCAGTGGCATTGTTCGTTGGCGGACGCTGCGCCGGCAACCCGAGCGATTGTGCCAACTGTGCGCTGAGCTGCGGCAGTTCATTCATGGGCCCGGTGACATGCGCTTGCCGCGTCATGTGCATGCTGCGGGCGTTTAACATCACGGCCCAAATCTGAATTTGTCCACCGGTCTCTACGTAATAGCCGCTCACTACCTGGGTAGCGTGGCTGCGCAGCGCGTTGTTCAAGCCGTACGAAACGCCGGGGATCGGCGCAAGCCCAAGATTGGCAACGCTTTGCGCCCGATGCAACTCTGCGACGTCCAGAACGTGCATCCCGGGCGAGGGACGCACCGCTCCCGCGAGACTAATCTGGATGCCGCGGCCGGCCCAATCCGCAGCCGGCGTGCCGGAGAAGTTTTCGAAGCGAAGCACAGCAACCTGCTCGGGGCCCGCGACTTTCTTCGCGCAACCCGCCAGCAGGAGCAGAGCGCCCAGAGCGGTTACAACTTGCGCGGTTCGTAGACCATCAATTGCTGAAATTCGGCGTTGACGCGCAATGTTGTGAATTCCGGTTCCTCCAGAAACTTCTTGCGCTCGTCAAAACCTTCTTCGAGCGCCTTGCGAATATACTCTAGCGCACGATCGTTCATGCCCGCCTTGGCATACGTCCGCGCCAGGTAATAGTGAAAGCGCGCGCGGTCGGCCACGTTGTGGTCCTGCAGGATCACGCCGTAGTGATTGTGATGATCGAACACTTCCGGGTCGATCGCCAGTGCCTTCTGGTATGCATCGGCAGCCCGTTTATAATCGCGCCTGGCGAAGTACGCCGTGCCGAGATTGCTAAAGATCGAGGCCGACTCGGGGGAGAGGCGCAGGGCTCGCTTGTAGTTCTTGATCGCCCGCCGGTAATCTTTCTGGGCATAGAAGATGGTGCCGAGGTTGTTGACGGCCTCCGCGTAAGAGGGCTCCATCTTCATCGCCTTCATATAGCTGCGGCGCGCTGCGCCAAGATCCTGCAACTGGTGATAAGCGATGCCGAGCTTGTTGGAAATCACCGCGGAATCAGGCGCTTCGCGGTATTTGTCGATTGCCTCGCGATACATCTTGCGCGCCATGAAGATGTCGGCACGCTGTTCGGGGGGAAGGGGATTCTGGGGCGCAGCACTAGGCGCCGCTCCCCAAAGAGCACACGCGCCAACGCTGAGTATGATAAGTCGGATGGAAACCATCAGGCCTCCTTTGGGTGCTATTAAAGCACAAACGGAAGCCGTCGTCGCTCCCCTGCGAGCTGCAAGGGTATCGGGCCGCTCTTAGCGCCGGCCGAAGATCTTACCGAAGAAGCCCTTCTTTTTCTTCGGCGGGTCGCCCGTGTCGTTACTCGCATACTGCGGCGCATCATTCGCGATGCGCGCGTCTCGCGGCGGCGGCAGCAAGTCGTCGGTTGACTGTTTCGGCTGCGGAGCAGGGCGTTGGGTCAATGGGCGAGAAGAGTTCGGGGACGGAACCACGGTGGGCGATGCATCCCATCCGGAGACGGTTGTCGAGTTAGTGTCACTCCCGTCACATTGATCAAGCGGACAATGGCTGACCGGTTCTGTGCCGGCGATGAAGTACTCGGTGCGGCGGTTGGTGGTCATCATGTCCGGCGGCTGGCCGGTAGCGGCATCGATCTGCATCGACACCACGCCGTCCGGAACCGGAAACTCGTGCGCGTCTCGATACTCGCGAAACTGCAGCGCCTTCTTCATGAAGTCCGCCCAGATGGGGAGAGCCGAGTGCGCGCCTTCGAGATTGAGCTGGCTGTTATCGTCAAAGCCAACCCACACGATGCACAACAGGTGCGAGGTGAAACCGGCAAACCAGCCATCGTGCGAGGTGCCTGTCTTCCCCGCTGCCGGAACCGTAAAGCCCCGCGAGCGGACCGCCGCGGCAGTTCCCGTTCGCAGTACTTCTTCGAGCATGCTGACCGTCAGAAAGTTCACGCGGCGGTCCAGAACCGGATGCGTCTCGGGCCGCTGTGAGTACATCTCGGCGCCGCCTTGCTCGCGCACAGCGATCCAGAAACGTCGGCTTCACGTAAACGCCGTCATTCGCGAAAACTGTGTATGCGCCGGCCATTTCGAGCGGCGTCGCTTCATAAGACCCGATGGCCATCGACGGCGTGGGCCGCACATCTTCGTTGATTCCGGCGCGATGGGCCAGGTTGACGACGTTGCCGTAACCCACCATCTCGGCAACTTTGATGGTCGCGACGTTGAGCGATTTCGCCAGCGCCTTGCGCAGCGTAACGGTACCCAGAAATTCGTGCTCGAAGTTGCCCGGCGAGTACGGCTTGTTATCGAACATGAACGTCGTCGGTTCATCGACCACAGTCGTGGCGGGCGTGAGCGTGCGCGAGGAACCGCCGAGCGCGGAATTCATCGCCGCGGCATAGACGAACGGCTTGAAGATCGAACCCGGCTGCCGTTTTGCGAGCACATGATTCAGTTGGCTCTGAGCCATAGTTACGGCCGCCCACCAGCGCTTTGATCTCTCCCGTATGCGGGTCAAGCACCACCATCGCGACCTGCGCCTCTTTAACCGGCGCGTCTTGCGATGCTTCTGTTTCGCGATCAGTTCATCGACAAGCTGCATGCCGCTCTTCACGGCATCGTTCGCGGCGCGCTGCAGGCGCGGGTCGAGCGAAGTGTAGATGCGATAGCTCTGCGTTTGGAAGTCGTAGTTCTCAAAGCGGGTCTGCAGTTCGTCGTTGACCATGTCGACAAAGTACGGAGCGTCGCCCGTACCGCCGCCGGCTGCAGACATCTTGAGCGGCGTGTCGACCGCAATGGCGTACTCGCGATCCGTGATGAAGCCGTTCTGCCGCATCTCCTGGAGCACTACGTTGCGGCGGTCGCGTACACGGTCCGGGTGGCGAAACGGGTTGTAGTAGCTCGCGCCGCGCAACATTCCGGCCAGCGTGGCAGCCTCGCGATCGAGAGGTGTTGCAGATCTTTGCCGAAGTAAGCCTCCGCGGCTTCGCCAAAGCCGCGAATCGTAAAGCTGCCGCGGCGGCCCAGATCGATCTCGTTGCAGTACATCTCGAAGATCTCTTCCTTCGAGAGCTTCTGCTCCAATTGCAGCGTGATCATCAGCTCAGCGACCTTGCGCTTCCAGTTGCGATCCGTGGTCAGGAAGATGCCGCGTGCGAGCTGCTGGCTGATGGTTGACGCGCCTTGCTTGTTTTTGCGTTCCTTGATGTCCACCAGCGCGGCGCGCATGATGCCGATCGGGTCGAAACCGGCGTGTTGAAAGAATCGCCGGTCTTCGGCGGAGAGTACGGCGTGCAACAACACCGGTGGGATGTCCGAGTACTTCACGATGCGCCGCTTCTCGCGATTGCGATCGTAGAGGTTGGTCATCAACTGCGGTTCGAGTTTGTACTCACTGCGCTCCGTGTTGTCACGCAGCGAAACGATTTTCGAAATCTTCGCGCCGTTGAATCGAATCGTTCCGGCTTCCTGGCTGAAGTACGATTCGGCGCCGGGGAACACCAGAATTTCGTTGCCACGCAGTTCGTAATAGCCGAGCGTGTTATTGCGCGATTCCGTGTACCCGGCCTTGCGCAGCGACGTTTCTATGTCGGCAGCAGTGATCGCTTCGCCCACCCCGACGGAGATCGGCGCGGCGTAAATTCGCGACGTAGCCGTGAAGGGACCGCCGCGCAGTTTAGCGTCGATAACCTTCGCGTAGCTGATGTAAAAGTAAGTGAAGACCGAGATCGCCGCGACACCGATAATTACAATCAGCGCGAGCAGAATCTTGCCCCACTTGCTCATGAAAAAACGCACAGCGCGGGCCTCTCGCGGCACACGCACGCGCGTTCTTTTTCGGGGGGCTTCCACGAGGCTATTCTCTCATGGGGGTTAAAACGAATTGCGCGCGGTTAGGGCGCCTGAACGCCGGAAAATCACAGCGCTCGGCGCTATGGCCAGACCGGGATAGCAAAAACTACCCAGGTCTGGCCGCGTTGTGGTGCCCGAGGATTAGAAGTACAGTTTGAGCGCGAACTGGAGCTGCCGTGGTGTGTTCAGCAGGTCCGAAGATCCACCCGTTAACCGCCCGAACGTGGAATCCTGCAAATTGGTCGAGCCAGTGCCGAAGCGGACGCGATTGAAAGCGTTGAACGCCTCCCCTCGGAACTCGAGTCTGACTTGCTCGCGGATCGGGATTGCCTTGGCGACTGAAAAGTTCTCATTCAGATTGGGGAACTGACGCACCTTCGGGTTGTACCTGGTGGCGTTTCCGATGCCGTGGAACAGGCTTTGATCCGGGTAGGGGCCAGCAGTCGATCCCTTCACGTAGGGAACAAGGAAGGTGTCAACGGCGGGATCGAAATGATCGCCCTTGGTCGGAGCGCGCCACCCATCATAAGAAGTGATGAATGGGACGTTGCGCCCACCAAAGATGTTTTGCGCCACCGAAGTTGAAAGGGCGATAGGCTGGCCGCTGGAATAGTAGTTCGTGCTGCTCACGCGCCAGTTACCCAGCACTGCCGATCCAATGCCACCGGACAGGAAGCGCTTGCCCTTACCGAACGGAAGATCATATACGATTCCCGCTTTGAAGTTATGCGTGACGTCGTACTGTCCAATTGATTTCTCCAGGCCACGGTTGTATTGGTCTGCCGCTTGCGATCCGAACCAATAGCTATCCGAATCCGTCAACAGTTTCGAGAAGACATAGGAAGTTTGGAAAGTAAGTCCCGAACCATAGCGTTTCTCCAGACGGACGACTGCGGCATGGTAAGTAGAGTGGCCGCTATGGTCACCCCCGCCGGCGGCAGTGTCGATGTTCTGGTACTGCGGATAAGGACGGAGTGCCTGGCCCACGGTGCCCTTGAATCCCGGGAACGGCGACACGATCCCGGCAGCGATCGCTTGCGGGCTGTTATAAGCCAGACCCAGGAAGGACGAGCCATACTGATTGAGATATGTCGTCGGTACCTGGTTGTAGTTCAGGAGTCCCGTTTGTAAATGCGCACCCATCACGCCGTTGTAAGAAACTTCAAAGACCAGCGACGAACTAAGCTGCCGTTGGATTGACAGGTTGAAGTTGTAATCCGTGGGCGGCCGAGTTGCTTCTTGCCCTTGATACCACGGAATGGAGTTACCGTTCGCGCGTGACGGGTCGATGAACGGCGGCGCGGCCCATGCGGGGAAGCCCTGGCTCAAAATGAACGTAGGCGTTAAGCCGTTGTTCGAGTTCGGAAACGACGGAGAACTAGTGAAACCTAATTGATGGGTAGAGCCGCTGACGGTCTGAATCGGGCCGTAAGAGATACCGGCACCCCCACGAATCACTGTCTTCTCGTTCCAGGAGTAAGCGAATCCGAAGCGCGGGCCGAAAGCATGATAGTAGGAGTCGGCTAAGTCGCGTGAACCCTGGCGGCCGGCACCGGAACCAGCAAAGATGAGTGCGCCCAAACGGCCGCCCGCGCCCGGATTAGGCGTAGTCGGCGAGAAGTCGCTCATCCGGTCATCCTGGAATACGGGAGGCAGTTGTGTCTCCCAGCGCAAGCCAATATTAAGTGTCAGTTTCTGATTGACGCGCCAGTCATCCTGCACAAAGCCCGCGAAGTACTTCCATTGCTGGCCGATGAAGCGGACGGTGTCAAGGTTCCCGCTATCGGCATAACCAAGCAGGAATGACGCAAAAGGATTGCCGCCGGCCGTCTGATCGGACCCACCAGGCACGCCCGTCTCCTTGAAGCTGAAGTTCGCGCAACCGGACACGCACTGCCGGCCAAAGCCGTTGTAATGCGTGATCTGATACATCCCGCCGACTTTGTAAGAATGTTTGCCGCGAATAATGCTCAGGTCGTCGTTGAACGCAACCACCAGATTTTCAGAGCCGTTGTTTGCCTGGCCGCCGATTCGGTTTTCGTTGCCGTTACCGGTTTGGAAGAAGTAATTGTTGCTAAAGGTGAAGTTAGCAAGGTTCTGGTTGCAATCCGGCACGTTCCCCAGGCAAAGCTTATCCTTCCAGTTATTCGTTGCCTGGATTGGATCGTGGCTCTGCCGCCAATTGTTTCCACCAGCGTAGAAATGGTTGAACACGGTCGGTGAAAACGTGTGGTCGTAGCTGGCGCGCAGAACATCGCTATTCTGGAGCAGGTTGTTATAGTCAGTCCAAAGTCCAGGCAGTGTAGCCGGACCTTCCGGACCCGGGGCCAGCGAACCGCGGCTATACAGATACAGACCGGAGATGCGATCTTTTTCAGAGAAGATATGGTCGCCCTTGACGCTCAGCTTGTTCTGCGGCGCCACTTGTGAGCCGTTGGAAATAACAAAGTTGTTTGCCACGTAGCCGACTGTTCCAGGGAGCGCACCGGTGTTGGGCTTCAGCGCATTGCTGCCTGTGAAGATCGCCAGAGCTTTGACTGCCTGAGGGTCGAACAAACTCATTGGGATCTTATTGCCCGGGAATACTGTTCGCGTAAAAGTTCCGTCGGCGTTGGCGACCTGGGTAGTAGGGTTGTAAATCGGAATTTGCTTGCCGTTCTTATCCACCCAGTTACTGAAGTCACCTTGATACATCTCAGGTGTGGGTACGGTCGAGATGATACCGGTCGCGCCAGTCCGGTTGCGGAATCCCTCGTAGGCAGTAAAGAAGAAGGTCTTGTTTCTGCCGTGATACAGCTTCGGAATATACACAGGGCCGCCCACACTGAAGCCGAAATCGTGCTGCTTATAAATCGGCCGCGGCAGACCTTTTGAGTTATTGAAGAAGTTGTTTGCGTCCAGGGCATTGTTGCGTAGAAACTCATACGCGGTGCCATGAAGGTTGTTCGTGCCGGACTTCGATACGAACGTCATGACACCACCACCAGCATGCCCATATTCAGCCTTAAACCCGTTCGTGTCGACAGTGAATTCGGTAATTGCCTCGAGGGAAGGCGAGTTCGTTGCGACCCAACTTACGGACAGCGCACGGCTGGTTGCAGAAGAAACACCGTCGAGCGTCACTCCGTAGCTTGCCGCCTGGCCGCCACCCAATGCGAAACCGTTATCGCCGCCAATGTTCTTCGCCTCTGGCGTGAGCGCGGCTAGATCGAAAGGACTCCGCAATGCGCCGCTGACCACCAGCGGCAATTGGTCAACGAGCTTGTTCTGAATCGTGACACTCGACTTTGAGTCTTCGCTGTGAAGCTGCACTGCAGCCGCTTGTACCTCAATGGTCTGAGCGGTAGCGGATCCTACCTCGAGCGCCGTATCGGCTCGTACCTCACTCGCAGCCTCGACCGTGATGCCATTGATCTGGGCCGGCTTGAATCCGTTCATCTCCACGCGGACGGTGTAAGGGCCCACGGCCAGGTTGGGTGCTGTGAACTCGCCCGATCCACTGGTGGTGAGCGTTACCGCGCTATTCGTCGCGGTGTTGGTGATGACGACTTGAGCGCCCGGAATGGACCCACCTGTCGTATCGCGAACTGTTCCGGAAATAGTCCCACGCTCTGACTGCCCCCACATTACACACGCGAGGAGCAGCATACTGATCAGCGCAAAAATACGTTTTGTGTACACCTGATGTTCTCCTCTAAGTAGGTCCAGCTAGACCTGTAATTCGTGTGTGCAACTCTATCATTCGGCAGCCCGCTCGTGCAATAACGCAAAGGGACTGTGGCGCCTGTTTGGACCGGAACGGAGAGAGCGAAATTCCTATTCGATCTCGAACTTCAGGCGCGCTTCGCCCAGGTGAATCTCGTCACCGGATTGCAGTTGGGTGCCGCGTCGCGATGCTTTCGGGACCTGAATGCGACGGCCTTCTCGGAAGATGCTGGTGCCGCGCTGGCTTTGGTCGTCGGAGATGCGGAAGCGGCCGGCATCGGGCTCGTAGAACAGAAACGCGTGCTCACGCGAGACGGTAGTTTCGGTCTCATCGAACGCCACATCGTTCAAGCGCCGTAGACCTTCTTTGTCGCCGAACACTTCCCGCAGGCGGCCGATGTTCAGGCGGTTCGAGCGAATCGGATACTCTGCCGCGCTTGCCGACCCTTTAATCACAATCAGCCGGGCCGCTGGCCTTTGAGTTGTAGCGGGCACGGATTCGGGGTGCGCGGCCGCGCGGTTCAAATAGTCGATTCGGAACGGGCGCCCGGTCCACGCGAGCGCGGCATCGACCGCGACATCTACATCGACCACAAGGGCTGACGCATCGGCTCCTGCCTCGTTCAATAACGCGCGAACTTCCTCGCCAAGCGTGGCGTTCCCGCCGGATGCAGCGTCGCCGAACGCCGCGCGAAACACGCTCTCTTGCGATTCGTTCGCCGCGCCCAGGTGGATCGCGACGTGGTTGTACGGGAAAAAGTAGAGACCCTTCCCTTTCGCCTCCAGACGATCGCGCACGTCTTCGAGGATGTCGCGATGGATCTCGAGCACCTCGGCATTCGACGCACCGCCGCCGAGCCGCGCGCTCCAGCCCTTCACCTTATTGCCGATCCAGCGGTCCAGGTGTTCGATCGATTTCATAGGATGCCCAACTCGCGCGCCGCCTTCACGATGTCACCTGCGATGGGCGCCGCAGCGGTTCCTCCGTACTGCCCATTCTCCACCAGCACCGCAAACGCGATCTGCTTACCGGGTTTCGCCTGGTAGGGTGCATAGCCCACGAACCACGCGTGCGACGTTGCGTTGTGCAACTCCGCCGTGCCGGTCTTCCCCGCGATGGGCACGGCTGAATTGGCGAGCACGCGTCCCGTCCCGCCCGTCACCACCAGCCGCATGAAGCCGCCGAGCCGTGCTGCTTGCGTTTCGTCCAGCACGCGCACCGGTGCCTGCATGCGCGCATTGCTGGTATCGAGAACCCAATGCCCCTGCATGGCCTGACCGCCGTTCGCTATAGCTGCGGCTACGCGCGCCAACTGAAAAGGCGAAGCGACCACCTGACCCTGCCCATACGACGCTTGCGGAAGAAACTGCTTCAGCTTCGCCGCGGTGTTTGGGGATGCGACTGAGATGCCGAACGCGCTTGCCATCTGATACAGCGCGTCGGCGCCTACTCGTTCTGAGCCGAGCTGTGCGAAGTAGGCATTGCAGGAAACCTCAATGCCCTTCTGCATATCGACAGAACCGTGCGGCTGCTTATCTTGCACATCGTCGCGAATGGGGCGGCGTCCGACGAAGTTGCCGGTGCGTCCATCGGGAAGGCGGATGCACTCGAACTTCTGGTTCGCCAGATCCGGATTTTCATGCAACGCAGCGGCGGCAGTGACGAGCTTGAACGAAGAGCCCGGCGGGTACAGGCCGAAACGCGCGCGGTCGATCAGATCTTTGTTCGGCAGCGGTGCTTGCGCACTGCCGCTCAACGTCGAGAACTCACCCGGTGACGGCAGCGGATAGCTCACCGACGCCAGTAACTCACCCGTTGCCGGATCGAGTACGACCACTGCGCCTTTCTGCTTGCCAAGCTTTTCGAGATGCGCTTTCAGGATTGCCGACGCGCGCAGTTGAAGACCTGCGTTGAGCGACATGCGCACATCGCGCGGTTGATTCATCAGCGCGCGCACTTGCGGATTATCAGGCTCGTGACGATGGCGAAGCAGCGGCAACAGAGCGCTGTAGTTGCGGCGCACACGCGTGGTCATCGCGCCGGTTTCGGGGTCGCGCGCTTCTTCGGTTTCGGTCACGTCGTCGTAGCCTTGCAGGCGCGTGCGTGATTGCCGTTCGGCGAAGGCGGTGTTCGTTGCGCCCGCACTTAACCGGCTGCGCGTGTCGCCGAGCAGATAGAAGAACTCCGCGCCCAACGGATAATAGCGCTCGCCTTCCGGAGCGGTCTGCGGCAGCGCGACGTTCATCTGCTGGTACTGTGCGCGATGTTTCTGAACGTCGGCCCAGTTGCTGCTCGCCAGAGGCACGCCGTTGCGATCGGTAATGGTTCCTTTGGGCAGCAGGCGCGCGGCTTCCAGCAAGCGCGGGTTGTAAAGATAGCGCCGCACTCCATCGGCTTGACGCACCAGAGTTCCACGCACGAGCACTTGGTCGCCGCGCACGATCTGAATCCACGCGAGCCGCCCGAGAATGATGCACAAGCACGCGGCGAGCACGACCGACAACACCCGCGTGGGAAAACGGAAGGGCGCGGTGGCTGCGCTGTCGCCGGTGCGATTCGAGATTGACGCGATCATCGCGAACAGAACAAAGTTCGCGACCATCGATGTGCGGCCGTAACTCAGGAATGGCGACACGACACCCGAGAGCGGAATCAGGCCCAGCAAGCCTCCGCTGATCAGCAGAATTTCGTACGCGGCAATTAGAGCTAAACCGACAGTAAGGAAGTAGCCATACGCAGTACCCGCAGCCATCGCAATGCGCAGGCTGCGGTAGATCAAAAGCGCGTACAGCGCAAAGATGCAAGCTAATCCCAGAAAGCCGATCTGCTCGCCCAAAGCGGAAAGCACCAGATCCGTGTGGCCGGCGGGCAGCGTCTCGGGTTCGCCCAACCCCAGGCCAGTACCGGTTGTGCCGCCGGTGGCTAGTGTCCATAGGGAAGCCGCGAGCTGATCGCCACCGCGCGTCGCGTTATCCCAGGGCGAGCGCCACATGTCCACGCGCTCGCGAACTGTGTGCGGAACGCCGGATAAATAGCCACCTGCAAACGCGAGCACAATCACCGTCAGACCCGCAGCCGCGAGAGCTGCCCGGTTGCGGGCAATGCTGTAGAGCGTCAGGAACAAGCAGCCGACGACCAATGCCGGCCCGAGATCGCTTAACCAGAAAAACAGCAGGATCGAGAATGCGACGCCGATCGCAACGGGCAGAAGGTAATCAAGCCGCGGCACGTTGATGCGTTGTGCCCACTTTTCGAGCCGGCCGTCTTTCTGTCGCAACTGGCGCAGCGCATCCCAGTGCTGCGCGAAGTATCCGGCCAGAAACAACACCAGCAAAATGCGGATCACTTCCATCGGTTGGAAGTGCAGCAGGTTCACTTTCGCGTCACTGAGCCCAGGCCCCGATCCGAATAAACCCAGAGCGGCCGCGAGCACAACTGCACCAAGCAGAGGCACCCAGCTCAGCTTCCCCATCGCCCGTTCGTAATTGATGGTGCTCAGCAGCGCCAAAGCTGCGCAGCCCGCCACCACGCCGGAGCTGAAGTCGGTAAACATCAGCGTGTCGCGCAACGGGTCGCGCAAGCTGATCATCAGCATCAAACCGAGCCCGCACAACACTTGAAGGATGGGCAGGATCCACTGGTCGCCCGTAAAGCGGCGCAGGCGCCAGAAGAAATGGACGGCGTAGAAGCCAACAAAGAACAGCGCGGACCAGATGAGGAACGATCGCCGGAACGCCGCAGGCTCGCGCACCACCAGATGCGGCTTGAGTAGCGCGAACGAAGCACCGCTGAGCAGAGGAATCGTGAGCTTATGCGGCTTCGGTGGAAAGAGTTTCTCGCGCCAGCGCGAGAGCCGCGACAGTGCGGCCTGACGCGCGGCTTCATGTTCTTCACGCCGCGCGCGCGCTTCGCTCATCCGTCGCGCGACGTCGTCCATGTCCCGAGCTCGCGGCAGCTCGCCTTCCGTGATGCGCATGGCCGCCACCGCGCCGTCGTTTTCGAAACGCGCGCCTTCGCGTTCGTGGGTGAAGATCGTGTTCGCGATGAAGTCTTGATCGGCTCCGTTGCCGGCCATACCGAGCAACGGCAGCAGCGGATAAGGATTTTGCAGCCGGTTGAGATTGACTACGTCCTTTGCCGCAAGTTGCGTGTTGTATTCGGTGAAGGCGTTGCTCTTCGCCGCGTACACCAGACCGAGTCCGGTCGCAACGGCAACGGAGCCGGCAATCAGCAACAACAACTCACGGCCGCGCAATGCCGCAGCGGAGCGCACACGCTCGGTGCGTCGGGCCTCGGCGCGTGCGGCAATCTCGGCTTCGGTCCACTTCATTGCTGGATCACGCTGGGCGGCGCAGGCGCGGGGTTGTTGTTCGTTCCGTGGATCTCGTCCAGCCGCTGCTCAATGCGCTGCTGACCACGGTTCGCCGCGATCTCAGCGCGCGCGGCGTCGCCGAATAAGTCGACTTTCTGATAAAGCTCCTGCGCCTTGATGTAGTCCTGGCGCGCCCGGTCCAGATACTCTTCTTCGCGTTCGGGCGACTGCGAAAAAGTATGCGACTCACGCACCATACGATCGGCGCGGCGGCGATAGCCATCGGCCAGTTGCGCACGCTCGCGCTTTCCGGTCGGATGGCCTTTCTCAGCGGCTCGCGCCAACGCCTCTTCCGCGCGCTCCATATCGTTCAGGTCGTAAGCGTAGATGCGCGCCAGCCCCAGTTCGGCATCGGGGGTCTTGCGCAACAGATCGGATGCTTCGCGAAAGTGCGACACTGCCGAATTCAAACGCTTTAGACGCACATCCGGCCGCGCGCCACCGGCATTGATGCGATCGATCTGTCCTTCGGTCACCAGCAATTTCCCCCTAACTTCTTTGTCATCGGGGTCGATCACCAGCGCACGCGTAAGCGCGGTCTTGGCCTGCACCCAGTTTTTCAAGATGACTTGCGGAGCGTCATTATCACGGTAGTCCTGCAGCACTGCATCGGCACTTGCGACGAGTTTCTTTTTAAGCGACATGCGCGCGGGCCACAGTAGGCCCGGCATGTGCGCGCGCGTCTGCAGTGCTTCGTATCGCTGCCACGCATCGTCATCGGCTGCGTGATCGGTCACGATGTCGGTCTTCAGATTTTCGCTCTTGCGCCACACGTCCCACTGCATCAAAGCGAAGCCCACCAACATTGCGGCGACTGCGATAAATACGACAAAGCAGCCCATCACCGGGCGCGGTATCACGTGCTTCTGAATTGTGGGCGGCGGTGTTGTCTGACGCGGCACACTCTGCGCCGGCGCGCTGGTGCGGACAGTGCGATCGAGCGAATCGGAATTGGAAGCTGGGCGAGCGGTGCGCATTGTCGCGTCGCTCTCGAATGGCATCGCCGTGACGGGTTGGCCACTCTGCCAGCGCAGCAGGTCGGCCTTCGCTTCGGCGGCAGACGGATAGCGTTGCGACGCATCGCGCGCCAGCATCTTCGTAACGATGCGCGCCAGCGCCTGGGGGCAACTTGCCGGCAGCGGAGTGAGCGGCTGGTAACCCAGAATGCGCCGCTCGAGGCGCTCGCGCGATGTTTCGTCGAACGGCAACCGCCCCGCGATCATCTGGTACAGCAGGACGCCTACGGCCCATAGGTCCGACTGCGCGTCCATATTCTGCGTCTCGAGACGCTCGGGAGAACAGTAAGCCGCGCTCGCAAACAGATTCATCGTCTGCTTGCGCGTGTGCGAAAGTGCTTTTGCAATTCCGAAGTCGATGACTTTGATCGCACCATTAGTCGCGATGCGAATGTTCTTCGGCTTCAGATCGCCATGCACCACGCCGGCAAAACGTTTGCCGTCGATCTCCGTCGTGAAGCTCTGCAGGTTCTCGAGCATTGAGCAGAGTTCGATCGCGACATGGGCTGCGTGCGGCGCCGTCAACGGGCTTCGCGCAAGCGCGGTCGAGAGATCTTCGCCGGGGATGTACTCCATCTCAATGAAGAGATCGCCGTTGAACTCACCGTGCCGCGCGACAATCACGACGCGTGGATCGACGCCCGCCAAACGTCTTTGCAGTTCAGCGCCCAGGCGTTCGGCTTCGAGGATGTCGCGGTCCTCGATCTCCTGGCCGTGATAGACCATCTTGAGCGCCACTTCGCGATTGAAGTCGGTGTCGTGCGCAAGGTATACCTCGCCCATCGAGCCGCGCCCTAAGAGGCGCTGGATCACGTAGCGTTCGATGCGCTCGCCGGTAATCACTTGGTTGTCTCCGGCGTCACCCGAAAGTTCTTCAATTTGCCTGCAGGCAAAACGATGTTCGCGTCGGCCAGCGTTTCCTGACCCTTGGGCAGCCAGAGCGCCTCCGCGCCGTTGTTGACGAACGTATTGTTCTGGAGCACGGGATGCGCATCAGTCGAAACCACTAAGCCCGGCTGCGGTGCGCCTGCTTTGCGGCCATTCGCCGCGATCACGTTGTTGCGCAGCTCAGGAGTCGATGTACCTTCGATGCTCACGCCCGCGCCCGCATTCTCTTTGATGTCGTTCGCGACAAGCCTTCCGGCGGAAGCCCCGCGCAGGCGAATGCCACTCCCCGGTGAACCCGTAACGGTGCAGCGTTCCAGATCCACCGCGCTGTCATTCAAATTGATGGCGCCATGCACCACCAACCCCGACACCTTCGCGTTGTGTACCTTCTCGCCGGTGACGCTGCCATTCAACGTGGCTCCCGCCGCATCGATGTTGACGCCGTCTTTGAGGGCGATGCTCTCGTCGTATGTGCCTGCTGCGATGTGCAGAGTGTCGCCCGGAACGGCCTGGGCCAGTACGGACGCAATCGTCGCCGGCGCCGCGACATTCAACACCGCCGGCACGTGCGGATGCGGTGTCGCGATGCGGATAGCAGCGAACGTAATCATCGCGCCCAGCAACATGCCACCCGCAATCCAGAGCGGAATCAAACCGAGGCCGCTGCTGACCGGTTGCGGAGTGCGCGAAAGGGGGCTGGTATCTTCGCCGACCTTCGACGGCGCTTCGAGCAGCGTTCGCTTGCCGAACGATGCTGCAAACTTTTCGCCTTCCACGAAAACGACAGACACGTTATCTTTGCCGCGTTCGTTGGCTGCTTCGATCAGCTTGTTCACCGTGGTCCAGCGATCGCCCGCGTACTGTTCGCAAATTTCCAGAATGCGCGCAGAAGGCAAGCTGTCGCTCAGGCCATCACTGCACAGCAGCAGCGCGCTTTCTGGCGCGAAGCGCAGCGGCAGAACATCGATGAACCCGGGCTCGTCGGGAATGCGCTCGTGCGAGCCGACATCGCGAAACACTTCATTGCGGCGCGGATGCCGCATCGCTTCCGACTCGGTTAACTCGCCGCGATCCTCGCGCTCCCCGACGGGCGAATGGTCGGGCGTCAGCTTCTCGATTTTGCCGCGGCGTAATTGATACAGCCGCGAGTCGCCGACGTGCCCTGCCGTGGCACGTTCCCCTTCAATGACCACAGCGGTGAGTACGCAGGCCATGCCGGCACACTCCGGGTTCGCCGCTGCGCGGCTTCGAAGATCGCGTTGTTGGCGAGCGTAATCGCCTCGCGCATGCGCTGTTCGGTTTCGCCGGTGAGGCGTTCCAGCCTGGTCTTGATGACGTCGCGAGCGATCTCTGCCGCGCGCTCGCCTGCCGCGTGGCCGCCCATGCCGTCAATCACCAGGTAAATGCCACGCGCATCGTCGGCGTGAACGCGATCTTCGTTATTGCCGCGGACCACGCCCTGATGGCTGGTGGCGGCGGAGAGATAGCGCGCGGGCGTGTTCGTCATGGCTCGCGTCTCCGTCCGATCCACACCGCTGCGGCTGTGAACAGAATCAGAAGCGCGAGAAACGCATACCGGGCTGCATGCAACCGCGTCATTGAATCAGCGGACGGCGCGAAACTCCAGGTTGAGCACGCCAGCCAACCCGATGCGCGCTTTATCGGGCAGCGGAATCTCTACGTTGCGATCCACGTCCTCACCGTTCACCTTCTCAATACTTTGAGGTATACGTTTGCCGTTGATCGTTGTTCCCAAACTGCTTAAATCTTTGATGAAGAACTTCCCGCTGGCGGCATCACGCCGGATTTGCAGGTGTTCGCGCGAGATGTCTTTCTGCGATCCAAGCTTCAGATCGACCCACCGGTCGATCGCGCCGCGGCCGATCTTTACCGTTTCGCGCGTCATCGGGTAAGTGTGCGCGCCGGTGTGATCTTCATACGTGATGTTGGCGTAGAGAACGCCTGTCGCACGATGCGTATCGATGTCTGCGGTGCGCATCGTTTCCGTGGTGCTGGTGTCGCCGTCCGGACGCCGCTTCGTCACGCGCTCGGTCATGATTCCGGCACGCTCGGTTGCGTCAGCTTCACGCGGAAAGCTGGACACCACAATCAGCGCGTTCTCAGCCGCGTCGTCGTCGGTGTTCTCGTGAAACTCCACCACCCAATCGCCAAGCGCTTCGTATTGTTTGCGAGGCGTGCGATCTTTCAGCAGCGGAATCTTCAGCCCTGCTCCGCTCTTGTTCAGGTCCGCAATTCGCGTACTCAGTGCGCGCGCCGCCTCATCACGCACGCGCCCGA
Organism: Bryobacterales bacterium; assembly: GCA_963792655.1. GTDB lineage: Bacteria > Acidobacteriota > Terriglobia > Bryobacterales > Bryobacteraceae > DOZZ01. The sequence goes on from CAWBWU010000001.1 coordinate 434,928, forward strand.
TCAGCGGCTTTAGGCGGTCCAGATCGTCCGCGTAGAGGTAAACATCGAACACGTTCGGCACCAGGTTGGAGTAGTGGCTGGGCGCGGTGGCTGCCTCCATCTCGTCCAGGATGAGAGCGATGATGTCTTCCGGTGTGATTCGAACGATACCGCGTTTTGTATCTTGACTCATGCCAGAGCAAGGTGCGCGCAAGCGGGCACACTCAGTTCCCTCGGTCTATTGTAGCTAGCGGTATAACTACACGGGCATGCGCGCGGCCCGTAGCGCCCGTCAGAGGCGCGACTGGAGGAAGCGCATTGGCCTGGGTTCGGTTTTTCAGAATGCGTGAGCTTTCGATCCCAAATCCTTCAACGCAGTATTAAGACACTGCGTACGCGCGCATGCGGGCAGGCGCTCGCATCCGGCGATGAATCAGGATCAGCGTTACAGCAATAGCAAGAAAGAATCTGGCCAGTCCGCCGAACGGGCTGACGAAAAAGTTGTATACCGAGAAAATCATGAAGAACAGGGTGAGTGCGTAGAGCGGGTGCAGCGGTTCGCGCCCGATGTACTGGCGCAGCGTCTTCACCGATGCGATCAGCAGAAACACAAAGAACGCGGGTCCCAGGATTCCCGCCTCGTACCAGACCTGCAGGAATTCAGAATGCCCGGGGTGCGTGTCCGGGCGCCCGAAGCGCCGTCCGGCGGATTCAGAGAACGTTCCGCGAATCACGTTGTCCGTCTCGGAACTGTTGGCCCACGAACCGCTACCCACGATGGGCGATTGCCGGATGCCATACACCGCGGCAGTTGCCAGCGCCACGCGTTCGGAGTTCGACGCCGAGCGGCGGTCGCCATAGTTCTCGGCAGTTGCCGCGAGCGAATACACCACTGCGCCCGAAGCCAGCATCACGGCCATGCCAAGGCCCACGCCATAGAGCGATCGGAAGCGTACGCGCGTCAAAACTTTCGCCAGCATGATCGAGCCGCCCAGCAGACAGATGCCGCTCAGCGAACGATAGTCCAGATAAATGTCCAACACACCCAAGCCGAGCCACGTGACTGCGGTGAGCATGTACCGCTGTCTGACCGGAATCAACGGCACCAGCGCCAGGACGAGCATTAACAGCGGAAGCGCCACGTACAGCTTGTAGTAGGCGCTCTCGAAACTCAGCCGTTCTGCGGTCAGGAGAAACCCGATAGATAAGCCCACGATGAACGCGAAAATGCGCGACGGATGTTTGCGGCAAATCGCGTTGAGCCCAATCACATCGGTGATGAGGAAGATCATGCGCGCCCATCCCCGCATCAGGTTCGACAGCTCCGTGCGGTTTACCAGGTCCGCAATCATGTACGCGATCAGCGACACCACCAGCGTGATTACCGCCAGCCGCAACGTGGAATCCCAGTAACGCCTTTCGCGGAAGCTCATGATCGCGGAGCCCACCGCGATCAGCGCCATCAGCAACTCGCCCACATAGACCTGTCCGGCAAACGTGAAGCCAAGCAGTTCGGATGTGACCGGGAACAGCGCGCCCAACACCAGCACTGCTCCCATCCACAATGCCGGAGCGCGCGGCAGCAACTGCTCGCGGCGCGAGGAGGCCCGGCGGTATGCAACAGGTCCGGTGGAGATAGGGAAGGTGGTGGACATGGCGAGCAAAGCCCGTCGCGCGCCCGGGAATTGCGGCGCTTCTGAAATTTTCTCACAGCCCTGTATTCTGAAAAGCGTTCCTGATGGGAATCCTTCGTCTTGTTCTTGCCATTTGCGTGATCGTCGTTCACACCGCGCCCATCGGGGGAGTGTTTCCTCTGATCGGCGGGCGCCCGGCAGTTCAGATCTTTTACATGATCAGCGGCTTCTATATGGCGCTCGTGCTGAATGAAAAGTATGCTGACTCGCGCCAGGGCCGGCTTCTTTTCTACAGAAACCGCCTGCTGCGCATCTTTCCGCCGTACCTGTTTGTGCTGGCCATCGCGTTTATCGTGGGGCTTGCTATACACGCTGATGCGATTGATTACTGGATTCGCTTCGGCGCCCGGCTCACTCCGGTGACACTCGCCGCTTTGGTTATCACGAACATATCGGTCGTCGGCCAGGACGTGATGATGTTCATGAAAGTCGATCCCGCATCCGGTGCGTTGTTCCCGGCGGCGACGCTCAACAGCGATCTTCCGGCCTGGCACTTTCTGCTGATGCCCCAAACATGGTCGATCAGTCTGGAACTGATCTTCTATGCGATTGCGCCGTTTCTGGTGCGCCGCCGCATGCGCGTGATTGTGGGTCTGATCGGCCTGAGCTTGCTGACACGCGTGCTGCTGAGCTGGAAGGCGGGGCTGCTGACCGACCCGTGGAACTATCGCTTTTTCCCGAGCGAGATCGCGACGTTTTTGACCGGCGTCGTGCTCTACCGCGCTTACCGGCGGCTGCGCGAAGCAAACCGCCTGCCGGATCGTTCCGCTGGGTGGGTATGTCTTGGCGCGCTGATCCTGTTGATTGTGGTTCTGCCGCAATGGCTGCCCGTGCGGCTTCTGATCGCCTGCATCTACAGTGCGGCTGCACTCTCGATGGCGCTCATCTTCGATGCTTCGCGCGATTCCGCGGTCGATCGGTATATCGGCGAATTGTCCTACCCGCTTTACCTGTTACACAGTGTCGTTCTTTCGGTGCTGACCGCGTTCAACATCACCGCCGCGCTGCCTTGCATCCTTCTTTCGCTGGCTGCGAGCGTGGTTGTTCAGCGCTTTCTGGATCGCCCTCTCGATGCCATCCGGCACGCGGCACCCAAACCGTCAGAACTCAGCCTGATTGGCGCAAACGCGCACCGCGGCTGATTTGTAACACAATTTTCATTCACCGGAATGGCATTTGCCGATATCCTCATTCTGAATGGAACAATTGACCATAGACCAGGCACAGGCGGGAGACCTCACGATCTTTACACTTAACGGGCCGCTCACTTTGTCGACTATGTTCGAGTTCCAGTCTGCTTTGCGCAACACCGATCTGAAGGGCGTGGTGCTCGATATGGCCGGCGTTCCTTATATGGACTCCGCCGGTTTGGGCGTGCTGCTCTCGCAGTTCGTTCACGCGCAGCGCGTGGCGCTCCCATTTGCGCTTGCCGGCGCTAACGAACGCGTGCTCAGGCTGTTTGAGATTACTCATACCGACAAGGTGCTGCCGCTGCACGCCAGCATCGCAGACGCCCAGCAGGCATTGAGCTCCGCTCGCGTACAGTAAGTACTCCCCGCGGCCCGGCGCTGTAATTCTGGGCGCCTTGGCAGGCTGGTACTCTGGGGCATTGAAACCACCCATGCGGTCCGCATCGATCCCGTCGCTTGACGGAATACGTGCGATCTCGATCGCGCTGGTCATTCTCTCCCATGCCGCGGGCTTTGAGAAAGGCCGCTCGTTTCTCTACAAACTGCTGTGCTTCCATGGCCCGCTGGGCGTTCGGATTTTCTTTGTCATCTCGGGGTTCTTGATCACCACGCTGTTGATGAAGGAGCGCTCGAGCGTGGGCGTCATCTCGCTTGCGAAGTTCTACGCGCGCCGTGCCATACGGATCTTGCCGGCGTTTCTGGCGTATGTTGCCGCGGTCTTTCTGCTGCGCCAGTTTGGAGTCATCTCGTTCGCCTCGGCAGATCTGGCGTACGCACTGACTTACACGGTCAACTATGCACCGGCTATGTCCTGGTGGCTCGGGCACCTCTGGTCACTCTCGGTCGAAGAACAGTTCTATCTACTTTGGCCGCTGATGATGCGGCTCTTCAGCTTGCGGATCTGCGCCGGCATCGCGGCAGTCTCTATCTTTCTAGGCGTGCTGGTTGGTCTATTCCATCGGGCTACGGGCGTCACACTGGCTCAGGGCACCGCGTTTCCGCTGGTCTGCGGCAGCATCGCGTCCGGTTGCCTCGGGGCTCTGTTCTACCCGAAGATCCGCCATACTCTCGAAAGCTTATGGGTCGCGCTCGTCTGCGTTGCCGGCCTGCCCTTCGTGTTCTACTTCGATACGGTATTCACGGGAAGCTGGTCGCGCCTGGTGCTGATCGTATCCGATCTCATCTTGACTCTCTGCGTGTTGCGATTAGTCACGGTGTACGACGGACCAGTTGGCAAGCTACTGAACTCCAAACCCCTGGTCTGGATCGGGAAGCTGAGTTACTCGCTCTATCTCTGGCAGGAACTATTCTGGAACCCAGCCCAACCGCTAGGGAGCGCAGTGCTGAGCTTGGCGCTAACACTAGGATGCGCAATGCTCTCGTTCTACTTATTGGAGCTCCCACTGATGAAGCTAAGAAAGCAGCTATCACCGGTGGGAAAAGTAAGCGAACCGGCTCAGGGCGAGTTAGCCAACGCTTAGGCAGAACAATTTGACATCCTTTCGTGAATCTACGGACTGTCTTCCGGGCATTGCGGAGATCGGCCCGTTATTCTCCGCATTGTTCGCGGAGAAAGTCTGGACAATGCGGAGATTACAAGACATAATATCCGCAAGGGCTGCGGAGAATGTACATTCACGAGCGCAAGGACTGGCCGGACTTCCACTGGGACAAATCTAAGCTCGCAGAGCCTCTCGCTTCCGTCCGTTTTCGGCAGGGCGGCCTCATCGGGCAGATGAAAGGCCTCGGCTTTCGCCTCCAGCAGGAAGCTGTGCTGGAAACCCTGACCAAAGACGTTTTGAAGACCAGCGAAATCGAAGGCGAAATGCTTGATGCTGAGCAAGTCCGTTCCTCGGTGGCTAGGCGTCTGGGATTGGACATTGGCGGTCTCAAGCCTACGGATCGCAACGTCGAAGGCGTTGTCGAGATGATGCTCGATGCCACGAGACATTATGACCGCCCTTTGACCGATGAACGGCTGTTCGGCTGGCAGGCCGCGTTATTCCCGACTGGCCGCAGCGGAATGTCGAAAATCAGAACCGGCGCGTGGCGCCATGAAAGCTCAGGGCCGATGCAGGTTGTCTCCGGCCCCATTGGAAAAGAGAAGGTGCATTTCGAAGCACCGAGAGCTGACCGCATCGAGAAAGAAATGACCGCCTTCCTCACGTGGTTCGAGAGTAAGGACGCGACCGATCCCGTCTTTAGATCTGGCCTCGCGCATCTCTGGTTCGTTACGATCCATCCGTTTGAAGATGGCAACGGCCGCATTGCGCGGGCCATCGCTGATATGGCGCTCGCACGGTCCGAACAAAGCTCGCAACGTTTCTACAGCATGTCGGCGCAGATCAAGCTGGAGCACAAAGAGTATTACGACATCCTCCAAGCCACACAGAAGAGCACCATGGACGTCACTGATTGGATGCTCTGGTTTCTCGACTGTTTAGGTCGCGCCATAGACCGTGCTCATTCGACCTTGGAGGTGGTCATTGATAAAGCACGGCTCTTAGATCGCATCAAGGACGTTCATCTCAATGACCGTCAGCGCTCCGTGATCAACCGCCTGCTCGACGGGTTTGACGGCAACCTTACGAGCTCAAAATACGCGAAACTCACGAAGTGCTCACAGGACACTGCTCACCGCGACATCCAGGCGCTGGTAGAACGCGGGGTTCTTGTTCAGAACCCTGAAGGCGGGCGCAGCACGAGCTATTCGCTCGCACCCCTCAGATAGCGCGATCCAACAAAATCAAAGCAATGCTGTGCTGCGAGATCGGAATTGAAGACCCCGAGAGTCTGGTTGTCGGATTTGCGAGTCGACCACAGAGCAAAAAAAAGCGCCGGTCACATTTCGTGACCGGCGCACTTACTTCTGTTTGTTATGCGGGTGAGGGGTTCTCGCCTTCGCTGAGGCCCGGCACTCTCCGGCCGCCTTCGGGCCGAATTACCTGCTGCGTCGGCTCTTCCGTCGACTTGGCGGTCGGCGGCTGCGGCGGCAGATTCTTGCCTTCGAGAATCATGCGCACTTCCGCGCCATCCAGAATCTCGCGAACCAGCAACATCTCGGCAACCTTCACCAGCGCCGCGGAGTGTTCCTGAACGATCTGGAACGCGCGATCATAACCGCGTTGCACCAGCTTCTTCACCTGTTCGTCGATGCGAATCGCCGTCTCTTCGCTGTAGTCGCGATGTTGTGAAATCTCGCGGCCCAGGAAAATCTGCTCTTCTTTCTTGCCGAAGCTCAGCGGACCAAGCTCGCTCATGCCCCACTCGCAAACCATCTTGCGCGCCATTTCCGTTGCGCGTTCGATGTCGTTGCCTGCGCCGGTGGTCATGTGCTTCATGTAGATCTCCTCGGCGATGCGGCCGGCCATCAGGATGGCGAGCTGATCTTCGAGGTAATCCTTGCTGTAGCTATGCTTGTCGTCGGTCGGCAGTTGCATCGTGACGCCAAGCGCCATGCCACGCGGAATGATCGTGACCTTGTGCAGCGGGTCGGCATACGGCAGCATGACCGCGACAACGGCATGGCCAGCTTCGTGATAGGCCGTGTTGCGCTTCTCTTCGTCGGTGAGGATCATCGACTTGCGCTCGGCGCCCATCAGCACCTTGTCCTTCGCCATTTCGAAGTCGACCATCATGACGACCTTGCGATTCTGGCGCGCGGCATTCAGCGCCGACTCGTTCACCAGGTTCGCCAGATCGGCGCCAGCCAGGCCGGGTGTCCCGCGTGCCAGCACGCTGAGATCGACATCGTCGCCCAGCGGAATCTTCTTGGTGTGAACCTTGAGGATCGCTTCACGTCCGCCGACATCCGGGCGTCCCACGACGACGCGGCGATCGAAACGACCAGGGCGGAGCAGCGCCGGGTCGAGCACATCCGGCCGGTTCGTCGCAGCAACCAGAATCACGCCTTCGTTCGATTCGAAGCCATCCATCTCCACCAGCAGTTGGTTCAGCGTCTGCTCGCGTTCATCATGACCGCCGCCCAGACCTGCGCCGCGATGGCGGCCAACTGCGTCAATCTCATCGATGAACACGATGCACGGGGCATTCTTCTTGCCCTGTTCAAACAGGTCGCGCACGCGGCTCGCGCCGACGCCAACGAACATTTCGACAAAGTCCGAACCCGAGATCGAGAAGAACGGCACGCTGGCTTCACCCGCGATGGCGCGCGCAAGCAGCGTCTTGCCGGTGCCTGGCGAACCGATCAGCAGCACGCCTTTCGGAATGCGGCCGCCGAGTTTCTGGAACTTGGCCGGTTCTTTCAGGAACTCGATAATCTCTTCGAGCTCTTCCTTGGCTTCTTCCACGCCGGCGACATCTTTGAACGTCACCTTCTTCTGCTGTGTGGAGTGCAGGCGCGCACGGCTCTTGCCGAAGCTCAGCGCCTTGTTACCGCCGCTCTGCATCTGGCGCATCATGAAGATCCAGAACGCCAGCAGCAGGATGAATGGCGAGATGTTGATCAGCACCGACATCCACGGCGTGCTGGAGGAATCCTTGAATTCCAGATTGATCTTGTGATCGTCGAGCGCTTTGACGACGTCCTGATAGTTCGACGGCAATTGCGATTTGAATGTCGCGACATTGTCGGCATAGTCGCCGCGGGCTTCCGTACCCGTTATGACAACGTTCTTAATGCTGTTGGCATCGATCTGCTTCATCAACTCCGTGTACGTCATGTTCCGCTCGGGTTTCGAGTGGTTCTGGTGGACAACAGTCCACAGCAGGATCAGCACACAAATCAATACTGCCCATACAAGGATGGTTTTAAAATTCGCGTTCACACTTCCTCCGCGTTACAAATAGACGCCATACAGTCACATAGACGCCTGAACGCCCGAATCTGATTCGTTAACCAAGAGCGTTTGGTGTTTTTCCCGAATGACCAGACGCGTTCGCGTAGCCGCTGTTACGGCCATCCCGAAGGCGGGGCCAAACTGCCGCGACCAGACAATCCGGCCGCCTACAGTCAATACCGGCCACGTGCTGCGATCCCATAAAGGAATGCGCTGCCGTTCGAACATCTGCTTGAGCTTCGACGGCCCGTGATCAGCGCCATCTGTCCCATTCCTGGTATAGGCATCGCCAGGCAGCCAGTTTCGCAACTGGATAGGCCCGGCGCACTGCTCCCAATCCAGCGCATCGACACCATCATTATATCCGCCACGCGACAGTTCCAATTCGAAGACGAATGAGGAGCGCGCCCCGGGGAGGACCGCAGTTCCTGGTACTTCGCACAACACGCTTGCATTACGGCTCTCGACCGGCGTGGTCTTGGGCTGGGAAAAACGCATGCGATCAAAAGAGCGCAGCACGTCTACTCCCGGCAAAATCGTGCGGCCGTGCCCCTGATCAGAGGCGGCAATCGCCCGTACTGCTTCCACATGTTCGAACCCGATTTGCCGTGCATCGCCTTTGGTTAACTCAATCGCTCGCCGGATCACACGGCGCGCCAAAGCCGGATGGGCAGTGCGTAACTCGCTCGCGTTACAGAATACGGAGTGTACGGCGCAAGTGAGAAATCTCGCTTCAAAACGCTCCACTTCGCCACGCCAGTAATCTTCTTCCTCGCGTGCGATGTCCGCCGTACGCGCCAGACATTGCGCAAGCTGCGGATTCCAGTCGCGCGTGAGCCCGGGTAGCAGTTCGTGCCGGATACGGTTGCGGTCGAACGAGAGGTCGCGATTGCTTGAGTCTTCACGCCAGGCGATTCCGCGTTCGTGAAGAAACTGTTCGACCTGAGCGCGAGAACAATCGAGCAGCGGACGAACGAAGCCGGCCCTGTTCGAATGGCTCATCGCCGCCAGTCCCGCACTCCCCGACCCGCGTAGAAAATGGAAGAGCACCGTCTCCGCTTGATCCGAGAGCGTGTGGCCCAGAGCAACTTTCTGGTAAGCACCTTCCATAAGCAGCGAGCGCAAGGCAGCGTAGCGCAGATCTCGCGCGTTTTGCTCTACATTTCCGGGGCCAACCGGAGCGTCAAAGCAACGAAAGGGGAGAGCGCGCGCCGCCGCGAATGAACTGACGAACTCCTGGTCTGCGTCCGATTCTGCGCCGCGCAGATGATGGTTGATGTGAACGACGGAAACAGGGTACCCGAGAGTTTGTAGTAGGAGGAGTAAGCAAAGGGAGTCCGCACCGCCCGACACAGCAACGGCTACGGGTTGAGCGGGAGCGAGCAAATCATAGCGCCGGATGGTAGCGGCAACCTGTTCGATCACTCCCGAATGCCTCAAACAAGAACCCTGCGAAACGCAAGGTCCGGGAAAACTACTTGGCCTTCTTCTGTTTCTGCTGACCGACGCGAACCTTGTTCATGGCCGCTTTGGCGGTTTCATGAGCTTTCCAGTCAAAGCGGGTCGTAACACCCTGCAGGTAAGCATTCACATCAGCGCCCTTGGGCAGAACAGCCATCACCGTGGCCGTGTCGGAACCGTCGGGCTTTACGATCCGGAAGCGTTTAACGTTGGGAATTGCCATAGCTAAGATACCAGTGGACCATTGTAGCAGCCTAGTTGAAGAACAGCCCGCTCAGGACTGCGTTCGCGCCCGAAGTCAGCGTGACGCGAAACTTCACGTGGCCCGAAACGTTCCACGTCCAGTACTGCCCGCCGGAGAATCCCGCAATGCTGCGCGAGTCGATGACGGCGCCGGTTGCCGCGTTCAGTACATCCACGCGCTCGGCGCGGCCCAGGTTATCCCAATCCAGCGCGTACAGGCTTACGGGATGCGTGTTGCCGTCCATCACGTTGACGTCGATCGTGTAAGAACTGGAGAACCAGGTGGACGCGATGCGCCCAGTGCTGGTTTGCAGCGCACGCGTATCCGACGTGTTGGCAGCCCACGTGTAAAGATTCTGACTCGCGAAGCTGACCTGCGCATAAGACGGATACTGCGTCACGTTGTTCGCGATGCCCACGCCGTCTTTGCCATAGACGGTTTTCCAGTTGCCCTTGGTCGTCGTGTCGGTTTTGACGAACGTTGCGGCCGGACCTTTCGCCGGGACCGCGACAGTCATGGTCAGACCTATGGTGTGTGTGATGCTGCCGCTCGTCGCCGTAAGTGTGAGTGGGTAGGAGCCGACAGGGGTACTGGTAGCTGTTTGGACGTTGACTAAAGTGCTTCCCGAACCAGTGATCGAACTGGGGCTGAAGCTGAGCACCGCTCCCGCAGGCAAGCCTTTCGAGGTCAGCGTCACTGCGGAATTAAAGCCGCCGAAACCAGCAACACTCAGCAAGTACTGTGCTGCCGTGCCGGGTGTGACTGTCTGGATCGTAGGAGACGCCGCCAGCGTGAAGCCCGGAGCCGCCGTCCCGCCGGGACCGAAGAACAAACCGCTGACCACTGCGTTCTCGCCGCCGGTGAGAGTGACCTGCAACTGCACGTGGCCGGTCAGATTCCATACCAGGTACTGGCCGCCCTTGAACGCTGTCAGCGAACGGCTGTCGAGCACAGCACCGCTCGAAGCGTCCACCACGTCAACGCGTTCCGCGCGGTTCAGGCCGTCCCAGTCAAGCGCGTAGACGCCCATTTGGTGGCTCGCGCCATCGGTCAGGTTCACATCGATGGTGAAGCCGCTGCCGGAGAACCAGGTCGAAGCGATGCCTCCGGAAGCCGCTGTCTTCAAAAGCGCGCGCGGGTCGGTGGTCGACGCTACCCAGGTGTAGGCGTTCGCGCCATTCACGGATACGGTCGCATAGGCCGGATACTTCGTCGCGTCGTTCACGATCGCGGAGCCATCCGCGCCGTACACTCCCTTCCAATTGCCCTGCGTCGTCGTATCGAGCTTCACGAACGCCGCAGTGCCGGGCGTTGCGGGTACCGGCGGGGGCGGTGGTGGCGGCGGGGGAGCGTTCGGGTTCCATCCGGCCTTGACGGCGCTGGCGAAAGAGGCAAGCTGCGAGTAGTCGTCATTGAACGTGGTGTACATGAAGCCGATCACGCCAGGGACGCCTGCGATCTGAGCAAGCTCTGTATTGGCCGAGTTCGCCCCATTGCCCGAATCGTAGTAACCGGCGATGATCTGCCGGTAAGGAACGGGCTGCTGCGTATTGGTTCCGGAGAACCACGTTGCCGACTTGTTGAGCCCTGCCAGATTCCAATTCATCACGATCACGTCCGACGGCAGTCCGAGCCATGAGCCGGAGATGTCGCCTTCCACCAGGTAATAGTTGTTGATCGCGTTGTGGTTCGGGTCGAACATGTCGCTCCACACGTAAATCGGAGTCTGTGGATTGACCGAGCGGAACAGATCGTAAGTTTGCTTGAAGTGCCACGCGAGCAACTGTCCCGCGGTCATGTTCTTCGCTTTTGCCGAAGCAGTCGAATTCATGTGCCGCATCTCGTCATAGCCAAGGAAATAGCCGCCGGCGTTCGGAAAGACCCTCCCCACTGCGGTGGCGTTATCGGTCATCCACTGCCAGGCCGCAGGGTCGGTCAGGCTTACGCCCGCATCGGCGTAGACAGGCTGAATCGCGTACCAATCCATCGCGACCGTCTGGCCCGGCTTGAGCGTGCTGCCCACAGGGACGGTGACGGTCATGGGCGCATGCCAGTTGTCGTCAAAGGTTGGATTCGTCGCGTATTTGGGATCGGCAATCGCGCCGAAATCAGTTCCCTCGTTGAAGACGTGCGACGGGTTTGCGGGGTCGTAAATCTTCAATGGTGTGCTCGAGCTGCGCAGCACATAAACGAGCGCCGTTTCAGCGACCGTGACGTCGTCAAACCATACGTTGCCCTGGTTGCCTCCCCACACGCCCATCAGAATGCTCATCGTGGTGTGAGGGCCGCTGTTGAAGGTGTAATCCCACTGCGTCCAATTCTGATTCGCCGGAAGGTTCAGCGGCTGATTGACGCGGTTGTAGGCGAAGGTATTGTCGCCAAAGATCTCTATCTGCGAATACCCTTGAAAGTTCTGCGTCTTCACAAACATGCGCATGTGGTACTGCCGCCATGGCTGCACGGCGAAACTCTGAAACAGTCGCGCATTGGCCGACGGGTTAAGCGCGCCGCTGATCAGCGCCGAAGTCGATCCGCTGTGCGCCGTGGAAGTATCAGTCACGGCCCCCGCATCGCCGTACGAGAACCACGCTGTCTTGCCGCTTTCAAATCCCCCGTTGACTAACCCGGGTGACGAATTCACTACATGCATCGTCTGGCCGTTCGGGTCCACCTGTAGCCGCGTGCCGACCACCTGCTCCCCTTCCGCCAGGTTCGGATTGCTGCGCAGGATATCCGTCGAATGACCATAGGGCGCCACTTGCGGCATCACCTTGAGGCCCTTCGATTGGGCATATTGGATGACCTGTTGCATGTAAGACGCGTTCCACCCTGGCAGTTGCAGCACATTGATGCCGGTGTCCCACATGACAACGCCGGTATAACCTGCGGCTGCGGCCTGGTCGATGAGGTTTTCGCAGTACTGTACAGCAGTCGGACTAGTGATGTAACTATGCTGGAAATACCAGAGTTCGGGAGCGGGGGTGGTTTGCGCCTGTAACGCAACCAGAAACACACTGAGCAAGAGAGCGGTTTTCATCCGACGATTCCTGTAATTCGAAAGTAAGTAAGAGAGGCGGGGAAAGGATTTGTACTTCCTAGTACATATCCAGCCTTAACCTATTACGCCCAAATCGTGGAAGGATAGCAACCAAATTCTTAGAATTTCTTGGAAATTCATCCGAATTTTTGCTGTTTATTTATTCGCAGCCAAAAGTACTGGTAAGAGTTGGTAGCCCAAGTCCCTACTCTGCATCGCTCCCTATTCGAGTGGGAGCGCCACCAACAGCCGTATAATCAGGCTTTACAAACGGATCGCATGCTCAACGTACAACTCAACCGAATCAAGATGCTGCTGATGGATGTCGACGGAGTCCTGACTGACGGACGTTTGTATAACGTTCCGGATGCAGCGGGTAACATGGTCGAAACCAAAGGCTTCGATTCGCAGGACGGTATTGCGCTGCAGTGGCTCAACTGGTACGGCATTGCCACCGGAGTGATTAGTGGCCGTGTGTCGCCGGCAACCGCAGAGCGCGCCCGGCAAACCAAGATGCGTTACGTTTACCAGGGCCACATCGAAAAGATTCCGATTCTTGAAGAGATTATGGCCGACGCGGGTATCGCTAAAGAAGACATCGCGTACATCGGGGACGATCTGACGGACGTCGTCATCATGCATCGTGTCGGCTTCGCGGTCGCCACGCAGAACGCTCGTCAGGAAGTAAAAAACGAAGCGCACTACGTGACGCGGGCTAACGGCGGCTCGGGCGCTGTGCGGGAAGTGATCGAGCTGATTCTGCAGGCCCAGGGCAAATGGGGCGAACTGATGGAGAAGTACGAAGTCCGGCTATAACTCGGACTGTTGACTTCGCATCCAGACCCAATCTTGCCCTTCGGTGCGTGAGTCTGTGACGAGGCCGTGGAGTATTTCGGCGATGATCTCTGCGCTGCGCACGACAGTCATGCCCGAACGGTTGAAGTAGCGGTTGCCATCGGCGAACGCCACCTTGCCTTCGCGCACCGCCCGTAGCCTGGGCCACCAGGCGTACCGCTCCAAAACGTTTTGTTCTTGCAGCGTGCGTGGCAGATCAAACCCGCACGGAGCCACGATCACGTATTCGGGATCGGCCGTGAGTACATCTTCCGAAGCAATGGCGGCGCTGTGCTGATTGCGATTGCCGATAACAAGATTGCCGCCCGCGGCATCGACCAACTCGGGACCCCAATTCCCCATGGGGAAGATCGGATCGGTCCATTCGAGTAAGACCACAGTAGGTTTGCGCAGAGCGGATGTGGCTCTCCGCAGCGCCGCCAGCCGCTCGCGCTCACGTGCAATCAGCGCGCGGCCTTCTGCCTGGCGGCCGATAGCTTGGGCGACATCTGCGATCGAGCGGAAGATGTCGTCCAATGAACTCGCGCTGAGCGGGAGCACCGATGCGCCTTCAATCAAAGCACCGCTGCGGTCCACATCGCCCGGCGTGACTGCGCAAACTTCGCAATGCGATTGAGCAATGATCAGCTCGGGCGCAAGGCTGCGGATCAGTTCAGTATCGAGATGGTACAGAGGCTCACCGGCACGCAGCCGCCGGTTGACCTCGGCATCGATCTCGCGGCTCGAGACGTGAATATCGAACGACGGCTCACTGCATTGCGGAAGTGTTTTCACTGCAGCAGGGTTGTCGCATTCGTGAGAGCGCCCCACCAGCATCTCGCCCGCACCCAGCGCGCACACGATCTCGGTCGCGCTGGCGAGCAGCGACACTACCCGCAAGTTCAGGCCGCCTGAGGCGCTGGCTGAAACCGCCGTTGCAGGAGAGCGTCGATGCCGAAGATCGCCACAGTGTAGAACGCGTCGCCGGCGATTTCATTGCGATAGAACGGGATAGCCGCCACAAAACATTCGCTCAGGCCCGCGAACGTGTGCGGGTACATGGTTCCGGATGCCCACACCGCCGCATTGGTGATCACGAAGAATGACACGCTCGAAACCAGTGCGGCCGCCGCAACCGCCGGCGCGCCACCGTTCCGGATCATGCGCCCGAGCAACACGGGCAGCAGCGATGCGGCATACACGACCCACATTCCCGGGTAGAAACCAAGCACTGCGTCGCTGATGAGCAACGCTAGCAGCGTGATCAACATCGCGCCGCGCCAGCGCAGCGACGTGTAGCCGGCATACAGCGCAATTGCCATCAGCGGCGTGAAGTTCCACGGGTGGGGGGCAATGCGGGCGACAACGCCCAGCCCGATCAGCGCGACAACGATGGCTTTGTTCATACGTCAACATTGTACAGCCCACGTTTAAACGTGAGAGCAATTGCACGCCAATCCGACTTCATCATTTCAAGCTCAACAGATTTCAAAGGTTCGAACGAGGAGAATTGCATGATGATTCGCGACGGTCAGCGCAAGGGAATAGTGGTGTGCGACACCCAGCCGCTCGCCATTGAAGGCTTGCGATCCATTCTGGGGGAAACTCCGGATCTGCGCTTTGCGGGCGGCATGACCAGTCTGGCGGCCGGTTTGGAACTGGTGAGAAGCACGCGCCCTGCGGCGGTGCTGATCGATAAGGCGTTTGGCGCGAGCACGGTGCTTGATTTCGCGCGTACGCTGAAGACCCACTCGGATGCGGCGATCGTCGTGTGCGGCGTGGGCATGAGCAATGCGGAAGCGCTGCGCCTGTTGCAGGGAGGAGTGCAAGGCGTCATCCGCCGCACGAGCGATACCGACTCGCTGCTGACCTGCTTGCGCACCGTTGCCTCGGGCCAGACCTATATGGAAGACGTTCTGATTCCGGACGTCACGCCGCGCGCGCAAGATCGCCGTGCGACGCTGACGGCGCGCGAACATCAGGTGGTCGAGCTGGTGGAGCGGGGCTTGAAGAATCGCGACATCGCCGACAACCTGGGCATTCGCACCGGCACCGTCAAGATTCATCTGAAACACATCTTCGAGAAGACCGGATGCCGCGGCCGCTATGGCCTGGCGCTCACCTGCCTGCACGAAAAAGGCGTGCTGACGCTGCAGACGATGTAGCTATTTGAGGTTGATGGTCCCGCGGCACTTCGCAGTGCCGCACTTGCAATAGACCGTCTCGATGTCTTTTGCAAAGTGGTAGTCGATGGTCAGTTCCTCCCCTTTGCGAATGGGGCGCACCGACATATACAGGATGTGCCCTTTCGTGACCAGTGCGCGAACGTTCGGATCGCACGAGTGGTTCACATACTCGGCGCCGCTGCCTCCCACCGCGCCATCGAGCGTCCAGTAGTTGTCCAGCGTAAAAAGATAAATCAGCTTGTCCTGCGCATCGCTCCGCCGCCGCGTCTCCCTGCGGCTGATGCGCTCGCCGGTGTATTCCATCACCTTGCGGTTGGCCGGAATATCCTCGTCCGCATAAACTCCCCAGCGGTGAATCCTTGAGGACTTGATGCGCAGTTTGTAATTACAAAAATCAGGATTGAGAACGGGTCTCTTGGTTTCGCCCATGCAGCAGTTGAAAGAATTGTAAACGATGGGTGGGGGCGGGAAGTGTGGTAGCGGGCTAGAGAACTACACGTAGACCGAGATGGGTTGCGAACGGATCAAAGTCTCGGTCATTGTGCAGGAGATTGTGTTCGTCAGCTATGCAGCGGGTCGCGATGATCGTGTCGATCGTCTTGCGGACAGTGATCCCGCGTTTGCGCAGAGTTCTAAAATTCTGGGCGGCTTGGATGGCTATGGCTTTTCCGCCAAGTTCGACGACGGTCAGTTCGGTGAGGAGTTTGCGAGCTTCCCGAAAGGACCGTTCGTCGGTGAAGCCCTGCAGCACCTCCGTGAGGATTAGATCACCGATAGCTAAGGGCTCGGCGTTGAGAAGGCGATCGAGTTTGTCTGAAGGCGGGTTCTGGACGCCGTTGAAATAGTCGATCCAAACGCTGGAGTCGACCAGGATCAACGATCACTCCGCATCGCGTCCAAATCGCCCTGCCACCGCGCTTTGCCCCGAAGACGTCGGATTTCTGCTTGTCTGCTAAGACGCAGCAACGTTTGCAAGCCAACTTCCACGGCCTCGCGTTTGGTCTTCAGGCGGGTGGCGCGAAGTGTGTCACGCATGAGCTTGTCGTCGATCACGATATTGGTGCGCATGGGATGTGTAGATACATTATCAATTATACACATGATATCGATCGGATAGCTCTCCAAAAAATGGCTAGTGTCCTAAGACTGTGATGCTGAAAATCGCTTGCGGTTCCTGCGCTCTCGTCGTGAAATGTTCGCTTGTCCTGTCAGAGGCGCGACGGGAGGGAGCGCATTGGCCCGGGTTCGGCTCTTCGGAATGCGTGAGCTTTCGGCTATGCGCTCCTCCAGTCGCGCCTCTGACAACTGAGCGGACGCCAACGCGGTTTCAGGACACTCCCAGCCCTGGCCTAACATGCCACAATCATTTCAGTGACGTTTTGTTCCAAACGTTATGCGGTGCTTGTGCTGTTGATCGTTGTCAGCGCTGGCTGCGGCAGAAAGCACTCCCGCGTTGCTGCGGTGCCGCCTGCTCCGGTTCCGCCGGATGTCCAAAATCCGGTTGCGCCACCATCTCACCAGCCCCGCACGAAGCGCCCTCCGGCGCCTCCGCCCGTTGCTCCTGTCGATGAAGAGACGGGCCTCGCCAGTTGGTACGGTCACCCGTATCACGGCCGCCAAGCTGCCGATGGCGAAACCTATGACATGGAGACGATGGTCGCGGCGCACCGGACACTGCCGTTTCAGACGCGGGTGCGCGTCGAGAATCTGGACAACGGGCTATCGGCTGAAGTGCGCATCATCGATCGCGGGCCGTTCGTTGCCGGGCGGATTATCGATGTGTCGCATGCAGCAGCGCAGCAGTTGCAGTTGATCGGGCCGGGCGTCGCGCATGTCAAGTTGCACCTGCTCACTGAGCCGGTGGAAACTCAGCCTGCGTTGTATGCCGTGCAGGTCGGCGCGTTTGCCAATCGCGACAATGCCGAGCGCCTGGCAGCAACCATGCGCGAACGTCTGGGGGCCGCGCGCATTGTGCGGCGCGAAGGTGCACCGGTGCTGTGGCGCGTGTTGGCCGGGGAGGCGGCAACGCCCGAGCAGGCTGAGGAACTGCGCACTGGTCTCGAGCGCTCAACATTTGTTGTGAGAATTGATGCCCCCTCCGCCAACTAGCACTAGTACAGATGAACGCAGCGCTGGTCAACGCACCCTTCGGGCTGGTAGGCACTTCCCCGGCAATTCGCAAAATCCGGCTGTTGATTGAACAGATCGGTGCTTCGCGCTCGCCCGTGTTGGTGCTGGGCGAGAGCGGTACCGGCAAAGAAGTGGTCGCGCGCGCCCTGCATGCCGTCAATCCGCAAGGGGCGTTTGTGCCGATCGACTGCGGATCGCTCGTGGGCCCGCTGCTCGAAAGCGAACTGTTCGGGCACACCAAGGGAGCATTTACCGGCGCGAACGAGAACAAGAAGGGCCTGATCGAGCTGGCGAACAATGGGACCGCGTTCTTCGATGAGATCGGGGACCTTCCGCTGGAACTCCAGGTCAAGTTATTGCGCTTGCTGCAGGAGCGCGAATACCGGCCGGTTGGTTCGCTCGCGCGTCATAAGGTAGAGATACGCGTGATCGCCGCGACGCATCGCAATCTGTCGGAAGAAGTGGAACGCAAGACTTTCCGCCAGGATTTGTACTACCGGCTCAACGTGATCACACTGCGGCTGCCGCCGTTGCGCGACCGCAAGGAAGATATCCCGCTGCTGGTGGAAGCTTTCCTCTCCCGCAAAGGCAAGCGCTTCACACTGACGAACGAAGTGGTCGAGAGCCTGACCGAACATGACTGGCCAGGCAATATTCGCGAGTTGCACAATTGCATCGATCGCATGACGGCGGTCTCGGCGGGGCCGCTGCTGCACTTGCACGATATGCCTTCGGCCGTGCTGCTTACGCGCGATGCGGCGCGCGGCGCATTCCAAACACAGGCTGCGGTCGCCGTAGACGATCATCGTTCCGTTGCGGTGTCGGCTCCGAACGAAGTGGTGCCGCTTGCCGAGCTGGAACGGCGCGCGATCCTTTCAGCCATGGAAGCAACGAAAGGGGAAGTTGGTGTGGCGGCAGTGCTGCTGGGCATTGGCCGCACCACCCTGTATCGCAAGCTCAAGGACTACCAGAGCGCCGTCACCAAACATCCCTGGCAAGTACAATAGCGGGCTTGCGGCTTGCACTCGACGCGACTTATAGCCTCGGCCACAACTTAACCGGCGTCGGCATCTATTCGCGCGAGATTCTGCATGGCGTCGCGGCGGAAGAAGCATCGCGTGCTGTGGACTATTTGTACCGCCCGCATCGCTTCCTTCGGTCGTTCCGGGAGGCCGTTCCCGCCAACGCGCGACGAAGGCCGCTGTTCGATACGTTCGGCCCACGCAACAGGCTCTTCCATGGTTTGAACCAGCGGTTGCCGGGCAAACGGTTCAGACGCCAGATTGCCACCTTTCACGATCTGTTCGTCATGACTGCGGAGTACAGCACGCCCGAGTTTCGCGCGCGCTTCACCGAACAGGCGATGCACGCGGCGGCGGAAGCGGATGTGATTATTGCGGTTTCGCAATTCACCGCGGACCAGGTGTGCCATCTGTTGAACGTCCCCGCCGCGCGTGTGCGCGTCGTGCACCATGGCGTATCCGCAGTACAGAAGCTGGATGAGCCGCGGGAGAAAGTTGTGCTGCACGTCGGCGCAGTACAGAAGCGCAAGAACCTCGTGCGTTTAGTACAGGCGTTCGAAGCGTTGCCTGCGCCATGGCGACTCGTGCTGGCCGGAGGACCAGGCTTCGGTGCTGAAGAAGTGTTTGCTGCTGTTGAGCAAAGCCCGGCCCGCGAAAGAATCGAAGTTACGGGCTACCTTGCGGATGCAGAGATAGGCCGCTGGTACGCGCGCGCGTCTATCTTTGCGTTTCCCTCGCTTGATGAAGGGTTCGGGATGCCGGTGCTCGAAGCAATGGCGAACGGCGTTCCCGTCATCGCATCCAACCGCGGCGCGCTGCCCGAGGTCTGTGGCGGCGCAGCGGTACTCGTGGACGCGTTCGATGTCGGCGAACTCAGTGCACAACTGTTTAATTTGGCTGACAACCCGGAAAAAAGGATGCAGTTCATTGCCGCAGGCAGAACGCATGCGGCAGACTTTACGTGGGCGAAAGCGGTGGCTCGGACGATCGAAATCTATCGTTCGCTCGATCCCACCATTTGATGCTTATTCTTCTGCCGCGATTTTCAACGCTTTCAGGAAACGCTGATCCTGAGCGGTGAACTTCATCTTCCCGCTGGTGATCTGCTCGACCTGCTCTTCTTCCTGCTCGTCGCCTGCTTCGTTCTCGCCAGCTTCGTCGCGCTTGTTGAAGCCGATCGTGGCTTCGAGAACCAGGAATACATCGTATCCGGCGCGCTTGATCTCACCGATCGCCTCGGCAATCCGATCGGATTCCGAAAGTGAGTCGTTGATGGCGTTGCCCAGATCCTGCATCAGGTTTTTCAGACTCTCTTCCACGATTCGCCCCTTCCTTTGGCTAACCTCTGCTTCAATTGATGCACTTCGGATGCCAGTAGTTCCACACTACCTTGGCGCATCGGGTAATATTGTCCACAATTGTATATTCTGCAGTTGCGTTTCCTAAAGCAAACCGGGTTCCACACGGTACTGTGATCGGCACTCGCCCGGAAAAGCCTTATATCTCTTCAGAAAATCCGGTTTGATAGCATGGGTTTGTGCGCAAGCGCGAAATGCTCGGCCACTCAGTGCGCTTCGTGCGGCACGTTGTGCCCGCTACGATTAAGCCTGCGCGCGTGCTCTGGAATGAAGCAATCGGCTTCGTTTTTCTTGTCATTGCAGGTATGTTTCTGCTGCAGGGCTTTTCCACCTGGCGCGCATACACGGGTAAGCCGGGCGACCTGCTGAAGCTGGTCATGTTCGCAATTTGCGCGCTGTTACTTGGGTACTACGGCGTCACTTCTTTCTTGCGAGCGCGCCGCATCTCCCGTTCGTGAGCGAAAAAGCCGAAAAACCGGGGCAATTTCCTTATACACGGGGTGTTTATCCCGAAATGTACCGCAGCCGCCACTGGACCATGCGCCAGTACGCCGGCTTCGGAACCGCGGAAGAGAGCAATCTTCGGTACCGCTATCTGATCGAGCAAGGCACCACCGGTCTCTCGGTGGCCTTCGATTTACCCACGCAGATGGGCATGGATTCCGACCATCCGCTCGCCGCCGGGGAAGTCGGCCGCGTGGGTGTCGCGATCTCTTCGATTCACGACATGCAGAAACTGTTCGAGGGCATCCGGCTCGACCAGGTCTCGACGTCGATGACGATCAACTCCACCGCGGCTATCCTGCTTAGCCTTTATGTGCTGGTCGGCGCAGCGACAGGGAGTCGATACACGCAAGCTGACCGGCACGGTTCAAAACGACATCCTGAAGGAGTACATCGCGCGCGGCACTTATATCTATCCGCCGCGTCCGGCGATGCGCATCATCACCGATCTGTTTGCCTGGGCGGCACAGGAGTTGCCGGAATGGAACACGATCTCGATCAGCGGCTATCACATCCGCGAAGCGGGATCGACCGCGGTCCAGGAAGTGGCGTTCACGCTTGCGGATGCGATCGCCTACATCGAGGCGGCACAGGCAGTCGGGCCTCGATGTCGATTCGTTCGCGCCGCGCCTTTCGTTCTTCTTCAACGCGCATAACAATTTCCTGGAAGAGATCGCGAAGTTCCGGGCAGCGCGCCGCCTCTACGCTCACTTGATGCGTGACCGTTTCGGCGCGAAAGATCCGCGCTCGATGATGCTGCGCTTCCATGCGCAAACGGCGGGGTCGACGCTTACTGCGCAGCAGCCAGACGTGAACATCGTGCGCACTTCGCTGCAGGCGATGGCGGCGGTGCTGGGCGGCGCGCAGTCGCTGCACACCAACTCCCGCGACGAGGCGCTCGCCCTGCCGACCGAAGAAAGTGCGCGGCTTGCGTTGCGCACACAGCAGATCATCGCCTACGAAACGGGCGTGACCAATACGGTGGACCCGGTGGGAGGCAGCGAAGTCATTGAACGCCTGACGGACAAGATCGAAGCCGAAGCACGCGTCTACCTGGAGCGAATCGACGCTTTCGGCGGCACCCTCGCGGCAATTGAATCGGGCTACATTCAGCGCGAGATTCAGGATGCCGCGTTTCGCGCGCAGTTGGCCATCGAACGTGAAGAGCAGATCGTCGTGGGAGTGAACCGGTACCGCAGCGAGACGGAGCAAGTGGTGCCGACCTTCCGGCTGGATCCGAGTCTGGAACGGGCGCAGGTGGACCGATTGCGAGAGATGAAAGCGACTCGCAGCGCCGGTGTTGTGCGCGAGCGGTTAGCCTCGCTGACCGATGCTGCGAAGGGTGCCGAAAACCTGATGCCGCGCATTTTGGATGCGGCCGCTGCGGATGTGACGCTTGGTGAGATGTCAGATGCGCTGAAGCAGGTTTTTGGAGAGTACCGCGAGAACTGATGGAGCGGGCTGCGGCTCTTGCGCGCAGGCCCGCTCCATTGCTGTCGCAGCTCGGTAACGTTACGGTATGCCCACCACCGTTGACGTCCGATACAGGCCCAGATCATTGTCGTAGCCCATATACAGGTACCCGAGCGAGTCCATGCCGAGACCGCGGGATCTTTCTTTCACTACAGGCAGCCCGGTTTGGAATGCCGACCAGTGGTTGCCTTCGTCCGTCGACAACCAGACCTGTCCGTTATTGCCGTTCATGAAGAAGTGTCCGGACGCGTCCGTGAAGAACGTCGAGGCCGTGAAGCCATAGGTCACGCCGGTATCTGAGATGGCCCACGCAGTTCCGCCCATGTACTGCATCACATGCGCATCGGCATTGATGAAGAACGGAGTTCCATTGGGCGAGAAGCCAAAGCCGACGTTGTTGGGCGTAGGCCCCAGATCAGTCCAGGTCTGGCCGTTGTCGGAAGACATGAAGCCATCCGCAGCTTCTGTGCCGGCGTAGATCCTGCCTGCGGCAGCCGCGCCTGACGTGCCCCATCCGCGCACCACGTGGGACAGATAGGTGAAGTGCGTTCCGCCATCAGTGGAGATATACGTGTCGACCCCGTTGCCCGTACTCGCCACCGCAACCAGGTTGTTCTGTTGATTCAGTCCCAAGCCAAGGAAAGTGGTGTACAAGTCGGACTGTACCCAGGTGTTTCCGTTGCCAGGCAGCCGCACGGAGTGGCCCCATGTACGGCTTGGATAGCCGATGACTTCACCCAGCGAATTCAGTGCAAGCTTGCCGATGCTCAGGTTGCCATCGAGACCCGCGTTGATCACGGTCCAGGTGAGGCCGTGGTCCTTTGAGCGCGACACGCCTTCGTTTTGCGCCGAGACATAGATATCGCCGTTCGCGGTCGTGAGCACCGATTGCACCGTACGATCTACCTGCAGGTGCGACACGGGCGCCCAACTGACGCCGCCGTCGACGGAGGTGTACAGCCCTGTGGTCGAGACAAACAGGCCGCGAGTGTTGGACGAGATGTCGTTGATCGGTCCCGTGCTGGTTCCGATACCGCTGGTCACGCGCGAAAAGGTCTGGCCATAGTCGCTGCTCTGGTAAACGGCGCCGCCGCCGCCCATGGTGACGGTTCCGGCGAACACTTTGGAACCATAAGAAGCCAGAGCTGAAATACCGCGACCAGGAAGGCGCAGCGTGCTCCAGGTGAGTCCGTTGTCGGGAGACACGGAGACGCCGCCGGTGATGTTGCTGAGCTGATTGATGCCCAGACCCGCATAGAGATGCCCGGTGCTGTCCATGGCGAGCGCGGTAACGGAGTTACCGCTGACATAGCCAGGGATGGCGCTGGACTTCTTCCAGGTAACGCCCCAGTCCGTAGTCTCGAAGACCGAACCGCTGTTATAGGTCGCAACGAACAGCTCAGTCTGAGCCGAATTCATCGTCATCGCAAAAACAAAAGGGTACGTCGATGGAATCTTGCTGGCGGCGCGCCACACCAGAGATCCCTTGGGCAGAATCGACAAGCCGGCTTGTGATCCGGCGAGCAGGTCGCCGTTCGATCTCTGAATCAACGCGTGGACGCTGCTCAGAGGGGCTGCACCCTGGTTCAGCAGCGTAAACGTCAAGCCGCGGTCCACCGATCTGTAGACCCCGGATTCGGTGGCGGCGTAGATGTAGCGGGAACTATCGACCACGATCGCCGAGAGGCCGCGCATGGCGTCGATGTTCTTCAGGCCCGGAGTTTGGGTCCAGGTGAGACCACCGTCGCTGGAAAGCAGGATGCCGTTTCCGGCCGATCCCGCGTAAAGAGTGCCGTAAGAATCCTCGGTGACGCACTGTACCGCGCCTCCATAGACACCCGCGACTTTCGTCCACGGGAGACCGGGTGCTGCGGCGGTCAGATTGAAAGAGAGTCCAATAGAAATGGACACCATGTTGAGAGCGAGCTTATAGAAATGATTCATAGTTAAACAGTTCTGCTTTCGTCGGAATTTAGTTTGTAGACAGCGGGCCCGAATTAGCGGAGGACTTCAGCAGTTGAGAGCGGAGCAAGCGAGCAAGTATTCAGCGCTGACGATAGTTAAAGGGATTGAAAAGCAATCCGAATTGGCTTTGAACTATCTAAGTTTTTAGTAATCAAAAATACTGAATTCAGAGTAGCGCATCGGAAGTGATATTTCTCACAATTTGCGAGAAAACATACAGCAATTAATTAATGATTTATGTAAGACGCGGGTATGTCAAATCAGGGGGATGCACGCGGGCAGACCACCACCCGAGCGTGGAGATCTATCAAAGTCGGAGTTAATAAGAGGAAGTAGAGGAGGTATTTATATTGGAGAGCGAGTGGTCAGTTCGCGGGCATGTTCTCGTCGAACCAGGCAGCTAGCCTGCGCACCACATCCTGTTGGTGTTCGGGCTTGTGAAAGCGGTGTCCTTCGTTTGGATACACCACAAGTTGCGTCTTTACGCCCAGAGTCTTCAACGCATGCCAGAACTCATACGATTGCGGAGCCGGACACTCGGCATCGCTGTCGCCAACCACGATCAGCGTGGGCGTGCGAACGTTCTTGATAAAGGTGATGGGCGACATTTTGGCGTAAGTAGCCGGATCGTCATACACAGACGCCCCGAAATACGGAATCATCCACTGGTCGATCAGGTTTTCGCCATAGTAGCTTTGCCAGTTGGCGATCCCGGCCCCAGCCACTGCCGCGCGAAAGCGTGTAGTCTGCGTGACCGCCCACATAGTCATGAACCCGCCGTAGCTCCAGCCGGTGATGCCGATGCGGCTGGCATCGACCGGTTGCGTTTTGAGTACCTGATCGACGCCGGCCAGGATGTCGCGCAGATCGCCATAACCGAAGTCTTTCACGTTGGCTCGAGTGAACTCTTCGCCCGCGCCGTAACTTCCGCGCGGATTGGGGAAGAGCACGAAATAGCCGCTTGCCGAAAGCAAGGTCGCATCGAAACCAGCCGGCCACGCAGGGCTCTTGGCGGCCGCCGGACCGCCATGCACACTCACCACCATGGGATACCGCTTTCGATGGATCGAAAGGCTGCGGGTACACGATCCAGCCCTGCACGTGCTTGCCATCGACATCCCAGTGGATCTTCTCCTGCTTGCCCCACATGCGGGCGCTGCGCAGCATTGACGCGCGTGAGCGGATGCCAGTCGCCGATCGCGCCCGCCCACACCTCCGGCGCTGCCGACCACGATTGCCGCACCAGTGTGGACGTGCGATGGTCGTTCGCGACGCTGACGGTTTCGTCGCCGGCAGTGATCGACTCGTCGCCCTTCCACAGCATCTCGGATACGCCATTTTCCAGATTGATCTGACTGAGCGCGCTGCCGCCGTCCACCTTCTCCGCAATCAGCATTTTGCTGTTGCTCTCCCAGCGCAGCCAGCTCGGCGATGAGTTGCGCCCGGGTGTCACATCGCGTGGCGTCCCGCCGCCGGCAGGTACGGTGAACACATCGCCCCCGGTCGACCCTTCGTCGCTCATGATGCCGCCGATGAACGCGATGGTCTTGCCATCGGGCGAGTAGCGCGGCATAGCCATTTGCGCTTCCGGTTTCGCCACGGTACGCACCTGTCCGGTTGCGGTGTTGATGGCGAAAAGTTGCGCAACCCACCAGTTGTTGTCGCCGTTGCCTTTCGCGGCCGAGTAGGCAATCTCCTGCCCGTCAGGTGACCAGTCGTACTCGTAGACGTAGGTGTCGGCGGGCGAGATCGCGCGCACGTTGCCGGTCGCCGCATCCACCAGTGTCAGCCGCTGTTCGTAGAACTTGTCTTCGACCACGCCGGCGTCGTGTGTGGCCGGTTCGAGCGGACCAGCGGCGCGCGGCGCGTCCTTCGTAAAGAGGATCGCGATCTGCTTGCCATCGGGAGACCACCGCGGCGTCGAAAGGAATCCGGTCAGCGATGTAAGCTTGCGCGCGGCACGGTTGCCTTCTGCGATATACAAATCCAGTTGCCCGCGCCTTGCTCGATCCGAAAGGAACGCGAGACGGCTGCTGTCGGGCGACCAGGCCAGCCCATGCTCGTTGAAGTCGGACCGGCCATCGCCAGCCGAAACGCGTCGTGGCGCCGCGTGTGCCGCATCGAGCTGGACCGTGTAGATTGCTTTGTTACTCGACTCTGAGTTGTCGCGGTTGCGCAGATCCTGCACGTAGGCGACGTGCTTGCCGTCCGGCGAAATCGCCGTCTCCGCGAACCGCGTTACGGACGTGGTGGTCTTCAGAATCTGGTCGATTGCCACCTGCGCTGAAAGAGAGGAAGCGGTGAAGGCAGCGAAGATCAAAGCGGCACGCATTTTCGAATAGTAACGAAACTGTGTGCGTGAGCGTGCGAAATGCCCGCCCCGCAAAGGCACCCGCGCTCTGGCGGCTTTCGCGATGTTGACGAATGTGCAGTTGTCAGAGGCGCGACTGGATGGAGCGCATAGCCGAAAGCTCACGCATTCCGAAGCGCCGAACCCAGGCCAATACGCTCCCTCCAGTCGCGCCTCTGACGGGGCCAGCGAAAATTCACGACGAGAACGCAGGACCGCGAGCGATTTTCAGCAACGCAGTCTTAGGACAGTCGCAGGTGCACAGCCGCCAGCGGAATCAGCGCATAATAATCGAATGCAGAAGGTTGCCGTCTCGCGCTTTGTTTTGGTCTTTTCTCTCGCGTGCTCCATTGTGACTGCGCAAGACCCGGTCGATCTGGTCACGGTGCACAACATCAAGACGGAAGCCTTCGAGCACTCGACCGTGATGGACACGGCGAGTTGGCTCACGGATGTTTACGGACCGCGTCTGACGGCCTCGCCCGAATTCCAGCAGGCTGCCGACTGGGCTGCCGATCGCATGAAGACGTGGGGCCTGAGCAACGTTCATCTGGAGAGTTGGGGCCCGTTCGGACGCGCGTGGTCGCTGAAGCACTACTCGGTGGAACTGATCGAACCGCGTTATTCGCTGCTCGACGCGATGCCTCTGGCGTGGAGCACACCGACTAAGAAGCCGGTCGAAGGTGAACTGGTGTTGGCGCCGTACACAGCGCCGCAGGGCTTCAATCAGGCGAAGGCGGACGAAGCTTTCGAGGCATATAAGAAGGAGTGGACGGGCAAGCTGAAGGGCAAGGTCGTGCTGTACTCTAACGCGGCGGTCAACGCGAACAACAACGCGGCTTCACTCAAGCGCTACACCGATGCGGACCTGACGGACCTCGCGAAGTCTCCAGACCCGGCTGCACGCACCGGCCGCAATGGCGCCGACGCTCCGCCTACTGACCCCGCGGCAATCGAACAGCTGTCGGCCAAACGCGAAGAAGCCGCCGCTAAGCGCGCGCAATTCTTCATCGATCAAGGCGCGGTCGCGATTCTGCAGGTTGACGCGCGATCGCACGAAGGCATGGCGTTCGCGGAAGCCGCCGGACCTTACAAAATGAAAGGCCCGCTTTCGATCCCGCAATTCCGGCTGACCGCCGAGCATTACAACCGGCTGGTGCGCCTGATGGAGAAGAAGCAGACGGCTAAGGTGCGCATCGATCTGCAAGCGTCGGTCGGAGACAAAGACCTGAGCGGCCAGAACATCGTAGCGGAGCTGCCTGGCACCGGGCCGCATAAAGATGAGTTCGTGTTGATCGGCGCACACTTCGACTCCTGGCACGGCGGCACGGGAGCAACCGACAACGCGGCGGGCAGCGCCGTGATGATGGAAGTCATGCGCATCTTGAAAGTGCTGAACGTGAAGAACGATCGCACGATCCGCATGGTGTCTGTGGAGCGGCGAAGAGCAAGGACTGTTGGGTTCGCGCGCTTACGTCAAGGAGCATTTCGGCACCCCGGCATCCGTCAGCGCGCAGCAAGGGAAGATCACGGGCTACTTCAATCTGGATAACGGCAGCGGCAAAGTGCGCGGCGTGTATCTGCAGGGGAACGACGCCATGCGCCCGGTCTTTGAGAAATGGCTCGCGCCGTTTCAGGACCTCGGCGTCAGCACCATCAGCATTCGCAATACCGGCGGCACCGATCACCTTTCATTTGACGCGGTGGGCATCCCCGGCTTCCAGTTCATCCAGGAGCCGCTCGATTACTTCACCGTCACGCACCACTCGAGCATGGACACCTACGATCACCTGATTGCAGCGGATTTGATGCAGGCCTCTGCGGTGATTGCCAGCGTAGTGTATGAAGCTGCCAACAGCCCGCAGATGCTGCCGCGCAAGCCGCTGCCCGCAGTTGAATACGCCATCACGCAATACCAGCGCAGGCCAGTAACGGCTGAGTGACGGTACAGCCATACGTGCCGCGCGCGTGATCACTCCGGCGTCCTAAATCCGTTACCATGGCGCATGCGCCGCGCCTTTTTCGCTCTTCTTTGCACGCCACTTCTGGTTACCGCGCAGTACCAGAAGCCGCCCCAAATTATTCTTGATGTCCTCAATGCCCCGCGTACGCCGGGCATTGTCGTGAGCCCCGCGAAAGACCAAGGGCTGCTGACTGAACGCGTCACCAATCCGCCGATCGCCGAAGTTGCGCGTCCCATGCTGCGCATCGGCGGAATGCGCATCGATCCAAAACTCGATGCAGTGCGCGATCTGCGCTACATCACTGGCCTGAGCTTGCTACGTTTCAGCAGCGGGCAAACCCTGAAGTTGCAGACGCCCCCGCACGCGCAAATTCGCGAGGTGACGTGGAGCCCGGATGGCAAGGCGTTCGCGTTTCTCAACGCAGCCAATGACCGCATGGAGCTGTGGGTCGGCGATGCATCCACGGGCGCATTGCAGCTTGCATCGAAAGTGGCCGTCATCGACGTGATGGGCCGGGCAGTGCAATGGCTGCCCGATAGCCGGACGCTGTTGGTCCAAACGGTTCCCGCGAATCGTGGGCAAGCGCCGGCATCGGAGTCGGCCCCAACCGGACCAGCGATCCAGGAGTCGGCTGGTCACGCCGCGCCGGTACGCACCTATGAGGATCTGCTTACCAGTCCGCACGACGAGCAACTCTTTGACTACTACGCGACCACGCAGTTGGCGTTCTTCGACACGCGTACGGGCCAACTCACGGCCATCGGCAAGCCGGCGATCTTTGAGCAGGTCGCGTTGTCGCCTGACGCGAGCTTCGTGCTGGTATCTCGCATTCACAAGCCGTACTCGTATCTGCATCCAGCAACTCTGTTCCCGCGTGATGTCGAGATACTCGACCGGACCGGCAAGCTCATTCATACCGTTGCGAAAGAGCCGTTAGGAGAGATTCCGATCGAGGGCGCGCGTAAGGGCCCGCGCAACTTCCACTGGCGTCCCGACCAGCCCGCCGCACTGGTTTGGACGGAAGCGATGGACGGCGGCAACCCGAAGGAAAAGGTTCCAAACCGCGACCGTGTGCTGACTCTGCGCGCTCCGTTCACGGGAGAAGCAGTGGAGAGCTTCAAAACGAAAGACCGGTTGATGAACGTCGTGTACGGCGAGAAGAGCCAGGCGCTGGTAACGAGCATGGACTCGCGATCGCGCAAGCTGACCATCGCGACGCTAAATCCCGATGATGGACAGAACGAGCGCGTCCTTAGTTCGCGAGATATGCGGGATCAATACAACGCGATCGGGCGTCCTCTGGTGCGGGAGCGGCGCGGTAACGAGATGTTGCTGCAATCCGGAGATACCGTTTTCTTCGCTGGCAACGGCGCATCCGATCAGGGCGACCATCCGTTTCTGGACGCTCTGCATCTCGACACGGGCAAGACCGAGCGCCTGTTTCAGAATGCGGAGCCGGCTTACGAGGACGTGGTTGACGTAACGGACCCGGTTGCCGGGACCATGCTGACGACGCGCGAAACGGCAGATGTTCCTCCGAACTATTTCTTGCGTAACTGGAAGACCGGTGAACTCAGACAACTCACCCATTACAGCAACTCACTGCCCGCTGCATTGAGTATCAAACCGCAACTAGTAACTTATGCTCGCCCTGACGGGGTCAAGCTATCTTTCTATCTGTACTTACCGCCAGGCTACAAGCCGGGAACTCCGCTGCCGACAGTGTTCTGGGGCTATCCTCTCGAATACAGTGGCGCGTCGACAGCGGGCCAGATCAGCGGGTCCACCAGGCGTTTCACGCGGCTCAGCGGCTACTCTGAGCTCTTCTTCGCTCTACAAGGTTACGCTGTGCTGGACAACGTGGCGATGCCGGTAGTCGGCGACCCTGAAACCGTGAACAACACTTATGTCAATCAGATCGTGGCCGATGCAAAGGCCGCGATCGACAAAGCGGCAGCCATGGGCGTCACTGACCCCGCGCGCGT
Organism: Bryobacterales bacterium; assembly: GCA_963792655.1. Lineage (GTDB taxonomy): Bacteria > Acidobacteriota > Terriglobia > Bryobacterales > Bryobacteraceae > DOZZ01. The sequence continues at coordinate 465,103 of CAWBWU010000001.1, forward strand.
CGGAGTGGGCGGACACAGCTACGGCGCATTTATGACAGCGAATCTGCTGGCGAACTGCGATCTCTTTCGCGCCGGCATTGCACGCAGCGGCGCATACAACCGAACGCTGACGCCGTTTGGCTTCCAGAGCGAGCGCCGCACGTTCTGGGAAGCGCAGGACATCTATCTCAACATGTCGCCGTTCCTTCGCGCGGACAAGATCAAAGCGCCGATCTTATTCATCCACGGAGAAGCGGACGACAACCAGGGCACCTTCCCGATACAGTCAGAACGTATGTATCAAGCTGTCCGTGGTAACGGCGGCACCGCACGCCTGGTCTTTCTTCCGCATGAGGCGCATGCTTACTTAGCGCGGGAGACCGTAGAGCACGTGCTCTGGGAGATGATTCATTGGTTTGACAAGTACGTCAAGGGCGAGAGTACGATCTCAAGTGGAGAATAGAAACGATGCGCTGGCCAGCTCTCGCGCTCTCCCTTTGCGTGTCCGCTTTCGCCGCACACGCTCAAGCGCAGTTCAACCAACCCGGCGTCGCGACCCAGACCGGTAAGATCGATCTGGCGTTGGCCAAAAGGCTGACGACAAGTTGTACTACCATCACGCTCGCCGAGGCAGACAGGGAAGTAAAAACGCGTGTGCGCAATGAGATGTGGAAAGGTGCGGCGCTTGCGGTTATCGAGTTTGCCTCAGCCGAAGAGCCGGCGGCCAGAGCGGCTGCAGTCGAGTTCATGCCGATTCTGCTGAAGAAGATCTCTAAACCCGCAATGCTCGCGGCTTTCAGCAGCTCCGAACTGAGTTCCTATCAGAGGCGAGGCTACGGTCCGCAATCATTATTCGAGGTATGCCGGCCGAAAGCTTTTCTGCAAGATGCCATTGTGATTCGCCCGGTTCAAGCTCCCGCTCGTGCCGGGCACGAGTTTCTCTACATGGCAGGCATCGAAGAGTCTTCCGAAGATCACGCTTGGCGACTTGCAAGCTGCGTCGACGCCGTTGACCAGCGCGCCTACGTCGCGGCTTAGAGTGGGAGAGTTTCTGGCCAATACTCAACCGGCTCCATGCAACACAAGCCCGCCTAACCTCGGCCAAACCTTGGCTGAGTCGCTTAGGAATGGCGAGCTCAGCGGCGTAGTCAATACTGTCGGCTTGATAGGGACGCCGGTCCCAGTTAACGCTTCCATTACTCTAGCGGGGCGCGCGAGCCTCGCGTGTGAAGCCCCGTCTAACGGCGTGTTCCGCTTCTACGGCCTGCCTCCCGGAAAGTATGTACTCGAAGCGAGTAAGCCCGGTTATTTCACTCAATCGTTCTTTGTGACCATCGATCCCAACGACGTCAAGCGCATGCGCGTCGACCTCAAGCCCTGCGCCCGGCTAACTACATCTTCTTGCGTAGATTGTTGTAGCGGTCGCTGACGACGTCCCAGTCGATCACGTTATAGAAGGCCGCCACGTACTCGGGCCGGCGGTTCTGATATTTCAGGTAGTACGCATGTTCCCACACGTCGATACCAAAGACAGGCATGCGGCCGGCGCTCAGCACTGAATCCTGATTCGGCGTCGCCTCTACCTTGAGCGCGCCCGCCATGTCTGTTGTCAGCCATGCCCAACCGCTTCCAAACTGGCCGACCGCGGCTTTGGTGAACTGATCCTGAAAGGCACTGAAGCTGCCGAACGTTTTGTCCATCGCCGCGTTAAGCTCGCCCTTCGGTTTGCCTCCACCGTTCTTCTTCAGTGTGGTCCAGAACAACGAGTGGTTCGCGTGGCCGCCGCCCTGGTTACGCACTGCGGTGCGAATCGCATCGGGTACGGTGTTCAATTCCGCTACGAGTTGGTCGATCGGCTTGGAAGTTAGTTCCGGATGCCCGGCTAGCGCCTTATTGAGGTTGTCGACGTACGCCTTGTGGTGTTTGTCGTGATGGATCTGCATTGTCTGCGCGTCGATGTAAGGTTCGAGCGCGTCGGCCGCATACGGCAGTGGGGGCAAAGTATAAGCCGGCGGATTCGCGGCTGCCGGCGTAGTCTGCGCAACGGCTTGCGCGGCCGCTAACAATGCTCCTGCGGACATCACGAAATCTCTTCGGCTAGTCATCAGTTACTCCTTGGCTGGTTGGATTCTCTCACAGCAGCACCCTGCTGCAAGCGCGCCGCCGTCGCTTCAACCGCGCGCATCAGGCGCAGCGTGTTGCCGCCGTAAATCTTGTGGATGTCCTCCGCCGAGTAGCCCTTTTCGAGCAGCGCGCGCGTCAGGTTCGGCCATTTCGAAACATCGTCGAGGCCCACGGGCACGCAGCCGACACCATCGAAGTCGCTGCCCGAGTCCCACGTGATCGACGCCGGCGATCTTGACCACGTGATCGATATTCGCAACTACATCTGCAAGCGTCGCGCGTACCGTGTTCTTGCCGCGCGCTGCATAGTAGTTTTCCTGCGCTTCCCGCAGCGCGGCCGGATTGTCTTTGTACTTCTCACGCATGGCTTCGAGTTCGCGTGTGAGCGCCTTGCGATCCGACTTCGCTTCGGAGTCGGCAGACTTCTGCGAGAGGAAGCCGCAACTGAAGTTGATCTGCACTACGCCGCCCTTCTTGCCGAGCGCCGCGATCATCTCGTCGGTCATATTGCGTGGCACATTCGACAACGCGCGGCATGACGAATGCGAAGAGAAGATCGGCGCCGCGCTGGTTTCCAAAGCATCCCAGAACGTTTTGTCCGCCACATGCGCGATGTCCACAATCATGCCGAGACGGTTCATCTCGCGCACCACATCTTTGCCGAAAGGCGTGAGCCCGTTGTGCGGCTTATTCTCATCACCGGAGGAGTCCGCCCAGTCGTTTGAGTTGGAATGCGTCAGCGTCATGTAGCGCACGCCGAGTGCGTAGAAGTCGCGCAACAACCGCAGATCATCTTCGATCGCATGACCGCCTTCGATGCCCATCAGCGCCGCGATCTTGTGCTGCCGGTGCGCTTCCAGAATGCCGTCAGCCGTTGTGGCGAAGTAGAAATCGTTCGGGTGCGCCTCGATGATGTCGTGCCGCACGGTATCGATCATGTCGAGCGTGCGATGCGCCGCCGTTTTATCTTTGGCGTAACTAGCCGCGACGTAAACAGCGAAAAACTGCGCACCCATGCCGCCCTGCTTCATGCGCACCACGTCGGTGTGGCCTTTCGCGCGTAATTTGCCGATGTCCAGGCCATCTACTGTGGCGCTGGTGACATCGTTGTGCGTGTCGATCAGAATCGCCGAGCGATGCACCTTTTCGACTTCCGCGTCGGTAACGGTGCGGGCGGCGGCGGCAAGCGGGATCAGCGCCGTGAGGATCAGCAGAATGCTTGCGGGCATTCTGGACTTTATAGCAGAGTCGGCGCTTAAGTCAGAATGCGATCGCGCATGCCGCCGTAGATGAGCGCTTTCACCATGTCCATTTCGTAGAACGCGTGCGGGAAGCCCGGCTCGATGGAACTCGATTCGTCTAAACGCTTTCACCTGTTCGGGCGTAAGGTGCAGCGTCAGGCTGGCCAGGTTGTCTTCGAACTGCTGCAACTTGCGCGCGCCCAGGATCGGAATCACGGGTATGTCGCGATAGCGAAGCCAGGCCAACGCCACCTGCGCGAGCGAGCGCCCGGTGTCTTCACTGATCTTCTTCAGCACCGGGATAATGCGCGCCGGACGATCTTCCGCGGGCATGAACCCTTTCATCATGTCGGCTGAGTAGCGCGCTTCGGCGTTGGTTTGACCACCGCTGTATTTTCCGGTCAGAATGCCTCCGGACAACGGAGACCAGGCAACCAACCCGAGGCCGAACGCTTTGGCCATGGGAATCAGCTCGCGTTCGATCGTGCGCTCGATCAGGCTGTATTCAATCTGCAACCCAACGAAGGGCGACCAGCCGCGCAGCGTGGCCAGCGTGTTGGCCTGCGCCACCCACCATGCCGGCGCATCGGAGATGCCCGCGTACAGCACTTTTCCTTGCCGCACCAGGTCATCGAACGCGCGCATGACTTCTTCAACCGGCGTCAGTTGATCCCAGATGTGTAGCCAGTAAAGATCGATGTAATCGGTGTTCAGCCGCTTCAGTGAGGCCTCGACCGACTGCATCATGTTCTTGCGCTGATTGCCGCCGGCGTTCACATCATTGCCGGGCATCGCGTTGGTGTATTTCGTTGCAATCACCACTTCGGCACGATGCCCCTGTGTGAATTCTCCGACCATGCGCTCGCTCGCGCCGTTGGTGTACACGTTCGCCGTGTCGATGAAATTGCCGCCCGCTGCGCGGTAGGCGTCGTATATCTTGCGTGCCTCGTCGCGGGCGGAACCCCAGCCCCAGTCCTCGCCGAAAGTCATGGTCCCCAGCGATACTTCGCTCACCCGCAGCCCGCTGCGTCCTAATAGCCGATAGTTCACGTATTTCTCCTTACCGGCTTGTGATGCTGAGCGGCAGGGCGCGGACTCGGCTTCGGCTCAACTAAGGCGCGTAGCGCTCGGGCGTGACGGCACCCGGCGACTCGCCTTTGGCCACAGGGGTGCTTCACCAAAGCGGCGTCTCACAGCAATGATTCACGTAATCTTGAACCTCTCTTCCGGGCTCAACTCCAAAGAGGATGCACCCGCTGTTCTGACCAGCGCTTTCAAAGAGGCTGGTCAGGAGTGTGAGATACGCCAGATCAAAAAGGGCGATAGCATCGCCGCGATCGTCGGACAGATGCTGCAGGGCGGCGCAACAACGATTGCCGCTGGCGGCGGCGATGGCACACTGAACGCCGTGGCTTCCGCCTTGGCCGGTACTGGTGCCGCCATGGGAGTTCTCGCGGCCGGAACCCTCAATCACTTCGCTCGCGATCTGAAGATTCCCTTCGATCTCGCCGAAGCCGCGCGCGTCATTGCTGCCGGCCGCACGCTGCAAGTCGACGTCGGCGAAGTCAATGGCCACAAGTTTGTGAACAACGCAATCATCGGTTTGTATCCCTACTATCGTGCGCATCGCGAGCGCATGGAACGCGAAGGCCGCGACCGGTGGCGCGCCATGCTCTCAGCCGCTTTCAATGTCATTCGTGTGAATCCCTCGCTGCGCGTGCGCTACGAGGCGGAGGGCAAGCAGGTGCACAGCCGCACTCCGGTGCTGATGGTGGCCAACAACTATCACGAGATGGAAGGCTATCAGCTGGGCACGCGCAACACGCTCGATAGCGGCCGCCTTTGGCTCTATGCGATGCACCGCATGAGCCGCCTGGGTCTATTCGGCTTGACCGTGCGCCTGGTGCTGGGGCGGTTCAGCAAGCGGCGCGACTTCGATGTGGTCAGCGCGAAAGAGATCACCGTCGAAAGCCGTCGCAGGCATTTGGGCGTTTCGCTGGATGGCGAAGTCGTGCGCTTGCGAACGCCTCTTGTCTACCGATCATTGCCGGGCGCGCTGAAGGTCATCGTGCCCGAGAGCTATCAGCAATAGCCACATGCGTACGCTGGTGCATCTTTCCGATCTGCACTTCGGGAATCACAATCCCGGCTTGCTCGATGCCCTGCGCGACGCGGTAAACGCGCTGCACCCCGACCTGCTGATCGTCTCGGGCGATTTCGTCGAACATGCAACCGTGGCGGAGTTTGAACAGGCCAGGGAATACATCGATTCGCTGCCGGGGCCGCAGCTCGTGATTGCAGGAAACCATGATCTGCCGTTCTATGACCCGGTGCGCCGCTACCGGGAGCGGCTGCTCCATTACTCGCGCCACATCGCCAGCGATCTTGAACCGATCGTGCGCGATCCGCAGATGATTGTGATGGGCATCAATACGCCGCGCGTAATCCCAATCAAAGGTGGACGCATCAATCAACGCCAGATCAAACGCGTGCAGCAGGCGATGTGCGGCGCGCCGCCGGACGTCGCGCGCGTGCTGGTGACCCACCATCCCCTGGATCTTCCGGGGCGTTACCGCAAGAGTGCACTGGCGGGCCGGGCGCGCTTAGCGGTGGAGACGCTTTCGCAATGTTGCGATCTGATGATCGCCGGCCACTTGCACCTCAGCTCCACCGGCGCGACGGCAGCGCGCTATCAGCGTAGCGGCCATTCAACGATCTTCGCGCAGGCCGGCACCGCGATTTCGCTGCGCAACAAGGGCGAGCCGAACTCCTTCAACGTGATTCGCCTGGAACCCGGTCACATTCAGATCGAACACCGCACCTGGCATGACTCGAACCGCCAATACGAGCCACGCGCCGCGGAGAACTTCGTGAACGTAAGACTCGCCGCCGGACAACGCGAGTGGAAACTATGCGAGTAGTGGCCGGGCACTGCCCGGCCTTGTACAACCGGCACACCCCGCCCATTGTCGCGAAGCAATAAACTTTTCGGCCTGTTGCCTGCGCGCCTCTGCCCGGACCAACCCTCTTTCACGTGTGCAATGGATGGCTCGGTCGCCCTCTGTCCGTAGCCCCTACCGAACCCTTCAGAGGCGCGACCGCAAGGGAGCGCGGTCCGCGCGACGGCCAGTATATGCAAAGCCCGGATAGGTAATAGCACCTGCCATCTTCCTCTGCCCGCCGACTGCGACCAATACTCTCCTTCCAAACCTCCTAGCGGAGGCGCCGGAAGTAGTACGTCACAGAAGCCGACACATAAGACCGCAGCGGAAAGCCAGTCACCCGATCGAACGCATCGCCTTCCCCAGGTAACGCAAGGGTCTCGACCGTCTGGCCCCCATAGCCGCTCGCCAGGAAAATGTTGAGACCGACATCTATCGATTGCCGTGGGAACGCCCGGGTGATCGCGCCGCGGAATTCGCGAACCGGAACCGAGTCGAACCCGCCGCCGAGCGGTTTGATCCCCACATGCTCGTACTCTCCGCGCGCGACCAGCTGGAACGGAAGCCGGTCGACGGTTCCGAGAACATCCCAGATCAGCCGCGGCGCTTCCGGAGTCGGCTCGCCTGTCAGCCGGTCCCGAGAGTCCGCGCGCGCGTACAGTGCCTGCAAAAATCCGTGTTGAAAGTTGTGCCGCGCCGTCAGCGTGATCGACTTCAGCAAGCCCGGCCCTTCATCCTGCTGCAAGCCCGTGTCGTTTGAGATGCGAGCCAACTGCTGCGCGGTCGTGACGTGAGCCAGCGTCACGCGGAACTCGTCGCTGGTGAACGTCTTGGCAACCACTAATTGATAGGATCGTGCTTTACTCACGATCGTTCCACCCTGCACAGCCGTCGTGCCAATGCGGGGATCGTTAATGTGAAACGATTGACCGTAGCTTAGCGAGACAGCTGGTAGATACCCTAGCGACACCGGCGGCAGCAATGTCAAAGTGCCTTTTGGTGAGTTGACACTGGCGTGCCGCGTAAAAGAATAGTCTGGCCGGTAGCGATCCAGATTATTGAAATCCACTTCATCGCGCCGGAAACCAACGTTGTAATGCAGAAACGGAAGCAGTAACCCGTCCGCAGCCAGGAAAGGACTGTAAAAGTTGATTGTGATGTTATTCGACGTACTGGGGACCAGATTTCCGGCGTCGTCATACTTATCCAGATCTAATGCTCGTGGCGCTTCCCTCCGAAGATTGACTCCGCTGAGCAGGGAAAAGTAACGGTTGAAGCGTTCGGCATAGAGTACATCTTCCGAATTCACATTACGGTGTTCGCTTTGGCGAATAAGACCGTCCCCAAAGTCAGGTCTCACATCCAGTGCGTAGTAACGGTAGAACCCCGAGAACTGGAACTGTCGATGCTCAGTTACCTGCCACACGTCATTAAAGACAAGTGCGCCGTTCGAGGTCTCTTCATTTTGACGGGCATCAATCGTATCGTCCGGGACCTTACGGTCGATGGGAACTAACCCGGGCTGAAACGCGAACCCGTAGTAACCGGTCCCGTAAACAGTCAACGTGTGCTTTCCAAAGGTCAGAACCTTCGAAACATTCCCCTTGTACTGTTTACGGTGTTCCAGGCGATTGAGGAACCCGTTGCCGTAGGAAACCTCCACCCCCACCCATTCTTTGCGGCCCGGATCACGCGGGCTCCAGGCCGCGACCAGGTTGACGTCGCGGTAGTCGGTGGTGAGTCGCACCATTGGCTCAATCCGGTCCCGCAGCCCGAATACGATCGCGGCGTTCACCGAGTTATTCCCCTCGCGAACGTTGAACGCGGCGCCGTCGGTCTGCACGCTTTCAATCGCGAGCGGAATGACCACGTTCGGATCGGCATACCCGTTACCATGCGCGTTGGCCGGCAGGTTGTTGGGAAACAGAAATCCGCCGACTCGGAAGAACATCGCGATCGGCTCGCCATGGTCGCCCGCAACGCCCGCAACAAAATACTGCGGCGGCTTGACGCCTCCCGCTGGCGATTCCACGGGCACGCCGGGGATTGAAATCGGCATACCCGGGCGACCTGGATTCGCATCCAGCGTTTCATCGCGCACCATGATTCGTTGCGCGGGATCCGGTGTGAACACACCCACATCCTCCACGTTTGCCGAAACCATCACTGACTGGGTCTGCGATGCCACGCGCGAGAATTGGACCGGCACATTGACCGGCGCATTCAGGGGAACAGAAACAGTCCGCTCAACCAGCGGGAAGCCTTCGCTCTCGACCGTGAGCCGGTATTCTCCGGCTTCAATCGAGTCCACGCGATATGTACCCGAGGCGTCCGTCTTGGTTTCCCGCCGTGAGGAGCCATCGCGCCGCACAACGCGCAAAGTTGCCCCACTCACAACTCGGCCTTGCGGATCCGTCACGCTTCCGAAAATTCCGGTCGCCGCAATCGCCGGCATCGCGGCGGCGATCAAACCACAGCAGCAAAGCAAGCGGATTGTCCGAGAAACAGTGCCGCTGCGCTCCATGGTTGTCCTCTGATGATACGGAAACCGGATGAACAGCGGATTCGAGCCCGTTCCACACTCCCCATCGGAAGATCGAACACCACACTTGGCACGACTCAAACCGCCAATCCGAGCCCCGCGCCGCGGAGAACTTCGTAAACGTAAGACTCGCCGCCGGACAACGCGAGCGGAAACAGGCAACTTGATAAGTGCAAGTAGTGGCCGGGCACTGCCCGGCCTTGTAGAATCGACAGACCCCGCCCGTTGCCGCGAAGCCATAAACTTTTCGGCTGATTCAGCAGGGGGATGTCTGAAGTGCAATCCGCCTGCGCACCTTTGCCCGGATCAACCTTCATCCCCCGGGAAAGCAATCTAACCAGAGATCCGTTTACCGCGCTTGAGAGGAGAGTTCGGTTTCCTTATGCCTGCCCGCGACGTCCGCGTGCATCGCGTCAGGTGCTAAATCGATATCTCCGGGCCAGGAGACTGCGCCATTGTCGATGAACGCCCGTTCGAAAAAATCGTTCCATTCCAAGCGCCTCGAGCGCAACGGATCGCTGCTCGAGTAAGTACTCTAACTCGGAATCAGTGGCCGTACGCCGTTACGGTCGCTTCGGGAACAGCTGAGAGCCCCCGTCGAACAGCGCCTGGTTTTCGCCGAGAAGTGTCTTGTCGAGAAATGCACGGACAAACCGTGTAATCAGATCGAGGTTGTGTAGAACGATCGGGGTCTCAGGAAATCCATCTTGGCCATGGAGGAGAAGCGGCACATCGCTGAAGCTTGGGTGAGCGATCCCCGGCGAATGCAAGATGACGTCGTACGAACCCCGGCGCAGTTCCTGAAGCTGTTTTTCCTTGACCTTCTTGTATTCCGAAATTTGATCGGGCGGGCCGCCCATGTCGCTATCGGGGTGAAAGGCTTCCAGGAACAAAATGGTTGGAGTATTTTTCGGTCATCGCCGTAGACCGGAAGCGCGGCGACGGGCACCATGGCCCCGTCGAGATCCACGCAGGCAAAGATTCGGGAGTCCTGCTGGCAAGCACGCGCAGCAAACTCCGCACCGGCCGAGTGTCCCATCGCGGTAAGCCGCTTCAGGTCAATCGTGCCGGCAAGCGCGAAGTGTTGCTTGTCGTGATTGAGCTGGCTCATGCGGTCGATGACGAAGCGAACGTCGGCTGCGCCCTGATCGATCCCGACTGAGGTTCGCTTCATCATCCAGCTCAGACGCTCGCCGGCGATAACCCCGCGGGTCGGCGAATCATTGCGCTCGGTGATGACCCTACCGTCTGGAAACCAGACCGCCTTCGCCGTGTAGGTGTGTTCAATACTGGCAACGACATATCCATGGCTCACCAGATCCTCGAGCAGCACGGTGTATCCGAACCCTGTGCCTCCCGCCCCGTGCGAGAAAGTGACAACCGGAAATGGAGTGCGGCTGCTGGCGATCGGCGCGCCATCCACGCAGGCGACGAAATCTCCCCGGAAACGATCACCCAGCCAAAGTCCTGGCTCATCAACGCGCGGATTGCGGGCGTGGCGTCCATTGCTGCCGCGCCTGGAAGACGCTGCCCCTGGCACCGGCCGATTTCGCCGTCGGATACCAGAAATAGACCATCTAGCTCGCGCTTGCGAATTCGGGTCGTAGATTGTCAGGGCCGCAAACGATCCAGTCTAGAACCGACCCTGCCAATGCCTAACGGTCGAGACGGGTATGGATCGTCGTGCGGCAGATGTCTTCACGCCACAGGATGCGCTTGTCTGCTGCCCGGCTCAACTTCCCAATGACCCGGATCGAGGACCACTGCCCCGCACTCTCTAACCACTCGACTTCCGCCGCCTATCCACTGCACCCCCCACCTCACCGCTCCTGCAACTCCTGCCGCGTAGCCCAAAATCGCTCGCCGCTCGATTTCTGAACCCAGTACTGAGTGATCTGATTGGAAGGTGAGCACCGCGCGCCAACCACGAGGCCTTCGCCCAACTCGCCGCGCACTCTCGCGTTGATCTTCAGAGCGAAGCAGTCCGGCGGACTGGACGACGTGGGCCGACCCGGCAACAGAAGAGATGTCAGCGAGAAGATGCCTTTCTCGTTGAGCTCGTAAACGGGCTCGACCACCGTGGAGGAAAACGGCCCGATTCCATGTATCTGTAAGATCGTTTCGTTCTTCGACCACGCAAAGTGGGCCATGTTTTTTGGAGCTATCCCAAAGGTTCCCGTATCCATCGTTTCCAACGCGGAGCGCTGGAAGCGCCGGCCCATCCCGAGCGACCAGGTCCCTTTCAGGACGGTAATGTTTTCGTCGATCAGATGAGTGTGGGGAAGCGTGATATATCCTGCGTCCTGGTGAATTCGAAACACAAACGGCTCGCCGGGTTTCGTGAAATCACCCGACACCTTTTCGACCCACTGCCCTGGCTGAAATTTGTTGAGCGGGTATACGCTCTGAGACGCGGCATGATCCTGCGACTTCGCAACATCACACGTGACGCAGAACGCCAGGAGAAATCCCAAACAAACAGTACTGGCTGACAATGTTGAACACCCCGTTCTTTCCGTGGTGCCTAGTGTATCGGCATCCCGCCACCGGTAGGGCTAAATGGGGACTGATAAGTCGGCGATTCGGAACTTGGAGCCAAACCGGCGCACCCGTAAACGGCTTCGCTTCCAAGTGACCCAGTTAACGGCGCACCATAGGTCTACGCTGCGCGAGTACACGCGGGCGTGGCGAGATCTGGTGGCCGCGCAGCCGCAAGTCAACGAGATGCCGACTACCCGTCAAAGTGACTTCCCAGAAGAGGACTTATGTGGCGCTTCGGCCAGCGAAGTATAATTCACAGCGTGGGAATTGCGTCGTCTGCGGGCCGACAACATCGAGCGCCTCGAACGAACATGTGTTTTCTAAATGGCTCCTGAAGGAGTTCGAGCCGAATGCGTCGATGCCGCTTTACCGGCAGTTCGATGACGGCACCCACAAACAAACGCGAGCCGAGATAAAACTTGATTCCTTTCGCCTCAACGAAATCTGCGAACCCTGTAACAACGGCTGGATGTCCCAACTGGAGGATGCAGCCAAGCCATTGCTTTTGGGCCTGAGCCGCCGGAGCCGCGAGCTTTCCGACTTGACTGAAGAGGAGCGCGGGATTGTGGCAGCCTGGGCTGGCAAAACAGGCTGTCATCGAATCGAGAGCTGTAGGTGCCGAATGTCCTGTCAGTGGGGAATTCCTTAGCCAGATTCGTCTGAACGGCGGGAAGCGACCCGGACAGTTTGCCGTCGCTGCGTGCATAGCGGGAAGAAAAGTTTCGCGCACATGCAGGTTGGTATCATTCGTGATCTCATCGGTGGCGGAAAGGCTGCTGGGAACATCGTCGTGCTCGCGATCCCGAATCTGGCGTTTGTGTGTGCTTTCCCGATGCTTGCCCATTCCATACCAATGCCGATGCGTGAAGTCGTTGTTTACTCCGCTATGGCCGGCTCCGTCTGACTGGCGCGTCATGGATCAGACGCCGATGCCTGCCGGTCTCCAAGGTCTGGAACATCTGAGCGCCCTAGCGGAGAGATCGAGTTGTTCCAGTCAGTTAAGTAGGTGGTGGGAAAGCCCGAATTCGTACCTTTATCTGAAGGCATTTCCGAGCCGAGGGTTCGAAGGCAACGAAACGCCCTCGCCTGACAGAAACGGCGATGTCGGACCCGTGAGATCCGACGCTGGCAAAAACAAGCAGGCGGACAGGTGTCCCGGCTCACGTTTCCCGCGAACAGGACTTCGGGTTGAAATGTGGTCGTCTCCGATTTTATTGAGGATTAGCTTCGTCGCCGCAGCTAGACGACTGCAACTTCGTCGAGCAGTTGCTTTAAAAAACCTGATAACGCCTTTCCTGGATCTAGGTCCAGACAATCGCCTCTACACCTCGTTGGTGCAAGACCGCCTCTTGAACTGGATTTGGCCGTGTCATTAAAATATACGACTTGGGTCTGGTATCCGGCGATGGGGAAAGCGACCAAAGCTGCTGGAGCTTGTACAGGAGGTACCGCATATTTGGATCCGTCAGGCTGTAGCCAATGAAGATAACCGGGCGAGCCAAGCTGTCAGAACGTAATCGTATATCAAGGGGCGTCTCGAAACTCCATTCGCTCAAAATAGCTGGATTCAGTTAACACGATTGACGCATCATCGTCAAAATCGCCATGGAACTTGATGATCTCGATTTCGGCACCGGCTTTGCCCTTAACAAGATCGCCCACGCTTGCTATCTTATGAACAGTTTTGCCATGGGCTTCGTGGGCCTTTTCAAGCCAGCGATCATAATTCGTCGTGTAGATGATCTGGAAATCCCAGCTCTACTATCAATCGGTGGGATTCCGATTCGTCGATTTTGATCGTTTGTGGATGCAGGAGCGATCCATCCAGCTACGAAGAGGCCCGATTCTCTTATCCAGCACATAGTATTCCGCAAGGCTTTGGTAATCTCCGAACGTGTGGAAAATATCGGCATCGAAGCCCAACTCTTCGCCAATGTGGCTGACGAGTTGCCGGAAACTAGGCAATCCGAGATTTATCGATAGACCAGCACCAACAAACAAAATGGCGCGCCGATCGCGCACTGCAGAAACCAACGTCGCTGGCAGCATAGGGTTAGATCATTTCTTTAGGAAGGAAGCGAACTGGTCCAAGGCCTTTCTTCTCATTGACATTTCATTCTTCCGAGTACCCAATTCGGCGAAGGTATCAGTAAAACCGTTGGGAATAAAAACGCAGTCCCACTGGAAGTCTCGCGGTCCACGAGGCTCCGGAGATATTATCCCGGCAATTTCGCCTTCGAAAAAATGGCATTTTTTGCCATCGATATATCCGATCAGAGTCTTCGCTAGTACCCGATCATCTCGGCCCCCAAAAAGCTCGGCAAAGCGATTCGCCTGGGTCTTCCCAAAAAATCTGCGTCAATCCACCCGGCAGCCCCTGTAGATAGTCGAGGTACAGGCCCGTGTGTTCGACAAACAGTGGCTCGCCCAGATAATCAAACGCTCTCAGCGCCTTGTCGCGAACCAATGCCTCCGTGTCTGTGGTCTGCAACTCCTCAATAGCCCTCTCGAGCGGAACAACCGAGATTCCAAGCGGGCTGAATCGCCTCCGCCTCTGCGACTTTATGTTTATTTCGAGATACAAAACGCAGGCGAGGTCCGTCATTTCTGGTCAGAGTACTCCAAATCGATGAAGCCCCGGCTCCCAAGCAGACGCGACTTCGACCGCGGGCCGGCTTCGATGGGTAACTCTGGTCGCCCCCCATTCGCTAATCAGCATGTGTACGCCCCAAGATCGGAGCTGTAAAGCTCGCACATCTGGGCTGCCGAATTCAGATCGAGAGAGGACGTTGGTGGCCGAAAAACGTTCAACCCAGGCGTAGGTCCCCATCGTACGCGTCTCGGAGTCTGTCAAGGTAAGCGCCATCGATTGCCCCTTCATAAATCCGTCCCCTCCGACGAATCCGCTCAAGCAGCACGTCCGTCCTTGCGTCTAGGTAGACAATGAGGTCTGGCTCGCAAATGTCGTTGGCGGCCGCAGCAGCAACACGGTCAAACAAACGAAGCTCGCGATCTTTAAGAAGTAGTCTCGCGAAGAGAGGATCTTTTCGCGATGTGTAATCAGCAACCATCGTGCGCTCTACCGGTTGCCGAATCGACTTCAACGGGGGAATGCGTGCAGAAAGAAACCAAGTTGCATCGGCAACGACCAGCGTTCCTGATTGCTGTAGAAGTCGGCCAAGAACTCATTGCCCTCGAACTCCTCCAACAATAATTCGGATGACAAGTGCTTCGCTAAAAGAGTTGCCAGAGTTGTCTTGCCCGCAGCGATAGGCCCTTCGAAGGCAATGTAGGAGTGCGGGCTCATCCGGAGTGCATTGTAGCGTATCGCATCCTGCAGCGAACTGGCCAGAAACGGCGTTGTGGGAAGCGATCTGTCACATGGCCGTAAAACGCGCATCGCTGATACTTGGCCGCCGCACGCGCGCGAGTAACGGCGTAGCGTTTAGCACTCGGTTGACGACTTTGCATCCCCACGCCACCGCCCCATTGATTTTGGCTGCGCTTAGTCTAAGCGGCGCCGAAATACAGTACGCCCTTCAATAAGTGGCGCCTGGACTTGTGTGGGTCCCGATCACCCACATTCCCCAACTTTTTCCCCTACCAAATCAACGCCATCCGCCTCACCGCTCCCGCCCACACCACCACTCCGTTCCACACTCCCCATCGGAGCAACCAATCGATGAACACCCTCAAACGCATCGCCGCCGCCCGCGCCAACGGCGCCAAAAGCCAGGGCCCTGCCACCGAGCAAGGCAAGCAGCGCGCCGCGCTCAACGCCACCCGCCACGGACTCCTCTCCAAAACCATCGTCCTCAAGCACGAAGACCCCAAAGAGTTCCAGGCCCTCGTCACCCAGTACGTCGAAAAGTTCCGCCCCAACGGCGACATCGAGCACCAGGCCATCGAAGAAATGGCCATCTGCCAGTGGAAGCTCCGCCGCCTGCGCCTGATGGAGAAGTACTATCTCGACCTCGCCGCCGCCCAAATCAAGTCCAAAAACCCGGACGCGCGCATCGCTGAGGGCTTCGATGAAATCGCCAACTCCCACGCCCTGGACAAGATCGAGCGCTACGAAACCAAACTCCAGCGCATGTACCACCGCGCGCTCGAACACTTCCTGCTACTGCGCGAACTTGACCACGAACCGGAGCCCGTCGCCAAACCCGCGCCAAAGCTCACGGTCGTCGAAAGATCCGAACCGGTCGATGGCTACGCCCGCGTTTACGAGCTTCCCGAGGAGCCTCTTGACCACCGGAGTGTCTACAACGCTACGAATCCAAAGAAGTTATTGTGACCTGGGTTCGTTTGGCAAAAGCGGCACGCGCTGAAATACGTCGTGAGTAGAAAGCAGATTAGTGCGACGGCATCGCAAACAGCGCCGGATCCAGCTTCGGGTTGATCTCGCGATTCTGCATTTCCAGTTTCTGCACTTCACTGGTATAGAGGCACGGATACAAAACGCCGGCATAGCGGCGGTAATCGCTCACCCGCTGCTTGATCGGAATCGCCGGCAACTCTTCATACACTTCGAGGTAACTGGTGGCGTCCAGGTATTGATCGATAATGCTCCCGGTCGGCAGGGTCACCCGCAGCATGTAAGCATCGCTTTTATCGAGCTTCCCGCGCCCCAGGAGCGCGACCTTGACGTTGCGCGCGCGGTAATCGAACAGAGGCCCGTCGATTGCGTTCGCCGCCTGATCGATCAAGTCGGCTCAGCGGCTCGCCCGTCAGTTTCGTTGGCGCTTGCGCGTGCTCCCCCGATACTGTCTGCCAACCAGTGGCGCCGTCGTAACCCTGGATGATTTTGTCGGGTCCAACGGTGAGCTCCACGCGAAACAGATTCGGCCGCTTACAGTAAACCGTAATGGGGCCGGGCGGGTTCTGGCCCAGCGTGATCGTGCCGGTGATTTTCATCGAGCCCGTGGCGGACATCTTACTTGCCCCGCCGCGCGCTTCGATGGCACGCGCGACAATCTCATCCACCGTCTGGGCGCTGCCGGCTGCCGCGAAGAAGAGACACAAAGCCGCGCTGATTCTTACGCGCATGAGCTTCGAAGTATAACTTACGGACGTTCGTCCTGCAGCTTTTTGGCGATGCGGCGCGCGGCCCGTTCATAGTCTGCAGGAGACGATCCGTGCGGCTTCTGGTACACAGACCAGAGCACCTCATGCGAGCGGACGCCCACGATGAACACGGTGCCGCGTCCCGATCCGAACGAAGATACTAACGGGCGGCCATTCGTGTCATCGCTATGTGCCGCCGGCTTTCCGTCGGTAGCCTCTTTCGGCTCTGGCGCAAGGAGAGCCAGCTCCTGTTCGAAGCCTTTACCCAGGTGGTCAGTGACCACGGCGTCGGCGAGCTTGGGATCGGTCACGATGCGAAACGAGTGATCCGCCAGGAGCTGCCCGGCCAGGTACTGATCGAGCCCGCCGTTCATGCGCATCAAGTAGATCGAATGCACGTCGGACAGTTGTGCGCCAAATGCGGCGCCGGCAATGAGAAGCAGCAGGAACTTCATAAGACGATTTCATCGTAACGCGGCTATCCTGAATCACATGCTGTCGAAACCCGAAATCACGCGCATTCCCCGGCAACCCGCCGCCGTCATCCGGCTCACCATCCCGCGCTCGGAAATCCGCAGCGTGATGGGTCCGGGACTTCGCGAACTGCATGAGGTGGTCGAAGGGCAGGGAATCCAGATTACCGGGCCCCGGTACACGCATCACTTCAGCCAGGATCCCAGCCGTTTCGATTTCGAGATCGGCGTGCCGCTTGCAGCACCGGTCCTGCCAACGGGACGCGTCCAGGCCGGCGAGATCAGCGCGTCGAGAGTCTTGCGAACCGTGTACACCGGGCCTTACGAAAAGCTCGGCTGGGCCTGGGGCGAGTTCGACCGGCTGGCGGAGGAGGCAGGGCACGCAACAGCGGGCGATTTGTGGGAGGTGTACGTCTCGGGTCCCGAATCGGGCGGCGATCCTGAAGCGTATTGCACGGAGTTGTACCGCCCCCTTTTGTTACCATAGAGGCTAATCGACATGGGTGTGCCACTTTCGCAAATGGGGACGGTCGCGTCCTACATCGTCAGGCAGAAGATCGCCGGGCGTAAGCGCTACCCGCTGGTGCTGATGCTGGAGCCGTTGTTCCGTTGCAACCTGGCGTGTGCGGGCTGCGGCAAGATTCAGTATCCGGCGCACATCCTGAAAAAGAATCTGAGCCCTGAAGAATGCTTCAAGGCCGTGGACGAGTGCGGCGCGCCGATGGTGAGTATCCCCGGTGGTGAACCGCTGATGCATCCGCAGATTGCGGAGATCGTCGAAGGCCTGGTCGCGCGCAAGAAATACATCTATCTCTGCACCAACGCGCTGCTGCTCAAAGAGAAGCTGCATCTCTTCAAGCCCACGAAGTATCTTTCCTTTTCCGTTCACATGGACGGGCAACGCGATCATCACGATTTTTCCGTGTGCCGCGAGGGCGGCTATGACATTGCGGTGGAAGGCATCAAAGCCGCGCTCGAAGCCGGCTTCCGTGTCACCACCAACACGACGCTCTTCGACGGCGCGGACCCCAACAGCGTTCGCGACTTCTTCGACGAGATGACGAACCTGGGCGTCGAGGGCATGATGCTATCGCCGGGCTACGCTTACGACAAGGCGCCGGATCAGAGCCACTTCCTCGGTCGCGCGCGCACTCGCCGCTTGTTCCGCGGCATCCTTTCGAATCGCCGTCCCGGTTGGCAGTTCAATATGTCGCCCATGTTTCTGGAATTCCTCATGGGCAAGCAGCAGTTCACCTGCACGCCCTGGGGCATGCCGACGTACAACATCTTCGGATGGCAGAAGCCCTGCTATCTGCTGCAGGACGGCTACGCCGACACCTATGCGGAGCTGATGGAGTCTACGCATTGGGAGTCATACGGCACCGAGTCCGGCAATCCGCAGTGCGCCAATTGCATGGTGCACAGCGGCTATGAAGCGTCGGCCGTGAACTACACGTTCAGTTCGCTGCGAGGCTTTTTCGACACCGCGCGCGCAACGCTGTTCTCGCGCTATCGAGATCCCGAGGCGCTCACCATGCTGCAGGAAACGAAGCCGAGCGGCCTGGTTCAGATCACGCCGAGCCTTGAGGAAACTCACGTTTGAGTGAGACGAACAACCCGGACGCCCTGGAAGTCGCACCGGGTGTTGCGCATGCGCAGTTACAAGGGTGGGTACCCGAACTCGCAAGCGATGAAGACCTCCGTGCGGCGCTCGAGAAAGCTTTTGACTACCGCGGCGATGTGACCATCACGCGCAAAAGTGGCGCTACGGTGGAAGGTTATCTGTTCGACCGGCGCAAAGGTACGACGCTCAACGACTCTGCGGTTCGCATCGTTCCCAAAGACAGCGATGAGCGCGTTGCGATCGCATACTCCGACATTGCGGCATTGGCTTTTACCGGCCGCGATACGGCTGCCGGCAAAAGTTGGGAAGCCTGGGTGCGCAAGTACAAAGAGAAGCGCGCCGCGGGCGAGACCAACATCGGCATCGCTCCCGAACAGCTCGATTAGTTCAGCTTTCGCTCGCTTTCCAGAATCTTTTTCTTCCGCTCGGCTCCCCAGCGATAACCGCCTGACTCGCCGTCCTTCCTGACAATTCGATGGCAGGGGATCGCCAGCGCAATCCGGTTCGCGGCACAAGCCCCTGCAACGGCTCGTGAAGCCGACGGCGCGCCAAGAGCTTCGGCGATCTCTCCATAGGTCTGCGTTGTCCCATACGGAATGGTGCGCAAGTAGTTCCAGACGCGGTGTTGAAACGCTGTTGCTCGAATGTCGAGCGGAAGATCCAGCATCGGCTGCGAACCGGCGATGTGGCTGGGCGACAGCCGTCAGCCAGGGTTCCAGACCAGCCTGGTCATCGGTCAGTTTGGCGGCGGGGAATTCCTCGCGGAGCAGGTCGAGCAATGCGGCCCGGCTGTCGGCAAGTTGTATCGAGCAGACGCCGACTTCGGTAGCGGCGAGAATCAGCCATCCCAACGGCGTCTTGACGGTGGCGTAGCGAATGGCAACGCCGGGAGCACCGTCCCGGTAACGTGAGGGCGTCATCCCGAGTGCCGCATTGGAGGTTTCATAGAGACGGCTCGTCGACCCATAGCCGGCATCTACCATTGCGCGCGTGACTGAGTGGCCCTGCCTGAGGTGCCGTTTCAAAGTTCTTAGGCGGCATGCCTGCATGTACTCGCGAGGAGAAATTCCCAGCGCCGCTTTGAAGCTGCGCTGCAGATGAGAAGCACTCTGCCCGGCGAACGCACCAAGCTGATCCAAGTTCAGGGTTTCAGAGGAATGGCTTTCGATAAACCGGCATAGGCGACCGAGGTGACGGGCTTCTGCTGTTGCAATTTCGAGCGGGTGGCAACGCAGGCATGGCCGGTAGCCGGCTGCTGCCGCGGCTGCCGTGGTCTCAAAGTATTCGACATTCTGCGGAAGTGGTGGACGGGCGCCGCAGGTGGGGCGGCAGAAAACACCGGTAGTTCGGACAGCGTAGAAGAACGGACCAGCAGGCTTATGCTGCAGGGCGCCGTTCGAGCGCGAATTCTGGTCGGTCGCAGTCATGGATTCAACATAGCGAGGCTGGGCAGCGAACGCTCTCCGCTGCTTGCGGTGGAATTCGAAATGTTGCTACGACGCGGGCGCGTAATATCCTTTGCGTGCACGGACGATCAAATCTTTCCGGCCCTTTACCTTCAGCTCGACCGGATGGTAAAGACCGTCGGCTTTCAACGGGTCGGGCCGGTAGAAGATGTTGTACTGATGCCGCAGCTCGTTCGCGATGTTCTCGAACGACTGTGATAGATCTTCGGCTTTGAACGGGAAGAATGCTTGTCCGCCGGTTTCTGCGGTGAGGTGGCGCAACACTTTATCGCCGTCGTTCTCGATGCGCGAAATGTTGGTCGAGATAGCGTAGATGACGGCATCGGCCTTTTGCGCCATCTCCAGTGCTTGCTCGCGCGTCTTGCGGCTTTGGTTGTCGTCACCGTCGCTGACGATGATGATCGCGCGGCGGAATTTATCGAGTGGCTGATCTTTGCCCAGCTTGTCTTTTGCCGAGAAAAACAGGGCATCATATAAAGCCGTGCCGCCGCCGGGGCGCAGGCCACGAATGGCCTTCGGCGAGCTTTTCGGGATCGTCCGTGAGGTCGGCCACCAGTTCGGTGGCGCTGTCGAAGCTCACCACCATAGCTTTGTCCTGCCGCGGGCGCACGGTGCTGTTGATGAAATCGACTGCGGCCTGCTGCTCAAACTTGAAGCGATCGCGGATGCTGTTGCTGGTATCGATCAGAATCGCCAGCCGCAGCGGGAGATTCGATTCGGCGGTGAACTGCTGAATCGTCTGCGGCTTCTTGTTCTCGATGACCTGAAAATCGTCCTTACCGAGGTCGGTGATGAAGCGGCCCTTCTTGTCGGTGACCGTAAACAGCAGGTTGACGCGGGTGACGTCGAGCACGATGCGGTTTGGATCGGCCGGCGGACCCTCGTCTTTTTGCTGGGCAATCAGAGCGGCAAGCGCCAACCCCGCAACTGCAGTGGCGCAGAGGATAGCTTTCATGATTTGCAACCATTGTATGCGCGGATCAGTTCTGAAGCGTCGCTTTCCACGCGACCAGTTCCGGCGCAAGCGGCGACGTAACCGTGAGCAGCTCGCCCGTGGATGGCTTCGCCACGGTGATCTGGTGAGCATGCAGAAAGTAGCGGTCTAGTGCGGCGACACCCGCGACAACCGGGTGCGCCGTATAAACGATCGCCCGCGACGGGATGGCCGATGCTTGCCAGGTGCACGCGAATCTGGTGCGTGCGTCCGGTGAGAATTCGGACCTCCAGATAGCTAAACTGCTGAAACTGCTCGAGGAGGCGGTACTCGGTAATCGCGTTGCGGCCGCTCTCGACCCGCGTGGTCATGCGCGCCCGCACCGAAGGATCGCGCGCGATGGGCTTCTCAATGCGGCCTTCTGGCTTCTTCAACGCCCGATGCACCATCGCAAGATAGATCTTGCGTGTCTCGCGGGCTGCGAACTGCGCCGCCAGATTGCGGTGCGCCGCGTCCGTTTTGGCGACCAGCAGCACGCCGCTGGTGAAGCGGTCCAGCCGGTGAACGATGCCGGGCCGGAGATCGCCGCCAACGCCGGACAGCTTTTCAAAGCGGCTGAGCAGCGCGTTCACCAGCGTGCCCGAATGCACGCCTGCTCCAGCGTGCACCACCATTCCCGCAGGTTTATCGATGGCGATCAGGTCGTCGTCTTCGTAGAGAACAGAAAGGGGAATGTCCTCCGGGGCGGCCGACAGAGGCTCCAGTTCCGCAGGCTCTACCGCGACCAATTCTCCCGTTCGGACAACGTGGCTTGGCCGCGCACCCGCACCGTTCACGGTCACCCGGCCGGACTTGATCCAGTTTTGAATGCGGGCCCGGCTGAGATGGCTGAACTGACCGTGGACGAAAGCGTCGAGCCTCTGCCCGGCTTCCGCAGCCGTTACTATTAGCTTTACAGGACTTTCGAACACAATCTATTACAATTCTTCACGGATTTTTACTTTTATCGCCACAACTGTGGCCTCCGGATATATACTTCGAATCACCACAATACCCGGACTCTAACCAAGTTCGCTCACACTAGGGAGTTTTTGCATGGTATCCAAGAAGATCCTTGCGCTCGCCGTAGGCATGCTTTTGTCCGCGGCCGCGTCGTTCTCGCAAACAAGTAGCGGATCCATCAGTGGGACGGTTGTTGATTCCTCAGGCGCACCGCTGGCCGGCGCCGAAGTAATCGCGACCGATGTCGCCAAGCGCGATGTCAATCATGTCTCCACCGATGCCCAAGGCACGTTTACATTTCCGAACCTCCTTCCCAGTTCGTACAACCTGCGCGTCTCGGCCAAAGGCTTCAAGTCGCTGCAGCTTTCCGATCAAGTACTGAACGCCAACGACAAGATTTCAGTCGGCGAGTTGCGTCTAGAGGTCGGTTCACTCGACCAGACGATCGAAGTCCAGGCACAAGCTGTCGAACTGAAAACCGAGAGCGGCGAACGCTCCGAGGCAGTGGTCGGCAAGCAGCTTCAGAATACTCTGGTCAACAGCCGTAGCTATCTTGACCTGACGAAGCTGATACCGGGCACGATCTTCAACGGCAACCTGCAAACTGCCGGACACGGCGGCGTCGGCAACATCTCAGCCAACGGCGCGCGCTTCAATCAGAACAACCTGACGCTTGACGGCCTGGGTAACGTTGATACCGGCAACAACGGCGATCAGCTCGCGACCGTCAGCCTGGATTCAGTACAGGAATTCAAGATCCTGACCAGTAACTATCAAGCAGAGTACGGACGCTCCTCGGGCGCGCAGATCAGCGTAGTCACCAAGAGCGGTAGCAGCGCGTTCCACGGCAGCGGCTATCTTTTCCATCGCCATGAAGGTCTGAACGCGAACAACTGGAAGAGCAATCGCGACGGTCTTCCGCGCCAGAAGTACCGCTTCAACGACGCAGGCTACACGATCGGCGGGCCGGCGTATGTTCCGAAGGTCTTTAACCGTAACAAAGACAAGCTGTTCTTTTTCTGGAGCCAGGAGTACCAGCAGCAACTGAAGCCGCAGAGCGAGAGAGATCGCACTGTACCGACGGCTCTTGAGCGCACAGGCGACTTCTCACAGAGCGTCGACAAGAACGGCAATCCCTACCCTTACATCCGCGACTACACGCTCGGGCTGCCTTGCAGCGCCAGCAACACGGCAGGCTGCTTCGCCGATGGCGGCGTGCTGGGCCGGATCCCGCAGAGCCGGCTGTATGGCCCCGGGCTCGCTGTTCTGAATGCTTATCCTCTTCCCAACGCACAGCAGTTCGCCAAGAGCGGCTACAACTTCCGTTCGCAGATCTCGGACTCGTACCCGCGCCGCGAAGATCTGTTGCGCATGGACTACAACCTGACGAGCAAGCTGAAGCTGTTCGGACATTACGTTCATAACAACGATGCCGTCACGTCCTACTACGGCTCATTCGTGTTGGGTTCGACCATTCCGCTGGTGCCGATCACCGATGCCCGTCCCGGCAAGAGCGTCTCGGTCAGTGCAACGTACATTGTGAGCCCGACCCTGACCAACGAATCGACGTGGGGTTTCAGCCACAACCAGATCAACATCGATCCGGTTGGCAATGGTCTCAGCCGCGCCGCGCTTGGACTCACGGCTTTGAACGTTTTGTACCCGGATGCGATTCAGCATGACTTTATCCCGACCTTCGCATTCAACGGGTCGCGCATTGCGAACACAGCGTCCTTCGGTACGAACAACGCGCCGTTCTTCAACTACAACACCACGATTGAAGCGATCGACAACCTGAGCAAGGTGTGGAACCAGCACGTTATCAAAGCCGGTTTCTACCTGCAGCGCAGCCGCAAAGACCAGACTTCTTTTGCGAACGCGAACGGCTCCTATGACTTCAGCGACAACAGCGGCAACCCGTTCGATTCTCAGTACGGTTTCGCCAACGCGGCGCTCGGCGTCTATAGCAGCTTCAACCAGGCTTCGAAGTATCTGACCGGTAAGTATCGCTACTGGAACATCGAATGGTATGCGCAGGACACGTGGAAGGTAACGCGTCGCCTGACGTTGGATTACGGTATTCGCTTCGAGATCATTCAGCCGCAGTATGACGCGGGCCTGCTGACCTCTTCGTTCGAGCCGGATAAGTACGATCCGTCGCAAGCAGTGGTTCTGTTCCGCCCTGGCTTCGATACCGCAGGCAAGAAAGTCGCTGTCAATCCGCTGACGGGCGCCACGTTGCCGGTTACCGCAATTGGCAAGATCGTGCCGGGTACCGGCAGCATCACCGACGGAATTCTGCAGGCCGGCCACGGAATCGAACAAGGTCTGATGAAGAACCGCGGTCCGCAATTCTCGCCGCGCTTCGGTTTCGCTTATGACATCAGCGGCAAGCAGACCCTCGTGCTGCGTGGCGGCGGCGGTATCTTCTACGACCGCTTCCAGGGCAATGAAACGTTCGATATGTTGACTAACCCGCCCAGCACCATCTCACCGACTCTGGTGAACGGCTTGGCGAGCCAGATCAATCCGGCGAACATCCTGCTCGCACCGCTCGGCATCTTCGGCTTTGACCACAACGGGAAAGTACCGACGGTCTATAACTATAGCCTCGGCATCCAGGCGCGTCTTCCTTACGACGTCGTGCTTGACACCGCCTACGTAGGTTCGCAGGGCCGCCACTTGCTCGAGAACCTGAACTTGAACGCGATCCCCTACGGCGCCACGTTCCTGCCGCAGAATCAGGATCCGACTAAAGTAAAGGCCAACCCGACTGCGCTCCTGGGCAGCAACGCCTATGACGCGGACTTCCTGCGCCCCTACCCTGGTTTCGGCACGATCAACATCCATCAGATGGGCGGCACGGACAACTACAACTCTCTGCAGGTTTCGGCGCAGCGGCGTTTTGCGGCTGGCCTCTTCCTCGGGGTCTCTTACACCTGGAGTAAGTCGCTCGGTACCACCAGCGGCGACGGAGACTTCATTCGTATCGATAACCTGACCCGCTTCGCTAACTATGGCCCCACCGGTATGGACCGGCGCCACAACCTGGCGATCAACTATGTTTACGACACGCCGAACCTGAGCCGGCACTTCGGCAGCCATGACAACTGGCTGACTAAGGGCATCCTCAACGGTTGGCAGGTCTCTGGCGTGACGCTGATTCAGTCCGGTGCACCGTACGAGGTAGCCTTCAGCATCCCTGGCGTAGGAAACCAGAACCTGACGGGATCTTACACGGAAGGTGCCCGCCCGACGCTCATCGGCAACCCGAACACCAGTTCGGATAGCCCGTACTACCGCATCAACCCGGCTGCGTTCGCCGAGCCGCGCATTGGTGATCTGGGATTAGGCGCGCCCAGAAATTACCTGGTCGGCCCCGGCATCCTGAACTTTGATCTTTCGCTTGAGAAGAAGTTCATCTTAAGTGAGAGCGTCAACATCCAGCTCCGCGCGGATGCGTTCAACGTGTTCAATCACACGCAGTTCAGCGGTGTAAACAACACCATCAACTTCAAGAGCCTTACCGATCCGACTGTTACCAATCTGCCGTTCAAAGCTGACGGCACGATCAATAACATCAACGGCTTCGGCACAGTCAGTGGTGCACGCGATCCCCGCATCATGCAGTTAGTCGTGCGTATCGTGTTCTAAGTGGTAAAACGGGCAGGGCTGCAACTCCGCAGTCCTGCCCACCTCCTTTCTGTTGTCTCTCCTGTTCCGTCCCCCTAAGATGATGTGATGTCCCGAACGGCGGTGCATCACGCATTGCAGAAGAGAGATCGCTTTCGCTGGCGAAATCACGAAGTCTCTCGCATTGAGGGACTGAGCGACGCTGTCTTCGCCTTCGCCATTACGCTGTTGATTGTTTCCTTAGAAGTCCCGCGCACGTTCTCCGAACTCTACGAAACGATGCGGGGATTTCTGCCGTTTGCGGTAGTCTTCGCGCTGCTACTGAACCTCTGGCACACACAATTCATCTGGTTCCGGCGTTATGGCCTGCAGGATACGGCAAGCGTTGTGCTGAACGGAACCCTGTTGTTCCTGGTGCTCTTCTACGTTTACCCTCTGAAGTTTCTGTTTCAGTACCTGTTCCGCCAGTTACTAGGTGAAAGTCTCGACGTGCGGTTAGCCGACGGCCGCGTAGTACCGATGCTGTCCAGTTCTGACGGCTACCTGATGATGATCATTTATGGCGCAGGCTTTTGCGGCGTCTTCCTGTTGTTCGCGGTTCTATATTGGTACGCGCTGAGCAAGAGCGATCACCTGCAATTGACTGCTTTGGAGCGCCATGACACGATCTCGCGCATCGGCGGCAGCCTTTTGAACGTAGCGGTCGGCCTGATCTCGTTAGCCACGATCTTCATCGGAGGCTCGAAAGCTTCCGGGACGGCGGGGTTAGTTTATATGCTGATCGGACCCTTGTTGACGGTTTACTACAGTTTGCGGGGACGAAAAGCGCGAAAACTAGAATCAACTCTGGCCACCTGACTGCAACGGGTGTATGTTGGAATCCGGCGTGCATTCGCCGACTTTGAGGAGATCCAACGATGCGTATTGCTTTCGCTTCACTCTCAGCAGCGCTTCTTGTAAGTCCAGCACTTATCTGCGCTCAGCAGCAGCGCGATGTTCATCAGGGGTATTACGATCTGAGGGAAGCGGGCCACTCCACAGTGGCTTCGAACGGTGCCAACGGCGCAACCCTGAACATGGCCAGCTTCGGTGGCTACTTCGGGAACGCCGACCTGCCATCCGGCTGGCAGGACGAAGTACAGCCTGTTTCGCGGGCTACCGTGCGCAAGCTGCCGCGCTTGCCTAATGGGTACCGCTACGGGCGCCTGGACAATCGCATCGTGGCCTATAACCCGACCACCGGTGCAGTGATCGGGATTACGCGCCGCTAACTTAGATTTTCAGGTCCACGATCGTGGCGCCGCCTCCGCCTTCACTGGCGGGAGCGGCGTAGTATTTCTCTACGTGGGGATTGGTGCGCAATAAGTCCGCGATCGCGCGCTTGAGCACTCCCATCCCATGACCGTGCACGATCCGTACGCGCGCGGCGGTGGCCATCACTGCGCTATCGAGAAAACGCTCCACATTGTCCGACGCCTCATCGGCTCTTTGCCCGATGACGTTCAATTCCTGCTGCACCGGAATCAGGTCCGGGCCAGAGCGCAGGGTGACGTTCTTAGGAAGTTTTTCCTTCTGAGCGGAGGCCGCAGGTAATACTTCCTCGATGTCGGCCGCCGGAACCTGCATCTTCATGAAGCCGATCTCGACTTCGATGACCTCATCGGAAATCTTGCGGCGTACGCGGCCTATTTCGCGCAGGTTGCGAATGCGCACACGCGCACCCTCTTCAATCCGGGCTTGCGGTTTGGAGCCGGTAGGCTGCTGGGTGGCAATTACCCGGTCGAAGCCCTCTCGCAGCTCGCGCGAGGCGCGGTTGACCTGGCGCTGGGCCTGTTCTCCGGCTTTGCTGCGTGTGGCCGTTTCGGCGAGCTTTGCAATAGTCTGCTGCGCCTCTTCGGTGAAGCGCGCCTGGAACTCCTGAAAGCGTTCTTCCAGCTCAATCACCTTCTCGCTTTCGGTGCGCAGCATCTGCTGCTGCATGCGCTTCTCGCGAACCACCAGATCGTCTTGCTTACGACGCAGTTCGAGCTCCGCACGCTGGACACTTTCAAGTCGCGCGTGCAACTCGCTTAAGAGCTTTGCGAGTTCCGCTTCGTGGCTGCTCAGCGAGGCGCGTGCGCGTTTCATGATGTCCTCGGGCATCCCAAGACGCATCGCGATGTCGAGCCCCGCAGATTTCCCTGGTAAACCGAGACGCAACTGATACGTCGGCTCGAGCGTTTCTTCATCGAAGCCCATCGACGCATTCAAAACGCTCTTCGTGTTTGCGCCATAAACCTTCAACGCAAGCAGGTGGGTCGACGCGAGCGTGTATGCGCCGGCCGCGCGGAAGTGTTCCACCACCGCTACGCCGAGCGCGCCGCCTTCTTCCGGGTCGGTTGACGAGCCAATTTCGTCGAGCAGCACGAGCGAGTCCGGCGTGGCATCGAGCGCCATCTCGCGAATATGCGACATGTGCGCGGAAAAGGTGCTCAGGCTAGCCTCGATCGACTGTTGATCACCGATGTCCGCCAGCACCTGTTCGAATAGCGGAAACTCTGCTTCTTCGGCCGGCACCGGCAAAGCCGATTGCGCCATGAGCGCGAGCAGGCCGACCGTCTTCAGCGTAACGGTCTTGCCGCCGGTGTTGGGTCCGCTGATCAGCAGCGTGCGGCAGTCTGCGTCCAGCGTCAAACTGATGGGCGTCACCTTTAACTTCTTTTGCCGCAGTACATCTTGTAACAGCGGGTGCCGCGCATTGTTGAGCACCAGGCGATTCGTGAAGCGCGGAATGCAGCACGAGAAATCGATGCCGAAGCGCGCCTTGGCAAACACCCAATCGAGCACGCCCATGGTTGCGACGCTGAGCCGAATGGGCTCGGCATGCGCGCGCAGCTTCGCAGTCATCTCTCGCAGAATGCGATGCACCTCACGCAGTTCTTCTTCGGTGAGGCGAACCAACTCGTTATTCAGGTCGATGGTGGCGAGCGGTTCGACAAACAGCGTATGCCCGGTGGAACTTGCACCGTGGATGACGCCATTCATCTTGCGGCGCTGGCCGGAGACAATCGGCACTACGAAACGTTCGTTCCGGATCGTGACGATTTCTTCCTGCAGAATGCCGTCATCGCGATGCTCACGCAGAAACTTTTCGAGCGATTCCTGGATCGCGCGCTTCTGCCGTTCGATCTCGCGGCGGAGCCTGTGCAGCGCCACCGAAGCGTTGTCTGCAACGCTGCCATCGGGCAGGATCTTGCCTTCGAGCTCTTGCAGCAGAGCGCGAAAATCACCGATGCCGCGCGCGCGCTCGGCCAGCCGTGGAAACCGTTCCGTCGCAGCGCTCAGAATCGACTTGGCATCCGCCGCGCGGTCCAGCAGCGCGAATAGATCGAACACTTCGCGCCCGTCGAGCACGGCGCCTTCGATATGCAGCTTATTGAGGGTCTGCGTTACGTCGCCGATGCCGGCAAACTGAATACGGATGGCCGCGCCTGAGCCCGCGGGCTGCGGCTTTGAAGCCGTGCGCAAGTACTCCATGGCTTCCGCAGTCTCGGCCAGATCTTCCTCGAGCCGCGCACGGTCGCTATGCGGCTCACAAGCTTCGAGCAACACATGTCCGAGCGGCGAACCGACTGAGCGCGCGACCAATTTCCGCAACGCTTCGTACTCAAGTGTGGCGGCGGAAGACTGCATAGTTTTAGGTTAGTATGGCTCAGAACGCGCGTGAGAAAGCGGTTGCATCACGTTGCAACACCGCATTCTGGGCAAAGCGGAAGCCAATCTGGAGATTGGCGTTCCCAGGGTTAGTTGCTCATTGCCTGATCTAACAAATCATAGAATTCTGGGAAGGATACTGACGCGGCTTCGGCGTTGTCTAACTTACTTTCGCCGTCCGCTCGGAGTGCTGCTACGGCGAAAGCCATCGCAATGCGGTGATCGCCGAAGGAATCGAACGTGGCAGCGCGGAATACTTGATTGCCCGGGATGTGCATGCCGTCCGGCGTTTCTGTAACCTGCATTCCCATTTGTCTCAGGTTGGTCGCGACAGTCGCGATCCGGTCCGTTTCTTTTACGCGCAGCTCGGCGGCATCCCGAATGGTCAGGCCTTCCTGGCTGGCAGCGCCTAACACGGCCAGGACAGGTATTTCATCGATGACGGCCGCGGTCATGTCACCCTCGATCACGCCGCCTTTGACCTCGGCATAGCGCACGCGAATGTCACCAATGGGCTCGCCATTGATTAACTCGATCCGGGTAATCTGTATCGGCGCGCCGATCGAGACGAGAAAATCCAAGAGCGCCGAGCGCGTCGGGTTTAGTCCAACTCCAACCAGTAGTAAGTCGGATCCGGGAACTAATAGCGCCGCAACTAAGAAGAAAGCTGCGGAGGATAAGTCAGACGGAACTAATACCTCGCGTCCGGTAAGTGGCTCGCCGGGCGTAAGTGCGATGTTCCGGCGCTCGACGTGGATACTGGCGCCAAATTCGCGCAGCGCGATCTCTGTGTGGTCGCGTGAGCGAACGGGTTCTCGCACGACCGTATTGCCCGTTGCAAACAGGCCGGCCAGCAGCACGCACGTCTTGACTTGTGCGCTTGCGACCGGCAGCGTGTAGTCAATCGCAGTCAGAGGGCCCGGAGCCGCGTGAACTTGTAACGGCGGATAGTTTCCATCGCGCGCATCGATGCGCCCGCCCATCTGCGCCAAGGGGCCCAGGATGCGTTTCATGGGGCGCCCGCTCAGCGACTCGTCACCGATCAGTGTGCTCGCGAACGGTTGCGCGGCGAGTGGACCTGCCAGCATGCGCATGGCCGACCCGGAGTTGCCTGCGTCCAGCGGACCAGCCGGTTCCTGCCAACCATGCAGTCCTTTTCCGTGGACAGTCACCACGCTTCCGTCGACTTCCACCGGAATACCGAGCGCGCGCACTGCGCCTAAGGTCGAATGGCAATCCGCTCCTGTCGAGTAGTTATGGATGCGCGAGACACCTTCGGCGAGCGAGGCCAGAATCGCATAGCGATGAGAAATAGACTTATCGCCGGGCAGAGCCAGCGAGCCGCGCAGGCTCGTGGCGGGGCGAAGCACTTTTTGCATGAAGTATCAGTGTAGTCTGCGAGCTTACTGAATCGTGTAAGGCCCCGGCTGGCCCACGCGCAGTTCGCGGCCTTCGCTATCGGTTGCCGAAACTTCGAGCGTGACCGCTCGCACCGCATCGGTCATCTGAGCGTGGATTTGCGTTTCTTCGCCCACGTTGATCGCCGATTCGTCAGCCTGTGCGCGTTGTGACGACACTGGGCGATGGTCGATCGTGAAGAAGTTGAAGCTGACCTTGAGTCCAGCGAGGGGCTTCACTCCCGCATTCTTGAACGTGGCGTCGATTTCGATCAGGTCGTCTTTGCGAACGGCCGTCAGTTCCGTCACGGTGATCTCGGCGGGCTTGCGGGTCTTTTGGGCCGGCAGAGCCAGCACAAGCAGTAGAAGCAGAAAGAGTGCGCGCATTGCTTTCGATCTAGTTTGGCATCGTTCTGGTACATTAGAATTTCTCACCGGACATGATGAATCGCCGACAGTGGATGCTCGCGTCCACAGCGCTTCCGGCTGCAGCAATGGCTGCGGCAAGTCCCGGGAATATTGTTATTTCGAGTGAGAACGGAACTGCTGCGTGCACCAAGGCAATGAGCGTTCTCAGCGCTGGCGGCGACACGCTGGACGCGGTGATTGCGGGCGTCAACATCGTCGAACTCGATCCGAATGACGACAGCGTCGGTTACGGCGGTTTGCCGAACGAAGACGGCGTTGTGGAACTGGATGCGTCCGTGATGCACGGTCCTACGCGGCGTGCGGGTTCGGTTGGCGCCATTCGCAATGTGAAGACTCCATCGCTGGTGGCGAAGGCCGTGATGGAACAGACCAGCCACGTGATGCTGGTTGGCGACGGGGCGACCCGTTTCGCGAAGATGCAGGGCTTTCGTGAAGACGATTTATTGACCGAGCATTCGCGCATGGCGTGGCTGCTCTGGAAGAAGATGCTGCGCAACGAGTCCGGTTCGAGCAACTGGGCAGGCGCGGCGCCGCATGCGGAGTTGCGCAAGCAGTTCCCGAACGCGAGCGATGAGACATACGAACTCGCCTGGCAGAGAGCCGTGGGGCGGCCAATCACCGGAACCATCAACTGTCTGGCGCTGAATGCGAAGGGTGAAATGTCGGGCGTGACCACCACCAGCGGTCTGGCGTGGAAGATCCCGGGCCGTGTGGGAGATTCGCCAATTATCGGCGCCGGGCTTTACGTGGATCAGGATGTGGGCGCGGCGGGCTCGACCGGGCTGGGTGAAGAAAATATCCGTGTGGCCGGCGCGCACACCATTGTCGAAAACATGCGGCGCGGGATGGGGCCGCAGGAAGCATGTCTCGACGCGGTGAAGCGCGTGGCGCGCAATTACGATGGGAACCGCGCCGGCTTGCAGCGCTTCGATTTGAATTTTTACGCGCTGCGTAAAGATGGCGCGTACGGTGGGGCAACGCTGTGGAATGACACCAAAGCGGCGCCCAAGCGGTTTGCGGTAAACGACGGGACGGCAACGCGGCTCGAAAAGTGTGCGTTTCTACTCGGGCGTTGATCGTTCCGCAAAATTTAAGTAGCAGTGGCGAACGAAAAAAGATTATGGTGCGGGTGACGTGCGCGACCGCATCGGTAAATATAAGCGGTGCTGATTGACGACTTTGGGAATGCAACGCGAAATAGGCAATAATACGGATTCGCAAAATTAGCCAGGAATCGAATGCCTCAGATTTTTAAACCAGCCTCGAACTACGTGTTCAAGATCTCCATCGTGGGAGGCGTCATTCTGCTGTTGTGCACGCTCGGCTTGCTGTATGAATTAGGTGCCGACTCCTCGTATGCCACGCGCCAAGGGCAAGCGCGCGAACAGCCCGTGCCGTTCAGCCATACGCACCACGTCGGTTCGATGGGGATTGATTGCCGCTATTGCCATTCGTCGGTTGAAAATGCCGCTTACGCGCAAGTGCCTCCGACCAAGACGTGCATGAATTGTCACTCGCAGATCTGGGTCACGAGCCCGACGCTCGAGCCTGTGCGCGCCAGCTTTCGTACCGATGAGTCCATCAAATGGACCAAGGTTCATGATCTGCCTGATTTTGTCTACTTCAATCACAGCATCCATGTGAAGAAGGGTGTAGGCTGCGAAACGTGCCACGGCCGTGTCGACACTATGCCGCTGATGTACCAGCAGAATTCGCTGGAGATGCGGTGGTGCCTCGATTGTCATCGCAACCCTGAGAAGTACGTGCGGCCGCGCGAGTTCATTACCAAGATGGGCTACGTGCCCAGCGAGAGCCAGGAGACTTTGGGCCCCAAACTCGTGAAGGAATACCAAATTCAGAAACTGGATACCTGCTACACCTGCCATCGATGAGCGAGCAAAAACCAAACATGGATATCGGCGCCATCCGCGCGCGCCTCGAAGGCGCCCAGGGCCGTGAGTACTGGCGCTGCCTCGAAGAACTGGCGGACACCGACGGCTTCCAGGACATGCTGCACCGCGAATTCCCGCATCAGGCGGGTGAGTGGCACGATGCAGAAGGCCGGCGCAACTTCCTGAAGCTGATGGGAGCGTCGCTGGCGCTCGCCGGGCTTGGAGCCTGCACCCGTCAGCCCACTGAGTTCGTGATGCCGTACGTCACCGCGCCCGAGCAGTTGATTCCGGGCGTGCCGCAGTTCTATGCAACCGCAGTGACGCTGAGCGGCGTTGCGACGGGCGTGCTGATGGAAAGCCACATGGGCCGGCCTACCAAGGTTGAGGGCAACCCGCAGCATCCGGCGAGCTTGGGCAAGACGGACGCGATCACGCAGGCGTCGGTGCTGAACGCTGTACGATCCCGATCGTTCGCAGATCGATCACGTACCTGCGGCGAGATTCGCTCCTTCGCATGCTTTCTTGGCATGGCCGAAAGATGCGCTCCGCGATCAGATTGCCAAGAGGCGGTGTCGGGCATTCGGATTCTGACGAAATCGTCACGTCGCCGAGTTTAGCCGCGCAGTTGCAGGCGATGCTGACGCAGTTCCCGAGCGCGAAGTGGCATCAGTACGAACCGCTGGGCCGTGCCGGGCACGCGAGGGTGGCAAGCTCGCGACCGGGCAGTACGTCAACACGATATATAATTTCGATCAGGCAGACGTCGTGCTGTCGCTCGATTCCGATTTTCTGACGGGCGGCCGGTGCAGCGTCCGATATGCGCGCGATTTCTCATCGAAGCGCAAGGTGCGCGGATCGCAAACGGCGATGAACCGGTTGTACGTCGTCGAGACTCTCCGACCGCAACCGGCGGCAAGGCCGATCATCGTCTTCCCGTCAAGCCTTCGCAGATGGCCGCGTGTCGCGCGTCAACTCGCGGCTGCCGTTGGCGCGGGCGGAGAGGCGGCGGAGCAAATGCTACGCGGTTCATGACGCGCGTGGCTGCAGGATCTGAACGCGCATAAGGGCGCGAGCATCGTCATTGCGGGTGATGATCAGCCGGCGGAAGTGCATGCGCTTGCGCATGCCATGAACACGGCGCTCGGCAACACGGGCAAGACGGTTTTCTACACCGACCCGATCGAAGCCAAGCCGGTCGATCAGGTAGCGTCGCTGCGCGAGTTGATGAACGATCTCGATTCGGGTCAGGTCGACATGCTGTTCATCCTCGGCGGCAATCCGGTCTACAACGCGCCGGCCGATCTATACGCGAAAGACAAGTTGATGAAAGCCAAGATGCGCGTGCATCTCGGCCTCTACAACGACGAGACCGCTGAGATTTGCCAGTGGCATATACCGGAATCGCACGCGCTCGAAGCGTGGGGCGATGCCCGCGCCTACGATGGCACGGTGACGATCATGCAGCCGCTGATCGCTCCGCTTTACGGCTACTCGAAATCCGCGAACGAACTGCTGGGCATCTTCACCGATAGTCCGGAGCCCAACAGCTACGATCTGGTTCGCGCCTACTGGCAGAAGCAGCATGCCGGTGGAGACTTCGAAACGTGGTGGCGGCATGCCGTGCACGATGGTCTGGTGCCCAACTCGGCACTGCCCGTCAGAACCGCAGCGGCCAAGGCGCCACCGGCGGGCAACGCCTCAACGGGCAACGACCTCGAAATTTCGTTCCACGCCGATCCTTTTCTTTACGACGGGCGCTTTGCCAACAACGGCTGGATGATGGAGTTGCCGCGGCCTGTCACCAAGCTCACCTGGGACAATGCGGCGGTCATCAGTCCGGCGACTGCCGGGCGCCTCGGTCTTCAGACGGAAGATTACGTTGAGCTGAAATCGAACGGCCGCACGGCTTGGGCCGCAGTGTGGATACAACCCGGGCAGCCGGACGATTCGATCTCCGTCTATCTCGGCTACGGGCGCACCCGCGCCGGTCGCGTCGGAAATGGCGCCGGCTTCAACGCTTATGCGTTGCGTACGGCGAATCAGCCCTCGTTTGCGAGCGTCGAAGTGCGCAAGCTTGGCCGCAAGTTCCCGCTGGCATCCACGCAGCAGCACTACCTGATTGACGGCGGCAAGGGTGGCGAGCTCGAAGCCATCGAACAGAAGAAGCGCGGAATTCTACGCGGCGGCACCATCGCCGAGTATCAGAAGAATCCTGAGTTCGCGCAGGAAGCAGTCGAAGCGCCGCCGAAGGGTCTCACGATCTATCCGGAAACCTTCACGTATAAGGGCTACGCGTGGGGCATGGTCGATCGACCTGACTGCTTGCACCGGATGCGGAACCTGCACCGCCGCTTGCCAGGCGGAGAACAACATCTCGGTCGTGGGTAAAGAGCAGGTGCTGGTCACGCGCGAAATGCACTGGATTCGTGTCGACCGCTACTTCTCGGGCGACATCGAAAACCCGAGCACTCACTTCCAGCCGGTGCCGTGCATGCAGTGTGAGAATGCGCCTTGCGAAGTGGTCTGCCCGGTTGCGGCGACGATCACCGATCAAGAGGGCATCAACAACATGGTGTACAACCGCTGCGTCGGTACGCGCTATTGTTCGAATAACTGCCCTTACAAAGTGCGCCGCTTCAACTTCATGCGCTTCGCGGATCTGGATACCGAGAGCCTGAAGATGGTGCGCAACCCGGACGTGACGGTGCGTACGCGCGGCGTGATGGAGAAGTGCACCTACTGCATCCAGCGCATCAGCCAGGCCAAGATCACGGCGGAGAAGCAGGACCGGCGCGTGCTCGATGGCGAAATCGTAACGGCCTGCCAGGCCGCGTGCCCCACGCGACGCGATTGTCTTCGGTGACATCAACGATCCGAAGAGCGCCGTGGCCAACCTGCGCAAAGAAAAACTGAATTACGGAATGCTGGCCGAATTGAACACGCGCCCGCGAACCACGTATCTGGCGGAGTTGCGCAATCCCAACCGGGGATCTGCAGTCCGCGGAAGCCAAGAGCTAAGGCCATGGATAGACGACCTACCGATCCGAATTACACAACGGAACTCGCCCCGGTAATCGACCCCCGGCAAACGCTGGGCGGCGTCACCGATAAGATCTCCAACATCGTTCTGCGCCGGCGGCCGACTATGGGGTGGCTGACAGGCCTGGCCCTGTCGATGCTGGTGCTGCAGGTCTTTGTGATGTCCGTTTCGTGGCTGTTGTACCGCGGCGTTGGCGTATGGGGCATTAACGTCCCGGTGGCTTGGGGATTTGCCATTGTGAACTTCGTATGGTGGATCGGTATCGGCCATGCGGGGACGTTGATTTCGGCGATTCTCTTGCTGCTGAACCAGGGCTGGCGCAACGCGATCAGCCGCTTCGCCGAAGCGATGACGTTGTTCGCCGTGGCCTGCGCCGGTCAGTTTCCGCTTTTGCACATGGGCCGTCCGTGGCTCTTCTACTGGTTGATTCCGTATCCCAACACGATGGCGATGTGGCCGCAATTCCGCAGCCCGCTGGATTGGGACGTGTTCGCGGTATCGACCTACGCCACGATCTCTATCGTGTTCTGGTACGTCGGTCTGATTCCCGATCTCGCTTCGCTTGCGCGATCAAGGCCAGCAAGCGGTATCAGCAGGTTATCTTCGGCGCGATGTCGCTCGGTTGGCGCGGGTCTGCGATGCACTGGCTGCGCTATGAAAAGGCCAGCCTGCTGCTCGCCGGCCTGGCGACGCCGCTGGTGCTTTCGGTGCACACCGTCGTCAGCTTCGACTTTGCGATCGCGATCGTGCCCGGCTGGCACACCACGATCTTCCCGCCGTACTTCGTCGCGGGCGCAATTTACTCGGGCTTCGCCATGGTGCTGACGCTGATGATCCCCGTCACGCAAGTTTTACGGCGTCGAAGATCTGGTCACCATGCGCCACATGAACAACATGGCGAAGGTGATGCTGGCCACCGGGCTGATCGTCGCGTACGGTTATTCGATGGAAGCTTTCTACGCCTGGTACAGCGTCGAACAGCTACGAGCGGTTCATGATGCACAACCGCATGCTCGGGCCATACGGACGTTATTACTGGGCGCTGATCTTCTGCAACATCATTACGCCGCAGTTCCTGTGGAGCTTCAAGCGCATCCGCACCAATCTGTTGCTGTTGTGGATCATTTCGCTGATCGTCAACGTCGGCATGTGGCTCGAGCGTTTCGTGATCGTCATCACCAGCTTGCATCGCGACTTCGTACCGTCGTCCTGGGGAATCTATTCGCCCACGCGATGGGATTGGGCGTGTCTACATCGGAACGATGGGCTTGTTCATGACGCTGATTTTCCTGTTCATCCGTGTCGCTGCCGATGATCTCGATCTTCGAAGAGCGCATGCTGCTACCCACTGAACGCGTGAAGGAGCCGGTTCGATGACCAGCATTGAACACAAGCCGCCAATTTACGGCGTCATGGCGGAGTTTCGTAACTCCGACGACCTGGTGGATGCGTGCAAGCGCGCGCGTGAAGCGGGTTATCGCAAGATGGATGCATACACGCCCGTGCCGGTCGAAGAACTGCACGACGTGCTGCACCTGCACGACGATGGCGTCTCGCTGCTCGACGTTGATCGGCGGGCTGATCCGGCTGTTTCGGCGGATTCGGTCTGATGTCTTGGTGTTCGGCCTGGCTTATCCGCTGAACATCGGCGGCCGTCCGCTGATGAGCGTGCCGATGTTTATCCCGATTACTTTCGAGTTGCACGATCCTGTGTGCCGGCCTGACCGCGGCGATTCAGCATGATCATCATGAACGGCCTGCCGATGCCGTACCATCCGGTGTTCAATGTGGAGCCGCTTTGTGCGGGCATCGCGCGAACAAATTTTTCCTCTGCATCGAAGTCGGAAGATCCGAAGTTCGACCGGCGGAAGACGGCCCGATTTCTGCGAGAGCTGAAGCGGAAGAGGTGGCCGAAGTTGCGACATTAAGCTACCCACGCAAGCCGATCTGGGTTGGACGGTCGCTGCTGGCGTGATGTCGCTGTCGGGTGCCGTCAGGACATGCACGATCAGCCGAAATACAAGCCGCTGCGCTATGCAATTTTTCGAAGACGGCCGCACGTCCCGTCCGCTGGTGGCGAATACCATCGCCCGCGGCCAACTGCAGGAAGACGATGCGTTCTATACTCGGCAAGAATGGCAAGGACGATGTCGACGACGTTTCCCATCGAAATCGACAAGCAGTTGATCGAGCGCGGGCGCAGATCGCTTCAATATCTATTGCAGCCCTGCCACGGTCAGATCGGCAACGGTCTGGGCATGATCGTGCGCCGCGGATTCAAGCAGCCGCCTTCGTATCACATCGACCGCTTGCGCCAGGCGCCCGTCGGGCATTTCTACGACGTGATCACCAACGGCTACGGCGCGATGTTGAATTACGCGCAACAGATTCAGCCGCGCGACCGCTGGGCGATCGTCGGCTTACATCCGCGCGCTGCAGTATAGCCAGAACGCGAACATGAACGATTTGCGCGCCGAAGCAGCGCAGCAAGCTTCCCTCGGTCGACAAGATGAAGCTGGCGCCGGGAGCGCCGCACGACCCCGCAATGACGAATCCTGAAGCTCCGGCGATTCAGCCGGGTGTACCGAGTGTTGCGCCCAATTCCAGACCGGGGCGCCCCAATGATCGAAAATCAATACACCATGGAGCCCGGGATGGGCTCGACTCTCCGCAAATACCAGAGCTGGGCGATCATCGCTGCTGTTATTGGCGTCGTCGGCTGCGTGTTCGGCATCTTCCTCGATCACGGGCTGGACCATTTCTTTCGCGGATGGCTTGTCGGCTTTGTTCTCTGGTGGGGAGTTTCCCTCGGATCGCTCGCGATCCTGATGCTGCAATACACCACAGGCGGCGCGTGGGGTGTGGTGATCCGCCGCATCCTGGAAGCGTCTACGCGGAACCTGCCGCTCATTGCACTTCTGTTTATTCCTCTGCTGTTCGGAATGCACTCGTTGTTCGAGTGGACGCGGCCCGAGGCGACGCATGACCAAGTCGTTCAACTCAAGAGCGCCTACCTGAACATCCCGTTCTTTATCGTCCGCCAGGTCATTTATTTCGCGATCTGGATTGGTATGGCGTGGGCCTTAAATCGCTGGTCCCTGCAGCAGGACGAAAGCCGCGACATCAATATCACTCGCCGGATCGAAAAGCTCAGTGCGCCGGGCATTTTGATCTACGTGCTCACGCTGACGTTTGCCTCGACGGACTGGATCATGTCGCTCGATCCGCATTGGTTCTCGACGATCCTCGGCTTCATCATGCTTTCCGGTCAGGGCCTGTCGACTTTCGCGCTCGTTATCACCGTGCTCATTTTGCTTTCCCATGCCGAGCCGATGAAGTCGTTCGTAACCAAGCGCCACCTGCACGATCTGGGCAAACTGCTGCTTGCGTTCACGATGCTCTGGGCATACCTGAACTTTTCACAGTTAGTTATCATCTGGGCCGGCAACCTGCCCGAAGAGATCACCTGGTACGTCACTCGCATGAACAACGGGTGGGGGACCGTTGGGTCGATCCTGCTGATGTTCCACTTCGTGCTGCCGTTCCTGATGCTGCTCTCGCAGCGGCTCAAAATGAATCCGCGGCGGCTGACGTTTGTCGCGATCTGGATTTTGCTTGCCGCGCTTGCTCGACATCTTCTTCATGATCGAGCCCAACTTCAATCGCGACCAGTTCCGTTTGAGCATCATGGATATTGCGGCGCCGCTCGCCATCGGCGGCATCTGGATGGCGATGTTCCTGTTCCAATTGCGGCAGCGTCCGTTGTTGCCGGTGAACGATCCAGTTGTTGCAGAAAGCGTTGAGCCATGGACGACATCACTAAGCACTCACACCATCACCCGCACGAGGAAGAGAACCCGAGCGTTGCGCATGAGCGCGGCGACGCCGACGTTTTTACCATCTCGAAATATGGGATCGGGTTGGCGATCAGTGTGGTCATTGTGGTCTTCGCCATGTGGGGTCTCTTCGACTGGTTTTATATCCGTGAAAGCGATAAGCCGGTGGAGTTTTCGCCGCAGGTTTTGAAAGAGCGTCCCTCGCTTCCGCCCGAGCCGCGTTTGCAGGCTCAGCCGAAAGTGGAGTTGCGGCAGCTGCGTGAATCCGAAGAGCAACACCTGAACGGTTACGGCTGGATCGATCCGGACAAGGGCACCATCCGCATTCCGATTGAAGACGCCATCGATATGACCGCGAAGAAGGGTTTGCCGTCTGCCCCGGGTGCGCCCGATCTGGTGCGTGGTTCACGCCAGATGCCCTCAGGTTCAAGCAGCGGCAGGATTCTGGAAAAGTTCGCGCAATGAAATTCTTTGCTGCATCCCTGCTTTGTCTCGCGCTGGCCGCGCAAGCGCTGCCGCAGACGCAGGACCTGTTGAATATGAAGGGGCAGGATCGCCCGATCCCTTTGCAGAAGGTGAAGATCGATCAACGCCTGAACTCGCAGGTGCCGCTCGATGCGACGTTCCGCGATGAAACCGGCAAGACGGTAAAGCTGGGCGACTACTTCGGCAAGCGGCCCGTGCTGATGGCGCTGGTGTACTACGAGTGCCCCATGCTCTGCACGCAAATCCTGCAAGGGATGGTGCGTTCGTTGAAGCTGGTCTCGTTCAACCCCGGCCAGGAATTTGAAGTGGTGGTGATCAGTTTCGATGCGCGCGATAAGCCGCCGCTGGCCGCCGCCAAAAAAGCCGCCATGCTGAAGAGCTATGGAAGGCCGGACACGGCGAACGGATTCCATCTGCTGACCGGCGATCTTGCGCCGATCAAAGCGGTGACCGAGTCTGTCGGTTTCCAATATTTCTATGACGTGCACACCGATCAGTTCGCGCATGCGAGTGCAATCTACGCGCTGACCAAAGAGGGGCGTCTCTCGCGCTACTTTTACGGCATCGAGTACGCACCGAAGGACGTGCGGCTCGGCTTGATCGAGGCGGCCCAAAATAAGATCGGCACGCCGGTCGACCAGATTCTGTTGTTCTGTTACCACTACGATCCGATGACAGGAAAATATACGCCGGTGGCGATGAATATCTTGCGAGTGGCAGGGGGCGCGACGCTGGCTATGCTCGGCGGTTTCGTGTTCACGATGCTGCGCCGCGACAACAAGCCGCGCGGGAACGCGCCTGACGACAGGCGGACTGCATAACTATGGGTTCCAAGACGATTACATTTTTCCCCGAACAGGCGTCTTCAATCTCCGGCAACGTAGATAACCTCTACTTCTTCCTGGTGCTGGTCAGCGCGTTCTTCTCGCTGCTGATCGCCGTGCTGATTGTCTACTTCGCCGTGAAGTACCGGCGCCGTTCAGATTCTGAAATCCCCACGCCGGCGCATGGTGGCATGATCCTCGAGATCGTGTGGAGCGTGATTCCGCTGGGCATCTCGATGGTGATCTTCGCGTGGGGCGCGAGCATCTTCTTCACCGAATCAAGGCCGCCCGCCGACTCGATGGAAATCTACGTCGTCGGCAAGCAGTGGATGTGGAAGGTGCAGCATATGGAAGGGCAGCGCGAAATCAACGAACTGCACATTCCCGTCAACCGCAACATCAAGCTGACACTGACGTCCGAAGATGTCATTCACGATTTCTTTGTGCCGGAGTTTCGCACCAAAACCGACGTGGTGCCCGGGCGCTATACAACGGAGTGGTTCCGTCCCATCAAGACTGGCGTGTATCCATATCTTCTGCGCCGAATATTGCGGCACCAAGCATTCGGGTATGGTGGGCTCGGTCTACGTGATGGAGCCGGCCGACTACGAAGCATGGCTTACCAATGGCGGCGCGCAGGGCTCGATGTCGCAGCGTGGCGAGGCACTGTTCCAGCAACTCGGGTGCGTGACGTGCCATCAGGCGGATGGCCACGGACGCTGTCCCACACTGGTGGGTCTGTTTGGCAAGCCCGTAGAAATCCAGGGCGGCCAGGTCGTAACGGCGGACGCCGGATACGTGCGGGAATCGATTCTGTATCCGCAGGCGAAGATCGTCGCAGGCTACGAGCCGATCATGCCGACCTTCCAGGGGCAGGTGACCGAAGAGGGCGTGCAGCAACTGGTCGAGTACGTGAAGTCGATCGGACCGAAGGACAATAACAGTAGTGGCGCCAACATGCCGAGCCCGCTCACCACGGGTTCGCAGCCAGCGTCGCCGCAACAGCGGTTAACGAATCCGAACGCGATTACGGAACCGAAGCGCCGCTGAGCAACATAGGGTTAGTTCGAGTGAAAGGATTATGATCACCGCATCTGCACCACTGCAACAGCCGCGAAACTATCTAAACCACGAGTATGGGTTGAAGAGTTGGCTGCTTACGTCGGATCACAAGCGCATCGCGATGCTTTACCTCATCGTGGTGACGGCATTCTTCTTCCTGGGTGGGTTCTTCGCCGTGCTGATCCGGCTGGAACTGGCGACGCCTGCCGGCGATCTGGTGGATTCGAATACCTATAACAAGCTGTTCACCATGCATGGCATCATCATGGTGTTCTTCTTCCTGATCCCATCGATCCCGGCCATACTCGGCAATTTTTTAATTCCGCTGATGATCGGCGCGAAGGATCTGGCGTTTCCCGAAGATCAATCTTCTGAGCTGGTATATCTACATCCTCGGCGGCGTGTTCACGTTGTACGCGCTGGTCGCGCGGCGGCGTCGACACGGGCTGGACGTTCTATACGCCGTTCAGCACCACCTACTCGAATGGCTACGTCATCGCTACCGGCGTCGGCGTGTTCATCACCGGGTTCTCGGCCATCCTCACCGGCCTGAACTTTATCGTCACCATTCACCGCATGCGTGCGCCGGGCATGACCTGGTTCCGCCTGCCGCTGTTTGTGTGGGCGCATTACGCAACCAGCTTGATCCAGGTGCTCGGTACGCCTGTCATCGCGGTTACCCTGCTGCTGCTGGTGCTCGAGCGCGGCTTGCACATCGGCATCTTCGATCCGGCTCTCGGTGGCGACCCGGTTCTGTATCCAGCATCTGTTCTGGTTCTACTCGCACCCGGCCGTGTACATCATGATCTTGCCCGCCATGGGAGTGATCAGCGAGATCATCTCGTGCTTCTGCAAGAAGCCGCCATTCGGGTACAGCTTCATCGCGTTCTCGAGCATCGCGATCGCCGTGTTCGGCTTCCTGGTTTGGGGCCATCACCTGTTCGTCAGCAGCCAGTCCGTATACGCGGGCATGGTGTTCTCGGTTTTGAGTTTCCTCGTGGCGATTCCGTCCGCGATCAAAGTCTTCAACTGGACATCCACCATGTATAAGGCTTCGGTCGGAACTGACGACGCCGATGCTCTATGCAATCGGCTTCATCGGTCTGTTCACCATCGGCGGCTTGACCGGTCTCTTCCTTGCGTCGCTCGGCATGGACGTGCACTTGACCGACACCTACTTCGTCATCGCGCATTTCCACTACATCATGGTGGGCGGCGCGATCATGGGCTATCCTCGGCGGCATTCACTTCTGGTGGCCGAAGATCACCGGACGCATGTATCCGGAAGTCTGGTCGAAGCTCTCGGCCGTGATCATCTTCGTCGGATTCAACTTGACGTTCTTCCCCCAGTTCATTCTTGGCTACCTGGGTATGCCGCGCCGGTATCACGTGTACCCGCCGGAATTCCAGGTGTACAACGTGTTGTCGTCCGCGGGCGCGTCGATTCTGGGACTCGGTTATCTGTTGCCGTTCGTCTATCTGCTCTGGTCTCTCAAGTTCGGTGCTCGTGCTTCAGCCAATCCTTGGGGCGCCGTTGGTTTGGAATGGCAGACCAGTTCGCCACCGCTTCCTGAAAACTTCGAGGTAACGCCCGTGGTGACGACGGATGCGTATCAGTACACAACGCGAGAGGCGGTTGAAGTTGGCTAGTCACGCGGCGATCGACCTCAAGCACCATTTCGAAAATCGGGACCAGCAGAAGGACGCATCCACGCTTGGGATGTGGGTTTTTCTGGTTACCGAAATCATGTTCTTCGGCGGGATGTTCCTGGCGTACATTGCGTACCGCACGGCATACCCCGCCGCGTTCGGAGCAGCCAGCAACTCACTGAACATTCCGCTCGGCGCGTTGAACACCGGCGTGCTGATCTGCAGCAGTTTGACGATGGCGATGGCGGTGCAC
This sequence comes from Bryobacterales bacterium, assembly GCA_963792655.1. Classification (GTDB taxonomy): domain Bacteria; phylum Acidobacteriota; class Terriglobia; order Bryobacterales; family Bryobacteraceae; genus DOZZ01. Next base: position 509,233 of record CAWBWU010000001.1, read on the forward strand.
TCGGCCGCGCTCGGCAAGAAGAATTTGCTGATCATGTTCCTGATCGCAACCCTTGTGCTTGGCGGCGTGTTCCTGGGCGTCAAAGCTGTGGAGTATCACGACAAGTGGGTTGAGCACCACGTGCCCGGTCCGAACTTCCACTTCGAAAGTGAGAACCCGAAGCATCCTGTCGACTCGCACAACGCCTCGCTTTACTTCGCGCTCTACTTCGCGATGACCGGGTTGCACGCGACGCACATGATCATCGGCGCGGTCATCATTCTGGTGTTGATTCGCATGGCGATGAAGAACCGCTTCACGCCCGAGTGGCACACGCCAGTCGAGATGTTCGGGCTGTACTGGCACTTTGTCGATATTGTCTGGATCTTCCTGTTCCCGCTTCTGTATCTGATCGATCCGAAGGATCTTGCAAAGTAAACGCCATGGCTGAACAAACTCATTCCGCTCACGCGCAAGGTGAGCATCACATTGTTCCGGTCAGGATCTACCTGTTCGTCTTCGCCGCGCTGATGGTGCTGACCTTCGTGACGTGGCGCATCGCGTACATCGACCTGGGCTGGTTCAACATCTACGCCGCACTGACGATTGCCGTGATCAAAGCATCGCTGGTGGTGCTGTACTTCATGCACGTTCGCTACAGCACAGTGCTGACGAAGATGATCGTCGCCGCCGGCTTCGTGTGGCTTCTGATCATGTTCTTCATGACGATGAGCGATTTAGCGACGCGAAATTGGATGCACGTCCCAGGCAGGTAGGTAAAAAGGCCGGGCAAGCCCGGCCACTACGTAACGCCTTTTTGACTCCCTGTAGTGGCCGGGCTTGCCCGGCCTTGGTCACTCGACACTTCTTTTTGCTAACAGCGAGCCCGGCGATTACCGGTCGAGCCAGCGCTGCGGGTTTTCTTCGATATAACGCCGCGCCAAATCTAATTCGCGCGAGTTCCTTAACACCCGATCGAAGTAGCTTCTTTGCCAGACAGGGGCACCCCAAAGCCGGCTTACGCCGCTTTTGAATCCTCCAATCACGAGCGAAAGTTGGACGCCGCCACTGAGGAGAACGATTCCATGCAGATGGTCGGGCATCACAACAAAAGCATCCAACTCGATCGCGGTGAAATGGCTGGGCAGGTTTCGCCATTCCTCATTGACCAAGCTGCCGAGCTGTGACAGTTGACCTACGTCGCCGAATGGCAAACCGCGTTGCCCGGCACAGATGGTTATGAAGTAAGCGCCTTCCTTGGAATAGTCGAAGCCCTCGGCACGCATCCGAGCGCGCCTGTTTAGAACGTGGCCCACAACCCTGGACTTTTGCTATTTCACTTCGCGATAAAACTTAACTTCGCCAAAATCGAACTCACGTAGTTCAACGTCTCGGGAAAATCGGGCACGCCTCCGGCGTCATTCACGCGCTTTCGTCCGGCGTTGTATGCTGCCAGCACGCGGCTGAGGTCGCCCTTGTACTCGCGCATCAGGCTGCCCAGCAGGCGCGCACCGCCACTGACGTTTTGTTCCGGGTCCATCGGGTCTTCCACTTCGAGGTCGCTCGCGGTACCCGGCATCAACTGCATCAATCCCATCGCACCTTTGATCGACACCGCGCAGGGGGAACCGCCGGACTCCTGTTTGATCACCGCGTGAATCAAGCTTGCCGGAATATTCTCGCGCCGTGCGGCACGCTCCACAATGGAACCCAGCCGCATCACCGAGACCGGCTCGCAGGCACTCTCCTGCACGGCCTGCCCTGCAGCGGGTTCAAACGACGGCAATTCAAAGAACGAGGACTCTTCCACCGCGGGCCTGTTTAATTGCCGTGCGACGGACTTGCGTTGAACCATCTGTACCGAACGAAGTTGTGCCGCAACCGACGCCCGCTGCGCGTCGATTGACGACTGCCCCAGTAACAGCGCGGGGCCAAAAAAACAGCAGATGAATGATTTCCTAAACATTTTTCCTCGTCGTGCCGATATGGCGTATGGAGCACTGCAATGAATATCTCGTCTCCCGGCACTTTGCCCGTCAGTTATCAACCGCCGCAGGCCGCAGCGGATTCCACTGCGCAGGACCTGCGCGCGCTCTCGCAAGCCGCGGAAGCGGTGAACAGTCGCGGAGCCGCCGGCGACGGTCGCGAGTTCTCGATCGCCATCGATCGCGTCAGCCGCCAGGTGGTCGTCAGGATTGTGGACGCGCAGACCCGGGACGTGATCGAGCAGACCCCTGCCGACTATCTTCTGAGGCTGCGCGACTACTACAGTTCGCTTAAAGATTGATCGCCGAAACCCTCTAGTTTGACCAGCTTCCGCCGATATGGTGTGTGAGGAGATAAGTAGCGAATGAGCAGCGGCGCCGGAGCTTACCAACAGAGCAGAATCGTCAGTGCCGATCCACTGGACCTGGTCACCATGGCTTACCAGCGCGTGATCGCCGAGATCGGGATCGCACGGCAGTGCTTCGAGCAGAACGACATTCCCGGACGCGGCCGCGCTATCACGAAAGCCTGGGAGATCCTCGCCGAACTCTTTCGAATGCTGGACCGCCAGGGCGGGGGCGACATCGCACGGAATCTGGCGAGCCTCTACGACTTCGCCATGCAGCGTCTGCTCGATGCGCACACCGGCAAGAACGCCGGGGCGCTCGACGAGGTGGAACGAGTGCTTACTCCGCTGGCCGAGGCGTGGGAGGCGGTTCGTGTGCAGGAAGCCGCGCCCGCGGAACAGCGCGAGTGGTCTCCCGTCGCGGCCTTCAGCGCCGGTAGTCAGTATGCGCCGCAACATTGGACGTTATAGGAGCCGCCATCGCAGACTAGCGAAGCGTGTTGTGGGTTCCTGGGTTCCCGGTGACCGCCGGTTTCGCCAGGCCCTTTACGATCATGCTCGTCAGGCCCAGGCCGCCATTCGCGCTCAGCGCATTAGCGAATTGTTCCTGGGCCAGCTCCATCGCGGAAGACCCGGACTGCCCGCCCGACCCCATCCAGCCTTCGGAGGCCGACTCCGCCACCGACTTCAGCATCTGTCCAATCAGCAGCGCTTCAAACTGTTGCGCCGCGGCGGCCACTTTCACAGGGTCATTCTTCGCGCCGATCGCAGGCGCTGCTGGTTCAATTCGCATTTAAATTACCTCCAGTTCGGCTTCGAGCGCGCCGGCCGCTTTCAGATTTTGCAGAATCGCAATCACATCGCGCGCGGTCGAGCCAATCGACGTCAGCGCGCGTACCAGTTCTTCAACGGTCGCTCCGTTCTTGAGCACCACATTGCGCACTTTCTCTTCCTTGACCCCTACCGTGGTGTTCGGAACGACTTCGGTAGTTCCGCCCGAGAGCGGCGCCGGTTGTGATGCCGTCAAGCGTGGTCTCGATCTGCACCGACAAATTTCCATGGAGGATCGCAACGGGTGAGATGCGAACTTCTTTGCCTAAGATGATGGTTCCGGTGCGCTCGTTGATGACGATGCGCGCTGGCCGGTCAACTTCAACGGTCAAGGCTTCCAAATCCGCCATGAACTCGACGGGCCGCTCGCTATATGATGCCGGAACGGCAACATTCACCAGAGCCGAGTTCTCAGCGATGGCGATCTTGCCGGCAAAGCGTTGGTTCACCGCCTGCGCAATGCGCGCCGCGGTAGCGAAGTCCGCTGCATGCACCTGCAAGTGAACGTGCCCCGAAGGTGAAACGGAAGGCGCGGCGCGCTCAACGATGGCTCCATTCGGAACACGGCCGACCGTCGGATGGTTCACGGTGGAACCAGTGCCGCCACGCGCGACGGAGAATCCGCCCGTGATCACTGCACCTTGCGCAACGGCGAACGTCTGCCCGTTTGGCGCGCGCAGATTCGAGAGCAGCAGCAAGCCACCCTGCAGGTTCGGCGCATCGCCCATCGCCGCAACGGTCACGTCGATGCGAGTGCCGGGCTGCGCGAATGCCGGCAGTACGCCGGTGACCATCACGGCGGCAGTGTTCTTCACGGTCAATGCTGTCGCCGGAACGGTTACGCCCATGCGTTCGAGTAAATTCGCGAGGCTCTGTACCGGAAAAACGGTTTGCCTGCGATCGCCAGTGCCGGCCAAACCCACCACCAGACCGTAACCGATCAACTGGTTATCACGCATGCCTTCAAAGCTGACCAGTTCTTTCAAACGCGCGGCAGCGGGCGCGACGGCAGGCAATGCGGCCAGCGCACAAAACGCGGCCAGGAGTTTCCGGAACATTAGAAGGGCAACAATCCTAAGAGCAGACGATACAGAAACAGCGGCCGGTGAATGGCGTCATCCACCACACCTTTGCCATTGATGTTGACTTCGAGCTGGCCGAGGTGATCGGACGGCACCGTGTTCGCGGCCGTCAGATCGGAAAAGCGCGCAACGCCCCGCACCGTGATGGTCTGGTGTTCTGAATTGACCACCAGAGTCTTGGTGCCCTCAAGCACCAGGTTGCCATTCGGCAGCACGGCGACCACGCGCGCAGTCAGTGTGGTGTTGAGACTGGTCTGGCGAGAGCTGGTGCCGCTGCCATTTAACGTGGTCGACCCCGACAGGTTCGTCAGATTCGCAAGTGCTCCGGCAGGGCTCCTGGTCCCGGCCAAAGCGGTGATGGAGTTCTTGTTTGCGGAAGCACGGGCCGTCTTCGTCGCCCCGGTGGTTACGGCGGATGCTGTTTCGGCAACCACAATCGTGACGATGTCATCCACCTGGCTCGCGCGTACATCGCGAGAAGCGTCAGCCAGGATGGAATTCGGTGTCCACAACGAGCCGGGAGAAGTATCGCCTGCGCTTCCGGCTGGCCCGCGATGCAGCGCCTCTGCTACATACTCGTCGAGCGCGGTAGGCTTCGGTGGCTCTTCTTTCTTGTGACGGAAGCGCGATGCCTGCGCAACACTCGAGCAAGCCAGCAACGCGGCGATCAGAAACTTACCGCGCGACACGAAGCCTCTCCTCAGTAACCGAAGCCGCGCCTTTGCCGCTGACGCGGGCGAGAAACAGCTTCTTCGTTTTCGGATTGCGAATTGAGATGACTTCGCCCTTGTGCCCGCTGCCTGCTGCTTCACCGTCGAATTCGAGATGAGCCGCACCAGCCGTTACGTCGACGTGGACCACATCCCCGCGCGAGATGTCGGACGGCGTTGTCACCATGCTCGCGACCATCGACGCACCGCTTCGCTGAGCGCGCAGCAGTTCGTTTCCGACGAAGGGCTCTATGCTGTCCGCACTGCCGGCGGGCAGGGGGAAGCCGGAGTAGTCTTCCACGCGCAGGTCGGAGGCTTGCAGAACGGCGCCGGCTTTCAGATATTGCGCGGCAACCACGCGATGCTGTTTCACCGTCACGATCACGCGCGCCCACACCGGGGAACGCCTACCGCTTTCCTGCACCACTGCGCCACGCCAGTAGACGGCGCGCGCCGGACTCGAAGCAGGCGGCGCAACCAGCTGTTTGCGATCGAACGAGAGCGTACCCGGGTTGACTGGATACCGGCTGAAGTCGACCAGTTCGATGTCGGCGCCGGGTATGCCCAAAGACTCATGCAAAGCCGCGAGCAGTCCTTCCGGGTTGAGCATACTCACGGCGCGCTCGAAGCATATCGGTGCGAACCGCTCCGGCTGCGCGACTCCGCGTTGCCTGGCAATGCGCAGCAATTCTTCGCCCGAGAACACACGTTTTGCATTGCCCGCCGGGGCATAACCGACGTCGGCGGTCTGATCCGCGGCAGCGGCAAACCGCGCATCGGCAGCCGCCAGATCCGAAAGGTGCAGACGTTCGCCCGCAACCTGATGACAGGTCGTGACCGGATTGACTGCGGCCAACAGGAACAGTCCAATCATCGCGTCACGTTGTTGATCTGCTGATACATCTCGTCGGCAGCCTTGACGACCTTGGAATTGGCTTCGTACGCGCGCTGGCTCACGATCAGGTTGATGAATTCCTCCACCACGCTCACGTTCGACTGCTCGGTATAGCCCTGCATCAACGTGCCGAGACCGTCCTGGCCTCCGGGAACGCCGACCACTGCTTCGCCAGATGCGTCGGTCGGCAGATAAAGGTTGCGGCCAATGCTGTTCATGCCGGCCGGGTTTTGGAAGTTCGCGATCGTGATCTGCCCGGCATTCTGGGAGGCGGTCTGGCCAGGCAACGAATAGCTGACGGTGCCGTCGGTGGCGATGGTGACGTTGAGTGCCTGCGCCGGAATCGTTACTTGCGGTTCGATCGGGTCGCCGTCGGATGTGACGATGCTGCCGTCGCGATCCAGATGGAAGTTGCCCGCGCGTGTGTACGCGATTTCCCCGCTGGGCCGCCGAACCTGGAAGAAGCCGCGGCCTTCGATGACCACATCGAGCGGGTTATTCGTTGCGGCGAACGTGCCTTGCGAAAAGATGATCTCGTTCGACGACGCGCGTGTGCCAAGGCCAAGCTGCAGGCCCGTCGGAACCACGGTCGATGCCGCGGCGGAGGAGCCCGGCTGCACCATATTCTGGTACAGCAGATCCTGGAACTGCGTTCGCCGCATCTTGTATCCGGCGGTTCCGGCGTTGGCCAGGTTGTTGGCGATGTTGTCGACGTTCATCTGCTGCGCGGACATGCCGCTGGCAGCGCTGTAAAGTGCGCGAATCATAGCTTGATGTCCTCAAGTGGTGCTTGCCACTGGAAACCGTTCAGCCGTGCCGCGCGGTAAGCCGCTGCGACGTCGAATGTTGCCGGAGCAGCCTCGGATGCCGTGCTCGCCGGTGTTGGTGTGAACGGCGTGACCACCGGAAGCGCTGTCGAAATAGCCGGCTTGGCGACCGGGAGTGGGCGCTTGCGTAACTGCAGTCGAGGTTACAGGCGCAGGCTTCGCTGCGGGCGGAGTGAACAGTGCCCAGAAGCCGAGCTTCGTATCCGACGGGCCTTCCGCGCCGGTGTTCGCGCCACCCGTTTGCGGCGTGCTCTGGGGCGGGTCCGGCGAGCCGAAAAGGGCCCAGAATCCAATGCGGGGCTTATCGGCGGCTGCGGCCTGAGCAGGCGCGGCCGTCGTGGTCGAGAGAGTGGGACTGGACGAAACGGAGTTGATCATTAGGAATTTTGTTAGCTGACCCGCGCGACTTCTTCGACTGCGCGCTTATTCATTTCTTCGCCGAGCGTGAGCGCCTTCTGCAACATCTCGAACTGGCGCATCACGTTCACGAGCTGCACCGCACCTTCGGCAGGCCCGGTGTTTGAATCTTCCAGATGCCCCTGTTGCACTTCGGCCGTAGAGGCGGCGGTCCTGGCTTGTGTATCGGTCAGGTAGAAGTAGTTGCTGCCTTGCTTGTTGACGGCTTGCGGATCTTCGAACAAAGCGAGCGCGAGGCGGCCCAGCGGCTGGCCATCTTGGGCCAAGTCTCCTTGCGCGTTCACTTGTAAGGGGCCGTTGCTTTGCAGCGTCACCGGCGCGCCATCAGTCATCTGTACGGGGTAGCCGTCGGATGTGGTCAGAACGCCCGCTGCCGAAACGCGAAAGTTCCCGTTGCGGGTATAGAGCAGACCGCGCGGGCCCTTCACGGTGAAGAAGCCGTTGCCTTGCAGCGCGAAATCAGTAGCATTGCCGGTGTCGCGCAACACGCCTTGCGAGTAGTCGATCCAGTGTCGTTCGATGACGGGAACCGTGTCGGCGCCGTTGTTCAAGGGATCTGTTGCATCGGGTGAGAAGTACAGGCTGAAGAATTCACGATCGCTCTTGAACCCTCCGGTGCCCGCGTTCGCAAGGTTGTTGGAGAGCATGTCGAGCGACTCCATGCGGGAGCGCAAACCACCGGCGGCGGCAGTCGAGAGGGGATCCATGGCGCTACTCGTAAATGCACGGAGCGGGCCAAGCCAAAATATTTTTGTAAATCGCTCAAACTGCGGCTGCAACGGCCGATGAGGTTTATGAGCCGTACTCCGCGCCGTGGCAAAATTTTGTCACGGCCGCTGCCTGTGGCATTTTTCTGCCACGCCCACCGCGCTAAGTCGTTCCATCCACTTGCAATTTCCATGGTGCGCGAACTGCATCCATAACGCCCGTGACGATCGCGCCGCAGAACCCCGCGCAGCACGCTGCCCCTGCAAGATGGGGCGGTGTACATGCGCACAGGCCGGGTAAGGCGGCGGCCACGGCCACAGCTCCTGAACAGGACAGCGCTCCAAGCTCACTGCTGCCTTTTGATTTCGATACCGAAGCAGCGGATCCCACTGTGCAGGCGAAGCCGTCATGGACCGATCTGCTGGCGGAAGCACAAGACGCACAGCAGAACGATGCTGCAGCACACGATACCCACGAGCTAAGCAGTTTCAAATTCGCGAAGCCCGGCGCACCAGTGTTGCCGGCCGCACCGCACGCGGGCAGGGTCCTTATTCCAACGAATGTGGCGGCCCCGGTTGCACTTCAGAAAACACCGGCTGCCGTTTTGATAGTGCCAGTCGCCGTTAATACTGCGGCAGTTCCGCTGCCCCTGTTCAAACGGACCAGCGCAGCCGAACCGTTCTTCAAGAAGACACAAGCGGCGGACGAAGCAACCCCAGGTGTGCCTCTGTCACTCACGCCGGTGAAGCCCGAACCGCTACCCCAGAATGAACAGCAGAAGCGGGCGGCGGAAGCGCCGTCATTCGCAGTTCAGATCGATCACCCGGTTAGTAACGACGCTGCATCAGCACCAGCACCTGCACCCGCGTCACAACCGAAGCCGCTGCCCGAAGCACCGCACACCAACGCGCAACAGCATCCACAACTTGCCGTGCCGGCTCAAGACGTTGAGCCCGTTGCCGTTCGCGCCACCGCACCGCCACCGTCTGTGTGGAGTGAGGCTCCCGTTCATTCCGGCAACGCTGCCCCATTTGTAAAAGAACGCGAAGCCGCGCCGGTGAGCGCCGCCGAACCGGTCGAAGTCGTCGAACCACCGGTGTCAGCGGCTGCTCCGATCAAAGAGTTCGCACTGCAACTCGACGGACCACAACGCGTGGATCTGAAATTCACCAACACCACCGCAGGCGTGCAAATTGCCGTACTTGCCGCGGACCCGCAGATTGCACAACACCTCAACAGCGACCTGGGCAATCTGGTACAGCGGCTCGAACAAGCCGGGTTGCATGCCGTAGCCGGTCATACCGGCGCTGCCGAATCCGCACAAGCACCCGCTGCTTCGAGCGGTTCGCACTCGCCCTCACAAGACAACTCGCAACACGATGAAGAACGCCGCCGAACGCCGCAACAGGAGTGGGATGACCGCAAGCCCTCGCGTTCGCAAACCACATGGGCCGAAGTGATGGCCCTCCAGGAAAACAACAACCTCCGATGACAACATCACCCGTGACAAGCCCTGACCTTACGGGCACGCAAACGCCGTCCGCCACTACGACGAATGCCGCCACCGATCCGCTGGCCAATGAGCAGACATTTCTGAAGCTACTGGTCTCGCAGATTCAGCACCAGGACCCGCTGAATCCCGTCGACAGCACGCAGTTCCTGCAGCAGTTGACCGGGTATAGCCAACTAGAACAGCTCATCGGGATTCGCGGCGAGCTCGCGCCGGCGTCCACCACCAGCACTGCTCCTGCGGCCACGCCCACGCCGGGCAGCAAGTAAATCGAAAAGGACCAACCATGTTCAGCGCATTCTCTACAGCACTCTCGGCACTCAACGGCGACTCGGCTGCGGTCAACGTCATCAGCAACAATCTTGCGAACCTCAACACTACCGGTTTCAAGGAAGGCAGCGTCTCTTTCGCGGACCTGGTAGGCGAGGCCTACGGTCAGCAGAACCAGCCCGGCTTCGGCGTGGGTCCGGTGCAGATCACCCAGGTCTATAGCCAGGGCGCAATCCAGAGCAGCTCCGGGTTGCTCGATGCCGCGGTTCAGGGCAACGGTTTCTTCACGGTAAACAGCCCGAGCGGCCAGCAACTGTACACGCGCGACGGTCACTTCAAAGTCGACGCGGATGGCAACCTGATGACGGCCGGCGGCCAGTTTGTGCAGGGTTGGTCGAGCCTCACGGGCAACGTCGATACCAACGGCGCGATTGCGAACATCAAGCTGCCGAGCGGTGTCTTGCGGCAGCCCGTGGCGACTTCGCAGTTCACGCTCGACATGAACCTCGATTCCACTGCGGCCATGGGCTCACCCAAGGGCAGCTTCTCGGCGCCGATGCAGGTGTTCGACTCGCTCGGTGCGAGTCACGTGTTGACTGTCGCCTTCACCAAGAGTGCGCCGAACACATGGTCGTACACCGTGTCGCTGCCCGGTGAAGATCTCGCGGGTGGCACGGCCGGTGTGCCTTCGCAGCTCGCGAACGGCGATCTGAGCTTTGACCAGAACGGCCAACTCACCTCTCCTGCGGGTCCGCCGAACGGCACCGGCTCGGTTCCAGTAGCAATCACCGGACTTGCCGATGGCGCCGCCAACCTGAACATCAATTGGAATCTGTTCGACCCCACCTCGGCCGCTGCATCGATCACGCAAGTCGCGCAGGCTTCGGCTGTGGCATCGAATACGCAGGATGGCGCGCAGGCTGCGCAGATCAGCAACATCACGATGGGCGCCGGAGGCCAGATCACGGCTTCGTATGGCAACGGGCAGCAGAAGGTGGTCGCGGTGCTCGCGCTGGCAGAGATTCGCAATCCCGAATCGATGGTCGGCGCAGGCGGCAACAACCTGCAACCTACTGCCGCGACAGCGCTCGCCAGCATTGGCGTCGCGGGTACCGGCGGACGCGGCCAGGTCGTGGGCGGCTCGCTTGAATCCTCCACAGTGGATATCGCGGCTGAGTTCACCAACCTGATCGTGATGCAGCGCGGCTATCAGGCCAACGGGAAGGTGATCACCACGGCTGACCAGATCACGCAAGACACTATCAACCTGAAGCAATAACAATGTCGCCGCTCGAAGAGATCGCTCCCATCGCGGATGTGTACATCAACGTGTCGGTCGAACTCGATCGCCGCATGATGCGCATTCAGGATCTGCTCGAACTCGAAGAGGGCAGCGTTATCGAGATGACCCGGTCAGCGGGCGAAAACATCGACATCTATGTCGGCGGCACGCTGATCGGCGCAGGAGAAATCGTGATTATCGAAAGCAACATGGGAGTGCGCATCACCGACTTCCGCACGGACGACTGATGGATCTTCTACAGTCCATCTCGGCTGCTGGTGCGGTGCTGGTGGCCATGGGCCTGGTGCTCTGGTTCCTGCAGCGCAAAGGCTACGCGCAGATTGCGATGCCCGGCGCGAGCGGCGCTTCGTCGCGGCGGCTGCAAGTTCTCGAGCGCGTTACGCTCACGCCTCAACACGGCTTGTGTTTAGTTCGTGTCGAAGATCGCACGATTCTGATCGCGACTGGACCGCAGTCCTGCGCAGTACTTGAAAGCGAGCATCGCGTATGAATCCACTCTCCGGTTTGAACTTGAACGGCGCGCCGCTCAGTTCGTCGATGCAGATCATTCTGCTGCTGACCGCGCTCACGCTACTGCCCGCCATCGTCATGTGCATCACGCCTTTCCTGCGTATCGTGATTGGTGCTGCATTTTCTGCGGCAGGCGCTTGGCACTCAGACTGCGCCCTCGAATCAGGTGCTGATCGGCATCGGCATGTTCCTCACCGCGCTGATCATGCAGCCCATCGCGGTCGAGATGTACCAGAAAGGTCTGGAGCCGATCGAAAAGGGAAAAGTCACATGGCAGGCCGGCTTCGATGAAGGCGTGAAGCCGCTGCAAAAGTTTCTGACACGCTTCGCGCGTGAGAAAGACGTCAAGCTTTTCCTAGAAATCTCGCACGAGCCGGCGCCGCGCAACGCTTCGGAACTCGGCCTGCGCGTGCTGATCCCGTCCTACATCCTGTCGGAATTGAAAGCCGCGTTTCAGATCGGCGCAGTCTTGTATCTTCCGTTCCTGGTGGTCGATCTCGTGGTGGCTTCGGTCACGCTCTCGGTGGGCATGATGCAACTGCCGCCGGTGATGATCTCGGCGCCCTTCAAGATTCTGCTGTTCGTGTTGGTGGATGGCTGGAATCTGGTAATTGGCTCTTTGATGAAAAGCTTCGCATGAGCCCGGAAGCCGTTTCGCAACTCATTCGCGATGTGTTCCTGACGACGTTCTGGCTGTGCGCGCCGATTCTGGCCATCGGCTTCGTCGTGGGTATCGTGATGAGCCTGGTGCAGATCGTGACCTCCATTCAGGACTCTGCATTCAGCGCTGTTCCCCGCCTGCTCGCGTTCCTGGGCGGCCTTGTCGTGTTGATGCCCTGGATGATTCACCGCTGCGTTTCATACGCCGCTTCGCTGTTCGGCAACCTCAGTCACTATGCACAGTGAAGTGCTGTCACCCGGGTTTCTGCTTGGCTTTCTGCTGGTGTTCTCACGTGTGGCTGCCGCGTTTGTATTCGCGCCTCTGCCGGGTCTGAAGTCAGGCGCCGACGCCGGCGAAAATTGCACTCGCGGCTGCCGTTTCGATGTCGCTGATCAGATCAGTGGCCGGTTGCGGACAATTTGCAATCGAGCATCCTGCGCCTGGCTGGCGCGGTCGTCGAAGAACTGGTGTTTGGACTTGCGGCTGGGTTGCTCATCGCGTTCCTCACTGAAGCATTTCAAATGGGCGCGCAAATCATCAGCTTGCAAGCGGGCTTCAGTTTTGCGATGACCGTTGACCCGTCTTCGCAGACCGACGCAGGCATTCTCACCGTGGTCGCTCAGCTCTTTGCGGGGCTGATGTTCTTTGCTACCGGCTTGCACCGCGAAGTGATCCGAGCGTTCGCGATGAGTCTTGCCACGCACCCTGCCGCCGCGCCTTTTCCAAGCGATGCCGCGGCCGGCGTGCTTCACCTCGGCTCCGCCATTTTCAGCACCGGCCTGCGGCTGGCGTTTCCCGTTGTGGCTTTGCTGTTGCTGGCGGATATCGCGCTCGCGCTGGTCGGCCGGCTCAACGCGCATCTCCAATTGCTCACGCTCGCTTTTCCGATGAAGATTCTCGCTCGCGCTGGGCCTGATGGTGATTTTGACCGGGACATACTCGCTGGTCTTCCATCACTCAGCCGATCAGATCATGCACGCCGTACGCTCGCTGCCCAACCGGAGCTGAATGGCGGACAAGAGCCAGCAGACAGAGAAGGCAACTCCCCGGCGCTTACAGAAAGCGCGCAGCGAAGGGCAGTTTCCCAGCGCGCGCGAGTTCGTGAATGCAGCGCACTTCCTGGTCTTCGTCACTTTGCTTGGCGCGTACGGACCCGGATGGTTCACCAGCTTCCGCGCCGAAACGCGCATGCTGATGCGTGATGCGTTTCAGGGCATGTCCGCGGGTACGCTCATCGTGCTGCTGCAAACCAGCATCGGCACAACGGCTTTGAATGTGGCGAAGCTCGGGGGCGTGTTGATTGTCATCACCATCGCCACGCAGCTTGCCGTCACGCAGTTCGGCCTCAGTTGGAAACGCCTGGCGCCGAGCTTCGGACAACTGAACCCGCTGAGCAAACTGAAGCGCATTCCGCGCGAGAACGTGCCCTCGTTTGTTCAGGCGCTGTTCATGATCCCGGTGTTCAGCTACCTGGTCTACTACATCGTCCGGGAACGGCTGGAGCAGTTCGTGATTCTGCCCGGCGCGAGCGTTCTGACGGGGCTGATGGTCGTCACCGGCTCGATCCGCAACTTGCTCTGGCGGGGCGGGGCGCTGATGTTCGTGTTCGGACTCATCCATTTGTTCCGGCAGCGGCAGCAGTACAGCAAAGACATGCGGATGAGCAAGCACGACATCAAGGAAGAGCACAAAGAGTCGGAAGGCAACCCCGCTATCAAGCAGCGCATCCGCCGTCTTCAGCGCGAGCTGCGGCGGCGCAACATGATGCAAGGACGTTCCGACCGCCACCGCCGTGATCGTGAATCCGACGCACTTCGCGGTTGCGATTCGCTATGAACTGCATTCGATGGCGGCCCCGAAAGTGGTCGCGAAGGGTAAAGACCACCTCGCGTTGAGAATCCGGCGACTGGCGATCGAAAGTGGCGTGCCTTTAATCGAGAATCCTCCGCTGGCGCAGGCACTATATAAAACCGCGGAAGTTGGTCAGGAAATACCGGCTCACTTGTTCCGCGCAGTGGCGGAAATTCTGGCTTACATCTACAAACTCATGAACGGACGAATGCCCGCTTAGCATGGCAGAGACCGGCGTAATCACAAAGCCGCAAGGCTTCCAATTCAGCCAGATCGACTGGAGCGCCATCGGCGACCTCGGCGTACCGCTCGCTGTTCTGGCGATCGTGATCGCGCTGATCGCGCCGATGCCGGCTTTCCTGCTCGATCTGCTGATCGTGCTGGACATCATGATGTCGGTCATCGTCTTGATGGTGGCGATGTACATTACGCGCCCGGTCGAGTTCAACGTCTTTCCCACAACGCTGCTCCTGCTCACGCTGTTCCGGCTGGCGCTCAACGTATCCTCCGCGCGCCTGATTCTGACGAACGGCAACTCGGGCACCAGCGCGGCGGGCGATGTGATTCAGGCGTTCGGCAATTTCGTCGTGGGCGGCAACTACATCATCGGCGCGGTGATCTTTCTGGTGTTGATTGCGATTCAGTATGTCGTCATCAACCACGGCGCGGTGCGCATCTCCGAAGTCACGGCCCGATTCACGTTGGACGCGCTGCCCGGCAAGCAGATGTCGATCGACTCCGATCTCAACGCAGGTCTGGTCGATGAAGCGGAAGCGCGCCGCCGCCGTAAGAATCTGACCGCCGAAGCGGAATTCTACGGCGCCATGGACGGGGCCTCGCGATTTACCCAGCGCGATGCCGTGGCCGGCATTCTGATCACGGCCATCAACATCATCGCGGGCTTTCTGATCGGCGTGTTCCAGCACAACATGGACATCATGCAGGCGCTGAAGACGTATTCGGTGCTGACCATCGGTGACGGACTGGTCACAGTGATTCCGGCGCTGATGATCTCGGTGTCAGGCGGCATGATCGTCACCCGAGCGAGTTCGGATGATCGCATCGGCATCGAGTTCCGCAAGCAGGTGTTCGGCGCATCACAGCCGCTGCTGCTTTCTTCGGGCGTGCTGCTGGCGCTGGCGGCTTTTCCCGGTCTCCCGAAGATTCCCTTTCTAGTGCTTGGCGTTGGAGTTGGCGCGGCTGCACTGCGTATGCGCAAGAACGCCGCGATCGAAGCCGTGCGCCAGGAAGAAGAAGTCGCTGCACCGGCGCAGAACAAAGAAAATATCGAGTCGCTGCTGAAAGTGGAGCCGCTGGCGGTCGAAGTTGGTTTGGGTCTGGTGCCGTTCGTCGAAGGCGGCGCGAACTCTGCCCTGCTGCGCAGAATTTCATCGATCCGCAAACAGATCGCGCAAGAGCTTGGGTACGTGGTTCCGCCGGTACGAGTTGCCGACAACCTGGCCCTGCGGACCCGTGAGTACGCCGTAATGCTGAAGGGCGCAGAGATCGCACGCTACGAACTGCCGCAGGGTTGCGAGTTAGCGATTCCGACGGGGCAGCAAGGGGCGCCTCCGGATGGTCAGCCGACGAAAGATCCGGCGTTCGGGCTGGCGGCGTTCTGGATTCCGACTTCGCGCGCCGACAACGTTCGCAAGCTGGGCTACACAGTGGTGGACCCGGTCAGTGTCCTGGGTACGCACCTCACGGAAGTAGTGCGCCGTTACTCGCACGAACTGTTCTCGCGGCAGGACACGAAGAAGCTGCTCGACCGCATCTCTACCGAAAATCCGAAGGTAGTCGAAGACCTGGTGCCGAAGCTGTTGCCCATGGCCGCGGTGCAGCGGGTGTTTCAGAATCTCCTGCGCGAGCGCGTCTCAATCCGCGATGCCTGCTCCATTCTGGAAGCGCTGGGCGAAGCCGCGGGCACCACGCGCAACCCGGTACTGCTTACCGAGTTCACGCGGCAAAGCATCCGGCGAGCGCTCGCTGCTCCGTATCTTTCAAAGTCAGGTGAGATGACGGCGTGGTTTGTCGACTCTGCTTTAGAGCAGATGGTGGAAGGCGCGATCGAGCACGGGGAGCACAACAGTCATGTCGCGCTATCGCCGCAAGCGCTGCGAGAGATGCTGCAGGCGGTGAGTCGCACGGTCGGCACGCCCGAAGCACCGGTGGTGGCGATCACCAGTTCGGCCGCGCGCTACTTCATGCGGCAACTGGTGGAAGCGCCGTGCAGCAACCTATTCTTCCTCTCGCATAACGAAGTGCCGGCGGGCGTGCGCGTACTGTCGGCGGGGATCATTCAGTGAACGTAACGACGGTGAAAAGCTAAGCGATGCGGGTGAAGTCGTATTTTGTTGCGCGGGTGGAAGAGGCGATGGCCGCTGCGGCGCGCGATCTGGGCGGCGATGCGCTGCTGGTGAACACCAGACGCACCACGGCGGACCAGGAACACCTGGGCCGCTACGAAGTTGTCTTCGCGACCGATGTGCCGGCTGCCCCAACTGCGCCGGCCACAGTGGCCGCGTCAACGACCGCGCCGCTCGCGTCCATCCGTGAGCAATTGGAACTGGTCCGCCGCAAACTGCAAACAGCCGAAGCCGATTCGAGCAAACCGGCGCTTCTTGCTGAAGCTATCGAGCATGAGTTGAACGCAACCGGGCTAGACGACGCGATGGTCAGGGAACTCGTGACCGCGATCGATGTGCAATCCGCCGCTGCTACCGCCGCGTGGAAAACGGTTGCGGGCCGGATCGTTGAAGAGCGGCTCAGCAAGCTGAACGCACCGGTGGCTTTCGACACGCCCGGCCACACGCATTTAGTCCTTGGACTGCCCGGTCGCGGCAAGACTGCGACTGTTGCGAAACTCGCGCTCCGCCTGGGCGTGGAGGACGGGCCTGCCGTACGCATTGCATCGCTCAACGCGAACGGAAGTTCCGCTGCGCGATATCCCGCACTGCGCGGTGTTGCCATGCAGAATGCAAATAGCATCTCCGAACTGCGCAGTGCTCTGAGCCGTTCGCACGAGGGAATCACGCTGGTGGATACGCCGGGTCCGGGTCCAGGCGGTTTCCAGGATGCCGGGCTCGCATCGCTTTGCCGTAATCATCGCGCACTCGCGGTTCATCTTGTGCTGCGCGCGGATGCGTCGCTGCCGAACCTGTTGCAAGCCATTGAGCGTTTTCGCCACTACGATCCGGTGAGCCTGATCTTCACCGGTGTGGACGAAGTCTCCGCATACGGATCGCTGGTCAGTGCGGCGCTTTTCGCGAAGCTTCCTGTGTCCGTGCTTGGCACAGGACAGGACGTGAGCACCGACTTCGAACTGGGAACTCCGCGGCGACTGGCGGAGCTTGTGATCTACAGGCAGCGCTTGGTGGCGCGCGCCGCGGCATGAGCACTGGATTGACCGCGCCGGCGCAACTCGCTGCCGCCATGTACGCCGGCATGTGCCAGCCCTCGGCTGCACAACAACGCGAGCAGCTGATCCTGGAGAATCTTCCGCAAGTGCGGTTGATTGCGCGCCGCATTCACGAACGGCTTCCGCAGACCGTCTGCATGGACGATCTGATTTCCGCGGGAACGCTCGGCCTCATCGCAGCGGTCGATCACTTTGACCCTACTCAGAACGTAAAGCTCAAGACTTATGCAGAGCATCGTATTCGTGGCGCGATCCTTGACGCGCTCCGTGGCCTCGACTGGGCTCCGCGCCAGCGCCGCCGCATGAGCCGCGATATCGAAGCGGCCATTGCGACTCTTGAGCAACGCCTTTCCCGCACGCCGGCGGAAGAAGAAGTCGCGGCCGAACTGCGCATCCCACTTGCTGAATATCACCAACGCCTGATCGATATCGAAGGCCTGAACATCGGCGAACTCGACTTCGCGTCGAACGAAGACGACGAGCGATCGCTGCGCTATGCGATCGACGATACGGAGAATTCGCCGTCACAGATTCTGGAGCGCGCGGAACTTGAGCGCGTGGTGGCGCTGGCGATCGAGCGCATGCCGAAGACCGAGCGTACTGTACTGAGCCTCTACTATCACGAGGAACTCAGCCTGCGAGAGATTGCCGACATTCTCGAACTGCACCTCTCTCGAATTTCACAACTCAAGACGCAAGCCATCCTGCGGCTGCGCGTGCTGATGCAGAAGCGTTGGCCCGCCGCTGGAACGCGGCGCGAGGATCTTTCCGATGAATAACAAATCAACTGCACTCTGGGTGACAGAGAACTGGGCCGCCGGCTTCAGCGAGTTGCTGGGCTCCATGACGGACGAAGCGCCGCGCTTCGAGATCGATGCATCGGGCGCGACGCAACCCGGTGACAACAGCCTGGTTTGGCAGCACGCGCTGAGCATTTCACCAAACGCCACCATCGCGGTGCGCGCATGGGAAGCCGACTGGAAGCAGACCGGGCAACTGGTGCTCACCTCCGCCGGGATCGACGAAGTGGTGCCCGCGGAAGCGCGCAACGCGTTCCTCGAGATCGTGACGCAATCGGTAACAGCCTTGCTGCCTGCATTGCGCAGCCGTCTGCAATGCGACGTGAAGCTGCTGCCCGGTGTCGAACGGCCCGGTGACGTAGCGTGCGCTCCGCTGATGGTCCGCTTCTATCGCAACGATGGGACGTTTGTTACGTTGGGCCTGCTCGTGTCAAAAGGTCTGGTTGAGCTTCTGGAGTCTCCGCCCGGGGAAGCCCAGGATCGTGAAGTTGCCGAGACGCCGAAGGTCGATGTGCTGAGCGCGCCGTCGTCACTGCCGCGCACCATGGACATGCTGCTCGATGTGGAACTGCCCGTCAGCGTATCTTTCGGCCGCACCCAAATCCGTGTTCGGGAAGTCTTGAAGTTCACCACGGGTTCCATCGTCGAATTGCATCGCGCGGTGACCGAGCCGGTAGAAGTCATCGTGAACAACTGCACGATCGCTCGCGGCGAAGTGGTGGTTGTCGAAGGAAACTACGGTGTTCGCATTCACGAAATCGTGAGCCGCAACGAACGCCTGCGGAGCACCGGGGCAGGGCAGCCCGGCCGCACTGAACGCACCGGCAAGTCTCCCGCTTAGCCCGTCGCCTACATCAACACACAACCGGTGGCCGTCTGCAAGCTGCGCACTTTCGCCGTGAGCGTGGTCCGCTTCAATCCCAAAAGCTGCGCTGCCATCTTCTTATTCCCTGAAGTCCGCGTCAGCGCCTCGCGCAAGATCCGCGTCTCAAATGCACTGACCGTTTGTTCGTAATCAAGCCCATGCTCCGGCAAACCCGATGCGAAACTATCGACAGGTTCAAACGGCAACCGGAAATCCGCGGCAGTCAGCACCGCACGATCGTCACTCAGCACCACTGCGGTTTCGATGGCATTCTCCAGTTGCCGGATGTTGCCCGGCCACGCGTAAGTCATCAGCATCTCGAGCGCGTCATAGTCCAGCGTTTTGGGGCGCAACGCTTCTGCGCGGCAGATACGCTGGGCGAAGTGGTTCGCGAGCGCGGGGATATCCTGAACGCGCGCGCGCAACGGAGGCAGCGGCAGCGCCACGACATTCAACCGATAAAAGAGATCTTCACGAAACAGGCCCTCACGAATTTTGTGCGCCAGGTTTACGTTGGTGGCCGCGATGATGCGAGCTTCCATCGCCACCGTCTCGGAACTGCCTAAACGCTGGAACTCATGCTCCTGCAAAACGCGCAGCAGCTTTGCCTGCAGATCGAGCGGCAGATCGCCTACTTCATCCAGAAAGATAGTGCCGTTCCTGGCCTCTTCGAAGCGCCCGACACGGTTCTGCACTGCGCCGGTGAATGCTCCGCGCACGTGCCCAAACAGTTCCGCTTCGAGCAGGGGCGCTGGGATGGCGCTGCAGTTCACGGCGACGAAGCGCCCTTTGCTGTTCGCGCTTAGTTGGTGGATGGCGCGCGCAGCGACTTCTTTGCCGGTCCCCGTTTCGCCGGTGATCAAGACTGTCGAGCGTCGCGGCGCAACACGCCGGATGGTACCCAAAGCCTGCTGTACGGCATCGCTGGTGCCGATCATTCCGCAATTCGGCGCAACCGTGGTGTTGCGAGCGGCGGGCTCCAGTGCGCGCCTGATTTTTGCAGCCGAAAGCTCGCCGCGGATGACCTGGTCCACGCACTCAAGCAGGGCCGCATCAGAATTTTCTGGCGCACAGGCAACGACGAGCACCCGGCTATCGGCGGTACGCACCCGCGACACTATGTCCTGCCAGTCGATCTCGCTGTCACCTTGATGGATCAGCACTGCATCGGCCGCCTGGTTTGTCAGCCGGTCGAGCATCGCGGTAGCGCTGGAGAAGAGGCGAATGCGGCATTCCGGCAATTCGCTTGAGATCGTTTCGTAGACTTCGCTATCCGGTGCTGCGTCGACGCAGAAAATAAGTTTTGGCATGGGTGGGCCCGGCACTGCTGTTGAAGCTGATCGGAACGTTAGTAGCCCACACTCGTGCGACATCTCACAAATAAGGCAAAACGCCGCTAGAGATTTTTCCGGCTTCTGCCGACTTAGCTTTCAAGCAGAGCCACGCATTCGCAAATGAGAATCTACGATTACCAGGTGCGCGACGCGAGCACCACGCCATTGGGCTCGACGTCCGGCGTCTCTTCGGCGCAGCAGTATGCGGCGAACCGCCGCAGCGAAATATCGGCCAATTCGGACCATGCGTCTCTTTCTTCAGACGGCGCGTTGTTGCGCTCCGGAGCGCAGAGTCGTGCGGCGCGTATTGAAGCGCTGACGGCGAGCGTCCGGGCTGGAAACTACAACATAGACCCCGCCGCAATCAGCAAGTCGCTGGTGGGCGAATCGATCGGCCGTGCCGAATGACCACTGCCGCACGCGTGCTGGAACTCTTTGCGGAAGCGGAACTGTCACTGGCCGCCGGCAACATCGAGGGAGCGCGTGACTGCGGCCGGGTGTTAAGCGCTATCGAGAAGATCTTTCGTGCGGAGCCCGCATTAGCAGAGGCTGGCGTCGCGCCGCTGCGAAGAATCCACCGCCTGATGAGCAATCTGAAACAGCACTTCGCCGACTTAGGTCTGGACGGCAACCTCGACGGTACTGCAGCCTACACGGCTTTCGGATGCCGGGCGAGTGAGCCATCGCCCAGTTCGTCTTGCGCCATCGCCTGAGTAACCCATATGGCCAGCCTTTTTTCCGCACTGCACGCTTCTTCCGACACGCTGAAGGCCTACGAGCAAACGCTCTCGGTGATTCAGAACAACGTCGGCAACGCGTCCACGCCCGGCTATGTTGAACAGCAGCCGGCACTTGAGGCGGTCTCGTTTCAGTTTGGCGGTGGGCTGGCAGGCGGCGTCAAGGCGGGAACTCCGTTATCCGGCAAAAGACGATTTCGCCGACGATAGTGTCCGGCGCGAGATCAGTCAGCAGTCGTTTTCGACCCAACAGTCAGCTTCGCTGACGGCACTCCAAACGGGCTTCGATGTGACGGGAAATGGTGGCGTAGCGGCTGCGCTCAATCAGACGTTCGCGTCCTTCTCTGCATTCAACGCTTCTCCCGAAAACCCATCGGTGCGCGCAACCGTGTTGTCCTCCGCCGGCCAGCTCGCCTCAGCATTTCAAGGCGCGGCGAAGAGCATCCAGCAGCAATCGGCGCAGGTCAGCTCTCAAATCCAATCAGCGGTCGCCAGAATCAATCAGCTGAGCGCTCGAATTCAGCAGGACAATGCCAGTGCCGCGCAATCGCCTACTCTCGACCCGGCGCTCGATGCGGACCGGCGCAACACCCTTGAGTCGTTATCGCAAATAGCGAACATCACGGTGCGAACCGAGAGCGATGGCTCCACGACGGTGCTGCTGGGCGGGCAGACACCCCTGGTTCTCGGTCAGCATCAATATCCGCTCTCCGCATCTCTTGCGTCCGGTGGGACAAGGCAACGCCCCGGGCACGCCAGCTTTAATCGTGTTCGATGCGCAAGGAGAAAACGTCAGCGGGCAAATCACCGGCGGGTCACTCGGGTCGCTGCTGCAGGTTCGCAACACAACAATCCCCGGTCTCATCGGCGATCAGACGCATACGGGAACCCTGAACGATCTGGCACGCAGCTTCGCGGACCGTGTGAATGGTTTGCTCACAGCCGGCGTGGTCTCCGCGGGGCCGCCTCCAGTCGCCGGGACAGGTCTGTTCACTTATGACACTGCGAATCCGAACAACGCGGCGGCAACGCTGAGCGTTGACCCTACGGCGACCCCTGCCGGACTTGCTGCGGGAACGGCGTCGTCGAGCAATGGGACCGCAACCTTGCTTGCGGGCCTATCGGAAAGTTCGAACCCTGCCGATCAGATCAACGGCCAGACGTTCACTGAATTTTATGGCGCGATCGCGGCCGGCGTGGGGCAGCAACTGTCGGACGCCAATAGTCAGCAGTCGCTCGACCAGCAGTCTCTGCTTCAGGTGAAAAGCCTGCGCGCGCAGGTTTCGGGAGTTTCGCTCGATACCGAAGCCGAACGCCTGATCGAATTCCAGCGGGCTTACCAGGCGTCCGCAAAGTTAGTTACGGTTCTGGATCAGTTAGCGCAAAGCGCGGTGTCGCTGATCCCCTAGGTTGAACGCACATGATTTCTTCTGTCGATAAATCCGGCGATCAGTTTCTGTTCAACCTGAACAGGCTGCAGCAGCAGTTCGCCAAAACCGAAGGCCAACTGTCTTCTGGTAAGCGCGTGACCAACGCGTCCGACGCACCTGACCAAGTGGTGCAACTGCTCACGTTGCGTTCGCAGGAATCGCTCGCCACGCAGCGTCAGAAGAACCTGCAGGTGCTGCAGACCGATACGAATGCCGCAGACCGAGGACTTACCTCGGCGCTGACTCTCATCGACCAGGCCCTCAGTTTGGGTACGCAAGGCGCAAGCTCTTTTGAAACTCCGGAAGCGCGCGCAACTCTCGGCCAGCAGGTACAGGCCGTGCAACAGCAGATCGTCGGTATTGCGAACACCGTTTCGAACGGCCGTTACATCTTCAGCGGCGATCAGGACCAATCGCAATCGTACGCGGTGAATACCGCTGCGCCGAACGGCGTCAATCAGCTTCAGCCGCTGACCAATACCGGTTTATCAGACGATGGCTCGGGAACGCCCACAAAATCAGCGTTGACGGCGCAGGACATCTTTGATCACCGCAACTCAGACCAAAGCTTCGCTTCGGACAACGTCTTCTACGCGCTCACCTCGTTGAGCAACGCGCTGGCGGCAAACAACAGCGACGGCATCAACACTGCGATCTCGTCCTTGCGCGAAGCATCGTCTTACGTCAACACGCAGCAAGGGTTCTACGGGTCGTTGCAGCAGCGCCTGACATCCACCTCGGGAGCATTGAGTCAGACATTAACGGATGTGCAGACGAACATCTCAGGCATTGAAGACGCCGACGTTTCTCAGGCGGCCATCGACTTGAGCCAGGAGCAGACCGGATTGCAGGCAGCTTACACCAGCCAGGCGCGCACACCGCATACCAGCTTGTTTGACTTTCTCGGATGAGCAGCATGCGAACGCCATCACAGAGCTCGAACACCTCGAGCGCTCACAGACAGAACGTCGAGACTAAACCGAAAGCGATTCCGTTTGACTTCCGCCGCCCCGACCGCATCGCGAAGGCGCAGTTGCGGGCCATCCATCTGCTGCACGATAACTTCGTGCGCAGTCTGGTGGGAAGCTTATCCGCCTACCTGCGTTCTTATCTGACCGTCAACCTGGTGAGCGTTGAGCAGCTCTCGTACTCCGAATTTCTTGAGTGCTTGCCGGCGCCGACGTGCATCGCTTCGCTTGGGCTCAAGCCGTATGAAGGCAACGCTGTTCTGGAGATCAATTCATCGCTGATCTTTCCCATCGTCGAGATGCTCCTCGGCGGCTCCGGTAAAACGACGATGCCCGCGAATCGGGAAATCACCGAGATTGAACAAAACCTGACGGATGGACTCTTTCGCGTGATCCTGCGCGACCTTCGGGAGGCGTGGAAGAGCATCACCAATATTGACTTCACCATTGAGGCTCTGAAGACCGAGCCGCAGTTCCTGCAAATACTCGCGCCAAGCGAAGCGGTAGTGGCAGTCGCGGTGGAAGTTCGCATCGGAGACACCGTGGGCATGATGAACATTGCGATGCCGTCCATCATCATCAAAATGATGCGCCAGAAGTTCGATCAGCAATGGTCGGTGCGCAAAAGTGAATCGACCGACGTCGAACAAGGGCGCATCGTCAAGTTGATCAAAGATGCGGAATTGCAGGTGGACGCGGTGCTCGAAGGCCCGATGTTGCGCATGGCGGACCTGATGAATCTGGAAGCGGGAGACGTTCTGTGCTTCGACCACCCCATCGAGAAGATGCTGGTCTGCAGCCTCAACGGCAAGCGCAAATTCCATGGTGAAATCGTCGCGACCGGCAACAAGATCGGTTTTCTCGTGAAGGAGTTGCTGCCCGGAGCCGGTGAATCCGCAAAGAGTCTCACCACATGAGGATTCAAAGCCGCCGGCTGGGCACGCTCGAATACACCTCGGATGAAGTGATTGCGTTTCCGCATGGCATACCCGCCTTCGAAAACAGCCGCCAGTTTCTGCTGGTGCGGCGCGCTCAATCCGCACCAATTCTTTTTTTGCAAAGCATCGAAGAGCCGAGCTTGAGTTTGCCCGTTGTCGAAGCGAACTGCCTGTTGGACGAATATCGTCTTGACCTCGCATCGGAAGATCGCGCTGCGCTTGGGTTGGCAGAGGGCGACCTTTCCTACTCGGACATCACGATTCTCTTTGTGGTTGCGCAGTTTGAAAGCCACGCAACCGTAAATCTCGTCGCTCCCGTGGTCATCCGCGAGGGCCGCGGCGTACAGGCGGTGCGTGCCGACAAAACGTACTCCGCCGTGCAGCGAGTAACATCTCTCGACCGGGCTTTCGCACCATGCTAGTCGTCCGGCGCAAAGTAGCGGAGAGTCTGGTGATCGGCGACGGCATCTATGTCGAGATCCTTGAGATCGGTCACGGGCAGGTGAAGATCGGGATCACCGCGCCGCGCGACATTCCCGTGGTTCGTTCCGAGATCAGAATCACGAAAGATCAGAATCAACAGTCTGCCGGTTTATCCGCGATCGCTCTCGATCATTTGATCGAGCAGTTGCGCCCGCGAGTCCGCTAAAAATTTCCTCCAACAAATTGTGAAGTGTTGCGGTTGCTCTGCCGATAAGCCCTTTGTGAGCGCAACTGGACGCACAATCCACCGGGCAGGAATGGAATCCCGCATCGGCGCGCTCCAATCAAGGAGAGATTAACAGTGTCATTTTCGATCAATACGAACATCGCGTCGCTTCAGGCGCGCAACAATCTGCGCCTGAACAGCGATTTTCAAAGCAAGACTATCGCCCGCGTCACCTCGGGCCTGCGTATCGTCAACAGCGGCGATGACGCTGCGGGCTTAGCCATTGCCAATGGTTACCGCTCGAGCGAAGCCGTTCTCACCCAGGGTATCCGCAACGCCAACGACGGTTTGACGCAGCTCCAAACCATCGATGGCGGCGTCAGCAACATCTCATTGCTGCTCGATCGCGCGCGCACTCTGGCAACTCAGTCGGCCACCGGTACGTTTACCGGAGACCGCGGCGGTCTGAATAGCGAATTCAAGAGCGTACTGTCGGAAATCGATCGCCAGGCGCAATCCATCGGTCTCAACTCCGGCGGTGACTTCGCGAAACAACTGCAGGTATTCATCGGCGGCGGTAAGGGTTCCTCAGCGCTGGCGATCAGCAACAACGGTGCGGTCAACCTCGATCTCAGCAACTTCGCTGTGGATAGCAAGAGTCTCGGCCTTACTGGCGTTCAGGCGTCCGGCACCGCCGGTACCGATATCGGCAGCGGCTCGCGCTACACCTCCGTCTCGGCCATCGTGGGCGATGCGAACAATACTTCAACGGAAGGCACGGCCGGATTCACCAGCTTTTCCTTCTCGGGCCCGGGCTTCTCTGACAGCTTCGGTAACTCTGTAGTAAAAGTGGCCGTGAACCTGGCGGGCGTCAGTGACACCACCACGCTGGTGAATGCCATCAACACGGCAATTACGGCGACCGGCAACGGCGGCTCACAGCAGGCGACGGCGTTCAAAAATGCCGACGTAACGGCCAGCATCACGACGGACGCAAGCGGCAAGCAGCAGTTGTCGTTCAACTCGAGTGTCGCCGCGTTCCAGGTTCAGGCGGGCGACTCGGTTTCTAACGCGCTGCTCGGCAACTTCGTAAGCGCGACGGCCGCGGATGGTAAATCGGCAGACGCGACGGCCACTGGTGCAACTGCCGTAGCTTCGGCCGCGTCGGTTGCTGAAACTGTGAAGATCCGTCTGACCGGCACCGGCGTCACGGGCACTGCTGGTGACATCAGTGTCAGTGTCGCGGGTACGGAAGCATCCGCAGCCGCGCTGTTGACAGCAGTTCAAACCGGCCTGGCCGCCAACACGACCCTCAGCGCTCTTGGCGTGAAAGCGTCGCTGAACGGCTCGGGCAAGCTGACGTTTTCTGCGGGTGCTGGACAGAGCTTCGACGTTCAGGCTGCGGGCGACGTAAACAACTACCTTGGACTCGGCTCATTCGCCACTTCAGTTGGACTCGCGGGCGGCTCCGGTAACTTCGACTACACGTCGATCACGGCTGCGGCTGCGGGTACATCGGGCAAAACGCAAGGCCTGGCGATCTCGGTCGATGGTGGCAAAGCAGTCGATCTCGGAACGCTGACCGGTACCGGTTCAGAGACTACCGACCTGAATGCGATCAACAACGCGATTCAGGGAAGCGCTGCTCTGCGCGGCGCCGGTGTGATCGCAATCGACAACGGCGGTAACATCGAGATCAAAACGGCCGGAAGCGCCAATCTTCGCGTGAACTTCTACGCGACGGGCGCGGGTTCGGACGGTGACGCCTTCGGTTTCGGCGCGGCCGCCACGACCTCCACCGGCACGGCGTCTCCGGGCTTCGTCTCGACGGTCTATGCCGCGAAAGAAACCGTGAATTCCAGCGGTGCTTATCAAAGCGTGAACGCCGGCACCAATACCGATGTATACGCATTCTCCGGATTGCGCTACGCGAACGACACCCAGACCATTTCGATCAACGCGGTCGATGCCTCGGGCGTTCAACACGCGCTCACCGTCGGGCTGACCAAGTCCAACGCGAGCACTTTGGATGGCGCTCTGCAGTACATCAACTCGCAGATTCAGCAGTCAAACGATCCCATTCTTCGCGGCATCGCAGCGCTGAAGGAACAGAACGCGGGCGGCACGGCAGAAGGAATTCGCTTCCTGAGCAGCTCCAACGCGTTCCAGGTTGCCCTCGGCGTTACTGCGAACGGCAACGGACTGGCGGATAGTGCGGGCAACCAGGGCGTCTCTTACAAAGCGGCACTCAACGGGGCTGGCGGATCGGCTGACATCAGCAATCAGGGCACGGCGCAGGCTGCTGTCACGGCACTCGGAGCGGCGGTTGCGGCGCTGGGTAGATCGCAGGGCGTGGTCGGCCAGGGCGAAAACCAGTTCACCTTCGCGGTCAACCTGGCCCAGTCCGAAGTCACCAACCTGACGGCTTCCGAATCCCAGGTACGCGACGCGGATTTGGCGGCGGAATCGGCGAACTTGACGAAAGCGCAGATTCTGGTTCAGGCGGGTGTCGCTGCACTGGCCCAGGCCAACTCGGCGCCCCAGCAGCTCATCTCGCTCCTCCAGGGCAGATAAGCTCTCGCTGAAACATGAGGGCGGCGCGTAACAGCGTCGCCCTTTTTCTTTGTGCGAATGGCCGGAAACCCAGCAGAAACCGGCCGTCGTCTAAAATGTAAGTAACCAATGCTTCAACTACGCCGCGCGATGGCGGCAGGGTTAGAAGGTTTCCTTCGCCTGGCATTCCTCGCTGTCTTCACCCTTCCTGCGCAGGCCGTCACTATCGGAACTGCCGGTAACGCGCCGTGCCTCACGTGTCACAAGACCCAGTCCGTACCTCATGCTCACACCGCGATGGGCAATGCTCTTGAGACCGTAAAGGAATGCGAGATATTGAAGTCGCACCCGCGGCTCACCTTCCAGAAAGACAAGTACCACTACGTCATCACGCGTGATGGCGACCAAAGCATTTATGAAGTGACGCGACGGTTCCCAAACAGTAAAGGTCCCGATCGAGTGGGCGTTTGGTCTCGGTTCAGCCGGTCAGACTTATGTGTTCCAGCGCAACGGCGTGTACTACGAAAGCCGTGTCAGTTTCTTCAAAGCCATTCAGGGTTTAGATCTCACGATGGGCGCGGCTGCGATGGAGCCGCGCGATATCGATCAGGCGGCAGGGCCGTGTCATGTCGGCACGCGAAGCGTTCGATTGCTTCAACTGCCACTCCACAGACGCGGGGAAATCGCGGACCGTAGATGTGGCTTCACTGCGGCCCGGCATTCAGTGCGAGCGGTGCCATGGCAGCGCGGCCGCTCACGTCGCAAGCTTCAAAAGCGGCAACGTGCAACCAGCGTCGATGAAGAAGCTGAGCGCGATGAATACCGAAGAGACTTCGGACTTCTGCGGACAGTGCCATAGAACCTGGTCTCAAATCGCAACCAACGGACCGCAGGGCGTCAACAACGTTCGCTTTCAGCCATACCGTTTGACCAACAGCAAATGCTACACGGTCGATGATCCGCGCATTCGCTGCACCGCCTGCCACGATCCCCATAGCGATGTGGTCACCACCCCTGCCAGTTACGATTCCAAGTGCTTATCCTGCCACGCGGGGGCGACACACGCTGTAGCCAAGGCGACCGCGCCGAAGTGTCCGGTCGCGACAACCAATTGCGTGACCTGCCACATGCCGAAGCTGGAATTGCCCGGCTCGCATAATCTCTTCACCGATCACCAGATCCGCGTGGTCAAGAAGAACGCGCCGTATCCGAACTGAGCAAACAACAACTCATACAATAGAAACGAATCCATGAGTCTGACGCGCCGCCAACTTCTCGCCATGACAGCCGGTTACGGCGCCGCGAGTCTTCTCAAAGCCACCGAGCCCAAATCCAAGCCGCCCTTTGAAGAGGTTCCGCCAGGCGTCAGCGGCATCACGTGGACTCACGATAACGCCATGTCGGACGAGCGCTACCTACCCGAGACACTCGGACCTGGTTGCGCTTTTCTCGATTACGACAACGACGGTTGGATGGATATCTTCCTGGTCAATAGCGGCCCCGCGGATTTCTATCAGCCGAAGAAGCCGTTGCGTAACGCCCTCTACAAAAACAATCGCGACGGCACGTTCACTGATGTAACCGAGAAGGCCGGTGTGGCCGGCGCTGCGTTCGGTATGGGAGTCGCGGTCGGAGACTTCGACAACGACGGCTATCCCGACATTTTCGTCACGGCTTACGGCAAGTGCACGCTGTACAAGAACAACGGCAACGGCACCTTCACCGATGTGACGAAGAAGGCCGGACTCGAAACGAATGGCTGGACCACGAGCGCGGTCTGGTTCGACTATGACAACGACGGCAAGCTTGACTTATTCGTCTGCAGCTTCGTCGCGTACGGCACCAAGTCGCATCTATCATGCGGCGACAACAAGCTCGGTCATCACTACTACTGCATTCCGCGCGTGTTCAAGGGAACGCCCAGCTTCCTCTATCACAACAATGGCGACGGCACATTCACCGATGTCACGAAGGGCACCGATATCGAGAAGTCGCTCGGCAAGGCGCTCGGCGTTGTCGCGACGGACATCAATAACGACGGCCGCATGGACCTGTTCGTCGCCAACGACACCGTCCAGAATTTTCTGTTCGTGAATCGCAAAGATGCCGCCGGAAAAATCCACTGGGAAGAAGAGGCTCTCGCCGCCGGCGTCGGCTTCAGCGACAACGGGCAGGCGCGCTCAGGAATGGGCGTCGACTCCGCCGATGTATTTCAGAGCGGATCGCAGGATCTTTTTGTCGCCAATGTCGATCAGGAGATGTTCTCGCTTTATAAGAACAACAAGGACGAGACGTTTAGCGATGTCGCGCATGCCAACAGCGTTGCCCAGTCAACGCGGCTGTTGAGCGGCTGGGGTCTGAAGTTTTTCGACTACGACAACGACGGCAACATCGACCTGCTGCTTGCGAACGGGCATCCGGACGACATGATTGAGAACTACTCGGCGCAGGTGAAATACAAAGAGCCGCTCGTGTTGTTCCATCAGGAAAACGGCAAGCTGGCGAACGTGACGCAGAGTGCCGGGCCGGCGTTTACCAAGTCTTATCCTGCGCGCGGACTCAGCGTGGGCGACTTCAACAACGATGGCCAGCTTGACGTTCTGATTGCTACCAACGGCGGTGCTCCAGTGCTGCTCAAGAACAATGCGGCCGAGGGCAACCACTGGCTCGGTCTGAAGCTTGAGGGCACGCACTGCAACCGCGACGCGATCGGCGCGCGCATCACGTGGTCCTTCAATGGCGTGAAGCGTTCCCGGCTCAAGACCAACGGCGGAAGCTATCTCTCTTCACACGACCCGCGCGAAGTGCTTAGGTATCGGCAAAGCTGAAAAGATCGATTGGGTCGAGATCAAGTGGCCGCAACCGAGCGGCAAAGTCCAGCGAATAGAAAAGCCGCCACTCGATCGCTACATCACGGTCAAAGAAGCATAGAGGCTATTTGATCTCCATTACGCGATCGAGGCTTTTCTTCGCGATGTCGGGCACGGTCGCATCCTCGGCCGGATAGCCTACAGGAATCAACAAATACGGACGCTCGTTCTTGGGCCGTTCGAGAATGCCGGCGAGGAAGCCCATCGGGCTCGGCGTATGGGTCAGAGTAGCAAGCCCGCTCAAGTGAAGCGCGGCAAGTAGAAAGCCAGTCGCAATTCCAACCGATTCCTGCACATAGTAGTGACGGATCTTTCGCTCGGCGCCGTCTCTCTCAACCAGACCGTAGTCGATGCGGAACACCACGATCAGGTATGGCGCGGCTTCGAGAAACTCCTTGTGCCAGTCTGTCCCGAGCGGCGCCAACGCTTCAAGCCAGTCTTCCGGCATGCGGTGTTCATAGCTTTCGCGCTCCTCTGCTTCGGCGGCCTCGCGAATGCGGCGCTTCGTTTCCGCATCCTGTACCACAACGAATTTCCACGGCTGCTGATTGGCTCCGCTGGGAGCAAGCGCTGCACACCGAATCGCATTTTCGATTAGCTCAAACGGGACAGGTTCCGCAGAAAGAAAGCGCACAGATCTGCGGGATGCCATTCGCTCACGGAACTCACGCGATCGCGCAAGCTGTTCTTCGCCCGGAATACGTTGGAACTCCAGCGGCTTATGAGGATGCGGATTCAAACTCTAGTTACTCCAGGATGGTGAGGCGATCTGAATCGTTACCGCAACTCGACTTCTTCCGCGGCGGCGCGCGCCGGAAGCGTAACGCCCCAGCGCCCGTCGACTTCGGTCAGTTCGCGGGTCCTGCGATTCACCAACCCCTGTTTGTCGCGCGGTAGCCAGCCCACTACTTCAACGCGGTACTCGCGCCACCACGGTTTCCATGTGCCTTCCTGCTTTGCGATCTGCACATGCACCGCGCCGTCTGTTGACTGCGAGCAAGTGAAGTGGATGCGCGCAAAGTTCCCGTTCCGAAAGTCGAACGTGTGCCCGTCGTCAGTGTAGACCTCTCCGTCACATGGGTCGGTCGCGGCAGCCGGAGGAAATACGCGCAAGGTCAGAGGACCTTGCGGCGTCTCTGCGGTGCTCTGGGTCAACGGCGAGATGGGCAAGATGCTGCCCGCGCGCACATAGACGGGAAGCTGTTCGAGCTTCGGCGTGATCGAGATCGTCTTCTCCGATGTCTGAGTCTTCTGTTCCATGTCGCGCTTTTCAGAACGCTCGCCGCTCATGAACTTCTTGCCGGTCCAATAGTCGTACCAGGCGCCAGATGGAAGATGAACGGTGTAGGGCGCGACCTCTTCTGGCGACGGACTCGGAGCAATCAATACGCGGCTTCCCAATAAAAATTCCGCACCACCCGTAGTGAGATCGTAGGGAGTTCCGTCCGCAGTCTGATGCGGGAACTCCAGAAACAGCGGGCGATTGATGGGCAATCCATCGCGCGACCCCTCTTCGGCAAGTGTGTAGAGGTACGGCATCAGGCGATAGCGTTCTTCGATAAAGCGACGACGGATTGCTTCGTGCTCCGGCCCGTCCACCCAAACTTCGTGCCGCCGTGTTCCATCTTGTGAGTGGTCGCGATCGATTGGCTGGAATGCCGAGATCTCGATCCACTTGGTCAGCAGATCCGCTGGCGGCGATCCCGCGAAGCCGCCCACGTCGGCCCCGGCAAGCGAAAATCCGCTCAGCCCCAGATTCACTAATTGCGGCACGGTCATCCTCAGGTGATTCCACGTTGCGCTGTTGTCGCCCGTCCATGTCACGGCGTAGCGCTGACCTCCGGCGTACGTAGCGCGTGTCATCACGAACGGCCGTTCATTCGGCCGCAACGTTAATTGACCATCGGCAGTGGCGCGCGAGTTCTGCATGCCGAAGACATTGTGAATCTCCAGATGCGATGTAGTTCGTTTCAGAAAGCCGGGCTCGTCGATGCGGTGCTGCACATCGTCGGGCATCGTCTTCGTCGCGGTCGCGAAGATAGCGGGCTCATTCATGTCATTCCAGAAGCCCGCCACGCCATCGCCGACGAAGCCCCTGTAAAGAGTTCCCCACCATTGACGCGTCGCGGCACGCGTGAAATCGGGGAACACGGAATCCCCCGGCCAAACTTTGCCCACGTACATGGAGCCGTCGGCATTCTTCAAGAAGTGGTCACCCGCGACGCCCGAATCGTACGGCGCATAATCTGCGTTGGGCTGCCGGGCGACATGCAGATCCGTGATGACGATCAACTTGAAGTCCTGACGCGAGAGCCCTTGCACCATCTCTTTGAACTCCGGGTATGCCTCGCGATTTACAGTGAACGGCCAGTTCTTGTGCTGGAAGTCGATGTCCAGCCAGAGCACGTCACTGGGAATATGATCGCGACGCAGACGGTCCGCTACTTCGTGCAGTTGCGTCGCAGGGAAGTAAGAATACCGCGACTGCTGAAATCCGAGCGCCCACAACGGCGGCAGCGGCGACGGGCCGGTGAGCCAAGCCCACGCTGTCACGACTTGCTTCGGCTCCGGGCCATAGATCAGGTAGTAATCGATGGGGCCATTCAGCGAGCCGAACGTGTAGCGCGCCGGGTCGCTGCGTCCAAAATCGAAATTCGTTCGCCACGTGTTGTCTAGAAATACACCCAGCGTGCGGCCCCGATTCCAATCCAGAAAGAACGGAATGCTCTTGTAAAGTGGGTCGCTCGATTCCTGCCAGCCATAGTTGTCGGTGTTCCACATCGTGAATGCCTGGCCGCTGCGGTCGAGCGGTCCGGGCTTATCGCCCAGACCGAAGAAGTGGTCTGCCGTTGTTCGCTCTTTAGTGACTTCGAAACGCGTTCCATCCCAGCGCACCGGAGCCGCATCCTTCTGCAGCACGTTGCCTTGAATGTCCGTTACAGTCAGGCGCAGCGCATCGTCTGCGGCGACGCGAAGTGAACGTGTGCGGAAGCCGCGGGGTTCCGGGGTGACGGTAATGTGGCTGGTTCGCGACGCCGGTAACACCGCCCAGGATGCATCTTCTGGGACCGCACTGCCCTTCCACATCCGCACGCGCAATATGTCGTCGCGCAAAGCCGTGACCTCGAGCGTGGCGCCGTCTGCAGTCAGTTGCATGCCGCTGCGCGACTGCCCGTCCAACTGTGGCAACGCGATGACAACCGAGAGTACGAGCAAATGAGCGAGCAGTCGCATAACGGTTAATCATCTTATGTGATGGCGATGACAAGCGCACCGCAGCTTTAGGACACTGAAAACCGGACCCGTCAGAGGCGCGACTGGAAGGAGCGCATTGGCCTGGGTTCGGACTCTTGGAATGCGTGAGCTTTCGGCTGTGCGCTCCTTCCAGTCGCGCCTCTGACAACTGTGCGGACGCCAGCACTGCACATTCGTCAACGCAGTGTTAGGACAATATCTCGCAATTGACGCGGGACCAGATCAAAATATCCGCGCGCGTAAGCGAGCGGTCAGCACAGATCAAACGGTAAGTTCAATTCAGGCGAATCGGCTCCGGACGCCAATCGCTTCCCCAGCGGGAAGGCTTCGGTCCCATTCGAAACTTCAACGTGGCGCCTGATTGGATCTGTTCCCAGGTAATGATTGGATCGTTCAATGTCTTCCCATCGAGCGCTGCGGACTGAATGTAAATGTTAGTTGCGGAAACACCATCAGCTTCGACGCGAAAGGTCTTCCCGTTTTGTAGCTTGATGCCCATGCGGCTGTACAGCGGACTCCCGATCATATATTCACCGCTGGCCGGATTCACTGGGTAGAAACCCATCGCCGTAAACAATAGCCACGCCGACATCTGGCCGCAATCGTCATCGCCATCCAGACCGCCCGCGTCGTAGCCATACTCCGCCGCTGCGATCTCGCGCACCTTGGCCTGTGTCTTCCAGGGCTGACCCGCAAAGTCGTACAGGTACGCGTAATGATGGCTCGGCTCGTTGCTGTGCACGTTATGCCCGCCCGTGAAATGCGCATCGAGCTTGGCAGCGTACGCTTCTCGCCCTCCCATCAACTCGAGCAGCCCCGCCTGATCGTGCAGCGGCGACCATGTGTAAACCCACGCATCTCCTTCCGTCCATCCCGATACCGCACGGTTCTCGTTGGTATCTTGCGATCCCCCGATGGGAGCCCACCGGCCATCAGACGTTTTGCCGTTCATGAGCCCCAGCGCCGGGTTGAACAGATGACGATCGTTCAGCGAACGGCGGAGAAAGAACTGGTAATCCTCTGTGCGGCCCAGAGCTTTCGCGATCTGCGCCACGCACCAGTCGTCGTAACTATCCTCCAGAGTGCGAGACGCCGCTTCGTCCGTTTTATCGGTGGGGATGTAACCCAGTGTCTTGTAATAAGTCAGGCCGGCGCGCGCTTCGTAGGGAGTTCCTTCTTCGCGATCCAGCCAGCGCCGCGAGGTGTCTCCGTCCGGCGGCGTCATAGCGTCTTTATAGACAGCCTTCCACGCCACATCGCGATCGAAGCCCGTGAACCCTTTGCGAATAGCTTCGGCGACCAGCGAGTCCGCGTGTGTTCCGATCATGATGTTGGTATAAGACGGGTTCGCCCACTTCGGCATCCATCCGCCTTCCTGAAAGTTCTGCAGCAGCGCCGTGATCATGCCGTCGATACGCTCAGGCGCGAACAGAGTAAGCAGGCTGTTCTCGGCGCGGAACGTGTCCCAGATAGAGTAGGCCGTGTAGCTTTCTCCACTGTGCACGCGGTCGTCGAACGCGCTGTAGTAATGCCCGTACTCGGAAAACATGCGCGGATACAGCAGCGCATGATAGAGCGCGGTGTAGAGTCGAGTCTGTTCGCGCGCACTCGCGCCCTCTACTTGCAGGCGGCTCAACTTCTCTTGCCAGGCTTGATGCAATTTCGCGCGCACCGCATCGAAGTTCCAGTCTGGAATCTCGTGCTCTAAATTCGCGCGCGCCTGCTCGATGCTCAGGAACGATGTGCCCACGCGCACTTCGACCAAGGCTCCGGGCCGAAACTCTGCGAATGCACCGCGGCTCGTCGGCGCGGCGGGATTCTCCATTCCGTATGTCCCGGTCTTCGAGGAAGCTTGCCGGAACTGCACGACGAAGTAGCCTTTGAAGTTCGGCAGCTTCAACGGACCCAGGTGCGCATCCATGCGGTGCGGGTTATAACCCGTGATCTCTCGTCGGTTGATATCCACGGAAGCAGAACCCATAACGCCGGGCCGCGATGCTTCGACGATGACGCGAGCGACTCCCGCCTTCGGAAAGCGAAAACGCAGATAGGCACAGCGCTCGGTGGCCGTCATCTCGGCGCGGATACGCGACCCGGCGGCCGTGCTGAGCTCCACGGCGTAATAGTCCGGCTGCGCCGTCTCGCCTTGATGCGAGAAAGCGAGCCCGCGAGCTTCCGGCGCGGTTCGCAGCTCGCCAACCTGCGGAATCAGCGTGACGTATCCGTAGTCGCCCATCCAGATGGCCGGCTGATGAGTCCCGATAAAGCCCGTGATGCGCGTGTCGTCGTACTCATACGACGTGATGCTGATCTTGTTCTGCCGCGTCTGCGCCGTCCAGTTCGTCATGGCGAACGGAGGAGAAACGAACGGCATCGTCCCGCCATAACCGATCTTGCTCTTCTTCGTTCCGAGCAGCGGATTCACATACCCCAGCGGGTCGCGTTCAGCGGCAAACAGCGAAGAGCAGAACAGGGAACAAAGCAAAAGCCAGCGCATCACGATTTACATACTGTATCGGTTCAAACTGGCGCGCGTGATTGCGAGGCCGCACTGATATCATCCTGAGTCAGATGAATCGCCGCGAATTTCTGCAGGCTAGTACCGCAACTGCTGCCTATGCTGCTGCGCAGAGCACATCCGCTCAAACTGTTGCTCCAGGCAAGCCCGCGCGGCTGGGGTTCGATACTTACTCCATACGCGCGTTCGGCTGGAAAGACTTTCAGTTACTCGACTACGCCGCCAGCCTGAAACTCGACGCCATTCAGTTCTCTTCGCTGGGCGATTACACCAGCCTGGAACCCGAACATCTGCGCAAGGTGCGCGACCGCGCCGCCCAACTGGGCATTCTGATCGACGGCGGCACCGGCTGTATCTGCTCGCTTTCCAAATCGTTTAGCAAGAGCGGCGGCTCTAGCGAAGATGCGTTACGGAAAGGTTTGCGCGCGTGCAATCTGGTTGGCGCGAAGGTCATGCGCTGCTTCATGGGAGCAGGCAGCGACCGCGATGACCCGGCGCATCTCGAAGCTTGCATGGCCGAGACCATTCGCGCCTGCCGCGCGGTTCGCAGCGAGGCGATGGACCTGAACGTCAAGATCGCCATCGAGAACCACTCGGGCGACATGCAAGCGCGTGAAGTGCGCGCCATCATCGAAGCTGCAGGGAAGGAGTACGTTGGCTCTTGTCTCGACTCAGGCAACCCGATGTGGGTTGTCGAAGACCCATTAGTCACGATGGAAGTGTTGGGTCCGTATTGCGTAACGATGCACACTCGCGACTCAGTTGTATTCGAACACCCGCGCGGCGCATCGGCACAATGGGTTGTTCTGGGTGAAGGCGTAGTCGACTTCCCGCGTTTTCTTGAAATGAAGAGCCGGCTTTGTCCCGATGCGCCTCTGCATCTGGAAGTGATTACCGGGCGCCCGCCGCAGGTTCTGCCTTACCTTGAGACTGACTTCTGGAATCGCTTCCCGAACGCCATGGCAAAGGATTTCGCGCGTTTTGTGGCTCTCGCAAAACACGGACATCCGTTGATGACGCCCATGGTGATTGAGGATGCACCGGGCACAAAGCGCCCGGAATTTACTGCTGCTTTACGCGAACAGCAGCGGGTCGATCTCGAGAAAAGTTTAGAATTTGCAAAGAAACAACTGGGAGCGGGCATCCAATGGAGAGGGTAGACGCGTAACAGTAAATGAGTAGAAGGGTTGCGACCGGAGTAGTGATTGGATATCATTTTGACGCGAACTGCCCCCAACTTCCCAGGAGGAAACAAATGAAAAAGTTCATCATCGCCGCCGGATTTGCACTATCTTTCACCGCAGCAGGTGCCTTTGCTGAAGAGTGGACGGGTGTTATCGGCGACTCCAAGTGTGGCGCGAAGCATAACGAAGCCAGCATGAATGCCAAGTGCGTCGAGACCTGTGTCAAGGGTGGCGCTGCGCCGGTATTCATCGTGGGCGACAAGGTCTACAAGATTGACGATCCCAGCAAGGTTATGGCTCACCTCGGCCACAAAGTTACCGTGACCGGTTCGCTCGATGGCGATACCGTGAAGGTCGACACCGTAAAGATGTAGTTGTTCCGGGGGGAGGTCTTCGGACCTCCCCTCATTTTTGTCTGTAGCTCCTCCCTCCCGAACCGAATCCAACTGCCATGAACTTTGTCGAACTGCCTGCATTTGGCATTGATCAACTCGTACTGCGTCAAAAGGCCGATCCGTCTCCGGGACCTGGCCAGGTTCTCATCCGCGTGCGCGCATGCTCTCTGAACTTTCGCGACCTCCGCGTGGCGCAAGGCCTTTACGATCCACGCATGCCGTTGCCACGCATTCCTTTGTCGGATGGCGCGGGCGAGATTGCTGCGGTGGGTCAAGGTGTCACGCGCTGGCAGGTGGGCGATCGCGTGGCCGGCATCTTCATGCAGACCTGGCTCACCGGCAATGTGACTGAGAGCTATGCAAAGTCTGCGCTGGGCGGCGCGATCGATGGCATGCTCTCGCAGTACGTTGTGCTCTCGGAAGAAGGCGTGGTGCGCATTCCCACCCACTTATCGTTCCAGGAGGCGGCCACTCTGCCGTGTGCCGCAGTCACGGCCTGGAATGCATTGATCGTGCAAGGCAAACTGCAGCCCGGCGAAACCGTTCTGGTGCAGGGAAGCGGCGGCGTATCCCTCTTTGCACTGCAGTTCGCGCGCATGGCAGGTGCGCGCGTGGTCGCTACTTCTAGCTCCGGGGAAAAGCTTGCGCGGATGCGCGACATGGGCGCGGCGGAAGGAATCAATTACAAGGAAGTGCCGGAATGGGGCCGGCGTGCTCGTGAGATCACTGGCAAAACCGGTGTGGACCACGTGGTGGAGGTCGGCGGCGGCGTCAACATTGAACCAGTCGATGATCGCGACCCGCGTTGGCGGACAGATCGCAATGATCGGCGTACTGTCGGGCGGCGCAGGCGACCTGACCACGGCTTACATTCTGCAGAAAAGCCTTCGCATCAACGGGATCTATGTTGGCTCGCGCGAGATGTTTGAAAGCATGAACCGCGCGATCGAGCAGCACCAAATGCGCCCGACTATCGACCGTGTGTTCCCGATGGCCGAGATACAGAACGCCTTGCGGGATATGGAGAGCGCTCGCCATTTTGGGAAGATTGTGATCAGCCTCGACTGAATGAAGATCGCAACTTACAACGTCAACTCCATCCGTAAACGTCTGCCGATTCTGCTCGATTGGTTGCAGACCAATCGCCCTGATGTGATGTGCCTGCAGGAAACAAAAGTGCAGGATGCGGATTTCCCCGTCGAAGCGCTGCAGGAAGTGGGATACCACTGTGCGTTTCGCGGCATGAAGGGTTATAACGGCGTCGCGACGCTGTCTCTTGCAGAGCCGGAACGCGTGATTCACGGCTTGCACGAGGGCGAAGACAACGAGGATGTGCGGATTCTGCAAACCGTGATCAACGGTGTTCCGGTCATTAACACCTACGTGCCGCAGGGATACTCGATCACCTCTGAGAAGTATGCATTCAAGCTGGCGTGGTTCGGGCGGGTGCGGCGATACTTCGAAGCGCATCTCGATCGCGACAAGCCTGCCATCTGGTTAGGCGATCTGAACGTCGCGCCCGAAACGATCGATGTCTATCATCCCGACCGCCGCGTCAACGACGTCGACTTCCACATCGATGCCCGCAACGCTTTTCACAAAACAGTCGCGTGGGGTTTCGTGGATGTCTTTCGCAAGCTACATCCCGACCGCGTGCAGTACACCTACTGGGATTACTTCCGCAACGCGTTCGAGAACAACTACGGCTGGCGCATCGACCACATCCTGGCTACTGCGCCTCTTGCTGAACGTTGCCGCGCAGTCGACGTAGACCTTGCGCCGCGCAAAGCACCGGCATCGTCAGACCATACCGTTTTGTGGGCCGACTTCGAGTAGCTGGTTTACATTCGTTGCCTGCCTTCGATACGATCAGCATCTCGAAGGAGAGACAACATGAGTGACATCGCTGCTCCGACTCCCGCGCCCATTCCGCCGGCCGTACCGAAGGCCGTGCAAAACCCCCTGACGCTGATCATGACGATCAAGTCGCCGCAAGATTTCGAACAACTGAACGGCATGCTGCATCAGCTACAGAGCGCGCCGCCGGATAAGAACCCGATCGGTGTCGCTTTGAATCGCCTGGCGAACGTGCACTTCGCGCGCTTCGTGTTCATGAACAAGAACACGCAGTTAGCCGTGATCACTACTTATGATGGCGACTTCGATGTCTACATCAACGACTTCGTCGACGTCATTGGGGATGTTTTCAATGCGCTGCTGCAGCACATGAGCGATGCACCGCCCTTGCCCGTGCAGCAACATCGCAATGAGTTTCTCAAGTACGTGAAAGACAACGATCTGCGCGCGATCGAACCCTTCTACAGCGCGTATCCCACTGCGACGGTGCTCGACATACAAGCCGCGCTCTCTCCGGAGTAAGCATTGCCCGTTGCGCTCGAACAGGTGCAGGGCTTGATCCTGCGCAGTTATGGCATGGATGCACTGCGCCTCTTCGCGCTGCGGGTTGAGGATGCGGCCCTGGCGCGTCAAGCCCTTGGAAAGTTAAACCTCATGAGCGGTGCGCCTTGGGACCAGAAGCCCGATGCGTGCATCAACCTGGCGCTTACATTCGAGGGCTTGCAAGCGCTCGGCGTGCCCGAAGGCAGCCTCTCGCAATTTCCCGAAGAGTTCCATCAGGGCGCAGTTGCTCGCGCGGCCATTGTGGGCGATACCGGCGATAGCGCGCCCGAACACTGGAAAGATAACTGGGCCGGGCCGGGCATTCACATCATCGTTTTGTTGTTCGCGCAGGATGACGCGATTCGCACAGCGCAGACCGCGGCGCTGCGCGCGATCTGGACCGGTGCGCTCAGTGAAATTTCAGTGAGCGATGCCGACATGCTGCCCGGCAATGTCGCGCACTTCGGGTACCGCGATGGTTATTCGCAGCCTTGCATAGAAGGCGGCTTGCCCAATCCCGTGAAGGATCAGCTTACGCCCGCGCCCACTGGTGAATTCCTGCTCGGATATCCCAGCCAGTTTGTCGATTTCTCGTACCCTGTGCCGCAGCCTGAAGTGCTGGGGCGGAACGGAAGCTTTCTCGCCCTGCGCATTCTGGCGCAGGACTGTGCCGCGTTCGACAAGTTGCTGACCGATGCACCGGCGAAGTTCGGTATCGACGGCGAACGTCTCGCAGCAAAGATGGTGGGCCGCTGGCGCAACGGTGCGCCGCTCGCGCTTTCGCCCGAGAACAACTCCAGCGAGAAAGACTACGCACTTGATGAGATTAACGACTACGATTACAGCGACGATCTGAAAGGCGTGCGTTGTCCTGTCGGCTCGCACATGCGCCGCAACAATCCGCGCAACGCACCCATCGCTGGGGGCAACGGCCTGGGCCATCGCCTCGTCCGCCGCGGGCTGCCATATGGACCGCCGTTCGATCCGGCAAATCCCAACGACGGCATCGAGCGTGGCTTGCTGGGCATCTTCATCGCGGTCAGTCTGAAGGACCAGTTCGAATTTCTGATGTCGCAATGGGTGAACGGCAGCTTGTTCGCGGCAGGGCTGTCGGGAACGAAAGATCCGATACTCGGTGACAACTCGGGCGGAACTGGACGCTTTGTGATTCCGGTCGCGGGTGGCAAGCCAATCGTTGTCAGCGGCTTCTCGCGTCTCGTGCAGACGCGTGGCGCAGCCTATGCATTTCTGCCGAGTCTGCCGGCCGTGCAGTACATTGCGGGATTGACGCCGTAAAAGCTACTGCAATTTGCCGCGCGCGTCCACGTTCCAGCTTGTCTCGACTTGATCGCCGCGCAATCCATAAACGCGCTCGTGCAGATTCATCGCAACGCACACGTGGTTCGGAACGATGCGCACGCGATCACCAATGCGGAACTCGCGCCCGGCTTGGGTCACGTTGATGAAGCCGTGCTCTTCATTCATCTTGTGAAATGCCGATCCGGGCGCTTCCATGACACGGCCAAAGGTCGATGGACGCTCATGCGCGGGGCGATCGGATGAGAACGTCTTCGAGCCACCATCAATCACCATGCGCCCGGGCGCGACGGAGATCACGGTGGCCAGTACACTCGCGGCGCATTCCTCCAGCGTGCACGCACCGCTCTCGACCGTATTCAAGTCTTCGAAGACATACGTGCCCGGGCGAATTTCGTTGAGGGGTCCACACTCATGTGAATGGAACAGCGTGGGAGTGGACCCGCCGCTGACCAGCTCAGGATTCAGACCCGCCGCAGTCAAATCGCGAACGACGCCTTCCAGCATGGAGCGAAGTATTGCCATCTCGCCCGCGCCGGCTTCCGCGCTCTTGATGTGCCCCGGATAAAAAGTGATTCCGCGCCAACGCAGGCCGGGCATCTGCGAAACGGCTTGTGCAGACGCCACGGCATCGCTGGGTGGAACGCCGACGCGCCCCAGGCCGGCATCGATCTCGATCAACACGCCGACAGTCACGTCTGCGCGAGCGGCAGCATCTGAAAGCTGCCGCGCAACCGCCTGGCTATCGAGTGCAACCGTCACGCTCGTCTGCTTTGCCAACTCGACCAGCCGTTTGAGCTTTGCCTCGCCCACGATGGGGAACGCGATGAGCAGATCGATCGGCAATAGATCGTGCAAGTGCGGCAGCAATGCTTCGGCTTCACCGAGCTTCGCAACGGTCAGCCCCGCGGCCCCGAGTTCCAATTGCTTACGCGCGATCCATGCCGACTTATGCGTCTTGGTATGCGGGCGAAGACGCAGGTGATGCGTACGCGCGTAGTCCGCCACCTTGTGCAGGTTTGACTCCATGCGGTCAAGGTCGACGACCATTGCCGGCGTGTCGAGTTCCGCGATTGTCATCTAGTGAAAACGAATTCTGAGCTGCCCAGCCGGTCCGTTGTAGTCCAGCTCCAGGTCCTTCAGCTTCTGCTTCTCGAGTGGAAAATAAAGCAGCCCCGCTACCGGCTTCAAGGTGTTCGCCTCCGGCATGCACTTCGCCTTCAACGCCGCGAGCAACGGATTCACTTTTTCGCTCTTGCCGTCGGCAACCTTTGCGTCAGTAGCCTTCGCGGATGAGCCGCTGTTGCCCGCTGAACCCTGATTGCCGGGAAGTTGTCTGGGCTGGCTCGAAGTTCCCGGCATGCCGCCCCACACCGGCCCGCCGCGGTCCCCAAGCGGACCGGATTTTGCAATCTCTACTTCATGCAGCACCAGCCCGCCGCTGCCCGCGATCTGGTTCGGAGCAAACGGCCCGGTGCGGCGGCCATCGTGATCGGTACGCAGAATGAAGTCGTCTAGCCTCACCGGCAGTGGCTTGTTACCCTTCGGTGTGACGGTGACCTGTACAAGCGTGTAGTCGCCGTCGAAGTCGGAGCCGAGTTCGGACTTGATGGTTGGCTTGTCGACGATGGCCTTGGCTTCGATGTCGATCAGGTCGTTCGATGCGCGGCCAAGATCAGGCACATCTTTCTTGCCGGGCAGCGCAGGCGCCGCGAACAGCATTGCCAGCAGGGCTGTGGCGGCCCAAGTCTTCATAGTTGAAATTATCGCATTCGCTTCCGGCGGGGCTTCGCTTTGGCAGGCGCCGATTGAATAGCGAACGCGCGCCAGAACGCGTTGACGACGCCCTCGGCCAAGTCTTCTTTGAAAGGCGCGGCATCGCGGAAGATATGACGGTACATCATTGGACCCACCAGCAGCGCCACGCCAAGTTGTTTATCCAGATCAGCCGGAAATTGGCCCGCTGCAATGCCGCGGCCCATCAACTCAAAGACCTGGGTGCGCATGGGGCCGGTGAGGTGCGTCCTCCACTTCTTGCCAAACTCCTGATCGCGCGCTGCGTATGCCACAACATGCGGCATCAGGCGGTCGCGCGCGTCCAGAAATTCTTCCGGCGGCTTATGGTTCAGAAAATCGATCAGGTCTTGGCGGAGATCGCCGCTATCAAACACCGGCCGCTCGCGATCGAGGCCATGCACTCTGCTCAACGCTTCGAGCGCG
The DNA here is from genome assembly GCA_963792655.1 of Bryobacterales bacterium. Classification (GTDB taxonomy): domain Bacteria; phylum Acidobacteriota; class Terriglobia; order Bryobacterales; family Bryobacteraceae; genus DOZZ01. The sequence continues at coordinate 552,970 of CAWBWU010000001.1, forward strand.
AGCGCACTCTTGTCGGGCCAGTGTTTGTAAACGGTGGCCTTGCTGACGCCCGAGAGCGCGGCGATGGCGTCGATACTGGCGCCATCAATGCCGCGCTCACAAAACAACTTGATCGTCGCATCCAGAACCTGGTCGTGAGCCCGAAGACTGCGCGGCCGCTGGAGTCGTGCAGGCGTCAAATCTGGATCCGGGAGAAGCACCTCGTGCTGAGAGCGAGGAACAGACACGCCACCACGCACAGCACGATGAAGTCCAGCCCGGGGCCGAAATGCGAAAGCCCCGACAGTGAGCCGCGCACGCCGTCAATGCCGTACGAAAGCGGATCGGCGCTGGTTAGAACGCCAAGCGCTTTCGGCAGGTTCGTCAGCGGGAACAGCGCGCCCGAGAGGAAGAAGATCGGCATCACCAGGAAGTTCATGATCAGTTGGAACCCCTGCATGTCTTTCAACACCGACCCGATTGCCGTTCCCAATCCGCCGAACACGATGGCGATCATCAACATGAATCCGAGTGCGATCGGCACCGCGCTCCAATGCACAGGACGAAAGCCCGCGATCATGCAGATGATCATCACCAGCGTGCCTTGAATCGCGGCGACGGTTGCGCCGCCCAAGTGTGCGCCCAACCATGATCTGCATGCGCGGCACAGGAGCCACCAGCGTCTCTTTCAGGAAGCCGAACTGCCGGTCCCAGAGCAAACCAATGCCCGAGAAGATCGACGAGAACAGAATGCTCATGCCAATCACGCCCGGCGCGATGAACTGCAGATAGCTGCCGCTGCCTGCCTTCTGAAACACGGGGCTGAACCCGAAGCCGAGGATCAACAGGTACAGCACGGGCTGCCCCAGGGAAACGACAATCTGCACGGGCGAGCGGCTATACCGCTTCAACTCCCGCAACCACATGGCGTAAATCGCTGACATGTTATCTCCTCCACGCTTTCACGAACTGCCGCATCTGATCAGCCGACGACGCGCTCTCATCGCGGATCGCTGTGCCGGTGAGAGCCAGGAACGCTTGTTCCAGACTTTCCGTGTTGGTCTGCTGCTTCAACTCCGCCGGCGTACCCTGGGCCACGATCTTGCCGTGATCAATAACGGCAATGCGCTGCGCCACGCGATCCGCTTCATCCATGTAATGGGTGGTCAGGAACACGGTGGTGCCTTCGGTCTGGTTGAGGTTCTTCACATGGCTCCAAAGCTGATTGCGGCTTTGCGGATCGAGCCCCAGCGTCGGCTCGTCAAGGAACAGAATCTTCGGCGTATGCAGAAAGCCGCGCGCAATTTCGAGCCGCCTCTTCATGCCGCCCGAAAACGTCTTGGCGAGTTTATCCTTCTTGTCCCACAGCTCGAAAATGGTGAGCAGCCGCTCGATGCGCTCCACGCGCACCTTGCGCGGCACATGGTACAGAATGCCGTGGATGTCCATGTTCTCGTACGCGGATAACTCCGCATCGAGACTGGGATCCTGAAACACAATGCCGAAGCGCTGCCGGACTTGGGTGTGGTGCTTGGCGATGTCCAACCCGTCGATCCACAACGATCCGCTGGTCGGCTTCAGCAGCGTTGTCAACATCTTGATCGTCGTAGTCTTGCCAGCGCCGTTCGGGCCCAGGAAGGCGAAAATTTCGCCAGGTTGCACTTCGAAGGAAACATGGTCGACCGCTTTGAAGTCGCCGTAATTTTTGACCAGGTCCTGAACACGGATCATACTTAACCTCAGGTGACAATACTAAACGGTTCAGTTTAGATTTGTAAAGGACGAATGTGAAATATGTGGATCTTCCATCAACAGGCACTGCCGGACCAGGAAGAGCCCAAGGGAGGCGGGATTGATCGGAAACCGCGATGGCAACAGGGCTTGTGACCGACTCTCCGGCGCGACCGGCCTGGGCGCGTACGCGGTGTGCCGTCTCAACTTCCAAGTAGCGGTACGTTCTCCGGACAGAGTGGGTGTGACCAGAGCCAATGTACGATATTCCGAAAATGCGTCAAGTGGATCAACTGGACGGTAAACACTTCGCCGTCAGGGAGGACCAGAGGGTAATCTCGAACACGAGATTCCGGGCATCTGCGATCAGAGCCTGTAGAAGCCAGCCAGGAGCAGGCTATGCCTTACGGGCGTCCAGCCCGAAGTCCCGCTGCACCGCGTCGTACCAGGCGTCGTCGCTTAAAGCATTCCAGTCGACCCACTGCTCGTCAGTCATCGACGCTCTCCAGCCGACGAACGGAGCTGCATTCGGACCGGGCATGTGACGCAATTGCCAGGTGCCGCTCTCAATAACGTGGCGGATCGCAGTCGCGGAGGCATCGGGAGATATCGGATTCGCCAGCGACGCGCGGAAAAGGCCGGAAAATCGGTTCACCTGAGGATAGATCGATTGTGGTCCTTTGCTGATATCGCGGGCCATGCGCGTATCCTGAATACCCGGCTGGATGAGAGCAACTCTGACATTGAAAGGCTTCACTTCCCCAGCGAGCGCTTCACTGAACGCTTCCAGTGCGAACTTAGACGCGGAGTAGGCGCTCAATGGAGAATTCGCAATTCTGCCTGAGATCGATGAGACGTTCACAATGCAGCCGGATCGGCGTTCACGCATCTGAGGAAGCACCGCTTTGATGCAGCGCACCGCGCCGAAGCAGTTTGTGTTCATGACGGCGATCATGGATGACATCGGCAATTCCTCGACCGATCCATGGATCTCAATTCCTGCATTGTTCACCAGCACGTCGATGGGTTCTGCAATCGCCTTGAAGCACGCGCTCACGGATTCATCAGAATCGACGTCCATCGGTAAGACCTTGATCGGCACTTTCTCGCTTGCGGCGGTCTCTTCAAGTTGCGGCGCTCTCTCGGGATGGCGCATTGTGGCAAGAACCTGGTGCCCTGCCCGAGCGAGCTCAAGCGCAGTTGCAAAACCGATTCCCGAACTACAGCCGGTCACAAGAACAGTAGACATGAAGACCAACCTTAGCAAAGAGACGAAGCGCAGCGTTGGGCTTTACTACGTTCCAAAACGGACGCGCCTGTCGACCTGATCGATCTCGGGAGGCAGCCGGAGAAAGACTGCCAGCGGCTATCGACGGAGTCGCCGTCCCTCCGCCAGGAACGGAATCACCGCCTCTATGGAACGTTGGCAGGAACTGTGTGGCGTCCTGGCGCCGACTGGCACGAATCGCGGAAAACACCGCCTCATTCTCATCGACTCTCGGCGGAATCGCTGAAACCCAGCAGTAGATTGCCGGGCTGCCCGTGGACCACGCCAATGAAGCCGGATTCAACGTACAACATGCTATTTGCAATGACCGGAAGTCAAACTCCGCCCTTCGCCGTTGATCGGTACGGTTACACTCCCGGAATGCTTGAACAACGAGGCGGTTTCCATTTTTTAGCTTATCCCCGGCATCTCACGCGTGATGGTCGGATAAGCGCACCGCACGCTCGCCACATCCCGTTTTCTTCAAGCTTCTTTCAGGAACTCGGTGCGATATTCGGGTGCTAAGGCCTCAGCCTTTTTTCTTAGGGCAGCTTGTGCGGCCGGGTCGAGTTCGGGCGGTGGCGTCGTTCTGGTGGCAACGGGAATGCCAACCTCCAGGAAAAATTCTTCCTGTCCGGCTGGCGAGCAGATACATAACAGCCGTGCCGGTCGATCCGATTGATTGCGGAACTGGTGCGGCGCGTTCGCCGGAATGTTGACAGCTTGTCCGGCGCGAACGGTCGAACTTACGCCGCGGAATGTTGTCTCGATTTCACCTTCGAGCACCGTGAACGATTCTTCAAAGTCGTGCCGATGGGGAGGTGGCCCACCGCCGGGTGGAACATGCATGTCGATCAGCGTGTAACGGCCCGCTGTTTCTTTTCCTGTCAGGAGAATGGTGTAAGTGTCTCCCGCTAACCCGATATGCGGCTGCTTTGGCGCGTCAGTTTCTGCAACGGTGAGGTTGCGCTGAAGATCATCCGGTGGAATGCTGTTCATGACATATTCTCTCCACTTGATCTTAAAGAACGTTTCCGATTCACCCAAACTGACCCACCACCTTCGCCCGCGCACACTGTCCTCATGCGTATAGCTGTTTTCATTCTCTTATTCGCGTTGCCCTTGCTCTTCTCTTTGTCGGGCGCAGTGGGCTGAACAGTATATGTGCGGGTTACTTCTTCAGCGCTGGGCAGGGCGGCGCGGTCGATGCGAATCTGAATCGCTGGAAGGGCCAGTTCCAATCGTCGTTGGGCGGGGTGGGTCAGGCGGGAGTTGATACGACTCTTGGTGCGTTTCTATTCAACCGCGATGGTCGCCATACTCTCATGCCAGGAATAGCTGGGCGTCCATTCCGGACCGTAGATCCCGAAGTTAAGGGTGTACTTTCCGGGCTTTTTGGGCGTCCAGGTGAAGTCGTATCTCCTGGACTCACCCGGTAGAAAGTTCTGGTCGGTCCGGCTCGACTTGTAGACGGCCTTATTTGATTCGTCCCAAATCTCCAACTCGATCACACTGTCCGGGGCCGACCGCGCTGTGCTCCGTGCCATGATGCTGATCGTTCCCTGCTTTCCTAGGGAGAACGCTGCCGATGCCGAAGTGGCAGAACTGGAGAACTCGGGAGCGGCAAGTTCAGGCGAATAGAATCCAGCTATCTTGAGAGCGAGCTGCTCGACCGGAGCGCTGCCCACGTTGGTCAGCAATATGACGCTCAAGTGTTGCCCTTCAAAACGCTCCCAGTCTGATCGGAACCCAGGGTACTGGCCGTCGTGATGGACCCGTCTCCTGCCCGAGATACGAACCTACATGCCAGCCAAAGCCATACGCGGCCGTTGTGCCGTCTGATAGCGGTACTGGCGTCTTCATGGCTGTCCGTCCGGCATCGTCCAGGGCACTAGGCGAATTCAGGAAAGCATCCAGTTTTGCCAAATCCAAAGATGTGGAGACAAACGCACCGCTCGGCCGCATTGCAATCCAGTCTTCCGCATTTGACAGACCGGTCTGATTGCTTTCATATCCGCGGGCACGGTTCGGAATGATCGCCGATACCGAAGTCAGCCGTGTGGAGGTCATACCGGCCGGCTCAAAGATCTGTTTTGCGATGAAGTCGTTCCATGGCACTCCCGCGGCCTTGCTGATGATCTCGGCCAACACAAAATATCCGACGTTGGAGTAAAGCCATCTCTCGCCCGGCTTGAATTGGAGAGGCATGGCATAGGCTGCTTCAATCACAGCGGATGGGGCTTGTTCTGTGTAGGGATGGTAGTCGATTGGATCACGCGCGATTCCCGAGGTGTGCGTAAGTAGATGCCGAACAGTGATGTTCTGCCACGCTGACGGCGCGCCGCTCAAAAAGTGAGCCACGGTGTCGTTCAGACTCAACTTGCCTTGGCGGGCCAACAGCATCACAGCCGTGGCAATCATCGGCTTGCTCAGCGAAGCAACTTTGTAAACAGTCTCTGGAGTTGCGGGTGTCGCCGTTTCAACGTTCGACTGACCGTATCCAGCAGACTTGACTAACCGCCCATTCCTGACTACGGCAAGGGACAAGCCTGGAATGTGAGACTTCGTCATTTCCGCCTTGACGTAGTCGTCCGTAACATCCGGCCACAGGGGGCGTGATGGCGCAGGACACTATGAAGAGTAAGGGTAGAGTGCGCGGCATCGGTCGCATAGAAAGATTTCTCAGCGCGTTCGGCTTCGAGGGATGGATACTGCCGGGCCAGCAAAAGGTTACTGTTTGGCCTCCGCGGTCATCATCCTGGTGGTCCCGAAGCGGACGTTCGCGACCAGATTGCGAGACGTCGAATTTGGGCCCTAGCGCGCCACAATAAGTGCGGCCACCAGCGGTACGAGCAATAACAGTGTGAAAAGCGCAGGCACCGGAAAAATAAACCGCCAGGCGATAATCCCACTGGCGAGTTGAGCCAGGACGAAAACCCAGATCATCGGACGCACGCTCGGCGCATCCGTGCGGGCAAGAGTCGCCATCTGCCAAAGCAGTATTGATTGCAGGAGCATCGCTACGGTTATCGACCAGCCAAAGCCCATGAAGAAGTCCAGATAAGACCGGTTTGCACCCATCGCATCAAAACGGACATCCGTCATAGCCTTCAATACGGCATTCTCGCCCATGGGCGACCATTTCTTGAACCCACCCATGGTGTGCCCAGCGGTGAAGAGCAACGAAATAATCGCTGCGATACGAAGAAGTACTGTTGTATTCATCTTGATTTTGCATTATTGTAACCGCCGCTCTCCGGTCGACGGGATATGAAATCCCTCGCCCGCGTACACTGGCCTCATGCGCACCGCCGTTCTTTTTTTTCTATTCGCCTCGTCCCTTGCCGCCGAATCCGTTGCCGGCCTGCATTGGACCGCTCCTGCTGGTTGGGCCAATCAGGGTAGCCGTCCCATGCGCGCGGCTACTTATATGGTTCAACCCACAGCGCCCGACAAAGAGAAGAGCGAGTGCGCGGTTTACTTTTTCGGTGCGGGGCAGGGCGGCACGGTTGATGCGAATCTGAATCGCTGGAAGGGCCAGTTTCAATCGTCGATGGAGCATCCCGCGGCGGCTGTCGTTCGCCATCGCACCGTGCATGGGTTAACGGTGACCACGATCGATACTTCAGGACAATACTCCGGTATGGGTGGCCCGAACGGCGCACCGTCGTCGCCGATGGCGAACTACCGGCTGCTCGGCGCAATCATCGAAGGGCCTTCGGGCAACGTGTTCATCAAGTTCACAGGTCCGGCGAAGACGATGGCAGCAAACGCCGGCAAGTTCGAAACACTGCTCAATTCGTTCGCGAAAGATTAGCTGCCGGGACGGTAGCGCCGCTCCGTGTGCCCTTTCAGTTGTGCAGGGTAGAAGTACACTTCGCGCAAATCGCCCGTGCTGTAGCGCCGCGCCTGATCGTTGAAGTGCGTCGAGCCCGCGTGGCCACTCTCTCCGCCGGCCGTTACTGCGAGCGCGTGCACCTGATCGCCGAATTCAACGACCGCGACAAAGCTGTTGCCGCTGGTGCCGTACCATTTCTTCGTGCCCGGATACGGCTTCGCACCAAACGACGCGAGCGATCCCCACAACGCAGAAGGGAAGCCGACTGGAATGCTGGGAGCGGCATCGTTGAACGGCTCAACCAGCGCGCCCGTCAGACGTTGAAAGCGATTGATCGCGCCCCACTCGGTTTTCCACGTGCCGAACTCCGTCGTGAGCCGGTCGGACGCAGCGGCCAGCGACTGCAGTAATCGTGCTGCAGGCGCTTTGGCGATGAAGTTCGCTTCCAGCACATCGCCTTTCGGAGCGCCGGTGCGCACGCTTCGGCGAAGGTCATCGCCCCAGAAGATGGCGAGCGACGTTGCCGTCGATTGCGCGCTCCAGCGCATGTCCCACGCACGCAGCAGCGCGATCTGATCCGCAAGCTGCGCGCGCAACGGATCCGCCGCGGGCAATCCATCCCAGGCTTGCAGCAGCGCCGGGATCGTGATGCCGAACCAGGGCAGATAGGTGTCATAAGCCGCAGCCATCAGCGAGCGCAGCGTGAAATCTGTTTTGTTTTCGAGCACGCGAATGGCGTGCAGCCCGCGCGCCGATTCACCGCGCGTGTCGACATAGGCGGGATAGTCCTGCTGGCGCGGGCTGCTCGGTCCTGCAGCCGACCATGGCCAGTTATTCGAGTTGTACAGCCAGCCGCTCTTCGGATTCAGCAGATGCGGTGTCTCATCAACGGTAAGCAGGCCGTTCCAATCAGTCGCCGGGTCGCTACCATCAACTGGTTTCGTCCAGTCGAAACGGTTCTCGCGCTTCGGGATGAAGTTGCCCTGAAAGTAAGCGATGTTGCCGCTTGCGTCGGCGAAGATCGTGTTGTTCGATGAGTCGGCCTTCAACTCCATCGTCTTCAGAAATTCCTGATAGTTGTTGGCCTTCGTTCGCAGATACGACTGCGCCAGTGCATCGATGGGCTTCTGCATCAGCCGGATCGTGACCCACTTGCCGCCCTCTTCGCGAACCACCGGGCCATGGAGAGTTCGGTATACGGTGAACGTCTTCTGCGCCATGCCGGAACTGGTCTTGTACGCGACAACGATCTGCGCGGTTTGCATTGGCCGCCACTCGGAACCATAGCGATAGAAGTACTGGCCATTGCGGTTCTCGACTGTTTCCAGGTACTCATCCACCGCATCGACCCCGCTCGACGTGTGCATCCAGCCCGCGTGTTCATTGAATCCCTGATAGATGAAGAACTGCCCCCAGGTCACCGCGCCATACGCGTTCAATCCTTCGTCGCTCGTCATCTGCAGTTCCGAGCGGAAGAAGAAAGTAGTGTGCGGATTGATCAGAAGCAGTGCATGATGCGCGGCAGTGTTCGACGGCGCAATGGCCATCCCATTTGAGCCAGCCGGCTCCTCAATGACGTCGCGCTTCTTCGCACTGATGTGCGCCTTGCCGTAGAAAGCGCCGAGCGGTTCCAGTTCGACACGTTCGATGTCACCGCCGATACTGCCCTCGGTAAAGCTGAGAGCCATCCACGGTTCGAAGTGCTGGATGACGCGCGGCTTCACCTCGGGATGTTTGTAGAGGTAATAGTTGAGGCCGTCGGCGAACGCATTCATCAACGTCTGGAGCCATGCGGGGCTTTGCGCGTACTGTCGCTTCAACTCCGCGGGATCGATAAACAACTTCATGCGCAAATCCTGATATACCTGCGCTTCGCCTTCGGCCTGCGCGAGAAGCCCCATCGCGTTCAGGTAGTTCGTTTCCAGGCGATTGAAATCATCTTCGGCCTGGCGTATAGAGCATGCCAAAGACAGCATCGGCATCGGTTTTGCCATGCACATGCGCGATGCCCCAGTCGTCACGAACGATTGTGATCTGACGAGCCTCGCGCTCCCAGCGGGCAATCTCCGCGTAGTGTCCGCAGCTTTGATGAGAAATGCTGAGGTCAGGAGAAAGAGAACAAGATTCCGGGCGCAGCGCATCGGGTGCATACCGATTTTGGCCTAGATAGCCGGCGCTGTGGTTGATGCAATTGAAAATTTGCGAACTGCCGCAGCGTGCTTCTCGTCACGCCGCAACAAGTCGACTAAGCGGTTCATGCCGAGCGCGACTTTCACTTCCACTTTTCGTGGTCGATCCGCCGCCCTGACGGCCAGCACCCGATCGAACTCTTTATCTGCGGCCCATTTCCCCACAAGATCCGAAAAGTCTTCATTCTTTGCGGCGCCAATGGCTGCTTCGCTTAACTCATCGACGATAACCTGATTCAAACTCACGTTTCGCTTCGCAGCCTTACGGCGGAGCGCAGCGTCGACGTCGCTCGGAATGCCCCGTACCGTATATTGCACCAAAGCAGAAGGCTGCTTCTTCATGCCTGCACGATAGCAAAAAGTGTAGGCGGCGCTTTTATCTCGCTGCTTTCACCAGCATCACGGCCGCGCCACTTGCCATTGAGTCGTAGTAGCCAGTGAAGCGCTTCGGCTCCGCTGCGTTGTAAGGCTTCAGGTTGTTTGCCCAGCGAAAGCCGATGGGTTCGTACCAGAGTTCTGCCTCCACGTGGAAAGGGCCTTGCGCATTGCCTGCTGAAACCGAGTAGCGCACGCGATGGCCGGCATCGGTGAACGCCGGATCCGTCGCAGCGCCGCCATGCACTGCGATGTCAGCGTCTGCCGTGGCTTTGTCGAAACCTTTCGGCAACAGGCGATTGTCTTTGAGATAACCAACAGCCGACAGTAAGCCGGTCGTCACATTGCCGTTGCGATCTTTCAGGATCGGTTCGTAGATCTGCACCTGATCCGCGCTGCGAATCTCGGTGTAATGGGGTTCAAACTTCTTCGGGTCGATGTCGTTGTCGTTGCCTTCAATGGAACCGTCGGCATGCAGCGCGCCAGACTCAAAGATGATGTGGCTCGCATTGTCGCGTACCGTCACATGCAGCCATACGCGCCGCGACGGATATGCTGTCGGCAGTTTGTGGCCGCCCAGATTCTCGACGCTCACTTCGGCTTCTACGCGGCCATCGCGCAAGACAACATCGCTGACCGAGATCTTCGCTGCCTGCGTTTGCAGATAGTTCACCGTACGGTTGGAGGCGGTGGTCAGTTCCTGTGGCTGCGCGACCACGTCCAGATCTTCACGATAGCGATTCAGCAAGCGCTGCATGAAAAAATTTGCAGCGACAAAAACATGCTGCGCCAGACCTTCACGCGGAACGCCCAACACACGCGTGATGCGCACCGGCTCCTGCACCGCTGGCATGTGGCAATGCTGGCAGCTTTGCTTTTCGCGGAAGTCACTGTGCAGCCATTCCGGATACGGCATCTGCTCTGGAAGCACCCCGGCCTCACCGCCACCGGGGCCGAGCGCTTTCGTGTACAGCGTATGGCACGTCGCGCAAAGTTCGGACTGTTGAATGTGCTTGCGGTCATTCGGTTGAAAGCCGCCGGTTGACGTCTGCATGATCCGCGTCTGACCCTTCTCGATATCGAAAGGCCCATACTCCGGACGCGCCGTCTTGCTGTCCGGTTTGTCGATAACGAAACCACCGTTAAAGCTCTCGCGCGTGCCGAGCTTCTCTTTGCTGATCTGGTGGCACACTGAACACGACACTCCGTCGGCGGCTTGCTTGTCGCCATCCGAATCGAGCGGCAAGTGACTAAAGATCTCGCCCTTCTGCCCTTTCTGCTTTGCTTCGAAACGCACCATCGGCATGTGACAGATGGAGCACTCGTCCTCAACTGTCGCCTGCGATTCAGGATGGTCGATCGACTCGCGCCGCACACTTGCCTGCCAATAGGGATCGCGCGACGAGTTGGCCATGATGCTCGCGCGCCAGTCGTAGCCTATTGAGACATCCTGACCCGAGGGAGTGATCAGGCCCACGTGACACGCAATGCACCGGTCCGATGTTTGGAACGTGTGATCCTTATCTGCGCGTGCTCCGCTGCCGGCGGCGAATAGCGGAACGCACGTCAGTAACAATGTCAGGCAGCGCTTCATCGCCAGCCCTCAAACAATCCACCGTCCGCGCGGTCCCAAAGGAAATAGAGCATCAACTTGATTGGCCGTCCGGCAGTGTTCGTAACTGGGATGCTCACGCCGAGATCGCCGCGAATGTGCTGGCGCCGGCTGATGGTCACTTGCATCTGCGGCACCACGTCCCAATCAGTTGTTGCTGCGTTGACCAGATCGCGCGACGCCACACCTTCAATGATGGGCGAGTACAGGCGGCCCAGGCCGTGATTGTCGGTGAATGATTTTCCGAGCGCGGTCCTTAGAAAAACACTCTGCGGCGCCTTATCGGTATTGACCGGCAAGTCTGCGCCGCCCTGGACTTGCAGGAAACTATGCGCCGGAAGCATTTGCCCGAAGCTCAGGAAGGTTCCAAAGGTGGTTGTGCCGGACCCGAAACCGCGCGCGCGATTGCCGGTAGGAAGCACGATCTCTCCCTGCACGCCAAGAATGGTTCCCGTATTCAGGTTCGCCAGCAACACGCGTTTCCAGCCCACGGCAACATCGCCGACACCGCCCACCCAGCCCGTGCCGCCGTCCGGCGTCGAATGCATAAAGCTGAACGGGATCGCGACTTCCAACTGGTTGCGTTTGCCGTAGCGCTTCTCGAACCCGAACTCGTTGGCGATACCCGGCTCGCCGCGAACGTTGATGCCGGTCGTGATCACCGATTCATCTTCGGGGAAGGCTTTTTCAGTGTTGAGCGCACGCGGGAAATTCATCTCGCCGCGCGGCCAGCCCTTTTCTTTGCAGAAGCCCCGCAACACCTGCACCAGCTTGTCCATCTGTTCGGATGTAAGCGCATCGCGGAAAGACGGCATGATCTGAACGAAGCCGCGCTCGGGTCCGCCATCGCGAATCACTGCCTTGTAGTCGCGGTTGTACTCGGGCGTGGTCTGGTCGCACTTGGTGAAGTCGGGCATGGTCTTGGGCGGTTCAAAGCCCGTGACCAACTTTGGCTGGCCTTCGCCGTGTTCACCGTGGCAGCCGACGCATGCCTCGCGATAGATATCTTCGCCCGTGTCGAGGCGTAGTTGCCCGTTGCCGCTGTTCTGAGCCGCCATCAAAACTGGCGCAAAAAGTGTGATCGCAAGCGTCCAGAGTGTTGGCCTCATCCGCAGTTTTCAGACTAACAGAGCGACCGTTTCGGCCCGCAATACGCGAGCTGCCGCTTCCATCACTTCGCGACGATGCTGTTGAATCCGGCGTGCTTCAACTCGTCCTTGCTGATATGCAGCGCCCCGATATCGGGGTATGGACCCACCAGCACGCGCAGCAGGTTTTCCTTCGAACTCTCGCCCGTAAGAGCAGGGAACCCGCGTTCGCGCAGCACCTTGACCATGTTCTCCGCATCTGGTCGATGCACCGCGGCCACCTGCAAGTAGAACTGGCCTTCCGGGATGGCCTTCAGCGTGGCTCCCGCCGCGTGATGTTCGACGGGCGCGGTCTTCGTTGCCTCCGGTTCTCTCGTCGGCGTGACAGTCTCCGCGGTGTTCGTAGGGGCGGGTGCTTGTGCGGCGTGTGTCGATTCCGGCACGGGGCTCGGCGTAACTGGTTCGCTTACCGCAGTCCGTTCCGCCGGACGATCGACAGGCGTGTTGTCGTTGCGCGGCGCCGGAGCTGGAGTGGCGGCAGCACCGAGTGAACTGGCGTTCGCCGTGTTGCGGCCGATGATGTATCCCAGGCTGAAGAACACTCCCAGCAGTGCCACGACGACAAAGAAGATTCCCAGTAGCTGCTTATTGCCGAGCACCAACTCCTGCTCGCCTTCACTCGTTTTATTCATGTTCATGCTTGCCATCGTCCGCACTCCTCACCGCGTTTTTTCTATTGTCAGGCGAATTGGGCGGCGCGTCGACAACGATCTTAATCACGTTGCGCTTTACGGTGCGAGATTGGTGTGCTGTTACCAGGGAGAACGTCAATAACGCGCCTTGTGGAAGCGCGAGTAGCAATGACGTCATTGCGGAGATGCCGTAGCTTCGGATGGCTCCGGCCCACAGCATGGCGCCGACCGCGCCCGGGATCATGCGCCAGCGCCACTGCCATTGCGCGATGAACGCGAGCAATGCCGCGCTTGCGAGAAGCGCGCTTGTGACGGGCACAGGCTTTGTTGCAAGCACCGCGAGAGCAATCAAGCAGAGAGCCAGTCCGGCAGCGCCGAGTGCATAGGTTCCGGGCCGCATGAACTCACAGTTGATCGTGATTGCGCCGACTACTAAGAGGACAACGGCAAGCTCCGGGCTTACAGAAAGCGCGGCGCTTTGCAACCCGAAATACATCGCTTGCGATCTTAACAAACGCGCTCAGTTTATCGGCCTGATCCAAACGTTTTGTGTTTATTTGAACAGTGCTTACGGTAAAATCAAAGAGTTCCGCAATCATCTACGAAGGAGTTTGATTTTGGCAAAAAAAGCTTTGGCGAATTCTGCGTCAGTCAACGGTGGCAGCTTGCCGACGAACGCAAAACGAGCCACCCGTGCACGCAAGGCGCCGGTAGAGACTGTTGCGCAGACCGAAGTACCGGTCGCGGCGGTCATGACAGACGAGGTGGATGCCCACGCGGCAATCGCCGAGTTGGCCTATGGCTATTGGGAAGCACGCGGTCGTCAGGGCGGATCGCAGGCGGAAGACTGGTTTCGCGCTGAACGCGCGTTCTACGCTAGCCGTCTTTAGTATTTTCTAAGAACAGCAAGTAAGCGGCCTTGGAGTTCGAGCTCTGAGGCCGCAACAAAGATCGGCTTCATCATCGAATTCGCAGGCTGCAGGCGAACCATCCCGTTCGGTTCGCGATAGAAGCGCTTCAAAGTCGTCTCACTCCCGCCCACCAACGCGACAACGATGTCGCCATCTTTCACATCACGCGCTTTTTCAACCAGCACCATGTCGCCGCTGCAAATGTGATCGTCGATCATCGAATCGCCGCGCACTTCCAGGGCATAGGTGTCGCTGTTGCCGAGAAAATCGGCAAAGCTCAAACTCGCGCGCTGTTCAATCGATTCCACGGGCTGACCGGCAGCAATCCGTCCAAGTAGCGGAACCTCCCAGCGCTGCTCCTGCTTGTGGCGTCGCTGCTCCTGCAGATATTTCGGCGCGACATCGACGGAGCGGCTCTGGTTGTGCCCGCGCTTCAGGTATCCCTTGGTCTGCAGCGCAGTGATGTGCTTGTGAACTGTCGCAAGCGACGCCAGTTTCAGGTCGCGCGCGATCTCTTCATAGCTCGGGCTGAACCCGTTCTCATCGACGAACCGGGCAATGCAGTCGAGCACTTCTTTCTGACGCCGGGTGATTGCCATGGCCTATTGTGGGCGAAGAAAAGGGGAAACGTCAAGGCTTCTCTACTCGTTCCTCTTAAACTTCTCCTTCAACGCCAACCGATACTCACGCCGTGTCCCTGCCTCTTCATACCGTCGAATCTCTTCCTCTGTTTCCGGAATCACTGGGGCAACTGGCACGCGATTGCCTTGCCGGTCAATGGCGACGAACGTCAGATAGGCCGAAGAGGTGTGGCGAATTTCGCCGGCGATCAGGTCTTCCACCAGCACGCGAACGCCAACTTCCATTGACGTGCGGAACACTCGATTCACTGCCGAGTGCAGCCGCACCCACTGGCCCATTTTGACTGGATGCAGAAAGGTCATGTGATCGACCGACGCCGTCACTACGATCTGCCGGCTATGCCGCATCGCGGCCATTGCTGCTGCGAGATCTACCAGGTGCATGACCTTGCCGCCCAGCAGATTGCCGAGGCTGTTGGCATCGTTGGGGAGCGCGAGCTCAGAGTACTCGGAGTAGGATTCGCGGACAGGTTTGCCTTGCATGTGGCTTCAGCATAGCGAGTGCAAACTCAGAATGCCCAGGTCACGCTGGTATAGCCGGTATGCGCACGAAAGTTCTGCTTGCTACTGAATAGACCGAAGTCTTCGGCATAGCCGTAGAACTGATATCCCGCATTCCAGCGCAGCTTCTCGCGCAACCGTATCGAGACACGCGCGAGCGGTGATTGATAGGTCAAGGGAAAGGTCTGCACTGATGAGAGCAGGCCGGGAACAGTACCGGTGTCACTTGCATTGCGCGATCGTCCATCGCCCACATCGCGAGTGATGCTGTAGCCGAGATAGACGTCCGTTCGTTTGCGCCACGTCGTGTGCACGCTAAGGTTCGCCGCATGAATGTTGCTGACATACAAGCTGTCGAAGCCCGTGATGTACTTCGGCCGGCCCTCACCGGCGAAGAACGCGAGGCCGCCGAGTGTGTCGAGGTGCAGATGCGAGTACGAACTATCGAACGACCAGTTCGTTCGCGGCGTCCACGAGAAATCGGCGTAGGCGTTGCGCGCACGCGAGGAGTACGCGGTCACCACAACCGAATTGTTGCTGTAGTTCTCTTTGTACCCGGCACGAATCTGGAACGGCTTCACGCGGTATTGAACCATCGCATTGATCGTGTGATAGTTTGCGTCTGCCGTGGGACTTAGTGGATGGTCGTTGCGCCCGATCTCGCCTTCGAAGCGAACGCGCACGGATGGCAGGGGTACCCAGTTCACACCGGCCACCCCGGCGTGCAGATGATTGTCCACCACATTGACGGTGTTGACGAACGGCGTTGCGGGGTCGCTGACGTTGTCGATGGAACGCACCTCACGTGCCGAGTAGCGATAGCCGCCATACATATCAAAGGTCTTCGCAAGGCGGTAATGCGCGTCGGTTGAATTCTCAATCAGCCGGATTCCGAGAAATTCAAATAACAATGCAGTACCGGAACCGACGGAGTTATCGAACTCGGTGTACGCGGCGTTGCCGTCGATCCGAATATTGCGAAACGCCGTGCTGTTGACAACAGTGACCCGGTCGCTCGGGAACCAGCTCAGCGAAGCGTCTCCCGTGACCACCGGGCGTTGCGCATTGCCGGCGACAGTAATCTGCCGGTTGCTCGCCGAATCCTTGCGGCACGACACCCGCGGCGTTCTCGGCCTGAATGAAAGCCGCGATTGCCGCTCGACTGCGTGAAGCGGCCGTTCACGGCGAAGCGTTTGGACGTTGCCAACACGTTCACCAGCCAGCCAGGTGTCGAGCCGTGATAGGGTTCTGCGCGATAGAAGTTCGTCAGCAGCGTGGGATCATTCGCTGCAGTTCCGCTCTCAGCGGCTGCCAAGGTAAGCGGCGAATCTTCTTTGTAAAACTCCCATCGCCGCAAACCGTAAGCCGCACATGCGGAAGATCCACCTCAGCTCCCAACCGGTATTCATTCCACTGGCGCTTCACATCCGCGAACACGGGAAAGACGTCGCTCGGATTGGTGAACGGCACAGTGGTAAGCGCCGCGCCATCTTGCGCAGTCCGGCTATAACCGGCCCGCACCCGTACCTTCGATTGCGGCATCAGCAACAGGTCGTGATCCTGCCAGCGATGCCGGATGTCCCAACGATGCAAGCCGCCCGATACGACGAACCCCGGATTGAAGTAATCGTTGGAGCGCCAGAGCAGGTCATAGCGATACGCGCGATTTTTCTGAATGCGAAACGTCGCGCTCTCATATGGGTCGTTCCCGAGCCCTTGCGTGGTCAGCAGCACTTCGTCGAAATACTTGCCGTGCCCGGTGCGGGAGTTCACAGTAAAGCTGCTGTTGAGCAGGCGAATGCCATTGCCGTAGTTGACGACGCTCTTGTACTGATCGCGATCGCCATTCACCACGGCGAAGCGGTAACCCGTCTCAACGGAATCGACGATGTTGTAACCGTTCACATCCGTGCCGCGCACGGGCCCTACCGGTTCCTGTGCCCAGCATGTGACGCACGCCCAAACGGTTATCAACGCTGCCAGCAGAGCTCTTCATCGCAGGAAGTTCCGATCGCTGTTCGAGCCGTGGATGCGCACGTGGCAAGTCGTGCAGCGCTGATAGCGTGGGTCCAGCATGTTGTGGGATTGACTTTGCGAGGGCACACCGCCCGCGCTCAAGCCGAAGTTGCCCGCGCCGTTGTGGCATTCGAGGCACAGGGTCCACGTGACCGGCCGTTTCAGCAGCTTCGCATTCATCGAGCCGTGCGGGCTATGACAGCTTTCGCAGCCATCGACGCGTAGCGTCGCGTGCTCGAACACAAATGGGCCGCGCTTATCGGAGTGACACTTCAAGCACGGCTCTTCATTGCCCATGGCCTGTTCCATCAGGCGCGGCCTTGCACCCATGCGCCACGTCGGAGTGAAGCCGCCGTGCGGGTTGTGGCAGTCCGAACACTGCACCACGCCCTCGTTCACGCGATGCTTCACCGGCATCTCAAACTGCGCGCGCACCGTTGCGTGACAGCCGTAGCAGACTTCGCGCTGCACATTGGCGAGTAGAAACTTCGGCTGGTTCGATTTGTGAATCGAGTGGCAGTTGGTGCAAACCACGTTGGCTTGCGAATGCGCAGAGGCTCGGATGTTCGCGCGCTGCATCTGGCGCCCATGGCACGTCAGACAGCTCTCGAGCACTTGTGCCGGTTGCAGCCGCGAGTAAGCGACGATCTTCGACTTATCGCCATGCCCCTCAATGTGCGCTTTGCCTGGTCCGTGGCATCCTTCGCAGCCGGTATGCGCCGGATCTTCCTTGCCGCTCGCCACCGATTGGAAGTGAGGATTCTTGTAGAACTTCAGCCAGACATCGGGATGGCAGCCTTTGCACGCGATACTGCCGGCGTAGCCGCCCGGCTCAGCCGCGGTGGCGACAGAGAAGGGCAATGCCCAAAGCAGAAACATCGCTATTGCCAGACCGCGCCCGACCCCTGAGCTCAGGCGCCTCCCGACTTCCCCCATCGCCACGTTTCCGATCATACGGGAGTTGTTCACTGAGCTAAGCTGCGAGTTGTAAAAGTGTTGTAAATGCAAGCGAAGGCCAATAGAGAGGCCTTTCACTGCGTTAGAGTGATGGTGCGCATGGAAACCATTCTGGTGATCGACGACGATGCGAATCTGCGCGATACGATCGGCCTGCTGCTCGATCGCGAAGGCTTCCACTCCGTCCAGGCAGGAGACGGAAAAACCGGACTCGATCAAGCCATGCTCATCAAACCCGATCTGGTTATGGTCGACTTGCGCCTGCCGGGCATGTCGGGAATTGAGGTCTGTAAGCAGTTGCGCGGCTCGGGTGTGAAGACGCCCATCATTGTGCTGAGCGCCGTCGGTGACGAAGTGGATAAAGTGCTGCTGCTCGAAGTGGGCGCAGACGACTATGTCGTGAAGCCCTTCGGCACGCGCGAGTTGCTGGCCCGGATTCGCGCAGTGTTGCGCCGGTCATCCGGCGAGAAGCACACGGTGCTGACGTTCGGTGATGTGCAAGTGGACTTACAACGCCGCAGCATCACGCGTGCCGGCGCGGAATTGAAGTTCACGCCGGCTGAATACAACCTGCTCACTTACTTCCTGCAGAATCCCGATCGCGCGTTGTCGCGGGATGTCATTCTCAATTCCGTGTGGGGCTACGAATCTTATCCCAACACACGCACGGTGGACGCGCATGTGGTCCGGCTGCGCCAGAAGCTTGAAAAAGATTCCAACGCGCCTCGTCACTTCATCACGGTCCACAAGGTGGGCTACCGCTTTCTACCTTGATGTCCGCAGCCGCCTCACGCATCGTCATCCTTGTTGAAGACAGCCGGGATTGTGCCGAAACGCTGCAGATCGCGCTTCGAAGCGTTGCGCGGTGTTGAGACCCATGTCGCGCTCAGCGGGCGAGCCGCGCTTGAATTGGTTGCCGAATACAACGGACGGGTCGCCGCCATCGTGACGGATCTGCAAATGCCACGCATGAGCGGCCTTGACCTGTTGCAGCAACTCAAAGCGAACGATGCGCATCGCCACATTCCGGTCGTGATCATCAGTGGCGAGAGTGACCCACTGCTTCCCGCGCGCTCCCTCGCTTGCGGTGCGCATGCCTTCTTTGTGAAACCGTACTCGCCGCTTGCTGTGCGACAAACGCTGGAGGAACTTCTGCAATGAGAAACCCTCGACTCATCACGCTACTCCTCATCGCCGCGCCGCTGGTGGCGCAGAATGATGTCGGTGTTGGTGTCAAGCTTGACGCCAAACTGGACGCGATTCTCACACGGCTCGATCAGATGGAGCAGAGCAATCGCCAGCTTGCTGAAGAGGTCCGCTCCCTTCGCGAACAGCTAAGCGCAGAGCGCGCGGCCGTCGAACCTGCACAGCCGCCGCTGCCGGAACGCGTTGCGGTGCTGGAGCAGCAGAGCAGCGAAGTGGCACAGACCAAGGTCGAAAGTTCGCAGAAGATGCCCGTCGCCGTCACGGGCATGCTCCTGTTCAACGCGTTTCACAACGGCCAGCACGGCGGTAGCGCGCAGTACCCTGTGCTCGCCTCGAACAACGCAAGCAGCAGGAGCGCGGGCGCCTCGCTCCGGCAAACAGTCCTTGGGTTGACGTTCCACGGACCCGAGCTGCCTTTTGGCGGCAAAGTATCCGGGTCTTTGTTCATGGACTTTTTCGCGGGCTCCCAACAGCCTGACAACCATCTGCTGCACATCCGCGTAGCAACGGTCGATCTCGCCTGGAAGAACACGACTTTGACTGTCGGGCAGGACAAGCCCATCATTGCGCCGCGCGAGCCCGATTCATTAGCGCAGGTGGGTGTTTCGCCGCTGACCGGCGCGGGTAATCTATGGGACTGGCAGCCGCAGGTCCGTATCGAACAGCGCTTCGCGCTCGGCGACAACACGGGCATTCGTGCGCAAGCCGGCGTCTATGAAACAAGCGAGACCGACATCTCAGTTCCTACTGCTTACGCCAGAACGCTCGAGACGTTTCGGCCCGGCTATGAGGGCCGTGCCGAGTTCTGGCATGCGTGGGGCACGCGGCGTATTGAACTCGCACCCGGCTTTCACGCGAGCAGCACGCATGTTGCGGGAACCACTGTTGATTCGCGCGCGGTCTCGTTCGATTTTCTTGCCGCACCTGCTTCGAAGCTGCAGTTCACGGGCGCATGGTTCAGCGGCCAGGACCTTCCGGTGCTCGGCGGTCTCAGGCAGGGCGTGCACATCTTGTCGTATGGAAACATCACGCCCGTGCATAGCGCCGGCGGATGGGCGCAGCTCGCGATCTTCGCAACGAAGCGGGCCAACGTTCACATCTACGGCGGAGAGCAACAAGACCGCGCTTCGGATATCGCAACCGGCGGCATCCGCAGAAATGTTGCGTACGCCGGAAACGTCATCTATCGTATTGCTCCGAACGTGTTGGGCAGCGTCGAGGCGTCACAAACGCGAACCACTTACTTGAATGTCGGCAGGCGATTGAACAATCACTATGATCTGGCGCTGGCTTATCTTTTCTAAACTGGCGTTGCCGCTTGCGGCGCTCGCAGCCACGGTTAGCGGCCATATCGAGCTGACCAACTCCAGCGACGCGGGCGTGCGCAGGCACAACTATGCGGGCGTTGTCGTGTCGCTTGCGCCGGTCGGCCAGGTGCATGCTGATGCTCCCGCGCATCACGCCCGCATGCTGCAGAAAGACAAGATGTTTCTGCCTCATGTGCTGGCGGTGCAAGCCGGCACGGTTGTCGATTTCCCCAACGCTGACCCGATCTTTCACAACGCGTTCTCGAGCTACAGCGGCCAGATCTTCGACGTCGGGCTTTACCCGCCGGGCGACAGCCGTTCGGTACGCTTCGCCCGTCCTGGTGTTGTGCGTGTGTTCTGCAACATTCACCAGTCGATGAGCGCTTTGATTGTCGTGGTGAACTCGCCATACTTCGCCGTGACGGATGCGCGAGGCTTATTCAGCATCAACGCGCCGGCAGGTGATTACGAGTTGCGCATCTATCACGAGCGCGCAACGGATCAGACGCTACGTGCTCTGGCGCGACCTTTACAAGTTACCGAGAGCGGGGCCGAGCTGCCTCCCATCAAAGTTTCCGAAGCCGGATACTTGCCTTCGGCGCACAAAAATAAACATGGTCAGGACTACCCGCCTGCCTCCAACGACCGTGCCGTCTATCCCGGTGTGAGGAACTGATGGGACGCCCGCTCTCGCTGCTGTGGAAGATTCTGCTCTCGACGTCAATTGCGATCACTGCTCTGCTCGCGCTTACCGGATGGTTTGTGCAGGATCAGATGCTCAGTTCGATGTCGCAGAACCTTGAGGGCGAGATGCGCACGAGTTCGCAGGCATACGACTCGCTCTGGCAATCGCGTGCGGAGATGCTGAGCACCGTGAGTCTGGTGATCAGCCGCATGCCCGACGTGCGCGCTGCTTTTCGCACACAAGACCAGGCGACTATTCGCGACACGGCCGGTGAGATCTGGTCGCGCGTTTCGAAATCGGCAGGTCTGTTTCTGGTGACCGACCCACAGGGCGGCGTGATTGCGTCGCTCGGCGGCACGCACGGCCTGGGCGACGACGTCCCCGCTGTGCGCGAAGCCAGTGCGCGGTTTCCGCAGCAGACGGCCGGCTTCGTTCATCACGACGGACACCTGTTCGAGATCGTCGTCACGCCTGTTTACATTGAGTCCGGCAGCGGTCCGGGGTTGTTGAACGTGTTAGTGGCCGGCTTTCCTGTTGACCAGAAGGTTGCGCTCGATTTGAAAGAACACACGGGTGGCAGCGATTTCGTTTTCCTGGTGCAAGGCCGTCCCGTCGCGTCTACCGTGAGTTCACAAATCAGCGCAGCGCTTCCGGGCGCCGTGGCCAAGGCCGGTGGTCTGCCGCGCTTGAAGATCGACGGCAAAGATTTTGCGGTGATGCGCAGCGACCTTGCGCGACATGTCCGGCAAGCCCTTGGGCGAACTGCTGATCGTGCGCTCGTTCGAGGCTGTGCAGCGCAACATCGCGCGGCTGGAACGGAACTTGATCATGACCTGGATCGCTGCGATTCTTGCCGGGCTTGGTCTGAGCTACCTGCTTGCGCGGCGCGTGTTAGAACCGATCCAACAACTGGATCGCGCGGCGGCGCAGATTGCGCAACAGAACTACCAGACGCGCGTACCGCTTGCCGGTGAAGACGAACTCGGCCGCCTGGCGCGTACCTTCAACGCGATGTGCCGCTCCATTCAGGAAGCGCGCGAAGAGTTGATTCGCAGCGAGCGCATCTCGACCATCGGGCGTCTCTCCAGTTCCATCGTGCACGATCTCCGCAACCCGCTGGCCTCCATTTACGGAGGCGCGGAACTGCTGATGGATGGCGATTGGAGCGAGTCGCAGATGAAGCGCCTGGCTTCCAACATCTATCGTTCGTCGCGCTCGATCAAAGACATGTTGAATGAGCTGGTCGACGTATCGCGCGGAAGGATTCAGCAGCCGGAGACCTGCCTCTTGAAGGAAGTGATTGCCGTTGCGGTGGAGGCGCACGCTGCAACAGCAGATTCGCAGGAAGTTGCCATTCACCTCCATGTCCCCGAGAACATCGAGATTCCGATGGAGCGCGCACGCATGGAGCGCGTCTTTCTGAACCTGATCGGCAACGCGCTGGAAGTGATGCCGGATGGCGGCAGCATCGATATCGGCGCGACTGCCGAGAATTCCGAAGTGCTGGTTACCGTGGAGGACACCGGGCCCGGAATTCCGGTATCCATCCGTCCGACGTTATTTCAGCCGTTCTCCAGTTCAGGAAAAAGAAATGGCCTGGGCTTGGGTCTTGCGTTGTCGCGGCAAGCCGTTCTCGATCACGGCGGCGATATCTGGATCGATGAAGCCTGCGAACGAGGCACGCGCTTCTGTCTCAAACTGCCGGGGCACAGCGCGTGAGCGAAGCTACCAGTTGGTGATGGAGCCATCCGGCCGTTGGTAGATCGGCGTCAGCCGTGACCGCGTCGTGACCTCTGCCTTCAACTGCAATGGCTTGGTGTCGAGCGTAACGCCCAGACCGGGCCTGCGATTCGGATACAGCTTGCCGTTCTTGAAGTCCATGCACTCGGGCAAGTGGGGCTCCTGCTTCGGACCTTTGCCGTTCATCTCCATCATCACCGGCCCTGCGAACGTGCAGCACGCATGCACCAGCGCGGCTTCGGAGACGGGACCCGTGAAATGCGGGATCAGACCGGTGTAGTGCGTCTCACAAAGACCCATGATCTTGCGGTACTCGGTGATGCCGCCAACATTCGGCAGCGTGACGCGGGTGTAGTCGATCAGGCGTTGTTCGATGAGATCGTTCGTGTCCCACTTGTCGCCGAACTGCTCGCCCACGGCAATCGGAACTTTCACTTGCCGTCGCAACTCGCGGTAGACATCGCGATTTTCTGAGCGCACCAGATCTTCGCAGAAGTACGGCTCCAGATTTTCGATCAACGTGCTCAGGCGTATGGCGTCCGGCATGTCGAGACGCGTGTGATAGTCGATCGACCAATCGCCGTCTTTCCCGACGCCTTCGCGCACCTGCTCGCATTGCGCAGCGGTCTTCCGGACGATCTGGTGCGAGTTGAATGGCTCGCCATCTGCCACCGATGTGCGATACGCGCGGAAGCCCGACTGTACACAGGCCTGCGCGGTTTCCTTCAAACTGCCTTGCGCAGGAAAGCCGGTCGAATAGCACTCCACGTGGTCGCGCGCTCTGCCGCCGAGCAGTTCGTAAACAGGTACGCCGAGCGCCTTGCCTTTGATGTCCCACAGTGCCAGGTCGATTGCACCGAGCGCATCGAGCTTCTCGCGGCCCGCAGGATAGAAGTATCCGCGGTACATCATTTGCCACAAGCGCTCGATCTGCGATGCATCTTCGCCGATGATCATCGCGCCGCACTGTTCCACCGTCTCCGCCATGCCGCCTTCGCCAACGCCAGTGATCCCGGCATCAGTTTCGACCGTGACGATGTGATAGCTCTGGTTGAACAACCAGCGCGAACCAGGGTTGTGATAGAAGCGAATGCGCGTGATCTTCAACGGCGCGGTGGCCGGAACGGGCGCGGTTCGCGCGATCGCGGCCGCGGAGGCGCCTACGCCCGCAGCGCGCAGAAACGAACGTCGATTCATACCCTGAGATCGTATCCCAGGCTTCGCATTCCGTCGATGATGGTGTTGCGCACGGCGGTTACTTCTTCAGATTCGAGCGTGCGCTCGGGCGCAGTGAGCGTCAGGCGGTACGAGACGCTCTTCGTACCCTCAGGAAGAGGGCTGCCGGTGTACTCGCGAACATACTCGAGCTGTTCCAGCAGAGGACCGGCGAAGGAGCGCAGTTGCTGTTCCAGGTCTCCGGCCAGCGCGCGCTCGGGCGCCAGCACCGAAAGATCGAAGTGACTCGACGGATAACGGTTCACCGGGGAATACTTCGCCGTCGGCATCTTGAGCCGCTCGATTTCACCCAGATCGAGATCGATGATCGCGGCCCGGCCTTCGCCAAACGAGGGGTGGAGCTCGAAGATTCGCCCGACGGCTTCGCCGTTCCAGATCACGGTTGCGGCTCGCGCCGGATGTTCGTACGATCGCGCAGTTGCAGGTTTCACGGTTGCGCCGCGCATCACTGCATTCACCGCGCGCTTCATCGTCATCAGGAGTTCGCGGCCATCGCTATGACGCGCGTAGCTCGCGGCTACCAGATGCATGCGTTCATCCGGCAGGCCGCTCGGTTGTTTGTGAATCTCGCGGCCGATCTCGAAAAGCTGGAACGTGTCGGAGTGCTTCCGGTTCAGCGCGATGTTAGCGACGATGCCGGGCAGTAGTGACATGCGCATCAAGTCCTGGCCCGCGGCGATCGGATTCAACAAGCGAAGATGATCTTCCGGCCGCAGACCAAAGCGCGACACCTCCGCTTCGCTCAGGAACGAGTAGTTCGAAACTTCGATAAACCCGAGCGCACAGAAAAGTTGGCGCAGGTGGCGCAGATACACACGTTCGCGCGAATCGGGCGGCACTACGGCCGCGATGAGCGGCGGCACGGGCTGAATCGATTCGTAGCCAATCATGCGGCCGACTTCTTCCACCAGATCGTCCGGTGTAGCGATGTCCTTTGTTGCGCGCCAGGACGGGATCGTAACGGAGAAGACGCCGGGCTCGGTTTCCGTCACACCGAATTGCAGGCTTTCAAGAATGCCGCGAACCTCGGAAGAGTGCAGCTCGCGTCCCAACTTCTTTGCGAGCCACTGCAGCCGCAGGGTAACGGCATCGGGTGTCACCAGCGGTTTGCCTTCATCTGCCACGCCGCCGACGATTCTCGCTTCAGGGCACACCTGCCGCATCAGATCGATCACGCGAGCCAGCGCACGAGTCGTGTTGACCGGGTCCTGCGCCTTCTCAAAACGCATGGAGGCATCGGTTCGAATCTTCAGCGCGGACGATGTGCGGCGCACGCTGGAAGCTTGGAAGTTGGCGCTCTCAAAAACGATGCGCGTCGTCTTTTCGTTGATCGCGCTTGCATGACCACCAATCACACCAGCAAGCGCGATCGGGCCTGCGGCGTCTGCGATTACCAGGTTTGCAGGGTTCAACGCATACGTCTGGTCGTTCAGCGCGAGCAATTGTTCGCCATCGCGAGCCGGGCGCGCATAAATTGTGGAGCCATGCAGCAAATCCAGATCGAACGCGTGCATCGGCTGCGCGAGTTCGGCCATGACGAAGTTCGTGAGGTCGACGATGTTGCTGATCGGATTCAACCCGATTGACGTGAGCCGGTATTGCAACCACAGCGGCGACGGACCAACGTGCACGTTCTCGAACACGAGCGCGCTATACCGCGGGCAGAGTTCGGTGTCTTCAATCTCAACGCGAACTGGCGAAACGCCCTTCGGCAGTAACGACAAATCCACCGGGTCCCGCAGCGTGCCCGAGGCAATCGCCGCAACCTCGCGCGCCATCCCGTAGTGGCCCCACAGATCCGGGCGGTGCGTCAGGCTCTTGTTGTCGATCTCGATGATCTGGTCCGGCGCGCAACCGGGAATGCGCGATCCAGGCTCGCCAGCGACTTCTACGATGCCGTCGTGGTCGCGATTGACACCAAGCTCTTGACCGCTGGCAAGCATGCCATCGCTGACAACGCCCTGCAATGTCTTCACGCCGATCGGCACATAGGCCGTCGTCATCCCGGCGCGACAGTTCGGGGCGCCGCACACGACGGTCTTTTTCTCGGCGCCAATATTCACCACGGCCTTCGTCAGGTGCGAAGTGATGGGCTCAGCCGCTTCCACCCGCGCAACGCTTGCGTCGGAGAGCAGCGCACCAACCGTTTCGATGCCCTCGCACTCCGCGGTCTTCATCGTGATCAGGCGCTCCAGATCTTTCGCTTCGATCTTCAGCCCGGTCACCAGCTCCGCGATCCACTGATACGAGAATTTCATCGGAACTGCCCCAGGAAGCGCAGGTCGCCACTTTGCAGCCAGCGAATATCGTCGATGGCATAGCGCATCATTACCAGGCGCGTCAGCCCCAGTCCGAATGCGAAGCCGCCCCACTCATCGGGGTCGATGCCGCTCATCTTCAGTACGCGCGGATTGATCAACCCGCACGGCAGCAGCTCTACCCAGCCACTCTGCTTGCAGACCGCGCAACCTTCGCCGCCGCAGATCAGGCAGCGGATGTCGAGCTCAAAGCCGGGCTCGACGAAGGGGAAGAAGCCGGGACGCAGCCGCACGGTGACCTGGCGTTTGAACACCGCCGTCAGCAGCGTGGTCATGAAGTAGATCAAGTTGCCGACCGACACATCGCGGTCGATCATCATGCCTTCCAGCTGATGAAAGGTGTGTTCGTGCGAAGCATCGACGCTTTCGTTACGGAACACGCGGCCTGGCGCGATCATGCGCAACGGTGGACCTAACCGTTCCATGCCGCGCACTTGCACGGGCGACGTGTGAGTGCGCAACAGCAGCCCGCCTTCGAGCCAGAACGTGTCCTGCATATCCCGCGCGGGATGGTCCTGCGGAATGTTGAGAGCGTCGAAGTTGTGATATTCGTCCTCGACTTCGGGGCCGTCCAGAATCGTGAACCCGAGCGAGCGGAAGAGGTCTTCAATCTCCTGCTGAATCTGTGTCACGGGATGCAGCGCGCCGGTGCCGGGGCCGCCGGCAGGCACCGTCATGTCGAACCATTCACTGTCGAGCCTGCGCGCGAGCGCTTCGTTTTCGAATTCAGTCCGGCGCGTTTCGAGCGCCGCCTCAACTCCCGATTTCACTGAGTTCAGCAGTTTGCCGATCGCGCCGCGCTCACTGGGCGAAAGCTTGCCCATGTCTTTGCTGAGTAGCGTGAGCTGGCCTTTGCGCCCGAGCACGTCCACGCGCACGGCTTCCAGCTCGTCGGCCGAAAGCGCCGCTTGGATGCGAGCGAGTGCGCCCGCTTGTAATTCACTCAGGGCCTGTTGCATGCAGAAGCGCTAAGCCGCGGGTGCGAATAGTTCCTGCGGCTTGGTTAGTTCGATGGCGAGGTGGTTGATATAGAACGTCAATAACGCTTTGGAGTACTGGCCCTGAAAGCGTTCGAAGACGCGCTCCTGCCAGCCTTCGTTCAGGTAGGGCGCGGCGTCCAGGTCTTTATTGAAGAAACCTTCTTCATGCGGGATGCCCAGGAAATTCAGGACCGCAACAATCAAATCCAGATGCGAAACAAGAATTGCTTGTGAGAGATCGGTAGCCAGTTCCACATCGTGCTCACCCAGACGAGCCATCAGACGCGGTGCTGCTTTGCGCAAACTTTCCGTGTTGAGCTTCTGCAGATGCAGGCGCGTTTTCAGACGTTCGTAGAGCTGATACGTCTTCAGCTTGCCCAGCGAAATGCTGCGAAGAAGTTGTTGAAACCCGTCTTCCCCAGACTTCAGGAAGGCATCGGAAAGCTGCATGTCCGTCAGCGTAGCACAGCGATTGCGCTACAATCGGAGGTTTTGGGCGATGAGCAACATCATCATATTAGGCGCGCAGTGGGGAGACGAGGGCAAAGGGAAGATCGTCGATCTGCTGGCCGATCGATTCGATCTCGTGGCCCGTTACCAGGGTGGCAATAACGCCGGCCACACCATTCTGATTGGCGAGCGCAAGTTCGTCCTGAAGCTGATCCCGAGCGGAATCCTGCATCCCGGCAAGGTTGCGGTCATCGGCAACGGTCTGGTGATCGATCCGGCTGCATTGTTCACCGAAATCGAATCGCTGGATGCGGCGGGAGTCGACGTGAAGTCGCAGTTGCGCATCAGCAACCGCGCGCATGTGTTGCTGCCGTTCCACCGGCTGATGGAAAAGCGCATCAACATCGGCACCACGCTGCGGGGCATTGGCCCTTGCTATGAAGACAAAGCGGGGCGGCGCGGCATTCGCATCGCTGAGTTGTTGGAACGCGCTACTTTTCAGGAAATGTTCGACGCGCTCGCGGCGGAGAAGGACACCATCGCGAAGGCGTTCGGTATCGCGGAAGATTACGATCTGCGCGCCATGCGCGAGGAGTACGACGCCTATGCCGAGCGGCTGCGTCCGTTGGTGTGCGACACCGCGGCGCTGTTGAATCGCGCGATTCGCAACGGGAAGCGCGTGCTGTTTGAAGGCGCGCAGGGCACCATGCTCGATATCGACCATGGCACATACCCGTTTGTGACGTCGTCAAGCGCGTCCGCTGGAGGAGCATGCACCGGCACTGGCGTACCGCCCACCAAGAT
The DNA here is from genome assembly GCA_963792655.1 of Bryobacterales bacterium. GTDB lineage: Bacteria > Acidobacteriota > Terriglobia > Bryobacterales > Bryobacteraceae > DOZZ01. Next base: position 581,493 of record CAWBWU010000001.1, read on the forward strand.
TGATCACGTGTTCGGCGTCTCGAAGGCGTACATCACGCGCGTGGGACACGGGCCGTTTCCTACTGAGGCGCTGGACGAGTTCGGCGACATGATCCGCACGCGCGGCAACGAATTCGGGTCTGTCACTGGCCGGCCGCGGCGCTGTGGGTGGTTCGATGTGCCGCTGATGAACTACACCACCTCAATTAACGGGTTTGATTCGTTGTTCATGACGAAGCTCGATGTCCTCGACGGGCTGAAGCAGATTCCGGTATGCATCCGTTATCAGATCCGGGGCAAGACCATAACCGAGATGCCTGCTACTGTTGCGGAGTTAGCTGCAGTCGAGCCGGTTTATGAGTATTTGCCTGGTTGGACGGAGAAGACCGAAGGCATCTCGTCATTCGACGCGCTTCCGCTAGCCGCGCAAGACTACCTGGCCTATTTGCAGGTGGCCACCGGAGTTGAGATCGGCTGTATTTCAACGGGGCCCGAGCGTACACAAACGATCATTCAGCCGGGCTCACATATCGCGAAAGTAGTTGCCTTTACATAAATTGGCAATTCGCGTGCACTTATTGTGCACGTGAGACGGCTACTCATTACATTCGTTGCAAGCGCGGCACTGGCTTCAGCCGCCGGTCCGGATGCCCGGGCGATCGTAGCGCAATCGGTGGCGAATTACGAGAAGGACTACCACTCAGCGCTTCGCTATAACTACGTTCAACGCGACATCGACGCGACCGATGGCTCCAAGAAAGTCACGCTCTCGCAAGTGATCGTAGTGCAAGGTCTTCCTTTCGAAAAAGTGATCTCGAAGAACGGTCAGCCGCTCTCAGCCGAAGAGCAGCGCAAAGAAGACGAAAAGTATCAGAAGATCATGGCCGAACGCGCAACTCCGGAAGCGCGGGCGAAGAAGATTGCCGAATACGAGCACGCGCGTGAGTTTATCCGTGAAGTGCCGAACGCATTTCAATTTACGATTCTCGGCGAAGAAATGGTCAACGGCCGCGCCAATTACGTGATCAACTGCGAGCCGAATCCGGACTACCGCCCTGTCGATTCGAAGTCCAAGATGTTTGCGCACGTGACTGCGAAGATGTGGATCGACAAGCAGGATCTACGCTGGACGCGCGCGGATGCCAAGGTGATTGCGCCGATTTCTATCGGTTGGGTGATGGCGAAGATCGGTGAAGGTGCGAAGATTTCGATTCGTCAGGAGCGCGTTGCTTCTGACGTATGGCTGCCTTCTGAAATTTCCGTCAACGGCAACGCCAAGATCCTGATGGTCAAGAACCATCCGATCGGCGAACAAATTTTGTTTAGCGACTATCGGCCGTTTGCGAGTGGCGAAGCTCAGCAGACTGCCGCGAAGCTGAGCACCACGGTCTCCCACTAGATACCGCGGCGATTGCCGTAGAGATCCACGTGAAGACGCGGGCTGAAGCGGTATCCATGCTGTTTACAGATTTCAGCTAGCCATACGCTGCGTTCCTGCAGTGCTTCGCGCGTAACTCCTTCGGGCATCAGCACAACGTTTTGCGCGGGCGCGCCAACGGTCTTGACCATCATTTGCAACTCCAGTACATCCGCAGGTTCGCGCACGACAAATTTCAGTTGATAGGCGCAAACGGTCATGAGCTTTTTCAACACCTCGGGTTGCCAGCGTAGCCGTTCATGCTGCGCTGCAAACGTTCCTTCCGGCGTCGAGTTGGCGAGCTTGGGGCTGATGCTCATCAGGTCGCACTGCACTCTGTCGCGAAACCGTACCCGCCGTCTCGATAGTGATGTGCAGAGCCTGCGCTGCGAAGCCGGCGGTGAGCTCGCACGCATGCCGGGAGCAATCATCGGCTCGCCGCCGGTAAGTACCGCATGCAGCGCCAGGGTACTGCCGCACCTGCTAGAATGATCTCGGCGACGGTCATCTCCACGCCTTCCGGCTTCCAGGACGTATACGGCGTGTCGCACCATGCGCAGCGCAGGTTGCAGCCGCTGGTGCGAATGAAAATCTGAAGGTACTCCGACGAGTGAGCCTTCGCCTTGCACCGAGTAGAAGATTTCAGCGATCTTCATGCGATAACAAACAGTCGGATCAACAACGCCGGCTTCCGCGAAACCTTTACGCCGCAACAGACAGGAGTCGCACAGGCCGCAAGGACGGCCCATCGCGTCGGGGTCGTAACAACTGTGGGTGAGCGAGAAGTTCACCCCGAGTTCGCGCGCCACGGCGCACAATGTCGGCTTTCGACAGCTGGATCAGTGGCGTGTGAATGTGCATTCGGTGCGGCCTTCTACGCCGCGCTTGCGTGGCCAGGTTGGCCATGTTTCTCGAATGCCTCGATGTACTCGGGGCGGCAATCGGGGTAGCCCGAATAGTCGAGCGCATTGACGCCGATAAAGATATCGCTCGATTCGAGCACTTCCGCCCACGCCAGCGCGAGCGACAGAAAGACGGTGTTGCGCGCCGGAACATAAGTGATCGGAATGCCGGTTGCGATCTGCTGTTCGTCGCGCGCCTTGGGAACATCGATGTCGGCGGTCAAGCGCCGAGGCGCCGAAACCCCGCAGATCGACCGCGATCACGCGATGTTCCGCGGCGCCCAGGCTCTCGGCTACGCGCGCGGCCGCCTGCAGTTCGACGCGATGCCGCTGCCCGTAATCGAACGAGAGTGCGTAGACATCAAAGCCCTGCCGTATGGCTTCGGCCATTGCCGTTGCGGAGTCCAGCCCGCCACTCAACAAACACACAGCATTCACTTGTTCATTGTCCCAGCAATCACCGCCTGCGCTACACTCGCCAAGTGATCAAAAGATGGGCGCCCTTGACGCTGTTTCTGGCGCTCTGCCTGTTGTTCCTGATCCTCAACAAAGGCGCTTACCGCGGGTACTTTCAGGACGATGAGTTCGACAACCTGAGCTGGGGCACACAGCTCCCTTTTAGCGGATGGTTCGAAGGGCTGATCACGCCAAAGTTTCTTGAAAACAACTTCCGTCCGGTGGGGCATGCGCTGTTCATCTTCGGTGGCAGAACGTTCGGTCTCAACTTCCCGCCGTACGTCGCCGTAATTCAATCGCTGCACCTGCTCACAGGGTTGCTGGTGCTGCTGTTGGCGCGCCGTCTGGAAGTTTCGTGGACAGGCGCATTCGCAGCGACTGCTTTCTTCCTGCTTAACGCCGCTGTGTTCGATGCGGTCTGGAAGCCCATGTACTGCTTCGACGTCTTGTGCGGGCTCTTCTGCGTTGCAAGCATCTGGTTCTATGCGGGCCGCCACTGGATACTTAGCTTTCTCTGCTTCTGGCTGGCTTACAAGAGCAAAGAGCTGGCCGTGATGTTACCGGTGGTGCTTGCCCTCTACGAGTACTTGCTCGGAGAGCGACGATGGCTCAGGCTACTGCCGTTCTTCGGCATTGCATTGTCATTTGGAATTCAGAGCCGGCTTCACAACACTCACCTCGACGACGCCTACACGTTTCGCTTAACGCTGAGTGCGCTCAAGCAGACAGTGCCGTTCTATGCATCACGCATCCTTCTGATCCCTTACGCTGGCGCGCTGTTGCTGATCTTGCCGTTCGTAATTCGCGACCGTCGCGTGTGGTGGAGTATTGCCGCTCTGTGCCTCTTCTTCGCACCGCTGCTTTTCCTGCCCGGCAGAATCTTCGGAGCGTACTGCTACCTGCCTCTCGCGGTCGGAGCGATCGCGATCGGAGTTGCGGCGTCAAGGGTGCCTGTTGTGTATTTGACGGCGCTGGCTTCGGTTTGGATTGCGTGGAACATTCGAGATATCCGCATCGAGCGCCACGCAAAGTTAGCGATCGATGCGGGTATTCGCAACTACTCACAAACCCTGCAGAACTATGCGGCGACCCACCCGGATCCATCGCCGCTGGTTTTCCAAAACCGCCCGCTCCACTTTGAAGCGTGGGGCACGGACGCAGCAATCCGCTTCGCCTTCCACAAGCCCGACCTGCAGTCTTACTGGTGGGAGTCGCCCGAAGGCGTGCATTTGCGGCAGGAGGGCAAATATACGTTACTGCTGTGGAACACAGACCTGCGTCAGTTGCAGATACTCGAACACAATCCTTAATTCCTACCGCAGCAAATGCGACGACTGATTCGCGAAGTTCAACACTGCACCCGGAAAGATGCCCAGCACCAGCGTGCCGAGCGCAGGCAGAACCAATGCGGCAACGACTGAGAACGACAGCGGTGGCAGCGCGTCCACCGCTTCACCCGGCTGTTTCATGTACATCGCGGCGATGATGCGCAGGTAGTAGAACGCGGCCACGGCGCTGTTCAGAACGCCCAGCACCACCAGCCAGCCGAGGTGCGCCTGCATTGCCGCCTGGAAGATATAGAACTTGCCGAAGAAGCCGCCTGTAAGCGGCACGCCTGCGAGCGACAGCAGAAAGATCGAGAGCATGCCCGCCGTGAGCGGCTGCTTCTGAGCCAGCCCTGAGAAATCTTCGATTTTGACGAAGCGCTCGCCCCGGCCTGATAAGTGCGCGACGGCGGCAAACGCGCCGGCGTTCATGCACGCGTAGGCAGCGAGGTAGAACATCGCCGCAGCCACGCCCGTGCTCGATTGCGATGCCAGCGCCACCAGAACATAACCGGCGTGTGCCACGGAGCTGTAGCCGAGCATGCGTTTCACGTTCGCTTGCCACAAAGCCGCAAAGTTGCCGATGGTCATCGAGAGCAGCGCCGAAACCCACACCAGCGGACCCCAATCGGCGCCCAGCCCAATAAATGCAGTGAGAAACACGCGCAAAAAGATTGCGAACGCAGCGGCCTTCGGACCTGCCGACAAGAATGCCGAAATGGGTGACGGTGCGCCCTGATAGACATCCGGCGCCCAGACTTGAAACGGTGCACCCGATACTTTGAAGGCCAGGCCGACGAAGATCAACGCGGCCGCTGCACCGATGAGTAACCCAGAGGCGTCGCCGCGCGCGCCAATTGCATTGTGCACCGCCGCCAGATTGGTCGAGCCTGTGATGCCGTAGACCAGCGCGACGCCATAGAGCAGAAAGGCTGTCGCGAACGAGCCGAGCAGAAAGTATTTGATGGCTGCTTCGTTCGCGCGCTTGTCATCGCGCAAGTAGCCGGCCAGCACGTACGAGGCGATGGAAGAGATCTCGAGGCCGATGAAGATCATGATCAGATCCGCGGCGCCCGCCATCAGACACTGCCCGACGAGCGAGAACAGAATCAACGCGTGATACTCGCCTGCATCGGCGCGCTCGCGATCGAGAAAACGATACGACGCGAACACCGTAAATACGCCAACCGCCAACACCAGCACGCGGAAGAATGTAGAGAAGCCGTCCACCACCAGCAGCTTCGAGAACGCGTCCCCCGGATAGAACCCCGCGTATACCGAAGCGGCGATCGCCGCAAAGATCGATAGCAGCGAAAGCGTTCCGAATAGATGCCGCCACCGCCCGCGCGCGACCGCATCCACCACCATCAATAACGTTCCGGCGGCACTCAGGATCGTCTCCGGCAGGAACCGGATCATGTCCGCGGGGTCGGGCCACATGTTAGCGCCCATCGTGCAACTCCATCGGCGCTGCCTGTACAGGCGAAGCTTGAACGTGCAACGGGATGCTGCTGTTGCTCTGATCGAGCAGGCGCTGCGCCGTAGCGGCGATCGGATTCAACACGGGCGCGGTGTAAACGCCCAGAATGCACATCAGCAGCACGAGCGGCGTCACGAGCATCCACTCGCGCGGCCGCAGATCTGCGAAGCCTTGTGTCTGGTCGTTCGCGGGCCCGAAGAACACGCGCTGGTACATCCACAACATATAAGCGGCGGAGAGGATCACGCCGATGGTCGCGAACACAGCCAGGCGGAAGTGGGCCGTTGCAGCGCCCTGCAGCACTAAATATTCACCCACGAAATTGTTCAAGCTGGGAAGGCCCATGCTGGCGAGCGAGGCAATCAGGAATGCGGCAGAGAGCCAGGGCGCTACGCGTGCAATGCCGCCGAACGCCGTGATCTCCTGCGATCCGCGCCGTTCTTCCAGCATGCCGGCCATGACGAACAGCGCGCCGGTCGAGATGCCGTGATTGATCATCTGATACACCGCGCCATCGAGCCCGAGCTGCGTGAACGAAAAGATACCGAGCACTACGAAGCCGAGATGGCTCAACGAGGAATACGCAATCAGTGTCTTGAAGTTAGGCTGGATCAACGCGAGCAGCGCGCCATACAAAATTCCGATCACCGCCAGGACCAATATCCAGGACGCGCATTGCCGCGAAGCATTGGGAAACAGCGGCAGACAAAAACGAATCACGCCAAGCGCGCCCATTTTCACCATCAAGGCGGAGAGGAACATCGTTGCGGCAGGCGGCGCTTGCGTGTAAGTTTCGGGCAGCCAGCTATGCAGCGGGAACAACGGTATCTTCACTGCGAATGCGGCGAAGAAAGCCAGGAACAGCAGCAACTCTTCATTGGCCGAGAACGACAAGCGTCCGCTGCCGATCATGTCGAGCACTGCTGGATAGTCGAGTGTGCCGGCGCGCGTATAGAGATAGGCCAAGCCTGCGAGCATCAACAATGAGCCCGTCAGCGTATACAGGAAGAACTTGATCGCGGACTGAACGCGCCGCTCGCCGCCCCACACGCCGACCATCAGGTACATCGGCACCAGCGTGACTTCGAAGAAAACGTAGAACAGAAAAATATCGAACGCGGAGAAGACGCCGATCAGTCCGAACTCCAGCAGCAGAATCAGCGCGTAAAATTCATTCGCGCGCGTTTTGATCTGCCGCGCGGAGAGTGCGATGCCCACCGGTGTGAGCAGCGCGGTCAATACGACTAACCACAGGTTGATGCCATCGAGCGCCACGTGATAGTGCACGTTGGGAGAAGCGACCCACAACAGATCGGTTTCGAACTGACGCGTACCTGCCGCGTTGAACTGGAACGCGATCGCAGCCGCCAGCGCGAGCGCCGCGAGCGAGATGGTCAGCGCAAAGCCATGCGCCACATTGGGCTTCGATTTAGGAAGTAGCAGCGCGGCCACAAAGCCCGCGAGCGGCAACAACAACAACAGGTTCAGCAGGTTCAACGCGTGCCCGCCTCTCGCATGAACGTCATCGCTACCAACAACAGCACGCTCCCAAATACCACCCAGCTCGCATAACTGCGCACACTGCCCGATTGCAGGTTTTTCAAGACGCCGCCGAAGCTGCGCACCTGAGAACCTACGCCATCAACAATATTTCCGATTACGCTCTGATCGATGCCGCGCCACAGAATCCACCGCGAGCCCTGCACCACCGGCCGCACTACGGCAGCCGAGTAAACTTCATCCACGTAGTATTTGTTCTCGACCAGCGTGTGTAGCGGCCCGAGCGCACGCGCAACAGAATTGGCCGACTGCGGGCGCGCGACATACATGACGAACGCCAGCAGAATGCCGAGCAGCCCCGCCGCGACGGAGATCGCCATCAGCATCATGTTTTCTCGCTCTTCGCCCACCGGGAACATTGCGTTCAGATACTGCGGCACATTGAAGACGTAGCCGCCCACGACCGAGAGGATGGCCAGAATCATCAGCGGTCCCGTCATCGACAGCGGCGATTCGTGAGGATGCGCGGTGCCGCGATACTCGCCGAAGAACGTCATGAAGATGGCGCGGAACACATAGAACGCGGTCATGCCCGCGGTGATGACGCCGAGCGCGTACATCCAGGGTGCGTGATGATATGCGGCGATCAGGATCGCGTCTTTACTGTAGAAACCCGACAAGAAGGGAAAGCCCGCGATGGCCAGACCGGCGCAAAGCAAGGTCACGAAAGTGATCGGTGTCTTACGGCGCAATCCGCCCATCTGGCGCATATCCTGTTCGCCCGCACACGCATGAATCACGCTTCCGGCTCCAAGAAACAAGAGCGCTTTGAAGAATGCATGCGTCACCAGATGATAAATACCCGCCGAGAACGCGCCCACGCCTGCGGCCAGAAACATATAGCCGAGCTGCGAGACGGTGGAGTACGCGAAAACTTTTTTAATATCGTTCTGTGCCAGACCGATGGTCGCGGCAAATACGAGAGTGAAGAGCCCGATCACCGCGACGACTTCCATCGCGGCGGGCGCGTGCACAAAGATCACCGAGGCTCGGGCAATCAGGTAGACTCCAGCCGTCACCATGGTCGCGGCATGGATGAGAGCCGACACGGGAGTAGGACCTTCCATCGCATCGGGCAGCCACACATAGAGCGGAAACTGTGCCGACTTACCGCATGCGCCAAGCAGCAATAACAGCGCGATCGTAGTCAGCGTATTCGCGGGTGCACCTGGGGCGGCACTGAAGACTTTTGCGAAGTCGAGCGAACCAAAGGCGTTCACCATCAGGAACATCGCGAGCAAAAAGCCGAAGTCGCCAATGCGGTTCACGATGAACGCTTTGTTGCCCGCATCGGTTGCGCTCTTGCGCGTGAAGGTGAACCCGATCAGCAGATAACTACACAGCCCAACGCCTTCCCAGCCGACGAACAGCAACAGGAAGTTGCGCGCCAGCACCAGCGTGAGCATGAAGAACATGAACAGATTCAGGTACGCAAAGAAGCGCGAGTAGCCTTCTTCGTGAGCCATGTAGCCGGCCGAGTAGATGTGGATCAGCGATCCCACCCCGGTGATGACCAGCAGCATGATCGCGGTGAGGCGATCGACTCCGAAATCGACGCCAACTTGAAATGGTCCGGCGCTGATCCAATTGAAGTAGTGTTCGACCGAGCCGGCATCGACTGCCGCGCTCATCGACCATACGCGCAGCACCCAGGCGAAAGCCGCGAGCACACTGCCGATGCCAATGACGTTCACCAGCACCTTCGGCAGCTTACGGCCGAAGAGTCCATTGATAAGAAAACCCGCGAAGGGCAGGGCGGGGATCAACCAGAGGTTCAGCATGTCAATTTTTCATCGAGCTGACCTGATCGATGTTCAGTGTGCCGCGATTCTTATAGACGGTCAGGATAATGGCCAGGCCCACCGCTGCTTCCGCGGCCGCGACCACCATCACGAAGAACGTGAACAGATGGCCGTTGACCTGACGCAGGTGATAGGCAAAGGCGACAAAGCTCAGGTTCACGGCGTTGAGCATCAGCTCAATCGACATGAAGATAGTAATGATGTTGCGGCGAAACAGAAACCCGCAGATGCCGAGCGAAAACAGAATCACGCTGAGGATCAGGTACCAGCTCAGCGGCACGCCGTTGCCCATCAGTCGATCTCCTTGCGCGCCAAAACCACAGCGCCCAGGATGGCGATCAGAATCAGAACCGAGATGATTTCAAAAGGCAGCAGGTAGGACGTGAACAGCGCGCGGCCAATGTTCTGCGCAGACCCGCCGGTGTAGTGTCCGAACATCACGGGCACCGCGCCGCTGAAATGCCGCAGCACCAGGAAAGACATAATGGCGGCGAACGCCAGCACGGACGGAATGCCCAGAATTTTGGCCGAGAGCGAGACGCCTTCGTGCGTCTCCGCGCCGGTATTCAGCAGCATGATGACGAACACGAACAGCACCATGATCGCTCCCGCGTAGACGATGATCTGCGCCATGGCAATGAACTCAGCACCAAGCAGCAGATAGAGAATCGCGAGTGAGCCCATCACACCGATCAGCGACAGTGCGCTTGAGATCGGATGTGTCTGCACGACGACGTTGATCGCACAGGCGACGGCCATGATCGCGAAGATGAGAAAGAAGATCAGGTCCATGGCTTAAGTCAGCGCAATCACGAAGGCGGTTATCAGCAGATTCAACAGCGCGGCAGGGAACAGAAACTTCCACGCGAAGCTCATCAACTGGTCGTAACGGAAACGGGGCAGCGTCGCGCGCACCCAGATGAATACGAAGAGCAGAAAGCCCGTCTTTGCCACAAACCAGAACAGTGGGATCAACACCGGCTGCAACAGGGGCACGAGGAACAATACGGCCAACCCGAAACAGACCAGGCCAACGATCGGCAACGTGATGCGATCGAGCGGCCGCGCGGGGTTGATGCCGTGGAAGATCGCGATCAAGCCGATCAACGCGAGCAGAACAACCGGCACCAGGTTCGAACCATACTGCACCGGGAACAGCGGCTGCCATCCACCGAGGAAAAGCGTTGTGGTCACGGCCGTGATGGTCACCATGTTGGCGTACTCGGCCATGAAGAACGACGCGAACTTCATGCTGCTGTATTCGGTATGAAAGCCGGCAACCAGCTCGTTCTCCGCCTCAGGCAGATCGAACGGTACGCGATTCGTTTCAGCGAATGCGGCAATCAGAAAGATGATGAAGCTGAAGATCTGCGGGAACGGGCCCTGCACAATGTTCCAGCGCGGGAAAAAGCCAAACGCGAAGCCGCCCTGGTTCTCGACAATTTGACGCAGGCTCAACGTGCCGGCGAGCAACAACGGCGCGGCGATCGCGAGACTCAACGGCAATTCATAGCTGATCATCTGCGCGGAACTGCGCAGCCCGCCGAGCAAACTGTACTTGTTGTTTGAAGACCAACCCGCGAGCGCAATACCGTAGACGCCGAGCGAACTGATCGCGAGCGGCAGCAGGATGCCGACGTTCAGATCGGTCAACTGCATCCACGTTTGATGTCCGAAGATCGTGACCTGCCCGCCGAACGGAATCACGCAAATAGAGACGAGCGCCATCGAGACCGCAAGAAACGGCGCGAGGAAGTAAAAGAACGTGTTGACGTAAGAGGGTGAAAGATCTTCCTTGGTGAAGAGCTTGATCACGTCTGCCAGCGGTTGCAGTAAACCATGCGGACCAACGCGCGAGGGACCGATGCGCACCTGCACGTGTGCGATCACCTTGCGCTCGATCCATTGCAGGTACGCAAGCGTAGTCAGCAGCGCGCCGGCGACAATCGCGGCCTTGATAATGCTGATAATCAGGAATTCCATTTAGGAGCGGACGAGATCCTTCTCGATGACGGAATCCAGTATTTTACAATAGTGCCCCAGCGTGCCCGAGGTGAACAGGTTGTCGTGCGATGACTGAATCCACTCGGGATGATTTTCGATAGCGATCCGGCCGTTGACCGGCATGGTCATCGCCGCGCCGCCAGTTGTCAGCACCGGGAGCGACACACCGTAGCCGTGAACCTTGGCGCGGATCTCTTCAAAGACTTTGTCCGAGACCCAGGGGCCGACGGTTGCGGCGAGCCCCATCTCGCGAGCGATGAGGCCGATGATTTCGAGGTCAGGCTTCGTCCCCATGATGCTGATAGCTTTTTTCAGCTTCTGCACTTCGCCGCAGACGTTGGTCACGGTGCCGTTCTTCTCATACGCCGAAGCGGCGGGCAGCACCACATCCGCTTGCTTCGCGGTTGCCGTAAGAAACAGGTCCTGCACGACGACGAAGGGCTTGCCGGTAAGTTGGCGTTGCTCCAGCGGATTCGCGCCGACAATCCATAACGCCGCCAGATCCGCACCGAGCATTTGCTCGACGCTCAACCCCTTGGCAGCCGCGGACTCGAAGCCGGGTAACAGATCGGGGTGCAAGCCCATGTCGAGTGCGCCGCGAGAGTTTGAATAATCCAACAGCGCGCAGTACTTGACCGGGAACCCGAGCGACTCGCCGAACTCCACCAGCTTGCGTAGCGCATCGCCTTTGACTGAATCGCCGAACACGATCAAGAGCTCGGATTCGGTTGCCAGGCTCGCGCGCACATCACCGAGCGCTTCGACTTCGCTGCCCCGAACGGCGCGCACTGACTTCGTGGCGATCTTGTCTTCACGGACTGCGTTTGCAGTCACGGTGTAGACATGAGCCGCATGGTGGCGCACGTTCGCACGAATCTGAAAAGCAAGCAGCGGCTGTTCAAGCGAGAGGTCGGCGCCGACGATCAGGACGGCCTTCGATTTGTCAAAATCGTCCGTGGTCGCGAGCTTGCCCGTCTTCCCTGACAAGCTGTCGAGCAGCGTAACCACATCGCCCGTGCGGTGATGATCGATGTTCGCGGTGCCCAGAGCCTGCCGTGCGAACTTCTGCAGATAGTAGTTCTCTTCGTTGGTGGTCCGGTTCGAGCCGATGACGCCGAACTGTCCGCCCGCTGCTTTCACTTCCGCAAACTTCTTCGCGACGACGCTCAGCGCCTCAGACCAGGAAGCTTCCTGCAACTGACCGTTAACGCGGATCAGCGGTGCTTGCAAGCGTTCGGGGTGATTGGTGAAATCGAATCCATAGCGGCCCTTCACACAAAGGAACTCGCCGTTGATGCCGGAACGATCGCGATTGTTGCCGCGCGTGATGACGTCGTTGCGAACGCCAAGAGTCGTCTTGCAGCCGTTCGAACAATGGGTGCAGATGGTGCCGACGTGTTCCATCTCCCAGGGCCGCGTCTTGTAACGGTAAGGTCCGCTGGTGAGCGCGCCGACGGGGCAGATGTCGATGCACATACCGCACTCGTCGCACTCCAGATGGTCTTCTTTGTTCGGCGCGATTTCAGAGACCGCGCCGCGATTCACGATGCCTAAAGCGCCGACGCCCATGCCTTCGTTGCAAACTCGCACGCAGCGGAAACACAGAATGCAGCGCGGCGCATCGTAGAACACCACGGGCGACCACTGCTGCTCATCGCGATGCAGCTTGGCTTCAGTGAAACGGCTCTCGCCCGCGCCGTAGCGGAACACCATGTCCTGCAGTTCGCACTCGCCGCCTTTGTCGCACACCGGGCAATCGAGCGGATGGTTCGTCAACAGAAATTCGAGCGTGGACTTGCGCGTAGCTGCAACCTGCGCGAGTTTCGGTGCGCACGATCATGCCTTCCGCCACAGGCGTGGTGCAAGCAGCCTGCATCTTCGGCGCCTTCTCGATCTCGACGAGGCACATGCGGCAGGCAGCCTGCAGCGAGTAGCCTTCGTAGTAGCAGAAGGCCGGGATCTCGATCCCGTTCTGGCGCGCCGCCTCGATCAGCAGCGTGCCAGGCGCGGCCTGCACTGCTCTGCCATCGATCGTCAGGTTTACTGGATCAGCCATTGATGTTTTTAGATGTTCACCAGCTCCGCAACCGGAGCCGTCTTGCCGATGTACTCTTCGAACTCACCACGGAATTTTTCGATGATCGCGGTGGTCGGCATCGCCGCCGCATCGCCGAGCGGACAGAATGTGCGGCCGAACATGTTCTTTGCCAGATCACCGATGAGCGGGATGTCGCTTTGCTGGCCCATGCCGTCATTGATGCGCACCAGAATCTTGCGCAGCCACGTGGTGCCTTCGCGGCACGGGATGCACCATCCGCAACTCTCATGCGCGTAGAAGCGGATGATTCGCAACAACAGCTTCACCATCGACGTGTCTTCGTCCATGACGATTACGCCGCCCGAGCCCAGCATCGACTTCGCAGCCGCGAGCGAGTCGAAATCCATATTGATGTCGCACTCTTCGGCTTTGAGGATCGGGCACGAAGAGCCACCCGGAATCACGGCTTTCAATTTCTTGCCGCCGCGAATGCCGCCGCCGATTTCGTTGATCAACCGCATCAACGGGAAACCCATAGGCAGTTCATACACGCCGGGGTTGTTGACGTGCCCCGACAGGCAGAACATGCGCGTGCCGCCATTTTTCGGGGAACCTAATGCAGCCCAAGCCGCACCGCCCATGCGCAAGATAGCCGGCGTGTGCGCATAGGTTTCGACGTTGTTCAAAATAGTCGGGCACTGATAAACGCCCGCCACTGCTGGGAACGGCGGACGAATGCGCGGCACCCCGCGCTTGCCTTCAAACGATTCCATCAGCGCCGATTCTTCACCGCACTCATAAGCGCCTGCGCCAGTGTGCGTGGAGAGATCAAAATCCCAACCGGAACCGCGAATGTTCTTGCCCAGATAGCCGTTCTCGTAAGCTTCGGCAATCGCGCGGTCCATGATGTCGATCAGGTAGCGGTACTCGCCGCGAATGTAAATCCATCCGCGATTCGAAGTGGCCGCGCGGCCTGCGATCAGCACGCCTTCGATCACCTGGTGCGGATCGTACTCCAGCAGCAGCCGGTCTTTGCACGTGCCCGGCTCGCTCTCGTCCGCGTTCACCATGATGTACTTCGGCTTGGGCGAATTGCGCGCGAGGAAGCTCCACTTCATGCCGGTCGGAAAGCCGGCGCCCCCGCGGCCGCGCAGACCCGATGCTTTGATCTCGTTGACCACGTCGTCGGGGCCCATCGTGAGCGCTTTTTCGAGCGCGACGTAGCCTTCGTTCGCGAGATACGTCTTGAGCGACTGCGAGTTCTCAAGGCCGAACCGGCGCGTCAGGATGCGGGTCTCGAGAGGATGCGGTGGGTTGTACGGCACTAGCTTGTTTTCCTCAGACCGTCGATCAGCGTATCGAGTGTCTCGGGTGTTACTTTGTGATGAAAATCGTAGTTGATCTGCAACGCCGGCGCCCAGGAACAGGCGCCGATGCACTCGACTTCTTCGAGCGAGATCAGGCCATCCGGCGTCACTTCGCGGTGCCCGATGTTCAGCTTTTTGCAGGCGCGTTCCCACAGCGCTTCGCCGCCCACCAGCAGGCAGCTCACGTTGGTGCAGATCTGCACGTGGTGCTTACCGAGCGGCTTCTTGTGAAGCATCGAGTAGTACGTCACCACTTCATCGATCTGCAGCGGCGACGCACCGGTGCGGCGCGCGACTTCTTCGACTAACTCTGGAGTGACCGAACCGACTTCATCCTGGCCATACATCAGCATCGGAATGATGGCCGAGCGTTTGCGCTCAGGCGGGTACGACGCGAGTATCTTCTCAAAGCGCGCTTCTGTTTCGGGAGAGAAGGTCATCTAGCGATCGGAATCTCCCAATACGAAATCCATGCTGCCGATCGAGGCGATAGTATCGGCCAATAACCGGCCTTCCACCATGGGCGGCACGGCCTGCAGGTTACCGAAGCTCGGTCCGTGGATATGAACGCGATAGGGTTTGGTGGTGCCGTCACTCACCATGTAATAGCCCAGCTCACCGCGCGGCGATTCAATCACCTGATAGACCTCGCCCTCCGGCACACGGAAACCCTCGGTCACGATCTTGAAGTGATAGATCAGCGCTTCCATCTCCGTCTTCATCTTCTCGCGCTGGGGTAAACCACATGCGGAGCGTCCGCCTGCCAGGCGCCCGAGGGCATTCCTTCGAGTGCCTGCCTGATGATCTTTGCGCTCTCGCGCATTTCGGCCACGCGCACCAGGTAACGCGCGTAGACATCGTTCTCGGTACGCGTCGGCACATTGAAGTCGAACTTCTCGTAGCTCGAATACGGCTCGTCTTTGCGCGCATCCCAGCGGGATTCCAGCCGCGCGAACGATCGGGCCGGTCACACCCATGTCGAGCATGTCTTCGATCGAGATATGCCCCACGCCCTTGGTGCGGCCGATCCAGATCCGGTTATTGGTGAGCAGCTCTTCGTATTCGTCGACGTTCGAGGGGAACGCGTCGATGAACTTCTTCACGCGCGCCTGCCAGCCGCGCGGCGGTTCAAGCGCGAGCCCGCCGATGCGGATGTAGCTGGTCATCATGCGCTGACCGCTGAACATTTCGAAGATGCGCAGAATGTCTTCGCGCTCGCGGAAACAATAGAGGAACACGCTCATCGCGCCGATATCGATGGCGTGCGTACCCAGCCACACCAGATGGCTGTTGAGACGCGTGAGCTCGACCAGCATCACGCGCATCCACTGCGCCATCGGCGGAATTTCCAAACCCAGCAGCTTCTCCGCCGCAAGGCAGTAGCAGAGATTGTTCGAGAGCGGCGCGAGGTAGTCGATGCGGTCCGTCAGCGTGACAGCCTGCTGGTACGTCTTGACCTCAAACTCTTTCTCGATGCCGGTGTGCAAGTAGCCGATATCCGGCTCGGCGCGCATCACCGTCTCGCCATCGAGTTCGAGCAACAAGCGCAGCACGCCGTGCGTGGACGGATGCTGCGGACCCATGTTGAGGGTCATGCGCCGTCCGCCGGTGGGCGTGACTGTTTCTTCGGTGAAAACTCCGGAAGCTTCAGGCATGGCGTTCGTTAAACTCGCGGCCCCAGGATCGGGTAGTCTTTGCGCAGCGGATGCCCCGTCCAGTCTTCGGGCAGCATGATGCGCTTCAAGTTCGGGTGGTTCGTGAACTGGATGCCGAACAGGTCGAACACTTCGCGCTCGTACCAGTTCGCGGAGCGCCACACTGAGCAGACAGAGTCGATGATCGGGGACTTGCCGCTCAGCTTGCACTTCAACCGGACGCGCTGTTTGCGCGTGATCGAGTGCAGATGATAAACAACTTCGAAGCGCGGTTCGCTTGGATACCAGTCAAGGGCGGTGACGGTGCTGAGGCGAACGAAGTCCTGTTCGTGCTTCAGGAAACCGCAAGCCGAGACGATGCGCGCGGCATCGATGTAGAGCGTCAATTCACCACGATCGATCTTGCCGTCGGTAATCGCGCCTTCTTCAAATGCGGCCAGCGCTACCGCGACGGGTTGCTCTTTCAGATGCTCAGGCAGCATGCCGGTCCCTGCTGAGAATTCTCACCGCGTCTTTGTCCTGGTCGTCCACCGGTTCTTCGCCCGCCCAGTTCAGTACACCTTTTTTCCAGATGTAGAAAAAACCTGCAAAGACCAAAACAACGAACAACAGCATTTCGACAAAGCCAAGCATTTTCAAATCGCGATAGACAACAACCCACGGGTAAAGAAAGATGGCTTCAATGTCGAACACGATGAACAACATCGCCACCAGGTAAAACTTCACGCTGAACCGCTCGCGCGCATCGCCGGTCGGCGTCATGCCCGATTCGTAGGGCGTGTCCTTCACGCGATTGCGCACTCGCTTGCCCAACAGAAACGAACCGCCGACCATTGCGCCCGCCACTGCCACTGCAATCAGAATTTGCAATAAGACAGGGAAATAGACTTGGGCGGCGCTGGTTGGCATCAGTTTTGATTGTAAGGGAGTTAGTGAGGCTCTAAGCTCGAATATAATGGTCAGGAAAATCGGGTGTCAACTGAAGCGCGTACGCCTGATGTAATCTATCCGCTCATGTCTACCGTCCCCATCTATGCGCAACTGAACGGAGAGAGGCGCGAAATTACTCCGGGGACGACCATCGAAACGCTGCTGCGCAGCCTTCAATTGCCTGAAGACCGCGTGGCCGTCGAATGCAATCGCAAGATTCTGAAGCGCCACTCCTGGGCATCGACGCAGATCGAAGACGGCTGGACTCTGGAGATCGTCACCTTCGTCGGCGGTGGCTAGACGGCCGAGGCGATGGATGTTTCCGATAGCGCGCGCATTGCCGTACCGGGCGCAAATCTCACCATCTCATTTCCGTTCAGCCTGATCGATTCACTCAATGCAGCGATAGCCGAGTTTGCGCGGCGTTCACAAATTCGCCACGCCGAAATGGGTGGCGTACTGCGCATCGAGCGTCAGCAGGACACGCTGTACATTCACGATGCGACGGCCATCGCCGGCCGCGCTGGCCAGGCGTCATGGACATTGGATGCAGCCGAAGCCGATGCTCTGCACGATCCTGCGATGGGCTTCTTCCGGACGCACACGCGCAAGGCGCTCTCGCTCAGCCGGGATGACCTTGAGCTATGCGACCGTCACTCGCCGGCGCTGTTCTGCCTGATCCGGCCTTTCACGACGCGGCCGAATCAGTGCGCCATCTTTTTCGAGGAACGCTTCGATCCCGAAACCACGCCGAACGTGGAGTTCGCACTGGATCGCGCGGCTTTGGGCGGGAGTCAGCAGGCAGAGTTGTCCGCGCCGCTGAGCGTTGCCCGGCGCATTGCCGTCCCGCAGCCTGCGCCGCAACCGGTCGCGCCTCCGCCGCCGCGGGACAACACAGCGAGAAATTGGATGCTCCTGATGGCTGGCGCGGTGGGTTTGGGAGCAGGGGGCGGCCTTTGGCTGCATCGTCAGATCCCGGCCGGCGCGGGTTTCGGCACTCAGCAGCAGACGCTGCGCAGCGGGTCACGGCTTGCGTTCGCCGCTACTCCTGAAGGCAGCCTGGTGACGCTCAAGTGGGATACCAATTCGCCCGTGGTGATGCGGGCTACGGGCGCGACGCTTTGGATCTCAGACGAAGGCAACCCGACCACGCACGATTTGACCGAAGCGCAAATTCACACTGGTCTCTTCGTATTGCCCGCCAAGGGCCAGCACTTGTTATTACGGCTGACCGTGCGCAGCGATCGCGAGCAGGTGGCGGAATCGCTGGCGGTTGATCTGCCGGCCCCCGATGCGCCGCCGCCTGCCTAACGCATCTCGAGGCTGCCCAGCAACTGACGCAGACGTTGTGTCGAGGCCGCGCCGCCAAAGCGCACGGACTGATACTCCTGAGTGAAGTCGCCGACCAGCGTGCCCCACGGCGTCTCGCGGACGGAGGCGGCGAATTCATCGGGCGTACTCCAGTCGGGCTTACTCAGACCGCGCCGCTGCATCGCTTTCAGCATCTGGTGATAGAGCCGCGAGGGTTCGCTGCGCGCCGCCGTGCTTCCGAAGCGAAGTACACTTCGCCAGCGCCAAAGACGAACCGAGACAGACCAGCAAGCCAAGCACGCCAGCGGTCCACCACGGCACGGGTGCGCCGGATTTCCACGGCTGCTTCACCCACTCCCGCGCCCCGCCGAAGACGCTTTTCACCGAATGCGCGACGCTGCCGTTCAAATCGCCGGCCACGCGGAGCTGCCGCGCGATGTCATAACCCAGCACCCATT
The DNA here is from genome assembly GCA_963792655.1 of Bryobacterales bacterium. Classification (GTDB taxonomy): domain Bacteria; phylum Acidobacteriota; class Terriglobia; order Bryobacterales; family Bryobacteraceae; genus DOZZ01. The sequence goes on from CAWBWU010000001.1 coordinate 600,177, forward strand.
CGCCCCAATACGTGTTCGCCGCATCGATCCACAGACGCAGCTTCGCGCTCCACGCGCTTTCGTCCTCCGCCTGTCCGTAAGGCGTTGGATCGAACGTCGTCCAACCCTTACCGTCAAGAAATGCCTCCACCCAGGCGTGAGCATCGGAGGCTCGAATCACAAGCTGCCCGGAGTACGGGTTGTAGGTTCCGCTCTGAAAGCCATCTACAACGCGGGCGGGGATGCCCAGCGTTCGCAGCATCACCGTCATGGCCGCGGCGAAATATTCGCAATGTCCTTCCCGCCGCTCGAACAGGAAGTACGCAACCGGGTCGCGCGGCTCTACAGCCGGCAACTCTAACGTGTAGCCGTAGTCACTGCGCAGGTGCCGCTCGAGCAGTCGCGCGCGTTCTTCATCGGTGCTCGCGCCCACGGTGTCGGCAACGGCCAGTTTGAAGATGCGCGCATCGGTGGCGGGCAAACGCAAACAGCGCGCACGCTCGGCCGGCGTGATGTCCCACGCGCGCGGCTCTTCTCGGGCGCCCGGTGTCGGGTGCAGAAACGCCGAGACCTCATAGTGCACGGCACGCCCATCACTTCCCGCCATGCGGAACGTCGACGCCGCGCTTTCGAACAGCCGCTCTTTGCCGACATTCAAAAACTCCGGAGTGCCCGCGACGAACAAAGTCGGGCTGCCTGCGCCGTCCAACTCAACGCGATACAAACTGCGCGTGCCCACCCGGCGCCGCTGCCATCCGTCGGCAACGGGGACCGCGCCGCGATCGACGCGCTGCGGGAAACGTTCTGCCGCGGCTTCCGACCAGGTTCGTCCATCGAAGTCGCTCAGCACGTCACCGCGCCACTTCACGCCGGCAGGAATTGTCGACGTATAGGCTTTGACATGCATCACGGCGCGCTGATCTCGTTGGATGCGTCCGATCGCGCCGAGCCCGATATGATTGCCGAACCCCGAAAGCCGCACGCCGTTCAGCGGCATGAAACCGGCGATCTCGCGTGCCGTGCGCGGCAGCAGGAAAAACAAAACGGCGGTCATCGCGAGCACGCCGGTGCTGATCACCAGCGCCAGCGCGGCTACACGCCAGCCGAGAGCACCGCGCTCGGTCTGTGCAATCTGCACCGGCCGATGCAGGTTACGACGCACTTCGCCGCTGGCCAGGGCTGCAATCGAGCACAACAGAAACAAGCTGAGCCAGATGAGAAAGCTCGCGTTCAAGCTGAGCAGTGCGCCGGCCCCCATCTCCAGCAGAGCAAGCACCGCTGTGAACGCATAATCGCGGCCGCGCCGCGCCGACCACACTTGCCATGCGGTCAGCAGCAGCAGGAACGGGAGGCTTGCCGTAGCGGGGCTCGGAAATCCGCGCCACACTTCAAAGATGCACAGGGCGACGATGGCTGCCGCCGCAGCGCCCGCCGTCATGCCGGAAGGCCGCGCGCTGGGTAATCCGGCAAGCGCCGCAGCGCGCGAGACGAACAGTGCGCTGCAAACCCAAAGAATGGGCCAGTCCAGTTGCGCCGAGCCCGCGGCGCACAGAAATCCCGAAACCGCGAGTCCCCAAAACGCGAACCCGAAAACGGTGTCGGCGGACTTGGCGGGCATTATCTTTCAGTCTAGTGCTTGAGCACTTCTTCGAGTTTTGCGATCAGGCTGCGCAACGCCTCGCGATCATTCAGGCGCCACTCGACCGTCACGAAATAACGCGGAGTGTAGAAAACGACAGAGTTCGGGGCCGGCTTCCAGCGCTGCACCAGGTCGAGCCCGCTGGCGCTGCTCTTCAGCCGGTAAATGCGCACGAAAGCAGTGTCCTTGCCGCGATAGAGCACCACCCAACTGGCCTTGGCATCTTGACGAAACAGTTCGGCCTCGGAACCCATGCTGGCGGGCGTCACTGAGCCGAGCTGCCAGTCGGGAGCAATTGTCTGCGGCAGATCCGGCGGCGTCTTCACATCGTCTGCACAACCGCCGAGGAACACCACGCAGCCTAGAGACAGTAAGATATACAGGACGTTCGCAAGCCTTGCCATTTTCAATCTCTATTCTCAATGATCCGCATCGTGAGCTGACGCAAACCGCGTTCGAACGATTCGAGAACGAATCAGTTGTGCCGCGCCTGAAGGCACTCTGCGACCTTGCGCGCTCGCATGGATTGAGTTCTCTCGACCCTGCACGCGATCCGCTGATCCGTCTCGGGATGGAAGTAGGCGCCGATGGCCATGTCACCAAGAACTCGCTCGGGGTCTTTGACCTGAGCTGGCAGGCGGCGCAGCATCCCGAGTGGCCACAGCAGATCGCGGACGAGGTGCAGCAGATTCGCGATCGCGTGCAAGCCGAGCAAGGCGTCGCGGTGCGTTTTCTGATTTGGGCCGGCATGGGCGGCTCGATCGAAGACAAAATTCTGTATCACGCGGCAGGTCTGCTGCGCGGTGGCCCGGTGTTTTATGCGCTCGACTCCACCGACCCCGCGAAGCTGAAAGCGATCCTGCACGATATCCAAACAAGATCCGGCTGGCCGATGCCGGAGATCTTGCGCGCCACGCTGGTCTTCGGTATGGCGCTCGGCATGACCTCGTACGAGCCGCTGGTGAATCTTGAGAAGATCGCGTTGCTTTATGAGCAGAGCGGAGTCGCGAGCGCGTCGAACATCTACTACCTGACGCTCGAGGGCTCGCTGCTGGATGATTTCGGAAAAGAGCGCGGCATCACTCGCATCCCGCTGCAACTCGATAACGGCGACAATACGGCGGGCCGCCATAGTTCGCCGTTGACTCGCGGCAGCCTCTATCCGCTGGCATTTGCGAATGCAGACCTGCAGAAGTGGATTGCCGGGACGTTCCTTTCCGATGTCGAGATCGAAGCGGCGTTCAAGCTTGCGGCGTTCCTGCATCTGGAGGGCGAAGCAAATCGCGATCAGGTGACGCTGTTACTGCCGCAGACGTGGGCCGCGGCAGGGCTCTGGACCAAACAGGATATCGAAGAGAGTCTGGGGAAAAGCGAAGAGCTGGGGATTAAGGTGATCATCGGCGAGCGGGTCAAGCAGCGCTACTATCACCGCGCTTCGAATCCCGATCAGCGGCGTGTGTTCCTTGCGATTCAACGCAAACGCGAGAGCCATCCCGATGCCGAGAAGATCACCGACTTGCGTCGTGCGGGCTATCCGATGGCGATTGTCACGTTCGATGGCGATGCGCCGCTCTCGCGCTACATGCAGTTCATCCACTACGTAGTGTTCGGCATTGCGTTCCTACGTGACATGAATTTCGTCACGCAGCCTGGCGTGGAACTCTACAAGACGATTGCCTCAGAGATCTTCGCCGAGGCGCGGGAGAAGGGCAGCGCGATGAAGACCGCTGCGTGGCTCAAGCTCGAAAAGGATTCGCAGCACTGGCGCGGCATCCTCAACCTGAGCCCGGCCGAGTATGCGAAACGTCTCAGCCGCAGCCGCGCGCGGTATGCGGAGCTCACTTACTTCGGCGATCTGCGCTACACGCGGGAAGGGCAGGCGATTCGTGCGCTGCTCGATCGTGCGGCCACCAATCTGTTTCGTACTCGCGCGAAGATACCAGTAGATGTCTACGAAGGCCCAGCGATGAACCATTCGTATCACGAGATGATCATCGGCCACGGGCATTGCGTCTCCACCGTGATCATTAGTGCGCGCCCAACGCGCATGCCGGCGCTCAACTACGAGCCCGACTACCATGTCGCGCAGTTTCTTGCGACGAAGGCCGCGCTCGAGCGACGCGGACGCGAAGTGATCGCACTCACCATCAAAGACACCAGCGAGGAATCGCTGGCCGCGCTCGATGACTTTTTCCTTGAGGTAGCCGCCATTGGCTAGGTTTAAACCAGTTCGTCCCAAGCAGGCAGCGAAGCCGCAGGTGCGCCCCGGCGTGCCGTGCCTGGTGATTGTGATCGGCGTGATCATCGTCATCACCGTGCTGTTGGTGGTAGTGATGAAGTATGCGAGTTGACGGCAGAACCGCGGATCAGTTACGCGCGGTAGAGATCGAAACGAATTACCTGGCAACGGCCGAAGGCTCAGCGTTGATTACCGTCGGCAACACGCGCGTGCTTTGCGCGGCGTCGGTCGAAAACAGCGTGCCCGCATTTATGCGCAACAGCGGCAAGGGTTGGGTGACGGCGGAGTACTCCATGCTGCCGCGGGCCACACAGACGCGAACTGCGCGCGAGGTGAATAAAGGCAAGCCCTCCGGACGCACGCAGGAGATTCAGCGGCTCATCGGACGTTCGTTGCGTGCCGTAGTCGACATGCAACTGCTCGGCGAGCGCACCGTGACGCTCGATTGCGATGTGATCCAGGCGGACGGCGGCACGCGCACGGCAGCGGTAACGGGCGCGTTCGTTGCGATGGCGCTCGCGTTCCGCACGATGCTGAACGGTGGCGTCCTGAAGCGTTCGCCGCTCAAGGACTATCTGGCCGCGACAAGTATCGGCATCGTCAAAGGCGAGCCCATGCTCGATCTCTGCTACGAAGAAGACTCGCGCGCCGACGTCGATATGAATCTCGTGATGACGGGCAAGGGCAAGTTCATCGAACTGCAAGCGACGGCCGAGCATGAGCCGTTCGACGATGCTCTACTCGCCCGCCTGCTCGAACTGGGCCGCGCCGGTATCGCGGATCTGGTCGAGATCCAACGCACAGCCGTCGCCATCGGATGAAGCTCTACTGCGCGACCACCAACACCGGTAAGCTGCGAGAATTCCGTCAGGTAATCCCGAATTTAGAGCCGTTCCCGGACCCGCAACTGCCCGCGCCCGAAGAGACCGGTACAACGTTTGAAGAGAACGCCATCCTGAAAGCCAGTTACTACGGCAAGCATGTTGACGGCGTACTCTTTGCGGAGGACTCGGGACTTGCTGTGGATGCGATTAACGGCAAACCTGGAATTTACTCGGCGCGCTATGCGGGTGAAGGTGCGACCGATCAGCAGAATGTGGTGCGGCTGCTGCAGGATTTGCGCGGCATCGAATCACGCACAGCGCGTTATGTCTGCGTCATTGCACTGGTTCGCGGCGACTTTGTGCTGAACACGTTTCGCGGCGAAGTGGAAGGGGCCATCACGGCCATGCCTGAAGGCGACGGCGGCTTCGGCTACGACCCGGTGTTCTTTTATCCCGAATACAACCGCACGTTCGCGCAGGTGACGCCGGCAGAGAAGATGCAGGTCAGCCATCGCGGCAAAGCGTTGCGCGCGCTCGCTGAATTCCTTAGGTCTTCACCCGGATTCCCGCGCCCGGAATAACTCGCCGCGCACGCGCAAGCAGCGGCTGAAGGTACGGCCAGAACTCCGAGCGCAGCACGTAGCTGTACATCAGGCCGCCATAAACAATAGCGACCGGTGAGTGCTGCGAGGAACGCGTGCGGCCAACTCATAATCCATGCACCTCGCGCAATCCACCACGCCACAGCGGCCCCGAGCGCAAACCGCCACAGCCATGGCAGATACGGACGCAACACCTCTGCGGGCGATACGCTGCACTCGCGCGCGACGAAGTAAACATTCACGGGCAGCGCAACTGCAAGCGCGCTGAGCAGCAGGCCCGCGGCCACGCCCGGCAATCCCAGGCGGCTCCCGAGCAGGACGGCAAAGGCAATGCCGCATACACCATCGGCGAGCGCTTTCAACGCCAGCGGCTTTTCATAACCGAAGGCAAACAGCGCGACCGAGAAGCACAAGTCCATCTGCCGGAACGCAGTATTCAGTACGAACAGCAACGTGAGCACCGCGCCCGCATAGAAGCGCGCGCCCACCCACACTGTGATGAATGGCCGGTTCAAACAGAGCACCATCACACCCACTGCGCCGCCCATGAGGAGCAGACCTTGTCCCATCGCAGTGCTGACTGTCAGCAGCCGCGCTCGCGACTCATTCGCGCGCATTTGACTTAGACCTGGCAATGCCGCGTGAATCAGAATCATCGGCTGGTTCGAGAGCACGGAAATCATCTTGCCGGTGCAGTTGTAACGCACCACGGCTGCCGCTCCGAAAAGACGCCCTGCAATCAACAGGTCAGTGCCGCTGATCAGAAGTTGCGCAATCTGGCCCACGCTGATCCAGCCGCCGCGCAACGTGTCGCTCCAGCGCATAGGCGCCGAGCCGCTGAGATCTCGAATGTGCGCCAGCTCGGGCCGCAACATTCGCAAGCGCCAATAGCAGGCCAGCGCATAGCCGGCTTGCGTGACGATCCAACCGAACGCCAGTGCATAGATGCGTGCGCCCATCAGAACACCGGCCACCATCGCAATCGTCGCGACCGCCCACGCGAGCGTGCGTAGCTTGCCCGTGGTGCGCATGTCCTGCAAGCCTTCGAGCGCCGCGGGAAAGATGCGCAAAGGGAAGAAGAGCACAAAGCCAGCAGCCATCAGCAACAACGGCGCGCGGAACTCAACAGGCACGCGCGAGCGCAGCGCGACCGATGCGATCACCGCCAGCACCGCAACGATTGCGGTTTGCGCCAGCACCACGCGCACGGTGCGGCCCATCAGATCGCGCAGCCTGGAGTTCTGTAACTCTTCGTCGGACTCGCCGCTCGCGAACGCCACTTCGCGCGGAAGCAGAGCTACGGTACCGAAATCCGCCAGCATCGCGTAGCCCAGCACCTGCAAACAGATCAGCCAGACACCGTAATCCGTTTGGCCAAGACGACGTAGTAAGAATGGTGTGAGCCAAAGCCCGGTCAGGATGACGATGGCTTGATTGAGGTATGCAAACGCCGCACCGTCAATGAACGCGCGGGTTCTCATGATTCAAGGCTGGTGGATACGTGTATCTTATAGCACGGCAGCTAAGGGATAATAGGCACCACGCCATGAAACTGATTCCTGCTGCGCTCGTTCTCAGCGTTGTCTGTGCCACCCTTTGCGCACAGCCTACGCTTGTCGACATCCCGTTCGAAAAATTTGTGCTGAGCAATGGGCTTACTGTGATCGTTCATGAAGATCACAAAGCGCCGATCGTTGCGGTCAACATCTGGTATCACGTGGGATCGAAGAACGAGAAGTTCGGCAAGACCGGCTTCGCGCATCTTTACGAGCACCTGATGTTCGGGGGCAGCGAGAACAACAAGGGCTCTTACATTCAAGGCATGGAGAAGATCGGCGCGACCGATCTGAACGGCACCACCAATCAGGACCGCACGAACTACTTCGAGAACGTGCCCACGCCGGCGCTCGACTATGTTCTGTTTGCCGAGTCCGATCGCATGGGCCACTTCATCAACTCGTTCGACAAGAAGACGCTTGACCAGCAGCGCGGCGTGGTGCAGAACGAAAAGCGCCAGGGCGAGAACCAACCCTACGGCACCGTCGATACGGTGATCCTGCAGAACACGTACCCGGCGAACCATCCTTACTCATGGAACGTGATCGGCTCCATGGAAGATCTGAACGCGGCGTCGCTCGAAGACGTGAAAGAGTGGTTCCGCGCCAACTATGGTCCGGCGAACACAGTGCTGGTGCTGGCGGGTGACATCGACGTCAAAACCGCGCGCGAGAAGGTCACGAAATACTTTGGGGACATCCCTTCAGGGCCGCCCGTTGCGCATCAGGAACAGTGGGTTGCGAAGATGACCGGCACGCATCGCATGAAGATGCTGGACCGCGTCCCGCAAGCGCGCATTTTCAAGGTGTGGAACATCCCGGGCGCAGGCACCGAAGCGGGCGATTACCTCGATCTGGTCAGCGATGTTCTGGCGCGCGGCCGCAATTCACGTTTGTATAAGCGACTGGTCTACGACGAGCAGCTCGCGACAGAGGTGTCTGCAAGCCTTGATCCTCGCGAGATCGCAGGACAGTTCGGGATCGATGCCACGGCGCGCCCCGGTGTGGACCTGGCGAAGATTGAAAAGGTCATCGATGAAGAGCTGGCGCGCTTCCTCAAGGACGGCCCGACGCCGCAAGAGTTGCAGCGTGTGCAGACGCAGTACACCGCGGACTTCATCCGCGGGCTTGATCGCGTCGGCGGGTTTGGCGGCAAATCGGACATTCTTGCGCAGAGCGAAGTGTTCACCGGCGATCCTTCGCACGCGTTCCGGACGTCGCTCAAGCGGCATCAGGAAGCGACCACCGCGCAGTTGCAGAAGGCAGCAGTCGATTGGCTCTCGGACGGTGTGTTCGTTTTGGAAGTAATCCCGTTCCCTGCGTACACGGCGCAACCCTCTACGATGACGAGAACCACACCGCCGCCGATCGGTCCTGCGCCGCAATTGAAACTGCCGACGCTGCAGCGAACGACGTTGTCGAATGGGCTTAAGGTTGTACTCGCCGAGCGTCATGAGATCCCGGTCGTGAATGTCTGGCTCAAGACAGATGCGGGTTTCGCAGCGGACCAGTCGTCAGTCTCCGGTGCAGCGAGTATGACGAGCGCGATGCTGACCTACGGCACGAAGACCCGCAGTGCGCTGCAGATTTCCGAACAGGTGGATTCGCTCGGAACGCAGTTGCGCGCCATGTCGAATCTGGATTTGTCGACGGTGTCACTCTCCACGCTGAAGCGAAATCTCGACGCTTCGCTGGATGTTTTCGCCGATGTGATTCTGAACCCGTCGTTCCCCGCTGCTGATTTCTCACGTTTGCAGAAGCAACGCCTCGCAGCGATCGAGCAGGAAAAAGCCAATCCGATTCAAGCCGCACAACGTGTCTTCGGTGCGCTGCTCTTCGGTCCCGGCCATGCGTATGGCGTTCCACTCACCGGTTCAGGCGATGAGGCGAGTGTCGCGAAGATGACGCCTGCGGATCTGGTGAAGTTCCACGATGCCTGGTACCGTCCGAACAACTCGACCATCATCGTCGTGGGCGACACCACGTTGGCCGAGATCACGCCTAAGCTGGAACGCGCGTTCGGCGGCTGGAAGCGCGGTACAGTTCCGGCCAAGAACATCGCCACGGTATCGCCTATGGCGAAATCGAGCGTCTATTTGATCGATAAACCTGGCGCGCAGCAATCGGTCATCGTGACCGGCCTGGTCGCACCGCCCAAATCGCAGCCGGGCGATATCGCGCTCGAGACGATGAACGTGGTCCTCGGCGGAAATTTCAGTGGCCGCCTGAACATGAACATTCGCGAAGACAAACATTACTCCTATGGAGCAGGCAGTGTGTTGATAGCGGCGCGCGCGCAGCGGCCGTTTATTCTGTACGCGCCGGTGCAGACCGACAAGACCAAAGAGTCGCTTGTTGAAGTGAACAAGGAGATCCACGAGATCGTGAGCGCCCGGCCAGTTGCCGCTCCTGAACTGGAAGCTGCGAAGGCCAGCCAGACACTGGAGTTGCCCGGCTCGCGGGAGACGATGACTCAGGTCGGCAACTCGATCAGCAACCTGATCCAGTACAATTTGCCCGACAACTACTACGACACGTTCGCCAGCAAAGTGAGCGCGCTCAAGACGTCGGACATTGACGATGCGGCGAAGTCGGTGTTGCATCCGGATCAGATGGTGTGGGTAATCGTGGGCGACCGGTCGAAGATTGAGAAAGGCCTTCGCGAGTTGAACCTGGGCGAAGTGCACCTGATCGACACTAACGGCAAGCCGGTATCAGAGTAGCGGCGGCGGTGATGCAAGATTCACAAATCGTCCGTTGCGGCGCATGTGGCGCCAACAACCGTGTGCCGGCCGCGAAGCTCCAACAGGGGCTCACGCCGGTGTGCGGTAAATGCAAGGCTCCGCTCTCCGCAACCGCCGGCCCCGTCACCGTGACCGACAGTAACTTCGCGGCCGAAGTAGAATCATCGCCACTGCCGATGCTGGTCGACATGTGGGCGCCCTGGTGCGGCCCGTGCCGGATGATCGCGCCGATCGTTGAAGAACTCGCCGCCGAATGGGCGGGCCGCATCCGCGTAGGCAAGCTCAACGTCGATGAAAACCCGATGACATCCGCGCGCTTCAACGTACGCAGCATCCCGGCGCTGCTGATTTTCAAAGGGGGCCGCGAGGTCGATCGCATCGTCGGCGCGCAGCCCAAGAGCGAGATCGTTCAGAAACTGGCGCGCTACGCGGGGTAAGGCGGCGTGACTTGACTGAGCCGTTGGTATAGATAGACTCATGCAACGTTTTGATCGCAGCACGTGGAATGCGAATCAGATCGAACGGACAGCTGTGGTGCGGCGGAATGCGCCTGACCGAACCCGTCGCGTCCTGGAAGCCGTTGCAGCAGTATACCCAGCCGTGTGGAGCTGCTCGGACTACCATGATCGAGGCTGAATGACATTCAACAGGCACGCTCGTTCGCGGCCTTGCAGAGAGAGGCATGCTGCGACCATCAAGCTGGTCTGAAAACACAGGCCGTCTGAGAGGCACTTGATTTTGCGACCAGGGCGTTCCACGCGATGCCGCGCGACTTCTGCGCGAAACAGGCATCGCCTGCAGCCATGTAGGTGAGATCGGGATGTCTCAAGCTGCTGAACAACGAAATTCTCGCGCGCGCCTCAGCTGAGAACGGGGTTGTAGTGACAGCTGGATGCAGACTTTCACGCAATTCTTGCCGTCGCTTCTGCCATTGCTCCATCAGTAATCCGAGTGCGCCTTGCTGTTAAACGTTCCTAGATGGCGGCTGCTGGTTCTGGCAATCGTCAGAGCAGTGCTGTCCCATTCGCAGACGAAATTGGTTCAGGGCTAGAACTTAAGCGAACTCAGGAAGTCCCCCTGTCTCCACTGATGCTCCTCTGTCCCGTTCGCGACTGCGGCCAGGCGCTTATTCTGGAACAGCGCCGTTACGTCTGCCCGAACCGCCACTCGTTCGATATCGCGCGTAGCGGGTATCTCAATCTCCTGCAGCCGCAGGAGCGCCGGTCGAAGCAGCCTGGTGATAGCAACGCTGCGGTTGCGGCGCGACGCCGGCTTCATGATCTTGGCGTCACAGCGCCACTGCTCGAGGGCATCGCTGAGTTCGCTAGCATCGCGCCACAAGAGGTCATCCTCGATGCCGGTTGCGGCGATGGCTTCTACCTCGGCGGTCTTCAGTCGCGCAGCAAGTGTGAGGCTCATGGCATCGATATCTCGATTCCTGCGATCGATCTTGCGGCGCGCCGTTATCCGGCTTGCCAATGGATTGTCGGGAATGCCGATCGCTTCATCCCTTATTCCAACGGCGCGTTCTCGCTGGTGCTCTCGATCACCGCGCGCATGAATCCGCCCGAGTTCCAGCGCGTTCTGCGTCCGACGGCCGACTGGTTATCGCACTGCCTGCTAAGGACGATCTGATTGAACTGCGTGGTGAAGGCAAAGATCGCATTGAACGCACTGTCCAGACCTTTGCGCCGCTGTTCACACTTGCCGCTCAAAGCCGCATCACAACCACTGCCGATCTGGGCGAAGCCGCCGTGAGCGATGTGCTTCACTCGATCTACCGGCCGATGCAGCCGCAGCGCCCTACAGCAATGCGCGTGACGTTCAGCCTCGACCTGCTGCGATTTACAATGCCGTAGTCATGTTCTTTCGACTCGGATTGTTTCTCGCCTGCATCATCGCCGCCGCGCAAGAACCGGCTAAGGTCCTGCTGCCAGACCCTCGTTATAAAGCCGACGTGCTCTTAGTCGTTGCGCATCCAGACGACGACGTTGTCATCGGCGGGTATCTCGCCAAGATCGCGATTGACGATCATAAGCGCGTCGCGGTCATCTACTGCACCAACGGGGATGGTGGCGGCAATGCCGTTGGCAATGAAGCCGGTGCGGCATTGGGCCAGATGCGCGTGATTGAAGCACGCCGCGCGCTTGCGCATTTCGGCATCGAGAATGTCTGGTTCCTGGGTGGCCACGATACCCCTGGACAAGATCCACTGCGCTCGCTTGACGTATGGGGCCATGGTCGCATGCTCGATGAAGTGGTGCGTCTGGTACGGTTGACGCGACCTGACGTGGTCATCACCTGGCTTCCCGCGAGTGTTGTCGGTGAGAACCATGGCGACCATCAAGCATCGGGCGTGCTGGCCGTCGAGGCATTCGACTTGGCGGGCGATCCAACGCAGTTTCCGGAACAAGTGGCCGCGCCGCGCAACCGTACGGGCATGTCGAACCTGACCGAAGGGTTGCACGTGTGGCAGCCCCAGAAACTTTACTTTGCCACTGACGCCTACGAAGATTTCGGGCCTTACTGGCATGACTCGGGCACGCTCTCGACGTTTCGCAAGAACTTCCTGGACGGGCAAGGCCCGGTTTATCCGAACACTGCTGTGTCGCCTTCGCGCCACAAGACCTATGCGCGGCTCACTGCCGAACAACAGACGTTCTATCTCACGCAAGAAGCTTCACTCGGACTCGACGCGATTGCGAAGAATAGCGATGCCGGGTTCGAATATCCGACGCGCATCATTTTCGGGAAGTCTGTTGCCGAGAGTGCCATCACCGCTGACGTGTTTGCGGGGCTCGCGACACACGCTTCAAATTTCGTGCGTGCTCCCGGTTACCAGGCAGCCACTGCCAACGCGTTGGAGATTGGCGGACATGTGGCGTTTTACCGGCAGTTCTGGCGCGCGCATGGAATTGACCGCATCGCAAGCTTCATGCCTGTGCCGGAATTTGGCAGCTCCTTTCATCGCACGCTGGACATTCCGCTGAACGTTACGAACACATCCACGCGCGCGGCGGAGTTTCGTCTCAGCGCTACGCTTCCGCCGGGTTGGAGCGAGAACACACGCGACCGCATCATTCAATTGCAACCGGGCGAGACGTACGCACTGCAAGCGCAGCTTGCGACACCAGCGGCTGGCGAACCCGCCTGGCATGAGATTACCTGGACGTTGAGCAGCGAAGGCCGACCTGTGGGCACCGCGCAGATCCGCGTTTTTCTCGAACGCCACGGCGGCATGCCGCAGTGACGTCTTAAAGCCGTCCGGCTTTCATTTCGCTCGCGAGGTAATCGGAAGATCGCCATGCGAGCGCCAGGATCGTCAGCGTCGGATTCTTCTCGGACGCGGTGGTGAACGCAGCACCATCGGGCACGAAGACATTCTTCACGTCGTGCATCTGGCAAAACCCGTTTAACGCGGAGCGCTTCGGGTCGGCCCCCATACGGCACGTGCCATGTTCGTGAATTGCGCTGCCCGGCACATCGAGCGCGCCGCGCTCAAACGGCAAGATCTCCGCTTTGGCTGCACGCAAAATACTCTCTGCCGTGTCGTACATCTCCGCTGCCATTTTGTGCTCGTTATCGCCGATCGCATACTCAATGCGTGCGATGGGCGTGCCGTAGCGGTCAACGGGCGAGCCGTCAACGCGAACGCGATTCCCGGCTCGCGGCAGCACTTCACCATAGGGATGCATCGCCAGCAGCGCAGGGTAGCGCTGCTTTACACCGGACTTGAACTGCTTGCCGAAGCCGGGCAGCTTCTTCGCAAAGCCGGCGTCCGGCTGCGCGCCGGTATTCCAGAACTGACTGCCGAAGCCGCGCAGATAATCGCGCTTCCTGCCACGGTGATTGAAGCGAGGGAGGTAGATGTGTTCGCCACCGATGCCATCGTCGTTCAACGTCTTCGTGCCCATCAGTTCGGGCGCGAAGCCATACATGTGAAAGCGGATTTGTTCCGATAAATAGCGGCCGACAACATCGCTGCTGTTGCCGATTCCGTTCGGGTACCGCGCCGATTTGGAGTTCAGCAAAATGCGCGTGGAATCAACACAACCCGCCGCCACAATCACAACGCGGGCGCGCACGTTACGCTCGGCGCCGCTGACGCGGTCGAAGTACTGCACGCCGTTCGCTCGTCCGTCATCGCCTACCAGAACACGCGCCACCACTGCGTTGTCCTGCACTTTCAGCTTGCCTGTTTTGAAGGCAGGATCGATCAGGTAATCGGATGAATTGAAGAACGCCGATACATCGCAGCCGCGCCCGCAAGCGCCGCAATAGTGGCAAGGCGTATGGCCGCGCGATGCATTCGTGTTCACGGCGCGCCGCACATTCACAACCGAGATGCCCAGCGACTTTGCCGCGCGCTGCATCGAAATTTCTCCGCAGCGCAATGCCGGCGGAGGCAGATGAAATTTGCTGCCGGGCAGAGAGTCCTGATCGTCGTCCCCGCCGCAGACGCCGATCAGTTGCTCCACACGATCGTAGTAAGGCGCGACGTCTTTGTACCGAATCGGCCAGGGAATTTCCCAGCCATCGATCTCGGGGCCCGCGAAGTCCAGGTCCGAGTAGCGCAACGAAACGCGGCCCCACACATTGGTTCTTCCGCCGCGGCCCCATACGCGCACCCAATCGAAAAACTGATCGTCTTTCCAGGTGTACGGCTGTTCTTTGCGGTCGACGTAGAACACCGGCGGATGCTCACCTTTAGCCACGCGTTCGCGCCACTCCCAGGGCTTGACGTGCGTCCAAAAGCTGCGGCGCGAAAACTTCTCGCCCGCATCGAGCATCAGTACGTTAACGCCTTGGCGAGTCAGGTTCCACGCAACCATCCCGCCCGCCGCGCCGCTCCCGATGATGACGACATCGTGCACTTCTGGACTGGCTTGAACCTGCATCGTTGGCTCCGCTCGGAACGACTATTGTATGAGACCGGGCAGGCCGCTTAAAGCGGGATGTTGCCGTGCTTCTTGCGAGGCATCGTGTCCACTTTGTTCTCGAGCAGGCGCAGCGCTTTGATCACTCGGGCACGAGTCTCGCGCGGTTCAATCACATCGTCGACATAGCCGCGTTCGGCAGCGACAAACGGGCTCGCGAAGCGATCGCGGAACTCTGCGACTTTTTCAGCGCGCGCACTTTCGTTGCGATAGAGAATGTTCACCGCGCCTTCCGCGCCCATGACGGCGATCTCCGCCGTGGGGTACGCAAGGTTCACATCGGTGCGCAGATGCTTCGAGCCCATCACGCAATACGCGCCGCCGTAAGCTTTGCGCGTGATCACAGTGATCTTGGGCACCGTCGCTTCGGCAAAGGCATACAGCAGTTTCGCTCCCTGCCGGATGATGCCTCCAAACTCCTGCGCGGTGCCGGGCAGGAAACCGGGCACATCTTCGAACGTGAGAATCGGGATGTTGAACGCATCGCAAAAGCGCACGAAGCGCGCGCCCTTGACCGATGAGTTGATGTCGAGGCAACCGGCCAGGTGCGCGGGTTGATTCGCGACCACACCTACCGGCCTGCCTTCCATGCGCGCAAAGCCCACCACGATGTTGGGCGCGAAGTGCTCATGCACTTCAAAGAAGTTGCCGTGATCCACCACGCGCCGAATCAGATCCTTGATGTCGTAGGGCTGCGAGGCATCTTCGGGCACCAGAGTATCGAGAGCCTCGTCGGCACGATCGGAGGGATCGTCGCACGCGATGCGCGGCGGGTCTTCGCGATTGTTCTGCGGCAAATAGCTAAGCAATTCGCGAATCTGACGGATGCAATCGCTGTCGTCCGCGGCCATAAAGTGACCCACGCCCGACACGGAATTGTGAACAATCGAGCCGCCGAGATCTTCCTTCGTCACATCTTCGTGCGTCACGGTGCGAATCACATCGGGCCCGGTGACGAACATGTAGCTGGTCTTCTCGACCATGAAGACGAAGTCGGTGATCGCCGGCGAATAAACCGCACCGCCCGCACACGGCCCCATGATGGCGGAGATCTGCGGGATTACGCCGCTCGCGAGGGTGTTGCGCAGGAAGATGTCGGCGTAACCGCCGAGCGAGACCACGCCTTCCTGAATGCGTGCGCCGCCGGAATCGTTCAAGCCGATCACCGGTGCGCCCACCTTCATCGCAAGGTCCATGATCTTGCAGATCTTCTGCGCGTTCGATTCGGAGAGCGAACCGCCGAACACCGTGAAGTCCTGCGCGAACACAAAGGCGGGACGGCCGTTGATGCGTCCGTGTCCGGTAACCAGACCGTCTCCCGGAATGGTCTGGTTGCCCATGCCGAAATCGGTGCAGCGATGGCTGACCAGCTTGTCGGTCTCCTCGAACTCGCCGTCATCCAGCAGCAGGTCGATGCGTTCTCGCGCTGAAAGTTTCCCTTCTGCATGCTGACGCTCGCGGCGCTCCGGCCCGCCTCCATTTTCGGCGGCGGTGTGGCGTCTCCGCAGTTCCTCGAGCCGTTTCATCGTCTGTACTGTAACAGGCGTTAGCATTGAGCCATGAATGTTGAAGAGATTCGCGCGCACCTGAACGACTTGATCGGAGTCAGCCGCGATGGCGAAGAGGGCTATCGTCACGCCGCGGCACATGTGAACAACTCCGAACTGCGGTCGCTGTTTGAAGCGTCTGCAAAACAGCGTGCGGGGTTCGTGCAGGACTTGCAGCATGAAGTGGAACGGCTGGAGGGCGATCCATCTCATACCGGAACCTTCGCGGCGGCCGTGCACCGCGGATGGCTGGATATGAAGGCGGCGATAACCGGCGGCAACGCGCATGCGGTCGTGAGCGCGTGCGAAACGGGAGACGACTCCGCCGCCGCTGCTTACGAACGCGTGGTCAATACCGACATCTCCGGACAACCGCGCGCTGTGGTGGAGAAGCAATGGCATGCGATTGTCGAAGCACACCGGCATCTATTGAAGCTGAAGAAAGAAATAGGCGAGGGAACGCGCTTCGCCGACAACGGCTAAGGCATCTCAAAGCGGCCGTCGCGCAAGACTTTCAAACGGCGGCCGCGCCACTCAATGCTGCTGCCGAAAAAGCCGCCGATGTAAGTCACGAAGCTGAACAGGTCCTGCACCGGAACCAGGAACCATCGCCGCCGTGTGAGCGGATCGCCTAGCGCCCACACCGCGGTCGCCCATGCGGTGATCGCTCGAATCAGGATCGTCAGCGGCAACGCGAGCCAGAAGCGCGGCGCAACCAGCACGAACAGCAATGCGAGCGGCAGCGGATGCGTGAAGATCAAGCCGATATACCCGAGCGGGCGCGAACGCCGCGTGCTGCGGCACCAGCGCAGACGGTGCGCCATGTTGGCGGTGAAGTCCTGCGCGCCTAAGCGATGTTCGATCACTGCGTGCGAGAGCGTGACGCGCCTGCCCAACGCGGCCGCACGATTGCCAATCACAAAGTCTTCTGCCAGAAAGTTCTGAAGTATCCCGAAGCCGCCGATTTCATCAAGCAACTCGCGATGCACCGCCAATGTGGGGCCAAGCGCAAAATCCAAATCTCCCAACAGACGCGCGGTGAAAACGCCGGCCGCAAATTCGGTGTTCATACCAATGGCTTCAAGTTCCGTCCAGAACGATTGCCCGCTTGCACGATAGAGACAGAACACAACTCCGTTGTTCACCTCCACTTCGAGCGTCGACAACAGATCGTTCGGTGCGCGTACGTCGCTGTCGCTCATTACCAGCAGCGAGTGTGTCGCATGCGGCAGCAGAGCCGACAGTGAATGCACCTTGCCGTTCGGCAGTTCCGTCTCCCCGGCTACGATCAGACGCGAGGGGACGCCGGGGTATTCGGCAATTACTTGTTGCGCCACGGCGTACGCCCCATCTTGTTCGGTGGGGACAGCAAGCAACACTTCAAAATGTGGATGGCGTTGCGCGAAGAAGCTGCGCAGATTGTCGGCAAGACCAATCTCTGCGCCGCGCAATGGCTTGAGCACACTGACGGGCTGGTGCGCCAATGGCGAACTTGCGTCCTTCTTCCAACTACGCACGGCGATCACGGCGAGCGCGCAGTAGGCTAATGAGCCGGCAAGCAGCGCCCCGCAGATGAGCGCAACGATCATAGGATGAAGGGAGGCGCCATGAAGAACATTATCGTCGGGACCGCGGGGCACATCGACCATGGCAAGACTTCTCTCGTGCGGGCGCTCACTGGAATCGATACCGATCGTTGGGAAGAAGAGAAGCGCCGCGGCATTACGATTGACCTCGGCTTCGCGCACTTGCAAGCAGGTCCCTCGCTGCGGCTCGGCTTTGTGGATGTGCCGGGCCACGAGCGTTTCGTCAAGAACATGCTGGCGGGCGCGAGCGGGATCGACATCGTGCTGTTTGTGGTCGCTGCCGATGAGTCGATTAAGCCGCAGACGCGCGAACACTTCGACATCTGCCGTTTGCTTCAAGTGCGCTCCGGCGTAATCGCGCTTACCAAGTGCGACATTGCGGACCCTGAGATCGCTGACCTCACGCGTCTCGAAGTAGAGGAACTGGTGGCCGGATCGTTTCTCGAAGATGCACCGGTAGTGAACGTGAGCGCAGTAACCGGCGCCGGGCTGGCTCGAGCTGCGTGCCACGCTCGCGAGCGTTGCGCAGCGCATTGCGGCAAAAGACGCGAGCGGCTACTTCCGGCTGCCGATCGACCGCGCATTTTCGATGAAGGGCTTCGGCACCGTGGTCACCGGAACGCTGATCTCCGGCAGCATCGCGCCCGAAGCGCAGGTTGAGCTGCATCCCGGCGGACGCAGGCTCCGGGTGCGCGGCGTGCAGGTTCACAATCAGACTGGAACGCGCGCGACTGCCGGGCAACGAACAGCGCTCAACCTCGCCGACATCGAACCCACTGAGATTGAGCGCGGCATGGTGTTGACGGACCCGGGCATTTTTCAGCCAGCGCGTTCCATTGACTGCAGTCTGCGCATGGTTGCCGATGCGAAGCCGCTGAAATCAGGTGCGCCGGTGCATTTTCACTCGGGCACGGCTGAGCTTGAAGCGCGTGTCAGACTGTTCGGTACCCGGAACGTGTTGCAGGCCGGAGAAGAGTCATTCGCAAGAATTACTCTGCGCGACGCTGCGTTGTTGTTACCTGGCGATCGCTTCATCATCCGGCAAGCTTCGCCGGTCGTGACGATTGGCGGCGGTGTGGTGCTCGAGTTGAATGGCAAGCGGTACAAGCGGCCGGATGATGTGACAGAGCGGCTTCCCATCTTCGCCAGCCATGATCCCGAGCGCATCATTCCCGTTCTGGTGCACGACGCAAAATTTGGTATCGCCGCTCGCGAACTGATGAGCCGCATGGGATGGCAGACCCCTGAGATCGCTCGTGCCGAGAAGAATGCGCAGCTTGTGTTTCTGGATCAGGGCCGCTGGCTCGTAGCGCGCGAGACGCTTGCATCGCTCGGCCGCGGGTTATTGCAAACGGTGCGGAATCACCACACGGGCCATCCTTTGCAACCGGGCATCACGCGCGCCGAACTGAAGGCGACCGTTGCGCCCGATGCGGAGCCCCTGGTCTTCGATGCGGCGCTCGCAACGGTGCCCGCGCTGATTGAGGAAGGCGGTGTTGTTCGCTTGCGAACGCACCGGGTAGTGTTGCAACAGGCGGAGTCGGAGGCCTCAGACCGAATCGAGACGGCTTTCGCGCAAGCCGGTCTTGCTGTACCTCCGACTGCGGAAGTTCTGGCATCGAGCGGCATCGAAGCGGCGCGTGCCCGGTCGGTGCTGCAAGTGCTGTTGCGCAATAAGCAACTCGTGAAGGTCAGCGAAGACCTGGTGTTTCACGCCTCAGCACTGCAAGGTTTGAAAGAAACGCTGCTGGCCCGGCGTGGTTCTTCAGTGGGCATACCGGAGTTCAAGACGCTGTTTGGATTATCGAGGAAGTATGCGATCCCGCTACTGGAGTTTCTGGATCGCGAGAGGGTGACGCGGCGGGAAGGGGAAACGCGAAGGGTGCTCTGATGAGCACCCTTCGTCCTGTATTACTGGCAGTTCGCGCGCTGCGGCGTTGAAGGACCCGTCAGCACTGTTGTATCGGGGTAGCTGTAAGCGCCGCCAATCGCAGTGGAGGGCACCTGGAATTTGAAGTACGAAAGCAGCGCTTCGTTCTGCGGATGATAGAGGAACCCATTCATCAGAATCGGGAACGTGGCATTGGGCAGGCCTTCGATGACGTCGCCGTCTTCGACGTTGTCCTGGCACAAACCGTTGGGCGAGCGCCACCAGGGCGTAATGTTGTGAACTCCGTCGCTCGTAACGAACGGATCGTTGAAAGTCTCTGAAAGTTCGTGGCTCATCGGGGTGATGTCAGCGAACGAACTGCCGAAGAGGCCGGGGCTGACCCAGCTTGAGTAGTTCAGAACGTAGCGCTTTTCAACGTTGCCATTCGCTATGGTTCCAGGCTCCACATCGTAAGTGTGATAGCCCAGAATGCAACAGCCGCCTTGGCTATCCGTCAGGAAAACGTTATTGAAAAGGAATGTCGAGATCTGTTTCGTGGTGACCTCGCCTGCATTCTCGGCCGCGCCCACCGGTGTTGTTGTGTCGTCCGCTGTCGCGGGGAACAGTGCGTTGCCAAACGCATTCTCATCAACGAGGACATAGCGGCAGCAGCTGCCATCCGGGTTTAAAGCAAAGCGGTATGTGCCGCGAATCAACACCATAGGGCGTGTGGTGCGAACTCCCGGTTTCAGAATGGTGTGCCATTGGGGTCCCGCGCGGTCATAGAACTCGGCGCGCTGAACGGCATCGGTATATTGCGTCGGAACGCTGCTGCTGGTGTAGGCGTAGTTCTGAAAGATCGGCGAATTCACAACCAGCGGCACATTCGGCGGTTCCAAGTAGAGGCGGTGCCCGTTGACGAAGCGTGGTGAGCCGTCATAGTTGCGCATGTCGAGCGCCACAGGGACGATAGGCGCAGTGAAAAAGGTGGTGCGGTTCAGTTCCGGCGGCAGGCCCACGGTATTGGTGTACCAGTGGGTGTTTGGATTGCCGTTCGGGTCATAACCCGGCGCGGTGAACTCGCCGTTGAAGTTTTGAATCGAGTCGATATAGGGAATGCCAAACTGTAGCTGGCGCGAGGCAGTCTGGTGGACGTTAGGGGCCTTCGCACCATATTTCCCGGTGGGGTCGCCCGACGTGATCTGGTCCGAATCTTGTGCAAAGCCGCTGGTCAGCAGGCAAGCGGCGATCAGCGGCGCACCGCTCCAAAACAACAGGCGTGATAACGATTTCATGAGTCTCCTGGGGCAAACTGAAGAACAGCGGTTAAACTGTCAAATCTAATTCGCGTGAGACGTAGTATAGCGGAAGTAAGCAAAATCGCAACAATTTAGTTACAAATCTGCGGTCTTTTCTTATGAAGATGCTTGTGAACTGTGGAGTTCTTGCCAGAACTATCGCACCCTTCACGATTCGTGTGATTGAGTAAAGTGTGGAGGCGACGATGAACGTGTCCGGGTGGCCGAAACCGGGCAAATGCGCTTCGCCAGTCGCGCCGCTGACGGGCGGAGATTACGGAAGAGCGCTGACAAATAGGAAGTGAAATTCTTGCGGGGAAGAACGAAGAAACAGGTGATTGCTTCGCGGGAGCTGTGGCAGTCTCACCGCAATTTATTTTTGGTCGGGCTGCCGGGATTTGAACCCGGGACCTCTTGCACCCCAAGCAAGCGCGCTAGCCAGGCTGCGCCACAGCCCGAACTTTCATAGTCTACAACGAATCGGCACGGCACGTCTTTATGTTGCAAAGTACTTGTGCATGGACTATGCTGTCCATCAGTGGCCGTCGTCCGTTCCATTCGTCCCCCTCGCGCTCGAGCCTGCTGCGATCGAGTTACAGGCGGTCGACAATCTCCGCTTTATCCGAAGCGCAATGGAGGGCGCCGGGTCTTTCACCGCGATCCCGGGCACCGGCGGCATTGTCATGGGAATTACGGCATTGGTTGCTGCTGGCGTAGCAGGGTTCGCAACAACGACAACTGCCTGGCTGGTGGTGTGGGCTGTTGAGGCGATGGTCGCGGCCGTGGTCGGGCTCGTGTTCGCGCGCCGCAAAGCGCAGGGCCAGAATCTGCGTCTCTTCGCGAAGCCTGCCCGTAAGTTCATGCTGGCGCTCACTCCCGCGCTTGCTTGTGGAGCCGTGTTGACGTCGGTGTTTTTGCGCGCTGGGCTTCCCCAATTCCTGCCGGGAACATGGCTGCTGATGTACGGCACGGGCATCGTCTCCGGCGGGACATTCTCGCTGCGGGTCGTGCCGGTTATGGGCGTTTGCTTCATGCTTCTCGGTTCCGTTGCTTTCCTGCTGCCCTGGCTGAACCGTGACGCTCTGCTGGCAGTCGGCTTCGGTGGATTGCACCTGATCTTCGGGTTTGTCATTGCGCGGAGGTACGGTGGCTAAGCGCTCGGCGGTGGCTCTCGTCAAAACTCCTGGGCCGGTCAATTCGGGTGTCTCCACGGCGAAGTTAGACCGGTTGATCCATGAACGGCTGCGCCTGGGAATTCTCAGCGCGCTGGTGGTGAATGACCGGCTCACGTTCAATGAACTGAAAAAGCTATTGGAGACGACAGACGGTAATTTGAGCGTGCATGCCCGCAAGCTCGAAGAAGCCGGCTACGTGACGTGCACGAAGTCGTTCGAGGGCAGAATGCCCCGCACCGACTACCAGATCACTTCCGCTGGCCGCCAATCGCTCGAACGTTACCTGGATCATATGGAAGCGCTGATCCGGGCCATGCGTCCGGCTTAATTATGCAAAAGAACCGAGTTGACTTCTTGCACGCACATATACTTTATGACGCAAAGTAAAATCCATATCGCAATCATCATGGACGGCAACGGCCGGTGGGCACAGTCTCGTGCTCTCCCGCGTACGGCGGGTCACGTGGCTGGCGCCACGGCATTGCGGCGTACGGTTGAAGCGGCTGGCCAGAATGGCGCGCATACATTGACGCTGTACGCGTTCTCTTCGGACAACTGGAAGCGCCCGCCCATCGAAGTGCGCGCGCTCATGGCGCTGCTGGTCCGCCATCTCAGTGAGGAAACCGCGCGTTGCCTGGCGAACGGCGTTCGCCTGAACGTGATCGGCCGCCGCGATCGTCTGCCCGAAGCTGTGCGAAACGCCATTGCTGCGGCGGAACGAGCAACGCGGAACGGCCGGGAGTTACATCTGCGACTTGCGATCGATTACTCTGCGCGCGACTCGATCGTCACCGCCGCGCAAGGTGCTCCGGCGAGCCGCGCACAGTTTTCAGAATGCCTGGGCTCGGCGCCCGACGTTGACCTGCTGATTCGCACCGGCGGCGAACAGCGCCTGAGCGACTTCCTACTTTGGGAGTCGGCCTATGCGGAACTCTACTTCACGCCGACGCTCTGGCCCGACTTCACCGAAGCCGATCTGAAGCAAGCCCTAACCTGGTTTCGTTCGCGCGAGCGCCGTTTTGGCGCCGTGCCTGTTGCGCCCGCAGCAGTGCATGAACGCTGGCTGCGTTGAGGATGAGCGATAGGCGCGTGAGCGATAGAAGCGAATTCTATCGCTCAGAATAGCAGCGTTTTATGAGCGATAGAATTCCCTTCTATCGCTCATGCTTACCGGCGCCGCCCTCCGAAACTCCGTCCACCGCCACCGAAAGACCTACCTGATGGCCGAGAGCCGAACGTGCGGCCCGCGCCACCACCGAATGTCCTCCCGGCAGAACCGCCCGATCCGAAGGTGCGCCCAGATGGACTATTCGGGCGATTACCGAATCGTGTGCCGTAGTCGCCGCCCGAACTGCTGGCGCCCGGCCGGGATGAGTAACCGGATGAACCGAATCCTCCAGAGCTATGCTGCTGGACATACTGGCTACCCGAGTAGCGGCGCTGCGTGAAAGTTCCGTGCGAACCAAACTTGGGCTGGCCGCCCTCATCGCGTCCGTAGTAGACGGACCCGGTGCGCTGAGCATTGCGATAAGACTCGTACTCGTACGTCGGGATCGGCTGATAGGAGTTATGGAACAGCAGATCGCGCATGATGAGGTACTGCGGCAGCCACGTCCAGATGCCACCGTTCCAGTAGCCGTACTGGTTGCGGCCCTGCGAAGGCGGCGCGATGTAGGAGTAACCCGGCGGTTGTGGCGTGCGCTCCACTTCAGAGTCGTATTTGCCGGCAGCCTTGTGCTCAATGGTCATGCCGATGTTGTTCTCCATCGCGCGATACACCGGCTGCGAGATGGTGACCCAGTTTTCCTCACTGCTCACGTCGCTCTTCTGCGCCGTGACGTCGGTATAGCGCGTGGTGACGGTGCGAAGCTTCTCGCGGTACTGATTGTCTTTATCCGACAGATCCACCAGCAGTTTGTCCCATGACGTGTAAAGCTGACCCGTCATATCCTTGAGCGTTTGAGTTTGGGTGGGAAGCGCCGCCGTTTCGTTCTCGAGCTCTTCCTCCACGCTGAACAACTGGCCGTAATCCGGGTGATCGCCGGCGGATTTACGCGCCGCCCTCCAGTCGCTCGCAGCTTTGATCTCGCCGTCTTTCAGCGCGGTGAGCCGCCGGTCCAGGTCGCCCTTCTTTTCAGGCCAGTCCGTCTCTGCTTTCGTTACGACCCGCGTCAAGTCCCCGAGATCCGTCGCAGCCAGCTGCTCCGCGTCGTGATCGAGCTTCGGCAGGCTGGTGGTGAGGGTCATAAAACGCTGCGCCTCCTTCTGCATTTTGCGCACATCGGACAACGCGTCCGATCGCATGCGCTGCTCTCCGTGCAGCAGCTGCGTGACCTCGCCGCGGGAATTACTGCGATTGGCCTGGCGCAGTGCGCGCAATTCTTTGAGCTGGGCTCCGCACGTGTTGAAACGTTCAGTGTCGCGATCGAGCGCCGGCTGCCAGAGCAAGGCGCGCATTTTTGCCAGCGCGGGTTGTTTGGCGAGATCTTGCCGCACCTCGTCGCGCGCGCTCTCAAACTCTCTGCGCGCTGACGCGTATTGTTGATCCTCGGTGTCGATCTGCGTCTTCAACGTCTTCGGTAACCCGTTGCATCCTGCGCTGGCGAACACCGCCGCCAACACCGTTAGACCCGCAAGACTGCGGTTCATAAATACTCCTACTGACCTCGAAAGATCGTAATGTCGCCCGGATTCACTTTCTGCAGGATCGTTGCTGTGAATGGCTCGCTCTCATACTTGCGTATAGCCAGCAGCCGCTTTCCACCCTGTTCCTGAAACAACCATCCGTAATACCCGCGCCCGGTCTGCTGGCCCATTTGAAACACCCCGACTTCCCGGCTCCAGCGGTACATCCAGACCTTATCTTGAAATGGGAAGTTGTCGTTCGGGTTCTGGCGCTCGTCAATCTCCGCCATATCGTCTTCGCTCAAACCCAGTTCGTCCAGCGTAAACTTCTTGCCGTCGAACGCGCCGCGCACATCGAGTTCGTCGCCCGGTTCCACCTCCAGGTAAACGCGCCGCTCCTTGTACATCCCGCTTGCTTCAAACCAGCGGCGGTCTCCTGCTTCCATCGAGTTGAAACGATCGACCGTGTAATCGAGATCAGCATACTGATCCCCGGCCCCCACGATCGACAACGTGTCACCGAGCCGGGCATCCGCAACGCTGAGGTGGGCCAGATCCTCGCCCTGCGGGCTGGCCCCGTTCCTAGGCTTGAAAAACATTTAGTTCGAGTTACCGGGCCCCAATGCCGGAGGCGTCGTCGGCCGCTGCAGCTGACGGGCGCGCTTCATCTCTTCGAGCTCTTTATCGACACCGCCGCCTTTGAGTTGCTTAAACTCCTTTTCGAGGTCGTCATCTTTCCCGGCGCTCGAGAGTTGTTCGTAAGCGGTCGCGGTCGCTTCCTGCTTCGATACGGTCTCCTCAAAATTGCGCAAAGCCTGAAACGCATTGTCACTGCGCCCCACGCCCGCCATCGCTTCCGCGACTTTGCGCTGCGCGTCGGCTGCATTCTTGCGCGCCACCAGTGTCGTGGCGGTACGCTCGCCGTCGTCGATCTTGTGCTTCAGTTCGGCGACCTGGTTCTTCAGCTTCTCGCTGGTCGCGCGCGCCTGATCAATCGCGGGCTGCATCGATTGGACCTGAGTGTCGCACTCAGACTTCTTTGCGAGTGCGCGCCGCGCCAAATCTTCATTGCCGGCGTCGAGCGCCTCATTGGCGCGAGCCTTCCAGTCTTCGCTCTGCCGGGCGTACTTCTGGTACTCGGATTCAAGACGGTTGTAGTTCGCCATCGCCGAGGCCGATGCGCGAACCGTGTTGTTCAACTCCGTCTTCATATCGAGTACGGCCTGCCGCACTACCGCCTCGAAGTTTGCACTTTCTACCGCAGTCATGGCCTGATTCGCCTGGCCACGCACGACGCGTCCGCCGCGTCCGAAGAAATCGCTTAAGAATCCCATAAGTTCTCCCCGTCTCGCTTATTTCAGGCTGCCCAGCATTTCCTGGGCATGCAGCACGTCCACCAGCAGGTAATGAACACACGACAGGATGTCTTCGCGGTCGCCCGCACCCATATCCTGCAGCGTGCAAAAGTTATTCAACGTAACTGCGACCTCACCGTTTCCGCTGAGGTAAAGCTGGAAGTGAGACGTAGAGATGCCGTTGTTGCCGGCCAGCATCGTCTTCATCACTTCGGCTGTGATGTTGCTCTCGTGCGCGGTCAGGCAGTTCAGCGAGAAGAACATGATGTTGCCTTGCAGGATGGCGTGGATCGCAATGCCGCTATCGATCTCGCGAATGGTCAGTGAGTTCTCACCGCTGTCCGACACGTCATACCCATTTTCGGCTAGCAAGTGGTGAATCTCGACAATGTCAAAAGTTGCTGCTGCTGGAGTCATAAGTGTGCTCGGCTGTGCTCCCCGATAAGCTACGCAACAGGAGCCGAATTCGTTCCCGTGCGGCAAAGGTTTGGTATCGAGCCGATTGTACCGAACTTACTGCTTCTTCCAGATCAGCGTACGATCCCACGTACCGCCGGCGCCCGTGTGGTGAATCGTCTCGGTCAGCAGCATGCCGTCGGGGCTCGCCTTCATCCGGATGGAGTCGTGGGCACCGGTCATTTCGCGTTCGCCGACCAGTGTGGAGCCTTCCCACTTGGCAAGGATCTCGCCCGAGGCGGGGCCATTCACCGGATGGTACTTGTCGTCTACACGCCAATCCATCTCGTCCGTGCGGTCACCATGGTCAAACATCACGGACACCGCCATGTGCAGCGTTTTGTGATGTTTCTGGATCGTGAGGGTGCCGTTGGTGATGGGCCCTTCCGTTGGCGTGGCCGCACCCCATTGGGAGGCAGACGTGTCGAGCTTCCAGGTGCCGTACAGGTCGGGCCGGGTGGCGGCCTGCGAAATGGCAGCGATGGCAAAACAAACGATGACGTAGCGCTTCATATTGGCACGTAGAGCAAATCAGGTTCCGTGCCACGCCGCGCTGACTGGCGATGCTCGTTCGCTAAGATCGCAAGGTGAGCAACGGCCCGTTACTGGAAATCTCGAATGCTTCTGTCAGCCGCGGCGGCGGACCCGTATTGCACGGGATCACCCTACGCATCAATGAGGGCGAGCACACCGCGATCCTGGGTCCCAATGGCTGTGGCAAGTCGACACTGATCAAATTGATCACGCGTGAATGCTACCCGCTGGCCGATCCCCCGAGCACGATCCGCATTCTGGGGCAGGACCGCTGGAATGTGTTCGACTTGCGGGCGCAGCTAGGCATCGTCACCAATGACCTGCTCACCGCCTGCACGCGTGACAGCACCGCGCTCGATGTCGTCATCTCCGGGTTCTTCAGCAGCGCCGGACACTGGAACGAGCAGACGGTCACGGCAGAGATGAACGAGCGGGCCGTTGCCGCTCTTCAGGGAACTCGAAGCCGGGCATCTGGCTGGCCGCTATACCGATGAACTTTCATCGGGTGAAGCGAAGCGCGTGTTGATTGCGCGTGCGCTGGTGCATAATCCGCGCGCGCTGATCCTGGATGAACCAAGCAACTCGCTCGACCTGTTTGCGCAACGGGAGCTACGGGATATCCTCAGGCGCCTGGCCAACTCCGGTATCACGCTGATCCTGGTAACCCATCATCTGGCGGACATCATTCCCGAAATGAGCCGCGTGATTCTGTTACGCGAAGGCCGCGTCGTGGGCGATGGTGCGAAGACGGAACTGCTGACGAAGGAGCGGCTCAGCGCCGTCTTCGGAGTGAATGCCAGGCTGATTGTGGAAGACGGCTTTTACCATCTGTGGGGATCTTAGGCGTGCCCGTGCCGGCGAAAGATGCGAAACGGCAGCGTGATGATGCCGATCAGCAATTCAAAAACGCCCGCGACCGCAATGCCCACCAGGCGCAGCGGCAACAGTAGGAGCCAGATGATCGGGTAAAGCACGATAGCCAGAAGCGCTAACGGCCAGCACAGAACGAAAAGCAGGCAGAGCAGGAGGAATTGAAGCATACGGCTCTCACCCGCACATACGCGAGAGCCGCGAACGCGGTTCGAAAAAACTATTCGATGTCGGGTTTGTGTTCCGACGAGCCTTCTTTGACCGAGGGAGCAGTCGACTCTTTCATCGAGTTCTTGAAATTGCGAATGCCGTCGCCCAGACCTTTGCCAAGTTCGGGCAGCTTCTTCGGTCCGAACAGCAAAAGGGCAGCGCCCAAAATCAGCAGCAGGTGAGTCGGTTGTAACAGTCCTTCGATCATGAAAACCTCTACGGTTATAGAATGACACAGTCCCGAGCGAGTGGCGTTGCTGCCGCGCGTCACAGCCGCACCCCGTTCTAAACTGGCGTTATGAAATGGGCGCTGCTGATGTTCGCCCCTCTGGTGGCCGTCGCGCAGGTGCGAATCGACCACGTGAGTGTTGCGGGTGCGAGTTTAGCCACTTTGCGCGAGCGCCTCAGCCACGTAGGCATCCCAAGCGAATACGGCGGTAAGCATTCGAACGGTCTGACCGAGATGTCGCTGGTGAGCTTCCCGGACGGTTCGTATCTGGAGCTGATTGCACCGCAAACAGGGGCCGCCATTCCGGCCACGCACCAATGGGCGAAGATGCTCGCGAGCGAAGGCGCACCGGCGGCGTGGGCCATGCGAGTTAAGAGTATTGAAGCCGAGGTCCAGCGGCTGCGAACGGCGGGGGTGAACGTCGAGGTGCAGCCGAAAACAGGGCGAGCACGGCCCGACGGTGTTGCGCTGGAATGGCAGACTGCCGATCTTACGGGCGCCCTCTTCCCATTCCTGATTCAAGACTTTACTCCGCGTTCTGACCGTGCCCAACCGTCGGGCCATCCCACAACCAAAGACTTTGATGGAGTTCGTTACGTAGTTATTGCCGTCCAGAATTTGCCCGACGCCATCGCGCTCTACCGTAAGGCTTTCAACGTTCCCCCGCCGATCAAGCAGGTGGACACAGTCTGGGGGGCGCAACTCGCACTGCTCGGCGGAGTCCCGGTAATTTTGGCAGCACCCGTCACCCCGGATTCACCGCTGCGCGAACATCTCGGCAAGTTCGGCGAATCGCCAGTCGCCTTTATCCTCACTGCGCGCAATACGAAGAAGTACCAGGCTGCATCAAAGTCGCGATGGTTCGGAGAAGACGTCTCATGGTTTGACGCAGCACTCGGCTGGCGCCTCGGTTACCAATAACTGTCAACGCCGTATTCGCTTCTTTCTGGCTGTATCTGTACGCAAACTCTCCTTGGCGAGGACCGTGCAATTACGTTGCGGAGGGTAAAGCATGATTCGAAGACGTTTGTTGGCAGTACCGGCGATTCTGGTGAGCAGCGTGGTTGGCCTTGCTGGATTGGCTGTTGCGCAGGACACCGCAAAGGCACCGGCTGCGGACAATACCAAAGTAAACAAGCGCGATCGGAAGAAGGCGGAGCCAACTGCCGATCAGGGTAAGAACAACAAGTCTGACTTGAAAATCCAGCAGGAGATCCGCCGCGCTGTCGTCGCGGATAAGTCCTTGTCCACTTACGCGCACAACGTGAAGATCGTTTCGCAGGGCGGCCAGGTGACCTTGAAGGGCACGGTCCACACCGACGCGGAGAAATCGGCGATCCAGGAGAAAGCCGCTGGAGTAGCCGGCGCAGGTAACGTGACCAACAACATTCTTGTGAAGGGCGACGCAACGAGCGACACGCCTGCGGTTACTCACAAGCGCAGCAAGAAGAAAATCGAAAAGATGTAAGCGTCGCGATTTCAAGAAAGCAAAAGGAGAACACATCATGGCAGGTAAAAACACAGCAGCATTCGGAATTTATCGTTCGCAGGCCGCCGCTGAGCAGGCCGTAGATACGTTGACGCAGGCCGGATTCTCGTCGAACGACATTTCCGTACTGCTCCCCGATAACCACAGCTCGAAAGAATTCGCACACGAGAAGAACACCAAGACGCCGGAAGGCACCACGACCGGTGTGACCGCCGGTGGCGCAGTCGGCGGTACGCTCGGCTTACTCGCGGGTATCGGTGCACTCGCCATCCCGGGCCTTGGACCTTTCATCGCTGCCGGCCCGATTATGGGTGCACTCGCCGGTCTCGGTGTGGGCGGCGCGGTCGGTGGTCTGATCGGAGCTCTCGTCGGCATGGGAATTCCCGAGTACGAAGCGAAGCGGTATGAAGGGCGCATCAAGGAAGGCGGCGTGCTCCTTTCCGTCCACTGCGAAAGCTCTGAAGAAGTGTCCCGTGCCAAGGACATTCTGAAGCAGACCGGTGCGGAAGACATCGCCTCCGCAGGCGAAAAGGGAGTCAGCACTCACGGAGTTGCCTCCGATGTACGCAACGAGGTGCGCCACGATGCTCGCGAGGTTCACGACACCGTGCGTACCGACGCCGAGCGTGCGACTCGCGCCACAACCGGTTCGAGCTACGACGATACCGACACGACTTACCGCAAGGTATAAGTAGCCGTCTCGTCTGTTCAATCAACGCCCGGACTCAGCGATCGCTGGGTCCGGGCGTTTGTGCGTTACAACGCAGCTACATCGAGAGTGCTTTGACGAATTCGTAGAGAAACGTCTGGCCTTCATAAAACGACTGCACGGCCATGCGCTCGTCACGTCCGTGTGAACGTACATCGTCGCGATCGCTGAAGAAGCCCTGCACTCCATATGTCGGAATGCCGCTGTCGCGCAGATAACGGCCGTCGGATGCGCCGGTCGCCATCGACGGAACTGTTACTACGCCGGGCCACATAGTATCGGTTACACGGTTGAAGGCCTTCATGATGTCGGCGCGCATCGGAGACGCAGGCGCCCGGCCCTCGTCCTGTTTGATGGTGACGAGAACCTTATCATCCGCCACTACTTGCTTCAAGGTCTGTAAAACATGCTCGACGGAGTCTTCCGGCAGAATGCGGCAGTTCACATTTGCCGCGGCCAGTTGCGGCAGAGCATTCGGTGCGTGACCGCCTTCGAGCTGCGTTGCGACACAAGTGGTCCGCATCATCGAATTCATACCAGGGTTCATCGCCGCTACTCTGCGCATCGCGTCCTGAGACCCCTCACTGATGTGCGCGTAATCAGCAGCCACCGGACCGGTTTCGATCTTTGCCATCTGTTGGAAATACGCGCGCGTCACTTCGTTCAGTTGAAAAGGAAACTCGAAGCTCGATAGCCGGTACAAAGCGCCGGCCAGATGATAGATCGCGTTATCCGGCAACGGCCGCGAGCTGTGGCCACCCTTGTTGCGTGCTTCCAGCCGGAAATCGGCATAGGTCTTTTCGGCAAGACCAATATCATGCGAAATGCGTTTGCCGTTGGCGAGCTCGCCACGCGCGCCTTCGTTCAGGCTGAATTCGGACTCGATCAGATCGCGATGATTCTTCAGTAGCCATTCGACGCCGTTGAAGGGACCGCCGCCCTCCTCGTCAGCGGTCAGAGCCATGATCAAGTCGCGGTTCGGTTTGAAGCCCTCCCGTTTGTAGCGGATCAGGTTGGCGACCCACACCGCGGCCTGCGCCTTATCGTCCGCCGTCCCGCGTCCGTAGAAATAGCCGTCCTTTTCGATGAACTGGAAGGGATCCATCGACCAGTCTTCGCGCTTGGCTTCCACGACATCGATGTGGGCCAACAGCAGTATGGGCTTCTGAGCTCCGGTGCCGTGGTACCGCACCACAATGTTGAATTTGCACGGACTCGCCCCGCCAACGAAGATGTCGGACGCCGGAAAGCCCGCGGCTTTGAGCCGTGCCGCAACCGACTCCGCGATCGGCGTGGTGCAACCGGTCGTGTACCCGGACTTGCTTTCGATCATTTCTTTGTAGATCTCGCGCGCGAGTTGCTGGTCGGCGATCGGCGGCAGATTGCCCCCGAAAAGCGCGCCCAGGCTGAACACGAATAGCAGCAGATAGCGAGACATTGCTGATATTCTGGCATGAAGCCGAAGACCCATTCATGCGACGTCCATACGACCGTTTTTGCGCCGCGGCCGCGCTACTGATTCTGTCCTCGAGCGCCCTTGCGATGCAGTCCTCGCTGCCGTCCATCTCGCCGGGCGGTGTCGTGAGTGCGGGCGCGTTCGGCGGGTTCCCCACCATTTCTCCCGGCTCGTGGATAGAAATTTACGGCTCCAATCTTTCTTCCACCACACGCCAATGGAGTGGAGCGGACTTCAGCGGCAACACAGCCCCTACCTCGCTCGACGGCGTCAAGGTTACCGTCGGCGGGCAGCTCGCGTTTGTGGACTATGTCAGCCCTCATCAGGTGAACGCGCTCGTCGCCTCGACGGTTTTGCCCGGCCTGGCGCAGGTGAGCGTTGCCAATTCGGCGGGCGCCAGTTCGGCTTACACCATCGCCGTGAACCCCGTGCAGCCTGGTCTGCTCGCGCCGCCGCAGTTTCAGGTGAATGGACAGCAGTACGTTGCCGCTTTGTTTCCGGACGGCGTCACGTTCGTGCTTCCGGCGAACGCAATTGCCGGCGTGCCGTCGCGGCCTGCGTTGCCCGGCGAGACCATCGTTCTCTATGGGGTTGGCTTCGGGCCCGTCACTCCTGCACTCACTGCGGGTACGATTGTCACGGCATCCAACGCGATTAGCGCGCCGTTGCAGCTTTCGTTCGGCGCGGCGCCAGCGACGCTGCAATTTGCCGGCCTCGCGCCGAACTACACCGGGCTTTACCAGTTAAACGTAACGGTGCCGGTTGTCCCAGCCTCGGATGTAACTCCGTTGAGCGTCATGCTCAAGGGCGGTGTGAATCTGCAAAATCTGGTGATTGCGGTCGGTTCTGGCACTGCGCCTCCGGTGCTCTTTACGACGATCACCGCGCCGGCGGCTGGGACTACCGTGCGCGGGACCATTACACTCAGCGCGACCGCTTCGGCCAACCTTGGTGTTGCCAGCGTCAAGTTTCTTGTGGACGGCAACGGGATAGGTAATCCTGTCACCGCAGCGCCTTTCAACCAGACCTGGAATTCAGCAACCTTAGCTGACGGAGATCACACCATTACCGCCGTTGTCACGGACACAGCGGGGAATACTGCACAATCAGTGCTCACGGTAGCGGTAAACAATTCGGCGGCGGCCGATACGACCCCGCCCTCTACTCCGACAGGCTTAGTTACGGGGCATACCACTCCGACGCAGATTTCACTAATGTGGGCGGCTTCCATAGACAACATAGGCGTGACAGGCTACCGGATCTATCGGGACGGCTCGATGCTAGCGACAGTGACAGGAACCAGTTACTCCGATACCGGCTTAGCCCCGGCAACGGCGCACACCTATCAGGTGCAGGCCTACGATGGGGCAGGCAATCAATCGGCACTGACCGTACCGTTGAACTCCACGACGATTGCGACTTCCGCAAAAGTGCGTACTGTCGGTCCGGGGCA
Organism: Bryobacterales bacterium; assembly: GCA_963792655.1. GTDB lineage: Bacteria > Acidobacteriota > Terriglobia > Bryobacterales > Bryobacteraceae > DOZZ01. Next base: position 633,559 of record CAWBWU010000001.1, read on the forward strand.
GGCTTATGCAAAACCCTGCGCCGCGCTCACGAGCGCCCCGGCAGGCAGCCTGATCGAGATTGATCCCGCCGGCGACTACACTGGCGATACTTGCGCGTTCTCCGCAGACCATTTAACGATACGTGGTCTTAACGGCAGGGCCAAGATACCGGCCGGCGTCACACTGGCGCAAAGCAAAGCAATCTGGGTGGTACAGGGCACGGGCACCACGATCGAGAACATCGAATTTTCCGGCGCAGCCGTATCGGCGGCGAATGGCGGTAACGGGGCTGGTATCCGGCAGGAAGGCGTCGATCTTACGCTACGAAGCTGTTACTTCCATGGAAACCAGGACGGAATCCTGGCAGGCGACAATCTCGCGAGTAACATTCTGATAGAGTTCAGCGAGTTCGGATTCAATGGCTCCGGGTCCGGCCAGACGCATAACTTGTACATTAACCACGTCAAGACGTTCACGTTCCAGTACAACTACTCTCACGACGCCAAAGCCGGCCATCTCTATAAGTCTCGCGCGGCAACCAATTACATTCTCTACAACCGGCTCTCGGACGAAAAGGGAGACACGAGCTACGAGATCAATCTGCCCAATGGCGGCCTCACTTACATCATCGGTAACTTGATCGAGCAGGGCACTAACGGCCAGAATTCTAACATCGTGAGCTATGGCGAAGAAGGCCCAAATGCCAATAACCCGGTGCACGCGATGTTTCTGGTAAACAATACCTTCGACAATGAAAAAGCCACCGGAACTTTCGTCGTCGTGGATAAGTCAATGGACGCGGCCGTGTTGATGAACAACATCTTCTACGGACCCGGCAGCATCGTGAATGGTCAGGCCGTGCAGACGACGAACCTGGCGGGCACTAACCCGATGTTCGTCAGCCCCACGTCATTCGATTACCGGTTGATGCCCGGCTCTCCGGCGCTTGGTGCCGGCACTGCTCCGGGGATCGGTCTGCTCTTTCCCCTCGCGCCCGTCGCTGAATATCTGCATCCCGCGAGCGGGAAGGTCTGGGTTGCCGGAAGTGCGCTCGATATCGGCGCACCCGCTCACTAAAAGCCAACCATCGTCTGCGCCAGGAACAAACTGCTGAAGCCGCGCGGACCCTGGTCATGTTGTGCGCCGGTATTCACGCCGACCTTGACGTGCTTGCCCCAATAAGAGTTCAGGCCCGCGAGATACGCGATAGACGTTGTGTTCGGCTTGCGCGCATTCGAAGTCAACCAGTCCGCACGCGTCAGTGGCTCCCAGCGCTGCGAAACTCGCCACGATGCCAAGCCGTAACCACCGCGCCGGGTCAGCACTCCGTCCTGCGCCCAGATCTGTTCTGCACGAAAATGAACACGCCCGGCATCGTAGCCGCCCTCCGCTTCTTCGCGGCGCTTCAGCACATGGTTCGTGGACGAAAAGCTGCGATACCAATCCGCGCCTAACATCAGTTGCCGAACCGGGTGCACCACTACGCGCCCCACAACGGCCTGGAAGTGCACCTTCGGCGCTTCAATCAGCGTCTGTCCGCGAAACACACCTGCCGCGTACTCCACGACCGGGTGCTTGACCTGCCCAAGGGAACCGGCAAACTGCACGCCGGTGTCACGCGCTTGCACGCCGGTGTCGCGGCCCGGCGCAAGTGAATTAACCGCACGGCTGCGCGCGACCGGAACGTTCAGGTTGTCAGAGATCAGGCTCTCGGCGCTAAACGGAATCTTGAACTGGCCGGCCGTAATGCGCAAAGCTGGCGAAAACTTCCAGGTAAGCGAAAGATCCATCAGGTACGGCGCTTTCACGAAATCCGCCTGCACTGTGTAGGAGAGATTGCTGACCGGCTCGCCCGTAAACAACAGGCGCGCGCGTCTGATCTCCAACCGGTCGGGAGTGCCTTCCTGATTGGTGAAGCGGCCTTGAATATATCCGTGAACCTGCAACGCCGGTGTCTGCGCGAAGGCCGGCACACAGAGAATCAGGACTGTGAACAGCGGCCGAAGAGTCAATGCGGAAGGTCGGAAGGGAGGGTAAAGGACTGTGTGGCGGAGGAAGAGGGATTCGAACCCCCGAGCACCTTTCGCCGCTAACGGTTTTCAAGACCGCCGGTTTCAACCACTCACCCATTCCTCCGCTCACTATCTTACCTGATCGGGTTCGGGAGAGTGGATGCGTCGCCCAGCGCTGCTGGTGGCGGGCGACGCGAATACTGCCGCCCGCTCTGCTGCTGAACCCTAGGTGCCGTGGTTGAAGCGCGGCGGCAGCGGTTGCGGATTCAAGCCGCCCGCTACTTCGTCGGTCTCAGACTCTTTCAGTTCTTCGGGCTTTTGATCGTCGTCCAGCGGTTTCGGTTCGCTCATTCGTGTTCTCCTGCCGGTCTTGCGGCCAGACAAGTACAACACAATTGCACCGCGAATGTAAGTCCCGTTAGTACTTCACCGGGCGACTTATTTCACAACGTAGCCCTGCCACACATACTCCAGCGCTTCCGGCAGGGTTTGCTGCTTGACCGTGTTATCCGTATGCCCCGCGTTTCGCGCAAACAGGAACTGGTAGTGATAGCCCTTGGCCGCCAGTACTTTGGCCATGTTCTCGTTCGCGACCACCCAATCGTGCATGTCGTCTTTCATGTTCGCGCTCAGATTGTCGCGATCGCCCACTTCCATCCAGATGCGAATCGGCTTTACCGGCGAGTTCGGAATCAGGCTTTTATGGAATTCCCATGCACCGCCGGGAATCGCCGGGTTCCAAGGCCACTGCTGGTTGACATAAGTACCCGAATACGTCAGCACACGATGATAAAGGTCCGGGTGATACCACGCCATAATCAGCGCCGCCGAACCGCCCGAACTACCGCCCATCGTGGCGCGCGCGTCGGGATCTTTCGTCAGCTTCACGTTCGCCTGCTGCTCTACCAGCGGAAGAACTTCCTTTTCCACAAACTCGGCATATAGTGGCGACATTGTGTCGTACTCAAGACCGCGCTGACTGCCCTGTGCGTCGCCGCTGCCATTCCCAATCGAGATGCCGATCATCACGGGAACGCGCTTCTGTGCGATCAGGTTGTCGAGTGCAGTAAAGAGTTGGAGATCGGGTCCGTCCGCGCCAACGATAAATGGTGCAGCCGTGCCCCGGACGTACTGTTTCGGCACGTACACGGCAACACGCCGCGTGTAAGGCGCCGCGTGGCTGGCGGTCACGTTGATCTTCGCGGGGTTCTCCGCATCGGGCGTGCCAAATGTTCCCGGCTCACGCATGATCCCGGGATACGTTTTGCTATCCACTGATTCCATGCTGAACATCAACACCGTTCCGTGCGGCACGCCGGGGTGGGCCATCATCTCAGGCGCGGGCGCGTGCGTCGGCCCAAGGATGAAGTTCCCATCGGCATTCGGCGGCGGTACCGTGCCGTCCGGAAGATCCTTGGCCTGGACATAGCCCGGTGTGCTGGGATCGCGTGTTGGTGCGGGCGCGCGGGGCGGGCGTGGCGCAGGAGTTTGAGCGATGGCCATGTGCGCCGCGGCGATCAATGTGGAAGCGAGAGCAACTCTGAAGAGACGGGTCATAAAATCCTCCCGATCTTATCCCACTGCTATCGAATCGCGTAGCGTTCGAAACACGCGTTGACGAATATGCAGTGCTGGCGTTCGCGCAGTTGTCAGAGGCGCGACTGGAAGGAGTGCATAGTCGAAAGCTCACGCATTCCGAAGAGCCGAACCCAGGCCAATGCGCTTCCTCCAGTCGCGCCTCTGACGGGGACCGCCGCATCACAACCAACTTTCCTATAATCTCTCTACAACATGCCATTTGTTCTAGCGCTTGACGAAGGCACCACCAGCGCCCGCGCCGCGCTTTACGATTCCGAAGGACGGCGGTTCGCCATGGAAGCCGCAGCGGTTCAATCGTCGTTCCCACATCCTGGCTGGGTTGAGCAGGATGCCGATCAGATCTGGCAGTCGCAACTTGAAAGTGCCCGTAGAACGCTGCTTACCGGCAAAGTCGAAGCGCGTGACGTCGCGGCGATCGGCATCACCAATCAACGCGAGACCACAGTGGTTTGGGACCGCAAGACGGGCCAGCCGGTTTCACCCGCAATCGTATGGCAGTGCCGGCGCACGGCAGAGTTTTGCCAGGCGCTTGCAGCCTCACCCCAAGCCGCAGCGATCATCGAAAAGACCGGGCTCGTGATCGACGCATACTTCTCTGGCAGTAAGATCCGCTGGATTCTCGAGAACGTGCCCGATGCGCGCGCGCGAGCCAATAACGGCGATCTCCTCTTCGGCAATGTCGACACATGGCTGATCTGGAAGCTGACAAACGGCAAGGTGCACGTTACCGATGCTTCGAACGCCTCGCGCACGATGCTGATGAACCTCGATAGCGGTGAGTGGGATTCCGACCTGCTGCGCACCTTCGACATTCCCAGTTCCATGCTGCCTCGCATTGTCAGCTCAAGCGAAGTAGTCGGAGCCACGCATGCGGAACATCTGGGCGCCGAAATTCCAATCGCCGGAATCGCGGGCGACCAACAGGCTGCGCTCGCGGGGCAGGCCTGCTTCCGCGCAGGTCTTTCGAAGAACACATACGGTACGGGCTGCTTCGCGCTCCTCCACACCGGCAACAAGCGCCCGCACTCGCGTCACAAGTTGCTGGGCACGCGGGCCGCGAGTTTCGGCACACCGCAGTTCGCGGTGGAGGGCAGTGTCTTCGTGGCGGGTGCTGCTGTGCAATGGCTGCGCGATGATATGCGGCTGATCCGCACCGCGGCTGAGTCCGCTGATCTCGCCACCATGGTTTCGGACACCGCCGGCGTCTATTTCGTGCCGGCGTTCGTTGGTTTGGGCGCGCCGCATTGGGAGTCGGATGCGCGTGGCACAATCAGCGGCATCACACGCGCGACCACGCGGGAGCATCTGGTGCGAGCAACATTGGAGAGCATCGCGTATCAAACACGTGAACTGGTCGACGCGATGGAAGCCGACGCGGGCGAACCGCTGCGCGAACTTCGCGTGGACGGTGGCGCGGCAGCGAACGATTTTCTGATGCAGTTCCAGGCCGACATTCTCGGCCGCCCCATCGTACGGCCGGTCGATATCGAAACCACCGCGCTCGGGGCAGCTTACCTGGCCGGCCTCGCCACGGGATTTTGGAAGAATCTCGAAGAAGTTGAGAGCTTCTGGCGCGCCGATCGCACTTATGAACCAGGGATGAGTGCGTCGCGGCGTGACGAACTGCTCGCCGGTTGGAAGACCGCCGTGCAGCAGTGCATCGGCCGTCGCTGAACCGCGGTCCCGGAGAGAGCCGGGAGACGGATGCGAAGTTTGCGCGGATGCGCGATCTGGATTTTCACTGCTGCGTGCGCGTTTGGGCAGAAGGCCGAGACGACGTACTACCAGGCGCGGCTAACTGCGAGTCAGGCGAGCGGCGTGGCGAATCTTGCCATGCATGCGATTCGCGATAACACTGGCCAGCTTACGTCGGGAACGCTCGATTTCGCGGTCGCGTATAAGTTCCCGGGCAGCGTAACAGTAACGCGCGTCAACTTGCTCAGCGGCAGCGCGATCGCGTTGACTATCCCACTGAACCTGCCCCTTGATTTCACGGGAGCGAAAGGGTTCACGCAGCAGGCTCAAGTTGCTCTGCCCTCTACATTGCTTGCAGCCATCCAGCAGAACCCCAGTCAGTTCACGGTGCAGATCAAAAACTCTAGCTCAGATTTGTCCGGTACGCTCGCGCCTGCTCTTCAAGCGCATGCGATGGCGATGCTGCAAGGTGCGTCCGACGGCCTGGCGTTGGTAACCGCGACTGCGGCCTTGAACGGCAGCGGCACCATCGTCTCGGCAACACTCGGGTTCGTTTGGCAATTGTCCAACGGGGCTTCGCTAACTGGAGCCAGTCTGACCGACGCCGAGGGAAACACGCTTTTGGACGCGGGCTCGCCTGCAAACGCAAAACAGTTTCTGTCGATGCCCGACCTGAATGATCCCGATGCTTACAATGCGGTGCTGCGCATCTTTGATCGTCCTGATGCAACGTTGCAGTTCAATACCTCGCAAGGCACCGTGTCAGGTGTTCTGCAGGCCGTCGACAGTCAGAGCTTTGCAGCGACGCTGCTGCCTTCGCTCGAAGCGCCTCCAGTAACCTTCAGCGGCTCCGCCGCATCGCTGTTTACGGTCAGCACCCTTCGCGATGCAACGGGCGCTGCGACTGCCGCGGCATTCACTTTCGACGTGAACTATCGATTGCCGATGCCCGATACGTTCACAGGACTGTACCTGCAACAAGGTGCGATCGGCAGCAATGGCCTGGCCCTGGTGAGTGCCGGATACACTTCTGCAAATCCATTCCGCAGTGATCCCAGCGGCAACGGAAATGTGACCACAGTGACGATGGTGAACGATGCGGCTGGTCTCGCGGCCATAGAGACGCTCTTGCACGCGCCTACGCAGGTTTACGTGAATCTGCATACGGGCAGCTATCCTGCCGGCGCATTGCGCAGTCAGCTCGGGGTCTCTGGTGCAACACCGCATCCCGCAGCCGTCATCAATGCGGTCAACGATCTGAGCGTGATGGCTGTGGCGCCGGGCGCCATCGTCAGTATCTACGGCTCTGATCTAGCTTCGGACACGATCGATCTTACCGGCTACCAGGGTTCTGTGCTCTCGCCCGTATACCAGGGCATGTCAGTGACGGTGGGCGGACACCCGGCGCCGTTCACTTACATTTCCCCCACGCAGATCAACGCGCAAATTCCGTTTGAGAGTCCGGTCGGTATGCGCCCTTTGGTCGTCTCGGTCAATGGCCAGGAGAGCGCGCCGTTCATGGTCAACGTGCAACCCTTCGCACCCGGAATATTCTTTGACGCGACGAGCGGCATCGTCGTTCACAATGCGGACTTCACAGTCGTACGTCCTGAGAAGCCGGCGCATGCCGGTGAAATCCTTGTGGTCTACTGCACCGGACTCGGCGCCACATCACCGCCGCTCTCGACGGGCTGGCGTGTTCCGTTTCCACCGCTCTTCTATACCGCGCAGCCTTCCGTAACCATCGGCGGACTCTTCGCTCCGGTGGTGTACTCAATCGCATCGCCGCAGTACGTCGGCCTCTATCAGGTAGCGGTGAAGATGCCCGAAGGTCTGACGGGCAATCAACCGTTGCTGATGAGCATCCAGGGCGTGCGCTCTAACACGGTAACCATCGCCACAGCCCCCTAGCGTTTGAGCGGATCTTCGATCCAGGGCGGCGTCGCGTCGATCAGTCGCGACAACCACGGCTCTACGCGCGCGAGTTCTTTCTTCATCTCCCAGGCGATCTCCCGATAACTCCAGTGGCCTTTCACGCCGCTGCGCAGGCGGGAAATGTACTCGACTTCGGCGAAGTCCATTTTGAACAGGAAGCGCGACCGCGCACCAAACGGCAGCAGGTAATGAGAGCCCGGTGCGGGCAATTGATCCATCGCGCCCAGTGCCTGATCCATCGCGGCGCGATACGCCGGAAGCGCGCCAGTCTTCTCGACCACCGGCGGCACATCGTAGCCCAGCTTGCCCGAATACGCTTGCCGGTACTGGTGGCAGCGCCGATGCCGGTGCATGTCGCGGTAAGCGCCGATATCGATCGCCATGTCGAAGCAAAACTGCCCACCGCGCAAGCCGCGCGGCAGATCGTCATAGCTCCCGCGCGAACGCAACGCAACATCGATCACTTCATTGCGCATCGCCGCGCTCCAGCCACTAACCAACTCGTATAGATCGCGGAAGGGACGATCGGTGACCTGATAGAGCAAAGTGGCGGCAATTTCAGTGACAGCGTCGGTGGGCCGAATCAACTCGACGCGCTCTGCCTCGCGGTCTTCCCGCTTCGGCAGGTTCTGCACGGCCCAGGCTTTCAAGTCGGCCCGCGATCGCATGGCAAAAAAATCAGGCTCGGCGTGACGCGCCAGTGTCGGTGCAATCGGCTCCGCATCTTCTTCGCGCCAGCGGCAGCCGGGCTCCTTGCCGCAGGCATCGCGGATCTCCTCACCCAACTCGCGCACCTCCGCATATTCGGAAGAACGCAGTCGGCGAATCTGCCTTTCCAACGTACGGATGCTGGTGACCTGCCCAACGTTGGTCGGCACGCCCCAGAACAACAGGTAACGCGCTACATCGAATGCACGCGCGGTCACGTTCCGCTTGTAGGCGTCGGGCTTCATCGCTTCCGGACGCGGCAGCGTCTCGGTGAAGTGCTCCAGTGCCGCTGCATGCACCTGTTGATACGCATCGAGCAAAGCTTGTCCTGCGCTTCGATACAGCGCAGCCTGCGGTTCGCGGAAGTCAGGAGGCGTGATGAAACCCGACTTTGAAAAATCCTGATACCGCGAAGACTTGGCCTGCCCATCCCACAGTGATTCGTCTTCCGCTTCAGCCGCGGCAAGCTCCGAGATGCCTTCGAGACAGATGACCGTGTGGCCCAGGTCCGCAATCGAGGCGTGGCCGTACTGGAAGTAGAAGCTTTCGAGAAAGCTCTGCGAATTGTGCGTGCGCACCCATTCGAGCGACTCGCGAATGGAGTCGGGCGAACGGCTATAGCGCGCCAGCGCGTATGCGCATTTTTCCGGCGGCAATGGCGCAACAGTGAGGACACGCGGAGCATTCGTGGGCATGGACGGAACCCGCTATGATAGCGAATCCATGCAGGTCAAAATTCAACTGCTTACGCCTACCGCCGTGCTACCCGCTTATGCGCACGGAGCGCATGAAGATGCGGGAATGGATCTGTGCGCAAGCGCGGCCGTACGGCTGGAGCCCGGCGTACCGGTGCTGGTTCCGACGGGCCTCGCGATTGAATTGCCGGCAGGCTTCGAAGCGCAGATCCGGCCGAGGAGCGGGCTTGCATTAAAGCACGCGATCACGCTGCCGAACAGCCCCGCGACCATCGACCCGGGCTATCGCGGAGAGATCAAAGTGATACTTCTGAACCTTGGGCGTGAGCCATACACGGTTCAGCTTGGCGACCGCATTGCGCAGATGGTCGTTGCGCGCTACGAGAGTGTGGAGTGGTCTGTCGATGAGCTGTCTGCAAGCACTCGCGGCGCCGGGGGCTTTGGCTCGTCGGGCCGCTGACTGTCGGATAATAAGAGAAAGGTGAAGGTCCTCTTCGCCTGGCTCTCAATGGTCTTTTCTCCCCTCATCAAAACAGCGCTGTTTGTAACCGTGGCTACGTCTGGAGTGTTGCTGTTTGGCGGACTCGACAGCTCAGCGGTGCTCCCGCTTGATCACGAAGCAATTCGTTATGAAACGCGGCCGCTGACGGACCCGGTGACACAAGCCGCTGAACGATTGAAGAGCGGGGCAGTCAAGCTCGACTACGATCCGCATACCGGCTATCTTCCCTCGCTGCTGAAGCTTCTGGGGCTACGCGTGTCTTCGCAGGTGCTGGTGTTTTCGAAGACAAGCTTTCAGTCTCCGCGCATCTCGCCGCATACTCCGCGCGCCATCTATCATTCAGACGATGTTGCCGTCGGATATGTGAAGAGCGGGGACGTTCTCGAAATTACTTCGATCGACCCGGTAGCCGGCCCGATTTTCTTCACGCTGGATACAGAGCAAGTTGCGCAACCCGCCATCGTGCGGCGCGTCGCGAACTGTCTTCAGTGTCATGCGACAGGAGCAACGCTTGGCGTGCCCGGGTTGATGGTGCGTTCCGTTTTTCCCGGCGCCGACGGCGCGCCGATGTTTCAAGCGGGTTCATTCGTCACTGATCATCGCAGCCCGCTCGCGGAACGCTGGGGCGGATGGTACGTGACGGGTACCTCGGGGTCGCAGGACCACATGGGCAACGCGGTTGTGGAAAGCGGTGGCAAGCCGGAGTCGATCGTCGGTGCCGGCAAGAACGTAACCGTCCTCAAGTATCGATTCGATGAAGCGTCGTATCTGAGCACGCAAAGCGACATCGTTTCGCTCATGGTCCTCGAACATCAGACGCGAATGATCAACTTGATCACGCGTGTGGGTTATGAGACGCGGCTCGCGCTTTTCGATCAATCCGCGATGAACAAGGCCGAAGGTGCACCCGAAGGTCAGATGCGCGATTCGACGCGTCACAGAGTGGAGAGCGCGTGCGAAGAACTGCTGCGGTACATGCTGTTCACTGAAGAGACACCGCTGAAGTCTGAGGTGAAAGGGACGTCACCTTTCGCATCCGAGTTCGCCGCGCAAGGCCCTCGCGACCACCTCGGCCGTTCACTGCGCGATTTCGATCTGAAGCGCCGCATGTTCCGGTATCCGTGCAGCTACCTGATCTATTCAGAACAGTACCGGCAGTTGCCGGACGTGGCGCGCCAGTACATTGAAACGAGGCTTCAGCAGATCCTGAGTGGCAAAGACCAGAGCAAAGCTTTTGCGAATTTATCTGCCGAAGATCGCCAAAATATTTTGACGATCCTCGAAGAGACCAGGTCCGGCATCCACCGCTCGTAGGGCTGAGGCGAGCGGAGCTACTTGATTTCGAGCAGGTCTTTTTCTTTGCTGCGCGAGAACTGATCGAGCTTGGCCATTTGCCCGTCGGTCATCTTCTGCATTTCGTCTAATGCGCGGCGCTCTTCGTCTTCGGCTACCTTCTTGTCTTTGGTCAGCTTCTTAACGTGATCGTTTGCATCGCGGCGGATGTTGCGAATCGCTACGCGATGCTCTTCCGCAATGTTGTGCAGCTTCTTCACCAGCTCTTTGCGGCGCTCTTCGTTCAGCGGTGGAATCGGAAGACGAATGACTTTGCCGTCATTTGCCGGGTTGATTCCCAAGTCCGACGTGCGAATGACTTTCTCAATCGGGCCGATCTGCGACACATCCCACGGCTGGACCGTGATCATGCCGGGCTCCGGCACATGCAGGTTCGCAAGCTGGTTCAGCGGAGTCGGCGTGCCGTAATAGTCGACGCGAATGTTGTCGAGAAGATTGATTGAGGCGCGGCCGGTGCGCAGCGTGCTGAGCTCATGCTGGAAATCAGCCAGCGCCTTATCCATGCGGGTGCGCGCCTGAGCGTGTACTTCTTTAACAGTCTCCATAATCGGTGTTAGCTGATGACGGTGCCGATTTTCTCGCCCATCGCCATCCGCATTATATTGCCTTCGGTATTCAGATTGAACACAACAATCGGCAGCTTGTTATCGCGGCACATCGCCACGGAGGTCGCATCCATAACGCCTAGCGACTGCGTCAGAAAATCGGTGTACGTGACGTCGCGATACATCACGGCATCCGGATGCTTCATCGGATCTTTATCGTAAACGCCATCTACCTTGGTCGCTTTCGCAATCACCTGGGCTTTGATCTCGAGCGCCCGCAAGGTAGCCGCAGTGTCGGTCGAGAAGTACGGGTTCGACGTACCCGCCGCAAAGATCACGATGCGCTGCTTTTCAAGATGACGAATGGCGCGGCGCCGGATGTACGGCTCGGCCACCTGATGCATTTGGATCGCGCTCATCACGCGGGTATGCACGCCCATCTGTTCGAGCGCATCCTGCAAGGCAAGGGAGTTGATCACCGTGGAGAGCATGCCCATGTGATCTCCCGTGACGCGGTCCATGTTCTTCGCCGCAAGTGCGATGCCGCGGAAGATGTTTCCGCCGCCCACCACGACGCCTACTTGTACTCCCGCGCGCGCGATCGCGGCAATCTCTTCGCCGAGTTTCTTCACCCGGTCCGGGTCAATGCCAAAAGCGGCGGGACCAGCCATGGCCTCGCCGCTTACTTTCAGCAGAATGCGTTCGTATTGGGGCATTTACTCCGTGGCGCCGGCTTCGGAGGCGGTGTCGCCTACCTTGAAACGCACGAAGCGCGCAACTGTGATGGTATCGTCCTTTGACTTGGACTTGATCAGTTGCTCCACGGTCATCGTGTTCTCTTTGACGAACGGCTGTTCGAGGAGGCAGACTTCCTCGTAGTACTTCGCCATGCGCCCTTCGACGATCTTGTCGACGACCTTCTCGGGCTTGCCTTCACCAAGCGCACGCGCGCGCTGAATATCCTTCTCGCGATCGAGCGCGGGCTGATCCACGTCGGCACGCGAGATGAACGTCGGGTCCGCAGCCGCGATATGCATCGCAAGATCGTGCGCCAACGTTTTAAACTCTTCGCTGCTGGCCGTCGACTCTTTCTGGCTGGTCAACTCGATCATGGTGCCCAGCTGCCCACCCGGGTGGATGTAAACGGCAACGGTGCCCTGATGCGGCGAAACATGAATGCGAGAGAAGCGCGTGACCGCGATGTTCTCACCGAGCTTGGCGATTTTTGTCTTGATGTGCTGCTCAACAGTTAACGCGGCGTCCTTCTTGTAGCTCTGCTCATACAGCGCATGCTTCAAGTGCTCGGCCGGTGCTTCTTCGCTCTTCACGAATTGCGGGTCGGTCTCGGCAATGTGATATGCCATGTCCTTCGCGAGCGTGATGAAGTCTTCGGTACGGGCCACGAAGTCGGATTCGCAGTTTACTTCTACCAACACGCCGAGCTTTCCATCCGGCTGGGTGTAAGGCTCAATCAGCCCTTGCTTGGTGGTGCGTGAACTCTTCTTGTTTGCAGATGCGATGCCGCGCTTACGCAGCACGATTTCGGCTTCGGCGAGATCGCCGTTGGCTTCCTTGAGAGCGCTCTTGCACTCCATCATCCCCGCGCCGGTACGCTCGCGCAGAGTCTTCACTAATTGCGCACTAATCTCCGCCATAGTTTTTGTCCGTTCTGGTTGGTTAAAGCGAGGCCACGCCGCAGCATGGCCTCCAATTACTAAACGCCGGCTTCGGCAGCCGGTTCCGCGGCCGGTTCAGACTTCTCGGATTGCGCGCCCTTGCGTCCCGCAACCGGTTCGTCTTCTACCAGGCTCTCGGCCATAATCTGCGCGGCATACTTTTCGTCGAGATAAGCCGCGTCGATCGGCATCGCTTCGTCGGCCGAGCCTTCTTCGCTGACGATCTTTTCGGCGCTGAAGTCGTGCTCGGTCGCGAGTGCGCGGCCTTCAATCACGGCTTCGGCGATCTTGCTGGTGAACAGGCGAATCGCGCGCAGTGCGTCGTCGTTGCCCGGAATCACCCAATCGACTTCGTTCGGATCGCAGTTGGTATCGACAATCGCGACCACCGGAATACCCAGACGGCGGGCTTCCTTGACAGCGATGGCTTCCTTGTTCGAATCGATGACGAAAAGCACGTCGGGCAGGCCCGGCATGTCTTTGATACCCGCGAGATTGCTGTCGAGGTGCTTGCGTTCGCGTTCGAGACGGATGACTTCCTTCTTCGGACGGGCCGCATAGCCACCATCAGTCGCCATGTTTTCGATTTCTTTGAGGCGCTTGATCGACTTCTGCACCGTGGTCATGTTGGTGAGCAAACCGCCCAGCCAGCGTTGATTCACGTAGTACATGTTGCAGCGCAGTGCTTCTTCCGACACCGCTTCCTGAGCCTGACGCTTGGTACCGACGAAGAGAATGTTCTTGCCCTGCGCTGCCATTTCGCCGACATACCGCGCGGCGTCTTTGAACAGCTTGAGGGTCTTCTGAAGGTCGATGATGTAAATGCCGTTGCGTTCGCCGAAGATGTACTCTTTCATCTTCGGATTCCAGCGCTTGGTCTGGTGCCCGAAGTGTACGCCGGCTTCGAGCAATTCTTTCATTGTGATTGCGGGCAAACTACTCTCCTGATTGACTAAAACTCGCCTGTCGATTCCTGATGTTCACGCGGGCCAAAGCGGGATTTGCGTGCGGTAAGAACGACGAGGGTTTACGCTGCTGCCAAAAGAAAGGGGCGCGATCGTGTCGCGCCCCGCCAATGAAAAAAGAACCGGAGCTTACCGCTTCGAGAACTGGAAGCGCTTGCGGGCGCCTTTCTGACCGTACTTCTTGCGCTCGTGCTGGCGCGCATCGCGGGTCAGATAGCCAAGCTTTTTCAATGCCGGGCGAAGCTCGATGTTGAAGACACAAAGCGCACGCGCGATGCCCAGGCGAACCGCATCGGACTGGCCGCGAACACCGCCGCCATGGGCCAGAACTGCTACATCAAACTTGTCGACCGTCTCGGTCGCGAGGAACGGCTGCTTCGCGGGATAGCGGGCGGCTTCGGTCGGGAAGTAATTGTCGAACGGACGCCCGTTGACCGTCATCTTGCCCGTGCCGGGACGAAGGAACACACGCGCCACGCTCGTTTTGCGGCGCCCCGTGCCCAGATACTGAACTTTGGTAAAAGCCACTAAATCAATACCTTTCTCTTATGCTGCGGTCTTCTTCTCGACGTCCAGATCCACCGGCATCTGTGCGGCGTGGGGATGCTTATCACCCGCGTACACGTTCAGCTTGCGGTACATCTGCTTGCCCAACTTGGTCTTCGGCAGCATGCCGAAGATGGCGTCTTCCACCATGCGCTGCGGGCGGACGGCACGCACTTTCGCGGCCCCGCGCTCGCTCAACCCACCCGGGTAACCCGAGAAGTGGCGGTACACCTTCTGCTCTTCCTTTTTACCGGTGAGCACGACCTTCTGCGCATTGACCACAATGACATGGTCGCCAGTGTCGAGAAACGTTGTGTAGGTAGCTTTGTGCTTACCCATCAAAAGCTTAGCCGCTACGGTCGCAAGCTTGCCCAGAACGACGCCATTCGCGTCGATTACATGCCACTTGCGTTCGATTGCCGGCTTGGAAGGAAACTGAGTACTCATGAAAACACACTTCTCCGTGGATACAGCTGTACCTGAATAGATTAGCCAAAGGGGGCGGGTGGTGTCAAACCGGGGACGCGGAGCGTCTGGACGCTGATCTTTATTGCTTATCCGATCTCGACCGATTCGGCTATGGTTGTCGGCTCCGGGACCCGATCGCCATGCAGAAGCATGCCTTCGATATGGAAATCTATGGCGTCGTGAATCAGGGCGACTGTTTCAGAATATGTAGTTGCTGCTGCAATGCACCCGGGTAAATCCGGCACATGGGCGCTAAAGCCAGTCCCTGTTTTTTCGATCAAAGCTACGTACTTGGTCATTGGCTCAGGCCTGCTTGCTTCAGCATAGACCGTTCCCTGTTCCGGTTAACGTCATCAATGGGTATGCGCGGCGATTATATTCTCGACATCAGGCGCGACACCATGATGTACACTATACATCGTGCGGAGAACCCAGCTCTATTTAGATGATCAGCTTTGGCACGCACTACACGCTGGAGCGCGTACGGAAAAAACAACGATTTCCGAGTTGGTACGCAGGACGATGCGCGAACGCTACCTGGGCAAAGACGACGAAAAGAGAGAGGCGATGGAGGCCTTCGTTGGTAGTCGTAAAGAGCGCTCGCCCGACGATGTAGAAAAGGGTGCCGTTGAAACGGTTCGGGATCTCCGCCGATCGAGCCGTTTGCAGCGTCTTTCCGCAAAGTGACCGTTCTGGTCGACTCTGACGTTCTGATCGAAGTCAGCCGCGGGAAGAATACCGAGATTGTTTCCAAGTGGTTAGCTTTGGGCGGCTCCGACGCTGCAGTCTTGTATTCGCCAATTAGTGTCGCTGAGTTGTGGGCTGGCGCACGGCAGAGTGAACACGCTTCACTCACCCGTCTTTTCGGAGCACTGACGTGCGTTTCGATCAATGAAGAAACAGCACAGCAGGCGGGCGCTTACATGCGGCAATTCAGGCGCAGCCACGCCGTTGAAATCGCGGACGCGCTCATCGCCGCAGCGGCCGTCAGGTCAAAAGCGGTGCTGTGGACCCGGAACAAAAAACATTACCCAATGGAAGATCTTTCGTTCTTCGACTGATCAGCCGTTTCGATCTCTGCGGAGCTATAGACGCGAAATCCTTCTCGCAGCGGTTACTTTTCCAGGTAGTACTCCACCGAAGTAACCACGCGAACGGTCTTCATCAGGCTGGCATCTCCGCTGTTACCACCTTCCATGTCGTTGCCTGTCGTGCCCTGATCGGCAGGCATGATGGAAAAGACTCCTTGGTTCGCCTGACGGATGGAGCCCACTTTGCTTCCGGAATCGGCGGCGAAGCGAGTCGCGGCCTGGCGAGCGTTGCGCGTGGCTTCCGTGATCATGTCCGGCTTAACGCTATTCAGTCCGTTGAACCTGTACGACAGGCCTGCCTGGCCCGGTGCACTGGTGAGGACTACGCCTTGCTGCAGCAACTGCATCGTTTTCTGCGCCGCAGTGGCTACCATGTCGACGCGCGATGTGCGGACGATGATCTGCTGGTCCGCGATGTAGCGATGCGGCGGCCGGTTTCCGCCGCCAAACTCGTTGGCTTGCGTATCGACCACCCGGATGACGCCGAGTTCAATCTCAGACGACTGAATGCCTTGTTTTTGCAGAAACTGCAAGACCGCGTTTTTGTCTGACTCTGACTTGGCGAAGAGCGAAGGTAAGTCGTCGCCTGCCTCTTTATAGGAAAGTGGCCAGACGGCGAGATCCGACTTAACGGTGCGCTCGACCAATCCTCTGACGCTGACGTAACGATCGCCCAGTTTAAGCGCTTTGATTTGAGCGCCGAGAAGATAAGCGCCTACGACGATGCCGAGAGCGATCAACGCCGCTTCGACATAGCGTGGTTGGGACATGGAGAGATCATACAATCGCCGCCGGCATCAGGCAGTCGCGGCTGAGTATTTCAGAGGCAAAGCTCACGCATTCCGAATAGCCGCACCCGGACCAATGCGCTCCCTTTCGTCGCGCCTCTGAAGACACTGCTCGCGCTGGCCATTCGCGCCCTACGATACCCTTCTACCTATGCACTCGCGCCTTCTTTTTGGCTTGTTTCTGCTTTCCGCTTCACTCTTCGGCCGACCTTATCTAACCGAACCTGCGCTCTCGCCCGATGGCCGTGAGATCGCGTTTGTATCCGGCGGGGATATTTGGACGGTGCCTGCCAATGGTGGGGAAGCGCGCTTACTCGTGTCTCATCCGGCGAATGAATCGAAGCCGCTTTACTCTCCTGATGGCCGCAAGCTGGCATTCATTTCGACGCGTACGGGCAACGGCGATATCTACGTGCTCGATTTCGCTACCGGAGCGCTGCAGCAGATCACGTTCAGCGACAGCATGGACCAGCTCGATAACTGGTCACGCGACGGCAAGTATCTGTACTTCACCTCGACCGTGCATGACATCGCCGGTATGAACGATATCTATCGCGTGAAGTCCGATGGTGGCACGCCGATGCCGGTGAGCGCCGATCGTTACGCGAACGAATATTTCGCCGCGCCTGCACCCGACGGAGCGACGCTCGCCATGACGGCGCGAGGCATCGTCTCAGCGCAATGGTGGCGCAACGGGCACAGCCATATCGACGAATCCGAAATCTATGTTCGGCATGAGGGCTCGCCCGCGAAGTATGACCGCATCACCGACGGTAAGGCCAAAGACCTGTGGCCGATGTGGAGCCCGGATGCGCATACCCTTTACTTTGTCTCTGACCGCAGCGGCGTGCAGAACGTGTGGGAACACCGCAACGGCAGCTTCAAACAGCTCACGAAGTTTACAGAAGGCCGCGTGCTTTGGCCGACCATCGGCTACGACGGCAAAACGATTCTGTTCGAGCACGACTTTGCCATCTGGCAGGTGAATACCGCCAACGGGAAAACTTCTCAAGTGCCGATTACGTTGCGCGGTGCTGCCGCCGGACCGGCCACCACACACCTTACGCTCAGCACCGGCATCAACGGCCTGGCCCTTTCGCCGGACAGCAAGAAGATTGCGTTCACCCTGAGAGGACAGGTATTTGCAGCGCCGGGCAAAGAAGGCGGGAACGCCTTCCGCGTGACACAAACCACGCATGAAGAGTCCGACCCCGTGTGGGCGCCGGACAACTCACGGCTGGTCTATCTGAGCGATCGTGACGGCGCCGCGCGGCTCTACTATTACGACTTCCGAAACAATACTGAGAAGCCCGTTGCGCCGGGCGGCGGCCCGCAATCGAACCCGGTCTGGTCGCATGACGGCAAACTGCTCGCTTACTTCTCTGACGGTCGCCAACTACACATCTTTGACCCTGCAACCGGCGCGGATCGCAAGATTGCTGAAGGCGAGATCGGGCGGCCGCCAGTCGATATTGACGCACCGATCGCATGGTCGCCCGATGATCGCTGGATCGCGTTCATGTCGCGTGACCGGCGCTACTTCTCGAACGTCTCGGTGGTTCCACTCGACGGGGGCGCGGCACGGCCAGTCAGCTTCCTCGCGAACACCTTTGGAGGCAGTGTGAAGTGGAGTGGCGACGGCAAGTATCTGCTGTTCGTCACCAGCCAGCGCACTGAAACAGCGAAGGTGGCGCGCATCGACTTGTTGCCGCGCACGCCGAGCTTCCGTGAAGATCAGTTCCGCGATCTGTTTCGCGAAGAGTCGCCGCGCTCTCCCGAACGGCCACCCGCAACCGCGCCTGCCGCAACACCTGCCGACGCCGCGACGGTGATGAAAGACGATCCGGCGAAGACCAAGAACAAGGCCGTGCGCATCGTCTTCGAAGGAATCCGCCAACGGCTCACGTTCCTGCCGGTGGGCGTCGATGCGCGGGACATCGCGATCAGCCCCGACGGCAAGACGTTGCTGCTGGTCGCTTCCGCGGCGGGGCAACAGAGTCTCTACACGTACTCGCTCGATGACCTCGCCACGGAGCCGCCCGTTGCGAAGCAACTCACATCAACGCCGGGTCCCAAGTCGCACCCGCGCTGGTCGGCTGACGGGAAGGAGGTCTACTTTCT
The DNA here is from genome assembly GCA_963792655.1 of Bryobacterales bacterium. Lineage (GTDB taxonomy): Bacteria > Acidobacteriota > Terriglobia > Bryobacterales > Bryobacteraceae > DOZZ01. The sequence continues at coordinate 652,238 of CAWBWU010000001.1, forward strand.
CGATGCTGGCAAGATTGTCGACTTACCGGTGGACACGCGTGTACCGCGCCCCGTGAATGTCACGGCCGAACTGGACGTCGACTTCGCGCAGGAGAAACTCGAGATGTTTCACCAGGCGTGGGCCGCGCTCGATCAAAGCTTCTTTGATGAGAAATTTCACGGCGTGAACTGGCATGGAGTCTATGATTCCTATCTGCCGCTGGTGAAGGATGCGCGCACGCCGGATGAGGTCCGCCGGCTCTTGAACCTCATGGTGGGTGAACTGAACTCATCGCATTCCGGCGTTGCTGCGCCGCTTGCCTCCAACGTGCCTTCGAGCGGCCATGTAGGCCTCGCGTTTGATCGTGCCGCATATGAGAGTAACGGGCGGCTGCTGATCACCGAAGTGTCCGGTTTGAGCCCTGCGGCGATTGCCGGCATTCAAACAGGCCAGGTGCTCACCGCTATCGATGGTCACGCAATCGGTGCGCATGAAAATGTTGATGAATTCCTGCAACACAAGATCAACCGCCGCACCGTGCTGACCATCGATGGCAAAGACGTGGTCGTGCGTCCCGTAAACACTGCGACGGAGAAGAACCTGCTGTATCGCGACTGGGTCGAGAAGAATCGCGCTTACGTGAGCAAGATCAGCGATGGCCGTCTCGGCTACGTGCACATGTACGATATGTCCGCCGACTCGCTGGATCGTCTTGCGGTCGACCTCGATGCCGAGAACAGCACGCGCCAGGGAGTCGTCATCGATGTACGCAACAACAATGGTGGCTTCGTCAATGCCTACGCGCTCGACGTGCTTTCGCGTCGCGGCTATCTGCACATGACCTACCGGGGATTCGAGCGGGCGGCTGCGCGCAGCATTCTGGGCCAGCGTTCATTGGAACTGCCGACGGTATTGGTAGTCAATCAGCATTCGCTTTCGGATGCCGAAGACTTTACCGAAGGTTATCGGGCGATGAAGTTGGGCGAAGTAGTTGGTGAACCGACCGCAGGGTGGATCATTTTCACAAGCGCCGCGCAGTTGGTGGATGGGTCTACAGTGCGCGTGCCGTTCGCGCAGGATCACATCGATCGACGGGAAGGATATGGAGGGCGTGCCGCGTCCGGTGGATATCTTCGTGCAGCGGCCCATTGGCGAGAGCGAAACCGGTAAGGATATTCAGTTGGAGACGGCTGTGCGGGAGTTATTGAAGTAGACAAGCGGCGGATCCGCACGCTGACTAGGGTTGTCCGGCCACCGGCTGCTCCGGGTAATAGAAGGCATGTATCGCCTTGATTTGCCCGTCTACAACGTGAATAAGATCAACAACGTGATCGACTCCATTGAGAGTCGTCATATCGAAGACAGTGGCGACATAATCTCCCTCAACGATATGTTGTTTCACTTGGATACTCTTGACCATCGGGAGAATCTGGGTGAGAAATCCGAGTATGGTCGACCGGCCCGTCAACTTCGGCATGCGGGGACCTTCGAACGTGACGTCTTCGGCAAAGGGCACATTCGACAAGTCCTTCGTCGCGAAGCAATGTAAGTAGGCTTCGACTGTAGCCACCTTTTGTTCACGCGAGATCACTTCTTCTCTCATTAGGATATGATCTCAGACGCGCAAAGTGAGAGCAGATGAGCTAGCCCGGCCAGAATAAACGAAGGTACCGTCAGAAAGAGCGGGCTCCTGCTCGTCAGGCCGGAGTCGGCGCCCACACTCCTGAAGCGGCGCACGTCTTACTGGCAGTGATGCCACAGCCTAGCCAGTACGGTCACACGCCACCTTCTATTGATAGGATGAATCGTTATGTTAGTCGACCCTGGACCGTTCGTGAAGTTCTGGTGGAAGGGTGTCGACGTGGTCGCCGATGTCTTAAAGAGTCTTCTGACTGCGGCCATCGTCGCAACAGTGGCTTATCTCACCTGGGAACAAAAGAAGAGACGCGAGCACAAGCTTGAACTGGAGCATGAAAGAAACAAGAAGATTCAGGAAGAGAGCCTGTCTCGGGAGTTTGCCGCAGAACGCGCGAGGCAAGAGCGCACCGCTTCACGGGAAGCTAGAATTTCACGCTGGCACACTGAGCTAGCCGCTTTATTCAAGCGTTTCCCCACAATCGAGGAATATGGAACTTTGACGCTCTTTGCTCGTTATCGCGAATGGCTGGAAGCTAGCGGCTTGATTGCTTTCGGGCATAACTTGGAAATTGCAAAGAGATGGTCTGGCAGAAGCGGCCTCAGCGACAAGGACGTCCTAAAGCTTCGCGAGCAGATCGAGGCCACCGAATTGCCCAAAGTCGATGACGACACGTTTCTTTGGTAGTCGCCGAAGTAGCTCGCCGAGAACTTTTCGTGGGCGAGTCTAGAAAATTAAGACGTTCTGGATCTCGCTTCTTACCCTTTGCTAGATGGGGCAAGATGTCGCGTCGTGTAGCGCTTCTGTTTTTGCAGCTTGGAGCAGTTCGGTCGCACCTTCCAGAACCTCGGCCGGAGAAACTTGATCCAGCTCCTGTGGATCACCTTCACGTTCCTTCCGCGTGGACCCCACACACCCGGGTTTGTGGGGCCGAACAGTGCGATGACCGGGACGCCCACCGCTGCTGCCAGATGAGTGATTCCGGAATCGTTGCCGATGTATAACCTTGCTTTACCCAGCCATGCAGCGAGATCTCCCAGATCTTCAATGAACATGGCGCCGGCGAGTTGCTCTTCCGGGCCTCGCAACCACTGGACCGGACCCAGCGCTTCGGCAACTTTCTGAAAGCGGTCAAGAGGCCACCGCTTCGCCATATTGGACGCAAAGGGGTGAATGGCGATAAAGTCCGCGCTGCTCGTTGTCACTGGGATCGTAGGGACCGCGCCGGATGGTGCCCCCACTTGGCGGGCGTAGAAGTCTACGGCATGCAATCCGCCGGAGGGGAGCGCCGAATGGAATTCGAACGGCACTTTCAGCCCGTCAACGAAGTCGCGGAACTCGGGCCGGTTGGTTCCATACCAGGAGACGATCGAGTCGAATTCGCGTAGACGGGCAATTACGTCATCAGCTGGTAAGATTCCTAGCCGATCCAGACCGATGTTCGCGATCGACCGCGCACAGTCCGCAAACGCGCCCAGCGGCACATTCGCCGTCGCGCACCACAGTTCGGTGAAGTCGGCGCGCAGGTGCTCCAACGCGGGCAGCGAAACGATGAAATCGCCAATGGCGCCTGGCCGGATGATCAATCGCCTCATTGTTTATCGGGTATGATGGGTATGCAGCCCTTCAATGATTGCCGCCCTCGGACAGAGTACATCCACCGATCTCCTGGCCAACATAGGCAACACGCCCCTGATCCGGCTTAACCGCATCGGGCGCGAGTTGGACGGTATCGAAATTTACGGCAAAGCCGAGTATTTCAATCCTGGCGGCTCCGTCAAGGACCGCCCGGCGCTGAACATGATCACCGATGGTGAGCATACGCGGCCGCCTCACCACCGAGAAGACCATTCTGGACGCTACCAGCGGCAACACCGGTATCGCCTACGCTATGATCGCGGCGGCAAAAGGTTATCGGGTCAAGCTGTGCCTTCCTGCCAATGCATCGATCGAGCGCAAGCGGATCTTGAAAGCTTACGGCGCGGAACTGGTGCTGACTGACCCCGGTGAAGGCTCTGACGGCGCGATCCGAAAAGTGCGCGAGATCTTCGCAAGCGACCCGGAGCGCTACTTCTATCCCGATCAGTACGGCAACCCCGCCAACTGGCAAGCGCACTACAACACCACCGGGCCCGAGATCATCGCGCAAACCGACGGCCGCCTCACGCACTTCATCGCAGCGATGGGCACCAGCGGCACCTTCACCGGTGTCACGCGGCGGCTCAGGCGCGACATGCCGCACGTCGTCTGTTGTTCGGCACAGCCATCGAGCGGCTTTCACGGGCTCGAAGGCCTGAAGCACATGCCCACCGCGATTGTGCCGGACATCTACGACCCCGCGCTCGCCGACCGCAATTTGTGGCTCGACACCGATGAAGCGCATGTCATGATCAAACGTCTGGCGCGCGAAGAAGGTCTGCTGGTGGGAATCTCAGCCGCGGCGAACGTGTGTGGTGCGTTACGCCTCGGGCGCGAGTTGCATACCGCAGGCAAGCCCGCCGTAATCGTGACTGTATTCTGCGATAGCGCCGACAAATACCTGAGCGAATCGTTCTGGGAAGAAGAATGATCTATATCGACGAGACGCCCTGGAAGCAGATGGTAGCCCACGCCGAAGCGACGTACCCTGACGAATGCTGCGGCGCGATGTTGGGCTCGATCGACGAAATGAAAAAGGTGCAGGTCGTGATGCCGCTCGCCAATGTTTCGAGCGGTTCGCAGCGCGCTCGCTACGAGTTAAAGCCGGAAGATCTGCTCGAAGCCGACCGTCAGGCGCGCAAGCAAGGGCTCGATCTGATTGGCATCTATCACTCGCATCCTGATTGCGACGCATACTTTTCTGAAACAGACTTGAAGAACTCTTGCCCCTGGTATTCGTTCGTCGTTCTATCGATTCAACAGGGCAAATTTGATCACGCGAATAGCTGGCTGCCGGATGCTGAACAGACCGCAGCCGAAAAGGAAGATCTCGAATGGCAACAGTCCTGATACCGACCGCTCTGCGGCAATATGCTGACAAGCAAAACAGTGTGGATGCGAAAGGCGCATCCGTGGGCGAAGTGCTCAACGCACTCACCACGAATTATGCTGATCTGCGCAAACAGCTCTATACCGATGAAGGCCGATTGCGCAGCTACGTCAACATCTATCTGAACGACGAAGATATCCGCTACATGGATAAAGAGAAGACTGCAGTCTCTGATGGCGACACCATCACCATCGTGCCGAGCATCGCCGGGGGACGCGCTTGACCGCAACAGACTCAACTGTGCTGAATCAGGAAGAAATCCTGCGTTACAGCCGGCACCTGATCCTGCCCGAAGTGGGCATGGAAGGCCAGTTGAAGCTGAAGAACGCGAAGGTTCTGCTGGTCGGTGCGGGTGGTTTGGGTGCGCCGCTTGGCCTGTATTTATCCGCGGCGGGCGTAGGCAAAATCGGCATCGTAGATTACGACGTTGTCGACCACACCAACCTGCACCGCCAGGTAATTCACGGCACTAAAGATGTCGGCCGCAAGAAGCTCGACTCAGCGATCGACAGCATGCGCGACATCAATCCGAATGTCGAAGCGGTGCCCTACGACGTCGCACTGACCAGCGACAACGCGCTCGACATCATCAAAGACTATGACCTGGTGATCGACGGAACGGATAATTTTCCGACGCGCTATCTGGTGAACGATGCCTGCGTTTTGCTGAAGAAGCCCAATGTCTATGGATCGATCTTTCGCTTTGAAGGACAGGCAACCGTGTTCGGCGCGGAGAACGGTCCTTGCTACCGGTGCTCGTACCCTGAGCCGCCGCCGCCCGGTCTAGTACCGAGCTGCGCAGAAGGTGGTGTGTTGGGTATTCTGCCCGGCACGATCGGTTTGATTCAGGCCACCGAAGCGGTGAAGTTGATCCTTGGCGTCGGCGAGCCCTTGATAGGTCGTCTGCTGCGGTATGACGCACTTGAAATGCGTTTCCGCGAATACAAGATTCGCCGCAATCCAGAGTGCCCCGTATGCGGCGATCATCCGACAATCACGAAGCTGATCGACTACGAGCAGTTCTGCGGAATGCCTGCGAAGGAAGCACCACCCACCGCTGTCGCAACTGCCGGCGAGATTACCGCGAAGGAGCTGGACGAGCGGTTTAAGCGCAACGATTCGTTCGTGCTTCTCGATGTTCGCGAACCGCACGAGTTTCAGATCGCGCGCATCCCTGGCTCCAAGCTGATACCGCTCGGTGAACTTCAGAAGCGCGTGAACGAGCTTTCACCCGAAGCCGACATCGTCGCGCATTGCAAAAGTGGCGTGCGCAGTGCGAAGGCAGTGGCTTTCTTGAAGCAGTCAGGTTTTCAGAACGTGACGAATCTGAAAGGTGGGATCCTCGCCTGGAGTGACCAGGTAGATCCCAGCGTCCCTAAATACTAGGACGCACTCGCGCTAAACAGAGCGGCGGCCCGAGATCACCTGAATCAACGCTACGGCGATCGCGACTACCAGCAGTACATGGATGAAGCCGCTAAATGTGGAACCGGTTACCAAGCCGAGCAGCCACAAGATCAACAGAACTACAAAAATTGTCCAGAGCATAATGTCTCCCCGTTGAGATGGAGCAGTGTACGCGCTTGCGCTCAACGAGATGACGTTGAGCAGTTCTGTTGCCAATCCCAGGTTGTGGCCTTATGTTGAGTTTCACCTGCGCTCTCTCCACTCGCGCCTCCGACAGCCGCCCGGACGTCAACGTAGTTGTAGGAAACGACGAATCTGCTTTCGGCGGCAAAGCCTCGCCAGGTTCGCTAAACTGAAAAGAAATCCCAAGGAGAAAGTTTTGCAATCTGCGTGGCTCGCCCTGGAAGACGGGACTGTCTTCGAAGGCCGGAGCTTTGGTGCGCCTACCGAACGCTCCGGTGAAGTTGTTTTTAATACTTCGCTCACCGGGTATCAGGAAATCTTCACCGACCCGTCCTACTCCGGGCAGATCGTCATTCTCACCAATCCTCAAATTGGCAACTACGGCACGGCCAGCGCGGACAGCGAAGCGCGCGTGCCTTGCATCGAAGGTCTTGTCGTCCGCGAGTTCTCCAGCCTCACCAGCAACTGGCGTTCGGATGTCGATGCGCAGGATTTTCTATCGGCCAACAACATCCCGGTCATCTCCGATATCGACACGCGAGCGCTAGTTCGCCATCTGCGCAGCCGCGGCGTGATGCGCGGCATTATCTCGAGCGTTGAATCGGATGCCGCGAAGCTGGTGGAGAAGGCACGCGCAATCCCGTCCATGGCCGGACTGGATCTCGTGCGGGGCGTTTCGACGGGCATCTCGTACGAGTGGGACCAGCCGATTGCGCCTTGCTCGCCATCGGAAGTGATCCCGCCCGCTGCGGAAGTGCGCCATCACGTCGTCGCCTACGATTACGGCATCAAGCGCAACATCCTGCGGCGTCTGGTGCATTCCGGTTGTAAGGTCACGGTCGTACCCGCAGTCACTTCTGCGGACGATGTGCTGGCGCTCAAGCCCGACGGCGTGTTCTTATCGAATGGCCCCGGCGATCCGGAGCCGCTGCACTACGCAGATCGAGAACGTGCGCCAGCTGATCGGCAAGACGCCGATCTTTGGCATCTGCCTCGGTCATCAGATCCTCGGGCTCGCGCTCGGCGGCAAGACGTTCAAGCTGAAGTTCGGTCACCGCGGCGGCAATCATCCGGTGCTGAACCAGGTGACTGGACGCGTGGAGATCACCTCGCACAACCATGGCTTCGCGGTGGACCCCGATTCGCTCCCCCAGAACGACATCGAGATCACGCATATCAACTTGAACGACCATACGCTCGAAGGCTTCCGGCACCGCAGCCAGCCGGTGTTCTGCGTGCAATATCATCCCGAGGCGGCGCCCGGTCCGCACGATTCGCATTACCTGTTCGACGATTTCGTGCAGCATGATGGCGGAGCGCAAGTAGATGCCGCAGTACGCACCGACCTCCACCGCATTCTGATCATCGGCTCCGGGCCCATCATCATCGGCCAGGCCTGCGAGTTCGACTACTCCGGCACGCAGGCGGCGAAAGCCCTGCGCGCCGATGGCTTCGAAGTCATCCTGGTCAACTCCAATCCGGCGACGATCATGACGGACCCGGAACTCGCCGACCGCACCTACGTCGAGCCGCTGAGCCGGCAAGTATCTCGAAGAGATCATTCGCCAAGGAGCGGCCCGACGCGTTGCTGTCCACCGTCGGCGGGCAGACCGCGCTGAATCTCTCGGTGGAACTGGCCGAAGCCGGCGTGCTCGAGAAGTACGGCGTGGAGCTGATCGGCGCGAAGATCGATGCGATCAAGAAGGCCGAAGACCGTCTGCTGTTCAAAGACGCGATGCGGAAGATCGGCCTCGAGACGCCGACTTCGCAAGCTGGTCGACGAACGTCGAAGGACGGCTTCGAAGTTCGCCGCAAAACATCGGCTATCCGGTCATCCTGCGTCCCAGCTTCACCATGGGCGGCAGCGGCGGCGGTATCGCTTACAACCGCGAAGACCTGATGACGATTCTGGAGCGCGGTATCGATCTCTCGCCCGTGCACGAAGTGCTGATCGAAGAGAGCGCGCTCGGCTGGAAAGAGTTCGAGCTCGAAGTGATGCGCGATCTCGCGGACAACGTCATCATCGTCTGCTCGATCGAGAACTTCGACCCGATGGGCGTGCACACGGGCGATTCGATCACCGTCGCGCCCGCGCAGACGCTGACCGATCGCGAGTACCAGATGATGCGCGATGGCGCGATCCGCTGCCTGCGCGAGATCGGCGTCGATACCGGTGGCTCCAACGTGCAGTTCGCGATCAATCCGAAGGACGGCCGCATGGTGGTGATCGAGATGAACCCGCGCGTGTCGCGCAGTTCCGCGCTGGCATCCAAGGCCACGGGCTATCCCGATTGCCAAGATTGCGGCGAAGCTTGCAGTTGGATATCGGCTGGACGAGATCCCGAACGACATCACGAAGGTGACGCCCGCCTGCTTCGAGCCCACGATCGACTACGTCGTGACGAAGATCCCCAAGTGGCAGTTCGAGAAGTTTCCGGGCGCGGACACTACGCTCGGCACGCAGATGAAGTCGGTCGGCGAAGTGATGGCGATCGGCCGCACGTTTAAGCAGGCGCTGTGGCAAGGGCATTCGCAGTCTGGAAACGGGCAAGGCGTTCGGCTCGGAAACGTTTCGATGTGGCGCTGATTCCGCAGAAGCTGATCACGCCGACGCCGGACCGCTTGAGCTATATTCGCTTCGCGTTCGAGCAAGGGCTACACCGTCGAGAAGGTGCACGAGATGACGTCGATCGACCCGTGGTTCCTCGAGCAGATCAAAGAGATCATCGACGCTGAGCATGAGCTGAAAGCAGACTACGCTCGAGAGCGTCACCAAGGCTGAGTATGCTGCAAGCGCCAAGCGCTTCGGCATCTCCGATGTGCAGACTCGCGCAGTGGCGTGGAATGCGGACCCGAATGGCTGTGCGTGCGACGCCGCAAAGAACTCGGCGTCAAGGCCGTGTTCAACCGCGTGGATACTTGCGCGGCGGAGTTCGAAAGCTTCACGCCGTACCTGTATTCGAGCTACGAAGACTTACTGCGAAGCCGAGCCCGACCGATCGCAAGAAGGTGATGATCCTGGGCAGCGGGCCCGAACCGCATCGGGCAGGGCATCGAGTTCGATTACTGCTGCTGCCATGCATCGTTCGCGCTGCAGGCTGAAGACGTCGAGTCGATCATGGTGAACTGCAATCCGGAGACGGTTTCGACCGACTACGACACCAGCGATCGTCTTTACTTCGAGCCGCTGACGCTGGAGAACGTGCTTGAACATTTGCGATATCGAGAAGCCCGATGGCGTGATCGTGCAGTTCGGCGGACAGACGCCGCTGAACCTGGCACTGCCACTGCAGCGGCTGGGCGTGCCGATCATCGGCACCGATCCCGAAAAATATCGATCTTGCCGAAGACCGCAAACTGTTCGGCAAGCTGCTGGAAGAACTGAACATCCCCTCGCCCGCGAATGGCACGGCCACCAGCGTGGAGGAAGCTTGCGCCGTTCGCGCGCCGCATCGGTTATCCGGTGTCTGGTGCGGCCGAGCTATGTGCTGGGTGGCCGCGCGATGGTGATCGCATACGAAGAGGAAACCGTGCGCCGCTACATGCGCGAAGCGGTTAAGTTCTCGCAAGACCGGCCGGTGCTGATCGATCGCTTCCTTGAAGACGCCATGGAAGTGGACGTCGATGCGCTCTGCGATGGCGAGGACGTTCTGATCGCCGGCATCATGGAGCATATCGAAGAAGCCGGCGTGCACTCGGGCGATAGTTCGTGCGTGCTGCCTCCGCATTCGCTCAGCGAAGGCGAACTGAAGACCATCGAAGACTACACGGTCCAGCCTCGCCGAGCTCTCAAAGTGATCGGCTTGATGAACGTGCAGTATGCGATCAAGGATGGCGTGGTCTATGTGCTCGAAGTAAATCCGCGTGCATCGCGCACGGTGCCGTATCGTCAGTAAGGCGACCGGCGTTCCGCTGCCCAAGATCGCCGTGCAGCCTGATGCTCGGCAAAAAGTTGAAGGACGTCTGCGAATTCACCGGGCCGCCTGCCAGTGCCGCAGAGCTTCGTGAAGTCGCCGGTGTTCCCCTTCAACAAGTTTCCTGGCGTGGACCCGGCGCTCGGTCCGGAGATGCGCTCCACCGGCGAAGTGATGGGTGTGGGCGAAAACTTTGGCGAGGCCTTTGCGAAAGCGCAACTCAGCGCGGGAACGCCGCTGCCGGATCGCGGAACGGTCTTCATCAGCGTCAACGACAGGCAAAAGGCAGAAGCGGTGCAGATCGCACGGCGGCTTGCGGACCTTGGTTTCGATTTAGTCGCGACGCGCGGCACGGCGGCCGCAATGGAGGCTGTCGGCCTGCGTTGCAAGACCGTCTTCAAGGTAAATGAAGGGCGCCCGAACGCTGTCGATCTTCTAAAAGCCGGTTCCGTACAGCTGGTGATATACACCGCAGCCGGGGCATTGAGCTTTAGTGACGAAAAAGCCATCCGGCGCAGCGCCGTGCTGTATCGCGTCCCTTGTATTACGACGATGAGTGGTGCGCGAGCCGCCGCGGAGGCGATTGCTTCCCGCCGCCGCGATCCGGCGAGGGTCTGGAGCCTACAAGAAATTCATCAGGGCGCCGCAAAATCACATTCGGGAGTCGTTTCCTAAACGAAGCCAGGGAAGCCCGGTCGAGGGCTCGCAACGCGCGGGTCTCCTCTGTAATACGATGGCCGGCGTGGGCCGGCCTCCCAACCGAGACTATACGCCTTCTGAGCCGTGCAGCTTGACCAGCTTGTTGTAAAGCCCTAGCAGCAAAAATGTCGGCGCCCAATGCCCGACGAAGTTTGCCTTCTTCTCCTCACCGGTCAATTGAAAGAACAGTGAAATGCCGATCGAGCCGAGTGCTGCCCAAAGGAACGTGTCTGAAGGCAATTTAGCCGTCTGCTGTTCGATGGTGCGAGCAACAGGGCCCTCGCGGTGTTCGGGGCGTGCGCCGGGGCGCGGTTCGGAAGCGATTTCGGGATGATCCATGATTCGTTTTCTCCTCTTTAAGACTGATGCACTTTAAGGTGCATCTGATCGAAGAAAGCACTCGGAAAGGCAACAAACCGCACACTTTGGCGAAGCGCGTGCACTGGGCTGGTAAGATTTAGGGTCAACTCGAATGGAATCAAACGGAACCGTCAAGAACAGCGAAACGAAGCGCGTGTCTACCGGGATTGAAGGCCTCGACATAGTCCTCAACGGCGGCCTTCCCGCGAATCACCTGTATCTGGTCGAAGGAAATCCCGGCACTGGGAAGACTACTCTTGCTCTCCAGTTCTTGTTCGAGGGCCGGCGCAATGGCGAACACGGTCTTTACGTCACGCTGTCCGAGACGAAAGAAGAACTGCTCGAGGTCGTGCAATCGCACGGTTGGACGCTCGACGGCATAGAGACGTACGAGTTAGACGAGGATCAGGTCTCTCTTGAGGGCGATGACCAGTACACCGTTTTTCACCCCGCTGATATTGAGCTGAACGACACAATCCGGAAGATCTGCAAGCGCGTGGAGGCATCCAAACCCGCTCGTGTAGTGTTTGACTCGCTTTCGGAAATGCGCTTGATGGCGCGCGATTCGCTGCGCTACCGCCGTCAGGTACTCGCGTTAAAGCAGTTTTTCGCAGGACGGCATTGCACCGTGCTGTTGCTCGACGACAACACCAGTTCTGACGGCGACTTGCAATTGCAAAGTATCTCCCACGGTGTCATCAGCCTCGAGCGCGTTCCGACTGAGTACGGGGGTGCGCGGCGCCGGCTACTGATTCCCAAGATGCGAGGTTCGAAGTTCCGCGACGGTAGCCATAATTACATAATCGTATACGGGGGAATCTCGGTATTTCCGAGGCTGATCGCAGGTGAGGGGCGTCTGGAGGCGAACCAACGGGTCGACGATCGCGGGGATGTACTGTCTGGGATCCCAGGGCTTGATTCATTGGCCGGCGGTGGCATGCATTACGGCACTTCGGCCTTGATCATTGGCCCTGCCGGCAGCGGCAAGTCAACGATTGCCACGCAATATGCCGTGGCCGCAGCGGCACGCGGAGAGAACTGCTCAATCTACATATTCGAAGAGACTTTGTACAACTTCCTGGCACGGTCAGCCAGTCTCGGTATGGACCTGCGCGAATTCCTCGCTTCAGGCAATCTGGTGATCGAACAGGTCGATCCGGCGGAAATCTCGCCTGGCGAGTTCGCAGCGCGGCTTCGCAATGATGTTGAGCAACGCGGCGTCACTATCGTTGTGATTGACAGCCTGACGGGCTTTTTCAACGCGATGCCGAACGAGAACTTTCTGATGCTGCAGATTCACGAAACTCTGACCTATCTGAATCAGAACGGTGTACTCACCCTTGTGATCATGCCGCAGCACGGGTTCTTAGGTAACGCAATCGCAGCGCCGCTCGATATCAGCTACCTGGCGGATTCGGTGATCATGCTGCGGTACTTCGAAGCCTTTGGAGAAGTGCGGCAGGCGATTACCATCGCGAAAAAGCGGATCGGAAATCACGAGCGCACCATTCGCCAGTTTTCTTTGAGCAGTTCCGGCATCAACGTCGGTCCACCGCTCACTGAATTTCAGGGCGTGTTAAACGGTATCCCAGAGTTTCGCGGAAAGGCTGCGGCGCTCAATCCTGATCAGGTGCATGAGAGCTGAAGTTAAAGAACTTACGGCGCTTGTATTCACACCGACCGGCAAAGACGGGGCGCTAATCTGTGATCTGTTGTTGCGCCAACAAGTCGACTGCCTGTTGTGCACTACTGTTGCTGAACTGGCCGCCGGAATCGCTTCGGGAGCGGGCTTGGCGATCGTTGCCGAAGAGGCGCTGACCAACACCGATATCAAGGCGGTCGCCGAGTTGATCCAGAATCAGCCACCCTGGTCTGACTTGCCGTTTCTGCTCCTGACTTCAAATGGGTCCGAACCGAGCGAGGCAAGCACGCGCATCCTCTCGATACTGGGCGAAAAAGCCAACATCACCCTGCTCGAGCGGCCCGTCCGGGTTCCGACGCTCGTAAGCTCAATTCGCACCGCACTGCGCGCGCGTCGCCGCCAGATTGAATTGCGCGACTACTTGCGAGACCGGGAAGAAAGAGAAGAGCGGATGCTTCAGTCGCAGAAACTGGAGAGCCTCGGCGTGCTTGCGGGCGGTGTTGCGCATGATTTTAACAACCTGCTGACCGGGATCCTTGGCAATGCGAGCCTCGCGCTCGATAACGCGGATGGCAATATTCCCATCGATGGCCTGCTGCAGGACATCATCGATGCCGGCCAGCGTGCAGCAGATTTGACGCGGCAACTGCTTGCCTATTCCGGCAAAGGACAGTTCCAGTTGCAGCGTCTGAACGTTTCGAAGCTGGTGGCGCAGATCACCAAGCTGGTGCATGCGGCGATTCCGCGTACCGTGAACGTGCACCTCGACCTCGCCGACAACCTGCCGGCAGTGCTTGCCGACTCCGCACAAATGCAGCAGATCATCATGAATCTGGTCATCAACGCTGCAGAGTCGATCGACGCCGAACGCGGCGGTACCGTGATGGTGCGGACCGCAATTCAGTACGTTGAACCCGGCTCAATCAAAGCGGCAATCGAAGCCGAGGACCTGAAGCCGGGCCGGTACATCTGCCTGGAAGTGCGCGATAACGGCTGCGGCATGACCGAAGAGGTGATGTCGAGGATCTTCGACCCTTTCTTCACGACGAAGTTTTTGGGCCGAGGGCTGGGTTTGGCCGCAGTCATGGGCATCATTCGCGGGCATCACGGCGCGCTGTCTGTCCGCAGCAAAGTGGGAGCGGGGAGCACGTTTCAAGTTCTGCTTCCGGCGATCAACGAACCCGTCAAAGCGCCCGAGCCTCGCATCCGCAGAAAATTGAACGGGACGGGTTTAATCCTTGTCGTCGACGATGAAGAGACCGTTCAAAAGACGGCCCGCGTTGCGCTCGAAAGCGTCGGCTACAAAGTGGTGGTGGCGGGAAATGGATCCGAAGGCGTAGGCATGCACCGCAACATGGCCGACCAGATTTCTCTGGTGTTATTGGATCTCGCCATGCCTGTCATGGGCGGCGAAGAAGCCTTCCAGAAGATGAAGCTCGCCCGGCCTGACGTGAAGGTGATTCTCTCGAGCGGCTACGACGAAACGGACGTAGTGAGCCGTTTTGAAGGGCAGGGCATCGACGGGTTCATCCAGAAGCCCTACACTGCGAACGCGCTCGCGCAAAAGGTTCAAGACGTTCTGTTGAAGCACAGCAAGAAGTAATCTTCGTCAGGTCAGCGTCAGCGGGTCCACATCGATAATCAACGCTGTCGCGGGCCATCTCTGCTGACGCGCAAACTCTTGTGCTCCCCGCAGCAATTCATTCAACACTTTGCGGCTGCCGGATTTCACGAGTAACTGATAACGGTACTCCGCTTTCACACGCTTAGCGGAGCTTCCGCAGGGCCGATGATGCGCGTCTTGTCCGGCGCAGGCGAAAGGTGGTGGCTCAGTTCTGTGCTTAACCGCAACGCATCTTCTTGCTTCGGCGCACGTACCAGGATGTTCGCCACGGCGCTGAAGGGCGGATAGCTCATGTACTTGCGGAACTGCAGTTCTTTGGCGTAAAACGCTGCATAATCCTGCGCGGCTGCGAGCTCGACCGCATAGTGATCCGGGTTAATCGTCTGCAGCAAGACGATCCCGGGTACTTCGCCCCGCCCGGCGCGCCCGGCCACTTGTGTGAGCAGTTGAAACGTTCTCTCGGCGGCGCGGAAATCCGGCATACCCAATCCAATATCCGCGGACACCACGCCCACCAGCGTGACATTTGGAATGTCGTGGCCCTTCGCGATCATCTGCGTCCCGACCAGAATGTCCGCCGCCCGTTCGCGAAAGCGTTCCAGGATTGTTTCGAACTGCCGCTTGCCTTGCGCTGTGTCGCGGTCGAGCCGGGCGATTCTCGCTTCGGGAAAAGCGCGGTGCAGCTCCTCTTCTACTTTCTCGGAACCAGTGCCAACAAAGTAGATGTGGTCGCTTTGGCATGCGGGGCAGACCTCGGGAACTTTTCGCGCGTAGTTGCAAAGGTGGCACAGCAGCCGGCGGTCGCGCTTGTGAAAGGTGAGCGTTACTGAGCAGTTCTCGCACTCCACGCGCATGCCGCATGCGCGGCAGGTCACGAAGCTCGAGAAGCCGCGGCGATTCAACAGCAGCATGGTCTGCTCGCCGGAAACCAGTCGTTCGGTCGTTGCCTGAATCAGAGCGCGCGAGAAAATGTTCTGCTGGCGCGTCTCTAGAAATTCCTGGCGCATGTCGATGACGCGCACTTCAGGCATCGGCCGCTCCTGCACGCGCTCGCGAATTTCGAGTAGCGTGTATTTTCCGCGTTCGGCGTTGTAGCGCGATTCCAAACTCGGCGTCGCACTGCCCAACACGATGCATGCACCCGCCGCTTGCGCGCGCACCACGGCCACGTCGCGCCCGTGATAGCGTGGCGTCTCTTCCTGCTTGTAGCTCTGGTCGTGTTCTTCATCGACCACGATCAAGCCAAGGTTGCGGACGGGCGCGAATACTCCGGAACGCGTGCCCACCACCACGCCTGCTTCACCCGCGCGAATGCGCCGCCACTGATCCGCGCGCTCGGCATCGGAAAACGCGCTGTGCAGAATTGCGACGCGGTCTCCGAAGCGTGAGAAGAACTGCCCGGCCATGGCGGGTGTAAGCGCAATCTCCGGCACCATCAGAATTGCTGAACGCCCTGCGGCCAGCGTGGCTTCAATGGCGTTGAGATACACCTCCGTCTTGCCGGAGCCCGTAACGCCGTGCAGCAGGAAAGCTTCATATCGATGTGCCTCGATCGCGCCGCGTAAAGCGGTGAACGCCGCGGCCTGTGCGTCGTTCAAAGCATGCACCGGGCGTACGGTTGCGGAGGGCGAGACGAGCGGCACGCGCGTGAGCTTCAACAGTTCTTTACGCGCGAGCGAACGTGCCGCACTGCTTGCGTTCTTCACCGCGCTTTCCAACTCAGAAAGGACGTGCGAGCCCGGGTGCAACTCCAAAAACGCCAGCAGTTCTCGTTCAGCTTTCGGCAATTTCGGCAGCTCAGGCGGGCGCTCGATCGCTTGCACGCGCAGGGCTTCTGAAGGCGCACGCAAAGGGTCGCGTTCACCCAGGGTGTCCTCAGCGATCACGAATCCTTTGCGTTCGAGAGCACGCAAGGTCTTGGGCGCGTCGGTCAACTTTGTCTTTAGATAATTCAACGACAAAGTGCGCCGCTCCAAGAGCCCTAGCGCTTTCGTGGCCTGATCGTCGGGGTCGGGCTGCATCAACAACTGACGCGCGGCATCACGCCCGGAATCGGTGAGTGTGTACGTCTTGCCCGCACGCACGTCCGCGGCGAGCGGCAACATGGAGCGCAGCACTTCGCCCAAAGGCGCGCAGTAGTAGCCGGAGATCCAGTGCCCGAGCGAGAGCAGAGCAGCGTCCAGCACTGGTTCCACATCGAGAAGGCGAAAAGCTTCTTTGAGCGAACCGGCCGGGCGGCTCATCATGTACGCGCAGCACCACGCCCGTCATCTTGCGCGCGCCAAACGGAACCAGCACACGCGCGCCGGGCTGCACGCGATGTTGCAGCGTGACCGGCAGCGCATAGGTGAAGACTTGATTCAGCGGTACGGGAACCGCTACATCGCAGTACTGCGGCAGTGGCTAGAACGCTGCTTTGAACGGCGTCCAGGGCTGTGCCGGGAAGTCGTGCAGCAGACCTTTCTGCCAGTTGAACTCAGGGTGCTTCTTCAAATGCGACGAAGCTTTGAAGGCAGGGCCGCATTGCGGACCCATGGCTGCAACCAGTTCCAGGTGCTCCGCCATGTTGCCGTCGGACGCCTTATTTTGCACAGCGCCGGCGATACCATACGCCGGCATCCAGTCACCCATACCGCGCGGCGAAAGATCGACGCGTCCACACAGCGTGCGCTCGTCAGGCGAGTTCTTGCCGTCGAAAGAATCGATGCTGTCGCCTAGAAACTTTTCGGCCATAGCGACATCGATCCGGCCTTTGTTTGCTGCCATCAACTGCTCCCACCGGATATGCCGCGCATTGCCGCTGAGACTCTTGTTCGTGACATCGTAGCTGGTCTCTTCACGCACCAGCTTCTCGTTCTTCGGGAAGTTGGAGCCGACGAAGTATCCATCGTTCGTGCGTTCGAGCGTGACGTTCTTCAGGCCAAGCTCAAGATGCGCGATCTCTCCGGTCTTGCGATCGGCAATCAGCCAGTCGTTGGCATAGCCGCCGTTGTTACCGTCCTTCATGATGCGCGCAAAATCATCAATAGATTCGGAGTACTGCATCGCTTTGCGTGCACGTACAAATTCCGCAATGCCATTCGAGTCCCACCCCGAGAACGCCGTGATAGTGGTCTCGGAAATCATGATGCCGGCGTCGTTGATGCCGAAGTCATCGCCACTGTGGATCAGGCCAGGGTAGCCGTCCATGATGAAGCGGTGGCCTTGCGCGGGCGCGATGTCGAACATGATCGACCAGCGCTGGCCATCGAGAAAGCTGGTCCAGTTGTTATGCGCGATGACGGGCTTGCCATCTTTCGTGTATGAGCCCGTGGCCACAAACGCGCTGCAGTGGTCGCCCGGAACAACGGTCTTGCCCGATTGCGTGGTCTGTCCCTTGTCGAACTGCTTAACGTAGTAGGGCCATTCGAGCGAGGCATTGGCAGCGACGATGTCCCACACGTCCAGCTTGCCGCCGCGCGATTTCACGCCGTCGGCAATGCCCTGCAGTTCGTCGCGATATTGCTGTTCAATGTGCGGCCACAGGATGTTCTTCGCCGCGTCGCGATAGAAGTTCCAATCTTTTTTGGTGTCGTGTGTCGCTTCCAGCGCGAGCACCTTCTCGCCATCTTCGATCTCGCGCGCCAGCAATGCGCCGTGCTGGAAACCGATCTCAGCAGGCGAGCCTTCCAGGTGAACGAACGTCCAACCGTTCTGCGGCGCTCTGCGGAACGCATTCTTCATTCGCGGGTCGGTGGCCGGCTGGGACGATGCAGCGGCCGCGACGAAAGCGGACGCGAAAGAGAGGGCGAGCGAAGCAAAGATCGTCCTGCGCATAATCATATGATTGTAATGGCATCGACCAGATGACGGCAGACCGTCTCACAGCGCACGTCAAAGCCGCGGGTTGAGCATCGAAGTTGAGTCCAAAGGTTTTGGACCAGGTGCTTGCGGGCATACCGCGCGCGACAAATGAAAATGTTCTGGTCGGTTACGACACCAGCGACGACGCTGGGGTGTTCCGGCTCACGCCGGAGTTTGCCCTGGTGCAGACGCTCGATTTCTTCACGCCCATCGTGGACGATCCGCACACCTATGGTGCGATCGCGGCAGCCAACGCGCTGAGCGATGTCTATGCCATGGGAGGCAAGCCGCTCACTGCGCTCTCGATTCTGGCGTATCCCGGCAAGGGCGATCTGAACGTGCTCGCAGCGATCTTGCGCGGCGGCGCGGAGAAGATCCACGAAGCCGGCGCGGTGGTGCTCGGCGGCCACTCGGTGAACGACGACGAGATCAAGTTCGGGTACTCAGTTACGGGCAGCGTGCATCCCGATCGCATTCTGACGAACACCGGCGCACGCGAGGGCGATGCCCTGATGATTACCAAGCGCATCGGCACCGGCGTGATTGCCACCGCGCTCAAGCAGGGCATCGCGCGCGAGAGCGATGTCGCGGCGAGCGTGGAATCGATGCTGTTGCTGAATCGTGAAGCGTGCGAGAACATGCTGCACTTCAACGTGCACGGCTGCACCGACGTGACGGGCTTCGGCCTGTTAGGTCATGCGCGCGAGATGGCGATCGGCAGCAACGTCACGCTTGAGATCGAGGCCGACGAAGTTCCTTTGCTGCCCGGCGCACTGGAGTACGCCGTACAAGGCGCAATTCCGGGGGGGCTCAAGAATAACCGGGAGTTCGTTGCGGGTTGCGTCAGCGTCGCGGGCGAGATGGCGCCAGGCCTCGAAGCGGTACTTTACGATCCGCAAACTTCAGGCGGCCTGCTGATTTCGCTCTCTGAAGAAGATGCCGCGGAGTTGAGTCAACGCTATCCCGCGGCGGTGCGTATCGGCCGCGCGGTAGCCAAGGGTGCGATGCCCCTTTTGTTACGATGAAGCGATGACATCCGATCCGCTGATTGTTGCGCTGGATGTCCCTTCCCTTTCCGAGGCCGAGAAGATTGTTCAGGCGCTCGATTCCGAGTGCGGCTTCTATAAAGTCGGCATGGAACTCTACGCAGCGCAGGGGCCTGAAGTCATCGATTGGCTGCACTCCCAAGGCAAGAGCGTCTTCCTGGATCTCAAGTTCTACGACATCGGCGAAACAGTGAAACGCGCCGTGAGCGCCGTCGCCAAACATGGCGTGCGTTTTCTAACGGTGCATGGAAGCCGCGAAGTGCTGCGTGCTGCGGTGGAAGGGCGCGGCAACACGCTGCTGCGACTGCTTGGCGTCTCGGTTCTGACCAGCTTCGACGAACAGGACCTGCGAGACCTGGGCTATCCGGCATCAGTCACGGAACTCGTCGCCCTGCGCGTGAAGAATGCCCGCGAGTTGGGAATCGACGGCGTCGTAGCGTCGCCGCTCGAGGCCGCCGCTGTGCGTGAAGTTGCCGGGCCGGAGATGCTCATCGTGACACCGGGCGTGCGCTCCGCGACCGCAGATGCAGGCGACCAGAAACGCTTCGCGACTCCAGCCGATGCCATCCGGAATGGCGCTGATTACCTGGTGATCGGGCGGCAGGTGACGCGTGCTGCGGACCCGGCGCTCGCCCTGCGTGCAATACGAGCTGAGATCGGGCGCGAGTGAACCCCGAAGCGCTGCTCGCGACGTATGGCTATGTTGCGATCTTCGCGCTGCTTGCGGCAGGCATTGTGTTGCCGCTCATTCCCGACGAAACGATGCTCGTCATCGCCGGCATCTTCGTGCATCAGGCGAAACTGCGTTTCGTGCCAACCCTTGCCGCCGCTTATGGCGGCAGCATGTGCGGCATCACGTTGAGCTACATTCTGGGGCGCAGCGGCCTGGCGCACTTGTTGCATCGCGTCGCGCACACGCATCTCCAGCGCGTTCACGATTGGTTTGAAAAATACGGACGGTGGACGCTCTTCTTCGGATATTTTGTTGTTGGTGTACGGCACGTGACAGCGCTGGTCGCAGGCACTTCGGAGATGGAGTTCAACGTCTTCGCGCGTTACGCGTACACCGGCGCGCTGTTCTGGGTAGCCACGTTTGTGTCGCTCGGCTACTTCGCAGGCGAACAGTGGCCTCGCATTGCACGCAACCTTCACGAAGGCGCCGCGATCGTCGCGGCAGTCGTGTTCGTTTGCGGCGCGGGCGTCTGGTTGTGGCATCGCCGCCGGTCTTCTAAGACTCGGCTCGAACCTTAGCAACCACCAGCCGAATCTCGTGATAGCTGATTTCTTCGGGCAGCACTTCCCGCAGCGGCTTCAGCCATTGCGCACCAAGCTGCCGCACCGTCGCTTCGATCAGGGGCAGATGCCGCTCGCTCACCCACGCGGGGTCGAAGGCCAGGCGCTTCTTTTCGACCAGTTCTGACACCAGGCCCACCACACTCGCGAGTTGCCGTCCGCGAATTTCCGCAATCTGTTCGAAGGTCTTGCCTTCACCGATCAGGCGTAGCGTTTCAAGCGCAGCGTCGGACGCGGCAGGCGTGACGGGCTCCGGCGCGCGCTGCCCGCGCTGAAAATTGCGCAGCGCCTCCAAAATGCGAGCGCCGTACAAATCGGCTTTCTTCTCGCCAATGCCGGATACCATCAACAATTCAGCGCGTGTGGTTGGACGCCGCGCGCTCAGATCTTTGAGTGATGCATCGTTCAACACCATGAAGGCGGGCGTATTGTTTTCACGCGCGATATCGCGCCGCCACTCGCGCAGGTAAGCATCCAGCTCTGCATCCTGCTGCGGCGTGATGCTGCGCGCGCCTGCGAACTCGCGCTTCGGCGCAGCTTTGGCTTTCGGCGTCGTCGCTGTGTATTTGCCGAGCATCCAGCCCGGCGGCTCGCCGCAGATGTCGCACACGCCGCACGCTTCCCACTTGGGCGTCTCGCCGAAGTGCAGACAGATCTCGCGGTGGCGGCAGACCTTGCCTTCAGCAAAGTGCTTCATCGCGTGATAGCGCTGCCATGCACGCTCTTTCTCTTTTGTGTCTTTCAGCTGATCGATAAAAAACGCGAGCAGCCCCACGTCTTTGCCTTGCCACAACAGCGCACAGTCCGCAGGGTCACCATCGCGGCCGGCGCGCCCAGCTTCCTGGTAGTACTGTTCGATCGACTTCGGCAACGCAAGATGGATCACCGCGCGTACGGCGGGCTTGTTGATTCCCAGACCGAAAGCCAGAGTGCCGACCAGCACTGGAATCTCGTCCGCCATCCAGCGCTCCTGATTGCGCTGGCGCACACGCGCATCCATCTGACCGTGATACGGAATGGCGGGGATGCCGTGCTCGCCGAGGAAGTCGACCGTCTCATCTACCCGCCGCACCGTGGGGGAATACACGATGACGTTGCTGTTGTGGTAAGCCTTCAAAGCCGCGATCAATAGCTTCGGCTGCGTCTTCGAATCGCACTGTTTCACTAGATAGCGCAGATTGGGCCGGTGGAAGCTCGCGATGTATTTATGCGGATCGCGCAACTTCAACTGCGCCAGGATGTCATGACGCACGCGCTGTGTGGCGCTAGCCGTGAACGCGGCAATCGGGGAATCCGGAAAACGATCCCGCAGGCGGCTGAGTTGCCGGTACTCCGGCCGGAACTCATGTCCCCACTCAGAGATGCAGTGCGCTTCATCGATCGCAAAGAACGCGATGGGCACCTTCTGCAACCAGGCAGTGGTATCTTCGCGAGCCAGGCGCTCGGGCGAAAGGTACAGCAGTCGGTAGGCTCCCTTCACGGCGTCGCGCATGATGACTGACTGTTCCGCGCCGGTCATCGAACTGTTCAACACCGCCGCGGAGATCCCCATCTGTGCAAGCGAAGCGGCCTGATCTTGCATGAGCGAGATTAACGGTGAGATGACGATGGCGGTCTTGCCGGACACGAGAGCTGGCAACTGATAGCAGAGCGACTTGCCACCGCCGGTGGGCATGACGACGGCAACATCGTGCAAGCCGACGAGACTTTTGACGATACGTTCCTGCAAAGGGCGAAAGGCATCGTAGCCCCAATAGCGGCGGAGCGCCGCGTGCAGGTCTGCTTCGGGGATCAAATTCGATTGTAGGGGATTGCGCCGCGATGAACGATATTCAGCTAGCGCACCCGCTCTATCAGCAGTTGGGCGACCGCGTTCCTGCGGCAATTAATTGCCCGCTGCAGAGGAGTATCGCCCTTGCTGTCTTGCGCATCGATCGCGGCGCCACAATCGAGCAGCGCACGGGCAATCTCCACGTAACCGCGTCTTGCCGCCATGTGGAGCGCGGTCGCACGGGTGACGCCTCCGCTTGCGTTCACTTCCGCGCCCGCTCCGATGAGTGTGTGCACCAACTCGGGACCTTGTTGCGACCCGCATTCGTTTGCGACGTGATACAGCGGAGGATGGCCGCCGCTGTCCTGAACATTCGGGTCGGCGCCGAGTCGCAGTAACAACGTGACCACTTCGACGCATCCGGCGCCAGAGGCAAAATGCAAAAGTGTTCTACCCGCAAAGCGCCCCGATATCAGTGAGGGTTCACGTTCGAGCGCCTGGACCACGAAGCCGATCAATTCGGCGTGGCCGGACCGCACCATCCGCGCCAGCAGTCCCACAAATATCGATGGTCGCGAAGCAAACTGCGGTGCGAGCGCGAGAGCTTCCTGATCCCGGCCAAGGGCGATCGCGCTGACGGTTTCATCTAGATGACGCTGCGCCGCCCAACGTAACCCCAGTTCTGAATGTGGCGGTTGATCAGCTTGCTTGCCGACCACGTAGGCGGAGCTATGCAAGAACAATTGAGTCAAGGCCTTCCGGGTCTCCTCATCGAGGGGAGCCGCTTCGAGCGCTGCGTTCATGTGCTTCAACCACGCGCCTCGCTCGGCAGGGCCGACACGAAACCGCGCATGTGATTCGCGCAGACTCAACCACCATCGGTGCTGAGTTTGCTCTTCGTCGCCATCCAAGAATTGAACTAAGAAGGCCGCGAACTCTTCTGTTGCACATCGCAGAGTTTTACCCGGGAACAATGGACGAAGAGTCTGGTCCCTCCCAACACGCGCGTAAAAATCCACTGCCAGCCGCTTGCAACCGGCCTCATCGCCTAACGCTTTCAGGACTTCTGAACGCACCTACGGAAGAGTGTACGCGTGAAATCACGTGCCGCGCACGTAAGTAAGCGGGTACAGATCCTGCTTGCTTTCGCGCGCGGCTCGCAAAACCCTCAGCGCTTGAACTGGCGAACCAGGCTTTTGATGATGCGCTCGCTGAGCGTCCCGAATGGTTGGTCGGTAGTCATGTAGGTCCAGGTCGCTCCGCGTTTGAATCGATCTTCGTTGACGAAGTGAATTTCGTCACCGGAGATTTCTGCTGTCTCAAATGCGGCCGTAACCTCTTCATGAAGCCGCACATGCAGGTCATCGTAAATGCCTTCGACTCCGGTGAGGAATTCGTAAAGCGGATCGCGGCCGCCCCATTGCACCCAATGAATTCCTCCGCGCAACTCGGCGACGTTGGCCAGGTAGTCCGGCCATAGATCGTCAATGACATAAAGCGCGATGCGACGGCCTGCGCGCTGCAATTGCTCGCTGCCGACTTGCTCTTGGAGTGATTGAAACTTCGACTCCGGTAAGAGAGAAGCGATGCTCCATTCCGGTGAAAGCAGAATGTTCCGGCGCAAATGCGAGACTTCGCGCCGGTGCAGGTCGACAAGCGATTCATACTTCCACAGCATTTGGCGTATGGCCATGTTCTGACCTTCGGCGGTCCGCTGGACGCTTGCGACGTTGCGGTTCTCGCCGATGCCGTAGCGCACCAGCAGATCATCTTCGAGGCTGAGGAAGAAGCGCGATGAGCCCGGGTCACCCTGGCGGCCCGCACGGCCGCGCAACTGATTGTCGATGCGGCGCGCATCATGCCGCGTGGTGCCGAGCACGCACAAACCGCCGAGCTCGATCACCCGCTGCTGTTGTTCCGGATGCGACCCGCCGAGCACGATGTCCGTACCGCGGCCAGCCATGTTGGTCGAGATTGTCACCGCGCCAATTGTGCCCGCCTCAGCCACAATTGCGGCTTCCGCCTCATCGTGGCGCGCATTCAGTACGGCATGTGGAATGCCGCAGAGATGCAGGCGGCGGCTGAGCCGTTCCGATTCTTCAACGCTTGCCGTGCCGACCAAAACAGGTCGGCCCGTGGCGTGAACTTTGGCGATCTCCTTGACCAATGCTTCGTCGCGCGCCGCTTTCGTGGAGTAAACGATGTCCTCCAGGTCCTCGCGAATGACCGGGCGATTAGTCGGGATGACAACCACCGGCAGGTTGTAGAATTTCCAGAACTCTCCAGCTTGCGTGGCTGCGGTGCCGGTCATTCCGCAGATGCGTTCGTACTGTGCGGCAAGGCTTTGGATCGTAATCGAGCCAAGAATGCGGCCCTGATCTTTCAGCGCGACGTGTTCCTTCGCTTCGATGGCGGAGTGTAAGCCGGCCGGCCACCGGCGATTCTCGGCGATTCGGCCTTTGCATGCGTCCACCAGTTCGATGACATTGTTCTTGACGATGTAATCGACATCACGCCGCAAGAGCACATGGGCGTGCAAGGCATCCTGGATCGCAGTGTGTGCGTCCAGGTTTTCTGGCGAGAAGATGTTACGGCAGCCCAGCGCAGACTCGACGCGCGCGATACCCGCATCGGTGAGTTGGACATCGCGCGCAAACTCCCCTGCAAAATAATCCGCGTGCGGTCGCAGTGTCCGGACAATCGCGTCGGCGCGATGGGCCAGCGACTCGTGGCTGGCGTCACCGCCCGCGATCACTAAGGGAATGCGGGCTTCATCAAGCAGGATGGAGTCAGCTTCATCGATGACAGCGAAGGCGAGTTCGCGCTGCACAATCTGCTCGGGTTCACGCGCCAACCCGTCACGCAGCAGATCGAATCCGATCTCATTCGCCGTGGCGTACAAGACGTCGCAGCCATACGCGGCGCGCCGTACGTCGGGTGGCGTGTGCTGGCTGAGATAACCGACCGTCAATCCGAACCATCGATAGATTTCTCCCATCCACTCGGAATCGCGCTTTGCGAGGTAGTCATTGGCGGTCAGCACGTGAACGCCGCGTCGTTGTAATGCGAACCAGACAATGGCCGGCACAGCCGCCAGAGTCTTGCCCTCCCCGGTTTGCATCTCGGCAATGTTGCCGCCCTGGAGTGCGAGCGCGCCAAGTAACTGCGTATCGAACATACTCATCCCGAGTACTCGTTCGGCGATGACAGTAGTGATCGCGAAGACCTCAGTGACACTTGGGCTTGTGCTCTGGTTGTACGCGATAAGTTTCAGTTGGGCATCGGTAAGCGCGGATAACTCCGTTTGCCGGCGCCGGATAGTGGCTAAGTTGGCGGTGGCCTGACGATTGGCCAAGCCGAGAAAATTAATGACTTTGGCTAGAGACACGTATCCTCTCCTTTTGTTTTTCGACGAGTGTTGCTTACGCGAAAAGAGAAAGAGAAGGTGGCGGACGTTGAAAAAGTGCGGCGCTGCTGGGCTCTGGACGGGGTTTGGAAACGTAAGCCGGTGAAGCAAGCGGAGCCCGGCGCCGGCAATCAACCGCACGGATGTCTTGCGAGCGTTGTTGCCGAACCGAAACGCGCGAGATGCAAACTACGGGTTCAAGCGGGGTGGCGGGTGCGATCGCGCCGTGCATCGTAAGCACGGCAAGCAAGGCAGCGAAAATCAGTTTCACGGACGCCCGCGCCATTCGACCGAGTTTCGCACATCCATTGGAGCTGAGTACAAAGTTTTAATTACCGATTTGCAGCGACGTGTTGTTCAGCTGCGCTGTTTAACCCAGTTGTTCTTTTCTACCGCTGCTCGCTGTTTCGGATTTCGCCGGCTTGCGCCCGACTGCATCCAGCCGCTTCATTTGATCCGTCACGCACACCAGAAACATGGGCTGCCGCGCGTTCTTCATGAGATCGATTACACGTCCAGGGTCGTCTTCGAGATAGATGTGTTTGCCGTCCGTCAGCAGGTGCATATCTGACCCGCCGCCTGCTACTTCGGAAAGCCGCTTGCCCATTTCCTTTTGCAAGAAACCGCAACACACGCCGAATCTTCTGGAGCGAGAAGCCCTTTTGACGGAGAGCCGCAATGACCGAGACTTCGAGCACTTCCTGCGAGGTGTAAACGCGCCGGTGCCCATCCTGGCGCGGTGAAACGACGCCGCGCTCGTCCCACCACTGCAATTGCCGGAGGCTCACGCCGGACACGCGCGATACCTCGCTGCTGGTGAAAACTTCATCGCCCGAGGTGACGACGGAACGCGATTTCTTTGTTTTGAACATTTCGCAGCACCCCTGTTCCGCTGAGCAGCGCGGTTATCAGATTGTACTCAATTTCCGGATTGGTGGTCAGGGGGGCGGGCTAAGTCGTTGTCTGTTAAGATGAAGGTTCCAATTCCCGGAGTATTCGTGGCATCTGAATTTACGCGTAGAGAACTGAATAGCAATCCTGTCGCAGTTGGTGTCGAGCATAGCGTCGACTACTTCTCCTTACATCGCTCGCAGATTATCAAGATCGTCGCCGCGGTTGTTTTGCTGGCGATTCTGATCGGCGGCTTCTTCCTGTGGCGGAACCATCAGCAGGACGTTCGCCGGGCGAAGCTGGGAGAAGCGTTCACCACGCAGGATGCCTATGTCGGCCCTCTTAACGCTCCCATCGGTTTGAGCTTCCCGACTCAGGAAGCCAAAGACCAGGCCGTCAGCAAGGCTTTCAGCGCTGTCGCCGCAGAGTTCCCCGGCACGCACGAAGGTAGCATTGCGCAGTTTTACGTCGCCTCTGCGCAACTTAAGAACAACAATCTGACGGAAGCACGCAAGAACTTGCAGACCCTCGCGGACTCCGGAGATAAAGAGTATGCGTCGCTGGCCAAGATGTCGCTGGCGCAGCTGGATTACTCCGAGAACAAGCCTGCCGAGGGCGAGAAACTGTTGCGCGACATCATTGCGAACCCGACGGAACTGGTCTCGAAGGAAGAAGCGACCATCACTCTTGCGCGCCACCTTGGGCAGACCAATCCCGCGCAGGCGCGTGCTCTTCTGCAGCCGCTTCTTCTGGCCGGCGGCGCCATCGGCCAGGAAGCGAACGTCGCGATTACGGAACTGAACGGCAAGTAGCCGCCGCGATGCTCGGCAGTCTGCGATTTGCCTCGGAAGCAACGCGCGGCCGCCGCTATCCCGAACCATCCCATCCGTATCGCGGTGAGTTCGTTCGCGATCGTGATCGCGTGATCCACTCGCGTGCATTTCGCCGCCTTGAGGCCAAGACGCAGGTGTTTGCGGCCGGGGTGTCCGATCATTTTCGCAACCGGCTAACGCACACTATCGAAGTCACACAGATCGCCCGCACCATCGCAGCCGCGCTTGAACTGAATGGCGAACTGGTGGAAGCGCTTGCGCTGGTTCACGACATCGGGCATCCGCCTTTCGCGCACGCCGGTGAAGCGGAACTGAATCGCCAGATGCAAAAGTATGGCGACCGTTTTGACCACAACGAACATGCGCTGCGCATCGTCGAGAGCTTTGAGCAAACTTACCCGCGCTTTCCCGGCTTGAACCTCAGCTTCGAGGTGCGCGAAGGCATTCTGAAGCATTCAAAAGACCTGGACGCGAACACCGTGTGGCAGGAATACTTGCCGGGCTTGCGCCCGCCGCTCGAGGCTCAGTTGATCGACCTGGCCGATGAGATTGCCTACAATGCGGCCGATCTGGACGACGGAATGTCTGCCGAACTGATCGCTGTTGGCGACCTCGCGCAGAACGTGCCGGCCTTCGCAGATGTTTTCGAAGCAGTAGAAACTTCATTCCCCGGCGCGAGCGAACACGAGCAGTATCAGGAGGCTTTGCGGCGGCTGATCGACCGCCTGGCGACGGGACTGATCGAGGGCACCGTCAGCGCGGCTCAATCAGCAGGCGTTAGCAACAGCAGTGCTGTTCGCGAGCATCCTTCGCGGCTCGCTTGTTTCACCGCGCAGTGTGAATCGGATTCGAAGGCTATCAAGCGTTTTCTGCATTCGCGCGTATACGCTTCGGAGACCATCGAACAGGATCGTCTCTCGTCCACGCACCGCATCGCGACCATGTTCCAGTATTTCGTGGAAGACCCTTCACGGCTGCCAGTCGCGTATGCGGATGAAGCGCGCAACATGCCGGCACACCGCGTGGTCTGCGACTACATTGCGGGCATGACGGATTTCTTTTTCGACCGCACTACGCCCAGCTTTTCGCCGATCGCTTGATCAATTCTCGACAGTCGTAAAGCTCGACAACTCGGCGTAGCGCACGATGTAGATCTTTTCGATCTGGCGCGCGATCTCTGCGGCTAAGCGCTCGGGCATCTCGTCAGCATCGTGCTCCACCTGGACTTTGAAAAACATATTCGTGCGCATCTCACTCGATCATAAGAGAACCAGTTGCGCGATGGTTTCGATGTGGAACGTCTGCGGGAATAAATCGATCATCGTCAGGCGCTCCAGGCGGTAATGGTTTGCGAGCAGCGGGCCGAGATCGCGCGCGAGCGTTGCCGGATCGCAAGATACAACATGAATGCGCGGGGGCAGTATCTCGAGAAATTTGCTCACCGTGAATTTGCCAAGTCCAGCGCGCGGCGGGTCGGCAAGAATCAGATCGGGCGCGAGCAGTACGCCACGCAGATGCTCTTCCACTTGCAGCGCATCGAGACGAATCGCGGCACCAGCGTTCGCCGCGTTGTGCGCCAGATCGCGCGCCGCACCCGACCCGCTCTCTACAGCCATCACCTTCTGGAAGCGCCGCGCAAGCGGCAGTGAGAAGAGCCCCACGCCGGCATACAAATCGAGCGCGCTCGTGCCCTGAGCATCTCCAATGGCGGCGGCAATCATCCGATCAATCAGGAAGCGGTTTACCTGAAAGAAGGATCCGCCGCCGACGCGAAAATCGAACTCTCCCGCGCGGTACGTAAGTGAACCGTCGACGAAGCCCGGCAGTTCTTCAGCGCACCACTCGAAGAAACGCCGCGCGATCGGTTGCGACGACGCGAGTACGTTCAATTGCACGCTGGTCTCGTCGGTGAACAACTCGATCTCTTCGAGGAAGCGGGGCCAGCGGCGGTCTTTGGCCATGCGGGCCAGCGCTCCGATGCACTCGTTCAGCCTGGGCGATGAGATGGGGCAATGGTCTATCGCGCAGAATGTGTGCGAACGCATTTCGCGATAGCCGACCTCACGATTCTGCACATGCAATTGCACGCGGTTGCGGTATTGGTAAGGCTCCGCCGCGATGACCTCAATTTCCGGAAGCGTTTCGATTTTGCCCACGCGCCGCATCGTCTCGATCAATATGCCGCGCTTGGCTTCCAATTGCGCCGCATAGTCGAGGTGCTGATAATGGCAGCCGCCGCAGCGTCCGAAGTAAGGGCACTGCGGAGCGACGCGATGCGCGGAAGGCTCAAGCACATCGACCAATCGCGCGCGTTGTGTGCCGGCGCGGACCGGCTCGAGCTCAACCGAAACGACTTCGCCGGGAGCCGCAAAGGGAGTGAAGATGACCTGGCCTTCCGCACGGCTCAATGCATCTCCGCCGTAGACCAGCTTTTCAATAGTGAGATTCACGTTACGATGAAAAATTCCGTCAGTCGTAACCATGAGAACACGTGTCTTCTCCGGGGTCCAACCCACCGGCAACCTGCACATCGGCAATTATCTGGGCGCGCTGCAGAACTTTGTGCGCATGCAGCAGGATTACGAGTGCATCTTCTGCATCGTCGATCTGCACGCCGTCACCGTGTTTCAGAAGCCTGAAGAACTGCGCGCGAAGATCGTGGAGCTCGCAGCGCTGTTCCTCGCCGTGGGCATCGATCCGAAGCAGTCGTCGATCATGGCGCAATCCATGGTGCCAGGCCACAGTGAACTCGCATGGATGCTGACCTGCGTAACGCCACTCGGCTGGTTACAGCGCATGACGCAGTTCAAAGCCAAAGCGGAGAAGCAGGAGACCACCGGCGACGGCATCCTGCAATACCCGGTGTTGATGGCGGCCGACATTCTGCTTTATCAGGCCGGCGTGGTTCCGGTGGGCGATGACCAGGCGCAGCACCTGGAACTGACACGCGACATTGCGCAGCGCTTCAACTCGATGTACGGCGACACCTTCGTGGTGCCACAGACACGGTTGCCCATGGTGGGCGCGCGAGTGATGGGTTTGGACGATCCCACAAGCAAGATGAGCAAGTCCACCATCGGCGCGCACCACGCGGTGGCATTACTCGATGCACCCGAGAAGATTCGCAAGACCATCCTGCGCGCGACGACCGACTCGAACCCCGCCGTCGATTACGCGCAGATGGGTCCGGGCGTCGAGAACCTGCTGAACATTTACCAGGCGTTCACAGGCTGGACCAAGGAAGCGATGCAGGCGCACTTTTCCGGCATGCGCTATGGCGATTTGAAGAAGCAAGTTGCCGAGGCTGTGATCGCACATCTGGAACCGATTCAGAAGCGTTACGCGGAGATCGCGCGCGAGCCGGGCTATGTGGATTCGATTCTTCGCGAGGGGGCTGACCGCGTGCGGTCAATCGCGGAGTCAACGGTCCAACTGACAAAAAGCCGAATGGGGCTCTACACAGCCTAGGCCAAGCGAAAGCGGCATCCGGCATGCCAGAACTGTAGACTTACAAAGAAGTCCGTGGGAGGAGGTAACTATGGCCGAACCCGCCCAGCCTTTGCAGTTCGAGGCGATGCCCGTACCGGCATGGAGCCGACTGACAACAGGGCTTTGGTGGTTCATGCTGCTGTCCTGTGTGGGCGTCTCGGTGTACTCGACGCGATACTTCTTGTCGACGCCACGCGACAGCCACTTCTCCCAGTACGTTCTGCCACTTCGTTTGCACATTGCTGGAGGCATGGGCGCGCTTCTGGCAGGCCCGTGGCAGTTTTCGAGAAAGCTGCGAGCGAACGCATTAGATCTTCACCGGTGGCTCGGGAGGTTTTATCTGGTGGAAGTAGCGCTCGGTTCGATTGCGGGCTTCTTCATGGCAACGGTTTCCGAGGAAGGCTTGCCGACTCACCTCGGGTTTGGCGCACTGGCCGTTTTGTGGTTTTTTACCGGATTCCAAGCCTACCGCAGCGTGAGAGCTGGAAATATCGCCGCACACCGCGCGTGGATGATTCGCAATTTCGCGCTTAGTCTTGCGGCAGTGACGCTACGAAACTACATGCCGCTGATGCTCTTCGCTCTGCACTGGCCGTTCAGGCAGACCTATATCACGGTCGCCTGGCTTTGCTGGGTCCCAAACCTGTTGGTCGCGGAATGGCTGGTCAGGCGACGCCAAAACGTTGTTTCAGCCTACTGACCCGGCTCAAACACCAACCGGCTCTTCTGCTCGACTCGATGAAACTGCATCTTAAAGCTGGTGCCGTTGTAGTAAGCGTCCCATTGGTCTTTGTAGTGGGGTGAGAAGCGATGGCTGCTCTCCCCAATCACGATGTTCAGCAGCGAGTTATCCCAGTTCGCAGTGTCGGCGGTGAAGCGCTCAGAGGGCCCCAGGCTCTTGGTGGTTTGCTTGACGCTCGCTGATCCCCCGCTCATCTCAACAGGTCCGATATCGAAGTACGGCGCCAGACCGGGCAGCGCGTGCGCGATGGGATGCGCAATTGTCCAATTCAAGTAGCCGCCATAGTGCCACTTCGCAGGATCGCGGCCTTGCAGCGGCCGCTCCTGTTGCATCGCGGACTGCAACGACTTGATGAGTGCATCGTCGTAATCACTGAACCAACCCGCCGGGCGTCGCGTCAGGATGTCCTGGATCACGGCCAGCGACATCGAAGACTTGTAGTCCTCGGATGGTTTGCCGGGTGCGGCGCTGTTGAGCAGAGCCGTTCTGAAATTCTGATAAGCGATGGTCGTTATGAGCGGCGCCGCGTTGTTTTTATCCATCTGCCCATCGAACTTGCGCAACGCCGGCATGGCGGCGCGCACCATCTCGTCTTTCGGCTGCTTGCGATCGAAGGCCTGAACCAACTGGCGTGCGAAGAACTTGTTGAAACCGGAATACACGTCCTTCTGAATTTTCAACATGTCATCCGGCGTGAGCTTTGCTTTCTGCTTGAGCATGTTGCGAATCTGGTTCGCGCGATACGGTGGCGCGAAATATCCGCTGACCGGATACGCATATTGCGCGGGGAACGGATTCTGATTTGCCGTGACGATCATGCCACTCGCGGGATTCAATACGGCGGGCAACTGATCGAAGGGGATGTAACCAGCCCATT
This sequence comes from Bryobacterales bacterium, assembly GCA_963792655.1. Taxonomy (GTDB): domain Bacteria; phylum Acidobacteriota; class Terriglobia; order Bryobacterales; family Bryobacteraceae; genus DOZZ01. The sequence continues at coordinate 684,902 of CAWBWU010000001.1, forward strand.
CATTCGCGCTGGTCGAGCCATCCACCGGAATGTCGCCCGCATAGGTTTTTCGAATGGGCAGTTTCCCTGAGGCGTGATAACCGATATTGCCGGCGCTGTCGGCATAGACGAAGTTCTGTCCCGGGCCGGGAAAGCGTTCGATGCCGTGCAGAAACTCCTGCCAGTTGTGCGCGCGGTTGATTTCAGGAAAAGGAAACTGAAAGATCTTCGGATCCGCCGCGGCCCACTTCACTGCCAGCGCGCGTCCGCCTTCGATGCGCACCGGTCCGTGCTGCGTGATCCATTGATTGAGCGGGACCGGCTTCTCACCCTTCACCGGAATCAGTTCACGTTCAAGCGTGGCTTGCTGGCGTTTGCCGTCGTAAGCGTAGACGCCGGTTCCCATATCGATCTGTTCGATGTATTGATCTTCGACATCGAAGCCCAGGTTGGTCATGCCCCACGCGATGTAATCGTTGTGGCCCGCGATCACGCCAGGCATGCCGGGCAGTGCTACACCCGCGACATGCATTCCAGGCATCTCGAGCGAAACCATAAACCAGATTCCGGGCATGCTGAACTCCAGATGCATATCGTTCGAGAGCAGCGGCTTGCCCGACGCGCTGTGAGCACCCGACACCGCCCAGGCATTCGACCCGGCGGACACTTCGGGACCGTTGCCCAATGGGAACAGCGCGTTCACTTTGTTCGCGTCCCCGCCGCTCAGCAGATCCGCTTTGAGCAATTCGTCGCGGGTGGTGCTGGTGAGGTTGCGATACATATAGAGCCCGATCAGCACGGAATCCACCACGCTCCAGGGCCGGGGGCTATAGCTCAACGCGTTGAACTCGAACGAAAGCGCGTTGCGATGCGAGTCGATGAATGCATTCACACCAAGCGCGTAGGCCGCAATCTGCGCGCGATCGCCGGCCGGCAGATTGATGTATGCCGCTTCTGCGATATGCCGCATGCGCAGACGCCGCGATTCAATGTCGGAAACCAACGCGCCGTGGCCCACGATCTCAGCAAGGTCGCCCGCTGCGAAACGCCGCAGTCCATCCATTTGCCAGAGCCGCTCCTGCGCAGTTATGTAGCCTTGCGCGAAATAAAGGTCACGCTCGTTGGCAGCCTTGATGTGCGGTTCGCCGAGTTCATCGCGAACGGATTCCACGCTGGCCGTGACAGGCGCGCCGATGGTCCCCGTAGTTTTCGGCAGCGGCCTCCAGAAGAACCACCACACCCCGGCCAGCAGGGCGACAAACCCCACCGCCAGCGCGGCATTCACGATCCGCAGAACTCTCTTCAGCAGCACCATTGAATTGTAGGGGCGATGTGTCCCGCGCCGCCACTCGATACCACTTAGAATTGAATGACCGAAGAACGCCCGCCCCTTCATGCCCGTCTCCCATTTCGGACTCCGCATCCTGCTGCTCGGGTTTATCCTGACGGCCAACGCGTTCTTTGCCGCGGCGGAGGTGGCGCTGCTTTCCGTGCGCGAATCGCGTTTGCGGCAACTCGCTGGCGAAGGTGAAGCGGGAGCACGCAGCGCGCTGCAACTGCTGGCGAATCCGGAGAAGCTGCTATCGATGACGCAGGTGGGCGTCACACTCGCCAGCATGGGCCTCGGCTGGGCCGGCGAAGACACGCTCTACACGCTGCTGGTGAATGCGTTCCACCCTCTGTTGAGCCCCGCCTCCGCAGTCTGGCTGCAGGCGCTTAGTTTTCTGGCCGCGTTTTTGTTGATCAGCTATGGGCACGTGGTGATCGGCGAAGTGGTGCCGAAGAACGTCGCGGTAGCCAAGGCCGACCGCCTGGCGATTGCGGTGGCTCCGGTGCTGCTGGTGTTCATGCGCATTTCGCGGCCGTTCGTCGCGGTTGTCGAGCGCTCCGCTTCAGTCGTCACGCGCGCCCTGGGTGTCACGCCGCAGCATCGCGGAGGTCACTCACCGGAAGAACTGCGCTACATCGTGGCGTCGAGCCGCGGCTCCGGACACTTGCCCGAGCTGCAGGAAGACATGATTCATCGCGTGCTCGATCTCGATCAGCTCTCGGCGCGCGAGGTGATGATCGGGCGCAATGACATTGTTTCGATCTCGGCCTCAGCGACGCTCGATGAAGTGTTGAGCACCATGATTGAACAGCAGCATTCGCGCCTGCCGGTGTATGACGGCGCGCGGGAACAGATCATCGGGGTTCTTTACTACAAAGACTTGTTGCCGGTGTGGCAGCAGCGGCGCGAAGCCATTCGCACGCGTGCGCCGGGGCGTGAGTTTCGTGTCACCAGCCTGATGCGCAAGCACATGGTGGTGCCCGAGACGAAGGCGCTGATCCAGTTGTTGACCGACTTCAGGACCGGCAAGTCGCACATGGCCATCGTGGTCGATGAGTTTGGCACCATCGCAGGCTTGATCACTGTCGAAGACGTGCTCGAACAGATCGTCGGCCGCATTGAAGACGAATACGATGAAGTTCCGGCCGCTCCCGCGACGCACGAAGAAGCACGAGACATGGAAGTGGATGGCGCGCTGAAGCTGCGCGATTTCGATATGTTGTACTCGGCCTCGCTGCCGACCGACCTCGGTTTCGAAACGGTGGGCGGCTTTATTCTCTATAAGCTGGGGCACATCCCGAAGCCCGGGGAGAGCGTGGAACACGAAGGCCGCAAGTTCACTGTGCTCTCAGTGGAGCGCAATCGCATTGCGCGGGTGCGAGTGGAAAGAAAGGCGGAGTAATGCTGGGAACGGATCGAAACGCGGCGCGCTATACATGGACGGCCGCACTGGTGTTGCTGTTGCTTGTCGTGATCTATGAGATCCGGCAAGTACTGTTCCTGCTGATCGTCGCGATCCTGTTCGCCTACTTGCTGTATCCACTGATTAACCTGGTAAACCGCTGGCTGCCCGGACGCTCGCGGACGCCGGCGCTCGCGATTGTGTTCCTGATCGTGATCGGCGTGCTCGCGTTTGGAATTGTGGAGTTCGGAAGTGTCGCGGCGGAACAGGCGACTGCTCTTGCCGCGCGGGCTCCGGAGTTGCTGAAGAACCTGCAGAAGCCCACGCCTTCCGTGCCGCTGCCCGCACAAGCGCAGACGCTGAAGAGCCAGGTGGTGGACCAGGTTCAGACCGCTGTGCGTACGCACTACTCACAGGTCGTCGGTTACCTGCCACGGCTGCTTCTGGACATTTTGGCCTACAGCACCAACCTGCTGTATCTGATCATCGTGCCCATCCTGAGCTTCTTCCTGTTGAAAGATGCGAAGGAGATCTATCAAAGTGGCGTGCGATTGGTTCCTGCAGAACATACGGAGAGCGTCAAGGGACTGCTGGGCGACGTGCACAACGTGCTGCTCCAATATGTGCGCGCGCTGTTTTTACTTGGCCTGGGAACGTTCGTCATCTTCTCGATCTCACTATCGCTGCTCGGCGTGTCGTACAGCGTGCTGCTTGCGGTGATTGCGTTCCCGCTTGAATTTGTGCCGCTCGTAGGTCCACTGATTGCTGCGGGCGTGATTATCACGGTGGCGCTCGCCACCGGCTATGCCCACATCCTTTGGGTGGTACTCTTCCTGGGCATCTATCGCATCTTCCAGGATTACGTCATCTCGCCGCGGCTGATGAGCGCTGGAGTGGAGGTGCATCCGCTGCTGGTTATTCTCGGCGTTTTTGCGGGCGAACGGCTGGGCGGCGTGCCCGGCATGTTTTTGTCGGTGCTGGTGATCGCGCTGCTGCGCGTGGCCTATGCGCGAGTCGTCGCGCGCTGACGTTTAGATAATTTAACGTTCGATACGGCTCGCCCGCATGGCGCATTGTCCGAGTACTCGCAACTTCGCGGCGGGGTTTGCGTTTATAGAAGTGTAGGTTTTCGACATGCCGTGTTACCAGCGAATTACCGCACTTACCGTTTTCTTGCTGCTCGTTTCCGTTCCTCTTCCAGCTAAGAAAAAGACGCGAGCCGCCGAAACCGCCGCTCCCGCGCCTGTTCAGATTAGTTCCAGCCAGAAGGTGATGCACGCGCTGAACCGGCTGACGTTCGGGCCGCGTCCGGGCGATGCAGATCGTGTGCGGCAGATCGGATTGGATCGCTGGATCGAACAACAGTTGAACCCCGAGAGTATTGCTGAGAATCCGGTGCTCGACGCAAAGCTTGCTCCGCTCGAGACGTTGAGTATGACGACCGAGCAGCTCGCGAAAAAGTATCCACCGCCGCAGGCGATTCGCGCGATGGTCACCGGTAAGCTCCCGTGGCCCGAGGACGTGGAGACGCGCCATATGGTGCAGAAACTCGCGGCCAAGTATGAAGAGAAGTTTGGTGCGGGCAAAGTGAACGAGAGTGCGGCTATTGCGGCCGCACCAGCGACCGCGCTGCCTGCCGATGAACAGCGTGTGATGGACAGCAATGCTGTTCCTGAAAAAGTCGCGATGCTCGAGGCGCTGTCTGCTGAGCGTCAATTCGATGTGCTGGATGCGATGAACGAAGGGCAGCGGAGAAAGTTGTTCGCAGCGGCCCCTGCAGACCTGCGCCGGAAGATCGAAATGTTCAACGGCACGCAGACTGTTGTCAATCAGGATCTCTTCGCGGGTAAACTGCTGCGGGCAGTCTACAGCGATCGCCAACTAGAAGAAGTGCTGACAGACTTCTGGTTCAATCACTTCAACATCTATCTCGATAAAGGCGCGGATCGTTACCTGGTGACTGCATATGAGCGCGATGCGATTCGTCCTCACGTGCTGGGGCGCTTCAAGGATCTGCTGCTTGCGACTGCCGAGTCCCCGGCGATGCTCTTTTACCTCGACAACTTTCAGTCGGTGGGCGCCAACACCAACAAGAACCCGAACGCCAAGCGCAAGAACGGCCTGAACGAAAACTACGGGCGCGAGTTGATGGAACTGCACACGCTGGGAGTTGATGGCGGTTATACCCAACAAGATGTGACCGAGGTCGCGCGCTGCTTCACCGGTTGGACCATTCGTGAACCGCGGCGCGGTGGCGGCTTTGAGTTCCGCGAGCGCGTGCACGACAACGGCGAAAAGCACGTGCTTGGCGTGACCATCCCTGCCGGCGGCGGCATGGATGACGGTTTGCGCGTGATCGACATTCTGTCGAAGCACCCGGCCACCGCACGGTTTATCTCCCGCTCGCTCGCAGTGCGATTTGTTTCGGACAATCCGCCCGATAGCCTGGTCAGCCGTATGGCTGCTGTATTCCAATCGACAGGCGGCGATTTGCGCGAAGTGATGCGCGCGATGCTGACGTCGCCCGAGTTCTGGTCGCCCGAAGCTTATCGCGCGAAGCTGAAAAGCCCGTTCGAGATGGTGGTGAGCGCGCTGCGCGTAACGAATGCCGACATTGATTTCACCACGGCTCTCGCACAGCAACTGAACACGCTCGGGCAGCCGCTCTACCGCAAACAGGAGCCGACGGGTTACAGCAACAAAGGGTCGGAGTGGATGAACTCCGCGTCGCTGCTGGCGCGCATGAACTTCGGGCTTGCGCTCGCCTCCAACAAGGTTGCGGGAGTGAAAGTGGATCTACCGCCGGGCGCTGCAACGCAGTTAGAAGACAGGCTCTTGATGACAGAGCTTCCGCCCGCCGCACGCGCTGCAATTGACGCAGGCGTTGCGCAACAAATGGCGCAGCCGAATGCGCCGCCGCAGAACGCGCTGGTCGCGGGCCTGACGTTGGGCTCGCCCGAATTCCAGCGCCGCTAGAAAGCAATCAGAGGGAACACACCATGAACCGCAGAATATTTCTTCGCAATGCAGGCCTGGCGATGGTGGGCGTTGGCGCCGCGCCGCTTTGGTTACAGCGCGCGCTCTACGCTCAGGACAAAGCGCCGGGCCAGCGCAAAAAAGTGCTGGTCGCCATCTTTCAACGCGGCGCGGCTGACGGGCTGAACATCGTGGTGCCCCACGCGGACCCGGCTTACTATGCGTTGCGTCCCACCATTGCGATCCCGCGTCCGGCGGCGGGCGTCGCTCCCGAAGATGCTGTGATCGACCTGGATGGCAGGTTCGGACTGAACCCCGCGCTCGCCCCCTTGAAGCCACTGTGGGACACACGCCGGCTCGCGATCGTACACGCGACAGGTTCGCCCGATCCGACTCGTTCGCACTTTGACGCGCAGGACTACATGGAGTCGGGCACGCCCGGGCTGAAGGCGACGGCCGATGGATGGCTGAACCGCGCGTTGCCTGCAGAGCGCGGGCCGATCTCTCCGGTGCGTGCAGTGTCCATGGGCGCCACCTTGCCGCGAACCATGCGCGGCGTGAACAACGCGATCGCCGTAGAAGCCCTGAACACGTTCAAGGTGGGCAATGCGGGTGCGGCATCGGTGCTGCAGTCCCTTTACTCCGGCAGCAACGACCAGGTCTTGAACGGTACGGGTAAGGAAACCTTCGACGCGGTCTCGCTGCTGCAATCGGTGCAGAAGAACCCGTACCAACCGGCCGGCGGCGCTAAGTATCCGAAAGGCCGCTTTGGCGACAGCATGCGTCAGATCGCGCAATTGATCAAGGCCGATGTCGGCGTGGAAGTAGCCTTTGCCGACATCGGTGGCTGGGATCATCACGTAAACGAAGTGGGTCCGAAGGCGTCGGTCGGCCCTCTGGCCAATCTGCTCCGTGACTTCGGCCAGGCGCTGGCGGCGTTCGATCGCGATCTGGGCGACCGCATGGAAGACGTTGTGGTGGTCACGATGTCCGAGTTCGGGCGCACCGCGAAAGAGAACGGCAATCGCGGCACTGACCATGGCCACGCCAACGCGATGTTCGTAATGGGCGGACCGGTGAAGGGCGGTAAGGTTTATGGCGAGTGGCCGGGGCTCGCGAAAGAACAGCTTCACGAAGAGCGCGATCTGCGTCTCACGACGGACTTCCGTGATGTGCTGGGCGAACTCGTGACGGAGCACATGGGCAATCGGTCTCTGCGTGATGTGTTTCCGAACTACAGCGGACAGCGTGCAAACTTCCGAGGCGTGCTCGGCGTTCAGGCTTGATTCAGGAACGGTTCGGCATAACGCCAGATATCGGGCAGGGCGCCCAGCATTTCGTGCCCGCAATCGAACGCGACCAGGGTTACGTTTGGATGCGATTGCGCGTAGGTTTCTGAGTAACTGATCGGCACAACGTCATCTTGACGCCCGTGCAAGATCAGTGCGGGTTGCTCGAAGCCGGGGAATGCCGGAAACTTCGCGGCATCTTCCAGCAACCCGTAATGCAGCGACGCTTGCCTGCGACGGCCATAGTGATAGATCGGGCAGGCGTCCGGTGGCTTTCCATTCGGCAGCCTGCGTTTCGCCGAGCGACGACGGCCAACGCTCGGTAAATCCGAAGGCGGGCGCGAGCAACAACATGCGGCTCACGTTGGCATGCGTTGCGGCATACAGACCGGCCAGGTAGCCGCCCATGCTGGAGCCGATGAGCACTACATCGCGGCCCCGCACGGTGTCCTCTACGATCGACAACTGGCCCGAGATGGTGAGATTTTCGAAGTCTCCGCCGTCCAGTTCGGGAATCAGCAGTTCGCGACCGGTTTCGGCCAGCCGCTCACGAAAGAAGAGCGCCTTCGACGAAGAAGGGCCCGAGGCGAATCCATGCAGGTAAACAAACACGCTGATCCGATTGTATGATCGGGAAGAAACCCGCTTGCTTGAGGCACATACTCTTGTGAAACAGTTGGAGAAGAAACACCCGGCCGCAATTCGCTGGTTCCATTGGGTGAACTTCCCCGTGCTGACGGCGATGATCTGGACCGGCATGTGGATCTACTGGGCCAGCGATACCTATCGCGTGGGCTGGGGCGATACTACGCTCTTTCATTTCTTCCCCGATGGCGTGTACAGCGCGCTGCACTGGAACAACAAGCTGGCGCAAGGGATGGCGTGGCACTTCGCGTTTATGTGGATCTTCGCGCTCAACGGGATCGCGTACGTACTCTACACGTGGATCTCGGGTGAGTGGCGCTACCTGGTGCCGAACCGCGCCTCTTTCCGAGAAGCCTGGCAAGTTACTTTGCACGACTTAGGTCTGAGTAAGTATCATCCGCCGCGCAGAAAGTTCAACGGCGCTCAGCAGATTGCTTACTCCGGAATAATCCTGATGGGACTGGGGAGCCTGATCACAGGGTTGGCCATCTATAAGTACACCCAGGTGGCGTGGCTTACCGGGTTGCTGGGCGGGTATGCGGCTGCCCGGTTCGAGCATTTTCTCCTGACGCTTGGGTACTGCGCGTTCTTCCTCGTGCATGTGGCGCAAGTGATCCGCGCGGGATGGAATAACTTCCGTTCCATGGTGACCGGTTACGAAGTAGTGACAAAGGAGGCGACCGGTGATTAACAAGCCCGACGACGAGATCGAACGCGAGATCAGCCGCAAAACACGGCGGAGCTTTTTAGTGGGCGGTGCTGCATCGCTGGCGGCCTTGGGTGGGCTTGAGTGGGTTGCCTCACGTAAGCGCGAAGGCGAATTGCAATGGCCGCTGCGCCGCGTGTTGCGCATGAACGAGAACATCGCGCGCAGCGTCTATAGCGAGGACCGTGGCGCGACGGAGTTTCCGCGTGACCAGGCGGTCGGCAAGGTTCGCGTCAACGAAGACATCGGCGTGCCCGAAGAGATCGATGCCGACAACTGGCCTGTCATTCTGCAAGGCGGCGCAAGCGGTGAAGTAAACACATCTCTTGCTGAAATTCAAAAGCTCCCGAAAGTGGAGTTTGTGACCGAGCTCAAATGTGTGGAGGGCTGGAGCCAGAAGGTGCACTGGGGCGGCGCTCGAGTTGCTGACTTCGTCAAGAAGTTCCCGGCGCCCGGCAACGCGGACTACGTCGGTATGGAAACGCCAAACGGCGAATATTACGTCGGGCTCGACATGCGCAGCGCGGTGCATCCGCAAACACTGCTCTGCTACGAAATGAATGGCGAGCCGCTCAACGAAGAACACGGCGCGCCACTGCGGCTGGCAATTCCGAGTAAGTACGGCATCAAGAACATCAAAAGCGTGGGCCGTATTGTGTATGCCACGTCGCGGCCTCACGACTACTGGCAAGAGCGCGGGTACGACTGGTACGCCGGAGTCTAAGCTCCCGCCGCGTGATTCGGATCCCACAGAACTTCCTCGATCCCGAGCGCCGCACTGGCCCACCTGCTCCACACGAACAGCGCATCGCTCAGGCGGTTCAGGTATTTGAGCGAGAGCGCAGCGCCCTGGTCATCGCGCGCAAGCTGCACACACAGCCGCTCCGCGCGACGGCAAACGGTCCGGCATACATGCAAGTCGGAATTCACGCGGCATCCGCCCGGCAGAACGAACGAACGTAGCGCCGGCAGCCCGGCCCCCATCTCGTCCATCTCGCGCTCAAGCCTCAGCACGTCGGCCTCGGTAATGCGCGCCTGCTTCGGGTGAACGTCTTCGGGCAGAGTCGCAAGGATCGAGCCCGCGTTGAACAGCTCATGTTGGACGCGCAGCAGAATTTTGGAAAGCTCCTGCAACTTGCTGCTCGCCGGGTCCGCCGCGATGCTTTCGCGCGCAACCCCGACAAATGCGTTCAGCTCATCCACCACGCCGTAACATTCAATGCGCGCCGAATCCTTCGCGACGCGCTGTCCCCCCGCCAAATGCGTTTCGCCCTGATCGCCCTGGCGCGTGTAAACGCGGGTGATTGCCAGCCGCGGTGATTCGAATCGTTCGGGAGCGTCGCTCATTCGGTTCAAGTGTGACAGGGGGCGCACCCGAGTGCATCATCACACCCAGAGTGAGGTTTCGCACGCTGTGTAGCGCGCTTGCGTAACAATCTTGACAATAAACGCGCTTAGAATCAGACGGAGGCTTTGCACCTTGGGCACTAGTCCGCAAACCGAGCCGCGCGCCACAATCATGGTCGTGGATGACGAACCAGAGATCCGCAAGCTTGTGAAAGCGATGCTCGCGCCGGCCGGTTACCGCGTGGTCGTTGCCGATACAGGCGATCAGGCGATCAGGCTGTTTAGCAAGGAACCGCAGATAGACCTTCTGCTGACCGATGTCGTTGCCCCCGGCATGAGCGGGCCGATGCTTGCCGAGCAGTTGAGCCAGATGAACCCGCGCCTGCGCGTTCTTTTTATGTCGGGCTACGACGCCACACAAGTGGTTCAGAAGTTTGTTGTGGAGCAGGGCTTCTCGCTATTAATCAAGCCGTTCAGTAGTGAGCAGTTGCGCGACAAAGTGCGCACGATGTTGTCGTGAACTGAAGCCTGCGCAGTACACTGGGACTGTTCGCTCCACCGGGATGCCTCGGTCTCTTTTCCAGTTCACGAAAGCCGCCACTCTCTTTTGCGTTCTACTCACCGCCGCTTGTGAGCGCGAGAGCCGCACGCCCGCTGTTGGCGAAGCATTTGCCGGACCGGCGAAGCTAACCATCCGCCAGGAGATCAGCCTGCACTCGCCCGTGGTTGCCACCGTCAGTCATGGCGATCGCTTAGAGATCATCTCGCAGCGGCGCCGGTTTACCCACGTGCGGACACCCGCCGGTGTTGAGGGCTGGGTGGACGAGCGCAACCTGATGGAGAAGTCTGAACTGGCGGGGTTGCAGCAGTTTTCCGCCGGCCTACGTGCTTACCCGTCGCAAGGGCAGGCGACGGTGTACGAAAGCGTTAACGTGCATACGGAAGCGCAGCGTACGTCGCCGAGCTACATGGTGGTGAACCCCGGCGAGAAGGTGGATGTCATCGGGCATCAATGGGTAGCGCGCGCCGATCCGCCGCGCAAGTCGCTGGTAAAGCCGGCGCCCAAAGTGCTTCGTGCGCCGAAGAAGCCTGCCAAGCAATTGAAGGTGCCGCTGCCCGCGCGCCCGGTTCCTCCTCCGCCGCCCAAGAACTGGCTGGAACTATCGAAAGAACGATCATTGCCGAAGCCGCCGCCACCTCCGCCGGCCGAAGACAACACGCCGCGGGATGAGTGGTCTCTCATTCGAAACGCCGCAGGCCAGAGCGGCTGGGTGTTGACGCGGAAGCTCACCATGGCAATTCCCGATGAAGTTGCGCAGTATGCCGAAGGCCATCGCATCACGTCGTACTTTGCGCTGGGCAAAGTGAAGGATGGCGACCTGGTGAAAGACACGTGGCTTTGGACCACCATCGCCGGCGGCGAGCAGGACTACGACTTCGATAGCTTCCGCGTCTTCATCTGGAGCTTGCGCCACCACCGCTATGAGACGGCGTATATTCAGCGGCGCATCGAAGGGTACGCGCCGGTATATCGCAACACGATCGATGGGCATCCCGGATTTTCTGTCTGCCTCGAAAGCAATGCGCAGCGCGTGCGGCGGCAGTTCGTGATGATCGAAAACCTGGTGAAGTCAGCGGGCGATACACCTTGCGCGCCGGGAACCAAGCCGGTCGTGGAGCCTGAAGCTCCGGCATCCGAAGCTCCTCCTCCGCAACACCGCAGTTGGCTGAAGCGCATGGTCGACGGACATGTCGATTTGATCAAACGCAGCATCTCTGGTAAGTAGTGGCAATGCCACGTTCCGGTGTCGCCGCACTCGTTGCGCTGTTGTTTGCTCTTGCATTTTCGTTGCATGCCGCTGACCGGCCGCTCTCGTCACGCGAGATGAGCGACCTGAACTGGATGGAGTTTTCCGAAGTGGTGCCGAAGCGGATCACGACCGTTCTGCTTCCTACCGGCACCATCGAACCGCACGGCGTCGCGAACAACGGGGCCGACATCACGGCGCCGGTCGAGATCGCACGCAAGATGGCGCCGAGTGTGAATGCGTTGATTGCGCCCGTGGTTCCGTATGGAGTTACCGGCAGCCTCGATGCATACGCGGGCGCGTTCTCAATTTCCGAGAATGCTTACCGCGCGTACATGGCGGATGTCTTTGAAGGACTTGCGAAGCAGGGCTTCCGCAACATTATCGTGATCAACGGGCATGGAGGACCGCAGACGGCGATCCTTACCGATCTTGCGGAGAAGGCCGGCCGCGCGCACCATATCCGAACGTTGGTCGTGAACTGGTGGGCATACTGCTCGGACGTCACGCTCAAGATCTTTGGGGAAGATGGCGGCCATGCGGGTTGGAACGAGAACGCATTCATCCAGGCGATCAACAAAGAGCTGGTCCACCCCGAGCGTTACAGCGATGCGCTTGCGACGGCGCGGCCCGCTGCCGGTACCTGGACCGCGTACCCGTTCCCGTCGTCGATCATTCTGTACCAGCCGGGCCAGGGCTATGTGAAATTCGATCAAGCCAAAGCCGACGCATACTTTCGCGCAGTGGTGGAGAAGATGACCACGCTGGTGCAGGACACGATCGCGAAATGGGACAAGGCCGGCTTATGAGCAGCGTCTTTCGCGAGGGCTTGTTGAAAGGGCGGCATGCGTTTCTGACCGGTGGCACGAGCGGAATCGGCCTGGCCATCGCGGAGTGCTTGGCGAAGGCGGGAGCAAACATATCGCTGATCGGCCGCGACGCAGCCAAGATCAAAACCGCGGTAGATGCGCTACGACACGCCGGAAGCGACGCACGCGGTTCGGTCGCGGATGTTCGCCAGTATGAGCCGCTTGCCGCAGCGCTCGCCGAGTCTCGCCAGGCACTGGGCGAGATCGACATTCTGATTTGCGCGGCGGCCGGCAATTTCCCCGCGCCTGCGTTGGGCATGTCGGCGAACGGCTTCAAAGCAGTTGTCGACATCGACGTGCTCGGCACCTTCAACACGTGCCGCGCCGCATACGAGCACCTGCGTAAGCCGGGCGGCTTCCATCATCAACATCTCGGCGGCGCAGGCATTCCGGGCGATGCGCGATCAGGCTCATGTCTGCGCGGCCAAAGCTGGGGTGGACATGCTGACCAGAACACTTGCCCTGGAATGGGGCAGTGAAGGCATCCGCGTTAACTCGGTCACGCCGGGGCCGATCGACGATACGGAAGGCATGCGGCGGCTCGCTCCCGATGCCGAAATCCGCACGCAGTATATGGCTCGCATTCCGCTGCAGCGCTTCGGGCGCAAGCAGGAAATTGCCGAGCTGTGCCTGTTTCTTTGCACGCCCGCAGCCTCTTACGTGCATGGCGCGGTGCTGGTGTGCGATGGCGGCGCGTCGCTCAGCTAGTCCGGATGCTTGCACAGTGTGGCGGAACAGGCACAATTGTTCCCCTCCCGCCGATCCGCTAAACTAAAGAACTTAAGCTGCAATTGCCAGTGGACCGCCGCGTGTAACGATGCATTCCATCTCCACGTCCGCAGGCGCAGAGTAGAAAGGATTTTGTCTCGATGAATGGTTTCAGGCCGTGGCGCCTGATGTGCGTCTTCGCTTGTTTGCAGGGGCTGTTCACGATAGCTCTGGCGCAGACGCAATCACCGCCGCCTACGCCGGCTCCGCAGCCACCGGCTCCCACACAACCGAAGCCGGCGAACCCGTTCGAGACGCTGCCCGATTCGCAGCCCGTCACGCCAGCGCCCGCACAGCCCGTCACGCCGAAGCCTGGCACGCCCGCGCCTGCTCAGGCAGCTCCTGCCGCGCCCGCGGCTCCCGCCGGGACTCCGGGTAGCAACGTGGTTCAGGCGATTGAATTTCGTGGCTCGCGCCGTGTTCCGGCCGACACCTTGCGCGCGCTGATCTTCACGAAGCCCGGCGACGAGTTGAATGAAGAAACGCTGCGGCGCGATTTCAACGCACTGTGGAACACGAACCGCTTTGATGACATCCGGCTCGAATCCGAGCCTGGCGACCGCGGCACGATCCTGCGTTTTGTGCTGACCGAGCGCCCGGTGATTCGAACTCTGAAGTATGAAGGCGTCAAGTCGCTGACCACTTCGGAGATTCTGGACCGCTTCAAAGAGCGCAAGGTTGGCTTGAGCGTTGAGTCGCAATACGATCCTGCGCGCGTGCAGCATGCGGCAGTGGTCATCAAGGAATATCTGGCGGAACGCGGACGTCAGTTCGCTACGGTGACGCCAGTGCTGCACCGCATCCCGCCGAATTCGCTCGAAGTGGTTTTTCAGATCGAGGAAGGCGCGAAAGTAAAAGTCGGCGTGATCGAGCCCGAGAACAACGTCGTGTTCACTGACCGCGAGGTCATTCGCGCGATGAAGAATCTGAAGCCGATCGGCATTCCGCACAGCCTGATTCTCGAGAGCCTGTTCGATCGCACCTACGACGCTTCGAAGCTTGACGAAGACAAAGAGCGCATCCGTCAGGCATATCAGGACAAGGGCTACTATCGCGCGACGGTTCTCGACACCACTGTTACGCTCCGCGACACCGGTGACAACCAGCGCCACTTGCCGTTCATGCTGCGCGATAAACCGGGCAAGCGTGCCGACATCACTATACCGATCGAAGAGGGCCAGCAGTATCGTCTCCGCAAAATGACGTATGTGGGCGTGAAGCTCTTCCGCACGCCAGACGTTTTGACGCGCCAGCTTTTCGGCATGAATGAGGGCGACGTTTTCTCGACGGCCAAGCTCCGCAAGGGCCTCGAAAACATGAAGAAGCTCTACGGCGATTTCGGCTACATCGATTTCGTTCCGGAGCCCGCGGTCGATACCGTGGCCGGAACGAACCAGGTGGACCTGACGCTCACTGCGGATGAGGGCAAGCAATTCTTCGTTCGCCGAATCGACTTCGTTGGCAACACCACTACGCGCGATAAAGTCATCCGCCGCGAAATTCTGCTCGATGAAGGCGACATCTATAGCGCCCGCCTGTGGGACGCGAGCATTCTGCGTTTGAACCAGCTCGGCTATTTCGAAGTGCTGAAAGAGAACGAGTCCTACGACATCAAGCGCAATCCAAACTCAAACACCATCGACATCACGTTGAAGGTGAAGGAGAAGGGCAAGAACTCGATCGGCCTGAACGGCGGCGTCTCCGGTATTGCCGGAAGCTTCGTCGGCTTCAACTATTCGACCAACAACTTCCTCGGCCTGGGTGAAACGCTGTCACTCGAATCGCAGATCGGGACCCGCCTGCGCGATGTGAGCCTCGGCTTTACCGAGCCGTACTTCCTCGATCGCCCGCTGCAGGTTGGCGTCGTGGTTTACATCCGCCGATACAACTACGATCAGGCGACCGAAGCGTCGATCCTGAGCGGGCAGGATCTGAGGTCTTACTACAACGCACTTGGCACGAGCAACCTGCTCAACTACACCCAGAATTCGAAAGGCGCATCACTTTCGCTCAGCTACCCGATACGCCGCAGTTTCGCGCGTCTGGCGCTGACCTACGGCTATGACAACTCGGACATCATCACGCGTTCGACGGGCAGCCAGCAGTATTTCGAGTTCATCAACTTCCAGGGCGTAACGGGTCCGAACTCGCTGTCGGGGATCCGCACCAGCCGCATCGTTCCGTCCTTCCAGTACAACTCGAAAAACGCACAGCTTTCGCCGACGGCGGGTAAGAGCTTCTTCGCTTCGATAGATTTCGCGGGCAGCGTGCTGGGCGGCAACGTCAACACGATCCGGCCTTCGGTCGACCTGCAGTACTTCCACTATTCGCCGATCAACCGCCATCACACCCTTGCCTTCCACATGCTGGGATCGCTGCTTGACCGGGTACGGCGGTAAGGTTGCGCCGCCGTTCCAGCGCACCTATATCGGCGGCGAGCAGGATGTGCGCGGCTTCGAATTCTACGGTATCTCTCCCATTGGCTTTGTCGCGAGCACCGGGACCGTCCAGGTTCTGAACGACGATGGGTCGCCGCGCGTGCAGAAGTCGATCATCAATGGCGTAGTCACGAACACCGCAGTAGTGCAGCAGATTCCGACTTACCAGATCATTACGCCGGGCGGAGACACCCAGGTAGTTACTAACTTCGAGTACCGCATTCCGATTCTGGGACCGGTGACGCTCGCTCCGTTCGTCGACTTTGGTCTGAATAAGATTCTTTTGACGAATCAATTGCGCATGAACCAGGGCCGTGTCGATCAGCTTAATGGGTTGTTTCCTCAAGCCGGTTTCGACGGGCGCGTGAAGATTGCGCCGGGTACGCAGGCGCCGCGCATGTCTACTGGTATTGAATTGCAGGTGCTGCTGCCGGTAGTAAATGCGCCGTTCCGTATCTACTACGCCTATAACCCGCTCCTGGTGCGTGAAACTATTCAGACGCCCATCGTTGCGGACCGGTCGTCATTCCCGAATAACGCAACGTTCCTGAACTCAATTCAGAGTTTTGGCCAGGCCTACCCACTGATTGAGAAGCGGGGAACCTTCCGTTTCACGATCGGCCGTACATTCTAAGTAAAACAAGCACGTGTTAGTATCGTTACAAATTCAAGGAGTTTGAAAGTGAAGAGTTTATTAGTAATTCGTCCCGTACTCGGCGCAGCGTTGTTAGCCGTGGGATTACACGCTACGGCGGGCGCGCAGGCGACCTCCGCACCTGCTGCTGGGCCTACCGGGAACAAGGTTGCGGTAATCGAAATCCAAGCCGCCATTTTCCAGACCAAAGACGGTCAGAAGGCCCTCGCTGATCTGCAGACCAAGTTCAATCCCAAGAAGTCGGAGTTTGAACGGCGCCGTGCGGAAATCGCGAGCACCCAGGACCAGTACACCAAGGGCGCCAACACGCTCAGTGAAGAAGCCCGTGCACGCCTGATGCGCGACATCGACACGAAGACGAAGGCACTGAATCGCGATACCGACGATGCGAATCAGGATCTCGAAGCCGAGAACCAGAAGATCATGAATGAACTCGGCGGCAAGATGCTGCAGGTGATCAACAAGTATTCGACAGACAAGGGTTACGTGTTGGTGCTCGACGTGAGTGCCCAGACCACTCCCGTCATCTATGCGTCGAATACGATTGACATTACGCGCGACATCATCGACCTCTACGACAAGAGCGCGACCACTCTGCAACCGGTGAAGCCGGCGGGAGCAGGGAGCACGGGCGCTGCTGCCACTCCGCGCCGTCCTGTTGGCGCAAAGCCGTAACTAGTTCGTCCTCCGCAGCCGCGGTGGTACGCTGAGTTCAGAAAGGCGTCGAAGTGAGATTACTGCTTCCGTCCATTGCGCTGATACTCGCCGTCTCCGCCGCGGCACAAGTTCATTCTTCACCCACACATACTTATAGTTCGACTGGCGGCTGGGGCAGTGTTGCGTTCCCGGGCACCGGGCATCCTCCGTCTGGCGGCTACACGGCCGCGCGTCCTGTGGTGAGCGGCAATTATGGATCGCGTCCGAACGGCGGCCCGCAGCTTGGGCGCAATGGCCAGTACGGACCGGGCCGGCGCGTCTACTCAGTTCCCTACGTTTACGCCTACCCGGTGTACACGGGCGGCTATTACGACGCGCCGTACGCGCAGGACCAATCGGCAGTTCCGCCGTCAGGGTATACGCCGCAGCAGGCTCCGCCGACCGTAATCATCAATCAAAACTTTGGTCCGGTTGTCGATCCCGCAGCCGCGGAAGCTGCCGCGCAGAACGAAAACATGCACGTTTATAACGGCACGCGCAGTTCACAAATGTCGCCGATGCCCGCCGCGACCGACCCGCAGTATTACCTGATCGCCATGAAAGACCACACGATCTACTCGGCGCTCGCGTATTGGGTCGAGGACACCACGCTGCACTACGTGACGTCGCCCAACATGCACAATCAGGTGTCGCTCGATCTGATCGATGCGGCGTTGACTTTAAAGCTCAACGAAGACCGCGGCGTGCCCGTCACCCTCGCGCCAGCTCATTAACGAAATCGACATCGCCTTCAAGAAAGCCGTACTCGGGCAGCTTGCTGCGCTGCTCCCATTTCACGGTCGCGAAGATGCGATTCTGAATCTCGCCGGCATAATCGGTTACGCGAAAGAACACCAGCAGAATGCCGCTGCGCCCGTTGTAAGAGAACGGGTAGCGTTTGATCTCGGGTCCGATGGTTGCCTGAATTCCCAGCTCTTCGGTCAACTCGCGCCGCAGCGCCTGCTCCAACGTTTCGCCGTGCTCGACTTTGCCGCCGGGAAACTCCCAGCGCAGTGCATGACGCTCGTTCGGGCGGCGTTGACAGATCAGAATTTGCCCGTCGCGCTCGATGACGGCAGCCACCACCGTAATCATTCGATCGCGCGAGCTCATGACCCGCAACGTATCTTGTATGAGCCGCTAAGTCAATGCGCGAGCGCCGGGAGCTTAGAATGTCGGCATGTATTCGGAGCGACTGCTCGACCACTTTCGCAGCCCGCGCCATGCAGGTACGCTCGATAACGCCACCCTGAAAATCGAAGTAAGCAATCCGGCATGTGGCGATGAGCTGCAGTTGTTCGTGCGCATCGAACAGCACGTTGTTGTGGAAGCGGCCTATCTGGTGCGCGGCTGCACGGCGTCCATTGCGTGCGGGTCGGCGATGGCCGAATGGCTGACGGGCCGCACGTGCGATGATCTCGCGTTGTTCAACGCGGAAGTTGCCGAATCGTTGGTGGATGGTCTTCCCTCTGCATCTCGCCACGCGGCAGTGCTCTGCGCCGATGCGGTTCGCGCTGCACGGCAGGCTATTTCCGCGGGGCGTCATAAGATGGTTGAGCGTACCGAATGACACTCGCCCGCCTGGTAGTTCCCCTGCTCTGCTGCTCCGCGTTGTTTGCGCAATCCCGTGAAGCCGGTCAGAAAGCCTTCGAGGACCGTTGCGCGCGGTGCCATGGCGCGGACGGCAACGGAGGCGAAATGGGACCGGCCATTCCCGAACGCCTTGCACGATACGACAATGCGAGCCTCATTGAACTGATCCACAAAGGCCTTCCGCAGAGTGGCATGCCCGGCAATCCTGTGACCGGAGCCGAACTCACCAGCCTTGTGCGCTACGTGCGCGTGCTCCAAAAGCAAGCTCCCAAAGAGATGGTGCGCCGCACCGTAAACACCAGCGACGGAAAAACACTTGACGGCGAGTTGCTCGGCGAGGGCTTCAACGATCTGCAGTTGCGCACCGCGGACCAGAAGATTCATCTGCTGCGGCGCGCGGGCGATCGCTACCGCGAGGTCACATCCCAGAGCGACTGGCCGACTTATAACGGCGAGACCGGTGGCAACCGCTTCACCACGCTGACGCAGATCAATAAGAAGAACGTCAACCGCCTCGCGCCGCAGTGGGTGTTTGCGATCCCGGGCGCCGAGCGACTGGAGGGCACGCCGGTCGTGGTCGGCGGCTTGATGTATGTGACAGCGGCCAACGAGTGTTACGCGCTCGACGCGGGCACTGGACGCGCCGTATGGCATTTCAAGGCCGCGCGCGTGCCGGGAATGTCGAACGACCCGGGCATCAATCGTGGCGTGGGCGTCGCGGGCGATCGGCTTTTTATCGAAACGGCGAACGCGCACATCGTTGCACTGAACCGCTTCACCGGCGCGCAGCTATGGGATAGCGAGATTGCCGACTGGCATCAGAACTACTTCGCGTCGTCTGCGCCGCTGCCGGCCGGAGATCTGGTGATCACTGGCGTGGGCGGCGGTGAGCATGGCGCGAACGGCTTGGTGGTGGCTTTCGATCAAGCCACGGGCAAGCAGGCGTGGCGTTTCTCGACTGTGCCGCGCCAGGGAGAACCGGGCTCTGAAACCTGGAAGGGCCGCGACCCGATTCACGGCGGTGCACCAACGTGGTTCACCGGCAGTTACGATCCCGAACTGGACATCGTTTACTGGCCCACCGGCAATCCGGCTGAAGAGTACAACGGCGACTTGCGCGCGCGGCGACAACCTCTACTCCGATTGCATGCTGGCGTTTGATCGCAAGACCGGCAAGCTGAAGTGGCACTATCAGTTCACGCCGCACGACCTTTGGGATTGGGATGCCACCGAGACTTCCATCATGGTGAACGCGAACTGGCAGGGCCAGGAACGCAAGCTGATGCTGCATGCCGATCGCAACGGATTCTTTTACGTCTTCGATCGTTCTGACGGCAAGCTTTTGCTGGCCAAACAGTTTCTGCGCAAGGTGACGTGGGCGAGCGGCATCGACGCCAACGGCCGCCCGGTCAAGCTGCCGAATCAGGAGCCGACAGCGGAGGGCACGAAAGTTTGCCCTTCGCAAGACGGCGCGACGAATTGGTTTTCGCCCTCTTACAATCCAGCGAATGGATTGCTCTACTTCCAGACGTTCGAGAAATGCAGCATCTATCAAAAGACGAGTGGCGGCGAGTGGGCGTATGGCAAAGCATTCCTGGGTGGATCGCAACGCACCGCTCCCGATCCGAAACCGGAACGGATATTGCGCGCATTAAACATCCGCACTGGCGCAATTGTGTGGGAGTTGCCGCAGCCGGGCCCGGCAGACTCATGGGGCGGCACGCTCGCGACTTCAACCGATCTGGTGATCTTCGGTGCTGAAGGTGGCGCATTGATGGCTGCCGACGCAAAGACCGGCAAGCCTTTGTGGAGCTTCGACACCAATCACACGTGGCGTGCGTCGCCGATGACATACGAGTTCGACCACAAGCAATACATCGCCGTCGAGGCAGGCTCGAACGTGATTGCGTTTGGGATTCAGGAGTAAGCCGCACGATCATCATTCGCGTGCATCCGCGTCGATTCGCGGCAAAAGAACTCTTCGCCATATACTGCTAGTGCGAAGAAACCCATGACAACTCGGATCACCCTGATAGCACTGGCGCTCGCGACTTCCGCTCTCCTTCAAGCCCAAACTCCTCCACCGGACGGCCTCGTCTCCCCCGAAGTTCACGCGGACCGCACGGTCACCTTCCGCGTGCGTGCGCCAAAAGCGAGCGAGGTGACGCTCTCCGGCGATTGGCTACCGGTCGGGAAGCCCGTTCCGATGACTAAGGGCGACGACGGAGTCTGGAGCATCCAGACTGCTCCGCTCGAAGCGAACGGTCATCTGTACTGGTTCAATGTGGACGGGCTCGCCGTGGCCGATCCAGTGAATCCAGTGATCAAGCTGCGGCAGCGGACGTCAGCCAGTCTGGTCGAAGTGCCCGGCGATCATCCCGCCGCGTGGGACCTGCGCGACGTGCCGCATGGAACAGTGGTCACTGAATGGCACAAGTCACCGGCACTGCAGCGCACAGAGCGCATCGCTGTCTATCTGCCGCCTTCATATGCCAGGTCGACAAAGCGTTATCCAGTCCTGTACCTGGTGCATGGGAGCGGCGATGTGCCGGAGTCGTGGGTCAATGCGGGACACGCGAACTTCATCCTCGACAATCTGATTGCGGACGGCAAAGCGAAGGAGATGATCGTCGTGATGCCCGCCGGTCACGCGGTCCTGTTCAACGCGCCGCGCGATGGCCGCGCCAACAACAACGAGTTGTTCGAACGCTATCTGGTAAGCGACGTCATTCCCCTCATCGAGTCGAAGTACCGCGTCGCGCCTGGCCCTTCGAACCGCGTGCTGGCAGGCCTTTCCATGGGTGGCGGTCATACCATCTTCACCGGCTTTAGCCACCCCGAGTTATTCAGCGCGCTGGGCATCTTCAGCCCCGGCTTGCCGCGCGATTTCGATACCCGCTTCGCGTCGGTCCTGAAAGACCCCAAGCCTTTCAACTCCAAGGTCAAGCTGATATGGATCGCGTGCGGTGACAACGACAGCACTGTTCAATATCCGCGCATCAAGACGTGGGCCGAGTCGCTCGAGAAAGCCGGCATCAAAGAATCGTTCCATACTTACTCGGGCGCGCATACGTGGCCCGTATGGCGCATGAGCCTTGCGGATTTTGTGCCTTTGATTTTCGGAGACAAGTAAAGTGGCGCTCGAGTTCTCGCTTCAGCCGCAAGCGGTGCCCGTGGTGGACACTCCGTTCCGTCAGATCCGCGGCGAGTTCCCGGTTGCCGCGTCCGTCCCGTTACTCGAGAAGTTGCACGCGCTCGAGCCGCTGGCGATGCGCGGGCAGCCACCTGTCGTTTGGCATCGCGCCGAAGGGTTCCAGGTCGCAGACGCGTGGGGCAACAAGTGGCTCGATTGGTCTTCCGGTGTGTTGATCGCCAATGCCGGGCATGGCCGCAAAGAGATCGCCGACGCAGTCGCGCAACAAGCTCACGAGTTGCTTGCGAGTTATTGCTTCCCTACTGAAGTTCGCGCGAAGCTGCTCGAACGCCTCAGCGGACTCCTCCCCGACCCGCTCAAGAAAGTTTTTCTGCTCACCACGGGTTCAGAGACAGTCGAGTGCGCGGTCAAGCTGTGCCGCGCGCACGGTGTGCGCAACGGCGGCCGTAGCAAGCACGTGATCGTCTCCTTCGATAAAGCCTTTCACGGGCGAACGCTGGGCGCGCAACAGGCAGGCGGCATTCCGGTGCTGAAAGAGTGGATCGTCAATCTCGATCGCGGCTTCGTGCAAGTGCCTTTTCCGGATGGCTGGCGCACGCGCGATAGCTCGTTCGACGGCTTCCTGCGCGCGCTGCATGAACAGGGCGTCGACGCGGCTAACGTGGCGGGCGTGATCCTCGAGACGTATCAAGGCGGCAGTGCGGCATTCGCTCCCACCGAGTTCATGCAAGCGTTGCGGCAATGGTGCACCGGGCGCAAAGCGCTGCTGGTGTGCGATGAAGTGCAAGCGGGCTTCGGGCGCTGCGGCACCATGTGGGGCTTTGAGCAATATGGCATCGTGCCCGATCTGGCGTGCTTCGGCAAAGGCATCTCCAGTTCGCTGCCGATCGCAGCCGTTGCGGGTTCAGCCGCGATCATGGACATGCAGCCGCCCGGAAGCATGACGTCGACGCACACCGGCAGCCCGGTGTGTTGTGCGGCTGCGCTCGCGTCGATCGACCTCATCGAAAAAGAGAACCTGGTTGCGAACAGCGCGCGTGTGGGTGCCGTGCTGCAGCAAGGTCTTCGGCAGTTCGCGAAGCGTGTGCCGCAAATCGGAAGAGTCGAAGGGCGTGGGCTGGTCGCGGGTGTTTCTTGCGTCAGGCCGGGCACCATGGAGCCCGATGGCGCGCTCGCGTTCGACGTGGTGCGGCGCAGCGTCGAAAAGGGTCTGCTGATGTTTTCGCCCGTGGGGCTCGGCGGCGGTACCGTCAAGATCTGCCCGCCGCTCGTCATCACCGAAGCTGCGGTGCAAGACGGCCTGCAGGCATTAGCCGAGGCGTTTTCGGGAGCCTTGCCCGCACAGGTTGCCATCGCGTGAACGTCACCGTAGTCGGTGGCGGCATGATCACGCACGATCAATTGCTGCCCGCGTTGCTGCACATGAAACGGATGGGACGCGTCGCCGATATCAAAGTTTGCGCATCCCGTTTTGAAACTGTAAGCAAGCTGGCAGTATCGCGGCCTTGCCTATGCGTTTAACGAGCCTGCTGAATACAGCGAGCCGAGTCCTGACTACTTTCAATACGTCGAGTGGGATGGGCCGGGCAAGATGCCGGTCGGCTATGGATATCGTTCGGTGGAGCGCCTGGTGGAATGCGCTGCGCGCGTACAGGATCAGGCTTCGTTAGCTGAGCGGCAAAACGTATTGAGAGATATTAATGAGCGCAAACTATTGGCTACACCTGCAAACAGTTTGTACAATGAGCGCGTAATTGAAGCCGGGCGCGCCTCCATCGCGCAACGGGGAAAGCCGATCAGGATCACAACATGAAAAGACTACTGCTAGTACTTATCGCCGCGCTCACGTGCAGCTTCATCGGGTTTGCGCAAGCGCCCGCTCCCGCCAAGACTAAGATGGCGGAGAAGAAGACGGCCGAGAAGAAGATGGCCGCCAAGAAGACGGAAGCTCCCGCCGCCGATCTGGTGGATCTGAACACCGCGAGCAAAGATCAGTTGAAGGCTCTGCCCGGCGTCGGCGATGTCTATGCGGACAAGATCATCAAAGGCCGCCCGTATGCCAACAAAACGCAGTTGAGCACCAAGAAGATCGTGCCTGCCGCAACGTACGCGAAGATCAAGACGATGGTGGTGGCGAAGCAATAGCCACTGCTTTTGTCAGAGGCGCGGCGAAACGGAATGCGTGAGCTTTCGATCTCTGCGCTCGTTCCAGTCGCGCCTCTGACACTACCCGCACGACTGTAGGGTCATAAAGCTGCGGTGTTGGCATCGTATGATACTGTCTGAATACTATGGCAGGACGCAGCGTCAACAAAGTCATTCTGATCGGTCACCTGGGTAAAGACGCGGAGACCAAATTCACGCCGGGCGGCGCGGCCGTGACGAAATTTTCGGTGGCGACCAACCGCCGTTGGAAAGATCAGACCTCGGGCGAATTCAAGGAAGAAACGGACTGGTCGAACGTCACGCTCTGGCGCGCCGAGAACCTCGCCAACTACTTGACCAAAGGCAAGCAGGTCTACGTGGAAGGCCGGCTGCAGACGCGCAGCTACGAGGACAAAGAAGGCAAGAAAGTCTGGGCGACCGATGTGGTGGCCGAAGAAGTCATCCTGCTCGGCGGCCAGGGTGGTCAAGGCGGCGGTGGCGGAGGCGAATTCTCCCAGGAGCGCTCCGAGCGCCCAGTGTCCATGCCCCGCAGCGCGCAGCAACGCAACCAGCCCGCAAAGCAACAAGACGGTCCCGACTTCGGCGGCGGCATCACCGACGACGACGTACCCTTCTAGTTTTAATTCGCGGAATTGATCAACGGCAACTTCGCCAACACATCGAAACGCAATTGCGCGTGCGCTGTTTCGAGACTGCTCAGGACATCGGCACTCGTAGCGCCATGAGCAAAAATGAATCCCGGATAGCTCGCGCCTTCGGGCAATGGAATCATCTCGTGTCCGATCTTCGCGGTGATCGTGACGTCATCGATCCCCACCGCCGCGCGCGCTTGTTCGACGCCGCTGATGTTTTCGAGAATGCCCGCGCGCGGCACGGGAATCATCATCACGCCTGGACACGCGGTTCGCGTGTGAAGCGGGTGGTGTCGTGGCCCAGAGCGTGCCGCAGCAGCGTTTTTCCAGCGAAATACCGCCAGGCTCGAAACGCAGCACGCGCGAACACAAGCCACCGATCGGACGCGCCGCAACTTCCAACATCCACACGCCCGCGTTGTTCACGCGCATCTCTGCGTGAATGGGTCCATCGCTCAGGCCCAGGGCAGTGACCGCCCGTTGCGCCGTGCGTCGCAATGTGCTGCATGTGCTCAAGTCCGCAGTAACGTAAATCGTCTCTTCGAAGAACGGTCCATCAAGCGGATAGGGTTTTTCAAACACAGCGAGCACTTGCAGCTGCCCGTCGCGCACCAGACCTTCCAGCGCAAATTCATCACCGGGGATAAACGTTTCCACTTGTAGATGGCGATCAGGAGTGAGCGCGGCAATACGATCACGCGCCGCGCGGTACTCCGCATCATTGTTGGCTCGAATCACGCCACGCGAGGCGGAGAGATGCAAAGACTTCAGCACGCAAGGATACTCAACCTCAGTGGCCCATCCGCGACACTCGCCAGATGAAACGACGGCGTCAGCAAGCCAGCCGACTGAAATCGCGCGCCGCGTGGCATGCTTGTCGTTCGCGATCTCGACTGCGCCCGAAGTGATGGAAACGTAAACCAAGCCGCTCAGCAATATGGGCCGCCGCAAGCGCCGGGTCGATCGCCCACTGCTACGAACCCATCGAAATTCCCTCGAACCAGATTCGCCGACTTCCACCGGCGCGTCGAACTTCACCGCAATCGCGCGATCCGCCCAGGGATCTTCGAGCACGTGGCAACGGTCAGTAGCAAGCGTGCACTCCACGCCCAGCTCACGAGCCGCTGCCGCAAAGGATCGCACTTGATACCCCGTCGTGGCAGCCACCACCAGCACTTTCATATCAGAGCCGCCGGCTCTTCGTCGGGCTCGGCTCAACAGTACCAGGGCTCATTCAGATAAGGCACGGTTGCTCGGTCGTGCAAGACGAAACCGGGGTCGGATCCGGCGGCTAAGCGCCATATCTTCTGGAACAGTTCTGTTCGGGTTGCTCGCGGATGTGCACGGATCAGTGCTTGCACGTCGCGGCAGAGCTGGTCCATGGACGGGTCGGGGTGATCCCACGTCCAAGCTAACTTCTCTGCGTCATAGCCATTTACCAGTTGTTTGACTTCATCGAGTTCGAGTAACCGTGACCCCGATGGAATCAGCAAGCGAATCGCAAATTGGATAGGAGACACCGCTTCCACTAGATCCAGATCTGCAATCGTGCGCAGCAGTTCGAGGTAATCGGATCGGCTGGTCCAAGGCGTAAACGTCACGAACGTCGGGGCCAGCAACAGACCTGCATCGCGTACCAGCTTCACTGCTTCCACGAAGTCGGCGCGTGTGTGTCCCTTGTCGAGCCGCTCAAGAACCGCTTCGTCTAACGATTCAACGGCGCTCACGATAAAGAGACAACCGGTGGCTTTCAATTCGTTCAACGCGTCACGGTGCCGCAGCAGGTGTTCCACTTTAATCGTGACGTCGTAAGTAAGCTGCGGAAACTGGTCATGCAATTCGCGCACGAGTGGCAGCGCGTGACCAATGCCGTTGAAGAAATCGGGATCGCCAAAGGTGATGTGCTGCGCGCCGGCGGCTACTTGCTGCCGTATGTCCGAGAGCACGACGTTGCGCTGCACCACGCGAAAGGTGCCGTTGTAAATCGGCACCACGGGGCAATGCCGGCAGAGATGTTTACAGCCGCGGCTCGCCTCGGTATAGCCGACGCGCTTGGGTGTGCCAAGACCCAGCAGGCGCGGATAGCTGCTCAAGGGCGGCAAACCTCGCCGGTCTGGCGTGATGAACAGCAACCGGTCCAGACCGGGCGCGGCTGGAGCATTGTCTTCCGCCCAATCCACAAGCCTTTGTTCGAACTCGGCGCCGATGATCGTGCCTACACCCATCGTTTGCAAATGCACTGCATTCGGCGGCGCGTACAATCCGTAGGCGCAAAGCTTTGCCGCGCCATTCAGCTTTCGCAAGCGGGGCAGCAGTGCCAGCGACTTTTTCGCGGCGGTGTGCATCGGTAAATAGAGAGCGATTGCTTCGGCGCGAGTAACCGCGGCTGTGGGCAATGCTTCGACCGCGAGGTCCGCAATCTCGACCTGATGACCGCGGCGCGCAAGCCACGCAGCGGGCGAGGCAATTCCAAACGGAGGATGCCCGAGCTCATAGGTGGAGATCAGCAGGATGCGCACGGGTGCTTACATTATCCCGTGCTTGTTAAACTTGAGAGAGGCAAACCGTCCACGCCATGGTCGCCACCCAAACTATCACCGAAGAAATTGCAGAGCTGAAGCACGATCGCCGCGCCATTCTGCTGGCTCACCATTATCAGGAAGCCGAGATACAGGAGATGGCCGATGTCGTCGGCGACAGCCTGGAGCTTGCGCGCAAGGCGCTAGAGCTTCGAGGGCGATGTGATTGCGTTTTGTGGCGTCTGGTTCATGGCGGAGACGGCGAAGATGCTGAACCCGGAACGAATCGTGGTGGTTCCTGATGAGAAGGCCAGCTGTTCAGCTGGTCGAAGGCTGCCCGGCGCAGCCGATTGCGGAGTACCGCCGCCGCAATCCCGACCATGTCATCGTCAGCTACATCAATACTTCGGCCGACGTGAAAGCTGAGAGCGATATCATCTGCACCTCGCGCAACGCGGTGAAGGTGGTGAACTCCATTCCCGCGGACAAGACCATTCTGTTTCTGCCCGACCGCAACCTGGGTGCTTACGTCAAGAAGCAGACCGGCCGTCGAGAACATGAAGATCTGGCAGGGCGCCTGCATCGTGCATGCGACATTTCCGTGGCGGCGTTTGATGGAGACGAAGGCGGCGCATCCGGATGCCGTTGTGATCGCGCATCCTGAATGCCCGGAGAGCGTGCTGCGTGAAGCGCAGTTCATCGGGTCTACTTCGGCGCTGATCGACTACTGCCGCGAAGAGCCCCGCGCGCGAGTTCATCGTGATGACGGAAAGCGGCGTGATGCATTCTTTGCACCGCGATTCGCCGGATAAGCAGTTTTACTTCGTTGCGAACGAAAACTGCAATTGCAGCGAGTGCCCCTACATGCGCATGAACACGCTTGAGAAGTTGCGCGATTGCCTGCGCGATCTGAAGCCGCGTGTAGAACTGCCGCCCTCGATCATGGACCGTGCCCGGTTGCCGATCGAACGCATGCTGGCTCTCAAGTGATTGCGCCTCTCACCGACGGCTTCGGACGCGTTCACGATAACCTGCGCATCAGCGTCACTGATCGCTGTAATATTCGCTGCTTCTACTGCATGCCCGAAGAGGGCGTGAAGTTCATGCCGCGTGAAGAGATCCTCAGCTTTGAGGAGATCGAACGTTTCGCGCGGATAGCTGTGAGCCTTGGCGTGAACAAGTTGCGGATTACCGGCGGCGAACCGCTGGTGCGGCGCGACCTTCCCACTTTGATTGCAGCGCTTAATCAACATCGACGGCGTTCGCGATCTGGCGTTGACCACCAACGCCGTGCTGCTGGAAGAGCAGGCGCAGGCCCTTTACGATGCCGGGCTGCGGCGGCTCAATATTCATCTCGACACTCTCGACCGCGCGCGCTTTCAACACATCACGCGGCGCGACGATCTGCCCAAAGTGCTGCGCGGAATTGAAGCCGCCCGGCGGCTTGGGTTCGGTCCGATCAAGATGAATGTGGTTGCGGTCAAAGACCTCATCGAGCCCGACATCATCCCGATGGCGAAGTTCTGCCGCGAGCACGATTTTGAGCCGCGCTTTATCGAGTTCATGCCGCTCGATGCGCAACGCATCTGGGATCGCACGCGGGTGCTGACGGCTGACCAGATCATTCAAACGATTTCCGAAGAGATATGTCCGCTGATTCCTATTCCGGATGCCGACCTGCGGGCGCCGGCTACGGAATACCGGTATGCCGACGGGCGCGGAACAGTCGGTTTGATTGCATCAGTCACAAAGCCTTTTTGTTTGAATTGCAACCGGCTGCGGCTGACCTCAGAAGGAAAACTTCGGTATTGTTTGTTTGCAATTGAAGAGACCGACGTGCGGGCGCTCTTGCGGAGCGGCACGGACGATCAGGTTGGGGATGCCATTCGCGCCAACGTTCGCGGCAAATGGCTGGGGCATGAAATCAATAGCGCGGCGTTCGTACCACCGCCGCGGCCCATGTATTCCATCGGGGGATAAGGGTGCTCGCGAGCCATAGGACCCGCGAGCAGGAAGATCAGGAGCGCAGCCGCTTCCGGGCAGCGAAAGCCAAGCCGATGATAGTGGTGGCCAGCAGGCCGACGGATGCAGGCTCTGGCACCGCGGCAGCCGGCGAGGCGAAGAACGCGGACTGGATCGAAGAGCCGCCAAAGAGCGGATTTACGGTGAGCTGAAGATTGTCGTAGTCACCCTGCCGGCCGCTATTCAGGATGCCGATGCCGAGCAGTCCTGAGGCGGTCGAAGGACTGTCCCACGTTACCGTCTGCGTAATGATGCTTCCAGGTGTGATGGATGCGTTCGAGCCGGTAAGGGACGCGACGACATTGCCGCCCGCCAGTAGTTGCAGTGTGTAGGTGGCGAAGCCGTAGTGGTCGCCGTCCCAGCGCCGCGCGATGTCGACAGAAAACGCGTAATGCATATTCGGAATTACTGACGTAGAAAGCGTTTGCGTCAGCACGCCATTCAATTCGTTGCTGTAGGCGAAATTAAGTCCATCCGGCGGCAGTGACCCGAAATAGGTGAGGCTGGTGTCAGGACGAAAGGTTCCGAATCCCTGGCCGCCGAAGCCGGGCACAGGTCCGTTGTTGAAAGTGCAGTTGACGCAATGGAAGTTATCGAGAGCGATCGAAGTGTCTTCGAACGAAAAATTGGCGATAGGAACGATATCTGCCGAAGCTACTGATAACAAAGAAAAGATTCCGAGAAGTGGGAGCGCTAACCGTCTGAGCATGGCTGTCCTTGAGTCGTGGTCCTCGTATAGCTAGCGCAGTACGAGCGTACCTCTCTTTGCAAGTGGAGTACCACTTGTAAGCAGAAGAGATAACAGCTTGATTTTAGAATGTTTAGAATCGCACACCCCATTTCATATGCAAGTATTCGTTCGAATTAATTGGATCCATTCCAATTAATTGGTTTCAAGTTGTCTTCGTCTATAAGGAAAAGCAATAATGACGGCAATTGCTCCCTCCAGCCTTGCCAGACAACGCGCCGCTCTCAATCATTGCGGCCGCCGTGTCACCGGTGGTGATGATCTCAGCCAACGCCATCCTCACCAGCGGCATCAACGCGCGCCACTCGAACGTCGCGGACCGATTGCGCTCAATGCTTGAGGAGTACCGCCGGGCGGACACGACAATAGACCGGCGGCACAGCATTGAACGCCAGTTGCCGCTGTTTCAAAAGCGCATCGCGCACGTCGAAACAGCGAATCAATTGTTGTTCAGCGCGACGGCGTGCTTTGTCTTCACTGTGATGACCATCAGCGTCGGCTTTTACTCCACCGCTGCGCAGAAGATCTCGCTGCCGTTCTTTCTGAGCGGCGTGCTGCTGATGCTCGGGGGCGTGCTCGCTGAGGTACTCGAGTTACGCGGCGCGCGTGCAACGTTGCGGATTGAGGTTGCCGATACGCTCGGCTCTACTTCGCATCGAACGTAATGACCGCGTCGCTCTTGTACAGACGGTAGTTCCGGAAGCTCAGAGCGTTGCGGCCGCAGAGGCGCGTACCGCGCAAGCACGACAGGTTTTCTGCGGCGATCGGCAGGATATAGCTCTCGCCGCCCAGACGTTCGGGTCCATAGTCGATGGAGGCTTCGACTTTGTCGAGCGGGAACTCAGCCGGAATCGCGTCCGCCTGGACTTCGATGCGCAGCACGCGCGACGTCTCCTTATCGATCCACACCCGGCCGCTATAGCCGGGCACAATCCACTGCGAGCCCCACCAGATGCGGTAATCCGAATTCGGCTTGCGCACGATGTACGAATAGGAGATCGCCGTCCGGTTCTCGATGTTGCTCTCGCGCAGCTTCTGGAACTCCGTGCGGCTCGCCGGCGAGAAGAGGCTCACCAGTGTCGTGCCGAACTCACCGGTCGACCGCGCACCGGGAATATCCATCATGTCTTTGTTGACCAGCTTGTTGTTGATGCGGATGTTCTTGTAGTCTTCCTTGCCGGCGCGGTACGTGACGTCCGCCGACACGGTGTCCTGTGCCGTCCAGTTGCGGCCGGATTCGTTGCTTTGGTAGCGCGTGGTGATCTGTTGCACTTCAAAGTTCGGCAGGGTCGACGTGAAAGCCAGAGCCACTGCTCTGGCCCGTTGCAATACCGGGTCGATTGCACGTTGTTCCGGTTCAGCGGAAACGGCCGGCATCTCTCGCGTGCGTGTTGCCGAATCGGGCGATGCCGTTGAGGCAATCACGGTTGGTGGCGTCTCGGCTTCGGCAGGATCTTCGCGCCGTGGCTTCGATTTTGGAACACCGCGCGAGAGTCGCGGCCGGTCCGGATCGCTGGGCGGACCACTTGAATCAGCGGTTGAGTTGGAGCGTGCGGCAGGCGCGGCGCTTGTCGTAATTTCCATGCTCTCCACCGGGGCCTCCGGTTTCGGTAACGGCTTCAACACAGAGATCAACGTCGCAGTCAGATTCTGGTCATCGTCGGAGACGGATTCGATGTGAACGCGGTCGCCGATCTTGAGCGTGTCGGAAGAGATCGACGCACCTTCGCGCTTGAATTGCGTCGCGCCGGTGACCTTCAGCGTCAGGTACCGCGTGTCATCGGCAAGGATCGTCCACGAAGCATCTTTCACTTCGGTGATGACACCATCGGCATTGACCTTCTTCGACTCGTCCTTTTCTTCGACCTGCTTCTTCTGGGTGCGCCGCGAGGTTCCTTGCGGCTGACGCTGAGGATAAGGAGACGACGGATAAGGATAAGGCTGGCGCGGAAATGGCGTTCCGATCTGCGCCGCGGCTGGCGCGGCGCAGATCAACAGGATCGCGGGAAGAAATTTAGCTCTCACTGCACAGACACGTTCACAGGCGGCGACGACAGTCCGCCTGAGTTGATGATAATCGCCTGCGGGCCAGTGCCTATATTCTGCGGCACAATCACGTTCACCTGGTACAGACCGGAGAAGTTCGGCGCGAGACCGCTGAACTGAACAACAGCCGCCTGGCCGCCAATCGTTACGGTCGGTGTGCTGACCGAGGTGCTGAGCGGCGCGCCCGACGCGGGCGCACCATCGGCCGGCGTGTTCGTCACCGGACCTAACGCGTTCGCGAAGATCTGGAGCACATGCCCGCGTTGCACAGGATTCGCCGACGTGACCACGCGATTGTTCTCGTCGAGAGCAGCAGCCGTCGGAGCGTTCAAGCCAGTGTCGTTGAAGCTGAAGACAGAAGGTGCGGCGTTCACGACCGGCACTGTGATGACGTTGCCTGCCGAGAAGTCGATGGTCACTTTGATCTGGACCGAACTCTGGCCCGCCAGTTCCCACGGCACCTGCACGTTCAACTGCGTGGGGCTGACATAGTACATACGGCCCGCATAGCTGGCGCCATTCACATCGAAGCTAACGAACACCGTGTGCAATGCGAGCGGCAGGAACGGGAACGAATTGACCGCAGTCGAATCCGACAGACCACTGCCAAAGATCGAGATGTATGAGCCGGGAACAATGCCGTTGCCGGTCTTGAAGCTGGCCGCATCCACCACGCCGGTTGCTGTAATGGTGGGTGACGGACGCGAGAAGTCGGTAAATGTGGTTCGCAGTGTGCCCGCAGTACCGGTCACCGTGATTGAGCAAGTGCCGCTGACGCAAGGGCTATTGCCGAGCGTGATATTCGCGCCCGCGATGCCATAAGCGTCAGTGCGCCGGTCAGCGTTAGAGATGACCGCCTGGCCGCCGCCCGTTTTGACCGTGAAGGAAACGGGTAGCGCCGTTACGGGCACGCCATACTGATCGATCACTTTGAATGAGATGAAGCCATCAGGGACGGATTGACCGACCGTTCCGGTTTCTGCATCACCCGACAAGTTGATGATGTCGGCAGGAACGCCGTCACCAACCGCGAACAAGTACGGGATGTGCAGCGGTACGGGGCCTCCGGTGACTTCGATCGCGCCTTCGTAGATGCCCGGTGAAGGCCGCGTGCCGCCGATCGAAAGTGTCACAGTGCCGGCGCCGCCCGGTGTCAGTGAGAGACTGTTGCGGTCCAGAGACAACGTGGCCGAACCAGTGGAGTTCGTCGAGTTGATGCTGAACGAGAGCGTTACGCTCGAACCGCTGGTGTTGGTAATCAGGAACTGCTGCGACTTCGACTGCGTGCCACTGGCGAGAGCACCGAACGACGCGGTAGCGGGCTCAATGGTGATGGTGTCGGAAACGGCAGCCCCGCCGTCGGCGAGACCCGCTCCCACTTCGAGCACCGACGCCTTGCCGCCAGATGGTGTGGTGGTGGTGCGTGCCGCGGTATTGACGATTGCGGACTTGACCTGCAATGCCGTAAACGAGGGGTGCTTCTGCTTCACTAGCGCGGCGATTCCCGCGATCATCGGTGTGGAGAAGCTGGTGCCATCCGCGACCGCGTAGCCATCGGCACTGTACACCGAGCCATTGGGATCGTACTTCTGCGCGGCCATGTAGACGTTGGTCCCGACGCCTGCGACGTCCGGCTTGAGCGCGCCCTGGCCGACAGCCGGGCCGCGCGATGAGAACGAAGCGACCACGTTGCCCTGACTGCTGGTCTCGATCAGATTCGTTGGAATGGTCGCGGTCAGCGTGGAGCCGCCACCGAGCAGGCTGCGCAACGCGTCGCCGTCCGAAGCACCGATGATGACAGCCGGAATCGCCGCCGTGGCAAGTCCACCGATGGAAGGCGCGGTGTCATCGCCGGCGTAGTTGGTGAAGATGACTCCAACGGCACCCGCGGCATTGGCGTTCTGCACTTTGACTGCGAACGTGCAAGTGCCGCGTTGAATCAGCGCGATCGCGCCGTTGAAGACGCCGGCAGGAAAGCCCGAGCAAGCGAGCGTATCGCCCACCTTCGAGGCGTCAACGAGAGGCGCGGTCAGATCTTGTGCGGGCCTGACGCTGTCGCCCGGGCTATCCGTGATTTGCCGTAAGTTCGCCGGCACACCACTGCCGTTGATGGTCAGCAGACTGGCGAACATGTGCGAGTTCGTCACCGCGGCGACCGTGATGGCATCGGTCGCGACACCAGGGGACGAGATGCTGTCGAGCGTCGACGTGAGTTGTCCGGTGTGCCCTTCGTTGCCTGCAGCAATGGCAACTACCATGCCGCTCTTGATCGCATTTTCGACCGTGACCGATTCGATATCGCAAGGCACGCCGGGAGGGTTCTGCGAGCCGCACGCGGAGCCCGTATCCGCCGGTCCCGAAAAGGCCGGTCCACCGAGCGAGAGCACCGCCACGTTCATGCCATCGTTCACCGCATCTTCCAAAGCAGTGTCGATGCTTTGCGAACTGGCATAGTCGTTGATCTCGGCGGAACCGAAGATCTTGTAGTTACCAAGGTAAGCGCGGGGTGCAACGCCGGTGATGGTTGCGAGTGGTCCGGTGCTGGTCTCGCCCGCCGCTACTGAGGCGAGAGCAGTGCCATGGCCGGAGAGATCGCGCGCGGAATAATCGTCGGGGCGCGACTGGGTTGGATCGCTCCCTACCAGCTGGTCGACATAACTGCGCGCCACGATGATCTTGTTGTTGGTGTACTGGCAATCGGCAGGCTTGCAGATAGGGAATCCGGAGGGGACCGTGAGCGATGGATCCTGAAAGGCCGGGTGCGTGTTGTCGATGCCCGAGTCCAGAATGCCGATTTTCATTCCCAGACCCGCGTTGCTCACGCCACCCAACTGGCTCCATGCGGCGGGCACGTTCAGAAGGTCGAGGGCTTTATTCAGCACCGGCTTGTAGAGACGTACAGGGACCACGCCGATCACTCCGGGCATGGCGCTCAATTCGGCGACTTGCTCGCGCGTCGCTTTGACGAACACTGCGTTCAGCAGGTGCTGCATCGAGCCGGTGACCTGATAGTGGCGCTGTTCAAGCGCATCGCGCAGGGAAGACTGGTGCGCAAGGATGCTTTGCCGCAGACCAGCGGCCTGCAGGGTATGAGGCGCGGCCATCATGCCGGCGCGGCTCAGCGACTCAGCGACTGGCGGATCCTGCAGAATCAGAGCGTACTTTGTGACTTCCGGTTGGGCAGCGGGAAGCAGCGGCGTAAGGATACACGAAAGGACAAGGACCAGTCCGGAGACACGGAGCATGAAGTTTGGGACGCTTGTCGTTTTCATGCCGTTTCAAGATCGTCGGGTGGGCCCGCTCCATTGCTGTCGTGGCGTCGGTTAAGTAACCCGGATTAGTTGACCTGGATGTTGACCGCGGGTGAAGCTACTCCGTTTACAGTCAGGATGACTGGCTGCAGTCCGGCCGTTATGTTTGCCGGAATGGTGAGGTTCACCTGGTATAAACCGGCAAACCCGGGTGCGAGGCCGCTGAATTGAACCAGGGCGTGCTGACCACCAACAGTGGCCGTAACTGGTAGCGTTGTGGCCGACAACGTCGTGCTCGAAGCGGGATAGCCGTCGAGCGGAGTGTTGTTCACCGGCCCTAACGCGTTCGCATACAGTTGTACTAAGTGTCCGCGAGCAACCGGATTCGCTGAGCCGACTAACTTGTAGTTCTCATCGAGGGCCGCAGCGACTGTACTGCTGGCCGCAGTATCCGAATAAGTGAACAACGCCGGAGCCGCAACCAACACTGGAACAGTCATCACATTTCCGGCGGAAGGGTCGATCGTAACTTTGATCTTGGCCGATGTCGCGCCCGCGAGTTCCCAGGGCACCTGCACGTTTACCTGTCCGGGGCTGATGAAGTAGATACGGCCAGGCAGACTGATGCCGGGCGCATCGAAGCTGACAAAAACGCCGTCCAGCGAGAGCGGCAGAAAGGACTGCGTGTTGGAATCTGTAATGTCGGAGAGGCCAGTTCCAAACAGCGAGATAAAGCTGCCCGGAACGATTCCGGCGGTGGAGAAACTTGCCGAATCGGCAATGCCGCCGCTTGAAATGGCGGGCTGTGCGCGCGATGTATCGTTGAAGGGCAACGACTTGCTGCCGACGAGCGCCGTGAATTTCTGGACGCAAGGGGCTGTGCAGGGCGTCGTGCCGAACGTGACATCACTGTATGCAAGGCCGAATTGATTGGTCGCGGTATCGGAGTTCTTCAGCGTTGCGGTGTCTCCGGCGGCCGCTGAAAACGTGACCGGCACGCCTTGCACGGGCAGACCGTAACGGTCGACAACGCGGAACTGTAACCCGTATTCCAGATCTTGACCCGCCGTGCCGACCTCACCGTTGCCCGAGTACAGAATGTAGTCATTCGGAGTATTGGTGCCGACGACATACAAAAACGGCACGTGCAGTGGCACCGCCCCGCCTGTGATCTCCAGATTGCCTTCGAAATCCCCAAAGCCCGGATTCATCCCGGTTAGCGACACCTTGACGACAGTGCTGCTGTTTGGCGCAATCGTGACCTGCGTCTTGTCGACGGCCAGGGTTGTGGCGCTATCGTTCACCGTGCGGTTCACGGCAATCGAGAGGCTCACCGGCGCCGCGCTGAAATTGGTCAAGGTCAGGTTCTGTGAGAGGTTCTGCGCGCCCGCTGCGAGAGCGCCGAACGACAGCGTGGAAGGTTCGATCGTGACGTTCGTCAGCAGCGCAGCCCCGGCATCCAGGCGCCCCGCGCCCGTTTCGAGCACGCTGTAGTAAGTGCTCGCGGTGCCTACCTGGTTCCCGCTGAGACCCGACGGCCGCGCTGCGGTATTGACCAGTGCGGACTTCACCTGCAACGGCGAATAGTCGGGATGCTTCTGGATAACAAGCGCAGCAGCGCCTGCGACGAGCGGCGTCGAGAAGCTGGTGCCGTCGGCGATTTCATACCCATCGGCAGAATACTCGCCCCCGTTGGGATCGTAGCTCTGCGTCGCCATATAGATCGAAACGCCAGGCGCTGTGATCTCGGGTTTCAGTCCGCCGCCGAGCGCGGGTCCTACTGAAGAGAAATAGGGAATCTGATCGGGCGTTGCGGTCTCTTCAAGCATGCCGGGCGGGATGGTTGCGGTCACGCCGGAGTTGCTCGCCAGGTACGTCCGCAGTGCGCTGCCATCGCTTCCGCCGATGCTGGCGGAGGGTATCGGCGCGTTCGCCAAGCCTCCGAGCGAAGTGGGAAACTCACCGGTGTTCACAACGATCATCCCGATTGCGCCGGCAGCAAACGCGTTTTGCGCTTTCACAGAGAAGTTGCACGTGCCGCGGGTTACCAACGCGATCGCGCCTTGCAGAAAATTCCCCGTGAGGGTAGAGCAGGCGAGCACATCACCGGCTTTGGACGCGTCCACGAGCGGTCCGGTCAAGTTACCGGCAGGCAACACGCTGTCGCCCATGTCCATTGAGATGTAGACAAGCGCTCCGGGTACGTTCGGGCCAGCAATCTTGATATCGGAGTTAAACACGTGAGAGTTGGTCACTGCGCCGACGGTGATGGCGTCTGTCGCCACGCCCGGGGAGCTGATGCTGCTCAGCGTCTGGATCCGGTTTGAGTTGAAGCCGCTTTCGCCTTCGTTCCCTGCTGCCACGACGACAACCATGCCGGCTTTGAGCGCGTTCTCAATCGCCGCCGATTCCAGATCGCAAGGAACACCCGGGTTGTTGCCACACGCCGCACCCGTATCATTCGGGCCGGTCAGCGCACCGCCGCCGAGCGAAAGAACCGCGACATTCATATGGTCCCGAACGGAGGCATCCTCGATCGCGGGATCAATGGCGGAGGAATCGGTAAAGCCGTTGATTTCGTCCGAGCCGAAGATCTTGTAATTGCCCAGGAAAGCGCGCGGCGCGACGCCAATAATGGAGGCCAGCGGAGCCTGGGTCCTCTCGCCCGCCGCGGCCGAAGCCAGGGAGGTTCCGTGCCCGGCTAAGTCACGGGCGGAGGCATCATCGGGGCGCGAATTGACTGAGGGATCGTCACCGGTTCCGGCGCCGAGCTGGTTCACATAGCTTCGCGCGACGATCACCTTATTCGAAGTGAACATGCAATTTGTCGGTTGCGGGCACACGGGAAAGCCGGGCGGCGGGACGAGCGTGGCGTCTTGAAACGCCGGGTGCATGTTATCGATTCCGGTATCGAGAATCGCGATTCTTACGCCTAGCCCCGCGTTGCTCTCGCCCCCGAGCAGTCCCCATGCGGCCGGTGCATTTACGAGCTCGCGTGGCGCGATTCAGCTTGCGCATGTAACGGCGCACCGGAACGACTCCCTTTACACCCGGAAGGCTCCTCAGCTCGGCGACTTGTTCCGGCGTTGCGATCACAAAGACGGCGTTCAGCAGGTGTTGCATGGAAGCCGTGACGGTGAAACGCCGGGCCGCGAGCTC
Source organism: Bryobacterales bacterium (assembly GCA_963792655.1). Classification (GTDB taxonomy): domain Bacteria; phylum Acidobacteriota; class Terriglobia; order Bryobacterales; family Bryobacteraceae; genus DOZZ01. Next base: position 723,100 of record CAWBWU010000001.1, read on the forward strand.
GCTTCGAAGCGCGGTCTGTTTCGCAGCGATGGTCTGCTGCCTGCCCGCTGAAACGAGGCTTTGCGCCTGAGGACGAACACCCTGGATATAGGTCTCGGCTACCGGCGCATCCTCAAGGATGAGTGCGTACTTGTTAGAGCCGGCAAGAAGGGAGGCAGTACAAAGAATTAGGAGTAAAAGAAGACGCATGGAAGTAAGACGGTGGGAGGTAGGTTGAAACTCTCTCGTAGTATCTTGCAACAGATCGGCCCACGAAATGGGATATTTTTCACAATTTTACCCACCCAAGGCTTTCCAGATCGTCACGATTACTGCGTGGGTCACCATGCTGGCCCGCACGGATCCGGCTGCACGGTACGCTAAGCCATAGAAAACACCCGCTAAACCCGCTACACAGACCATCTTCCAATTCGGAAATTTGCGAGCGTAAGTGAGGTGAGCGAGTCCGAAAAGAGCCGCAGTTACGGCGATTGATGCCGCGGGGTGAGTCAGCCGCTGCAGCAGGTTCTGCAATACGCCGCGAAAAAAGAACTCTTCCGAGAAAGCCACGACGCAATAAACACCGGCGAGAGTCGCGGCAATGCGCAGCCAATTCGGGGCAGGGGCGGGCAGGTGGATCAAGCCCAGAAACCAGGCAGCCGGCAGCCCAACCACGCAAAAAAGAATTGCGTACAGCAGTCCCGCGCGCAACTCGCGTTTTTGCCAAACGAACCCGAGCTTGACTCCATCGAGGCCGCGTACACATAGAACGGAGAACACGGCAGTATGGACCAAAGCGATGTGTCCTAAAATTTCCAAACGAACCCAGGACAAGGGGGACGGGTACCACGAGCGAAGCACTCCGGACAGAATGGCTGCCGCCAGTAGCGCGAGCAGCGTCAGGTCGGCGATAAGCCGATGAGGCCACACCACATACCAGAACGCCACGAGCGTGAACATGCCCGCCACGAGCGCGAGATTGAGCGCGTTCAACTCGCCGGTGAAGGTGCTGTAAACCAGGTACGGGAGCAGCCCGGAACCCGCGATGGCTGCCGCGAGCCAGGGCTTGGGCCAGCGTGCGACGCGGTCTCGCACGGATTCCATTCCACTCGCCAGATAAAATGGGTACTCAATGAGGAAGGCAGCCGCGAGCGGAAGCGCGATCCAGAGCGGCACGTTTTTTGCGCGTGCGTACTCCCAGGCCGCTGCGGACAACACGATCCAGCCGGCACCCAGAGCCCACCAGAAGCTCCTGAGCGGCGGCTGCATCGGCTTCATCGTAACATTCGCTTTTTGCGTATCTTCGCTCGGCGCGGTCGAAGCACCGCCGGGTCTGGTACGCAAGATTGCGCACCGCGAGAGTGAGACTGCCGCGGAGCGAAGTCATTATGCCTTCCGGCAATCGGTGCGCGTGACGGAGATGACCAGTCACGGCGCAAACGCAGGAGAGTACCGCGAGGTGCGTGAAGTGATCTTCTCGCCGGATCACGAGCGCAGCGAACGTTTTATCGGGCAGCCACTGAACACACTCAAGAATTTGCGCATGACTGACGAGGACTTCGCCGACATCCGCAACATCCAGCCCTTCGTCTTGACCGAACAGCTACTGCCGCTGTACGAGACAAAGTTTCGCGGCGATGAAAAGGTGGAAGACATCGATTGCTGGGTGTTGCAAGTACGGCCGCGGCAGATTCTGCAGAATCAGCGCCTGTTCGATGGCTTGCTCTGGGCCAGCAAAGAAGACTACTCGATTGTGAAGAGCGAGGGCCAGGCAGTGCCGCAGGTGATCACCGCCAAATCCGAAAACCTGTTCCCGCGCTTCACGACCATTCGCCGTCCGGTACGCGAGGGCTGGTGGTTTCCGGTGGAGACATACGGAGATGACACGCTGCCGTTCCGCACGGGCCCGCTGCGCATCCGGCTGGTGATCCGTTTCACCGGCTACCAGAAGTTCGGCGCGGACACGTCGATCACTTTCGAGAAGTAGTGCCGGTTAAGTTCTCGAACCAGTAGAGCCCGCTCTTGCCGGCGACGGCGAAGTCGAGGTAGCGGTCGCGGTTCAGGTCGGCGACAGCGATCTGCATGCCGCTGCCGGTGCGCGTGCTGTAGTCGATCACGTGTTTGACCCATTCCACCTGCCCGTTGCCGGTGCGCACGTACTCGTACCAGTAGATGCCGAGCGGTTCTTTCTCACCGGGGTCGCGGCCATTGTGCGCCATGAAGCGTTTGCCGGTAAGGATGTCGAGCTTGCCGTCGCCGTTCAAATCCACCAGCGTCATGGCGTGCGCCTGCGACCAGCTATCGTCGATCACGTGCTTGGTCCAGGTGTTGTTCGGGCCCTGCTCCATCCAGAACACACCGTAGTTGTGCGCCATGCCGGTGACCAGATCGGGCTTGCCGTCTCCGTTCACATCGAGTACGTGGATGAAGCCGGTGCCGTCGAGATCGAAATCGGGGTGCCACTTCCATTCACCTTTGCGTGGATCGGGCGGCGCTTCGAACCAGCCTTTGGGCGTGATGATGTCGTTGCGTCCATCGCCATTCACGTCGCCCACGCCTATGCCGTGGCCGTAGCTATGCGGGCTGACTACGTGCGCGACAAAGTCGCCGTTCTGAATTTCGTACCAGGTGAGGGGATCGTCCTTGCCGCCGAACTGCGGAATAACCTGGCGCTTCTTGCCATCGTTGAGCAGATCGACGGCAAAGCAGAACTCCACGTTGTGGCCGGTGGCCATGACGTGTTCCTTCCACTCGCCCTGGCCATTCGACGGCTGCTCGTTCCACCAGAGCTTCTTTGAGAACCACGCGCAATCGACGATATCGGTCTTGCCATCGCCATTCACATCCATCGGCAGGATGCTGAAGCTGTCGACGTAGTTGTTGATGTAAGGCAACGAACGGAAGTGGTGCTTGGTCTGGAACGATGGGCCTTCATACCAGTCCTCGCCGGACATGATGTCGAGCTTGCCATCGCCGTTGACGTCAAAGATCGCGCAGCTTTCGGCGGCGCCGATATCGATCTCATGCTTGAGGAAGCGGATGTCGGCGGGACGCGTGATGGTGAACGCAGCGCCCGCGGCGAAGAGCAGGCCGATGGCGGCCAGGCGTTTTGACATGTGGACGATTCTATCTGAGCGCGATCGAAGCGAAAATCCGCTCCCTTCAGTCGCGGCTCTGACGGAGTCGCAAAAAACCGGCTGCGATATGGGTGCCTCGAGAGTCCAGCAATTAGTCCGAACGCCGCCGGGGAACACTCGTGAGCTAGATCCGCAAAAAGATCTTACGCCGGTACATCCAAAACAAAAGCAGCCAGTACATACTCAGCACCACAATACCCAGCAACAACGTTTCAATCGCCGGCCCGAACATACCGAGCGCGTGTGCTCCGAAGTGGATGCGGAACGAACTCAGAATGAAGTCTTCGAGCAGGTGCGCTATCAGGTAGGCCGCGATGGAGTTGACGCCGATCACCACCAGCGGGAATGCCCACCGGCGCCAGCCGCGCACTTCGATAATCCAGTTGAAGGCCGCGAGGAAGAGGAAGCAAATGCCGCCGCTGAAGAGTGTCCAACCCGGCGTCCAGATGCGTTTGACGATGGGCGCGACGCCGGCGAAATGCAGCGCGAGTCCCGCGGCGGCGAGCGCAAGGCCGTAGAGCGCAAAACGTTTCACTGCGCTTGCCGGTGGCATGCTCTTCAACCAGCGGCCGGCGATCAGGCCGAGGATCATGGTGCCGAGCGTCGGAATGAAGCTCAGCGTCAGATACCCGCCGCCGTTGTACACGAACGGCTTGGTGCGAGGGAACAGGTTGAGGAACCACTGGTCGAAGGCATTGCCGAAGTTGGCGTTCTTGTTCCAATGGGCTGCGAAGCCAGTGAACTGATGCTGCCACTGGTTAGGCACACCAACCGTCGTCCAATCGAAGCCGGGACCTGGCACAGGGTACAGCGCCCACGCGGCCCAGTAAGCGACCAGGATCGCGGCGAACGCAGTCCATTGCCAGCGCACGCTGCGAAATCCAAGCAGGAACAGAAATGGATAGCCGAGGCCGATCTGCGTCAGCGTGTCTTCAAACGTGAAGTAAGTTTGCGTGCTGTGCATGGAGCGCAGAAAAATGCCGAGTGCGATCAGCAGAAATGAGCGCCACAGCGCGTGCGCGAACATGGTTCCGAAGCGGCCGCCCAGCTGCATGCGCCGCGCAATGGAGTAAGGCAGCGCGACGCCGACGAGAAACGAAAACGACGGCTGGATCATGTCATGCAGCGAGCACCCGGCCCATTCGACATGCGTCTGGTTATAGGCCAGCACGCTCCAGAACCAGTTGCCCGGATACGCCGCCGCCACGTGCGCGAGTTGCAGCACTTCGGCCATCATCAACAGCATGACGAACCCGCGATAGGCGTCAACGGCGATGTTGCGCGTGGTTGCCGGCAGTGTGGCGCGTTCGGTTTGCGACGGGGAAACCGCAGTCTCGATCATGGCCCGGAATTATGTCACGAAAGCGGGAAGGTTTGCGCGGGGTGCATCCGTCATCGTGTCTTGCAATATATACTGGCGGCACCATGCTACGCGCTAGCCTTGTCCTCTCACTTTTCTGTGCGGCATCCGGAATGTTGTCCGCGCAAGAGCCTGCGGCTTCGCCCGAGGAGCAGCGGTTTCGCGAGATGATGCGCGACCCGGTGAAACGCGCGGCAATGATGCGTGAACATTTCCCGGATCCCGTCTTTGACAAGACCGCGCCGGAGCTTCCGGCCGGATTCAAGCCCGGTGGCGTTCTCATCTTTTCGAAGACCAACGGGTTCCGTGACTCACCCGCTATCAAAGCTTCAAACGCAGCGTTAGCCGCAATCGCACAGCGGCGGGGCTGGCCCTATTTTCAGACTGAGAACGGCGCGGTGATGAACCCGCGTCAGCTTGGCCAGTTCAAGCTTGTGGTCTGGAACAATACGAGCGGAGACACACTCACCGACGACCAGAAGGCCGCGTTCCGCGCCTGGGTGGAAAACGGCGGATCGGTCGTCGGAATCCACGGGGCAGGCGGCGACCCGCTTCCGACATCGAATCCGATGTTCGCCGCGCCACGCTCTGCCTCCGCCTGGGGATGGTACGTGGACACGTTGCTGGGCGCGCAGTTCGTCATGCACTCGCCGATCATGCCGGGGACGATTCACATTGAAGATCAGCAAAGCCCTATCACCAAAGGGCTGCCCGAAACGTGGAAACGCTCCGATGAGTGGTATGCGTTTCAGACGAACCCCCGCGCGACGCCCGGCTTCCACATCCTGGCAACGGTTGACGAAAAGAGCTACACGCCAGGGAAAGCCACAATGGGATCGGACCACCCGCTCATCTGGTGGCACTGCGTTGGCCAGGGGCACGTGCTCTATTCGGCCCTGGGCCATGCTGCCGAATATTATTCGGAGCCGCCGATGCTCCAGCTTCTTGAGAACTCCATGGCGTGGGGTTTGGACCAGAGCGGGAAGGCTTGTTCAGCGGGGAAGTAGCTATCAGCAAAGCTTGAAGTGCGCCGGGATATCATAATTTTCTGCGCACTCGCCTGACCTCTGTCGATGCTCTTCGCGGACTAATTATGATCGTGATGGCGCTCGATCATACGCGCGACTTCATCCACCACGATGCGATGTTGTTTGCGCCCACAGATCTGTCGAAGACCAACGCCATCTTGTTCTTCACGCGGTGGATCACACATTTCTGCGCGCCGGTATTCATGTTCACCGCGGGCATGGGCGCGTATTTCTGGAAGCAGCGCGGGCGCACGACCGGTGAGCTGTCGCGGTATCTGTTAACGCGCGGGCTCTGGCTCATTTTTCTGGAGCTGGTGGTGATGAGGCTCGCGTACTACTTCACTCTGTCGCTGCAGTATCCGGTGCTGTTGTTAGTGTTGTGGTCGCTCGGTGCGTGTATGGTGGCGCTGTCCATACTCGTATATCTCCCGCGGCGTGTGCTTGCCGCATTGAGCCTCGCTGTGATCGTATTGCACAATCTGCTTGACCCGATTCAGGCGAAACAGTTCGGTGCTGCCGCGCCGCTGTGGAATGTGCTGCATCAAGTGGGCGCATTTCCGGTGGCGGGAGTTCTGGTGGTCGTGGCGTATCCACTGCTCTCCTGGATTGCGTTGATAGCGGCCGGCTATTGTTTTGCGCCTGTCCTTCAGATGGAGCCGGCAGCACGGAGTAAGATTCTGCTGCGCGTCGGCGGCGCCTGCGTCGCTGGTTTTCTTCTACTCCGCGCGATGAATGTGTATGGTGACCTGCAACCCTGGTCGTCGCAGCACGACGCCATGTTCACGATACTGTCGTTTTTCAACGTCACGAAACAGCCACCCTCGCTGGACTTTCTGTTGATGACGCTCGGCCCCGCGCTTCTCCTGCTGGCGCTTCTTGATAGGAAGCAGCTTGCAGCGAGCAATCCCCTGGTAGTGTTGGGGCGCGTGCCGCTGTTCTTCTTCGTGACTCACTTCTTCGCGATTCACCTGGTTGAAGTTGTCATGGCCCTGATCCGCTATGGCCGCGCGGCGATACCACTGATGTTCGTGCCCCCACCTTCCCTCGGCGGCTCGGCTGAGCTGTTCCCGAAAGATTTCGGATATCCGCTGTGGGTGGCTTACCTGGTGTGGATAGTTCGTTGTAATCGCGCTTACCCGGTTTGCCGGTGGTACGCCGGAGTCAAAGCGGGCGAGAGTAGAGTGGGCGCGCGACGGGCGCTGAGCTACTTATAACCGCTCAGCTTACTTAGTCGTTTTTACAAGTCTTTTACACCCGGTAAACAAGAACCGTCCCGCCAACCGATAGGCTACTCGTGTGTCAGGCCGAGCCACTTTCATAACCCAAGGATGAAAACGATGAGAAACACCAGTACTTTTACTTCGCGCTGCATTCTTTTCTCGCTGCTACTGTGTGCCGGCGCATCGTTCGCCGGTGCGCAACAGATAACTACCACCGAAGACAGCGACTATAACCCGAATGCAGTTGCCATCCTGCGCTGGTACCGCGCCAACCTGACTGCTACTTTTGACGTTGGAAGCGGTCCTGGACAGCTTGTGTTCGATGGGGCTGATATGTGGGCATCACTGTCCAACAACACTGTGATCAAAGTGCGAGCCGCTGATGGTGCTGTGCTGGGCACTTTCCCGGTGACCTCGCCGAGCGGCATGGCATTTGACGGCGCTGACGTTTGGGTTGCGAACCAAAGTCACCGCAGCGTGACAAAGTTGCGGGCGAGCGACGGCAATGTAGACGGAACGTTCCGGGTCGGCTTCTCGCCGATTGCGTTGTGCTTCGATGGCATTCATATCTGGGTAGCTAACCTGGGTGATAACACAGTTACCAAGTTGCGCGCGAGCGACGGCCACGTGCTCGGGACCTTTCCAGTCGGCTTCTCGCCTCAGGCAATCGCGTTCGACGGTAACAATATCTGGGTCGCGAATACAGGGGATAGTACAGTCAGCAAGCTGCGCGCCAGCGACGGTGCTTTACTGGGAACCTTCACGGCCGGTACAGGCCCATCCGGTTTAGCTTTCGATGGAAAGGCTATGTGGGTCAGTAACCAGGGAAGTAATAACGTCACAAAGTTGCAGATTAGCGACGGTACCGTCCTGGGTACTTTCCCGGTGGGGAACTTGCCGCAGAGCGTCGTATTCGACGGCACCTTTATCTGGGTGACGAACTTCAGTAGCAACACGGTGACAAAGCTGCGTGCCAGCGACGGTGCGCTGATCGGCAATTTCCCAACGGGCAATTTCCCCGAAGGAGCAGCTTTTGACGGCGCAAACGTGTGGGTCGCCAACGCGGGGAGCAATAGCCTGATGAAGCGGTAGAAGACTTTCGAGCGCTGGTCAGACGGAGAGCTGCGGGAACGCCGGCGGCTGCTTCTGAAAGTAGATCTGGTAGCGGCGCGTGAACAGCGCGGGGATGAGTTCGTTGCTGTCCGACATCAGCGTCGGCAGGATACCTCGGACGAAGTACATCTCATGCTCGCGCTTGTCTTTCGTCATGACCTGGCCGCGCGGTTCGCACAGGAAGAAATCCTTCACCCGCGAGTGCGTCTGCGTGGAGATGTTGATGCAGTTCTCGGCGCCGCTCGATTCCATGCGCGAGCTCAGGTTAACCGATTCACCCCACACGTCGAACGCAAACTTCTTGATTCCCACTACGCCCGCAATCACGGGCCCGGTGTGGATGCCGATGCGCACGCCCCATGACGGGCTGCGCACCGCGCGCTCCCGCACCGCTTCGAGCATTTCAAACGCGGCCAGCACCGTGTCCACTGGATGCGACGGATTGCGCGCGGGCATACCACCGACGCACATGTAGCTATCGCCAATGGTCTTCAGCTTCTCGAGCCCGTAACGCGTCGCAATGTTATCGAATGCGGTGAAGTAATCGTGCAGAAGATAGACCAGCTCATCGGCCGACAGGTTGCGCGTCGAGTTGCTGAAGCCCACGAAGTCGGTGAAGAGGATGGTGACGTCTTCGAAGTATTTCGGATCAACCGCGTCTTTGGAGCGGAGCTCGTCGGCAATTTGCGCGGGAAGAATGTTGAGGAGGAGCGAGTCCGAAACCTCGCGCTGGTGCTGCACCTCCTGGTGGCGGGTGGCTAATTCCTGGTTGGCCTCAGTGAGGCTCGAGTGCGCCGCGCGGAGCTGCGAGCTCATGTTGTTGAAGGTCGTGGCGAGGTCGCCCAGTTCGTCGTCCGAGCGGATGTCGATCTGATGATTGAGCGCGCCGCCGCCGATGCGAGCAGCACCCTCTTTCAGGTCACTCAACCCGCGGTCCAGGTGACGCGACAGACGCACCGCGATCACGAGCGCTGCCACGCCAGAGAACAGAAAGATAAACGCTGTCAGCCGGTCTGCCCAGGCGCCAACGGTGTAGAAAGTGGCGCTGGCCTCTTCGACACGCCGCTTTTGGGCATCCAGAATCTCCGGCACGGTCTGCTGCAGCAGGCGCTGGCTGAGCGGATCGCCGCGCAAGGCAAGCTCGGTGATCGCGGTCGTGTAATGGACGCCGAAGTTTTCGTAGAACGTAAGCCAGGAGGCACTGAGCGCGGCGTAGTCTTTTTCAAATTGCTCGGTGCGTTGACGGACGTCGGGATCGGAATGCGCGCTGAGCTCGCGGATCTTATCGCGCACAACATCGATCTGGGCTTTGAACGCGGCAACCTCCTCGGGTGAAGCGCCGGTGCCGGAGTCGGTCACCGCCTGATTGAGCAGCGCTATCTGCTTTTGCGTGTCGTTCAGCCGCTGGTTGATGTCGGCGATCAGGATTTGATTCGCAATCGCGCGGCGGAGCGCTTCCACCGTCGCCTTGCGCTTCAGATTGCTGACGGAATAGACCGCCAGATTCAGCGCGAAGAGGCCCAGGATGATCAGAAACGAAAGGGCCAAGCGGCGCCGGATGGTGAGCCGCCGGCCCTTCCAAAACCACGTGCGGGGTCGAAGGCGGGCGGCTACCGTAACGCGTACCCTTTGTCGCCGGGAAGACGACCGTCGATGCGGACCGTCTTCAGGTCTTTCGGAACTTTACTCGCCTCCACAAACGTCACCGCGCCGGGAATAGCCGCGACGAGTTCGGTCGCCATTTCGCTCGAGTACACGATCTTGGGGCCGGCCGATACCTCCGCGCGAAAGACTTTCGAGATCCAGTACTGGCGGAACTGCGCTTCGCTCATCTGATAAATGGTGCGCAGCACGATCTCGCGTTCGTGCGCGACAGGAGCGCGAATGAGCAGCGTCACGCGCACATTTTTCGGCCAGAACTGGCGCTCTCCGAGAAACAGTTTGCGGACGTCCGCGAAAGGCAGGTCATCAATGGGAACATCGGGCCGCACGACGACGGCGATATCGGAAGACGCCGCTACTGCGCCGGAGGCGAGAAGAACGACGGCCAGGGTAAGGCGATGGAGGATGGTCACGTTTAGAAGGTGAAACTGGTTTGCGCAAAGACGCCGTTGATGCGGGGAATGCCCGGGCGGCGCACGTTCCGGTACTCGAGCTTGAGCGCCGCAAAACTGGAGATATCGTAACGCAGGCCCGCAGTGGAGCCGGCCAGATCGGGGATCAGCGCGAACACTTTGTCTCCACGCGGAATGTGGATGTATTCGAACCGGTAGTACGGCTTCCAGAGGCGCTGCCATACCGGCAGCCGGTAAGCGGTCTGCACGTACCACGCCTGGCTGTTGAACTGCCGCGCTTCATTGGCTACCAGCGTATGCGTGACGTTCGAGAATTCAGCGATGAACTCCGGATTTTCTTTTTGCCAGACCACGTGTGCCGACTCGATCCATTCGCGCTCGGGCGGGCCGGCAATCGGATCGATCTTGTCGCGGTAAACGGAGGCGCCAAACTGCAGGCCGTACGGGTGATCGGGCTGCGCCGAGAGATTCACCAGCCAGGCGCGATTGTTGTTCACGTCGCCAAAGTCACCGTCGCGATTGATCGCCGAACTGCGGCCATTGCCGACGCCCGCGTTGTAGTGCAGGTTCAATCCGCCCAGCGGGAAGACGCCTTCACCCAGTGCGCCGACGAAATGCACGGGTATGAAGCTGCCGCCAAACTGCACCATTTCGGGGCGGCTGATCGTGGTCTGAAGCCAGGAGCCATGATGAAACTGAGTGTTCCAGTAGTTGATCGGCGTGTGATAGCGGCCGAACGAAAGCTTCAATTGATCGTTCTGTTCGAAGCGAATGATGCTGCGTTCGACCTCGACATTGAACCCGGGCGCGGCGGGCGAACCGGTACCGGCATCGGCACGCGCGGTCATACTGATCTCGCCGAAGAAGTTCACGCGCGGCGACAGAGCAGAGCTGAGGTGCAGGATGAATTGCCCTTCGCTGAAGCCGCTGTGGTCGCCTTTGCGATCGGTCGCCGCGAAGTCGATGTCACTGAAACCGGCGATGTGCAGCGACGGGTAGGTGACCTCGGCCGCAGGCGCCTGGGTGTCGGCTTGCGCATGATTCATGCCGGGCATGGCGTCGGGTTGGGCTGCGGCTGCGACGGCCGGCATTGCCGTCATGGGCGCCGGTGCGTTGGCGCGCTTCTCCGCTTCCAGGTCATGCACGCGTTTCTCAAGTTGATCGATGCGTTCCAGCATCTGGCGGATCAGCGCGGACTGGTCGGGGGCAGGACCAGTTTGGGCCAGGGCCGGGGAGGCGATGAGCACTCCGGTTGCAATCAGCAAAAGCCGGAGCGAGGCGGTGCGCCTCGCGGTCAAAAAGGGCAATTTCGATTATAGATGCGAGACGTAAATTATCGAACGGGAAATGCGGTTTCCGTAGGGCTCGGGAGCTATGTTGCAACGAAATTCGCGTTTGGCGATCCAATAAGCAAACAAGGAACCTCTATGTCGCTTCGTCCCGTTCAACAAATAGTGCAAACGAAACCCACGATCGAAGGCGCCGGCGTGAAGCTCGAGCGCGCTTTTGGCTTTGGCAAAACCAAAGACTTCGATCCGTTTTTGTTGTTTGACGATTTCCGCAACAACAATCCCGCAGATTACCTGGCCGGTTTTCCGTGGCATCCACATCGCGGCATCGAGACCATCACGTACGTGTTGGCCGGCTCCGTTGAACATGGCGACAGCCTGGGTAACCGCGGCGCGATGACTGCCGGCGACGTGCAGTGGATGACGGCGGGCAGCGGCATTCTGCACCAGGAGATGCCGAAGGGCGACGCGCAGGGGCGCATGCATGGCTTTCAACTGTGGGCCAATCTGCCGGCCGCGTTGAAGATGACGAGCCCGCGCTATCAGGACATTCCGTCCGCCGCGATACCAGAGGTGACCGACGATGACGGTACGCATGTGCGCGTGATCAGCGGCGAGTTCTGGGGCAAACGAGGCCCGGTAGAAGGCGTGGCAGCGGATCCGAGCTACCTCGATATCTCGGTCGCGCCCGGCAAGAAGAAGCGCTTAAAGGTGGAGACCACACGCAACGCCTTTGCCTATGTGTTCGCGGGGTCGGGAACGTTTCGCGATTCGTCGGATCCCCGAGCCGTGCTGACGGAGCAAGCCGCTCAGTCAGACGCGGCGCCCGTTTACGATGTGCAGAATCACTCGCTCGTGTTATTCGACCGAGGCGACGAGATTGTGGTGCAAGCCGGGCCGGAAGGCGTGCGGTTTCTGCTCGTGTCGGGAAAGCCTCTCGAAGAACCGGTCGCCTGGTACGGGCCGATCGTGATGAACACGCAGGATGAGTTACGCCGCGCGATGAGTGAGTTGAACGACGGTACATTCATCAAGCACTGACGCGAGGCGCACTACTCAGGCACGTCTTCAATATCCTGCGCGCGGTTCTCGAATTTGGTGAGCGCGTGCAGGAACACCATATCGATCTTTCCGACGGGGCCGTTGCGCTGCTTGGCGAGGATAAACTCGGCCAGGCCGCGCAGGTCTTCGCGGTCGCGCTTATAGACTTCCTCGCGGAAGATGAAGCCCACCAGATCGGCGTCCTGCTCGATGCTGCCCGATTCGCGCAAGTCGCTCAGTTGCGGCCGGTGATCGCCAATGCGCGTCTCGGGCGCGCGGCTTAACTGCGACAAAACCAGCATGGGTACGTGCAACTCTTTGGCGAGCAGCTTCATGCCGCGCGACAGAGCACTGACTTCCTGATTGCGATTTTCTGAACGGCCGCGGCCGCTCATCAATTGCAGATAGTCGACGATGACCAGGCCAAGCTTCTGCTCCGAGTTCAAGCGGCGCAGTTTGGCGTGCATATCCATCAGGTTCGCGCCCGGTGTGTCGTCGATGTAAATGGGTGCTTCCACCATCTCGTTCGCTGCGTGGCGCAACTTTGCCCGCTCTTCCTGAGTCAGATAGCCTGCGCGAAACCGCTGGCTATCCACGTAGGCCGATGCGCACAACATGCGCGTCAGCAGCGACTCGTTCGACATTTCGAGCGAGAAGATGGCAACCGGCTGCCGGAGTTTGGTCGCCACGTGCCATGCGACATTCAGCGCAAAAGCGGTTTTGCCCATGGAAGGCCGCGCCGCGAGGATGACCAGTTCCCCCGCGTGCAGTCCGCCGGTCATCTCATCGAGCTTGGTGAAACCGGTGCTGATGCCCTTGATGCGCTTGCTCGGATCGAGAAACGCGTTGATGCCGCCTTCATAGTTCTGAATGACCTCGAGCGGTGTAATCAGGCCATCGTTCGCGCGCGATTCGCCGAGTTTGAGCAGCGACTCTTCGGCGCCCGCCAGAATCTGGTCGGGCTCGTCCTCTTCAATCAGCGCACGGTTCATCAACTGTTGCGCCATGGTGATGATGCGGCGCAAGGTGGCTTTGTCTTTGATGATCTTGACGTAGCTGTCGAGATTGGAAATGCGCGGCAGTCCGTCGTCGAGCGAAACCAGATAGGTCAGGCCGTCGACGGATTCGAGCTCCCCGTGCCGCATCAACTCGTTTGCAATCGTGACGCGGTCGATGCGTTCGCCGCGATCGTTGATCTCGGTCATGCGAACGAAGATTTTGCGATGCTTCTCTAGAGAGAAGTCGTCGGGAACGAGGGTGCCGGCGACATCGACGAAAGATGAGTCGTCGAGCAGGATGGAGCCGAGGACAAAGCGTTCAGCGTCAACGTTTGAGGGAAGGCCCCGTTCGAGAGCAAGACCTGCGGAAGAAGACATACGGCTGACCCAACTTAAGCCACGCTCCTGTGGAAGACCCTGTGGGAAGCGGCAATAGTTTTCCAAGGAGGCAAGTCGCTCAGAACACGCGGCTTGCGGAGCAAGCTTCCTCAGGTTTTCCTACGCTGCCCGGGCGTTAGTAATTAGGTTGTCGCGGCTGGTAACAGAATAGCAAGGAAATGTTTTGGGGCCGGATTTCCGCTCGCTTACGCGCGCGGCACGTATGCGGGTGATTGGCCATCTTGCACACTGGCGCCCATCAGAGGCGCGACGAAAGGGAGCGCATTGGTCCGGGTTCGGTGATTCGGAATTCGTGAGCTCTCGCCTCTGAATGACTGCGTTAGCCCGACGTGCTGATGTTGCGGCCGTAGAGCGTGTAATCCAGGCCCTGGATCGACGACGTCAACAGACTCTGCTGAGAGCTCAGCGCAGCGATCTCCGCATCCGCTTTTGAAAGCTTCGTAAACAGCGCGGCCTGCGAGGTGTTGATCCTGTCAGTTAAAGAGGAGATCTGGCTTTGATAACGCTGATCGGACTGAGTGAACGTGTCTTGCTCCGATTTCAGCGTGCCGCTCAATGGATCGCTGATCTGGTCGACGCTGCTGGCGAGGTTCGAGAAGGAGTTAAGAAAGCCGAACGCGCCCGAAAGCTGCACGTCCGTTAAATTGTTCACCTGGCTTGAATCGAATGAGATCTTCCCGTCATGCCCGAAGTTCAGGCCCAGATCGGAAAGGCTCTTCGTCGAGCCCTGGCCCGCGAAGGTGCTCAGTTGGCGCAGCGTGGATTGGATCTGACGGATCGAGACGTCGCCCAACAGCGGTCCAGCCGAAGAACCCGTCTGCGCGTTGACCTGATCCAACACCGCGTTGTAGTTACTGGCGAAGCTGGAAAGCGCAGAGGAAAGCGACGTGCGATTGGGAGCCAGCGTCACAGTAACGGCGTTGGCCGTGGTTCCGGTAAGCGTCAGCGAGACGCCGCCGATCACGCTATTGACCACGTTACTCTTCTGGCTCACATCGGCGCCGTTGATCTGGAAGACGGCGTTCGAGCCCGGGTTGGCCGAACTCAGTAGTTGCGTATCGTGGTTGGTTGCGTGATCGACCAGAGCGATCGCATTGACTCCGGGAGCGTTCGCCGAAACCGTTAGATAGTTCGGGTTTGCTCCGGTTCCGGTGGTGAGAATCGACGCGGTGACGGCAAGGCCGCTCGCGTTGATCGCGTCGCGCAGGCCGAGCAGGTTGTTCTGCCCCGTCTTGAGTGTGATGGGGTAATCGGTTCCGCCGAGGCTAAGAGTCAAACTGCCGTTGGAAGAGACTGACGTGGCGGCAGAATCCGCCACACCTTGCAAACTGGTCTCCGAGGCGGCCGCGGCCAGCGACGTGACGTGATTGATCGTGTAAGTTGCGGGCGTGGTTGCGCCGGTGTTGACCACGGCTACTTTGCTGTCATCGGAACTGGTTGCGTCGAGCGCATGATTCGCCGCCACGGTGCCGAGCGCCTTGAGGCTGCTGCTCAGCCCCGCCACCACCGACGACAGGGAAGCAATCGCGCTGCGCTTGGACAACACGACCGAATCGCCTTGCTGGAGTGCCTGCAGCGGCAGTGACTGAATGCTCACCGAGCGCTTCAGAATGCTGTCGAAATCGCTCCCGAATTTGCTGACACCGCTGAAGGTCAGGTTGTTAACCGGCATACGAAGGCGTCCTCAAACAGTCATATCGGCGGCCTGAACGGTGCGCTTTAGAAAATATTTGCGGCAAATTCTTGTCATGGTGACAGCTTGTTGTCACTCCGACCCGCGCGCGAGTCACAAAACGAACGACTTCGCCATGGCGATTGGACTGCAACCTGTCCAGGCATGCTGGACCAGGTAGGCCAAAGGCTGGAGCGGTATATGGATCTGCTCAGCGCGCGTCAGAAGTTGGTCGCGTCGAACATCGCGAATCTGGATACGCCGGGGTATCAGACCCGGGACATCGACTTCCAGGGTGAACTGCAGAGCGCCATGTCAGGCGCACCGCACGCGATCGAGATCAGCGGATTGAAAGACGCGCAACGACGGCAACAACGTGAGCCTCGACCGCGAGTCGCGCCTGCTGGCCGAAAATGCGCTGCGCTTCAGCGTCGCTTCGCAGTTGGTGAAGGGCGAGATTCGTTCCATCCGGTCGGCCATTCAGGAAGGCAAATCATGAGTCTCTTTTCCGCAATCTCCGTCAGCGCGTCGGGCATGGAAGCGCAGCGCACCCGCGCCGAACTGCTTACCGAAAACCTCGCCAACTCGGAGACGACGCGCACGCCGGGCGGCGGCCCCTACCGGCGCAAGGACGCGGTGTTCACGTCGCAGGGCGTCGATTCGCCGTTCCAAAGCATCTTCGCTTCCGAACTGAGCGGCGGCGCGCCCGGCGTACAAGTCAGCGAAGTCACGGTGGACGATGGACCGCCCGATATGCGCTACCAGCCGGGCCACCCCGACGCGAACGCCGACGGCTACGTCGCATTCCCCAGGATTCACCCTGCCGAAGACATGGTGGACCTGATGGGCGCCGCGCGGTCTTACCAGGCCAATGTCGCGGCCATCTCGTCGGTCAAGGACATGATCCAGAAGTCGATCGACCTCTTCCGCTAACGCCATGACCGCGCCGATCACGCAGATACCCTCCATCCAACTTCCGGACGGTCCGGGCTTTCTCTCATCAAAGCCAGGAGAATTTCAGTCCGTTCTGAACACTGCAATTCAAGCAGTCGAAAGTAGTCACACGGAGGCACAGACAGCGGTCAATCAGTTCCTGACGGGCGAAACCGAGGATTTGCACAAAGTGGCATTGGCCGGGCAGCGCGCGGAGCTTACGTCCGAGCTGTTTCTGCAGGTGCGCAACAAGGTGATCTCGGCCTATCAGGAAATCATGCGCATGCAGATGTAGCTGATTCGGAACCGTTCAGTCCCAGCCCCGCATGGAGCAAATCCGTAAATTGATCTCGGCGCTTTCCATGCGCCAACGCGTCACCATCATTGCGGCCGCGCTCGCGGTCATCGGCCTCTTTTACGCACTGATTCACTGGCGCAAAGAAAGCGATTTCAAGCCGCTCTATGCAGCGCTCGCGCCCGAAGATGCGGCCGCCGTAATTGAAAAGCTCAAAGCGGCGGGCGTGGAATACCGGCTTTCAGAGAACGGGTCCGCGGTGCTCGCGCCATCGGCCCGCGTGCCTGAACTGCGTCTGCAACTTGCCGCCGCAGGTGTGCCCCACAGCGGGCGCATTGGCTACGAACTATTCGACAAGAATAACTTCGGCGCAACAGACTTCGCCGAGCAAATTAACTATCACCGGGCGCTCGAAGGCGAGCTCGAACGGTCGATCGCCGCCGTCGATTCCGTGGAACAGGCGCGCGTGCATATTTCGTTCCCCAAAGACTCCGTCTTCCTCGAATCGCGTCAGCCCGCGAAAGCCAGCGTGATGTTGCGCCTGCGGCCGGGCGCGCGCCTCTCCGGTCAGAACATTCAGGCTGTAACGAACCTTGTCGCAAGCGCGGTCGAGGGGCTCGCGCCCGAAGCCGTATCGGTGATGGACGTTCGCGGCAACTTGCTGAACCGGCCGCGCAAGGCGGGCTCTCCTGACGACCCGATGCCATCCGACGCCGGCATTGAATACCGCCAGAAGATCGAGAACGATTTGTTGACCAAGGTCAACGCGCAACTGGAACCGCTGCTTGGCGCGGAGAAGTATCGCGCGGCCGTGTCTGTGGAATGCGATCTTTCGAGCGGCGAGCAAAGCGAAGAGACGCTCGATCCCACGAAGTCGGCCATGCTGACATCGCAGAAGACCGAAGAGTCGACCGGGACCGCGCAATCGGGCGGCGTTCCGGGAACCGCATCGACGCTTCCGCGGCCTACCGGACGTGCGGCCGGAAGCAGCGGCGGTATGACGCGCCGCACCGAAAACATCACGTATCAGACTACCCGCGTGGTTCGCAAAATGCGTTTGCCGCAGGGCGCGGTGAAGAGAGTCTCGCTTTCAGTGCTGCTCGATCATTCCTTGCGCTACGAAGGGCAGGGTAAGGCGCGCAAAGCAGTGCTCACTGCCACCCACACCCGAGAAAATCAAGGTGCTGCACGAGTTGCTCGCGGGCGTGATCGGCTTCTCGCAAGAGCGGGGCGACCAGATCATCATCGAGACGTTGCCGTTCGAAAACACTACGTCCAACCTGGAGGCGCCGCCCGCCGCACCCGCAACCGACGCCGCGAATCCACGTCTGCCGCGCTGGCTTGCGCCGCTGGTGGAACAGCCGAAGCTCCTGGCCATTGCTGGCGTCGCGGTCTTTGTTGTGTTCCTGATGCTTGCGGCAGCGGCATACTTCCTGTTTTCAAAGCGCAGGAAGAAGACTGCGACCACACCGGCTGCTCTCAAGGGCGGCGTCGCGGCACTCCCCGGTTCGCCGGCTCCGGACAGCGTAGCCGATGCTCTCGCTCTTCAGCAGAAGGAAGACCAGGAATTGCTCAACGATTTGCGCATCCCTGTTGCTGCCTCGCGCAAAGCCGAAGCTCTGATTCGCAACATCCGCGAGAATGCGAGCAAAGACTCGTCGAGCCTCGCGAACGTGGTGCGCACCTGGCTGCAAGAGCCGGACGGAAACGGAGCCTGATCGTTGAACTCCGCCTACGCCGCGCCCACGCCCATCCCGAGTCTGCGCAAAGCCGCGATTCTGCTGATCACTTTGGGCGATCAGGCGAGCGCCGAAGTGATCCGCCAGTTGTCGGAGGAAGAAGTACAGCGCGTCACGCACGAGATTGCGCGCGTCAGTTCGGTTACCGCCGATCAGACCGATGTAGTGCTCGAAGAGTTCCACCAGATGTCGACCGCGCGCGAGTACGTCATCAAGGGCGGCGTCGACTATGCGAAGCGCATGCTGGTGAGCGCTTACGGATCTGAGCTTGCGAAAAAGTTAATCGACCGCATGGTCAAGGCGCTGGGGCAGGGCATGGGCACGTTCGACGTGCTGCACAAGGCAGACCCGCAGCAGCTTGCAAAGTTTATTCATAGCGAACACCCGCAGACCGTGGCGTTGATCCTTTCGCATCTGAATCCGTCGCAGGCGGCCGCGCTGCTGATCTCATTGCCTGCCGATTTGCGCGCGGACGTGGCGTTGCGCATGGCGAACCTCGATCAGATTTCGCCTGAAGTGATCAACAAGATCGCAGCGGTGATCGGTCAGAAGATCCAGGTCCAGGGCGAATTCAGCCGCGAGTCTTACGGCGGTGTGCGCGCTGTTGCCGAGATGCTGAACCGGCTCGACAGCGGAAGCAGCAAAGAGATGCTGGACGTCATCGAACCTCAGAATGCCGAACTGGTGGAGAACATTCGCCACCTGATGTTCATGTTCGAAGACCTGGTTTCGATCGACGTGACCGGGATGAAAGCGTTGATGGACAAGGTCGACCGCAAAGTGCTCACGGTCGCGCTCAAGGGCACCAGCGATCAGTTGCGCGGCCACTTCATTCAGTGTCTTTCGCAGCGCAGCGCCGACATGCTGCGCGAAGAGATGGAAGTGATCGGGCCGGTGAAAATCAAAGACGTCGAAGCGGCGCAGCAGCAGATTATCGTGCTGGTGCGGCAGCTTGAAACCGAAGGGATCATCAGCTTGAAAGGCGCTACTGGCGAACAGTACGTAACCTGATGAACTCGCGCATCATCACCCAAAAAGACCAGCAGCGCGCGGCGGCCGTGACCTGGGCTCCGGCCGGATTGCACTTGCCCGCGACTCACGGCGCCACGCCGAACGACACCGCGGAGTTGAATGCACTGCGCAGCCGGGTGGAGCACCTGGAGCGGGAACTCAACTACCGCGTAGCCGAGGCGCGCCAAGCCGGACGCGCGGAAGGCGAAGCGCAGGGGCGAGCGGCGGCATCGGCGGCGCTGCAGCCGGTGATCGAGCGCGCGGCAAATGCAGTGCGGGATTTGGCCGAAGTGGGATCGCGATTGCGCCGGAACGCCGCGGCGGACCTGGTGGAACTGACCGTCGCCATCGCGCGCCGTGTGCTGCACCGCGAGTGCAGCGTCGATACATGTGCGCTCGAAGGTCTGGTGCAAGCCGCTCTCGACCGTCTCGACCGGCAGGAGATTCATCGCGTTCTGGTTCATCCCTCGCAGGCGCCTGCTATCCGTCAGGCGATTGCTGCCGTGTCCAGCCGCACGATCGATGTTGTCGAAGCTTCATCGGCGGAACCAGGCGCGCTGCTCTTCGAAACCAGCCGCGGCAAGCTGGACGCCGGTATCGAAACGCAACTGCGTGAGATTCACCGCGGCCTCGCCGACCGGGTGAACCGATGATCGCGTTCGATGTGAAGGAGCAATTGCGCGCGCTCGAGCGCATCGACCCACTCGTCTCTATCGGCGAAGTGACGGAACTGGTGGGGCTCGTCATTGAGTCGATCGGCCCCACAGTCGCGATCGGCGACTTTTGCGAAGTGCGCACCAGCAGTGGCCGCAGCATCCGCACCCAGACCATCGGCTTTCGCAATGGCCGCGTGCTCTCAATGCCGCTGGAAGAAACAGACGGCTTGCGGCTCGGTGATGCTGTGATTGCGCGTCCCGGTGAAGCAACGGTTCCGGTGGGGCCTCAAGTCGCTTGGCCGCGTGATCGATGGCTTCGGCAATGTGCTTGAGGGCCCGCCGATCGAAGCTGACGCGCACTATAGCTTGTACCAGGAAGCCACAAGCCCGCTCGATCGCGAACACATTACGGAGCCGCTGGTGACGGGCGTTCGGGCTATTGACGGGCTGCTGACCTGCGGCAAAGGCCAGCGCATGGGCGTCTTCGGCGGCAGTGGTGTAGGCAAGAGCACGCTGCTCGGAGCCATGGCGCGGCATAGTTCAGCCGACGTCAACGTCATCGCGCTGATCGGAGAACGCAATCGCGAAGTGCGTGGCTTTCTCGAACAGGAGATGGGACCTGAAGGGCGCGCCCGTTCCGTGGTTGTTGTTGCAACATCGGACCGGCCCGCCTTACTGCGAGTGCGCGCGTGCTTCGTTGCGCTCGCCGTCGCCGAGTACTTTCGCGATCAGGGCAAGAGCGTGCTGCTGGTGATGGATTCGGTTACGCGGCTCGCGATGGCGCAGCGCGAGATCGGCCTGGCTGCCGGTGAACCCCCGAGCCAGAAGGGCTACACGCCCTCGGTGTTTAACCTGTTGCCCAAGATTTGCGAGCGCGCCGGCAACTTCAAGAACGGCTCCATCACCGCCTTCTTCACCGTGTTGGTGGAAGGCGATGACTTCAATGAGCCGATCTGCGATGCGGTGCGCGCCATTCTGGACGGCCACATCATCCTGTCGCGCGACCTGGGTGCGGCGGGGCACTACCCGGCTATTCAGGTGCTCGATTCCGTGAGCCGCGTGCAGTCGCACATCGCCACGTCCGACCAGATGCAGCATGCGCGCAAGATGCGCGAAGCCCTGGCTGCGTACCGTTCGGCCGAAGATCTGATCCGGCTCGGTGCTTATGCGTCGGGATCGAACGCGCAACTTGATGCGACCATTCGCAGCCGCGCCGGAATGCTCAAGTACCTTCAGCAGGATGCGAAGTATTCGGCGCCGCTCAACGAAACACTGACAGGCCTGCGCGAGATCGCGGGCCAGTTACCTTAATGCGGTGAAGAAGTTTCACTTCAGCCTGGAACGCGTGCTGGCGTGGCGGCGCATCCAATCACAACTGGAATCGGCCGCGCTGACGAAACTGCGCAGCGAACGCGATGCACTGCAGGAACAACGCCGCCTGCTGCGGCAACAGCAGAACGAAGCGCGCGCGGTGTGCGGCGCGGGCCGCTTCAGCGCGGCTGAAATGTATACGCTCGCCGCGTACCAGCGCCGGTGCGAGCAACTTGACGCGGCCATGCAGGCGCAAGCGCGAGCGCTCGAAACACGCATCACTGCGCAGCAGCAGCGTGTTGTCGAGGCGGACCGCAAAGTAGAACTGTTGGCCACCTTGCGCGAGCAAAAGCACACCATTTGGGAACACGAAGCGGCCGCCGCACAGGAAGCGTTCGCCGCCGAAGCATTCCTGTGCCGCTGGACCGCCGCGCGGTAGAATTGGCTAACGTCCGCACGGGCACGTAGCTCAGCTGGATAGAGCATCTGCCTTCTAAGCAGAGGGTCGCAGGTTCGAGTCCTGCCGTGCCTACCAATGAAATCAGCTAATTACATCGGTTGTCAGCCTATGGCTGGAGATCCTTTTGAAAGCGTAAGAATATCTCTGAGTTTGGAAACACTCGCGTTGACACCGGAAGAGTTGACCGCACATCTGGGCATTCTGCCTGACCGAACTCACCGCAGGGGGGACCGACGACGCTATGTAAACCAGACTTGGAATCACAACGGCTGGTCTATTGCTGTTGCTGTCACTTCCCGCCAGTACCCGGGTTTCACTACGTGGGAGTTATTGCCCCTAGCTGAAGATCTCTTCGCCGTTAAGATACAGCCGGCGGTGCGTAAATTCAGCAGCATAGAATCCGGAGATGTACAAAGAAGTCTCATTGTCGCTTTAACTGTTGATTATGTTCCTGGGATACGTTTCAGCCCACATTTCCTGGACTTAGCGGGAAAGCTGGGCTGCACGTTGCAAGTAGATTTGGCCCTTTGCAGTTCAGAGTCCGATGTCGTTGACTAGCGTGGCGGCTTCGGCCCTAGGATGAT
This sequence comes from Bryobacterales bacterium, assembly GCA_963792655.1. GTDB lineage: Bacteria > Acidobacteriota > Terriglobia > Bryobacterales > Bryobacteraceae > DOZZ01. Next base: position 745,400 of record CAWBWU010000001.1, read on the forward strand.
CTCCTGCTATGAAACACGCCAAACTTCGGTCCATAGCGCATAACCTTGCGGACTCGTTCGCCAGCGGGATGGGTTTTCCCATCGGCTATTACGTAACGGATGTTTTTGGAGAGGCACAAAAAGCCCCCGGCCGTTTCATAACAGCTGATTTCCTCAAAGGAGATCTTGTCGCCGGATCCGCTTCCTTGTCGCTCGCGAGAGCAGTTCGTCTTTATAGCGATGCGCTAGTGAGTATATCCGCCAAGCACGGCGTTTCCGTTCAGGACTTCCGAATGCTCATCGCTCGGTTTTCTACGTCAGGATCACAACCAACGGTGCTCATCACAATCGAAGACAGTCAAGGACGCAGATCCACAGATGAGTACGTAGGCATTCCTTTACGGCATATAAAGACGGTGGACGGTGCTGGTAGAATTCGGACCCTGCGTAAACCGAAGTAATTCGGTGCGAGACAAAACAATTCTGGTTTTCCGTACTCATTCACCACTACCCACAGCAACACGCCGCCCCCGTTCCTAAGCGCCGCCCCCACCACGAGCCGCGCGCGTGAGCAAGCGGACGCCCAAGCGCTGCGTTAATTTACGAGCATGAAAAGGAACAATGGCGCCAGCGAGGGGCACATCTACTGGGGGTAAGCGGGGGTAAGCGGGGGGTAAGCGGGGGTAAGCGGGGTAAGCGGGACAGCCTGACCTGTCCCACACACGATCCTGACTGACTTTTGGAGAGATCGTTTACTTAGGCGGCACTCTGCTTTCACAATGCCTCGTTCCGCCCGGCTGGTCTTCCCCGGCGTGCCGCACCATATCACCCAGCGAGGCACGGACCGCCAGACTACCTTTTTCACCAACGCAGACCGTCGAGTTTACCTCGATCTCCTGGCGCTGCACAGTGCCGAAAGCGAACTGCGCGTTCTTGCCTACTGCATCATGAGCAATCACATACACTTGGTTGCCATCCCTGAACGCGAAACCTCGTTGGCGGTGGCAATGCGGCGTTTGCATGGGCGCTATGCGCAATATCTGAACGTGCGTAGGCAGCGCAGTGGCCACCTGTGGCAGAACCGCTACTTCTCCTGCCCGCTCGGCAACGACCGTTTGTGGACGGCGATCGGGTACGTGGAGCAAAACCCGGTTCGAGCGGGTATAACCGAGCGTCCTGAGGAGTATCGCTGGTCAAGTGCGTGGGAGCACCTCCAAGGTGGTAAGTTGCTGATTACGGACCCGGCGTATTTTCATGAGCAAGGCGGCATGGAACACTGGCGGCGTTTGCATCAGCAGCCACTCGACAAAGAGCAATTGGCGCAGCTACGGGACTGCACGTATGCAGGCAAGTCATGCGGGGAAATCGCTGCGGCCACCAAGGGCGGAGCCCAACTGAACAACGATAATGAAGAGTGGTAAAAGAAATTTGCAGGCCGGATGAGGGACGGGACAGGTCAGGCTGTCCCGTTCAGCCCCTGATCCGGCGCAGAGCGGTTGACGTCGTCGATAAATCCCGATTTGGAAGTTGTGCGATTCGCCTTAGCGGCCGGAGGGCACTCACTGGCTGCTGCTGCAGTGCTCCAGGTCCTAAGCTCGTGCATACAGTTTCGTGCTGCCGAGCGTTCTTTGCCAATCCGCACTGACGACTCGTTTGGTCGACTGGTTGTGGCGACGGACAACGATGACGCTCCCGTGCATCGCTGTTTTCGGCTCAAGGAAAGCTTCTCTCTCGGCTGAACTTCCACGACCGGCTCTCGCCCTTTTTTCTGAGAGGAGCCCGTCGGCCGCAGAGGCTTATACCTTGCAACCTACTTGCAGTCTTTGCGGCTGAATGGCCGTCGCGCAGAGCAAACGTAGCGCGTGCAAGAATCAATTGCTTTTCAGGCTGAGTCTTTTCACATGTCCAGTTGCTTCCCCCATCTCGCCTTCCCACCACCCCGGTTTCCAACGTCTGTCACCAATTTACCCCCATTTACCTCGCGTCGAGCGGCTGCCCAGGCCCGCTGGATCCATCATCTCTCGGTGCGCGTTCCGAAGAGAGATACGCTACACCGAAAAAGAGATGCGGAAGGTCATAAAGCGTGATGAACATGGCGAATTGGCCTATTTCAGAAAAAGGGGAGGCGTGCCGCGTGATGACAACGGCAACCACGGCAACTACATTAACTGCGATGCATCCCAACAGCGCTTTCCCTGCGAGTCTCGGAAGCCAGAGGGCCATCACCGTGATCGGCAAGGGCAGCAGGAAAAGTGCGAAAAGCAGAACAACTGATGACCAGGTATCGTTAGCATTGAGGATGAAGCTCTTGACTGCGCCAACCGTGAAATAGACGAGTCCCCACAAGATCCCAAAGACTTTGAGGTTTTTCATACCGTCGTCCATCCTTTTAGGGCGTCAAACTGTATCCGCCGCTGCAACCAAAATATGTAGAAACAATCGTCGCCTGTCCGGCTTCAGATGACGTGGGCCAAGACAAGCGACCCAACCTGCTGCACAAGTTCGCATTGCACTCCTGAATGGCTGCTAGTTGTTGCGGAGTCTTCGGCCATCCTAAGTTGTTGAGGAATGAAACCCCGGCATTTTGATAACAGAGATCGTGCGCCGCACAGGCCGAATCCACCTGGTTTGTCGGAGTGCCCTCGCCTCCGGGACCACAGTAGTTTGTACCAGGAATTGTAGCTATGTTCAAAACGGGGCTAGGGAGCACGACATGTGTTCCCACACCGCCTCCCGTAAACTGTGGGCCCTGCGGTATCGACACGGAAATCTGGGGATTGGTGGATGAATCAACCGGTGGCAATGCGGCGTTTGCATGGGCGCTATGCGCAATATCTGAGCGTGCGTAGGCAGCGCGGTGGCCACTTGTGGCAGAACCGCTACTTCTCCTGCCCGCTCGGCAACGACCGTTTGTGGACGGCGATCGGGTACGTGGAGCAAAACCCGGTTCGAGCAGGTATAACCGATCGTCCTGAGGAGTATCGCTGGTCAAGTGCGTGGGAGCACCTCCAAGGTGGTAAGTTGCTGATTACGGACCCGGCGTATTTTCATGAGCAAGGCGGCATGGAACACTGGCGGCGTTTGCATCAGCAGCCACTCGACAAAGAGCAATTGGCGCAGCTACGGGACTGCACGTATGCAGGCAAGTCATGCGGGGAAATCGCTGCGGCCACCAAGGGCGGAGCCCAACTGAACGACGATAATGAAGAGTGGTAAAAGAAATTTGCAGGCCGGATGAGGGACGGG
>CAWBWU010000002.1:0-94414 GCA_963792655.1 Bryobacterales bacterium
ATCGTTGGCGGCCCCAGTTGTGCACGATACCGCGCTCGAATTTCTCTCCGTATCCGGTTTGAGCCGCGGAGGATTGCAGAAGAATACGCCGAACCCGTGCGCGGCATAAACCTGAAATTCCTGGTACCCAGTCCACGCCGTATGCGCCGGCAGGGCCGCCGTGAATGCTGACGATGAGCGGATATTTCCGCGCCGGATCGTACCTGACCGGCTTTACCAGGAATCCGTCGATCGGCAGCCCATCCTCAGACTGACGCTGTGACCCGCTCCACCTTGGCAAGATCGAAGCTGGCTGCCAGAGCGCTGCATTCAGATTAGTCAGCTTCTTTTCATTCGCGGAAGTGAGATCGGCGGAGTACAGATCGTCCAGGTGCTGAAAGTCGTTCGCGGCATAGACCATGCGCCCGGTCGACGCGTTGATGTCGAAGGCGTGCACCGCGCGGGCCCCTTTGCTGACCGGCACTGCCGAAGTAGTAGGAGACCCCGGCGATACCTCCGTACGGAAAATGTGCGACTCGCCGCGAATACCCGCTGAGAAGTAGAGCAGGTTCTGCCGCGGCCAGCTCAACTCGGTCGGGATCAGATCGAGATCGCTCGCCACCATCCGGACCCGCACCGCCGTGCGCCGGCGCGAGGTAAATCTTGGGATGCTGCCGCTCGCGTTCTTCGCCCAGAAACGCAATTGACGCGCCGTCAGGCGACCAGCGCGGCTGCGTGTCCTCGAAATCGTGATCGGAGATTTTCAGCAGCGCCCCACCTCGGCGGCAATCACCCAGACATCTTTGTTGTGGCCGCCGTCGTACTGTTGCCGGTGCGGTCGGAAACAAATGCGATGCGCGTCGAGTCCGGCGACCATTGCGGATCGGTATCGTTCCACTCTTCTCCGGTGGTCAGTTGTTTGTCTGCCCCGGCGTTCGCGTCCACGACAAACAAGTGACTGCGTTTATCGTCGACCAACCCGTGTCGTTGAACTTGTACGAAATATGCGTGTAGTGGCGGACGTCGGTTTTTCGAGCCGTTGATGCCACCTGGTCGCTCGGCCCGGTGCGGCTGACGGCGACGAATCGCTTGCCGTCGGGTGACCATTGGAATGAACTCACGCCGTTCTTCAGGGTGGTGAGCGGCTTGCGCTTCGCCGCCGTCCATTCGAAGGATCCAGATCTGTGCGGATGCTGCAGGGGCTCCCCGATTCGAAAGGAACGCGAGCGTCTTGCCGTCGGGCGACCAGCGCGGCGCATTTGATGAAAAAGCTGATCCGGTCAGTGCTCGGGGCACGCCGCCATCGAGAGAGGACAGCCAGATCGACGAGCGCCGGCGGTTGGCTTTACTGTCGATAGTCGCCACCACATATGCGACCTGTGAACCACCCGGTGCGATATGGGGATCGCTCGAGAACTCGTAGGCCAGATAGTCTTCGGGCAAGACGCCGCGTCCTGCAGCTAACAAGAGTGCAGTCGTTATACACAACAAAGCTAAGAGCCGGATCATACGATTCCACCCAGGATAGCGGACCGACTTTGCGAGGCTCGTAATGCGATTGCAGCGCGACATGCGATACGAAACTCGGTTATGTACTCCTATCTATTTGCCTAACGTTTGGCTAACCTGCGAACAAATCTACACGCGCATTCGCGCCGCGAACCTGTGTCCGATAAACGCGAAGGCGCTTGAGTGGGAGTACTTGATGAAACCAAAAACATTCCTTTCCAGTTTCGCGGCGTTCGCGCTTGCAGCGACGTTGCTTCTAACCCCAAAATTACCGGCCCAGTCGCTCACTACAGGTGAGATCACGGGCGTGGTGAATGATCCGTCAGGAAGCGTTCTGCCTAACACGAAGCTCACCTTGCATTCCGATGCCACCGGTGAAACCCAACAAGCCACAAGTGGCACCAACGGCGAGTTTCGGTTCGGCTTGCTCCGCCCCGGCCCCTACACTGTCACCGCCAATGCGCCTGGCTTCCAGACAACCGAGCGGCGTACCAACGTGCAACTCGGGCAGGTGCTGACGCTGAGCATCGCGATGGGTCTGCAGGCACAAGCCGAGAGCGTGAGCGTGACGGAACAGATGCCGCTGCTGCAGAGCGATAACGCGAACCTCGCGACGACTTTAATACGCCAGCAGCTCGAAAATCTTCCGGCGCCGGGCGACGACATGACCGCTTATGCCTTTACTGCGCCGGGCGTGACCGTCAGCACGGGCGGCGGCTACGGCAAGTTTTCCGCGTTCGGTCTGCCTGGCGTGTCGAACCTCTTCACGATCAACGGCACCGACAACATGGACCCGTACCTCAACCTGAACAACTCGGGCGCGAGCAACCTGACTCTCGGCGCGAACGAGATTCAGGAAGCAGCGGTCGTGTGAACGGCTACACCGGCCAGTATGGCCGTCAGGCGGGCGCGCAGGTCAACTATGTCACCAAGTCGCGGCACGAACGCGTTTCACGGCAATGCGGCGTGGTATTACAACGGGCGCGTGCTGAACGCGAACGACTGGTTCAACAACGCGACCGGCACGCCGCGTCCGTTCTCGGTCTCGAACGAATGGGTCGGATTCGATCGGCGGGCCGATCAAGAAGAACAAGCTGTTCTTCTTCTTCGATAACGAAGGTCTGCGCTACGTGCTGCCCGGCGGCGGCCCGGTCTACATTCCGACCACGGCGATTTTCGCAACTATGTTCTCAACAACGTGCAAGCGACATAACCCGACGGCGGTTCCGTTCTACAGACGGCGTTGAGCCTGTATTCGGGTTCTTCGGGCGCAGCGCGCGCGACGCCTGTCACGCCCGCTGACGATCCGGCGCTCGGTTGCGGCGACTTGGCCGCACCGCGGTGCTTCGGCACGGCAGCTACAGCCCTGCGCGCGCACCTTCCAGAGCACGGTCAACAACCTCAACACCGAATGGCTGATGGCCGCGAAGGTGGACTACAACATCGACAGCGATCGACCGCGTCTACTTCCGGTACAACACCGATCACGGCGTGCAGGCGACTGGCACGGATCCGATCAACCCTGCTTTCAACGCCAACAGCGTGCAGCCGTCATACGGCGGCCAGTTCGGCTACACCCGCACCTTCGGCTCGAACATGGTCAACAACTTGATGCTTTCCGCGTCTTACTACTCGGCGATCGTTTGGACCTCCAGATCTCGAAGGCCGCACTGGCAACGTTCCCGACCACCTTCGCCTTCGGCGACGGTCTGTTCAACGCGCTCGGCGGCGGCGACAATGCTTATCCGCAGGGCCGGAAAGTACGGCAGCAGCAGATTATCGATGACTTCTCCGTACTGCGCGGAGCTCACAACTTCAAGTTCGGCATCAACATCCGCAAGAACTGGGTCAGCACCTACACCTATGGGCCGAATACCAGCGGCTTGTTGACGTTCAACTCCATCACCGACTTCGTGAACGGATCGCTCGATAACGGATCCACCTATTCGCAGGCGTTCGCGAATATCGGCGCCGAGCCGCTCAGCCTGTACAGCCTCGGTTTCTATGTCCAGGATGAATGGAAGGTGCGCCCGAACTTCACCGTCACGCTGGCGCTGCGCTTCGACCGGAACAGCAACATTCACTGCAACAACGGATGCTTCAATGAGTTCTCGACACCGTTCAGCGGCCTTACGCATGACGTCACTCAGCCTTACAACGCGGCGATCCGAACCAGTCTGAAAGATGCGTTCCCGAACGTGGAGCCCGTGGTATTCGCTCCTCGTATCGGTGTGGCCTATAGCGTTACACCGTCAACGGTCGTGCGCGGCGGCTTCGGTATCTTCTCCGATCTGTATCAAGGGCTGATCGCCGATCGCTTCATCACGAACTCCCCGGCCGTCGCTAGCTTCACGACCACCTCCGGCCTGGTGGCTTTGAACGATCCCGGCAGCGTCTTCAACGCGGTTGCGAACTCGAATGCTGCTCTGCAAAGCGGCTTCAACAGCGGCGCAACTCTGGCGCGATCTGCAGAAGGCAGTGCCGCTTGGTTTCTCGACACCGACTTTCAATACCCTGGCGAACAAACTCTACAACCCGAAGTACTACGAGTGGAACTTCGAAATTCAGCACGCCTTCGGCAACAGCCTGAGTTTGTCGGCGAACTACGTCGGCAATCACGGTTTTGACGAGATCAATCAGACCTTGTTCCCGAACGCGTACGCGCCGAAGGGCTTCCAGGGCCTTCCCACAACCGTGCCTGACCCGCGCTTCGGCGAAATTCGCGAGCTGAACAATGCTGGCTATTCGAACTACAACGGCTTGGTTGGTTCGCTGCAGTGGCGGCATGGCTCGAACATCCAGGGACGTTTCAACTACACCTGGGGCCACGCGCTGGACACCTGCTCCAACGGTTGCCTGGAGCCTTTCAATGCGCTGAGTGCAGTGAGCGTCCGCTACCAGATCAGCCCGCTCGGGGTGAGCGCGGTGAATTACGGCGCAGCCGATTACGATACGCGTCACACCATCAGTGCCAACTGGGTGTTTACGGCTCCCGGGAACGTATTCCACGATTCGCCATTCCGCCATGTTGTCGGCGGTTGGACGCTTGCCGGTACAGTTCTTTATCACTCGGGCTATCCGTTCAGCATCGTCAATAGCGGCGTACGCAGTTCACAGCTCAAGAACCTGACGGGTATCGCGAGCGAAGTAGTTCTGGCAGATTACCTGGGCACCGGGTTCCCGTCCTGCACCACGCCAGACGTCACGTGCTACACCGGATCGCAGTTTGCCACGCGCACCGGTCAGAGCGACTTCGGGAATGTCCCGCGCAACTCGTTCCGCGGCCCTGGTTACGTCGATACCGATGTGAACCTGAACCGCACGTTTGCGCTTCGTGAAAGACTGCGCTTGATGGTTGGCGCGTATTTCTTCAACGTCTTCAACCACCCGAACTTCGATCTGCCGGTCAACAATATCGCGCTAGGCAACTTCGGGCGCATCCAGAGCACTGTCGGCGCGCCGACGAGCGCTTATGGTTCGTTCCAGGGCTCCGCAGTATCGGGCCGCGTGATCCAGTTGCAGGCGAAGGTCAGCTTCTAACAGGCTGTCGCCTTAGCCGCGAAACAAGGGCCGGGTTCATCCCCGGCCCTTTCCTTTTTAGTCCACCGAAAAGGCAAACGTCAGATTGGAACCCGCGGGCGTCAGAACGTATTCGCCTTTCGGAAGGCTATCCACCACTTCAATGCGCGCGACGCCGCCATCCTGTTTAGTCACGCTCAACGCGATCGGTTTCAGACGCTTCTTCGAAGACATCACGATCTCGCGCTGGCCGCCGCGCACGTCCATCTTATAGAGCGACAAAGAATCCGCATCCACATCTTTTGAGAGCAACAGGAACACGGGGCTCGCGAGCGGCGTGCGGACAGGCGATGCCTCACCTGCCAGCATGTAGGTGATCTCTTCCTTTTTGCCGCTGCCCTTGCGCTGCTCGGTTGCCGTCTGGCGCTCGACTTCGATCAGGTTGCCGGCCTGCAGCAGGTAGACGATGTCTTCTCGCGGCGGGCGCGGGTCTGCCGCGAACAACATCACGAATCCGATCAGTAACGCGTGCATGGCTAAGGTTCACACACAGGCGAGAGCTTACGCATTCCGAATTTCGGAACCCGGGCCAGTGCGCTCCGTTTACTGACGGCGAACGTCCATGCTCGAGTCGTTCAGGACACTTCCTAGCCAGGGCTCCAGTGCAGGATCGCGAAAGTCGTTCATGACGAACTCCGCGCCTTCGAACTCATCATGCGTGGTGCGCAACGCGACCACATGCATGCCCGCGGCGAGACCTGCGGCAACTCCCGCATGCGAGTCTTCGAACACAATGCACTGCCCGGGGCTCGCATGCAGCAGTTCGGCGGCTTTCAGGTAAATGTCGGGGAACGGCTTGGGCCTGGTGACCTGCTGGCCATCGACCACCGCCTGAAAATAGTGTTCCAGACCCGCAGCCTGCAACACAAAATCGATGTTGCGCCGTTCACCGTTCGTCGCGAGCCCAATGCGCGCGGCGTTATGGCGGTCCAGAAACTCACGTACGCCGGGCACCAGAGCCTCATTGATGCGCGATGCCATCAGTTCCCGGTACAACTGCTCCTTGGCAGCGCCATGCGCGAAGACTTCTGCGTCCGTAAGTTCGGCGCCCAGATATTCGCGCACGATATCGTCGTTGCGCTTGCCGTACATGCGTTCGATCATCTCGCGAGTCGTCTCGACGCCGAAGCGGCGGTTGTACTCGACCCAGCTTTGCGCATGCACTGGATTCGAATCGACAATCACGCCATCCATGTCAAACAGAAAGACCAGTTCGCTACTCATCCGCTGGTCCGGCGAGCTCGGCTTCGAGCCAATTCAGGTAATTGGGTGAGCCGTCGACGATCGGCAGCGCCACGAACTCCGGCACCTCATAACTGTGCAGCCGTTCAAGTTCGAGACGCAGCGGCTCCACCAAACGGCGCGCCGTCTTGATGATCAGGATAAATTCGGTCGATTCCTCGATGGCGTCTTTCCACCGGTAAATACTGGTCACGGCCGGTGTGACTTGCACGCAAGCCGCGAGCCGTTTGTCTATTAACGCGCGCGCCACGCGGCGTGCTTCGGCCTCAGAGTTACACGTATTCAGCACAACTATCTTGTCGGTCATCGAAGAATGTTCTCGGGCCTCCTCAAATCATTACTCAAGTGTTATGATTTTGCGCATGGGCAAGCGCGGTATGTGGATGGCTTATGCGGTAGCCGTTCTGGCGATCGCAGGTTATGGCGTGGCGGGGTTGCGCACATCCGGTGGTTTGTCCGGCGCTCATTCGAAGGAAGAACAGATCCGCGCGTTAAGCCAGGAAAATAAAGAGCTCCGCGAGGATCTTGACCACCGGCAGCAGCGCATCGACAAGCTCACGAACGATCCTGGCACGCAGGAGCTCGAAGTGCGCAAGCGGCTCAAATTAGTCAAGCCCCATGAGACGGTGTACATTCTCCAAGACGGCAAAGCCGAAGCCAAGAAATAGGCCACGCGCCCGCGCGCTAGTTGGCCGGATACCAGTCTCTTAACCGCACTTCCGTCTGCGAACCAGCGAGCGCCTTCTGAAAGCTCGCAACATCCTGCAACGATTTATCGCCGTTCCGGTAGTGGTACGGATAAACGACCGCGGGATGCATCTCTTTCACACCGTCGGCCGCTTCGGCCGCAGTCATCGTGTACGGCAGATTCATGCAGACGAACGCGACATCAATGTTCTTCAGCGCGCGAAATTCCGGCGTGGCTTCGGTGTCGCCAGAGAAATAGAAACGCTTGCCGCCGAAGCTGATCACGTAACCGTTGCCCAAGCCCTTCGGGTGAAAAAACGTGCCCGGTGACGGTCCGCGCGTCAGGTTATACATGGCGACAGCTTCGATCTTGAAATCGCCCCAGTTCACCGTGTCGCCATTTGCCATGACCTTCGCGCCGTCGATCGTCTTGGCAACATTGGCCGGCGCATAGATCACAGTAGAACCCTGGCGCACGATCGCCAGCGCTTTGGGATCGTTGTGGTCACCATGCACGTGCGTGATCAGCACCAGGTCCGCTTTGGGCAGCCCGGTATATTTGCCTTCGCTATAAGGGTCGATGTGAATGGTCTTGCCACCGGCTTGCAACATCACCGAGGCGTGATAAATAGGCGTGATCGTCACGGGACCGGCGTGGGTATCGAAGCTCTCGGAACAGGTGGCGAATTGCGCGCCGTAGAGGAGCAGAGCGGAGGCGGCGAGTAGTCTCACAACGTGCAGTTTAGCGCGAGCAAGATACACTGGCTGACTGTCATGCTCAGAACTTCTTTGCTGTTGTTTATTCTCTCCTCCGCTATCTTCGCTCAGGCTCCCGCGGCGCCCCCGGCTCAGCGCTTCCAACCGCCGATGCCTCCCGGACCGAATCCTAATTCGCAGTACCGGCTCGGGCCGGACTCGATGCCGCAGGACGGCGTGCCGAAAGGCGAGGTTCGCGGGCCTTACGTGTTGCCCAGCAAGGCTTATCCAGGCACCCAGCACACCTACTGGGTTTATGTTCCGGCGCAGTACGATCCCGAAGACCCCAGCGGCGCTGATGGTTTATCAGGATGGCCAGGCGTTCAAAGATGAGAACGGCGACATCCGCGCGCAGAACGTGATGGACAACCTGATCTACCGCCGTGAGATTCCCGTGATGATCGGCGTCTTCATCAATCCTGGCCGCACGCCGGAGCAGCCGGAGCCAAACCCGCAGAACTGGGGCGACGGAACGACGAACCGCGGCACCGAATACAACACGCCCGACGACAAGTATGCGCGCGTCATCACCGAAGAGCTGATGCCCGCGCTGTACAAGGACTACAACATCTCGAAGGATCCCGAGACGCACGGCATCGGCGGCTCCAGCTCCGGCGCGATCGCGGCGTTTGCCGTGGCCTGGGAGCGGCCCAACGAGTTCCGCAAAGTGCTGAGCAATGTCGGCAGCTTCGTCGATCTTCGCGGCGGCCAGGTCTACGCTGAGCGCGTGTTGTCGCAGTCGAAAAGAAGCCGATCCGCGTCTTCCTCTGCGATGGACGCAACGACAACCGCGGCATAGGCCGCGACGGTGTCTACAACGAGAAGCGCGACTGGTTTCTATCAGAACGTGCGGCTGATGAAGGCGCTGACGCAGAAAGGGCTATGACGTCAACTACGCGTGGGGCATGAACCTGCACGGCCAGAAGTTCGGCGGCGCGATCATGCCGGACATGATGCGCTGGCTCTGGCGCGATGGCCCGGTCTCGACCGATCCGAACGACATGGTCGAGCGCGGCTTCCGCATGCCCGCAGCCAAAGCGAACTAACGCTTGTTTCCGGTAATTCGCTGGTAAGCGAAGATGATGCCCGTCAACCAGACCAGCCCGGCGGCAAAGCCAGCTACGACATCGCTCGGATAATGCACACCGAGGTAGATACGTGAGATGCCTACCGTCAACGCGATGATGCCAGCGAGCGTTCGCACGGCGACACGCATGGCGCGGGAGTTCAGGTGGACGCCGATCAGATAGGCCGCCGTGCCGTAAAAGCACAGCGACATGAGGGAATGGCCGCTCGGAAAGCTATAGTCCCGCGGCGGCGCGAGGCCGAAGTAAGGAACCGGGCGCGCGCGGTGAAACGCCAGCTTCAGAACACCGTCAAGCAGCGTGCCGCCCACCATCATCACGGCCATCAGTGCCGCCGTCGTTCGGTAGCCCATGTAGAGCGACCACGCGACCATGAGGCCGGTGTAGAGAAACAGCGCCACCGGCCCATTCGCATTACTCATGAATTTGAAAAAGCTGGTCACGCCGGGCGCCGCGACGGTGTGCACCGCGTTCCGAACCGCGGTATCGAACTGGATCGTCTCGTTCTCGTGCATCTCCTCCGCAAGCCATCCGAAGAAGAAGAGCGAAAGCACAGCGATGCCTAGCGCGACAAACATGGTGATGCCCTGCCGCGCGATCTCGGGACGATTGATCATCACTTGCATCGTAGCTTGCGCTGCCGTGCGTTGCTAACATGCAAACAACGATGCTGCGGATGATTCTGCTCACTTGTGTGGCGCTGTCCTGTTGCGCCGAAACGTTCTCTGGTGCAGCCGATGTAGACCGCACGATCCAGCAGGCGATTACCGACGGCAAAATACCCGGCGCGGTGCTGATTGTGGGCCATCACGGCCACATCATCTATCGCAAAGCATATGGTTCGCGCGCGCTCGAGCCCAAGCGCGAAGAGATGACGCTCGACACCATCTTCGACTGCGCGTCGCTGACCAAAGTTGTCGCCACAACTTCATCGATGATGAAGCTGTTCGAACAGGGCAAGGTCCACATGAACGATAAAGTGACCGATTACCTGCCCGAGTTTCAGGCCGGCAAAAGTGACATCACCATCCGCGATTTGATGACGCACTTCTCGGGTTTGCGCCCGGATCTCGATCTGCAGCCGCCGTGGCATGGCTACGAAACGGGCGTGACGCTCGCGTTGAAAGACCTGCCTGCAGGGCCGCCTGAAAAGAAATTCGTCTATAGCGACATCAACTTCATCCTGACCGGCGAAATTGTCCATCGCGTGAGCGGCCACGCGTTGAATGACTTCGCGAAAGAGACGGTCTTCGATCCGCTCGGCATGCACGACACGATGTTTCTTCCGCCGTCATCGTTGCAGGCGCGCATTGCGCCAACCGAAAAGCTGAAGACGGGTGAGATCCTGCGCGGCGAAGTCGATGATCCGACTGCACGCTACATGGGCGGCGTTGCCGGGGATGCCGGCATGTTCTCGACCGGTGACGATCTCGCCAGGTTCTGTCAGATGATGCTCAATCGCGGCGAGTTCGAGGGCAAGCGACTCTTCAGTCCCATGACCATCGACAACTTCACCTCACCGCATTCGCCCGCCGGTCAGACTGCGCTGCGCGGCTTCGGTTGGGACATCGATTCGTCGCTATCCGGGAATCGCGGTGAGTTGTTCCCGGCTGGTGAATCGTATGGTCATACCGGCTACACGGGTACATCTATCTGGATCGATCCCGGCTCTCAGACCTTCGTGGTGCTGTTGACCAACTCAGTCCATCCCGCAGTGAAAAAGCCGATCACACCGTTGCGGAAGAGCGTTGCGACAATTGTCGCGGCTGCGGTTGGCTACGATCCCGGTCCGTCGCAACCGGGTGTGATGACAGGCATCGATGTACTGGAAGAGCAAAAATTTGCTCCGCTGGCCGGTAAACGTGTCGGCCTGATCACAAATCACACGGGCGTGGACCGTCAGGGCCGCCGCACCGTAGACATGATGCTCGCGGCCGGCATCAAGATCGGTGGACTTTACTCCCCCGAACATGGGATTGCCGGCAAAGAAGATAAAGAAAACATTGCGAACAGCACCGACGCTGCCACTGGCCTGAAAGTCACCAGCCTGTTCCGCGCCAACAATCGCCCGGCCCCCCACCAGTTCCAGGGACTCGATGCCGTGGTGTTCGACATTGCCGACGCGGGCGCGCGCTTTTACACCTACATGACGACGATGGCTTACGCGATGGAAGAGTGCGCACGAGACAAAGTGCCTTTCATCGTGCTTGACCGCCCGAACCCGATCACCGGATTGCACGTGGAAGGGCCGCTCATGGACCCGCAGAATTTTTCCTTTGTGGGCTACTTCGCGATGCCTGTCCGCCATGGGATGACGATGGGCGAAATGGCGAAAATGTTCAACGCCGAAAACCATATCGGTGCGAACCTGACGGTGGTGGAGATGGTCAACTGGCGCCGCGGTGATTGGTTCGATTCAACCGGTTTGCCCTGGATCAGCCCATCGCCCAACCTGCGCAGCCTCAATGCCGCAACGCTTTACCCAGCGCTCGCGCTTGCCGAGTATTCGACAAACTTGTCCGTGGGGCGCGGCACGAACACGCCGTTCGAACATATCGGCGCGCCCTTCATCAACGGAACCGAATTGTCCGCTTACTTGAACGAAAGGCGAATTCCCGGGGTCAGGACGTATGCGGAAGACTTCGAACCTTCCGCAGGGGCGAAACTGGGGGGCAAGAAGTTGGGAGGCGTGGCTTTCGTAGTCACGAATCGCAATACCTACGATTCAGGAAGGCTCGGCATTGAGGTGCTTTCTGCATTGCAGCACCTGTATCCCGGGAAGATCAATCTGGCCACCAGCTTGAAGTTAATTGGCAGCCAGGACACGATCCAGAAGATTGAACGTGGCGACGATCCCAAAGATATTTTGAAATCGGAGCAACCCGGGCGGGATTCGTTCCTGACGATTCGCGAACGGTATTTGCTTTACCACTAGAGAATGGCGGTAGGCTACCCAGCCGCCATCGTCTTTGAGTTGGCGGGAACCGGGGCAGCTTTATTCTTGCTGCCTACCGGGCGTCCCCTCTTTTTTCCTACTACTCCGGCCATCCATGCCGGCGGTCGGCCCCGGCGGCGTCCCCGGCCGCGCGCCAACCGTTCGAGACTGAGGATCGCTTCTTCGAGCTGTTCCCTCTCCTGTCGGAGTTCCGTCAGAATTTTCAATACGTCCATTGAATCCTCCAGATAATGCGGTCGTTATAGGTGGCGGCGTTCCGGGTTCAGAACGTCGGCAGCACTATCGCCGCTCCACATAACTGAATTTTTACTCGTTTTTTATTGCGATAGCAAGACATTTGTTCTGAATTCAGAACAAATGTCAGAACGTTTTGCAATTTGGAGCAGAAAAACACAATTCCGCAGACTGCGTCAGCTCTGCGGCGAACGATTTTCCAAACGCTTCCGACGGCGCATAAACAGATAAAAAGGAAGACCTAACGCGATGATCACGATTCCCAAACCTGCCTCACGCGGATTGTTCTTCAGCGTGAACCCTTCGAGCAGTAGAGCCGCTACTACAAAAAGTACTGGTACTAAGGGATAACCCAGCGTCCGGTAAGGCCGCGCCATGTCGGGCCGGGTACGCCTTAATACCAACACCGAGGCCGCGGTCATCCCGTACAGGAGCCAACTGGCGAAGATCACGTAGTTGAAAAGCTGGTCGTAGCGGCCGGAAAGCACCAACACCGCCGCCCACGCGCTTAATCCCAGAATCGACACGCCCGGTGTGGCAAATACCGGATGCACCTGAGCAAAGGAGCGGAAGAAATAGCCATCACGCGCCATGGCGTAAGGTACGCGTGAGCCGGAAAGAATAGATCCATTGAGCGCCGCAAAGATGGAGACCATCACCGCTGCCGAAACGGCCTTGGCGCCGAGCGGACCGTAAATATGGTCCATCATGGTCGCCGCAACGCGCTTGCTTCCGGCGACTTCAGCAGGAGTCAGCACTGCAAAATAAGCCCAGTTTGCGAGCAGGTAGAGTGCAATCACGGCTAGCGTGCCGCCGATCAGCGCGAGGGGCAGGTTGCGCTGCGGATTGCGAATTTCCGAAGCCACCATGCTGACGTTATTCCAGCCATCGTAGGCCCAGAGAACTCCTACCAGCGCGGCGAAAAAGCCGGAGATAGTAAACGCCACTACGGGCTGCGCAGCGCCGCTGACAGCACTGGTCATGTGCGTCAGCCCCGCAAGAATAATCAGCACGATCAGCAGCATCTTGAGGCCGGTAAGCACCACCTGCACGTTGCCGCCGACCTTTACGCCGTAGTAGTTGATGATCGCGAGGCCGACAATCACGCCCATCGCGAACAACTGACCGGTGCGAATTTCGAGCGGGTTGCCGTGCTCGCCGATCCCCGGCACACGAAAGAGGACGCCCTCGAGTCCCGGCCAGAATGCCGCGGCGTACTCGAAGAAAGCGGTCGCGAGAGTCGCGATGGAACCGGCCTTAGCCACCCACATCTGCGTCCAGCCGTAGAAGAAGCCCCACATCGGCCCGTAGGCTTCCGTGAGGTAAACATATTCGCCGCCTGCTCCAGGCATGGCTGCGGCCAGCTCGGCGTACGTCAGCGCTCCGGCCAGGCTCAGCACACCGCCCGCGACCCACACGGCAAAGACCCAACCGACGGTGCCCACGTTCTGCACCATGGTCTGAGGCACGCGGAACAGACCGCTGCCGATCACCGTGCCGATCACGATCGCGATGGCGGCCCAGAGCCCCAGAACGCGCCGTAACTCTGTCATGCATTTCTCCTGAACAGAAATGAGCTCACGTAACCAGCCCCTAGCGTGGTCAAGCTACCGATGAGCACCCACCAGGTAAACGCAATATGGGTGAACTTGGTCACATAAAGAATAACCGCAAGACCCACGACCACTCCCGTGATTGCGGCGCCCTGCCCTGGCCTGCGCGTCAACACGCCCAGCAGAAACACACCCAGCAGCAGACCTAGCGTCACGGATGCAATCGAAAGCCCCGACACCAGCACCGATCCCCAGTGACTGGCCACCAGGCCAATGCCGACCAGAACCGCTCCCCATGCCACCGTCGCCCAACGCGCCTGGCGCATTTGCGTTTCGGCATTGTCCGCTGTTGCTGCGCCGAACATCTTCGGGAAATCGATCACGGTGGTCGACGCGAGCGAGTTCAGCGCAGCGCTCAAGTTCGCCATAGCCGCAGCAAGAATAGCCGCCATGACAAGCCCAGCCACACCGGGCGGAAGCATCTCCCAGACAAATTTCGGATACACGCGATCGAGCGGTTGCGGGCTCGCGATCCCATTGTCTTTGTAATAGACGAACAAAACTACGCCGATCAGCAGGAAAAGCGCGAATTGAATAAACACCACCACCCAGCTCGACAGCAGCGCAGCGCGGCTCTGGCCTTCGCTCTTCGCGCTCAGCAGCCGCTGAACAATCAATTGGTCGGTGCCATGGCTTGCTGTGGTCAGAAAACATCCGCCGAGTACGCCGGCCCAGAAGGAATACGACCTCGCGAAAAACTCTTGCGACCAGCT
This sequence comes from Bryobacterales bacterium, assembly GCA_963792655.1. Classification (GTDB taxonomy): domain Bacteria; phylum Acidobacteriota; class Terriglobia; order Bryobacterales; family Bryobacteraceae; genus DOZZ01. The sequence continues at coordinate 14,354 of CAWBWU010000002.1, forward strand.
AAAGCTGAAATCGAAGACCCGAAACTTGTGCGCCGCGTCCGCCACTGCCGCGACGTGCTGCCATCCTCCGGGAATCTTGCCAAGAATCACGAACAGGCTGAGGGCCGCGCCAACGACGTACATGCCCATCTGCACCACGTCCGTCCAGATCACTGCGGTCATCCCGCCTTCAAACGTATAGAACAGCGTCAGCGCCACGATGAGGATGACCGACACCGTTTCGCCGGTGCCCAGGATGATCGAGATCACAATGGCAACCGCAAAAACGCGGACGCCCTCGGCCAGTGAGCGGGTAATCAGGAAGATCACGGCCGTGACGCGGCGGACGTTGCCTCCGAACCGGCGGTCCATCAACTGGTATGCGGTGTAGAGATGGCCGCGGAAATACTGGGGCAGCAGAATGGTTGAAATGACAATGCGCGCCAGCAGGTAGCCAAGGACCACTTGCAGAAAGCGGAAGTCACCGGCGAACGAGAGGGCCGGGGTTCCGACGATCGTCAAGGTGCTGGTTTCGGCCGAGACAATAGACAGCGCAATGGCCCACCAGGGTGTGTTGCGTCCGCCTAAGAAATAGTCCTGCAGAGATCTTTGCCCGCTGCGGAACCTGGCTCCAAACCAAGTAACACCCAAAAGATAAATGACAATGATCCCGAGGTCAGCCCAGCGCATGCAAGCTGCGCGATTCTAACACAATGGCGCTTTGCATTCCGTGCCGAAACCGAGCCAAACCCGTGCACGTCATTCAGTTGCGAGGGAGTATGGGTTCGGCTATACTCCGCAATGTCTGGGGGCTGGAATGTCCAGCCGTTCTGCGCTGAATCCCCGAGGCGTGATCCATAGTAATCAGGTATTATCCAGCTAGTTATCTCAGGAGGCGGCAAGTGTTTCTTCGATTGTCGAAAGCAGTTTTTGGTTTGGCTCTAACGGCGTCCTTATCGATGCCGTTGGCATACGCGCAGACCGCCCCCGCCCCGGCGGCAGGCGATGCAACTAAGAAGAAGGCAGTGAAAGACCAGGGTGAATACGACATCCTGACCGCTGCCCAGAAAGAACCGGACCCGGCCAAGAAGCTCGTGCTTCTGAAGCAATGGGCAGATAAGTATCCTGATTCCGACTTCAAGTCCGAGCGGCTGCTGGCGGTGATGCAGGCCAACAACCAGATTGCTTCGGGCGCGCTAGCGCAGACGAAGCCGACTCCCGAACAGTTGACCGCAGCGCAAACGGCGGCGCAGGCGCTGCTCGACAACCTGCAAACAGCGTTCTCGCCCGAAGCCAAACCGGCGACAGTGAGCGATGCGGACTGGACGAAGGCGCGCACCGCAATCGAACAGCAGGCGCATACCACGCTGGGTTGGGTGGCGATGCAGAACAAGAACTATCCTGAGTCCGAAGCGCAGTACAAGCAGGCACTCGGCATCAATGGCGATATGGCGCAGTTGTCGTATTGGCTGGGCTCGGTGATTTTGCTTCAAAAAGATCTGAACCGCACGCCCGAAGCACTTTACGAGTTTGCCCGCGCGGCTTCGGTTACCGGCCCAGGCGCGCTGACGCCCGAAGGTAAAAAGGCTGCTGACGACTACCTGAAGAAGGCCTATGTCAACTGGCACGGTGACGAGACCGGATTGCCTGATCTGAAGACTCAGGTTGCATCAGCCGCTTTGCCGCCTGCAGGCTTCCGCATCAAGAGCGTCGTCGACATCCAGAAGGAAGAAAACCTGAGCGAGGCGGACTTCAACGCGAAGCACCCGGATGTCGCGCTCTGGCGCAACCTGAAAGCCGCGGTGATTGCCGACAACGGCTCGGAATATTTCAACACCAAGGTGAAGGACACCGAGATTCCGACCGAGTTCAAAGGCCGCCTGATCAGTGCTACCCCGGAAGCCGGCCCCAAAGAACTGCAGGTCGCGATTGACGGCAACACGGCGGACGCTGTGCTGGTGTTCGAAACTCCTTTGAAGGGCCAGGCTGACCCGGGCACGATGTTGTCGTTCAAGGGCGTGCCGAAGTCATTCCAGAAAGAGCCTTATCAGATGACCTTCGAAGTAGCGAAGAGCGATCTAAAAGGCTGGCCCGTGCCGCAGACGCCCGAAAAGCCGGCAGTGCGCAAACGGCCTGTGACGCGCAAGCGTTAAGAACCAATCAGTCAGGCTTTTTTATGGGGCGGAGTGGGATGACCACTCGGCCCCATTTTCTTTTCCGGGTGGTTGGATTGGGCTAGCACCAGACTGAAGAGCGCGCGCTGCACCGGGTTGATGCTGGCGTCCGCTTTGCCCATCGACGAGAAATAATAGCGGAAGCAGTCGGCGTGGCGTACCTGGGTTCCGGTCAGTGCTACGGCCGCCAGTGCCAGTGTGCCGATCAAGATCTTCATGCCAGTAATACGTTAGCCGCGGACGATCGTTAGCGCCCGGCTGTTAAAATCATGTAAAGGAAGCCATCAATCGAATGCCTCTGTACGAGTACCACTGCGACGCGTGTAACCAGAATTTTGAGAAACTCCAGCGGTTCTCGGATGAAACATTGACCGTACACGAAGAGTGCCCGTCGACTGGGAGCCCCGTCCACCGGCTCATTAGTGTTTCTGCGTTACAGTTCAAAGGCAGCGGTTTCTACATCACCGACTACAAAAAGTCCAACAGCAGTTCGCCCTCGAGTGAGAGCGGCTCGTCCGACAAAGCGTCCGGCGGCAGCACCGAATCCACGAAGAGCGAAAGCAAACCCGCAGCTACCCCGGCGCCGGCGGCCAGCCCGTCAACCGGTACCGATAGCAAGTAGCCATGCGCGGGCGCTTTGGGCGCGATACGCTATCTGCATGGTCCGCCTGCTCGCCTGCGCACTCTTTGTTCTCTCCTCAGTTACCTTTCTTGCGGCCGATGACGAGCACCCCACGCTCGCGGTCGGCTCCCCTGCCCCAAACTTCTCTCTGAAAGGCATTGACGACAAGGTACACACGCTGCAGGAGTACTCATCCGCCAAAATCCTGGCGATTGTCTTCACCTGCAATCACTGTCCGACTGCACAGCTCTATGAAGGCCGCATCAAGAAGCTGGCCGACGACTATCAAAGCAAAGGCGTGAAGCTGATCGCGATCGAACCCAACGATCCGACGGCCGTGCGCTTGAGTGAGCTCGGCTACACCGACGTCAGCGATAGTCCGGAAGAGATGAAGATTCGCGCCGCGTACCGGCATTTCAACTTTCCGTATCTGTACGATGGCGACACGCAGTCGGTCTCTCGCGCTTACGGCCCCAAAGCAACGCCGCATATTTTTCTGTTCGATCAGGAGCGCAAGCTTCGCTATGAAGGGCGTATCGACAACAGCCAGCGCGAATCACTGGTCAAGACCCAGGACGCACGCGCGGCGCTCGATGCCATGATTGCCGGTCAGCCCGTAGCCGTTTCGCACACCGGAGTGTTCGGATGCTCGACGAAGTGGAAATCGAAAGCCGCCGGCCGCGCCGAAGAACTGCAGAAAATCGAAGCACAACCAGTGAGCGTGTCGGACGCGACGATCAAAGACTTGAAAGACTTGCGCGCAAACAACACAGGCAAGGTGTTGCTCGTGAATTTCTGGGCAACGTGGTGCGGCCCCTGCATCAGCGAGTTCCCCGATATGGAAACCACCTATCGCATGTTCAAAGGCCGCGACTTCGATCTGATCACGGTGGCGACGAACTTGCCGGACGAACGCCCAGGTGTAGTGAAAGCACTTGAGAAGCAGCATGCCACCAGCAAGAATCTACAGTTCGCATCCGACGACACTTACGCGATGCAGGCCGCGTTCGATGCCAAGTGGGAGGCGGGGGTGCCCTTCACCATGGTGATCGCGCCGGGCGGCAAGGTCATCTATCAAAAACAAGGCGAGGTTGACGCGCTGGAACTGCGCCGCGTGATCCTCGCGAACTTACCCGATCCGGATTACATCGGCCATCGCGCCTATTGGGCTGCTTCAGTCGCAGCCAATCAGCGATAGAATCGTCAACCATGTCCAGTACTCGACGGCATTTTCTGAAAGCATCTGCGGCGGCCGGAGTGGCCGCACAACTTGGTAGCGCCCAAACCCGCAAGCGATCCGCCAACGATCAGGTGAATATCGCAACCATCGGGCTTGGGGGACAAGGCACGGGCGACACGCACTCCTCGCTCGCCGCCGACGGCGTGAAGCTGGTCGCGGTATCCGACATTTACGACGGCCGCTTGATTCACGCCAAAGAAGTGTTCGGGAACGATGTCTTCACCACGCGTGACTATCGCGAAGTGCTGGCGCGCCCTGATATTGATGCTGTGATCATCGCCACGCCCGACCACTGGCATTCCCGCATTGCGCGCGATGCGATCGCTGCGAAGAAAGACATCTATCTCGAGAAGCCGATGGTGCAGCATCTCGACGACGGGCAGCCGGTGATCGATTCCTGGAAGGCGTCGGATCGCATTCTGCAGGTCGGCAGCCAGCGCGTGTCGAGCGTGGTTTATAAGAAGGCGCAGGACCTGCTCAAAGAAGGTGCGATCGGCGAATTGAACATGGTGGAAGCCTGGTGGGATCGTAACTCCGCGATCGGCGCCTGGCAATACTCCATCCCGCTCGATGCTTCGCCCGCTACGGTCGACTGGGACCGCTTCCTGGGCCGCGCGCCCAAACGGCCGTTCGATGCCACGCGCGTGTTTCGCTGGCGGAACTATCGCGACTACGGCACCGGTGTCGCCGGCGATCTCTTCGTTCACTTGTTCAGCGGCATGCACTTCATCACGGGAGCGATCGGGCCTACGCGCGTTTACGCTACGGGCGGCCACTACTTCTGGAACGACGGACGCGACGTGCCGGACCTGCTGCTGGGGCTTTACGATTATCCGAAAACAGCGCAGCATCCGGCGTTCAACTTGTCGCTGCGCGTGAACTTCGAAGACGGCTCGAACGAAAACTCCGGCTTCACGTTCATCGGATCGGACGGCATCATGACGGTCGGCAGCGGTGTCACGGTCAGCAAGCATCCACGATCACCGGAGCCGGGCTTCACCATCGATACTTTCTCGAAAGCGCAGCAGCAGGCGTACATGAAGAAGTATCGCGAGGAGTACCCGCGACAGAACGCGAACGCCGACAGCATGCGGCCGCAGAGCGAAGACAAATATCTGCCGCCGCCCGGATACAGTGATCACGTCGACCATCACCGCAACTTCATCAACTCCGTACGTACGCGCAAGCCGGTGGTGGAAGATCCCGTGTTCGGGTTCCGCGCCGCAGGTCCGGCACTGCTATCGAACCTGAGTTACTTCGAACAGCGCATGTGCAAGTGGGACCCGGAGACGCTTCGCGAGCGAACGTAAGGCCCGCTTGTTAACGCGCGCGGCACGTGATCACACACGAGAAACGTGCCGCGCGTACACAAACAGTCTCCTTAAAGCACATCCGCGAAACCCCGTTTCAAATAACGAAACGCGAACGCGCCCAGCAAGAACATCCCGCCACACAGAGCCATGCTCCACGCGAGATCGCTTATGCGCGGCTGAAACGTCCCCAGCAACATCTGCCGGTACGCGTGCACCGGATAACTCAGCGGATTCAGCGTCAACAAAAAATGCAGCTTCGCATCGTAGCGGCGCTCACTGATAAAGACCGGCGTGATCCAGAACCAGAACGTCAGAATGACCGTCAACACCTGCACGGTATCGCGCAAATAGACTTGAAACCCTGCGGCGATCCATGCCAGCCCAATCGTAAATAGCGCGACTGGCAATACCAGAAGCGGCAGATAAAGCAGTGACAAGCTGATGTGATGCAGAAAGATCAGCGCTCCCGCGATAGCCAGAAGAATGGCGAGCACGTGGCTGATCATCGTCGATAGAAAGATCGCAACAGGCAGCATCTCCGCCGGAAAGACGGTCTTGGTCAGCAGGTTCGATTGTTCGACCATGGACGACGCGGAACGCGTGACGCTCTCGCTAAACAGCAGCCACGGCAGCATGCCCGCAAAGAGGAACATCGGATAATTCGTGGTGACTTCGCCGGGATCGAGTTTCTGATGCAGGCAAAGTTGAAAAATAAACGTGTAGCTGATGAGCAGCACCAGCGGCTGAATCAAACTCCATAACCAGCCCGCTGCCGAGCCCACGTAGCGCTGGCGGAAATCGCGCTCCACCAATTGCCATAAAAGCGAGCGCCGCTCGATGAGATTGCGAAGGAAATGCCGCCCTGGAACACTACGATTCAAAGCCGGATGGTAGCAGCCGCCAGCCTTGACAGCAACTTCCGGCATTGGGTAACCTAAGACCTCAAAGACTCTCGTACCACTGTTCGCGCCCTCATTTCTTGGGCTATCGTTTCTACGCGCGAACACTTAGGTTCTTAGTGAAGCAAAATTATTTCATCCTGGTTCTCGCGCATTCTCTCCATGGCCGTTTGCGGCGCATTCACATTCCTTACACAGTTGTATATGGAGTGCTGTTGCTCGCGGTGTTTGGCGCGTTTTCCACGATGGGTTTTGTCTCCAGCTACGCTCGCATGGCTTGGAAGGTCGCGGGCTACAACGCGCTGAGAAACGAGACGGAATCGCTGCGGGCGCGGTATCAGAATCTGCAGAAACGCGAGCGGCAGACTCACGAACAGCTCGCGAGTTTGCAGATGTTCGCGAAAGAAGTTTCGGTCGCTTACGGATTCAAAAAAGAAGTCGAAGGCACGGCGGATATCGCAAGCGAGTCGCGGCTCGCTCCGTCAATGCCGGAGTCGCTGCAGGAATACGATTTCCTCCGCAATCACGTCGTACGCCCACGTAGGCCACACCATCGGCATCTTCTCGTCGCCCGATGCGAACGACGGTATGCCTGGTGAGTGGCCTGTCGAAGGACGCCTGATTAGTTCGTTCGGGCAGCGCAACGATCCATTCTCGGGTGAAGGCGCGTATCATGCCGGCGTCGACATCTCCGCTCCCAGCGGCACGCCTGTCCACGTGGCCGCGAATGGCACAGTGATTCAACTCGGCGGCATCAACGGTTACGGCCATCTTGTCGTTGTCGATCATGGCAACGGGTTCGTCACGTACTACGCGCATCTCTCCGAGATCGACGTCATCGAAGGCCAGCAGGTACGGCGTGGCGATACGATCGGTGCAGTCGGCAGCACTGGACGCTCAACCGGCCCGCACCTGCACTACGAAGTCCGGATGAATAACATCCCGGTCAACCCCTATCGCTTCCTCGCGAAGACTCCGCTGGTGCAAGCCGCGTCCACGCACAGCAGCAGCGACCTCCTTTTCTAAGTCATCAACACCGGCCGCGGCACGCGGGCATATACTGTCTGGAGGTCAAAACATGAGATCCCTGCTGGTACGCACTGCCGCACTGTCTGCCTGTGGCGTGTTGTTGATTGCTGCCTATCACCACACCAACTCCGCAAACGTAATGGCTGACGCGGCCAATCATTTTCTGGACTCGTTGACTCCGGAAGAACGCGCCAAGGCCACGATGGATTTTGCGGGCGAAGAGCGCATGAACTGGCACTTCATCCCGAAAGAACGTATGGGTCTGCCGCTGCGCGAGATGTCGATGCCGCAGAAGCATCTGGCTGAAGCGTTGTTGAGCGCTGGTCTCAGTCAGGAAGGCGCGATCAAGGCGCACACGATCATGAGCCTCGACGACATTCTTCGCATCATGGAGAAGGACAACGGCGAGCGGCGCAATCCGGACAAGTATTACTTCAGCATCTTCGGCAAGCCGGCGAAGGACGGCACGTGGGGCTATCGTGTGGAAGGCCACCACCTGAGCCAGAACTACACGATCGTGAATGGCAAGGTAGTCGATGCGCCCAGCTTCTTCGGCGCAAATCCCGCCAAGGTACTTGAGGGTCCACGCGCCGGTTTGCGTGTGCTGGCGAACGAGGAAGACAGCGGGCGTGAACTCTTTCAATCGCTGACTGAGCAGCAGAAGAAAGTCTGTCTTGTCGACGGCACCGCTTACAAAGACATCATCACGTTCAACTCGCGCAAAGCTGCAATCGAGGGCAAGCCCTCGGGACTTCCTGGCAACCAGATGAACGCGCATCAGATGGAACTGCTGGCCAGCCTGGTGCAAGTGTATGCCGACAACGTGCCGGAGCAGATGGCTCAAGCGCGCATGGATAAGTTCAAAGCTGCGGGCAAAAACGTTTACTTCGCGTGGGCCGGCGGAGGCGAAGTGGGCGCTCCGCACTACTACCGCGTGCAGACACCCGCGTTTCTGATTGAGTACGACGACACGCAGAACAACGCCAATCACATCCACAGCGTCTGGCGCGATTTCGATGGCGACTTCGGGCTGGACATGCTGAAGATGCACTATCAGGCCAGTCATTAACCGCAAACCGTTTTCGGGACCCGTGTCTTTCTGTGCCGCTTCGTGATTTGATCCATCGCCGCGGCTTCCTCGGATTAGCAAGTGCTGGGCTGCTGTATGCGCAATCGCGCACGCTTGCGCCCGCAGCAAAGCGCTTCTCCGACCCGGCGACGGAACTGGAGTTGGTGCGCCTCACGGAGCCCACGTACAGCAGTCTTTTACCGCCTCCGCAACAGCGATCGATCAGCCGGCGTCAGGGGTTTTGCGTCTTCAGCAGTGACCGCACGGGCTCAATGCAGGTCTGCCGGATGGATCTGAAGAGCTTCGAGTGGCGCGTCTTAAGCAACTCGGCGGCGGTTGATCCCGCGACCGTAACGCTGACTCCGGATGAACGCAGTCTGCTGTTCTTCGATGGGCCGGTGCTGAAGACAGTTCCGGCCAGCGGCGGTGCAGAGAAGACGCTCCACCAGATTAGTGATGGCGCTGCGCGTCCCCAAGGCTTTAGCCTCAGCAGTGATGGTTTGACCGCAGCCTATGCAGAGTTCCGTGACGGCAAATCGCAGCTTCAGTTGCTCGCGATGTCGAGAAAGTCGGGCGACGTATCCGCACGAACACTGCTGGAAGCGCCGGGGCAGATCGAAGATGTACAGTGGCGTCCCAAACACGCGCAACTCTTGTATCGGATGAACGGAAGCTTGTATTTGTGTGACGCGCAAGGTAAATCGCAGCGTCTCCCTACGGCCGAAGCAGCACAGGCTTTGTGGTCCCAGACCGCGTCCACCTTGCAGTACTTAGCCGCGCCCACCGATAAGTCGAAGTTAGTCACACTGCGCGAATTTACACCGGAGTCTGGCGAAGACAAGCTGATCGGCAAAACCAGCAACTTCGCAGGCTTCAGCGGCAACGCAGATAGCTCCGTCTTCGTTGGGGCCAGCCGCAATCAGAGTTCGCCCTACGTGCTGCTCTTGCTGCGTGTCACCAACCGGGAGTTTTCCCTGTGCGAACACCACTGCTCCGCCCCCGCCAAAGTACAACCTCGTTCTCGACCCGATAGCCAAAGCGTCCTCTTCATGAGCGACCGCCACGGCAAGATGGCCATCTATCGCATCAAAGTGGAGAAGCTGGTTGAAGAGACAGATGAGGGGTAAGAGAGAGCGCGCGGAGGTGAGAGCCACGCATTCGGCACCGCTGGGCCTGGAGCGAATGCGCTCCCTTTCGTCGCGCCTCTGATCGGGCTAGGCCGCCGGCAAGCGGTTGTTTTAGATTGCAGCCCGCGATCTGCACTACGATAGAAACATGCGTGAAAAAGCAATCTACCTGCTCAGCATTGCCGCGACGGTGCTGATCGCCTGGAACCTGCACACCATTCTGCTCAACATCGCTGATGAAGAACAGCAGGGCGCCATTTTCCGCATCATTTACTTCCACGTCCCAGCGGCATTTACAGCGTTTTTGCTTTTCTTTCTGTCGCTCATCGGAAGCATTTTGTTTCTGTTCACCAAGAAGTTCGGGTTCGATTCTTTCGCAGTCGCGGCAACCGAAGTGGGCGTTGCTTTCGCATCGGTCAATCTGGTGACGGGCAGCATCTGGGCACGCAATCAATGGGGCATCTGGTGGACCTGGGACGCGCGCCTCACCAGCATGTTCCTGTGTTGGCTTCTGTACGTCGGTTACCTTGCGTTGCGCCCGAAGATCGAAGACCCTACGCAACGCGCCACCCTTTCTGCCGTGCTCTCGATCTTTGCATTTGCCGACGTTCCGATCGTCTATTTCTCCATCCAGTGGTTCCGCACGCAGCATCCCTCGCCGGTATTGACGACCGGCAAGTTTGATCCTTCGTACTGGCCGCCGCTGTTGCTCAACTGGCTTGCGTTCGTGCTGCTTGCGACGGCGCTGGTGATGGTCCGTTTGCGGCAAGAGCATGTGCAGCGCGAGATCGATTCCATGCGCCGCATGATTCACGCCGTCTAGCGATATAATCAGCGTTCCTCATGATTGAATCTCGTAATTTTCTGTTTCTGTTTTATGGACTTGCTGCCGCATGGCTGTTAATCGGCGCCTACGTCGTTTATCTGGTGCGGCGCGAAAGCAAGATCCAAAAGAGTCTCGAAAATTTGCGCAATTTAGTCAAGCACTCGGAGCGCTAAAATGAATCGCCGCCAGATACTAAAGGCCAGCGCGCTGGGCGCCGCCGGCCTGCTCACCCCTCGTGAACAGAAGGCCCAAGAAGTAGCCGCGCGTGCCACGCGTGGCATGAGCACGCCGAAGATCAAAGACATCAGCGTGATCGAGACGGAACCCGCCGGCGTGCGTCTGTCAGTCGTGAAGATCACGACGGATCAGGACGGCCTCTACGGCTACGGCTGCGCCACGTTCACGCAACGTGCGGATCTGGTCAAGCCCGCGGTCGAACGCTACCTCAAGCCGTTTCTGATCGGCAAAGGCGACAGACCGGATCGAGGATATCTGGCAGTCCTGCTACGACAGTTCGTACTGGAAGAACGGGCCGGTCCTCAACAACGCGATCAGCGGCGTTGACCAGGCGCTGTGGGACATCAAAGGCCGGCAGGCTGGCATGCCGGTTTATCAATTGGTGGGCGGCAAAGTGCCGCGAAGCCGCGGATTGCTACACGCACGCGTCGGGCGCGGATTATCAGCAAACGATCGACCAGGCGAAGCAATTTATGGAGCGCGGTTTTCGCCATGTGCGCGTGCAGGTGGGCGTGCCGGGATGGCGGGTTACGGCGTCGGCTCCGGGCGCCGCACCGAAGAGCGGCGCGCTGCACGAACGGTGCGGTCTTCGAGACGTACGCCCTACATCCGCCGCGCATTGAAGCTGTTCGAAGTGTGCCGCACAGCAGCTGGGCGAAGAAGTGGAACTGCTGCACGACGTGCACGAGCGCGTCTCGCCACACCAGGCCGTGCATGTTTGCGAAAGAGGCCGAGAAGTATCACCTGTTCTTTCTCGAAGATGCGCTGTCGCCCGAAGACATCGACTACTTCCGGCAGATCCGTCAGCAATGCACCACGCCGATCGCGATGGGCGAGTTGTTCAACAGCCCGCACGAGTGGACGCCGCTGATCGCCGAGCGCCTGATCGACTACATCCGCATCCACGTCTCGCAAGCCGGCGGCTTCACGCCCTGCAGAAAGATTGCCGCATTCGGTGAGATGTTCGGCGTGCGGACGGCGTGGCACGGACCGGGCGATGTTTCGCCGGTCGGCCACACCGCGCATCTGACACTCGACCTGGTCTGTTACAACTTCGGCATCCAGGAATACTCGCCGTTCAACGACCAACACGCAGTCCATTTTTCCGGGCTGCCCCGAGGTGCAGAACGGCTATATGTATGTCAGCGAAAAGCCGGGCTGGGGCATGGAAGTGGACGAGAAGGTGGCCGCCAAGTTTCCCTTCGGCTCGCGAACGCGGCGAGCGCGCAAAGCTCAACGGCGGCTGGGGCGAAGTACGCCGGCGCGACGGCACGGTCATCAAACAGTAGCGTGTTAATCTGAAAACTCCCGTTCCCTCAAGCCGGAGAGATGGCCGAGTGGTTGAAGGCGCACGCTTGGAAAGCGTGTATAGGGGAAACTCTATCGAGGGTTCGAATCCCTCTCTCTCCGCCAGCGACACTGTCCCGCACATTACGGCTTTTTGGCCGATCAGTGATCGGCCACTACAACGGCCCGTTCTGGTCAGATCACGAGTAGTGTCTTGCATCGTGCCGCGCGCTGAATTGATCTAGGACCGAAACAGTCCAATATGCTAATATCGCGGTTTAAATAGAAAGGCGCCTCCGGTCCACTTTTGGCCGAGTCCCGGAAGCGCCGTTACTGCCGTGAGCCGTTTCGGGCGCGCGACCTCTTCATTGTAGACACGGTCCCACCCGCACGGCTCATGCACCGAGGAGACGTGTGTTTTGCATTTTTCAACGTTGATTTCCGGGCTGTTGCTTTCCGTGTTGCCGATCGCAGCCGCCGAAGGCCCATTCTTCATCACTTACACGCACCGGAATGGAAGAACCGGGCAATCTTGAACTCGCCACTAAGGGTCTGCTGGCCAAGCCGGCAGACGGCAATCGTTTTGCGGCGACGGTGCTCGAGTTCGAATATGGCGTGAAAGGCTGGTGGACGAGCGAACTTTATCTTGACGGTCAAACCACCTCCCGCGGAGAGCAGTGTCTATACCGGTTTCCGTTTCGAAAATCGGTTCCGGCTTCTATCTCGTGAACACTGGATCAACCCCGTCCTCTACGTCGAATTTGAGGATATCAACGGCGCCGACAAGTCGCTGCTGGAAATTGTCGGGCACGACGGTGAGACCGATTTGACCGAGCCCAACGCCGTTGCTCGCGCTGAGAAGAAGCGCGAAGTGGAAGCCAAACTTATTTTGAGCAGCCACGTGAAAGGCTGGACCATGGCGGAAAACTTCATCGCCGAGAAGAACCTGACGCATGCGCCATACGAGTTTGGATATGCGGTCGGTGTGAGCCGTCCGTTAGCGATGTTGGCGAGACCGGGAAAGTTGCAACCTCTGCCCGGAGAACCTCCAAGCCGGTGTGGAACTTTACGGCGGGCTAGGCGAGCATGAGAGCTTCGGACTGCATGATACATCGCACTATGTTGCACCGACGATACTCGTGGACGCTCAACAATGGCACCAAATTCCGTGTGTCGCCTGCCTTTGGTGTCACGGAATCGAGTGCGCGATTTCTGCTTCGTATAGGAGTCTCTTATGAACTGCAGCAATTTCGCCGTTTGCTGCGGGGGGCTCGTCCGTGAGGCGAGTAATCATATGGGCACTAGCTGTCGGTTCGCTGGTCGCCTCGCAAAGCCTGTTGATGCAGGTTCCACAGAAGTTTCGCTCTGCTGCGAACCCCTACGAAAAAGATACGAGCGCGGTAAGAGCTGGGCGAAAACTCTATCAACGCGAGTGCGCCGCGTGTCATGGCGCGGACCGGTTGGGGATCTCTCCAGCACCTCCGCTCATTCATCTTGCCGGAAGGCCTGCCGAAGCTGGCGCGCTCCAATGGGTTCTACGCAACGGAGACCAGCGGCGTGGGATGCCCTCCTTCGCGCACTTGCCGGAGCCGCAACGCTGGCAAATTATTGCGTACCTGACGTCTGTGAAGTAGCCATTGTTAGAATAGCCACTAAGAACAGGAGTTTTGCTTTGCTGAAACGACCAGCCCGATTAGTGTGCTTTGCCTTCACCCTATTTTCTACTGCAGCGCTTGCCGATGAGGGCATGTGGACTTTTGATAATCCTCCGACCAAGCTGCTGCAGGAGCGCTATCACTTCACACCGACGCAGCAATGGCTGGATCATGTGCGGCTTTCGAGCGTGCGTCTGAACGACGGCGGCTCGGGATCTTTCGTCAGTCCGAACGGTCTGCTGCTGACCAATCATCACGTCGCGCGCGGGCAACTGCAGAAGAACTCAACTCCCGAACACGACTACATCAAGGACGGCTTTTACGCCGCTACTTCCGACGAAGGAGATGAAGTCGCCCGATCTGGAAGTGAACGTTCTGATGTCGATGGAGAACGTGACTCCGCGCGTGCAGGCGGCGCATCAAGCCGGGCTCGAATCGAGAAGGACGCGCTCACGGCGCGCAAGGCGATGATCGCGCAGATCGAGAACGAAAGCAGGAAATCACAGGGTTGCGCTCCGACGTCGTGACGCTGTATCAGGGCGGCGAGTACTGGCTGTATCGCTATAAGAAGTACACCGACGTGCGCCTGGTGTTCGCGCCGGAACAGCAGGCTGCGTTCTTCGGCGGCGATCCCGATAACTTCACTTATCCGCGTTACGACCTCGACATGGCGTTGTTCCGCGTCTACGACAACGGCAAGCCGCTCGTCACGAAAGACTATCTGAAGTGGAATCGCGAAGGGCGCGGCGGACGAACGAACTGGTATTCGTGTCCGGTCACCCCGGCTCCACGCAGCGCCAGGACACCGTTGCGCAACTCACGCTTGAGCGCGATCTGATCGAGCCGCAGCATCCTGCGCTTCTTGAATCATCGCGATCGCGGTGCTCGAAGAAATACTCTGCGCGCGGGCCCCGAACAGGCGCGTCAGGCGACCACGCTGATCTTCGGTCTGGAGAATTCGCAGAAGGCCTACGATCGGCGCGCACTCGCGGGCTGAAAGATCCGGCCGTGATTTGCGAAGAAGCAGCAGGAAGAGGCGGACTTCCGGCAGAAGGTGATCGGCCAATCCAGAATGGTAGCGCGCGTACGGCGACGCGTGGGACCAGGATAGCGGACGGCCGAGAAGACAAGCAGCTGATTCCGCTCAAGCCTGTACTTTCGCCGCATTGATTCGCAACTGGCGGGAGTCGCGTCGAGCCTGGTGCAGTACGTTGCAGAAGTGAAGAAGCCGGATGGCGAGCGGCTGCGCGGCTTCCATGAATCGCAACTGGAATCGCTGACGTTACCGTCTGTTCTCGCCCGCTCCCGTGTATCCGGCGATGGAAAAAGCGCGCATCGCCGGCGCTTTGGAGCTGTCCATCGCTGAACTGGGCGCATCGGACCCGTGGATCCAGGCTGTGACTGCACGGCCAGTCGCCGGACGCGGTCGCCTCGGCCCTGATCGATCACACGCAGCATGGCGGATCCCGAAATACCGCAAGGAGCTACTCGATGGCGGACGCCGCAGCCGTTGCGGCATCGACCGATCCGCTGATCGTGGTGGCGCGCGCGATGGACCCACTGTCCGCGTCAACTGATCAAGCAGACAGAAGACGAAGTGGAGAGCGTCACGGCCGAGGCCGGCGAGAAGCTCGGCAAGGCGCGATTCGATGTTTACGGAAAGGGCTCGTATCCGGACGCGACATTCACGCTGCGGCTGTCTTATGGCGCAGCCGTGAAGGCTTCCCGATGAACGGCACCAAGGCACCCTACAAGACGACGTTCTACGGACTTTATGACCGTGCCGCGAGCTTCGATAACTCAGGCCCGTTCTACTTGCCGTCGCGTTATCTCGGAGGGCCGCAGCAAGCTGGACCTTGCGACGCCGCTCGATTTCGTTTCGAGCTGCGACATCATCGGCGGTAACTCCGGTTCGCCGGTGATCAACAAAAACGCCGAGCTGATCGGGCTGATCTTCGATGGCAACATCGAATCGCTGGCTGGTGACTTTGTCTATGAAGGCGAGCGCAACCGCGCCGTTGCCGTTCATAGCGCCGGCATGATCGAAGCACTGCGCAAACTGTACGGGGCAGGCAAACTCGCTGACGAACTCCAGGGCATGTAGTTGACGCCGCTGGTCGGCTGCTGTGGTTGGAGCGAGGGACGGGCGAAGTACTTCGGGCACTTCCCCGTCGTAGAAGTTCAGAGCACGTTCTATGAGCCGCCGTCGCTGGCGCTCGCGTCGAAGTGGCGCGCGGCGGCGCCGGCGGATTTTCGTTTCTGCGTGAAAGCGTGGCAGTTGATTACGCACCGCTCGTCGAGTTCGACTTATCGGCGCCTGCGCTCGAAGCTTACCGACGAAGAACTGCCGCTGGTTGGTGCGTTTCAGCAGACCGAGCAAGTCTGGCTGGCGTGGGAGCGCACGTCCGAGATCGCCCGTGCATTGCGGGCGGAGGTCATCCTGTTTCAGTGCCCGCCATCGCTGGAGCCCGATCGCGAGACGGTTCGAAACATTCACGCATTCTTCAAGCGTGTCGAAAGAGGCGACGCGAAGCTCGCATGGGAGCCGCGCGGCGACTGGCCCGATGCATTGGTACGCGAGATCTGTGCTGAGCACGACCTGCTGCATTGCGTCGATCCGTTCAAAGCTACATCGCTCTACGGGACGCCGCTGTACTGGCGTCTTCACGGCCGCGGCGGCTACCATTACCGCTACTCCGACGAGGAACTCGCGGAACTGCATTCAATGCTTAGGGACGCGTCGGCGGCTTACGTTCTGTTTAATAACATCTGGATGAAAGACGATGGGCTGCGATTCCAGGCGCGGTTCACCGGCCCTTCGCGCACATAAGCCCGACAAATCTGTTGCGCGCACGAAACATACCCTAAAATCACAACTATGCGTCTCGCCGCCGTTCTGTTTTGCGCACCGCTGCTGCTTGCCCAGCCGCAACCTTTTGATGCCGCCGCACTGCTGCAATTAGCGCGGTTGAGCGATCCGCAGATTTCTCCCGACGGCAAAACCGTCGCTTTCGTCAACCAGACAGTGGATGTGGCGGCGAACAAGAAACCCAAGCAGATCTATATCGTTCCCATCAACGGTGGCGAGCCGAAGTCACTGGGCGAGGGTGACCGCCCGCGCTGGTTTCCGGATTCGAAGCGCATCTTGTTTACCGCGACGCGTGGGGGAACATCGCAGATCTGGGTGATGGATTCCAACGGCGACAACGCCCGCGCGCTGACTAATCTGTCGTCCGAAGCCGATGGCGCGACGCTCGCGCCAGACGCAAAGCACATCGTGTTCACCAGCGCCGTATACCCCGAGTGCGGCGCGGACGATGCGTGCAATGCGAGCCACGAAGCGGCAGCGAAGGGACAGCCGAAAGCGCATATCTACGACACGCTGCTGTACCGGCATTGGACCGAGTGGCAAGGCGCGCGGCGCACTCACGTGCTATCGATGAAGCTCGACGATAGCAAGGTCGTGGACCTCACGCCGGGTAAAAGCGACGCGCCACCGTTCTCGCTCGGTGGACCGGATGATTACGTCATCTCGCCCGATAGCAAAGAAGTCTGCTTCGTCAGAAACACTGATGAAGTACCTGCAATCAGCACCAACACCGACCTCTTCGTGATCCCGATCGATGGCGGCGAAGAGCATCGCATCACCACCAACCCGGGCTATGATGCATCGCCGCAATATTCGCCGGATGGCCGCTATCTCGCTTACCGTTCACAGCGCCGCGCCGGGTATGAGAGCGATCGCTTCACGTTGGTGTTGCTCGAACGCGCGACGGGCAAGTTGACGCCGCTGACAGAACTGCTCGATCGCTGGGTAAACAGCTTCACCTGGTCGCCTGATTCGCAGCGCATCTTCTTCACCGCCGTCGATCGAGGCCGCCAACCGATTCAGTTCGTCAGCATTACCGGAGGCGCGATTCGTATTGCCGCCAGCGGTGACAGCATGCTCGACGATATGCAATTTACGCCGGACGGCAAAACGATGGTGTTCACCCGTCAGAGCGGTTCTTCGCCGATTGAAATTGTGAGAGCCAATTCCACAGGTGGAGCGCCGGCGGTGCTGACTCACTTCAACGATGCATTGCTGGCTTCGCATCCCACTGCGCCACTCGAAGAGCTGTATACCAAAGGCGCCGAAGACGCGCAGGTGCAGAGCTTCCTCGTCAAGCCGCCGGGCTTTGATCCATCGAAAAAATATCCCGTGCTCATGCTGATCCACGGTGGTCCGCAAGGTGAGTGGGGACAGAGTTGGACGTATCGCTGGAACGCACAGGTCTTTGCTGCTGCGGGATACGTTGTCGTGATGCCCAACCCGCGCGGGTCCGTCGGCTATGGACAGAAGTTCATCGATGACATCAACACCGATTGGGGCGGCCGCGCTTACGAAGACGTGATGGCCGTGACCGATCGCGTGGCTGCCCTGCCCTACGTGGATAAGGAACGCATGGCCGCTGCCGGCGGATCCTATGGCGGTTACATGATCGATTGGATCCTGGGTCACACCACGCGTTTCAAAGCACTGGTGAGCCACGCCGGTGTTTACGATTTGCGCAGCGAAGCAGGCGCTACCGAAGAGCTATGGTTCCCCAAATGGGAGTTTGGCGGCATGCCCTGGGAGAGCCCCGAGACATACGACAAATGGTCGCCAAGCCAGTTCGCGAAGGAGTTCAAGACACCCACGCTGGTGATTCATGGTGAGCTCGATTTCCGCGTGCCCTACACTCAAGGGTTGCAACTGTTCACCGCACTTCAGCTTCAGAAAGTGCCCTCACGCCTGCTGCTGTTTCCCGATGAGGGCCACTGGGTGTTGAAGCCGCAGAACAGCGTGCTCTGGTACAAAACTTTTATCGATTGGATCGACACCTGGACCAAAAAGTGAAATACATTCTCGTCGTTGTTGTTCTGCTCATCGTTGCCGTTCCGGCCGTGCTGTTTCTGATGGGAGGGACACCGGTCATCACAGCGGCGAACGCGCCGCAGGTCATCGGCAGTGACACCTCATATGTACTGTCGGTTGCGAATGCGCACGGCATTCAGCCGTCTGCCACCACGCTCGAGCAAGACGGCAAAGCGCAAACCATTACCAACGCTGAGTTCAAGAAGCATCGTCTCGGCTTATTTCGTCACGAGTCGCGGCATCAAGACGTACACCGTCAAGGTCGGCAAGGACAAGTTCCCGGCGCTGCATGACGGCCACGCCAAGCTGACGTTCACTGCGAAGTCGAACGATCTGCGCGGCAGCGAAGACAGCGTGACCTATCCCGTTACGGTGAATCTCACGCCGCCGCATGTCTCTGCCGATGGTGAGCAGCACTACATCAACCAGGGCGGCTCCGAGTTGGTGACGTTCACGCCGACCGGGTATGTGACCGATTCCGGCGTGAAGGTCGGCAAGTATACGTTTCGGCAGCTTTCCGATCCCGAGCCACCCGGGCAGCGCTATTCGTTGTTCGCGTATCCGTGGGATCTGGACGAGCACGTCGCACCGTACTGTCTACGCGACGAACCCGCGGGCACTGAGGCGCGCGCGACATTCACGTACCGGCTGTTCCCGAAGAAGTTTCGCGACCCGTGACTTCGACATCGAGCGACGCGTTGATGGAGCGGCTGGTGAATCAGATCGACCCCAACAGCAAGTCCGGCGACTTGCTTGCGCGTTTCTTGAAGATCAACGGCGAGATGCGCCGCGCAGAACAATCAGACCATCGCTGACTTGCGCAAACAGACGGCCGACCACTTTCTGTTTACCGAAGCGTTCTACCAGGTGGACCTGCCGTCGAAGCGCAGTTCGCGGATGTGCGGAACTATCTGTATCACGGCAAGAAGGTCGATCAGCAAGTGCACCTCGGCTTCGATCTCGCCGACAAGAGCCACATGGTCGATACCCGCCGCGAATGACGGCAAGGTTGTGTTCGCAGACAACCTCGGCATCTACGGCAACTGCATCGTGATCGATCATGGCGGCGGCCTGCAATCGATCTACGGTCACATGAGCGCCTTCTCGGTGAAGAAGGGCGACATGGTGAAGCGCGGTCAGGAGATTGGTCACAGCGGCCAGACCGGTTTCGCGGGCGGCGATCATCTGCACTACAGCATGCAGGTGGATGGCGTGCAGGTGAATCCCGTGGAGTGGTGGGACGCACATTGGATCAAAGATCGCGTATGGAGCAAGGTCAAGTAGCGGCTCATGGCGCATCGCGTACTGATCATTGGAGCCGGGTTCGCCGGGTTGAACGCGGCAAAGCAACTAGGTAGAGCCGACGTGGCAGTCACCGTCATCGACCGCCGCAACTTTCATCTCTTTCAGCCCTTGCTGTATCAAGTCGCGACCGGTGCACTTTCGCCTGGCGAGATTGCGTCGCCGATCCGCAACGTGCTGCATCGCCAGAAAAATACATCGGTGCTGCTGGCGGAAGTTTCGGATATCGATCCGGCAGCCAAGCGCGTCACGTTTGCTGATGGGGGCACGTGCGATTACGACACACTGGTGATTGCAACCGGATCAACGCATCACTACTTCGGCCATCCGGAGTGGGAGCAGTTCGCGCCGGGGCTCAAGACCATCGAAAACGCCACGGAAATTCGCGGCCGCATCCTGCATGCGTTCGAGTTTGCGGAACGCGAGAATGATCCGACGTTACGCGCGGCTCAGATGACGTTCGTCATTGTCGGCGGAGGGCCTACGGGAGTAGAACTTGCAGGTGCGCTTGCTGAAATTGCGAACGACACCTTGCGCCATGACTTCCGTCGCATCGATCCGCGGCAATCGCATATCTATCTGATTGAAGGTTCCGATCGACTGCTGCCTCCGTTTGATCCGAAGCTTTCGGCGGAAGCGCAGGACGCTTTGCAAAAGCTGGGCGTGCAGGTTCACACGAAGAGCGTCGTGACCGAACTCGATGCGAACGGCGTGATGGTGAAGTTTCCGGATCACTCGGCCCGCATCGAATCGAAGACCGTCATCTGGGCGGCAGGCGTGCAGGCGAGCGCGCTGTCGAAGGTGGTGAACGAGCGCTTCGGCTTGACTGGCGATCGCGCGGGGCACGTTCCCGTGCAACCGGATCTCACGATCCCTGGCCACCCGGAAGTATTCGTCATCGGCGACATGGCCTCGGTGCAGAACGGCGGCAAACCGCTGCCCGGCGTTGCGCCCGTTGCTATTCAACAAGGCGCGTATGTGGGCAAAGCGATTCGCGCGCGTCTGGCCGGACAACCGGTCAAGCCGTTTCAGTATTGGGACAAAGGCAGTCTGGCGACGATTGGACGCGGAGAAGCGGCCGCGCAGATCGGGCCGTTAAAGTTCGGCGGAATCATCGCGTGGCTCGCCTGGCTGTTCGTGCACTTGCTGTATCTTGTCGGTTTTGAGAACCGGTTGGTGGTGTTGATCGAGTGGGCGATCAATTACATCACCCACAATCGCAGCGCGCGTTTGATTACAACTGCGCCAAAAACGTTTTGACCGCTTCCAACTCGGCCGCTTCTCCAAAGCGCTGAGTGCTTGCGCCCGGCACAATCTGTTTGATGAGCCCGCACAACACGCCGCCTGGTCCGACCTCGACGTAGCGATCCGCAGCCATGGCGCGCACCGACGCCGTCCAACGCACCGGGTTCGGAATCTGCTCATACAAGCCGCGGCGGGCGTCAACTCCACTACGGATCTCGGCTGCCTCGAAGTTGTTGATCAACGGGAAACGCAAATCGGCGAACTGCGCCGCGTTCAATTCCTGCGCAAGGCGTTCTTGCGCGGGACGCATCAACGCACAATGAAACGGCGCGCTCACGGGCAACAACTTTACCTTGCGCGCACCAGCCTTGGTCGCCAGCTCCATCGCACGCTCCACGGCGCCGGCGTGACCGGCAATGACAATCTGGTCGGGTGAATTCAGATTCGCGGCGCTCACCACTTCGCCTTCCGCGGCAGCCTCGAGCACGCCCGGTAGTGCGGCCTCCGGCATCTTCAGGATTGCCGCCATCGCGCCTACACCTTGCGGCACCGCGTCCTGCATGTAGCGGCCGCGATTGCGTACGATGCGCAGCGCATCTTCGAGCGTCAGAGACTGTGCCGCCACCAGCGCCGAGTACTCGCCCAAACTATGGCCCGCCACAACATCAGGCAAAAAGCCGTTCTCTTCGAGCACCGTGAACGCCGCTGTGGAAGCTGCCACCAGTGCGGGCTGGGTGAACTCAGTCTGCCGGAGCTGCTCTTCCGGCCCTTCAAAACAGAGCTTCGACAGCGAGTAGCCGAGCGCATCATCGGCCCGTTCGAATACTTGCCGCGCGCTGGGAAAAGCCTCGGCCAGGCTGCGGCCCATGCCCACGACCTGCGAGCCTTGTCCGGGAAATACGAAAGCAGTTTTCATAATGTCGGTTGAGCCGCAAGCGCCGCCAGATATTGCCCGGTGTATGAACCAGGCGCGCGCATGATGTCTTCGGGCGTGCCGGTCGCGACGATGTTGCCGCCGCGTTCGCCACCTTCGGGGCCGAGATCGATCACCCAATCCGCCGCGCGGATCACTTCCAGATTGTGCTCGATAATCAGCACGCTCGCGCCGCCCTCAAGCAGCCGATCGAAAGCGGCGAGCAGCTTCGCAATGTCGTCGAAGTGCAGGCCCGTCGTCGGTTCGTCGAAGATGAATAACGTGCTGCTTGTGCTCGCATCCGCCAGGCGCGCCGCCAGCTTCACGCGTTGCGCTTCCCCGCCCGAGAGCGTGGTCGCGGATTGCCCTAATCGCAAATAACCCAAACCGACATCGTCCAATACTTTCAGCTTGCTCACCAGGCGCGGCGTATCGTGAAAGACTTCCAGCGCTTCGCGAATGGTGAGCTGCAGAATCTCATGCACGTTGCGGTTCTTGTACTTGATCTCGAGCGTGCTCGCCTTAAAGCGCGTGCCTTTGCATTCGTCGCAGATGAGTTCCACGTCGGCCAGAAACTGCATTTCCACGGTCACGGTGCCATCGCCCTGGCAGTTCTCGCAACGCCCGCCCGGAATGTTGAAAGAGAAGTGCCCCGCTCCATAGCTGCGCTTCTCGGCTTCTTTTGTTGCGGCAAGCAGACCGCGAATGATGTCGAACGCTTTCACGTACGTGATCGGGTTGGAGCGCGGCGTACGGCCGATCGGTGATTGATCGATCATCACCGTTTCGCGCACCAGTGACGTACCTTCTACCCGGCGGCAGTTCAGCCGTGAGCCGCTCTGCACGGCTTCGCCACCTTCCGCATCGTCTTCCATTTCAGGCGCGCCACTCAATGCGCGATAGATCACATCATGAACAAGAGTGGATTTGCCAGAGCCCGACACGCCCGTGACCACAACCATGCGCTCCAGCGGTATCTCCACATCAACATTCTTGAGGTTATGCAGGCGCGCGCCGGAGAAGTGCAGCATGCGGCGCGGATCTGGCGCACGCGGTTCCCGCGGTGCAATGACTTGCAGTTCACCGCGCAGGTAACGGCCGGTCAACGATGCATTCTTTCGATCGAGCAACTGCGGGTACGAACCTTCGAAGATGATCTTCCCGCCCAACTCGCCCGCACCGGGGCCCATGTCGATGATGTGATCCGCCGCATTCATCACGTCCGGATCGTGCTCCACCACCAGGATGGTATTGCCAAGATCGCGCAGCTCGTGAAGGATGTGAATCAAACGCCCGGTGTCGCGGCTGTGCAGTCCGATCGAAGGTTCATCGAGCACGTAGCAGGAACCGACGAGCCGCGAACCCAGACACGTCGCGAGCTGGATGCGTTGCGCTTCTCCACCCGAGAGCGTGGACGAGAGGCGGTCGAGAGTCAGATACTCCAAACCGACATCGTTTAGAAATTTCAAACGCTGCCGGATTTCTACCAACACCTTGTCTGCAATCGAAGCTTCTTCCGGCGAGAGCTCGAGCTCATTGACGTATTCGTATGCAGCCGCGATGTTGCGCGCCACAACTTGCGTGATGGTCTGCCCGCCAACTCGCACGTACAGCGCTTCTGGACGCAGCCGCGACCCATGACACACCGGGCAGCGCGCGTACCCGCGATAACGGCTGAGGAACACGCGCACGTGCAACTTGTATTTCTTCGTTTCGAGGAAATCAAAGAACTGCCGCACGCCGCCGAGGGCCGTCTCTTGCTCTTCATTATTCAGGTCGCAGAACGGAACATCGAAGCGCACGCTATCTTTCGCCGCGCGCTTGAACACGGTGTACCACTCGCGCGCCTTGGGCTTGGTGAAAGGTTCGAGCGCGCCCTCTTCAATCGTCAGCAATCGATTGGGTACCACCAGATCGGGACTGAAGTCGATCGTGTTGCCAAAGCCCTGGCAACGCGGGCACGCGCCCGCCGGACTGTTGAAACTAAACAGCGTCGGCTGCGGCTCCTGAAACACGCGATTGCAAGTCTTGCACGTGAACTGCTCGCTGAAGCGAAGCTGCTCGCCGCCGGGGCTTTGAAAGATCACTTCCTGCGCTTCGCGATAACAGATCTCAACCGTATCGACTAAGCGTTGCCGGATATCCGGATGCAGTGCAATGCGATCAACCAGGACGTAGACAGGCTTGTTGAAGTCAATATCGAGCAGCGACTCGGGCGTTGAAAATTCAAATGTTGTCCCACCCTGATAGAGCCGCGTGAAACCCTTCTTGCGCAAATCGAAGAGGTGCTCTTTGAGTGCGTTCTCGCCGCCACCCGCCGCGATCACCGGGAACATCATCAGAAAACGCGTGCCTTCCGGCAGTTCGAGCATCCGCGCCGCTACGTGATCGACCGTGTCTTTCTCCACGCGCGTGCCGCAATCGGGACAGAACGTCTGTCCGACACGTGCAAACAACAGGCGCAGAAAGTCGTAACACTCGGTTGTGGTCGCGACCGTCGAGCGCGGATTGCGAGTGGTGTTCTTCTGCCGAATTGCAATGGCCGGAGCGATGCCGTCGATCTCGTCAACTTCGGGCTTCTCCATGCGTTCGAGAAACTGCCGCGCGTACGCCGATAACGATTCGACATAACGG
This sequence comes from Bryobacterales bacterium, assembly GCA_963792655.1. Taxonomy (GTDB): domain Bacteria; phylum Acidobacteriota; class Terriglobia; order Bryobacterales; family Bryobacteraceae; genus DOZZ01. Next base: position 38,802 of record CAWBWU010000002.1, read on the forward strand.
CGCTGGCCCTCCGCATAGATCGTGTCGAACGCGAGCGAAGACTTGCCCGAGCCCGAGACGCCCGTGACGACCGTAAGTTGATTGTGAGGAATGTCCACAGAGACGTTCTTCAGGTTGTGAAGACGCGCTCCGCGCACAGATATGAATTCTTCCAAAGGTAACTTTCAGTTTAACGTGGCGCGGCGGGGGATGACGTGGCCGTGCTCGCGGCGTAAACTCATCTAGACATGCCTGAAATGGAAATTCCTCACGAAGAGGGTGGCGCCCCTGATCCACTGGCGCGAACAGTAGGTATTCTCGCCGCGACATTCTCGGTTCTCCTGGCGGTGGTCACGATCATGTCGCACCGCGCGCACACTGAAGGCGTTCTGCTGAAGACCGAAGCGAACGACAAGTGGTCGTACTACGAATCCAAGCGCATCAAGTTCCACAATCTGGAGCTCGGCGAAGACATCATCAGCCTGACCGCTGCGAATAATCCCGATCGCGCGAAAGTGCTCGCTCGCTACACCAAAGACAAAGAGAAGAACGAGAAGCAGGCGGAAGAAATCCAGAACGATGCCAAGGGCATCGAAGCCCGTTCGGCGAAGGTCGAGGAACGCGCGCTCCGATACGACATCGGCGAAGGTCTGCTTGAGATCGCACTGGTTCTTAGTTCGCTCTATTTCATCGCCCGGCGCAAACTGTTTCCTGTCGTTGGTGTGACCGCCGCGGTCATCGGAACGATCGTCGCGATCATGGGCTATCTGGTCTAGCGCCGGGGCGAAAAATAGGCGAAAATAGAACCTGATGCGATTGCTGACCGGCCCTCCGCGATCAGGGAAGACTGCGGAGGTTCTGCGCCTGTTCCGCGAGGCTGCGAAAGGGGCCCACGACGTTCTGGTGCTGGTCCCGACAGCGACGCTCGCGCAACATCTGGCGCACGAACTAGCGCGCGAGCGCGTTACCTTCCGGCGCGGGAATCTGACGACTCTGGCGCAGTTTAGCGCGCAGTCAACTGCCGGCATTGAGCAAGTTTCAAGCGAACTATTGCATCTGATCGCCGACCAGTGGATCCGTCGTCTCCAGCTTCCCGAATTCAATGGTGTCGTGGATACACGCACGTTCCACTCGGTCGTCGCTTCCACCATCGGCGAGCTTGACGCAGCGGGAAATAGCGCCGCACAAGTATCGCGCGCCTTCGCGCGTGCGGGCATTCGCGATTCGCTCGCTCAGGCGTTCCTGAGGGTCTGGATGGAAGTCGAAGCCGAGGTGTCCGCCCGCGGCTACGTCATGCGCGGCGCCCGGCTCGCGCGAGCCGCTGAACAGATCAAGATCCACGGCCTGAAAGGCATCGCTACTGTCTGTCTGGACGGCTTCGCCGCACTACCTCGACCGGAGCTGGAGTTCATTCGAGCGCTGGCATCGCATGCTGAGGTTGTCGTCACACTTCCGGATGCGCCGCAGAGCCCGTCAGTGCAGGCCGCGCGCGAGAACTTGCTGCAGATCGGTGCGACCGAAGAGTTGCTCTACCCAGACCTTGAGGAGCACACGGTCGCGCAAAAGGTTGTGCCGGAGACGCTCGAACGCGAAACCGAAGAGATCGCCCGCCGCATTCTGACGCAACACAAGCAAGGCACACCGCTGCGGCGTATGGGCGTGGTGATCCGGAATACCGAGACGTACGTCCCGCTGCTCACCACGACGTTCGAGCGTTTCGGTATCCCTTGCCGGTCGTATGCGGGCGCGCCGCTGCTGGAGCATCCACTGGCGCGCTTTCTCGCGGGTTTGGTGGAAGCCGCGCTTACGGGCTGGGATCACCAGGCCACGATCGAAGCCTTGCGCCTCAGCCCTGGGGCCGGTGCTTCTAGTGAACTCGACTATCTGGAGTTGAAGGCGCGTGCCAATTACCCGGATCGCGGCTTGTCGGAATTGCAGGCGCTCATCAATCGGCCGCCTGCGATCATCGAACAGATCGCCCGTCTGACCTTGGGCTTCGGCGGTACGACGAGCGCGAAACGCTGGTCAGAGCGAATCGGTCAGCTGCGTGAAGTCTGCACGATCTCTCGATTGCCGCAGTCCTTCGCAGCCCGTGACCGCGCCGTGTACATGCGCCACGCCGATGTGCTGAATGAGTTCGCGGCCACGCTGGCAGAGACGGCTGAACTCTTCGCACCTGCGGAGCGTCCGGATCTGGCGCAGTTCTGGGCGGCGGCGAAGCTTGCCTTACAGCAGGCTACCTATCGCCTGCGAGACGACCGCCGCGAAGTAGTTCACCTGTTGAGCGTTCAGGAAGCGCGGCAGTGGGATCTGGATGTCGTGTTCTTGTGTGGTTTGGTCGAAAAGCAGTTTCCCCGGCGCTACCCACAGAACGCTCTGCTCAGCGACAGCGTAGTGAACCAACTGAAACAGCACGGAGTGGCGTTCCGAACGTCGGATGAGCATAGCGCGGAAGAGTTATTTCTGTTCAGCGCCGCATTGGGTGCAGCGCGACACCAAGCGGTGCTCAGCTATCCGCGGCTCGACGGGCGCGGACAAGAGAATCCGCCTTCACGCTTTTTCGAACTACTCACGGGAGAGGCGCACGCGACTCGTGCGGTACGTCCAGCGCCGCGCATTCCGCCTGCGGGAACAGCTCCGGTCGCCGACCTGAACTCTCCCGCGTTGTTGGAGTTGTTGAACAGCAGGCTACAACAGGTCAGCCCGAGCGGACTGGAGACCTATCTCAAATGCCCGCTTCAGTATTTCTTCCGGAAGACGCTTAGCCTGCGAGAGTTTCCCAAACTCCCCAGCGATCGCATGACGTTCCTGGCCAAGGGGCTCATCGTCCACTCAACCTTGGCAAATTGGGCGAAAAGCCGCGAGCCGATCCCGGCGATCTTCAACGCGGAATTCGATCGCTATTGCGCGCAACACAAGATCCCATCGAGCTATGCGCTTGAAGTAACCCGGCTGACTGACCGCAAAATCGTAGAGTCGTTCGCGCGCGCGTTCCGCGAACATCTGAAAGGCGAGGCGCAGATCGAATACGATATCGTGCTTGATCTCGATGCGCAGACCCGCATCTCGGGACGCGCCGATCTGGTCGTGCACGAGCCCGCCGGAACTGTCATCTACGATTACAAATTCAGCAAAGCGAAAAGCACACGCGATCGCGTGGTGGATGAAACCACATTGCAGGCTCCCATCTACATTCACGCCATCGCGCAGACATCCGGTGTTTTCCCGGCGGGCATGCTCTACGTCAACTTGAGAGAGGGCGAAGAGTTCAGCCTGGCTGGTTGGCACAACGGCATGACCGCGAAGTACATTGTGCCGCTCGACCCCGAGTGGGTAAATGGGCGCATGGGTACCGTGGCGAATTCGGTCGCGCAGATTCGGGCGGGCCAGATTATGCCGCGCCCCAATGTTCCTCAGACGTGCGTCTATTGCGATTACCGACACGCCTGCCGTCACACGACGGCCGAGTTGGCGCTCGCCGCAGGTGACGAGTGAACTTCTCAGAAGAGCAGCAGAGCGCGATCGATCTCGGCCGGCTCGGGCTGGACGCGTGTATCGTTGCGGGGCCCGGCTCCGGCAAGACGGCTGTGCTGGTCGAGCGTTATCGCCGGCTCATCACGGAAACCGGAATCGATCCTTCGAAAATCCTCGTCATCACGTTCACCGAGAAAGCTGCGGCGAACATGAAGAAGCGCATCATCGAGCACGTCAATCCGGAAGACAAGCTGAAGGTGCACGAAGCGCCGATTCACACCGTCGACGCATTTTGTGCGCGGCTGCTGCGTGAGAACGCCGTGCTGGCGGGAGTCGAGCCGGGCTTCACGATTCTGGATGACCGCCGGGTGCAGATCGAACGCCAGGGCAGCGCGTCGGAAGCATTGAATCAATTCCTTCTGGAACGCCGTGAAGCCATGTTGGAAATAGCCGACACTTTCGCCGGCTACAACCTTGCCAAGTGCCTGGACGAAGCCTATGAAGCGATCCGGTCATCTGGCGTAGCGCTCGAGAGTCTGCAAACCCAGCCCGCCGCTGCCCGAGTTGCGGGTGCGCGATATTCTTGCGATCGCCGCAGAATACGAAAAAGAAAGCGCCTCCGCGCGCACCGACGCTCAGAAGTCGCAGCGGGCGAAAGTGTTGCAGGTCAAGAAAGCACTTGAAGACACGCGGGATGCTGCTGTCCTGTTTAGCGTCGAGGGAAAATTCGGCACTGCGAGAATCTCTGACCGTTGTGTAAGCCTGTTGCGACAACTGGAAGCGGCCATCGCCGAAGGGCGCTCCATTTTAATTTCGCGAGACACGGAAAGCCGCCGCGCGCTGCTGGGCGAGGTTCTCATTCGCCTCGATCGCATTTATACCGCGCGCAAACGCGAGCTGGGCTCACTTGATTTTGCTGACCTCGTCTCCACCACAGTTCAACTTCTGGAACGGAATCCTGAGGTACGCGAACGGCTGGCCCGCCAGTACGAGCAGATCTTCATGGATGAGTTTCAGGACACCAATGAAGTGCAAAACCGGCTGCTGCGGCTGTTGCGCAGTTCCAACAACTTCTTTGCTGTCGGTGATGTCAACCAGTCGATCTTTGGATTTCGGCACGCAATCCCTCGCGTATTTCACGAGTATCGCGACAGCGTGAAGAGCCGCGAACATCATCTGAGTGAACTCGCAGAGAACTGGCGCAGCCGCGGCGAGATACTGCGCGCGGCCGAACTCATTACGCACGGGGTCACGGGTGTAGAGACGAGGCCGCTCCATGCGCGGAAAGCGTTCAGTGAGAAGTCGTGTCCCAGCGTTGACGTGCTCATGGCGAACGTGAAGGAAGGTCGTGAAGAACTGGAAGCAGACCTGGTGGCGCAGCGCATCCTGGAACTGCACCGCACGTTGCGGATCAGAGATGGTGAGGCGACGCGCCCGGCATGCTTCAGAGATTTCGCGATCCTGCTGCGCAGCGCCGAAAATCACATCGCCCGTTTTGCGGCGGCACTCGACCGCATTGGCATTCCCCATCTGTTAACGCGACGCGCAAACTTCTTCGATGAACGCGAGGTCATCGATTTGCGCCGTGTATTGGCGGCAATCGCGAACCCGATGGATGACATCTCGCTCGCAGCGGTCTTGCGCTCACCGCTGGTTGCGGTTTCGGATGAAGCACTACTGGTGCTGAAGCAGCAGCCGACGCTGGCATCGGGGCTCATGCAAATCGAGGAGCACGCGCGTGGTTTGCTCAACCTGCAGGACTGGCAGCGGTTGCTCGCCTTCCGCCGCAACCTTCAGTCATGGCGCGCTGCGCAACCGCATATCGACCCCGAACGGTTATTGCTGCGCGTGATGGACGATTCCGGATTTATCTGGAATCCCGCTACCAGCGAAGGCGCGAAGATCGAGAAATTCCTGAGCATCGTGCGCGGTTATGGACAAAGCATGGGCTTGCGTGAGCTTTGCGATCTGCTCGAACGCATGCAGATCGACAACGCGCGGGAGCAGGACGCCCCGCTCGACGAAAAGTTGGATGCGGTCCGTTTGTTGACCGCCCATGCCTCAAAGGGCCTGGAGTTTCCGATCGTCGTCATTCCGGCGATGAGCAGTAAGGTCAAGACCAGCCTGCCGGAGGTGCTGTTTACGCCGACGCACGGCTTAGGGGCGAAGTGGAAAATCCCCGGGACGCTCAGCGCAAGCTGCAGCGATCACGTGCATGCGGCGAACACAGCCGAGATGCAGGACCGCGATGAGGAAGAAGCACATCGCCTGCTCTATGTGGCGCTCACTCGCGCGGAAGACCATCTCGTCCTCTCCTGGGGCGGCAGCGGATCGGCCGAGTGGGCGAGCGTTGTGAACAACCAGCTCGGCCTCTCGCGCGTCACTGCGGACGATACGCCTCAAGTGATCGAATGCGTGTCGCCTTATGGGCAGCCATTCGCCGTGCGAGTACTGCGGGCCACCGCGCTACCCGAAACCCGCGGAGTTCACTACAACGAAGGCCGCGTTCCGGAGCCGGAAATTCTGTACCCGCCGGAGCAGGTTGGGCAGCACGATAGCAGCGCGTCCGTAACCTCGCTTACGCAGTTTGCGATTTGCCCGCGCAAATATTTCTTGTCGCGCTATCTGGGGCTGGAGGCTGCGCCGCGAGCGAGGCGCGAGCGAGTGATCGATCAGGACGAAGCGCCTGAGCCGCGTCTCGACGCCGGTGAGCTTGGGACGCAAGTGCATCGCCTTCTCGCCGGCGAACGCGTCCCAGATACCGACCTGCGCGCGATCGCCATGGCCGACAACTTTGAACGCAGCGCTTTGAGCAAACGCGCCAGAAAAGCGATGCGCCAGGAACGCGAGTACGAATTCATGCTCGCGATTGACGACATGATCGTCAGCGGCACGATCGATCTTTGGTTCCAGGATGCGCGCGGGACCGTGGTGGTCGATTACAAAACCGACGACGTCTCACCAGCCGAAGCGGTCGAGCGCGCGCGTGATTACAGTCTGCAGTTGCGTCTCTACGCGCTGGCTCTCGAGCGCGAGAACGGCGCGCGGCCCACGCACGCGTATCTGCACTTCCTGCGGCCCGATGTGCTGATGGAAGTAGACATCAGCGGTGATCTCGAAAACGAAGTACTGCAAGCGGTCACCGCGCTGATGTCGGCGCAGGATACGGGCGATTTTCCGCTGCACGAAGCCGCGCATTGCCAGCGTTGCGCGTTCTATCGCGGCCCTTGTCCGGCAGGCACTCCAGCAGCGCCGTTGAAGCCGGAACCAGAACTCGCTGTGCTAACCTGAGGGTTCCCGTTTCCGTGCTGGTTTTATGCCCGCTCGCGTGAGCGAAGCCATCGTTTTGCAGACCTATCCACTCAAAGAGTCTGATTTGATCGTAAGTTTTTTGACGAGGGATGCAGGCAAACTGCGTGGTGTGGCGAATCGTGCGCGCAAACCGAAGAGCGCATTTGGTTCCGGCCTGGAGCGGCTTTCGCAAGTGAACATGTCGTACTTCCAGCGCGACAATCGCGAGTTGGTCAACCTGCGCTCATGCGATCTGTTGCAGACACAGTTCGCGCTTCTCTCCGACTATCACGCTGGCGTTTCGCTCGACTACTTCGCTGAAATTTCTGAGCAGTTGTTGCCCGCGGAACAGCCCAATGAGCGGTATTTCCGGTTGCTGCTGGCGGTGCTCGAATATCTCCGCGCGGGTTCGGAAGGCGCAGTCTGGAAGTGCGTTACTTACTTCACTCTCTGGGCCGTGCGGCTTGCCGGATTGTTGCCTGAAATGAACGTCTGTCTCGAGTGCGGAAGCTGGCTCGACGATCCCGCTGCGCCCGAGAAAGCGTATTTCAGCCGCGGCCGTTTTGGGCTCTACTGCAATCACTGCCGGCGGGCGCTTGAAGTGCGTAACACCTGGGAGCTCAGCATGCACTCGCGCGAGCTTGCGCAGGCCATGCTGAAGTCGCCCATCGCTTCACTTCCCGAAGGACTTTGGACGCAACAAACCGCAGCCGATCTGCGCCGCTTTCTGGTGCAGCAGATCGAAGCACAGATCGAACGCCGCCTGATCACCGCACCACTACTCGAAGCCGCCGCCTGACCGCATGCACTCTTTCCAGGAAATCATCTTTCAACTCAAGCGCTATTGGGCAGAGCGCGGCTGCATCATCACCGAACCGTTCGATGTGGAGGTCGGCGCGGGCACCATGGCGCCCGAAACGTTCCTCCGCGTGCTCGGTCCGAAGCCTTATCGTGTCGCGTATGTGCAGCCCAGCCGCAGGCCTGCGGACGGCCGCTATGGTGAAAATCCTAACCGCCTCTACAAGCACCAGCAACTGCAAGTCATTCTGAAGCCGGCGCCCGAAGATGTAATTGAGCAATATCTGGGTAGCCTCGAAGCGATCGGCATCGACCTGAAGCAGCACGACATCAAGTTCGAAGAAGACAACTGGGAGTCGCCAACATTGGGCGCGTGGGGCGTGGGCTGGCAGGTGATGCTCGATGGTCTCGAGATCACGCAGTTCACTTATTTTCAGCAATGCGGCGGTGTGGACCTGGACCTTGTGCCCGCTGAACTGACGTATGGGCTGGAGCGCTTGTCTGCATTTCTGCAGGTGAAAGACAGCGTGTACGACATCGATTGGACTGATGGCGTCACGTACCGTGACGTGCGCTTCGAAGATGAGCTGCAGTATTCGGTGTACAACTTCGAACTGGCCAGCGTCGAAGCGCTCTGGAAGTTTTTCGATTTGCATGAAGCCGAGGCGCAGCGGTTACTGGCGCAGTACCCGAAGTTCGAAGACAAGCCGAAATTTCCGCTGTTACCCACATACGATCACGTGCTGAAGTGCAGCAATTTGTTCAACACGCTCGATGCGCGCGGTGCGATCAGCGTGACGGAACGCGTCGGCGTGATCGCACGAGTAAGAAAGCTCGCGGTGGGCGTGGCGCAGGCATGGATGGACCAACACGCAGAGGTGACGGCGTGAGTAACAGGCCTGTCTTGGCCGGGCCGGCACGCACACCTTTCAGCGGTGAATGCGCATGAACTTCCTTCTGGAAATCGGCGTGGAGGAAATTCCGGATTGGATGATTCCGGATGCCCTCGAACATCTGCGCGCAAAGTGTTCGGAATTGCTGAATGCCGAATTGACGGCCGACGCCACCGCGCGCCGCCTGACCGTACGCGGCACCGGCATTCCCGAACGCGAGCAGGATCGCGAAGAGCAGTTGACCGGGCCAGCGACGTCAGCTCCGGCCGCGGCAGTTGCAGGCTTTGCAAAGAAGCTGGGGGTCGCGCCGGAACAACTCACCGCAACGAAATCATCGAAAGGCGAGTACTGGACGTTCCAGAAGAAAACAGAAGGCCGCAAGACGGTCTACATTCTTGCCGACGCGCTCCCCCAGATCATCGCCGCCATTCCCTTTCCTAAAGCGATGTACTGGACCGGCAAAGGCGGCATTCGCTTCATTCGGCCTATCCGATGGATTGTTGCGCTCTTTAATGACGAGGTGATTCCCTTCTCCCTTGCCGGCGTCCTCTCGAATAATGAGACGAGCGGGCACCGCCGTTTGGGCAAGCAGTGCATCCCGGTTACGTTCGATAACTACGAACAAAAGTTGAAAGAGAACGGCGTGATCTTGAGCGCCGCCGAACGCCGCTCGAAGATTCTCGACGGCATTCCGGTCAAGATCAAGCCTGACCCCGAACTGCTCGAGGTCCTGACTTACCTGACGGAGCAACCGACGCCGATCGTCGGTAACTTCGATCCGGAGTTCCTCAAGCTGCCCGAAGAAGTGCTGATCACGGTGATGCGTCATCATCAGAAATATTTTTCAGTTGAAGACGCAAACGGCAAGCTCGCACCGCAGTTTGTCGCTGTGATGAACACCGCAAGCGATCCACAAGGCTACGTGCGCCAGGGAAATGAGCGCGTGCTCAAAGCGCGCTTCAACGATGCAGCATTCTTCTGGAACTTCGATCAGAAGAAATCTCTGGCCGATCGCGTGGGCGATCTGGCGCACGTCACATTTCAAGCCAAGCTCGGCAGCTATCTCGAGAAGACGCGGCGTAATGTTGCACTGACCAAAGAACTCGGCGGTAACGAGCATGCGCAGCGCGCTGCTCACCTGGCGAAGGCCGATCTCACCACGGAGTTGGTCAAAGAATTTACCGAACTGCAGGGCCAGATCGGCGGCCTGTATGCGCGCTTCCAGGGCGAGCCTGCGGAAGTTTCGCAAGCCATCTATGACCACTACCGCCCGGTCAGCATGGAAGATGCAATACCGGGCACTCCCACCGCTCAGCTAGTGGCGCTTGCGGACAAGCTCGACACGCTGCGTTCCTGTTTTGCGATCGGCCTGATTCCCTCCGGTTCGAAAGATCCTTTCGCGCTTGCGTCGCGCAGCGCAAGGCGTCATCCGTATTCTGATCGAAGGCAGTCACCGGCTGAATGTGCAGAATCTGATTCAGCACGATGCCAAGCTCAGCGAGTTTTTGCTGGATCGCGTGCGCTACTACTTCCGCGACGTAAAAGGCTACGCCTACGACGAAGTGAACGCGGTCGTCGCTTCGGGGTGGAACGATCTAGTGGATGTTGCCGCGCGTCTCGAAGCATTGCGCGCCGTCCGCCCGACGCCTGACTTTGAACCGCTCGCCGCTGGGTTCAAGCGCATCAACAACATCCTGAAACAAGCCAACTTCACAAGCGCCGGCACAATCAACCCCAGCCTGCTCGAAGTTGGACCCGAAACCGAATTGTTCAATGCGTACACACGCGTGAACCAACAAATTCAGAACCAGCCTTATCGCAGCGTGCTCGAAACCATCGCGTCGCTGCGCCCGCAGGTTGACCATTTCTTCGACAAAGTTCTGGTCAACGCCAAAGACGAATCCGTGCGGCAGAATCGTTTAACACTGCTGCATACGCTGCTCGCCGCATTCTCAGGCGTCGCAGACTTTTCCGAAATCGTAACCACTTCCCAGGAGAGCAAAGCATGAAGAAGTACGTGTACTCGTTCGGCGGCGGCACCGCTGATGGCGACGGCAAGATGAAGGACGTGCTCGGCGGCAAAGGCGCAGGCCTCGCTGAGATGTCCCGCGCCGGCCTGCCCGTGCCCCCCGGATTCACCATCGCCACTGAAGTTTGCAATCTGTACTTCGAGAACGGCAACAAGGTCCCCGACGAAATCGAAAAGGCGACCGACGACGCGATCAAGAAGCTCGAAAAGCAGATGGGCAAGAAGCTCGGCGATGCGGCCGACCCATTGTTGCTGAGCGTTCGTTCCGGCGCGAAGTTTTCGATGCCAGGCATGATGAACACGATCCTGAACCTCGGCCTGAACGATCGGACGATGGAAGGCTTGTTGCAGAAGTCCGGCAACCCGCGCTTCGCGTATGACTGCTACCGCCGCTTCATTCAGATGTTCGGCGAAGTCGCGCTCGACATCCCGATGGAGAAGTTCGATCACATCTTCGACGCGCGCAAAGATAAGGTGAAGGCGAAGGTCGATACCGACCTCACGGCCGAAGATCTGAAGGCCATCATTGCCGACTACAAGAAGCTCGTGCAGAAGGAAACCGGCAAGCCCTTCCCGCAGGATGCGCGCGAACAGGTCACGCTCTCGCGCGATGCCGTGTTCCGTAGCTGGTGGAATCCGAAAGCCTGCTACTACCGCAACATGGAAAAGATCCCCGACGAGATCGGCACTGCGGCGAATGTGCAGGCAATGGTCTTCGGGAACCTGGGTGAGACCTCCGGTACCGGCGTAGGCTTCACGCGTGATCCCGGCAGCGGCGAGAACGTGTTCTACGGCGAGTTCCTGTTGAATGCGCAAGGCGAAGACGTGGTGGCCGGCATTCGTACGCCGCAACCGATTTCACAGCTTGAAAACGTGATGCCGCAGGTCTATTCGGAACTGCGCACCATCACCAGCAATCTCGAAAAGCATTACAAGGACATGCAGGATTTTGAGTTCACCTTCGAAGAAGGCAAGCTCTACATGCTGCAGACGCGCAACGGAAAACGCACCGGTCCCGCAGCCGTTCGTGTTGCGTATGAGATGGCCAACGAAGGTCTGATCTCGCGCGAAGAAGCGGTGCTGCGTGTTGCGCCCGAACAGTTGGATCAGTTGCTGCATCCGGTGTTCGACAAAGTCTCGTTGAAGAATCTGGTCAAGCTGACCACCGGTCTTTCCGCATCGCCCGGCGCTGCGGTTGGCCGCGTTGCGTTCAGCGCGGAAGATGCAGTGGAGATGTCGCGCGCATGGCCCCGTCATTCTGGTTCGCAAAGAAACCACGCCCGATGACATTCACGGCATGGACGTAGCGAAAGGCATTCTCACCGCAATTGGTGGCAAGTCGAGTCACGCGGCCGTGGTTGCGCGCGGCATGGGACGGCCTTGCGTGGTTGGTGCGGGCGAGTTGCGCATTGACGAAGCGAAGAAGATTGCCACCGCAACATCCGGCGGCAAGTCTGTGGTCGTGAAAGAAGGCGACTTCATCTCGTTCGATGGAACCACTGGCGAAGTGTTCGCCGGTTCCGCGAAGACGGTTGAACCCGATCTGAGTTCGAGCTTCCTCGGCCAGTTCATGGAGTGGGCCGATGAGTTCCGCGGCAAGTTCGGCGTGCGCGCGAACGCCGACATTCCGCGCGATGCGAAGGTTGCGCGTGAGTTCGGAGCGGAAGGCATTGGCCTTTGCCGTACGGAGCATATGTTCTTCGCCGAAGATCGTCTCCCGCTCGTCCAGGCGATGATTCTCGCGACCGAAGAGAAGGATCGCCGCAAGGCTCTGCAAAAGCTACTGCCGATGCAGCGCGCCGACTTCGCGGGTCTGTTCAAGGCGATGGACGGTTTCCCGGTGGTGATCCGCACGCTGGATCCGCCGCTGCATGAGTTCCTGCCCAAGCGCGAGAACCTGATGGTCGATGTGGCGAAGCTTCCCAATGCCGACATCAAAACCAAGAAGGAAATGGCCGCGCGTTATGGCATGACCGTGGGCGATCTGAAGAAACAGTTGCCGATCCTGTTGCAACGCGTTGAAGATCTGCACGAGTTCAACCCGATGCTGGGCCATCGCGGCTGCCGCCTTGGTATCAGCTATCCCGAGATCACCGAGATGCAGGCCCGCGCGATTTTCGAAGCTGTGGCCCAGGTCGCGAAGAAGGGCGTGAAGGTGATCCCCGAGGTCATGATCCCGCTCATCGGCAGCGTGCAGGAGCTGGAGAATCAGAAGAAGATCGTCAAGCGCATTGCCGATGAAGTGCTGGGCAAAGCGGGTCTGAGCGATCAACACTATCTGATCGGCACCATGATCGAAATTCCGCGCGCGGCGCTGCTGGCAGATCAAGTCGCGAAGGAAGCGGAGTTCTTCAGCTTCGGCACCAACGACCTGACGCAGACCACGATGGGTCTGAGCCGCGACGACTATACGAAGTTCAACAAGAAGTACGAAGAGGCCAAGATCTTCAAGGCCGATCCGTTCGCCGTGTTGGATCAGGAAGGCGTCGGCAAGCTGATCGAGATGGCGGTCAAGCTGGGCCGCAGCACGCGCAAGGATCTGGAGATCGGAATCTGCGGCGAGCACGGCGGCGAACCGAGCTCAGTCGGCTTCTGCTATCGCGTGGGAATGGACTACGTTTCGTGCTCACCGTACCGCGTGCCGATCGCGCGATTAGCGGCAGCGCAAGCGGCGATCCAAGGCAAAGGCAAGCAGACCGTGAGCCACACGGCGTAAGTCTGAGGGCCGCGAGATGGACACAGATGAATACAGTTTTTAGATTCGCGTGCATCTGCGGCATCTGTGACTAGAAATGCATTCCACCGCTGCAGATCAATACTTCTCCAGTAACGAAGTCGCTCAGCGGTGAACAGAAAAACAACACGGGCCCTGCGGCCTCTTCGACGCTTCCTGCGCGTCCGAAGGGGCTCAGGGCCTTCACTGCATCCAGCGTCTTCGGTTGCACCCCTACAGGAATGTCACGGCCTTTGATCGCAATGGTTGCAGCTTTCTCTTCGATCGGCTGAATCAGGCGCGTTTCAATCAAACCAAAACCGACGCAGTTTACGTTGACGTTGTAACGTCCCCACTCTTTCGCGAGCGTGCGCGTGAGACCAATCACTGCGGCCTTGCCCGATGAGTATCCGGCCTGCCCCGGGCCACCATCCGTTGCCGCGATCGACGTGATGTTCACGACTTTACGCATCACGCGTTTGCCCTGTGCGCTCTCGGACTTCGCCCACTCGCGAATGAACTTCGATGCCGCGCGCAGCACACGAAACGGCGTGACGATGTGAATGTCGAGCATCGCCTGAAACTGCTCGTCGCTCGTCTTCTGGATCACGTTGTCCCAGGTGTAGCCCGCGTTGTTGACGATGATGTCGAGTGAGCCGAACTGTTCCACCGTGGCGTTCACCAGCAGTTCTGGAAATTCCGGACGCGTCAGATCTCCCGCCAGTTGTCCCGCGCCCACTCCCTTGGCCGCTACCAACTCGCGTGCTTCTGCGCAGGGTTCCACGTCAAGGTCGTTGATCATCACGTTCGCGCCGGCTTGCGCCAGTTTCAGTGCGATGGCGCGTCCAATGCCCCGCCCCGAACCCGTGACCAACGCCGTCTTGCCGGCGAGCGAGATCATCTCAAGAAGTCCTCAAGCTGAATCTTCGTGTCGGTCTTTTCGTCACGGTATTTGACGATCACCGGCGTATAGAGCGAGATGCCCCAATCTTTGCCGGGGCCGCTTGCGATTGCGCGCGATCCCGCGACGACCACGGCTTCTTCGGGGATGATCAGGGGCGTGGTCGTCCGTCGCGCGATAGACCTGGTTGCGCACGAGGTCGTAGACCGGCGTCGAGCGATTCAAGATCGTGCCTGTGCCCAGCACCGCGCGCTTCTTAACGATGGTGCCTTCGTACACGCCGCAATTGCCGCCGACCAGCACTTCGTCTTCAATGATCACGGGCAGCGCGCCGACGGGTTCCAACACGCCGCCGATCTGCGACGCCGCCGAGATGTGGCAACGCTTGCCGACCTGCGCGCAGCTACCGACCAGCGCATGCGAATCGACCATAGTGCCGTCGTCAACCCAGGCTCCCACGTTGATATACATCGGCGGCATGCAGGTCACGCCCGTCCCGAGATAGCAGCCGTCGCGAATGCTGGAGCCGCCGGGAACGATGCGCACTCCGCTCGCAGCATCCAGATGCTTCACCGGATAAGTGGACTTATCAAAGAACGGCAGGCGCGCGGCATCGACCGACATATCGACAATGCCCCCGATGCGAAAGCCACTCAGGATGCCCTGCTTCACCCAGCCATTCACGCGCCATCCGCCCGGGGCAGCCGCGTTCCGGTTCAGCCGCGCGAATCTCGCCAGCGTTCAATGCAGCTTTGAATCGATCGAACAGTTCGCGGTCCGCCGCGGAATAGTTGCCCGGCTGGTTTTGCAAAGAGCGCTTCGATCGGTTGCTGCAACTCAGTTGCTGCGGGCAATGCGTTCACCTTTATCGAGTCCAATCTGTTTCAAAACCGAAGCGATACGCTTGATCGTTTCCGGGCGGCGGGGGCACCATCGGCAGACGGTAGTAGAGCTCGATGAGTCCCATGTGCGCCATTGCTGCCTTTACCGGAATGGGATTGGACTCGAGAAAGTTGACCGTCATGAGCGGCATGTATTCGCGCTGCAGTGCTCGAGCGCCTTCGAAGTTTCCCTCGAGACTGAGGGCTGCCAGTGAGCTTCATGATCGCTGGGATTTCATTCGAAGCAACCGAGATTACACCGTGGCCCCCAAGAGCGATCAGCGGTATGGTGATGACGTCATCGCCCGACGAGCACCAGAAATTCTTCAGGCACATGATGAATGACTGAAGCGATTTGCGAGATGTTGCCCGACGCTTCTTTCACGCCGATGATGTTCTCGATTTCTGAAAGGCGCTTCAGCGTAGCCGGCTCGACATTCACCCCCGTGCGGCCCTGCACGCTATAGACGACCACCGGAATGCCGATGCTCTCGGCAATCATCTTGTAATGTTCGTAGAGGCCGTCCTGCGTGGGTTTGTTGTAATAAGGCGTGACCGAGAGGATGCCGTTCGCGCCCAGCTTCTCCACCGCGCGCGCCATCTCAATCACTTCACGCGTGTTGTAACCGCCCGCTCCCGCGAGCACGGGAACTTCTCCGGCCGCCTCTTGAACAGTGATCTCCACAACACGAAGATGCTCTTCGCGAGTCAGCGTGGGGCTCTCGCCAGTCGTGCCGCAAGGCACGAGGAAATCAATACCGGCATCGATCTGACGCCGCACCAGCGTGCGCATGGTGGCTTCATCAATCGAAAGGTCCGCACGAAAAGGAGTGACCAGGGCAGTGCCGCAGCCTGTGAACATGTACGTGGTTTATTTTAGCGTGGCAGGTGAAATCGCGGTGGAGATTATGCACGTGATCTGAGCGACGAAACGTGGGCACATTGGTGCGGCTTCGGCGATTCGGAGTGCGTGCGCTTAAATAATGCGCTCTCGTAGTGGCCGATCACTGATCGGCCATGGACCAATGCACGTGATCTGCGCCGGGCCTCCGCTTGCTTACGCGCGCGGCACGTATGGCCAAACGCACAAACCGTAACCCCGAAATGTTCACGCAATGTTGCCGCCGTTCCCCTTCAGAGGCGCGACGAAAGGGAGCGCATTGCCCCGGCTTTGGCTATTCGGAATGCGTAAGGTTTCAAGGCTTGACACCGTGCAGACGTGATCTACCCGAACAGCGCTTCACTAAACTCGTGAAAGCCTTGTTTCCCTGCAATCCACTTCGCGGCCGTCAATGCTCCTCGCGCGAAGCCTTCTCTGCTGCGGGCTACGTGACGTAGTTCGATCGAGTCTGCCGCCGAGTCAAAGCCGATTTCGTGGGTGCCGGGGTGGGCACCGGCTCGGTTCGACGCGACGTCGATCGGCGCCGTGTAGCCGGCGGCCTTCATGGTGTCAATCAGCTTCAGCAGCGTGCCGGAAGGTGCGTCCTTCTTTTGCGAGTGGTGAATCTCGTAGGCCCAGCTTTCATAATCGGGCTGAGTCGCCATCAGCCTTGCGGCTTCACTCACCAGGCGAGTAAAGATGTTCACTCCGATCGAAAAGTTCGGGCTCCAGATGATGCCGGTTTTGTGCTCATCCGCTAAGGATCGAACACGGTCCAAATGCTCCGTCCAACCCGTGGTTCCAATGACAAGAGGCACGCCCAACGCGGCGATGCGTTCCGCATTACCAACCACTGCGGATGGAATCGAAAAGTCGATCGCAACATCGATTCCGGCAAACGCCTCGCGCGTGATTCCTTCGAAGTTTGCGTTGTTGTGCTCGTCGAGCTTCAGTACTGTTTCGAAGCCGTACTCGGGTGCCAGGCTCTCGATCAGGCGGCCCATCTTGCCGTAACCGGCAATCGCAAGTTTCACTCGAACACCTCGGGATCCAGTTCACTGAAGAACTCCGTGTGCAACGCGGACACCACGTGGGTCACATCGTTATCCGCCACGACGAAGCTGAGGTTCAGTAACGAGGCGCCCTGGCTGATCATTCGAACATTCACATCATCCAGCACGCGGAAGACACGCGACGCGACACCTTTCGAGTAGCGGATGTTATCGCCCACGAGACACACGATCGTCTGAGACTCTTCAACCGACACTTCCGAGAAATCCTGCAGCTCGCTGATGATTGCCGCGAGACGGTGCGTATTGTCGATGGTCAATGAAACCGAGACTTCCGATGTCGCCACCATATCGACCGGCGTTTCGTGACGATCAAAGATTTCGAAGATGCGGCGGAGAAAGCCATGAGCCATCAACATGCTGCTCGATTGAATGCTGACGACACTGATCTTCCGCTTGCACGCAATCGACTTGACGACATTGCTACAACTTACGGCCTCGCGAACGATGCGCGTACCGGGCACCGATGGCCGGCGCGAATTCAAAATGTACACCGGGATGTTCTTCTCGATCGCTGGTACGACGGTCGCGGGATGCAGCACCTTCGCGCCGAAGTAGGCAAGCTCGGCGGCTTCGGCGAACGAGATCGTCTTGACGCGGTGACCGCCTTTCAAAATGGTGGGATCCGCGGTGAGCATGCCGTCGACGTCCGTCCAGATCTGGATCTCTTCGGCACCAATGCCGGCGCCCACGATCGAAGCTGTGAAGTCGCTGCCGCCGCGGCCCAATGTGGTTGTAACGCCCGCTTCTGTGGAACCGATGAAGCCGCCCATAACCACAACGTGATCCTGTGCGAGCGGCGGAATCACTTCGGCAAGACGCGAGTACGTCTTGTCCCACAGCGGCGCGGCATGTGTGTGGCGGTTATCGGTGACGATTACCCGGCGCGAATCGACGTGCTGGGCTGTCATGCCGTGATGACGAAACGCGAGCGCGACGATGTAGCTGGAGAGCCGCTCACCATAACTGGAGATCGCATCGATGGAACGCGGTGTCAGCTCACCGAGAACCGCGAGACCTTTGACTAATTCCGTGAGTTCCTGAAAATGCTCATCCATCGCACGATCAAGTTCGGCGCGGTCAGCAAGAGGCACTACTTGCCGGGCTTCACGCGAGTGGAACGCGCGCAGATCGTGCAACTGCGAGATGTACTCTTCGCGCTTACCATTGATGGCCGATTGCGCCAATGCCAGCAGGCGGTTGGTCGTCTTGCCCATCGCCGAAACGACCACAACCGGGTGGCGATCCGCGCGCGACTTGACGATCGACGCAACCCGTTCAATAGCGGCAGCGGACTCAACGCTGGTGCCGCCGAACTTCATCACGATCATCGATCGAGCCAGCCTTCCGATGCCATCAACTCCGCGTTCAACACTGCCGCACCCGCGGCGCCGCGCACGGTGTTATGACCCATCGCGATGAACTTATAGCCGAAAACGCTGACACGCGCGCAGGCGGCCCGTAAATACTGCCATGCCGCGCTCACGTTCGACATCTTTGCGCGGCTGCGGACGGTCCTGCTGTTCCATATAGATGAGCGGGTTTGGGGGCGCGCTCGGAAGTTTGCGCTCTTGCGGAACGCCGGTGAACTGAGAGATCGCCTGCTTCACTTGCGCGAGCGAAGGTTTGTCGCGTAATGACACAGAAACAGTAACGGTGTGCCCGTCGAGCACCGGTACACGATTGCAATGCGCGCTCACGGCTGCGGATAACGGCGTGATGCCCGGAGCGGCGTCAGTCGTGCCGAAATCGCCCAGAATCTTCTGCGTCTCCGTCTCCATCTTTTCTTCTTCGCCGCCGATGTAGGGAACCACATTGGCATTAATGTCGATGGACGAAACGCCGGGATAGCCCGCACCGGAGATCGCCTGCATCGTGGTCACGATGATTCGATCGATGCCGAACTGTTTCAGCGGCGCAAGCGCCATGGTCAGCACTATGGTCGAGCAGTTCGGATTGGTGACGATCGCGCCCGGCCAGCCTCGCCGTTCGCGCTGAGATGGAATCAGTTGCAGATGATCCGCATTCACTTCGGGCACCAGCAGCGGCACATCCGCGTCCATGCGATGGTTGCGCGAGTTGCTGACCACAATGTGACCAGCCTTCGCGAACGCTTGCTCGATCTCAGTCGCGACCGACGCGTCCATCGCGGAGAACACCAGCTTCGGCGCGTTTCCAGGCTGTGCAGCGGATACAGTTTGCGCAGCCACATTCGCCGGCGTCTCGCCGCCCAGGTGCCATGTCGCCGCATCACGATATTGCTTGCCTGCCGAGCGTTCGCTGGCCCCCAGCCACGTGAGTTCAAACCAGGGATGGCCCTGCAGGAACTTGATGAAATGCTGGCCCACCATTCCGGTGGCGCCCAGGATGCCGACTTCCACTTTCTTCTGCATGTTAGTTTTTCAAGCTGCGCACGAGGGCAGCGTATAAGTCTACGGCCTCGGTCAGTTCTTTCTTTGGTACGCGCTCCTCTAATGTGTGAGCAACGTGAATGGTGCCCGGACCCAGCAAGTAGGGCTTGCCCCATGCGGAACCAAACGCGGGGATGTCGGTGGTGTACGCCACGACCGTAGTCTCGAAACCTGGCAGGCTGCCGAGATGGACTGCAGGTATTTCAAGAACAAACTGCGCTTCAGCATCGGGGCGAACGGCTGCTTCGATTGCCTTCCGCGTGGCCTGCGAATCGCCTACCAGCCGGATAAAGATCTCGGCGCGCGCATCATCCGGAATCACGTTCGGCGCACGGCCTGCGGTGAGCGTCGCAATGTTCAGCGTGCTTTTGCCCAGCACCGGATCCACCGGTAACTCCAACGCGCGAATGCGGCCGAGCGCGTCTAATAACTTCAGTACCGCTGATTCACCGAGCTCGGGATAAGCCGAATGCGCGAGCTTGCCTGTTGCTTTGATCTCATAACGCAGCGCCCCTTTGGAACCAAGCGCCAGGCGGTTCGACGTTGGCTCGCCATTGATGAGGAACTGCGCACCGCGCGGCTGCGTCGCAGCATGCAACGCGCCGGCACTATTGCGTTCTTCACCCACCACAAACAGCAGGCCGAAGTTCGTGTCCCCCGACGCGATCAACTGTTCCGCCGCGCCGATCATCGCCGCGATGATGCCCTTGGTGTCGCAAGCGCCGCGTCCCCAGATGGAGTCCGCGTCTTCCCGCGCAGCGAAGAAGGGCGGCACGGTATCCATATGGGTCGAGAGCGTGACCAGCGGCGCGTCGCCGAAGCGTGCGAACACGTTCCGGCGGCCCGGCTCCACATCCATATATTCGATGTGCGAAGGCCGCAGGCGCTCGAGACAAGCAAAGAGATACTCTCCGACCGCCGTCTCGTTCGGTGTGATGGATTCGATATCGATCAGCGCCCGGGTGAGCTCAAAGACATTCATACAATGCGTTGGGCAGGGCGCAGGGGCGGCGATGGCCAGTGCCATCACTACGGTTAGCGCTCCATCTCTCGTTCAGCCGAGAAATGACAGTGGACAGGATTTAGCCTGCCTCACCAACCGCCCAAGCCAGATCACCGGGGCCGTTTCGGCGAATGGACCCTGAGCCGCGATCACCGGCGAATCTGACCGGGTAAACTGATCGCCGCGAATGTCCTCCGCGCCTCTACCGAAACCGAAGGATAGCAAGCGCCATCGCCTTTGCCAAACCGGAGGCGCATCGGCGAGACGTACGCTCGCCTGCGCGGCGGGTCAGTTACTTCCGTGGATCAGGCGTTCGTACCGCCATCGACCGTCAGGTTCGCACCCGTGATATAGCTGGCCTCAGGACTTGCGACGAACGCGACCAGAGCGGCTACTTCCTCAACCTTTCCATAACGTCCGAGCGCGGTCATTGCGGCTTGCGGAGTTGCCCACTCGCTTGACGCTGGGTTCAGGTCGGTATCGATCGGCCCGGGCTGCACGTTATTGACCGTGATCCCACGGCCTCCCACCTCTCTGGCTAAACCCTGCGTGAACATCTTGACCGCGCCCTTCGTTGCCGCATACGCGGCCAGGCCAGGAGTCGCGATTCTTTCACCGACACAAGATCCAATCGTGATGATGCGTCCGCCGGTTGGTAAGTGGGGCAAGGCCGCGTGCGTGGCAACCAGAGTTCCGCGGATGTTGATGTCGATCATGCGATCCATCTCTTCGAGCGTGGTCTCATGAAACGCTTTGGGAATCGCGGTTCCTGCGTTGTTCACCAGAATGTCGAGCCCGCCGAGCGTCTTCACGGTCTGCTCGATTGCAGCTTTCACCGCTTCGGCGTTGGACGCCTCCGCCTGAATGGCGAGCGCTTTGCCGCCCGCGCCTTCGATTGCTGCCACTACCGAGGACGCTGCTTTCGCATCCTTCGCGTAAGTAATCGCGACAGCCGCTCCATCGGCGGCCAGACGTTTCGCAATCGCGGCCCCGATTCCGCGCGAACCTCCTGTAACAAACGCGACGCGATTAGCCAATTTAGACATACTTTCTCCTTGGTTTGTGATGAACGAGCCGCTCACTACTTTGTGTCCCGCCAGCTGTTCTCAGTACTGAATCGGATGTGACATGCGAGCCGGAGGATTCAGCTTGCCCGCCTCGTGCCAGAGCGCAAGCGTTCTACTGAAGCCGGGCTAGACAGTCTTCGATAATGTCGGCCATGCGGCTCGTTCCGCCCGCGCTTTGAATCGAATCGCGGAGTTTTGCCGCATGCCTCACGGCCTCAGGAGACCGCATCTTCTGCAGCACTGCCTGCAACCGCGCTGCTGATAATTGTTTCAGAGGGATGAAGTCGCCCGCACCCGAGCGGCGCAGCCGAGCGGCAACTCCGAACTGATCATTCGAAATCGGAATCGCGATGGTCGGCACTCCGCACACGAGCGATTCCAGAACGCTATTCAACCCGCCGTGACAAATGCTGATCGTGCTGCGCCGAAGCAGCTCGAGTTGCGGTGCATAGCCGACGGTGATCGGGTCACCCGGAAACTTAACTGAGGTGTCACTGACATTAGCCAGAATGAGTTGCACATCTAACGGTGCGCATGCCTCGGCTACGCAGCGGTGCGCCGATTCCAGGTTGCCGTAGAAAGTGCCGAAACTGCAGTAGACCAGCGGCTTTCCATTCAACAGGTCGTAGGGAAACGTAATGTCCGGCGGCGTGGCTCGTTCAAGCATTCCGATGAAATGGAATTGAGGTCGCCGTCCACGATCCGGGAAATCGAAGTCTTCCGTCTGCTGGCTGAATTGCGCAAGCGGAGAGACAGTCTCGTTTAGCGAACGCAATGGCGGCATGACCCATTCGCGACGCGTAAGATTGATTCGATTCTTCAATGAGCGCAACACCAGAAACATGATGGCGGTCACTGCGCGGTTTCGGATCGACGGGAGCCAGCGCGGGTCATAAGGCCAGTCCACAAAGGTGGGCGGGACGGCTGGGTCGCTGGTGATGGCAACGCCGTTGCAAATGGTGAAGAATGGCAGACCAAGGCGCGCGGCAATGGTTGACCCGCAGGGTTCGCCCTCATCCGCAATGAGTGCCGTCACGCCCGCGCGGCGCATCTGTTCCGGCGCTTCGTCCAGCAGCATCCCGGTTTCGGCAATCGCTGCTTTCAGCCCCACGCGGGATGCTTCCAGTCCCTCCAACTTGCTTACCTTGTCCATGAAGGCTTGCAGCGACCCAACGGGGTGTTCGGCGGCGCCCAGGGCCACGAAATCAACGCCGGTGCCGAGGACCTTCGGCGCGACGTCCGCGATATTGAAGATCGTCACTTTGTGCCCTCTGCGGATCAGCTCCGTACCGGCCGCAAGCATGCCGGTAACGTGACTAGGTGCAGGTGGACACAGAATGCCGAAGTGATGCACAACGCATCTTATCGCGTAGTTTCGATTGGCTCTTCATAGTGCAGGAAAGCGCGTAGATCGGAATTGGCGAACATGAATGCCATGGTGATCAGCAGCAGGGCACCGCAGATTCCGTACAGGCCGCGAATGTTATTTCCCCACATGTCGCAAAGTACACCCGTGGCTAACATCGCTATCGGCGTGAGTCCCTGCGTGGTCATCAGCAGCACGGCGTTCACGCGTCCGCGCTTCCCTGCTTCGGTTTGCTGGATGAACGCGTTCAATGCGATAAGCGTGAGAACACCCATCGCCATACCCAGCAATACCAGCAGGAAGGCAGCCTGCCAGAAACGCTGCACCAGCACCAAAGAAAAGATAATCAGGCCCGCCGCAGTAACGCTGCTGAAGAGCGCAGCGTGACGCCGCAAAGGCCGAGGCGGAAAACGTCCAGCGATGGAATATCCCGCCAACATACCGACGCTGATGGCTGCGAGCAGATAGCCGTAGCGCGCCAATGGTTCGTGAAGGCTATTGGCCGTATAGAAAGGCAGGAACACAATCACCGGAGTGCAAAGAACATTCAGAGGGACAGAAGCCATCAGCAACACACGCATCCCGCGCCTGTGCCACATGTAAGAGATGCCGTCAGCGATGTCGTGGAAGATTCCGGTATGTGCGGCGGTCGACGCTGACCGGAGCGGCACATCGGCACGCACTATGCATTCCGCCATCGCCGATATGAAGTACGACGCCGCATTGATCCAGAACAATGCCTGGGGCCGGTAATGCGTCAGCAGCATGCCGCCGGCGAGTTGTCCGATAATCAACGCCAGAAAGCCCGATGCCTGCGAGAAGGCCAAGGCGGAGCCCACCTGTGATTTATCCACCATCGTGGGAATCAACGCGTTGAGCGCCGGTGCGGTGAACGCGATGGCGCTCGCAAGCACCGCAGTGCCGGCGAAGAGCCCCAGCGCGGTATAAGCGACAGCGCTCGTCATGCCCGGGAGCATTGCGAGAGCGCACGATACAACCCCACACAACAGGTCACACGCGATCAAGATGTTGCGCCTTGAGACCCGGTCCGCCCACGCGCCGCCGAACGGACCAAGCAGCAGCAGCGGCACTGCCGACACCGCACTCAGCAGTCCCACCATGCTCGCGGAATTCGTCGATTGCTTGAGCCAGTACGCAGTGGCGGCAAGCGCGATCTGTGAACCGGCCTGATTCACCAGTTGGCCTTGAGAAAGCAGCCAGAAGTCGCGCGTAAGATACCGGGATTTCATCGGGGGCCAACGCCAGACAGCGTTCGACCAAATGTTAACAGCAGGGCTTGGGCGGTTCGCCAGGCGACCTCACGTTCACCCATCAGAGGCGCGACGGGAGGGAGCGCATTGGCCCGGGTTCGACAATTCCGAATGCACAAGCTTTCGACTCTGCGGACGATCAACGAATTGCTGTTGCATCGCAGGCCCACGCAACGCAACGCTTGCTGACGCGCGCGGCACGTGTATGCTGCTGGCAATTGCGCGTGGGAAATTAGGTAGTACTCCCGACCCTAATTACTCCATTACTAACCTCCGTTGCGCAACCAACATCAACCGCGTAAACTAAGCCCTACAAACGAGGTGAGCAATATGAAACACAGCTTTCTATGTGCCGGGATACTCCTGTGCGCGGGCTTAGCCAATGCCGCTGCGCCTGATGCAAAACAACTCTTTCCGGCGATTCGCGACAATGACTTAGCCAGACTGAAGTCGCTGGTAGCCGACGGCGTCGACGTGAACTTCCGCGGGGATCGCGAAACCACTCCGGTCATGTATGCCGCGGCGTTCGGAAGCCTGGATGCGTTGAAGACACTGATCACGGCAGGGGCCGACGTGAACGCCAAGAACGCTTTCGCGGCGACTGCCTTGATGTGGAGTGTTGGTGAGCCGGCGAAGGTCCGCTACCTGGTGGAGCATGGCGCGGACGTGAACGCGAAGTCTCAAACGGGCCGTACCGCCCTCATGCTCGCGGCAATGCAAAACGGATCGGACGAAATCGTCAACCTGCTGCTTGCCAAGGGCGCCGATCCGCTCGCGGCAGACAAAGACGGCATGAACTTTCTGCTGGCCGCTAGCTCGGGCGCGAATCCACATCAGGTGGGGATAGCCCTCGATCGGGGGGCCGATCCGAACTCCAGGGACGAGGTGCGCATGACGCCCCTCATGAATGCAGCGGCCAACGGCGACGTAGCGTCCGTGCGGCTGTTGCTCGCGCATCATGCTGACGTGAATGCCGTATCGAGCGCGGAGAGTTCCGGCAAGGTCAAGAACGGCGCCATCCAATTAGGCAAGTTCACCGCCCTCAGTCTTGCAGCCTCCTACGGGCCTCCACAGGTTGTAAAGCTGCTGCTCGACGCCGGCGCCAAAACGGATCCCGTCGACGTGCGCGGAATGACGGCTCTGCACTATGCCGTTTCGTCAGAACGCCAGGACCCGGAGATCGTCAAGATGCTGCTGAAAGCCGGTGTCGATCCTAAGGTGAAAACGGCAGGCGGAGAGACGGCCGGTGATTGGGCCGCAAAGTTCCGTATGCCGTCGACGATGCGTTTGCTGCCCGTAACAGCATCTGCGGCGTCGGCCGAAGTAACGAACGAACCGAAGCCCCTGCCGGCCCACGAAGCGGCCCAGAAAAGTTTGCAACTGCTTCAAAAAGTAAGTGGTGATTTCATCGTGACCGGCGGTTGCATGTCGTGCCATGGTCAAAACCTGACGGCACTGGCGGTGAGTCACGCGAAAAAGCGCGGCTATGCGGTTAACGATGAGGCGCAAAAAGGCCAACTGATTGGAGCGCGAGCATTCTTCGCGAGTGCGGGCGACCGGCTGCTGCTGCGTTTCGATCCGGGCGGCGCTGCCGACACCGTGAACTACGCGCTTTTACATATGGGAGTTGCCGGATACCAGCCGGACATGGTGAGCGATTCGTTGATTCACAATGTGGCTGCGCAGCAAATGGCAACCGGCAACTGGCACCGCGGTGGCGTTGCGCGACCGCCCATGGAAGACAGCGATGTCAGCTGTACGGCCCTCTCGATACGCGCGTTCAAGACCTTGGGCTGGAAAGGGCGGCAGGCGGACTTAGACCAACGCGCCGAGAAAGCGCATGAATGGTTAGCCTCCGCAAGGCCTGCACACACCGAAGAGTTCGCCATGCAGCTGCTGGGCCTGCATTGGGCGGGCGACACGCTTTCGGCCACCTCGCCCCGCGTTCGCGCACTGATCGCCAAGCAGCATAGCGACGGAGGCTGGGGGCAGAACGCCTATCTCGATAGCGACGCTTACGCTACCGGACAGGTGGTTTACGCGTTGATCGAGACTGGCGCTCTCTCGCCTTCCGACCCCCTCGTGCAGCGCGGCGTGCAGTATCTGGTGCGCACGCAGATGCCGGACGGCTCGTGGCATGTGAAGAGCCGGTCACCCAAATTCCAGCCCTATTTCCAGAGCGGTTTCCCGCACGATCACGACCAGTGGATCTCGATGGCGGGAACAGCCTGGGCGACGCTCGCACTCGTTGAAGCAGGCGAGCCGGTAAAGGTAGCCCACAAATAAACCGCGTCAGTGAAGCAACTTTAATTGGCGCGCGTGTTGTCGGACCGTGCTCTCGCGCGTCAAGCTAGAAGAGGTTGTAGACTCAGTTCTCAGGAGAGGCCCATGAAGACGTTTGTGTATACCGCGTGTGCGGGAATCATGCTTTGCGGTTCAATGTTTGCTCAGGACAAGCCCGGCGACGCGAAGAAGGGCGAAGAAGTTTTCGAGCAGTGCAAGGTGTGTCATAACGCGGACAGCACCGAAAAGAAAATGGGACCTGGATTGAAAGGTCTGTTCAGTCACGACAAGCTGACCAACGGCAAGAAGCCGAGCGACGTGACTGTCCTGGAGAAGATCGAAGAAGGCGGCAACGGCATGCCCGGCTACAAGGAAATGCTGAGCGCCACCGAGAAGAAAGATCTGATCGCGTACTTGAAGACGCTGTAAATTGAGTGCGAAGACAACTCTGTCCCAAGCGCCGCGAACTGACAGAGTTGCCTTCGGCACCACACGCCGACGTTAAATAGCTCGAACCAGGAGGAGACCCAACGCATGTGCGATCAGGACCACTTTGAGGAGGACGGGCTACTTTACGAACGCCTCGGTAAAGTTACCCGGAAGCAGTTCGGGATGCTTCTGGGCGCGGGCGTCGCGATGATGCTACCCAAGGCAGCCAATGCGGTGTCGGTTGTAGAAGCTGACGTTAGTGTCAAGACTCCCGATGGCGTTGCAGATGCCTATTTCGTGCATCCGGGCAGCGGGACGGCTCCCGGTGTCCTTATTTGGCCCGATATCTTCGGCCTGCGCCCCGCCTTCAGACAAATGGGCAAACGTCTGGCCGAATCGGGTTATTCGGTGCTTGTCGTCAATCCTTTTTATCGGACCAAGAAAGCCCCTACTGCGGACGCCGGTTCGGCAACACCGATTCAGCAACTCATGCCTCTGGCGCAGGCGCTTAACGAAACAACTCATATGACCGATGCCAGGGCGTTCGTCGCCTGGCTGGACGCGCAGCCATCGGTGGACAAGAACCACAAGATCGGCACGCAAGGCTATTGCATGGGTGGTCCTATGGCCTTTCGCACGGCTGCCGCTGTACCGGACCGGGTGGGCGCCGTTGCGTCTTTCCACGGTGGCGGTCTTGTGAGCGACAAGCCCAATAGTCCTCATCTGCAAGCAGCCAAAAGCAAAGCCCAATTTTTGGTCGCGATCGCCGCGAGTGACGACGCCAAATCACCGAACGACAAGACCGCGTTAAAAGATACGTTCGCCAAGGCAAATCTGCCCGCCGAAGTGGAAGTCTACGCCGATACAGCGCACGGCTGGTGCCCGCCCGATTCGCGCGTCTACAACGAGCCACAGGCCGAAAAAGCCTGGGCGCGGCTGCTCGACCTATACAAGAAGCTTTAGGGGCTCCAGCACTCGACGCCCAAGTCCTGGGTTCGTTTGGTAGAAGCGACTGATGTCGCACTTCCCCAATCACCGCTAATACAAGACCTTGACTTGGCTCGCCTGCCATTCGACGAAAGGCTTCAACCCTTCGTCACTTAACATCCGAACGCCCGGGATTGACCGCCGTTCCGGCGCAATCGCCACCTCGTCGTAGATGAAGGAGTCGTCAAAGCCAGCCGCAGCGGCATCCACGCGGTTCGTCGCGAAGTAGAAGCGCTCCGGCCGCGCCCAGTAGATCGCGCCCAGGCACATCGGGCACGGCTCGCAACTGGAGTAGAGCTCACAGCCGGCGAGTTGGAACAGACCTAGCTGCACACAGGCACTTCGAATCGCGACAACCTCCGCATGAGCTGTCGGATCGTTGCTCGACACAACCCGGTTGACGCCTGTCGCGATCACCTCGCCGCCCTTCACAACTAGCGCGCCAAACGGCCCGCCTTGCCGATCACGAACATTGGCCACCGCCAACGCAATCGCCTGACGCATAAAGAATTCCCGCGTTTTTTGCATGCCGCGTCTATCTTAGAATTACCCGGCATGTTCCGCGAAATCCTTAGCACCGTACGCAAGATTCCCCGCGGCAAAGTGGCTACCTACGGAAGCGTTGCCGAAGCCGCAGGGCATCCCGGAGCTGCACGTCAGGTGGTGTGGGCATTGCGCACCGGGAAAGGCGTGCCGTGGCATCGCGTCGTGGGCGCGAAGGGAACGATCCGCTTGCCGGGCGATGCGGGTGTGGACCAGCGCCTCCGATTGCATGGCGAAGGAGTCGCGTTCGCAGGAAAGCGCGTCGATATGACGCGCTGTGAACATGTTTTTCGCAAGCGCAAAGAAGCACTTGACCCTGACGTTGCGTGAGACCTGACGATCAATCTATGAGCGGTTTGGCCAAGGGACCGGCAACGATGAAGCGCATGCTGGTGCACGAGTTCGCTGCGCTCTCGGGCGTTACCGTGCGGACGCTGCATCATTACGATCGCCTTGGCTTATTGAAGCCGCAAGGCCGCACGCCAGCGGGCTATCGCGTCTACAGCGAGAGTGATCTGGTGCGCCTGGAGCAGATCATCGTGCTCAAGTTTCTGGGCCTGCCGCTCAGCCGGATCCGCGATCTGTTGGATCGCAAAGTTCTGGATGTGCACGACGCATTGCGCATGCAGCGCGAAGCTCTCGAGAACAAGCAGCGAGAGCTGAACATCGCGGTACGCGCTATCGGCGAGGCACAGCGCAGACTTGCACACAACAGTGAACCGGACTGGCTCATCTTGAAAGAGGTCATCGCCGCTATGGAACAGCAGAACAACAACGAGTGGGCACAGCAGTACTACTCAGACGAAGCGAAACAGAAGATCGAAGAACGCAAGAAACTCTGGACACCAGAACTGCAAGAGCAGGTTACGAAAGATTGGAATGCTCTGTTTGCCGACATCGAAGCGTCGCTGCACATCGATCCGGCCAGTGAACAAGCCCGCGCACTGGTGGCACGTTGGGATCAGTTACTGGAAGGATTCACCGGGGGCGACCGCCAGATACAGGCCGGCCTGAACAAGATGTATGCAGATCAGGCGAACTGGAAGACCGGCTTCAAGCGCCCCTGGAGCGACGCGGTGGCGGACTTCATGAAGAAGGCGCGCGCCGCTCAGAGCAGTACCTGCCAGTAGCGATATACTGGCGGGCGCTATGGATCGTCGCGAGTTTTTACAAGCAGCCGCCGCTGCCGGTTTGACAACAGCTCTTCATGCACAAGGCCCCGGCCGCTCAACTCGCCGCGTGGGGCTGATCGGTTGTGGATGGTACGGAAAGAGCGATCTCTTCCGGCTCGTGCAGGTGGAGCCGGTTGAGATCGTCTCGTTGTGCGATGTGGATTCGAAGATGCTCGCCGGCGCTGCCGACATGGCAGTCGAGCGGCAGGCTTCGCACAAACGCCCGACTCTCTATTCGGACTACCGCGAGATGCTGGCGAAGAAGAACCTCGACATGGTGTTGATCGCGACGCCGGATCACTGGCACGCGCTCACCATGATCGAGGCGTGCCGCTCTGGCGTCGACATCTATGTGCAGAAGCCAATCAGTGTCGACATCGTGGAAGGCGAATCCATGCTGGCTGCTGCGCGCAAGCACAATCGCGTGGTGCAGGTGGGAACGCAGCGCCGCAGCACTCCGCACCTGATTGAGGCGCGCGAGCAATTCATACAACCAGGCAAGCTCGGCAAGATCGGGCTCGTAGAAATTTATTGCTACTATCACATGCGCGCGAGCGGGAATCCGCCCGACACTACCCCGCCCGCGAATCTCGATTACGACAAGTGGACCGGGCCTGCGCCGATGCGTCCGTACAATTCCTGGGTGCATCCGCGCGGTTGGCGTGCGTTCATGGAGTACGGCAACGGCATCGTGGGCGACATGTGTGTCCACATGCTCGACATGACGCGGTGGATGATGAATCTGGGCTGGCCCAAGTCTGTTTCGTCAACCGGCGGCATCCTGGTCGACAAGGCCAGTAAAGCGAACATCTCGGATACGCAAAGCGCAGAGTTCGATTTCGGAGACGTCAAAGTCGTGTGGCAGCACCGCAGCTGGGGTGATGCGCCCGATCCCAAGTACCCATGGGCCGCGACGTTCTATGGCGACCAGGGCACGCTCAAAGCCGGAGTGATGGGCTATGACTTCATGCCCGCCAAAGGTACTCCGGTGCATAAAGACGTTGTCTATGAGTTCGAAAAGTATCCGGAAGACAAGACGGAGAAGGAACTCGAGAAGCATGTAGCGCCCGCCATTCGCGGGCATATGAAGGATCTGCTCAAAGCAATCGATGCGCGCAGCCGCCCCGTTGCCGACATCGAGCAGGGCCATATCTCGACCGCGTCGTGCATCATGGCGAACATGTCGATGAAGCTCGGACGATCTCTCGCCTGGGATCCGGGCAAGCGCGAAATCATTGGCGATGCGGAGGCCAACCGTCTGCTGCGCAGGCCTTACCGCAACGGCTACACGCATCCCGAGCCGTCGAAAGTCTAGGCCAAACCTAAAGTTCCGGCTGCAAATGCCGATAACGGGAACGAGAAAGCATTTTGACTCGTTCCCTTACCGCTCTCATCTGCACGATCGTTATTCTTCCCGCAGCTCTCGCTGAGGACGTCACCGGGGAAGTGGTCATCCGGCGCGTGCTGACGAAGCACCGCGTCACCCCTGCGGCGACCGTCTACCAGCGGGGACCTGCGACGGAGCTGCACGCAGACAAGCCCACCGATGCGCTGAGCCGTGAAAGGTCGAGCGTGGTCATCTATGTCGAAGGAGTTTACCCTTCCTCACCGAAGACGCTGGCGATGGCTCAGGACGGGCGGCGCTTTTCGCCTGAAACTCTGGTCGTACCCGCTGGGTCAACCGTCTCGTTTCCGAATGATGATGACGTGTTCCACAACGTGTTCTCGTTGTCGCAGCCGAAGCCATTTGATTTAGGAAACTACTCCAAAGCCCACACCCGCAGCGTTACCTTCTCCAAACCCGGCGTGATCTTCGTGGGGTGCCATCTACATCCGAACATGTCCGCCGCGATTGTCGTGACGCCGAATGGATGGGCGACTAAGGCGGAAGGGTCAGGAGCGTTTGCCTTACATGACCTGCCGCCTGGTCACTACTCCGTTGTGGCCTGGCATCGTGCGGCGGGCGTGCTGAGGAAAGAGATCGACGTCGTCGCGGGTCGCGCCACCAACGTGGAGTTTTTCATTCCGCTCGAAGCCGAGCCAATGAAAGGGACACGCTAGTGCGATTCAAGAGCCGCGCATTCGCTACATCGTTTATCCCGTTCGCACTACTGCTGCTGGGTAGCTTCTGGATCATCCGCTACTTCGTCATTGGCACCGTGCGTGAAGGTTTAGTGAGCTCCCTGCGAGAGCAGCAGAACCTCATCTCGCAGACACAAGCCCGAAGCGAAAGCCGCGAAATGCGTTCGCTACGGCTGATCGGTGAGAATGCAACGCTGAAAGCGGGTCTGCAATTAGTCACGGAAGCTGGTCAGACCGAAGACGCGCGCCATACCGTAGAAGATCAACTGAAAGATATCGCCCAGAATTACGGGTTCGATTTTCTGCTGGTCTGGAATCGTCAGGGAATTCCATTGGCGGGTGTCTGGAAGTCGGGCACGCGCTTTGAACGCGCTGACCTCGCACGCATAGCGAATGTCGCCAACGGGCTCATCGAGATCAGGGACCATCACTACAAAATGACCTCCGCGCCAATTGACCAGGGCGAGGAAAACCTAGGCCTGCTGTCGATCGGCGAATCGTTTGACTTGAGTGAACTGAACACTCCGGCTGTCCTCCTCGATCACGGAAGAGTGGTCGCTTCCACTTTGCGCGCCGTCGCGCCCGGCGGTCACTTCGCGCTGCCCGGCGATTGCGACCAGCAGCGCGAATGTGAAGTACGCGCAGGCGGTGAACTACTTGTCTCGTATCCCATCTCGACTAACTACCCGAGCCAGCGCTACTCGGTGCGGGTGTTCCGCAGCGTTGACGCAGCTATCTTGCCGATCGAGAACCTGCTGCGAACCATCTTCCTCGCGGTAGCCTTTGCCGCAGCACTGGTGGCATCGCTGATTGCCGTCGTGTCTGCCCGGACGATCGCGCGGCCGATCGAGCACTTTGCCGCACAACTTCGTAAGAGTGAAATCGACGGGCGGCTTCCCGAATTTCATGCGCGAGCGGGCGACGCCCTCGAAATCCGATTGCTGGCCGACACGTTCAATCGAACAGCTTCCGCAATCCTCGAGGCGAATTCGCGTTTGCGCGACGCCTATGTCGAGTTCACCGGCTCACTTGCAAGCGCACTCGATGCCAGGGACCGTTACACCGCCGGACATAGTCATCGCGTCAGCGAAATCTCTCTAGCGATTGCCGCGATGATGAATGTCTCGCCACGCGAGCTCGACGAGATTCGCGTCGGGTCGTTACTGCACGACATCGGGAAGATCGGCGTTGCTGACGAGATCTTGCAAAAGCCCGGCCGGCTGAGTGAAACGGAGTTCGATCTGATCAAGAAGCATCCTGAGATCGGCAAGCGCATCCTGTCCGGCGTTAATGGGTTTCATCCGTATCTGTCGACGGTCGAACTGCATCACGAAAACTGGGATGGTACCGGCTATCCGCATGGCCTGACGGGTTCGCAGACGCCGCTCGCTGCGCGTATCGTTCATGTGTCGGATGCGTACGACGCGATGACCAGCGATCGTCCATACCGGCGCGGGATGAGCCACCGCGAAGCGATCAAACGCATTCGCGAAAACGCAGGCACGCAGTTCGATCCCAACATTGTCGAACTGCTGGAGAGAGTCACGAGCACGGTCACCGCGACCGAGCCAATCGAATTGGAGCTGGTGGGAGCATGAAGACTGTACTGTTGTTCCTTGTAATCTCGACCGCTGCACTGGCCCAGGAAGCCGAATCAGGCTTCGAACTGCGTGGCTCATTCGCCGAGCAAGCCATGTTTGCCTCGCAGCTGACACAGGACCCGCGCGCCGGGGCGCCCGTGGCGGGAGCCTTTCGGACTCTGCTCTATCCAGTCTGGAAGATCGATGAACACTGGACGGTTTCCGGTGCAGTGCAGATCCAATCCCGTCCTTACTTCACTGAGTCGTTCTACTCGCAGGGATATGGCGTGAATAGCAACGTCATTCGTGCCACTCTCGGCTACTCGCGTTTTTGGAGCCACCGCTCGCTTGTTGTTCAAATTGGGCAGATGCCTACTGCTTTCGGCTCTTTCCCGCTGCACTACGACAGCATGGACAACGCCAACACCGACAAGCCGCTGCAATACGGCTACTATTACAAGCCGGTAAGCGTCTTAGGAATCCCCAGCGCGCAGGTCGACTTTACGATCGATCAGTTTGACTTTCGGGCGCAGTTCGCCAACTCATCACCGGCAAATCCACTTCGCTTGACTCAAGGCGATCAATATCCCAATTGGGCGGGCGGTGCGGGCTTCACACCGAAACAAGGAATACGCATCGGCGTGTCAGCCTATCGCGGACCTTACCTCGAACGCAGTTGGGCCTTCTACAGTGCTGGAGAGACCCGGCCGCGCAATCTTCCCGCGACCGCCTTCGGTGTCGACGCGCAATGGGCCGCCGGACCGTGGACCGTTGGCGGTGAATGGCAGACCTTCCGTTTTGATTACCACGTAAGGCCCGTTCAACAGGCTCACGCGGGTTACGCCGAGGCGAAGCGCACGATCAATCCACGTTGGTATGTCGCGACGCGCGCCGGATACCTGACCAACGTAGGGACTGCGCCGAAGACTGAGTATGAATTCACCGCCGCGTTCCGCCCGGCCAACAATCAATTGCTCAAAGTTGGCTTCCGGCGCGCACGATGGGACGTCGACGAACTGTACCGCACCGTTGCGATCGAGTACGTCACTACGGCGAGCTTGTTCTCGCGCGCCTGGCAGAACCACTAGCGATCAGGTCAGCTTGGGAACAGTGAAGCCGGCGCGGTAGTTGCGCGTGAACAACTGATTTGCTTCCTTGTCGCCAGTGATGCTGTAACTCTGGGCATCGAAGTTCAAGGTACGGCCCACCCGGTAGGAGATATTGGCGAGGTGCACCAGCGTAGTCGAGATCGCGCCTTCTTCGATCTCAGCCGTCAGGTCACTCCGCTTGCGGCTGCGCACAGCGCTCAAGAAGTTTCCGTAGTGGTCCCCACCGGCATTGCCCGATGGACCCGCTTCCTGGTCCTTGCCAAGCCACGTTTTGTATTTTGTGTAGCCGTCGATTGCGAGATAACCCTTGGAGCCGTAGAAGATGTTGCCGATCGTGTTGGGGTCCTTGCGCCCGCCTTCTGCAATTCCAGCTTCGTGGTTGCTCATCCAGTGGCGCACTTCAAACTCCATCATGCGCTTCTTGCCGCCTTCGTTGAACTCATACGCGCAGTTCAAGGTGTTGGGCGTCTCCTGGTCGTCATCGAACATGAAATGACCGCCCACCGCGCTGACCTTGGTCGGATACTTCACGCCGAGCCCCCAGCGCGCGATGTCCATTTCGTGGATGCCCTGATTGCCCAGGTCGCCGTTACCGTAGTCCCAGAACCAGTGCCAGTTGTAGTGGAACCGGTTCTTCGTGAACTCATGCTTCGGAGCTGGACCGAGCCAGAGATCATAGTCAACTCCCGCCGGAACCGCCGACACCGGCGTACGCCCGATGGTGTCACGCCATTTGTAACAAAGGCCGCGGGAGAGATACACGTCTCCAATCAGTCCTTCGCCCATCTTCTGCACCGCTTCGCGCAGCGCTACTGAAGACCGGCTCTGACTGCCCTGCTGCACGATGCGATCGTACTTGCGGGCTGCCGCAACAATCTGCCGCGCTTCGAACATGTTGTGCGAGCAAGGCTTCTCGACATAGACATCCTTGCCGGCCTGGCAGGCCCAGATCGTTTGCAGTGTGTGATGGTGATTGGGCGTGGCAATGGAAATCGCATCGATGCTCTTGTCTTCCAGCAGCTTGCGCAGGTCGCGATAACCTGCCGGCTTTTTCTTACCTTTCGCGACGATCTCTTCCGAACGCTGATTCAGAACGTTGTCGTCAACGTCACAGAGCGCAACAATCTCCACGTTCGGCCGCTCGACGTAGCCGTTGATGTGGTCTTTGCCGCGGCCCCTTACCCCGACGCACGCAATCCTGATGGTGTCGCTCGGTGTATTGGCAGAACTCGCGTTAACGGCGGCGAGTGCAGTCGCGGAACTAAGGAGGAAGTGTCTACGATTCACGCAGACGATTTTATACCCTCGAGGGCGAGGTATTCGATGGATCTTTTGCACATCCGCTTACTACCGCGCGCGGCACACGTCATCACATGGCGTGCACGTAAGTAATGGGCAATTCTACCCGCCTACTTAAACAGCCAGCTTGCCCTCGTACAGCATGTCTTTCAACGTAAACTTGGCCCGCACTTCCATAGGCCCGAGCTTCGTGGTGAACACTACTTCCTTATCGTCTGCGGATAGCGGATGCTCGCCTTTGGGGAAGTAAAACAGCAGGCTCCCAACAGCGTCGCGGCTGGCGTGGTCCGGAGCAATCGGGTCTTGCCCACGGGCCTGCAGCGTGGTTGCGTTCCGCAGCCACTCGTCTCTGCCTGCGGGCCGCTCTGGATTCTGGTCGCGCCCGCCGTACTGTCCTCCCGGCGCACGCAAACCGCTCACGCTGATCACGTAGTGACCGGCTGCCGCCGCCGGCAGTTGCTGTTTGGTTGCGGCAAGCACCGGCGGAGCACTCTCCCAGCGCACAAACGCTTTGGGCATGGCTTGTTGGCCACCAGCTCCGATCGCGTCCTCACTGACGCCCCGGGTACCGCGGCCCCCGCCTCCGGCTCCCGTCACCGCGCTTCCGCCGCCCATGCCACCGCCACCACCCATTCCACCGCCGCCCATGCCACCGCCACCGCGGCCACCCCGGCCGGCACCGGCATTGCCGCCCATCATCCCCATAGACACATTGGCTTCTTTGGCCCAGGGCGATTTGGTCAGAATTTTATTGGTTTCCGCTTCAGACCACTCGGAAGAAGGTTTGTCCTTCCAGAAGTCACCGGGTGTAAAGGCACTGAGGCGCATTGCGAGCGGGGTCAGAGCAGTCAAACTGGAACAGATGAGCTGGCGTCGAGAGATCACGGCTTCCACCTTTTGGGTCAACAATATGCAGTCGGGTGGCGAGGCGTCAAGTGAAAAGATGTAAATGCCACTCCACGGCGGGAAAAGCCTTAGCTCTTGCTACCATTGGTAGTAACCACGAATGAATCTGAATGTGCTTGCTCTGCCCGGTGACGGCATCGGTGTAGAAGTCACGCGCGAAGCGCTCAAAGTGCTCCGCCACGTCACTAACCACTGGAATCACAGTTTGAAGTTGACCGAAGGGCTGCTGGGTGGCATCGCCATTCACCAGACGGGCACGCCGTTCCCTTCGCCCACGCGCGAGTTGGCGATCCAGGCCGATGCCACGTTGCTGGGCGCAGTAGGCCTTCCCGAATTCGACAACGCTCCACCCGAGCAGCGGCCCGAGCGTGGCTTGCTCGGTATTCGTCAGGCAATGGGCGTCTATGCGAACCTGCGCCCGGTGCGCACGTACCAAGCGCTGCTCGATTCGTCCCCACTCAAGAACGATCTGGTGAATGGCACGGACATGATTATCGTCCGCGAACTCACCGGCGGCATTTACTACGGCACGCCGCGCGGGATCTCTGGCGAAGGCGCAACCGAGCGCGCAATCAACACGATGACTTACACGCGCGCCGAGATCGAGCGCGTGACACACATGGCATTTTCTCTTGCGAAGAAGCGCCGCAAGAAGGTCACTTCCGTTGACAAGTCGAATGTGCTCGAAAATTCGCAGCTCTGGCGCCGCGTCGTTAATGAAGTCGCGCAAGGTTATCCGGAGGTCGCGCTCGACCACATGCTGGTCGATAACTGTGCGATGCAGCTGGTGCTCAATCCTAAGCGCTTCGATGTGGTCCTTACGGAAAACCTGTTCGGCGACATCTTGAGCGATGAAGGCGCGGTGATCGCCGGCTCCATCGGTATGCTGCCCAGCGCTTCGATCGGTGAGCGCAAGCCGAATGGTGTATGGACGGGCCTGTACGAACCGGTGCATGGGTCGGCGCCCGATATCGCCGGCCAGGATAAGGCGAATCCGCTTGGCGCGATCGGCTCGATCGCAGCCATGCTGGAATATAGTTTCGGATTAACCGAAGAAGCCGCCGCGGTAAACGGCGCGATCGAGTCGGTCTTGAATAGCGGACACGTTACGGCCGATCTCAAACCCCAAGGCACGCCTGCGACTACTACAGCCGTAGGTGATGCTGTTTGCAAAGCCATTGGATAAACATATGAAGACGCTGATCGAGAAGGTGTGGGATGCCCACGTTGTGCAGGAGCAAAAAGGCTCGCCGGCACTTCTCTACATTGATTTGCACCTGGTGCACGAAGTTACTTCGCCGCAGGCCTTCTCCGGTCTGCGTGAGCGCGGTTTGAAAGTCAGACGTCCCGACCTTACGCTCGGTACGACAGACCACAGCATTCCGACCACGAACCGCGACTTGCCCATCGTGGACCAGATTGCGGCGCGGCAGCTCTCGCAGTTTGAGGCGAACTGCGCGGAATTCGGCATTCCCTGCTTCGGCGTTCACAGCAGCCAGCAAGGCATCGTTCACGTTATCGGCCCCGAGTACGGCGCAACGCAACCGGGAATGACCGTGGTCTGCGGCGACAGTCACACCGCGACGCACGGCGCGTTCGGCGCGATGGCGTTCGGCATCGGCACCAGCGAAGTGGAACAAGTGCTCGCTACGCAATGTTTGCTGCAGCGCCGCTCGAAAACGTTCCAGGTGAAAGTCGAAGGCGCGCTTCGCGATGGCGTGACTGCGAAAGACATCATCCTCGCGCTGATCGCGCGCATCGGCATCGGCGGCGGCACCGCCTCCATCTTCGAATACACGGGCTCAGCGATTCGCGCGCTCTCGATGGAGCAGCGCATGACCGTCTGCAACATGTCGATTGAGGGCGGAGCGCGCGCGGGCATGATCGCGCCC
Source organism: Bryobacterales bacterium (assembly GCA_963792655.1). Lineage (GTDB taxonomy): Bacteria > Acidobacteriota > Terriglobia > Bryobacterales > Bryobacteraceae > DOZZ01. Next base: position 77,111 of record CAWBWU010000002.1, read on the forward strand.
GACGACACGACGTTCCAGTATCTTGCCGGACGGCAGTTCAGCCCGAAGGGTGCGGCTTGGGACGAAGCGGTTGCGCGCTGGAAGAAACTGCCGACCGACGAAGGCGCGACCTACGATCGCGAGATCACGATTGAAGCTGACGCGCTGGAGCCGATGATCACCTACGGCACCAATCCCGGTATGGGTGTGCCAATCACCGGCGCTGTTCCCAATCCATCGAACATTGCTGATCTGCGCGAGCGCGAGTCTGTTGAGAAGGCCCTCGCATACATGGGGCTCGAAGGCGGCAAGCCGCATCCTCGGTCAAAAGTGAACGTTGTGTTCATCGGTAGCTGCACGAACTCCCGCATCTCCGATCTGCGCAGCGCGGCCAGCTTACTGAAAGGCCGCAAGGTGAATTCGCAAGTGCGTGTGATGGTGGTCCCGGGATCGCAGGAAGTGAAGCGTCAAGCAGAAGCCGAAGGGCTCCCGGAGATTTTCCGCGCCTCGGGCTGCGACTGGCGCGAGCCGGGTTGCTCGATGTGCATCGCGATGAACGGCGATCAGCTACAGCCGGGCGAATACAGCGTCTCGACCAGCAATCGCAACTTTGAAGGCCGTCAAGGGAAGGGCGGCCGCACATTCCTGGCGTCTCCGTTGACCGCGGCGGCATCGCGCTCTGACCGGTGTCGTAACCGACGTGAGGACAATTCTGTGAAACCGTTTCTTCCTTTTCGTAGCCGCATGGTGCCGATGCCGAGCAAACAATATCGACACCGACCAGATCATCCCGGCGCGCTTTCTGAAAACGACGTCGAAGGAAGGGTTGGATCGTAACCTGTTCTACGACTGGCGTTACGATGCCGCTGGCAATCCGAATCCGGACTTCATCCTGAACCAGCCTCAAGGTCAGAACGCGCAGATCCTCCTGGCCGGCGATAACTTCGGCTGCGGCAGTTCGCGCGAGCATGCACCGTGGGCTCTCACGCAATTCGGTTTTCGCGCGGTGATCAGTACTTCGTTCGCCGACATCTTCAAGCAGAATTCGCTGAAGAATTCGCTGCTGCCGATCGCGGTGTCACCGGAGATGCATAAAGAGTTGTTTCAACTCGTCACCGCGGATCCGAATGCAGAAGTGCGCGTCAACCTGGAACAGCAGTCGGTCACGATGCCGGACGGCATCGAAATCGAATTCATGATCGATCTGTTCTCAAAGACCTGTTTGCTGCAGGGCGTCGACGAGTTGGGCTACATCCTGAAGCAGGAACCCGGAATTGCTGCTTATGAAGCATCGCGGCCCAACACGTTGAACACGCTCACGCGCTCCGCCTGAACCTTACAGCGGGGCTCTACCGCGCCGTAAATCGCGCGCGCAGCCGTTGTGCAGCATCGTTGTCGGGCGCGACTACCAGGATCGTGTCATCGCCCGCAATGGTGCCCGCAACATCTTCCAACTCTTGTCCGTCGATCGAAACCGCGACCGTGTTGGCGTGTCCCGGCGCGGTTCGCAGTACGAGTATGTTTTGAGCAACGCGCACGTCACGCACATACTCGTTGACCAAAGAGACCAGGTCGCCGCCGCCGTCGAGTACCTGTAGCTCGCGATAGCCATCGGTAGTTTTAACCAGACCGAGGTCGCGCATGTCGCGCGAGAGAGTGACCTGCGTGGCCGCCAGACCGAGCGCATTCAACTCGTCTGCAAGCTCATCCTGAGTGTAGATTCGCTTGCCGCGAATGATCTTCAGTATCTGTGCTTGCCGGTTGCTCTTGTTCATCGCAAGGTCACGCGCGTGTGAGGCGGCGGCGTGCTTCGATCAGCGCATCCGCCACGGCTTGCGGGCCAGTGCCGCCGGCGATCTCGCGAGATAACATGCCTTCGCGCGGCTTCAGCAGTGGCGCGATCTTCTCGGTGAACGCCGGATCGAATGCCGCCAGCGATTGAGCATCCCAATCAGCCGGCTTCTTCCCGTCGCGAATGCTCTCGAGCACGAGCTTCCCCACGAGTTGATGTGCGTGATGAAACGGCGTTCCTTCGCGCGCGAGCGCTTCGGCAAGATCGGTCGCGACTGTCCAACTCGCTTCGGCAGCCGCTTCGGGAACAGCCTCATGCAAGACCACGCTGCTGGCAACGCCGCGCGCCATTGCAAGCGATGACGAGGTTTGATCGGCGGCTTCGAACAGCGGTTCTTTGTCTTCCTGCATGTCGCGGTTGTACGTCAGCGGCAGGCCTTTCATCGTCATCATCAACGAGAGCAGAGACCCGGTGACGCGGCCCGCTTTGCCGCGAATGAGTTCGAGCGAATCGGGATTTTTCTTCTGCGGCATCAGACTGGAACCGCTGGTTACGCCATCGCCCAATTCCATCCATCCGAACTCTTCGCTCGAGTAGAGAATCCAATCTTCGGCCAGGCGGCTGAGATGCAGCATGTGACCGATGCGCAAGCGTAGAGGAAGTCGAGAGCGAAGTCGCGATCGGCCGAAACGTCCATGCTGTTGCGTGTGATGGCGTCGAAGCCGAGGTCTTCAGCGATGGCTGCGCGATCGAGCGGGAAGCCGCTGCCGGCCAGCGCGCCCGAGCCGAGCGGCATCACGTTGATGCGCGCGCGCGCCTGTGTGAAGCGTTCGCGGTCGCGCTCAAACATCTCGAAGTAGGCCAGGATGTAATGCGGCCAAAGCACCGGCTGCGCGCGGCGAAGATGCGTATAGCCGGGGATGACTGCATCTTTGTGACGTTCGCCGCAGAGCGAGCAGCGCGCTGCAAAATTCATCAAGCAGCGCGATGATCCGATCGCACTCCGTCGCGCAGCCAGAGCCGCACATCGAGCGAGACCTGCTCGTTACGGCTGCGGCCGGTGTGAATCTTCGCGGCCACCGCGCCGGCCCGCTCATTCAGCTTGCGAATGACAAGCGTGTGAACGTCTTCATCGGTCGCGCCGTCGAAGAAATCTGGCTCACGCGACGCTTCGACGGATGGTGTCGAACGCCTCGACAATCCGTTGCCGCTCATCGGCATTCAGTATGCCCGCGCGTTCGAGCGCGCGGGCGAAGGCTTGCGATCCGCGCGATGTCGGCTTCGAGCAGACGGGAATCGAAGTGCAGCGAGCCGGAGAAGCGCTCGAACACCTCCGACGGCCCGCTCTCGAAACGGCCGCCCCAGAGTTTCACCTATTTCTCCTTCGCAGCGGCGAGCACGTTGGCCCGCACCTGAATGGGAAGGCCGATCAGGTTGATGAACCCGCGCGCGTCTTTCTGGTCGTACTCGGCGCCCATCGTGAAGCTGGCGATATCGAGCGAGTAGAGCGAGTAGGGGCTCTTGCGGCTGACCGGCGTCGAGCGTGCCTTTATACATCCGCAGCGTCACTTCGCCGGTTGTAGTAGGCGCTGACCTTCGCGAAGAACGCGTCGAGCGCCTCACGTAACGGCGTGAACCACAGGCCGTTGTAGACCATCTCGGCGTAATCGAGCGCAAGCTTCTGTTTATAGTGCTGCGTGCTCTTGTCGAGCGTGAGCGATTCGAGTTCGCGCAGCGCGATGATGATGAGCGTGCCGCCCGGCGTCTCATAACAGCCGCGCGACTTCATGCCGACAAAGCGGTTTTCCACCAGGTCGATACGGCCGATGCCATGTTCGCCGCCGAGTTCGTTCAGCTTCTCAAGCAGCGCCACCGCCGATGCGGGCTTCTCGCCGTTGATCGAAACGGGCACGCCTTTCTCGAAGCCGATGGTCACATCCAGCGCCTGATCGGGTGCGTCTTTCGGGCTCTTGGTCAGCATCCAAATGCCGTCGGACGCGGCATTCTTCGGATCTTCCAGTTCCCCGCCCTCATGCGAGATGTGCCAGATATTGCGATCGCGGCTATAAATCTTCGTAGTCGATTGCGCGACCGGCACATTGTGTTTCGCCGCGTAGTCGAGCGCTGTCTTCACGCGACAACAAGTCCCACTCGCGCCAAGGCGCAATTACCGGCAGATGCGGGGCCAGCGCTTTATAAGTCAATTCAAAGCGAACCTGATCGTTGCCCTTGCCGGTACAGCCATGAGCCAGAGCGTCGCAACCAGTTGCCAGCGCGACTTCCACTTGCTTCTGCGCGAGCAGCGGACGCGCGATCGACGTGCCGAGCAGATACTTATGCTCATACACAGCCGCCCGAACGCACCATCGGCCACAGGTATTCAGTAACAAACTCTTCGCGCAGGTCGGCCACATGGCATTCCGATGCGCCGGTCTTCAGTGCTTTCTCTTCGAGGCCGGTCAGTTCTTCGCCGCCCTGCCCAACGTCGCCGCACACGGCGACTACTTCGCACCCGTAGTTTTCTTTGAGCCAGGGAATGATGACGGACGTGTCGAGGCCGCCCGAATATGCCAGCGCTACTTTTTTAGGATTCATGATTTTGGTCGAATGATTATCTTGGCCGTGCGATCACAACAGCATCAGCAGCAGCGCCTTTTGCGCGTGCAGCCGGTTCTCCGCTTGATCGAAAACGATCGAGCGCGATGACTCAATCACTTCTTCTGTCGATTCTTCGCCGCGCTTCGCAGGCAGGCAATGCATGAAAACTGCATCGGGCCGCGCGGACTCCATCAACTCGCGCGTTACCTGGAACGGCGCGAACTTTTTTACGCTTGGCGGCTTCGCTCTCCTGCCCCATGCTGGCCCAGACATCGGTGTACACCGCGTGCGCATCCGTCACCGCGACGCGCGGATTGTGCGTCAACGTGATCTCGCTGCCGGACGCTTTGGCCAGCGCGCGCGCTTCGCGCAGGATGCCCGCATCGGGCTCGTAGCCTACCGGCGTTGCGAGCGCAAAGTGCATGCCGAGTCGCGCCGCGTTCAGCATCAGCGAGTGCGCCACATTATTTCCATCGCCGACAAAGGTCAGCTTCACACCGCGCAGTTCTGGCCCGTGCGTATGCCCAAAGTGCTCGCGTAAGGTCTGCAAATCCGCCAGAGCCTGGCACGGGTGATACATGTCACTCAGCGCGTTGATCACTGGGCACGCAGCGAACGCAGCAAGCTGGTCACGGTATCTTGCGCAAAGGTGCGGGCGACAATTGCGTGCACCCAGCGCTCAAGATTGCGCGCGATGTCTTTCACCGGCTCGCGCGCGCCGATTGGACCTTCCATGGTCACGACCGCGCCGCCCAACTGTTGCACGCCAAGCTCGAAGGTGAAGCGTGTGCGCAGCGAGGGCTTCTCAAACAGCAGTGCGACACTCTTGCCATCCAACCGGTGAGCAAACTCGCGCGGACTCTGCTTCACCTCCGCTGCGAGGTCGAGCAGCGCCAGCAGTTCCTCACGGGAGGCGTCTACGTCGCGCGTGAAATCCATCGCTGAAATTTTCTGAATGGTCGCAGTCACCCCAGCCTCCGGTGTGGATAATTATTCACCTAAATGAATAATTACACATCAGATGGTGTGGCGCAATGAAAGTGTCTGCCGCGCTCTCGCGGCATCCCGACGGCAGCTACGGCCACACGCGGTTCAGTATCCCGGCTAGCCGGTAACCAGCGCGAGCGATCTGGCCTTCGACCACTGGCACCGCGGCATTCTCGTATGCGTCACCGATCGCGATGTTCAGGTCCTGCACCTTTTGCGTTTCGGCCGGGCAAACATCGGTGGCGGAAGGCTGTTCCATCGGAATGGGCGGTGCCAGCTTGCCGTACACAACATCATTCGCGATCCCGTGCCCTTCCCACGCCCACGCGTTCAGGTCAGCGGGCGGTTGCCCCCATGTCTTCCAGTCAGCTGAATTCTTCTGATCGATAGAGCGGGCATCTTGGGCGACGGTGAGATGGCGCGCGGTAACGTCGTGCTCGATGATGTTGTAGTCCCACACGGCGTGCAGATTCGTGGGATGCGCCAGATCATAGAACTGCAGGCGCGTACAGTTGCCGCCGTGATCGTTGTTGTCCGTGGTGTGCAAGGGCTGATGCAGATCGCCGACGAAGTGGATCACGTACCGCAGCGCTTCGGCACGGTTCCGCACGGGAGCACTGGCGTCGCTCAAAACCGCAAGCTGTGCCTGAATTGCGTTGATCACGCAGCCGGGCAGCTCGCCCGTAGCTGAAGGAGTTCCCAACGCGGGGCAGTATTTCATCACGTTGGGCTCGGTCTCCGTGCGCGGGATGTCGATGAAGTGCCAGGGGCCATTCTTGCGAGCGGCACGCACGTCGTCGGCCCACGTTGCGTCGGCTGCCATCGGGTCGGCCGACCCGGTCTGGTCCTGCATGCGCGTTGCGCAGAACCGCTTCAGGTCCGGATCGACGGGACTCGCGGCGAGCAACCGATCAACCTCGGCGCTGGCGTGCGGGCTCAGGTGTGCGCGCGCGATCAGCGCAACCATCTGGTGCCCCTCACATCCCCAACCGAAGGCAGTGCTGCAAAAAAGTGCAGCCAACAAAAAGACGCGCATGAACGGATTGTAGCGGCTGAATGTTTCGTTCATCTGTCAGAGCGCGAGCGCGTGGGCTTATACCGCACGCGCTACTTCACCGAGATCACGACACCAGAATCAGTGAAGCCACCGTTGCCAGCGCCGACCTGAACAGTTAACAGGTTCGCCAAAGCTCCCGCCGGCAAACTCGACGGCAACTTTACGTTGATCTGATTCACGCCCGCGACAAATCCTGGCGCGCTGCCTGCATATACCGGCTGCGCCGTGATCATCTCGTCAAATTGAACGCTGACCGGAAGAACCGCGAGGTGCGCCGCATCGTTGATGACGGAACCATCCACGGGCAGCGGCGATTGCACCCCGAAGCCGGTGCCATACAGCGACACGATGCTGCCGAGCGCGGCGGGGTTGGAAGGCGAATTGATGCTGCCATCCTGATTCAGCACCGCGCCTTGCATCGGATTGCCTCCCACGCCGTCGCGCACGATTCCAGCAAACGCTGCGCTCACCGTCACCGGCAATGCTGTCGAATTCGCGCCGTTGTTCTGCACGACGATGTTCGTCGTTGCACCAGGTTTCAGGCCGAATGGTGCGACGGCATTAATCTGCGTCGCGCTCACGTACAGCAGCGGAACCGCTACGCCGTCGAACGTGACCATTACGCCGCCCAGCGATGTGCCCACCTGGCCGCTCGAGTTCAGGCTGAAGACCTGGCCTGTCTGGGGGCCAAGGCGTTCGCCGAAGATCGAGATGATCTCGCCCGGCGAAACGCCCGCGGCAAAGGACGCGGCGTTCACGACAGCTCCAATGCCCGGCGCAGTCGAGACGAGTGCGAAGTCAACCTTGGCGATGCCATCGGTCGCACCGCTGCGAGCCTCAACGTAGGCGTTGCCGGATGCATCGGTCGTGAACGGCGTGCCCTCACGGATAGCCGTCGCATACAGTAGCTGACCGGAACTGTTGAAGCGCTCGATGAAGTTGCCGCTCGTCGTTTTCTCGAACGCGTTGGCTGTAACGGGAATCGGATATTGCGCGGCGAGCCCGAACACTTCCAGATTGCCCTGCGCGTCGCGCAGCACGCGAGTCGCGCGATCGCCGCCGGTTCGGGTTGAGAAGATCAGGTTCGTTCCGTCTGGAGAAACTTCCGCGAGGAAGCCCGTTCCCGATTGCCCCGTGATCTGATTCTTCAGCGGAAAGTCCGCCGAGTCCGCCTGACCGGCGACATAGGCATCTCCATTCCCATCCACAGCGATGCTGTTGCCCGCGTCGCTGGCGCTGCCACCCAGCAGCGTCGCATACACGAGCGCAGAACCATCCGCCTTCAGCTTCGCTACATACGCGTTGGCCACACCGTTGAGCCTCGTTTGAAAAGCACCGGCCGTGGCTGGGAACGGCGGCATCGCCTGGGCCTTGCCGGTGAGATAAGCAGCGCCCATGTTGTCGACCGCGATGCCTGCAACCGGATCATCGAAATAGGTTGAGTACAGAAGAAAGGAGCCGTCGGCACTCAACTTGGTGACGAAGCCGGACCCGGTTGTCAACGCAGCACTGCCAGGCTGCGCGGCGTAAGCTCCCGGCGTGACGGGAAAATTTGTCGACGTGGTGCGGCCCGCGACGTAAACGTTATTCTGGCTATCCACCGCAACACCTGCTGGTACTTCGTCACCGCTGCCGCCAAGCAATGTGGAGAACAGCAGAGCACTTCCAGTGCTGTTCAGTTTTGCGACAAACACATCTCCACCAGCCGATGGCGGAAACGGATTGGCATAAGGCAGCGCCGTGTACGTGCCGTTGAAGTGGTTCTGTACCGCATTCACAGTGACGGGAAAGTCGAACGAATAACTATAGCCGGTGACGATGGCGTTACCGGCATTGTCGACCGTGATCGCGGTCGCCTGATCATTCACCGTGCCACCGAGCAGCGTCGCGTAGACTACCTTGCCGGACGCATCCAGCTTGACGACAAACGATTCTGAGCAACCCACCTGCACCGTGAGCACGCTGCACATTTTGAACTGCGTCTGGTACGCGCCCGCAGTCGTCTGAAAGGCGTCGACTGCGCCGGGCAGCACTGACGTGGCCCCAGCGAGATAGATGTTGCCCGCGCTATCGACCGCAACGGCGCGAATGCTGGCACCGGGGATCGTACTGGTATAGGCAATCGCGCCACGGTCCTGCGCCACGAGTGAAACAACTGTAAGTAGAAAAAGGGCAAATAATTTCATGGGCACCTCCTTCATACCATTGGCGGGAAGCTAGTCGCGCTCCGCGACGCTCATCATTTTTCGTCTGGGAATTCGAAGCGCCAGACGTCCGGCTCACCCTTAGCCCGTCGCTGCTCCGCTTGCCACAGCAGATACGTGCCGCAAACCGGTTCCTCACGATGTTTCTGCCTTAAGTCTGGCTCGGGCAGACGGTGGACGTCTTCGTTCTCATCAAACTCGCCCGCGTGTCTCAAGAGTAGCTACCTCCTGACGGAACATCGTATCGCAGCCTTTACCGCTGTACTGAGTAGCATTCGCGTCCATTCGCGGCAAAGAGTTGGCCCCCTCCGGACGCTCAAGCGGACATCATCTCGACGCCTCAAATTCCTCTTTACGAGGCGCGCGCGTCCGCAAGCGCAACACCAGGTGCTGGATATACTAACTGTTCCCCAAACCCCCCACAACTGAGGAGCCAATGAAATTCTGGAGAATGGCAATGAGCGAAGGCCAGGGACCCCTAGCGGAGAAAATGTTTGGACAAGCCATCAACTTAGGCGTTGCGGCAATCACGTACGACCCGCTTATCGATACGGACCTGTCCCAATTTCCAGAAAACGAGCCCAAAGAGCGGTGGTCACAACTTGCCCCGTCCCAGCGCAGCAGCCTTCGCAAAGTCGCTTACGAGATGGCGCCGGGCGACATCATATTTCTTAAGAACGGGCCTGAAATCATCGACCGTGGCACCGTCATTGGCCCCTATCAATTCGATTCCGAGTTCAGAATTCGCGACAAGCGTGGCCGCGCGTGGCCGCACCAGGTCCCCGTCCGCTGGTCAACTAATTTCCAGCCCGTAAGAATCCAGGTAGGGACATCGCAGCTACTCACGGTGCAGGAGATAACCCGTGAAGATGCCGCGAAGATCGATGCCCAGGTCCCCGCCGCGAATAATACTACCGCCTCCGCGCCTCTACTGACCGAAGACGACTACCTACGGGCCTCCCCCGCTCTCCTGAAACACATCATTCCCAAGCACAACAAGCTCTCCAACGACTTCCGCGAATGGCTCGACCGCCAACATAAGGTGAAAGCCATCCAGGAACACCGACGCGTCGACGTCCGGTTCCACATCAACGGCAAAACTGCCCTTGCCGAACTGAAAATCTGCTGTTACGGCACCACCACCGGCTCTATTCGCGAAGCCCTTGGCCAGATTTTCGAATACAACCACTACCCGTCCCGCGAAGTCGCGGATACTTGGCTAATTATTCTGGATAGCGAGCCTTCGGACTCCGATAAGCTCTACATCTCAGCACTCCGCGGCCAGCGGTCCCTCCCGCTCACGATCGGCTGGCAAACACAGCGAAGCTTCGCCTTTCACCCGAAGTGGCCGGAATGATCAGGCTATCGGAAAATGCGAGGACGGGTCTTTGAAAGTATTGACTAACTCATGTGCTGCAACATGAGCTGCGCTTGCGAACTGCGCAACTGTGCAAAGCCATAAGTTTCTAGTTGCTTGGCTAATTGAGATTCAGTCGATATCGGTTTGTGATAACTAGCCATGCACACACCCTCGAAATATCCTCCTACACGGATCGTCAGACCCATTGCTGCGGCTAAGCTGATCTCCGCCCTTTAACCGCAGTAAGTTTCAATTCCAAGTAGCGTTTGAATGCATTCTGATAAGCATCGATCAACTTTGAACCTCTCCCCCGCCAATTGTCACGAATTTGCCGCTGTATCGGTTGTCGGGCCCCGCGAAATAATATCGAATCTCCCACGCTTTTCCAAAAACGCGGAGATCTCCGCCGTCCGGCAGCTTTTCCTCATAATGCCCGGAAATCTCGGTAGATTGTATCGCGGTAGCATGATCCTTTTCCTACCGCTATTCAAACCGAGTACAATAGACCCTCAACTGCAATGCAATCGCTCAATTTTGAGTTTTTGCGTCCAAAATATGCCGAAATGGCAGATCTCGGGGCGTTTGCCGAACGGTACGTATGGTCCGATCCATCCAGTGCTGCAGTGAAACTGCGTTCCTTCGGCGAACTGCTGACGGGCGCTATCTACCACCGCTTGAGGCTGCCGCGGCCTGAAGAAAATGAGTTTGTCAGCCTGCTCTGTGCGCCCGAATTCAAAGCCGCCGTTCCGGTCGTCATCCAGGACACACTTCACGGCCTTCGCAAAGAAGGCAATCAGGCTGCCCACGGTGGTTCTATTCCTGGCGCACGGGCGGGCAATCTACTCAGAGACGCGTTCAACTTATCTCGCTGGTGGGCAGCCGCCGCTCTGGGCCTTCGCCTAGAGAGCCTCGCTGCATTTCAGCTTCCCGCCATGGAGTCGCGCCCCACGCCCGAGGCCCCGGCACAGGAAGCCGAACTGGATAACACCGTTAAAACCGCCCTGGGCCAGCAACAACAGTACGAACCCATCATCCCCCTACCCGAACAACTCGCCGCCGCCCGGGCCGACGGACAACAGACTGCCGATCTCCTCCACATCAGCGAAGCCGAAACGCGGCAGTGCCTGATCGACCGTGACCTCGCTCGCGCCGGTTGGAAAGTAGGCCACCACGGCGGAAACACCAGCGAGGTCACGCAAGAGCACATTATCCCCAACGGCACCCGCGCCGACTACGTGCTCTGGGAAGACAACGGCAAGCCGCTGGCCGTCATTGAAGCCAAGAAGACTTCGCGTGACATTGAGGCCGGCCGGCGTCAGGCATTCGGCTATGCAGATGAACTGGAAAAGCAATTCCAGCAGCGCCCAGTGATCTTCACGACGAACGGCCCCGACATATCCATCTGGGAAGGCGAATACCCGCCGCGATCGCTTTTCGGTTTCTATTCCAAAGACAGCCTGCAATTCCGTCTCTACCAGCGCGCTGCGAAAAAGCCGCTCGCGACCGTTACCATCGACCCAGCGATCACCGACCGTCTTTACCAGATCGAGGCGATACGCCGTGTTTCCGAGCGCTTCACCGCAAACTTCCGCAAAGCTCTGCTCGTCCAGGCCACCGGTACCGGCAGGCTTCGCATCGCCCCCTTAGCATTCAGTTTGTCCCAACTCGCATTGATCACATGCCCGGAGGGGCGAGTAGTTTCCTTTACGCCTCGTGCGTTCAAACGCAGCATGTCTGCGCTGTACGGCTTTAATACTTTCAAGTTGCTTGCCTTCGGATGCGGGGTCTTCGAGAGCCACCAGACGTGCTCGACGGAGTCTTTCACGCGCACCCGACGGACCGTCACCCACTCGGCGGGCACGGGCATCTTTGCCGGATTGTACCAATAGCATTCCTGGGCGAGATGAAAGCCAATCTCGTCCACGAGAGCGATGAGCAGCTTGTATTGATAAAGAGAGCGAGTAGGCGTGCCTTCATTCCAGCTTCCGCCGATATTGAGGACGAAACTGCCGTCCTCTCGCAAAACCCGGAAAATTTGAGCGGCGAATGGCTTGAACCAGCTCAATGTAATCGGCCTTTGAAACATTGCCGTAGCTTTTCTTGAAATGCAGCGCATACGGCGGCGAGGTCAGCACCAAATTGACGCTGCCCGCCGGCAGCAGACTAAGCAGTTCGAGCGAATCTCCGAGATACGCCGCTCCATTCGGTGTGGTGTAGAACGCGTCGCATCCGGAATTGCGAACGGCGCAGCCTCACCTGCCGCCGGGAACAGAGTCTGTTGTTGCGGGATAAGCATGGGTGGTGATTTCATGGCAGTGTCGATGTCTCAATCTGCTAGGGCTCGTTCGTTAATTAAAGACATTCCGGCAGACATAGCCGGAAAGCGGAGGAAGAGTGCCACAAAAGGTTCACGATGTCAACCCATTAATACCGCTTGATTGGATTACAAAAGCTGAGGCGGCGCGAATTCGCGGTGTGACGCGGCAGGCCATCGCGAAGCTGGTCAATAAAGGCAGGCTCTCCACGTTGGAGATCGCAGGCCGAGACTGGTCAAGCGCGCCGACGTGGAAGCTTACAAACCCCGTCACGGGGGAAGGCCCGCAGGATCATGATCGAGGAGGTTCGGGCATTGCTTGAAAAATGCAGCGACAAGGAACGCCGTCGGCTTCTGCGTGAGTTGCAGGGAACGATGTTCCGCCACCCTTTCGAGGTCCGGATGAATGCGAGTGCAGAGGTAATATTTGGCGGCGCTTGATCGTGCTAACGAAATGAGTCTTAGAGGTATCCGCGGCTTGATCGGAGAAGCGACGTTCGTTCTCGAAGTCGCTCCCTTACTCCATGGATGGGAGAACATCGCGGTGGTCGGTGATTTACCCTATGATGCGGCGCTGAGAGACCGCATTTCAACAGTGACTGTCCAAATAAAAATGCAGAGTCGGAAGGGAGGCGTCGCATGGCTGTGATCCGGCGTTCCAGTGGTGGAGGTTCAAAGATCGCGTGGGGGCATGCGCGACGGTGTGGACACCCGCCCATATCGCTTCGGAGACTTCAATATCTTGGCCGTTTGCATGGAACCGTCATACGCCCGCTGGGACAGATTCCATTACATTCCGGAACGATGGCTCTTCCCCGTCCTGAGAATCCGGCTTTGATCCAAAAGTTGCAGCCCGTGGCGGAGAAGCCAAACCTGATTTGGACAAATGATTTCAACGAATCTGTTCGTCGGCTGCGCTCGGGCCGATCTCGGCCAGCTGCGGGCGGTTGATCAACGAGCCCGTAGGAGAATCTGGGCGCAGGGGCAGTCAGTTCGCGAAGCATCGGCTGAGCTTTTCCTTTGGTGCTCGATGAGATAGGTGCTGAGGCTTTTGGCCAGCATGACGAAGTCCGAGGGGATCATGAGCACCGGTGGTGCTGTTATTTTCGGCGCCGATTTCCGAGAGCATTTGCATACGCCGCAATTCCAGCGCCGCTGGGTTGCCGGCCATTTGCTCCGCGGCTTGCGAGAGCTTCAGCGAGGCCTCCAGTTCCGCCTCCGCCTTGATGATCCGCGCCCGTTTTTCGCGGATCGCCTCCGCCTGCATGGCCATGACCTGCTGCATGGCCTCGGGCAATTCCACATCCTTCATTTCGAACCGCTCGACTTCCAGTCCCCACGCCACCGTGGAAGGCGCAATCCCCGCGCGCAGCAGATCGTTGATTTTGTCGCGCTGCTGGAGCACCTCGTCGAGATCGTGCTGGCCGATGATGTTTCGCAGGCTGGTCAGCGCCAATTGATAGACCGCCGCCGCCGAGTTGTTCACCGCGATCACCGACTTTGCCGGGTCCACGATTTTATACCAGAGGACGGCGTTCACTTTGATCGTCACGCTATCCCGCGTGATGGTCTCCTGCTGCTCGGCGGAGACGGTGGAAATGCGGATATCGATCATGACGGAGCGCTCGATTCCCAGCGGAATGATCCAATACATTCCCGGTCCTCGCGTGCCGGTGTAACGACCAAGCCGAAAAATGACGCCGCGTTGATACTCCTGAGCCACACGCAAGCCGGACAGCAATAGAAAGGCGATGACGGCGATGAAGATAAACATAGGCTCCCATGCTCGCATGGCGATGGCGCGTGAGAACAGGGCAATCGGAGCATCTCCAGTCCGCCACTCCCGCGCGCCATCTTTTCGAGGGAATTCTTGCGCTCCGGCATCCCCCATGCTATTATTCAAAGTCATGTTTGGCTGGCTTCATATTAGAAAGTCTAAGCCGACTGCAGCGGGGAGATCGAACCGGCAGGCGGGCGGGAATGGGCGCGATTCGGCTTCTTTGGCGGTCGCCGGGGCGTTCCCCTTGGGCCTGGCCCCCGATACTCTGAAGCCGCATCCCCTGCTCTCCGTTTTGCCGGAGGGCGCTCTGGATCGGCTGCTCGTGGAAGCGGGTCCCACGGAATTTCCCAAGGGCACGGTGATTTTCCGGGAGCACGGCCCCTGTGATGCCATCTTTCTCATTATCAGCGGCCGCTGCGAGGCGCGCCGGCGGGGCGCGAATGGGCAGGAAATCGTGGAGGAGGTGCTGGGGCCGGGCGACACACTGGGTGAGCGCGCGCTGCTCAATCGCGAGCCGCATCGGCACACCGCGGTGGTGGTGACTCATGCGGTTCTTCTGCGGATTCCCAGCGAGGAGTTGCAGGGGCTGTTCGCAAAAGATCCGTACTTCGCGGGGCGCTTTTCGCAAGCGGTGGTGGCCCGCAACGTGCGCGCTGGCCGGCAGCTTCTGCGCGCGGGGGCTCCAGTCCGCCGCGTCGTCACGATCCTGCCGCTTTCCCTCCGCGTGGATTCCGATGCGGTCGTGCGCCAGCTCGCGTCCTCGATTTTTCGGATCACGGGCCAGCGGGTGCTCACAGTGCGGCTCGGTCCGGCCCACGAGGGCCTCTGCGTGACGGATTGCCGGGTGCGGGAAGCCTCCGCAGGGCGCGGACTTCCGGCTGGGAGGCGAGCTTTCCTCCCGCGAAGAGGGCTGTGATGAACTGCGGCTGACCGCGGAGGCCAAGCCAGGCGAACGGGCCGCGATGGCCTCGCTGATCAGCCATTGCGCGCGGCACTATGATTTCGTCCTCCTTCAGATTCAGCCGGAAACGCCGGTGTCCGCGACGATCGAATGCGTCGTCGAGTCCGATCTCGCCTACATTCTGCTCCAGCCCAGCACGCAGAATCTTTACGATTTCAAGCTGTTCCTCCATGAGCTGAACAACCGCTCGAAGGATGCGGTGAGCACGGTGAAGCCAATCTTGTGCGCCGAGGAAGCCATCGCCGCGCCCGATTTTCACATGGCCTTAAAGGAACTCGGCATTCCGGCGCATTCCATCGTCCGCGGCTTTCCGCTGCTGGAAACGACTGCTCCACGGACAAGCGGTTTCCACTTCATATCAACCGGCTGGCGCGGGAGATCGCGCGCTGCCGGGTGGGCCTGGCGCTTTCCTCGGGCGGGGCGAAAGGGCTGGCGCACATCGGCGTCATCCAGGTGCTCGAGGAAAATGGCATCGAAATCGATTGCATCACGGGAGCGAGCATGGGCGCTTACATTGGCGCGATCTGGGCCTATGGCCTGGATGGCGTGATGCTGGAGAAGACGGCGCGCGAACTGGAAGGGCGCTGGGGCCTGATGCATCTGCTGGATCCGGTGATCCCTCCGCGCCGGGGATTCGTGCGCACGCGCCGCACCGTGGCGCGGCTGCGCAAGTCCATCGGCGGCGTGCATTTTTCAGAACTCGTTCGTCCGCTGCGCGTCATCGCCACTCACCTGGACACGCTGGAGCGGGTCGTCTTCTCCAGCGGTGATGTGGCGTCCGCCGTGGAAGCGAGCATCGCGATTCCGGGCGTCTGCGTCCCGGTGACCCTGGACGGCGAAACTTACATCGATGGCGGGATTTCCGATCCGCTGCCGGTGGATGTGCTGGCGGAAATGGGGGTGGAAAGAATCATCGCCGTGAACGTGATTCCGCCGCCGGAACGCATCCGCTTCTGGCTGGATGCCGAGCGCGAGACGAATGGGCGCGAAGGGCGGCGCACCGCTTTCGGAAGATTCCTCAACCAGCACTTCAACTATCTCGCGCATGGCAATATTCTCGATACCATGATGCAGGCGGTCACGGGCGCGCAGACTCGCGTGGCCGAAAGTCTCGTCCCGGGAAGCGGACGTGCTGCTGCGTCCGCTCGCTGGCGACGCGGTGTGGCATGACTTCACTCATCCCCAGAAATTCATCGCGCTTGGGCGCAGCGTTGCGGAAGCGCAGCTCACGCGAGTTGAAAGCCCTGGCCCAGGGAACCCCTTATGAACCTGAAAAACCGCTGGCCCTCCGGAGCACCCTCGCTGCGTGACTGGCAGATGGCCCGCCTGCGCACCTATCTCAGCGACACCGTCCTGCCGTTTCTCGGCGCACTATGGACGGCTTTTTGCGAAGGAAGGCGTCACGCCCGGGATGCTGCGGACGCCCGATGACCTGAGACGCATCCCTTTCACGTCGAAGAGCGACTTCGTTGCGAAGGAAGGCGGCGCTGATCCGGTGCGGGATTTCGTTCTCATCCCGGATAAGGCGGTTTTGGCGCGCCGAGCTTCGACAATCGCTAAAGCGCTGGTGCGCGGGCGGGCGGCTGTCGAGCACGAGTTCTCGGAAGAGTTTCGACCGCTGCTTTTGACGAGCACGACCGGGCGGAGCGCGGAGCCGGTGCCCTTCTTTTACACCGCGCACGATATTCAGAACCTACGCGTGGGAGGCGCGCGCGTGATGAGCGTCTGCGGCTCGAACCAAGACATGCGGATGTTCAATATGTTCCCCTTCGCTCCGCATCTGGCGTTCTGGATCACGCATTATGCGGGAAAGGAGTTTGGCGTGTTTGTTCTCGATTCCGGCGGCGGGAAGGCGATGGGAACCGAGGGCAACCTCCGGCTGATCAAAAAGATCAAACCGGATGTGCTCATCGGCATGCCCACCTTTATCTATCACGTCCTGATGGAAGCGGTGGAGTCCGGCCTGGCGCTGCCCAACTTGCGGAAGATCGTGCTGGGCGGTGAAAAAGCGCCCTTGGGGATGCGGCGGAAACTTCGCGCGCTGGCCAAGGCGCTCGGAGCGGAACGCGTGGATGTCCTGCGCACTTACGGATTCACGGAGGCCAAGCTGGCCTGGGCCGAATGCCCGTTTCAGGAAGACTCCGGCTCCTCTGGTTACCACGTTCACCCCGATCTTTCGCTGATCGAAATCGTGGACCCAAAGACCGGCGAACCGCGCGGCGAAGGCGAACCGGGCGAGATTGTTTTCACGCCGCTGGCGGCGCGCGGCAGC
>CAWBWU010000003.1:0-1346591 GCA_963792655.1 Bryobacterales bacterium
TTCCGGTCCCCTTGTCCTCTAGATCGTGATCGGGGGGACGGGATGGATCACTCGAAGTTGACCTACCTTAACCAAAGCCGAGATATGCGTAAAACCGATGTTCACGGGAAACGAGTTCACCCGGTTGTTGGTGTAAAGGTAGCTCTCTAGCGCCACGGTGGCTTCGTGGAAAGGGCGGCCGCGACGAGATAGAGGTTGAGAGCAAAAAATAAAAGTGCCGGGATCGCGGCATACAAAGGATCCCGGATCTTGACGCGCGTAATCACCGCCAGAAACATTATTGTCGCGAGGCCACCAGCTGAGAGCAGGAGGATGGCGCGATAAAAATGACCAACGACTAATCCTAGACTCCCCGCCACCTGCAGCGTTCCCGTGAACACGCGGAACCTTGCGAGGCAATAACGTTCGAATTCCACGACCATTTTTTTTGATAAGAAACAGCTCATTCCATACCAAGCGAAAACAGCAATCGAGATAGCTTGAGCGATTTCGGGGACGATGCGCATGCGTGCTTCTACGTTATACTCGGGACACTTTACGGATCGCCCTTACTGCAGCGCCGAGACCAAAAATGCAAACTCTGATTTCCGTCCTACAGGTCATTGTGGCCCTTGGTCTATTGAATGTTTGGCTACTTCGTTTTCACAAAGGCACCGCCTACCGCGGCGGGGGCGCCCGCTCGATGCGAGAGGAATTTGCCGTATATGGGCTTCCGCCATGGTCTACCTACTTCGTGGGGATCCTTAAGGTAGCGGCAGCTATTTGTTTGATTGCTGGAATTTGGTTCCACTTCTTGGTCTTTCCGTCTGCGCTCCTCGTCAGCATTTTGATGCTTGGAGCACTGGCAATGCACCGAAAGGTTTGGGATTCAGCGAAGAAGTTTCTCCCAGCACTCGTGATCTTGGCACTGACCATTAGCATCTGTCTGATTTCGCTCCGCTTATATCCCTTGAAAATTTGAAACCAGGTAGACCCGACGTAGGACGATCCGCCGAGAGCAACCCATTCAGCAGCGCTTGGTGCTTGTTGCGTTCCCTGCCCCGCGTGACGTCGTCACGGCTTGTGATTAGGCTTTGAGCCCGTCCCCAGCTTTCTGACGGCAAGATCGCCGCATGCTCACCTGCGTAGAGCTGACCCTTATGCCGGACCATCCCGGTATACAGGACATTGGTCAACAGCCAACGCAGTGAAGCCATGAGCAAAGGCGGACCGGAGCGGAACTCACCCGTCTTCAGCGTCCAGCTCTTCATCCGCCAGCCGCGGCGATCCACTTCGGTGAGGGTCTGCAGCATGGAGCGCCGCTCCTCAAACAATGCGAGGATGGCCCGCACGCGTTCCGCTTCTTCCTCGTTGACGATCAGTTTCTTCGCGATCGGGTCAATGTCGTATCCAAGCACCGGAGAGCCGCCGATCCATTTGCCTTTTCGCCGAGCAGCGGACATCTTGTCTCGCGTGCGCTCCCCAATCAGCTCCCGCTCGAATTGAGCAAAGGAGAGCAGGATGTTCAGGGTTAGCCGCCCTAGAGAACTGTTGGTGTTGAACTGTTGAGTCACAGCAACGAAGCTGACGTTGTGCTTCTCGAAGGTGCTTAACATTCGGGTGAAGTCAAGCAATGAGCGGCTGAGCCGATCGACCTTGTAGACCACCACACAATCAAGTTCGCCAGCTTCGACAGCACGGAGCAAGCGAGCCAAAGCGGGACGCTCCATGTTCGCGCCTGTGAAACCGCCATCATCGAACCTTTCGGGCAAGCCGACCCAGCCTTCCCGACGCTGGCTCTTGATGAAGGCCTCGGCTGCTTCGCGTTGCGCATCGAGAGAGTTGAACTCCTGGTCTAAGCCCTCTTCCGTTGACTTGCGGGTATAGATCGCGCACCGCAGCCGGGAAGGTGTCTGTGTCTCGCTAGCCATGCTTATCGTTCCGCACTGGCCCGTGTCCTTCCCGTTTGTGCGTGTGGCGCTCTTCAGACCGAAGAACCCCCAGCCATTCCAATGCGCGCCAGTGACTTCGAATGCAACGGCACTGAGCGAAGGAAACGGCCGTCCGTCGTACCGGAAGCCTTTGATGAGCACTTCGACGAGGATGGTGCGGCCCTGCCACACTCGGCTGAGCAGCGTGCCGGATTTGGGGAGCCGTGGATCCCGATCCCCTGGTTGCGGCTCCGTTGGAGCAATCTCGATTGGAGTGCCCTCAACGACGAAGTAGTTGGGCGGCGCGATCACACGCAAATCAGCGTCTTGCGCAATCTCTTCTGCTCGCTTGCGAGCACGCTCAGAAAGATCCCCCTCGCGCACTGCTTGTAGCCGCCAGGCGATCTTGCGAAACAGCTGATCGCGGTGCCGCGAGCGAGCTTCCTCCTGAAACAACTCAAGGTGCCGCTTGCGTAAAACCGCCAAGCTCGCACGGCGCAAACTCTCGATTTCGACTCGGACTGAACTGTCCATGTGAATACTCCCTCTCAGTGGCCGTTAACCACAGTCACATGAACGCTTCCATGAGAAGGCAAAGTCAAGGCAAGACGCCGTGGCGGATTTTCGTTATGTTTGTGGCGCGCCGCGTGACACTCCGCCCAATCTGACCTTCCGTTTTGTTATCTTGCAGTCACCTGGGCGGAGGATGAGCTCTGCGGGGACGCACCTCAAGCGCCGACCAGCGGGCCGGGATTCGACGGGTGCGAGCGCAACTCGCGCCCGCCTCCCCAAGAATCCTGGCGATAAAGCGTAAAATCCCGGGGGGTTTGGGGGCAGAGCCCCCATTTAATTCTCGCCAGGTTCAGTCGCATCCACGATCACCGCTCGCCCTGCTTCCATTCGCACTCTGTGTTGGCGGCCGGTGGCCGCCCGGTGCATGATGTGATCCGTTTGTTTGGGTGCTGCAATCTCTTTGTCGGTCTCTGCTCCGAAATACTCCGGCGGACCAAAGCGTTCATGCGCAGTCACCCGATCGCGGCGATTGTTGACAAACTGTCTCTGCTAAAGAATGCTGATTTCCTGTTTCCTCCAGCCTTATGCCGCCACGGCTTTGGTCCGGTTGGCTTCCCGTAGCGGCTCGTATACTTCACCGGTGACCCACAGTTTGTGCATCAACACGGCCGACTTCCTGGCAACCGCTACGATGGCCCGCTTTTTCGCGTTCTTGCCGCCACGTACCATCAGGCTCAGGCCCAACGGCGTAAATCGCTGTCTGGACCAAAGTGGCCCAGGATGTAGTGCGCACAGCCAACCAAAAAACACCGCAGCATTCGATCGCCGGACTCTGGTGATCGACAACTGCGGCTTACTGTCCCCGAGTCGCCCTGCCGCGGCAACAGTCCTAGGTAGCCAGCAATATTCCGACTCCTATCAAAACGATGTGGTCATCGATGGTCAGAGTGAACGCCAGACTGGTAATCGCTCCGCACCAGGAATCTGGCGCATCAGCTGTGTGGGAGCGTATTCCGTCTTAGCCATTTGTTCGATCCGTTTGTCATAATCGCGGAGCTGTGTGGAAAGCTGCTCGATCTGATCGAGCACCGGTGCGAGAGCGTCACGGATCGCAGCCGGAATGTGCTCACGGGCTTTCTTGGCAAAGTATTGACCGGACGCGCTGGGCAGCCGGCCCGCCGATTTCACCATGCCTCGTGCGCAGTTGATCAGCTTGGTTCGGACCTGTACCAGAGCGTCCCGGGCTCGCAGCATAGTGAGGTCGGCCTGCGCTTTTTCGCTGCGGTGGCGGATGGGATGGAGCAGGTCCTTGTCGATGCGAGCTAGGCGCGCCAGCGTTCTAGCATCCACCTTGTCATTCTTACGATCGCTTTCATAAATCACGCGAACTTGGCGGGCATTCGCAACGATCACATCGTGGCCAAAACTTTGAAGCAAACGGCTCACCCACGGAGAGTGCGTTCCCGTCGCAGCGCGATTCGGCACGTCGGCATGCTCTGAAATTGTTGTGAGAAGCCCCTCTCCGAGGTGCGTACGGCGCCCTCGGAGAGGACATCTCCCTCATCGTCCAAAACACAATACGCACTGTTCTTGTCGCCCAGGTCGATGCCCACGGTTACCTTGGTGTTCGTTTTCACGGCGGGTTTCTTCGATGCGGCAGCGCGCTCCTGCTTGCGTTGCGCCGAACTATCGGTGTCATTCTTCCTCAAGGCCGGTCTCCTTTGTTGCACTTCGAGTGCGTCAATATGGTCGAACATCGCACGCGACCACGCGACTTCGATCATAGAGCGCCTTCTCATACCATCTCTTAAGCGCCAGAACAAGCAAGGTTCAAATCCTTGGGTGCGGAACAAGGGCAACTTGCTAGGGGGCCCATTTGATCAATTCGTGGACGGGTGGCGTTATCTTGAAAACGCGACGACGTGCCGGGTTCCGAACGGCGGTCGCGGGGTATATTCCTTATGCGCGGGCCTATGCGTAGTTGTACCAGGATGGGGTACGAAAACCTCCGCCCTGAAGTCAGCTACGGCCGATTCGCTAATCGCGAGTCATGGAACATGTAGTGACGTCGCTCGTGTTCCGTTACAGTCTGCTCACGCTTGCATAACGATCAGCAAACGCAAATTCTCCTACTCCTGTGATCTTGCCGCTCGGCTCGGACCTAAACACGAATACTGGGCCTGTTCGGGCCCATTCCAACAACTTCTTTATGCATTCTTTATGTTCTTATCGGTAATCTCGTGTGTCTGCCTTTCGGATTACGTGTTTGCGGCATTGCTCCCAGGCCACTCTGCCGACTTAAACCCGATCAGTTCACCAGCCACTCCGATTCCGAAAACGCTTGACCAACGGCCAAAGCGCTTTAGCGCGGAAAACCTCACCGGCAAAGCAGACCCTTGAGCACTCAGAGCCGAACCAGAAAGCTAACGAAGCCGTGTCCAATTGAGGAGAACACCGATGCAACTGAATCAAAAGCAAAATATCACGCCCAAGGTGGTCATCGCGACAACCGTGATGCTGTCGTTCATCTCATTTTGGCGCGCGGCCGCGATTGTGCTTAGCGACATGGCGTCATCGGCTTACTACGTTGGCGGCATCGCAGAGACTGCCGTTGGCAAATCAGCCCCTTGGTTCATCTTGGCGATCATGCTCTTCTCTTATGCAGTCCGATCGATTTACTTGGAAAGTTGCAGCCTCTTTGTGCGGGGTGGCGTGTACAAAGTGGTGCATGAGGCGATGGGAGGAACGCTTCGGTAAGTTTTCAGTATCCGCTTTGATGTTCGATTACGTTTTGACAGGACCGATCAGTGGTGTTAGCGCGGGACTGTATTTAGCGGGACTCCTCAATGAAGTTAGTCCATACCTACATTGGGGATGGCAGGTCCCTCCGGCATACTTTGCTGCCGGCTTCGCCATTCTGGTGACGATCTATTTTGGTGGAAAAACACGATTGGCATCCACGAATCCAGCGAGAAGGCCATGCGGATTATGCAGATTACTACCGTCATGGTTGTGATACTGATTACGTGGTGTCTGCTTACGATCTTCTTAAAAGGCTCCCAAACGGTTCCTTTCCCGGTTCGCTCCAACATACATTTCAGCAATGAGGCACTGGGGTGGCTGAGGGGAACTATCGCTCCAAGCATCACTTTCATCGCAGTGCTGATCGGGCTCGGGCATTCTCTGCTTGCGATGAGCGGATTCGAGACACTTGCCCAGGTGTACCGTGAGATCGCTGATCCCAAACTTGAAAATCTGAAGAAAGCAGCATTCGCCATCATTTTATATTCTTTGACATTTACGGCCCTCATTTCCTTCTTTGCCGTAATGCTCATTCCGGATGCGGAGCGTGGTAAGTATCTGGACAACCTGATTGGCGGACTCTCAATGTACCTGGTAGGACCCACGCCAGTGAAGTTACTCTTCCATGGCTTCGTGGTCCTTGTAGGGGTGCTGATTCTCGCTGGTGCAGTGAACACAGCAATCATAGGCGCCAATGGAGTGCTGAATCGCGTTGCTGAAGACGGTGTACTCCCAAGCTGGTTCCGTAAGCCGCACACGAAGTTCGGTACGACCAGCCGTTTGATCAATCTTTTGGTGGTTATGCAGATTGGCACCATCGTGATTAGCCGTGGCGACATTGTAATGCTCGGCGAAGCGTATGCTTTTGGCGTGGTCTGGAGTTTCGCGATGAAAGCTCTGTCCGTTCTGGTGCTGCGCTTTAAGAATCACCAGCCGCGTGGCTACAAGGTTCCGTTCAATTTAAGGGTAGCCGGTAAAGAGATTCCGGTTGGACTTGGCCTAATCACGGCGGCGCTGTTCCTGCTGGCGTGCATCAATGTCTTAACCAAACAAATAGCGACCCTGTCCGGGATCGCTTTTACCTTGGTATTCTTCACAATGTTCTCGGTTACAGAGAGATTTAATAAGCGCCGCAGGATAGGTGCGCACCATGAGATGGAGCAGTTCCGACTAGATTTCAGTGAGGACTTGTCGGCCGAATCGGTCCACGTGAGACCGGGAAACATATTGGTTGCCGTACGCAATCCGAAGCATCTTGAGCATCTTGAAAAGGTTTTGGAGAAAGCTGATACGCGCAAGGTCGATTTGGTTGCATTCTCTGTACATCGCCTCAGCCAAGCCGCGTCAGGCGAGCACGATCTGGGCGCTGAACAAATATTCTCAAGTCCCGAAACAGAAGTTTTTACCAAGGTCGTGGCGCTGGCTGAAAAGGCAGGGAAGCACATTGAACTTTTAACCGTTTCGGGCCCTGACCCATGGCTTGCTATTGTGCAAACCGCGCAAAGGCTCCAGTCGGCAACCATTGTTACAGGGTTGTCACCTCTATTCCAAGACAACCCGGCCGAACAAGGGAAAATTGTCGGTGAAGCTTGGGAGCTGCTGCCTCATCCACGCCCGTCGATCTCGTTGGAGATTGTGCTGCCTGACCCAACGCAATCAATTCATTTCAACTTGGGGCCACATCCCCCAAGACTCTGGCCGGAAGACATTGATCTGCTCCACCGTTTGTGGTTGGAAATCACGGACAAAGGTCCGGGCGCGCGGTTGCGGCATCGGGACGTCGTGGGAGTAGCGCTTCAGCGTTTAGAACGAGACCTTCACTCGGACGCCAAACAACAAGTCATAGAAGACATGCTTCAGGAGACGGAGGCGCACCCACCGGAGCCTGTCATCGTCCCGGTGCGGGATGACGGTAAAGTCAGTGGTTCAATTTGAACTCAACTCGCTTAAGACCTTCTCGTTGAGTTTGACAAGTTCGCTCGAGGCGAACGGCTTAGGAGTGAATCGACGTAGTGTAAGCCGCCGTTTTCAAACTGCCAAGTCTGTCTATCTTCTGTTCGTTGTGTCGGTAAAATTGAGTTGGAAAGAAACTGGGAAGTTTTGAAAAAAGTTTTAATCTAGGAGTACGCGCGGTTCAAAGTGATTTGAGTACAATTAATGATAACCGCTTAAAATCAATCAGTTAACAATCTGCTAAAAACTGGTACTGCGCTTGCAAACGGAGTGGTACACTTTTGAGTGCACGGGGAATACTGTCGGGACATAAAGGGATGAACATGCTTAAAAAGTCAGTATTTCTCGCGATCGGAATTTTGTGTTTTGGGACAGTGGCCTTCGGGGATGTCATCCCGATTGTCAATTTTTCGTTTGAAAACATGTCAGTGGCCCTGGACAATTCAAATTGCGTCAACTGCACATTCAACAATGGACCGGTGCCAGGGTTTTCTGGCAGTGGTTTTGGCACGTTCCGTCCTGACACGAATTTTGATTATTTCGGTGCAATGCCTCCCGACGGCCTCAACTTCGCGTACAGTAACGCGATGAATGGAATGCTGACACAAACGCTCTCAACGTCAGTAGTGCCGAACATGCACTACGCCTTCTCGGTAAGTATCGCCCGGCGCTGGGATGGCGACCACTATGGGTACGCCGCCTACACGATTGAATTGATGGCGGGCGGCGGCGTTGTGTCCTCACTCAGCGGCTCGAACGGCACGATCACGCCGGGCAGCATGATAACCCAAACCGTGACTTGGGACAGCCCCTCTAATG
The DNA here is from genome assembly GCA_963792655.1 of Bryobacterales bacterium. Lineage (GTDB taxonomy): Bacteria > Acidobacteriota > Terriglobia > Bryobacterales > Bryobacteraceae > DOZZ01. The sequence continues at coordinate 7,998 of CAWBWU010000003.1, forward strand.
CGTCCGGATTATTGGGAATTGGAATTCTAAACAGCGGACGCCAAGGTGACTATGACAATCTTCAGTTGACGGCTACTCCGCTGGGGGGCGGCTCATCGGGTTCTTCCTCGTTCCCGCCGATCACACCTTCCGCAGTACCGGAACCTGCATCTCTCGGGCTTCTCGCGACTTGCGTATTCGGCATCGGCCTCGCAGCGCGCACGCGCCGGCCTGCGTGACCTATTAACCTTCTGGCTGCATCTCTTCTCGCGTTCCTCGTCCGAACGAGCATTCGATTTCAGACTAAAAACGGGGTTGATGTCCGGAGCGGATCTATATCTCGTTCGACCAAGCGCCACTACAGATGATCACTGCACCTACACGAAATAATTTGTGAGGAATGCACCGTTGATCTACTCTTGAGCTGCTACTTACCCGACAGCTTCCCTGACCTTCGCGATCATTGCTGCGATGCTGTATGGCTTAGACAGCACGCCCGTTATTTCCGAAGAAGCTAAGCGGCGGAGAACTTCGGCTTCGCTGAACGCACTCGAGACGATCACCGGCAGATCGGGACGCATCGCCTTGATGTGGGGAAGCGCCTCCTCCCCGTTCATCACAGGCATTTTCAGATCGAGAATGACTGCCGAGATCTCAGGTTCGGCGCGAGAATCGTCAGCGCTTCAGATCCATTCTTCCGCGGACATGACCTGCATCCCGCGGGACCGCAGCGCATCGATCACGAACTTGCGGATAATCTCCTCGTCGTCGACGATCAATATCGTTTTCGCCTTCACGCTGAGGAGCGGAGCGACTGATGTGCGCTGGCTTGGACTAGGCGCGAGACGCTGCTGAGCGCAAAGGAACACTCGAAACGCGGTTCCTGCCCCAGGCTCACTCATGACCTCAATATCACCCCGATGGGCTCTCACGATACCTACCACCTGCGAAATTCCAAGGCCGCGGCCGGTGAATTTGGTTGTGAAGAACGGATCGAAGACCTGCCTCAAGACAGCACCGGTAATGCCTATTCCGTTATCGCGAACCTCAATGACCGCATAGGGGCCGGCGGCAACTGTGGTGCGCATGTGGACACTGAATTGGGATGGCCTGTTCTCTACAAATCCAGTTGCAATCTCAATCAGCCCCTGTCGATCGGCAAGCGCCTCCGCAGCGTTGATGACTAAGTTGGTGAGGATCTGCTGGATCTGTGCCGCATCTCCTTCGACCAAGGGATCCGCTGCGCAGAGCGCAAGATGGATCTGCGCTTCTACAGGGAGTGACGTGCGAATGTCCGCCAAGTGATCTCGAATCTGCGTATTCAGGTCGATAGTGACGCTGTTCATCCATTCGCGGCCGGAGTAGGCGAGCATCTGTTTCGTCAATGCGGCGGCCCGCTTCCCCGCACGCTGGATTTCCTTGACAAGAGCAGCATCGCGACTATCGAGAGACTCCTCAAGGACGCTGGCGCTGCCTAAAATTCCCGTCAGCAGATTATTGAAATCGTGGGCTATCCCTCCTGCCATTCGGCGGAGGCTCTCGAGCCGAGCGATCTCAAGCTGCTGCTCGTGTCGCTCCCGCTCTAATGCCTCGTTTTTTCTTCGTTCTGAAATATCACGGAAAACCATAATGCCGCCGATCGTTTCCCCATCGGCAACCCGGATTGGTGAAGCACTGTCATCGATGGGCACGCGCCGGCCGTCCCGCGAAATCAAAACTGTATGGTTAGCAAGCCCTACGACGTTGCGTGTTTTCAGAGCTTCTGAGACCGGATTCTGAACGGGTTGTGAGTCATCCTTGCGGACCAGAGTCAACACTTCTTCGATTGGCTTTCCCTCAGCAGCATCATTGCTCCAACCGCTTAGTTCTTCAGCAACGCGATTCATGAAGTTGATGCGGCCCTCACAGTCAGTGACAATCACGCCGTCGCCGATGCTTGCCAGGGTGATTCGCAACCGATCGCGAGTTGCCACCAACTCCCGCTCGTACATTCTCCGTTCACTTGAGTTGAAGATCGTGAAGCGATTCAGAACCGGTTCGTCTGCCGCGTTCCTTTTCTGCCGCGCGTTGATCAACGAGGGCATTACCCGGCCGCTCTTGCAAACGAAGTCCAGGGCGATTTCATCCACTGTCCTTTGTACGCGAAGGAGCAAATTGAAATGCGTTTCGTAGAAAATCCTGCCGCCTGGCGTCAGGAGATCAACGAAATGCTTACCGCCGGTCAGCTCGGCGTGTTCGTAACCCAGCCATTCGAGCAAGGTGGCGTTGACCTTGATGATTCGCCCTTGAATGGTAGTGGTTAGGTAACCACAAGGCGCCATTTCATAGAGCTCCTCTACACTCTCATCGAGAAACGGGACCTGCTCGTTATGGCTCTCTTCAGATCTCAATGCTGACCGAGGTAGGAGCGTATCGCCTGGATGGTCTCATCCGGCGCACTCAGATGCGGGCAATGTCCGCAAGCACGTAAATTGACCAATGTGCTTCCAGGAAGCTCTTGATGGACGAATTTCCCCACGGTGTCGGGCGCGATGCTGTCGTCGGAACACTGGAGGACGAGAGAGGGAACAGTCACCTTCCGAAGGTCGGAGCGGTTGTCCGATAAAAATGTGACCCGCGCGAAGTGCTTAGCGATTTCAGGGTCCGTCCGGCAGAAACTTTCGGCCAGCTCCGACGACAACTCCGGCCGGTCTTGATTCTTCATGATGACCGGCGCCATCGTCCTGGACCATCCGATATGGTTGTCATCAAGAGTTTGCAGCAGGGCGTCGATATCACTCCGGTTTAGCCCGCCTACGTACTCACCTTCGTTGATGTAACAAGGCGACGGGCCGACCAGGACTAGCTGCTCGAACGCGTTCGGTCGCTTGATCGCGGCAAGAACTCCAATCATGGCGCTTACCGAGTGGCCTACAAAGATCACGGGTGCTCCATCGACCGCGTCAATAACATCCAGAACGTCATCTGCATACCCCTGCAGGGTTCCGTATTTTTCCCGGCTGTACTGCGCTATATCGGACTTGCCCGCACCTACATGGTCGAAGAGGACGACTCGGAAGTCGCGCTGAAAAGCCGGTACCACGTACCGCCACATAATCTGGTCGCAACCGTAGCCGTGAGCCAGCAGCATAGTTCTGCTTCCGCTACCGGTAATAGTGATGTTGTTCCGATCGAAAATTGACACGAAAAAAGCAGTACCGCTTGACCTAATCAGTATGACACTTCGCTGGTTTGAGGCAACGCGCTGGCAAACATCGCGAAGCGGCACTCAGGGACTTGTTCCTTCTGGCGCGCCGAATTACCTATCCGAAGAACTGCGACTTTGATCGGTGCGCTATTCTCGACATACCTTTCCATGCCTTTGACACGCCATACAGAGCGGCACTTCACGTCGGGTGAACTCGTGCGGGACATCGTTATCGGGATGTCCGACGGGCTGACGGTGCCGTTTGCGTTGGCTGCTGGGCTGTCGGGCGCAGCTGGTTCCACACACATCGTGGTCACTGCGGGCCTTGCTGAGATTGTGGCTGGATCAATTGCAATGGGCCTCGGCGGTTATCTTGCAGCGCGAGGCGATGCAGATCATTACGGGGCAGAGCGATTGCGTGAAGAGCGCGAAGTGCAGGAATCTCCGGAGCAGGAGAAGCAGGAAGTGGCAAAAGTCTTCTCGGGCTTCGGGCTGACAGCGGAGCACACGACGATGATCACAGAGGCACTCAGCCAGAATCCAAAAGCGTGGATCGACTTTATGATCCGCTTTGAATTGGGACTTGAAGAACCAACACCCGGCCGCGCTCTGCGGAGCGCTGGTACGATCGCGCTTTCCTACGTAGTGGGCGGCTTCATTCCGCTTGCGCCCTATATGTTTGCGGGAAACGCGGCGAATGCGCTCAAGCTGTCGGTTGTCGTCACTCTGCTGGCGTTGGCAGTGTTCGGTTATCTCAAGGGCGGCGCGACGGGAGCTCCTCCTCTCCGCAGCGCGGGCCAGACACTGTTGATTGGGGGTCTGGCAGCAGGCGCCGCGTTCGCTATAGCCAAAGCCATTTCGTAGACGCGAGTAGTCGGCAATAAGCGCTCAGTGACACGGAACGGTATAATTCCGCGATGGACTGGGCGTACTGGATTGCAATCGTTCTTGCTCTTGCTGTAGCGCTTGGAGCGCTCAACCGCAAGCAGAAGCGTTAGCACGCCGGGGCACAGCCACTTTCTGCGAAGAAAGGGCGATCCGAATGATGATGCGGAAATATGCAGTCCGCCGAAATCTCCACCGGATTCCTACTGTTTACCTTGAGCGTCACGACGGCAGCCACTCAATCGTTGGTAGTTGAACACAGTGGTAGTTGTTCGTGGTCCATGTTTTCGGAAAATGCCCAATGCACCATATGCGACGGTTTCCTAAGAGGTTCTGGACGAAGCAGGCCGTCCACTCACGAAGTCTAGAGTTCACGTCGGCATCTCCTGAACTCTGGCCAAACAAATCTTTGGCTGCGAAGGGCTTGGGAACATGCCGAAACCGGGCTCCCCAGCCCAATCCTGAATTACTTTCTCGTCCGGCAGACCGCTCACGATAAAAATCGGCAGGTCTGGAAATTCCTTCTTAACCTGCACGCATGAAGTCGTGCGCTGCAATTCCTCTCAGGAAGACGTTGGTCAAAAGTAAGTCGGGAGGCATTGACCGAATCAGGTCCAAAGCTTCTTGGAATTCAGGCTCTCTGCCGTTTCGAATCGCGGGTAGTCCGTCGCGCTTGCTTTTATAGTCGGAAAGAATCCTGAGCCGCTGATTCACTGCGAATTCGGCAGCATCCTCACGTGTTCACATCTGCTGGCATAAAATGAACGCTCAATGACCGAGTTCTCCGGATCTTACGACGCCAGCGTTCAAACCGTGCAACGCGTTTTTCAGTGGTGGCTGGACACACACTTCTATACACAAACGTTGGTGCCAACGTTTCTGCCGCATACCTCCGCTCTCAACCCAACCCTGCGCGATCTCTACTTAAATACGCCCAAGGTCACTTTTCTCGGATCAAATGGCGGGTTCTCAAATCTTGTGCAACTCGATATTCCATTTATCTCCGCCCTGACCGTGAACGACCCAAATGTTCACGGCACAGTGACACTCACGATGCCGGTGATCGAACTTAATGGCAACGTTGGTTTCGACCCATTTCTGATTAACGGGGGCGTCACCGTCGCTGCTAGCTCCGCAACAAGCGCGTCCGTCCAGGCTGGGGTCATCATCGCGCTCCAAGAAGCATTCTTTGATAGCTCCCTAAATTCGAAACCACTCCTTCCGAATAGCCCGGCGGCCTTCGGCTTCGCGGTCAATCCCGGCGTGCTGCATGTTTTTGCGTCGGCCGATAAGGGGTTACACGGCGACCCACCAAATCCGCCTGACGATCTGGACAACAGCAATTTCAGTTGGGACTTCGAAATTCAGATCGACGCAGCGGCCGTGCTGAACACTTTTAACGCGAAAGTGGCTCCTCGACTTGCGCAACCCCTCGTGACCATCAAAGGAAAGAATATCAATCTCGAATCACTCACATTGGTGATCAACGAAGGGTCGATGAACATCAGCGGCGCTGTTACAGGCGCAGTATCCTTCTCACAAGACATCGGACTCTGGATCGATTCGGCGACCGGTAACCTTGGGGTCACGCCCCTTGGCGCTGTTGAAGTCTCCGATCCGATTCTGTCGGATGTTGTAAACCTCTTCGCCGGTCCTCTCGCCCCAATCGTCAACGATGCCATTATTGATTCTCTTACACTCACAATCCGGAATGCCTTGCCCACAATCCTGCCTGGGCCTGCGCTGAAGCTGTTTGGGTTAGTGCTGCTCCCATCTCCTGACGTCATGATTCACCCCGACCGCCTGCAAGTGATAGGCACCATCGACGGGGCACCTCGACAGCACCCCGTCGTGCCTACCTTCAAGAATCCCAAGCTGCCGAGACTCTGCGTGGATGAACGCACACGCGTATTCCACGCCCTTCCCTGCTATTGGGGAGACGCGGTTTCAGCCCGCTGGGGGAACTTCGATGTGGAGCATGACGCCACAACAATTGCCAATCTGAAGGCCGGCGGGTTCAATGGTTGCTATTTGTGCTTGCCCAAGTTCCACAAGAAGAACCCGGGCACCCTCACGACTTACTTCCGCGTCCTGAATGCGCAGGGGTTCGTAAGTGGAAAGTGGTCCGTTGACGCAACGCTCCTCTCTGCCGCTAAGCCCGTCGAGTCCGGCGACAGTGCAGTATCCGTTGATCACGAATTCGCCAGTTTGCCTGATTCATCGGGCGCCATCATCGTGCATGCAACTGAGCCGAGTCTCGCGGCCGGCGAATGGCGTTTTGTTATCTCGTCCAGCCTTGACCCTAGCTGGACGGTCACAGTGACACAGTCACTCGATGCCTGGGACCCGCTTACGTTGTACCTAACCCTCGGCTCTCCAGATGCAGTTACGCCCTATTAGGAAATTAGATTGGGAACGCGTGAGCATGGTTATAAGTCAAAAAAACAGAATGCGGCAACGCGAGTTTCAAAGGCCTCCGACTCTTCTCCCACGACGAGCTCGAAGCCCAAGTATGTTTATCACTGCACGCGTTGAAAATACCAACTTGCGTTTGGCATCTACCCCGCTATACATTCGGTTCAAGGTGTGGCAGTTTCTTGTTCCAGCAAGATCGCCAGGCCGGGATGGCCGGCAGAACAAAGTTACGGGGTTGCTCTGCCGTGCCGGACCCTATGCCCGGACCCTACGCCCGGATTCTCCGGCCGCCCTCTGCCTAACCAACGTTAGGAGAGTGACCGCCCGTTATGCCCGGCCCACCGGCCTAGCGCTGGCGTAAGCGGAAGTCTCAACCCCGCTAATGGCTTAACGTTCTAGATCAAAAGTGCCCTTGATCACCGCCTGACGCATGGCATCCACATAAGCGTCGCTTGCCAGTGAGCGATCCATGCAGGGATGGCATACAAGCAGGTGCTCCTCTAGCGGGGCCAGTTCGGCCGCATCCGTCACCATGCCTTGGTAGTACCGCTCAAGATCGTGATCTGAGATGTGCATTGGATTTAAGCGAATTTGTTGGGGCGGCAGCCGTGCTGCCTGTTATGCGCGAGCATCAGAGCACGCGTGAACTCCGCTCTGATTCGCTTCTGCTCGATGTCGTGTTGCAAATCTCTGTCAGCAACAGCAGAAGTGGTCCCGATGTTCTTTGCCAATTTACCAGCTGCGCTGGCGTATCCAGGGTCGCGACCTCCATTGCGGCGATGAGGTCTGCGCGCTCTTTGCAAATCATTAGCGCGTTCTGAGGGTTACAACGGTGGACCATATCAAATGTTGAGGAAGGTTGCAATCTGTTTGTGTGTGAACTACTACTAATCAGGAAATACCCAAATGGGAACAGCACGGGTCTGTCACAACCCAAATTCTAGAAGGTTGGATCAGCCAAGCTATATCTATGCAGAGTTCTCCTGACTAGACTCTTGCCTCTGCGCGGTCCACCGCACTCGCGACGCTAAGGCTAGAACTGGATGTTGTGAAAGGCCGCTGCGTTTCATAGCACGTTTTGTGTTGTGTTACAGTTTCCCGGCGGTACCATGCAATGTTTTGCAAAGAGCGCGCAGACCTCATTGCCGAGATGGCGGTTGCGGCCAGCAGATATGCCCGGGCAGCGTGTAAGCTGGCTAATAACATCGGCACATCTGCGACCGATTACGACGCCTTGCAATCCGATATCAAGGAGAAGCGCTTGTTCGCTGAGCACGCCCGGGCGACAATGCTTGCGCATGCCCGGCAACACCGCTGTCGTGCGAACAGATTTCCCAGAGCGCGTTTTGCGGACACAAATGCACATCTCTGATCACGATCTCGACCGGTACTACCTGGGGATAGTGTGGAGTGCACCCCAGAACTGAGACACAGAAAATAGAGACACTTTTCATTGAACGGAAAGAGGTCGAATGTGGCTCAGAAGAATCGTGTCTTCAGCGCAGAGTTCAAGCAGAGTGTTGCGCAGCGCGTCTTGGGAGGCGAGAGTGTCAGTACTTTGCACCACGAGTTCAAGATCAAACGCAGCATCCTGTACCGTTGGCGGGATGCGTACCACAAAGAAGGCGCGGCGGGGTTGCAGCGGCAGGTTGGCCGGCCTCCCGGCATACCCAATCCGCCGCGGCCGGCGGTGAGTGCGGAGGATGCCGCCGCCCGGCGCATTCGCGAACTGGAGCAGAAGATCGGCCAGCAGGCCATGGACATCGATTTTTTGCGAAGAGCCTTCAAGCGTGTAAAGGAATCGCGCCGCAACAACACCGAGGGTGGCGCGACAGCATCTACACCGAGATCCGGAGCATGATGCAGCTTGAGGGCTTCCGGGCAGAGCATGCCTGCGAGGTCGCCCGCGTCAGCCGGGCTGGTTTCTACCGTCACTACGAAGAGCATGAACCGCGCCAGGCGGACATCGAGCTGCGCGATGCGATTCAAAAGATCGCGCTGACCAATCGGTATTACGGATACCGGCGCGTCACGGCGGAGTTGCAGCACCAAGGTACAGCGGTAAATCATAAGCGCGTGCTGCGGCTGATGCGCATGGATAACTTACTTGCAATCCGGAAACGCCGGTTTGTGTTCACGACGGATTCCAGCCACACTTATGCAATCTACCCCAACTTAGCCGCGCACTTGACCCTGACCGGCATCAACCAGCTGTGGGTGGCGGATATCACTTATGTGCGGCTTCGGGAAAGTTTTCTTTACTTAGCGATCATACTGGATGCTTTCTCGCGGCGTGTGGTCGGTTGGGAGTTAAGTGAAGACCTCCGCGCCGAACTAGCCTTGCGCGCGCTTGACCGGGCCTTAGCTGACCGCCAGATCCAGGCTGGGATCGTGCATCACTCCGATCGCGGCGTGCAGTACTGCTGCGCGGAGTATGTGGACAAGCTACAAGCACATCAGTTTGTGATTAGCATGAGCCGCACCGGCAACCCTTACGACAATGCCAAAGCGGAATCGTTCATGAAGACGATCAAGACCGAGGAGGTGTACCTTCAGCAGTATCGTGATCAGGAAGAAGCGCGCGGTTCCATGAAACGTTTCATCGAAGAAGTGTATAACCGCAAACGGCTCCACTCGGCGCTCGGATACCGTTCGCCGGATCACTTCGAGCAGCAACAAGAGCGAGGAAGCGGCCGATGAGTTTATTCAGGCATGCGGGAATCTATCGCTCCGATGCACATCGCAAAACCCGAGGCGGGGCGCCGCCTCCCGTTGGCCGGCCCCCGGCCCCAGTTCAAGAACGCGACGGGAGGAGTTACGCGTTCTGCTCATCGTCCGCGATGAGTTCCCGGGCTGGCTATTCCTCAGCGGGTTGCTCTCCAGCAGAGCCCGCCTCCGCTTCACCAACCGGCTCCAGTATGCGTGAGAGTCTTATCCGGAGCAATCACTTTACAGCGAATGGTAGTCTGTCTCTGATTTCCGTGTCTCAGCAGAGGGGTGCACTGCAGTGATCGCCATGTCGGATTGGCGTCAGTGCTGGACACCCGACGAGTGGCGGGCCGTGTTGAGGGATGGAGCGGAAGAGAGCGCGGCCATCGCGCGGCCACGTACGGTGGCCGTCCGCTTGGCTCGCCCGACTTCGTGGCGCGCCTGGAAAAGCATCTGAACCGCCCGCTCCAGCGGGGTACACCGGGTAGACCGAAGAAAGCCACGCCGCTGGCGACGAATATGTGAATCTGATATTGGTCCGTCTGTCCCGGAATGCCCGGAATGCCCAAACGGGCTCGCAATTAGGTACGGAATCGGGGGATCTGCTAGAAGGTGAGGCAGGGTACGTGGGAACCGCTGGCGCGATCGGATTGGGCGGTGTGGGGGGCGTTTTAATTGACTCCGCCGGAGTGTTAGCTTGTGCTACAAATCCAGTTTGCGCCGTGTTGGCTATAGGTGCGATCGGGCTCGGCGGGATTGCGATATGGAAGATTAATGAGGGGACCACAACGGTAACCTCTAGTACCGGTACATCAACACAATGGCCACCGTGTATTCCTCCGGTCGGCAGCATTGGGTATAGCCTTGATCGGGTACCACCAGGTCGGCCGCATTTTCCCTTTCCCGGCCATCACGTTCACCTGTTCCAGCGCGTTCAAGATCCTCGAAATGGTATATGTTCCTGGAAGAAATTGGGTGTATTCGATCCACCGCCTCCGCCAGGTGCATATCCAATTCCCTAGGGCTAATACGAATGTCTGAGTCGATACCGCGAGTCATTGGTTTTGATGTAAGGCAGACGTCAGGGAGGGCTCAATGGAGTGCTGAACGTAGATCCGCATATCTGCTACGCCCTGACGTGACGAGACCTCTCTCTGTGGACGTGATGGTTTGGCCTCAGGCCGCGAGCCTAGGGCAGAGCGAACATCCTCTTGGCCTTCTAGGGAGCATCCAACAGGCGCTCACCCTCTACCCTGATTTACTGTCACGCGGTGAGGATACGCCGGCCCTGATTGAGATCGCGGTGGTCGCCGACCTCAAAGGGTGCAGTGCCAGTTTCGAGTACCTGGACAGCTATCTTTTCCCTTCTGAGGATCAGTCGCTAGATTATGAAACACCGATATTGGGCTACGAAGCTGCCGATAAGAACCTAATTAGCGGGCTGAGCAATTGTCAGCTAACTGACAACGAGCTTTCAAAGGCGCGCCGCACGTGGGCATCTGGTGTCAGTGCAAACGGTCTATTTAGAAGTGGTGAAGTCGCCGCCGAATACAAGACCTTCTGTGACGCAGCCATACCCGAACACAAACCGTTTGAGGTCTTTAGAATTCGTTCAGTTGTCTTTCAGGGTCAATCTATTCAGTTAAACTTGGAATGAGATGCGAGATCGACGAACATATATTAGAATTCTGAGAAACTTTTCGCTTTGACGACAGGGTTGGAATGTGCCTCGCGTCGTGTCGCTGTGCCGGGATCTCCGCATCGCGTTACGCAGCGCGGGAGTAAATGCCGTGACTTCTTCTTCTCGCGTGCCGATCGCGAAGTATATCTGGGTTGCCCGAGCCGGTCAGCCTGAATATCCACCTTCGCGAAATGTACTAGTTGCAGGCGCCTGGAGGCAGCTAGGGACGGACCCCGCCCCTGAAAAGGAAGGAATAAGCGTTTCTGCTTATTGATCAGGCCGACCGGCTATTGTCCTCAATTGGCTAGACTGCCGTGGCCGGGCTTGCCGTTTCATCACGAGCTCGATAGCCCGCTGCAGTTGCGGGTTGTCGGCCGCCCAGCCGTTGCGGGTGTCGCGGCGCAGAGCCTCCACTCGTTCCGCCTGGGGGTCTCCTTCCAGCACCGTACGCCACTCGTCGGTCGTGTATGCCTGTCTCCATTCGTCGATGCGGAGCCCCAACAGTTGGCGCGAACGCAGGCCCAAATGATCGCGGGCGCTACTCCATTCCCAATCCCCCGCCTTAGCCACGAGCCCGGCGCGAACCGGATTCCGCTCCACGTACTGCAGCGCGACCCAACAACCGCGATCATCCAGAACACATGAGTAGAACCGGTTCTGCCACAAGTGCCCGCTGCGGTTCGCGCGCCGGTTGTGCTGCTGGGCGAATTCACCGTGAGCACGCCGGAGTGCTAACGCCATGCTTTCCGCATCATGAGGAATAACCACCAGGTGAACGTGGTTCGACATCAGACAAAAGCCTGCGATGTCCATTCCTGCCAGTTTGCTATGGGTTCCCAGCAGAGCCAAATAGTGCCGCCGATCTTCGTCGTCCAGAAAGACATTCTCTTTGTTGTTGCCGCGCTGAGTAACGTGATGAGCGTTCCCGGGCAACACCAGACGTGCTCTTCGCGGCATGTGAAGAACTAGTGCTTCCTGCCTATCACTCTTCTCACATAGGCGGGGTCCGTCCCTGTTCGGCTTCTGTCGGCTCCCTGCTTCGGCTACATGTATAGCCTGTCCTGAATCTAGCGTTCGTCTGCCATCCCGAGGTATACCTCCCGATCAGCAGGGGAGAAACAGACCGCCCGCCTGCCGTTTCCGCGCTGCGTAACATGATGAGGGTGAAAGGGAACAACGACGCGAGCGAGTCGGGACATTTACTGACTGAGTGCGCAGTCCATGATTCTTCTCGCTAGAACAATAGGATTCGTTCCGTCTGTCACCGGTTTACCACCGGTTTACCCCAGTAGCGACCGGTTTACGCAAACCAACAGATCGCATCCGCTATCGACCGCGTTTAAGCGAAACCGGGAACAAGATGAAATCTGGGACCGCCCGCGCTGAAGCTAACCGCGACACTCCCGGAAATTCGGAGCCGAGCCGATCAGTCTTCCAACGACAACATGTCCCGGAACCAAGGTATTCGTGGAACCTCGCTTTTCAGACTCAGTGCATTCCAACTGTCATTCTTGACATGTACCGGAATAAAGTGGCGATTCTTCGCGCTCGGCGCATCGGTCCGACTCGGCCCGTACAACGTTCATGAATCCTCGCGTGTACCCTGGTCTCCAGGTCCGGGCTCAACTTCAAATCAGTCCCAATACTATAACTGTCAAGGTGCGTTGCCTGGGTCTCCCCATGCTGACGCCCACGACGTTAGGCGGATAGAAAGTGAAATTGCCTGGACACGGAAGGTCACACAGCCACTTCGAACCGGAAAATCATAGACGATTACAGCGGCGCCTCGGTCCGTCCGAGAAAACCTCCATTTCGGCTCGCGTTCTTCAGGCCGATCGGCGATCAGGTTTTTATCGCCCGAAAGAGGCTCAGCCCGACTCACCGGTCCCATCGTCGCGGACCGTCATCCTTTGCACTCCGACGGATCCCTGAGAGGCACTGTCTCCTCGGCCACTGTTACATGCGGTAATGCCCATCCGCAAAGCGATGCTGAACCTCGTTTCTCGTTCCGAACCGTGCCCGCAAGACCCTCGATCAGGCTCGCCCCACGTCGAGCATCAACAAGTACCCAAAGCGATCGGACCAGATGTTCCATTTGACGACCGCAATCCGCTTGCTGCAGTTTGCGCCCACCGGCATGCAAAAAAATATCGTTCTGGCATCGCCATCGTGTCGATTTGCAAAGGGCGTTGAAGACCTGAGCAAACCGACTTCGTGCCCAATTCGTGCAGCAGTACGGGCGCCGACAGGTCAGCCTGAACTTCCACCTTCGCTGAAATCGCAAACTCCTGCAACCGCTCTGTCCCTTTTCTTCGAGCCGAATTTCATCCTCGCAGGTCGGCCCGGCTTGCGCCAGGCTGCCCGCAGCCCGCGAACTCGAATACGCGAGGCGATTTACTGAGGGCGCCCGCTTGCTGACGCGCGCGGCTCGTGGTCAGGGCGGCGGCTGCATCGGGGTGCTGGGCCCGATGGCTACATGCTCCGGGAGGTACAGATGCAGCGTGCTCACGCGCGCGGCACGTGGTTGGGCGCCGACGGGGCCAGCCTGAACTTCCACCTTCGCTGAAATCGCAAGAGCAATCAATATACTCGGGGTGGACCGCACGTATGCGCGCGGCGTTCAGGTGCTGTTGCCAATCTGCAGATTGGCGTTCCGGGCAACTTTTTTGTCTCTTGCGGGCCAATGACTTGCCTGTGGTGCGGGCCTCAGCGCTATTGACGCGGCACTAGGCTGCGGGGGTGTATGACGTGTTGACGCGGCGAACGCGGAAATCGGGGGTGACCCGTTTGGTGAAGGGTCCGGTGGTGGATGATGCCGTGACGTGGGTCCGTCGCAACCTGAATTTCGACCCGGATGACAAGCAGGCGCTGGTTCTGGCGGCGCACAAGAACCGGGGAATTTTGAACTGTACACGGCAATGGGGCAAGTCCACGGTGGCGGCGGCAAAAGCGGTCCACCATGCGATGACGACGCCGGAGAGCACGGTGATCGTGATCAGCCCGTCGGAGCGGCAAAGCGGCGAGCTGATTCGCAAGATTCGCGAGTTTACGCTGACTGCGAATGTCGTGACCAAGGGCGATGGGATGAATGCACTGTCGCTGGTGTTTCCGAATGGCGCGCGGATTGTGGGGTTGCCAAGCTCGGAATCAACGGTCCGCGGCTTTTCGGCCGTTACGCTGCTGCTGATCGATGAGGCATCGCGTGTAGACGACGACCTCTATCAGGCGCTGCGGCCGATGCTGGCGACGACAGATGGATCGTTGTGGCTAATGAGCACGCCGTGGGCAAAGACGGGGTTCTTCTGGGAGGCCTGGTCGAAGGAAGATCCCGCTTGGGAGCGCATACGGGTACCGGCGACGGAGTGCAGCCGGATCAGGCCCGCTTATCTAGAAGAAGAGCGGCGCGAGATGGGCGAACGCGTCTTCCGGCGCGAGTTCCTGTGTGAGTTTGGCGATACGAACGACAGTTTATTCGACCGCGACTTGATCGAAGGCGCGCTGACGATGGATTTTGCGCCCATGGTGATTATGTGAGTTTTCGGAAGGCAACAAAATTCTTCATCGGGGCGGACCTAGGAAAGAGCCGCGACTATTCAGCCTTCGCAATTCTGGAGCGGGTAGAGAGCAGAGGCCGGTATTGCGGAGTGCGGTTCGCGCATGAAAAGACGGTGGAACTGCGGCTGAGGCATTTGGAGCGGGTGCCGCTGGGTACGCGTTTTACGGAAGTGGCGGAGCGCGCGACGAAACTGGCGGGGCAGCCCGGGATGCACGGCGCGGTGGAACTGATCGTGGACGCTACCGGAGTCGGCTCGGCGGTAATTGAGATGTTGCAGCCGGCGGGGATTCCGTGTCCAGTTATCGGGGTGACGATTACGGGCGGGTTCCGGGAATCGGCCAGCGATGGGTTCCACCATGTGCCGAAGCGGAATCTGATGAACGGCCTGCAAATGGCACTAGAGCGCGATTGGCTGCGGATTTCTTCGCGATTGCCGTTTGCGGAGACGCTAATCAAAGAAATGGCGAGTATGCGGCTGCAGATTGCGCCGAGCGGTTATGAACGTTTCGAGCCGTGGCGCGAAGGCGATCACGACGACATGGTGCTGGCAGTAGCGCTGGCGTGCTGGGGAGCGAAGCGCGTGTATCCGCACGACATGTCGGGCGCGCCGCAGTATTGGGACCGGCCAAGGAATTTTTTGTTTGGGAATTGAGGGAGCTTCGGTATGGATCGAAGTGGGACGTACTGGAACAGGCGACCATGGCCGATCGGTGATCGGCCACTACGCAGATTTGGCGGGGCGCGAGCGGTAGGAAGTCGGTACGTGCGTTCGTGGAACCGCACAATAAGATGTTGAGCATGAGTGCAGACCAGGCTGTTCACGAAGCCGCCGCGGCGGGGCTCACATCGAAGCTTGCGGACATGTTAGCTGCTGATCCGTCGTTGGTGGATGCAAAGGGAATGGATGCGCGGACTCCTCTGCACTGTGCGAAGACAAGGGAGGTCGCGGCGCTTTTGCTGGACCACGGCGCCCGGATCGATGCTCGGGACGAGGATCATGAATCGACGCCCGCGCAGTGGCGCATTGGCGAGTCGCCGGATGTCTCGAAGTTTCTCCTGGAGCGTGGAGCCAGGCCGGATGTATTTCTGGCGGCTGCGCTGGGCGATATGGCCCTGGCGAAGAAGCTGGTCGGCGAGGATCGCAGTTGTCTGGCGCAGCGGATCGGGAAGCTGCCATTTGGGCCGCTCGGTCATGCAGGGCGAGGCGGAACAATCTATCAGTGGACGCTGGCCTTCAATTCCTATCCGCACCAGATTGCGCTGTTGAAGGGGCATCAAGCGATATTCGACTTTCTCTACGCAGAGAGCGACCGGGTCACACAGTTCTTAGTGAACTGCGTGCTAGCCCGGCGCGCGGAAGCCGAAGCGATCGCGCGCGAGCATCCGGCAATCGTTGCGGAGCTGGCCGATGTCGATCGCGAGCTGGTGGCGAGGTATTGCTGGGAGACCAATACGAACTTCGACGCGGTCAAGCTGATGCTCGACCTGGGATTCCCGGTCGCGCACCCGGAACATAGCCATGGGTACACGCCGCTGCACAACGCTGCGTGGGCGGGGTCGGGCGACCTGGTGGACCTGTTGATCGCGCGCGGGCATCCGGTGAACATTTCCGACCCAAGGTACGATGCGACGCCGCTGGGATTTGCATTGCACGACTGCCTGGTGGAGAAGCGGCATCCCGAGGGGGAGTTCGTGCGAGTGGTCAAGGCACTGTTGGAGGCCGGAAGTTCTCTGAAGGGTGTGAAGTATCCGACTGGTGATCGGGCGTTAGATGAGGTGTTGGGAGCCTATGTAGCCTGAACAGTGCGCGAATCGGCATTCGTCGAAACTGCAATGTACAGAGCATCGGGTGCAAGATCAGCACCGTTCGGCCAGCACACTGCACCATATTCGTCGACGCCAACTTGCGAGAAAACGGCTTCGTCGCGGAGAGGTGCAAAGACGGGCCCGAACAGGCGGGAGGAAAGATCGACCGTCCCGCTTGTGCCATCGGCAAATGCAAGTTGCAAAGTGTACCCCGGCCCGGCGCTGACGCTCGCAACTCGATTCAATTTCGTTACTCCAACGGCTGAATGGGAATGAGCGGCTGGTGCTCTTGGCCCTTTAACCAATTGTCGCGCAGTTCGTGTTGATGAATTTCAGCCCAATCGAGCACGAGCCCGAGGGCGCGACTTGGAAGCTTCCCCTCGATGACTTCCAGCGTGTCAATCGCGACCTTCGCTTCATGCTCACCATAGATTGCATGAAAGTGAGGTGGCGGGTGATCGTCATAGTACATGCGGATCACGATTCCGAAAAAGATGCTGACGGTTGGCATGAATCGCTGTTCGGGTGCGCCCTACGCCGCGGTCAAAGGCTGCATCAATTTCTCGCTCACGAATTTCAGCACCGAGCGCGCATCGGGCGGACCTTCGATCGGTACGCGCAGTAGTCCTGCAGGTGTGAACTGCGCGCCCGCCGTCGTGCTCACGAGGCGCATCAACTTGTTGCCGTCGACACGTGTCTCCGGGTGGAACTTGATGTTCAATACGCCCGCGCGACGGTCTACTGCTTCGACGCCGATCTTCTCGGCGGCGGTCTTCAATGCGGAGTATTCGAGCAGGAGACGGATATCGTCCGGCACCGGTCCATAGCGATCTTCGAAAGCCTTCTCGACTTTGTCGCGATCTTCGGCAGTTGCCGCATTGGCAATTTGGCGATAAGCGCGCAGACGCTGATTCTCGTCTGAGATGTAGTTCGTCGGAATGCGAAGATCGAGGCCCAGGTTGAGCGCGGAGTGAATCTCGGGCGCGACGTCTTCGCCTTTCATTTCGCGCACCGTGTCTTCGAGCATGCGAATGTACATGTCGAAGCCGACAGCGTTGATGTGGCCGTGCTGTTCGCCGCCGAGCAAGTTCCCGGCGCCACGCAACTCCAGGTCGAGCGCCGCGATCTTGAAGCCGGCGCCCAGATCGCTGAACTCTTTGAGAGCGGCCAGACGCTTGCGAGCGATCTCGGTCAATTCGGTATCGGGAGGCACCAGCAGATACGCATAGGCACGCCGGTTCGAACGGCCTACACGGCCGCGCAGTTGATACAACTCACTTAAGCCGTACTTCTCTGCGTTCTCGATAATCATCGTGTTGGCAAGCGGGATGTCGATGCCGTTCTCGATGATGGTTGTCGCAACGAAGATGTCGACCTCATGATGCATGAAGGAGAACATCGCTTTCTCGAGTTCGCCTTCGGTCATCTGGCCGTGACCTACACCGATGCGCGCGCCCGGCAGGAGTTCCTGCAGCGAATGGGCGCGCTGCCAGATGGAATCCACCCGGTTGTGAACGAAGTAGACTTGCCCGCCCCGCTGCAATTCCAATTCGAGCGCTGATTGAATCAACTTCTCATCGTAGGGCGCAACAACAGTTTGAATCGCCAGCCGGTCTTTGGGCGGCGTTTCGATCACCGACATATCGCGCAAGCCAAGGAGCGACATGTGCAGCGTGCGAGGAATCGGCGTGGCGCTCATGGTGAGCACATCGACGCTTTGCCGCAGTTGCTTCAACCGCTCTTTGTGCGTGACGCCAAAGCGCTGCTCTTCGTCGATGATGACAAGACCCAGGTCTTTGAACTGAATGTCTTTCGACAGCAGCCGGTGCGTTCCGACGGCGATGTCCACTTTGCCTTCGCCGATGTCGGCGATGGTCTGCTTCATCTCCTTCGGAGAACGGAAGCGGCTCAGCATGTCGATGCGCACCGGAAATGACTGAAAGCGCTTCTTGAATGTTTCGAAGTGCTGAAAGCAGAGCACGGTCGTGGGTGACAATACCGCGACCTGCTTGCCATCGCCGAGTGCTTTGAACGCCGCGCGCATCACTACTTCGGTCTTGCCGAAACCGACGTCGCCGCAGAGCAGGCGGTCCATCGGATGCGGGCTCTCCATGTCGCGCTTGATGTCGTTGATGGCGCTCTTCTGATCGCGGGTTTCGGTGAAGTCGAAGGCGTCTTCAAACTCGCGCTGCCAGTTGCTGTCGGGCGAATAGTTGAAGCCCTCGGCCATGCGGCGTTGCGCGTAGAGCTTCAATAGCTCTTCCGCCATGTCGCGCATCTTGGCTTTGACGCGCGTCTTGGTCTTGGTCCATGTCGCACCGCCCATGCGATCCAGTTGCGGCGCACCTTCGCCAGCGCCTTTGAAGCGCTGCACCAGATCCATGCGCGTGAGCGGTACATAGAGCTTGTTGCCGCCGGCATATTCGAGCAGCATGTAATCGCCGCGCGCATCGCCTTGTTCGATCTCGCGAATACCAAGGAACTTCGCCACGCCATGCTCGGCATGCGCGACGAAATCGCCCGGCTTCAAATCGAACTGCTCAGCCGAGAAGGTGCTCAGCAGCGACTTGCCGCCGGGCTTCGCTACCAGCTCTGAAGTATCAAAGAGATCGTCGCTACCGAAGATGGCAAGCTGCGCATCGGTAAACACGGTGCCGCGCGAGACATGCCCCTGCAGAAGGAAGATGTTTGCGATCGACCCGGCGAGATAGGAACGCTGGGTCAGATAATCGGGCGAGCCTTCCTGCTTCTCCAGGCCCAACTGATACGCCACGCCGTACTCGTGAAAGATATCTGCGACGCGTTCGATCTCGCCGGCAGTGCCGCCGAAGAACGCAACACGATTGCCCGCTTCCACCAGGTTGCGAGCTTCAGCAATGGCAGCGGCCATGTTGCCGTGGAAGGCGATGCTGGGCCGCGTCGGAATATGCAAAGCGTCCGCGTCGGCTGTGACATTCAGCTCGCGGAACTCGAGTTGTGTTGACTGTGCCGCGCGCTCGCGCAACTGCTCCCATGTGAAGAACGCCGCTTCAGGAGGCATGAGCACGGTGCGCTCCGCTTCCGTCAAACGCTTCCAGTAACGCTCGCTTGCAGACGCCGTCAACTCCGGCTCATCCCACAACACGATCGCGTTCGACGCCAGGTCAAAGAGCGAGTGCTCGCGCGGCCGCACCAACGGCAGCAGCAGTTCCCATCCGGCGAAGGGTTCGCCGCTATGTGGCAGTTCGCGCGACGACATGCCGTTCTCGCGGAGCTTGGCCGCAAGTTCAGCAAGCACGGGACGCGACTGCTGGTATTCGCTGAGTGGCAGCAGCGTGCAATGGCTCAGCTTCAGCACGGAACGCTGCGACTCCACTTCGAAGCGACGCACCGATTCGATCTCGTCGCCGAAGAACTCCACGCGCACGGGGTCGCCCGCGGGCGAGTAGACATCGAGAATTCCGCCGCGCACCGAATACTCGCCGACCATCTCGACCGGCTCGCGCTTCTGGTAGCCGATGCTTTCGAGATGCGCAACCAGATCATCGAGCGGAACTTCTTCGCGCACTCGCAAAGTCTGCGCGAGCTGCCGGTAATAGTCGCGCTTCTCGATCTTCAACAGCGCGGACGCAACCGGCGTGATCGTGACAGGGACGCGTTCGGTTGCCAGCCGCCACAAACCAATCGCACGGGACTCGAGGATCTCTGCGTGCGGCGATATCTTCTGGCCGGGCGCTACATCCAGCTGAGGTAGTAACAACGGCTCCGCACGTTCCTGACTCGTCTGTAGAATGCGCGAGAAGGTCTGCACTGCTTCATGCAATGCTTCGGCCTGCTTGTTGCCGTCCGTGATGATCAACAACGGGCGATCGGTGGTCTGCCAGAGCAGCACGGCATACAACGCCTTGGCTGTCGTGGAAAGCCCGGACAGGCTATTGAGCGAGGCAGTGCGTTTGCCGAGCCGTTGCGCCAGTTCCTGGAATGCCGGATGGCGGTTGAGGTTCTGGAACAGCTCGCGAATCGAGGGATGGATCAAATCAAAGAGTGAAGAAAATGATCAAGCGGCTTTGTAGCGGTCCATGCACTGCTTCGAACAAAAGTACTCAGTCAAGCCGCCCACATTGCGATGCAGAGAACTGGCAACGGCTACGTACGTTCCGCAAACAGGATCGCGGCGCAGTTCCCCGCCGCCATTCAGATCCGTCTTTGGAGCACGGCGCGGCGCGTTGCCCGAAGCGGTTCGCGACGGACCATCGTTGCTTCCGTTGAAGCCCTTCACAAGCGCGCTGATGACGGAACGCAGGATAGCGAACGCAATCATCAACACGACGAAATCAACAATGGCCCGCATCATATGGAAAGCACCCGCTGGAGCACCTGGCTCCGCAAAACTACTTCTTCTTCTTTGGAGCCGATTTCGGTGCGTCCGGATTCACATACTTCGTCGTGATCGCACCTTCCATGCTCGCAAGCATCGCTTTGGCGGCATCCGCGTTCGGACCCGTTGGCGCGAGCTCCAAATACTTCTGGAAGGCTTCCACCGTACCGGGAACCGGCGTCACCTTGCCATCCGCAGCGACCTTCGCTTTCCCCATCAGCACGATGCCGTACTGATACTGCGCGTCCGCATAGGTCGGCTCCAGCGTGATGGCTTTCTTGAACGCTTCCCCGGCGGCATCGGCCTGACCGGCATTGGTCAGTACAGCGCCGAGGTTGAAGTAGTAGCGTCCGGCATGCGTGGGATCTAACGAAGCGGCCTTATCGAGCGCGGCGGACATTTCATCGAACTTCTTCGCCTTCGCTAAACCGAGCGCATAGTTATTGTAGAAAGCAGGATCATCCGGCTTGATAGCGATGGCCTTCTTGTAACTCTCCAGGCCCTTGTTCCGCAGATCCTCGGCTTCGGCTCCGGTCTTGGTGTTCGCCTGCAACAGGTAAGCGTCGGCCAGTGTGGACCAGATCACTACCTGCGACGGATCCATCTCGGCCGCCTTGTTCAAGGCAGTGATAGCTGCGTCATAGTTCTTGGCATCGAACGCGACCTTGCCTTCGTTGAAGGCATCCTGCAAGGCTTTGTTCTTCGAAAGCATTGCTTCGCGTTCTTTATTCTGTTTGTCGAGCGCGGCCTTCTGCTCGGCGGTCAAGCCCCGCGATTGCTCTTTGGTCAACGTTCCCGATGCCGCGGCGGCGGCCAGCGCCTTCTGGTCGTCGGCGCTCTTCTTGAGATCGAAGTTCTGGGTCAGCGGGTCGCCCAGGTGGGTGTGAACGCCGTTGATGGAATCGCGTACCTTGCCGTCTACCTCGACAGACACGTTGTAAGTGCCGAGCGGCAACCCATAGTGGCCGTAGTGACCCTTCTTGTCCGTCTTCAGGTCATACTTGGCTTTGATGTCGGTACGAACCACGTGAACGATCGCGTCTTTCACCGGTTGGCCGTCTTCGCCCTTCACCGTACCTTCGAGTCCGGTGGTCTGGGCCACGGCGGCGGTACCCATCAGTAGGGCGGTGGTGAACAGGAACAAAAGGCGTTTGCGGAAATTTGACATGGTAAGAGGGCCCCTCAAGTGGCGTACGAATCCACCAGCATACTATAAGGACGCCCCCGGCAGCGGTGCTGTTACAAGCGGGTGATGTTGTACAAGTGCGTTGCTGAAATGGGGAGCTTTCGGCTATGCGGCGATTTGTTCGCGGCGTTTGCTTTTGAGTGTGCGGATCAGCCGCCTCAGGCCTTGATTCCAATCCGGGAAGAGGTCGATATACTGCACCTCGCGGGCAACGCGCGCCGGTACCCGGCAGGCATCCAAACGCACTGGGACCAGGAATACATCGTCGAGCGGCATCCGGCGTGCGCACTCGAGGGCATAGCGAATCTCGGCCTGGAAACCGCCGCGCTTGTTTACGGCCTGGCACGAAAAGCAGGTGATCGCGAAGTCCGCGCTTTCGAGCGCGTTCTCGATCGCCCGCGGCCAGTTCTGTCCCGGCAGCAGTTTCCGGCGGTCCATCCACGGTTCAAAGCCGCGCTGCAACAGCTCGTCGAAAAGCCGGCTGACCACTTCCGCATCTTCGTGAACGTAGCCGATGAAGACTTTGATCGCGCGCTGCGGCACAAAATGGAAGCTGTCCGGCGAGTCGGCGCGGAAGGTACCGAGCCCATCAATCTGTACGGATGCGCCGCGCTGCAAGGCTTCGCGTACGACTCGCGCCACCAGCCGCCGGTGCGCCGTGGTGGACTCATTTCCCACGGGTTTGGCCCTTATCCGTGAAGCCAACCTGGCCGCCCGGCCCGGGTTGAAATTCGCCAAGCCCCGGCAGGCGTGCGTTCTCCCCATTGCGCAGATTGCGCAGGATATCGGCTACCACGTTATTGAGTTGATCGGCGGCTTCTGCGCGCGAGACCCCCAAGCGCTCGGCCAGCTCTTTGGTCAAATCCGTCTTTCGCATCCGGGCTGAGGTTAGCAATGCGCTTCGCGCGAAACACCAGCCGGGAGCGTGTTTTCAAACTGACGGGTGTTTGAAATCAGTGGATTGGGGGAATAACAAAAAACTTGAGGTGTTGTGACTGGCGGTCTGGTGAGAGTGTGCGGCGCGTTCTGGCCACCCAGTATGGGTTGAGTTTGGTTAAGTGAATTTAATTGGCCATTCAGAAATCTTTCGCAATGGTTCCGATACTATGTCGGAGTACCCCGCTTCACAAATTTAAGGAGAATCACCATGAAAAAGCTCATCGTACTCGCTCTTGGCCTCGGCATCGCCCTCGGTTCCGTTTCGTTCGCGCAGGACAAGATGGACGACACGACGAAGACCACGACGAAGACCAAGAAGCACAAGAAAATGAAGAAGATGAAGTCGACCGACTCGACCGACAAAAAGATGGACAAGATGTAAAGTTCCGCGGCACTCCGGGTCGCTACGAACTCTCACGAGTGAACGCGGCGGCCCGGTGCCGCACCTTTCGGTTCTGCCCTCCGTTGTTGACAGCCCCTCCCCCTTTCATTAATCTCTAGTAGTTTCGAGGAGATTGTCCCCGTAAGATGAATGTTTCCGTTAAGGGCGAGTACGCCCTTCAGGCTCTGCTCGATCTCGCTACTGTGGCATCTTCGGCTCCCGTCCGAATCGCGGACATCGCTCATCGCCAGCACATCCCGCAGAAATTTCTGGAACTGATTCTTGCCGCGCTCAAGCAAGGCGGGTTCGTCGAATCGCGTCGCGGGGCGGATGGCGGATATCTGTTGGCGCGCTCGCCGGAGCAGATGACAGTCGGCGAAGTCCTGCGCTTCATCGACGGGCGCCATGACGATAAAAGCCCTACCCGCCGGGCCGATTCTCCATTCCAGCCGATGTGGCGGCGTGCCGATCAGGCCGTGAATTCCGTCCTCGACCACACCACCTTTGCCGCCCTCGCTCGCGATTGGGCAGAACAGCAGTCTCAATTCGTTCCAAACTGGGAGATATGAACGTGGCTTTTGACGACAACTCTTTAAGCATCGGGCGCACGCCGCTGGTCCGGCTGAACCGCGTGACCCAGGGCGCAGGCGCGAACGTTTTTGCGAAGATCGAAGGCCGCAACCCGGCTTACTCCGTGAAGTGCCGCATCGGCGCGGCGATGATCTGGGACGCCGAAGAGCGCGGCATCTTGAAGCCCGGCAAAGAAATTATTGAAGCAACCAGCGGCAACACCGGCATTGCGCTGGCCTTTGTCGCAGCCGCGCGCGGCTACGCGATCACGCTGACGATGCCCGAGACCATGTCGATGGAACGCCGCAAGGTTCTGAAAGTGTTCGGCGCAAACCTGGTTCTGACCGAAGGCACCAAAGGCATGAATGGCGCGATTGCCAAGGCTGAAGAGATTCGGGCGTCCGATCCCGACCGCTATGTCCTGCTGCAGCAGTTCAACAACCCCGCGAACCCTGCGATTCACTTCAAGACCACGGGACCCGAGATCTGGGAAGCGCTGGACGGCAAGGTCGATGTGCTGGTGAGCGGCGTGGGCACCGGCGGCACCATCACCGGCGTGAGCCGCTACATCAAGCAGGAGAAGCAGTATCCGATGGTCAGCATTGCGGTAGAACCGACCAACAGCCCGGTTATCCGCCAGACTATGAAGGGCGAGCCGCTCAAGCCCGGTCCGCACAAAATTCAGGGGCTCGGCGCCGGATTCATTCCGGACAACCTCGACATGTCGATGGTGGATCGCGTGGAGGAAGTCACCAACGAAGAGTCGATCGAGATGGCGCGCCGTCTGGCTGCGGAAGAAGGCATTCTGTGCGGCATTTCGTGCGGAGCCGCGGCTGTGGCGGCCGTAAGGGTGGCGCATGAAGAACAGTTCAAGGGCAAGAACATCGTGGTCGTGCTGCCCGATTCGGGCGAGCGCTATTTGACCAGCGCGCTGTTCGAAGGCATGTTCGACAATTAGTCCCGTCGCGATGCTTGACCTCGCCGTAGTGCTGGTCAGCCCGCGTAATCCGCTGAACATCGGCGCCGCCGCTCGCGCATGCAGCAACTTCGGGTTCACCGACCTTCGCGTGGTGAACCCATACGAGAAAGCGTTTCACGAAGCTGTGTCTGCAGTGGGCGGCGCGGCGGTCCTGCGCAGCGCACGCACATTCGAGTCAGTCGCCGCGGCGACGGCCGACTGCAACACGCTGGTCGGCACGACGGCGATCGGCAACCGGCACCTGGAACATCCACTGCATCCGCTCGAAGCCGCGGGTTCGTTGATCCGCACACTCGAAGGCCGCACCGCGATTCTGTTCGGCTCCGAAAAGTTCGGTTTGTCGAACGAGGACATCGCACACTGCCACTGGCTGACCCGCATTCCGACCGGCGAAGAAACACCGTCGATGAATTTAGGCCAGGCTGTCGCCGTGACTCTATATGAATTGATTCGCGAGCAACAACGCGAGAGCCCGTCACGCGAGCAGCACCAGCCGATTGCCGCGGGCGATGCGGAACAACTCACAACCATGATGCTCGCGGTACTGGAAGAAAGCGGCTATACCAACCGCATCGTGGCGACATCAACAGAGCGGAAGATTCGTCGCCTGATTCGCCGCCTCACAATCACGTCGCGCGATGCACCACTATTGCTGGGCATCCTTCGTCAGGTGTTGTGGAAGATCAGAGAGCCCTAATTCTGATCCGCGTTCATTCGCGTGCCTACGCGGCCAAAAGACTACAGCGGCGGCGTGGGCGGCGGCTCTCCCAATCGCTTAGGCTTCTCGCCATTTCCTTGAAAGTCCAACGTCACCCGCGCGCTGAGTTGTTGGTCATCCAACTCTGAGTGCACCTTCGCGTCGCCCATGTTGTCGAACATGCCACTTTCTTTGACTTGCTTAGCGAAGAACGCCGGATAGTCGGGATTGAACGAATCGCCCGGCTTCTCGGTCCACATCTTGCGGACTGCGGATTCCCCATCAAGGTCGAGCCCGTTGATCTTCAGCGATTCGAAGTGGTACTGCGGGCCGCGGTTGAAGGTAAACTTCACATCCACGGTTTTGGTTGCGTCCTGAACCGTCTTGCGTACTTCGCCCGTGACCTTCACATAACCTTTGCGCTTGAGTAGCGCCAGCATCCGCTGCAAGCCCGCGTCCAGCTCTTCATAGTTGGCGACCACACCGAGCTTGACGCCCAACGCGGTCTGCAACTCGGGCCCGAGGTCGCCCAACTGGCCCAGCACCGAAACTTTGCCCAGTTTGTACTGCGGGCCCTCGTCGACTTCAATTGTGACGATCACGCCGGTGACGAGCGGCGCCTCCTCGGTGGTGATCTTTCCGAACTTCACGCGCAGATAGCCTTCCTTCTCATAGAGCGGACGGATCTGCGTGTCGAGCAGCGTGCGGAAATCATAGGTGGTGAACGCGGTTCCGACGGCAACGTTGTTGATTGCATTCTGCAGCACGGTGTCGGGCAAAACCTTGTTGCCGGTGAATTTGGCGCCGGCTACATTGGGCACTGCCCGTGGCCGCAGTTGCACCGCGAAGCCGCCTTCAACGGGCACCAGTTTCGCGATGATGATCTCCGGCATGTTCTGGCGCGCCAGGTATTCGCTCAGCCTGCGGGCCATCCGGTCGAGCGATTCCTGGGTACCCGGCACCACGCCGCGGTACAGCGGATCGCCAGCGCCGAGCGATTGCTGCATTGCTTTGTCATCGCCCGTAACGCCGACGATCTGCACCGGGTAGAGCGGCTGTACTTCGAGCACCTGAAACTTGGCCGCATAGCCCGTCTTTCCCGCGGGCTCGTAGCTGTAGCCAACTGTTTCGAAGTACCCGGTGGCGAGCAACTTCTCACGCGCGGCATCGAACGCAGCCTTGTCGGCGAGTTGCCCCACCTTCAGGCCACTGACAGCCAGAATTTTATCGGAAGGGAAATGCGTTGCGCCCTCCACGGTAAGGCTGGCGATGGGCCATTTGCTTTGCGCCCACAGCGCCATGGTCGTGCATAGAATCAGGCTCGCAGCGCGCATAGTTTTATTTTAGGCTTGGCTCGATTTGCCCGGCTTGCTTACGCGCGCGGCACGTGATGCGAACCGTGATGCCTCGCGTGGCTTGTAGAATGGTTGGCAGTGTCCTACGATCTCATCATCATCGGCAGTGGCCCCGGCGGCTACTCCGCCGCGGTGCGTGCCGGCCAATACGGTCTCAAGACCGCCCTCATTGAAAAAGATTCGAAGCTGGGCGGAACCTGCCTGCTGGTCGGTTGCATTCCTACCAAGAGTCTTCTGCATACCGCCGACGTTTGGAAGTACGTGCAGAACTCCGAGGCTGAAGGCATCTCGCTCGATAAGCCTGTCTTGAATTTTCCGAAGGTCATCGACCGCAAGAACAAAATCGTCGACGGCCATTCCAAAGGCGTGCAGTTCCTGATGAAGAAGAACAAGGTGGAAGTCTTCAAGGGTACGGCAGTGCTGAAGGGCGGCGGCAAAATCGAAGTGACCGGCGAAAAAGGCACGCAGACGTTCGAGGCCAAGAACATCATCATCGCCACGGGCTCTGAAGCGCGCATGATCCCCGGCCTGCAACCGGATGCGGATACGATTCTGACCAATGTCGAAATTTTGAATCTGCAGAAAGTTCCCAAGACGCTGAACGTGATCGGCGCGGGCGCTGTGGGCGTAGAGTTCGCTTCGATGTTCAACCGTTTCGGCAGCAAGGTACAGGTTTTCGAGCTGTTGCCGCGCGTGGTTCCGGTGGAAGACGAAGAAGTGTCGAAGGAACTGGAGCGCGTCTTCAAGAAGGAAGGCATTCGCGTCGAGACCAACGTCAAGTGCGAGAACATCGAGAAGACCGCGAACGGCGTGAAGATGACCGTCACGTTCAAAGACGGAAAGACCGAGATCACAGAATCAGAGAAGTTGCTGATCGCCGTAGGCCGCGCGCCGAACACCGCGAAGATCGGGCTTGAGAACACCAAGGTCGAAGTGGACCGCGGCTTTATCAAGACCAACGAATTCATGCAGACCGCGGAACCCGGCGTTTACGCCATCGGCGATGTGGTCGCGGGCACGCCGCAGCTTGCGCATGTGGCAGCGGCGCAGGGTATGGTCGCGGTCGGTAAGATTGCGGGCAAACCGGTGATTCCGCTACGCCGCAATCGCATTCCCGGCGCAACCTACACAGAGCCTGGCATCGGCAGCGTCGGCCTGACCGAAGCGCAAGCGAAGGAAAAAGGCTACGACGTGAAGGTCGGCAAATTTCCCTTCGCGGGTAATAGCAAGGCGACCATCCTGGGCAGCCACGGCGGCTTCGTCAAGGTTGTGGCTGACGCCAAGCATGGCGAGATTCTGGGCGTGCACATCATCGGCCCCAACGGCTTTGAGCTGATTGCCGAAGCAGTTGCGGCAATGGAAGCAGAAGCGACAGTCGAGACGTTGATGAACACCATCCATGCGCATCCTACGCTCTACGAAGCCGTGGGCGAAGCGTTCAACGCAGTCTACGGCCTGGCCATCAACGCTTAAATTTTGATGAGCTCTACACTGGCGGTTTCAAGAACCTGCGACGTTCGCATGCCTGGGTGCATGCCTTACGCCGAAGCCTTCGAACTGCAACGCCGCCTGGTGAACGATCGCAAGGCCGGCGTCATCAACGATCAGTTGCTGCTGTTGGAACATCCGCACGTGATCACCATCGGGCGCAACGGACATCGAGAAAATGTTCTGCTTGCGCCGGAGGCTATGGCCGCGCGCGGCATCGAGTTTCACGAGACGGATCGCGGCGGCGACGTCACGTATCATGGGCCCGGTCAGCTGATCGGTTACCCGATTCTTGATCTCAACACGTGGCGCCGCGATGTGCACCAGTACGTACGCGCGATCGAAGAAGTTTTGATCCGCACGCTGGGCGATTTCAATCTCAATGGGGTTCGCATCCCGGGCTGCACGGGCGTTTGGACCATCGAAAGTCCGGCGCGCAAAGTGGCGGCTATCGGCGTTCACATCAGCCGCTGGATTACCTCGCATGGCTTCGCGTTGAACATCGATCCCGACATGTCTTACTTCACGTGCATCGTGCCGTGCGGGCTGACAAAGCCGGTCGTGTCGATGCGCGAGCTCGGTTGCACGGCAAGCTGGCAAGCGGTTGCTGAGCGCGTGCAGCACCATTTCTTTCAAGTTTTCGATTTCGATTCAACTTCGCACGGAGATCCGCATGACTGACGTAATAATGCCCCAGATGGGCGAAAGCATTGTCGAAGGAACGCTGACCAAGTGGCTCAAGAAAGTGGGCGACACGGTCGAACGCGATGAAGCGTTGTTCGAAATCTCGACCGACAAAGTGGACACGGAAATTCCGTCGCCCGCGGCAGGCACGCTGAGTGAAGTGCTGGTGGAGGAAGGCAAGATCGTCGCCATTAACACTGTGGTCGCGCGCATCAGTGACGGCGCGTCCGCCGCCGCTCCAGCCGCTGCACCGGCGGAAGCACCGAAGGCAGAAGCACCGAAGCCGCCCACTCAGCAAGCGGCGGTAGAGACCAAAACGGAAGAGCCGAAGACTCCCCCGCCCGCTGCGCCGCAAGCACCGGCCGAAGCTGCCGCAGCAGCGGAGAGCGCCGGTCCCCTTTCACCGCTGGTTCGTAAGATCGCGCGCGAGAACAACATCGACATCTCACAAGTGACGGGCACCGGAGCCGGCGGCCGCGTGACGAAGCAGGATGTCGAGAGCCACATCGCGAATCGCGGGGCAGCGCCCGCCGCTCCCGCACAACCAGCCGCCCAATCAGCCGCCCCGGCGCAGCAAGCACCGGCCGCACCCGCTGCAGCAACTGCTTCCACAACGGCTTCTGCAAGCACGGTCGCGCCGATCAGTTCACCGGGCCAGGCCAAGACTCGCGTTGAGCCGCTCAGCGTGATGCGTCAGAAGATTGCCGAGCACATGGTGATGAGCAAGCGCACGTCCGCGCATGTCACCACGGTGCACAAGGTCGACATGACGCGCGTTGCGAAGATGCGCGCCAAGCACAAGGCCGACTTCCAGCAGCGCTACAACATGTCGCTGACGTTTCTGCCGTTTGTCGCGCGGGCGACTGTTGAAGCGCTGCGCGAGTTCCCGATCATCAACGCTTCGATCGAAGGCAACAACATCCTGTATCACAACGACATCAATGTCGGCATTGCCGTTGCCCTCGAAAACGGCCTGATCGTACCGGTGATTCACCAGGCTGACGAGAAGAACGTGCTTGGTCTGCAGCGGTCCATTGTCGATCTTGCGGGCCGCGCGCGTTCCCGCCAGTTGAAGCCGAACGAAGTGCAGGGTGGAACATTTTCGATCACCAACTTCGGCAGCTTCGGAAGCGTTTTCGCGACTCCGGTGATCAACCAGCCGCAGGTCGCCATACTTGGCGTAGGAACAGTGGAGAAGATGCCGGTGGTCATCGACGACGCGATTGCGATTCGTTCCATCGCTTACCTGGCCCTCACTTTCGATCACCGTCTGATTGATGGCGCGCTGGCCGATCAGTTCACGGGAAAAGTGAAGTCGATTCTCGAGAACTGGTCGGAAGAAGTCCTGTAGTTTTTAACGGATGCGCGAGCTCGGCGGATACCTCCGCCGGGCTCGAGTACTACTCCCGAATCCCCTCCGTCTCTAAGTGAAATTAATATTTCTTCGCAGTTAGAAATCTTGACAATCCCGAGTAGCCAGCGGGCTCGAAAGCGTGGTACACAGGTACTTGCTGCACGTTGCAGCAGTGGGAAAAGCCCAAGCGAGCGTTCCCGCTGTTTGCACCTCGACGAATTCTTCCTGAGAGTTTTCCAATTGAGAACCACCTGCTCTTCGCACACGAAGAGCGCACCCAACACCGAACCTACCGAAGGAGCGATGCACCCGCATGGACGGAGATCGCAAATACTCGCAGCGAGGCTATCAGGAATCCGGATCTGAGCCGCGTCACGGGAATCACCGTGACGAGAGGCCCAGGC
The DNA here is from genome assembly GCA_963792655.1 of Bryobacterales bacterium. Taxonomy (GTDB): domain Bacteria; phylum Acidobacteriota; class Terriglobia; order Bryobacterales; family Bryobacteraceae; genus DOZZ01. The sequence goes on from CAWBWU010000003.1 coordinate 38,611, forward strand.
CAACGGGGCCACGGCCGCCCATCGATATCACGGGCCCGCGGCTTCCCCGTCTCGTTCAACCCGTTACCGCCTCCCGCTGTTTCAACTGCTCCAGTCAACTTCCCCCCGGCATCGATTTCAATGGCGCCTGCCCCAAGTGCAATGCTCAACTGCATTGCTGCAAGCAGTGTTCGCACTTTGACTCGTTGACGCGCTTTCAATGCGTGAAGCCGATCCCGGTGCGCATCGCGCTGAAGGACCGCGCGAACGAGTGCTCGCTGTTTGCGCCACAAGTTACTGTGGCGCGTGACGCCGCCGCGCTTCCTCCGCCCCGCCCGAACGGCGCAGGGCTCAATGCCGCACCGCCGCGTAATGCCAGCGATGCGCGTTCGGCGTTCGAAGATCTGTTCAAAAAATGAGCGCGCCGCTGCCCAGCTTCGATCCGGACGAGGTGGCGCTGCTGGTGAGTTCTGTCGAGAAATCCCTCGAGCGCCTGTACGAAGCCAACGAACGCGTCGGTGGCAACGATGCCGAGATGATCGAGTACGGACGCCGCTACAGCATCATTCTGCAAAAGCTGAAAGCTGTCGCCGGCAACTAGCGCCCGTCGCGCGGTTGTAACTTCCGCTCGCTACACTAGCGTTTATATGTTCAACTCGCAGCGGGTGATCCTCGCCCTTCTGCTACTTACCGGTAGCAGCCTTTTCGCACAAACTGAAGTAGGTGGTGCAACACTCAACGGAACGGTCACCGACCCTTCCGGCGCAACCGTATCCGGCGCTCGCGTTCTCGTCACCAACACCGCGAACGGATTCTCACGTGAAACTAAGACGAGCGACGCCGGCCTTTTCTCCTTCGTCCGCGTCCCGGTCGGAACGTACGACCTCATCGTTGAACAACCCGGGTTCCGCGGCTCGCGCCAGCAAGGCGTTCAGCTGGATGTCGGTTCGGTAATCACGCTTGATGTGCATTTAGAAGTGGGCGCAGCAACGGAAGCCGTGACCGTGCAGGCCGACACGCCTATCGTCGAAACCGGACGCTCGCAGACCAGCACGATCGTAAATGAAAAATCAGTGGCGGATCTGCCCGTCAATGGCCGCAACTTCCTCGATTTCACGACGCTCACGCCCGGCGTGGTGCGCGATCCCACGCGCGGCGGCGATCTCTCGTTCGGCGGACAACGCGGTCCAGCCAACAGCTTGCTGGTCGATGGCGGCGAGAGCAACAACATCTTCTTCGGACAAGCAACGGGGCGCACCGGTTTCCGGCCGTACGCGTTCAGTCAGGATGCAGTGCAGGAGTTCCAGGTCAACGCGAACGATTACCCGGCCGAGATCGGGCGGGCCAGTGGCGGCGTCATCAACGTGGTCACCAAGTCGGGCACCAACTCGCTGCACGGCTCCGCGTTCGAGTTCTATCGCGACAAGGCGCTTAACGCGAACACGTTTACGAACAACCGTTCGGGACTTCGCAAGCAGCCTTATCACTTCAACCAGTTCGGCGGCAGCATCGGCGGCCCGATCATCAAAGACAAGTTGTTCTTCTTCGGGAACTACGACGGCCAGCGCAACACCGTGCCCAACGTGATCGTGTTGACGTCCGCGCCTCCGGCCAACGTTCTGCCGTTGATTCAGACGTACCTTGCGCCTTACACCACGGGCCAGGACAACAACGCGTTCTTGTTCAAGACCGACTGGAATATCGGCGCGAGCGACCGCCTCAGCGTTCGGTACAACGGCAACCGTTTCACCGGACAGAACTTCGAGAACTTCGGCACCACGAGCGCCGCCGAGCACACCGGCAACAGCCAGGTCACGACAGATAATGTCGCGGGAAACTTCACCCACGTCTTTGGTTCCCGCTCGATTCTTGATGCGCGTCTGATCTACTTGCGCGATCTGGAACCGGGAGCCGCGAACTCCACTGCGCCCGAGACCGTCATTCAGCAGGGTGGCGTCACACAGATTAACTTCGGCCGCAACAACTTCAGCCCGCGTTACACCAACGTGCACGCCGTGAATTCGATTGAGACTTTCTCGTATGTCACGGGCCGCCACTCGTTCAAAGCCGGGTTCGACTTTGATGCACAACGCGTAGACAACTACTTCCCGGGCCTGTTCAGCGGCAGTTTCACATTTTCGAGCTACGCCAACTTTCTGGCCGGCACTCCCCTGCGTCTGCAACAGAACTTTCCCGGACCCAACACAACGGGCGCGCTCACTAAGCCCAACGTGAATGAGTACGCCGTGTTCCTGCAAGATAGCTGGCGCGCCACCGATCGCCTGACCCTGAACTACGGGATTCGCTATGACCTTTTCAACTACGATCAACCGCCGGTCTTGAACCCCGACCCGGGTCTTGCCACTGCTAATCTGCGCACCAACCGCATTGCGCTCGACAAACTGAACTTCGGCCCGCGCTTCGGCTTCGCGTACAAACCGTTCGCGAGCGAGCGCATGGTGGTTCGCGGTGGTTACGGCATCTTCTACGCGCGCACTCCGGCGATTCTGCTGGGTACCGCGTTTTCGCAGAACGGCATTCAGGTGCAGAGCTATACGTTCACGACCAACCTTCCGGTGTATCCGAACATCCTGAGCGCGCCGCCGATCAACGCACCGCAAAACATCGCGGTTGTCGCGCCTGGCTTCAAGACACCGCGTTCGCAACAGTACAGCTTCAACATCGAGACACAAGTCGCGCGTGATGCTTCTGTCACGGTCGGCTATCTCGGCATCGCCGGACGCAACCTCGGCCGTACGCGTGACATCAACCTGTTCCCGGAAGTCGCGGTGCAAGGCACGTTTGCCGGCGGCACGCCAGTGACGTACTATCGCAACCCCGGCCCTGCCAGCGGACCCTCGCGCCCCAACACAGCGTTCTCGCGCATCAGCTTATTCGATAGTGGCTCGAGCTCAAGTTACAACGGCGGCTTCATCCAGCTGGTGAAGCGTTACAGCGACAACTTCACGCTGCTCACGAGCTACACGTATGCCAAAACGATTGACGATAATCCGGACCAAACTGCCGTTGTTGTCGGTACGGATGACAGCAAGATCGCGCAGAACACACTCGATCCGAATGGGGACCGCGGCCTGGCCAACTCCGACATCCGGCATCGCTTCGTGTTCTCGGGCGTGTGGGATATTCCGTTCTTCCGCACCTCGCACGGCTTCGTGAAGTACGTGCTCGGCGGGTATCAGTTCTCCACCATCGCGCAGGTGCAGTCGGGCCGTCCGTTCACCGCGCTCGTCGGCGGCGATCCGAACAACGACGGGAACCGCGCGAGCGATCGTGTTCCGGGCGTGGGACGTAACACCATCATGGGGCCGTGGCTTGAAACGGTGGATGTCCGGCTCTCGAAAGACTTGCCGCTGGTTCGCGAGCGCGTGCGTCTGCGTTTACTTGGCGAAGCGTTCAACGTAACGAACCGCGCGAACTTCAACGGCATTCAGAATACGCAGTACAATTTCGCGAACGGTGTCTTCACGCCGCGCACGGATTTCCTGCGTAGACTCTCGACCTTCGATCCGCGCATCATCCAGCTTTCGGCGAAGATTATCTTCTAGTTGAACAACCCGCTTGCTCACGCGCGCGGCTCGTAATCACGATGCTTTTACGAGCCGCGAACGTGAGGGAGCGGTCTTTCTTGCTACTTCCTCAGAAAATCGAAATCGCAGCCCTGGTCCGCCTGGTTCACGTGCTCCCAATACAGGCGGCCGTATCCACGTGAGTATGGCGACGCAGGCGGAACGAAATTGCTCAGCCTGCGCGCAATTTCGGCATCCTCCAAATCCACATCAATACGGCGCGCGGCTACATCAAGACTGATGCGGTCTCCGGTCTGCACCACGGCCAGCGGACCGCCTACCGCTGATTCTGGCGTCATGTGCAGCACAACCGTGCCGAAGCTGGTGCCGCTCATCCGCGCATCGCTGATGCGCACCACATCGTCGACCCCTTGCTGCAGCAGTGCCTTCGGCATCGGGATGTGGCCCCACTCGGGCATACCGGGTCCGCCCTTGGGCCCTGCGTTCTTCAACACCAGTACCGAATCGCGCGTCACCGGCAGATGCGGATCATCAACGCCGGCCATCATCTCGTCGTAATTATTGAAGACGTGCGCAACGCCTGAATGCGTCAGTAGATGAGGCGATGCCGCGGTCTGCTTGATCAATGCACCACCGGGCGCGAGGTTGCCGCGCAAGACAGCAATGCCGCCTTCGGCATGCAGCGGCTGTTTGATGGATGAGATTACTTTGTCGTCATGGCAAACGGCATTCGCGACATTCGCGCCCAGCGACTGTCCATTGACCGTCAGAGCATCTGCATGGAGCAACGGCAGGATCTCTCGCAACACAGCACCCATGCCACCTGCCGCGAAAAATTCTTCCATCAGATACTCGCCTGAAGGCTTGATGTTGGCGACATAGGGCGTGCGCCGCGAGATGACATCGAACGTATCGAGATCGAGCTCGATACCGAGGCGGCCGGCAATCGCAAGCAGATGAATCACTGCGTTGGTCGAGCCGCCAATGGCCATGCATGCAGTGATCGCGTTCTCGAGCGCCGCACGCGTCAACACACGCGAGGGCGTGAGGTTCTCGCGCACCATCGCTACCGCGCGCGCGCCGCTCTGTTCAGCGATCAGCAAGCGGCGCGAGTCCACCGCGGGAATCGCAGCACAACCAGGAAGCGTGATGCCCATGGCTTCCGCGATGCAGGCCATGGTGCTCGCTGTTCCCATCACGGTGCAATGTCCGGGACTGCGCGCGAGGCCGGCTTCCACCTCGCACCACTCTTCGGGCGTCAGGCGTCCGGTGCGGAACATGTCGAACAACTTGCGGCCATCGGTGCCGGAGCCAAGCTTGCGCATCTTCCATTGCCCGCTCAGCATCGGTCCGCCGGTCACGACGATAGCCGGAAGATCTGCGGAAGCGGCGCCCATGATCTGCGCCGGCGTCGTCTTATCGCAGCCACACAACAAGACCACGCCGTCGATGGGATTGCCGCGAATCGATTCTTCAACGTCCATCGCCATCAGGTTGCGAAACAACATGGCAGTGGGCTTGAGAAACATCTCACCGAGCGAGATCGTCGGGAACTCGAGCGGCACGCCGCCTGCCGCCCAGACGCCGCGCTTCACGGCTTCGGCGACAGTGCGCAAGTGCGCGTTGCAGTTGTTCAGTTCACTCCACGAATTGCAGATGCCGATGATCGGCTTGTCCTGAAAGATGTCGCCCGAGAAGCCTTCGGAACGCAGCCAGGCGCGCCTCGCGAAGCTGTAGTAATCGTTCTTGGACCACCACTCGGCACTGCGCAGCTTCGACATGCAAGCAGTGTATCGGGAACTGATTGGGAAGCGCTGGTGTCTCTTGTGCAGGGGCCGAACCGGCCGGGGCCCTGCTCACACAAAGGACACCAAATGTTTGAACAGACCTTCGTTTCACGAGGGCCGCGCGGCCGCTCGCCCGCGGCCATGGCTATCTCGCTCGCCGGCCAAACCGCGATCATCGGTTGCTTGTTACTTGCGCCTTTGCTCCGTCCGCAAGCCCTGCGCTTCGCGATGCAACACACCGTTCTGGAATTGCCGCGCCTTACGCCTAAACCTCTGGAGCCCGTGCATCAGCAAACGCGCACCGCGGTGACCAGAAGTATCTTTCATCCCGCGACGTTGCAAGCACCTACCCATGTGCCGCAACGAATCGCAATGATCACCGATCCCGCTCCCGACCTTGCGCTTCCCGCAGCCAGCACAACTGGCAGCGGCGGCGCGCTAACCGGCATGTTCGACGGGCTTGGCGATGTTGCGAAGCCACAGCCGGCAGCGCCTCCACCACAGCCCTCCGTGAAGAAGCCGCCCACACGTGTGCGCGTGAGTACCGGTATGCAGGAAGCGATGTTGATTCACCAGGTGAAGCCCGTGTACCCGGCGCTCGCACGTGCGGCGCGGGTCTCCGGCAGTGTCGTGTTGCAAGCCGAGATTTCGAAAGATGGCGTCATCCAGAAGCTGCAGGTAGTGAGTGGTCCCCCGCTGCTCACAAAGGCGGCGCTGGAGGCGGTTGCGCAGTGGCGCTACCGGCCAACACTGCTGAGCGGCGAGCCTGTTGAAGTCGCGACGCAGATCGTCGTGAACTTCGTCCTGAACTGACAAAGAATGCGACCATGGAGGGATCGTCACCTTGCCATGGTCGACATTCACAGCCACATTCTTTGGGGTCTGGACGACGGCGCCGAGACCCTCGCCGACAGCATTGAAATGGTGCGCATGGCCGCCGCCGCAGGCACGACCGATATCGTCGCCACGCCGCATGCGAATCATGATTACCGTTTCGATACCGACGTTGTCGAGGCGCGTGTCGCCGAGTTGAACGCTGCATGTGAGGGCGCGCCGCGCATCCACTACGGCTGCGACTTCCATCTGATGTTCGAGAACATCGAGGAAGCGTTACGCTCGCCCAAGAAGTACACCATCAATCACGGCCGCTACCTGATGGTGGAGTTTGCCGACAGCGTGATTGCGCCCAACATGAGCAGCGTGTTTCAAAACTTTCGCGCGCATGGAATTCAACCGATCATCACGCATCCCGAACGCAATATGGTGCTGCAGCGCGCGCCGAAGCGCCTCGAAGAATTTGTGGAGCAAGGTTGCTTAGTGCAAGTCACTTCGCAGTCGCTGCTCGGCCTGTTCGGCAGGCATGCGGAGCAGTGGGGGTGGAAGTGGATGGAGCGCGGGCTGGTGCACTTCGTCGCAAGCGATGCGCACGAAGTGATGCGCCGCACCACCAATCTCAAAGATGCTTATGAAGCGGTGGCGTCGCGCATGGGCGAGACGCGCTCGCAACAAGTGTTTCTGCTGAATCCCGCTGCCGTGGTGAACAACGACTCGCTGCCCTTCCGCCACTTCTCAGAGACGAAGCCCGAGAAGAAGTGGTATCAGTTCTGGGGCTAGACCGGCACCGACACGCGCTTCAGAATATCTTCCATGATGCGGTCGCCTGCATCCGACCGTTTGCCGGGCAGTGTACGCGTGTTCACCGCAATGCGGTGTCCAAACACCGGAATGGTTAGTTGCTTGACGTCATCCGGCGTTACATAATCGCGGCCGTTCAGTAACGCGCGCGCCTGCGCGGCACGGAACAGCGCTTGCGAGCCACGCGGGCTCACGCCCAGCGAGAGCGCTTCATGTTTGCGCGTGAGCTCGACGATGGCGAGCAGGTAATCGACAATCGATTCATCGACGCGCACCGACTCGACGCGCTGCTGCAGTTCCAGCACCTCGCCATCGCCGCACACACGTTGCTGCACAGCGTCGCCCTGATTCGAAGAGAAGCGCAATATTTCACGTTCGCTCGCGACATCCGGATAGCCCATGCGAACGCGCATCAGAAAGCGATCGAGTTGCGACTCGGGAAGCGGGTAGGTGCCATGATGCTCAGCCGGGTTCTGCGTCGCAATCACCATGAACGGACTGGGCAGCGGAAGGGATCGTCCGTCGACTGTGACTTGCCGCTCGTTCATAGCTTCGAGCAGCGCCGACTGCGTCTTCGGCGTGGTGCGATTAATTTCGTCAGCTAACAGGAAGTTGGTGAAGACGGGACCGTGCTTGAACTCGAACTCCTCGGAGTGCGCGTTCCACACCGTAACGCCAAGGACATCGCCGGGCAGCATGTCGCTTGTGAATTGCAGCCGTTGAAAGCGGCATTCGACGGCGCGCGCAAGCGCATGCGCGAGTGTCGTTTTGCCTACGCCGGGCACGTCTTCAATCAGCAGATGACCGCGCGCGAGCAAGCACACCAGCGCAAGCTGAATCGCTTCTGGCTTGCCGCGGATAGCGGTGCTCAATGCGGACTGCAACGCGGCAAGCGCAGGGAGCGTGCTTACAGAAGAAGCGCGCGACATTCGTTTTGAGGATAGCGCAGCGTGGCCGGCCGGCGATCCCGGCCCCATGCTCTCCCTCGGGATCGCGCCTCCGAAAGGGGTCAACACCCGAAGTCAGCAATGCTAGCATTGCTGTATGGCGACTCTTACAATCCGGCGTGTGGACGAGGCGCTGAAAGCGCGTTTGCGCATTCGTGCCGCGCAGAACGGACGGTCGATGGAGGAAGAAGTACGCGAAATTCTTCGCGCTCAAGTTGATGCCTCGCAGCCGGCAAAGTTGGACCTCGCCAAAGCTATTCGCAAACGCTTTGAGCCTTTGGGTGGCATGGAGTTACGGCTGCCGCGGCGCGAACCGGTCCGCGATCCTCGCTTCCCTGCGAAATGATCATTCTGGATACCAACGTCCTGTCGGAGGTATCCAAGCCCCTGCCTTCTCGGAAAGTTGTGGAGTGGCTTGCGGATCAGGACGGCGCGTTCGTGTTCTTGACCGCGATCACCCAAGCCGAGGTGCTCTACGGAGTTGAATTGCTGCCGGCGGGGAAACGGCGAACACGTTTGGCGGAACAGGTTCAGAAGCTGTTTGAGCAAGATTTCTCAGGGCGCATCCTGCCGTTTGACACTGATGCGGCTCAGCTATTCGCAAAGATTGTGGCCACGCGTGCAGCAGCAGGCCGCCCTATCGCACAAGCCGACGCTATGATCGCTGCCATCGCAAAGGCGCGGGGAGCCGTATTCGCCACCCGCAATGTGGCCGACTTCGAACTCTGCGGCATTCGTTTAGTCAATCCGTGGGATTGATCTACCCCACGACCGGCAAACCGATCGCTCGCATCAACTCCAGCGCGTTGCTCTTTCTGACCACGCCGTCGCGCATGCGGTAGTCGAACGTGATCTGACCGTCCTTCAACACATCTTCGAAATGCACGTTCTCCGCGACAGGCGCGACGGCGTCCACAATGGCGGCTAACGCAAGATCGTGTGTGGTTACGAGTCCGATGGACGCGCGAGCTAACAAGCCTCGAATGATTCCTTCTGCCCCGATGCGACGGTCGTGAGAGTTTGTTCCTGCCAGAAGTTCGTCGAGCAAAAACAGCACCGGTTCGGGCAACTCGATGATTGTGCGAAGCCGTTTGATCTCCGCATAGAAGCGCGATGTTCCGCCTTGCAACGAATCAGTCGCGCGAAGCGACGCGCCGATCGAACACGGCGACAACCGCAGTGACGCCGCACACACTACCGACCCTGCTTGCGCCAGCACGGTATTGATTCCGACCGTGCGCAACAGCGTGCTCTTGCCCGACATATTGGAGCCGCTGACCAGCAGCAATCGCGTACTGCTATCGAGCAGCACATCGTTTGCGACAGGCGAGGCGAGCAGCGGGTGAGCGATCTGCCGGCCATCAAACAGCGGCCCGCCCGTGGCGATTTGCGGAAACGGATACGCCGGGTGCTCGTAGGCGTATCCGGCAAGCGCTGACAATGCTTCGAACTCGCCAACAGCATCTAGCCAGCGCGGCACAGCTTCGCCCGACTCCGCGCGCCAGTGCTCGACAGCGAAGGCCAGTTGCGTGGTCCACAAAAGCAGCGGACCGAAGATACGCACGAAGGTGTTGTCGCGCGAATCGAGCATCTCCACCAAGCGCGCCAGCCGTGCAATGCGGCGCGACGGCGGTTCGCCCGCTGATTCCAGTGCTCCGCGCAGACGCAACAGCATCGGTGTCTGGAACTGCTCGGCTTCAAGCCGCCGCAGAACCTGACTCAGCAGCAACAAGTCGTGCCCGGGTTCCTCAACCGCTTCGGCAACTTGCCGCACCATCGGGATGAAGCGATAGAAAATCGCGGCTTCAATCAATCCCACGGCTACCAGACTCAGCCTCACCGGGATATTGCTGAACAGCGTGAGGACCAGCGCGATAATGAGCACCAGCGCAATTGCAGATAGGATGCGCGCTGCCATCATGGCGTAGCGGGGAAATACGATCCGGGGCCTAATGCTCCACGCGCGCAGCGCTTCGGGATGTACGCCAGTACGGAAGTCTTCGCCGAGCACGGCCAAGTCTTCGCGCAGGTCGCATTTCCCCGTTAGCTCGCGCACGGCTTCCTGGCGTTCTGTGATTTCGCCTGGAGCTGACGGTGCTTGTAGCCAGCGCGCCAGCGTGTCCTCACCGACGCGCGTGCGTGCGGTCGTCAGCAGTTCAAAGAGAGAGCCTTTACCGAATACATCCAGATCGGCAGAGTAGGGATGATCGGGGTGCAGGAAGCGTTCGCCCGATTCCACAGGTTGCAGCAGCCGCCCATCTAGCCGCGCGAGCGCACGTTTATAGAAATCAACGCCGCGCCTGGCAAAGCGGATGCGCTCATGCGCCTTCTGCATCAGCGCCACAAGCGTGATGAAACAGATGACGGGCAACGCCAGCCACCACACGCGCAGTTGCAGACTGCCCAACACAGCCCACACCAGAAACGCGAACAGCACGAAGGTGAGCAACCGCAGATTGCCCAGGCGACGATGCTCACGCTCTGCGGTGTCCGCTCGCTCTTCACGGCTTGCGAGACGTTGCGCGTACTCGACGCGCGGGTCGGACATCAAACCTGCACGCCAGTGATCTTTAAAACATAGGCATGACTGTGAGGCACGCTCGAACGCAGCGCGGGAGGAACCGTGACCACCAGACCATCGCCGCTCATGCGCGATGCGATTGCGCCGGCCGCGCCCACCATCGTGACCTGTGCGCCGGTGCCGCTCACACCGCGCAGCGCGATGGGCGCGTCCGGCCAGCGCGGCAGAATGGCGTACAACACACCGGGCTTCGCGGTGAAGAACGCATCCACCCGCGCATATCCGGATGGCGGCTCATCCACCATGTTGGTGATGTTGTACTCGGCCATGAACTCCTTCTCTTCCATCTTGGGATGCTGCCGGCGCTCCATTGGCGGGGTTGCGTCCATGCGTGCGTGCCATAGATCGCTTCGCCATTCGCCTTGAGCCAGCTTCCGATCTGCAGCAGCCGCTCCTGCATGATCACCGGAATGCGGCCGTCCGCCGTGGGTCCGATGTCGAGCAGCAGGTTGCCGCCGCGGCTCACGATGTCGATCAGCATCATCAACAGCTCGCGATCCGTGTGATAGTCGGTGAGCGTCTCCATGCGGTTGTAGCCGTACGAGTAGCCCATCCCGCGGCTCTCTTCCCACGGATGATTCGCGCTCTGCATGCCGGACGTGTATTCCGTGGTGTAGTAACCGCCGTGCTTATGGCGCGTGTCTTTGCCCCAACGATCGTCGACCACTACTTCGTTCGCGACAGGCGACTCGTTGAACAGCCAGGCCAGCAGTTCGGGAGATTGCCACTCCGCGCTGGTCAGTTCCCATTCGCCATCGGAGAAGATGATCGAGGGCTTACGTGATTCACCACGTCTTTAAACTGCGGGATCATGTGCTCGCGCACGTAGCGTTTGCTTGATCGCTTAGCCAGAGCGGGTTGTACCACTCGTAGAGCGAATAATAGATGCCCATGTGGAGGCCCTGGCGCCGTCCGGCTTCGCACAGACTCGAGCAGTACGTCGCGCTTCGGTCCGATGTCGACCGCGTTCCACGGGCGGCCCCAACTGCGGTTGGCTTCCGCACTGCGCCAGAGCGTGAAGCCTTCGTGGTGCTTCGATGTCTGTGCCACATAGCGCGCGCCGGAACGTGCGAACACATCCGCCCAATGATCGGGGTCGAACAACTCCGCTCGGAACATCGGCGCAAAATCAAAGTAAGAGAAGTTGGACGCCATAGTTGCGGCTGTGAAACGCTGATGTTGCGTTTCCATTGGGCGCTTTTCTGCCGGCTTCGAGTGAGTTCCAATACCACTCTGCGTAGGGGTTCTCGCCCTTTACATGCGGCGCGGCGAAAGATGGAACGGAGTAGACGCCCCAGTGTATGAAAATGCCGAACTTCGCGCCGGTGTACCAGGCGGGCGAGGGCCGTTGATCGAGCGACGCCCAGTCCGCAGTAAAGCGGTTTTGCCCACGCAAGGCGGAGAGCGCAAACGGTACAGCACCGGCATATTTCAAGAGATCTCGGCGTCGCATACGATGCCGTTAGCATATCGGAGAATCCGGCCATGATGGATGCGGACAACTACTGGCTGACGCGCATTGTCCTGCAGCGAGCGCTCGGTGTGGTGTACCTGATTGCGTTCGCGAGTGCGGTCAATCAGTTTCGTCCGCTGCTCGGTGAACACGGGCTGTTGCCGGTGCCGGCGTTTGTGCATGAAGCGCCGTTCAAAGAGGCTCCCAGCCTGTTCTTTTTCATACCGCGCGACTGGGCATTTATGACCGCTGCCTGGGTGGGTGTTGCACTCTCACTGGCAGTGGTGCTGGGCGCGGCGGATCGCCTCAATGCCTGGTGCGGCGCTGCGATCTGGGCGTTGCTCTACGTGCTCTATTTGTCGTTCGTGAATGTAGGCCAGATCTTTTATGGATTCGGATGGGAGTCGCTACTACTGGAAGCCGGCTTCTTCGCGATGTTCTTAGGCTCGCAGAACATGATGCCGAACTTTGTAAACATCCTGATCTACCGCTGGCTGTTGTTCCGCATCATGTTCGGCGCGGGGATGATCAAATTGCGCGGCGATACTTGCTGGCGGGATCTTTCCTGCCTCGACTACCACTACCAATCGCAGCCCATTCCCAACCCACTGAGTTGGTATTTCCATTGGGGTTCGGCGTGGAGCCATCGCGGCGGCGTGCTGGTCAATCACTTCTCAGAGTTGATTGTCCCGTTCTTTTATTTTCTGCCGCAGCCATTCGCAGGCATCGCCGGAATCATTACTATCATCTTTCAAGGGCTGATTATGGCCAGCGGCAATTTGTCATGGCTCAATTTCTTGACTATCGTGCTCGCGATACCCACCCTCGATGACCGCTTCTTCCGCATCTTCCACGCCTGGCGCATACCGGCGATGGTCATCCCCGGTGTGGGTTATCAGGCAATGATGGCCGCCGTCGGACTTATTCGTCATTTGTCTCAGCGTCGCTCCCGTAATGAACATGCTTTCAAACCGGCAGATCATGAACACGAGTTTCAATCCGTTTCATCTGGTCGGGACTTATGGCGCCTTCGGTGGCATCACGCGAGAGCGTTATGAGATTGTGCTCGAAGGAACCAACGACGATGCCGGCAACCGGTACGGCGCATTGGAGCGAATACGAGTTCAAAGGCAAGCCGGGCAATCTGGCGAAGATGCCCATTCAGATCGCGCCCTATCATTTGCGGCTGGATTGGTTGATGTGGTTCGCTGCGATGTCGGACTATCGCGAGCACCCGTGGTTCGTCCACCTGATTGCGAAGCTACTGCAGAATGATCGCGACACGCTGAGCCTGATGGGAGCGAACCCGTTTGCACAGCACGCGCCGCGCTTCATTCGTGCGCAAATCTATCTTTATCAATTCACCACTCCTGAGGAACGCCGTAAAACCGGGAACTGGTGGAAGCGTCAACTCGCGGGCCGCTACTTCCCTGCTGTCTCGCTTGACGATCCCGCATTTCACAACCTGATCGTGCAGCAAGGATGGGAATGAAGAAGGCGGCAGTGATCGGGTCGGGACCGAACGGTTTGACGGCCGCCATCCTGCTCGCGCAAGCGGGGCTCGAAACCACGGTGTACGAAGAGCAGCCCACGTTCGGCGGCGGGATGCGTACTGCGGAGCTCACGCTTCCCGGCTTTCATCACGACGTCGCATCGGCGGTGCACCCGATGGCGGCAGGCTCACCGGTGTTCCACTCCTTCCCGCTCGCGTCATTCGGTTTGTCGTGGGTACATCCACCGTCGCAACTGGCGCACCCTTTCGATGACGGCACGGCGAAGGTCGTGAAACGCTCGGTTGCAATCACCGCGGAGCAGTTCGGGCGCGATGCTGTTGCGTACCGCGCGCTCTTCGGCTATTTGAGCCGGCGGTGGAACAAGCTCGCGACCGACATCCTGCAACCAGTGGTTCACGTGCCGAGCCACCCCCTGGTGCTCGGGCGGTTCGGAGTTACGGGCGCGCTACCGGCATCGGTTGTCGCAAAGACGTTGTTCCGCACAGAGGAAGCGCGCGCGGTGTTCGCAGGCATGGCGGCGCATTCTGTGTTGCCGCTTGACGCATCGCCGTCGGCTGCGTTCGGCATGATCATGCACATCACGGCGCACGCGCTGGGTTGGCCGGTGGCGCGCGGTGGCTCGCAATCGATTGCGAATGCGCTTGCGGGCTATCTGCAATCGCTGGGCGGCAAGATCTTGACAAGCACACGCATCGATTCGCTTGCGCAGTTCGATCGCGACACCGTCGTGATGTGCGATGTATCGCCGCGTCAATTCGTCGCAATGGCTGGGGATCGCTTGCCTTCTGCTTTCGCCCGCAAGCTCGAGCGCTTCCATTATGGTCCGGGGGTTTTCAAGATGGATTGGGCGTTGAGCGAGCCGGTGCCATGGCGCGCGAAGGAATGCGCCGGCGCGGCAACCGTGCATCTGGGCGGATCGTATGACGAGATCTTTGCGAGCGAGCACGACGCCACACATGGACGCGTGAGCGAACGGCCGTTCGTGTTATTTGTACAGCCGTCGCTCTTCGATGCGTCGCGCGCGCCCGAGGGCAAACACACCGCATGGGCGTACTGTCACGTGCCGCAAGGCTGCACTGAAGACATGACGGAGCGAATCGAGGCGCAAGTGGAACGCTTCGCGCCAGGCTTTCGCTCAACGATCCTTGCCCGCAGCGCGATGGGCTCGCACGCGCTCGAAGCGGGCAACCGGAATTTGGTTGGCGGCGACATTACGGGCGGCGCGCAAGATATCCGTCAGTTGCTCATGCGGCCTACGCGGCATCTCTATCGCACGCCGCTGCGCAATGTGTACTTGTGCTCAGCATCAACGCCACCAGGCGGCGCGGTGCACGGCATGTGCGGGTATCACGCGGTGCAGGCGGCCGTAGAAGACTGGCGCTAAAGCTTTCGTGCGAACCTGTCCATTCATGGACCGCACACCGCTGATTGAGACTGTCCTGGGCCGCCGCGCATGGTTGAAGCTGATGCCGGTGCTGGCCACTGCACTGCAGGCGCAGACCCCACCGCCGCCAACGGTGGTCCCGTCCACCCCAGCACCTTCGGATGTGACGCGCGAGATGTTGCAGCAGAGCATGAAGGTCGCGGACCTCAGCTTCACGGATGCCGAGCTCGACATGATGCTGCCCAGCGTCAATCAGGCTGTTGCAGAACTATCGCCGGCTGCGGCAGATCACGATCCCGCTCGATACGGAGCCGGCCACGCACTTTCAGCCACTGCCGCCCGATAAGCCGGTGCGCGCGAAGTATGTCGCGAGCAAGCTTCCGCATGCGCGCCGGCATGGATCGGTTGATGAACTCGCGTATCTGCCGGTCACGCAGCTTTCGCACCTGTTGCGCACGCGACAGATTACGTCGATCGAGTTGACGCGAATGTATCTGGCGCGGTTGAAGAAACACGCGCCGGTCTTGAATTGCGTCATCACCATGACTGACGATCTCGCGTTGACGCAAGCGGCCGCAGCCGATAAGCTTCTGCGCGCGCATGACCATCATCATGCGTTGCTTGGCGTGCCCTGGGGCGCGAAAGATCTGTTCGCGACGAAAGGCATCGCGACAACTTGGGGCGCGGAGCCGTATCGCAGTCAGATGATCGACTACGATGCCACGATTGTCGAACGTTTGCGCGATGCGGGTGCGGTGTTGCTTGCCAAGCTCTCGATGGGGTCTCTCGCGCAGGGCGGCCTTTGGTATGGCGGCATGACGAAGAACCCCTGGAAGACGGACGAGACCTCGAGCGGATCGTCGGCAGGCTCAGCTTCGGCGTCCGCTGCCGGACTGGTGGGCTTCGCGATGGGCACCGAGACACTGGGGTCGATCATCAGCCCCAGCACGCGTTGCGGCGTTGCAGGATTGCGTCCGACGTATGGCCGCATCAGCCGCTACGGCGCGATGGGTCTGAGTTGGACCATGGATAAAGTTGGCCCTATCGCGCGATCGATTGAAGATTGCGCGATGGTGTTGAACGCTGTGCATGGGCCCGACGGACGCGACACCACGGTGCGCGACATACCATTTCACTTCGATGCGCGACTGCGGCTGAAGAAGCTGCGCGTTGGTGTTGTGCAGGCAGAGTTCGACAAGGTGCGTCCCGAAGACAAAGATGTCTTCACCAAAGCTTTGGACGATTTGAAGAAAGCCGGTGTACCGTCGCAACCGGTTGAGCTGCCCGATTTCCAGGCGGGAGCGCTCAGCGCGATTCTAAACGCAGAGGCCGCGGCGGCATTTGACGATCTCACGCGTGATCGCGGCATCGACAAACTCACCGCCCAGACTCCAGACGATTGGCCTAATCAGTTCCGGTCATCGCGCATGATCCCGGCTGTCGAGTACATTCGCGCGCAACGAGCACGCACATTGATGATGGCGAAGTTCGGCGAGTTCATGAAAGATTGGGATGTGCTCGTGTCGCCAGCGAACACGGCTCTCCTGCGCGTGACGAACCTGACGGGGCATCCGCAACTGTGCGTTCCGTGCGGTTTCTCGACGGGGCACCCGCGCAGCCTGGTGTTCACGGGGCATCTCTATCAGGAGGGTGTACCGGTGCGTGTGGCCCTCGCTTACGAGAAAGCAACGCAGTGGCATACCATGCAGCCGCCGGGCTTTGAATCGTAAATTCGATACACTCACCAGATGATTCGGCGACTCTCATTCCTGGTTATGGCCGCGGCTGCGGCGCTCTCCGCTCAGAACTTCTATCTGCACAACGGCGATCGTGTGGTCTTCTACGGCGACAGCATCACCGACCAGAGGCTCTACACCACGTTTGTCGAAAGCTATGTGGTGACCCGCTTCCCCAATATGAACGTGTCGTTCACGCACTCGGGGTGGGGCGGCGATCGCGTGACCGGTGGCGGCGGAGGACCGATTGATCAGCGCTTGCAGCGCGACGTAATTCCGTACAAGCCGACGGTCGTCACGATCATGCTCGGAATGAACGACGGCGGTTACAAGCCGTTCGATCAGACCACGTTCGACACGTTCTCCAACGGGTATCAACACATCATCGAGTCAATTCAGAAGGCCGATCCGGGTGTGCGCATTACGTTGATCAAGCCCTCGCCGTTTGACGACGTTACGCAGCAGCCGAAGTTCGAAGGTGGTTATAACGCCGTGCTGGTGCGCTATGGCGACTACCTTCACGAGCTTGCGGCACGCGATCATGCCGACTTCGCTGATCTGAATACGCCGGTGGTTGCGGATCTGAAGCGCGCTATGCAGAACGATCCGGCACTCGCGCCAAAACTGATTCCAGACCGCGTGCATCCCGGTCCCGCAGGGCACCTGCTGATGGCCGCTGCTTTGTTGCATGACTGGCATGCGCCGGCAATCGTCACGTCGGTGGAGATCGACGCGCGAAGCGGCCGCCTGGTGAACGCGCAAAACACAACCGTGACCAACGTGAAAGGCTTGTTCTGGACGCAGCAGGATAAAGCGCTGCCCATGCCGATCGACTACAAGGACGCACAGATCGCACTGGCCGTGAAGTCGTCCGATCTGCTCGACACACTCGATGCGCAGATGCTGAAGGTCACCGGCCTCGATGCGAGCCGCTATGCAGTGAAGATCGATGGAGCCGAAGTCGCGGCGTTCACGGCGGACGAGCTGGCCAAAGGCGTGAACCTGTCGCGCTATCCGACGCCGATGTTGCAACAGGCCATGCAAGTTCATCAGTGGACCATCAAGCGCGCGAATGCGCACAACACGCGGTGGCGCAACATCGAAGTGCCGTATCAGGACCTGCCATCGCCGGAGAAGGACGCCGCGATCGCCGATATCGACCGCCTGGATCACGTGCTCGCCATGAAGCAGCACGAAGCCGCGCGGCCGGCGCTCCACAACTACGAGTTGAGCGTTAAGCCCTGATGCATCGCGAATACCACAAGTGGTACAGCCAGTCGCTCGGGCGCGACATGGAGATGCTGATTATCGGGCATGGCGGTATGCCGTTCGTGGTGTTCCCTACGTCGCTCGGCCGCTTCTTCGAATATGAAGACCGCGGCATGATCGACGCCGTGTGGTGGCAATTCGAGCAGGGCCACATGCAGGCTTTTTGCGTTGATAGCGTGGATGCCGAAAGCTGGTACAACCGCGGCGTACATCCGGCGGTGCGCGCCGCGCGCCATCAGCAGTATGACAACTACGTGATGAACGAAGTGATGCCGCTGCTGCGCAACAAGAACTGGAGCCCGCGCATTGGAGCGACCGGTTGCAGCTTCGGCGGCTATCACGCGGTGAACTTCGGTTTCCGGCACCCAGACGTTTTTACGGACGTAGTAACCATGGGCGGCGCGTTCGACATCCATCAATTCGCGCGCGGGTATTGGGACGAGAACTGGTATTTCAACTGCCCGCCCGACTACATTTCGAACATGCACGACCACACGCAGCTATCCCGGCTGCGCTCAGACCACCGCTATGTGTTGGCGGCGGGTGAACACGATATCTGCTTAAATGAAAACGTACGGCTGGCGGGCATCCTGCAGAACAAATCCATCCCGCACCACCTCGATATTTGGGGTAACGGGACAGGACATGATTGGCCCTGGTGGCAGCGCATGGCGGCAAAATACTTCGGATGACACTATGAAAAAGATTGGCGTTATCTACGGCATGGAAGAGACCTTTCCGGGGGCTCTGGTCGATCGCATCAACGCCAAGAAGGTGGACGGCATCATCGCCGAGCATATCCACATCGGCGCGGTGCGTATGGATGAACCGAGCGGCTACCGTGTGATCGTCGATCGCATCTCGCACGACATTCCGTTTTATCGCGCGTACCTGAAGAATGCGACGCTATTCGGCACAGCCGTTATCAACAACCCGTTCTGGTGGGGCGCCGACGATAAGTTTTTCAACTACGCGCTGGCTAACCAGATTGGTGTCGCTACTCCGCGCACCGTAGTGCTGCCGCACAAATCGCACCCGCCCGGCACCACCGATCGTTCGATGCGCAACCTGCAGTACCCGCTCGATTGGAACGCGGTGTTCGAGTACATCGGCTTCCCGGCATTCCTCAAGCCGTTCAGCGGCGGCGGTTGGAAGAGCGTCTACAAAGTAAATTCGCCCGCAGAGCTGTTCACCGCATACGACGAGACCGGCGATCTTTGCATGACGCTGCAGCAAGGCATTGAATTCAACGAGTACTTTCGCTGCTACGTAATCGGGCAGGAGAAGGTGCACATCATGCAGTACGATCCACGCTTACCGCATGCCGACCGTTACATCAAGAACCCGGTGCCGGTGGCCGATGCGCTACTCGATCGCGTCGAAGCCGATTGCCTGAAGCTGTGCCGCGCGTTGGGTTATGACCTGAACACTGTGGAGTTTGCGGTGCAGGACGGCATTCCGTACGCCATCGACTTCCTCAATCCCGCGCCCGATGCGGACTACTTCTCGGTGGGGCCCGACAACTTCGAATGGGTGGTGGAGAACGTGGCTCAGATGGCCATCGACAAAGCCAAGAGCCCGGTAAATCCCGCGAAAGATCTTCGCTGGTCTGCGTTTCTGAAAGGCTAAACGCATGCGTCCGAGCTTCACCATCGGAATCGAAGAAGAGTATCAGACCATCGACCCGGTGACGCGCGACCTGCGCTCGCACATCGATTCGGAGATCCTCGAAAAGGGCAAGCTGCTGCTCAAAGAGCGCGTAAAGGCGGAGATGCACCAGTCCGTTGTCGAAGTCGGCACCGGCATCTGCCGCAACATCGCGGAAGCGCGCCAGGATGTGACGGAACTGCGACGAGGCATCATCGATCTCGCCAAGCAGAACGGGCTGCGGCTCGCGGCCGCGGGCACCCACCCGTTCTCCGATTGGCGCAATCAGGAGATCTATCCCGACGAGCGCTATCACATCATCGTTGAGGACTTGAAGATGGTGGCGCGCGCGAACCTGATCTTCGGACTGCATGTGCACATCGGCGTGGAAGACCACGAGACCGCGATGCACCTGATGAACGCCGCGCGATACTTCGTGCCGCACATTCTGGCGCTTTCCACCAACTCTCCGTTCTGGCTCGGCATGGACACGGGGTTGAAGAGCTATCGCTGCAAGGTGTTCGATAAATTCCCGCGCACCAACATCCCGGATTATTTCCCGAGCTGGGGCGAGTACGAGAGCTTCGTCAACCTGCTGATCAAGACCAACTGCATCGATAACGCGAAGAAGATCTGGTGGGATATCCGCCCGCATCCGCATTTCACGACGCTCGAATTTCGCATGTGCGATGTGCCGATGCGTCTGGATGAAACGATCGCGATCGCAGCGCTGATTCAGGCAACCGTTGCGAAGCTCTACCAGTTGCACGCAGCCAACACCGGATTCCGTCTGTACCGTCGCGCGCTGTTGATGGAGAACAAATGGCGTGCCGCTCGCTATGGCCTCGAAGGCAAGCTGATCGACTTCGGTAAGAGCAGCGAAGTTCCTATTCGCGATCTGATGTATGAGTATCTGCATCTGATCGACGATGTAGTGGATGAGTTAGGTTCGCGCAAGGAGCTGAACTACATCCACACCATGCTCGAGCATGGGAGCGGTGCTGACCGGCAACTGCGGGTATTCCGCGAGACCGGCGACCTGCGCGCAGTGGTCGACTACATCATTGCCGAAACCGAAGCAGGCGTGACGCCTGCGCTGGGGGCTTCGTAGTTGCAAACGCTGCCGACCATCGATGTCAGCCGCATGCCGTTCGACCCGGAGCTTTCCGAGGGCGCGCGCAATGCGGTGCGGGTATGCCTGCGTATTCAACCAACGGAAAAGGTCACCGTCATCACTGATCTCGCGAGCGCTGAGATTGCCGCCGCGTTAGTGAAAGAGATTGAAGCTGTGGGCGCGCCGTATCACGCCTTCGTGCTCGAAGACCTCGCGCCGCGTCCGCTGACCACGAAGCCGCAGCCGATATTAGACGATCTCGAGACCAGCCAGGTGAGCATCTTCGCAGTGCAGGCCCAGCAAGGCGAGCTGCGCACGCGCATGCAGATGACGGACGTTGTGAATCGCCGCAAGATCCGGCACGCGCACATGGTGAACATCACGCGCCAGATCATGCTTGACGGTATGCGCGCCGACTTCTTGAAGGTCGATCAACTCAGCCAGAAGATTTGGGAGATCGCGAGCGCAGGAAAAGTGATTCGCGCAACTACACCGGCCGGTACGTCGATCGTTGCGCAGATGAATCCCGCGTACAAATGGCTGAAGACCAGCGGCATCATCAGCCCGAATAAGTGGGGCAATCTGCCGGGCGGCGAAACGTTCACAACGCCTGGCGAGGTCAATGGCACTTTCGTGGTGGATGGCGTCGTCGGCGATTATCTCTGCGCGAAGTATGGCGACCTGCGCGACACACCACTGACCATTCAGATTGACGGCAACCGGCTGACTTCCGCGCATTCGGCGAACAAAGAACTCGAAGCAGAGTTCTGGGCTTACACGCACACCGATGAGAACAGCGACCGCGTGGGCGAGTTCGCCATCGGCACCAACATCGGCGTGCATGACGTGATCGGCAACATCCTGCAGGATGAGAAGCTGCCCGGCATCCACATCGCATTCGGCAATCCCTACGGGGATCACACCGGCGCTGATTGGTACTCGGCAACGCACATCGATGTCGTCGGCACGCAATTTCAGCATCTGGGTGGATGAGCAGCAGATCATGCAGGACGGCCGCTTCCTCGTGCAGGCATGATCCCGGAACTTCGCGCGGATTTCAACGCGCGGTTCACTCCCGAAAAGTACGCCACGTTTCTGAAGCTGCTCGATCAGCGCAGCGGGACGCACGTCAAATTCCGTAACAGCGAAACGCCGCTCTTCCTTCCCGCGGGCATTCTGGAAACGATGGCGGCCGCGGGCAGTGAGATGGTCACGCAGCTCATTTCGGATGAGCATTATCTGGAACAAGCCGCAGCGAAGATCCCGGCGGGATACTTTGCCGCAGGAGAGATCGGCAAGCCTCTCTTCGTTCAGGCCGACTTCGGGTTGGTCCGCGAGCCAGACGGCACCTACACCCCGCGCCTGGTGGAGATACAAGGCTTCCCGTCGTTGTATGCATACCAGCTTGTGCTCTCCGGCTGCTATCGCGATGCCTACGAGCTGGATCCCACGCTGCATGCATTACCGGGTTCGCTCACGCAACCGGAATACGACCAGGTATTGCGGCGCGCACTGCTTGGCGACCACGATCCGGAGAATGTTGTACTGCTCGAGATCGACCCACTCGAACAGAAGACGCTCGCGGATTTCTTAGAAACGGAGCGCCGGTGGGGCGTGCGTACCGTCGATATTCGTGCGGTCAGAAAACGCGGGGCACAGCTCTTTTACGAACGCGACGGACGCGAAGTACCGATCCGGCGCATCTACAACCGGGCAATCGCCGACGAGATGATCCGCCGCAATGTGGAACTGCAGTTCTCGTTTGGGGATGAACTCGATGTGGAGTGGGCCGGCCACCCCAACTGGTTTTTCCTGATCAGCAAGTTCTCGCTGCCGTTTCTCAAGCACCCGGCAGTGCCGCGCACGTGGTTCCTCGATCGATTGAAAACCATCCCCGGCGATCTGGAGAACTACGTATTGAAGCCTCTCTACTCGTTCGCTGGTCTGGGGGTAACGATCGGCCCGACTGCTCAAGATCTGGCCGACGTGCCCGACGCGATGCGCCAGGAGTACATCTTGCAGGAACGCGTGAATTTCGCGCCGACGATCGAGACGCCGCATGGCCTGACCAAGTGCGAAGTGCGCGTCATGTACGTTTACGAGGAGACGCTACGACCCGTAAACACCATCATTCGCATGGGCCGTGGGAAGATGATGGGAGTCGATCAAAACCGCGATCTGGAGTGGGTTGGCGCATCCGCCAGCTTCTCCAAATAGAATTTAATCGACTGTTTCATCACCCCAGTGATGCGCCGGAGTGTACGAACTGTTACACTAAGGCTTCACTTCTAGGCAGCTTTAATGGATTCCGACTTCTTAACCGTTCTCGCTCTGCTCGTTATCGTAATGGTCGCGCTTCTGTTTCCCGGCGGACCTGGCACACCCCGGCGTCATCCGGTCCTACAACCCACCCGTTCTTAAACTGCTGCCGGCTCACTCTGAGTCGGCAGCAGTTTCTTTCTTCTCGGGCTTGTCTGCCGGTTTGATCGACTTCGAAGGGCTAATCAGGATATGCGCGTTGCGTCCTTCAAGCCGCGGCACGCCTTCCACAACACCCACGCCGGTCAGATCCCCGGCAAAACGAGTCAGCAATTTCTTGCCTAAGATCGGTGTGCGCGATTTCGCGCCCGCGAAACTGCACCACGGCTTTCACGCGATTGCCTTCCTGCAAGAAGCGAATGGCGTGGTTCTTCTTGAACTCATAGTCGTGATCGTCGGTGTTGGGACGGAACTTCAGTTCCTTCACCTGCACGACGTGCTGTTTCTTCTTGGCTTCGTGCTGCTTCTTCTTCAGCTCATATTGGTAATGGCCGAAGTCGATGGCTTTCGCGACGGGCGGCACGGCAGTGGGAGAGACAACAACCAGATCGAGCCCCAACTCCTGCGCTTTGCGCAAAGCTGCCGCAGTAGGCATCACTTCAGCGGTGCCGTCAGGAAATACAGCCCGGACTTCGCGGGCTCGGATCGATTCACTCACATCAGCGGCGATCTCACTCTGACTCGGCAGGAGTTTCTTTCTTCTCGGGCTTGTCTGCCGGTTTGATCGACTTCGACGGGCTAATCAGGATATGCGCGTTGCGTCCTTCAAGCCGCGGCACGCCTTCCACAGCACCCACGCCGGTCAGATCCCCGGCAAAACGAGTCAGCAATTTCTTGCCTAAGTCAGTGTGCGCGATTTCGCGACCGCGAAACTGCACCACGGCTTTCACGCGATTGCCTTCCTGCAAGAAGCGAATGGCGTGGTTCTTCTTGAACTCATAGTCGTGATCGTCGGTGTTGGGACGGAACTTCAGTTCCTTCACCTGCACGACGTGCTGTTTCTTCTTGGCTTCGTGCTGCTTCTTCTTCAGCTCATATTGGTAATGGCCGAAGTCGATGGCTTTCGCTACGGGCGGCACTGCAGTGGGAGAGACAACAACGAGATCGAGCCCCAACTCCTGCGCTTTGCGCAAAGCTGCCGCAGTAGGCATCACTTCAGCGGTGCCGTCAGGAAATACAGCCCGGACTTCGCGGGCTCGGATCGATTCATTCACATTTTCGCGGCGATTCTGACGGCGAGGAGGAAAATTTCTGCCTGGAATCATGCGAAATTAGCGGTGGTTTCCATTCATTCGGATAGCTCAGTGTAGCGCCGAACAGTTTTGCTGTCCACCGCCCTGCAATGCTTCAGTTCGAATCCTTCGTGCGGGTATTGGTGACGCCCATCATGATGCCCAGGCCAATGGCGATAAGAAGACCGATACCGATCCACATCTGAGGAACGTGCAGCATATAAGCTGCGATCGCGAGCCCGACAACCAGAACGATAAACCCGACCATATACATCGAAAACGACATAAATCCTCCAGAGAGCCGCGTGTGCTCACTTGTGCAAACAACTTGCAAGTGCGCTGCCAAAGTCGACGGTCGTCTGACTACTCGCTGGGTGAGCCGCTAATGAAAGAGCCGGATGCCTGCAATTCCGGCCGCCCCGGCTTCAAGACACTCTTGTTCAAACTCAAAGGTGACTCCGCCCAAGGCGAACACCGGTACCGGCGACGCCTTGCACGCTGTCGCCAATGCACGGATGCCTACGCCAGGTCCTTTCACACTGGGGAAGACGGGCCCGAACAAGGCGAAGTCAGCCCCATGCGCCTCTTCCAGTTCAGGGAGCGTATGACAGGAGACGCTGATGACGAAGTTCGGTGGCGCGGCCTCGCGGACGCTCGAAGGCAGCACGGAGTTGCCGCGCAGGTGCACGCCACGTGCGGCGCACGCGATGGCCACGTCCATGCGGTCATTCACCAGCACCGACGTTTTAGATCCTTTAGTCACCTCGACAACCTTCAGAACGAGCGACTTCAGTTCCCGGACGCTGAGGTCCTTCTCGCGCACCTGAACGTAGTCCACACCGGCGCGAACGTTCTTCCGGATCAGCGCGAGCAATGGTTCAGTCCCGCCAGCGGCACTACGATCTGTGATGTAGCAGCGCTCCCCCTTCACAGAACCGTGTAGTAGCGTTCGCCGGCGCAAGCTTTACAAAGCGTGCGGCCTTCACGTTCCACTTGCCTTTCGAAGTTGATGCCTTCGCCGCACTCATCGCAAATGTGCCGCGGGCCTTTGTAGCCGGGGAACTCTTCCGGCCCTAAGTCCACACGCACTTCCTGCACGGTGAACAGCTCCGCATCCGCCATCTCGCGATAGGCGCGCATCTGCTGCTGGTTCTTATTCGCGATGCCGGGGAACATCGCTTGCGCGGCTTGCTTCGAGCTCTCTTTCGCGACGACACGAATGGCGCGCCCGCTCTGCAGATCGCAAAAAGTGGCCGCGACTTTACCGAAATCACGGAACTTCAGCGCGCGCTTGCCGAGGCGGCACCCGGTCACGACCGGAATAGCGTCGGTCGCGCAACGATCAATTTCAACGAATGTCACCAGGCGCTTGCGATCCGCGCCGGTGGGATCGTCGATGCCGAGCAGTTGCATACCGTGGATGGCCAGGCGCAAGCCCAGGATTTGCCCCGCGCAAACGTGGCCATGAGCTTCGGCCGCGAGTTGCTCATATTCCGCAAACGTCTTCATCAAACGCTCGCCCGGTTCAACCGATCTGTTTCAGTTCGCCCGCAGGCAGTTCGAGATACCACTTCTCATTATGTTTGGCGCTCTCGTACTCACGCGATGAAATATGCGCGACAAGTCCGTTCGAAAATTCCAGACGTACGAAACCGGCCAGCGCCGAACACCGTTGTAACTCTGCTGAAATGCGATTGTCACCCGGCTCGGCATGAGGCCGGATTGCGGCCGGGGAAATGCAGATTTGCAGGCGGTCGCCGATAAACCGTCCGGGCAAATAAGTCGATGCAAAATCGACGCCGAACGCGCGCAGCTTGCCGGTGTTGCGACCGGGGTCGAGCGCCCGAATCTCACCGTCGAACTGATTCGTCAAGCCCAACAGCGTCGCTGCCTGCGGCGACGCTGGCCGCGCGAGCAGATCCTGCGGCTTTCCGCGCTGCACAATTTCTCCCTGGTCGTAGAGCAACAACTGATCGCCCAGAGCAAACGCCTCGCTCAAATCATGTGTCACCAGCAACAACGGAATTTCGAGACTCGCGCGCAGGCTGAGCAGCGCATCGTGCAGGTCGTCACGTAGCTGCGCGTCGAGGCCGCGCGCGGGCTCATCGAGCAATAGAACTTCCGGGTCCGCGATGAGCGAACGCGCAATCGAGCCGCGCTGCTTCTGGCCGCCCGACAGTTCGTGTGGATAGCGGCCCGCAAGCGACAACAGCTCGAAGCGATCGAGCGTGTCCGACACCGCGCGATGGCGTGCGAGGCGCGGCAGAGATTGCGCTGCAAACACCAGGTTCTCGCGCAGCGTCATGTGCGGGAATAATGCCTGCTGCTGCAGCACGTACCCGCAACGGCGCAGACGCGGCGGAAGATCGACACGCGCGTCGGCATCGAACAGAATGCGATCGTTCAGCAGCACGCGTCCGGCATCGGGCTTGCTGAATCCGGCGATCGCATCGAGCGTGAGCGACTTGCCTGCGCCGCTCGCGCCAAACAAAACCGTCACCCCTTGCCGGGCTTCGAAGGCGACATCCAGCGTGAAGCCCGCCGACTCAGCACCTGCTGCGAAATGTTTCGCGATGCGGGCGTGAATCACGCAGCGGCCCGGTGACGCTCAAGCCGGTTCGCAAGATAGACGATCGCGATGGTCACGGCAGAGACAACGATGACGAGAATCCGCGCGGTTTGGGCGCTACCCGATTCCACAGCGTCGTAAATGGCAATCGAAACGGTTTGGGTGCGATGCGGAATATCGCCGGCGACCATAAGGGTGGTTCCGAAATCGCCCATGCTGCGTGCGAACGCCAGCACTGCTGCGGCGACGAGCGAGCGGCGGGCGAGGGGCAAGGTGATGCGTGCGAAAACGCGCCACTCCGGTGCGCCGAGTGAACGCGCCGCGCGTTCAAAGCGGCCATCCACCGACTCAAACGCGGCCCGCGCCGACTTCACAACCAGCGGCACGGCGTGCAGCGTCGAAGCAATTACCGCGGCTTGCCAGGTGAACACCAACGCATGCCCTGTCGCACTTTCAAACGCACGCCCGAAGATGCTGTTGCGCCCGATCGAGACCAGCAGGTAGTAGCCGAGCACCGTCGGCGGCAACACCAGCGGCAAGGTAACTACGGCATCCAACAGGTTCTTGCCCCGGAAGTTGCGGCTAGCCAGTAACCACGCCAACGCCACGCCAGCAGCCAGCGAGAATGCCGTGGCGATCGATGCCACGCGCAGGCTCAGCCAGAGCGGAAACCAGTCGATGGACATGGACTCTCGATTATAAACGGCACTCTTCGCCGTCAGTGTTTCAGCAGCGGACGGTCGGGGTCGGGCGCGGCAGGCGGCCGGTAATCTTCTGTGTCGAAGGGCCGGTACTTCTTATGCGGCGCAGCCATTTCGAGCACGAGCGCGATCGAATACCCAGGGCCCTGGAAGTACGTGACGCGAATGCGGTGCAAGCCGGCGGCGAGCATCGCGGCGCCGAAAGCTGTTTCCTCGGCGTGCACGCCGTCGTTGTCGATGATCTGCCGGTCGTCGATGAAGAGCCGCGACCCATCGTCGGAAGCGAGCGAGAACTTGTACTTGCCAGCCTCTTCAACCCAGAACGTTCCCTGGTAGTCGATTGCGAACCACTCAATGCGCCGCGTTACGCCAGGGAAGCCTTCGGTGAAGCTACGGGCCGTAACGTTCAGCGACGTGGTGTAGATCACGCCCTGTGGTTTGAGCCGCTCAAGGTTGGGCAGTCGCTGTGTGTCGATCGGCAGGTGATAGATGGTGCCCTTCAATGCATAGGGGCTGGGGCGATCCGTGCCGAAGGGTGCCTCCTTCGAATGCTTGACGAAAGAAAATCCGGCACACGCCAGAATCACACCACCGCACAACACCCGCCGCATCATCAGCGCGAATGTATCAAAACCGCGGGGCGGTTTGGAAGCTTACTGAACGAAAAAGCCGGAGGACTCCCTCGCCACAGCTCCGCCTTGCCGTACCGTCACGCGCACTTCGTATTGCCCGGGATTCAGCTTGGCTTCGGTGACGAACGGAATCGCGCCTGTTGCATCGGGAGCAGGCAGCGGCGGGGTCTGCCGCGAGACTTCTTTGCCATCAGAGAAGAACTGCATCGTGAGCTTCGGTTGATCGGCGCCCGCATTGCGGTTCGGGTAAACGACGAAGTACAGCTTCACTTCATCACCGGCCTTACTCTGGTCGGTCAGAGTAGGCGTGATCTTGGTTCCTTCAAACTCCAGCGGGTCGTTCGCGTCGCGCGGCGTCGTCAATGGATCGATGCGGCGCACCAGCGCAAGGCT
Source organism: Bryobacterales bacterium (assembly GCA_963792655.1). Lineage (GTDB taxonomy): Bacteria > Acidobacteriota > Terriglobia > Bryobacterales > Bryobacteraceae > DOZZ01. The sequence continues at coordinate 67,051 of CAWBWU010000003.1, forward strand.
GCTGAGGTCGACGCCCGGCGTGCTGCCCACCAGGAGCACCGTCCTTCGTGCGCTCGCTTTGTTGGCGTTGAAGTCGATGACAGATGTTTCAAGAGTGTAGCGGCCATTCGGAATATCGAAGGCCTGGCTGAAGATCATGTTGCCCGCCTTGAACTGCTCCCAACGATCGCTTGCGACGGAGTACGGCAGGTCTTTACTCACCTTCGCGACCACCTGCCCTGTGGGATCTTTCACCAGCGCCATGAAACTCGCGTGCACTTCTGTCGTCTTGGTTTCCGCATTCGCGACCGATTGCAGGTTGGCGATCGGCACTTCAAAGGTCACGGCACACTGCCGCGTGTCATTGCTGGGACGAAAGCGTAGGGCCGACGCGCGGTACTCGAAAGAATTCGGCAACTGTTTGCCGCTAAGCGCGGACAAGTTCGCCGTTTCGAATGCCTGCAGCGAGTCGCCGTTCAAATTCGGCAGAGCATAATATCCATCACGGCTTTGCGCATGCAGCCCGGCGCGCGCCAGGCGCACTTCGAGTTTGCGGTACTTGCCATCAAGCAACGTGGATGTGGGCGCGAAGGTGATCTCGTAGTGAGCGCGGATATCTTCCATGACATGCGACAGCGGCTTCTTCAGCGAGTTCGTATTTTCGATGCTGAAGCCACCGGTGGTCTCGGCTAGTTCGCGCATACTCTGCTGCGTGTTGGCGGAGGTGACGGCGTAGTGGAGGTAGTCGTCCTGGAATTGCCCGCGCGCTCCGCCTACGTCATTCGCGGTTTGCCTGCGGCTGGTGGCGGAGACGGAGGCAAGCTCAGCTAAGCCTGCTTGTCCTGCACTGGTGGTCGTCAGCCCTCGCGCGTCGAGCGTGTAGTAAGTAACGTTGGTGCGATTGGCCTCGCTCATCGCGCGATGAAAGAGCCCGAGATTATCGGAAGGCAGCACTAAGCCTTCGGACATGTAGAGCACCGTCTTGCGTCCGGGCAGCTTTCCGAGTTCACGCGTCAGACTCAGCAGCGATGCGGTCGCGCGCATGCCCGCTTGATAGTTCGCGACGAGCAGGTTGTCGTGCAGGATGCCGGACAGAACTTTCGATGCCTGGTCCAGGCTGGTTTCGACGCCTGCGGTCGCCAACCCGGCTTGCGTGGCCGGATCGACCGAAGCCGTCGTCGAGACACCTGACTGGCTCGTGGTGGTTTGATAGTCGACGTGATTGAGGATGTCGTTCGAAGTCTTGGCAAACTCCGAGTAGTTGCCCGTGGACGCGTGATTCACGGCACGAATCAAAGCCGCTTTGTCGTTCGTAAACGCCTGTAGCGCGTTCATGCTGGAATCGAGGCTGAAGACGGCCACGTAGGTGTTCGGCAGCAACTCGTTATTCAGAAACTCGAGGGCTGCCTCACGTGCGAAATCGCGGCCGCGCGGACTCATGCTGTGAAACACGATCGCGACCAGGCTGATGTTGCGAACACTCTGCGCAACGGGCGCTCCGCCGCCGGCCTTTGTGGCCGCGGCCTGCTGGTGCTCATAGACCAACTGGTCTTTGCCGGAGACCAACCGGAAACTTTTGACCTGCTGGCGCACACCGTTCTCGTACACCTCAACCTCTTCCGGCCTGAGGTTGCGTACCATGCGTTCGTGTTTATCGCGCACCACCATATCCAGGAGGACTTCATGTGAACTGCTCTTGAGCGTGACGCCGGTGTCTTCAGGCGTCTGCGCGAACAAGCCCGCGACGAGCAGTAATGGGAGTAGGGTACGCATGACTAACTCTATTGTCGTACCGATGCAGGCTGGCGTTACACAGCCAGGCCGATACCGGCAATGTCTTTGGTTCGTAACGCTTTGACTTTGTCGCGGAGCTGCGCGGCTTTTTCGAACTCGAACTTCTGCGCGGCTTCGCGCATGCGCTTCTCGAGTTCAGTGATGAATTCCTCGCGCTGCACGGGCGTCATCTCCGTCTCGTCCTCTTCCGGTGCTGCGGCTACGGTGACGTAATCACCTTCGGCAATGGCCACCAGCGTCATGTCGATCGGCTTGATGATCGATTGCGGCGTGATGTGGTTCACTGCGTTGTACTCAACCTGAACTTCGCGCCGGCGCGCTGTTTCATCGATGGCGCTCTTCATGCTGTCGGTCATCACGTCCGCGTACAGAATGGCGCGGCCCTCCAGATGACGAGCCGCACGTCCGATGGTTTGAATCAGCGATCCGTTAGAGCGCAGGAAGCCTTCTTTATCCGCGTCGAGAATCGCGACCAGCGACACTTCGGGCAGATCAAGACCCTCGCGCAACAGATTGATTCCAATCAGCACATCGAATTCGCCGCGGCGCAGATCGCGCAGAATCTTAATGCGATCGAGCGTGCTCACTTCAGAGTGCAGATAATTACACCGCACGCCTACTTCGGAGTAATACTCGGCAAGGTCTTCCGCCATGCGCTTGGTGAGCGTCGTGACAAGTACGCGCTGATTGTTCTCCACGCGCTTCCGGATTTCGCCGAGTAAGTTGTCGACCTGGCCCTTGATCGGACGCACTTCGACTTCGGGATCGACCAGGCCTGTCGGCCGGATGATCTGCTCGACCACAACGCCGGCGGCCTTCGTGAGCTCGTAGGGACCGGGCGTAGCGGACACATAGACCGTCTGATTCACGCGGTGCTCAAACTCTTCAAACGTCAGCGGACGATTGTCGAGCGCGCTGGGCATACGAAAGCCATGGCCCACCAGAATCTCTTTGCGCGAGCGATCGCCATGATACATGCCGTGCAATTGCGGCACGGTCTGGTGGCTCTCGTCCAGAAACATGATTGCGTCTTGCGGCAGATAATCGAGCAGCGTCGGGGGCGCTTCGCCAGGAAGACGGCCGGAGAAATGACGCGAGTAGTTTTCGACGCCATGGCAATACCCGATCTCGCGCATCATTTCGAGATCGAACATCGTGCGCTGGTGCAGACGCTGCGCTTCGATCAGCTTGCCTTGCGCCTCAAGCTGCGGCCGCCACCACTCGAGTTCTTCCTTGATCGACGCCATTGCTTTTTCTTTCGTGACGTCGGACATCACGTAATGCGTCTTCGGATAAATCGGCAGCCTGAGATATGTCTGGCGCACCTGCCCCAGCAGCGGATCGATTTGCGAAAGGCTTTCAATCTCGTCGCCCCACAGTTCGATGCGGTACGCAAAGTCGTCGTACGTCGGGTTCAGTTCGATGGTGTCGCCGCGCACGCGGAACGTGCCACGGCGGAAATCGTGATCGTTGCGGTCGTAAAGGATATCGACCAGGCGCGAGATGATCTGCTGGCGCGAAATCTTCTGGCCTTTTTCGAGCATCAGCAGCATGCCGTAATACGCTTCGGGCGAGCCGAGGCCGTAGATGCAGCTCACGCTCGAAACGATCACGCAGTCGCGGCGTTCAAACAGTGACTTCGTTGCCGAGAGGCGCAGCTTGTCGAGTTCGTCGTTGATCGTGGCTTCTTTTTCGATGTAGACGTCGCTCGATGGAATGTACGCTTCGGGCTGATAGTAATCGTAATAGCTGACAAAAAACTCGACCGCGTTCTGCGGAAAGAAAGATTTGAACTCGTGATAGAGCTGTGCCGCGAGCGTCTTGTTGTGGGCGAGCACCAGGGCCGGGCGGTTGAGCCGCTCGATGATCTTCGCCATGGTGAAGGTCTTGCCGGAGCCCGTGACTCCCAGCAACACCTGATGTTTCTCGCCGTCATTCAGCCCGCGAGTAAGCTCTTCAATCGCGGTGACCTGGTCGCCGCGCGGTTGATAGTCAACCGCTAGCTGAAACTCCATGCTTCCAGTTTACGATCCGGGCTCCAGGCCAATCTGTTCGGTCATCTTTTCGGACTCGAGCGCCACGCCACTCTCGCGGACCGAGTCTTCGAAATCTCGCTCGCGCCCGTCGGCTACTTCGAATTCCCACACCTCGGTGCCGAACGGAAAGAAATCGTCGTCTTCTTCCATGCGCTCTTCGACGTGCAGGCTTTCCGGTTCGAAGGTCTCGACCATGGCCGAGTCGACCACAACGCCGTCCGCGAGGTTCAGCTGGCTGACCGGCGAGTCGGAGCCTTCGCCTTTCTCATTGAAGCGCTTGCGGAAAGTTACGCGATATCTCATAGCCATCGCATTGCAATTCAGATGCCTTGCTGCGGCAGCGACTGGCGTAATTCGCCCACTGCACTCAGCATGGCCGCTGCGGCACCCTCATGTTCAGCTGCCGCAAGTTCGATCTCATTGCGCTGTTCTGTCTGACGGGTCAGGTCGCGTTCGAGCGCCAGCAACTCCGGCGTCGCGGCTACTTCGGGATATGCGGGCGGAGGCGTAGCAATCTGCGGAGCCGGCGCGGGCGGGTGCGCATCAATGACTCTCTTGAGCAGCTCAGGCCAACGAGAGAAAGCCTGAAAAGCCTGCTCGAAGGAGGAACGTCCCCGGTCGTTCGTAGCAAAGATATCGGTTTGTAGATCGTGCAGCTTCTGCCAGGCGCTTCCGGCATCGCTGACCATCGTGCCGATCGCAGACTCAAGCGCCGCCGTGTCAATGGTGTGCGACGCACCGCCGACGCTTGCTGCGACCGCGGCATGAGCACGCTCAACATTGGCAAGCCGCGGCGAGAGATCGAGCCGCGCCGGCGCAACGAAGATGTCGCGATGCTTCCAAACGAACCCAGCACCAAACCCGCAGCAGGCGCCGCCAAGGAAACTGGTTAGACGGGACATGTACTTATGATCGCGCGATATTACTGAGCCGCGCGCCCCACCTTGGTAAACCCGTTTGCCTCCAGCCAGTAGTAGAACTCGTCGATCCAGTGGTCGCTCGTGGTTCCCTGCTTGCGCATGCCGAAGCCGTGGCCGCCTTTGCTGTAGATGTGCACTTCGGGCTCGTTACCGGCGGCTTTTAGGGCGGCATAGAACTTGACGCAGGCTTGTCCGGCGACGGTGTCATCCTGCGCCCAGGCAAGGAAGGTCGGCGGCAGGTGCGCCGGGATGGGGGGCATCACGCCGAAGGGTCCGCCGTAGATGGGTGCGGCGAAATTCGGGCGTGCGGCTGCGTCGGATTGCAGCAGTGTGGCGCTGGTGACCATGGCGCCTGCCGAGAAGCCGACGAACCCGACGCGGTCGCGCGATACGCCCCATTCAGCAGCGTGCTCGCGCACCACCTTGATCGCTTGAATGCCGTCGGCCATGCCGAACTTACCCGCCTCGTCCATATTGAGGTCGGGCGGAATGCCGTCACCCTTTTTCTCGAGAAGCCGGTACTTCAAAACGAAGGCTGCAATCCCACGCTCCTGCAGCCAGCGCGCCACCGTGTTCGCTTCGAGATCGATCGCGAGTGCAACGAAAGCTCCGCCGGGCGCAAGGATCACGCCTGTTCCGGTCGCTTTGCTCTTCTCGGGAAGGTACGCGGTTAAGGTGGGTGTGACAACGTTGAAAATGACAGCGCCGAGTGGAGTATCTTTCTCGATCCGTTCCTTGTGCGTCCAGCTTTCGGAACCGGGCGCCACGCCGGGCCAGATCGGAATCGTCTGACCTGTTAACGATGAGGCGACGATGGCGAGCAGAAAGACACGCAACATCTGGCCTATTGTTTCATGGTGCAAAGGAGCGACGAAGCTTTCGGTCGACAAGCGCGCCGGCTGCGATCGCTACGACATACGCCACGATATCCCAAACTGAGAAGTAGCGCCCGAGCAAGAGAACTCCGGGCAGAGTCTTGCGGAACGCATCTAAGTTTGGATTGCGATAGAGCTTGAGAAATTCAACGGCAGTGGCGATTAGACTCGAAGCTATTGCCACCTGCACAACGCCTCGCCAAGGTAGCAGTGTGGAGAGTACCCAGTAGATGGTTAGTGCCCATAACATCGACCCGCCATACTTCATGATGAACGCGGGTAAGCCCAGGTGAGCGAATCGCACGACAATACCGCATGCAATGGTGATCAGTATCAAAGCGAAGGACAGGCTGATCGCCCGTGGCCGAGTCATGTGTGCAGTATGCCGCTCCTAAAAATGCAAAATCCCCAGCGCCAGAGCCGTCACTGTCATCAGGATCGTCGCCCCGAACAAGAACGGAATTGCAAACTTCTGATGGTCGCGTAGCTCCACGCCGGCCAGGCCAACCAGCAGATAGGTCGCAGGCGTAAGTGGACTCACCGGGAAGCCAGTCGTATGCATGCCTAGCAATGCAGCTTGAGCGATCTGGGTTGCCGGAACACCCATGGCCTTCCCTGCTTCGGTCAGCACCGGAAGGATGCCGATGTAGAACGAGTCCGGGTCGAAGATCAGGCTAAGCGGCATCGATACGAGCGCCAGCATCACCGGAAGGTGAACGGCTGCTGCCTTTGGCACAATCGCGACGGTCGCCTTCGCCATTGCGGTCAGCATGCCCGACTCGCGCATGATTCCGGTAAACGCTCCCGCAGCCAGAAGGATACCCGCCATCAGCAATGCTGCCCTCGCGTGTGCGTCAATGCGCTCCTGCTGCTCCTTCAACTTCGGGTAGTTGATCTGCAGCGCGAGCACGGTACCCACCATAAAGACCGCGACTGGCTCTAGATTTAGTCCGATCATCGCGGTCATCATGACGATCGTCAGCAGCAGGTTGATCGCGAAGCGCCCGGGCCGCGCCAGTTCTTGCCGCGTTGGTTCAAGTTCCTCGTCCTGAATCACGGCAGCCTGAGTTGCCGCGCTCCACCCGAGCCGCTTTCGCTCGCGTATGCCCAGGACATACGCCGCGGTGAAGACGAACACCAGGCCCGCCACCTGCACGGGGAACAGCGGATTGAACAGTGCAGTCGCGGGAACATGCAGTACGCTCGCGGCGCGCATCATGGGGCCTGTCCACGGAAGAAAGTTCACGCCAGCCGCCATGGCCGCGACGCACACCAGGATGCGCCGGTCCATCCCAGTGCGTTCGTAGACCGGCTTCATCACCGGTATCGTGATGAGGAATGTGACCGCGCCCGAGCCATCCAGGTGAATCAACAGCGCGAGTAAGGCGGTGCCGAGTGCGATCCGCGCGGGGTCGCTGCCCACTGCGCGCAGCAGGCGGTTGATGATGGGGTCCAGCATTCCGGCGTCCGTCACGATGCCGAAGTAGAGAATGGCAAAGATGAACATGCCCGCCACACCGGCTACGCTCTGGATACCGTGCAGCATGAACACCGGAGTTTTCGCTCCGAAGCCGGCGATCAGGGATGCGACCACTGGCAGACTTACCAGCGCGGACAACGGCGTCAGCCGCCTGGTCAGAATCGCGGCTAATAGGAGAACGACAGTCAGGGTACCGAGGACGGCCAGCATCAAACCTATGCGTTGCCTCTGGCCGAGATTAGATCGGCGGGGAGTTCCAGTTCAAGCAGAATCGAGCTGAGGCACTTCCCGTGCGCGTCAAGCGCCAGCGAGCGGGTGACACCGCCGCCAAGTGCGTCGTACAGGACAAAGTTGAACGCCGATAACTTCGGTAAGTCGTAACGTACGACACGCCCTTTCACAATACCGGCTAAGTGTGCCGCAACCACTTCTGGCGTTAGATAGTTCGCGAGCGCGGCATAGTCTTCCTGGCGGAAGGCGAAGACGCCGATATTGGATATGTTGCCCTTGTCTCCGGCCCTGGCGTGCGCCAGATCTCTTAATGTCATCAGGACGCCATCATTTCAATTTCTGTTCTGACTAACTCGCGGGGAATCAGTGAGGATGCCATCGCAAGTACGGGACGAGCGGTCCGGAACACACCTCCACCGCCAGCGGGTCCATTTGTGTAAAGCGATTCTACAGTAGCTCCGATCAGGTTCGCCTCCTCCAAGCTACCGGTGCGGGCTGCGACGCGGACACGAACCTCGCGCGGATCACCGCTGATTTCGCGCGTCGGCAGAACTGAGTTGACCCCGATCATCTCGGCTCGCAGTTCACGCGGGTGACACTGGGCATCGTTCAGTTGCGCTTTGACAAGCTCTAAGGCAAGTTCCGCACGCCGAAGTGCTCCGCTTCCGGCATAAGTAATTTGTCCCTCGCCGATAAACCCGTCGGCGTAGCCGAGAGACACTTTGAGAGTATCGGGCCTGGCAGTACCGGTAGCACCCCTGGCCCGGACTGAGTCTCGCCCGGTTTCTGCGAACTCGACGCTTGAGAAGTCGGCTGTCACGTCGGGAGTAAGATAGCGGCTCGGGTCGTGAATCTCGTACAGTAGCTGTTCTTTACAGGTTGCCAGGGTAATCATCCCTCCCGGTCTGGTCTAACTTCCGAAACTCTGCTGTGCCGTCGCGTTCTACGACTGCGTAAGGGAACCCGAGATTAGTCAGGCCGGGAACATTTTTCAGGGGCGGGTCCGCAAAGTAGCCGCCGCTGAGTTGCCCAGCGCACTCCAGTAAGTGGCCTACCAAGATGCCGCCGCCCAGCTTTGCCCAGTCATCTGTTGGCCACCCGAACTCATAAATCAGTGGCGCGAGAAAGAGCGCTGGGTCTGCGATACGGCCGCCCAAGTACGACATCCGCGCCCTGCGCCAGACATTCGACAATCGGTGCTGCGCCGATGTAAGCATTGGCCGAAACCAATTTATCGAGAATGCTGGAAACGGGTGCGCCGGTTTCGATCAACTCTGCATTGCTTAGTGCGCCGGACCGAACGAGTTGCAAAACGTCGTCCCCTTGAATGGACGCGACCTGCAGACCCGTGATGCCCAAGGATGCTGCAATGGCCCGCGTTCTTTTCGCCGCAGCAACGGGGTTGGCGGCACCCATGTTGCTGATCAGCCTGGTGCCGTGAGCGCGGCAGGCGCCCAGAACCTTGCGCATTCGCGCGTCGAGGAGTAAGTCGTAACCCAGTTCGGGGTCGGACGCTTTCGCTTGCTGGGCCAGTGCGATGGTGCGTTCGGCCAGGCACTCGAACACGATGTAGTTCAGCCGTCCTCGTTCGATCAGGTCGAGCGCGGGCGGAATACGATCCCCGGAATAACCGGCACCAGCTCCGATACGAACGCTTTGCAGTTGCGCCATTAGGTGATTCGAAAGCTTCGGATTCGCGTTGGCACTGTTTTAGAGCATATCGTCATGCGGAGAGCAGGGCTGGCGCCGCTGCTGACGACCTTCCGATACGAGAGCCACCTGAGCTCGATCTACTATCCAGGGAACCCGCACAACGCGCCATCGGGGCGATTCCAAGAGTCGTATCCGATGCTAATACCTGGCTTCGTTTGGGTTTGCTTTTGGGTTTGCTTTTGGCTTTGATTGGCTTTGTTATTAGCTTCGGCCTTTGATCTCACTGTGCGATTGGCGAGGAGTTGACGCGTTTTTCAGCGTGAAATTCCAAATAGTAAATTTACGAAACGAAGCCAATTTTTCAGTGGCCTATTTCGAGCCCTCTGGGCGCAGGTGTACAGCGACGCAACTCCGCATATTGCTGACGCAATATTGCCGGGCGTGGGCTTCGGCGCGGGTGCGTGCCGACGTAAGTTGTGGAAAATGCGCGCTTTGTTGTGGAGGTTTTGGTGTGATTGCGAGCGCCGGGTAGGCCTAAGAGAATGAGCCGAATGCACCGCGAATTCTGCCCGACCGATTCGCATCACCGAAGCGTGACAATGGAAGCCATGGAAAATTCGGACGTCGTCAATATTGCGCCCAAACGCAGCAGGGCATTGGCTATCGCGCTTTGGGCGGCGCAGATCATTCTCGCGGCGCTGTTTTTGTTTGCAGGGGTGATGAAGTTCGTGATGCCAGTGCAAGAGATGACGAAAGGCACCCCATTCCCCGGGTCATTCTTTCATTTCATCGGCGTCATGGAAATATTGGGCGGAATCGGTCTGGTTCTGCCGTCCGCACTCCGGATCGCGCCATATCTCACACCAGTGGCGGCGTGCGGGCTCGCGATCATCATGGCAGGAGCGACTGTAACGTCGATGCCGATGGGGTTGGTCTGGCTGATGCCATTCTTCATTGGGGTAATCGCGGCGTTCATTGCGTATGGACGCTTCAAGCTAGTGCCAATTCAGCCGCGCAACTAGCGCGTTCGCGTGTGACTGCTGGCAGGCATGGCAGGAGTTGGACGCTCATTGAAAAGGGCTACATGGGTCAGAAGATCCTTTGTGGTGGGCGAGTTCCCCTGAAGCTTTCGACGCATACTCCAGCCGTGGTCGCAATATCGAACATTGACGGTGAATGGGCGAGAGGCGCGTTCAGGCTGATGTGGGCGTATCGGCTGATGCGACTCCCTTGCGGTCGCGCCTCTGAATCGGCGGTTCTGCGTGGGTGGCATTCCAGGTTGACGAGACAGTGCACACTAATACTGTCGTCGGCCCGGTTTCTATGGTGCCAGTGGCGTCGATGAGGTGATTTTTGACGCCGCCCGGGTACCCTACGCAATGCGCACACCGCGGGACACCGAAACCTCCGACCCTTCCGCCACTAACGCGGACACTGGATGCTCCCGCAAAGCAGGTCCAAACTGCGCGCCATACATTGTGTCGGCATCGATCCGCGAGCGCACGGATTTGACCTCCTGCACCCGCCAGGCCGGGTGCTGTACTGCGTATTCCTTGGTGCCGCCGTCCTTCTGCCGCGAATAGCCCCAGTAATGCTCTGTAATGAACTGCTCAATCGACCCCGGCCGCGCGTCCTCGAACGAGTTCACCGGATTCACACGACAGCCAGCTATCCTGGCCCTTGAATCGCCACGAGTACTCGATTTGTTCCCGGCTGACTTTGCTCGCAATCCTGCCGACAGAATAGGCTTCCTGATAAAACGTGCGGGCGACCCAGGCAACGGCGCGTTTGGGGACCAGTTCGCTGATAAAGACCGCGCCGCGGCGCTCTTCACCGCCCACCGTGCGCCTCACGTAAAAGCGCAGGTTCACTTCCGGAAAGTCCTGATGGCCCGGAACTGGTAGGCCCAACACACGTGTCCTGGTGAAGTGGAAGGCGACAATGCTGACCAGCGCCTGCGATTCGAACAGATCCAGTTCCGTCCCGTGCGGAACATAGGGAGCCAGCAGTTCTGGCGCGATGGCGTAGTTCAACATGACGAGATCCCGCCACTCGGCGGTGAGAAATATGCGGTTCAATGCTGTGCTCCCTCGCTTGCGCTGCCCTCGACCAGATTGCGGACCGCAGCCACATGGACCGCGCACGACGCTTCTATTTGCTCTTGGAACACTTGGGCTTCCACGCCGAGGGGGGAAACAGGGACGGTCCCACCTTTTAGATCACTGGGAATAAGCTGATTCCTCTAAGCCAGTCATCGCAGAAAGGTGGGTCCGTCCCTGTTTCTTGCTTTCCCCATCACCACCTCGACGCAGGCGGCTCCACTGCTGTCGTGGTCTGCTCTGCGATTGCATGGAAAATCGGTCTTAAAGTTTCGCGTCCTGACGGCCTATCTCCTGCCAGAATGGTTCTGTACTGCGCGTTTGGGGGTACAGGCTGCGTCAGTCCCAAGCCTCGCAGTTCCCGCTTCGCGCCAGAGCATCAGGTCAGTCCCGAAGAAAACACACTGCGCCGAGTGTTGGACATGCCCTGCCGCAATGGTGTAAACATCGAAGTCGCTTTTTGGACTAGCATAGCCGGAAACAACGGCTTGACGATTCGCAGCTTCGAAGCTGATTTAACACGAGACGATCTCAATCCCGTTAGGAAGTACTTAGGAAATACTTGTTGCTTGTCGATCGCAATGCTAAAAAAAGTGGACGTCCGTAAGCGCCCGCTTGCCGGGATCATCACCTACTCGAAAACCATGATCGTTGGGTAGTGCGGGGTATCCGGTCGATATCGTAGTCTCTAACCGCGCCCAACCCACGTAGTCGGGGGGCCGATCGGCATCGCTCTGGCGTCATTCGAATACCGCATTCCGCAGCCAGAAAGGACCAAACAAATCGCGATGAGTAGCCGCGGCACTATCCACCTTAGGCTTAGACGCGGAGAATATCGAGGGGAACTCTGCGCGACCCAGGGACGCGATAGGAGGAAGCGAGACGTCTGTCCCAATGGTGAAATCATAGCTTAGTCGCACTTGCGAACAAACGGGGACGGACCCACCTTTTAGATCACCAGGAATAAGCTGATTCCTCTAAGCCAGTCACCGCAGAAAGGTGGGTCCGTCCCTGTTTCCTCCCCTGAAGCTTTCGACGCATACTCCAGCCGTGGCAGCAATATCGAAAATTGGCGGTGAGAGGCGCGTTCAGGCTGAGCTGGGCGTCTCGGCTAATGCGACTCCCTTACGGTCGCGCCTCTGAATCGGCCAGCGGCGTGACAGACGGACACATATTAACTGACAAGCTCCTAGAAGATGAGCTTCAGCGCGAATTGCATCTGGCGCATCGCCGTGCGCGTGGAGCCTATGGTGCCGAAGCCGGCCGAATAGAAGTTGGTGTCCGGATTGCCCCAGTTCGGGTGATTGGTGGCGTTGAACGTCTCCCACCGGAACTGCAGCATCTTCTGCTCGCCGAAGCGGAAATTCTTGATGAGCGAGGCGTCCATGTCGAAAATGCGCGGCCCGATCAGCGTGTTGCGGCCCACGTTGCCGAAGGTGCCGAACACTTGCGGCGCAAACGCATTGACGTTGAAGAAGTGCTCTGTGGTCTGCTGGTCGCGTGGCAATACCGGGCTGATGCCGGTAGCGTTCGGCCGGTCGAAGCCGGCGCCGATGTTAGAGGTGTCGCGGGCGTTGGCGCTGATGGTGATCGGGAAGCCGGTCTGGTAGGTGACGATGGAGCCCAGTTGCCAGCCGCCCACCACGGCTTCCAGCAGGCGGTTGGAAACGTCCAGCGTGCGGCCGTGGCCGACCGGGATGTCATACAGCAATGACGTCACCACGCGATGCGCGGTGTTGAAGATCGAGAGCCCCCGCTCGCAGCGCAGGCAGTAGCTGTTCTGCGGGAAGAGGGTGTCGCCGTCGTTGGTACGAATGGAGCTCGCTTCGTCGATCGACTTCGACCAGGTGTAAGCAACCAGGAAGGTCAGGCCCGCGCTGTAGCGCTTGGTGAGCTTGGCCGATAAGCCGTTGTAGTTCCCGTTGGCGCCGTCGTCCACTATTTGGATACGCCCAAATTCGGCGAACGGGGTGCGCTGCAGAACGGGCGTGGTGCCCGGCAGCGCTTCATTCACGGCGCGCAGCGATTCCAAATGGCGGCTGATCGAACCCAGGTAGCCCACTTCGAGCAGCGTGCTGCCGGGCAGTTCGCGCTGAACGTTGAACAGGTAAGAGATGGTCCGCGGCGTTTTGCGGTCGTAGAGATTGGCGAAAGCGTAGGGTCGAGTCACCGTGGCTTTGGCGCCCGACAGACTGACCAGCGCGGTATCCCACGTGTAGAGCGTGGGATCGATCGATTCGAAACGTACGCGGCCGGCCAGATTGCGGGCCATGTCGAAGCGGGGGTTACCCGGTGTCCTGCGAGTAAAAGACGCCCGCGCCGGTGCGCACAACCCACTTGGGGCTGGGACTCCAGGTGGCGCCCAGCCGCGGCGCGAAATTAGAGTAGTCGGTCTTGACCAGTTGGTTGCCCAGTTTGCCGTCGCGGCGAGTCTGGATTCCGGGCCACACCAGGTTCAGGCCATCGTAGAAGTCGCCCGAGCCCTGGCGTTCCAGGTAAGGATGCAGCGCCGGATCGGCCACCTGCGGCGTGTTCAGCATGGCCGGAATGCCGACGGTGATCAGGTGCCCGGTCTGGTCTTCCCAGGGCGGCGTCAACTCATAGCGCAGGCCAAGGTTCAGGGTCAGGCGCGGCGTCACCTTCCACACGTCATCCACGTAGGCGGCGTAGCTGATAGCGCGGAACTGCGCGCTGGCGATGGCCACCGCGGCCTCTGAACGCTTAATTTGACCCAGCAGGAAATCCGCAAAATCATCTCCGCCCGCGTTGGCCAACGAAGGGTTGCGCGTCGCGTTGATATCGAAGGTGAAGTTGCCGCGCGCGAACTGGTTGCCCTACCTGGTTATACGAGTCGCGGCGGATTTCGCCACCCAGGCGGATCGAGTGCACGCCCCGCACCCACGAAACGTTGTCGACGAACTGCAGCCCGTGATTGTCATTGGCGTACGGGCCGTCGGAGTCGTCACCAAATCCGCTATAGCGCGCGAAGCTCACTCCGGGGATGCCCCATGTCACCGGCGTGCCGGCAGACAAGCCCGTGATGCCCAGTTCGCTCACCACGTTGCGCACGAAGGCCAGCTCACGTCCCGCGGAGTTGAAGAAGCGCGAGTAGCCGAAGCGGAACTCGTTCACCAGCGAGGGGCTCAGCACGCGCGTGTTGGCGCCCATGTACTGCTCCACGTTGGTCAGAATCTTGTTGCCGTTCAGGCGCAGGCCCTGATTGATCTGGTTCTCGTCGTCCCAGCTGTAGCGGCCGTACCACTGCGAGTTCGCGGACTCGGCGAAATCCATTCGCAGAATGAAGAAGTCCTTATTACGCGGGGCCGACTGAGACTGCTGGTAGTCGCGGATCAGCGAGGTGGTCGGCAGGTTGGGCGAGGGATAGAACTGCAGAAACTTCTTCGAAATATCGGCGATGCGCCCGGCCGGGATGATGTTGCCCGGAAAAGGCTGGGCCGTGATCTTGCCATCGGGGCCCGTGGTCCGCGTGTCGGGGTCGTAGATGACGATGCCCCGGGCTAGCAGCTCGGAAAAGTCGCCGGTGCGCATCGCGGCCGAGGGTAGATTGTAGACGGCCTGCGAGCTTTGGCGCTGGCGGAACGATTCATAGTTGCCCATGAAAAAGAGCCGGTTCTTGCCGTTCCAGATTTTCGGGATCCACACCGGTCCGCCCAACGTGCCGCCGTACTGGTTCCACTTGAAAGGGTTCTTCGTGCTGCGCTGCGCCGTGAAGGAGTAGTTGTTGGCGTCCAGATAGTCGTTGCGCAGGAATTCGTAGAGTGTGCCGTGAAAGTTATTGGTGCCGGGCTTGGTCGAGACGTTGATCTGAGTCGCTTCGCGGCCGAACTCGGCGGGATAGATACCGGTCTGCACCTTGAACTCCTGCAGCGCGTCCACCGAGGGCTGAATGATGTAGGTGTTGAAGTTGGGGTCGGTGTTGTCGACGCCGTCCAGCGTGAAGTAGTTGAAGTTGCTGCGCGCTCCGCCGACCGCGATATTCTGGTTGGCGCGGTCGCCGCCCTGGCGGCCGTTGGCCTGGCCCGCGCTGCCAAATCCGTAGCTCACGTTCGGCGCCAATGAGACCAGTTGCAGGTAGTTGCGGCCGTTCAGCGGCAACTCCACGATGCGCTTGTTCTCGATGACGGTACCGATGGTGGCGTCCTCGGTGTTCAGAACCGCGGCGGAGGCGGAAACTTCGACCGAATCACTGACCTGCCCCACAGGCAGGGTGACGTCGATGCGCGCACTCTGTTGCACCTGCAGTTCGATGTCGGTGCTTTTGACACTTTTGAAACCGCTCTTTTCAGCTCGGACCGTGTAATGCCCAGGCACCAGGGCCGGGAAACTGTAGACGCCGGCATCGTTGGTGACCACCGAGCGAGTCAAGTTGGTTTCGATGTTTGTAGCGGTCACCTGGACGCCGGGAATGGCGCCGCCGCTGCTGTCGCGAACCTCCCCGGCGATCTCGCCGAAGGTCTGTGAGAACGCCGGCAGACTCATCAACAAAACCAGGACGCACAAATTGAGTAGTTTCATTCATCCCCCAACGGTCACAAGACCGAGTTTCGGATGACTCTATAAGATCGGCAGTGGAATAGCAACTGACCTGCCTCGTTTTTCTCAACCATTCATAACTGAGATTCTCAGCTGTTCTGCAAACTCGTTGGGCGTGCGGTAGTCCAGACTGCTGTGCGGCCGCTCGCCGTTATACTCTCGCCGCCATTGTGCGATCTTTGCTTTGGCATCGGCCAGCGTATGGAACCAGCTGGCGTTCAGACATTCATCGCGGAAGCGGCCGTTAAAGCTTTCGATGTGGCCGTTCTGCATTGGCTTACCGGGCTGGATATGCACCAGGTTGATCTTGCGTTCGTTACTCCATCCCAAGATGTGACGGCTGGTTAGTTCGGGCCCGTTGTCGCACCGGATGCTTTCCGGCATGCCGCGCTGTTCGATGATCGTGTCTAACATCCTCGTGACTCGACGGCTGCTCAAGCTGGTGTCGACCTCCAGGCCCAGACACTCGCGCGTGAATGCATCGACCACCGTTAAGACGCGGATGCCGCGGCCGGTACCGAGAGTATCGGCTACGAAGTCAATCGCCCATTCCTGGTTCTGCCGGACATGCAAGGCGCACACGCGCTGCCGGCCGGCTCAGCCGCTTGCGTTTCAGTCGGCGCACGGCCAAACCCTCTTCCTGATACAGGCGGAACAGCCGCATGGGGCTGGTCGTCTGCCCTTGCCGGTTCAGCAAAGCATGCAGACGACGATAGCCATAGCGCGGCTTCTGGCGCGCCAGCGCGATCATTTCTCCGCGCAGTTGCGCGTTGCGGTCGGGCTGCGGTTCATAGCGATACGTGCTGCGATCCACTGCGAAGAGCTTGCAGGCCCGGCGTTCGCTCACGGCAAACTGCTCCGCGACGAACGCCACGTCCTGCCTTAAACCGGCAAGCTCCACCCGTTTTTTCGGATCACCGCTTTCAGCATCTCTTTGTCGAGGCTGAGATCGGCGACCAGCGTGCTTCAGTCGGCGGTTCTCATCATCGAGAGCCTTTAGCCGCTGCGCTTCGCTGACGTCCATGCCGCCGTACTTACTCTTCCAGGTGTACATCGTCGCTTCGCTGATGCCGTGTTCGCGGGCCAAATCGGCCATCTTCTGCCCGGCTTCGTGCTGCTTCAAAATGCCGATGATCTGCTCTTCGTTGAATCGGCTCTTCTTCATCGTTGGTTCTCCTTTGTCGTCGTGCTTCTCCGACGCGGAAAACCTCAATTATCACTGGTCGAGATTAGCGAGAGCAGGTCACTAGCCAGCCGCCCCCCGCCCCGACCCGCGGGCCCCATCGCCGGCACGCCGCCAAAACCAGGTCCAAACTTGACATTGGGCGGCCGCTAAATCTTCGCGATGTATCATCGGAAAATGAATGCTGTCGCCAGTGATGTGATCGAGCTTGAGCGCGAGTATGTGCTGCAAAACTATGCGCGCTATCCAATCATTCTCGAGCGCGGCGACGGCCCGTGGCTGTGGGACACATCAGGCAAGCGCTATCTCGATTTCATCGCGGGGATCGGCGTCAACGCGCTTGGCCAGAATCATCCGCGCATTGTCAAAGTGATTCAGGAGCAATGCACGCGCCTGATCCACACATCGAATCTCTACTATCACCAGTTCCAGGGACCACTTGCCAAGAAGCTTGCGGAAGTCAGTGGGCTGCAGCGTTCGTTCTTCTCGAACAGCGGCACCGAAGCGATGGAAGGTGCGATCAAGATGGTGCGCGCGCACGGCCATCGCATCGGCCCGGAGAAGTTCGAGATCATCGCGCTCGACAACTCGTTTCACGGCCGCACCATGGGGTCGCTCTCGATCACCGGCCAGCCCAAGTACCGCAAGGACTTCGAACCCCTGCTACCCGGTGTGCACTTCATTCCGGCCAATGATCTCGAAGCCTTAGACAAAGCTTTCAGCGACCGAACCGCAGGCATCGTCATCGAGTGGATTCAAGGTGAAGGCGGCATTCACCCCATGCGCGAAGACTTCGCCCGCCGCGCACGCGCGCTTGCCGACAAGCACGATGCACTGCTCGTCTTCGATGAGATTCAATGCGGCGTAGGACGTCCCGGCACTTACTTCGGTTATCAACTGGTGAACCCCGCTGTGATGCCCGACGTCATGGTCGCCGCCAAACCGCTCGCTTGCGGACTGCCGCTTGGCGTTATCTGCGCGAATGAACGCGCCGCTGCGGCCATTGCTCCTGGTATGCATGGCTCGACGTTTGGCGGAAGTGCGCTCGCGTGCGCAGTGGCGATCGAGTTCTTCGATATCCTCGACGGCCTCATGCCCCAGATCCGCCGCGTCGGTGAATACTTCCGGGCCGCGCTGCGCGATTTCCAGAAGCGTTATTCGTTCATCACCGAAGTGCGCGGCGAGGGACTGATGGCCGGCGTGCAGCTTGCGATGCCCGGCAAGCAGATCGTCGACAACGCAATGCAGGACGGCCTCTTGCTCAATTGCACGCACGACACGGTGCTGCGTTTTCTGCCGCCGTATATCGTGACCGAAGCAGAAGTCGACATCGCACTCGGGATTTTAGAGAAGCAGTTCCAGAAGATCTGAACGCATGCAGATGCTCGCTTCAGGCGAAACCGGCTTCGTTCTGCTCAGCTAACGTCTGACCGCCATGATGGCTTCCACGCTCTGAAAGCCTTCACTGACTTCAGGTCTGACCAACTTCGCGGCCATCTCACGAAGCGCAGGCTCAGGCACTTTGCGATCTCGCGCTGCATTGCGTGCAAGGCACTCCGCAAGCGGCACATCGAACCACAACGCGATCACTTCCGCATCAAACTCCTGCGCCACGGCAAAGTAAGGCGCACGCTCGACCGGCGTCAGGTGCGTTGCATCGACATACGTCTCGGGCTTGCCGATTACGAGCCGCTGCCGAACCAGGTGCCGGACGGTTTCGAAAACCTGCTGATGAATGGTTTGATCCGTAACGTCGTCAGCGAGCAAGCGGCGAATCTCATCGGAGGAGATTGCCTGCGCGCCGAGTATCTGAAGCCAGGTTGACTTGCCCGAACCCGGCAGACCGACGGTGATGTAGACGCGCTTACGCGGCAACGACGTAGCGTCCGGCATCGAGCACGCGTCGCGCAATGCGACGCCGTAGTGCAATGGCGTCGACCGGTTCATAACGCGCGAACCGCCGCAGCACGGCCATGTTGGTGCGCAGCATGTCACCTTCGGAGCAGGATCCCAGCAACGTGCGCGCACTGGTTTCAATCTGCGCCATGCCGTCGCGAACGAGAACGCGTGTCATGTCCGCCGCTTGCGACTCGGCGCCGGCGTTCATCTTCTGCGTACGCAACAGAACCGACTCGATCGCAAAGACATTCATAACAATGTCGGCAAGACCCGACAGAACTTCCTGCTGCTTCTCGATTGCCGCCAGATACTTCTGATACGCGAGACCCAGCGTCAACAGTGCAATCTTCTTCGCGTTTGCGACGATCTTCGTCTCATCCGCAAACGGTCCGTCTGTCTCCGTGTGATCTGCAGCCGGGCCACCCAGAATCTCGCCCATCACGCCTTGCGCTGCTTTCACCAGACCTAATTGGCCGCGCATGGCCCGCTTCAACAGCATGCCCGTGACCAACAGCCGGTTGATCTCGTTGGTGCCTTCGAAGATGCGGTTGATGCGCGAATCGCGATACGCGCGCTCGACAGCATAATCCTGGTGATACCCGTAGCCGCCATGAATCTGCACACCCTCGTCAGCCACATAGTCGAGCACTTCGGATGCATACACCTTCACCGATCGGAACACTCGGCCGCGAACTCTTCAAACGCTTTCATCATCGCGTTGCGCCGCATCCGGTGCATCCCACGAGAAATCGACGAGCCGCGATTCCACCAGCCCGACGGTTCGATAACTGATCGACTCCGCCGCATAGATGCGTGCACACATCTCGGCAAGCTTGTGTTGGATGACGCCGAATTCGGAGATGGTGGTGTGAAATGCCTTGCGCTCCTTCGCGTACTTCGCGCTGACCGCGAGCACGTTCTTCGCACCGCCCACGGCAAACGGGCCGAGCTTCAATCGTCCAACATTCAGAATGTTGAACGCGATGATATGCCCGCGTCCTTTCTCGCCCAGCAGATTCTCCACCGGCACTTGCACATTGTCCAGGAACACGGCGCACGTCGAACTGCCCTTGATGCCCATCTTCTTTTCTTCGTGCCCGGTGCTGACGCCGGTGAAGCCGCGCTCGATCAGAAACGCGGAGAACTGTTCGCTGCCATCGGGATCAACAATCTTCGCGAAGACTGTGTAGAGGTCGGCCTTGCCGCCGTTCGTGATCCACATCTTCTGGCCGTTGATCACATAAGCGGTGCCGTCATCGTTCAGCTTTGCTGTAGTGCGCGTTGCGAGTGCATCAGAGCCCGCTTGCGGCTCGCTTAAACAATAGGCGCCCACCAACTCTCCGGACGAGAGCTTCGTCAGATACTTCTGCTTCTGCGCTTCGGTGCCGAAGAGCAGCAAAGGGAACGTGCCGATTCCAGCGTGCGCACCGTGCCATGCCGCGTACGATCCATCGCGCGCAATCGCTTCCGCCACCACCATGGACTCGCGAGATCCAACTCCATTCCGCCGTAGCGTTCAGGAGTCATGATGGCGAGCAACCCGAGTTCGCCCGACTTCTTCAGCAGACGCACAGCGAGGTCATGATTGCCTTGCTGAATCGCATCGACGTTCGGCTCCACTTCCCGTGCGAAGAATTCAGCAGCCGTGCGCGCGATCGCGCGGTGCTCTGCGGAGAGATCTTCAGGAGTGAATATCTCTTGCGGCTTACGGTCTTCAATCAGAAACGCGCCGCCGGCGGTTTCGGGATACGCAGCAGTTGCGGTAGCCATAGTCGTCCTCGCTCTTACATTCGTTCGAAAATGCCCGCTGCACCTTGACCGCCGCCCACACACATCGTGACCATGACCATAGCGCGAGCCACGACGTTCCATTTCGCGCAGAATCGTCGCTGTGAGCTTCGCGCCGGTGCAGCCGAGAGGGTGACCGAGAGCGATCGCGCCGCCGTTCACATTAATCTTCTCTGGATCGAGGCCAGCCTCGCGGATGACCGAGAGCGTTTGCACAGCGAACGCCTCGTTCAGCTCGATCACGTCAATGTCGCTCAACTTCAATCCCGCTAAAGCCAATGCTTTCGGAATCGCGACCACAGGACCGATGCCCATGATCTCCGGAGGCACGCCACCAGTTGCGAAGCTCACGAAGCGAGCTTTGGGCTTGAGCCCAAGTTCTTTCGCGCGCTGCGCAGACATCACGAGCGCAATCGCCGCGCCATCGCTGGTTTGTGAAGAGTTGCCCGCAGTCACTGTTCCCGCTACATGGAACGCGGGCTTCAGCTTCGCCAGCGCTTCCATTGATGTGTCGGCGCGCGGACCTTCGTCTTTCACCACGGTGTTCGTCGACGTGATCGGGACGCGTGCCCTGCATGACCGTCGTCTCTACCGTCACGGGTACCAATCTCGTCATCGAACTTCCCCGACGCCTGCGCTGCCAAAGCTTTCTCATGACTGCGAACGAGAACTCGTCCTGCGTCCTCGCGCGTGATGCCGTAGCGGTGCTGCAACTGCTCCGCCGTGAGCCCCATGTTCATGTAGATTTGCGGCAGGTGCGCGGTGAACCATGGGTTTGGCGCGAGCTTGTTGCCGCCCATCGGGATCATGCTCATCGATTCGCTGCCGCCCGCGAGCATGATGTGCGCGCTGCCGGAGCGAATGCGATCGGCCGCCATTGCGATCGATTGCAGACCCGAGCTGCAGTAACGATTGATCGTCACTCCCGGTAACGGTGTCGGGCAACCCCGCACGCAACGCCACGTTGCGCGCCATGTTGTTGCCGGCTTCACCTTCGGGCATCGCACAGCCGAGGATGAGATCTTCGATCTCGTCCTGCGGAACCTGCGGATACTTCTCGATCAGGCGCCGGACAACAGTTGCCGCAAGGTCATCGGGGCGGGTGTGACGGAACGTGCCGCGCGGAGCTTTGCCCACCGGCGTACGCAAACAATCGATGATGACGGCGTCCTGCATCTGATTCCAGTCTAGTTTCGCAGCGGCTTACCGGTCTTCAACATATGCTGCATGCGCGCTTGTGTTTCGGCGCGCCCACAAAGGCTCAGGAACGCTTCACGTTCGAGATCCAACAGATACTGCTCGCTCACCAACTGCTCGCCCGTCGCGCGGCCGCCGCTCAACACGTATGCGAGCTTCTCGCCGATCACGCAATCGTAATCCGAAGCGTAGCCGCCCTGCTTCGCCATATACAAGCCGGTCTGCAGGAGTGCGAGGCCCGCTTCCCCGCCCACTTTGATGTCGGTGCGCGGCGTACCGGGAACATAAGTCGGCGCGATGGCGAGCGCGAGCGCTTTCGCGTCGCCGATCAATCGTTCGGGGTTCATCGAGACGCCATCGCCCTCGCGCAGAAAGCCGAGCTTCCTGGCATTCACGGCACTGGTCGAAACCTTTGCATAGCCAATCGTTTCAAATGCGGTGCGAAGATCAGGCGCGCGCATGATCATCTCCTTACATCCACCGCCGCCCGGAATCAACCCAACGCCAACTTCTACCAGGCCCATGTACAGTTCTGCCGAAACCTGCATGCGCGCGGCGTGCAAAGGGATTTCACAGCCGCCTCCGAGCGCCATCGCGAAAGGCGCGGCGACCACAGGCTTCGGCGCGTACTTAATCGCCATGCCGCAACGCTGAAAGCGATCGATCGCGCGGTTGAGCTCATCCCACTCGCCTTCCTGCGCGTTCAACAAGATCAGCATCAGGTTGGCGCCCACGCTGAAGTTGTCGCCTTGATTGCCGATGACCATCGCTTCGAAGTTCCGCGACGTCTCATCAATCCCGGCCTGGAGCATCGCGATGATGTCGTCGCCAATCGCGTTCATCTTGCTGTGAAACTCAACGCAGAGCACGCCATCACCGAGATCAATCAGCGATGCGCCCGGATTCTTCTTCACGACGCCGCGTGCTCGTTTGATGGCGGCGAGTTCCATGACGCCCGGGCGTTCTTCTAGCAACGCAAACTGGCCCGCACCGAGATCGAAGTACTCCGTGCGTGGCTCCGCATCGCGATCCGCCGCCCTATAGAACGAAGTTGCGCCTTGGGCAAGCATGCGCTCAACGTTGGACGGAACCGTCCGGCCTTCGCGCGCGATTCGTTCGCAAGTTTCTCGTACGCCGAGCGCGTCCCACATCTCGAACGGTCCAAGCGTATTCGCATAGCCCCAGCGCATGGCGCGATCGATCTCAATGACACGATCCGAAATTTCGGGCACCATCGCGGCCGAGTAGAGAAACGTGTCTGAGAACAATTGCCACAGGAACAAGCCTGCGCGATCCTGGGATGCGATCAGCATCTTCAGACGCTCGCCCAGATTCTCCTGCATGCGGGCAGCATCGACCGAGGGGAAGCGCGGCTTCGCCGGCGGACGATACTCCAGTGTTTGCCAGTCAATTGCGTAGAACTGCTTTTCCGTGCCGGAGCCAGTCTTTTTGTAGCAGCCCTGTCCGCGCTTATCGCCTAGCCAGCCGCGCTCGATCATCTGCATCAGAAACGGCTGCATGACAAAGCGTTCGCGCCAGGGATCGTGCGGGGCGTTGTCGTAAAGATTGCGCGTGACATGCGCCCACACATCGAGACCAACGATATCGAGCAAACGATAGCTGCCACTCTTCGGCATACCAATCAATTTGCCCGTCAGCAGATCAACTTCTTCGATCGTGTAGCCGCCCTCGACCGTCAGCCGATGCACGGTCGAGCCGACAAAGGAGCCG
The DNA here is from genome assembly GCA_963792655.1 of Bryobacterales bacterium. Lineage (GTDB taxonomy): Bacteria > Acidobacteriota > Terriglobia > Bryobacterales > Bryobacteraceae > DOZZ01. The sequence continues at coordinate 90,470 of CAWBWU010000003.1, forward strand.
ATGCGATTGCCGATGAAGTTCGGCGTATCCTTACAGCGCACCGCGCCTTTGCCCAAACGCCGCTCGCCAAACGCCGTAACCAGTTCGAGCACTTCCGCACTGGTGTGCGCACCCGGAATCACTTCGAGCAGATGCAGATAGCGCGGCGGGTTGAAGAAGTGAGTGCCGCAGAAGTGCTGCTGAAACTCTTCAGCCATGCCTTCCGCGATGGATGCCAGTGGAATACCGCTGGTGTTGGTCGAAACGATGGAGCCCGGCTTGCGCACTGCCGCGACTCGCGACCACAACGAACGCTTAATCGCCAGGTCTTCGCTGACGGCTTCGATGATCCAATCGCAGTCGTGTGCTTGCGCGAGATGCTCGTCGAAACTTCCAGGAGTGATGCGCGAAGCGAAAGAGTCGTCAAAGAACCCGGCCGGCTTTTGTTTCAGCGCGGACTGGATGCCGTTCTGCGCGGCCGCGGTCGTCAGATCCAACAGCAGCGCGGGTACTCCGGCGTTGGCAAAATGCGCGGCGATGCGCGCACCCATGGTTCCTGCACCCAACACGGCGACGCGGCGAATCGGCTTCATGCAGAGGTTCGCTTGTGAGTGTAACAGGGCGATATAGAACGACCCGAGACCCGGGCTTCGCCCTGCTCCAACAACTAGCCGGCTCTTACTGCAACACTAAATCGCCCTGCGTGTCTTCGCCTTCTTTATCCACCGCTTCCGGGATCAAGCTGGCCGCTGCCACGCGGTCGCTCTCGTCGAGCGCCACCAACTTCACGCCCTGAGTCGAACGTCCGACTTTGCGGATGTTGCCCGAGTCGATGCGGATCATCTTGCCATCTTTGGTGACGATCATGAGCTCCGACTGTTCTTTGACGGAAAGAATCGCAATGACTCTTCCGGTGCGCGCAGTGGTCTTCATGTTGATGACGCCCTTGCCGCCGCGGTTCGTCAGCCGGTATTCATCGATCGGCGTGCGCTTGCCGAAACCGTTTTCTGAAATGGACAGCATCAAGCCATCGGACTCGACCACTTCAGCGCCAACGACATAGTCGCCTTCTTCGAGAGCCATCGCCCGCACACCGCGCGCGGGGCGGCCCATCGGGCGTACCTGAGTTTCCTCAAACTTGATCGCCTGGCCCTCATGCGAGCCGATGAAGATCAAACTCTTGCCGCCGCTGAGACGTGCAGCAATCAGTTCATCGTCTTCATCGAGCGCGAGCGCAATGATGCCACGCGCCATGACGTTCGAGAACTCGGTCAGCTCGCTCTTCTTGATCACGCCTTTGCGCGTGACCATCACGATGAACTGGTCAGGCACGAAATCCTTCACAGCCATGAAGGCTTTCACCGTCTCGTCCGGCTGCAGGTTGACCAGGTTCGAGATGTGTTTGCCTTTGCCCGTTGTGGAGGAATCCGGGATCTCGTAAATCTTCTGCCAGTACACACGGCCCTTGTTCGTGAACAGCATCAGATAGCTGTGCGTCGAGGCGACCAGGAAGTACTCGACAAAGTCTTCCTGACGGGTACCCATGCCGATGCGGCCCTTGCCGCCTCGCGTCTGGCGCCGGTACGTGTCGACAGCAGTGCGCTTCAGATAACCGCCATGAGTGACAGTCACGGCGACATCTTCAACCGCAACCAGATCTTCCAACCGGATCTCGCCCGAGTCTTCGATGATCTCGGTGCGGCGATCGTCGCCGTACTCTTTCTGGATCTCTTTCAGCTCGTCGATGATCACGCCGCGCAGAACGGTTTCTGATCCCAGGATTTCGAGATAACCCGCGATGCGCCGCTGAATGTCCGCGAGTTCATCGAGAATCTTCTGCTGCTCCATGCCGGTCAGGCGCTGCAGCTGCATTTCGATGATGGCCTGCGCCTGCTTCTCGCTGAATGCGAAGCGGCCGATCAAACCTTCGCGCGCTTCACGTGGAGAACCGGCCGCGCGGATGATGCGAATCACTTCATCCAGATTGTTGAGCGCGATCTGGAATCCAAGCAGGATGTGTTCGCGTTCACGAGCTTTACGCAGTTCGTAGTCGGTGCGCCGCCGCACCACATCGATGCGGTGATCGATGAAGTAGCGGATGGTTTGCATCAGGCTCAGCTCACGCGGCTGGCCATTCACAATCGAGAGGTTGATCACGCCAAAGCCAATCTGCAGTTGCGTGGCTTTGTAGAGATTGTTCAGCACCACTTCGGCTTGTTCGCCGCGTTTCAGCTCATACACGATGCGCATGCCATCGCGATCGCTATGGTCTTCGATGTTCGAGATGCCTTCGATTTTCTTTTCGGTGATGAGCGACGCGGTGTGTTCAATCAGCTTGGCCTTATTCACCTGGTAAGGCAGCTCGGTTACTATGATTGCCTCACGATCCTTGCCCATCTTCTCGATGAAAGCTTTGGCTCGCAGCTTCAACTGTCCACGGCCCCGAGTGAACGCGTCGAGAATACCTGAGCGCCCCAGGATGTAGCCGCCCGTTGGGAAGTCCGGGCCCGGCACCATCGCGAAAATTTCTTCGAACGGAGTGTTCGGATTCTTTATGAGCGCAATGGTCGCGTTGATAATTTCGCGCAAATTGTGCGGCGGGATGTTCGTCGCCATACCGACCGCAATGCCCGATGATCCGTTGATCAGAAGATTGGGAACACGCGTCGGCAGAACTTCTGGTTCGACTTCGCTGTCGTCGTAGTTCGGTTTGAAGTCGACAGTTTCTTTGTCGATATCCTGCAGCAGCGCCGTGGCGATCCACGAAAGCCGCGCCTCGGTATACCGCATTGCCGCGGGCGGATCACCATCGACCGAACCGAAATTGCCCTGCCCGTCGACCAGCGGGTAACGCATGCTGAAAGGCTGGGCCATACGCACCAACGACTCATAGACAGGAGCGTCGCCGTGCGGGTGAAACTTTCCGAGCACTTCGCCGACAATCTTGGCGCATTTGCGCGTGGGACGATTGGGCGTCAGGCCCATCTCGTTTAACCCGAACAGAATGCGCCGGTGCACGGGCTTCAGGCCATCGCGAACATCAGGCAAAGCGCGTCCGACGATCACGCTCATGGCGTAATCGAGGTACGAACGCCGCATTTCGTCTTCGATGTTGATCGGGATCAGATTGCGGTTTTCGCCATCTCCCCCACCGGCCCCGGAAAGAGGTAACTGCGGAGGCGCAGGTGGGCCCTGCGGCGGATTCTGCTCGTCAGCCATATTGTTCGGTAAGCCTTTATTTTAGCGCGGATTGACGCGCTTCGGGGCCGCTTTGCGCAGCTTTACGCGAGCGGGCAAACCGCGATGCCGGACGCGTTGGAGCCGACCGGGACGATCGTGAAAAGTGGCGCGACACGGCTGCGGCGCTCCTGCAGACTCGCGGTTTGTAAGACACTCATTCGCATCACGGCCAGGTTTCCGGTAGGACCATTCAAGATCAGCGCGTAATTGCCATCAGGCGTGAGCGCTATCTCGCTCGGCCGCCCGCCGGTTTGCAGTTGCGCACGCACGCGGCGCGTGTCGATCGAGATGACTGTCGCGCCGCCCTCATCGGGATTCGTCAGAAGAAGGTACGGCGTGGCGCCGGCGGTGGCAGCCATCGCGGCCGGGGCGTGTCCTGCAAGCACCGTTTCGCCGACTTCTGTTTGATAAGGGCTCACGATCACGACGGCATCCATACCCACGCCCGTGACGAACATCTGTCCACCGTCTGAATTCGTGCAGTAGTAGCGCGGCGAGAGCGGCACTTCCAGATCGACTTCGTGCTTCATCGTGGCCGTGTTGAGCGCCGCGATCCGGCGGCTCTTCGGTAGTGCCGCGAAAATCTGCGCTCCGTTGCACTGGAAACAGATGAAGCCCGGCTCTTCGCTCAACTGTGAAATTGTGAGCTGACCGTTATCTAGGTTCGCCAGTCCCACGGCAGCTTGGCCTGGAATGCCGACTGCGACCTTGCGCCCGGAGGGATGCAGGTCCATGGCATTTGGCTCGTTGGGTAATCGCATCCACGTCACGCGCCGCCAGTGTTCCAGATCCCACGCAATCACGGCATCGCGCAGCAGGATCCAGAGCAGCCGTCCGTCAGGCGCGAGGCGCATGTCGAGCGCCGGACCGGCGGGCGACGAGCGGCGTTCCACGGCCATCGTGCGGGGGTTGATCTCGAGCAGCGTGCCGGTGTCGGGCAACAAGGCGAGCACCCGTTTGCGCAGCGAATGCGCGATCAGTGCACCGGGCGTGGAGTCGACCGGAATGTGATGTGCGAGTTCGAAGTTACTCAGGCTCACGGCGGCGATCGTCTTGTCGGCCGGATTCGAAGTAAACGCGTAACCGTTGTACCGCGGGGCTTTGGGCCTTGAGCATGCGGCGAGGACAGCGGCGCCGGCCAGGAAAGAGCGGCGATTCATCGTCCCCCGCTGTTCACGGTGGTGTTCGGGCGGATCAACTGCCCGGAATCGTGAAACGTCGCGTACCAGGCTTCGATGACATCGTTCGGGCTCTCGTACCAACTGACGCCGGGCATCGCAGCCGAAGCGGCATCGGTGCCTGCATAGGGTCCCTCGGGCGCGGCGGCTTCGGCGAACAGGTGGTCCTCGCGCTCCACAATCAGCATGAGGCCGTTGCCGTCGGTGTTGTAGTAATCCTCGTCAATCACCACCATCGTCGGTTCATGATAACGTCACGCCGCGCTTTTTAACTCGTCTGGCGAGAGTTGGTTACAAGGGCCTTCGGCGGCTGGCTGGCGCAGACGCCTGTTACGTTGCGGAGTGTTTCAGTCTCCTATTTTCGATATCGTAATCGCCTTGCCGTTCGTCTATGCCGTGCTGAGCCTGATCTGCACGGCCGTTCACGAGTGGCTGGTCGCGTTACTGCAACTACGCGCCAAGACGTTGAAGAGCGGCCTCATCGATCTGCTTGATGACGCGAGCGTCGCGCTCAGCGAGCCGTTCTACGCGCACACCGAGATTCGCGCTCTCACCGCCGCCACTGCCCATCCGTCGTACCTTTGTCCGGCAACTTTTGCCCGTGTGTTAGTCGATGTGATCACGGCGACGGAAACGGCGGTGGTCGAGGCGAGACAGATTATCGACGCTGTGCAGGCAATGCCCGCCGGCCGTTTGCGGTCCGCGCTGCTCAATCTTCTGCGACACGTCAATCTTGCGGATCCCGACGCTTGCCACCAAATTCAACAACGGATCGAGAACTGGTTCAACGCCGCCATGCAGCGCACCGGCGCCGCTTATCAGCGGTCGGCGCAGTTGATTACATGTGCAATCGCATTTGCGATTTGCGTGAGCGTGAACGCAGACTCGGTGCGGATCGCTCAAGTGTTGTGGTCCTCGCCGACGGTCCGCACTCATGTGACGACGGCCGCTACGAACAATCCGCACCAGCCCTCCTCTCGTATTCAGATTGAAGAGCAGTTGGGCTCTTTGTTGAGCTGGTCGGACGATGTGAAAGATTCGGGTTGCAACCTGGGCGATGCGGCGGGCTGGCGCGCTTTCTTGCTGTGGAGCATCCCGCGCCGTTTGGCTGGTTGGCTGTTAACGACAGTGGCGATCTCATTGGGCGCGCCTTTCTGGTTCGACACGCTGAACCGCTTCGTGAGATTGCGAATTGCCGAGCCAAAGCCCGAAGCCGCGCCAAACCGCTGAAACCAAGTGTGCGGTCCGCTCATCTCATAGCTTCCGATATAATGGCTGCATATCAACAGGGTGAGCGTATGTTTGGAGTTCTAACTCCGCGAATTCCGGCAGTTGCACTATTTCTGCTGGTTTCTTCTATCGCGCAGGCCGCGGCTCCCGTCGTCAATAGCGCCCGCACCGCCGTTCAGCGCACCGACTACCGCACCGCAATCAAGCTGCTGACTCCGGTTGCGGAAAACGATAGTGAGGCCGCGACACTGCTCGGCCAAAGTTACTACTTAGCGGGCGATTACAAGAAGGCGATCGATACTCTCGATCACGCGATTGTTCTCGATCCCAAGAGCTCCGATGCTTACCTGTGGCTGGGCCGCACGTATGGCCGTAAGGCAGAGTTGGCGTTCGCTCTGGCAGCAATGCCGCTGGCAACAAAGACGCGCGCAGCACTGGAAAAGTCGGTTGAGCTGAACCCGCATAACATGGAAGCCGTCAACGACCTGTTCGAGTTCTATCTTGAAGCGCCGGGGCTCATCGGCGGCGGACTCGATAAGGCCAGCTCCCTGGTTCCGCTCATCGCGAAGAACGACGCTGCCGAAGGCCATTGGGCGATGGCGCGCATTTCAGAACAGCGCAAGCAGTATGGCCCGGCGGAAATGCATCTGCGCCGCGCGTTGGAAGCCGAACCGAGACAGGTGGGCCGTTTGCTCGATCTGGCCAAGTTTCTCGCCAAGCGCGGCCGTTTCGACGAAAGCGACCAGACTTTCGCGAAAGCCGAGCAGGTTGCGCCAAACACTCCGAAGGTTCTTTACGAGCGCGCCAATTCAAACATCAAGAACAATCACAATGTCGACGAAGCCCGCGACTTACTCAAGCGTTATCTGGCGATGAACCTGGGACCTGAAGATGCCGCCCGCCAGCAGGCCCAGAAGTTATTGCGCCAGGCCTCGGGCAGCTAAGCGATGGTTTGGGGCGAAGCCCTCGGCTTCAGCATTCAGGCATTGCGCGCGAACCCGGTCCGGTCGTTGCTGACCGGGCTCGGAATGGTGATCGGCACCGCGTCAGTCATTCTCGTTGTCACCATCTCGCTCACCAGCCAGAACTACATCCTGGAACAGATTGAAGGCGTGGGCTCGAACATGGTGTTCGCGTCCGCCGAAGTAGGCAGCCAGCAAGCCTCGGGGCAGGTGGATGCCGACTACATCAAAGTCAGTGACGTCGATGCAATTCGCAACCAACTCGACGGCCGCATCCTGGCTGCAGCGCCGATCGAGAACAACTTCGACAGCATTGTCTTCAACGGCAAAGAAGAGGACGTGCTGGTAATCGGCTCGGATGAGTCTTATCAGCCGGTGCGCAATCTGCTCGTGCTCGCCGGGCGCTTTCTCGATTCGAGCGATGTAGCGTTGCGTCAGCATGTTGCGCTGTTAACAGACAAGCTGGCGACGCGCCTCTACGGAGGACAGACGCCCGCGCTCGGCCAGCTGATTAAAGTGCACGGGCTGCAGTTCACCGTCATCGGCACCTTTCGCGAAAAAGTGGAAAGCTTCGGTCAAAGCGAGCTCAACAAAGAGACCATTCTGATTCCGATCTCCGTGCAGCAATACTTCACACGTGTGGAGCGCATCGATCCTCTCTACGTGCAGGTACGCTCACCCGATGATGTCGAGTCCGTCACCGGCCAGGTGCAAAGCATTCTGGAAAGCCGTCATCGCCAGGGCGCGAAGTACAAGGTCGAGAACCTGCGCTCAATCCTCGCGGCTGCAAAAAGCATCTCGCTCATCCTGACGTTGGTGTTGATTCTGGTGTCGGCCATTGCGCTGGTGATCAGCGGCATCGGCATCATGAACATCATGCTGGTGACTGTCACCGAGCGCACGCGTGAGATTGGCCTGCGCATGGCAGTTGGCGCATCCCGCAAAGAGATCCTCACCCAGTTTCTGATGGAGGCGATCCTGATCAGCGTCGGCGGTGGTATGGCTGGCATTCTGGCTGGTTTGTCGGTTCCGCTCGGCGTTAATCTGTTCGTCGACGCGATTCACATTCCGATCTCGATCACTTCTATCGTGGTGGCCTTCACAGTGTCCTCAATGGTTGGTTTGCTGTTTGGTATTTTGCCGGCCAATCGTGCATCCAAATTGAACCCGACCGAAGCTTTGCGCTACGAGTAGACCGCTAGAATAGCCTCATATGTTGAGGCTTTTCTTCTCACTTGCGGTATGCGCATCGCTGCATGCCGAGGTGGTTACGCTGACGTTAAAGCAAACCGTTGACCGCGCACTGCGCGAGAATCCCGAAATCATAGAAGCGCGCATGGATGAGATCAAAGCGCAGCAAGGCGTCCGGCTCGCGCGAGATCCGTTCATCCCACGCGTCGGTATCGGCAGCGGCCTCGCTTACACGAATGGTTATCCGCTCTCGATAGACGGTTCCGCCCCGTCGGTTTTACAAGCCAAGGCTACTCAGTTCGTCTATAACCGCCAGCAGACGTATCTAATCGCCCAGGCGAAGGAGAATGCGCGTGGTGCTCAGTTCGCGTCTGCGTCGCGGCGTGACGACATTGCCTTTCGTGCGGCGTCACTGTTTCTCGATGCGGATCGTGCGTTTCGCCTGGCTGACACCGCGAGCAAGCAACTCGACGCGTTGGGCAAAGTCTCAGAAACGGTGAAGGCTCGTGTCGATGAAGGGCGCGAGTTGCCCATCGAACAGAAGCGCGTTGCGTTTGAAATGCTGCGTGTGAAGCAGCGGGTCGAATCGCTCACCTCCGATCGCGATTTCGCGCAACGTTCGCTCGCGATGATGCTGGGCTACCAACCGGGAGACATCGTGCAGCCGTCGCCCGCCGAGCGTAGCTTGCCTGCCGCTGAACAGTCAGAGCAGACAGCGGTGGACGCGGCACTCGCCAACAACCGCGAACTGCGCAGGCTTGAATCGGCAATGGTCGCGAAGGGTCTCGAGATCAAAGCCGATAAGGCGCAGCGCTTGCCGCGAGTGGATCTTGTCGCGCAGTACGCATTGTTCTCGAACTACAACCACCTCGACGAGTACTTCGTCAAATTCCAACGCAACAATTCGGAGCTTGGGTTTTCCGTGCAGCTTCCGTTTCTTCCGGGGCCGGGCATCAGCGCGCAGGTAGCTCAGGCGGAGGCGGACAATGGCAAACTACGCTCACAACTGAATGCGACGCGCAGCCGCATTGCGCTCGACATTCATCAAAGCTACGCAACCATTCAGAAGGCTGAAACGGCGCGCCAGGTAGCGCAAGCGGACCTTGATCTGAATCGCGAGAACCTGACGATCCTGTTGGCGCAGATGTCCGAAGGCCGCGCGTCATTGCGGCAAGTGGAAGAAGCACGGCTGACGGAAAACGAGAAGTGGCTGGCCTTTTACGATGCGCAGTTCAACATCGAAAAGGCGCGCTACGAGTTGCTGAAGAACACCGGCCAACTCGTAGCGGCTCTGCAGTGATCGCGACCTAGGCTTTGCTGTACCAGGGCTTCGCGCCCTTGATGGCGCCGTTGACCGCGTCGATATTCTTGACGCCTTCAACGGATAACCAATCTTCTAACGCGCGCGCGCCCTGGTTGGCATAGACGGGCACGCCATCTTTCCACGTTGCGCGGCCGCACAACACTCCCGAGTAATCGGTACCGGACTCTTCGGCCATGTGCAGCGATTCGATGAACTGAGCGTTGCTGACGCCGGCGCTCAGATAGATAAACGGCTTCTTTGCCGCTTCGGCGGCGCTGCGGAAATGGTCAAGTGCTTCGGCGCGCGTATAAGCGGCCTGGCCCTTGAACACGCTGCTGCCTTCCACGTAGTTGGCGTTGATCGGCACTTCTACTTTGAGTACGTCGACCTTGTACTGCGGTTTGGAAAACTCCGCCATGCTGGCCTTCACAATCGCGGGCTTGAGCTTCGCGAAATCGAGACCCTTCTCGTCGCCGCCTTTGGGATCGTAGGCAACGAACTCGAGGAAGAACGGAATGTCGTTCGCCTCGCACTCGGCGCCAACGCGTTCGACAAACGCATGCTTGTGGTCGTTCACCTGCGCGTCTTCACTCGGCGCGTAGTAGAGCAGCACTTTGACCGCGTCAGCGCCGAAATCGACAATGCGCTTGACGGAGAGCTCAGGCAGCAGATCAGCCATGCGGCCGGGCTGCGTGTTGTCATATCCGCTGGCTTCATACGCGAGCAATAAACCAGCGTTCTTCGAACGAGCTTCCGCTGCCGGCATGCCCCATTGCGTATCCAGCAGGATGGCGCTGGCATGCGGAGTCAATACTTTGCTGACGAGCATCTTGAACTCGCGCAGCATGTCGTCATTGATCTGTTTTTCGTCAACGCCCTTCGCGCCGGCCAGAGCCTTCGCGAGACTTCCGCGCTGATCCATTGCGGCGGCGGCAATCACGCCGGATTCATTTGCAAGCGCTTTGAGATGCTTCTCTTTACCCGGCGACAAACGCGTGCCGGCTGCGGTACTCATCAGGTGTTCTCCTAGAAGGTGGGGTGAACTATCAATTATGCCATGCGGGTCAGCGCTGCGCGATGGCGGTGATACGCTTGCGCGCGCGCTACATCGCGCATGATCTGTGCCTTGAGTGATTCCGGCGAATCAAACTTGCGCTCATCACGGATGCGATGCAGGAAGTTCACGCGTATGCGATCGGGCGCCGCTCCTTCGAATGGGCCGAGCAGAAACGTTTCGATGGTCAGCGAATCGCCATCGAACGTGGGCCGGTAGCCGACGTTCGTGATCGAGTGCCACGAACGCGCGCTCGCGGCATCTTCCGTGCACGTGACGTACACGCCCGTCGCGGGAATGATCTTCGAATCCGGCTGAAGGTTCAGCGTCGGCACCGTTTCCTTGCGCCCGATTCCCTGCCCCGCGACTACCGCGCCTTCTAACGAATAGGGGCGTGTCAATAGCCGTGTCGCCTCAGTCACCGCACCGCGCATCACACACTCACGCACCCGGCTACTGCTCACGCGTTCACCGCGCACCAGAATCGGTTCGATCAGATCGACTTCAAAGCCATGCTCGGCGCCGATCTTCTGCAGCAGCGCAGTGTCTCCCTGCTGGCGAGCGCCGAACCGAAAATCCCGGCCCACTACTACGGCTTTCACACCCAGACGCTTGATCAACAGATCGAACACGAACTGCTCCGGAGTCAAACGCGCAAGCTCCGCGGTGAAAGGCATCACTGCAACTTGCTCAATGCCATCGAGCGCCATCAATTCACACCGGCGCTCGATGCTGGTCATCATCTCGGGCGCTTTTGAAGGAGCGACAACGCGCGCCGGATGCGGATCGAATGTCAGCACCGAAGCTTTGCAACCGAGGCGTCGCGCGATCTCGGCCGTGCGCTGCATCAGAAAGCGATGCCCCACATGCACGCCATCGAAGTTACCGATGGTCAACGCGGAAGGGCCGAAGCTATCCGGAATCTGATCGAGCCCACGATACACTCGCGGCATCATGCCGCGACTTCCAATTGCATGCCGTCGTACGCCAATCTCACGTTCGTTGGCAGGGCCGCTTCGGTCACGGCATGCCCGAGGTCGTGGCAGATGTGAGTGAACAGCGCGAGCTTCGGCTGCAGCTCTTCGATGTTGCGCAGAGCCTGGTCAACCGTTGAATGCGTCGGATGCGGAGCGCGCCGCAACGCATCATGAAACAACACATCGAGACCCTTCAACAACTCCATCGACTCCTGCGGGATGGTGCTGTGATCCGTTAAGTACGCCATGTTGCCGATGCGGTAGCCATAGATCTTCTCGCGCCCATGCAACAGCGGGATGGGCTGCACTTTCAAACCGAATAGCTCGAACGCCGCGCCGTCGATCACGTGCGGCTCAAGCTTGGGAATGTGCGTTTGCCGCTTCACGTTTGCAAACACATAAGCGAAGACGCGCTCGATCGTCGCCAGTGTGTCGGCCGCGGCATAAATTGGAATCGGCCCGCCCTGCATGTAGTTGTAGGGCCGCACATCATCAAGGCCCAGGATGTGATCGGCATGCGCGTGAGTAAACAAAATCGCGTCGACTCGCTTCAAGCCCGCGCGCAGTGCCTGTGTCCGAAAGTCGGGCGTGGTGTCGATCAGAATGGAATGGCCTTCATGCTCGATCACGATCGACGGCCGCATGCGGTTGTCACGCACGTCGGTGGAGGTACACACTTCGCACCGGCACCCGATCGTCGGCACTCCTGCACTGGTGCCTGAGCCGAGTACCGTGACGATCACTTAGGCGTCGCCTGAACGAAGCGAAAGCGCAATTCGGTCAGCGAATTATCGAGCAGACGTTGTTCTTCAAAAGACAAATTGCCTTTGGTCTTTTCCTGAATAATGCCCAGCATGTCGATGCTGTGCCGTGCTAATTCCAGGTTCGGCTCAGGCTTGTCTTTCTCATCGCCGAAGTGGTGCATGCCGAGTTGCATTTCAGCCTGAGTACGCAGCGAAAACACCAGCAGTTCGAACGACGGGGGCGGCAATTGCGCCATTTCGGGTTCCGGCGCGGTCTCCATTTCATCCATATTTTTCAGGATACAACCATGGCACAAGCGGCGTTTCGGTCATGGCAACCTGCACGCGTTTACGAGCCGTGCGCGCAAGTAAGCGGGCTTGGATCGCGCACGGTGCGCTTGCTAAAGTGAAAGCTCCCCCTCTGCCATGTCTTCCGATCTCGCCTTAGGCGCTAAGTTCGAGCGGTTTGTTGCCATTATGGCGAAGCTCCGCGCGCCAGGCGGATGTCCGTGGGACCGCGAACAGACCTTCGATTCCATCAAGCCATTCCTGATCGAAGAGACCTACGAGGTGATCGACGCGATTGATCGCCGCGACTATGACGAACTGCGCGGAGAACTTGGCGATCTGCTGCTGCAAGCCGTCTTCTTCGCGCAGATGGCCGATGAAGAAAAGCGCTTCAACATCGGCGATTCGATCGACGCGATCAGCGAAAAGTTGATTCGCCGCCATCCCCATGTCTTTGCTGATGAAACGGCTGCCACGGAAGCAGATGTACGCAAACGTTGGAGCGAGATCAAGCAGCAGGAGAAAAAAGACAAAGGCGATTCGCCACAAGCACTGTTGGATTCCGTGCCGCGCGCGCTGCCGGCGTTGGTGGAGGCGCAGCAACTCGCTTCCCGCGCGGCCCAGGTTGGCTTCGATTGGCCCAATGTAGACGAGGTGCTGGCGAAGCTCGATGAAGAGCGCGCGGAACTTGCGGCGGCCCAAACGCCAGAAGAGATCGAGAGCGAGATTGGCGATCTTGCTTTTCACCGTAATGAATGCGGCACGATTCTACAAGGTGGATGCGGAGCAGGCTCTGCGCCGTTCAAACGCGAAGTTCCGCAAACGCTTCGGGCACGTGGAGCGCTCGCTAAACGAGGCGGGCAAACCGTGGGCGGAGACATCGCTCGAACAGATGGAGGCGCTATGGCAGGAGTCGAAACGGTAGCGTCACCCGTGATTGAAGTTCGTGCGCTCACCACACCTGAAGAGTTTCGCGTAGCCGTTGAACTGCAGCAAACGATCTGGGGATTTGATGCGGTGGACCTGCTGCCAGCGCGTCTGTTTGTCGTCGCGGGCAAGATCGGCGGACATTCATTCGGAGCATTTCACAACGGGCAGATGATCGCGTTCTGTCTGTCCATTCCTGGGCTGAAACCGGGCGGCAGATATTATCTGCACAGTCACATGCTCGGAGTGGCGAAGGCTTATCGCAATCAGGGTGTCGGGCGCATGCTCAAGCTCAAGCAGCGCGAAGATGCGCTCGAACGCGGGATCGATCTGATCGAGTGGACGTTCGATCCGCTCGAGTTGAAGAACGCCTATTTCAACATCGAGCGCCTCGGCGCGGTGGTGCAGCGTTATGTCCGCAATCAGTACGGGCAGACCAGCAGCCAACTGCACGGCGGCCTGCCCACGGACCGCTGCACGGCTGAGTGGTGGCTCACCTCAGAACGCGTGACGTGTGCGATTAAAGGGCAGCCGTTTGCCCGGCCCGCGGTGGAAGAGCGCATTGCGATTCCAGCAGACATTGATCGCCTTCGTAACAACGATCCGCGTCGCGCCAGGGAGATACAGGAAGCCGCCAGTGATCGATTCGTCGATCTCTTCGCGCGTGACTACGCAGTAATTGCGTTTGAGAAAAGCGCCGATGCCGGTGTCTATTGCTTTGGAAAACTGGCATGAAGATCGACCGCGTTGTTCTTCGTCAAATTCGCATGCCGCTGGTGCATTTCTTCGAGACCAGCTTTGGGCGCACGTATACCCGCGACATCATTCTGGTGGAAGTGGTGCACGACGGTGTCTCAGGCTGGGGCGAAGTCACCGCGGGCGAGAACCCGTTCTACAACGAGGAGTGGACCGAGTCTGCGTGGCTCATCGTGCGCGACTATTGCGTACCGCGAGTGATGGACCGCGAACTCACATCCGCCCGCGACGTTGCCCCGTTGCTGCAACATATTCGCGGACATCAGATGGCGCGCGGGGGTCTCGAAGTTGCGGTGTGGGATCTCGAAGCGCGGCTCAACAACGTCCCGCTGTACCGGCAGATCGGTGGCGGAGCGCAGCGCGAAGTTCCGTGTGGCGTCTCGATCGGTGTGCAGGATTCGGTGGAGCAACTACTCGACAAGATCGAGCACGAACTTTCCGATGGCTATCAGCGCATTAAGATCAAGATCAAACCGGGCTGGGACCTCGACGTAGTTGCACGGGTACGAGAACGCTTTCCCGCTATCAAGCTGATGGTGGACGCGAACTCTGCCTACACACTTGCCGACACCGACCGGTTGAAAGAGCTGGATCAGTTCTACCTGATGATGATTGAGCAGCCGCTCAGTCACGACGACATCATCGACCACGCGCGCTTGCAATCCAAGCTCGACACGCCAATTTGTCTGGATGAATGCATCCGCAGCGCGCATCATGCAGAACAGGCGATCGCGATGCAAGCGTGCCGGATCATCAATATCAAGCTGGGCCGCATGGGCGGCTTCTCAGAAGCCAAGCGGTTGCACGATGTCGCCCAGAGTGCGGGCATTCCGGTGTGGTGCGGCGGCATGCTCGAAGCAGGCGTCGGCCGCGCGCATAACCTTGCATTATCGACGCTGCCCAACTTCGTTCTGCCGGGAGACCTCTCGGCGAGCAAACGCTATTGGAAGCGAGACATCATCGAACCGGCAGTGGAGGCAACGCCTCGCGGCACGATCATGGTCCGCGATGAACCCGGCTTCGGTTTTGCGATTGATCATGACTTCTTGAAGTCCATCACGGTTCGCGAGGAGCATTTGGCCTAGGCAGGGCGCGCGATGAACTTCTACCAACTGCTGCGGGGGAACCGCAACTATCGCCGCCTTTGGTTCGGCCAGGTGATCAGTGAGATTGGCGATCACTTCAACAACATCGCGGTATTCAGCCTCGCGCTCGCGCACACGCAGCAGGATCCATCGAAATCCGGACTCGCTGTTACGGGCGTGATGCTCGCGCGCGCCATTCCCGCGGTGATGGCGGGGCCCATTGCGGGCGTCGTACTCGACCGGCTGAACCGAAAATACGTGATGCTGGCGAGCGATGCCATTCGCGCCGTGCTGGCGCTCGGCTTCATCCTTACGCTTGCGACGCCCGGAACATGGATGCTGTATGCATTCAGCGCGCTGCTGATGTTCGCGTCACCATTCTTCAGCGCCGGGCGTTCGTCGATCTTACCGACCATCACAACGCCTGAAGAAGTGCATGCAGCCAACTCGCTGACGCAGATCACGCAGTGGACCACCACGACCATCGGCACCTTCAGCGCGGGCCTGACCATCGCGCAGTTCGGCTACCAGGCCGCGTTCATCTTCAACTCACTATCGTTTGTGATCTCCGGCCTGTGCGTGCTTCTGCTGCGAGCTGAACGCGGGAGTTTCCGTGTCGCGAGTCAGAAGAGCGAAAACCGGAAGCATCCGATTCAGGAATACATCGCCGGCCTGCGATATATGGCCGCAACACCGCTGCTGCTGGGCATCGGACTGATTGGCGTCGGCTGGGCGACAGGCGGCGGCGCCGCGCAGATTCTGTTCAGCCTGTTCGGTGAACTTGTTTATCACAAGGGCGCGAACGGCATCGGCATCATCTGGGGATGCGCGGGTCTGGGGCTGATCGCTGGCGGCACCTTTGCGTTCTGGCTTGGCAAGCGCATCAGCTTTGCGGGCTACAAGCGCACCATCTCAATCTGTTACGTGGTTCACGGTCTGACGTATGTGGTCTTCAGCCTGACGCCCTACTTCGGGATCGGCCTGTTCTTTATTGCGCTGTCGCGTGCATCGGTCGCGATCAGTTCGGTGCTGAATTTTTCACAGTTGCTGAAGCACACGGCCGATGAATATCGCGGGCGTGTGTTCGCCACGGTCGATTCTCTGGTCTGGTCGACGATGATGCTTTCGATGATGGGCGCGGGCATCGCGTCTCAACACTACAGTCCGCGTGTGATTGGTGTCTGTGCGGGCGTGTTGAGTTCGACCACCGCGATTTTCTGGGGCTGGGCGAACCTGACCGGACGCCTGCCTGAACCGCAGTTGCACCTCGAAACAGAAACGGTTGAGGAGCATAATGAACATGTCGTCTAACCTCGATGGCAAAGTGGTGCTGGTGACCGGCGCCGCGAAACGCATCGGGCGCGAGATTGCGCTGCGTTTAGCTCACGACGGTGCGCGCGTTGCCATCCACTATCAATCCTCCCAGGCGGAAGCCGAGCAGACCGCTGCCGAATGCGGGGCACAACTGTTTCGCGCGAATCTCGAAAGCGTCGCAGAAATTCGAGCGATGTTCGATGCAGTCATGGCGCATTACGGAAGGCTCGACGGGCTGGTCAATAATGCCGCGCGCTTCACGCGCTTTGACGTGTTGGACATCGAAGAACACGATTGGGACTTCATCCACTCCGTCAATCTGAAAGCCACGTTCTTCTGCTGCCAGAGTGCCGCGCGCGCGATGGACCAGGGGCGCATCGTCAACATCAGTTCACTCGGCGGCTTGCGGCCGTGGAGCGAGCACGTGCATTACTGCGCATCGAAAGCCGGCGTGATCATGATGACGAAAGCACTCGCCAAGGCGCTCGCGCCAAAGATCACCGTAAACAGCGTCGCGCCCGGCGTGATTCCCTTTGGCGATGAAGATGACCGCATCCGGGCCATGATCCGCGCCACCCCGATGCAGCGGTCCGGCAAGGGCGCGGAGATTGCGGATGCCGTGGCATATTTCCTCACTTGCCCGGATTTCATTACGGGACAGGTGCTCGCCGTCACAGGCGGGTTAGAGCTGCGCTAATAGAATAGAATTCGATGACTGTGGACACTCCCAAATTGGAAGCTCTGGGCCGCAACGTGGCCGAACCGCTCAGCGAGAACAATCACCTGCTGCGCTGGGTCGAGAAGATGGCGCGGCTCACCAAACCGGCCAACATCCACTGGGTGGACGGTTCGCAAGAGGAGTACGACGTGCTGTGCGATCAGTTGATTGCCAACGGCACGTTCACGCGTCTCAACCAGGAGCTCTGGCCCGGATGTTTCCTCGCGCGATCGGACGCGGCCGATGTTGCGCGCGTAGAAGATCGCACCTACATCTGTTCGCTGTCGAAAGACACCGCGGGCCCCACGAACAACTGGGAAGACCCGTTCCAGATGCGGCGCAAGCTGAAGCAGCTCTTCACGGACTCCATGCGCGGACGCACGATGTATGTGCTGCCGTTCAGCATGGGTCCCGTCGGTTCGCCGATGTCGCAGATCGGCGTGCAGCTCACCGATTCGCCTTACGTCGTTGTGAACATGCGCATCATGGCGCGCATCGGTACGCCGGTCTTCAAAGAGATCGATAAGGACTACAAGCGCGTCGTGCCCGTGCATGCACAGCGTGGGACAGCCGCTTGTCGCCGGCGTCAGAAGGACGTGCCGTGGCCTTGCAACAAAGAAAAGTACATCGTGCATTTCCCGGAGACGCGCGAGATCTGGTCGTACGGTTCTGGCTACGGCGGCAATGCGCTGCTCGGCAAGAAGTGCTTCGCGCTGCGCATCGCCTCCAACATCGCGCGCGACGAAGGCTGGATGGCCGAGCACATGTTGATTCTCGGCGTGGAGAATCCGAAGGGCGAGAAGACCTACATCGCCGCGGCGTTCCCCAGCGCCTGCGGCAAAACGAATCTCGCGATGCTGATTCCGCCCGCGGGTTTCGACGGCTGGAAGGTCTGGACCGTCGGCGACGACATCGCATGGATCAAGCCTGATGCCAGCGGACATCTGCGCGCGATCAATCCGGAAGCGGGCTTCTTCGGCGTCGCGCCGGGAACGTCGGCCAAGACGAATCCGAACGCCATGGCGACGCTCTCGCGCAACAGCATCTTCACGAACGTTGCGCTCACGCCCGAAGGCGGCGTGTGGTGGGAAGGCATGACGGATGAACCGCCCGCCGAGTGTATCGACTGGCAAGGCAAACGCTGGACGCCGGAGATCGCGAAAGAGACTGGCGCCAAAGCCGCTCATCCGAATGCGCGCTTCACTGCGCCCGCATCGCAGTGCCCGACGATCGATCCGGATTGGGAAAATCCAGACGGCGTGCCATTTCAGCGCATTCGTCTTCGGCGGACGCCGCGCCACGACGATTCCGCTGGTCTACCAGGCATTCAACTGGTCGACCGGCGTCTACACCGGCGCGACGATGGGTTCCGAGACAACTGCTGCCGCTGCAGGCGCAATGGGTACAGTGCGTCGCGATCCCATGGCGATGCTGCCGTTCTGCGGCTATCACATGGGCGACTACTTCCGCCACTGGCTCAAGATGCAGCGCTCACTTGCCGAGACGCCGAAGATCTTCCACGTGAACTGGTTCCGCAAAGATGCAGAAGGCAAGTTTCTGTGGCCCGGCTTCAGCGAAAACATGCGCGTTCTCAAGTGGATTGTCGACCGCGTGCGCGGGCGCGCGTTAGGACGCGAAACGTCCATCGGCTGGCTGCCGCGTTACGAAGACTTCAACTGGAAGG
Source organism: Bryobacterales bacterium (assembly GCA_963792655.1). Taxonomy (GTDB): domain Bacteria; phylum Acidobacteriota; class Terriglobia; order Bryobacterales; family Bryobacteraceae; genus DOZZ01. The sequence goes on from CAWBWU010000003.1 coordinate 109,099, forward strand.
GTCTCGATTTTCTCGCGAACATTTCGAAGAACTGGAACACATCGACCGCCTTGCGTGGCGGCGTGAGGTGATGCAGCACGAAGAGCTCTTTATCGATCTGCACGATCACCTGCCGCCCGAAATCATTTACGAGCGCGAGTTGCTCATTTGCCGTCTGTAACGCGCCGGTTCCTGCTCGCGACTGCTCTGCTGGCTTGTGCCCCCGTTGCGCGGCCACAAGCCATCGAGTTTGAAAACGGCGGCCTGAAATACCAGACGCTCACGCGCAAAGGCGTGACCGTCATGTTCACCCGCATGGCGTCGCATCTGCACGAGTACGCCATGTGGCAGGTAGCCATTTCCAATGGTTCCGACGTGTACTGGAACGTCAAGCCCGAAGACTTCATGTATCAGCGCAACGACGGTAAGGTTTTCCAGGCTGTGCCCGCGCGCGACATTGTGGAGCAGATGCTCGATCGCGGCAGTCACGCCGACATGGTCAAGCTGATCACTTCATACGAGAGCGCGCTGTACGGCATCCCGCACATGAAGATTTCGAATGGCTATGAGCAACGCCGCCAGAACGCGATGGCGGAAGGCGTGTCGGCCAAGTTCAAAGCCGCGGCCGCGGCGTCTGCTGTGGTGTTGGTGCCTGCGCGGGTAGGACCGGGCCAATCGACAGACGGCGCAATTTTCATCCCGGGCCAGAGCCACCAAATCGTGAACGGCAAGATTGTGGTGCACAGCAATGGCGAAATTTTTGAATTCAACCCCGATGTGGCCGCGCCGTAGGCTTGCGCCCGAATCGTAGTTAAAAAGTGGGTTCGTTTGGCTTCGCTATTGGCTTCGGACTGGGTTCGTTTTGCGTGCGCGGCGTTGACCACATGGATGTCTTTCAATCTGAACAGGATCGCTTGGTTTACCTGGGCCTTGCCGCCGATCAGGTACGCGACGCCGGGCTGCGGCTGACGGCATTCTGTCTGATGCGGAATCATGTGCATTGGATCGTCACGCCCGAGTGCAACGACTCGCTGGCCGTTTTCTTCCGCCGCGTGCATGGCCGGTACGCACAGTACTTCAATGCGGCTCAACGGCGCACAGGACACTTATGGCAGAACCGGTATTTTGCGTGCCCGTTGGGCGCCACCCACTTGCAGCGCGCGTTGCGCTACGTCGAATGAAATCCGATCCGCGCGGGGGTTGTAGCCGACGCGGGCGCTTACCGCGGTTCCCTCGCTAACGACAATGCTCTCCCCAATACCTGTGGCCATCCGATGACTCTGATTTAATGGAAATGACATTACCCGAGCAGTAAACAACGGTTCATGCCTGACCGACCGCCCAATCCGGCCCCATCAGACGACGTGTCCTCCCATGCGGAGGCTGCTCCCGGTCATGCGCTTGCCCACGGCACCACCGTGGGCCGCTACGTCATCTTGGAACCTCTTGGGGCCGGCGGCATGGGTGTCGTCTACCGCGCCCGCGATCAACGCCTCGAGCGCGACGTCGCCATTAAGATGCTTTCCACCGGCATGCTCGCAGCCGGTGATGACGCTCACCGCCGCTTTCACAAAGAAGCACTTGCGCTCGCACGCCTCAGCCATCCTCACATCGCCGCGATCTACGACGTCGGCCAGCAGGACCACCTCGACTACATCGTCATGGAGTGCATTGACGGCCAGTCGCTGGCTACCCTGCTTCGCTCCGGACCGTTACCGGTAAAGGACGCCACCGCCATCGTCCTCCAGATCGCTCAGGCACTCGAAGAGGCTCATGAACTTGGCATCGTCCATCGCGACCTCAAGCCCGGCAATGTCATGATCACTCCGCGACGACAGGTAAAGGTTCTCGATTTCGGCATCGCAAAGCTTCTTGACCCTGCGGCCGACCTGGAGTCCACCCGCTCGCTGGCAACCTTCAATCTTATCGGCACCCCGCTCTACATGTCGCCCGAGCAGGCGCAGGAAGGGGCCATCGACGCTCGCTCGGACCTCTGGTCGCTCGGCGTCCTGTATTTTGAAGCCCTCACCGGCCAACCGCCATTCCGCGCCAATACGCCTTTAGCTACCCTCCGCGCTGTCATCGAGCAGCAGCCCCTCAGCCTGCGTTCACTTCGCCCCGACATCCCTGAGCAGGTCGAAGCCATCGTCGCTCGCGCTCTCCAGAAAGATCCAGCCGACCGTTACCAGACCGCCTCCGCCTTCGCCGCCGAGACCTCCGACCTTCTCGCCCGGCTCACCGGGTCCCACCAGCCTCAGTCCAAGTCAACGGCGATCAAGTCCTCACGCCGGTGGATAGCCGCGCTCTCCAGCCTCATCCTCTTGTTCGCAGTGGCCGCCGGTTTCTGGCTGCACCGCTCCTCTCAGCGCGCCTGGGCACGCGAACAGGCACCCGCGCAGTTCGATGCCCTCATCACCGGCCAGAAGCCCCTTGCTGCCCAGGCCACCCTTCGCCGCGCTCAACAAATCCTCCCCGGCGATCCCGTGCTCACGCAGCTGGCACGCAACTCATGCGGTCGAGACCTCGATCACCTCCGCCCCTTCCGGCGCCAAAGTGGAAATCCAGGACTACCTCACGCCCAGCGGGCCGTGGCTCTCCCTCGGCACCACCCCACTCATCAAGACCACCGTTCCCAAGGGTTATTTCCGCTGGCGCGTAACCAAACCCGGCTTTGGCGAATTCATCACCGCGCCCGAAACCGGTTCCAAGATGAATTTCCCGCTCGACGCCTCTCACGCTGCTCCCGCCGGGATGGTCTACTCACCAGCCGACACCTGGGCAAATTACGTCGCCTTCATCGGCTGGGTAGGCCCCTACAAGCTACCCGCCTTCTATATCGACCGCTACGAGGTCACCAATCGCGAGTACCAGGCCTTCGTCGACGCCAGAGGTTATGAAAAGTCTGTGTACTGGCCTGCGCTTGCCGATGCCAGCCCATCGCCGCCCTCTGCGCTCTTCCGCGACACCACCGGACGCCCCGGCCCAGCCACCTGGATAGCCGGCCACTACCCCGAAGGGAAAGCAGACTTCCCGGTCAGTGGCGTCAGCTGGTATGAGGCCGCTGCCTATGCCAACTTCTCCGGCAAGCAGCTACCCGTCCTCGCCCAATGGTTCTCCGCAGCTCCCCCGGATTTGGGTCCCTACACCGTGCAGCTCAGCAATATCTCCACCAACTCACTGGCGGCCGCGGGCGCGTCCAAGGGAGTCGGCCCCTTCGGCACTTACGACATGGCGGGTAACGTCCGCGAGTGGGTCGCCAACCCCGTAGATAAGAATCTTCGCTTCATCCTCGGCGGGTCGTGGCCGTCACCCGCCTACCTCTACTCCAATCCCGAAGCCCTTTCGCCTTTCGACCGCTCTCCCGTCAATGGCTTCCGCTGTGTCCGCAACCTCGGCTCGCTCACCAACGCCGCCGATCCCGTCAAGCGCATCTTCCGCGACTTCACCACCTTCAAACCCTCACCCGAAAACGTCTTCCACGCGTACACCCTGCTCTATCACTACGACAATCAATTACCCCTCAACGCAAAAGATGAAGGCATGGTCCGCGAGACGGTCGATTGGCGGGAGGAGCGCATCACCTTCGACGCCGCCTACAACGGCGAGCGGATGTCCGCTTATCTCTTTCTGCCAAAAACCGTAAAGCCGCCTTTTGCTACCGTGCTCTTCTTCCCCAGTGCCCGTGTCTTCGACTTCCCTTCGAGCGAGAGCGGACGTGAGCTCGGCGACATCAAGTTCTTCGACTACATTCTCCAGAGCGGACGCGCTGTCATGTATCCCATCTACGAGGACACCTACGAGCGCCGTCTTAAGTACCGCCTGCCCGGAGCCTCCGCATCCATCCAGCTCACCACCGACTGGTATAAGGACGCCGCGCGTTCATTAGACTACCTCGGCACCCGGCCCGACATCGACAGCGGACGCCTGGGCTACCTGGGCGTTAGCATGGGCTCCGCCGACGGCTCTATCATTGTTAGTCTCCTGCAGGCTCGCCTCAAAACCGCTATTTTCCTGGATGGCGGGTTCTTCCTCGATGCCCCAACGCCCGGCGGCGACCAGGCCGACTTCGTCACCCGCCTGCGGATTCCCGTCCTCATGGTCAACGGACGATACGACTTCACCTTCCCCCTCGACCAGGCACAGAATCCCTTCTTCTCTTTGCTGGGTACTCCTGCCCGCAGACAAGACCCACGTTGTTCTCGACACCCCTCATGACGTCACCCAGCAGCGGCCGCAGCTCACCCGAGCCGTCCTCGGCTGGCTCGATCGCTACCTCGGCCGCATTTCAAACTAGTGAGAACTTTCGAGAACCGGAAACCTGGTTGGCAACGCCTTCGTACGCACGCCCCTGGGGACTGACACTCTTCCGCGCCTTAAGCGAAAAGGCTGTCTGTCCCACAATGCGCACTCGTCAGCTACGCATGGGGTAAGCCCTATCGGGCCTCCTGACCGCACGCGCCCCTTCCGGCTCAAAACTGCCACAGAGAAAATCGGACTGCCGAATGCATCGCGCTTAGTATGCCTGCGCGCTTGCAATTCCTGATCGACAGGCAGCGACTTTTGAAAGTGGCGAGGCTGTGCGGCACATAAAACGAATCCGTCGCCGCGTATCCGCACCCGCTTTTTTTGCTTCAAATCCACTTTTTTAAAAAGTTGCGCTGCTTCCTCACGCGTGCCAATTGAGGAATTCTCGCTGAATTGACAACCTATTCTGCGTGCTATACGATTCCGGGCGATGAAACCTCTCGCTCGAATGCAACTGCTTGCCACGTTTGCAGCGCTGGTCTTTGTGGGAACGCTTTCCGGACAGGGCCTGACCGGCCAGCTCTCCGGCGAAATTTCCGACCCAAGTCATGCTTCGCTGGCGAACGCGGACGTTCAAATCATCAACCGGGAAACAAATCAGACGCGCGATACCAAGACTGATAACAGCGGCCACTTCGTATTCAGCGAGTTGCTGCCGGGCACCTTTAATCTTTCAGTGAGTGCCCCCGGGTTCAAGCGCTTCGAGCAGCAGAATATCGCCGTGACGGCAACCGAGCGCGTCACATTACCGCGCATTACCATGCAGGTAGGCGCAGTGAGCGAGACCATTTCGATTACCGGCGAAGCAGCCGTGGTGCAGACCGAAAGCGCCGAACGGTCCGGCCTGATTTCCTCACGCCAGATGCAGGAACTGCCGCTCAAGGGCCGCAGTTACCTGGGCACGGCGAAGCTGCTGCCGGGTATTGTCGATACCGCGAATCGCGAGTCTCCCGGCTGGAACGATCTGGTCGGCATCAACATCAGCGGCACGCGCGCGGGTTCGATCGACCTGAATCTGGACGGGATCACCAGCCTGGACACCGGTTCTAACGTGGGCCCCTACCTGGCGCCTAGCATCGACGCCGTGGCCGAAGTGAAGGTGCTGCTGAGCAATTACCAGGCGGAGTATGGCCGCAGTTCCGGCGGCACCATCAACACCGTAATCAAGAGCGGCACGCACGACTTCCACGGCGGCGTTTACTACTTCTTCCGCAATGAAGACCTGAACGCCAACGAGTGGCTGAATAACCGCAGCGGCGTTGCCTCGGCCGCGATATCGCTTCAACAATCCGGGCTATTTCATCGGCGGACCCGTGCTGATCCCGAAAACGGGGATTCAACCGCAATCGCGACAAGTTATTCTTCTTCTGGTCGCAGGATTTTCTGCCGCTGACGATTCCGAGCAGCGCCGCGAATCTATACCGTTTCCCACGGCGGCGGAGACGGCACGGCGATTTCTCGCAACTCGACGTACCGTACCGATCGACCCGACGACCCGGCTGCCGTTTCCCGGCAACATGATTCCCGTCGAGCCGCATCGATGCCAACGGGCAGAAGCTGTTGAGCCTGCTGCCGCTCCCGAACACGCGTCGGGCCCGGCGATCAATACAACTGCACCGGCATCAGCATCAACAAGCAGCCGCGCCGCGATTCGATCCTGCGCGCTGGACTACAACATCTCGCCCAACACCCAGTTTTATGTGCGGCTGATTCAGGATTACCAGGCGTCGCGAGGGCGCTTTCGGGCTGCTCGCCGGGCTGGGACAGACCCAAAACTGGCCGCAACTGCCCATCAGCTACGAGATTCACAGCGCCGGCATTGCCTCCACGCTGATTCACACCTTTAGCACCGACGAAGATCAACGAGTTCACATTCGGCGTGAACCGTGCCAAGCAAACGGTTGCCGCGCTGACGCAGGCTGCGCTCGACGCCAATAACCGCCAGAAGGTGGGGTTGACGATCCCGCAGTTCTACCCACAGGCGAACCCGTTCGAGTCTGATCCCGAACGCCAGTTTCGGCGGCATTCCCAACAACGGCAACCTGGGTATCGAGGGCCGTTTCCCGTTCTTCGGCACCAACAACATCTGGAATTATTCCGATAATTTCTCGGACATCATGGGCTCCCATTGCCCTGAAATTCGGCATCTTCGTGGAGCATGGAACCCGCAATGCGGCGCGCGCCACCGCGTTCAACGGATCGTTCGCCTTCGACCGCGATGCCACCAACCCGTTCGATACCGGCAATCCGTATGCAAATGCGCTGCTGGGCAACGTGGATTCGTATACCGAAGCCAACGCGCACCCCAACGCTCATGGCCGCTACACCAATGTGGAATGGTACGCGACAGGATAGCTGGAAGGTGACGAAGCGCCTCACGCTGGATTTTGGGGTGCGGTTCTACTACACGACACCGACAATCAGCGCCGGTGACCAGCTGGCCGCCTTCGACCTGGCGACTTACAGCGCGGCCGCGCAGCCGCCGCTGATTCAGCCCTACATCGACCCCGCCACCGGTGCCCGCGTGGGCCGCGACCCGGCGACCGGCAACCTGGTGCCGGCAGTCAAGATCGGCACTTTCTCTTCGGCAGCCGGAACGCCCTATCAGGGCATGAAAATCTACAACGAGGGCATTCTGAACACGCCTTCGATTCAGGTAACGCCGCGCATCGGCCTCGCGTGGGATGTCTTCGGCAACGGTAAGACGGCGATCCGCACCGGCTTCGGCATGTTCTACTGACCGCTTCAACGACGACCAGATTCTGCAGTTGGTGCAGTCGCCGCCGCTTGGTGAGAACGGCCACGGCCAACTACACCACGATCAACAATCTGCTCGCCACACCGCTCAGCCTGAGCCCCACTGGCGTGACTGCGGTGCAGAAGGATTACACCCCGCCCACGGTTTACAACTACAGCTTCGGAATCCAGCAGAACATCGGCTTCGGAACCGTTCTGGACGTTGCGTATGCGGGCAATCAGCAGAAGCATTTGCTCGACACGCGCAACCTGAACGCGGTGCCTTACGGAACTAATTTCCTACCTTCGAGCATCGACCCGACGGTGGCCGGCAATAAGCCGCTGAATTCGAACCTGCTCCGTCCGTATCTCGGTTATGGCGACATCAATTACCTGGAGTTTGCGGGCATCGGCAACTACAATGCGCTGCAGATTCAGGTGACGAAGCGCTTCTCCCGGAACCTGACGTACAACCTGGCTTATACGTGGTCGAAGGCGCTGGATTTGACGGACGGAAACGGCGGCACGGTGAACCCGGTGCTGAATTACCGTTCTCGCAACTACGGACCGGCTGGTTTTGACCGGCGGCAGGTGCTGTCGATCAACTATACGTACAATCTGCCGTCCGTCAGCCAGCACTGGAACAACCGTTTTTCGCGGATTGGGCTGGACGGCTGGGAACTTTCAGGCGTGAGCACCTTCCAGACTGGAGCGCCGCTGGGCCTGGGCTACAGTCTGACTTATTCGGCGGATCTGACGGGTGGCACCGGCAACGGGCTCGACAGCCGCACGGTGTTGATCGGCGATCCGAACGGGCCTGCTCCGGCCGGCCAGTGGTTCAATGTGAACGCGGTAAAGGCGCCGCTACCCGGCTATTCGGTAAACGGCATCGGCAACGCATCGAAGGCGCCGATCTATGGACCTGGTTTGGATAACTGGGACATTTCGATGTTCAAGAATTTCCGTCTGGGCTCGAACGAATCGCGCTCCATGCAGTTTCGCTTCGAGACTTACAACACGTTCAACCATACGCAATACACCTCGATCGATACCGGCGCCCGGTTCGATAAGAACAATAACCAGACCAATACCAACTACGGCTACTTCACAAATGCGGCGTTGGCCAGGCGTGTTGTGCTGGGGCTGAAGATCTATTTTTGAGCGTTCGACAGCCCAGTCAAAACATAGTTGACGGAATCTTCCGTGTGGAATCAATAGCTTGCGGTTCCACTCGGAAGAAGGGTGTTTGGCAAGCTAACTTGAGTGCAGTAAGAACCGCTTGGGCTTTGCAAAGCGGTCACGCAGTGGTGGTTAGTCCTTGGCGGGGACCAAACCATCCCGTTCGTCAGGCAACTGCCGGCTTCACCGAGTTTGTGGCCGTACACTGCGGGTTAAGCCGGCGCTCTGCCCAACTCTAAGCCCCTCGCCGGCGGCACTGGCGCAAGCCGGGGCGACCTGCGAAGATGGTTTCGGCGGCGGCAGAAAGTGCAGCCTCCGTCCTTACCAATCTGTCACTAATTCATTCTGTGCATGAAAGACGGCCCCGTTGTTGGATGGACTTCCCGGTTGCTGGCGGCGAAGCTTTTTCTTCCGCTATTGCTGACCTTCGTTGGGCTCATGACCTTCACGCCGAGCCAGAACCGTCCAACCCTCTGGTTCTATCTACTTATGTTGCCATTCGCAGCTGCAGCGGTATGGATGGCCTTTAACCTTGGCGAAATTGCTTACGCACCAGATGGTCTTCTGTATCGGAAGTGGATAAAGTGGCGTCACGTACGTTCCAGCGACATCTCAAACGTTGTGCGCGTTCTGCCGTGTTTTGCGGCGCTTGTTCTGAATGAGCGTGCACGCGTCTATTTTCTTCCAGACCCAAACGCGATTCGCCTTCTCCGCGCTCTCTCGCTCGAACACGAAACGGCCAGAACTCGGCCGGACTCGCGACACAGCTTCGACACATCCACCCCCTCAGTTCTGCATGGAGCGTTCATGTTCGCTGTCGGCGTAGTAGCGGGAGTATCTATTCGCACTGGGGGCCACGGCGGAAAGAACACGACGTCTCTCGGGGTCTCAGAGGCCCGCTGTCTTTTAATGTTTGTCGGGATATCGATTACATATTTAATTTTCCGTGTCATTGCCAGGAAACTCAAAAGCCAGGAGCTTTATGTGTCGCTTGCATTACTTGGGCTTGGACTCACGTACCTATTCAACGCGGCCTTCTATATCTTTTGAGGCCGGATGGGGGACAGGTCAGACCTGTCCCGCTCTGCCCCTATCGACCAGGGATCTGTTCCAGATGGAAATTACGGACATGACGTCCTAGGGCTGATGCATTGCTTAAAGTGATAGAGCAGATCCGGTTGTCTCGCGCGCGCGGACGTGTTGGAAGACTTGTCTGTTTGGTACTAGCGGCGTCGGCCTTGTTGGGAGCGTGGCAGGCCCCCTCACAGCTAACGAAAAGCCTAGAGCGCCTTCTCAGAAACTATGGTGATCAACAAGGCCTTGTCGATCCGGATCTTAGATATGCGGCGGCGTTTGTTGACTTAGACGGGGATGGAAAGGACGAGGTGATCGTTTACCTCGTCTCCCACAATTGGTGCGGGACCGGTGGGTGCCCCGTACTTATTTTCGCCAGGGAGGGAAAAACGTTCCGAGTAGTCACCCATGTGTCGGTTGCACGGCCCCCAATCCGTGTCCTGACCACTCAGTCCAACAACTGGCGGGATCTAAGTGTGTGGGTGAGTGGAGGAGGAATTCAGACGCCCTATGAGGCTCAGTTAAAATTCGATGGGAACAGTTACCCGGTAAACCCGTCGGTGGGAACGAAAGCAGTACCTAGCGGCGCGCCCGGCAAGATTGTGATTTCGGTTTCGAATCCGGAATTTCGGTTACGCGGGAATGTAGGTAGAAAGTGAAGGGGGTAAGCAGTGGTAGGCGGGACAGCTCAGGCTGCCGCGCTCTGCCCCAACGGGCCCAGCCCCGCTTCAGGATCGCGACGATCTGCGCGTTGGTGAATGACTGCGCTTCGTTGGTCTCCCTTTCCGCTGCATTGCGCGAATGGGAAACTCTATTCTTCATCGGACTTGTTCGGCGGGCAACGTCACACGCCATCATCGGCGAGGCCAGTTACTTTGACTTGTGGCTATGATAGACTCGCTGCCCGGACCGGCGAACTGATGTAGACATGTGTGCGCGGCCTGGTCCGATGAGGAGGACTTTGTCGTGATCCTTATAAGCAAGAACGCCTCTAAACCACTTCTTGTCTTTTTATTCAGCCTTGCACTAGGCGCCCAGAGCCCTGGCGTGATCTACACCTTTGATCCCGAAGACGCAGACATCAACAGCACTATCGTAGATCCAGCCAGCCCCGCTTACTCCGGGATAATTGCCCAGGGTCGGGATGGGAACCTGTACAGTACCACTCCGTCAGGAGGCCGATACGGGTTGGGCACAGTCTTTCAAATCACGCCTGCCGGCGTGCTGACCGTTCTTCACGACTTTACGGGAGGCCTGGATGGAGCCAATCCAAACGGGGGCTTGACATTGGGAAGAGACGGTAATTTCTACGGCACAACCAAAGCCGGCGGCGCAATGCACCAGGGAACCGCGTTTAGTATCACGCCATCGGGATCGTTGAATTGTGTGCAGAGCTTCACCACTACGAACGGAGCGTTCCCCTTGGCGCCCCCGGTCGAAGGACCGGACGCGAATTTCTATGGGACTGCGCAGCAGGGCGGCCCACACACAGGGGTGATCTATAAAATGACACCCGCCTGTGTCATCACGCAACTGTATGGATTCCCCAGTTCCGCGGCTCCCACAGCACCTTTGGTACTTGCTTCCGATGGCCTCTTTTACGGGACAACAGTGAGCGATGGTACAGCGGGTCTCGGTACCGTCTTCCGAATGACTTTGAGTGGCGCAGTAACTGTCGTCTACAGTTTCGACAATATTCATGGGGCGCAACCCATTGCCCCAGTCATTCAGGGCCTCGATGGAAGTCTCTATGGAACAACCTACGCAGGCGGCGCTAACAATCTCGGAGTGGTGTTCCAACTCACCCGCGGCGGAAGCATCAACGTACTGCACACATTCAGCGGGGCTGACGGAAGCCAACCCCAGGCTGGTCTCCTACAGGCAACCGATGGAAGTTTCTATGGTGTTACGACCTCCGGCGGCAACTTCCAGCACGGGGTACTCTTTAGAGTCACCACTCAAAAGAGTTTCTTCCCTTTGTTCAACTTTCAGCTCAATACACCTTGGGGCTGGGGACCACAGATAAGCCTCGTTCAGCATACTAACGGTCTACTCTACGGCGAGACCTTCGCCGGCGGAATTGCTCCTGCCGAAACTGGTGAAGTTGCTGGAGGCGGCCAGGGCACCTTTTACAGCTTGAATAGAAACCTCAAACCTTTTGTTAGTCTGATGACCACCTCGGGAACCGTTGGTGCGAAAGTCGAGATTCTTGGACAGGGATTTCTGAGTGCGACCGCGGTATCGTTTAACGGTAGCCTCGCCAGTTTTCACTATACTTCTGACAACCACTTGATCGCGACGGTTCCAGGTGGCGCAGTGACCGGCCCCGTTACAGTAACTATATCTACGGGGAATTTGGTCAGCAGTAAGCATTACCGTGTCGTTCCCACAATCGTCAGCTTCAGTCCGACCAGCGGAATGGTTGGAACCGACGTTGTCATTACCGGGACCGGGCTGACGCAAGCTTCGCAAGCGACGTTCGGCGGCGTCACTGCCACCTCTTTGGCCGTGAATTCGAGCACGCAAGTAACAGCAACCGTACCAGTCGGTGCCAGAACCGGTAAGATCGCAGTCACCACGGCTGGCGGAACCGCGCTGAGTTCTGGCACTTTCACCGTCTTGCCATGAGTTTCGCGACCAAAGGCTCCTCACTTGTGTTCACTTCACTTCAGGAGTTTTGAGAAAGACCGAAGTCACCAAGACTGCTTCGCAGGAACTTCTCGGCGTTGTTCCTCATCGTCACTTTGGGATTGGCTCGTGCCGGGGGGGGGTAAACCGGTGCACTGCAGTCTGTCACCGAATTACCGCCCGCTCAGCCAGTCGCGAAATCGGGACCCCGCCCGCGTGCTTCTGGCTGGACGCGGTGGGGCGGTAACACAGACGCGTGAAGTGGCGTAGAATGATGGACACGTTCCCTTCTCTCGGCAGATTCTTCACAACACGCAAAGGCATTGCTGCTGTGTTTTTAACAGGTTGGGTGCCTTTACTACTGCTGGACCGTCTCTACCCACTCCTGTCTACGATTTTCGACCATGACAAGTTAGGCGGTTTGGGCTTTGGGCTATTTCTATTCTGGGGCCCCCTCTGCACCTTGTTGGCGCTAGTTTGCTTGCAAAAAACTGCAAAGCACACAAAGGAACTTACTGTATGTCAAAGTATCTTCGTGCAGCAATATGGTTAGCGTTGGCCGCTTTTGTATGCACCATGTCAGATGCACAGTCTCCCTACGCAAAAGGTAATGCGATGAAGGTCTTCACACCACCTGAAATCGAGGCTTATAACATTCAACTCGTTCACTCCACAAAGGCCGATCCGGCGATTCTGTCGGCCACCTTAGGGAAGGACGCAGCAGCCATGACTAGCCTTCTCCCCTACGCGGTCGTCCTGGTAAACAACTCTGGCCGGAGGATCTTGCAGCAGACGATCAAGTTTACTTGGGTCAACCCAAACGGCCAGCCCCAAGGCACTTACCTCTCACTCGATGACTTCAGCGAACGGCCTCCTGGCTGGACGCTTCCAACTGTTCAGCACAAGATCATCGTTCCTCAGCGTGGCCTGAATATCCAGCTTGGGATGGATCCGTCGGAACGTCCACTCTTAGGGGCGGAGTGGGTTGACATCATTTCGCACACAAAAGCCAACTTTGATGGCGTCACGCAAGTGAGCGCAAGTGTCGATTCATTGACTATTGAAGGCATCGGACTGGTCGGCCCGGACGTCCGCAACAACCGGGCAAATGGATACGACCGTAAGACCAAAGTTTCTGCCGCGGACTTAGGAGACAAAAAATGAAACTTCTTCTTTCGACCCTGATTCTCGGTGTGGGCAAATCGGTAACAGACGGAACAAATCCCGATTCCCTGGTCCTCATTTCGTCGCGAGCGCTCCACTCTCCTTAGGTGGCCGGACGCCTGCTCAATCGCATTCCGGTAGCGCGCATATCGGCCGTGAACCTCGCGCATTGTGCGCGCGAGCGAATCGGGATAACCAGGAACCAGCACCAAGTGAACGTGGTTCGTCATCAGACAGTAGCCCAGCACGCGCAGGGAGTAGAACCGGGAGTACTGCTGGAGTAAACCGAGGTATACTTCGCGGTCTGCAGGGGATAGGAAGACATCACGGCGGCTGTTTCCGCGCTGCGTAACATGATGAGGGTAAAAGGGAACGACCGCGCGAGCCAATCGGGGCATATGTTGACTTAGTGCGCCGTTGTTGACCTTCTTCGCGCAATAATCCGGGTTTGTTCCGTCTGTCACCGGTTTCTTGCGCTCTAACGATTGTTGACGAATGCACACGCGAGAGCCCGGCGATAGAAGCCGACACAAGTCTACCTGGCAAGCGTGTGATCCGAGTTCTCGAGAACTTGGCGGCAAGCCGTGAGTTACCGCAGGAGATTCGGGTTGACCACGGATCCGAGTTCGTCTGCAGAGCACTGAGAACCTGGTGTGAGGAGCGCGGCATCCTGCTGCGCTACATCAAGCCGGGCCGACCAATGCAAAACGGCCACGTGGAATCCTTCCATCTTAGCTGGTTCTTTCTGCTGCTCGCGGAGCAGCGCCGCGAACTCCGAAGGAGTTCGATAATTCAGGGAACTGGGTGTGGACGATGTTGGTTATAGTCGGCTCGCCAGTTTTCAATCTTTAAAATTCGTGCATCGGCCAGGCTGGTGAACCAACTGGCATTCAAGCATTCATCGCAGAAAGCGACCGTTGGGAAGGAAAACTCTACTTCTAAATGGACCTGCTGAGCGGGGCGCATCACGACGACATTCCCGATCACAGATCCGCTGAAGACGCGATCACGCGAAGTCGCCGGGACGGCCCCCCAAGGAAAAACGCTCGCGGACTTGGACGTCTCGCCCCAACTCGGCTGTTTCGAGCACGATGAAGAGACTACAAGGCGGTCGCGACCCCTACGTGGAATTCATTTTTAGCTACAACGTCGCTGGCAAGTAAACCCGAGAAGTGCTATGCGGCGTTGTTCCACTCTCTTTGACGCGTCGGGCTTCGCGGTACCGTTGCTCCAAGGTCGTTGCGGTGGCCAAAAGCAATGTTTTCTGAGGCAACTAAGATCGAATTAGGCTTTGCTCTTTGTGATGCTTTTTACCCGAGTCGTTGCATTTCTCGAGCTTCTACTATTGAAGAGGTGAGTTTGTGAGGGCAGGAAATGGACTCAATGACAAGGATGACCTGAGCAGGCGAAACTGGTTTCGTCCCGCTCGATTTGCGAATCTTACGAAAAAGTTTTGACGACCCCATCGATGACTGAACGGCTCTTATTCAGCGCACCGACGACAGGTAAGGTCAAAAAGCAAACAAGTGTTGTCGCCAAGACCAAAGCGCCGGAAAAAAGTGTGTATCCAAGCCACGCAATAAGCATTGAACCGATGCCCATCTTCGGCAGCATGGTAGGAATCTCGAAAAATGTCGTTCAACTTAACATTAACTAATACGGGCACGGTTCTAGCCGCTTCGCTTTTGGCGCTCTGGTGAGAAAGCCTTGAGTTGACCCGGATTGAAGCGCCAGCTATCCAGATCTAAGGATCGGGCTCGGACTCATGCAGTCGACTGTGTGCCGCCCATTTCAATCTCACGGTCCCGGTGTTTACCATCGGGGCCAATGTATTGGTACGAAAAGAAGTAAATAGTCACCGCTCCGGAGTTAATTGAGCCAAGTACGTCACTCCGATAGCGCACTTCCGCAGTGGACGGAACACCCTTATTAATGGTTCCGCTCAAAAGACGCTGATTCTCATGGAGAGCACTGGTTTTACTTCTCGCACCTTCGATCAGTCCGAAAACAACCGGAGCAGCCATACCTATGTAGAAGGCTATCGCCGCTGCCTGTCCCATCCAATCTCGCGATCGCTCTGCCCACCCAGGGAGTTCCTTGCTCCCGGATGCACTATCAATCGTCGAACAGAGTCACCGCTCGAATAAACCAGTTTAGACAAGTTGGCGAGCACCGTGTCCCGAACGCTAGGATCAGTTACGTAACCAACGTGCAGGCGAAGGGATCTCCCGGATTTCGGCACGACGCACTCAGACGTCCCCGACAACTCAGGAAGCAGGAGTTTAGTCCCGATATAGTCAAACCGTCTATAACAATTTAGCCATCTAAAAGCGCCTATTCGGGCTCGGATTCTCGACGTACATAAGGACGCAGTATCGGGAAAATACATGTTAGGGAAAAAGTAAAAGAAAAAACGTCTTACGGGGGTACCTAGAGTAACCAGCGTCACTCTATCTGCTTTTGTCCAAACACGGGAATTGACAAGGGAATCCAGCGCGATCACGCCTCCCAAGCTGTGGCCTACAATTATCAATTCTTCAGGGTGGAAGCTCTGCTGAATTATGGCGATCCTTCGTTCTACGTATTGCTGATACTTACACTCGATAGTGCGGATCTGATATATACCGAAAGATATCGAGCAAGATCTTGAGTGCCGGCCCGGCGAACCGCCGCACCAAAGCTCCAACAACGACACTTGCGATCAAAGCGGTCGCCCAGATTCGGCCCATCAAACCGAGCGGATCAATCGGCGTATTACTCAGGTTTGCGTACCAGCAGATGACCAAAACCGGCAACAAATCCCCAGACGCCCAAATCAAGAGCTTCCAAGGCAACACTAGGTTGCGCAGGACGAACTTCCAATTCATAGCCAATGGCAAGTAAACGATGAGCACGAATGGTCGAAGCAAGAAGATGACAAGTTGCCTGAACCCAGTCCGTATTGGTAGCCACGTCCTCGACACTGCCGCTTGGGCAGAAACCACTATCATAAACACTGTTAGTATGATTAGCGTTAGTACACCGGCGGTCGATCCTATCTTAATCGATGACGAAAGCGACACAAAGGTTCTGCTTCCAAGGAGAGAACTAATGCCATCAAATAAAATGACTAGGGGTGGCGACCACAATATGGCTGTTGAAGTAGCAACCAATCCCACCTCTGCGGCCATGAAGACAATTCCTCGAATAGCCCTGAGAAGTTGGGAGAGTGGTGTTTGCCCTAAGTCTCCCAAGCATGCAGTACATGCGTATCGAAGCTTAGTTGCAACTGAAGCACCGAAGAGACCTGCAATAGACCGTCGGAGATGGGATAAAGCGCAATTTCATTCCAGTAAATCTCCTCTACAAGGGTGTCGGCTTCGAACGTCGCCAGAGACCGTTCCAGTTCCTTGCGCATTGTGCCGGAGATTGCATTGCCAACACCGTGAATACCTATAACTATGCGCATTCTGACATCTTAGTCTAAGTTCGGTTCTGCAGAACCGCACGGAGCGGGCGAGGGCGCGCGCGGGGGGCGGCGTGATCACACCCTTGTGCGGAGTACCGTTAGGCGCACCGCTGCTCTCGACTGGCGGCCCGATGGGATGCCCTCTTGAATCCCCTTGGTGAGCGCGGCTCGTCTTCATCGTTGGCTGTCCTGTCTCGTTGGACTTCTCCGACTTCGGAAACCTCAATTATGGCTGGCTGAGATTAGCCAGCGGGGAATCGGTGACAGACGGAACAACCCCCATTTCCCCCTAATCCATTCACAACCAAGCAAAATCTATAACTCCAACTCCCCCATCACCCTCCACACCCCATACCGCCCCCCGTCGAAAGCCCCAGACCACGCTAGTGCCGGTATGAGCACTCGCAAGCAACAACAGTCCTCGCGCGCCAACGGCGCCAAATCCAAAGGGCCCGCCACCACCGCCGGGAAAGCGCGCAGTGCCGGCAATGCCATGCGCCACGGCATCCTTTCGAAGACCATCGTCCTCGTGAAAGAAGACCCTGCCGAATTTCAAGCACTGGTGGATCAGTACCTCGAGAGGTTTGAACCCCAGGACCATCTCGAACACCAGGCCGTCGAAGAGATGGCCCTCTTGCAATGGCGGCTGCGCCGCATTCGCCGAATCGAGACCGAGTTGGTGGACAAGCACGCGGAAGATTGGGAAGGCCCCGATGAAGGCTGCGTCGCCAATGCTTTTGAAGGCATGACTTCGTCCATCACCGTCCTCGAACGCTACGAAGCCCGCATCCACCGCATGTACCACCGCGCCTATAAACACTTCTACGAACTTCGCGCGCAGCACCCACTCCAACCATGCGCGCCATCACCAACGAAACAAATCACTTCTCCCGCCCCAGGTTCGTTTGGCAAAACAATAAATGCTCCCGCCACCGCCGGAAAACCATGTGCCGCCGACCATCCTTTTTCATGGCCTGAGCCGGTCAACAGCCTCGAAAATCACCAGGCAATCGAGTGAATCAGCTTCGCCCGGGACTGCACCCCTCAACTGAGACACGGAAATTGACGCATACTGGACCCGGTTGGTGAAGCGGAGGCGCGCGCTGAGGAACATTCCCGCGCGTTCTCACAAGCGTTTTCCCACCCTTTGCTACACTCGGGGCATCACAGTCGGTAGTAGACCCATGCCATCCTACTCGGAGTTGCCCGGCACCCTTGGCGAGCTGCGTGCGAGCCAATATTCTGAAAGTTTTCTGCGGGATCGAAGCGTCAAAGACGAGATTCGATCAAACCTGATCACCAAATTGCAGAACGGCGAGACGCTCTTCCCTGGCCTGGTGGGCTATGAAGACAGCGTCATCCCGCAAGTGGTGAACGCGCTGTTATCGAAGCACAACTTTATTCTGCTGGGCTTGCGCGGTCAGGCCAAGACGCGTTTGATCCGCATGTTGACCGGCCTCTGCGATCCGGTGACGCCTTACATCGCGGGCTCCGAGATTCGCGACAACCCTTATAAGCCGCTCTCTCAATATGCACGCAACAAAATTGCGGAGATGGGCGACGCGACACCGATCGCATGGTTGCGCGCCGAAGATCGCTACGTGGAAAAACTGGCGACACCCGACGTGACCATCGCAGACATGATCGGCGACATCGACCCGATCAAAGCAGCACGGCGCGGCCAGGACATCTCGGATGAACTGACGGTGCATTATGGCCTGGTGCCGCGCGCGAATCGCGGAATTTTCGCCATCAATGAACTGCCTGATCTTGCGGGGAAAATTCAGGTCGGTTTGTTCAACATCATGCAGGAAGGCGATATCCAGATCAAAGGCTATCCAGTACGATTGCCGCTCGATCTGTTGCTGGTCTTCACTGCGAATCCGGAAGATTACACGGCGCGCGGCAAGATTGTCACGCCGCTCAAAGATCGCATCGGCAGCGAGATTCGCACGCATTATCCCGGCACGCTCGAAGAAGGCCTGCTGATCACTCTGCAGGAAGCCTGGCTCAAACGCGAGTCGCCATTGCCGCTCGAAGTGCCGCCCTTCATCGCGGAGATTTCAGAACAACTGGCGTTCAGCGCACGTGAAGATAAGCGTGTCGACAAACGTTCCGGCGTTTCGCAGCGCCTGCCGATTTCGGTGCTGGAGAATGTCGCATCGAACGCCGAGCGTCGCGCGTTGCTGGTGGGCGATACGGCCGTGGTGCCCCGAGTACTGGATGTGTACGCCGCGCTGCCTGCGGTCACCGGCAAGATTGAGCTTGAATACGAAGGCGAGCTCAAGGGCGGCGATGCAGTGGCGCGCGAGATCATCCGGATCGCGGTCGGTAAGGTGTTCGACCGCTACTTCGAAGGCGTCAACCTGAACTCGATCGTGCAGTGGTTCGATCTCGGCGGCTCGCTCAAGATGGACGAAAGCGTGAGTTCCGCGGAGATGGTTGCGCAGCTCGGGGCCATTCAGGGGCTGATGGAAAAGACCGGCGCACTCGGGCTGGGTGAGAGCGAGTCGGATGCGCTCCGCGCCTCCGCCGCCGAATTCATCCTCGAAGGTCTTTATGCGCATCGCCGCATCAGCCGCAGCGAAGAGAAAGGTTTCCTGGGCGAAGACCGGCGTCAGGGCCGCGAGCAGCGCGAGACTCGCGATGAAGATGAACGCAACGGGCGCCGCGAACGGGATCGCGAACGCGACCGCCGCAAGCGTCAGTTCAACTAAGCAGGCCCTCAATGAAATGGGTCAAGTACGAAAAGTACAACGGTGACGACTTCGGCATCGACGCGCAGGAGTTGCTGAAGGCGCTTTCCGATTTTCTGCTGCAATCCGGCTTCGACTCGCCCTATTCGCAATGGGGTGAGTTCGACGACAACGATATGGACGCGCTCAAAGACGCCATCCGCCGCGCGCTCGAAAGCGGCGAGCTCTTTGACAACGACCAGATCAAGCAAATGATGGAGAAGCTGCAACAGCTTTCTCCCGAGCAGATGGAACAGTTGATTAACAATCTGGTCCAGAAGCTCGAGCAGGAAGGCCACATCACCATCGAAGAGCCTTCGCAGAAGCAGCAACAGCCGCAAGGCGGATCGGGCAACGGCCCCGAAGGCAAAGTGCGCTTTGAGGTTACGGACCGCTCGCTCGACTTCCTCGGTTTCAAGACGCTCAAGGACCTGCTCGGGTCGCTGGGCAAATCGAGCTTCGGGCGGCATGACACGCGCGATCTGGCCACGGGCATCGAGTCTTCCGGCTCATCGAAGCAGTATGAGTTTGGCGACACGTTGAACCTGGACATCAGCGAGACACTGTTTCACGCGGTGCGCCGCGAAGGCGCGCAGGTTCCGCTGAATCTGGAGTACGAAGACTTGCATGTGCATCAGTGCGAGTACCAGAGTTCCTGCGCGACAGTGCTGATGCTCGATTGCAGCCACAGCATGATTCTGTACGGCGAGGACCGTTTCACGCCCGCGAAGAAAGTCGCGCTGGCGCTGGCTCATCTGATCCGCACGCAGTACCCGGGCGACACGCTGCGCTGCGTGCTGTTTCACGACTCCGCCGAAGAGCTGGACGTCAGTCAACTCGCGCGCGTGCAGGTGGGGCCTTACTACACCAACACCCGAGACGGTTTGATCCTGGCGCAGAAGCTGCTCGCGCGTGAACGCAAAGACATGCGCCAGATCGTGATGATCACTGACGGTAAGCCGTCGGCGCTGACGCTCGAAGACGGGCGCATCTATCGCAACGCTTTTGGACTCGATCCCCTGGTGATCAGCAAAACGCTGGAAGAAGTGAACCGCTGCAAGAAGCAGGGCATCCTGATCAACACGTTCATGCTGGCGAGCGATTATGGCCTGGTGAACTTCGTTCAGAAGGTTACCGAGATCTGCCGGGGCAAAGCTTATTTCGCGACGCCGCACAATCTTGGCGAGTACCTGTTGATGGACTACATGAATCGCAAGACGCGCACTGTTCATTAGCGTCGAACGGCGCGCGCCTGTTAACATCGACCTCAATGCGTTCCGCCCCGCTGCTTGGTTTAACAACGGCAATCTCCGCGGCCGGCATGGCTTACGCGGTTCGCGGCAAAAGTTCGCAAGTCTTCGGGCCATCGGTCTGGCACGGGCCGGCCGATCGTCCGGCGATTGCGCTCACTTTTGATGATGGACCGAGCGAGAGCACCCCGGAGCTGTTACGCGTTTTGGCGGCGAACGATGCGCCCGCTACTTTTTTTCAATGCGGCGGCAACGTGCGCAGGCTCGCGCCAATTGCGCGCGAGGTGCGGGCCGCGGGACATGAAATCGGCAACCATAGCGATACGCATCCTTACTTTTCATTCTGCTCGCCGGCTTTCATCGAAGACGACTTTCGACGTGCGCAGCAAACGATTGAAGATACGCTGTCGGTCAGTCCCGAATATATGCGCGCGCCCTATGGCATTCGGTGGCCCGGCTTTCGCGCCATGCAATCCCAACTCAACCTGACCGGCGTGATGTGGACGGTAATCGCTCGCGATTGGAAGCTCAGCGCCAGCAACATCGTCCGCCGCGTGCTCGCGCGAGCCGCGAACGGGGCGATCGTCTGCCTGCATGATGGCCGCGCATTAAACGCCAACCCCGATATCAGCGCTACCATCGCCGCAGTGTCGCAACTGATTCCTGAACTGCGCGCGCAAGGCTATCGTTTCGTTACAATCCCTCAACTGCTATGCCCGATCAACTGACAGAGCGCGTACTCCGCACCATCGCCGAAACGCAGCGCATTCCGGTGGACACAGTAACTGAGGACAAGAGCTTCGAAGAACTGAATATCGACTCTATGGACGGCGTGAACATTCTCTTTGCTCTCGAAAACGAGTTCGACATTTCGATCCCCGACGAAGCGGCGCGCTCGATTCGCTCGGTTCACGACATGGTGCGAGGCGTGCGCACGCTGGTCGAAGCGAAAGCGGCCGGTGCTCCCCCGCCCGCCGTCGCTTAGCAACAAATGCGCCGCGTCGCGGTAACCGGAATCGGCGTCATCTCCGCCATCGGCAAAACGCGCGAAGAATTCTGGAGCAGCATTGCCGCATGCCGAAGCGGCATTGGACCGATCCGATCAACAGACGCGAGCAGCCGTCCGATTTCGCAACGGCGCGGAAGTCCCGGATTATCAGCCGGGAGACTACTTCGAACTGAAGACGGCCGACTACATGGATCGTTTCGCGCAGTTCGCCGTCATTGCCGCACGAGAGGCATGCAGCGATGCCGGGATCGAGTGGACCTCGGAGTTGCGGGAGAACACCGCGATCGTGACGGGCTCTTGCGTGGGAGGCCAGACCAGTCAGGACGAAGGCTTCGTCGAGCTGTATAAGCTCGGACGGCCGCGCGTCAGTCCGCTGATGATCCCGAAGACGATGAGCAATGCCGGCGCGAGCTGCATCTCGATGGAGTTCGGGATCACGGGACCGAGCATGAACATCTCGACGGCGTGTTCCTCTTCTTCGCATGCGATCGGCACTGCGTTCGGTATGGTGCGGTCGGGCATGGTCGAGATTGCGCTCGCTGGCGGCAGTGAAGCGCCCTTCAGCCCAGGGATTCTGAAGGCGTGGGAAGCGATGCGCGTGGTTTCGCCCGACACGTGCCGCCCCTTTTCCAAAGACCGCAGCGGCATGGTGCTGGGCGAAGGCAGTTCCATGTTGGTGCTGGAAGCATGGGACCGGGCAGTTGCGCGCGGCGCTCCCATCTACGGTGAAATTGCGGGCTTTGGTATGTCGGCGGATGCCGCGCATATTACTCAACCGTCAGCCGCAGGCGCGGCGCTCGCGATGCGCATGGCGTTGAAGGATGCCGGTTGCGCCCTCGAGCAGATCGGCTACATCAACGCTCACGGCACCGGAACCACGGCGAACGATGCAACGGAAACTTCAGCCATTCGCAGTTTATTCGGTCAGCATACGGAGCAGATAGCGGTCAGTTCTACCAAGTCGATGCATGGCCATGCTCTGGGCGCTGCGGGTGCGCTCGAAGCAGCGGCTACTATCCTTGGCATCGGGCGCGGACTGTTGCCTCCTACTGCGAATTTCCGTGAAGCGGATCCGGCATGCAATCTGAACCTGATCGTCGGGACGGCGCGCGCGCAGCAGGTGGAGTACGCCTTATCGAACTCGTTCGCCTTCGGCGGCTTGAACGCGGTGCTGGCTCTCCGCTCAGCGCGACACTAGCGCTTCGACCGATTCGATCCCAGCGGTTTGCAACGCCGTCGCCATCCGGCTCAGCGCGGCTTTGTGGATTTGCGATACCCGGCTTTCATTGATGCCGAGCACGCCACCAATTTCGCGCATCGTCAGATCCTTCGAGTAGTAGAGGAACACCACTTTCTGGTAACGCTGCGGCAGCGTGCGCATAGCGCTCTCGAGAGCCACCGCCATCTGCTTGCGTTCGCAGATCGCGTCCGGCTGGAAATCGGCGCGCTCGGGGAACTCCGGCTCGGACTGGTTCTCATCTTCGGCGCGCGGCGTGGCTGACGTGATGCCGACGACTCTCATTTCGAGAGCCATGCGCCTCCACTTCTCGACGCCGACGCCCATCTTCTCCGCAATCACGGCTTCCGAAGGCGCTTCGCTCGTGGTGGCCGCCAATTCCCGCGTGATGGACTCCAGTTGCTTATGGCGCTTGCGCATATCGCGCGAAGCCCAATCCAACTGCCGCAGGCTATCGAGGATCGCGCCTTTAATGCGGTGCTTGGCGTAAGCGCTGAACGCGACGTCTTTGGTGGTGTTGTATTTGCTTGCCGCATCGATCAAGCCCAGCACGCCGGCATGGACCAGGTCGTCGAGATCCACATGAACCGGCAAGTTCTCGTGAACTCGCACGGCGATCGCTTTGACCAGCGATAAATGCTCCAGTACAATCTGGTCCCGGAGTTCAGTGTTCTCTACGATTGGTGCGAATGCTGGGGTGGTTGCGGCTTGCATGCCAGTGTAAAGGCATGCACCTGACCAGTCGCTCTATGGTGCAGGTAATTATTTACTGGGCATCAAGTTACATCGATTATCTCAACTAACATGTGAGTAGCAGTTCGATGTCCAGTACCATCCTGAGTACCGATCTGGAACATCGTGTGCCGGACCGGAACAAGCTATCGATTTGCGAACCGCGCAATCACCGTTCGCGCGACAAACCCGGCCAGCAGGATCATCATCGCGATGCGGAGTTTGCCCGTCAGTACAATCAACCCCGCGCAGCAAAGCACCGCGTAGGCCGCCATCGCATACCAGAAGCGGCGCTCCATCTTTAGTGCGGTGGAGCGTTGTACTGAAAGGTGAACTGCAAGGCGACGCTCGCGCCCTTGTAGCCCGTCGGAAGCGGTGGCAGTGGGTCGGACATGCTGAGCGCGGCGACCGCGGCCCGGTCAAGCGGGCGCGCGCCGGATTCGGTCGAGAACACCACTTTAGTGATTCTGCCGTCTTTGCTCACGCCGAAGATCAGCACAACCTGCCCACGCTGACCCAGCCGGGCGCTCTCCGGCATCACGGAGAACCAGTTGCGGCGCACGGCTTGCAGCACCTCCAAGAGGTACGGCTTAAAATCGACGCCCATCGGGTCACTCTTTAACTGCACTCCGGCGCGCGGAGGACCGGGCGTCGGAACGCGGCTCGGCGCCGAGTAAATGTCGCTCGAGAGATCGCCCACGGTGTTTGAGCTCCCTCCCCCGTGCGACAGGTTGCGAACGGCCTGCTCGATGGCGGAGTTCGGCATCGCCAGGCTCCCAGCCGGTGCCGGCGCCGGCTTCGGGGCGGAGGGCGTCTCCAGAACGAGCTTCGGTTGTTGCGCGGTTTGGACGGGCGGCGGCGTGATGTTGTTCAATATCCCGGCAGCTTTGTCGGTCGGCGGCGCGGCGGGCTCGATTTTCGGAGGCTCCGCATTGGGCTTCGGCAGTTGCGCAGTGACGCGCGGCGGTGCAGGCGGAGGAGCCATCGTCGGCTTCGGCTGCACCTTGGCGACGACAGGCGGCGGTGGTGGTACCACTTTGGGAGTTGGTTGGCGCAGCGCGTCCAGATTGATGCTCTTCGACGGCTTCACGGTGTTGCGCTCGCGTTGCGTCAACTGCGTCGGAGGATCCACCAGCGGCGTCACCCGGTGCGGCACCGGCCGCTCTTCATGAGGGACGACGCGTTGCGAAGGCGTGGCAATCAGACCGGCAATCAACAGGAGGTGAACGACCGCCGAGCCCGCGGCCGCATTCCGCACGTAAGATCGATCACGCGTGGCGCCCCAGTCGAGCAGGAACTCGGGACCCGCATCGGTCTCGCGCAAGTTTTCGACTACGCCGGGCATGTCTTCGCAATGGTGGCGGCCACGAGCGCCGCATGGGCCTCGATCTTCTGGTTGATCGCGAGGGCGAGTTCGAGCGCGCGAGCAGCGACTGCGCCACTGACTTTCGGCACGCTGCGCTGCTCGATGCAATCGAGAAACGCGTCGAATTGCAGCGCAAGCGGCTCGCCTTTGGTCACATCGCCCTTGCTGAATCCGATTTGCCGCTCTTCGTCGATCGAAACCGCCACAAAATCCTGACGGTTGTAGTCGACCGAAAGGTACTGTCCGGGCTGGAAAAGCCGCAACTTGCGCACTTTTTCGAGCGAAACACGGCTTGCCGTCAGGTTCGCGATCGCCCCATCGTCAAATTGAAGGCGCACGTTGGCGATGTCCGTGCGTGACGACAAAATCGAAATACCCGAGGCGCGAATCTCTTCCAGCTTGCCTTGGGCGAGGCTCAAGACAATGTCGAGATCGTGGATCATCAGATCGAGCACGACATCGACATCCAGACTGCGCGGCGTGAATTCGCTGAGACGGTGAATCTCAAAGAAAAGCGGCAAATGCACGGCGCGCTCGAGAGCCTGCACTGCGGGATTGAACCGCTCCAGATGGCCGACTTGCAGAATGCGGCCGCAGCGTTCCGCAGTCTCCAGCAAAAGTTGGGCTGACGCGAGGTCAGGCGCGATTGGCTTCTCCACCAGAACGTCTAGGCCGGCCGTCATCAGCTCGCAACCCATCGAACTGTGCACGACAGTCGGCACCGCAAGGATCACGGCATCCGCGATCCCGCGCAGCTGACGGTAATCGGCAAACGCAGGACATCCATGCGGCGCGGCAGCC
This sequence comes from Bryobacterales bacterium, assembly GCA_963792655.1. Taxonomy (GTDB): domain Bacteria; phylum Acidobacteriota; class Terriglobia; order Bryobacterales; family Bryobacteraceae; genus DOZZ01. The sequence goes on from CAWBWU010000003.1 coordinate 134,742, forward strand.
GCTTCGGCCCGAGCCAGATCCTGGTCCACCACAGCAGCTAGTTGGGCGCGATGCGATTGGGAGACGACGCGGATATGATGAGCGCCAAAATGCCCGGCCCCCGCGACGGCTACACGGATTTTGTTCAACCTTCTATTGTCTCATTGGGGATCGGGGAGGCGACCTTTGCTGCGGGGCATTCGCCATTGCGGAGAAGGCGGGTTCCGAGTGGCGGGCCAAGTAGACCAATTACGGATTGCCTGGAAACCCCGGAGATCAGATCTATCCTCGGGAGTGAGTCAGCGTTTCGGCGTGATGTCCCAACCCGTCGGTTTCTCTTCGAGCGATGAATTTGTGATCACACGGCTAGTACAGTGGACGCCGATTGCGGATGATGTTGTTCGGCAAAATCCCGTGCAGCCGATGACAAGTCCACGAGTAGCAGGTTGATGTCGTGAAGTTGCCGTTGCAGCATTCCGTCGTTAAATGCAAGCGGTTGCGCTGCACCGGGAAGATGCCATGTCTCTTCCCGCCTTTGCGCGTGAGTACCATCCTCATTCGTTGTCCCCCATCCGCGGACGCTTCGGCGGCCGCTCGGGCCATGACCTATCTGGTTTCTCAACATTCGATTCCTTGAAAGGCTGAATCGTTCGCAAGCCCGGCAAGGAACGTCGTTATTCGCTCCTGCGGAAACGCGGAATCGAACGCCCTTGCCGTTGTACTCCGTGTAATTTCGCGTGGGTTGGCCACTTTAGAAAAGCTGCCGGTTTCAGAGCGTTCCGTACGAGGTATCGGGCGAACGCAAAGCTGTCGAATACCGAGAGTGCACTCATGAAGAACTGGTCGATGCTACGTTCAAGCTTATACAGCAGTTTCCTCATCTCCCCAGCCGTTTTGCCAGCTCTGGCTGGGATTTTGCAGCAACAACCGAAACTCCTCGCAGGATTCGGTGCAGTTGCGATATCGGTAGCGCACTGCCTGCCATGACCATTCGAACTGCCGTCTTTTTTCCTGCGGGTCGAATAGATTCTCCTCGCTCATGATCGGGATGAATGATCCAGACGCGGCGACCCCATAGGCGTGGAAGTCGAGGTCGGGAAAGGCCGAAGGCATGGCGATATCTTCCATGTAAGTATGATAAAGTCTTTCATCATGTGTTACAACATTTCTGCAGAGAAATGTTTGGGACACGTGGCCCTGCCAGACCGCAAGAGCCGCTCTTGAGTCTGCCCGAGCAGCGGCGCGTAATAGCCGAATCCAGAGAGAGGTGATTTCCAGCTATGGACTAAACTGACGAACCCGATTCTTTCTCGGATCAGCTTGGCATAGCGGACGAAGCCCTGCACGAACTAGGATTCTGAATCCGACGCTCAGTGTACACCCAACTCTTCATGGGCCCCCTGCTGCTGGAGGCAAGCGCGAACGACGAAATTCGAGACGGCGCACGCAACACGTACAACCGGTACTTCAACACCGTCATCAAACTTCTAAGAGGAAGCAAAGCGCACAACGATGCACCATGGAAAGCCGCATTTCGCGCATTGTCCTTTCCGAAGTCGAAATGGACGTGCCTCGGATACGGCGCGGGCTCAGTTGCCGGTAGCGGTTCCGGCGATGCGATGACGGATCAGATGATCCAACCAGGGAATGAAATCGTAGACTTGGAGTAGAGGACCCGGACTTGTTTGTTGCCATGGCCCTTTTCGAGGAGATTTCGGACCAGTCATATCTGTGACATGGTGGCAATGTCATCTTAGCCGACTTGCTCAGATTCAATAACCGGGTGCTCGAAACGCTAGGCGTGCTTCGCGAGTTCAGGACGCTTCGATTGCGCAATGGTCAAACGTATGAGGCAAATCTCCCCGTAAAGCCGTACGTTCAAAACCATGCCCTATTATCCTCGTGCCGACCGATATTCTGCGGGAACTGCCCATCGCTAAGGACTGGTCAGATTTTCAGACGTCGTAGCTAAAAACCGGGAACAGGAACCGGCTCAACTTGGATATAGCTGCGATATGGGAGACCGAAGACGCTCAAGGACAAGGCCGAGTTGAAGAAGTGGGCTCTCTCTAGCAAGGCGGCATTTCAGGACTTTCATCAGTGTGATCGCATCAGGTGGATAAGGACCCATATGACACGCAACGCGATCCCGCCGGAGAGTTGTTTTGGCGCGGTCTGGGCTGCGAGGCTCGCAGCCGAGCAGCCTTTCAGCTGACCGCCGCCCGCTCCGATATCAATGGTGTCTCAGAGGTCGTGGAACAAATAATCGAGCAATTTAGGTTCCTGATCGAGGACCGGCGGTATTCCGAAGAGCTGTACTTCGATGATGAGCCTCGACCCGAGAAATCCGTGCAACGGCTGTTTTATGCCGTCGCATACGCGTACTGCAAAGCCAATAACGTCGACATCACACCGGAGGCTGATACCGGAAACGGCCCAGTAGATTTCAAGCTGTCGCTGGGATTCACTGGTCGCGTGGTAGTCGAGATCAAATTATCGCGTAACGGAAAGCTAGTGGCCGGTTACACCGGCAGCTGATAAGACCGCGGAGGAAACGCTCAAAGGTTATTACCTCGTGGTTGATGTCGGCCAGATGGGCGAGAAGGCGAAGACGCTTGTAGCGATTAAAGACGAGGCGAGCGCTCGGGGAGAGATCACCTCGACTATCGTTTTCGTGGACGGCACGCGCAGACCATCAGCCAGCAAACTGTGAGTGGGCGCGCGCAGCCTGGACATCGTAGCCCAGCTATAGACACAAGGAGTTTGGGCGATCGGGAATGGGAAGAAGTCCGCTTATGTCTTCGAACTGATGGTGAAATCACGCGTAACGCGCAAAGATGGGATGCGCGCGTTCCTGGCAGATGCTCGCAAACCCTTCACCTGTTTTGGTTGCGCGGTATTCTGCAATGAAAGGCAAAGGCAGATGGCCACCAAAGAAATCGTTGACCTTGTTCGGTCCCTGACACCGCAGGAGCAGGATGCGACCTGGGGTTCGTCCGGTATATCTCAAAAGGCGGCGTGCAAGCCCTCCGGCCAAACTGCCGTTCCTCCAGGCGGCTAAGCAGTTCATCGACGAACATCCGGAACTACTTGAGCGGCTCTCAACGGATTGTCGCCGTTGGCGCGAAGCTCACCCCACTCACTCTCGATTGCAATAATATGCAGAACCCATGGCGTCATTTGCGATTCGCCTCGCCACCGAACACGACATTCCCGAACTTCGCGCCTTGATCGAAGCTTCCGTCCTGGGGCTGCAAACTGCGGAGTACACGGCATCTCAGATGAACCAGGCCCTGAACTCCGTCTACGGCGTAGACAGCGCACTCATCGCGGATGGCACTTACTTCGCGGTCGAATCAGATGTCGCCATCATCGGCTGTGGTGGCTGGAGCCGGCGCAAGACTCTCTTCGGTGGAGACCACTTTCACGGACGCCAAGACTCACTGCTTGACCCCGCGCACGATGCCGCTAAGATTCGGGCATTCTTTGTCCATCCGGATCACGCGCGTAAAGGGATCGGCTCGATGATCCTCGACGCCTGCGAAGCCGCCGCCAGATCAGCCGGATTCACCCGGCTGGAGATGGGCGCGACGCTCACTGGCGTTCCCTTTTACGCGGCGCGAGGGTACACGCCTTGTGAAGAACTCACTGTGCCCTTGGCGGACGGAGACTCGCTGCAAATCGTGAGGATGGCGAAATCCTTCGCGGCAGTTTAAGATCGGGCGATGCTCAACCGCCGGATTGTTCTCGCCTCACGTCCCACTGGCGAGCCGAAGGACAGTGACTTCCGGCTGGAGACGGCCGAGACGGCGCCGCTCGCCGCCGGAGAAGTGCTGCTGCGTACGCGCTGGTTTTCGCTCGACCCATACATGCGGGGTCGTATGAGCGACGCGCCATCCTATGCGCCTCCCGTTGCGATCGGCGCGGTCATGGTCGCTTCATCGGTGTGTGAAGTGGTCGAGTCGCAGGACCCGTCCCTGCGCAGCGGCGATTTTGTCGACGCTTACACCGGGTGGCAAGAATATGCGGTTGTGCCAGCGCAACACTTGCGCAAGTTGGACCCAGATGGGGTGCCGTTGTCCTGGCACCTCGGCGTCCTGGGAATGCCGGGGCTGACCGCCTATGCGGGGTTGCTGACCATCGGCGCTCCCAAGCCGGGCGAGACGGTAGTCGTCGCAGCCGCTGCAGGCGCAGTCGGATCACTGGTCGGGCAAATCGCAAAGGTGCGCGGCTGCCGAGCAATCGGCGTTGCGGGCGGCGCTGAAAAGTGCGCTTACGTGACCGGCGAACTCGGCTTCGACGCCTGCATCGACCGGCGCAGTTCCAAGTTCGCGGAAGAACTCGGCGCCGCTTGCCCGAAAGGGATTGACGTGTACTTCGAGAACGTAGGCGGCGAAGTCTTCGATGCAGTCCTGCCGCTGCTGAATCCGTTCGCGCGAGTGCCGGTGTGCGGCATGATCTCCCAATACAATGCGACCGGCTTACCGCCTGGGCCGGACCGCTCGAGCGAACTCGTGCGTGCCATTCTGGTGCGGCGACTGACCTTTCGCGGGTTTATCGTGACGGACTTTATTGATCAGAACGCGGCATTTCGGCGGGACATGAGCGGGTGGCTGCGGGACGGCAAGATCAAATACCGCGAAGACGTGACCGACGGACTGGAGAACGCGGTGTCCGCGTTTCGAGGCTTGCTGAAAGGCAAGAACATCGGCAAAGCCGTGGTTCGAATGGCCTGATTGTTTTCAGAATCCTGAATATTTCGTCGCGGACGTTATATTCCATCTCACCGTTTCACAATTCATTTCTCCGTGACATCAATTTTGATATAACTTGTGGGCATGTTTCAGTTGGGTCTTTGAGCGGGTGAGCGTTCTGCTGCTCCGCCCGCGAAAAGCTATGTTTGCTATCAACTCCGAGGAGAGTTCACAAATGAGTCAACTTCGTTTGATTCGTATCGTCTTATCACTTGCCTTGGTGCTGTTTGGAGGTTTCAGCGCCTTTGCACAATCCGATCTCGGCACCATCCGGGGATCCGTCAGCGATCCTTCCGGCGCCGTGGTCCCTAACGCATCTGTAACCGCAATCAACCAAGGCACGGGCACCGAACGGAAAGTCGTTACGGATGACGCCGGCGTCTACACCGTTACCAACATCCCGGCCGGTGTGTACTCCGTGGTCATTGAGGCGGCCGGCTTCAAGAAGTTTGAAACGCGCAACAACAAGTTGGACTCGAGTTCGACGCTTGAAATCAACGCGACGTTGACCGTCGGCGCGGCCACGGAAACGGTTGAAGTCTCGGCAACCGCTGCGCAGCTGCAGACGGAATCGGCTTCGGTGCAGAAGCTAATCACCCGGCAGCAGATCGACGCGCTGGAACTGAACGGCCGCAACCCGGTCGTTCATGGCCAGCCTGGTTCCCGGCGCGCGCGGCGGCAACCTGTCCGGCCTGTCGTTCAACTTCAGCCAGGGTCCGTCGCAACTTCAACGGCTCGCGCAACCCGGAAAACCTGATCACCTACGATGGCGCTCCTGCAGTCCGCACCCGTTCGAATGGCACCAGCCTCGGCGCGGCGGACGTGGATTCCACTCAGGAGATGCAGATCCTGACCGCCGACTACGCGGCCGAATACGGCCGCTCTTCCGGCGCCCAGATCCGCATCCTGACCCGGAGCGGCGGCCAGCGATTTCCACGGCGCGCTTACGAATATGTCCGCAACAACGTGCATTCAACGCCAACACCTGGACGCGCAATCACAACGCCGCGGCCAGACTTTCGCGCGCGCCCATTCCGCTACAACCAGTACGGCTACAACATCGGCGGTCCGTTTTACATCCCCGGCAAGTTCAACAGCGATAAGAACAAGTATCTTCTGGTATTGGGGCCAGGAATGGGTGAGGTACCGCTTCACCGATACAGCGTCACTGGACCGTTCCGAGCCTGTCTGATGCGCCAGGGCGACTTCAGCGAACTGCTTGACCCGTCGAACATCTACTACGGCAAGGCGATTCAGCTGAACGAATCCGACCACCGGCAGCAGCCGTATCCCGGGCAACATCATCCCGGCGACCCAGCTCAGCCAGAACGGCCTCGGCATTCTGAAGGCGTATCCGGCTGCCGAACCTGGCCACGCCTCATCAACGGCAACCAGCAACTACTACATCACGGCGCTGCACCCGCAGGATCAGCGCAAGGACACCCTCGCGGTCGACATCAACGTGACCGAGAAGCAGCGCCTGCAGTTCCGCCGCAACAACTACGCGTTCTTCGAATATCAGCCGCTCGACGGCACGCCGACGAGACGCCGAAGTATCTTCAACCGCCCGAACCAGACCAACTCGCTCGATTACGTCTGGACCATCACGCCGCACGCTGGTGAACGAAGCGCTCGCCACGGTCAGCCTGGACGACGTGTACATCCCGGTGGACACGGCGCACTTCTTCGACCGCACCACGGCGGGCATCAACTACCCGTACATCTTCCCGAACGGCAAGCTGATTCCGACCCGCATCCCGACCGCGAACATCATCGAGCCTCACCGGGCTTGAACGGCGGCCCGTATCCGTCGCACTCCACGGGCCCGATCTACACGCTTCCGACAGCTTGACCTGGATCAAGGGCAGCCACACGTTCAAGTTCGGCGTTCTACTTCGAACGCTCGGGCGAGAACGACAACGACGAAATCAACGTCAGCGCCTGCCCCACTTGCACCAACAACCAGAACGGCCAGTTCACGTTCACCGATACGCGTTCGGGCCAGCCGACTTCCGGCAATGCCATTGCGAACACCGCGCTCGGTTTGTTCGACAGCTACTCCGAACTCGGCCAGCGCGCCTACACGATTTTCCGCGGCAGCATCGTATGAGCCGTTTGCGCAGGATTCACTGGAAGGTCAGCCCGAAGCTGACCGTGAACTACGGTTTCGCGCTACACGGTGATCGTTCCCTACAACGCGCTGTGGGGCAACATGATCGTCTTCGATCCGACGCTCTACGATCCATCGCAAGGCCGTCGCAGTCGATCCGAAAACGGGCACTGATCACGGTCCGGCGCTGGCGATCGCTACAACGGCATGGTGATTCCCGGCAGCGGCTGGCCCGACTCGGCCAAGGGCCGTTTCCCGGAAGCAACGTCCGGCGCGTACGACTACCTGTTCCGCGGCGGCAAGTATCCGACTACTACTCGAACATCCAGTGGGATCAGATCGCAGCCGCGCGTCGGTATCGCCTATCAACTGAACGACAAGACTGTGATTCGCGCCGGCGGCGGCCGCTTCTATCACCCGCCTGGGCGTGAGCGACTCCGATCTTCCTGGGCGGCAACCCGCCGTTCCAGCCGACCGCCAACGTCTCGCTTCGGCAACGCCGACAACCCGGGCGGCACTTCCACCAACAGCGCTGCCGCTGACGGTCACCACGCAGAGCCGCGACTTCAAGAATCCCGAAGCCTGGAACTGGAACTTCACCGTGGAGCGCGAGCTTGCCTTCAACTCGGTCCTGAGCGTCGGCTATGTCGGGCCGCCGCGGTCTGCACCTGCAGCGCGAGTCCGACATCAACCAGCCGACCACCGCCACGTGATCGCAGGCCAACCCCGGCGTGAACCTCGATGCGCTGCGGCCCTACAAGGGCTACAACTCGATCCGCGAAACGGACAACGTGGCGAGTTCGCGCTACAACTCGCTGCAGGTCAGCCTGGAACCGCCGCTTCTCGAAAGGGCTGCTGTTCGGCGGTTGCCTACACGTTGTCGAAGAGCATGGACAACGGCTCCAACCAGCGCGACATCATTCCCGACACTTACTACGCCGGGAACCTGTGGGGCCCGTCGGAGTTCGACGTGCGCCACGTGTTCATCGCCAACTTCCTGTACGAGCTGCCGTTCTTCCGCGGCAGACAACCTGGCGGGCAAGATCCTGGGCGGCTGGCAGGTCAGCGGCATCATCCAGTGCGCAGACCGGCACGCCTTGCAGCGTCGGCACCAGCAACGATTATGCCGGCGTCGGCCAGGACGGCAGCCTGCTGCGGCATCGGCCAGTTCTGGGTGAACAACGGCACGCCCCAGATCGTCGGATCAGTTTGCGCAGGCGGCATCGAACGATCCGGCGCAGTACTGGTTCTCAGACCACGAACTCCGACGGCACGCCGATCTTCACGGCACCGGCGAAGGGCACGTTCAACCTGCAGCCCGGCATCCGCGACATGATCTACAACCCCGGTTTCAACAACTGGAACATTGGGTTGTTCAAGAAGTTCGCGATCACCGAGCGCATCGGCTTCCAGTTCCGCGCCGAAGCGTTCAACGCCTTCTAACCACCCGAACTGGAGTGGTGCAAACTTCAACCCGACCAGCTGCATCGTTCGGCAAGGTCACCGGCAAGAACCGGAGACGTGCGGAACCTGCAGCTCAGCTTGCGCTTCTACTTCTAGTTCGCCGCAGGTCTACGGGCGAGTCCGATTCACTCGGGCTCGCCCGTTTTCTATTTGGCAGCGATGATTGCGATGCGATGCCGGTTCGCTGCTTCGATCAACTCCTCACGATCCAGCAATAACGTCTGATCTGCGTCAATTCCTAACACTGTCGTGCCGGTCTCGGCCATGGTCTCGATGGTGACGGGACCAATCACTGGAACGTCGAACAGCATGTGCCGGCGGCCGGTGCTTACCTTCACCAGCGCCAGCGGCTTTCCGTTTACCAGTTCAGCCGCGCGGCGCAGCATGGCGTCGGTGCCTTCCATTGCCTCTACGGCCACGCAAGCGCGATCGCAAATCGCAACGCTCTGGCCGACATCGAAACCTGCCAGCGCAGTAGCCACACGACGCCCATACTCCACACTCGCCAGCTCTTCTTTGCTCGGCTTGCGCGCAGTGAGCACGCCCTCTGGCGCGACGAGTTGCGGTAGAAGCTGTGTGGACGCGACCAGTTCAATCCCTTCATCGGACAGAACTTTCGCGACGCCACCGATCAGCGATGTGGTGTTCTTGCTCTGCATCGCCGCGAGTAACTTCACGAGCCGCCAATCCGGCTGAATCGAGGAGAAGATGCTGACGTGCTTCACCTGGCCGGCCATCATGATCCGGGTGATCTGCTCTTCTTTGCACAAGCTGATGAGCTTACTGAGCGCGCCAAGCGAGATCCAATAACAGCGCGTCGCGAGCGCCTCTACTTCGCGCGCTGCTTCTTCCTTAATTGCGAATACGACTACTTCATCGCCGCGCCGCCGCGCACTTTCAAGCGCAAGAATCGGGAAGCGCCCGTTGCCCGCGATCAGCCCGTACTTCATCCTTTGATGACGCCGCGCTTCGATTCCGCGATGAACGTCAGCAGTTCGTGCAGCTCCGGCGTGGGCGGCAACTCGGCGTTGATTTTCGCGACGGCTTGCGACGTGTTGAGGCCGGCGTGGGTCAGCATGCGCAACGCTGTTTGCAATGGCTCGATCTGGTCAGCGGTATAACCACGCCGCGTCAGCCCCGTCTTGTTCGCACCGAACACCGATGCGGTGCGCTCGCTCACGACGTTTGAAAATGGCATCACATCTTGCGTGATCACGCTGTATCCGCCGATGAATGCGTGCCGGCCCACGCGGCAGAATTGGTGAATGCCGGAAAATGCGCCGACCGTGACCCAGTCTTCGATGGTGACGTGGCCTGCAAGCGTAACGGCATTCGCCAGCACCAGATGGCTTCCTAATCTGGCGTCATGCGCGATGTGGGTATAGGCCATCAGCAGATTGTCGCTGCCGATCTCCGTGACGAGTCCCCCGCCCTCTGTGCCGCGGTGAATGGTGACGCACTCACGGATTGTATTGCGATCACCGATGCGCGTTTCTGCGCGCTCGCCGCGGTACTTCAAATCCTGCGACGCAACTCCGATGGTGGTGAAAGGGTAGATCAGGTTGTCGCGCCCGATCCAGCAATGCCCTTCGAGGTAGACGTTCGCCATCAGGCGGGTGCCGTCGCCGATCTCGACGTGTGCGCCGACAACGCACCCTGGACCGATATCCGCATTCAGTGAAACGCGGGCCTGCGGGTCAACAATAGCGCTCGGATGAACCGGCATCGTCAGGCGCCGGGCGATGCGACGGGCTTCGGTTGAGGCGACTTATCCTGCAGCGAACACATCAACTCGGCCTCAGCCACGAGGGTGCCTTGCACGGTCCCGCGCGCCGTCACCTTCGCGACGGACGCTTTCCACTTCAGCACGTCGATCTCGATGCGCAGTTGATCGCCGGGAACCACCGGCTTGCGAAAGCGCGCGTGATCGACAGACACCAGGAATACCAACTTCGAATCGCGCTCCGGCACCGAGTTCAGCACGAGCACGCCTGCCACTTGCGCCATCGCTTCAATGATCAGCACGCCGGGCATTACCGGATAGTCAGGAAAATGGCCGTTGAAGAACGGCTCGTTGACCGTGACGTTCTTGATTCCCACGCAGCGCATCGCCTCCAGTTCAAGGATGCGATCGACCAGTAACATCGGGTAGCGGTGCGGCAGAATGCGGCGGATCTCGTTGATGTCCAGTTCGGGCATGGAAACTGGCTATTATAACGGACTGTGCTTTCCGAGCAGATATTCGCATGGGCCAGCCAAAATCAGCCCGCTACCGTGGCGCGCATCCGGCGCCTGGTGGAGTGTGAGTCGCCCAGTGACGACCCGGCCGCGGTGAACCGTTTCGGCGACTTACTTGCGACTGAAATGGCCGGTATCGCCAAAGTAAAAGCGGTGAGCGGCGGCGCGTACGGCAAGCACCTGCAGGCGGAGATTCAGTTGCCAGCGCGCGGGCGCCGCGAACGCGTCCTGGTGTTAGGACATGCCGATACTGTTTGGCCCGCGGGCACGTTGCGCAGCATGCCATTTCGCGAGAGCGAGGGACGCCTGTGGGGGCCGGGCGTTCTGGACATGAAGGGCGGCCTGGCGCTGTTCCTTGCGGCTGTCGAATGTTTGCGAGATCTGGATGTACCCGTCCGGCATCGGTTTACCTTGCAGGTGAATTCTGATGAAGAAGTCGGCAGCCACTCGTCGCGCGCGTTGACGGAACACAATGCCGCGAACAGCTGCGCGGTGCTGGTATTGGAGCCAGGCACGGGTCTCGCCGGCAAGTTGAAAACCGCGCGCAAGGGAGTCGGCGATTACCGGCTTACAGTGCATGGCAAAGCATCTCACGCGGGAGTCGATTTCGAAGCCGGCGCAAGCGCAGTGGTCGAACTGGCTCGACAGGTAGAGCGAATCGCTTCATTCACGAATCTGCAGCGCGGAGTCACGGTGAATCCCGGCGTGATCTCCGGGGGCACTCGATCCAATGTGATCGCGGAAAAAGCTTCGGCGCACATCGACATTCGCGTTCGAAGGCTGAGTGATGCGGCCCCGCTGGACCGGAAGTTGCGCGCGCTGAAGCCCTTCGACAAGCGCTGCCGCATCGAAGTCACCGGAGGTCTCAATCGTCCACCGATGGAGCCGACGCCGCAAATCCGCCGTCTGTTTCGAATCGCGCAACAGCATGCGGCAAGCGTCGGAATCGTGCTCGAAGATTCCATGACCGGCGGCGGCTCGGATGGCAACTTCACTGCCGCACTCGGCATTCCTACGCTTGACGGTCTCGGCGTGGTCGGTGAAGGCGCGCACGCGGCGAATGAGTCCGTCCTGATCAATCGGCTCGCGGATCGCACTGCTCTCCTGGCACTACTCATGACCAGCGATCTCGATGTCCGCAAGTAAATCACGCGCGCTCGCGATGCTGCCGAATAGCATCACTGCGCTGCGGCTGGCGCTCACGCCGGTGATCGTGTGGTTCCTTCTGCGCGCGGACTGGCATGCCGCCGCAATCTGGTTCGCAGTGGCAGCGTTCACCGATTTCCTCGATGGCTACAGCGCACGCCGGCTCGGGCTGACCAGCAAGTCAGGCCAGTTCTTTGACCCGGTCGCGGACAAGGTGCTGCTCGTCGCCGTGACGGTCGCGTGTGCCTACATGCACCGCATCGCGGTCTGGTTCGTGGTGATCGTCGCCGCACGCGATGTGCTGTTACTGGCCGGTTCCGTCGTGGGCCTGCTCTTCACCAGCTATCGCAAATATCAGCCGACCCAACTCGGCAAGCTCAGCACTCTGCTGCAGATCGGTGTAGTCGTCGCGGCGTTAGCGCTGCCGTCCGTTGCCGCGTGGCTGGTGTGGCCATCGGCAGCCGTAACGGTCGCCAGCGGAGCGCATTATTTGTGGCGCGCGGCACGCGGAGCTGCGGAAGCGTAAGTGGCTACCGCCCACATCTCTACTATCGCGTTGACGCGCTCAGTGCGCGAGAGTAGTCTTAAATCAGTCGGGACTTAATTTAGATGACTCGGTTTCTGCCGGCCCGCCATTATCTCGTTTTCGGCCTCGTCGCTCTCGCCCTTGGATTGTTCTCCGGGTGGGTTGGCTTCCGGTTCTGGATGCCGGCTTTGGCTCCGGCGTTGCTGTTCCTGCTCACCGCCACATTGTTGACTCTACTCGGTTTCTTGCCAGCCGTTGAAGTGCAGGAGTCCGTTCTGCGCGTGGGTAGCCGCGTCATCCCCTGGCCAGACATCCGCCGCCTCGACGGCACCGGCTGGTTATCGCCGCTCGTGATGCGCATCACGATGTATGACGATTCGCGATTCACCCTGATCTATCCGGGCGATCTCGATTCCTGCAAAACGCTGCTTCGTTCTTTGCGCCGTATGGCTCGCAACTCGCTGATCGACGGCATGCCGCACAGTCAGTACTGGGGTGAACTGCTGGTGACATCGGGAGACCGCCGCCGCATCGCTGCCCCGCCCCGTCAGCGTTTTCTGAGACCCGAAGACGAGGCCGACATTGAGCGCCTCTACCAGAAGCTCCGGCAGGAGCGGCATCTGGATCCAAAGAACTCCTCGGACGAGAAGTAGCGGGTGCCCGGGCGCAACACGCGCAGACTACCGATCGCGCTGATCACTTTCTTCCTTGTCCTCGTTGTCCTGTACGCAACGCGCGCGAATTGGCTGCCCTCACTTGCGCGCGTCCTCGTGTTTTCAGAAAAGCCACAGCGCAGCGACATCATCGTGGTGCTCGGCGGCGACTTTCGCGGTTCCCGCATCATGGCGGCGGTGGCGCTGATGGAACAGGGGTACGCGCCGCAAGCACTCATCAGCGGATCGGGAAATCTGTACGGCTATCACGAGAGCGATTTAGCCGTCGACTATGCTTTGCGGCACGGCGGCAAGGCCAACACGTTTGTGAAGTTTCCCTACCCAGCGAACTCCACGCGCGAGGAAGCGCATGCCGTGATTCAGGAGCTGCGCCGCATGCACGTGCATAAAGTTCTGGTGGTCACGAGCAACTTCCACACTCATCGCGCCGTGCGAATTTTTCGCGCCGAGGCGCCGGACATGGAGGTGCACATCTCCTCCGCTGGTGACAGTTCATTTCCCATCGATGGCTGGTGGCATGCGCGCGAAGGACGCAAGATTTTTTTCGACGAATGGCTGAAGACATTCGCCTACGACGCGGGTCTATAGAGCAATGAAAGAGGCGTACCGCTCGCTCCGCCCTTACCTCGCGCGATACAAGCGCCCTTTTGCACTCGGCATGGGATCGCTGGTGATGAAGGATGTAGCGGCGGCCATGTTGCCGCTGGTGATTCGCGAAGCGATCGATGCTCTGAATGCCCACGCGCGTTATGCCCTGGTGCTGCGGTTTGCTTTCCTGCTGCTCGGTATCTCGGTGCTGAAAGGGTTGTTTCAGTATTGGATGCGCCTGGTGCTGATCGGCGTGTCGCGGGACATCGAGTTCGATTACCGCAACGATCTGTTCCGTCACCTGACGGAACTCTCGCCAGACTTCTACCGCCGGACGCGCACGGGCGACATCATGGCGCGCGCCACGAACGATCTGAACGCCGTACGCATGATGCTGGGGCCCGGCGTCATGTACTGGACCGAGACCACCCTCACCTTCGCGCTGGCCATCGGCATCATGGCCGCGTCGGACTGGCGTCTGATGCTGCTCGCCATTCTCCCGGCGCCGCTGGTCAGCTTCGCCGTGATCTATTTCGGGCGCCGCATTCACACGCGCTTCGAAGCCATTCAGGCGATGTTCTCCGGCATCAGCAGCCGCGTGCAGGAGAATCTTTCGGCAGTGCGCATGATCCGCGCCTTCGTGCAGGAAGACGCCGAACTGCGCAGCTTCGAAACACTGAATCGCGATTACATTGCGCAGAACCTCAAGCTGGTGCGCGTGCAGGCTCTGTTCCAACCGTTGCTCGAATCGCTGATCGGTCTCACTTTCCTGATCGTGGTGTGGGCCGGCGGCGTACAAGTGGTGTCGGGCCGCATCACGGTCGGCAGCTTCGTCATGTTCAACACGTACATGGGGATGCTGGTATGGCCCATGATCGCGCTCGGATGGGTGGTGAACCTGATGCAGCGCGGAACCGCGTCGCTGGCGCGGCTCAATCAGATTCTGGAAGAGCGGCCGTCGATCGTAGCTCCCGCGCAACCGAAGGCGTTGGGCGATGTGCGCGGCGAGATCGAGTTCGATCGCGTCACCGTCGATCACGCGAGCGGCCGCGCGCTCGATGATGTGTCGCTGCGCATCGAAGCGGGCCAGACCGTGGCGATCGTCGGCCATACGGGTTCGGGCAAGACAACACTCGCCAGCCTGATTCCGCGGCTGAGCGATCCTACCGAAGGCACTGTGCGCGTGGACGGGATCGATGTCCGCGAACTGGACCCCGCGGATCTGCGGCGCGCGATCAGCGTGGTGCCGCAGGAGACGTTTCTCTTCAGCGCGACGATCGCGGGAAACATCGCGTTCGGCGTGGACTCGGCAACGCGCGAACAGATCGAACAAGCCGCGGAGTTAGCCGGCCTTGCTTCCGATATCGCGGGCTTCCCGCAAGGCCTCGACACCATGGTGGGCGAGCGTGGCATTACGTTGTCCGGCGGTCAGAAGCAGCGCACCGCAATCGCGCGCGCCATTCTGCGCGACCCGCGCATTCTGATTCTCGACGATGCACTGGCCAGCGTCGACACCGTCACGGAAGAAAGAATTCTGAACAATCTCGCCGGCATCATGCGCGGGCGCACCGTGATCTTGATTTCGCATCGCATCTCGACCGTGCGGCAGTCTGACGAAATTGTCGTTCTCGAACACGGCAGAATCTTTGAGCGCGGTACGCATGCGCAGCTTGTCGCCGCAGACGGTCCTTATGCCGAGCTTGCACGCAAACAGGCACTCGAAGAAGAGCTACAGGCTATCTAACGAGACCGCCTGTCCGCTGCGGCACGACCGGTAAACGGCTTCAACGATTTCGAGAGCGGCAAGCCCTTCTTCGCCTGCAACGGCAGGCTTGCGTCTGTCGCGGATCGCTTCGCCGAAATCCCGGAACTGGCGTTCAAAACTTTCGAGTGAAATGGCCATAGGGTCGGACGAGCCCGATGCAACGTCGTGCGCGAGCGGCGGCGCAGGCCCTTCGTAGTCGCGCACATCCCACACCGTCAGGCGGTCGCCGGCAATGATTGCCGTTCCGCGCGTGCCGTGGATCTCGGTGCGTTCTGTGTATCCGGGCCAGATGGCGGTCGAAGCCTGGATCACGCCGGTCGCACCGTTGCGGTACCGCAGTACCGCATTGACCACGTCTTCCGACTCGATGTCGTGCCGCGCACCTAACTGCCAGTATCCGAAGAGCTGATCTACCGGCCCTGCGAACCAGCGCAACAGATCCACTTGGTGAATCGCTTGATTAATGAGCGCACCGCCGCCTTCCACTTGCCACGTCCCCTTCCCGCGGCGCGCATAGTATTCGGGCGAGCGGTACCACTTGACCGTGCAGTCGCACTCCAGCAGCTTGCCCAGCCGCCCTGCTGCGATCGCATCGGCCACAAAGAGACTTGCGTCGTCGAAGCGATGCTGGCTCGCCACGCCCAGCAGAATGTTGCCCGTCTCGCGCGATGCGAATCATCTCGCGGGCTACGGCTGTGTCAATTGCAATCGGCTTCTGCACCTGGATGTGCCGGCCGAGCGATGCACAGAGCGTGACGGGCTCGAGCCGGAAATCAGGGTAGGTGCACACGTCCACGAAATCCAGTTCCGGGTCGCGGCAGACATCCTGCCAGTCGCGCACATAGCGCGCCCCGTACTCTGCCGCAAACGCGCGGCCTTTGTCTTCGCTCTGATTCGAGCAAACAGCAACGTGGAAGCCGATGTTGCGATATGCCTGTGCATGCTTGTGCGCAATCGCGCCAGTGCCGATGATGCCAACCTGCAATCGATGAACCCTCGCGGTAATTATAATGGGGTGTTCATGTTAAATCGTTCTGGTTGGGTCGTGGTCGCGAGCCTCGCGCTGATTAGCTGCGCGAGAACTCCATCGGCAGACGTTGCGGCAACCGTAAATAACCGGCCCATCACTTACAGCGAACTCGATCGCACCATCAAGACGGGACTCGCGCCGGGCGCCACCACCAGCAACGACGACCAGATGCAACTGCAACGGCTCGACGTGCTGCGAACCATGATCGACAACGAGATCATGCTGCAGCGCGCTGAGAAGATGAGCCTGATGGCCACCGATTCCGAAGTGGACACCAAGCTCAATGAAATTCGCACACCGTTCACCAAAGAAGAGTTCGACAAGCAACTGAAGAATCGCGGCATCACTCTCGAAGAGCTGCGTGTGCAACTGCGGCGCGACCTGAGTTTGCAAAAGCTGATCAACAAAGAGATCACGTCGAAGATCAACATCTCCGATCAGGACGTCACTACGTTTTATACGCAGAACAAAAATAGCTTCAACTTCCACGAGCCGCGCATTCGACTGGCGCAGATTGCCGTGACCACCGTTCCCACGGCCGTCAGCAACATGCAAAACAATAAGGCACAGAACGAGCAGCAGGCAGTGCAGAAGATCCAGGCGATCGAAGCACGCTTGAAGCAGGGCGAGGATTTTTCGGTGCTTGCGCAGAACTACTCCGAAGATGCTGGAACTCGCGCAGTCGGGCGGCGATCTGGGCTATCTGCCGGAATCGCAATTCGACAAGATGCCCGATTTAAAGAAGCTGCTACTGTCGATGAACCCCGGCGAATTCTCGAAGATCATCCACAACGAAGATGGGTATCGCATCTTGAAGATGATTTCGAAGGAGCCCGCGGGTCAGCGCGAACTCAACGACCCTCGCGTGCAGCAGCAGATTCGAACCGTTCTGCTGAATCGCAAAGATCAACTGTTGAAGCAGGCGTATGGTGAGGTCGCGCGGAATGAGGCGAAGGTCGTGAACTACCTGGCAAAACGCATCGCCGACAACATGGCGAAGTCCGGCAAATAACTAGCGGGCGACGTTTGCTGCAGGCTGCCAGCGGCCATAACGGCCCAGCGGGCGCGGCTCCTCGACCACTTTCGGCTTGCTGTCCAGCAGCGGTTTGGCAAACCGCACGAAACCCATCACCAGGCCCGACATCAGCGGCACATGGAAGGTATAGGCGTTCGTGCTCAACAAAGCGCAGATGGTGAAGGCCAGATACGAAAAAATCAGCGTGCGGGAAAGCGCGAGCACATCAGCATTCTTTTGCAAGCGCGCTTGTTTTGAAATCTTCCAGAGAGCAAGAAAGGCGAACAGGATCGCGGCGCAATAGAGCGTCACGCCGGGCAGGCCGGTCTCCGTCATCACCAGAAAGATAAAGCTGTGCGCTGGACGCCATGCGGCGCTTTCGCCGCGGCTCGCCGCAAGGTAAGCCGCTTGCGGCGCGAACTGACCGATGCCCACCCCCAGAAACGGGTGCATCTTCGTTAACGTGAAGGCGTCTTCCATCAGCTTGGCTCGCGTCTCCGCGCTTTCTTTCGCCGAGGCCTGCACATCGTTCAATTGCGCGCCGCCATTCAGGAAAAGCCCCATGTAGCGATCTTTGACTTCCTGCGACATCACCATGGGAGCGACGATGACCATCGCTGTCAGAGCCGCTATCATCAGCAGGCGCTTCGCCATCGTCGTCTTGATGATGTAAATGATCGCGAGCACCGCGACCGCAACTAGTCCGCCGCGCGACCCGGTGCGAAGCACAACCACCAACAGGAACGGCACGGTTGCTACGGAGATCAGCCGGAAGACGATATTTCGCTCACGATCGCCAGCGCAGTAGAGCAGGAATGGCAGGCCCATGAGCAACTGAGCAGCAAGATCGTTCGCGTTTGAGAAGGTGCCTTCCACCGTTGCCAGGCGGCTATCCTGCGCACTTTCGACGCCGGCGAACATGCTGACGACGACAGCAAACGTGGTGGCAAGCGCGATCGAGAGATATAAGCCGCGCACCTGCTTCATCGAGAAGATCAACGCGGCCACGATGATGAACGTGAGGTAAGACTTCAGCCAGCCTTCGGTCAGGTTTTGAAACGAGCCGCTACGCCACGTACTGAACGGCGCTTCGACCAGCAGCCACAGCGTAAACAGCCCAAGCGAAATGCCGATTCGGTGGGTGAACGCTTTCAGGAAGCCTCCCGTCGCGAGCGCGCCCACGGTTGCCAGCCCAGCCGAAACAAACGCCATGTGGATGTTGTCCCCGCGATCGATGAACTCCGACGCACGGCTCACCAGGATGAACACGTAGAGCCAAAGGCAGCCGAACGAAACTACTTTGAGTGGAGATAACTCGGCGGCAGGAAGGACCACTGGCTGAACCGGCTTAGGAGTTGTGCGCAGGAGAGACGGTCTGGTCTGGGAAGGTGTCAAAGGATCGTCCTGAGGCCGAAACGCTCATTTTAACATCGGGCCTGGCGCGGGTTTGCCGTATTCGGCGCGCGGTGATGCCCTATCGCCACCACTAAGGCATGCTATTTGTAAGGCGCATGACGGATTTGTTGAGTTCGATTGCAGCGAAGAAGAAGCGGCTGGACGAGATGCGGCCAGTCTCGCGCGCAGCACTTCTTGCGCTGCAGAAATCCTATGACGTCGATCTCACCTATACGTCGAACGCAATCGAAGGCAACACGCTGACGTTGCGGGAAACCGCTGAGCTGATTGAACACGGCCTTACTGTCGGCGGCAAACCGTTGCGCGATCATCTCGAGGCAGTCGACCACTACAACGCGGTTCTCTGGATGCGCGAGTTAGCCGATCAATCGACCCCTGTGGACGAGACAACCGTGCGCGAACTGCACCGCCGTATTGTCGCTCGCAGCCAGCCGGAAATCGGTGGCGTATACAGCACCCTTCCGCGGAGGATTGCCGGTTCGCCGGTTGTCTTCCCGAATGCAGCGAAGCTTCCGTCGTTAATGAAAAGCTTCGGCGAGTGGCTGTCCGGAGCACAGCCCGAACCTGCTCCGAGCTTCGAAGCCCACTCGCGGTTAGTCGCGATTCACCCGTTTGCTGACGGGAATGGTCGCACGGCGAGGCTATTGATGAATCTGCTTCTCTTGCGCGGAGGGTATCCTCCCGTGGCCGTCCGGCCGGAAGATCGCAAGGCGTATTTGGATTGTTTAGAGCATCTGTCGTTGCAAGACGACGCGCGGCCGTTCCAGACGTTTATGCACGAGCGTCTAAATGCAACGTTGAGCGAGTACTTAGAGGTGTTGAGGGAGGTTTAGGCCACCGCTGGATGACGCGCGGGACGTGTGGGCTTTGAGAAAGCCGGCGGCCACAACGTGTGGCAGCCGGCTTTGTTGTTACTTTGCGACTTCGACGTGGGCGTCGAGCATTTTCTGCACGTCAGTCTTGCCTACCGCTCCGACCTTCTGCTCGACTACTTTGCCGTTCTTGAACAGCAACAGCGTCGGGATGCCACGAATGTTGTAGCGGCCGGGCGTTTCCATATTCTCGTCGACGTTCATCTTACCGACGACTGCTTTGCCGTGATACTCCTCGGCCAAGAGCGTCGACAGTAGGCGTCATCTGACGGCACGGTCCGCACCATTCCGCCCAGAAGTCCACCAGTACCGGAACGTCTGATTTCAGAACTTCCGAGTCAAACTTCGCGTCGGTAAATGTTTGCGTGTGATTGCCAGCCATTTTCAGTCTCCAATACCATTAGAATGCGTTCGAGTACTTAAAGATTCAACACCCGCGCGTACAAGTTGCTATACTGCCGGGCCGACTCGATCCAGGAGAAATCCTTGCACATCCCATTCCGAATCAAGCGCTGCCATACTTTCGGCTGCCGGTAGGCGGCTAGCGATTGCTTGACAGCAGATAAGAATGCTTCGGGCGAGTAGTCGTCGAATTTGAATCCTGTCGCCTCGTCGATCGTATCATCGAGGCCGCCGGTCGCCCGTACTACCGGAACCGTCCCGTATTTCAAACTGTATATCTGATTGAGCCCGCACGGTTCGTACTGGCTCGGCATCAGGAATATGTCGGCTCCGGCTTCGATACGATGCGCCAGCGCTTCGTCATACCCCAGGTACACGCCGACGCGGCCGGGAAACGCCGCTGCGAGTTGCCGGAACATTTCTTCATAGCGCGGCTCGCCCGAACCTAACGCCACAAAGTACACGTCCTCGTTGAACAGAGCTTCGGCCGCAGCTCCGATCAGGTCGGTGCCTTTTTGTGATGTGAATCGTGACACGATGCCCAGCAGCGGACGTTTCATGGCGTCGCTGCTGAGCCCGAACTGTTCGAGCAGCGCACGTTTACAGGCTTGCTTCCCGCTGAGGTCCCGTTCGCTGTAGTTGGCAGCAAGTAACGCATCGGTCTCCGGGTTCCATTGCGTGTAATCCACACCGTTCACAATGCCGGTCAACGACCCCGCTCGCGCTCGCAGCAGGCCGTCGAGACCGAAGCCGTAAGCCGGCGTTTGGATCTCCTGCGCGTACCGTGCGCTCACAGTGGTGAGCCAATCGCTGAATACCAGTCCGGCCTTAAGAAAGTTCACGTTGCCGTAGAACTCGAGCAAGTCAGGCCGGAACAGTTGCGACGGGAGTCCCAGCCGGTAAAGCGCCTCGGGTCCGAACAGACCCTGGTAACCGAGGTTATGTATCGTGCAGATGGTTTTGAGTCCCAGGAAGGTCGGGTCCTGCGGGAAGTACTGTTTCAAATACACCGGCACGAGACCGGCTTGCCAGTCATGGCAATGCAGAATGTCCGGGCGAAAGATATGGCGTGCAATTTCAATCGCCGCACGCGAGAGCAGCCCAAAGCGCAAGTCATTGTCGGGATAGTCCGAGGCGCCTTCGTTATAGAGGCCGGCGCGATCGTACAGCTGAGGGCAATCGAGAAAGAGAAAGTCCGGATCGGATTCAGCCTGATGCACCGACGCGTCGAAGGAAAACGGCCCGATCGAGAGCGGAAGGTGGTCGTAGATCCGGCGCATCGGGAACTTGCGCGCCGCGCGGTAACGCGGAAGCAGCACGCGCGTTTCGTGACCCCACTTCTTCAGAGCGCCGGGTAAGGCGCCGACCACATCCGCGAGACCACCCGTCTTGGCGAAGGGCGCCGCCTCTGAAGCCACCATCAGGATCTTGCTCATGCTCTCTAACAACCTACAACTTTGGGCGGCAATGTTAGAATCAGGTCTTCGGTTGAATCATTTGCTAAGCCGCATTTTCTTACCCGCCCTGCTACTTGCGGCATCTCAGGTTGCACCCGCAGCCGATCAGAATCAGCTGGATGCCAGCGAGCCGCTCTTTACCGTGATGGCCGCGATTAACGCGGTTGGCTTCAACTCCGGCTTGGCCACTTCGCCGCCCATTCGCAAGCAAGTCCGGGAGTTTATCGCCGCGCGTCATCCCTCGGTGCTGCCCGAATTGCGCGAGGCTTATGCGGCCGCGGCATACCGCCGCAGCGATACCGAAATTCTGACGGAATTCCTGTCCCTTGGATTGTCATTGAAAGCCGCGCCCGGTTTCGAGTGGCGAGTACGGGAAGTCGAGATTCCGCCAGCGGCGATGGCGCTCGACCACTTCCGTGTCCTGCTGCCACGCTTTTATCAGGAGGCCGGCATCGCCGAACTTTGGAAGCGCTCGCAAGGCGCGATCGAAGCAGAGTTGGCGCGGTATCAACCCGCGGTGATTCAGACCGTGACGGAAGTGAACGCGTATGTTCGCAATCCCGGGTTCGGTTATCTCGGACGACATTTTCAGGTTTACTTCGACATGCTCACGCCGCCGAACGTCGTGCAGACGCGGAGCTATGCCGACGATTATTTCGTAGTCATCTCGCCTTCGAATGAACCTCGCGTCCAGGACATTCGCCACGCTTACCTTTACTTTCTGATGGACCCGCTCGGCACCAAGTACGGCATGGATCTGAAAGAGAAGAGTTCGCTTGCCGCCTTCGCTGCTGCCGCGCCTGCGCTCGGAGAAAACTTCAAAGAAGATTTCGTGTTGCTCTCGGTTGCTTCGCTGGTGAAAGCCATCGAGAGCCGCATGACTCACAACCCGGCCATGGTGGAACAGGCGCTGCTTGAGGGCTACATCCTGACGCCTTATTTTGCTGAGCAGTTAGCCGTCTACGAGAAGCAGCCCGAATCGATGAAGCTGTTCTTCCCCAGGATGGTGTCGGACATCAGCGTACGCAAAGAGAACAAGCGCCTCTCGGAAGTGAAGTTCGCACCGGCGCCCGCGCCGCGCAGCGTGGTCGCAACCACCAACACTGCCGTTTCCGGGTCGGTCGCCTCTCGCACGCTTGAAAGCGCCGAAGATACGCTGTATCAGAAGAAAGATCTGGAGACCGCGCGATCGCTGTATCAAAAATCTCTCGACCAGCCGGGCGAGGCCGAAGAACATGCGCGCGCCTACTTTGGGCTCGCACGCATAGCCCTGCAGCAAAAAGATCTGGACCGCGCCGAACAGCTCTTCAAGAAGACACTGGAGTCATCTCCGGACGATGTGACGCGCGGCTGGTCGCAGTACTATCTCGGCCAGATGGCGATGAACCAGAATCCGCCTGATCCGGCTGAAGCCGGGCGCCGTTTTCGCGAAACCATTGCACTCGCGGGCGCGAACCCCAAGACACGCGAGCTTGCTCAAAAAGCTCTCGATCAGCTACCCAAACCCTGAGGACCTCATGAACCGCATCATTATCCTTTGCTCCGCCGCTGCTCTCGCGGGCGCCACACTCAACGCGCAGCCCAAGCCCAAATCGCAAAAAGAAATTGCTGTACTCCAGAAGATGTTTGGGGCGCCAGATCCCGACACCAAAATAGCCGCTGCCGAAGACCTGCTCAACAACTACGCGGACAGCGACTTCAAACCTTACGCGCTGCTCTCCGAAGCCGAATCTTACGAAGCAAAGGGCGCGTACGAAAAGACCGTGGTGTTTGGCGAACGCACGCTCGAGGCTGACCCGAAGCAGTTCGTCGCCATGCTGATCCTCGCGCGGCAGTACATCGGGCACGTTCGCGAAAACGACCTCGATCGCGAAACGAAACTGACCCAGGGCGAGAAGTACGCGAAGGACGCGATTGCGGCTATTCAGACCGCGCCGAAGGTGAACGCCAACATCTCGGATGCGGAATGGGAGACGACCAAGAAACAGAGCACGGCCGAGGCCGATGAAGCGCTCGGTATGTCTGCGGTTGCGCGCAAGAAGTATACGGATGCCGAAGACTACTTCAAGAAGAGCATCGAGCTGACCAGTGGCACCAATGCCGCGCTCATCGTACGCCTTGCTTCGGCATACAACAAAGACGGCAAGTACGATCTCGCGATCGCCGAACTGGACAAAGTGAAAAGCGTGCCGAACACCCCCCCTGCGGTGTTGCAGGTGGCGGACGCGGAGCGCGACAAGTCGATGAAAGGCAAGGCGGCGGGCGCGCCCAAGCCGTAGCGGATGACGCACGACGCTGCGCAACTAGAGGTGCTGGTGGGCTATAAGTTCACCAGCAGTGAGTTGCTGCGGCGCGCTTTGACACACAGCAGTTGGGCGCATGAAACGCCTACCGCCGAAACACCCGCCGCGCAGCGCCACAACGAGCAGCTCGAGTTTCTGGGTGATTCGGTTTTAGGTCTGCTGGTGAGCGACGCGCTCGTCAGTCACTTTCCCGATTGGAGCGAGGGCGCGCTCTCGCGGATGAAGGCGCACTTAGTGAGCGCGGCGCATCTGTCGAAAGTGGCGAGCCGCCTGGATCTGGGTCGGTTTCTGGTGATCGGCCGCGGTGAGGAGATGAGCGGCGGACGAAGCAAGCCCGCGCTGCTGGCGAACGCGCTCGAAGCGGTCATCGCCGCACTGTATCTCGATGGTGGAATCGGCGCCGCCGCGCAATTCATTCGAGAGTGGGTGATTGCGGACACATTCGAGAGCCCCGAGACCAGCATTCCGGCCGAGAGCACGGACTACATCGGTCAATTGATCCAACACACACGCGGTCACAAGATGGTGACCCCGCAGTTCATCGTGCTGGAGGAGCGCGGCCCGCAGCATGCCAAGGTGTTTGTAATGCAGGTGAAGATGGGTCGCACCGTGGTCGGGCAAGGCGAAGGTGCAAACAAACGGGCGGCCTCGCAAAAGGCTGCTCAGCAGGCGCTCGAATCGCTGCGGATTACCTGATCTCCGCCAGCCGCCGTTCCAGAAATCGCTTCTCGCTCGCATTGCCCGCGAGTGCAAGAGCCTGTCGGTAACTGTGCTCTGCTTCATCGGTTCGCCCCATGCGGCGGAACAGGTCCGCCCTCACCGCGTGCAACAGATGATAGTGCTCCAAACCATCCGTCGCGCCGGGAGCGTCGATCAGCGCGAGACCCGCCTCCGGGCCTTGCGCCATTGAAACTGCTGCCGCACGGTTGAGCAACACGATCGCGGTCGGCTGTTGCGCTTCAAGAAGTTGATACAGCGCGGCGATCTGGTTCCAATCGGTGTCTTGTGCGCGCCGTGCCGTGCAATGCAACACAGCGATTGCGGCTTGCAGCGCGAACGGGCCAGGGTTGCCGGCGCGGAACACTTCATCGACCAGCGGAACTGCCTCGGCAATCTGCGCAGCATCCCAGCGGCTGCGGTCCTGATCCTGGAGGGTGACAATGTCGCCCGCGCCGTCGAACCGTGCGTTTCGCCTTGAATCCTGCAGCAGCAGCAGAGCCAGCAGAGCAGTCACTTCAGCCGGCGGCTGCGACCCCAGCAATTCGCGCAGCAGCCGCGCGAGCCGAATGGCTTCCGTGCAAAGGCCGGCCCGCAGCAACTGCGTTCCGCGGGTCGCCGCGTAGCCCTCATTGAACACGAGATAGACCACCGTCAGTACCGCTTCGATGCGGTCCGGCATGTCGCGCTTCTGCGGAACAACGTACGGAATTCCGGCGTCGCGGATTTTACGCTTGGCGCGTACAATGCGTTGCGCCATGGTGGCTTCGGGCACCAGAAAGGCCCGCGCGATCTCATCGGTTTCGAGTCCGCACAACGTACGAAGCGTGAGCGCGATCTGCGCTTCGGGCGCGATGGCCGGGTGACAACACGTGAAGATCAACCGCAGTTGATCATCGGGAATTTCGCCGGGATTGTAATCCGGAACATGCGCGGGCTCGTCTTTGACGCTCTCGATATCGCCTTCCCATCTCCGCTTGCGACGCAGGCGGTCGATGGCTTTGAAACGCGCTGTCTGAATAATCCATGCGCGTGGCAGATCGGGGACTCCGTCATGCGGCCACTGATCCATCGCAGCGGCGAACGCTTCCTGCGCCGACTCTTCTGCCAGGTCGAAGTCTCCGAGCATGCGGATCAGCGTCGCGACGATTCTGCCCCAATCCGATCGATACACTTCCTCGACCGCTGTCGTGACATTCGCCGGCATCAACTGATTCTAAAAAATTCAACGCGGCTGTCGAATTGCGCGAGCCTCGTTCGACATAAACTAGAGAACCGACGAATGAAATACATGCTGCTGATCTACGCCGACGAACAGGCGTGGCCCTACGAGGAGCGCGCAGCTTGCTACGAGGAATCGACGCGTTTGACGCACGAGCTGCAGCGGTCGGGGCCAGTACATCGGCGCCGCGCCGTTGCAGTCTGTGGCAACTGCGACGACGGTGCGGGTGCGCGATGGCAAGCGGCTCATCACCGATGGTCCTTTCGCCGAAACGCGCGAGCAGTTCGGCGGCTATTTTCTGATCGACGCGGAGAACCTGGACGATGCAATCGAGATCGCCAGCCGTCTCCCTGCGGTCCAGCGCGGCACCGTTGAAATCCGGCCAGTGATCGAACTGCCCAATCTTCCAAAAACTTAATTGCGTGGTGTCGATTTTCGCCGCGCCCCTTCGACTCACTAGCAGAGGAGCAAAACGAACATGAGATGCGTGGTACTGGTCAAAGCCACTAAGGAGAGCGAGGAGGGCGCGCTTCCGACGCCCGAACTGCTGACAGCAATGGGCGAGTACAACCAGGAGTTGATCAAGGCTGGTGTAATGCAAGCCGGCGAAGGTCTGCACCCGTCATCGAAAGGCGCGCGGGTGCGATTTTCGGGAACGAGCCGGACAGTAATCGACGGCCCCTTCACCGAGACGAAGGAACTGGTCGCGGGGTTTTGGATCTTCAAGGTGAACTCACTGCAGGAAGCGATCGATTGGGTGAAGCGCTGCCCCAACCCGATGCTCAGCGACTCGGAAATCGAGATTCGCCCCATCTTTGAATTCGGGGACTTAGGAGAGGCGGTCACTCCGGAACTCATCGAATCCGAGAAAAAGATGCGCGAAGAAATTGCGCAAGGACAGCGATGATGCGAAGAAAACCGGTAACGCGAAAGGATCAAGAGCAATGAGCCAGGTAAGAGCTTTAGTCGGAACACGCAAGGGCGGGTTCATCCTCACCGCCGATGAGAAACGCGATCGCTGGGACGTGAGTGGCCCGCACTTCGCAGGCTGGGAAATTTATCACATGAAGGGCTCTCCCGCAGATCCCAATCGCATCTACGCATCGCAATCCACCGGCTGGCACGGGCAGGTGATGCAGCGTTCCGACGATGGCGGCAAGACGTGGGAAACCATCGGCAATAAGTTCGAGTACGAGGGCGAGCGCGGCACGCATCAGTGGTACGACGGCACACCGCACCCCTGGGACTTCAAACGCGTCTGGCATCTGGAGCCTTCGCTCAGCGATCCGGACACAGTCTACGCGGGCGTGGAAGATGCCGCGCTGTTCCGTTCGACGGATGCCGGCAAATCGTGGCATGAGTTGAACGGCTTGCGCATGCATTCGAGCGGCAACAAGTGGCAGCCGGGCGCGGGTGGTTTAGGTCTGCATACGATCCTGATCGATCCGAAGAATGAACAGCGTATGTTTATCGCGATTTCCGCCGCCGGAGCGTTCCGCACGGAAGATGGCGGCATGACGTGGACGCCGATCAATCAAGGCTTGCGCTCCGAGTTTATTCCGGACCCGGCGGCCGAGGTCGGGCACTGCGTGCACCGCATCGCCTTGCACCCGTCGAAGCCCGACACTCTGTTCATGCAGAAGCACTGGGACGTGATGCGCACCGACAATGCGGGCGACCGGTGGCGCGAGGTCAGCGGCAATCTGCCAACCGATTTCGGATTCGTGATCGACGTGCACGCGCACGAGCCGGAGACGATCTACGTGGTGCCGATCAAGAGCGATTCGCTGCACTATCCACCCGAGGGCAAGCTGCGCGTTTACCGCAGCCGCACGGGCGGCGACCAATGGGAAGAGTTGAGCAAAGGCCTGCCCGAAAAAGATTGCTATGTGAACGTGCTGCGTGATGCGATGGCGGTTGACCGGCTGGAGTCCTGCGGCGTCTATTTCGGAACAACTGGAGGCCAGGTGTACATGTCTCCGGACGCAGGCGATCACTGGTCGGCCATCGTGCGCGATCTGCCGGCAGTGTTGTCAGTCGAGGTGCAAACGCTGCCGTGATCCGCGTGACTTTACCCTGGCACCTGCGGAACCTTGCCGGGGTGAACGCAAAAGAGGTGCAGGTAGAAGTGGTGGGGCCGGTGACACAGCGAACCGTGTTGGACGCTGTAGAAGCTGCGTACCCTACGCTCGCCGGCACCATCCGCGACCATACGACGCAACAGCGCCGGGCCTTCCTGCGCTTTTTCGCGTGCCGGGAAGACATTTCGCACGAAAGCCCCGACGCGCCGCTGCCGGCCGCTGTGGCTGAAGGCAAAGAGCCCTTCGAAGTTATCGGGGCGATTGCGGGCGGGTGACGTTGCGCAGCGCCCATTGCGCGGCCTCAGAAACCACCGGGCGATCGCTGCGCGCCAGAAATTCGAGCGCGGGGCGAAAGCGCTCATCCGGTGCATTGCCCATAGCAATCGCGACATTTCGCAAAAAGCCTGTGTAGCGTGCGCGGGGAATGGGCGTGTCGCGGAACTGCGCTTGAAACTGCTCCGGCGTGAGCGCAGCCATCTCCGCCAGACCCAGTTGCTGATGCTGTGCGCCAAACTCCTGCGTCACTGGGGCGCGGGAGTTCCAGGGGCACACATCCTGGCAGATGTCGCAGCCGAACACGTGGTTGTCCATCTGTGCGCGCAGTTCTTCTGGAATCTCGCCGCGCAGCTCGATGGTCAGATACGAGATGCAGCGGCGTGCATCCAGCGTATAGCCCTCCTCGGTAGTGGCGAGCGCTTCGGTGGGGCAGGCTTCGATGCAGCGCGTGCAAGTTCCGCAGCGGTCGGCGGCAGTGTCGCGCGGCCCCTCGATGCGGAGCGTCGTGAGCAACTCGCCCAGGAAGAACCACGATCCCGATTCCTGATTGATCAGGCACGTGTTTTTGCCAATCCACCCAAGACCGGCGTGCTGCGCATAACTGCGCTCGAGCAACGGAGCCGTGTCGACGCACACTTTGTAACGATGCTCGCCAAGCATGCGGGCCAGCTTCTCCAGACCCTCGGTCATGACCCGGTGGTAGTCGGCGCCCCACGCGTACCGAGCGATGCGGGCGCGCCCCGGCTGCCGTGCTTCGTCCAACAGTGCACCGCCGTTATACAGTTTGCCTACACAGATGATGGTCTGGGCGTCTGCGAGCAGAGTGCGTGGATCATGCCGCATCGCTTGCCGGTGGTCCGTGAGATAACCCATGCGTCCCGCGTGTCCCGCTGCGGCCCACTGATCGAAACGGGCAGTGTCGGGAGAAGGTGCAGCCGGAGTGACGCCGCACAGTTCGAAGCCGCACTCGCGGGCGTATTCACACACTTGGGCCGGATCTGGTGTCATTCAACTTATGTCTTTCATTCTCAGAGGAATGCGGCCTGTTCGCGGCTTGCCGTTCGATGGCCGATTGCGCCTTACGATGCCAGATTTGACCATTAGGCGAAACCGCCTTCCGATCGCTCAGTTCCTAGTTTACCGTTGAGAATTAGTACAGTTCCGGATACCAGCCGAGGAGTGTTCAGCCGAATATGCATAAACCGATCAAATACGTGGAGAAAGCGGTAGCCATGGCCGCCAATGCCGCCTGGCAGGTTTTCGACGCGCCAACCAGATCAACCAGAACCCGTCGTTCACCCCGAAGTGGTCGGACAAGCCGCTGCTGAAGAGCTGGGAGAAGCAGAAGCCGCCAGCTGGGCTGGCCGCGCGAGACCGATTCGCTTTGCCCGCAAGTGCGTTCCCGAGATCCGCCAGCAGATCCTCGACGGCAAGCTGCCGGTCGAGATCCTGCGGAACGAAAAGGTCGGCGAAATCAAGGCGCAGATCATCGAGCGCGACGGCAAGATCCTGATGGTGAAGGATTGCCCCATCCACGGCCACTTCGAAGACGTGATGGCGATCGATCACGGCATTCTTCAAGCACCTGGAAGACGTGTTCCCGGGCCGCGACATCCGCGCTCACAACGACGAGAAGCTGCACGACCACGGCACCAGCACCATCACGCACGGCCGCGGCTCGGTGCTGACCATCGATCTGACCAACCGCTGCAACATGATGTGCGATCCGTGCTTCATGGATGCCAACCAGGTCGGCTTCGTGCACGAGCTGACCTGGGAAGACATCAAGACGCTGCTCGACAACGCCATCTCGATCAAGCCGCGCCGCCAGATGTCGGTGCAGTTCTCCGGCGGCGAGCCGACGCTTTCGCCGTACTTCCTGGACGCCGTCCGCTACTGCGCGCAAGGTCGGCTATCAACAGCGTGCAGGCCGCGACCAACGGTATCGAATTCGCCAAGAGCCCGGAGTTCTGCAAGCAGGCCGCCGAAGCCGGACTGCGCTACGCGTATCTGCAGTTCGACGGCATCGGCAACGAAGCCAACTCGCATCGCGCCGTCGGCAACCTGTTCGACGTGAAGCTGCGCGCCATCGAGAATCTGTAGTAGCGCCGGCGTCGACATCGTCCCCGTCATCACGATGATCAACGGCATCAACAACGAGCAGGTCGGCGCGGTGGTTCGCTTCGCGCTCGACAATCCCGAAGAAGATTCCGTTCCTCAGCTTCCAGCCGGTTTCGTTCACCGGCCGCGACGAAGCGGTCACCGACGAACGCCGCACGGCGCAGCGCTACACGCTGTCGCACCTGGCGCACGACGTGAAGAATCAGACCGGCCTCGGCGAGCCGGTGCGCGACTGGTTCCCGATCTCCTTCATGAGCACGTTCTCCGACTTCGCCGATCTGGTCCACGGACCGAACGCCGATTGGGGCCAGTTGAGCTGCGGCTGCCACCCGAACTGCGGCATCGGCATGGCCGTGATGTGCGACAAGGAAACCAAGGAATGCCGTCCCGGTAACCGCGTTCCTCAATGCCGACAGCTTGGCGAAGGACGTGGCGCGAGATCAACGATGCGCGCGCGCAGCAAGAAGATGTCGGTGTTCGGCGTGACGCTGGCGCTGCTGCGCAACTACAATCCCTTCCAAGTCGCCCACGCACTTCAGACTGACGCGACCTGATCGCCAAGTTCGACAAGTGCTTCGGCATGACCGAAGCAAGAACTACGGCAAGGTCACCGGCGACCGCACCATGGACGACATCGAGAAGCGCCGCAACGACCGCTGGAACTTCCTGTTCATCGCCGGCATGTGGTTCCAGGATCTGTTCAACTACGATTTCCGCCGCACCGAGCAGTGCATCATTCCTTACGCCACGCAGGAAGGCGAGATCACCTTCTGCGCGTACAACACCGGCGTGGGCTGGCGCAACATCATCGAGAAGATGCACATGACGGCCACGCTCACCAAGTGGTACGAAGAGAACGGCCGCCACGAAATCTTCGCCGGCGGCAAGAAGGTCAACCTGCCGAGCACCGAGCACATCGCTGGTGCTGCGCGCGGAAGACGTCAATCACGCGAAGCAGCACGACCTCGACGAGCTGGGCATCGCCAAGACCGCGCGCGAAGAGAAGAAGCGCGCCCGCGACAGCAAGATGGCCAACTCGGAAGACGAGAAGATGGCGCGCTTGTATCGCGAAGTGGTGTTGAAGGAAAAGAAAGTCGAAGGCTTCGTGCCCCTCGGCGACCTGATCGCCGCGCCGCTGAAGCCCGCTCCCGCCGCCGAGAAGAAAGAAGAAGTCGGCAGCTTCGGAGATTAGTTTTCTCTTAGCAGTAAGTCAAAAAGCGGAAGCGCCGGGCAACCGGTTCTTCCGCTTTATTTTTGGGAACGCCAATCTCCAGATTGGCAGTTCGTATTTCATATGCCGCCAATCTGGAGATTGGCGTTCCCAACTACGCGCCAGCGGCGGTCTTGGTGATGGTCGTATCGGTGCTCCAGCTTCCGTCTTCGGTCTGCAGCGTGACCTTCATGGTGTCCGGCGCAGTCACTTTCCCCTTGAGCAGCACAGTGATCGGCGAACCCTGATATTCGGTTTCGATCGTGAAAGCCACGGCATCGTCCTTCAGCGTTGCCTTGCTGATCGGATGCGTCTTGCCATCGGCGCCGGTCATGGTTCCGGTGAGCGTGTCGCCGGTTGATTTCAGGTCGAAGACAATATCGCCGCCTTCGGCGAAGTTGCCCTTCCATTTGCCAGAGACATCAGCGGCAAAAGCCTGGAAAACGAATGCAATCAGAAGCGCTGCAGAGAGGGTGAGTGTGCGAATCATATCTGCCAGAAGAATAGAGGCCCGGCAGCGCGAAGTCAAACTGGCGGTTCGGCTTCCTGATCGTTGTGTGCAAGGATCTTGCGCACTTTGGCATTCAATCCTTCGGGCGTAAAGGGCTTGGACAGGAACTCAATGCTCTCCGATTGCACGCCGCGCTGCGTGATCGCATCATCCGTATAACCCGACATAAACAGCACCTTCAGGCCCGGGCGTTCTTGCATGAGAGCGGTCGCGAGGTCGCGGCCATTGACGCCCGGCATTACAACGTCCGTCACCAGCAGATCGATGCGACCGTCGAAGGTGCGGCAGATGCGTAGGGCCTCGTCGGAACTGGCGGCCTCGAGCACACGATAGCCATGCCGTACGAGCATGTCGCGCGTGATCGCTCTCACACTACGCTCATCCTCGGCCAGCAGTATTGTCTCAGTCCCTTGAGCAACACTCGCGGTCACTTCGAGCGGCGCTTCCGTTGTGGCTTGCGCACGAGGCAACAGCACGTCGAAACGCGTTCCGGACCCGAGTACCGAACTCACCACGATTTCGCCGCCACTCTGTTTCACGATGCCGTAAACGATCGCCAGACCCAAACCAGTGCCCTTCCCCATCTCTTTCGTCGTAAAGAACGGCTCAAAGATGTGCGCAATCACTTCGGGCGTCATGCCCGAGCCGGTATCCGACACGGATATCTGGACGTAGTCACCGGGCGCGCAATCGAGCGTCTTGCCGATTTCGTCCTGGCGTACGATGCGGTTCGCGGTTACGATCTCCAGACGCCCGCCGCCGTTCATCGCGTCGCGTGCATTGATCGCCAGGTTCATCAGCACTTGCTCCAACTGATGAGGATCCACGCGCACCGGCCAGACGTTCGGCGCGACTGACGTCTTGAGATCCACCTCCTCGCCAATCAAGCGGCGTAGCAACTTATCGGTGTTCAGCACCAGCGTGTTTACGGCAATCAAACGCGGCTCGATGAGCTGTTTGCGGCTGAAGGCGAGCAACTGCGTAACGAGCGAGGCAGCGCGGTCCGAAGCATGCACCACTTCCGTTGCCTGGCTTTGCAGGTCTGGCGAAGCTTCGAGCTGGCCGGCAAGCAGATGCGCATAGCCGCCGATAATCGTCAGCAGGTTGTTGAAGTCGTGCGCGATGCCGCCAGCCAAACGGCCAATGCCTTCGAGCTTTTGCGTTTGGCGAATTTTGTCTTCGACGCGTGCGCGATCGGTGATGTCCGTAACCAGCCACAACACCGAATCGCGGCCTTGGAACATCAGGCGGTACCAGTCGACTTCCGCTTCCACCACCGCTCCGGATGCCAGGGTCAGCCGGTAAGACGAGTGCTGCAGCGCATCTCCGCGGTGCTCGGTCGATTCGAGAGGCTCAGCGGTGGCGAGAATATCCTGCAAGCGCATGGTGCGGAACTGCGCGCCGGTATAGCCGTAGTGTTCGATGGCGGCCTGGTTCACTTCCAGAAATTCAAACGTCTGGCGGTTCAGCACCCACATGGGCTGCGGATTATTGCTGAACAGTAACCGGAAACTTGCTTCGCTCTCGCGATGCCGCAGATCGCTGCGGCGCAGCGACTGCTCCATCTGTTCACGGCGGCCGATCTCGGCTTGCAGCTCTCGGTTGGTCTTCTCGAGCGTGAGCTCCCGCGCGCGTGAAGTGCGCGTGAGCGCCAGCAGCCATCCCAGCAATGCCGCGATCGCCAGACCGAGCACCAGGATCAAGCGCGGAAGCGCAATCCCTGTGCTGCTGATCGAACCCGTCGCGTGCAGGCTTTCCATCTCGTGGCTGAGAGCCTGCCAGAGGTAGATAGCGATCAGAGCCGCCACAACACTCGTACAGGCCGGCAGCCAGCGCGGGAATTGATCGAAGCTCGCACGCTCGCGCACCCGCCAGAGCAGGCCGATCCCGATGAGCATGTACAGCACGCTCACCTGCAAAGCCGGGTGTTTGAAGAACCAGAGCGAGTTGTTGGACGCGACGCGAAGGTAAAACTGGATCACCGGTCCGGTGCCGAGAGCGATGACGATGGACGAGAAGATTTCGATCGCGACTCGAATGCCCGGCGTCGATTTCAGTTTGAGCAGAATGTACGACACGCCAATGGCGATCAGGCCCATGGCGCCCATCGGCGACAGACGCGCAACATCTGCCCATACGGGAGTACTTCCCGAGCGGTACGCTGTTTCGATCCCTGCGTCAAATCCCGCGGCAATAGAAATCAGCCGAATGGCTCCGGTAGCGATGACGATGCTTGAGAGCAGGATCGATAACGGACGCTTGTTGATAAGGAACGCGGCGCCAAGGAGGAGAACGCAATTGCCGGTGATCTCGGCCATGCGCATATCCCACGCGGCAGGACTTCCCTTCAGCAACGACGGGTCGATGCGGAACAAAGCGAAACTGACCAATCCGAACGCAAGCGGAAGGTAGCCGCACAGGACGCGAGACGCTCTGTGCAGGAACGGCCCGTAGACACGTGCCCGTGCTGCTGCTGTGGATCGCAAGGTAAGTTTTCCTGCATTTTGTCACATTTAGGGGCACAAACGGGCAAGAACATATAATGAAGGAAATGTTCTGGTATATTTCAGCGGCTTTTCTGGCCGGCGCGCTCCTCGCCTGGCTCTACTTTCGGGCCAGCCGCGAGACGCTCGAAGAGCGCGTAAATGCACGCGAACGAGAGATCGCGACCCTGAAGGAACAGGCGGCCGCGGCCCAGATTCTGCATGCCGAAGGGATGCGCGCGAAGCTCGCCGAGGCTGACTTACAGGCGAGACTTCAGGAAGCCAATGCTGCGCGCGAACAACTGCCGGCGGCGTTTCGCGCGCTGTCACAGGAAGTGCTGCAGCACAACAGCGCACAGTTTCTACAGCTCGCAAACGAAACGCTGTCGCGCTTTCAAAACGGCGCCGTTCACGACCTTACAGAGCGCCAGACCGCGATCCACCAAGTGGTGAAGCCCCTCAATGATTCGCTGCAGTTGTTCGGCGCGCGGTTGCAGGAGATTGAGCAGCAGCGCACCGGCGCATACTCGACCCTCACCGAACAGGTGCGCCAGATTGCCGCGACTCATGACGAACTGCGCCGCGAGACCGGTAAGCTGGCGGGCGCTCTGCGCTCCACAGGCACGCGCGGACGCTGGGGCGAAATCCAACTGCGCCGCGTGGTCGAAATGGCGGGCATGATCGAGTGCTGCGACTTTCACGAACAGCCAGTGGCGTCGGGAGGAGAAACGCCGCTGCGACCCGACCTGCTGATCCGGCTTCCGAACGAACGCCAGATCGTGGTGGACGCCAAAGCGCCGATGCAGGCGTACCTGGATGCATTCGACTGCACCGACGAAAAGACGCGCAATGAAAAACTGGCAGAGCATGCACGCCAGATCCGGCGTCATCTGAAGAAACTAGGCGAGAAGAGTTACTGGGCGCAGTTCGATAGCAGCCCGGAGTTCGTCATTGCGTTTCTGCCCGGCGAAATTTTCTTCAGTGCCGCGTTGCAGCAGGATCCCGAACTGATTGAGTTCGGCGTGCAGAACCGCGTGATGGTCGCAACGCCGACGACGCTCATCGCACTGTTGAAAGCCGTTGCGTACGGCTGGAATCAGGACAAGCTGGCGCGCAACGCGCAAGAGATTCGAAAGCTCGGGACTGAGATGTTTGATCGCATCAAGAAGTTCTCCGAGCACTACGAAGATGTCGGGAAGGCTATCGACAACGCGCAGAGCGCCTTCGAAAAGGGCCGGCGGTCGATGGAGTCGCGCCTGCTCTCTACGGCACGCAAACTTGAAGATCTGGGCGCAGCACCGGGTGGCAGCGGGCTGCCGGCTGCGCTCGATTTCGGGGAACCCGATGAACGCGTGCGCGAGATCGTCGCGCGCCGCTGATCAGTACGCGGTCAGAAATGCAATCGGCGCCGCGGGCGGCGCAGTTCCGCCGAGCGCCTGCTGCACGACGGCGTCGATGGCTTCGGGCTTGGTAAACCCATCGAAGCGTTTCAATTGCTTGCCGCTTTTATCGAACACGAGCGTCACCGGCAACTGCTCAACCTGAAACTTGGTCTTCGCGGCTTCACTGGCCATAGCCACTGGATACGCGAAGGGATGTTCTTTCATGAACGGCGGGACCACTGCGCCATCGTCATCGATCGATATACCCAACACCGCCACGCCCTTTGAACCGTACTTTTGGTGCAAGGCGTTGAATGACGGAATCTCCTGGCGGCAAGGCACGCACCACGTCGCCCAGAAATTCACGACGAGTACTTGTCCCGAGAGGCTGCTCGTATCGAACGCGCCACCGGCGACTTGGTTCAGTGCAGCGCCATCGAACACGCCTGATGTTGCCGGAGCTGCGGCCAGCACGGATTTCGGCTGCGTGTTGAGGAACGCGGTGAACTCATTCACATTACGCGTGAGGCCCGGAAACGAAGCAACCACGCTTGGTTCGGCACCGTTCTTCCCGGGATCGTAGATCACGTAATAGGGAATCGCGATGGTGTCAAACTTGGTCTCTTCCAGCTTCTGATTGGCCTGTGACGCGGCATCGGTGCTGTCGGTATAGAGATCGACCAGCACGAAGTCTTTCAATGCGCCGGCAATCTCCGGCTTCGGGAACATGTTGCTCTTCATCCAATGGCAATTGGTGCACGCGTAGCCAGTGAAGTTGACCAGCACCTTCTTGTTCTCCGCGCGTGCTTTCGCGAGCGCACCGTCGAGATCGTTGGTCAGCCACACCATGCCCGTGCTATCGGACGCTTTGTCCGCAGGAGGAACGATGGCGTCTAACTCGCCGAGCCTTCCGCCGTTCAGACCCGGCACAAGCGTGATTGCGAAAACGACAAAAGCCATGCCGATGAAGAGGCGGCCAAGACCGAGCTTCTCGTCTTTATTGATGCCTTCAAGACGCAGGAACCCCAGCAGGTACAGACCGGCCATGATGAACAACACGATCCACGCGGCAAGAAAGCGCTCGCGCGTGATCACGTTCCAGCGCAGCACCAGATCGATCGCCGACAGGTACTTCAGCATCGCGGCGATAATCACGAAGCCCATCACGACCTTGACCCGCGCGAGCCATCCGCCACTGCGCGGCAGCTTCTTCAAGTAGCTGGGAAAAATCGCGAGCAGGAAGAACGGCAGCGATAATCCTGTTGCGAAAATTGCCATGCCCAGCAGCGGACGCACCACCCCGCCCTGCACCGATGCCGCCAGCAGTGAGCCCATGAACGGTCCCACGCACGCAAATGATGTAAGCGCAAACGTGAGGCCCATCAGCAACGTGCCTACGGTGCCGCCGCCTTCAGACGCCTGATTCAGGCGAGTCAACACACCCGAAGGAATGGTGATCTCGAATGCGCCAAGCAAGCTCAACCCGAAGACGCCGAAGACGATAGCAATGACCGCGTTGACCCACGGATTGGACCCAAGCTGCTTCACGCCCGAGGCGCCCAGCAGCGCGGATGTGATCAACCCAAGCGCAGAGAAGAGCACGATGATTCCGAGACAGAAGATCGCCGCCTGCACGATCGAAGCGCGCCGCGTCGTCTCCTTCTGATTGAGGAAGAACGACATCGTGATGGGGATCATCGGAAACACGCAGGGCGTGAAAATCGATGCGAGCCCGAACCCGAACGCCGCGAGCAGAAATGCGCCTAAGCCGCCGTCAGCAGCTTGAAGCCGGGGTTGCTGCACTACGGGTAAGCGGGCGCCCGTCACTTCGGTGTATCCCGCGGGGATGGCTGTTGCGG
Source organism: Bryobacterales bacterium (assembly GCA_963792655.1). Lineage (GTDB taxonomy): Bacteria > Acidobacteriota > Terriglobia > Bryobacterales > Bryobacteraceae > DOZZ01. The sequence continues at coordinate 172,343 of CAWBWU010000003.1, forward strand.
CAGTCTGCGTGACCGAGTCGATTGTGGCAGTAACGGTTCGCGTCACCGGAGGGATGCAGGATGTCGCGCTGCAGACCTGGTAGCGAGGCTTTACTTCGAGCGTGATGGGAACGCTTGCCGCTTTCGCCAGCGAAAGTTCGAGCAGGAAATCCGCGTTGTGCAGATACGTTTCGGTGTCCGCTTGAAAGTTCGCGTCGAACGCGCGGTCCGGCTTCGGCTCGAAGATGCGGACTTTCTGTATGGCAGCGTTCGGCGTGACCGCGATGGTGGTCGGAATCGGACCGGGCGGCGTCGTCAGCGAATAGAGATGCCAGCCATCGTCGATCCGCGCTTCGAGGTGGGCCAGTACGGGTGAGCCTGCCTCAGTGCGCAATGTCCAGTGCACATGATCCGGCGTGGCCCCGAACAGAGGCACGCACAACAACATAAGCACCAGCGTCTTCATCAGACTTGCCTGAGAATAGGTTGCCAGACGCAAAGGATTTCTTCCAGCGGCTCTTAAGTTGGGACGCACTTCAGGCGCTCTTCCATCTCGCGGTTGAGCTTGCGCGCGGAGAATTCTTTCGCGACACGAATCGCGTTGAAGATCGCGTTCGCGTCGGAACGGCCGTGGCAAATAATGCAGACGCCGCTGAGGCCCAACAGAGGTGCACCGCCGTATTCGGAGTAGTCGACGCGCTTCCGCAGGTCAGCGTATGCGCCGCGCGAGAGTACGTAACCCATTTTGCGCGACAGCGAGGTGCGCATCGAATCGCGCAGCATGCCTTTGATCATCTCGGCCACACCTTCGCTCACCTTCAGCGTGACGTTGCCGATAAAGCCATCGCACACAATGACGTCCGCAATGCCTGAGTAGACGTCGCGCCCTTCGACGTTGCCGATAAAATTCAGATCGAGCGACTTCAGAATGGGCGTGGCAGCGCGGGTCAAGTCGTTGCCTTTATGTTCTTCTTCGCCGATCGAAAGCAGACCTACGCGCGGGTTGTCGCGCCGCAGCACAAGGCGTGAGTACACTTCACCCATCACGGCGAATTGCGCCAGCATCTCGGGCGAGCAATCGACATTGGCGCCCACGTCGACTACCACCACGGGCTGGCCGGGGATTTTGGTGGGAAACAGACCCGAGAGCGCGGGGCGATCGACGCCCGGCACTTTACCCAGGACCATCTTGGCGATAGCCATACACGCGCCCGTATTGCCGGCCGACACGAAACCATCGGCCCCGCCTGAATGCACCAGGCGCGTGCCGACATGCATCGAGCTGTTCTTTTTAGAGCGCGCAGCTTTCGCCGCGCTATCTTCCATGGTGACGAATTCCTCGGCCGGCACGATCTCGACCGGAAGATTCTTCCAATCGCCGCGCCGTTCGAGCGCAGGGAGAATGACCTCTTCGCGCCCGACCAGCAGGACCTTTACATTCAACGACTCCGCAGCGCGTAAGGCACCTTCCACCTCGGGCTTTGGGTGGGAGTCCCCGCCCATCGCGTCGAGTGCAATCGTGACCATGTGTGGCGCGGGCGTTAATTACTGCGCTGCGACTTCGATGACTTCGCGGCCCTTATAGTGACCGCAAAAGGGGCAGGCACGGTGCGGCAGCTTCTTCTCATTGCACTGCGGACATTCCGACACTCCCACCTTCCTCAGCGCATCATGCGCGCGGCGCTTGCCCGTGCGGGCAGCAGAATGTCTCCGTTTCGGATTTGGCATCAGTTCACCTCGTTTTCGATAGTTCTCGTGCGGTTAACTTCCCGCAGTCAGATTTTTCAGCGCCGCCCAGCGATCGTCGGTAGGACGAGCGTGGCAGTCGCAGTTCACAACATTACGATCCGATCCGCAGACCGGACAGATTCCTTTGCAATCCTCGCGGCAGATCCGCTGCATCGGCAACTGCAGCAGAATCTGTTCCACCAGGACTTGCTCCAGCTCAATTCCCTCGCCCTCATAAAAGCCGATTTCCGTATCGGCTTCCTGGATGGCGATCTCTTCACCGGCTTCCACAACGGCCGCCGGCTCATAAAACAGATCGAACGCCGCATCGATCGGAAACTTCGCCGGGTTCAAGCAGCGGTCGCATTCACAACCGACTTCGCCGCTGATTGTGCCTTGCAACCGCACTTGTCCTTCAACGCCGGGCAACAGTTCCGCCTGCCCCACTGCGTGCAATGGCCCCAGCGCCTTCATACCGGAATCAGCAAAGTCCAGTTCACCTGGCGCATAGACCTGATCGAAAGCGAGTTTGCGAGCCTCTAAATCCTGAATTCTGAGCAACATGGGATAAAAAGGCGGAAGTATCCGAAACTACGAAGTATAGCAGCTTTAGCCCCGGTATTGCTCGTCGGTGACCTGCTCCATCCACTGCACCACTTTGCCGTCCTTCTTCTCCTGAATTGCAATGTGGGTCATCGCGGTAGTCGCGGTCGCACCGTGCCAGTGTTTCTCGCCGGGTGCGAACCAGACAACATCGCCTGGGCGGATCTCCTCGCGTGGGCCGCCTTCGTGCTGAGCCCATCCGCAACCTGCGGTAACGATCAGCGTCTGACCTAGCGGATGTGTGTGCCAGGCGGTGCGCGCACCCGGCTCAAAGGTAACGCTGGCGCACTGCATAAAAGCGGGGTCCGGTGTTTGGAATAAGGGGTCAATGCGGACGGTGCCTGAGAACCAATCTGACGGACCTCTCGTCGATGGTGATGATCCAACTCGCTTGATCTCCATTTGATCTCCTCGTGTATGACCGAATGCCTGCCCTTCAGCTTAGCCGTTGCAACCGTCAGTAGCCGATACCAATGCATTTCGGCCGCTGGTAACTCTTGCGACACTCTCGGCGGCGCATCATGATTGCCATATGCAGGAAACTTTCCATCTCGGTGAGCAACAGCTCGTCGCTTTTATTGCTACTCGTGATCCCGATCGCGCAAGGAAGTTTTACGGTGAGACGTTGAAGTTCCGCCTCGTATCCGAGGAGCTTCCCTTTGCTTTAGTGTTCGACGCAAAAGGCACAATGCTGCGAGTCACTGTCGTGCGGAGAGATGAGGCCAGCGGCTTACACCGTGCTTGGCTGGCAAATACCGAACATCACCGAGGCGACGAACGCACTTCGGCAAAGTGGAATCCAATTCGAACGATTCGAGGGCATGCAGCAAGACGAATCCGGCGTTTGGACGGCGCCCAGCGGTGCCAAAATAGCCTGGTTCAAAGACCCGGACGGCAACGTGTTGAGCATTTCACAAGCCCCCTAGCGTACGCGCCATCAGGTCTGGAATTTCGAACACGGCACGATTGTTCAGAGCTGCCGCGCGTTCGCGGAATGCCGCGAACTTCTCGGGTGCGAGCATTTGCTCCACGCCTTCCACGATATCGCGGTAGGTCGGCAACACCACGCCCACTCCCTGCTGTCGAATCCAGTCAGCGTTGAAGCGTTCTTGCGGCAATGTCCATGCGTTCTTGACGACAATTACCGGCAAATGCATATGCAGTGCCTCGCTGATGCTGCCGGGTCCTGGTTTACCGATGAAGAAGTCCGAAAGGTGCATGAAACGCGGAATGTCTTTCGTGAAGTGTTCCACGTGCATCGGCATGCTGCCGCGGCGTTCTTTTAAGCGCGCTGCGAGTTTCTCGTTATGCCCGCAGATTTGAATTAACTGCACCGGCAGCTTCGCGGCCTCAAGCCGCCGCGCAATCAGGTTCATCGCAGCGGATCCGTGCCCGCCGAACAGCACCAGGCCGGTCAACAGGTCCGGCCGTAAGCCGAGAGCTTCGCGTTCCCTGGCACGGTCGACCGTTACAGGCTCATAGAAGCGCGGATGCAGAATCATCCCGCTGGTGCGCACGATTTTTTGCTCCGGATATCCGATGCGGCGCGCCTGTTCAACCGCCTTCGCCGTACCGCAGACGATCTGCTGATTCTGCCGCGGCTCCATCCAGAAGTGCGGCGGCAAGTCTGCCAGGTCAGTCATGACAGTCATCATCGGTGTGCCCGGCCGGCTTCGCTGCAACCCTTGATACAGTGCGCGGTTGAAATTTGGGATGAGCGAAACGACTAAGTCAGGCTTGTTACTGTTCCAGTACTCTTTGAGGATTTTGACCTGTTTCGAATGGTAGAGCCGAATCAACCCGTGTAGTGCTTTGATTAGTTGCGGCGAGCCGAAAGTCCAACCTCTCTTCAGCGAGATGTTGTACATATCCTGCACGCGCATGCCGGTAACTTTGCGGAAGATGTCCAGTGAATCGAACAGTTCCTGCAAATTCACGAGTTCCAGTTGCCATGGCCGCTTCTGTTCTTCGATGACTTGCCGCAGCGCCATCGCGGCGCTCCGGTGACCTCCGCCCGCGTCAAAGAAAACAAGCTGAACACGCTTCATTCGCTAAACGATTCTGTCACGCTCGCGACGCCGCGCCGCGATAGGCCGCGCCAAAACAGTTCTGTTCACAGTTGTTTCGTCATACCGTCACGAAATCGTGACTGGCCAATTTCTATACATAGGCTATGCGATGCGATCTACACGTCCATACGCGGCACTCGGGCATGTGTTCGATTCCTTTTCTGCGGGCCGTCTGCCGCGAGTGTTACTCCGAACCGGCGGCCGTATACAAAAAACTCAAACGCATGGGGATGGGCCTGGTCACTGTTACCGATCACGATTCCATCGACGCAGCCGAAGCTCTGCGCCACCACCCCGACTTTTTCCTAAGCCAGGAAGTCACCTGCCACATGCCGAGCGGCAACGAGCTGCATGTCGGTGTCTATGACATTACCGAGCGCCAGCATATCCGTCTACAGCGCCTCGCGGCGGACTTGCCAGCGCTTCTTGCGTACCTCAACGAACAGCGGATCCTGTTCTCGGCGAACCACATCTTCTCGGGCCTGACCGGGCGTCGCGACATCGCCGACTTCGATTGGTTCCAGGCGGCGTTCCCCGCATTCGAAATTCGCAACGGGTGCATGCTGGAGGCCAGCAATCGCAGCGCATCACGGCTGGCAGAGACGGGAGGCAAGATCGGCCTGGGCGGCAGCGATGCGCATACTCTCGCGTCTGCCGGATCGTGCTGGACGGAAGTACCGGGCGCGCGCACCAAGCAGGAGTTCTTCGCCGGTCTCCGAGCCGGGCGTGCTACCGTGAAAGGTAGTCACGGTAATTACTGGAAGCTGACCCGCGATGTCCTGCAGATCGGCGGCAACATGATGAAGGAGAAGCCCTTCACCACCCCGATGCTGATGCTCGGTCTGCTTGCCCCGGTCGTCACGGCTGCAAACTACGTACTCGAAAAGCGGTTCTCCCAAAGCTGGACCCGGCGCATCAACTTCCCGCCGGTCGAAGTTGAAACTGCTGCGGCGAGGTTCGCCGCATGATCTCAATGTTCTCGGCAATCTCAAACGGCGACCATAAATTGATGCGGCGGATCAACCGCTGGAGCGCCCCGCAATGGGTGCGGCTCTGGATGATCTGGGCCACGCGATTGGGAGACGGATGGTTGTGGTCGATGATGGGTCTCATCATCCTGATCTTTGGCGGTCAGGACCGCTTTGCGGCAATCGGCGCTTCTGGTTTGGCTTCGGCGTCCGGCACCATCTTCTTCATGGCGATCAAACGCGCCTGCAACCGTAGCCGCCCTTGCGCGACCGAGCCTCACTGCTGGGCAAGCCTGTTGCCGCCGGATCGCTTCTCGTTCCCGTCTGGACATAGCATCAACGCGTTCGCGATCACCACGCCGATGATCCTGTTTTATCCCGCGTTGACCACCGGTCTGTTGTTCTGCGCTCTCAGCGTGGCGGTTTCGCGCATCCTGCTGGGCTTGCATTTCTTAAGCGACGTCGTCGCCGGTTGCCTGATCGGAATCCTGATCGGCTACGGCGCATTTCTACTTTTCTAATCCGCGCTTTTTCTCATAAGTTGCGTTTTGTGTGCGCCTAAAGCGACGTTCCGCGCATAGACTAATTGCGGAGCGCACATGCCTCAAGAGCCGAAGTTCAACCGCTGGTGGATTCCGCTTGCGGCCATTCTGATCCACATCTGCATTGGTTCGGTGTATGCGTGGAGCACATTCAACCGCCCCATCAAAGCCCTTTTTCCGAACGATCCGGCCTGGTTCTCACCACCCTACACGACCTTCACCACCGCCCTTGTACTGCTCGGCCTGAGCGCTGCATTCGGCGGGCCTTGGGTGGAGCGCCGCGGCCCGCGCGTTGCCGCCACTGCCGCTGCGATTTTTTTCGGGACGGGCTTGCTGATTGGCGGTCTCGGCCTGGTATTCAAGATTTCGCCGCTGGTATTCGCCGGCATGGGCGTCATCGGAGGGATCGGTTGCGGGCTCGGATACATCGCGCCTGTCAGCACGTTGGTCAAGTGGTTTCCGGATCGCCGCGGGATGGCAACCGGGATGGCGGTGATGGGTTTTGGCGGCGGCGCATTCATCGCCGGGAAGCTAAGCGCAGAGCTGATCCAGCGCGTCGGCGTCGCGAGCACCATCATGATCATGGGCGGCATCTATCTCTGCGTCATGCTGCTGGGCGCGCTGCTGATCCGCCGTCCGCCTGATGGCTGGACGCCCGAGGGCTGGACACCGCCGGCGCAGACCAACGCGATGGTCACCAGCGTAAGCCTCACCCGGAATGAGGCAGTGCGCACGCGGCAGTTCTATCTGCTGTGGGGAATGCTCTTCATCAACGTCACGGCAGGGATCGGAATCCTGGCTCAGGCATCTCCGATGGTGCAGGATCTCTTCCGCAAGACGCCTCTGGAAGCAGCGGCGCTGCGTTTCCATCATCAGCCTGTTCAATGCCGGAGGACGCTTCTTCTGGGCTTCGCTTTCCGACTACATTGGCCGCCGCGCGACATACCTGACTTTCTTCATCGTCCAGATCGGACTGTTCGTTGCCATCCCGAAGATTGCCGCGCGCCAGCAATGGTTTTGGTTCGAGTGCGCTCTGTGCGTTGTGCTTTCGATGTATGGCGGCGGCTTCGCTACCATTCCGGCTTTCCTTGCCGACTTATTCGGGCCCAAAAACGTAGGGGCAATTCATGGCGCGGTGTTGACAGCGTGGAGTGCCGCTGCGGTGGTAGGCCCGGTGATCATCACGGAACTCGCCAGCCACAGTAAGGCTCGTGCCGGAACGGTCAAAGTGCATACGTACGACCTGCCGCTTGAGGTGCTGGCTGGATTTCTGGCGGTTGGTGTGGTGCTCGCGCTTCTAGTCAGGCCGCTGCGAAGGGCCGGAGATCAGTTAGGTTCCGAGAACGTGTTACCGGGGCCCAGGCTGCGCGCAATCGTTAGGCGCAAGATTATGAGAACCGTGCCGAGCAAGATCAAGGCACTCGGTTCGGGCACAGATGAAGCTTCACTTACGGCTTTGCCCACTAAGATGCTGAGCGAGTAGAAGACCGCCTGGGTAACTGGCGATTCTGTCATGATCCCCGCTACTACGGCATGGCTGGGTGGGGAGCTTGGCGGCCCGAAAGATGCCGTCGCGCGCGGAAGTAGTAGAACCAGGATGATTCGTGTTGCACCAAGCCGAAGAAACGGAGACAGCAGCCACAATAACAATCGCGGCCGCGAATTGTTTCAACATGGGTACTCCTTGGCTGACCGGGAACAGGTCAGAGTATATCTCCAAACTTTCCCGTTAGCTACTTAATTTTCGTCGCCGACCATATTTTTTTGCGTCGCGAGAGTACCGCTACACTAATCGGAGTGCAAAGTTCATCGGCTGCGGCCTGGGCGTCGTGCCTCCAACCCCGTCCGGCGGCGAAGCTGCGGCTCTTCTGTTTCCCTTATGCCGGTGCGGGTGCGGCCGCATTCCGTCCTTGGGCCGCGAACTTTCCAGCGCAGGTGGAACTGTGGGCAGTACAACTGCCTGGCCGCGAACGCCGGATCGGAGAACCAACGATCCCCAGCATTGCCGGTTTGGCACAGGAAGCTTTGCTGGGTCTGCGCAGTTCCCTGAGACCGCCGTTCGCGTTTTTCGGGCATAGCATGGGCGCGCTGCTGGCGTTTGAACTTAGCCGGATGCTGTCAGCCAGCGGACCGGCGTGCCTGATTGTTTCGGGATGCGGCGCTCCTCATCTGCCGCGCCTGCGTGGACCCCTGGCGCACTTGCCGGATGAGGAGTTCTCGGGCGAAGTACAGCGGATGGGCGGGACTGCGGACGGCGTGCTCGACAATCCCGAACTGCGCGCCTTGTTTCTCCCGCTTTTGCGTGCGGATTTCCATGCCGTTGAGAGTTACGCCGCAACGCCTGACCCGCCCCTGGCTTGCCCGCTTTTTGCGTACGGCGGAATTTCCGACCGCGAAGTGCCTCACGATCATCTGCTCGGGTGGCGCCCGTACACCACGGGATCATTCGCGGTGCGAATGTTCCCGGGCGATCATTTCTTCCTGAACTCGCAGCGGCCGGCTTTGATGGCCAGAACCGCGCAAGACCTGGGCGTCGCCGGCTTACTTTGATTGCTTGTCGAGTTCCTTGCGGAACGCGGCTTCGCGGTTGCTGACATACACCGCGTATCCCTGCCGGTCGACGAACGGGATTTACCCCGTCCTTAGAGATCCGTTTCACTTTGGCGAGCATGTCGTAGTATTCGCCATGGGCGCCCAGGAAGATATCGCAGGGCAGGCTTTTCAGCACCCGGAAGGTACGTTCATAGTCTGCTGCGATTTGCGGATACTGAGCGTTCTTGACCAGTTTGTATCCGGAGTTCACATTGGGGCTGCCTACGATCACCACGTCGTAAGTTTTCCCCCGGTCCGAAGCCTTCATAGTCCATGTCGTGCAACCTTTGGTGTGCCCCGGCGTCAGATGGGCAACCAGGGTAACCCCGCCCAGTTTCACTTCGCTGCCGTCGTGCAACACGCGGTCAACTTTTGCCACGGGGAAACGCGAAGATTCGGAATTGCCGTACTGGAAGTCGCTCTTTCCGCCGCTTTGGACGACCGGTACATCGGCATCCATCACCATATACTGCGCATGCGTTAGAGCTTTGATTTTTGCGCTTCCTGCGCAGTGATCCCAATGGGCATGGCTGATGAGCAGGATCTTGGTATCCGCCATCTTGAAGCCAAGCTTCTGGATACTCTCCTGAATCAGCGGGACCGATTCCACCAGACTGCTGTTGATCAGAATATTGCCTTGCGGCGTCGTGATCAGATAAGACGCCAGGCTCTTACTGCCGACATAGTACAAATTATCCGCTACACGATGCGGCGCGACTGGCGCTAACCAGTCCGGCGGTACCTGCCCGCTTGCGGCTACCAGAGAAATCAGGATGAGCAGGAACTTCATTACTTGCCCAGGTGCGCTTTCAAGTAGTCTTCATACTCTTTCTTCAACGCAGGGTCGTGCGGGCTAGGATAAATGTCGCTCGACTTATATTTGCCCGTATTGAATTTCATTTTGGTCCACTCGTCATGAATGTGCGTGGTCTCGGCTTTGTCGACCACTTCCTGCACCAGCGCGGGCGGGATAAAGTACAATCCGCCACGATCGCCGAACACGATGTCGCCGGGCATAACCGTCGCCTGACCGATCTTCACCGGCACATTCACGCCGGTCAGCATGACGCTCGTGTAGTCGATGGCCGATGGATGCACGCCGCGATAGTAGACAGGCATGTTGATCGGGTAGATGCCTTCCAGATCGCGAATCGCTCCGTCGACGACCAGGCCCGTGTGCGTAGCGCCGTAGATTGCCGTCGCAAGGTTGTCGCCGACGATGGTGCCGCCTTCAATGGTTCCGAAGAGATCGACCACCGCTACGTCACCCGGCTGCAGCGCGTCGATAAAGCGTTGGTGCCCGGCAATGTGAGGCCCCGAGTTGCCGGTGTTGGGATCTGAAGGCGTCTGCACGTCGGGGCGCGCGGGCATAAACTGCAGCGTGACGGCGCGGCCCACCAGTTTCAGCTCCGGATGCATGATCTTCATATCGCCCGCGTACTGATGACGGAAGCCCTTGCCGGGCAGCACCGACCAGACTTCTTCGATCGACAGACCCTTCACTTTTTCGAGCAGCTTGTCGGGCACATGGGGACGCCCGTCCGGAAATCGATCGAAAGGATTGGATGCCGTGTACTTCAGCATCTGATCGTGAGTCAACGTGAAAACCTGAGCCTGCACGCTCAACGCGGCGAACAAAAATGTGCAGAGGCGAATCGTCATGGCAGATTAGCCTATCACGCCATCAGATGCGTCCAAACTTCGCGACAGCCTCTTTGATCGAACGGAATTTTTCGATGAACGGAAGCATGCGGTGTTCGGTGTCATCGAGGTCTTGCGCCTTCTTCAAAACGTCCGCCGCATGCTCTTTGGGCACCACCGCAACGCCATCTTCATCGGCTGTGATGATGTCGCCCGGATTGACCTGAACACCGGCGCACTTGACTGGGATGTTGACGCCCACGAAGCGGTAATGATTGATGGTTGTGGATGGGGCCACTCCGCGGCTGAACACGGGAAACTGCAGCTTGCGAATCTGCGGCGTATCGCGCACGGAGCCATCGATAATCGCGCCCGCCAGACCGCGGTACTTCATCGCCGTCGCCATCAGACCACCGATGCCCGCGTAGTCCACGCCATCCTCCAGAACCATGACGTAAACGGAACCGGGAGGCGCATTGTCGATCGCATCCAGCATGCCGGACGATGCCGCGGAGCCTTCCTTGTGCTCCTCCTTTTTGAGCAACACGGTCACCGCAGGACCTGCGAACTTCGCCGGTGAGAGCGGGCGCATGTCATGCGACATGTAAGCCTTGGTGCCGTAGAGTTGCTCCATCGCGTCGGCGACCGAAGCAACTTCCACCATCCGGAAGTTTTCGAAGAGAGACGTCGCCGGCGTTTGGGCAATTGCCAGTGCGCCTGCGAGCAGCAGCAGAATCGTTCGTTTCATGATTTCCTTTTAGGCGAAAGCGACGCCGGCAGCCTTCGCTGTTTTCTGAACGTAGCCACGGCCTTCGTCGTACTCTTCCGCGGTCTTCAGATGCTCCAGCATCAACGGCGCATCCACCGGCAATTTGGTGAGTTCCAGCAAGTAGGTGGTGTAATCCACTTCCCCGCGCCCAGGGATCACTTCAGCGAAGTGCACGTTGAATTCGGGAATCCACGCCAGATCCTTCGCGTGACAGGAGATCACCCATCGGCCCAGCTTGGCGAAGCATTCTTTGATAACCGCCTGATTGTCGTAAAAACGCTGCGGGCTGTTGATGACGTTGCAGACATCCAGATGCACGCCGAACGCGGGCCTGTCCACTGCTTTGATGAGTTGCAGGTACGAGTCAGGCCCGTCGGGAATGGACCATGGCATCATCTCGATCGTGAAGCGTGTCCGCGTGGGTTTGACTTGATCGATGGCGTGGCGGCAGTTCTCGACCGTCGCGTCGAAGAATTCGCGGGTCAGGTTGCGGCGATTCATGCCGTACCAGTATTTCGGGTTGTAAGAGCCGGCTATGTCGACGCAACAGCGCGCGCCGACCGCCTCGGCCAACGCCAATCGCTCGGTCACGTACTGCAGGTTCTGCTGCCGCGTGGCCGCATCCGGGTCGAGCATGTTCTTCCACGCGCCCACTTCCGCAATGGTGACGTTTTGCGCGGCGAACTCGGTACGAATGCTGTTGATTCGTGCCGTGTCCGATAGCTGAACCTGCGGGCAGTAGGCCGCGCTGTAGCCCAAGCGCCGGTGCTCGCGCGCTAGTTCCGCAGGGTCATCGGACTTGATAAACACCGGTCCGCCCAACCGCACCGGACGGCCGGCAGCACGGGCTCGCGGCAGCAGCGAGAGTGCCGAGCCGATCATCAATTCGCGTCTCGAAATGCGCATGAATCATGATTCTATGCCGTTATCCGGCGCTATACTCGCAATAGAGAGTCATGGCAACAGAAAAGAAGAACTTCATCCGTGAAGTAACGTTTGAAGGGTATTCGATTACCGACATGGACGCGGTGCTGGCCGACCCGGACGTCCGACGCGATGTCGAGAAACTGGCCAAGGCATTCAAGCTGGCGCGAACGGTGCAAGCAAGCTCTCGATCTACCCGCCAGGAGCCGCAAGCCGCAACCTAACTCCCAGCCTGCATGCCGTATAACCTGCTCCTGCTTCCCCTGCTGGGTGGGTTTCTTCTGCTTCACCTCGCAAACTCCTTCCGCTACCGCGCGCAACGCCTAGAGAATTACCGCCTGCTGTTTGAATCCGCTGTGGCCGGCACGATTCTTCTGGGTCTCGCTCGTCTGATTGTCGTGCTCGGAAGCATGACAGGCGCCCGGCAATGGTTCTCTTATTGGTGGGGATTGATCTCGCCGTTCCCGAACGGCGATAGTGCGGCTCTGGCGCTGATGCTCGGCCCTGCCATCGCGTGGCTGATCAATCGCCGCGTCTCGCGGCTCGAAGCAAGAAACAGGGCGGTGGCAAAGCACGGAGACTTGCTCATGCAACTGCTAAGTGGCGCGAACCAGGGGCAAAGCCTGATCTCGGTCACGCTGGCGAACTCCAAATGGTACGTGGGCTTTGTCTACAGTGCGCCCGGGCTGGATCCCCTGGAACGCTACTTTCAGCTAGTCCCGATCATGAGCGGCTACCGGCGCAAAGAGACGTTAGAGACAGTGCCAGTCGTCTTCTATGACGAAGCGCTGCGCTCAACGAATGCATCGGCGCTGGCCATCACACTTCCTTTGGCGGACATCAAGATCGCCAATCTTTTTGACGTCGATCAGTACTACAACTTCTTCGCGGATCAGACCGATAATCGGGAATCGGCATGAACCAGACTTCCTTTGATCCGGGCTTAACAGAGAAGTTCGCTGGCAAGATCCGCCGCACCATCGAGAAAGACGGATCGTTCAATGTTCACCGCATCGGCGCGCTCCGCGATCGCGACTTCTATCTCAAGATGATCAATGCGACCTGGGCGCAGTTTTTCGCGTTCGTGGTCAGCGCCTTCTTCACCGTCAATTTCGTTTTTGCCGTGATCTATTTTTTAGCCGGTCCTGAGCGGCTGACGGGCGGCGACACAGCCAATGGCGAGACGTTGTTCATGCGGGATTTCTTTTTCAGCGTGCACACGCTCACCACGGTCGGCTACGGAAACGTGGTGCCGCACGGCATGTTCACCAACAGCGTGGCGGCGATCGAAGCGCTGACAGGGTTGCTTGGCTTCGCGGTCGCCACAGGGTTGCTCTATGGCCGCTTCTCACGTCCGGCGGCGCGCATACTCTATAGCGAGAACGCGCTGATCGCGCCTTATCAGGAGGTCACCAGCTTGCAGTTCCGCATTGCGAACCGGCGCTCGAATGAGTTGATGGAACTCGAAGCGAGTGTACTGCTGATGAACGTGGTGGGCGATCCGGCGGACTTACGGCGCGAATACCGATTGCTGCCGCTTGAACGCCAGCGCATCTTTTTCTTCCCCCTGACCTGGACCGTGGTGCACATCATCGACGAAGCAAGTCCGCTCTATAGAAAGACCGCTGCGGAACTGGAAGCGATGCAAGCCGAGTTCATGATTTTGATCAAAGGCTTCGACGACACCTTCAGCCAGACGGTGCACTCGCGCTACTCCTACACGTACAGCGACCTCGTGTGGGGCGCTAAATTCGCTCCCGCGTTCGAAGTGAATACCAAAGGCGAACTGGTGCTGGACCTGCCGCGCGTCAGCGCTTACTACATCAGCGCGCCGGCGATTCAGGAGTCGCGAAGCACGGTCAGCAGTTCGTAAGGCACGTTGATGTTGCCGTCGCGGCCGCTGCCCAGTTCGATATCGGGCTTGTTCGCGCCATGGAAATCAGATCCGCCGGTTACTTTCAAATTGAGCTGCGATGCAAGGCTGAGGAAACGCGCGGTATCTTCAGGCCCATGCTCGCTGTGGTAACACTCGATGCCCACCAGCCCATGCTCGCGAGCGTCTACCAACAGCGCCGCCAGCGCGTCGCTGTCAGCCGCTTGCGGCAAGCGCACCGGATGAGCCATCACCGGCGCTGCGCCGGCTTCTCGCAATATCCGCACGCCTTCAAGTAGCGGAACCTGCTCGCGGTCTACCGCAGCACGTGCGTCGTCTGCAAGATAACGGTCAAAGGCATCCCGCGCATTCGCCGCATAACCTTTGCGCACCAGCACGCGCGCAAAGTGCGGGCGTCCGGTCAGCGGGTAACCCTCGGCTTGCACTTCGTCCAGTGTGATCTGCATGCCCAGCGCATTCAGCTTTTCGATTAACGCTACGTTGCGAGTGTGCCGGTTTTGCTGCTGCACGTTCAGCCACTCCCGAAACTCAGGCGAGGGCGACTGATTCACGAAATAACCCAACAAATGCGCGGACTTCGCACGCCCCTGCAGTGGTTCCAGCCTGGTGCTGAGTTCGATGCCGCAGATCAGTTCGAGCCCAGCCTGCGAGGCTACAGGCGCTGCGGCGAAGTAGCCGGCGAGGGTGTCGTGATCGGTTACTGCAAGTGCGCTCAGCGAAGCGCCGACTGCCTGCGCGACGAGCTCCGCGGGCGTCGACGTACCGTCAGATTCCGTCGTGTGGGAGTGAAGATCGATCCGCAATATTCAGGATATCGCGGCCGCAACTTACATCACTTCGCTCTCTGGCTTCGCAGGCGCAGGGCGGTCGGTATCGCGCCGGTTCAGATCGTCGGCGAGGATCACGGCTTCTGCAAGATCGCGCATCGGGCGCCGCAACCGGCGGCTCTCGTTGCGCAGCCGCAAGTACGCCTCTTCTTCGGTCAGGCTGTGTTTGTGTTGCAGGATGCCCTTCGCGCGCTCAATCAGTTTGCGAGCTTCGAGCGTGCGCTTCATCTCGAGCGTCTCGGACATCAGCCGCGCGTTCTCGATCGCGTTCGCTGCCTGACCCGCCACAATCTTGACGAACCCGATCTCGTCATCGCTGAACAGGCGCTGTTCATTCGTGTAGATGTTGATGGTGCCGATGACCTTTTCGCGAGAGGTCATCGGAACCGAAAGCAACGAAGCCAAGCCGTTCTTGCGCGCAAGCTCCGGATAGCGGTACTGCTTCTCTTCAAGAACATTCGGAATGACCAGCGGCTTGCCTTCGCGCACCACACGGCCAATCAGCGAATCCTCAATCTTCAGCGGCGCCTTTATTCAGGTACTCGGGCGACGAACAGCGTGCCGCACTAATCACCAGTTCGCGCTTCTCGTCGTCGACCAGCATGATGGAGCAGACCGGCGCATCGAGCGTCTCCGCAAGCATCTCTGAGATCGTCTGCAGGATGCGGTCAAGATAACTCTCGACCGAGATCGTCTGCGCTACCGCAGCCAGCGTCTCCATGCGACGGTAAGCCGAAAGAGACTGCTCGGAAAGACGAGCTTTCTCGAGCGCTCCGCCCATCTGCTCACCGATGAAGCTGACGACAGCGACTTCGTCTGAAGTATGCGCGTGACGGTCGCGATGGTGCACGTTGATCACGCCGATCAATTCGCCCGCGGCCACCAGAGGTACGGAGAGGAATGCTTCATAACTATCTTCCTGCAGCGACTGAAAGCTCTTGAACCGCCGATCAAGTGCCGCGTCTTTTGCCAGCGCGACGACGGACCGGTGCTCAGCCACCCAGCCCGTGATGCCCTCGCCCATTCTCAGGCGCAGAGTGCCAATTTCCGATGCGTGCGGGAGATGCGAAGCGCGCAGGACGATGTCGCCGGTTGCATGGTCCGCAAGATAAACCAGGCAGGCATCGCAATCGGTCACCTGCATGATCAGGTTGACCAGTTCCTGCAGCATATCGCTCAGCTCCTGGCCGGAGCTCACGATGCTGCTGATCTGATGAAGGAGTGCGACTTGGCTGCCCATGGGAGTGGTTGCGGTAGTTTCCATCATTGGAGGATAGGGATTCCCGTTTTCGACGTTGTGCGGGATACCCCAGTTTAGGGAGCGCCGTGCAGCCGGGTCCAATTGAAAATTTCTATGTCCGACATGAGTTTCCACCATCGAAAGCGGGCGCCGGTGCATCCATTGAGCTTTATGGACAGAACTGCTCTTACCCGTTTTCCTGTAATGGACGTGATCCGCCGCCGCTGGAGCCCCTACTCTTTTGACCCGCGGCCGGTCGAGCAGGAGAAGCTGGATCGCATTTTCGAAGCGGCTTGCTGGTGCGCTTCGAGCTATAACGAGCAGCCCTGGCGCTACATTTTCGCGCGCTCCAGCAGCCCTGATCAGTTCCGCCGCTTGGCCAGCCTTTTGGTTCCTCAGAACAATTGGGCTGAAAAGGTTCCCGTTCTGGCCATGTCCATTGCCAAAACGGCATTCACCAGCAACGGTTCTCCGAACCGGGTCGCAATTCATGACGTCGGCGCGGCATCCGCTCACCTTTCGCTCCAGGCCGTGGAAGAGGGGCTACTCGTGCACCAGATGGCCGGGTTCGAAGTGGAGCGTGCCAAAACCGTCTACGCCATTCCGCCGGGCTATGAACCTGTGGCCATGATCGCCATCGGATATGAAGGCGACCACGCCTCCATCCCTGAAGCACTTCAGGAACGTGAGAAGGTGACGCGCACGCGCCGTCCGCACTCGGCTTTTGTGTTCGAAGGCGGCTGGCTGGGCGAGTAGCGTCGTGATGTTGGCGCTATCCTGAAGTCGGGGCCATTATGGCCAGAGGCTGGGAAAGCAAGTCGGTTGAAACGCAGCAGGAGATGGCCGAGGAGCGCAAAGCGCGGCCGCCTGTTCTGCCGCCCGAAGAGCAGGAGCGCGCCTCACAACTCCGTCACTTGCAGCTTTCACTGCAACGCACAGTGGAGCAGATCGAAATTGCCCGAGACTCACGCCGCGTGCAGCAATTGGAACTGGCTAGAAGTTTTCTGGAAAAGAAAATCGAGGGATTGAAAGAAGGCAGATTGACTACAAATCAATCTGCCTTCTTAGTTGAGACAATTCTTACCGGCGGTTGCCCTTGGCGCTGACGGTCCGCGGCGCTTCGATCTCTTGATTCATCGCCATGGCGGCGTTCGAGAGCGGCACTGACGTATCGATCATCTGCACCATCGCGTAGGACGGCATGTCCTCGGCTTCTTTGACGAAAACCAGGCACTTGTCTTCGGGGCTGTAGTCGATCTTCACCAGATCGCCCGTGTGGATCTGATCGGACGCAACCAGATTCGAGAAGGCATGCACCACATTCCGCTCGATTGCGCGTTTCAGATGCCGCGCGCCGTACTTCAGGTCAGTGCCCTCCGCAAGCAGGAACTTCTTCGCCGGCGCCGTCACGTTGAACACGAACGGAGTGCTGTTCGGCGCGCTGAAGATGCGCTGCTGCAACTGATTCAGTTCGAGAGTCAGAATCTGCTCAAGCTCATCTTCGCCGAGCGGCTTGAACACGATCGTCTTGTCGATGCGGTTCATGAACTCGGGGCTGAACTTGCGCCGCGCAGCTTCGATCGCAGAGCGCGTGATTTTTGAAGTCATCGCTTCGCTGGTCCGGCCAGAGCCTTCCGTCGTCGCGTTGTCAAAACGTGAGAATCCCAGATTGGGTCTCAAAATGGAACCCATTTCGGAAGCGCCGAGGTTGCTGGTCATGAAGATCATCGCGCGTGAGAAGTCGACGCGGCGATTGTCGCCCAACGTCAGCGTTGCCTTGTCGAGTATGCCGAGCAAGAGGTTCCACAACGCGTCGCTTGCCTTTTCGATCTCGTCGAACAGCACGAAGCTGATCTTGAAGCGGTCCGTGTGATATTGATTCAGCACTTCCTGGCTGAGCAGAGGATGCGTCTCGCGATGGCCGAGATATCCGGGAGGCGAGCCGATCAGCTTGGCGATCTCGTGGCTATGCTGAAATTCTGCGCAATCGATCTTAATGACCGCGCGGGAGTCGCCAACCATCGATTCGGCCACAGACTCGACCAGTCTGGTTTTGCCGGTTCCGGTGGGCCCCAGAAACAGCAGGTTTCCAATCGGACGCCCGCCGCTGTTCATACCAGTGATGAACGTCTGATAGATGCTGACAATCTGCTGGATCGCCTCGTCCTGACCGACGATGCGCTTGTGCAGATCTCGATTCAACTTTTCCGCGTCATCTCCCTTGAGAGATGGGTTTAAGGTTTTACTGACGCGCATCATACTCGTTTTCTCCCAGCCGAAACGCTTCCCCGTCTTTCGTCCCCAGTTGCTTGTGAGAGCAGATTGACTGATCACTGTCTGCTCTATTGCATCTGACGTACCAATGCGCCGATGGGGTTCGGGAGTACTAATGGATGAGCGGAACTTAATGGGCTGGCGGAGTCGACGGACGCACCTCGACGCGGCTCACGAGGCTACGTTTCGGAAGGCGCAACAGATTTATCACAATGTCTGCAATATCACTGGGGGCAATCTTCCAGCTTGCGTCAGGACCGGCAGCGCCAGGAAGCCGGCCGAAGTCAGTATTAACGCTACCGGGCATAATGCTTGTCGCGCGGATCCCTTCATAACGATGATCGAGTAACATCGCCTCAGTGAATCCCTCTAGGCCAAACTTGGAAGCGTTGTACCCGGCTCCGCCCTTGAAGGGGTTTTTACCGGCCAGGCTGCTGATGTTGAAAATATAGCCGTCCTGATTGCGCTTCAGATGGGGCAACGCTTCGTGGCAGCAGTAGTAAACACCTGACAGATTCAGGTCGATCATGGACCGCCACTCGTCGGGCGCCAGTTCCGCAACGCTGCGAAAGACGCCGGTTCCGGCATTGTTGACCAGGACATCCAGCCTTCCCCACTTCGCCGTGACATCACCGATCAGCTTGCGGACCTCTTCGTAACGCGAGACGTCCGTTTGATAGCCTGCTACGTCGCCCAGCGAGGCCATCTCGCGTACGGCCGTGTCCACTCCTTTTTGCTCGCGTCCGCAGATCGCAACCGATGCACCATGCTGCAGCAGCGCCTCCGCGATCGCTCTGCCGATACCGCGCGTCGCACCCGTGACCAGCGCGACTTTACCTGAAAGGAACCTATCCATACTTCGACTTATATCGTGCATCAGACATCTGTCCTAACATGAAGGTGCATGGACAGTGCGGCAACGAACAACCGGCAGCAGCGCGCGGAAGAACAGATCCGCGCGATTGTTCATGACCTCTCCGCGGGCATTGCCGCGGATGTCGCTGCGGATACTCAACAAGCTGCAACAAAACGCGTGGAAGAGGCGCGGCAGCAGGGCGCGCGCGAGTTGTGGGAGCGCGTCAATCAAACCGTGCGCATAGTGCAGCGCACCAGTACTCGCAGCTCTCTTTTCGACGTGCTGCTGGATGCGGCCGCGACACATGCAACCCACGCCGCGGTTTTCACGTTTGATGAGACGAGTGCCCGTGCCGAAGCACAACGCAACCTGGGATCGGAAACGTTGACCTTTCCTTCACAAAATGCTGCTGCGTTTCTTTCGGTGCTCGAGACGCGCGACCCGGTTGCGGCCGCGACGACGGCGTCTGAGATCTCACCCGAATTGAGCGGGGCGCTCGAGGATTCCGCCGATCGCGCTCACCTGTTCCCGCTGCTTGTGCGCGACCAGACTGCGGCGGTGCTGTTCACCGCAGGAGCCACGGAGCCGGCGGCGCTCGAAGCGCTTGCAAGCATCGCGGCCATGAAGCTTGAAGCGATGCAGATGCCGGCTGCGGCTATCGCGAAACCCGCAACTGCCGAACCGTTGGTGCAACTCGACACCGCCGCCCCCAAAGCAAAAGGCTGGACCGAGTTGACTGCTGAGGAACAGCGGCTGCATCTGCGCGCACAACGCTTCGCGCGTGTGAAAGCCGCGGAGTTGCGCTTAGCCGGTGGCGACAAATGGAAGCGTGGTGTACGTCAATCGGACATTTACGCAGTGCTGCAGCCTGAAGTAGACCGGCTGCGCGGAGAGTACCGCGAGCAATTCGTGACGGGCTCACCCAGCATGGTGGATTACCTGCACCTGGAGCTTATACGAAGTCTGGCAAATCATGATGAACGCTTACTCGGCCCTCATTACCCCGGTCCGCTTGTTTAGCCACGTGCCGCGGCGTTACTCGCGCATGGTGTGCGGCCTGCTGCTTGCGTCCTTCGTGGCGCCCGCAGCCGATCTCGCGGATCTGGTGAAGAATTATCGCGAGAAGCCATCGCCCACCGGCAAGGCAGCGCTGGTCAGTTTCGCGCACTCTCATGCCAGGGAGCCGAACGGTGCGCTCGCACTGATGGCGCTCGGGGTGGTGGCGTATCAGCAGAAAGACAGCGCACAGGCGTCGGCGTATCTGTTGCAAGCTAAGGCTGCACTTCCCCGCCTCGCCGACTATGCCGAGTATTACGATGCGGCCGCTGCCAGCCTCGACGAAGCTCCGCTGAAACTCGATCAGCTCAAAGCGTTCACGACACCGTTGTCTCCGCTGATCGCGAAGGCCGCATTGCTCAACGCGAAAGCACTGCTTCAGAAGCCGGGCTCGAAAGAGGAGGCGCTCGCCATCGTGCAGTTGTTGAAGGACAACTACGCGAACATGCCCCAACCGGAAACGGATTCCGCGCTGGCCGTCGCTTACGAAGCCGCCGGAGAGCGGACGCAAGCGGCCACCTACTTCCAGCGCGTTTACTTTGGACATCCCGCGACGGAAGCAGCCGCGGCAGCCTCAACAGCTCTCGAACGTTTGAAGTCCGGCATGGGCAGCTCCTACCCCGCGGCAACCGGAACGCAACTGCTCCAACGCGGTGATCGCTGGCTCGCAGCGAAGCAGTACGGTAAAGCGCGGCAGGAGTTTGAAACTGTGGCTTCGCAATTGAGCGGCGCGGAGCGCGAGCAGGCGCAAGTGCGCGCCGGAGCTGCCCGTTATCTGGATGGCGATGTTACCGGCGCTTACGCTTACCTGCGCGATCTGCATCTCTCGCATGACGAAGCTGACGCCGAGCGTCTCTATTACATGTCGGATGCGGCGCGTCAGATGAAGTCCGATGACAACCTGAATGACGCCATCAAGCAGCTCAACCGGCATCATGAGAAATCGGTTTGGCGATTGAAGGCGCTGGTCGCGACCGCAAATCACTATCTGGTCACGAATGATCAGGCGAAGTCCGACCCCCTCTATAAAGCCGCATACCAGACCTTCGCGCCCGATAACAGCACTGCCTACTGCCACTGGAAGGTCACGTGGGACGCATACATGGGCCGGCAGAAAGATGCGGCCGAGTTGCTGAAGGAACAGGTAACCAAGTACCCGTTTGATCCCAAAGCAGCTACGGCTCTCTATTTTCTGGGACGCATCGCGGAGAACGAAAAGAACTTCGGCGTGGCGCGCGCCTGTTACAACAAGATCGTCGACACCTACCCGCACTACTACTACGCCGTGCTCGCGCGCGATCGCATGACGCAAACGGACTTGTCCGGCGCGGCGCCGGACGCGAAGACATCGGAATGGCTCGGCGGTCTCGAATTTCCCGGTACCGAACGCCTGGCGATTGGCGAAGCCACAGCGGCCACCAAAGCGCGCATCGAGCGCACGCGATTGCTCATCGCTGGCGGCTTTCCGGAATGGGCCGAAACCGAAGTACGCTTCGGCGCGAAGGTCGACGGACAAGCTCATCTGCTCGCAATGGAGACTGCGCGCCTCAGCCCCAGTACGTTTCAAAGCTTAAGGCGAATGAAAGCGGTTTCGGGCGACTATCTCGCGCTCTCGTTCGAGAGCGCTCCGAAGCGCTTCTGGCAGATGCTGTTCCCGATGCCCTGGCAGAAAGACCTGATCGCGAGCGCGGAGAATGCGAATCTCGATCCGTTCCTGATCGCGGCTTTGATCCGCCAGGAGTCCGAGTTCAACGCTTCCGCGCTGTCGCATGCCAACGCCTATGGGCTCACGCAGATTGTGCCGGCAACGGGCCGTGCACTCGCACGCCAGCAAGGCATGCGCACGTTCAATACAAACCTGCTCTTCAACCCCTCGGTGAACCTGAAACTGGGCGCAGTTTACATTCGAACGCTGCTCGATCAGTGGAACGGCAAGTGGGAAGAGACGCTGGCTTCCTACAACGCAGGCAAGAGTCGCGTGGTGCTCTGGAAGACGTGGCACGACTACCGCGAGCCTGCGGAGTTCGTCGAATCGATTCCTTTCACCGAGACGCGCGAGTACGTACAGGCGGTGATGCGCAATGCATCCATTTATCGTGAGATCTATGCGGAGAAGATGCCCGAGACGGAGCGTGAAGAACCGGTGAGTGCACCTCCTGCGATCAAACTTGCGTCGGCAAAAGGCCACGCAGGCAAGGCGCGCATCGTGCATGCCTCGCTGAAACGCAAGCCGGCAGCACACGCAAAGGCGCATGCCAGGCGGAAGAGCCGCCGGGCCTAGGGAAACCATAAGCGGAAAGGCTGATGCGAGCGCAGGAGCCCTTCCGCTAACTTGCTAAAACTTAACTCGCCTTCTTATGCGCCAGACGGCTGCAGGCGTTCGTCGAGCCATCCGGGTCTAGCTTGTCCTTCTCGATGTAGTCGATCTTGCCGTCTTTATCGACAACGAAGGTCACGCGGAAAGCCATGCCACGGTTAGGAATCAGGATGCCGTAAGCCGTCACAACCTTGCGGTCAGCGAAGTCGCTCAGCAGCGGGAACGTCAGTTTCAACTGATCAGCAAACGCTTTCTGCGAAGGTGTGTTGTCGGTGCTGATGCCGAACATCACACTGTCGTTCTCTCCAAATTTGGCGTTACCAGCCTGGTACGCCGTCATTTCCTTCGTTCAACCACCGGTGAAAGCAGCGGGGAAGAACGCGAGCACCACGTTCTTCTTGCCGCGAAATTCCGAAAGGGTCACCTTTTTGCCGTCGGTGGCGGGAAGGGTGAAGTCCGGTGCCTGATCGCCCACTTTCAAAGTGGTGGAAGGCGGCGCCGCGGTTTGCGCGGACAGGCCGGCGGCGAGGATAGCCCCGAGCCAGAACAACTTTTTCATTTGACGCTCCTCCGCTGAGGCTATCACCGATGGCCCCCATCGCGCATTGTCGGGGTTCTGGCGTCGCGTTGTTCGCTTACTTACGTGAGCGCCTCGTATGGTTGCGTGTGCCGAATCACAGCACGTCGGCGTACGTGTGGCGCATCTTGAAATAAGCTGCGTGCCCAAGCACGCACACCACAAATGCGACGATCCAAAGCTGCACCAGCATTTTTGGATCGGGAGCGTGCCGTTCGAGCAGCGCCGCGCGGTATCCGCGCACCATCTGGTAGACCGGGTTGTGCAACAGCAGCCGCGCCGCGCCTGCCGGGATCTGGGTCTCGGGATAGCAGATCGGCGTAAGAAAAAACCAGAGCGTCAACAGAAAGCCATTCACTTGAGCCAGGTCTCTCACGAACGCGCCGAGCATCGCCAGCAGCCATGCCACGCCTGCGCTGAACAGCATTTGCGGAATGATCACGAGCGGCAGCCAGACGACCGAGGGCGGCACTGACCCACGTGTCAGCACGAGCGCCAGAAGGAACAGACAGATGCCGAAAAATTCGCTGACCAGCCCGGCCGCCACCGTGTTTACCGGCAGGATCACCAGCGGGAAAACGACTTTCTTGATGAGCGTCTTGTTCTCATGCAGCACCACCGGCGCGCGCCCGGCGGCTTCGCTGAACGCAAGCCAGGGTAGCATGCCGGCGAGGAAGTAGAGCGCAAAACCGGACGTACTGTTATCCCCGGCGAAGCGCGACTTCAGCACCACGCCGAACACGAAGAAGTACGTCAACATCAGCAACAAAGGGTTCAGCAACGTCCAGAGCACGCCGCCAAACGAACCCCGGTAGCGGCTCAGGATATCGCGTTGCACCAGCGTGCGGATCAGCGAGCGATGCTTCCACACCGATTGAAACGGCGACACCAGCGCGAATGCGGACGAACGCAACAACGCACCACTGCGCAATGCCGGTAACGTGGTGATCGAAGACTTGTGCACGGCGACGTCGCCACCACTCAGCACTTCCGCGTCAACCAACGCGAAGCGATGATTGCGCGTATAGAGCCACCCCGAAGATTCTTTAAAGAGCGAAACGAAGATGCGATATGGCCCAGGGCTCATGGGCAGCGCGACATCGACGCCCAGCGATGTCGTTTGCCGCGGCGCGATCGACACCGAGAGCGGAACGCGTGGACCTTCACAGATCAGCACACCCGTCGCCGGGTCGAACAGTTGATAACCGGTGAAGTAGCCCGACGCTCCCGACCACTCCACATCAGAGGTGTTGTGTACCGGCAGATCAACGATCACGTGTACAGCCACGACGGCCAGCGGTCTCGAACGCCGCCCGTCTTGCGGCCGACAGCATAGATGCCATCGCCGCGATTGTCCGTTGAGAGATAGTAGTGCTGCAGCAGGCTCGCTACCCACGCCAGTTCAGGACGCGGCACTTCGCGGAAAGGCCCGGTCTCCAGCAGCGTCACCTCGAAGCCTGAGTTCGTCAGCAACTTCGAGATTTCTGCAGGGGTGTACTCGCGGTTGTGCCGCGCGTCCACCTCGCCCGATTCGGAAGGCTTGATGTAGGCGTGAAAAAACCCAGGATGGTAGCCCTGCAGGATCGCATCCAGCGCGCGCAGCGACGTGATGTTCGGTGTGGTCAAAACAAAGTGCCCACCCGGTTTCAAGATGCGATTCACTTCGCTCATCAAGTGCATCGGATCGCCGAACAAATGTTCAATCAGTTCGCAGCAGAGCACCGTATGAAAGGAAGCATCGTCGTAGGGGTAACGATCCTTCTCGGCATCGAAGTGATCGATGTCGCACTCGAAGGTCTCGCCCGTTTCGCTCGTGACGGTCGAGTGGTCGACACGCCCGAGCTTGCCGAAGTAGCAGCCGCGCACTTCATCGTAGCCAAGCACATTGCGCAGCGCGGGCGTGATCTGCAAATACGCGCCCATTTCCAGCGCGCGTTCACCGGGCCTGGCTCGCGGCGTAATCTCCAGCGTGCGCGCGAGCCGCGTCTTGTGTGTGTCGACGTAAGACTTCGAGTCTGGTGCAACGGCCCAGGTTTTTACGTAAGCTTCGAGGGCCGCAGCCTCGGGTGCGGGCGGCTCCGCTACCGTCTCGGCTTGCGAATCTTTAACAGGCGCCTTCAACGAAACTGCGGCCGGCGCTGCCGGTTCATCCACCGATTCACCGGCTGCGATGGCGCTCAGAAACTGTTCATACTTTCGAGCGGACGTCGTCCAACTGCAATCGTTGCGAACCCATTCGCGCGCGCGCTCACCCATCGCCGCACCCAGGTCGGGCCGGCTCACCAGCAGGTTCAGGTATTCGAAGATGGTGTCTTCTTCGCCCATTCCGACCGGCACCTTCAAGCAGACATCATCGGGCAATTCACTAAACGCACCGACATCCGAGACCAGCACGGCGCGCCCTGCGCCTAAAGCGCGCAACAAACTTCCCGAGGTCTCGCCAACTGTGGGGAAGCGCAGATTCAGAATGATGTCGCAGGCTTCAATGTAAGAAGTGAAATCGTCGGCAGCCGTGTAGCCCAGAATGCGCGCGTAGGGGTCAAGGCCGAGAGCTTCAATCGTCTGCTGAAGCGGAAATTCAGGATGCGGTTCGCCGCCGAGCACCAGCCTCGCGCGCGGCTCGATCTTCGTCAGCCGGCGAAACGCACGCAACGATTCAGCGATGCGCTTATAGGGCTTGAGGAATCCGAACGTGCCGATCAGCGGCGTGCGCTCATCGAGCCCCAGACGCTGCCGCATGCTGTTGCGTCCGGTGCGTTGCACCACACCGTCGTTGATCCATGCGCCATGCGGAATACGCGCGAGCGGTCCGTGATAGCCAGCCTCGCGCATCTTCTCGACCATGAACTGGCTGTGGACGATCACGCCACGCGCGGTCTCGAGAATGCGGCGCGTCATCGGCAGGCCGTCGTAATCAGGGCCCGTCTCGAGTGCTCTCACGCGCTGCGCAAATTGTTCCGCGGCGGCGCCGCCGTTGTATGCGCACTCTGCAACATAGGCGTCCCAGTCGTTGCGCCGAATCGTGACGTCGGTGATCAGATGATGCAAGTTGGCTTCGTGCATGACGACGACGCCGGGATGACGAAGCGCCATGTCATATACGAAATCGTGATGCGCGTTGTTGCCGAGTTGATACACCGCGATATCGAACGCGGCGGGCTCATAGCGCTGCGCATCAGCGGCATTCGCAAAGACGGTCAGGTTGGTGATGACCGAGAGCTCAGCCGCGAGTGCCTCTGAATAATCTGCGATGCCGCTGCGCGAGGGCGGCATGGGTGAGAAGAATGCAACGCGAATCAGCGCACCAGCTCCATGCGGAATGTTCCGAGCGAAGAGGGCACCGTGACCAGCACGGGCGTGCGTGCCGCATCGCGGGCAAAATAGAGCTCGGCTTCAAACTCGGTCACCGGGCCTTTGCCTTTCAGGTGCATGCGATCCGTCACGACATTCGCACCGCCGCTCTGAATGTTCGCGCTCCCTTTGTACGTCAGTTGAACCGAGTAGACCGATCCCAACAACACGTCTTGTCCCGGCGGAACCTTGCCGTGCGAGAGTTCACGCCGAGCGAAATACAAGAACGTCAAAGCATCTTTCGCGCACTCGCCCACCGCTATCTCGGTCTTGCCGCCCTTGTCCGTCTTGCGTGTGGCGGTGCGTCCTTCGAAGGCGGTCGTCTCTTTCGCGTGGTGCGTTCCATGCGCGGTGTCCTTCGACAAATTGACCGAGCAAAGGTTCGTCGTCGCCGAAGACCGGTATTCATCTTTCAGCGGAAAACCCGGAAATCCGGCATCCACGGCGAAGCTGAAATCCCAGGAGCCCATCTGCGAAAGCTGCGCTTTGAGATGTGCCTCGCCCAGGCTGAGTCCGCTGGGCCAGTTGATCGAATAGTCGAGCGATTCGCTGGTGGATGGGAATCCGCCGCCAATAGTCGCCGCGCCGGCAATGCCGGCGGCCATCACGATCAAGATGAAAGGTTTCATCGCTGTTGCAGCACAGCGTGACGCGCGAGCGGTTGTTTACGAATTTCCGAGTTCCGCGCCACCACATTCTGATATACGCGCAACGTCATACGCGCGGTACGCTGCCAACTAAAGTGTGCAGCGCGAGGAGGGCCGCGCCGTTCGAGCCGCGTGCGAATCTCCGGATTCAGCAGAACATCTGCCATCGCGCGCGTGATCTCATCGGTGCGGTAAGGATCAAACAGCAGTCCAGCACCGTCCGCCACTTCGGGCATCGCCGATGTATTGGCACAAACGACTGCCCGTCCACAGGCCATCGCTTCCAGGATGGGAATGCCGAAGCCCTCATAGAACGACGGGAACACGAACAAGTCGCACGCGTTATAAAGCTGCAGGAGGTGGTCGTCCGAAACGAAGCCGAGGAAGTGAATGCGATCGCCAAAGCCCGATTGCCGGGCGGCCTCCCGCACTTTACCGCTGAACCAGGTATCTTTCCCGGCCAGCACCAGATGCTGCGGCAATTGAGGATACGCGCGCATCATTCGCGCAAACGCATCAATCAGGCCCAAATGGTTTTTGCGCGGCTGCAAGTCCCCTACCGAAAGCACAAAAGGAAACGCAAACTGGAACGCGCTGCGCACTTTGTGCATTGCGGACTCATGATTCACCACGCGGAACATGGGGCTTGCCGCGTCGGGCACGACGTGCACTTTGTCTTCGCTCACGGGGTACGCTGCCAGGATCCGCTCGCGCGAGAAAGTGCTGCCAGTGATAATCGCCGCGGCTCCCAAAACGCTTTGCCGGACCGACCACCGCAACTGGAAGCGGCGCATATTCGGTGAAGTATTCCGGATGCTCGAGGAAACTCACGTCATGCACACTGACCACCGTTGGCGCCGGACACCATAAAGGAGCGGTGTATTGAACGTGCAGGAGCGCAGGCAGGTCGCGCTTCACTGCACGCCGAAGGTCAAGCCCGAGGCGCACGAACGGGTTCGCCGATACCCGCCGCACATCGAAGGCTTGGGGAATCGCGTTTTCCGCCTCTTGCGAGGAAACGTAAGCGGTGAACGACAACTTCTTATCAATGCCTGCAAAAGCATGCAGGAGACTGCGGACATAGACCTCGTTGCCCGTCAGATGTCTGCCGATCGCATGAGCGTCCACTGCAAAACGCATCTGCCTTTCAGTATATCTGTCTGGCCAATCTAGGGTGCATTAACAGCCGTACTCAGTCATACCCCACAAACGCATTCTTTCCAGGCGTCTTCGACGTGAAATCGAGCCCCGCGCGACTGCGTCTCAATTGCGATTACACTGAATCTCAACGTGAATCTCCTGTTGATCGATGACGACGTGGAGCTGTGCCTGCTCCTTTCGGAGTATTTGCGGGCCGAAGGCTTCGAGGTTGCCTGCGCTCACAGCGGCCTGGAGGGGTTGCAGTCCGCTCAATCCTCGACTCCGGACCTGGTCATTCTCGATGTCATGCTGCCGGGTATCGACGGCTTCGAGGTATTGCGGCTCCTCCGCGCGAAGAGCCGCGTGCCGGTACTGATGCTGACCGCGCGAGGTCAGGACGAAGATCGCATCACCGGGCTCGAATACGGCGCCGACGATTATCTGGCCAAGCCTTTCAACTCGCGGGAGTTAGTGGCGCGCATTCGCGCCATTCACCGCCGTGCTGAGGCGCTGCCCAACAACAATCCGCGTCTGGACATCAACGGTATCCGCATCGATCCCGGTCGCCGCGAAGTATTTCGCAACGGCGAGCCGGTAACCATCACTACGTTTGAATTCGACATTCTAGAGATCCTGATGCGCAATGCCGGCCGCGTCGTGTCTCGCGACGATCTGATGGAGCACCTCTACAACCGCAAAGCGACCGCGTTCGACCGTTCGATCGATATGCACGTGAGCCATCTTGCGAAAGAAGCTCGACGGTAATGAATCCCTGATCAAGACCGTGCGCGGCGTGGGATATCAGTTTGCGGCAAGCGGAGCGGAGGCGTCCGGATGAACCTTTGGCGCTCGCTGTTCGCCAAAATTTTGCTGTGGTTCCTCGCGACGATTGCGGTCACCTTTATCGGAGCGATTTACCTGGCGAGTTACGACCAGCCGGAGCGTCCGATCATGTTCGGACGCATGGCCGACCAGGAGTTTAGCGACGCGCAGCAAGCGTATGAGACTGGCGGCGCACCGAAGCTGAAGCAGTTTCTGGATCACGCAACGGAAGGCACGTGGGTCCATGTCACGTTAGCGGATGCGCACGGGCGTGACCTGGTGACCGGCGAAGACGTTTCGCGATTCCTGATATTTCGACGCGGCCCGGGAGGCCCGCCTCCCCGCTTTGAGTTCATGCGATCCTTCCGCCGCCGCCCGCCCGCGTTCGCGCGGCCGTCTCGCGATGGCCGTTACTGGTGGGTGGTGCGCTCGACGCATACCGGCCCCTCGGAGTGGTTGATCTCTCCCTCGCAACTCTGGGGGATCTTCGTCATCGGCACGTTGTGCTGGCTGCTGGCTTACTCGCTGACATCGCCCCTGCGGCGCATGCAAAAAACAGTGGAAGCATTCGGGCACGGAGATTTTTCGGTGCGCAACGGACTGGTGCGCCGCGACGAGTTCGGTCAGCTCGCCGGCACCTTCGACGTGATGGCGGAACGCATCGAGTCGCTGGTCGCTGCGCAGCGCCGCCTGTTGCTCGACATCTCGCACGAGCTGCGTTCGCCGCTCACGCGTCTGGGAGTAGCGGTCGAGATCGCGCGCGGGCAGGAAGATAAAGACGCCGCGCTCAACCGCATTCAGCGCGAGGCCGACCGGTTGAACGTGTTGGTCGATCAACTTTTGCAAGTCACGCGTGCGGAGAGCGACCCTGCGCATCGCCACCATGATGCGGTTGCGGTTCACGATCTGCTTGAGGAGATCGCGGCCGATTGCCGCATCGAAGCGGACGCGCGCGGCACGGCCATTCATTTGAGTGCGGCGCCCGCAGTCGTAGTTGGCGACGCGGAACTGCTGCGGCGGGCGGCAGAGAATATTCTGCGCAACGCGATTCGCTATTCGCCTTCCGACAAGCCTATCGAAGTGCGCGAGCAAGTCGTGAACGGTATGGTGCACATCGCCATTCGCGACTACGGCCCGGGCGTACCAGCGGCTGAGCTGCCGCGTTTGTTCGACCACTTCTATCGCGTTGAGACGGATCGCAACCGGCTGAGCGGCGGCGGAGTAGGGTTAGGCCTTTCGATCGCACGCCGCGCGGTGCAACTGCATCAAGGCACCATCGTCGCCCACAACGCTTCGCCCGGTTTGCAGATCGAGATTACACTTCCTGCTTCCGAAGAATCGGCATCCCGTTCGGCAGCGTGAAGAGCTTATCTTCCAGCCCGCGGTTGACGGTCACCTCTTCGGCAAACATCTGGTAAATCTTCTCGCCTTCGCGATCGCGTGAGATCTGGCGCGGCCACATCACGCCATCGGCGTTGAGGTATTGAGAATAGCGGGTGACCTCTTCAAACTTGTCTTTCAAGCGCTCGTCGCGGCGATAGAAGCGCTGCATCACGGGCAGGTGCGTCGTCACCGAGAAGTAGACCGTGACGCTATGATTTTGCGAATCGTTAATCTCGACCACGTCGGCGCGTTCGTTCTCGACTACTTCCGTACCGCCGGCTTCGAAAGTGATGCCTGGCTCATTCAGACGCTGGCGCAGTATGTACAAAACGTCGGTGAGCGTCGATTGCTGATGGCGCGACACGCGCTCGTCAGGCAGCGGACGCGCGCCGCGGAACGTGATGTCGAAGCCTTGATCCTTGACGAACAACACCGAGTTGTCCTGCTTCTTGCCAAAGCTCTGGCGCTCCTCAATCGCGAGCACTCCGGGTGGCGGCGGTTCCGGATGCGGCAGGTAGCGCGTGTAGAAATGAGCGATCGAAAGGCCCGTCAGTTGTTCTCGATAGAACGAGTAGGCGCGTCCCTTCTCCACACGATCGTTCATGCTCAGATACTTGCCACCGCCGAGTGCATCAAGCGCCTGATCGATCAGCTTGCGGCCACGCGCCTCGCGCGATTGCAACTGCGCACGGCCGGTTGCAACGCTGAGCGCCCCAGCAGCCAGCACGCCGAAGTTTCTCCGCGTGATCATGGCTTCTTACTCAGCTCAGCTGCCGTGATACCGGTATTCACCTTCACCTGCTCTACCGTGACATCCGCAAACTTCTCGCCGTTATGCATCACGGTCAGCTTCTGCGGAAACTGCACGCCAGCGGCCGCGCTGTACGCTCCGACAGTCTCTTCAGTGGTGACCGGTCCACCCTGCCCTGCCTCACGGTAACTGTATTTCGCGATAAGCCCGGTCTTTGGATCGACAGTCACGCGCACCGCATCACTCTTGCCGTCGGTGATCTCGAGCGTGTCATCAGCGACGCGATTCACCACGCGCCCAGGCACGCGGTCACTCAGCAACAGCGTCGGATAGAAGCGAAAGAACTCTCCGCGCAACTGCTGTTGTTCAGCCGCGGGAATCGGGATAGCGCCCTGCGGCGTCGCGATGAAACCGCTCGCGCCATCGGAGTAGATCGTGATCGTGCCTTGCGGCATCACCATCTGCGTGCGCATCGCCTGAGGCAACAACCACATCTGGGTTTGTTGAATTTTCATGGCGCCGCCCGGGCCGTTCATCTGCACATTCACTTGCTCGGTCAAGTCTTTGATCGCGGCAAGTTTGTCCGCTCCGCCTACCTTGCGTTGCAGTTCCAACAACATCTTTTTGCCGGCCTCAATACTGGCCGAATCGCTCGCGGCGGTCTGCTGCTTCGGCTCGGGAATGGTGATGTCGAGCGGCGTTACGGGCCGGCCGAGCGTATCGAGCTTGGCGCCGAACTCCGCCGGGTTACCCACCGCAACAATCGTCAACTGCTTCGGATCGAGATAACGGTTCGCAACGCGGGTGATGTCCGCCGCAGTCACCGCTTCGATGGCTTTCTGATACGTGAAGATGAAGTCCTTCGGATAGCCGAAGTATTCATACGTAAGCAACCGGTTCAACGTCTTGGCAGGCGTGTCGAACAGAAACACGAAGCTGTTGAGCACCGTGTTCTTGGCAATCTCCAGTTCAGCCGCGCTCACCGGCGCCGTACGCATGCGGTCGATTTCGTCACTCGCGGCTTTGATGGCCTCCGTCGAGGATGCAAGCTTTGTGCTTCCTTCTACGGTGAAAAGCCCCGGATGATCGAAGTGCGCACCCCAATCTGCATTGATGCCGTATGCATAACCAAGCTGGGTACGCACGCGACGGAATAGCCGGCTCTGGAAGCCGCCGCCGAGAATATCGGCCATCACTTCCAGTGCCGGATAATCTTTGTCTTTCAGCATGCCGCCGCGTTGTCCTAGATAGAAAGTCGTCTGCGTCACATCGGTCTTTGTGACCAGATAAGTGCCGGGATGTGTCGCCTGTTCAACAGCAGGAAAGGCTGGAACCATTGGTTGCCTCACCTTCCAATCGACAAATAACTCTTCGATCTTGGCGCGCATCGCCGGCGCTGAGAAATCGCCTTGCACCGCGAACATGATGTTGGCTGGAAAAAAGTAACGCGTATAGAACTGCTGCAGATCATCGCGCTGAATGCGATCGACCGTGGCGTACTCCGTGTCCCAACCATACGGCGTATCCTTGCCATAAAGCAGCGACGTGAACTCACGCGATGCAATGCCTTGCGCATCGTCGTTGCGGCGCGAGATGCCGCTGCGCAGCTCGTTCTTTGCCAGGTCGATCTTCTCCTGGCGGAATGCCGGGTGCGTCATCAGATCTTTCACGACGCCCAGCACTTCATCGGTGCTTCCGGTCAAACACGAGAACGAAACAGTGCCCATCGATTCGCCGATGCTGGTCTCAACCGATGCCGCCAGATTTTCAAGCTGCTCATCGAGTTGATCGCCCGTGCGCGCCGTGGTGCCGCCGGTCCGCAGCACCATGCCGGTCATCGTCGCTAAGCCCACCTTGTCTTTGGGATCGAACAGATTTCCGGTGCGCACCAGAGCCAGGCCGCGCACCAGCGGAATGTTGTGATTCTCCAGCAGGTACACACGCATGCCATTCGGCAGCGTGAACTGCGTGACCTCTGGAATTTTCACGGCGCCCATGGGCGGGTACTTCAGGTCCTTGTAGCTTTGGGCAAAGGCCGAAGCCGCAATCAGAATCGAGACAATCAGCTTCTTCACTTGGCCCCCCCGGCAGCATTCTCGAGCACGGCGACCGTGCGGTTTTGCGGCGTGAAGTATTGCCTGGCTACACGCTGCACATCGTCGGCAGTTACTTTGTCGGCGTCGTCTATCGAATAGAACAGCTTGCGCCAGTCGCCATACATCCCCTGAAACATAGTGAGCAGGCTGGCGATGCCGGTGTTGCTATCCAACTGCCGGATCAGCGACGCGCGCTGCGAAAGCTTCACGCGCTTGAGCGTGGTCTCATCCACTTTGGTCGAGATGAACGAAGCCAGCACCGCGTCGAACGCCTTCTCATTCTCGGCACTGGTATGCCCGATCGCAGGGACCAGGTAAAACAAAAACGCGTTGGGGAACTTCGCGCCCGGGTAACTCGAATCGCAACCGGCTTCGAGGGAAATCTTCTGATCGCGCACAAGCGTCTTGTAGAGAAGCCCCGTGCGGCCGCTGCTCAGCACGCCATTGATCACATCGAACACCGGATCGTCTTTATCAAGCGCGCTCGGCCGCTTATAAGTAATGAACTCGATCGGCTGGCTCTGCGCATCCACCGCAACGCGCCGCGGTCCGGCTTGCGGCGGCTCGACAGTCACTGGATCCGGCGGAATCGGGCGCGCGGGAATCGGGCCGAAGTATTTCTGGGCCCAGGTCTTGATCTGCGCCGGCTGCACATCGCCCACAATGGCAATCACCATGTTCGACGGCGCGTAGTATTCGTTGAAAAACTTCTCGGCATCGCTCACGCGCAGATTGTCGACATCGCTCTGCCAACCGATCGCAGGCCGGTGATAAGGATGCGCGATGAACGTCGCGGCGGTTAGCGCTTCAATCAACTTGCCTTGCGGATTCGACTCCGTCCGCATGCGGCGCTCCTCGCGCACCACATCCCGCTCCTTATAAAACTCGCGGTACACCGGATGCGTGAAGCGCGCCGATTCCAGCAGGAACCACAGCTCGGACCGGTTCGAGGGAAGACTGTAGAAGAAGTTGGTCGAGTCCTCGCCCGTGCCGGCGTTCATGCCGACACCGCCGCTGCTCTCGATGATGCCCGGGTAAAGATTCGATTCGACAAAACTGTTGGCGTGATCGACCGCTTCTTTGAGCAGCGACGACAGCGTCTTCAATTTTTCGGGATCGCTCTTTGTGCCGCGATTCTTTTCGGCATCGAGCAAGTCATACTGCTTCTCGACCTCGGTCGAGCGCCTTCTTCTCCTGCTCCCAGTTGTGCGTGCCGATGCTGTCAGTGCCCTTGAACGCCATGTGTTCGAACATGTGAGCCAGGCCGGTCTTGCCGTCCGGATCATTCACCGCCCCGGCGTTCACATAAGTATGAAAGCTGGCAACCGGCGCCTGGTGACGCTCGACCACGATGAAGTGCAGACCGTTGGGAAGCGTA
The DNA here is from genome assembly GCA_963792655.1 of Bryobacterales bacterium. Taxonomy (GTDB): domain Bacteria; phylum Acidobacteriota; class Terriglobia; order Bryobacterales; family Bryobacteraceae; genus DOZZ01. Next base: position 206,767 of record CAWBWU010000003.1, read on the forward strand.
AACTCCGTGACGTTCTTTTCGAACTCTTTCAGGTTCTGTGCACCAAGTGACAGACAGGCGCCCAGCGCAAGCAGGCAAAGTTTGTTGATCAAAAGTGGCTCCAAAGGTATTCTAGCGGGGGCTAAGGTGTTGGAGTGCCGGCGAGGGCACCAGGTTACGTGGGAACGCCAATCTCCAGATTGGCCAAAATCTCCCTGCCAATCTGGAGATTGGCGTTCCCAAAAGAGGTGTTGTGTCGAAGTGTATGGGGAAATACCTCCTGCGCTATGCTGCAAGCGTGTGGGCCCGGTTGACTCTGCTTGCTGCAATCGCTGTGCCCGTGTTTCTAGTGGCCACGGTGAACTCGCCAGAAATTCGCTTCGTCGATATCGCGGCGCAAGCCGGCCTCAACATACCGACTACCTTCGGCGATAAGCAGGTGGAGCGCTACATCCTGGAATCCACCGGCACCGGTGCGGCGATCTTTGATTTCGATGGCGATGGCGCGAACGACATCTTCATCGCTAACGGCACCGTCTTGCCCCCCGCCAGTTCCACGGCCCACGCACAGCTCTATAAGAATGATGGACGCGGACATTTCACCGATGTCTCCACTAAAGCCGGACTCACCCGTACCGGGTGGGCGCAGGCGGCGTGCGTTGGCGACATCGACAATGATGGACATCCCGACCTGCTGGTGACTTACTACGGACACAACAGTCTTTACCGCAACCGAGGCGATGGAACTTTCGAAGATATCACTCAGCGCGCGGGCTTACCGACCACGGGTACGCGATGGGGAACCGGGTGCGCCTTTGTCGATTACGATCGGGATGGTTACCTCGATATCTTTGTCGCTAATTATATTGACTTAGATATCAGTGCTCCCCCGCCCTCGAACCATGGCAAACCGTGCGACTGGAAAGGTATCCCTGTCGCGTGCGGACCGCACGGGTTACCCAAGGCGCACAACGCGCTCTTCCACAACAATCATGACGGCACCTTTACCGACGTCTCGGAATCGGCGGGGATTCTCAAGCCAGGCGGGCGATATGGACTCGGCGTAACTGTGGCGGACTTCGACAACGATGGTTGGCCCGATATCTATGTGGCCTGCGATCAATCTCCTAGCCTGCTTTATCACAATCAACACGACGGTACGTTCGTCGAGCAAGGCGACGTTGCCGGTGTAGCTTACAACGCTGACGGCCGTTTACAAGCCGGAATGGGCGTTGCTGTTGCGGACCTGGATGGTCACGGATTCCTCGACATTGCGAAGACAAACTTCTCCGGCGACCGGCCATCGTTATATCGGAATGAAAACGGCCGTTTTTTCGAAGATATCTCCGAAGCGGCTGGCCTCGGGCATCGCCAACTGCTCGGCTGGGGCATTGCGTTTCTGGATGTAGACGAAGACGGATTGCCCGACATCATCATGGCGAACGGTCACGTCTACCCTGAAGTCGATCGATCGCCAGTTGGAGAAACGTTCCGGCAGAGGACGCTTCTCTATAGAAATGTAGGCGGTTCCAAGTTTGCCGACATCACTGACTCAGCCGGACCGGCGTTTGCTACGCCGAGGCCGTCGCGCGGATTGGCGACCGGCGATCTGGATGGCGACGGAAGGCCGGAAATCGTAATCGTCAACATGAACGAAAAGCCTGCGCTGCTGAAAAATCAGAGTCCGCGCGGCAATGCCGTAGCCATCGCGTTGACTGGAACCAAATCGAACCGCAGCGCGATCGGTGCTCGATGCACGATTGAATCCGCGGGACGGCGGCAGATGGCGGAGGTCACCAGCGGCGGTAGCTACTTCTCACAGAATGCATTCACGCTGTATTTCGGCCTGGGTGCGAGCAAAGACATCGACAAGCTGGAGATCCGCTGGCCGAATGGTGACACCCAAAGCTGGAATAATCTGGCCGCCAACCGCACCATCAAAATTACGGAAGGCAGCGCGCTGCCCACGTTTGCGAACTGGAAACGTTGATCGCAACGGCTATATGATCAAGTTGAGCCGATGCGCCTGACCGCCTTACAAAGCGCAAACCCTGTTGAAGTTGCCGGTGCGATTGGGCTGCATCGCCGCGACTTTCTCCGAGCCGTTACGGGAGCCACGCTGCTTACGCAACCGCTGTTTGGCCAGCAGCTTACGAAGAACAAGAAAGCAGTTGTTGTCACGTTCGGCGGGGGCGCGCGGGACGAAGAGACGTTCATGCCCGATGGTCAGGAGAACATCCCGCATCTGCTGAGCGATCTGATTCCGCAAGGTACGTTTTTCTCGCAAGTCGTTAATCGCGGAATCCTCGGCCACTATGTCGCCACGGCCAGTATTGCCACGGGAGTCTACGAGACTTTTAATAACTTCGCTACGACGTCGCCGATTAATCCTACGGTGTTTGAGTACTTCCGCAAAGACCTGCGCCGGCCCGCGGCAGATGCCTGGGTGATCGCGCCGAGTAACGGCTTCAGCCGCATTGGCGAAAGCGGCAATAAGCTATATGGACCATCGCTTGGCGGCGGCGTAATTATGCCGAAGCGTCTGCTATCCGCGGCTCTGAAACCCGATGCCGACACGGCCGCCTTCGACCATCTGCTCCGCGATAACTACGAGACTCCAATCTATGCTCCCGCGCTGGCAGGCCACGAAGCGGAATTGCATCAGATGAGCGAAGTGCTAAAGCTCTCCGTAGGCGATTTTGCGGCCCACGCGCGCAGCCTTGCGAGCCCTGACGAGATGTCGGTGTACATCGCAAAACACCTCATGCAGCATCTGGCGCCAAGCCTGTTGTGGATCACGCTGCATGACATAGACATCGCGCATGCTGGCGCGTTCTCGTTATACATCGACGGGATTCAGCGGTCCGACCGTCTCTGCTCTGAGCTCTGGCGCACGATTCAAACGAATCCGGAGTACGCCGGCAAAACGACAATGCTGATCTTGCCTGACTTCGGCCGCGATTCAGATTTCGACTCGGGCGGCAACGGCTTTCAGCATCACAGGACCGGCGATGCTATGTCTCGAACTACCTGGATGCTGGCGCTTGGCCCTGGAGTACGGCAGAACGTAGTGGTCAACCGGCCAATAGAATCGATCGACGTTGTCCCAACACTAGGATCGCTGCTGGGATTTGACGCACGTTATTCAACAGGTAAGCCGGTTGGGGAGGTTGCCTGAGCCAAATGCTCCCTCGACAACTCACCGCGAGCAGTTTTGCGCAGTACCCGCCGGAAGGCAAGCGGCTGGCAATAGCCCAGCTGGAAATACTCCGGCAATTGCCACTCGCTCTGACGCCACTACTACTACGCGAGCTCATCTTACTGGATTGGAAGTTTCCGGCGGAGCGCGCTGAGTTAGACCGGCAGTTTACCTATCTATCGCGACTTAATCCTGCTGAGTTGGCACGCGCGGTTGCACCCTTCGCCAAACTACAACTCTCTCCCGCGTTGGAAGGAAGCGATTGGGTAAGTTCCCCGGCAAGCTTCTCGGAGCAACTTACTGCGCACTTATGGGCAACTCACCAGATAGAGTCGTTTCGGGCAGCCGCGACGGAATACGTGCAAGAGGCAAACCGGTCCACACAGCAGCCGCTTCCGATTCATCGGATCGGGATTGTACTGATAGGCGCCGGCGCTTCTGGAACTGACTACAGATTATTCCGAAAGCTTGCGCCCCACGGCGTCCGTTACACCAATGTCGATCCAAAGGATGGGTTGGCAACCTTGCTGGGAGTCCTGCAAGCGCGCTCATCAGCGTACGCGGCGCCCTATGCACATTGGTACATCGACGGTGGCGCTGCTGCTGATCTTCCGGGAGTCTCCTGTGTGTCTTATGGCGCACTAACAAGCGTCCGGGCCGCACTACAAAACCGTATGCAGCGCACGTACGAAGCGGGCCAGTTCGACCCCGAGGCATTCCGCACTTCAATGGCCCGGACAAGCCCTTCGGAACTTGGGCTCACTGCGCTTAAAGACCCTGTTCTGGACCGCTTTCAAATCAGCTTGCTCACGGAAGGCTCAGGCACCCAGGTCTTCGCCACGACCTTCGTCCAATGGGCCGCCCGCGAAGCCCTGCGGCGCGCAGAACCGTTGTCCCTCCTGGCGCGATTCACTCCAAGACAACGCGAGCGCCCCATGAACGAACTACTCACCGAAGCCCAACGCCCGCCAGCGCTGGACGCATCTGGCTCGCTCATCGATGCCGATATGGGCGCGTACTACACATGGCTCAACCAGCAAAGGCTCCCCGGCGCAGAAAACTCCAAATTTCTCGTCTGGCAAGAAGGCGGCCCTCAAGCAGTGCTTATCGGCAAAGGACTCCCTCAAGCCCAGCAGAATGCATCCCGCGTGACCCTACGCGACCTGACAAACCTGCTAACATAACAACAGCCAAGCGGGAGTAATTCAGTGGTAGAATGCCAGCTTCCCAAGCTGGACGTCGCCGGTTCGAACCCGGTCTCCCGCTCCATCTTTTCAATAACTTACAAGCAGATTGCGGATCGCCATTTGACAGAAAATGGAGTAACGAGTTTTCTGGGCAGTTTGGAACTGACTGGAAATGGATTTGGGCGTTTGCTATGCCGATGCACTATGCTGACTGCTCTTTATATTCCCCGGTTCTTTCGGGTGTTAACGAAGTCACGGGCCGAAAGCCGATAGAATTCCTCAGACTTCGGGCATTGCAGCGTCAATGGCGCGGTCAACCTGCCCGGCATCGGTGATATCGACTTTCACCGTTCCCGCCCTGGATTTACTAAATGACCAGGACCTGAACGTCCGCGCCGAAATAGTTCAAGAGCTTGCCGCCGAGCAGGCCTGAGGCTCCGGTGATGAGAATGCGTGGCACGGTTTATGGTAGCTACTCCACCGCGCTAAGCTGGTACCGGAGGTTTTATGAAAATACTGAACGTAGTCACGTTAGGCTTACTGCTCGGCGTTTCGGTTTTCGCTGCCGAAAAGACCTGGGTCGGTTCGATCAGCGACAGCAAGTGCGGCGCGAAGCACATGACGGGTGGAGAACACGGCGCCAAGATGTCTGACCGTGAATGCACCGAAGCCTGCGTCAAGGGCGGCGCGAAGTACGTCTTTGCCAGCAAGGGCAAGGTCTACAACATCGACAACCAGGACTACGCCGGCCTCGCAGAACACGCTGGCCACACCGTCAGGCTGACCGGCGAAATGACCGGCGACACCATCAAGGTGTCTAACGTTGTTATGCCCAAAGGCAAAAAGAAGTCATAGCTCCTAGACGATGTGCGGGTGGCGCGGGGAACTCTTTCCCCGCGTTCCCTGACACATCCGTTCGTATCTGCGTCAGTCTGCGGCAAGTCCGAATTCAGAAAGCCCGCATTCCGAAATGCCCTCGCCGCAGCCTGCCGCCCGGGCATCGAAAGTTAGATTGTGCAAGACTCCGGCGTGCACACCAACCGGCGTGATGCATATTTCAGACCACGATCTGGAGCGGTATCACGTGAGTATGGTGACCGATGAGGCCGAACAGGCCGAAATAGGGGAGCATTTGCTCCTGTGCCACTCCTGCGTCGATCGCGCCGAGGCAAGCGACCCCTTTCAGCCACTGACGGGAGTTTAAATATTCAACCCTTTGTGTCTTTCGGAAACAGCCTGAACCCATCTGATGCCCTCCCTGTCTCCGAACGATAGTGCCGGACCGATCGGGCACCCGATGAAGAGCACTTGCCCTCGGCCGTATGGAACTCGCGTCGCAACCGTGGTTCCGTGGACCGTCGCGACGCGATTGCGAACCGCGGCTTGCACCGGTACAGCGTAGGTGCCATCCCTGACGAGAACATTGAACGGCCAATGGTATTCGACGTAAGGAATTCCGATACGGCGCTGGTCGCGCCAAACGTCTACAGGTGGATGGACGCGAATGCCAAAGCTTTCTTGCAGTGTGGACTGTACTCTCGCGAAGCGATCATCGTCACCATGGGCAAGCGCCGCTTCCAGAAGCACCGTGCCACCGTTGGTCGCGGCAACCTGAAGTTGGCGAACCACGACATCGCTCAATTGCGCCACACCGGGAACGATAACTAAGCCCGCGCCACCGAACGCAAGAGTGTTGACCACTTCAGCGTGATCCAGTACCGACTGGAAACCGCGAATCGATTCGCGCAGTCCGCAACCAGCTCCCAGATCGAGGATCTTCGTTCGCTCACTGCGCGGTGCTTGTTTCGCAAACGCCACCATCGCGGTAACGGAGCCAGCGAGGAAAAGACGACGGTCCATCATGGCCTAAAGTGCTTCCGCAATGAACCTGTCCATCGCGGCAGAAGTGTCGTAGAACTGCTGGTCTGGTGCGAAGCGATAGCGTGCCTCCATTTCGGCGATAATCCAGCCGTCGTAGCCGACTTTCCGGAACGCCTGACGAATGGCGGGCCAGTCGTTGTCGCCCAGAAACAGGTTCGTATAGACGCTTTGGTTACCGGAGCGTCCCCGATGCTTGAGCACGTCTTTGACATGAACGCGAGTGATCCGCGGCCCGTGAATCTCGATCCATTGCTCCGCAAATCCGGTGTCGTGGATATTGCCGACATCCAGGTGCAACCCCACCCAGGGACTGTTGACCGTGTCGAGAAACACCGAGAACTCCCGCGGGCTGATAAGGAATCGCTGTTCCGAGTTACAGTTCTCGCAGCCGATGTGAACCTTGGCGGCCTTCGCTTTTTCAGACAACCTGCCAAGCGACTCCAGGCACCTCTGATAAACCTCATTGTAGTGATTTTCCTGCGTCACCACGCCAGCCACAATCAGAATGGCATCGGTGCCGAGGATCTGGCAGGCTTCGATCTGCCGCTCCACGTGCTGAATCCCCAGCGCTCGGACCTTGGGATCGCGCGCGGCGATGTTCTGATCCCAGTCGAGACTGTTGGACACGTTGGACACGGCCAGGCCGGCATTGTCGATCTTGCGTCGAAGCTCCCGGATCTGGCTGTCCGTGGTTCCCATCTTGAACCACTCAGTCTCGCCAAGCCACATTTCAACGCCGTCGAAGTGGGCTGACTTGATCAAGTCGAGCCCCTTCTCGAACGTCCAGCCCTTAGGAATCATGTTGTCGCCGATCGATTTCTTCACCGTAGATACCTTCCGCTGTTTGTGACTATTAACGAGTAAAGCATCTTCTTTAAGTTCAGGATGCCCAGGCCGTGCCGCCCAAATCGCATGTGATATCCGCGGCGGTATTCAAGAGTCCAACGGAGGGGAGCGCAGCATGACTGATTTCTTGACAATCTTCAGAAGGTGCTTCGCCGCTCTGATTTTGTCGCCCTCCCTTGGCGCCTCAAACGGGACTAGCCCTGACAGTCCGTCGTAGCCGATTACTTCACGACTTTGGTGCTACTTGTACAAGATCTACTGAGCGCCAGGCAGGAGAGGTTGGAATCGTCGTCGGAAACTGCTACTTGTTTCAATGCGCCGGTCGCAGCATTCATTGCGAACAGGTAAATACCCGCTCAGCGCCCCGCGCTTCCTTCCGGACCTAGTGGCGACCTATACGTGCCCACGTACAGCAGGACGGACCCGGCCGTGCGCCTGCACTTTACCGGCTTTGCCCTAAAAAGCTCCTGGCAGCGCCGATCGGGACACCCGTCACGAAAGCGCGGCGCGAAGACCCGCGCGGAACGAACATCGATGGTAGTGGCATTGCCTCATCGAGACGATAGCCTACCTGCAATTTCCAGAGTTGTTTTTAGCGTCCGGGAGTACTGCAGAGCGGTATTCGGACGACGATAACCGACCGCGGGAGGATCTTCAGCGTGTGAACTATATTGAAGATCGGTTCTGGTGCTTTCCCTACTTGTCATGAATTCTCGCGTAATCATCCTTGGCATACTGACCGTTGTTCTTTTCCATGGCCAAACAGACTGGCCGACGTTCGGGCACGACCCGGGGGCCGCACGGTTTTCACCCCTGAAACAAATCCAAACGGGAAACGTCGACCACCTGCAACGTGCGTGGACATTCCACACGGGCAAGCCTGGTTCAGAGGGAATTCCGATCGTCGTGAACGGCGTAATGTACGTCACCGCCGCGAACGGCATTTTTGCGCTCGAGCCGGAAACGGGCAAACAAATCTGGCATTACGAAGCGACTCAGGTCGCCTTACGCGGTCTGGCCTACTGGCCAGGCAACGGGTCAGTGCATGCCCGCGTCTTTGCAGGAGTAAAGAACGGCATGATTGCCCTCGATGTCACCACAGGCAAGCCGGCTCCGGGGTTCGGGACAGAAGGCTTGCTCAACCTGAAAGAGGGAGTATTAGGCGGTCTGCCAGATGCGCGTTTCGCACTGCAGTCCCCACCCGCTGTCTACAAGAACCTTGTGATCACCGGCAGCTCGAATGGAGAAGGGAGACCCACGGCGGGCGCATACGGTGATGTGCGCGCCTGGGACGCTGTAACGGGCAAGCTTGTCTGGACATTTCACACGGTCCCACGCCCCGGTGAACCCGGGTACGAGACCTGGCCGCCGAACGCCTGGAAAAATCGCTCCGGTACTAACGCATGGGGGCTTCTCAGCCTGGACGCGGAACGCGGGATTCTCTACGTTCCCCTCGGCGCGCCGACCTCGGATTTTTACGGTGCCGACCGTCATGGCGACGGTCTGTATGGAAACTGCCTGGTCGCGCTCGATATTGCAACGGGCAAGCTGCGGTGGTATCAGCAACTGGTGCATCACGATCTTTGGGACTTCGATCCAGCAGCAGCGCCAATCTTGTTCGATGCGGTGCGGGACGGGCGAAAAGTACCTGCGGTCGCACAGATCACCAAGATGGGCCTTCTGTTCAGCTTCGATCGCGTGACAGGCAAGCCGCTCTACGGTATGGAGGAGCGCCCCGTGCCACAAAGCACCGTGCCAGGGGAAAAGACAGCCGCTACTCAGCCGTTTCCATTGAAGCCGCCCCCTCTATCTCGCACCGAATTCAAGAAGGAAGAGATCTACGACCGTACGCCGGAACAGGCTGCTTTCTGTCGTGATTTATTCGACCGCAACCAGATGCAAATCGGACAGCTGTACACGCCTCTCGGTCTCGAAGGGAATGTGCTGACATTTCCGAGCACCCTTGGGGGTGGTGGATGGGGCGGATTATCCAACGATCCCTCTCTCGGTTACCTTTTTACGAACGTCAACAACCTGGGACAGTGGGGACACATGGAGAAGAAAGTGGATCCTGTAACTGGAACCGTCGAATATATAAGAACTTCGTCCTACGGTACATACGCTCGTTTCTGGAACCGCGAGACGATGATTCCCTGCACAAATCCGCCCTTCGGAGAATTGGTTGCTGTGGATACCCGAACAGGGGATATCGCGTGGCGCGCGACGCTCGGAATTATCCCTGCGCTCGAAGCGATGGGCATTAAAAACACAGGCGCACCGAGTCTGGGCGGAAGCATCGCGACTGCTGGAGGGCTGGTCTTTATCGCTGCCACGAACGACAGCCGTTTCCGCGCATTCGAATCAAGGACAGGCCGTCTGCTATGGGACCAGCCCATTGACGCCAACGGACACACGATCCCGATCACTTACCTTGGCAAGGACGGCAGGCAGTATGTCGCTATCATGGCCGGCGGTGGCGGCGGGTATTTCGGTGGCGTGCCGAGCGATAGCGTAATCGCGTTCGCGCTCAGCGAAACGCGCGCGCCGGTCTCAAGGGCTACTGTGACCCGCATCGAGACAAGACCATCTGTGGAACCACCGGCTCCGGCAGTCCTGCCACAAGGGAGCGGCCGGATGTTAGTTCAACGTACATGCGGCGGCCCTTGCCATAGCATTGAGACCGTCACCGGAATCCGCCGCAATCGGGTAGCCTGGGCGGCCATAGTGGATACCATGATTGCCCGCGGAGCTACCGCGAAAGACAGTGAGGTAAAGACGATCGTCGATTACCTCGCGAAGCACTTCGGTACTTAGCAGAAAGCTCTGCAAGTCCTTGATGACGTCACTCCAGCCGCAGTGTCCCAAACGATTCTGGCGAATGGAAGGAAGCTTTCATCGGGGGGCGCCAGGCAATCAGTACGCGGCTTTTCGGCGGTCCTTGTGCTCTGTAAAAATTGGCTCGAAGCTCCTCGCCTTTGTGCGGCGGAGTTGCCTGCAGAGCTTTCCAGGGAATGCGCATCTCTGCATACCAGACGTGATTTGTGGCATCGATCCGGGCAGTGTGCGTGAACCCTGAATTCCACTTCCACCCGTCTTCGTGATTGGGCTTGTTGAGATCGATGTCAAGATCAACCCATTCGCCTCGTGGCGAAACTTCAAATTCTTTGTAACGCCGGATGTTCTGAAAATCGGTTCCCAGGAAGGCTTCTGCAACATCCCAATCCCATAACCCAAAGGTCTCTTGAGCAGCCGTTCCCTTCGGTTTGAGCCACATTTCCTGATAAGGGCATTCCATCAATAGGTATAGGTTTTGGTTAGTCCATCGCGAATGAACCACTGTTCGGTGTCCCGGCACGACATGAGCGAAGCTATCCCGATCAGCGATAACGGTGCCGCTGTGCTTCCAGAACTCCGCAGTCGGATCCAGGCCACCGCCCTCGTGAGCTGAGTAAACGCTCCGCACGACGTCCTGGCCTGCGGATCCCTCGATCGCCAGCAATGCGACTGTCACAATTTGAACTATCGTCATACCCATTCACCTATATAACAGAACGAAAACAATACCTAAGATAAGATGCTTCCAACGTAAACGGCCCATGAATCTTGTCAGCAGACTCGTCTTCTTTTCAACCCGTCCTCATCGCGGCCTCGCTGATTCCGTGCGTCGCCACGACGATCCTGGTGACCATGGTCAGGGCACCCAGACGTAACGATGCCTCTCCATTGCTCTTGAAGTTTTAGCCGAGTCGTTTAGAGTCTGGCTTCTTCGATTCCGGTTTGCAGGTTTCAAACAGCCGTGACGGCAACGCCGCGTTTTTCGAGACCCGCGATCATCTCCGCGGAAGCACGGGAATCTGTGATCAGGCAATGTACGTCCTCGATCGGCCCGATGCGAGAGACGCTGCGGCGTCCCAGTTTTGTTGAGTCAGCCACCACGGTCACCTCGCGAGCCACGCGCATCATCACGCTATTCAGCTGGGCTTCGAAAACGTCAGGAGTTGAGGGTCCGTGTTCCGAATCGATTCCGTCAACACCAAGAAACAGCCGGTCGGCGTGCATGGTACGCAACATGACTTCGGCGTGTGGCCCCACAAACGAATAAGAAACCGGGCGCAAGATGCCGCCCAACATGAACAGCGTAATGCCAGGCGCTTCGGCCAGTTCCGTTGCGATGTTCAGAGCATTCGTAATAATGGTCAATGGCTGCACTTGCAGCGCCTTCAACTTCCGCGCAACCTCAGCAGTGGTGGTGCCGGAATCCAAAATCACGATCTCGTTGGGACGCACCCGCCCTGCGGCTTCGGCGGCAATTCGCAGTTTCTCTTTATGTTGTAGAGCGGCTTTCAGGCGGAGTGGGAAATCCTGTGTCACCTCGTGACGCCGCACTCCTCCACCGTGCGAACGAATGATAGTGCTCATCGCCGCCAGCGCGTCCAGATCGCCCCTGGCCGTTACCGCAGAAATTTTGAAGTCGCGCACCAGCTCTTCCAGCGTGATCTGACCATTGCGCTCGATCAGCTCGAGGGTCTTGCGCCGCCGCTCTTCTGCCAGCAGTCGTGTTTTTTTGATGACCGCCATCGTTTACGTCCCCAGCCGATTGGACAGTGTAACAAAGCAGCGCCCATCTGTTAGGAACTTTGTGTTACTTTGTTTTGCTTGCGGTTGGTTGCCTTTCTATTTTGCGGTGTGATAGAAAAGACAGCTAATAAGTTCTCGCTGTTTGCAGAAGGAGATCCATGTTCAACTCACGCTGGTTCGTCACCTTTTTATTGAGTTTGTGTCTCAGCGTCACGGCGTTTGGGCAGGGCACTGATTTAGGCACGATTCGCGGAACCGTGACCGATATGACCGGTGGGGTGGTTCCCAATGCCAAGGTCAAAGTTACTGATGTGGACACGAATATCTCGCGGGACGCGGATACCAACGGCTCAGGCGGCTACGAAATCTCCGGCCTGCGTCCGGGCAATTACCGGGTCACGGTTTCAGCGCCCGGTTTTTCCTCTGAGCAGATTGGGGGCGTTCAACTGACTGGCAGCGCCACGGCCAGCGCCAACGCCGTGCTGAAGGTTGGTCAATCCAGCGAGACCATTTCGGTAACCGCAGAGTCCCCCGTGATTCATACCGAGGACCAAACCATCAGTCAGACCCTGGACTCGAAAGCCGTGACGCTGTTGCCGCGCGATAGCCGGGACGTCTACTCGTTCCTTTACCTCAACCCGAACATTACGCAAGGTGCGAGTGACGGCGAGTTCAAGTTCATCGGAGCGCAGAGCTATGGAGCGAATTTCTCTCTCGATGGCCAGCGCTCAAATGGCGGAATCTTCGGCAGCCCCACTGCCAGCGAGCCATCCATCGAAGCCGTCGGCGAAATCAACGTCATGTCGAACGACTTCAGCGCGGAGTATGCCGGCATCGCCAACATCCGAATCACTACGAAGCGCGGGACCTCGGCCTATCACGGATCGATTTTCTACGACAACAAGAATTCGGCGCTGGCTGCGTGGACGCTGCAGGATAAGATCGGCGAGGCTGATTTCGCGCCAAGCGCGTTTCTGCAGAAATATCCCAATCCGTTTTTCAATATCAATGACCTGGGTGCCTCGTTGGGAGGACCGGTCAAGCTTCCCAAGCTCAGAAACAACACCTGGTTCTTCATGTCGTATGAGCGTGACTGGACCGCCACACCGGCCAGTCTGAGTTCCAACACGCTGCCGCATCCTTCTCTCTGGGTTGGCGATTTTTCCAAACTAAACACGTCCGCGAAACCGCACGTTCCGGCGTCCGTAACGTTGACGCCAGCCGAAATCGCGCAATACACGGTAGACGGCAATGGCAAGCAGTTCAATCAGATTCCCCCGCGCTTGCTGAACCCCACTGTACAGAAGCTGATCAGCCTCTACTTCCCGCCGATTGGACTTTCGGCACCCTTCAATCCAGCGAACGGGCGCATCCCCAATTACCAGACGCTGCTCGGGTCTCTCAGCGTTCAGGATCTGGGAACCCTGCGGCTCGATCACGACTTCTCCACCAGAGACCGCGTTTACGCCGTCTACAACGGATCAGGGCTGGGTGCGAACGGATCGTCATTCGTGCAGGCGCCCTATACTGGCTTAGGTTTGCGCAAGACCGACCGCCAGAACCACACCGTTTCCCTCTCTTACACGCGCGTCATCACTCCGGCTTTGATCAATGAAGCGCGAGGCGGATTGAACCGGCAACAGCTTCTGACCCACAGCAACACCACACTGAACGGCTTCCTCTCCAGCGTCGGCTTCAATGCGGACGACGTCGCGGCTTACGATAGCGTCATCGGAGGCTTCGCGGGCTCCACCCAGGGCCATCCGGCTATCAACTTCAGCGGAACCTTTGCAACCTTCGGGAACGGAGGCCGCAATACTTTTCGGCCGCTCGATCAGAACCTGAACACGTTCGGCGACACGTTGACCTGGGTCAAGGGCCGGCATAACGTCCGCGGCGGTGCTGACTTCGTGCGCAATGCGGCCGTAGACGGATTCGCGCTGAACCGCGGAAACCCTCGCGGGGCGATTACCTATGCCGGGAGATTGACTGACCCATTCGCGAATTTCCTGATCGGCCTGCCGCCCACCAGTGTCAGCTACGTGGCGCAGCCCCGGCCGCCGATGGATGTGACGAACTGGGAGACCGGCTACTTCGTTCAGGATGATTGGAAAGTCACGCCTCGCCTGACGGTTAATCTGGGACTTCGCTATGAGCTGATCACTCCCTTCGTCGACAGAAATGATCTGCTGGCCAACTTCGACCCGGACTATAAAAACCCCTCGACGGGCCAGCTCGGGCGCTTCGTACTTCCTTCAGCCAAGACCTTGAAGTATCTGGATCAGCGCATTATCAACTTCGGATACGTGCTCGCGGCCGACTCCGGGCTTGGCGTGGGGCGTGGCCTGGTGAGACTGGATAAAACCAACTTCGCACCACGCGTCGGCGCGGCCTGGCGGGTTACGGATCGCATGGTGCTTCGTGGTGGTTACGGTATCTACTATCCGACATCGGCGGCGCAAGGCATTCGCGACCCGATCGCCACCAATCCATTCAACCAATCGTTGACCAAGCGCTCGTCCGCTTCCAGCCCGTTGCAGGGCTGGCCCAGCGACACGCAACACGGCATCAGTCCCGTGTCTGGCGGAACAACCCTGGGATTTGGAAACACACCCGCCGTGAATGTGGTCCCGTTCGATCTCCATCAGCCGAAAATTCAACAGTGGAACGCGACTGTCGAGCGCGAACTGGGATGGAACACTTCGGTGCGGCTATCTTATCTGGGCACGTACATGTCCGGCCTGATCGCGGGCGTCGATCTCAATGAGCTGAAGCCGAGCAATACTCCTTTCGGAACCACGACCGGCGATGGCACCACAATCTGCGACCCGGTGAACGCCGGGAACTGTGACTATTCACCGCAGGACCTTGCGCGTTACCGCTTCCCCGCCCTCGGCGATTATGTGTTGAGCTATGGCAATTTCGGCCACGGAAAAACCAACGCGTTCCAGGCCGAAGTGAACCGGCGCTTCACATCAGGACTGATGTTCATGTTCAGCTATACCTATCTGGACCAGAAGTCGACCGGGCTTGACACCGGCAACTCCAGCCTTGGCGGCATTACCTACAACCCGTTCCTGCCGAACAATGACTACGGCACCGAATCGTTTGTTTCGAAGCATCGCGTAGTGGCCTACGGGATTTACGATCTGCCGGTCGGGCGTACGCGTCGCTTTGGGTCCGGAATGTCGAAGTGGGCGGATCTTGCGATCGGCGGCTGGCAGACCACCTTCAATATGTTCGCGAAATCTGGCACCGGGTTCACCCCGTACTGGGTCTGTGACAACTGCGGGCCGACCTTCCCCGGCAACATCGCGGTAGGTTCCGCGGATGCGGTAGGCGACTTCGGTAACGAGCCGTCGTTCCGGCCCATCGTGCTGAACAAAAACTACAACAAGCGCAATGGCGATCAGATCTGGGACCCCACGGCGTTCGGTGTGCCGCCCGTCGGCGCGGATCTGTTCGACAATCCAGCAATTGCGAAGCGCAACCTTCTTTACGGACCCGGCACGATAGGCGTGAATCTTGGGATTCACAAGGATTTCCACTTCACCGATCGAGTGAGTATGATGCTTGGCGCGGATGCGAATAACGTCTTTAACCATCCGCTGTTCTCGCCCGATTCGAACTACGGAGGCGGCGGTGGCCCGTTCGCCCAGGTGGGTGACTTCAACATCTCGGTGGACCAGGCGACGGGTAAACTGCTGCCGATTACCGACGTCACGCCGAACCCGGTTTTCGGACGCTTGATCAATAGCTTCAGCCAGGAAGGTGTCGACAGCCGCCGGACCATTCGCCTGCGACTGCGGATCACGTTCTGAAGACCCGGCTCTGGCTGGTTTTCGCCATCCTCACCACGCTCTGCTGGGGCGTGTGGGGCGCACTGATCGAGATTCCGGAGAAGCACGGTTTCCCCGCCACACTGGGGTATTCGGTCTGGGCGCTGACCATGATCCCCTGCGCGTTGATCGCGCTGGGACTGCAAAGGTGGAAGCTCGACGGCGGGCGTCGGCAGATTGTGCTGGGCTGTCTTGTGGGGCTCACCGGCGCCACCGGACAGCTACTCCTGTTCGAAGCCCTACGGCTCGGGCCCGCCTACCTGGTGTTCCCGATCATTTCGCTGTATCCGGTTCTCACGGTGGCTCTGGCGTACGGTTTGCTGCATGAGCGAACCCGGCGCCGCACCTGGACCGGCGTACTGATCTCCTTTCCTGCTATCGCGCTGCTGGCCTATCAACCGCCGGAAAACGTCGGGGCAACATCGCATTGGTGGCTGGCGCTGGCCGCGATGGTCTTCGTGTTGTGGGGCGTGCAGGCATACGCGATGAAGTTCGCCACCGGTGTGATGTCTGCCGAGAGCCTCTACTTCTACATGATGGTGACCGCGGTGGCGCTGATTCCCGGCGCCATTTTCATGACTGACTTCACTCATCCGATCAACTGGGGTCTCAGCGGGCCCGGTGCAGCGGCGTTGATTCAGATTCTGAATTCGATTGGCGCGTTGATGCTGGTGTACGCCCTGCGTCACGGCAAGGCATTGGTGGTAGTGCCCCTGACCTCACTCGCGCCGGTCATTACCGTGATCCTGTCTCTGCTGCTGTACAAGCTGGTGCCGCACCCGATCGTGATCACGGGAATCGTGCTGGCTTCGATCGCGATTATTTTGATGGCTGAGTAAAGTCTAGCCGTGGCCAGCTCTCGATGGGCCCGATGAGCGGTCGCGCCCATTCGCGAAATTCGGCTGTGACGTCATTTCCGTCAGGCGAGATCCAGCCCCGGGGCAAGAGCCTTTCCACTCGCGCCACGGTCTCCAGTGGAGTGAGGAACATCGTACCGCGGTAGGGCATTTCGCGCCGGATTGCCACCATCACGCCGGATTCACCACGGGTCGCGGCCGCCCCAGCCGCATAGCCGCATTGCCAGGCCTCTTCGCGATCCACAACCGATACGCAAAGGCCCGATGATCGCGCGACAAGGCCAGGCTTCTCAGCTCTTGCGCGCACGCCCAATCGTGCAGTCAGCGCGTTCGCAAGGGTATGGCCGAGGTTGGACGCGAGCGCATGCACGGGGCTGTCGGCGCGGTCCGTCTGAGCTCCAAAAACCTGGCCGCAATCATCGCGTTGGCCTTCGCACACGGCCACCACAACACGTTTCAGACGTTGGTACACGCTTTGGACATCGGATGCGATCTGATCGAAACTGACGCGCCGCTCCGGCAGATAGATCAGGTGCGGGGCGTCATCTGCATCAGCCCGCGCCAGCGATGTGGCGGCTGCTACCCATCCGGCGTTGCGCCCCAGAACCTCGAGCACGCAGATGGGAGCGGGCAGCGAGCGGTTGTCCTCACCGGCGTCGCGCGCGGCGCATGCGAAATAGCGCGCGGTTGAAGCGTAGCCCGGAGAATGGTCGGTCACGGCCAGATCGTTGTCGATGGTCTTCGGAATACCGATCACCTGCAGCTCAGAGCCCAGCGCTCGCGCGCGCTGATGAAAGGCGAGCGCTGTGCTCATCGAACCATTGCCGCCGGTGTAAAAAAGGCAATGCACATTGCGTTTTCGCAGCACGTCGAAGATTCCGGAATAGTCATCCTCATCCAGCCTTCGGCGGCTGGAACCGATGGCTGAACCGGGCGTTTGGGCAACCCTTTTCAGCAGCGCGGGATCCTGGGCCGTGAGATCCACGAAGTCCGATGCGAGCAGGCCTTCGACGCCGAAGCGCGCGCCCCAAACCGTTTCGTAGTGGCCCCGGCAGGCCTCCACTACCCCGGCAAGGCTGGCGTTTATCACTGAGGTAGGGCCGCCGCCGTGGGCCACCACAACGCTGCGGCTAGTCAAGGTTGACAATCAAAGCAAATAAAAGGAAGAATAGCGAAACCAAAACAAACACGTCAATGCGCCTGGCCGTCTCGCTTCTTCTCCTAAGCTCTTCCGTGCTGCTCGCCACTCCTGCCGGAAATTTTGTCGGACCCGGCGGAGGAGGCGCCATGTTCCACCCGACCATCAGCCCGCATGATGTGAAGACAATGCTGGTCGCCTGCGACATGACCGGAGCATACATCACGCACGACGGTGGACACCGCTGGCGTATGTTCAATCTGCGGGGCACGGTTCGTTTTTTCGCCTTTGATCCAGTCGATCCGCGAACAATCTACGCGGGGGTCACGGGGCTGTGGCGCAGCTCTGACGCAGGTGAAACGTGGTCGCTGGTCTGGCCCCGTCCCGCGACCGTGACGGGCGTCGAAATGAATTCCGATCATGCCGACGAAACCATCGTTTCGTCCGACAATCCACTCGGCGCGATACTTGCTTTCGCCATCGATCCTCACAACTCACGAAAGCTTTTTGCCGGCACGGCGAAGGCTCTCTACGTTACGAGCGATGCCGGCAAGAGCTGGACGAAGTCGATGGACCTGCCGGAGAAAGCGTTGCGCGTCCAGGTTGCCGATGGCGTGGTCTCTGTCGCTATGCCTCACGGCATCATGGTGGGCAGCAAGATAAATCACGCGCCTGCCTCGACCACTTTCACGGACGTGAGTATGGCGGGGCGTGTGATTTATGCTGCGGGCAACAGCGGCGCATGGGTCTCGCGCAATGCCGGCGAAAGCTGGGAACAGATCGCTCTCCCGGGAACGGGCGCAGTCATCCGGGCAGTCGCAACCAGCCTGCACCATCCCGAGACGGCCTATGTTTCTTACAGCGCTCTGAAGCTTGACGGGGCCACCTGGTCCGGCGTGGCGCGAACTCAGGACACCGGCCACAGCTGGCGACTGGCGTGGAAAGAAGGAAGCGTTATGACTCCTAATGTGCACGATGCGTGGATCGCGCCCGCGCTCGGCCCAAGTTGGGGTGAGAACCCGCTGGAGCTGGGCGTTGCCGAGCAGGATGCCAGCCTCTGCATCGGAACGGATTTCGGCCGCACGTTGATCACGACGGATGGCGGCGCAAACTGGAACGCGGCCTACTCGCGCCGCCTTCCCGGAGCCGCATGGACCAGCACCGGGCTCGATGTCACCACCAGCTACGGCTATCACATCGATCCTTTCGACGCACAACACCGCTTCATCACCTACACCGATATCGGCCTTTCGCGCAGTGATGACGGCGGCAAGTCATGGACCCGCTCCGTCGATGGCGTACCCAGAGAGTGGACCAACACCACTTACTGGGTCGAGTTCGACCCGTCCGCAAAAGGCCGCATGTGGGGTGCGATGAGTTTCACTCACGATCTTGCCACGGCCCAAGATGTGGCGCCGCACGCCCGTGAGCAAATTTCGCGGTGGCATTTGTATCAGTGACGATGGCGGCCGTACCTGGCGCAAGTCGAACGACGGCATGCCCGAAACTGCGCCGACGCACATCCTGCTGGACCCAACCAGCCCGTTGCAGGCGCGCGTTCTCTATGTCGCGGCGATGGGAAAAGGAGTGTACAAGTCGACGAACGGCGGCAAATCGTGGTCGCTGAAGAACTCCGGCATTCAAGGCGCCGAACCACTGGCGTGGCGGCTTGCGCGCGCTTCGGACGGCACTCTCTATGTATTGGTGGCGCGCCGCAGTGAACATGGCGAGATCAACGATGCAGGCGATGGCGCAATCTACCGCTCCACGGACGGAGCCGAAACCTGGTCGCAAGTGAACATGCCCGCCGGCGCGAACGCTCCGAACGGATTGCACGTCGACGCCGCCGATCCACACCGCCTGTACCTCGCAACCTGGGCCCGCGCCAAAGGGCTGCGTGGCGAGGGTGGTGGAGTGTGGCTCTCGACCGACGCAGGCAAGAACTGGCGCCACGTGCTCGATCAGGATCAGCACATTTACGATGTGACCGGCGATCCGCGCCACCCGAACGTTTTCTACGCATCCGGCTTTGAGTCTTCGGCGTGGCGCTCGGCCGATAGAGGTGAGCATTGGACGCGTATCCCTGGCTACAACTTCAAGTGGGGGCACCGCGTGCTGCCCGACCCGGACGATGACGCGAGCGTCTACGTCACCACCTTCGGAGGCAGCGTGTGGCACGGAGCCTGGAGCGGACCGAATCGCCCCGTCGATATTGCAACACCGGCCATGTTTCCTGGCCGCACGCCATGACGCGGCGCGAACTGCTGATGGTGACGGCCGCAGCAGCCTGCGCGCGCCCGCTCGCGGCGCAACTTCCAGCAAAGGTCGAGTATCACGACTATCCCGCGTGCTTACCCAATTACCTGCGCGCCCTGGTGAAGACCGCATACGAGAAGCGAAATCGCTCGATCGGGGCCGCGACAACACGGGCGGCCGTGATCAACCGGCAGCGCTGGGCTGTTGAAACTTTTTTGGATCTGGCAGGAAGATCGCCGGAGCGGACTCCGCTCAATATTCGGACCACCGGGTCATTCACCCGTCCCAGGTACCGACTGGAAAAACTGCTGTACGAGAGCCGCCCCGGCATCGTCATCTCGGCCAATTTGTATATCCCGGCGGGCCGCGGCCCATTTCCCGGTGTGCTCTTCCACATGGGCCACAGTGGCAATGGCAAAGCCGCCGATTCATACCAGCGCTGCTGCCAGGGTCTGGCCCAGCTGGGATACGTGGTTCTCGCATTTGACCCGATGGGGCAAGGCGAGCGCACCAACTATCCCGGCCCGAACGGTCTCACGCGCCTGGCCAGTACCGATGACGAACACACCGTTCCTGGGCGCCAGATGCTGTTAGTCGGTGAAACGGCCACCGCTTGGCAAACGTGGGATGCGGTCCGCAGTCTGGATGTGCTGGCCGCGCACCCCATGGTGGATCCCAGGCGCCTGGCATCCACCGGCCAATCGGGCGGCGGCACCGTCACGATGTTTCTGGCCTGCGTTGAACCCCGGCTGGCAGCGGTCGCCGTAGCGTCGGGCAACACTGAAAATTTCGCATGCGCGAACTTTCATCCCCCCGGCTCTACGGACGACGCGGAACAGGATCTGATCGGATCGGGCCTGGCCGGTTTTGACCGTTGGGATCTGCTCTGGCCCTTCGCGCCCAAACCACTCCTGGTGATCACGAGTGCCAAGGATTTTTTCGGAACATACTCGCCGAGCTATCTTCAAAACGGACGCGAAGAGATCGCCAGGCTGCGCAAGGCGTACGCAGTACTGGGTGCTCCGGGCGCGATCGAGTATGCCGAATCGCCGTTGCCCCACGGCCTCTCGTACGCACAGCGCCTTCAGATCTACAACTTTTTCGAGAAGCACCTGCAGACCACCGGTCGCGTTCTGAGTGAAGAGCCCGCCGTATCGCCGGAGCCCGATGATCGTCTCTTCGCCGCACCGCGCGGAAATGTTCACAACGCCGGAGGCAAAACGCCGTTCGAGTTGTTGCAGGCGCGAATCCCCGATCCTGGCACCGAAGGTCTCGATCTACGGCGCGTGCTTGGTCTTGCGCCGCGTGTGGCTGTGGCCAGGGTGTTGGGCACGGTCCCTTCGTCAGGTTGCGATGTGAGCGCGATCGAAGTTCAATCGGCCGCGCAGGTTTGGCTTCCCGCATGGCGCTTCCAAAGGAAACAGAGAACCGGGCACAACTTGCTTTTGCTGGATGCGTCTGGTCGCAATCGTGACTGGCGTGAAGGCGGCTTGTGCCACGCCCTGGCTGCCCAGGGCATCTCCGTTTATGCGGCGGACGTGCGAGGCATTGGCGATCTGCAGCCCGAATTCAGCCCCGGAGCGCCGGGGTATGAGCGTGAGCACCAGCAGATGAGCGAATATGCGTGGGCCTCATGGATCCTGGGCCACAGCCTTCTGGCACAGCGTGTAGAGGACATTCTGGCCCTCGTGTCCGCTATCGGTTCAGTTGCGATCGCAGCACGCGGAGAACTCACCGTCCCGGCGTTGTGCGCTGCCGCAGTGGAGCCGAGGATCGAGAAACTTTACCTGTCCGAGCACCTGCACTCATGGCGTTCCGTTGTGGAGACCGAACACTACTCGCATCCAAGCACCAGTTTCGTACCCGGAATTTTGAAGCATACAGATCTTCCGCGCATTGCGGCTGCCGTTTCGCCCCGCACCATTACGCTTGCGGGCGTGGTGGACGGAGCGGCGCAGCCGATGCCAGCCAACGAAGTGCGCCGGAGCTATTCCGGGGAGCATATCAGTCTGAAGGACACACCAGCATGGGATTTTTCCGAACTCTTACGTTTCTCACAATAGTCGCAGCCGCCAACGGTCAGCAGCCCGTGGTGCTTCATCCGCGCATCAGCAATGATGTGTTCGCGAACCCCGGCATCGGCATTCAAACCTTCCAGCGCTTCAATGGCGACCCGCTGAACGGCGGCGTGACTTGGTCCGAAGAGGGCCCGACCGCCCCGATAGTTCCCGGCGCGCCTCCAACCTTTCCGCCGTCATCCATTTCCTATTGCCGCTGGTTCTGGATGACGCTCGAGCCGGAACAAGGGCACGTTCGCTGGACGATTCTCGACAACGCTTTGAAAGAGGCTCACGCGCATGGGCAGAAACTCGCCATCCGCCTCATGCCCTATGACAAGAACCACCCGCTACCGCTGTGGTATCAGCAATCCGGGGCGAAGCGCGCAAACGCAGCGAACCAGCCCATCTGGGAGCCCGATTTCAGCGACGCGCGGTACCTGCAGGATTGGGGCGCACTCGTCAAGGCAGCCGGTAAGCGCTACGACGGTAACCCGGATCTCGACACGGTGGACATTTCGTCGGTCGGCTATTGGGGCGAAGGCTGGAGCGACTACATGCCCGCTTTCGCGGTCCAGCAGAAACTGATCGACATCTGGTTCGAGGCGTTTCCGAAGACTCGACTGCTGATGAATTTCGATGAGCCGCAAGCGCTCGCCTATGGCACTCAGCGCGGGGCTGGCTGGCGCGCGGACTGCCTCGGCGACCTTCGCGCGAAGTGGTCGCACATGCTCGATTTTTACCCGGAGCAGATCGCCCGAACCAATATCGGCGACGTCTGGAAGCATAGCCCTGTATCGCTCGAAACATGTTGGGTTCCGGCCTATTGGCAAAAGCAGGGATGGGACGCTCAGTACATTCTGGATGAGGCGCTGCGCTGGCACATCTCCTCGCTGAACGTGAAATCGAACGCGATTCCCCCGGAGTACGGTGCCTTGTTCGATACATTTCAGCGGCGCATGGGATACCGTTTCGAGTTGCGGCGCATCGAGTATCCGTCAGCCGTAAAGAGCGGCTCCGCAGCGGAAATCAAGATGTGGTGGGTCAACTCAGGCGTGGCCCCGATCTACCAGCCGTACACGCTGGCTCTGGCGTTCGACGATCATGTCGTGAAGCTCAAAAACGATGTTCGGAGCTGGCTACCTGGCGACGCAGTGGTCGAAGGTCCGGTTGCAATTCCGCCCATCGCGGCGAAAACTTATCATCTCCGGGTGGCGCTGCTCGATCCGGTGACCGGGTCACCCGCCGTTCGGCTCGGCATAGAAGGTCGAGCCGCCGACGGCTGGTATGACCTTGGAAATATCCAGGTAGACCGCTAATTACTTTCTTTTGGTTGCTATAATTTTCTTCTACTTTCTTTATGCAGGAGACGTCCACGTTTATCTCCGACGAACTCAACCGTCTGGCCGCGGCCGATGAGTCTGGCCAGAAGTCACTCGGCTATCAGCACACGCTGCGGGAGATCATGCAGCAGCCAGACACCTGGGCCGCCACATGCGACATCGCTGCGGCTTCCCAAGGCCATCTTCAGTGGGCGGTGGAAGGCATCCAGTCGATAGTTCTTACCGGATCGGGAAGCTCGCAGTTCGTCGGGGAGTGTGTGCGGCTTGGTCTGCAGCAGAAATTCGGCGTAGCGGTCCAGGTGACAGGAGGCGGCGCCCTCCTGACGCACCGACGTTACGAAATCCCGAGCAGCGGTCCCGCGCTCATGATTTCATTTGCGAGGTCGGGCAACAGTCCGGAAAGCACCGCGGTGGTAGCTCGGACGCTCGAAACCTGCCCCGAGATCCGCCATCTCGTCATTACATGCAACAGGCTGGGCAAACTTGCATTGGAATATCAAGATCACCCGCGAGTTCGCGTGGTTGTGCTCGATGATCGCACCAACGATCGCAGCCTGGTAATGACCAGCAGCTTCACAAACATGGTGCTCGCCACTGATGCCCTGATCTCCGTACATGAGCCGCTGGAGCACCGGCGCGAGTGCGACAAGTTGGTCGGCATGTGCCGAGGTTTGCTGAGCTCGAGCGGCTCGGAGATCGCTCGCGTGGCACGCTTGCCGTTCCGGCGCGCGGTATTCCTGGGAAGCGGCTCGCGTTTTGGCGCGGCACTGGAGAGTGCGCTGAAAATGCTGGAAATGAGCGCTGGACGCGTTGCGACTATGTCCGAGACCTACCTGGGCCTGCGTCACGGGCCAATGAGTTACATCGACCCCGAAACGCTGGTGGTCTGTTTCCTATCTTCCGACCCGGCCGTTCGAGCTTACGAGGCGGACCTGATCGCAGAGTTAAATCAGAAGAAGTTAGGTTTATCCAAGCTTTTCTTCGGTGCGCGTATTCCGGCGCACCTGGTGAAATCCAGCGATGGCGTCATCGAATCTGGCGGGGTACCTGGCCAAGGTGACCATCGCGCGCCCGTTCTGGAGGCCGTGGTCGGCCAGTTACTAGCTTTTTTTCGCTGCCTGGAAGAAGGCCTTCAGCCCGACTCTCCCTCAGCAGCAGGCGTGATCAATCGGGTAGTCGCTGACTTTCCGCTACACACGGTAGATTCATGAGAATCCTGGTATTGGGCGAACTTAACGTCGACTTAGTGTTGACGAATTATCATTCCTTCCCGACACCGGGACGTGAAGTATTGGTCGACGACGCCACGCTTACGCTTGGCGGCTCGTCAGCTATCTGCGCGGCTGGCCTTGTGAAGCTAGGCAACCGGGTATCGTACCTGGGCAAGGCCGGCCAGGACGCCTGGGGTGATCTTTGCGTAGATACCTTAAACAGCCTGGGCATGGATACTTCGCTGGTGATCCGGGACGCTTCCGTCAAGACTGGTATCACCGTTTCCATTACTTCCCCAAGGGATCGCGCGCTGGTCACTTACCTGGGCTGTATCTCGGCACTAACAATAAATGATGTGCGGGGTGATGTCTTCAACGGTTTCGACCATCTGCACGTCTCTTCTTACTTTCTTCAGCAAGGTCTCAGGCCGTCGGTTAAAGGTCTGCTTGCGAAAGCGCACGAGGCTGGCCTCAGCACCTCACTCGATCCTGGGTTTGACCCCGATGAACAGTGGGGACGCGATCTGGTAAACGCTTTGAGTGAAGTGGATGTTTTTCTGCCCAACGAAGTGGAGCTTGAGGGTATCACCGGCAAGCCAGACTTCGAAGAAGGCCTGCGATCGCTGGTCAACGGCCGCACCTTGACGGTGGCGAAACTCGGCGCGCGAGGCTGCGCAGTAATCGATGGATCGGGCACTTACAAGCTAACTCCGGGAATCAGTGTGGAAGCCGTCGACACCACTGGTGCCGGAGACTCGTTCAATGCAGGCTTTTTACATGCCTGGTTGAGAAAATCGCCACTGCTCGAAGCGATGCGCTTCGGTTGCGCTTGTGGCGCGATGTCCACACTGGGTCAGGGCGGGACCAGTACTCAGCCGACGGAGAGTGAAGCAACACAATTCCTGCAGGGCCTGGGGTAACGGGATGGTTTTCAGCAGACGAGCATTAATCGGCGCAGCAGGTTTGGGAATTGCGTCACGCCTGGCGGGTCAGAAGACGATTACGCTTCCAGAGTACGAGCCCCGGAGTTCGCTGCGTGTTAAAGAAAGCCAGGTCACGCGGGCCAGATATCCGGCGATCGACATTCACACGCATCTTTCGTGGTCCGTGAAATCGGAAAAGGGGGTCGCCCTTGAGAGCGATCGCCAGTTTCTGATGCCGCCGCAGGAGCTGCTGGCGGTGATGGACCGCAAAAATCTGCGGGCGCTCACCAATCTGACTGGCGGATTCGGGAAAGGTCTGGAGCAAGCGATCGCCAGGTACGACCGTGCGTACCCCACGCGCTTCTACACGTTCTGTGAGCCGTGGTACAGCCGCTTCAAGGAGCCCGGATATCCGCGGTTTCAGGCCCAGGCCATCCAACAGGCGCACGATGCCGGCGCGAAGGGTCTCAAAATTCTGAAGACGCTCGGGCTCTACTTACGGGAGAACATCACTAGCGGCGCTCTGGTGAAAGTAGATGACGCGCGCTTTGACCCCATGTGGGATGCGTGCGGCCAACTCAAGATGCCGGTAGCGATTCACGTTTCCGATCCTGTCGCGTTCTTTCAACCGATCGATCAGCACAACGAGCGCTACGAAGAGCTGCACAACCATCCGGACTGGTCATTCTACGGTCACGATTTCCCATCCAATGATCAGATTCTGGAAGCGCGGAACAGGGTCATAGCGCGCCACCCAAAGACGCAGTTCATCGTGCTGCATGTTGGTAACTACGCCGAAGACCTGGCCAACGTGAGCCGCAATCTTGACCGCTTCCCGAACATGTATGTCGACATCGCAGCGCGCATCGGCGAACTGGGCCGTCAGCCGCGCACGGCAGGCAAGTTCTTTGACAAATACCAGGACCGCATTCTGTTCGGTACCGATGCCACGCCGCACGGAGACGAGTTTCCGCAACAGGTGTTCAACGACAAGCTGTACGAAATTTACTTTCGGTTTCTGGAAACTGACGACGAGTACTTCGACTATGCACCGGCCAAAGTTCCTCCGCAAGGACGTTGGGAAATCTACGGCCTCAAGCTGCCTGACCAGATTCTCCGCAAAGTCTACAACGCGAACGCCGCCCGGCTTCTCGGTATAACTGTTTAGGCATGCGTCTCGGCTGCGTGTTTCTCGGGACAGTGCTGCTGGCTGCCAGTGCGCCGGCTGAAAAAGTCCGCGTATGGGAGGGAACGCTCACCCTGCCGACTTACGAAGAGGGCGATCCCGACCCGAATCCGCCGTTTGATCAATACTCCGTCACCAAATTCAGCTACCCCTACACGCTTCGTGAAAATCTCACGTCCGAGCGGCATCCGCATTCGTGGCGTGCCGTTTTTCTCGAGAACGAATACCTGAAGTGCTCCGTGCTGCCAGATATGGGCGGGCATGTCTACACCTGCGTGGACAAGCTCAGTGGACAGCCTATGTTCTACGCCAATCCGTCGATCAAGAAAGCAAACATCGGCTATCGCGGCGCATGGGCAGCTTTCGGCATCGAGTTCAATTTTCCGGTCTCACACAACTGGGTCTCTCTGTCGCCGGTGCCGTACTCCATGCACACGTTGCCCGATAGCAGCGCGTCCGTTACCGTGGGCAACGTCGATCGCGTTTACGGGATGGAGTGGAGCACCGAACTGCGGCTGCAACCCGGCAGCACCGTACTGGAAGAGCGTGTCACGTTATATAACCGCAGCGACGTCCGGCACCGCTTCTATTGGTGGAACAACGCCGCCATCGAAGTCACCGATCAATCGCGCATCGTTTACCCCATGCGCTGGTCGGCTGCGCACGGTTTCGCGGATGTGGATACCTGGCCTGTAGACTCCGACTAACACGGACCTGAGTATCATCGGTAACCAGACGGTTTGGGCCGGTCTCGCGCTTTGTCCATGGCAGCCGCGAGCCGTTCATGGGGATATGGCGGCCCGACACCAACACCGGGACCGTGCACTTTGCGGATTACGCATCGCTGCCGGCCAAGAAAATCTGGTCGTGGGGTGTAGACCCCGACGGCCTCGATTGGCGCAAGGCGCTTTCGGACAACAACAGTGCGTACGCCGAAGTGCAGGCCGGTCTCTTCCGGAACCAGGAGACTTACGCGTTTTTGGAACCGCGGCAGCAGATCCAGTTCAGCGAATATTGGATGCCTGTTCGCGGAATAGGCGGAATCACCCGCGCGAACCTCGCCGGTGTATTGAATATGGAGCGTCGCGGTAGCGCTTTGTTTCTGGGCTTCAATGCAAACGAGCCCGTGAATGACGCTCACATTACCGTCAAGGACGGTGACTCCGTAGTATTCGAGGAGCGGACCAATCTCGGGCCCGGTAAAATCTGGAACCATCTGGTGCAATCTGCGAGCGCAGGCAAGCTCACGTTTGAGTTAAGTGACTCGCGAAACAAGCTGTTGATGCGCCACCGCGAGAGCGAATATGACTGGTCGCTACCGTCAGAAATTCAAACCGGCCCTCAAAAGCACGAACCTGTCTCCACTGTGCGCGGCGAAGATGACCGGCTTGGGCTTGCCCGTGACCAGGAGTTGAATGGCAAGCTGCTGCAAGCTGCCGCGACTTATCGCGACGCCCTCACGAAGTATCCGCAAAGCTTTAGCCTGCGGAAGGCGGCGGGCCGATTGGCAGCTTCTTTATTGCGCTACGACGAAGCTGTGCGCTACCTGACACCAGTGCACGATCAGGCGACTTCCGATCCAGAAATCGCATATTACCTGGGTCTCGCGTTCGAGGGGGCCGGGAGCACGCGGCAGGCTTTGAGTTCCTATGAGGAGGCGGCGCGCCTGCCCGCCTTCCGAGTAGCGGCGTCCCTCAAGCTGGGCGAACTGTGGGCGCGAGAGGCAGATCCGGCTCAAGCGACGCGCTGGCTGCAGAACGCTGGAAGCGATCCGCGTGCGCAGGAAGAACTCGCCGCCCTACATGGCCAACCGATGGCAGTGCCCGCCGATGCCGAGCGCCTGCTCGATCTCGCGGCGACGTACATCCGTCTAGGCTTATACGAGCGAGCCGTGGAAGCTCTGTCAGTACGACGGGCGCCTTCTCCGCCAGACCAGAGCGAACCCGGAGCGCTACTGCCGCAAGATCATCCGCTGGTCGCCTATTACCGTGGCTACTGTCGGCAGAAGATGCATGCCAGCGGGACGGCCGATTATGCGTTGGCGTCGAAACTCTCCACCCGCTATGTCTTTCCTAACCGCGCCGAGAGTAAGCCGGTGTTGATCGCGGCAATCGATGCCAATCCGCACGACAATACCGCGCGCTACTTATTAGCCACCTGGTATTTCCAACGCGGCATGACGGACGAAGCGTTGGCGCAATGGCAGTCGGCGCGATCAAGTTCGGCCCGAATACCCGTGTTGCACGCCGACATCGGACGAGCCCTGTTGTTTGTGAAACACGATTACAAAGGCGCGCTGGACGCGTTTCGAGAAGGGCTGCCGATTGACTCTCGCAATGTGGCGCTGTACGAGGGCCTCGACCAGGCGATGAGCCTGCTGCACTCCCCGGCACACGAACGCGCTGAGATGCTCTCGAAGTATCCGGACAGCAAGACAATGCCGGCATCGCTGGTGTATGAACTGGCGCTGAACCGGGCGGAAGCCGGAGAATTCGAGGCGGCCCTGGCACTCTTCCACGATCGATTTTTCCCGCGCGAGGAAGGCGGCACCAATGTGCGGCAGGTCTGGATTGAGGTGCGCGCGCTTCAGGCTCTGTCGCTTGCGAAGGCCGGAAATTGCGAGGCTTCGCTGAGCATCACACGACTTATTGGTGAGCCGGTGGAAGGTCTGGGCTTTACGCGGGATGGCCTCGCGCCTTTTGTCGGGTCGGCACGAACACAGTTACTTCTGGCGCAAGCGGAAAGCGCCTGCGGGCGCAAGACGGATCGCCTGATTCAGGTAGCCAAGGCTACAGGCAACTCAGAACTGATCTGGGCTCAACAGGCTGCGCGCGCCTTGCCTGGGTACGATGCCGCGGCCTGGCGGGCTCGTCTGGAAGCCGCACCCCACACTCCTGGTCCCGACGCGGAAGCCAGCATCACGACTGTGTACAACGCGGCTTTAGTGAATCAGGCGCTAGGCCGCACAGAAGATGCGCGGCAGCAATTTGAGCGAGTGCTGCTGCTGCCCGATCGCAATATGTCTCATCACCTGGCGCGGCTAGGGCTCGAGCACTAAGCCGGCGCGTTTGGCGAGATCGTCTCGGTATCCGGGTGCCAGAACATCTTGCGGCCTGCCCAGTACGACTGAGCGGCCATGATACCGGTGACGGAATGGGCGAAGCCCTCCCGCACTGTGGCGTTGGGCGCTTTGCGAGTGCGCACGCAATCCAGGAAATTGGCCATGTGATAAGTCACGTTGTCATCAATGAAAGTTACTGGAATTGCCGCGGAGCGCGCCCGTAAATACCGGTAGCGCGGCTCGCGGCGGCTTCCCGATTGACGCTCCAGAGATCGCACACTGCGGTCATCTCCAGGTTCGCATTTAATCTCGGTGAGCTTACGTGGGATATCTGGGTAACAAAGTTGTCGCATTGAGAGTGTTCGGCCATTGCCCGGTAGGAATGCGCTCGCCAGTGAGTTGTAGCTAAGTCGCTACTGGTAGTAACTACTAACAGACCAGCATTTGGCCGCCCACAAGACAACTTTGTGATTCTTTGCCTTGCATTGAATGTGTAACGACGAAGTGTTTGTTGTGCGCGAACTCCGGTCCATCCTAAACGCTGCGCGACTGCGCAGGTGGGATGTGTAGTTGTGCTGGAGAATGCGTTTACGATTTCTCATCAGCGGGCGCTGGTGTTCTCGCTGCAACTTCAGGATTCGCCCAAGATCCCGACTTGCGTCAGAAAGTCATCACAGCTAAATGGGCAGTGCAGCGGGCTCTGGAAAACGGAGATCGCGCTACCGGTGCAACAGTCTTGTCGGACCTCTACCAGAAGATGGGCCCGTCTCCATTCCCGTTTAACGTTTCCGAGCTGTGGAAACATTCGCGTTGGCATCCTCGGGAGCTATAACAAGAAGGTTCGCATGAATCCCGATAATACGTTTCCCGGAAGCTTTTTTCTAACCCCCGCCGTTGCTGCGGTGACTTCGTACCTATCCTCCATGGATTGGTTGACGCCGAATGAAGTTGTCGAGACAGTCTCGCGTGCCGGCGAAGGCAACATGAACTGTGTGCTGCGGGTGGTGACGCCCCGGCGCTCGTTCATCTTGAAGCAAGCGAGACCATGGGTGGAAAAGTATCCGAGCGTTCCGGCGCCCTGGGATCGAGCGTTGATCGAGGCTCGCTTTTATCAGGAGGTCCAGCCGCGGCAAACGGTCGCAAAGTATATGCCAAAGCTGCTGGGTGTCGACGCCAAAGACCGCCTGTTAATGCTGGAGGACCTGGGCGAGGCGCAGGATTTCACCTTCCTCTACTCGGACGGGGGAGAGCGGCTGGACGAAGCAGAGCTCAACGGTTTGATCGATTTTCTGGGTGCGCTCCACACTTCTTTTCGCGGTCCGGAACTGGCTGGTGCGTTCTCAAATATCGAGATGCGCCGGCTGAATCACGAGCACGTCTTCGCGCTTCCCCTTCGCAAAGACAACGGACTGAATCTGGACGCGATCACGCCCGGTCTCTCCGACCTGGCGCTCCGTTTGCAAACTTCCGCCCGGTACTGCGGCGAAGTTCACACGCTTGGTGAGCAATACCTGGATATCCTTCATGGTGTCTGCCTCATCCATGGGGACTTCTTTCCCGGAAGCTGGCTCAGAGCGGGGCAAGGCGTGTATGTGATCGACCCGGAGTTCTGTTTCTACGGCCTGCCAGAGTGGGATCTGGGAGTCATGACCGCCCACCTGTACTTCGCCCGGCAAACGCAATCCACGATAGATCGCCTGTTCTCACGCTATGCGGAACTGGACCCGGTGGATCGGGACTTGGCACTGCAGTTCGCCGGGGTCGAGATCATGCGCCGCTTGATCGGCGTGGCCCAGCTTCCGGTGAAATTCGGCCTCGAGCGCAAGGCCGAGCTTTTGGAACTGTCGCAACGCCTGGTGTTGAAAGGCTACGCAGCATGAGGGCTTTGCTCCTGATGCTGACGGCAGCCGTTGCTTCTGCCGCGGTTCCGGTTTGGATCGACACCGACCCTTCCGTCGCCCGGGGCGGCCACGAAGTGGATGACGGGTTCGCGCTGATTCAGGCATTTCGTTCGCGTGCCCTCACGGTTCGCGGAGTGAGCGTAGTCTTCGGAAACGCGCCGCTTCGCGAAGGCTTCCCCATCGCACAGCATTTGGTCCGCGACTTCGCACCAGCGAAATTAGAGGTGACCAGCGGAGCCGCGTCGGCGAACGATCTTGGCGTTGAGACTGACGCTTCGCGCGCGTTGGCCTCGGCGTTAAGCCGCGAGAAATTGGTGATCATGATGTTGGGACCGGCGACCAACGTAGCCACCGTCCTGCGCAATCATCCGGAGCTTCGAAGCCGCATCCAGAAGATCGTTGCGGTGGCGGGCCGGCGGCCAAATCAGAGATTCTCTCCGTCGCCAAGTGCGCCGGCCTTCCGCGATTTCAATTTCGAATCGGATGCTCCGGGTTTTCAGATCCTGCTGGACGCAGGCGTTCCGCTGGTGCTGGCTCCGTGGGAGATCTCTTCCAAGGTCTGGATGCGCGCCGCCGATTTAGCCAACCTTCGATCATCCGATGAGTCGCTCGCCTGGGTGCTGGATGCGGCGGAGGACTGGCTCGAATATTGGAAGAAGAACCTCGCCACCGAGGGCTTCAACCCCTTCGACACGCTGGCGATCGGCTACGTCATTTCACCCCATGGGTTTCAATGCACGCGGCTCGGCGTACGCATCGAACGACACCCGGACGACACCGTTGCGGAGATCAACGCCCCGAATAAGGCATACCTGCTGGTTGACCCCTCATTCCCATCGGGGCAATCGGCGCTCTATTGTTCCGGAGCTCCGCCCTCGTTCCATGAGAGTCTTTTGAAACTGCTTGCCCGGCGCAAATAATTTTTCGCTAACTTTTTTCGCGACTGATGATTTGTTCTGCCACGGCGGTGAGGTCCGGACCAACCACATCCGGCGGTTTTACCAGCGGGAATAAGGTCTGCCCTTTCCGAGCAATGAAGCCTGCAGCGCAGCCGGCCTGCATCGCGCCCAGAATGTCCCATCCATGAGCGGCCACCAGGCGGAGCTGCCCGATTTCAACGCCCAGCCCTTCGGCGACCATGCGGTATGTCTCAGGCGCGGGCTTGTATCGCTTGATGGTATCGATCGAGAAGTTCTTTTCGAAGAACTCCGCTAATCCGGCGTTACGCACCTGCTGCTCAACGGCTTTCTGGCTGGAGTTGGTCAGAGTAACCATCCGCAGACCCGCCTTCTTCAGAATGCCGAGAGCTTGTTTCACTTCTGGATGCGCCGGCAGGTGGACGATGGCATCGAGAATCCTATTTTTCTCGACGTCTGCTACCGGTTGCGAGCGGCTGGCTCCGAGCATCTCCAGCGCGGCGCCGGCCAGCGTGCCGAAATCGAAATATGGTCCCGCGAGAGTGGCTGCTTCTGAATGCAAAAGCAGGAGCGAAAACCATTCTTTCAGCGCGTGCTTGTCACCGAACATATGCTCGAAGTAAGGATTGAGGGTCTGCACGTCCAGCAATGTCTCGTTTACGTCAAAAACAATAATCCTTGCCATCGTTGAAGTCTCCCGTTAATCCGAAGAATGCAGCAGGCTGCTGATACCTTGTGTGGTGCCGCGAAGCCGTAGCATGCGCCTGATCCACGTTACTCGCGACGGCGTCAAGACACTGGTGGTGAAGACATCCGCCGCTCTGCGATTGGCGAGTGAATAGGTAGGGTACGGAAGAATCGTTGACGAGATCGCTCCCAACCCGGCCTTCGCCTCAATTGCTAGTGCATACTCGGCGATCATCTCGCCGGCGTTCGCGCCAAGGATCGAAGCACCCAGAACTTTACCTCTTGAAGTTGCGAATACCTTGACTAAACCCGCAGTTTCCGACTCGGTAATTGCGCGATCGAGTTTGGAAAAAGGGAACCGGTAAACCTGAAACTTCTCGCCTCGTCTGCGAAGCTCTTCCTCGCCGAGCCCAGCATGCGCCAGTTCAGGATCGGTGAAGGTGCACCAGGAAACGCGGTCGTCCTTCCGCGAGACAGGCAGGTGCAAGATTGCGTTCATCACTGCAGTCTTGGCGGTGTGCTCGGCCATGTGGGTGAATAGAAATTTTCCGGTGACGTCACCGCAGGCGAAGATATTCTTTACGTTGGTCCGGCAGCGACGGTCCACCACGATGCCCTTGCCCGTCGTGCGGACACCGGCCGCCTGCAACTGAAGACTTTCGATGTTTGGCCGTCTTCCG
Source organism: Bryobacterales bacterium (assembly GCA_963792655.1). Taxonomy (GTDB): domain Bacteria; phylum Acidobacteriota; class Terriglobia; order Bryobacterales; family Bryobacteraceae; genus DOZZ01. The sequence continues at coordinate 240,493 of CAWBWU010000003.1, forward strand.
GTAGCGGCCAGCACGGCATCCAGAGGAACCGTTTCGCCACTCTTCAGGTGCGCCAGGCCGGGTTCGAATCGATCGATCTGATCGCCCAGCCGCAGCCGCACTCCCTCAGCTTCCAGACACTGTCGCAGCATCGCTGCCAACTCCGCATCATCGTGTCCCAAGATGCTGGCGGAGCGGCCGATCACGGTGACTTCGGAACCCAGCCGTTGAAAGGCCTGGGCCATCTCAACGCCTACCGGCCCCGCCCCTAGTACCAGCAAACGCTGTGGCCTCTCCTTAAGCTCGAACAGAGTTTCGTTGGTCAGGACCGGTACCCGATCGATACCATCGATCCTGGGAATGTCAGGCCTGCTCCCGGTCGCGATGATGAAGTAGCGCGATGTCAGAACCCGCCTGCCCGCGGTTTCCGAAGTTGTCTCGACCGAATCGCGATCCACAAAGCGAGCTTGCGCCGCGATCACTTCGACACCCAGCTTTTCCATGTTCGGTGGCGCGTCCGCGTCCTGGTACACATGTTCGCGAATCGAGTGGACGCGCTCGATGATCCGTGCCCACTCATGCGAGGCGGGCGCTGGCTCCAGACCGTACTTTGCAGCGGAGCGCATCGCGTGCGCGACTTTGGCGGCCTTGAGCAGACTCTTGCTCGGAACGCAGCCCTGCCAGGTGCAGTCACCGCCCAGTGGCTTGTCTGAAATGAGAGCGGTCCTGGCCCCGAGGACAGCCGACATGCCGGCCGCGGTGAGGCCCGCTGCTCCGCCGCCAATCACCACCATGTCGTAATCAGTCTTCATGCCGCTTGCCGGCCGATCTGGCCCCGCACCTTGCGGACGGTTGACCAGATGCCGAGAGCGAGCATTCCGGCGATGAAGACGTAGACCCAAACGGGAATGTTCTGGCCTGCGATCAGCAGGTATAGATAGGCTGAGACAAAAAAGAATGCTGCGCAAAGCAGAGGCGCGACAGCCGACCTTCCGTGCCGCAGGTTGCGGACAAGCCACGCGATCGATAACGAGAAGAATGGAATCGCACCCACGTAGATGCCGCCGAAGATGATGGGGTTGACGTTGTAACGCTTGCCAAGCCCAAGGAACCAACCCTCGATGTCGGACCGCAGGTAGCCATTCCGGACATAGTCAATGTAGAAGTCGAGTCCGGAATAAGAAGCCCCCAGCGAACCTGTGTCATTCAATCCCCAGTTGTATTTCTGGTATTTCAGTTTGTACGAGAGTGCAAAAGATTTCGGCGGCGCAAATTTTTCGATAACCGCCGGCACACCGCCAATCTTCTGGAAATCCCCGGCGTACCACTGGAAGATCTTGCTCACCCTGGCCAATTGGTTCTCAGGCAGAAACTGGTTGCGAGAAGGCTCGGCCAACCAGGCCCGGAAGTTGTCATTCAGTTGATCGTTCAGGGATGCCGCAGTGTACGCCTCGCGCCGGAGAGGCGGACAACTTCGGGCGGCACAGACCAGCGCGCCATGAATGCGTGGGTCACCCAAATTGCGAAGACGGGTTTCAATGCTGTCGAGCGACTCTGTCTTCCCGTTCACCCGGTGTCGCGCAACGCGAAATGGATCCTGTGTTCTCCAGATGCTCGCCACCGGCAAGTTCGCCACGATCCAACGTACCGTCAGAGCATTGTACGCGTTGATCAACGCGGCTTTGGTGGCGTCTGCATCCATGGCAACCGGCCACGGCTGGGCGATCTGGTTCAGGTATTGGTCGAGCTCTCCCGTCCCATCCAGCTTCAGTTGTTCGTAATTCACGCGTGACTGTGCCGTTACATATTTCTGAAGGAGGGCCGTCCACTTTGCATGGTCAAGATCCGCGCCTTTGACCGCAACGCCTATTGCAAGGCAGGCCAATATTCTAAGCATTCTGCTCATCGTTCGCGCCGCCCCTCGCACATTCTCTCAGTGTACGGTTCATGAACTTCTACCCTCGATCCCGTCGCGGAACTCCGCATCGAATCACCGGGCGGCGGTTAAGCCCAAGTGCCATTGGCGGATTGCCGACGTTTCGGAGGAGACTTGACTGAAGGAGTTCGATTGCGCGCAATACGTGTAGCCGGAACGCACAAAAGGAGCTCCGCGAACAGAATCTTGTGGCCCCTTTTGCTCGCGGTATTTGCAGGGTCAGTGTTTGCTGAAACGTCTGGCGCAATCGCTGGTTCCATCCGGGATTCCAGCGGCGGAGCGATTCAGGGTGCCAGCATCGAAGCCCGCGAGGCCGGGGCTGGTGTGGTTCGACGAGCCATCACCAATGAAGCCGGTGCCTACTATATTCCGGGGCTGCGCTCCGGTACGTACGACTTGGTGGCCTCTCACCAATCGTTCGAAGACGCCAGACGGCCGCAGCTGGTGGTTCGGTCCGGTGATGAAATTCGGATTGACCTGACGCTGGCGTTAAGGGGCCAGAGCAAGAGTATCGTCGTCACGGAGACGACGCCGTTGACTCAGGTGGAATCGCCCGCTGCGTCGACGGTGGTGAATCAACAGGACATTCAGGATCTTCCGAGCGACGGTCGCCAACTTCAGAACCTCGCGTTGATTGTGCCGGGCGTGTCCGCCGGATGGAACCTTTCGACCGCCGCCAACCGGTACGGAAAGGCTCGAGAGAACACGGAGGGCGCTTTCACGGTAAACGGCGCGCGGAGCCGGTCCAACGATTTTCTGTTCGATGGCATGCCGATGAATCTACGTCAGTACGGAGTGATTAATTTCGAGCCGTCGAACGAAGCCGTGGCGGAGTTCCGGGTGATCGCCTCCATACCGCCGGCGGAGTACGGCCGCACGATGGGCGGGCAGATCAGCATTGTCACGCGCAGCGGCTCGAATCAATTGCATGGCGCAGGCTACGAGTTCTTCCGCAACGATGCCTTGAACGCAAACGATACCTTAAACAAACGCAGTGGGCTTCCACGCGGCACCGTTCGTCATCACCAGTTTGGGGCCAGCTTAGGAGGCCCGATCAGGAAAAACAAACATTTCTTCTTCGTCAATACGGAATTGCTGCGGAACCTGGAAGCATCGGAGACGCGAACCTCAAATGTTCCGACCGCGGATCAAAGGCGCGGGCTAATCTCGTTTGTCGACGCCAGCGGCAACGGTCAGACCCTGGATCTATCGAGCCGGATCACGCCATTGAGCGCAAGACTTCTGGCTCTGTATCCTGCCGCAAACGCGAGCCTGCCCGCCGGCAATTACAACGCAGCGTTGGCGATCGGGTTGAACGATTATCAATATCACTTGCGAACCGATCACTACTTTTCTCCGCGCGACATCGTAACGGTGCGCACGTCATGGAATTTGAACGATCAGACCTATCTGGTCGATCGATTTGGCGGACCCTACATACCCGGGTTTACGTTACCCAATCCCGAACGCACGACAAACGGAACCATCGGGTACCTGCACACTTTCGGCCCGCAAGTTGTGAACGAGGCCCGGCTCGGCGTGAATCGTTACGGCAACCTGCTGGCCAACGGCGATCAGCGAAGCGCTACCAGTTTCGGTTTGCCCAACGGCTCAAATGCGAACGGAATACCGACAATCGCGTTTGCTCAAGGCGGGCTTGCGGGACTCGGGGGACTGCCCTGGTACAACCGCGAGCAGAACGAACTGACGGTGTACGGCGCGGACTCTGTGAGCATGCTTAGTGGATCGCACAGCTTGAAAGCAGGCGCGGAGGTCTCGCGCTATCACTTCAATACTCGCGGTGCCGAGAACCAGCGCGGATCAATATATTTCGATGGTTCCCGCAACACACTGCTGCCCAAGACCGCTCCCAACGCGGAGAGCAACGTTCTGGTCGACCTGCTGCTCGGCCTCCCCTACCAGGCGTCCATTACCGTGGGCCAGTTCGGACGCGGGTACCGGGAGTGGGCGTGGGCGGGTTTTGTGGAAGACCGCTGGCGCCTGACGAAGCGCCTCACGGTCGATTACGGAATGCGATACGAGTACACCGCGCCATGGACAGAGGTGAACGGCAAGCTCTCCAACTTCTTTCCCGGCGTGGGTTTATTGAGTGCAGATGATCCCCGCTGGCCAGGACTCTACCGGCCGGATCGCAACAACCTGGCACCGCGTTTCGGATTCGCCTACGATATCTTCGGATCGGGCCGCACCGTGATCCGCGGCGGTTTTGGAATCTACTACGAAACTTTATTGCAGGCCAGCACGGTGCAGCAGATTGAGAACAACCCGCCCTTTTCAGCAGCTGCAGTGACCACCTCCCCGGCGCCGTTTGCAAACGACGGCAGCCCCTCGCGAACGCTCCTTAACCTGCGCTCCAGCGCCGCTCCCTCGCGCTCGATCACTGCCATCCCCACGAATCTTCCAAACCCGTACAGCATGCAGACTTCATTTGACGTGCAGCAGTCTTTGGGCGACGACTGGGTGTTCGAACTGGGCTATCGCGGCTCGCGGGGCGTGCATCTGGCGTACAACTACAACGCCAATCAGGTTCCACTTGACCTTCTGGATGCAAGCCAGCGCAGTTCAATTGCGGCGGCTACCAATATGGGATTGAGCACCGTGCCGCTTGTCGATCCTCTGCGTCCCTACGCCGGGTTCAACGGTGTTACGGTCTTCGAGAACGGCGCCACGTCGAATTACTACAGTCTCCAGAGCAAGCTCGAACGGCGCTTCCGTTCCGGCTTCAATCTGCTCGCGGCGTACACGTGGTCCAAGTCGATCGACGACGCAAGCGATTTTGCAAGCGGCGATCCTTCCGAACAGGTGCTGGACAGTCGCAACCGGCGCGCGCAGAGAGCACTTTCGAGCTTCGATGTTCCGCACCGTTTTACCGCGGCTTTTAACTACCTGGTTCCGGCACTCGGCCGCAAAGTCTGGTTCGGCGGCTGGCAGGTGAATGGGCTCGTGACGATTCAGTCCGGCCAGCCGTTCACGCCGTATACAAGCCAGTTCGATCCCTACCGCAATGAAGCCTTTAACCGGTTGAATGTTGTGCCGGGCATCCATGCGCAGACGCCTGCGGGACTTGCTTACAATCCAGGGAATTTTGCGCTTCCCGCACTTGGCACGTTCGGGAACAGCGGGCGCAACATCGTGCGGGGCGATGGGTACCGAAGCACCGACCTCTCCTTGTTCCGTACCTTTTCGATTCACGAGGGCCTGGGCCTCCAACTTCGGCTGGAAGCGCAGAACGCCTTGAACCAGGTGAACTACCAGGGTCCGGTGACGGATCAATCCACGAAACCGGGCCGGTTTGTCGCAGCCGCGCCGCCGCGCATTGTGCAACTCGGCGCAAAGCTATCGTTCTGAGCCAGATCAGGGCAAAAGAAGATCGGATTCGGGAGTGGGCCGTGGCTTAGGCTCGCTGCCGTCGGGAAAGCGCCAGTACTCCGGCTGATCCTGGAACGGCATCCTCAGCAGTTTGGGGAACACGACGCTGTTTGGATCGTGGAACGCCGGTACGCCGATCCCGATCTGCGCTTGCGGCACGCTCAGCCGCAGAGTTCCGTGTAACCAATCCCAAATGGTCAATCCGCTCGACCAGTTGCTGTTCGTCTCCTCCGGACGATCGGAGTGATGCACGCCGTGCATTCGTGGTGTGACTAGAATGCGATTGATCCGGCGTTCCCATTGGATCGGCAGCCGAAGGTTCGAGTGGTGGAACATGACGCAGAGCGCGAACCAGACTTGCCAGATCCCGAAGGTCGACGGACTCAGCCCGATGAGCGACACCTGTGCTGCTCGCCATGGCACCGAAAGCAACAGTTCTCCGAAATGAAAGCGGAGTGCCGTGGACGTGTCGAGGTCCAGATCGACGTGGTGCACCGCATGGAATCTCCAGAGGAACGGCGCACGATGTAAGAGGACATGCCAAACGTAAAAGGTGTAGTCCATCAAGACCAGCGCGGTGCCTGCTTGAGCCCACACCGGGATGTGCAGCACGCCCAGAAGTCCCCAACGCCTTTGTTCCACCATGCGTGCTAAAGGCTGGATGAGCGGAGACTCAAAGACAACCATGGTGAGAGCGCCCGCGCCAGCAATAGCAAGGTTGCGGATGCCGTGCCGGATATCAGGCTCAACGCGCTTGCGAAGAGGCCGCCGCCTTTCCTGCCAGGTCAGGAGAACAAAGGCACCAGCAACCAGGGGACCGACGAGCCATGGAGAAAGTCTCATCGCTCTCGATAACTACGGACCCACAACGCAGTGTTGTGTTGTAAATCCGCCATGTCCAGCAGTCGAAGCAAATCTGCCTCGACATCCACATCAAACCATGAAGGTCCGAGCGCAACGGTCAAGCCGCACGCCGACGCCTGGCGCACAACATCAGCTAACGTGCATTCTGACGACCAGCGAACGCCCGAAAACATCTCCCGGTGAACCGCGCGGCAGGCAATGGCGAAGAAACCGCCATCCTGCGTGGGGCCAAGTGTAACGTCCGCCTTGGATCCAAGCAGTTCCGTGATATGCGATGACGGTAAAGACGGAGAATCGCTTCCCAGCACCGCGACAACTTCCCTTCCCGAGCCAAGTCCCTGCTCCAGCGCGTGGAGCAGACGCGCCCCGAGGTCGCCTTCGCTCTGGATCGATCTGGGCAATGCGAGCCCGGGCCATGCCGTTGTCGCAACATCCGTTGACAGCTCCACATCAACGGAACTACCGAAAGTCATCAGCATGTGGGCCATGTCCATCAGGAGCGCAGAGTGGAGGTCGGCGGCTTCAACGGGTGTCAATGGTGGACAAAGACGGGTTTTGGCTCGCCCGGGGATGGGGGCCTTAGCAAATAGAATGAGACGGGCCGTTCCCCTTGCGACATGCATCCTGAGAACCTTAGCGTGACATGATCAGCATTCTTGTGCCGACGCTGAACGAAGAGGCAGCGATTGCCGGAACCATCCGATCACTACAGGCGTTGCCGGGTGAGAAGGAAATTCTGATTGCTGATGGCGGCAGTGAAGACCGCACGCAAGCGCTTGCGATGGAACTGGGCGTTCGTGTTGTACCGTGCGAACGTGGCCGAGGCTGCCAGCTTCGCACTGCGGCAGCCGTGGCAAACGGCGACGTCCTTTGGTTCGTGCATGCTGACACACGGCCGGAAGCGGAAGCGCTGCAAGCCATCAACACCGCGCTCGGTGACCGTTCTGTTATCGGCGGCAACTTCGCACTCGTTTTTGAGGGAGAACACTATTCGGCAGCGCAAATGACCGCCATCTATCCCTATTTGCGTTGGCTTGGACTCAGCTACGGTGACGCGGGCATTTTCATCAGGCGGTCTGGCTACGATGCGATTGGCGGATGCCGCCCTTTCCCCCTGTTTGAGGACTTGGACCTGGTCCGGCGCATGAAGCGCTCATGGTAAGTTCGTTCACCTTGACGCAAAGGTCTTTACATCGGCACGCCGCTTTGCAGGACCCAGGTATGTAAAAGTATGGACGGTCTGGATCACGCTGCAGGTCTTGTATTGGGCGGGCGTTTCTCCATATCGATTGGCTCGCTGGTACCGGCATATCCGTTGAAACGAGCGAGCACATCTCGCACGACGCCAGAGCTATCGCAAAATGCAACCTGTTTGTCCTTCAGGAGCGCCATGGTGGCGGCGTTCGCGAAAACCTGGTTAATCGCCAGATGCGGCAGGAACGACGAAACCGAACGGAGAATCGCTTTGATCGGCTCGCGCGCTCCATTATCCAGCACGCGAGCGGTGAACCGCTCGAACTCTTTCAGCGGAACCAAGGCTGGGGGCCGCTTCACACCGACACTGTCGAACGCCATCTCCACCAGATCGCGGACTGCAATCGAGGCCGCAGGGCCAGCGCAGATATGATAAACCGCACCAGCGCGAAAATGTCGCTCGAAGAGGCGCGAAAGAATGTCGACTGCCCACGTATCGGAGATTAAATCAATCCGGCTATCCGGAGCCCCCGGCATAATCGGGAACGGGTTGTGCGGAATGAGCCGAAGCGCCTGGTGAAAATAGCCGATCTTCGTTCCGGCCACTGAGCTGAGACGAAAAATCGCCAGGGGTATCTCCGGCATGGCGCCAAAAGCCTCTCCTTCCGCTTCATATTTGGCCTGCTCATAAGTGTTGACGAAGCCGCTGGAATTGTAATACCTGCACTCCGGAAGTTCACCCTCATCTCGCCCCTTGATGTATGTCGTGCTGAGGTGTGCGAAGCGCTTCAACCCTCTCGCCTCCCGCGCAAGCGTAAGTATGGTGCGGGTACCGACGGTGTTGACGGCGCGCGCGTCTTCAAGCGAGCGAGTAAATCGGATATCGGCGGCGCAATGCACGATTTCGGTGATGGTGTTCGCCAGGGAATCCCAGGTAGCACGATCCAGACCCAGTTGTGGAACTCGCAGATCGCCGTTAACTACCTTCACCCGAGGATCTTTCGACACCTGGTTCGGATCGCGAACCAGGATCGTGATGTAGCGTGACGGGTCGGCCGCGAGTAGCAACGGTAGCCAAAGACGCCCGATCGTGCCGGTCGAGCCCGTAAGCAGAAGATGCGATTCCACGTTCTGACAGTTTCCCTTGGGAGATGTGTGCCAATCCAATGCTAATTCTTACGAGCAGGTCTGGTCCGATACCACGCCGCAACCAAGTGTGTCCTCAGGTTGATCTCCTGGCCGGTGACAAGGGTCGGTTCGAAATTCTGCGTTCCCCCGGCGCACTCAGTCCAGCGAGATATTCCCAAGCTGGACGTCGCCGTTTCGAACCCGGTCTCCCGCTGCACTTTTCGCAGAAGCACCATGCCGGTCGGCGTTTCGGCACCTCCATCAACATCCCTTTCCTCCGATACAGTAGTTGCATGCAGAGAGTCCTGATTGTTACTGGTGATGGCGGTGAGGCGTATGAGGCTCTTTACGCGGTACACCGGTTTGAGGAGGAGGGTTGGCAAGCGGTCGTCGCGGCGCCTTCGCGGCGGAGGTTGCACCTGGTGATGCATGACTTCGAGCCGGGGTGGGACACGTATGTTGAGCGGCCGGGGTATGGGCTCGAGGCGTCGGCTGATTTCGCGAGCGTCAATGTGGATGAGTACGCTGCCATTGTGCTTCTGGGCGGCCGCGCGCCGGAGTACCTTCGCAACAATGCGGACTTGATCAAGATCGTGCGCGAGTTCGATCGCGCCGGCAAATGGATCTTTTCCGTCTGCCATGGCATTCAAGTGCTGGCGGCCGCCGGGTTGGTGAAGGGCAAGCGCGTCACCTGCTATGAGCATGTGCGCTGGGAAGCGGAGCAGGCGGGCGGAACGTTTGTAAATGAGCAGGCTGTTCGCGACGGGCGCATGGTCACGGCGCAGACGTGGCAATCGCACCCGCAGTTCTATCGCGGAAATCTTCGCGCAGCTTGGTGGTCAGGCGCACGCCGCAACGTCATGAGCAATCAACTGCCGTCGCGCCGCGCATTCCTCGCCGGCACGGTTGCTTTCGGGGCTGCGGCGCAAACAGCGACTGCGATTACGGCGGATCAGGTGATATCCAGAATTCGTCAGAACGTCGGTGTGCCGTGGCGAGAGAAGACGGTCGACAACATCGTTTTCGGTGACGGCGGCACCCCGGTTCAAGGCGTCGCGACAACGATGATGGCCACCTTCGACGTGGTGAAGCGTTGCGTCGAAGCGGGCCGCAACCTGATCATCACCCATGAAACACCGGTCTACATGCATCAGGATGATGTTCAGCCGCTCGCGAACGATCCCACTTATCTGGCCAAGAAAGAGTACATCGAGAAGAACCGCGCGGTGGTCTTTCACTTTCACGATCATTGGCACGCGCATCATCCCGACGGAATCGCAACCGGGATGACGCGGGAACTTGGTTGGGAGAAAAACATGGAGCCGGACAATCCGCGCCGGTTTACTTTTCCTGGTATCTCTCTTGCCACGTTCGCCAAAGATATTCAGACCAAACTGCACGCTCGAACAGTCCGCGTAACTGGCAATCCTAAGATGCCGGTCAACCACGTTTCAGCCAGTTGGGGCTATATGTCGGCAGTGGCTGCGGCGCGCCAGGATTTTGATGTATTGGTGGTAGGCGAAACGCGTGAGTGGGAAGTGGTCGAGTACATTCAGGATTGCATCACCGCGGGCCAACATAAAGCACTGATCGTCATCGGGCACGTGCTCTCTGAACAAGCCGGGATGAAATATTGTGCGGAATGGCTGAAGACATTTGTGCCAGAGGTCCCGGTAGAGTTTATCGCCGCACCGGAACCTTTCTGGCTTCCCGACCACCCGGTCGCCTAACGCGTCACTTAGTGTCTATCTGAAGTACCTGTACTGAGTAAGGGGGCATCATATGCGAGAGGCGCTCGCCTTTGATGCTCAACGTGGAAGTGACAGGGACAATACGCGTCGGACTTGCAATTGTATTTGTCGCCCAAATACCACTGGCTTTCATCGTTTGTAAGTGGGCCGTATGCGTGCCCGCGCCTGATCCGTTCAAAGTAATATTGACCGGCTGCGCTGCGGAAGTAGCGTTGACCAGCTTCACACACGCTTTGCCCGGCGACGTCGTTGCCGAGTAGAAGAACTTATCTCCGCCGCCGGTCAACGACGAACTCGCCGTGTGATCTCCGACACACGAGGCGAACATCACCTGCGTGTAGTAGCTCGGAGAGCCGTAGCTGTTCAGCGCGTCATAACCGATGAGGTCCGACGACCACTGCATCCCGCCGGGATTCACGTTGACGAACAACGGCGCATAAGCGGCCATCACGACCACGTCGCTGTTGCGTTCGAGCCCCGTAAGAAACGCCGCGTCACCCAGAGCAGCGCCCATGTTGGGCGTCGGTGAACCTTCTCGCGTCGCCCACTCACCAACGAAAATCTTCGGGCCGTTGCGGTCTGTGTTGTCGTAGTGTTTGGCTTCTTCGAACATCCCCTTCTCGCGTTTGTAGTAATGGTCATCGACGATATCCGGAGTTATCCCTTTCACCGGCATCGTCGCGATGATTTGCAAGTCGGGGTGCTTCGCCTTGATTGCCTTATAGAACTGCGCGTATCGGCCGTCGTAAGTCTTGGCACGATCGAAATTATCTTCATTGCCGATTTCTACGTAATGCAACGCGAACGGAGCGGGATGACCATCTTTCGCCCGAACCGCGCCCCACTTCGTATCCGCTCCACCGGTCACGTACTCGATCTCTTCCAGCCCTTCGGTGACATATTGATCCAGGTCTGACCCAGGCTTCACGACCTGGCCACCGAGCGAGTACCCGCCATAAATAGCAAGAACCGGTTGCATGTGCAGGTCCTCGCACCATTCCAGAAACTCGAGCAGTCCCATGCCATCGGACGAATGATAGTTCCACGTTGTCGGATGCGTTGGCCGGTTGACCGTGGGGCCGATCATTTTCTTCCAATCGAAGCGGTTGTCGATGCGGCTTCCTTCGAGATAGTTACCTCCTGGGAAGCGCAGAAAGGAGGGACGCATTGCGGACAATTTGTCCATAATGTCCGCGCGATTGCCGTTCGCTCTGGAGTGGTATGTCGGCGGAAACAGCGAGACCATCTGCAGCCACACGGTTGCGGGCCGGTCCACCATTAGTTCGAAGTGGTTTTCGGCCGAGGCCGGCGCATTGCCGGATTGCATTTCGAACTTGTACTCCTTCCAGGCGGACCCGGAGATCGGCACGTTCGCACTGGCGAGCACCTGTCCACTCTGATCGGAGACGAGCGCGACCTTCAGCGGTAGAGCGCTTTCCGAGTTGCTCTTAGCAAACAGCGACCCCGTGTAGCGCGCGTGCGGATGAACGGCCATTCCCCAATAACCCTCGTTCAAGAGACCGGCCGGGCTGTTCGCATCAGCTTGCGTCACTTCGAACTTCGCGCTATGCGGCAGTGCTGTGGACGGCCCGTCGCTGGTGTCCACCGTCATCTTGGCCGACGCGTTGCCCTTCTCGACCAGATACCAATTAAGGATGCCTGACCAGTCGCCGCGGAAGGTGCGGTTGCGGATCAGTTCCGCATAAAGGCCGCCATCGTAAGAGTAGTTAATCTCTTCGGTCATCAACCCGTAAAGGATGGGGCTGACTGGCGCCTTGGCAGTCTTCAAGTCGATGTTGAGCGTGGCGGGTGACTGCGCGCATAGAACAGATACGGCCGTCGCGGCGCAGACGGCTACGGAGGGGAGTAGAGCAAAGCGAGGTTTCACGTTTATCCTTTCGTGCATTCTACTGCCTCAGCCCCGCCGGTCTGAAATCGCCGCCTTTGACAAGGACCTCGAGAAGTTCCCGGGTCCGCATCGGACACGCCCGGCCTTTCATCGGAGTGAGGTTGTCATGCTCGGACTCGATCAGCGGCAACGGCTCTTTCGCGCCGGGAATCTGATTCAGCGCAGTCCAAATGCCCGCCGGCGGAGAGATGGTGTCGATAAAGCCCATACCCGCCATTACCGGTGCTTTGATCCGCGACGCGAAGTTTACGGTGTCGAAGTAAAGCGCCGTTTTCATGATGTCGGGGTCGTTCGATGGCCAGTTCGGATAGCCGGCTTTGCGGCCGTGGAGATCGCCATTCGTATCTGCACCGGCAGGCACGCACACCAATGCCGCCGTGATTTTGTCGGGCCGCAATCCCGCGAGCGCCAGACTTTGCTGGCCGCCCATACTGCCGCCCGTCAGCACGATTGTTTTGCCATCCCATTCCGGCCGCGTCAACAGGTAATCGAGCACGCGCGAATCGCGAAGGTACATGTTGAGAAAGTAAGACTTCTCGCGGTCCGTGTTGCCGACTGCCTGGTAACCGCGCGGGATGTTGCCCGACGGATCTGACGGCAGCTTATCGTGCGAATCCACATTGAGAAAGAGCCAGCCTTCGCTTGCATGTTGTGCCGCCGCGCTTGCGTTCAACGCGTACACGCCTGCATATTGCAGTTGGATCAACGCAGGGAACTTCCCTTCCCTGGTGGGCTTCGCGAAGTAGCCGTGCGCCTTCGATCCGAGTGCATCCATGACGAAGATGTTCAACTCCACGCCCGGTACATTGGTCGGTACCGGCGTCAGCACGGCGTTGATCGGCACTTTCGCTTGCGCCGCCAGCTTGCCGTCCCAGAACGCATCAAAGTCAGCCGGACGCGGCGTCGACACCCCGATCTTCATGGGCGCGACAGCAGCCCCCACCGCGTACAGCCCGTTGTTGCGGCCGGTGTTGCCACCTGTGTATACCGGCGGCGTCGCTTGGGCGGAAGGGTCGGAGTTTAATATCGCGTACGGCTCGACGGCCACATAGACCATCTCCGGCTGATCGACCGTGAGTTCAATCGTGCCTTTGCCCGAGGAGAGATCAAGCTTGCCTTCTTTGAGAACGGTCGCGTTATTCCGACGCGCTGTCCACTTGTAGGCGTAGGTTGGCGTGACCGGTCCAGGCGTGACGGTCCACCCGACTGTTTCGCCGATGTCGTAGATGTCATTTGCGTGATACGGCGTGAACGTTAGCTGTTGTTCGATCGGAGTTCGTTGAGCGAACGCGAGCGATGCAGTCAGGACGGCAATTGCCGCGGTTGAACGTAGTCCCACTAAGAATGCCACTCCAGGTTCATGCTGCTGGTTTTATCACGTTCGGGATGGAACATTGCTCGGGGTTCCCGGCGCTCTCGTCGTGAATCACCGCGTGCTCACGCACGCGGCACGTCGGGACCGCCCCGTCAGAGGCGCGACTGGATGGAGCGCATTGGCCTGGGTTCGGATTTTCGGAAGCGTGAGCTTTCGGCTGTGCGCTCGGTTCCGCAATTCGCAATGCCCCTTGTGCGACACTACGAATGAAACCATCCGTCGAGACCTGCTTCGCATTTCGCGAACATTCGGGCTTGGGATCAGCCAACCGTAAATTCAAGTATGATTCGCGTCCGCTTTGCGCCTTCGCCTACCGGGTATCTCCACATCGGCGGCGCTCGCACGTTCATTTTCAATTGGCTTTATGCGCGCCAGAATGGCGGCACCGTGATCTTGCGCATCGACGATACTGACGTGGAACGCAACACGCAGACGTCGCTCGACTCGATCTACGAAGGGCTTCACTGGCTGGAGCTGGGTTGGGATGAGTTGTACCGCCAGTCCGACCGTCTCGACCTGCATCGCAAAGCTGCCTGGGCCATCTTCGAAAAGGGCTTGGCATATCGCGATTTCACGCCGATGTCTCCAGCGGCTGAGAACGCCACCGGCGGTTGGCTGTTCAATCCCGGGATGCGCGACATCAGCCGTGAAGAGAGCGACCGGCGCGCGGCCTCGGGCGAAGCCTTCGTGCTGCGCTTCCGTGTGCCTCGTGAATCGCGCGACGAAGTGGTGGTAGACGACCTCGTCTACGGCACGGTCACGAAGGCCACCGCCGATCTGGAAGACTTCGCACTGCTGCGTTCGACCGGCATGCCGACGTACCATATGGCCTCCTGCGCGGACGATGCGGATCTGCGCATCACACATATTCTGCGCGGGCAGGAACACCTGGCGAACACGTTTAAACACGTACTGATTTTCGAAGCCCTGGGCGTGGATGTTCCGCGCACCGCTCACCTTCCATTGTTGATGGCGCCCGATGGAGCGAAGCTCTCGAAGCGCATCCACGGTCCGGTAGTCAGCGTCACCACCTACCGGGATGCCGGCTTCCTGCCGCAAGGTTTTATCAACTTTTTATCGCTTCTCGGATGGTCGCCGAAGAACGATCGCGAGAAGATGTCGCGCGAAGAGTTGATCGAGTTGTTCTCGCTTGAAGGGATTCATCGCAGCAACGCCACGATCAACTTCACTGCGGACGATCCGTTCGATCCGAAGGCCGTCTGGCTGAATGCCGAGCATTTGAAGGCGCTGGATCTGGACGAACTTGCGCGACGACTGGTCCCCTACGCGCAGGCCTCCGGGTTTGCGAACGCGAATCAAGAGAAGCTTCGTGCCATCGCTCCGCTGATCAATGAGCGCATCCGCCTGATGCGCGATGTCGGGACTGTTGCCGATTTCTTTTTCTGCGATCTGCAGCCTTACCCCGTGGCTGAGTTGATTCCGCAGAAAGGAGACGCCGCGATGGCAGCGCGCGTTCTCGATAAAGCCAGGCAGGTGCTATCTGCAGTTCCCGCGTTCGATCACCACACTCTTGACACATCACTGCGCGCCGCTGCGGACGAAATCAAATTGAAGGCCGGACAGATGTTTCAACCGATTCGCGTCGCGGTGTGTGGGCGCAAGAATGCGCCGCCGCTCTTTGAGACGCTCGAAGTGCTCGGGCGCGATACGGTTCTGACGCGCATCGACGCAGCCTTAGGAATGCTTTCATGAACGAAGTTGAGCCCTCTCCTTCTAATTTCATTCGCGATCTGATCGTTTCAGAAAACGGCAAGCGACAGGTAAAGACACGCTTCCCGCCGGAGCCGAACGGTTATCTGCATGTGGGCCATGCCAAGAGCATCATGCTCAACTTCGGTCTGGCGGACGAGTTCGGCGGCGAGTGCAACCTGCGCTTTGACGACACCAATCCGACCAAAGAAGAGACCGAGTATGTCGATGCGATTATCGACGACGTAAAGTGGCTCGGCGGCAACTTCGGCAACCGAATCTTCTACGCGTCTGATTACTTTCAGCAGCTCTATGACTGGGCCATTCAACTGATCAAGAAGGGCTCGGCATTTGTTTGCGACTTGAACGCGGACGAGGTGCGGCAGACACGCGGCACGCTCACCGAAGCCGGACAGAACAGCCCTTATCGCGATCGCAGCGTTGCGGAAAATCTCGATTTGTTCGAGCGCATGAAAAATGGCGAGTTCCCCGATGGCTCGCGCACTCTGCGCGCCAAGATCGACATGGCATCGCCGAATCTGAACATGCGCGATCCCGTGATGTACCGCATCCTGCACGCGGAACATCATCGAACCGGCAATCGCTGGTGCATCTATCCGATGTACGACTGGGCGCACGGCCAGTCGGACTCGATCGAACACATCACGCATTCGATCTGCACGCTCGAATTTGAGAGCCACCGCCCGCTCTACGAATGGTTCGTTGAACAACTCGGCATCTTCCGTCCGCAACAGCTCGAATTTGACCGGCTGAATCTGACGTACACCGTGATGAGCAAGCGCAAGCTGTTGCAATTGGTGCAGCAGCGCATTGTCGAAGGTTGGGACGATCCGCGCATGCCCACCGTCAGCGGTATGCGCCGCCGCGGCTACTCAGCAGACGGGCTGCGCAATTTTGCGCGCAATCTCGGGGTGTCGAAAACCAACGGCATCACCGAACTCGAGAAGCTCGAATACTACATCCGCACTGATTTGAATCGCACGGCGCTACGCGTCATGAGCGTGCTGCGTCCGCTCAAGCTGGTCCTCACGAATTATCCAGAGGGTCAGGTCGAGATGGTGGAAGCGGTGAACAATCCGGAAGACTCGAACGCCGGAACACGCTCCGTACCTTTCGGCCGCGAGCTGTGGATTGAGCAAGACGACTTCCGCGAAACGCCGCCCAAAGGCTATCACCGCCTGTACCCGGGCAATGAAGTCCGCCTGCGCTATGGGTACATCATCAAGTGCCAGGAGCTGGTGAAAGATCCGGGCACCGGCGAAGATCACCGAAGTCCACTGCACCTACGATCCCGAAACGCGCAGCGGGCAACAGACGCGAAAAGTGAAGTCGACAATTCACTGGGTTTCAGCCGCGCACGCCATCCCCATCGAAGCGCGGCTTTATGACAAGTTGTTCACCGTCGAGAATCCGAACGAAACGTCGGAGGGAACAGACTTCACCGCGTTCGTGAATCCGAAGTCACTGGAAGTGGTTCACGGCAAAGCTGAGCCGTTCCTTGCAACTGCGCAACCGGGCGCGCGCTTTCAATTCGAACGGCTCGGCTATTTCTGCACGGACAAAACATCCACGCCTGAGCAGCTGGTGTTCAACAGAACTGTCGAACTGCGCGATACCTGGGCGAAGATCCAGAAGCAAACGTAATCCCCCGCACCAGCAACTAAGCACCGCGCTGTTTGACGATGCGAATTTTCGCTTTGCATACTTGGCGAAGCGTTCACCTTTGTATACACTCTTGCGGAGGAGGAACTTTATGCTGCACATGATCGGTCACATCTTCTTCGGTCTTGTGGTCGGGATCATCGCGAAAATGGTTACCCCGGGCCAGTACCGCATGGGGTGGATCGCTACGATTGTTCTGGGAATCATCGGCGCCTGGCTCGGTGGGCTGCTGGGCCGCGCGCTGGGAATGTACGGGCCTGGGCACCCCGCCGGATTCTTCATGGCGCTTGTCGGCGCAGTGATTCTGCTTGCCATCTACGGCTGGTACCAAAGCCGCAACTCCACCGCCGTAACGACGACGAATTTAAGCACACCGCCGGCGATCGTAGCCGAACTGCTGCCGCCGCCTTCCGTATACTGGACTTGATGAAAGCCCGTGTCCACGTTTTTCTGAAAACCACAGTTCTCGATCCGCAGGGCCAGGCGATTCGCAACGCTCTTACGGGCCTGGGACACAGCGGCGTTCAGGACGTGCGGCAGGGTAAGGTTTTTGATCTCACGATCGCGCCAGGTACTGATGTGGAAACCATCGCGCGTGAGGTGCTCACCAACCCGGTAATAGAGGATTTCCGGATAGAATACGCGAGCTAGTCGGCGCTGGCTGCCATAATACGACAATGTGTGGAATTGTCGGTTATGTCGGCCAGCGTCAAGCAACACCGATCATCCTCGAAGGCCTGAAAAAACTTGAATACCGCGGCTACGACTCAGCCGGTGTTGCTGTCTATTGCGATGACGAAACGCTGAGCATCCGCCGGGCTTCGGGCAAGCTGCGAAATCTTGAAGAAGTCATCCGTCTGGATCCGGTCGAAGGCCGTTTCGGCATCGGACACACCCGCTGGGCAACCCACGGGCGCCCCACCGAGGAGAATGCTCATCCCCATCGCGATTGCACGGGCGACATTGTTGTCGTCCACAACGGCATCGTTGAAAATTACCTGCACCTGAAAGACGAGTTGCAGAAGCAGGGTCATCAGTTCAAAACAGAAACAGACACCGAGATCATCGCCCACCTGGTGGAGCGTTACTACGAGGGCGATCTCGAACCCGCCGTGCGCCGGGCGTTGAAAGATCTCTCAGGCGTGTTTGCGCTGGCTGTCCTCAGCCGCAAAGATCCCAACAAGATTGTCGCTGCGCGTAGCGGACCGCCTGTGGTCATCGGGCTCGGCGACGGCGAATATTTCGTCGCGTCAGACGTCCCGGCGATCCTCTCCCACACGCGCGACATGTTCTTTCTGGCCGATGGCGATATGGCGATCCTGACGCCGTCGGGCGTGCGCCTCACGGACTTCGATGGGCGTCCGGTTACGCGCCAAGTGCAACACGTTCTGTGGGATCCGGTGATGGCGGAGAAGGGCGGCTACAAGCACTTCATGTTGAAGGAAGTGTATGAGCAGCCGCGCGCCGTTCGCGATACGACGTTAGGCCGCGTGGGACAGGAAACGGGGAAGATTCATCTTGACGAGATGAACCTGACGGCGGAGCAATTCCGCGCCTTCAAACAAATCAAGATCATCGCTTGCGGCACGAGCTGGCATTCGGCGCTTGCCGGCAAGTTCATGATTGAGAAACTGGCGCGCATCCCCGTCGAAGTCGATTACGGCAGCGAGTTCCGTTACCGTGATCCGATTCTCGATGAAAGCATTCTCACGGTCGTCATCTCGCAATCCGGTGAGACGGCCGACACGCTCGCCGCGCAACGTGAGGCGAAGGCCAAGGGCTCGCAAACGCTGGCTATCTGCAATGTGGTCGGCAGCATGATCACGCGCGAGGCGGCCGGGACCATCTACACGCATGCGGGGCCTGAGATTGGCGTCGCTTCCACCAAGGCTTTCACCTGTCAGTTGACCGCGCTCTACATTCTGGCGCTGTTTCTTGCGCAAAACCGCGGCACGATCACCGAAGACGAGCAGCGGCGTTTGGTGCAGGACCTGGTGCGCTTGCCCGGCAAACTCGAAGCGGTGCTGTCGCACGACGCGATGTATGAAGAGCTCGCGCGCAAACTATTCCGTGCCACTGACTTTCTGTTTCTGGCCGCGGCGTCCACTTCCCGATCGCTCTCGAAGGCGCGCTGAAGCTGAAAGAGATCTCGTACATCCACGCCGAAGGTTATCCGGCGGGCGAGATGAAGCATGGCCCGAACGCGCTCATCGATGAGAAGTTGCCCGTCGTGGTGCTCGCGGCGCGCGATCTCGCGACGCCGAAGTCAGCAGCTCTTACGAAAAGACGCTTTCGAATATCCAGGAAGTCAAAGCGCGCGAGGGCAACGTCATCGCCATCGTCAGCGAAGGCGACAAAGAAGCGTCGCGCAAGATCGCCGATCACGTGATTGAGATCCCGTCCGCGACGGAACTGTTGCTGCCGATTCTCGAGATTGTCCCGCTGCAGTTGCTCGCGTATCACATCGCGGTGCGACGCGGCTGCGATGTGGATCAGCCGCGCAACCTGGCGAAAAGCGTCACGGTCGAGTGAAGCAGTTCACGCACTCGAGTTCACGTTCACACCGAAGGCAAGGGCCTCTACATGTTCACCGCGGAGATCGCACGCTGGGTCTCCGCGCAAAAGCTCACGACGGGCTTGCTGACAGTGTTCATCCAGCACACATCGGCGTCGCTCACGATCCAAGAGAACGCCGACCCGGACGTCGTGCGCGATTTGCAAGAGTTCTTCCGGCGCTTAGTGCGCGAAAACGAAAGCTGGTATCGTCACACCGTTGAAGGCCCGGACGACATGCCCGCGCACATCAAGGCAGCGCTCACGCAGACGCAGCTTCAATCCCGCTCGTGAACGGGCGTCTTGCGCTGGGAACATGGCAGGGCGTGTACTTGTTCGAGCACCGGTCCAGTCCGCATACGCGAAGTGTTGTGCTGCATTTGACGGGGGAGTGATACCTTTGGCGAGTATACAATCCCTTATCACACCGGAATCGTCTGTCTACGCGTTACGTCGGTTGGCCCACTCCCTAACGGTCGTGGCTCGTGAGATTAGCGTGTAAGGTCACTTTCAGCGCGCATACGTGCCGCGCGCGTGAGCAAGCGGTGTTTACTTAGATTTCGATGGCACGTTTGGGGGACCTCTGACGAGCGTCCGTTGTACTGCGTCACGATCACCGTCCCACCACTCCCGCCAGCGGGCTGCTCGCGCTTGCGTACAGCTTCTTCTCCATGCGGCCTGCTTCGTAGGCCAGCCGGCCGGCTTCTACTCCAAGGCGCATCGCACGGGCCATGCGTACTGAATCCTCGGCAGCGGCAATCGCGGTGTTGAGAAGTACGCCGTCTGCGCCTAACTCCATCGCCATCGCTGCATCAGACGCAGTGCCCACACCTGCATCGACAATCAACGGCACGCTGTGAATCATCTCGCGCAGGATGCGCAGGTTGGTGAGATTTTGTATGCCCAGCCCCGACCCGATCGGAGCCGCTAACGGCATGACAGCAGCCGCGCCGGCGTCGATTAGCTTGCGTGCGTTCACGGGATCGTCCGTCGTATAGGGAAGCACCACGAAACCGTCTTTCACGAGTACCCGCGTCGCCTCAAGCAGGCCTTCGTTGTCCGGGAACAACGTCTTCTCATCACCGATCACTTCGAGTTTGACCCAGTTTGACAATCCCGCCTCGCGGCCTAATTGCGCAGTCCGGATCGCTTCATCCGCGGTGTAGCAGGCCGCAGTGTTCGGCAGAATAAACAGCTTCGATCGATCGATGTAGTCGAGAAGCGATTCGCTCCCGCGGTCGTGCAGGTTCACGCGCCGCACCGCAACCGTAACGACTTCTGCGCCTGACGCTTCATGGCAGCGCGCCATCTCGGCGAAGCTGCGGTACTTGCCCGTCCCGACCATCAATCGCGAATGAAAACGGCGCCCTGCGATGGTCAGTGAATCCGCGAAGCTCATGCTCCTATTTTAGGGCAGCAACGCTCAAGGCCGATGCCGGGATTTCGCGCCTTGACGGGAGTGCGTTGCCGGCGGGACTTCCGGACGCGGCTCATAGGTCAGGATGTACGCGCTGAAGAAAATCGCCATGGTCAATTCGGTTGAGCCGCCTTCGCCTTCAGCGACCAACGCTGTGATTTGCACTTTGCCATCACGATCGATCTCCGCTGTCACCTCATCCACTGCGGCCGTGAACGTGTCCTCGTCATCCATGTCCACTGCGGCCAGGTAAGCCGCGATCGAAATCTGTGTGTTCGCCTTGTAGCTGTCGTAGTTCGCGTGCGCGAACTGATCGATCGCGTAGAGGCTCGGAAATGTCAGGCGCTTCCGTGAAATCCCCGTATCGTCTTCCCCGGAGAAGAAAGACGTGATGCCGCCCGGCGCAATCTCACCATCGGAACCGGATGCTGGTAGCCATGCGCGAATAAAGACCAGCGTGTTGTTAGGAGCTGGGCCGTCTACGGGCATCTTGATGATGCTGCGCCCGAACGCCACATCCGCTTTGCTCATCGTGGACCCACGTGCCGCTGGATGCGGAAGTCGACCCGTTCAGACAGGTGCGAAGGTGTGAGGAAGACCGGGTTCGGGCCGAGGATGGTCACGAAATCGACGTTACCTCCGAAATGGGGGCTCTCCTTCTCTCCCGCAAGCCGGATCGATACGCCGAGCGGCAAATGATCGAAGGAATAGGCTACCCAGAAGTCGCTGCCCTCCTGCTGAATGCTTCCCGTTGGCGTGACAAACCCGATATCCATCTCGGTGGATGTGCCAAAAGTTCCGTCACCACCGGTCCCGGGCACGGGAACTTTTGCATGCACCTCAACCAGCGTGGAGACCTGCACAGGATGAAAGTGCACACCGGCCTTTGAGAAAACGCGCGGCGTCGGATCGAACAGGTCGGCTGACCAGTAGATTCGCCCAAAGACGCCGGTCACCCGGTTGCCATAAAGAACGACGATCTGGAAACCGAACCGGGAAAGAGAACTGGCATCGCCTCTGGCAGAGAGATTGGCATGCAGGAGAACCTCGCCGTTCGCCGGATCGACGTCGACCCAGGCGTCATCAACCGCAAAGGTGTAGCCACTATCGTCATTCGAAATGCTGGCAAGACCGACCTGGCAAGTAGCGTTGATGAAGTCAGGCAAAATCGCGCCAGTATGCACGATGCACTCGTCGTGATTCGCGTCATCCTCATCATCAACTTGTAGCTCGGGGATAGCGATTCCCGAGATGATGCGCATGCGACGCGTGGGATCTGCGAGTACGACATCGATTTCTTTCCAGGAACTAACCTGATTTGGATCGTGAACGTCGAGTCGGCTCAAATGGCGCTCCTTTGCCGGTGAGGCGAAGCTACGTTATCACATGGCTGACGTAAGGCACCACCGAGCGCCTCACTGACAGCACCCCTTAAACCTTAGTCGTGCTAAATCGTCGCGCGTATGCCACAGTGATCAAGACCGTGGTTCCCAGCAAAGCTATGCTCGCCGGTTCAGGTGTCGAGACAGGGGCAGGATCGCTGTTGATGTTGTAAGTCGCGGTCGCGGGTGGAATGCCGGTTCCTCGCGGAAAGGTTGTCGTCGCTTCATAAGTGGTGATGTCGCTACTCTCCATAATGGTGATCGTGGGACCAGGTGGGAACTTTGGCAGCCCCACATCGCTCGGCATCAGCGGCAAACCATCGCGATCGGAGATGAGCTGTACCTGGTTTCCGGTCGTCCCCCCGCCGCCATTCGGGCTGACCAGAAATACCAGATAGTCGGAGTAGATGATCGCGCCATTCTTCCCCGTACCTTCATCGAGCAGGATGGTGCCCGCTTCCACAAAGCTCGGCAACGTGCACGTGGGCGTAGCCTTGCCGTTGAAATTCGGCGCGTTCGGACACTTCACGATCTTCCCGTTGATCAAAGCCGTGCCATCCTCATTGATCATGATCGTGAAGCTGTTTCGACCAATCGGCGCGCCAGGGCCACTAGGCATCACAACGTCAGCACTGGCACAGAAACAACTAAGAGCGAACAGAAAGGGTAACTGTCGCATCGCATCTCCTTATACAGAGCCCGATGCGCGAGAGTATACACGAATATGAAGAAACTACAAGCCTAAGGCTTAGTAGTGCAGCGACCGCCGTTCTATCACACTACGGTGTTTAATCAAAGAAACCGCGATCTTCATCGGCCAAGTGCGCCTTAGCGGCGGCTACCTTGAACGTGACGCCTAAGCCCGGCGCATCCCAGACGTCGATAAAGCCTTTCTTCACGATCGGGTTCGGCAGGCCATCGACAATGTCGTACCACCACTCCGGCTGGCCGAATGGGTATTCGAACGCGATGTAGTTTTGCGGCAACGCGGCTGCCATGTGTACGTGTGCGGCCAGGCCGATCAGTCCGTCGAAGATGCCGTGCGGGGCCACGGAGATTCCGTGCATGTCGGCGTACTCCGCGATCCACTTGAGTTCTGCAGATGCCGCCAACGTCTTCCGGGTCTGGGCCAATTACATCCACCGCCTGCTTCTCGATCAGGTCCTTGAAGTTCTGCCGCAGATAGATCTCTTCGCCGGTGTGGATCGGAACCGACGTCGCCTGCTTCAGATCGCGAAAGAGTTCGGCATTCGGGTACGGCGTGTAGTCGCCCGTGAGGATATCTTCGATCCACGTGATGTGCATCGGCTCGCAGGCGCGCGCGAACGTGATCGCGTCTTTGATCATCCACCCCGGTCCGCAATCCAGTGCGAGCCCGATCTCGCTGCCAAGCACCTTCTTCATCGCTTCGACGCAGGCGATCACGTGCTGCAGTCCGCGTTCTGTCATCACGCCGCGGTTCGGGTGATTGGCGCCCTTGCGCGCCTCGTCGTACCACATGTCGGGAATGGCGCCCATCATGGCGGGGTTGTGGAAGCCGACCGCCATTTTGATGAGCGTGAAGCCCTCTTTGGCTTCCTTCATCAGTTGCACGTTGTCGGCGTAGTCCTGCGGCATCTGACCTTTGAAAGGGGGCCGGAAGCCGCCGTTGTAGATCCGCACGCGATCGCGAATTTTGCCGCCGAGCAGCTTGTAAACGGGAACGCCGGCGACTTTTCCCGCGATGTCCCAAAGAGCGATCTCGATCGCGCTGACCGCCGCGCCCCACGGCTTGAACGCGCCCAGCCTGCGGATCTTCAGCATCACGCGCTCGACGTCGGTCGGGTCCTCGCCCAGCAGGTAGTCCTTATAGAACAGAACCATCGGCTTGAGATAAGGCTTGTACGACTCCGCCTGCCCGTAGCCGGACACGCCCTGGTCGGTCACGATGCGAACCACCGGGCTGCGGCCGATAATCGCGCAGCGCAGGTCCGTGATTTTGATTTTGGGTTGGCCCGTTCGCTTTTGAGCCATCAGCGATGAGGCGGCCGCGGTCGCTGCGATAGATCCGAGAAATGTTCGTCGTGTCGAATTGGGCATGAGTTCGTTTGAGCGAACTCATCTTATACCGGGCGAAGCTGATTCACTCGATTGCCTGGTGGTTTTCGAGGCTGTTGACCGGCTCAGGCCATGAAAAAGGATGGTCGGCGGCACATGGTTTTCCGGCGGTGGCGGGAGCATTTCTTGTTTTGCCAAACGAACCTGGGGCGGGAGAAGTGATTTGTTTCGTTGGTGATGGCGCGCATGGTTGGAGTGGGTGCTGCGCGCGAAGTTCGTAGAAGTGTTTATAGGCGCGGTGGTACATGCGGTGGATGCGGGCTTCGTAGCGTTCGAGGACGGTGATGGACGAAGTCATGCCTTCAAAAGCATTGGCGACGCAGCCTTCATCGGGGCCTTCCCAATCTTCCGCGTGCTTGTCCACCAACTCGGTCTCGATTCGGCGAATGCGGCGCAGCCGCCATTGCAAGAGGGCCATCTCTTCGACGGCCTGGTGTTCGAGATGGTCCTGGGGTTCAAACCTCTCGAGGTACTGATCCACCAGTGCTTGAAATTCGGCAGGGTCTTCTTTCACGAGGACGATGGTCTTCGAAAGGATGCCGTGGCGCATGGCATTGCCGGCACTGCGCGCTTTCCCGGCGGTGGTGGCGGGCCCTTTGGATTTGGCGCCGTTGGCGCGGGAGGACTGTTGTTGCTTGCGAGTGCTCATACCGGCACTAGCGTTGGCTGAGGCTTTCGACGGGGGTGCGGTATGGGGTGTGGATGGTGATGGGGGAGTTGGAGTTATAGATTCTCAGGTGTTGTGAATGGGTCTGGGGGCTGCGTTGGTGGAAGATGATCAGCGTGAAACGTGCCCGTTTCATATCCTTCTTTAGAGGCGCCGAAGGACCACTGCATTGCTGCACTAGGATGCAATTTCCGGTTAGCGCGTGATCCGACCGGGAAAGGCGAACAGAAGCTAACTTAACGGGAGTAATTCTATCGCTCCGCGACACCTCGCACGGATACCCGCCACATCTGCGTCCCCCAAGAGGTGTTTATGACCTTAGCTGTGCGGGTTTGAGCTAAGGTAGTCCGTGGAGGCTCCGTGGAAATTCAGTCTGTCGCGACATTGCTCGGACACACCACCGACCGCTACTTCGCCAGCCGCGCGGTCGCTGGGTCTTTCGGGGTCATTCAGACATCAGGTATGCGCTGCTACCTTCAGTTGGTCGGCGTCCGCACACGTCGAACTCCAGGGAGAAATACGAGCAGAGCCTGTTCGACATCTTTCGGCGCGAGGCATACGGGTATATGGCCGCAGTGCCGGCGAGCGATTGGGAATGGCTCTCGTTGGCCCAGCATCACGGCCTGCCGACCCGACTTCTCGATTGGACATACAATCCCCTCGTTGCTCTCTACTTTGCCGTTCGATCTCAGCCAACGGCCGACGGCGAAATCTACGCCCTGAATGCCGGCACGAAGGCTTCCGAAGAAGTTCGAGCCGGGTCCCCGTTCAACATCAGACAGGCGGTCAAGCTTTTTCCGAATATCGTGACTCCGCGGATTCGAGCTCAGGAAGGGCTGTTTGTCGTGTGCGCCCAACTCGAGCGTGCCTTAGGCGAGGCACTGCCCCAGGGATGGAACATCGAGCGTTTGCGCATCCCGGCCGGTCGTAAGGAAGCGTTACGTTACGAATTGTTCCGTCTCGGCGTGCACGATTCGTCACTGTATCCTGATTTGGATGGGCTGGCCGCTAGAATTGGGTGGCAGCATGAGGTGTCATCGCCGTTTGCGGATGGTGACGGCGCGGGGCTGGCGGCGAAGGCCGCAGCACCACAGTCATGAGGCTTAAAGTAACACTGAAGCCGACTTGGCGTTACTAATCCGGCCAAACTCTCGCGCTGCCGAGGCTAACTATTCCGCATGCCCGACTAGATCAGTGAAGGACGTTTCCGCCTCGATAGAGCTTGTTTGTCATCGGATTCTGCGGCATCTGGCAGGCGCGGCCCGTCTTCAATCGGCGCATCTAGTGCGTTGTCCTCCTCTGGGAATCCTGAATTCTCCGAAACATTTTCTTTCGAAATTGGCGCTACCATAGTGTAGACAAACACCGATGGCGAGAATCGCACAAAGTAAACAGCTTAAAGCTGTTGAGCCTATGCTCGAGCGGAAGATCTACATCTATGAAGTAGATGCGGGATTTTCAGGCGACCAGCCGGTCGTTTTTGATCCCTCGCCAATAATGGCACATCTGAAGGATCAGCCGCCTTCGCTGGACGGCCGTTACCTTGACGTGGGCGAAGGCAATGTAGTGTTTGCCAGCCCGATAAGCCTGGAGTATCCGCAGAAGCTGGTTTTCGTGTTAAGCAGGCGCAACAATCTTCCAGAGCTCGAACGGGCGGTAAAATGTCGGCCCTTCCGATCCCGATTGACAGCGGACTCGGCGAAAAGATCCATGTGATGTTTTTCGGCAGGTATGCGGCGGCTGATTTCAATTTCTACGGACCCCGGGCGACCGCACTTGCAACCTACTTTGCGTTCAAGGCAAAGGGAATTGGGCCGAAAATCCGCCTGCAGCAGCTCGTTAAAGGCGAAGCGGTAGATGACCTGAAGCGCCTGGATGGGATCACCGTCGCACATTTCAAATTCCATGAAAGTGCGCTCCGCCTCGTGGAGCGGGCTGACGAGTCGCTCGCCGCCGGCTTGCGCGCCACCCTGGAAGCTTCCGATGCGGACGAACTGGAGTTGATACTTCGGCGCAAACGGAAAGGCGGAGTGACGAAGTATTTAGCCGGTCATGTTCTGAAAGGCATCAAGGAGCTTGCCAGACAGGAAGCGACATACGAAGAGTTTGACAGGCTGGTCGCGACGGGGGTATCGAGCGTGACGGGCCAGCGAGAGGATGTCATGTCCTGTCGGACCAACTGATCCTAAAAACGTAAGATGGTGAAAATGAACAAACGGTCACGAGCGGTCCAGAGCGAATCGGCATTTGAGGCCATCGAGAGCGCTTTTCTTGAGGCACAGCTGCGACTGGGCAGTGCGGGAACGATAGCCTAGAGTAGGAGCGAAGAATGCGACGATACGTGGAGCGGCATTTCGAACAGGTCGCCTTCACTTTGGTCGCGCTCGCTTGGGCAGACTTTTCTATGCCGGGCACTGGCTTGACAGCGACAAAACCGTCCTTGGCATCCTGAAAGGCAATCGAGCCGCTGTCTACGGTGCGTTGGCCAGCCTGTTTGGCACCATCTTCGGCTTCGCAATAACGGCTATTTCGATCATTCTCGCCTTCGCGCAATCCCCGAAGCTCAAGATTTTACGCAGGCCGACACTGGCAGAAGCTTTGGACAATATTCACCCGGGGTATCTGGATATTGAGCGGCGTGGCGATCGGCGCGGTGGCGGGCTGATCTTCGATTGAGAATCGAGCCCGAAAGTGCTGGTCGCGTACGCACTGACGTTTATGGCACTGCTCGGAGTCGCCCGACTGATTCTGGTTGCCTGGGCATTTGAGAAGCTGGTGCTCATCATGACCCAGCCTGACCGGTCTGCAGAGGGGTGGCAGCGGGAGGCGTCCCTTATCGGGGAAATCGCTGGAGTGAGATAGGGTCGCTGCGAGTTCGAATGCCCTCACTACCGGGAACTCATGTGGTGTGTGGGCGACGTGCCGAAGCTGAATGACAATGAGCACATGGACTGACCGGCTCGGCCGCTCGAAACTCCGCTCTTTAAGACGAGGAAGGCCATTTCTGGCTGGAACAGAACGCCTCCGAAGCATGAAATGGGGGAAGTTTGCGCGCGAGGGGCATGACGTCGCGTGGGAATTCGCGGGGCCCGGCGGGGCGTATACCGGGCGAGTGCTGATCGACGGCGAAATCTGTACGCCTTCCGAGGCGACGAAAAAATTCCTGCAGAAGCACCGATGAATGAACTTGTTTATAGGCTCGCTGCTGCCGCGCGCCTGGCGCGGAGAAGTCCAGTTTGGGTGGCAGGCTCCGGATCGCTTCCAGCGTCTGAAGGCTCACCGTTGTTAACGTTCAATCAATGCAGGAATGAACTGATCGTTATCCGCATCATTCGGATCAGACGTGATGTTGCCATCGTCATCCTCCTCGAGACGGTATTGGTCCACGACCCATTCCAGAGCAGAACGCGTTCCGAGGACATAATCGAACACCTGCGGCAAAATGCCGACAACCGTCAGCGAGCTGTTTACTTCGATCGTTCCCGCATCCTTATCGAGGCGCATCCTTCCGGTAACGCGCAGGAGAGCGGTACCGTCGGGTTCTCCAGCCATTGGAGTTCGAAAAGAGGGGCGGTTTCGTAGCCAACGTGCAAATCAGTATCGCCGAACCGGCTGCACAGCCGCGAAATCTTCGCCAGGGGCCAGACGAGGTAACTCCTGTTGAAGGTTCTCAGCGAACCTGTCGCGATATGCCGGATGATGGAGCATGCCGTAGACGTAGTTAAATACATCGCGCTTCGAGATCGATTTATCGGCGTAGTGATCCCGAATCGACCAAGCGCCCAATCAGTAATGTTTTCGGTGCGCTGGACGCCATCATTGAGTAACTGTACAGCCCGAAACATTGGCCGTTCCTGCCGCCAACGGCCTCATTAGGAAGGCAGTTTGTCACCATGCACGTGAACGGCATCTGGTTATGGCTTGTGCAACAGATAACAAGATTATCTGCGTCTGCCGTTGGAAAGAGGCTCGGCGTCAGGTATACCCGCTCATTCAGCATCCGGTCGAAAAACAGCCATTTTTGCAGAAAGGACGGTACAAAGACCTTCGGTAGTTCGAATCCTGAGTGGCAGCGGAACGCTCCATCTTCAGGGAGTGCTTCAGGTTATGCGTCCATTTTCAGGTCTTCACGGACGAACTTGTCGATGTCGAGTTTTTTCTTTTGTTTCGCGGCCCGGTGGTAGCGGTCCACTTCTGCGTTATAGTCATCGACGAACTTTTCCATTCGCGCGACCAGAACATCATGGTTGAAATCATAGGCAACGTCATCGCGGGCCGTGAGGACGCCAACGGTATAGCTCTTGAAGATGGCCTGCGCGTTGGCGTCGTCCATCTTCTTTGTCTCTTTTGAACCGAGTGCGATCAACGCATCAAACTCGACGGCCATTTCAAGCTCAAGCCACGTATTCGGAGCCAGAGCCTGCCATTTTATCCGCGATACATCCTGTTGTTCGGCCAGCCACGCAAGCTTCTGATTGCTGGGTCCACCGCTCCGGCACCCGGTGATAGAACAGCGAATGATCATCAGGCCGATTTCCGTTTTCGCGAACAGCGATGGTGATTCCGACTCCAACCTGAATACCGAATACGTTATGCTGCGTCCCGCTAAGTGTGCGGTCGCGGTTACGTCGCCATGCAGATCAACGTGGTAAATACGTGTGAAGTCGCGCAGAAGATGCTTTTGCATCCCGTCAAAGGCACCATGATCAACGAAGCTGTTGTTGGTTACGAGGCAGACGATGCCGGGCCTGTGTCCAGACGGTCGATGGCCCAACGGAAGAACCGGACATAAGGATCATATAGCTTGTTTTTCAGGGTTGCCGTGGAGTCTTTTGCGTAAGTCTCGCGGATGCGCTCATCGATTTCGTCGTAGGCGCGGTTTTTGTTGTTCTCGTTCTCGCTCTTCTGCCCCATGTTGTAGGGCGGGTTGCCGATGATGACGGTGATCGGCGTTCGCTTCTGCCGCTCGACGCGCTGGGTATTTTCTTCATTGATGAACGCGAAGCCCTTTTGCTTCGTCTCCGCTATGTCGAGGGTGTCTACAAAGCAGAGGCCCTCGAAAGGCTCGTACGTCTCGGTCATCTCGTAATACGCGTGCTCAATGTTCAGCGCAGCGATGTAGTACGCGAGCAGCATGATTTCGTTCGCGAAAAGCTGCCCGTGTAGTAAAGCTTCTGGAAGGTCGCGTCTCGAGATGCGCCGCAGCAGGTTAACGATGAAGTTGCCCGTGCCGGTGCAGGGGTCGAGAACGTCAGCCCGGCGCACCAAGCGTGGTCCCGAACTCCGTCTTCAGCACCTCCGCGACGCTGCGCCCATGAAATCGACGATCGGTTGCGGCGTGTAAACGACGCCGTGCGTGTCGGCGTGCCTGGTCGAGAAGCCCTGGAAGAAGCGCTCGTAGACGGTGTTGAGGAAGTACTGCTTCTCGCTGAAGTCCGGCAGCGTCCGGGCCGCGTCCTCGATGGCGCAGTAGAAGCGGTCGAGCGCTCTTCAGGTATCCGTGCGGCTGAAGCTCTTGCTCACCAGCGCGTCGATGACATGGTCGACCTCGGCGGCGATCACGTTGCGCTGCGTGAACTCCGGGTTATCGAAGATCGTGCGGAAGAGCCGTTCGGTGAGCAGGTGCTGGACCAGCATCTCCTCGACCGTCGACCGGTGATCTTCGGGTCAAGGGAGCGTGCGGCAGAGCTTGCGAAAAGCGTCGAAGGCGGCGATAAAGCGGGTGTTGTTCGTGCTGCGCCTCCTTGATCTTGCTTCACAACCCGCTGGCAAGATCGGGGACCCGATCTTTGAACTCGTCGACGGCGTGCTCGAAGCCCTCGATATCGGGCTCGATCATACGAGAAGAACTGCTGCAGCAGTCGGCCAGTCGCTCGCGGTCGGTCAGGTCGATCCGCATCGCGCTCGGCCTTGCCCTGGTAGAAGACCGCCGTCGCGGTATCCTCGAAGATGATGTTGTTGAGCGGGTAGCCCTTCGCCTTTTTCTTCTGCGATCTCCGCGTCGAGATTGTCGTCCGTGTCCTTGGCCTCCCAGTAGCCGCGCGGCAGGCCGTTGCCGTCCCGGATTGTGCCGTCTGGGATGATGCGCTTGCCGGTCACGGCGAGCAGCGGAATGAAAATCCAGCCGCGCTGCTTGGCCAGCACGGAAATGAGATCTTCAAAAGCCCCGCTTACCGCGCCGTGGCGGACTCGCTGGTCCCGATATTCCTGCAGGAGCGAATAATACTCTCCGATGGCGGGATGCTCGGGCGAAATAGTGGTGGAGCGAGCCGGACGCTTGGCCATATGGGAGGCGAAGCATCAGCGTAACAGAGGGAAGTACGGCCCCATGGATGGGACGGCGCCAGTGTTTCGGGTCGGGGCGCATTGCTGACCACCGGAATCTCAGAGAAAGCGAATTTCCAGTGCCTTCGGCGGCGGGGTAAGTGGCAGTCGCGAGATGCGGGGGGCTCGGCTGCTCAGATGTCACCAGAGTGCCATGCAAACTGGGTCAACCCAGTGAAACTGAACGAGGAGGGATGAAATGATCGGGCTTAAAGCTGCCCGGCAGGCAGAGGACTTCTTGTGATTTGTGCCGCTTGCAAGCCCCCGAATTGTGTGGCGAAAGAGGGGGTGTGCGAACTCCAGTAGACCTTGTGACCCCACGACGGTTGAGCACACCGCTGCATTGGAAGCGGAGGTCCATGCAGGATAAGCTTCCATAAGTACTAGAACAAACGCGCTTCTGTCCCGTCAGCTCCCGTATGGTCGGCAAGCTGGAAGTTGAACGATGAACCACGCCGGCACCGCGCAGCTTCTCGTAGCGCGGCACTCATGCATCCTCATGAGCCCAAGTCGTATAAGAGTGAAATGCGCGGCGCACTGTCAGCTTTGGCTTATGGAGTTCATCTCGGCGAGGGCGAGCTAAGAAGGGAGTTGCCCGGATTTTCGGTTTGTATCCTTCAGCCGAAGTTCCATGAAGAGGATGCGCCCCTGCACACGCACGGGCCCGTCTCCATCGTTTTTGTTCTCGCAGGTGCGTACCGGACCACCGCGGACGGCCCGACCAGTCGCCCGTGTGGCGAGACGCTGATCTACAACCCCGGCGCAACTACCATCGAGATAACTCCCTCAGCCGAATGGCCGCCGTCTCGCAGTGTCGGTAACCAGTGAGGTCGCTCCATCGACGATCCAAAAACGCACCTTGCTACGAGTTCCGGCCAGTAGCTTGCCGGCATTGAACGCTACCGGCCGCTCTTCGAGATAATTGGCTCGCGGGGGAGATGATGGAAGCTCACAATCAGTGTCCGAAATGCAACGGCGAGATGGAACGAGGTATCATTCTCGACCACAAAGATCACGCATCCAGCGTTGTGGCGCTATGGCAGCCAGGCGAAGCGCAGAAGTCTTTTTGGCGCGGAGTACAGTCTAAGGACGGTCCGCAGTATAAGATCACGGCTTATCGTTGCACGGGATGCGGCTATTTGGAGTCGTACGCGAGTTAGGAAGAAGCCCGGGATTACCGCTCCGGGTTCACCACATTACTCAGCGCGGCAATGAGCGCGGCGAGGTCTTTTTCTCCCCCGATGACCGCGACGTCTACCTTGACCTCGCCGGCGAACAGGCGCGGGTGATGCACGTCTGGGGACAGACAGCCTTTTCGCAGAAGGCGCGAAAAGGTGTCAGTCCCCGGAGCGCTTCGCACATTACTCAGCGCGGCAATGAGGGCTGCGATTTTGCTCACTCGATGACCGCGAAGCCGGGACTTCAGCGCGTCGTTTGATCGCGATTGGTTCCGTCTACCTTGACCTTGCCGGCGAACAGGCGCGGGTGATGCACGTCTGGGGACAGACAGCCTTTTCGCAGAAGGCGCGAAAAGGTGTCAGTCCCCGGAGCGCTTCGCACATTACTCAGCGCGGCAATGAGCGCCGCGATTTTGCTCACTCGATGACCGCGACGCTGGGACTTGAGCGCGTCGTTTGATCGCGATTGGTTCCGTCTACCTTGACCTTGCCGGCGAACAGGCGCGGGTGATGCACGTCTGGGGACAGACAGCCTTTTCGCAGAAGGCGCGAAAAGGTGTCAGTCCCCGGAGCGCTTCGCACATTACTCGGCGCGGGAAACCGGGGGAAACCGGTGCCAGACGGTCACCCACCGATTTGCAGCGCCGATTTGCGTCGCGAAGTAGTGCTGCGACCGGCGTTTGGTACGCCCAGCCGCAGGCGGTACCAGCTTTGCTTGCACCCAAGAAATCCACGACTAAAAAAAATACTTGTTAGCGGCAAGAATCACGGCCTTGGGCGCTGGCCCCTATAGTAAAATCCGTTCATCAGGGCTGAAAAGAAATTATATTTGAAAGTGCGATCCATGCCCCGCTCGGGCCGATCGCGCTAGGGACATCTCGTGCATATACCTCATATATTCCGTTCGTTGAACACACGATCCACACTGCTGCCCGCAATCACGGCAGCTCTTTTCTTCTTGAGCAGCGGGGGGGTGTTCGCGCAGACCACCTTCGGGTCTGTGAGCGGCGTCGTCACCGATCAAACCAAGGCGCCTATTCCGGACGCTGAAGTCACTGTCGTGAACCAAGACACCGGGCTGAGGCGAAGCCAGAACACGGCGGCGACAGGAGTCTACAACATTCCCGATCTTGCGCCCGGCACATATACGCTGCGGTTTGAACGCGCCGGATTCAGTTCGCAGGAGCGGCAGGGAATCGTAGTAGACGCCAACCACGTGGTGAACGTGGACATTCAGTTTGCAGTAGGCACGGCTGCCGTGAAGATCGACGTTCAGGGTACGGCCCCCGTTATTAACACCGAAAGCTCCACTACCAGTTACGTGAAGACTGATACCGAATTGCTCGATTCAGCCGTGAATATCCGTCAGGGCAACACCACCCAGGGATTTGTCATGTACAACCCCGGTGTTTCTGTGAACGATTCGGGCAACTACTCGGGACCGGGCGCCCGCCAGATTGATACCTATTGGACCAACGACGGCATTGTCGAAATGCAGGATCTGAGCGGATCCGGTGGTTCGGGGGTGGGGCCCGACCTGGAAAATGTCGCGGAGATTAACTATGTTCTGGTCAATGCCCCGGCAGAGTTCAAGGGCGCGACAACGATCACCACTGTTAGCAAATCCGGAACCAATCGATTTCACGGCAGCCTCTATTACGATTACAACGGCAGCCGCCTGAACGCCCGAGATTTCTTTTCTGCCAAAGTGCCGTTCACGGTTTATAACGATTTTGCTGGCAGTGTTGGTGGCCCGATCAGGAAGAACAAAACGTTCTTCTTCGCTGATTACGAAGGCTCGCGCAATCGGGGCGCCCGAGTGATCGCGGACAATACACCGCTGGCAGCATGGCGCACAGGCGACTTTAGCAATTTGCTCGCGAACGGCAAAGTATTGAAGAATCCGTTCACGGGTTTGGCTTTTGCGAACAACATGATTCCGTCGAGCTTGATCAACCCAGTCTCGCAGAACCTACAGAACACTTTTTATCCGCAACCCAACTGCGGCGCCCCGGGCATAGTAGCGGGCAACTATTGTGCGAACCTCCCCACGCGCAACGACTTCAATATCGTCGACGGCAGAGTAGACCACTACTTCCGCGAGCGCGACACGATGTTCGTGAGATATAGCTATCACCGGATGCGAGTATTGGGTCAACGAGGCCTGCTTCCCCCTGCCGGTACTTACAATCAGCAACGCAACTCCAGCAATGCGGTCGTCTCTTATAGCCACACGTTTAGCCCCACGCTATTTAATGAAGTTCGAGCCGGCTTCTCGCGTGATATCAGCGACGTTGCGAGTACGTTAATGGGTGACAAGATCGTCAGTGACGCAGGCCTGGTGGGTATCACCAACGCAGGAATTCCCGGTCAGCCGGCGCTTAGTATCAGCGGCCTTACGGGAACCAGCAGCTATTCGATCCATGACAAGGCCCTTACGAACTTCGAGGTTACGGATAACGTGAGTTGGACTCGCGGAAGGCACGCATTTAAATTAGGCGGG
Organism: Bryobacterales bacterium; assembly: GCA_963792655.1. GTDB lineage: Bacteria > Acidobacteriota > Terriglobia > Bryobacterales > Bryobacteraceae > DOZZ01. The sequence continues at coordinate 275,533 of CAWBWU010000003.1, forward strand.
GACTTCATCCGCGACGGGAACAACCAGAACTACCTCCCGAATAACCTCTACGGGACCTTCAGCTTCAAAGGCCGCTATACAGGAAATTCCTACGCCGACTTTCTGCTTGGCCTTCCGCAGACGTCGGGCCTCTCTAATCCGGCGCCCAGTTCTTACCTGCGGGGAAATCTGGGCAGTTTCTATCTGCAAGATCAATATAAGATCACGCCTCGGCTGACCGTGAACTATGGCGTCCGGTACGAGCTATCGACTCCTTATCACGATAAGTTCGGAAGAACCTTCAGCTATAGTCCTTCGTTGGGGGCTCTGGTTGTGCCGGACGAAGGCATCAAGTCGATCAACCCACTCTTTCCTGCGAACGTCAAAGTTTTGACCGCAAGCCAAGCCGGTTATCCGGACGGCTCGCTGCTTAAACTTCAAAAGAACAACTTCTATCCCCGCGTTGGTGTCGCGTACAAGCTAACGGCTGACGGCAAAACAGTGATCCGTGCCGGCTACGGCATCTTCGGCAACACCATCTATGGGACGATTGCGCGATCCATGGAAGGTGGTCCATTCGGCGGCAGCGAATCGTTCTTCAACTCCATCAAGAACGGTGTGCCGCTGCTGAGCTTCCCCAATGCATTCGTTCCCGAAGCGGGACAGGTAGCAGCCTTCCAAAGCGCCTCGGGTTTCAATCCGAACCTGAAAGTGCCTTACCTCCAGCAGTGGAATATCACACTGGAACGGCAGATCGGCACCGTTGGTATTTCCGTGGCTTACGTCGGATCGCATGCCGTAAACCTACTGTACGGGCGCAACATCAATCAGCCGCTGCCGAGTACGACCCCGTTTTCGATCGCGGCGCTGCCCAACCCTAATTTCGACACGGTCACGTGGTTCGAAAATGGTGCAAGTCAGAAGTACAACTCGCTGCAAGTTGCAGCCGCCAAGCGACTGGGCAAGGGCCTGACCTTCAGTTCCGGTTGGACTTGGGCGAAAGATCTTACCGATCAATCCGACAACGACTGGGTCTTTGCGGACAACCCAATACAGAATCAATTCGACCGCCGCGCGGAATGGGGAAACAATGCGTATACTCCACGTCACCGCGTATACGCCGACGCCGTCTTCTCATTGCCGATTGGGCGCAGTCAGCACTACTTGAACCATATGCCGCGTTTGGCGGAAGGTGTTCTGGGCGGCTGGCGTCTATCAGCGGTGGTCACGCTGCAAACCGGTCAATGGTTTACTCCTAGCTTTGACGGCTACGATCCTTCGAATACGAACACGATCGGGGGACGTCCCGACGTGGTTGCCGGGGCTCGCCTCTATCCCGCGCATCAGAGCATCGACAACTGGTTTAATGTCGCGGCGTTTAAAATCCCGGGTTGCCCGGATAACGATCCGAATTGTAGCGATCCTGCCAATGTAGGCCGATTCGGCAATGCGGGAGTAAACATTCTCGAAACACCGCCGATGAAGAATCTGGATCTGGCTCTGATGAAGGAGTTTCACCTGTCGGAGCACCGCTTCGTGCGGTTCCAAACGACGTTCTCGAACGCTCTGAACCATGCCAACTTCGGCTATCCCGACGCCGTCATCAGTTCGCCGGATACAGCCGGGGTAATTACCAGTACCAATGCGAACTATCTGAGCGGTTCGTCGAGCGCGCGCGTTATTAACTTCTCATTGCGTCTACAGTTTTGACCGGAGAGCTTTGGCGGCGCCGGAAAAGCCTGTTACTCGCATTACTACTTGGCTTTCCCTGCGCCGCTCCTGCCATACATCGGTCATCAGTTGTCCTGATCTCAATCGATACCCTGAGGGCCGATCACCTCGGCTCGTACGGCTATCGAAAGATCCATACACCGCATCTCGATGAGTTAACACAACATGGCACGCTGTTCAGCCAGGTGGATACTCCCGTGCCCATGACGCTGCCGGCGCATATGTCGCTACTGACCTCGACTTACCCCTATGTTCACGGGGTGACGGAGAATGGCCAGCAAAGCGGGCGGAAACGGGTCACGTTGCCGGGTGTCCTCAGAGCCCACGGCTATCGGACGGCCGCGTTCATTGGCGGCTATGTACTGGACGCGCGGTTCGGATTGAACGAAGGCTTCGATATCTACGACAGCCCATTTCACCTTCGGCCCGATCCGGGAGAAGATCCTCCAGACATCAAGCGGCCCGCGGACGAAGTGCTCCGTGCGGCGGCGCACTGGCTTCAAACGAATTCTGGACATCCCTGCTTCGCTTTCATCCACCTCTACGATGTCCATCAGCCTTATTCCCACGGCAGTTACGACGCCGAAATTTCCTACATAGACGAAGCGATCGGGCGATTCCAGCTGTCACTCGCAGCACAAGACATCCTGCAGGATTCCGTCATTGCTTTGACTTCGGATCACGGCGAGAGCCTTGGTGAACACGGGGAGGACACCCATGGCTACTTCATTTATGAGAGTACGCTGCACGTACCCTTGATAATCCAGTGGCCTCCGGGAACCCAAAAATACTCCGCTCGCGTGAACGACCCAGTCAGTCTGATCGATCTCGCGCCGGCGCTACTGGAAGCGGTTGGGATTCCGAAACCAGCTGAATTTCAGGGCCGTAGCCCGGTGCGGTTGCTTGGCGACCACCCGCCCGACCAGCAGCCGCTCTACTCAGAGAGCTTGTATGCGCACGACCACCTTGGGTGTAGCACTCTGCGCAGCGTCCGCATTGGAAAGTACAAGTACATCGATGCGCCCAAACCGGAGCTTTACGATTTAGACGTCGACCCGGGCGAGTTGCACAACCGCTATGAGGTCGACCGGAAAACGGCGAGTTCGCTAAAAGCTCGGATCGCCTCGTTTCACCAGACGGCTTCTCCGAGAGCCCAAAGCCCTCAGAGCGAACAAGTGATTTCGCGTTTGCAATCGCTTGGCTACTTAAGCGGCTCTCCCTCCAAAGGCAATACCGGTGCGGATCCGAAAGACCGGCTCGGCGAGTATCATCGGTACGGCCGCGCGATCCGGCTGGCCAATGCCGGTCGACTTTCCGAAGCGATCCATGGTTTCGAAAGCTTGCTGAAGGAAGATAGTCACAATAGTTCGGCCGCCTTTTACCTAGCAGTCTGTCTCTATCGGTCCGGCCGCTTGGCCGACGCGGTGAACGCGTTAGAACTTGCGTTGAGCATTTCTCCGGACGATCAACCGGCTCAGCAACTTCTCGGAACGATCTATTTGGTTAGGAAAGACTACGGCCGGGCGAAGCAGCAGTTCGAGCGTCTCGCGCGCACTGCTCCGAGCAACTACGGAGCGCATTACAACTTAGGCATCCTTGCCATTCGCGAGGGAAAAAAAGACGACGCCCGTCGGGAGTTGCAGGCGGCCGCGCGCGCTGACCCGAGTTCCGGACAGCCTCATGCGGCTCTTGGGTCTTTCTACTACGCACGAGGCGACTGGACAGGCGCAATGGACGAACTCACTCAGGCTGTTGCTATCGACCCCAATGATGCGACCTCGCGCAAGATGCTCGACAGTCTGAATGCCGGCAACAAAGTCCCTCCTTCGGGGCGGTGATGCACTGACTTGCCGTTTAAGAGATCACTCCGCGGGGGGAAACCGGTGACTGACGGAACAAACCCGGATTATTGCGCGAAGAAGGTCAACAAATGTCGCACTAAGTCAACATATGCCCCGATTGGCTCGCGCGGTCGTTCCCTTTTACCCTCATCATGTTACGCAGCGCGGAAACGGCCGCCGTGATGTCTTCTTATGCCCTGCGGACCGCGACGTCTACCTTGGTTTGTTACTTCAGTGTCCGCGGCCTTGGAAGTCGTCATCTTCCGTGGCACTTTTCAGCCGGGACTTGAGCGCGTCGTTTGTTCGCGATTGTTTCCGTCTACCTTGACCTTGCCGGCGAACAGGCGCGGGTGATGCACGTCTGGGGACAGACAGCCTTTTCGCAGAAGGCGCGAAAAGGTGTCAGTCCCCGGAGCGATTCGCACATTACTCAGCGCGGCAATGAGCGCCGCGAGGTCTTTTTCTCCCCGATGACCGCGCAGCCGGGACTTGAGCGCGTCGTTTGATCGCGATTGTTTCCGTCTACCTTGACCTTGCCGGCGAACAGGCGTGGGTGATGCACGTCTGGGGACAGACAGCCTTTTCGCAGAAGGCGCGAAAAGGTGTCAGTCCCCGGAGCGATTCGCACATTACTCGGCGCGGCAATGAGCGCGGCGAGGTCTTTTTCTCCCTCGATGACCGCGCAGCCGGGACTTGAGCGCGTCGTTTGATCGCGATTGTTTCCGTCTACCTAGACCTTGCCGGCGAACAGGCGCGGGTGATGCACGTCTGGGGACAGACAGCCTTTTCGCAGAAGGCGCGAAAAGGTGTCAGTCCCCGGAGCGATTGTTTCTCACTCGGCCCGGATCTCTAGTACAGCAACCGTGTAAGGATTCAGGTCCAACGTCAGATCCCTGGCGTAAGTCAGTGCGCGGGTGACGGGCGTCAACGCGTTCGGGCGCTCGAGGGAAGCGGAGTCGCTCAGCCCGGCCGTGATCGTGTGCAAAGTTGCGAGCGCCTTGTCGGGAACGTTGGTTCCCCGGAGCCGCAGGAGGAGTGAGTTGCGTTGGGCCTGATAATTCACTGCCTTGATGACGATTCGTCGTCCGTCGGCGCTCGCGGTAGCGATCGCGTCCACCGCCCCGGGCTGCCACGCTTCGGGTTTCATCGTCGAGATCTGGTTGAAGAAGCTGCTGCGGTCAGGGAGGTCGCGGAACGTACCGGTCGTGGACGCGAGGAGGCGTTCGGCATAGTGCTCGCGAAAGAGCTTCTCGACTACGTAACCCGCACCTGGGAACCAGGAGACGTGATCGTGATAGATGAACGACGTCCAGGTAGGGTCGTCGGTGGTGTTGCGCATGAGAAGAGCGGGACAGGTCATGGTGAGACCGGGGCTGAGCTCCTCATACATGATGAGACTGCCTGCCGCGTGCAGACCGGCGCGCCAGTCATATGTGTGCTGCAGGCTCCACTCAAGCACAGCAATCTCAATCAGCGGATGGGCCGAACCCAGCACGTAAGCACGTAACCTGGTCAGGTAATCGCGGATGCGGGCGATGCCGGTTTCGTAGTTATCGGGCTCGTATTCGTAGTTGTGACAGCCAAGGATATCGAAGTTGTTTCCGGCGAGGTCAATGATCTTTTCGCTCCAGTCCATATCGTTGGAGCGCTTCTGGCCGCATGCCACGATGCGCGTTTCAGGCGCGATGTCGCGCAGGCGGCTGCCGTATAAGTTGACGATAGCGGCGTACGACTCCGGCGTGAAGCCGTTGTTCATGGGTTCGTTATCGATCTGGAAGAAGCGCACCCCGTAAGGTTCGGGATGTCCGTTGGCGGCGCGGAGACGGCCCCATTCGGTGGCCGGCGGATCATTGAGGTACCGGACCCAGTCCATGGCGTACTCGACCTGATCTGGATGGGTGCCGGGCGCGGGCAGCACGATGAGCGGCTGGGCATTGAGCTTGCGGCAAAGAGAGAGGAACTCATCCGTACCGAAGCCGTAATAGTCCGAATAGCCGCCCCAGAACGTGTTGGGATGGTAGCCGCGTGCGGCGTAGCGGCCGATGCCCTCTTTCCACTTATAGGTGGAAGCAAAGGAGCCCCCCGGCCAACGGATGAAGGCCGGACCGAGACCGTTTAAGGCGCCGAGCAGGTCCGGGCGGAACATTCCGTCCCGGCGGGTATCGGCGCGCATCATGGAAACGAAATCGATCAGCAGGGCACCGTGACCCGATGCGGCGATCTCGATCCTTGCGTCGACGTCGCGCACAGTGCTGGCGAAAGAGAACGGAACTTCCTGCCAATCGGAACTGGTAACAGGCAGCGGCACAGACGCGATCTGGTTGCCGGTTGAGCTCAGGATGCGAAGGCTCAATTGGGGCGAGCCAGCCTCCCGCTTGACCCAGAGTGAGCCCTGGTATCGATAACCGCTTTCGATGTAGATGCGCTCCTGGCTTATGCCTGCGCGGCCGCCATTCACATCCAGGCGAACGCTTTTCTTCCCGTTCTGGAAATCGACCGCCGCGAGCGAGGCGGCGCCGTGGTCCGGAGAAGGCTTTCCAATAGGTTTTGAAATCGTCTCCTTCGAATCCTGCGCCGCGAATCTGTTCGGCAAAGAGACCGTCTTCTACCGAATGGTTGATGTGCTCGAGGAACTGGCCGTAAATTCGTGAATCGATGCGCGACTCAGTCCTGTCCGTATCTACGAGCAGGATGGCGACCCCCGGCGTTCCCTCAACCGGGGCTGCGTTCAAAGAGCGCGAGCTCGAGAGGACGGAGAAAGGCAGTGCGGCGGTGGCAATCGAGCTGGTGAGAAAGTCGCGTCTGTTCATGTTTGCGTCTTCTAGGCATCGTAGCTAAGCGGGGACAAGGCGCGGTGGTCACGCTGCTTTCCGGGAAATCAGCCGCTGAACCACATGCCCTTTCCACATCCAGAGCCCCGATAAAACCAGCACGGGCAGGAACACGAACCGGACGAGCGGAGCGTAGTTCGGTATCTGATCGAAAGGACTATACACATAGCCGAAGATCGGAATGCTGAACACGATGTGAATCCAGCGAAACACGGAACGTTTGATACCAGCGCTCATTGCTGCTATGCCTTCGCCATCATGACTTCCGGGGCGGCCACGCTGGAGATTCAACGCCGAACTGTTTCGCGTAGTCGGTACTCAATTGCTGCCAGCCGCCAAACTGAACCGCGTCCGGTCCCACCGTGCGGCCAAGTGGAGTCCCGCGAAGCAGGTGATCCAGAACGTCGAAACAGATGTGCCAGCCCGCGGCGCCCCAGGCAATATAACGGCGGTCGATGGTCGTCCACAACGTCAGGCGTGTGCCGGCGTTGACCGGTTCGAGTTGCCATCGCATCTCGTTCCCGCCCCAGTTGTACTCAAGCGCGTTGGGAGGATCGGCAAGGGTCACCTTGGTTTCGGTCACATGCAATGCGGGCGCGCCCACGGTGGTCAGCTTGACTGTCGCGCCAGCGCGATCCATGCTGCCATCCGCGTCGAACGGGGCCCACTCGCGCAGTTGTTTCGGATCGGTGATCGCATCCCATACTTTTTCCGGCGAGTGGCGCAGTTCTTTGACCAGGACAAGTGTCCACTTCTCGCCATCTTTCTCTACATGCGCCAGGTTCGCTGGCCCGGGTGTGTACTCCTCACGCACAGTCGTCGTCTCCTTAGTGGGAATAGCGCGCCAACTGGACCAGCTGAATGATGTTGCCGCAAGTATCATGCAGCATTGCGATGATCGAAGCCGTCACATCCGTCGGCGGCATTGTGAACTCCGCTCCCCGCGCTTTCATCCGCTCGTAGTCGGCTTTGACATCGTCCGTGTAGAACATTGCCGCCGGTTGGCCTTGCGCAAAGATCGCCTCCTGATACGCTTTCGCTGCCGGATTGTTGTTGAGGGCGAGTTGCAGTTCGGTGCCGTCCGGCTCGTCGGGCGAGACCACCGTGAGCCAGCGAAACGGACCCTGGCTGAAGTCGTTTTTCTTTCGAAAACCCAGCACTTCGGTATAGAAGTGCAGAGCCTTTTCCTGGTCGTCCACGTAAACGCTGGTCAGCTTGATTTTCATTTTGTTTCCTTTCGTGACATTCGCTTTTTTCGCGCGCGCCATCTTGTTCTTCGGCGGTGAGGCCATCCGGTCGAGGTGACGTTCGAGAGCGTCAATGTGCGCTGACCAGAACCGGCGGAACGGTGTAAGCCAGGCATCGATCTCCTGGAGCGGTTCCGGTCTCAGCCGGTAGAGACGGCGTTGTGCATCGACAGTGGCTTCTACAAAACCGGCGTCGCGCAACACGCGAAGGTGCTTGGAAACGGTCGTCTGCGGGATACGCAATTGACGTTCGAGATCGCCCACCGATTGGTGTGACTCGATGAGCAGACTCAGAATCGCGCGGCGGTTCGGCTCCGCCACGATTTCGAACACAGATTCCACATGGATAGATATACGTTAGTCGGCATATGCGTGTCAAGGTATATTAGTAAATTTGTCGAAGACCGCGCAGCTATCATGGATCGTGAGCAGCCCAGGGAAACGCACCGAAACCGAAATCAAGCTGTACGTCGACGATCTGGGCAAAACGCGAAGGCGCCTGCGCGAAGAAGGGTTTCGCGTAACGCGGCGCCGCTTTTTCGAATCGAACGTAATCTTTGATCGGGATGGCTCTTCGTTGCGTAAGGCCGGCGGGTTATTGCGATTGCGCGAGACGGAACACGCATGCGTCGTAACTTACAAGGGAAAATCTACCTTGTCCAAGCATAAGTCACGGGAAGAGTTGGAAACGACAGTGGGCGATGCCGCGGAGTTTCGTCTTATCCTGGAGCGTCTTGGCTACGAAGCCATTTTTCAGTACGAAAAATTTCGTACTGAGCTCGCGTTCGAAAAACAACATGGAATGGCCACGCTGGACGAGACTCCCGTCGGGAATTTCATGGAACTGGAAGGCTCGCCCAACTGGATTGATCGCACCGCGAGAAAGCTAGGCTACTCTCCGGACGACTACATCACTTCAAGTTACGGCGCACTCTATGTGCAGTATTGCGATGAGCACGGACTAACGCCGTCGAACATGGTGTTCCCCAAAAAGGAAAAAGCCCGCCGCGCTACTTCGTAAAGTAGTCGCGGGCGGGCTTGGTCGCTTGCTAGAGTTAGCCGTTCTGAGACATGTGCTGCATAGCCAGCACGGCCGCACCCGCGCCCAGTGCTTGTACCAGGGTGGGATGCTGCGCGTAGAACTGGCTTGCCCGGTCGATGATCGAAGGGTCCTGCCGTTCCGCGTGGTTCGCGGCCTGTTCCACTGCGGCGGGGCTAATCTGCTGCGCCTGCTGCGGTGTAACCTGCGTTGTACCTTGCCCAAGCCCGAGGCTCGCCAGCACGCTGGGACCTGCAGACGCCAGGATCTGATTCAGAATTCCTGCGCGTTGCGAAGGATCGGACTGCCCGAACATCGACGACACGTTCTGACCGAAGGTGCCTGTCGACGGCGAACGGAATACCGACGAAAGCGCCCCCGCCAGAACCGAAGGCGACGCTTGTTGCGCAGCCTGTTGGTAATGGTTCAGAGCGTCCTGGTCGTTTGCAGGCCGTCCCCCGTTGGTGTACTGCTGCAGTAGACCGCCAAGTTGATCGAAGAGACTCATGGCTGACCTATGCAGGGATGTCTAACGTCATGCCGGCGCGGACATGATCGGGGTTATCCATCTTGTCGCGGTTGGCTTCAAAAATCTTGTTGTACTCGCTCGCGCGCCCGTAGAACTGCTCCGCTATCTTCGACAGGCTGTCGCCGGGCTGTACGGTGTAGCTGCGGCCACCGCTCTGTGAGCTCGCCGCTGCGGCCTGTTGGGGAGCCTGCAGTGAAGAGTTCACCACAATGTCCGCATGCAGATCGCTAAAGCTCGGATCCACCTGCTTGATCGCATCCCAGACCTTGTTTTTGAGCTGATCATTCGCCACTTCCGCGCGAATCAGCAGCTTGTCGCCTTCCATGTTCACGTTCTTCAGGCTGCCATTCACCTGTTGAATCGTGTTCAATACGTTTTGATATTTCGCTTTGATTTGATCTTGTGATTGGGCCATGTTGTTTTACGTACACGATTAGGGCCAAACCGCGCTAAGTGGCCAAAAAGTTACCATAACCAACAATCGCGGTCGAAGCGACTAACACAATCAGACTACAAAACAGAAGTGTTTTGGCCCGCGTCCCTGCCCCACGCCATTCATGCAGCGCGATTCCCCAGAGTGAACTGAAGATGATAATGCTCGCCATGTGCAGCGTCCAACTCGAGAACTTGTATCTGCCCATCTGTGTTTCGCCCATCGTGTAGAAGAAAAACTGGAAGTACCAGATCGTTCCGGCGATCCCGCTAAAGAGATAGTTCAGTGCCACGGGACTCGCGGCTGTATCCGCATACTCGCGACCGGTTTGGTTCTTCCAGTTCAGATAAACGCACCAGATCAGATTCGTAGTGAAGCCGCCAAGCAGCACGACGACGAGGACCGGCAGCCCTTGCCATAGCGGGGCTGTACCGTGGCTGAGGGTCAGCTTGCGAATCGGATCGCCTGCCGCCAGCCCATACGACATGCACGCGCTCATCACGCCCGAAAAAGTGGCGACAAGGATTCCCTTTTTGAGATTGAACTCGCGAATCACCGCGCGCTTCTGTTCTTCGGGCATGCCTCGATCTTTTGCGCGCCCCGCTGCTCCCGCGAGCAGGATTCCGAACAGGCAGACGACAATGCCGATCAATATGATGCGTCCGGAAGGCGTTCCGAGCACCTGCGAGAAAAATTGCCCAGCGAAGATGGGCGGCATCAAGGTACCGAATGCCGCACAGTACCCGAGCACGACTGCCATGCCCAGCGACATACCCAGGTACCGCATGGTCAGCCCAAAGGTGAGCCCGCCGAAACCCCAAAGCACGCCGAAGAAGTAAGTCCAGAACAGTGTGATGAGCGGTGTCTCGCGGAGCGTCGGAACCAGGTCACGCGTCATCACCAGGCCCAGCACCCACGGCGCAACAATCCAACTGAACACGCCGCCTACCAGCCAGAACGTCTCCCACGACCAGCGCTTCACAAAACGGAATGGCACGTAGAAGCTGCCCGAGGCGAGTCCCCCAAGCCAGTGGAACACTACTCCCAAAAACGGATTCGCTACCATGCGTCCCGGCCAAAGCAAGCGTGCATCGTTGGAGTATATGACGTCGCGCTCCGGCGGGCAGTTCAAATTGGGGACACGCTTGCAAGAGAGCAGACGGCGCATCCGCCATCCATGTCCAAACGATTGCTTTTCCTTGTTTCGAGCGCCTTCACGGCAGCGGCGCATCTGTGGGCAGTACCCGCTCCCGCAGAGTTTCGCGGTATCTACCTCAGCTTCTGGCAGGCTGGCATCAACAGCAAAATCGATGAGGTGCTGCGCCTGCAGCGCGACTTCGGCATCAACGCGGTGGTGATCGATGTCAAGGATTCAACCGGCACCGTCGGTTACGTGTCGCGCGTTGCGGATGTTCAGAAGTACCACGTACAACGCGCCGCGATCCGTGACCTGGACGGCGTGATCAAGCGGCTGCACGATGCGGGCATTTACACGATTGCGCGCGTTGCCGTTTTCGAAGATGGAGGATTACAGAAAGCCCGCCCGGAGCTGGCCGTACGCCGCGGTTCGCTCACCGGGGCTCCGTGGCGTGATCGCAAAGGACTCGGTTGGGTGGACGCCGGCTCGAAAGCCGTCTGGGATTACGACGAGCAGATCGCCGACGAAGCGTTCGCGCGGGGCTTTGATGAAGTCAATTTTGATTACGTGCGCTTCCCCTCCGACGGCAACTTGAAAGAGATGAAGTTTCCATTCAGTGGGCTGAATCCGGAACGGCACAAGGTCCTGCGCGGTTTCTTCGCGAATCTTCGCGCGCGCTTCCCAAACAAAACCATCTCTGCCGATCTGTTCGGGCTCACTACCGTAGTCACGAATGATTTGGGCATCGGGCAGTTGATCGAAGATGCCGCAGAGTACTTCGATTACATCTGCCCCATGGTTTACCCTTCGCACTTCGCGTCGGGTTTCGGCGGCTTCAAGCGACCGGCCGCCCATCCATACGAAGTCATTCACGCGTCAATGCAAGGAGCGGCTGCGCGCTTGAAACCGCCAGCCGGCGGCAAACCGTTTCGCGCCAAAGTGAGGCCATGGCTGCAGGTCTTCGACCTTGGCGCGAAATATACGCCTGACATGGTTGCGGCGCAAATACGTGGCGCAAAAGATGGATTAGGTAGCCAGTACGCTGGATACCTGTTGTGGAATCCAAGCAGCCGTTACGCAGTGCTGCCTACGTCTCTAAAGCCTGTGCCAGTCCCGACGCGCACACAGGCTGCGGCACCGGCCAGAAATGCAAAGTAAGCAACACCAGTGACGGATCACTGATCGGCTATCGTGACAGGCCGCGATGAAGCGCGCCACGAAGAGCCGATCGCCGCGACGGCAACAATCGCGTTTGCCGCAATCACGGGCATGGCGTGCAGCAGCACACCATAAGCAATCCAGATCAACGCGGCCCCCGCTTGTATCCACCGCAGCGTGACGGAGCGGCGGCAGAAGTACGAGCACGAGAACACCGCGGTAGCTACCCAACCGAGAACATTCAGCATAAGTTCCTCGGTCAGGCGGCAGCGTGCGACGGCGCTGTGGAGCTCGCGATTGTCAGCGTGTCGGTACGGACTTTGTCCCAATCCTGCAGCACAAACCCGTGCGCGTGAAACAGTGCGCGAATACGAATCGAGTCCCATCCCAGGATGTCTTCAAGGATCGGAATCAGCACGCTTAGCGCGTTGTCGCTCAACACAGTGCGGCGCGCAATCGGCGTGATGTATTTGTTCTCGGAGACCGCGATGGTCAACCCATCCAGGCGGTTCACATGCAGCATCACGTGCACGTCCGAGCTGCCGTCGCCTACGTAGACCAGCGAGTCATGGCTCACCGGCATTCTGGCGCGCAGTTCTTCCACGACGGCAACTTTGCCGTAACCGGCGCGCAAACACAGGATCGATTCGATCTCACCGGTCTTGTCGTTGTACCGGAACTGTGTGCCATAAATGTTCTCCGGCGGCACAATGCCTTCCAGAGCGGATTGAATCACTTCCTGCGGCGCGGCGGAAATGACGAAGAACGAAAATTGGTGTCCAGCCAGGCCTTGCAGCAACTGCGAAAGCGTCTGGATGTTTTCCTTCAGCCGGATCCGCTTGCCTGCTTCAATCAGGTGCTCGCGGCGAACGCGGCGGAACTCCGGGTCGTGCAACAAGAGGTAGGAGAGTTCCCCGCCCTGCTGCACCAGGTGAATGTCAGATAAGCCTGCAACCTTCTTCTCAAAGCCGGAGATGCCCAGCATTTCGGACAGCACCAGCCCCGAGTCGTTAAAACTGAGCGTCTGGTCGAAGTCGCTCATCAGGAGATACTGCTTTGTGTTCTGTTTGTTCTCGATCATCGCTCCTCCTTCACCTAGTTTGATGGACGAGGCACGACAAAAGTTGTCTTCGGCAGGCATTTACCTGTAATATCAAGCAGTGCATAAGAGGCGTTTATCAGGCCTATCAACGCTTCCCCGTTACAGACAAGTTGTTGATTCGCTGCTGCGCGACATCCAGTCCGGAAAATACGCGGCCGGCCAGAAACTGCCGAGCGAAGCAGCCCTGGTGAAGCAGTTCGGAACATCGCGCATCACCGTCGGCCGTGCGTTGCGCGAACTCAAGCAGCGCGGGTTGGTAAGTGGCGTCGCGGGGTCCGGCAATTTCGTCAAAGCGGCGCCCGCCGTGGCGAGTGGGCTGCTGTTCGGGCTGCTAATACCAAACCTGGGCGAGGGAGATATTTTCGAGCCGATCTGCCAGGGTCTGGCCAGTGCGCCGGGTGAGCACGCGCTGCTTTGGGGCCACATGGCGGGTCCGGAGAAGAGCCCCGAAGACCAGGCGCTTCAGCTTTGCGAACAGTACATCGCGCGCAAAGTGGCCGGCGTGTTCTTTGCCCCGCTCGAGCGCACTCCCTCAAAAGACGCCGTGAACCAGAAGATCTGCCGCTTGCTCGACGACGCGAAGATCCCGATCGTCCTACTTGACCGTTGCATTTATCCGTTCCCGCGCCGCAGCGGATACGATCTGGTCGGGATTGACAACCGCCGTGCGGGATATCTGGCAGCCGAACACTTATTAGATACGGGCAGTGCCGACACGGCATTTCTTGCTCTCGAAGGTGGCGCTCCCACCGTAGACGCGCGCATTGCCGGCTACCAGGAAGCTTTGATCAATCGAGGCATTCCGCTCGCGCCTGAAAAAGTCCAGCGCGTCTCCGACTTCAGCGCTGCCTCGATAGCACGTGTCCTCGAAGAGTCGCGATCCCACGCCTTCGTCTGCGCCAACGACCGCGTGGCCGGCCGCTTCATGCAGGCCTTGCAAGAATTGGGTAAACATGTCCCTGGAACTGTGCGGGTTGTCGGCATCGACGACGTAGAATACGCCCGCATGTTACCCGTACCACTAACTACGATTCACCAACCCTGCCGCGCTCTCGGTGAAGCCGCGATGGCCGTGATGTTATCGAGGCGCGAAAGGCCAGATACACCGGCGCGTGACGTTCTCTTGGGCTGCGAGTTAGTTGTCAGGAAATCGAGCGGGAATAATGACGGTGCGATACCTTGAGTTCCCACCTTCGTACGCACGCTACTCAGGGACTGACACCTTTTCGCGACGTCTGCGAAAAGGCTGTCCGTCCCACCATGCGCGGTGGTCGTTTTTGGTGCGTTCCCACTCGCGCAGAGCCCCTTGTGACGCTGTGGTGATTTTCAGCGGACGGCCGGCACGTAGTGTCTGGCTAAAGGTGACAAGTTGTTGCGGAAGCTCGGAATAGCTCTGGGCTTTACTGTGAATCAGGTTAGGTAGCCGCGAATGGACGCGAATCATCCGGATGGGGGAACAGAGTTCGACCTTGGCTGCGTAGCCTTACCCGACATTGCTGGCCTGTGTGAAAGCGCGTGGCAGACCACTGCGCATTGGGGACGGACAGCCTTTTCGCAGACGTCGCGAAAAGGTGTCAGTCCCCTGAGCGGCGTGCGTACGATGCTGAATCCTGGCAAATTTATTGCGTTGCTACCCGCCTCATAACTGCCGACCAAACCACCAACGCAGTTCTGTTACCTCACCCGCTGATCGTCTGCCGTGCCTTCGCTTGCCAGTTCCGCTTCCGCTGCTGCGGCCGGGCCGGCGGCTTTTGCTTCATCGAGCACGCGCTGTGCTTCGGTCAGGTGTTCCTGCGCCACTTGCACCTGGAACTCGACGACGGGCAGCGTGGCAGGACCAACCAGCAACGCCGGGATGCCATTGGCTTCGAGAACTGCTTGAACAGTAGTCGCTTCCATCTCTCCTGAGGCGTTCATTGAACTGAACACCGGTACCATCGCTTCGTCCTGCAGGGGCTCTTCGGGCGTCATGGCTTCAGCATATCGTATGGCATAAAATGAAACAGTTCTGTGGAGGACACCTGATGGCGGAAAATGACAGCAACAGTTTCACGTGGTTCATCGTTGGAGCCTTTGTGGGAGCGGCTGCAGCGCTGCTTTACGCACCCGGCTCCGGCAAACAGACGCGCGAGCAGATTTCGCGCAAAGGCAGCGAAACTGCCGACTCGCTGAGCCAGACCAGTAGCGAGCTGATGGACAAAGGCAAAGATTTATACGAACGCGGACGTGCGCTCGCCGAAGAAGCGGCGGAGCTCTTCGACCGCGGCCGCAAGATGGTTCGCGGTTAAACGTTTGCTGGCGCTCGGGTCCTTTCGCATTCACCTGATCCGCGCCGGCGTGTACTACTGGGATGGCGGCGCGTTCTTCGGCGTAGTCCCCAAGACGCTGTGGGGCGCGCGCATCCCATGCGACGAACTCAACCGCGTGCCTGCCGCCTTTAACTGTTACCTGGTGGAGACGGGCGCGCAGAATATCCTGATCGAAACTGGCGGCGGAGACCGGCACGATGATCTGGCGCGCGAGCGTATGCGCCTTGCCCCGGAACACGATCTGCTCGGCCGCGCACTGCGTGAGGCCGGCTTCGAAAAGTCCGACATCGATCTGGTTATCAACACCCATCTGCATTGGGATCACTGCGGCGGCAACACGCTCGGCGAAGGCGAGCCCGCGTTCTCGAACGCGCGCTACATCACTCAGCGTGGTGAGTGGGAACACGCGCAGGAGCGCCATCCGAGAGATGCGGTGAGTTACCGCGATATCAACTATCAGCCGCTGCTCGATAGCGGGCGCATGCAGTTGCTCAGCGGAGATGCCGAAGTTGCGCCCGGCGTTTCTCTGGAAGTGGTTCGCGGGCACAACGCTTCGATGATGATCGTCCGCGTGCGCTCGGATGACCAGACATTTTGCATGTTCGCCGATTTGATCCCGACCGCCGTCAACTTGCCTCCAACGTGGGTCGCCGCATTTGATTTGTATCCGCTGGAATCCATCAGCAATAAATTTCGTCTACTGAAGCAGGCCGCAGAAGAACAATGGTGGTGCGGGTTTGCTCACGACCACGCAATCGCCTTCACCAAAATCCGGCATGATCAAGGAAGCCGCTACTCACTTTATGAAACGCTTACCTGAATTTCGCAACGAACCCTACACCGACTTCACTAAAGACTCCAATCGCAAAGCGATGCTCGCGGCGCAGGAGAAGGTTCGCGGCGAACTCGGCCGCGAGTACCCACTGCTGATTGCAGGCGAGAAGGTGTTCTCCACTGAGAAGGCGAAGTCGCTCAACCCGTCACGTCCGTCTGAAGTCGTCGGCATCGTCCAGAAGGCCACGCCCGAGATGGCGGAGCAGGCGATTCAGGCAGCTTACGATTACTTCCCGGAGTGGTCGCACACACCCGCAGAAAAGCGCATCGAGATGCTGGTGAAAGCCGCATCCATCATTCGTGAGCGCAAGAACGAGTTCAACGCGTGGCTCGGTTTTGAATCGGGCAAGACATGGCCCGAGGCGGAAGGCGAAGTGGCCGAGGCCATCGACTTTTGCGAATACTACGCCCGTGAGATGGAGCGCCTTGCAGGGCCGCAGCCTGTGGTTCAGCTCAGCGGCGAAAAGGGCGAGATGCGCTATCTGCCGCTGGGCGTTGGTGTGGTGATTCCACCGTGGAACTTCTCATTCGCGATTCTGGCAGGCATGACGTGTGCGGGACTTGTTGCCGGCAACACCGTCATCATCAAGCCGTCGAGTGAGACGCCGGTGATCGCGTCGAAATTTGCCGAGTTGTTGCTTGAAGCTGGCTTTCCGCCGAAGTCCTTCTGCTTCCTCACCGGAAGCGGCGCGCAGATTGGCGACTTGCTGGTGAAGCATCCCAGGACCCGTTTCATTTCATTTACCGGCTCGCGCGATGTCGGCTTGCACATCAACGCGCTCGCCGCGCAGCATCAACCCGGACAGCTTTGGATCAAACGCGTTGTCGCTGAGATGGGCGGCAAGGACGCCATCATCGTCGATGCCGAGTGCGATCTCGATCAGGCTGTGAGCGGCGTGCTGGCATCCGCATTCGGATATCAAGGGCAGAAGTGCTCTGCTTGCTCGCGGGCCATTGTGCACGAAAAGGTCTATGACAAGTTCCTCGATAAGTTGAAAGCGAAGACGACGGAGCTGACCATCGGGCCCGTTGACGATCCCGCCAACTACATGGGGCCCGTGATCAGCGAGGGTGCGCGCAAGTCAATTCTCAAATACATCGAAGTGGGCCGCGGCGAAGGCCGTGTGATTACTGGCGGGGAACCCGCACAGGGCGACGGCTACTTCATTCAGCCGACCATCATCGCCGATGTCGATTCGAAAGCGCGGGTTTTCCAGGAAGAGATCTTCGGCCCGGTGCTCGGCGTCACGAAGGCCAAAGATTTCGATCATGCGCTGCAGCTCGCCAACGATTCGCAATACGGGCTCACCGGCGCCGTGTTCTCAAACAACAAAAAGCACATCGAGCAGGCGCGCGATCACTTCTTCGTTGGCAATCTGTACTTGAACCGCAAGTGCACCGGCGCGATGGTGGGCGCGCATCCGTTCGGCGGTTTCAACATGTCGGGAACCGATTCGAAAGCCGGCGGACCCGATTACCTGCTGCTGTTCCTGCAGGCCAAGAGCATCGCTGAAAAGGTAAACTAAGAATTTCCCCAACAAAGGAGATTCTTTCACTTGGCGATTGTTCCGCCCCTGGTCGCGTTGCGTGACGCGCGACTGAAAAAAGCCGAAGCCTTGCGCGAACGCGGGCTCAATCCGTATCCTTCGCGCAGCGCGCGCACGGAATTCGCGCAGCCCATTCTCGATCACTTCGAGTCGATGGAGAACCAGCCTGTCACGGTCGCCGGACGTCTGATGTCCTGGCGCAAACAGGGTGGCATGGCGTTCGGTCACATCCAGGATGAAACGGGGCTGATCCAAATCGTGCTGCGCCGCGCGTCGTTGCATCCGACGGATGCAGCCGCCGGCTTCCTTGGCTATGAAGACGTGTCGCTGCTCGATGTTGGCGACATCGTCGAAGTGCGCGGCACGGTAGGCAAGACGATGAAGGGCGAGATTTCGGTGATGGCCGATTCGCTCAAGATGCTCACCAAGAGCTTGCGGCCGCTGCCAGAGAAGTGGTCGGGCCTGAAGGATCGCGAGACCATTCTGCGCAAGCGGTATCTCGACATGATCGCCGCGCCCGAGAAGCGCGAACTTTACGCGCAAGTGTCGCGCATGATCTTCGCCGCGCGCGAATTTCTGTTTGGCCGCGGCTTCCTGGAATTTCAGACGCCTATCATTCAACCTCAGTACGGCGGCGGCACAGCGAAGCCATTTCTCACGCACGTCAACGCGCTCGACGTCGACATGTACCTGTCGATCTCGCATGAGCTCTATCTCAAACGCTTGATCGCCGCAGGTTACGAGAAGGTGTTCACCATCAATCGTTACTTCAGAAACGAAGGCATCGATCGCAGCCATCATCCGGAGTTCTCGATGATCGAGACGATGACGGCGTATCAGAACTACGAGTACAACATGGCGCTCGTAGAAGATCTGTTCCGTCACGTCGCGACGAAAGCTTTCGGCAAGACAGTCTTTCAAGTCCGCGGACATGCGGTCGACTTTGCGCAGCCGTGGCGGCGCATCTCGATGGTAGACGCCACGCGCGAAATCACCGGCATCGACTTCTCTACAATCACCCTCGATGAGGCCAATGCAAAGTTGAAAGAACTTGGCGTGCACGAACAGCAGCACTCCATCGGCGAAGCGCTGGTGCGCGCATTTGAAGCCAAGGTGGAAGACACGCTCATTCAGCCGACGCTGGTGTACGGGCATCCCATCGAAATCTCGCCGCTCGCGAAGCCGATGGCGGAAGATCCGCGCTATGTGGAGCGCTTCGAAATCTTCATCGCCGGTATGGAGTGTGGCGATAACTGGTCGGAGCAGAACGATCCGGTGCAGCTTTTCGAAACATGGAAGCGCGCGTTCAAGCCCGAGGACCGAGACTCAGGGGAGTTCCATCCGCTCGACTACGACTTCCTCGAAGCCATGGACCACGGCATCCCGCCGACGACGGGCATCGGCCCCGGCATTGAGCGTATGGCGATGATCTTCACCGAGCAGCAGGATATCTATGACGTCATCTTCTTCCCCATGATGAAGCCGCTGTTATCACAGGCAAACAAGGCGATCTACAACGTGCAGGACAGCAATCTCGAGGAAGAACAGGAAGAGCTCGCGACGTAACGCGCCTGAATTGTGTAATTGCATCCGGCGTGTCAGCCGCAGGTGGGTGAAGCGCGGCCGTGACGCTGCGAGCTGACGCTTACTGCTTTTCAACCTTCACCTGCGCCGTACCCATCTTCGTAAACGCAAGCTGCTCCGCAGCAGGTTCACTTACGCAGAGGATGCGCTCGGTACCGTTGCTGTGTCCGGTGATCGTCACGACAACTGTTTTCTTGTTGCCCAGGTTGGTGACCTTCACCTTAGTCCCGATTGGAAACGTCGGTGACGTTGCGCTCAGCCCTTCTTTCGGCGGTTCCGGTTCGCCGGGGAGCGCGACCTTCTGGCGATAGAAGCACGCCGTACCTGTGTCACCACCTGGCGTGATCGGCGTATTGTCGGCCTTCTTCGGAAAATCGGGCGTGACGTTGGCTTGCGCCACTTCCTGCGAACGCTTGTGACCGATCGGCGAGGGCTTCACGATGTCTTGCGCCAGTGCGATGAAACTGATTGCACACACGAACAGCAGCTTCATTTCTTCGCCTCCGTCGGTGGCTTCGGCGGGGGCTCGGCGATGATCGGAGTATTGAGCAATAGCAGATCGGGATTCAACGCTGGCACATGGGAACAGACGCGCGTCGGTGCGGTGCCCGCTTCGAAGTACTCGGTGCGGCGCGACTGGCAGTCCGGCCCGGCTTTCAGCCCTGTAGTCGGATCGATGGTGACCTTGACCACTGTATCTGGCGGCCCGGGTAGTTTCGGCGGCGATTGGCGCAACTGGGTTGCGCGTTTCATGAACTCGGTCCAGATCGGAAGCGCCGACTTCGCTCCTTCCAGATCCAGATCGCGATTGTCGTCGTAACCTACCCACACAATGCAGAGCAGATCGCCCGTGAAGCCCGCGAACCAGCCATCGCGCGATGTTCCTGTCTTGCCTGCGGCTTCCACGGTGAGACCGCGCGATTTCACGCTGGCCGCAGTGCCGCTGCGCAACACTTCTTCGAGCATGTCCTGCATGATCCATGCTGTGGCGGTATCCAGGACACGCCGGTGCGCCGGCTTCGGCTTGTAAGCAATCTGGCCGGTATTGTTCAGCGCTTCGTTCAAAAAAGTGGGCTGCACATACTCGCCCTGATTCGCAAAGATCGTGTACGCGCCCGCCATCTCGAGCGGCGTTGCTTCGTACGCACCTAACGCGACAGCCGGCGTGGCTTGAATGTCTTTGTTGAGTCCAGCAGATTTCGCAAGACTCACGACTTGCCCGTAACCGATCTGTTCTGCGACGCGCACTGCCGCCACGTTCATCGATTTCGCCAGCGCATTACGGAACGTCACGCGGCCGTGGAACTCTTCACCGAAATTGCCGGGTTGATAAACATCGTTACCAAAGCGGAATGTTGCCGGCTCATCGACTACGGTCGAAGCAGGCGTGAACCGTGCAGGCTTACCGTCGCGCCCCGGTGAGAGCGCAGCCGCATAAACAAAGGGTTTGAATACCGATCCGGGCTGCCGCTTCGCAAGCAGATGGTTGACCTGGCTCGTACTGAAGTTTCGGCCTCCGACAGCCGCGAGCACTGCTCCGGTGTGCGGATCGAGCGCGATCAACGCAGCCTGCGGGCGTACGCCGTCATCACCTTTGCGAGCCACGAGCTTATCGACACCCGGCATGCCAAGTTGCACGGCGTCAATCGCGGCCTTCTGCAGGTCGGGATCAAGCGTCGTGTAGATTCGAGACACACTGGCGCGCGATTCGCCAAGATGCGCCTGCAACTCTGCGTTCGCCAACGAAAGGAAGTAAGGCGAGCCGCTGCCATCCGTTTGCGGCGGCGCGAGCACGACCGGCGCTTCCGACGCCGCTTGTTGTTGCGCGGCGGTGATGAAACCGTTCTGCTGCATTTGCGCGAGCACCACATCACGCCGCTCGGTCGCGCGTTCCAGGTGATTCACTGGATCGAAGTAACTGGGCCGCTGCACGATCCCGGCCAGCAGCGCCGCTTCGGGCAGCGTGAGCTGCGAAAGATCTTTGCGAAAGAAAACATGAGCTGCTTCGCCGAAGCCCTGTATGGTGAAACCGTAGTGCCGCCCCAGGTAAACCTGATTGGCGTAGAGCTCGAAGATGCGTTCCTTCGATAGCTTCTGCTCCAGCACCAGCGTGATGATCAGTTCGTTCGCTTTGCGCCGCCAGTTTTTCGCGGAGTCAAGATACAGGTTGCGAGCCAACTGCATGGTGAGCGTCGAGCCGCCCTGCTCTTTGCGGGCAGACTTGATATCGACGTAAGCCGACTTCATCAGCCGCAGCGGATCGAAGCCGACATGTTCGAAGAAATGCTTGTCTTCAATGGCCAGCAGCGCATTTACCAGCACCTTCGGCACGTCTCGAAATGTGACCAGACGCCGCTTGCCGCTGCTGCCTTCGTTCACCGTCGCAATCGTCTGAGGTTCCAGCGAATATGAGTCGATCGGCTCATTGCTGCCCGGTTTCACGATGTCCTGCACTTTGCCATCGCGAAAGTGAATGAGGGCCGGTTCCGCGCGGAAGTACGACTGCGTACCGGGATGAATCTCAATGCTGTCCGCGGTAACGCGGTAATAGCCCATCCCCGCTGCATCGCTCTGGCCGTAGCCACTCAGGCCCAATTGCTCGGCGACCGCGGCAGGCGTGAGAACATCGCCCGCTTCCAAACTATGCGGCTGCGAAAAGATAGCAACGGCTCCGGCGTAGGGTCCTTGCGCTAACTTCTGGTCCACAATGCGCGAGTACGTAACATAAACCCAAGCCACCCCAGCGCAAATGGCCACGAGCAGGCCGAGCAGAATTTTTGTGCGCAGTCGAATGGAAGATAGGTAGGCGGTTACTTGGGAAAATTGCATGCTTAAGCGAGGAGCGACTGCTCCTCTTATTGTAGTGTGCGGGGCCGCAGGCCGCAGGGTTGAATCTTCGAATTACAAACGTAAACTGATCGCGCTTAGCGTGCGTTTACTCGGACTGCGGCCTTGCCTCGAAGACCTTTCAGATAAAGCGTTCCTGCAACGTCAGCCGCTATCTCCGTCATGTCCTCGTCCTCCACTTCGACATGAAATGCGGCACGTGGGGTTTCGCCCAGGATGAAAACGTCATTTACCGGCTTGGCAGGCGCCTGGAACTGCCGCGTCGCATTGCCCAGAACTAAGGTGTCTTCCAGTTCGATGGGCTCTTTGATGGAGGCCGGATCTACCGCCGCCACAGATCCTTTCTGGAAAATCTGCAACTGCTTATCGAACAGCCCAAGCCACGTTGCATCGTCCTCCCAGGAGCTGCGGATGAACAGGGCACCCGTACGGTCGTCGTGATAGGCGAGAGGCACCAGGTAGTAGCTGAGGCCCGGCTGATAGGGATTGGCCCACATCATTTCGTATGGAATGCCGAAGGCGCCGCGCATCAGAAAACGATCGTTCATCAGCCATCCTTGCAGCACCTGCGTTTCGGGAGCGTTGGAATCCAGCGCCACCATGCTGAGCTCAGCGGCGCGAGAGAGTGCCGCTTCATGCAAGTCGGGCTCACCCACTTTCGAAATCGGAATGCGGTATTCGTTTTCGGCCGCGGGGAAAGACGCGGGGTAATGCGAGATTAAGTGAAAGATCGGGAACTCTTTGAAATACCCGGCCGCACTTTCGCGCAGATCGGCGTTGAGGTTGTCGCGCACGGCATGAAAGAGTTCCCACATCGCCAGTGCATCCTCGCGTGCGATGGTGGGCTGCTGTTTGATGCGAGGCAGAAACTGCTGTTCGACGACGCTGCGCAGAGCCCTTTGTGAAATCTCCGGCGCGTCGGAGGCGAGCGCGATGGCGGCAAGCGCCTGGTCGCGCATCTTGCTAATGCTTTGGTTCGCGGAGTTGCCGGGCTGATTCAGTGCCTTGGTCAGTTTGGCCGCGATGGTGTTCTTTTCGTCTGCGCTCATCGCATCCTGGCACCAGTCGTAAACCAGGGCGAGCTGCCGGACGTCGGTTCCCTGCCCCGTTGCCCACGCGATGGCGCGCTTCGCGGTAGCGCCATCATTGGTGATCTTGTAATAGAGCGCGCCGGCAAACCCCGGCTCCGCCATCGCGACCTGCCCCGCCATCAATCGCTCGAACTGATCCCACCGCAGCGACTTTCGCTCCCGCTCACGTCTGAGTAATCGCAGCCGTTGCGGGCGCAAGAAGAGGCGCGGCGCTTCGGTGTAGATGACGTAGGACTCGGGCACCGTTTGAGCAGCCGCCGGCCAGCAACTCAAGACGATTGCAATCAAGGGAACCAGGGCGGCCGGGCGCATTGCCCGATTGTGTCATAGCGACACAGGGGATACCTCGCGTTCGCCAACACCCGCGTTAAGAACCGCCTTTTGGTGTTGATGGCGTAAGACTTAGAGTCCTTCGCAATGGCCTGCTAACTGCCCTTCACGGATGCGAATCGGAGAAGTACTTTCCAACCTGCCCTCTGCTGCAACGGACAGGCGATCGGGTAGCGGGTCAGAAACAGCGTGCTTTCGGGGTACGAGGTTTGCTTCAGGGAATACCCGCTATTCCAGGCGCTTGCGAGTTGCAGACAGAGGGGTTTTTTTTGCTACCAGCTCACGGTGCCCGTGCGCGGCACCTCATCCAGATTCTTCAGATACAGCGTGTGGCATCGCTCGCAGCGATACACGTCGTCCCAACCCTCAAAATTTCGTAGCTCCTCAGTCGGCCCATACCAGCGCTTGAGGTGTCCCATGCACATCTTGCCTTTGGCATTCAGCTCATTGCAGGCGCGCATACGCAGCATCCGGCGCTTGACCTTCGTGCCATCCGCGAGCGTGGAGAGCAGCGGTGCTTCCGGAGGCGGCTGGTGGGGGCGAGGAAACATTCTTGGTTCAGGGTAACGCTAGAGGGCAAAGGCCCCGGTCAAACGGTTACGGCCGTGCGGGCGTTGGCTACGTACTGATCTCGATACGCGGCGAATGCATCGGCCAGGCGTGAACGTACATCAGACCGCGGCTGGAGAATGTTTTGGTCAATGCGTGATACTTCGAGTAAGTCGCGCGTCGTCGACGTGATGAAGACTTGATCGGCCGAAAGTAAGTCTGCCGGATGGAGAACTCGCTCCGTTATCGTGATGCCGGGCACGTGGATATCTTCGAGTAACACCTGGCGCGTGACGCCGGGCAGACAGCCGGAGCTGAGGGGTGGCGTTGTGACCTGGGTACCGTTCACGACGAAGATGTTGGCCGACGTGCACTCGGCCACTTCGCCGCGTTCATTCAGCAGCAGCATCTCGTTGAAGCCTTTCTGCTGCGCGCGTTCTGCCCACGTCAGGTTCTGAGCCCACGACAGAATTTTGGCCCCGGCAAATTCGTTTGCTGCGTGACGCGCGTCGGGTTGCGTCATCAACGCGGTACTCGCGCCCCACTGCTTCAGACCGGACGTCAGTGCGATGACGTCACTCGCCTCACCGGTTGGTGAAGGACCTTCCCACAGGCCGCCACCGTTGCGCACGATCACGACGCGCAGCGTGGCGTTCGGTGCTTGATTGGCTTCGATCAGTTGCAGCAGCCAGCCGTGTACCTGGTCGCGATCTTGCGTCATGGGCACGTGCATGCGCTCGGCATCGCGCGCCATGCGAAGCCAGTGGCGTTCAAATTCGAACAGCACGCCGTCCTGTACGCGCAACGTCGAAAAGACTCCCCAACCGGCGAGCAGACCAAGCTGGCCGGGGCTCATCATGCGCTCACCTGCAGGCAACACGCGGGCATTTTGCAGCACATACGGGTGAATCGCCATGGCTTCAATTATGTCGCGGCGAAGCACGCCCATACAATCGAGGAGTGAGGGTTGTGATTGCAGGCGGCGGCGTTATCGGGTTGTCGCTCGCCTGGCGTTTGAGCCAGAAAAATGTAGCGGTGACGGTGATTGACGCTGGACGTGCGGGCGGCGAAGCCAGTTGGGCTGCGGCCGGAATGCTCGCGCCGGGTGGAGAGATGGCCCGCGAAAATGATTGGACGCGGTTCACGCTCGAGAGCCATCGCGCGTATGCCGCCTTCACGGCCGAGTTGGCTGAAGAGAGTGGCATCGACCCGGAGTATCGCGTCTGCGGTGCGATTCAACTGGCTGACACGGATTCAGAGTGGCAGCGCATGACGGTGCGAGCGGCGTTACAACAACGCATGGGCATCGCGTCGGAGATTTTCGATTCATCGCAACTCCGCTCCGTAGTGCCCGGTCTTGCGGAAGGCGATTGGCGCGGGCGTTACTATGCCGGTGACGCGCTGGTAAATCCCCGGCGTCTGACGCAGGCGTTGCGCACCGCGTGTGAAAAGCGCGGCGTCGAGATCATCGAGCAGACAGCGGTGCTCCGCATTTCGCGCGATCACGTTGATACCGCGTCGCAAGCATTTCCGATGGACGCAGCGATCATTGCAGCAGGCGCGTGGAGCGGAAACATTGCGCTCGCGGAACCGCGGCCCGTGACACGTCCGATTCGCGGCCACCTGAACGGATATCAACTGCCGCCGGGAACGCTTGCGCCAATCGTCCGGCACGGCCACACTTACCTGCTGCAACGCGCGAGCGGTTTAGTGATCGCCGGAAGTTCAGAGGAACGCGTGGGTTTTGATCGCAACATCGATCCAGCGCTCGCGCAAAGCATTCATCAGCGTGCCGTGCGTATCCTGCCGCAACTTGCTCATCTGCGCCACGAGACCTGGATCGGCTTCCGCCCCGGAACAGCAAGCGGCCATCCCGTTTTGCGGCGCGCGGGCGAACGTGTCTGGCTCGCGTACGGCCACTATCGCAACGGGATCCTGCAAGCGCCAGGAACGGCCAGCCGCATTGCAAGCGAGATGCTGGATTGCCGCAACGCGCTGGTTACTTCGCCGTCGGCTGCTTAGCGTCGGCGCGTGCACGGCGCATCTCCGAAGCCAGATCGTGCGCGATCTTGTCCGCCACATCAGCACTCGATCCTCGGAACTTTGCCCCGCGGCTCTCTTGCGACGTGGCCCACAAGACGTCGCCATCGCGATTGACCAGCCGGACCGCCGCGAGCGCTTCATGCACGCGTTCCGTGTTGCGCGAGTGCTCTGTTTCTCCGATGCTCAGCCCCGTGCTCTTGTTTGCACTGCCGCCGTAGTAGCCGCTATGTCCGTCGGAGGCTTGGGCGTGAGCGTTGATGCTATCGTTCGACTCGTGCTCTTCCTGGTAGATCAGGTCGCTCGCCGTGCCGCGTAAGATCGCATCCGCACGCTCTTCGGTATCGGTCACGATGAAGAGATGCTGCCGCGCGAACGTTGCGGCAAGCATATCGTGAATCTCGTCGGCGCCTAACGCCGGCCCGAGGTGATCGATGAAGACGCGCTGCACTGTCGCCAGTGTTGCCGGCTCACGCTCGGGAGCTTTCTTCTCTTCTTCTTTGTCAGGCTCGGCCGCACGCAGAACAGTTACGGCGAGCAGACTGGCAAACAGCAGCCTCATCCCTTGCCTGCCTTGCGCGCTTCGTCGTCCTGATACTCCACTTTGCGTCCGGTTCGCGCTTCGAGACCCACCAGCACGGAACGCACGTCGCCACTGCTGACCTGAAACACCATCGCCTGCTGGCGGCCTTCACTATCGCTGTAGCCAACGGTCACGAAGTGCGCGCGTTTCTTGGCGAGCAGGAGCAACGGCGAGATCAACACCGCCTCTACATAACGGCGGTTCACGCGTTGGCCGTACTCGATCAAGTTCACGTCGCGGTAGGGCACGCGAATGACGGTGTCGCGCACGGCGAAATGCAGTTCATCGCCTTCAGCGACGTCGAGCACTCCACCTGATTTCGCGGGGACGCTGCTGACCGTCCCACCGATATATTGCACATGGCTTCCGGCGTCACGAGCCTGTAGCAGAGGCAGCCCGGCGATGGCGCACACGCAGAGCGCTTGCCGGAATCGATTGATCATGGTGTACTAAGTGTGATCTTTCGTACGAGGCTTGACCATTCCCCGACTTCTCACGCCGGAGTACCACCGCCGCTTTACAGAGCTGACGGTTCTTTACATCATCCTGACGAGACCCGGGCAACCAGCTACGCGCACCTAACGTCGACCGATCCAAGGCATACATATTGACGGCCACACCTTCGCTCAAGCATCAGCGTTCAACTGCTAAGTTCGCGTTTCTGATCGGCACGATGTTGGCGGTCTCCACTGCCTTTGGCGCGCAGCTCAGCCGCATCCCGGATGAGATCGACGGGCGAGTGCTGGCAACGATCCACGGCAACGTTCATCCTCGCGCGCTTGCCGAGTTTGACCAAGGCCGCTTAGATGGCGACGTTGTTTTGCGGCACTTGAGTATTGTGCTGAAACCATCGGCTTCGCAAAGAGCCGACCTCGACAAATTCCTGCTCGACCAGCAGGACTCAGCTTCGCCGGAGTTTCATCACTGGCTGACGCCGGAGCAGTATGCAGAGCGCTTCGGGGTGTCGAACGCTGATGTCGCGAAGATGTCGGCCTGGCTGCAATTACAGGGATTCACTGTCGATAGCGCCGCGCGCGGACGCAACACGGTTTCGTTCACCGGCACCGCCGCTCAGGTTGAAAACGCCTTTCATACTGAACTGCGCCGCTACACGGTAGACGGCAAATCGCATTTCGCCAACGCTACCGATCCGATGCTGCCCGCGGCGCTTGCGCCAGTGGTCACCGCGATTCATGGCCTGCACGACTTCCGCATGGTGCATCCACGGCTCACGTCGCGCCGCATCGTGGCGCACGGGGCTGTAAGTCACGGCGAGAACTCTCTGGCTCCGGCTGATTTTGCGACCATCTACAACTTGACTCCGCTTTATGACGCCGGCATCGATGGCACGGGACAAAAGCTCGTCGTCGTAGGGCAGACGCAGATTCGCCCGACAGAAATCCAAACGTTTCGCTCGGCATTCGGTCTCGCTGCAAACGCCCCGACGGTGCTACTGGTGCCCAACACAACGGACCCGGGCGAGGTGAGCGACGACCTGGATGAAGCGCATCTCGACATCGAGCTATCAGGTGCAGTCGCTCGCAAAGCTGAGCTGCATTATGTGTATGCGAGCGATGTGATGACTGCCATGCAGTATGCGATCGACCAGAATATTGCGCCGGTAGTCAGCATCAGTTATGGATCGTGCGAGGCCCAGAACTCCGCCTCCGATACCGACAGCTTGCGCACGTGGGCAAAGCAGGCGAGCACGCAGGGCATCACGCTGGTGGCGGCTTCGGGCGACTCGGGCGCGCTCGATTGTTATTCGGGCAACGTGCCCACTGCGGGCGGCGCCACGGTTGATTTGCCTGCGGGGTTGCCAGAAGTAACCGGCGTGGGCGGGACGGAACTTTACGAGGGCAGCGGCAATTACTGGTCGCCGGTGAGTGTGGCCTCGGCATCGTCCGCGCTCGGTTATATTCCGGAAATCGCGTGGAACGATAGCGCCTTCGATGATTCGCCGTCAGCCAGTGGAGGCGGCGCCAGCGTGAACTTCGCCAAGCCAAGCTGGCAGGTGGGCGCGGGAGTGCCGCCGGACAACGCGCGCGACGTGCCTGACATTGCGCTTGCGTCCTCTGCGGATCATGACGGCTTTCAGGTTTACACGAAGGGGAATTGGAGCGTGTTCGGGGGCACGTCGGTCGCCTCGCCTTCGTTCGCTGGCATTGTCGCGCTGCTGAATCACTATCAGGTACAGAATGGGTATGCGGCATCCGGCGCGGGCAACATCAATCCGCGGCTTTATGCGATGGCACAGTCCACGCCCAGCGCATTTCATGACATCCTGACCGGAACCAATCTGGTCACACCCTGCACTTCGACTTCGCGCAATTGCAGCGTGAAGCCGGTGGGCTTTAACGCTGGTCCAGGCTATGACCTGGTTACGGGACTCGGCAGCATAGACGCCTACAAACTGGTCACGAACTGGCATGGAAACGCAGTGCCCATACCCCCAGCTGCGCCTGCACCTTCGATCGCCGGCATGACCAACGCTGCTTCGTTTCAGCAAAGTTATGCGCCCGGCATGATCATGAGTGTGTTCGGTACGAAGTTCTCAACCGGCACCGCAGCCGCTTCAGTGCTGCCGTTACCGGTTTCGCTCGTTGGTGTTACCGCTACCGTGAACGGACTACCTGCGCCGCTGTATTATGCCGCGCCGGGTCAGATCAACCTGCAGATTCCGTACGAGACGCCGGTGTCTGCTCCCGTTTCATTGGTGGTGAACGCCAATGGACAGACAGTTACAGCAAGTTTGACGTTGTCCAGTGCGGCGCCGGGAATTTTCACCGATGCCAATGGCGCACCGGTACCGTTTGCGAGCGCCACGCGCGGTCAGATTATTACGCTGTTCATCACGGGCGAAGGTGCGGTGACGCCGAGTGTTGCCACAGGCGCGACGCCTGCGGCAACTTCATCGTTCAGCAGTCTTCCGCACCCCGTGCAGTTTACGAGCGTGACGGTCGGCGGTTTACCGGCAACGCTTACTTTCGTGGGCATCCCGCCGGGTCTCGCGGGAGCAACGCAGATTAATTATCAGGTACCGGGCGGAGTCGCGACAGGCTCGCAGCCCGTCGTAGTTACCGTTGGCAATGTGCAGAGTAAGCCGGCGTACCTGACTGTTCAGTAGCTATTGCGCGCGGCTCGCCGGAGGCACCACACCATTGAGGCGCGCGTAAATTACCATCTGGCCATAGTGGTCGTAACTATGCCAGACCGCAATCGTAGCGGCGGCGACACGTGACATCTTGCCATCGCCGAACGGCGAAGTAATTTGATCCATCAGGTTAGCCGCGGTCAGGCTGTTCATCGCTTTGTGAGCGTAAACGAACGAGTCTTGCACGTACTTGACGATGGCTTCCTTGCTTGTCAAAGTGGCGGGTCCGTTTTCGTGCTCGCCAACCTCGACCGGATTCTTTTCACCCAGCGCGGCTGCCGAGACTTCATAGATAACCGTCGCGATATGCGTCGCCTGCTGCGCGAAGGTGCGGACGCCCTTGAACTCGCCGAGCGAAGCTGACGGAGCGAAGTTCATCTTGTCCGCTGGCATGGCTTGCACCAGCGGTACGAACTCGCGTTCGAAGCCGGTGAGCTGACGATCGAAAACTTGCGCGGGAGTTGGAGTCTGGCCGTGCAAGCCGGCGCAGGCGAGTAGCAAAAACAGACAAGCAGATTTCACGGTGTTCTCCTGAAGTGATCTGCGTAATTGTACAGAAATTCAGGAAACGATGCCCGGGACAACCGGCAGGTATTCGTAGCGCGAGGGATCGAGGCCCCGCGCCTGCAGCGCGACAACACATTCGCGCGCCGACGGTGCGAACGCTTCGATGCGGCGCAGAGGCAACGTCTCGGGCGTGTAGATCTCGAGCGCCATCCAGCGGCCCGCGTACTCGCGGCGCTCGGGCAGCGTCAGACGGTCAGGGGATTCGCCGAGCAGTTGCTCGGGCTTGCGGATGCGAGGACCAAACAAGTTAATCACGCAAGCGGTGCAGCTCTGCAATCAGGCCGGCAATGCCTTTGGTGCGGTACAGATCGGTCAGACGTTGTTCCTCGGGCGACGGCGCGAGCAGCGGCAGTAACTGCTGGCTGCTGAGCGACTGACGGCTGGGCACCCAAACTTTGCCATCTGCAAACTCCACCTGACTGACGAAGCCGGTCATGCGTTGAATATTCACCGGCGACGAACCTTGCTGAAAGCGGAGCGCCGTGTTCTGTACTAACTGCCCCCGCTGGCCGGGGGCAAGCGCGACGTCGTGATCCACCGGAACCGAT
The DNA here is from genome assembly GCA_963792655.1 of Bryobacterales bacterium. Taxonomy (GTDB): domain Bacteria; phylum Acidobacteriota; class Terriglobia; order Bryobacterales; family Bryobacteraceae; genus DOZZ01. Next base: position 306,544 of record CAWBWU010000003.1, read on the forward strand.
GCAGCAAGAAACTGACGGCCTTGCTGGTCGGCTACGAGCCAGCCGATCTCCACATAGCGGACCGCCTGCTTCGATCGATTCAACACATCGATACGCGGCTCGCGCATTTCGTTCGCAGCGACTTCCGCGCGTCCCGCGACCGGCAGCACCGGTGCATCCGGGAAATCGAGAAATGCAAACGCCGCCTCATGTGACGTGGCGCTGGTGGTGCTGCGGCCACTGCGCGCGAGAGTGACATCTAACTGCGGGCGGCGGGCCTGACGGTCCAGACTGTCGAGCACTTCGCTGCGTAAGCCTGGCTCACCGCGGGCCTGCAACACCTGGCGGAAATAGGCGCGGTCACGCCGGGCTTCCGATTCGAAGAACGTCAGCGAGCGCTTTGAGTTGAGCTTATTGGGGCCGAAGAAGTTTAAGTCGTCGAAGAGCACGCCGTCGAGTGTCACGCGCACCAGAGGACCGCCTGCGCTTTGGACCGGCCGGACCATGCGCACATCGACATGCATGGGGAACGATTCGCCGGGGCCAATATCGAAGACTTTCGAAACGGAGGCCTTGCCGAACGGTGCGGCTTCCTGCGCTAACAGGAGCAGCGTGACACCACGCACATGGCGTCGATCTTCATTGCGCAGCGTCACAGACATGTGCAGGTCGAGCATGATCGCGCCGCCGCGCACGTTGGCGCGCGACTCGCCCATGTCGGAGCCCACCAGCTTGACTGGCGAATCGGCCGGCAGATCAAATTTCACCGAAGACTGCGGATCGAGACGCCCATCCTGCGCCCAAAGGCAAGCCGTCAGTGTGAGACCGCAAAGCAGCTTACTGCGCATACACGTTCACGATCGTGACATCGCCTGAATCGCCGTCGACATAGCGCGACCGCATTTCCCCGCCCGCACTCACGGTGCGGATGGGAGCGCGTTCCGAGCGATTCACAAATTCCAAAACATCGTTCCCATCGCGGGCCTGAATGCCGGCTCGCGATGTTTCCAGTACCGGAGTCAAAGCGGCGGCCGGAGGTTGTGCGACTTGGAAGTACGCTCCCGCAGCGGCAATCACCAGCAAACTGGCGAGCGCGGCTATCAGCGGCATCGGCAGCAATCGGGGATGTTGGTGCGGCTTGACGCATTCCGCGGCCGAAAGGCCGACATGAATGTTCGCGCGCATCTCTTCGGCCAGATGGTTCCACGCGCTTGCGGGGATATCCAATTCCCAGTCGACCGCTTGCCAAAAATGCTGCAGCCGTTTTACTTCCGCCGTGCACTGCTCGCAGTTGCGCAGATGGCGCGCCAACTTCCATGCATTCCAGCCCGTGACATCCTGGCAGGCGTACAGTTCCAGATCGGCGGCGGAAGGGTGCGGCATTAGAGTTTTCTCCGCGCGGCAAACTTGCGGAATTTGGTGCGCGCATTCGCGATGTGGGAACGCACGGTGGCCTTCGAACAATCGAGGCGGCGCGCCACTTCGTCCGGCGGCAAATCTTCCAGATCACGCAAAATGAGCGCGGCGCGTTCGCGGTCGGTGAGCGTATCTAAGCCCGCTTGCAGATACTCGCCGCGCTCGGAACGCAGCAGAATCTCTTCGGGACTTTCGCTGTGCCGCTCGGGCGCCTGCTCGAGTTCGCAATAGTTCACGCGCCCGTGCCGGCGTAAAAAATCGAGTGCCGTGTTGGTTGCGATCCGCGAAAGCCAATGAGCAGCTTTATCGAGATCCTTCAGTTGTTCCTGGCGCTGCAGGGCTTTGATGAAGGCTTCCTGCGTAAGGTCTTGCGCATCAGGAACGTTGCCGACAATGCGGTAAATCTGCAGGAAGACACGCCGCATGTTGTCTTGAACAAAGCGGTCATTCTGTTCCTGGACGCTGAGCGAAACTGCGGTGACCTGCTTCATGAACGCAAAACGTTCTGCTGCGACGGCCAAACCGGTCTCATAGCCAATTCCCATTGCGTCTAAAAGAGATGACGCCCGACTGAGCAAAGTGTGGAGACAGATTTTGCCGCGCTACCCTGAGTATATGAGAGCGGTAGCGGTCATCGGTTCCGGGAAGACGCCCTTCGGCGCCTTTGCGGATCTCGGGTTGCGCGAACTGGCGGTGCAAGCGGGCCGGAAGGCAATGGCCAACGCACACATAGAACCCGGCGCGATTGAGTCTTTCTATCTGGGAAATTTCGCCGGTCCGGCCTTCATGGGACAGAACCATCTGGCGCCCTGGGTGGCGAGCCATCTGGGTTTGGCGGGCATTCCGGCGACGCGGTTTGAGGCGGCGTGCGCGTCGAGCGGGTCGGCTTTCTACCATGCGGTCTCCGCCGTGGCGGCTGGTTTGTCGGACATCGTGATGGTAGTGGGCGTCGAGAAGATGACGTCTCAACAGACGCCACGCGTCACTGAAATTCTGGCGGCTGCGGGCGACACTTCGGGCGAAATTCGCTGCGGGTCGACGTTCCCGTCGTTGTTTGCGATGATCGCGCGGCGTCACATGCACGAGTTCGGCACCACGCGCGAGCACCTCGCAGCGGTCGCGGTAAAGAATCATGAGAACGGTGCGCTGAACCCCGATGCACAGATGCGCAAGGTGATCACACTCGAGCAAGCGATGAAGGGCAAACCGATCGCCGATCCGTTGAATCTGTACGACTGTTCGCTCATCAGTGATGGCGCGGCGGCAGTGATCCTCGCGCCGCTCGAACGCGCACACGAGTTTACGGACAAGCCGGTGCGCGTGCTCGCAGTCGCTCAGGCGTCGGACTACGTCGGCCTGGATGAGAAACCAGAGATCACGACGTTTCCCGCAGTGCGCGCGGCATCTGCGAAGGCTTTCGCCCAAGCCGGTGTAGCGGCGAAGGACATTGAATTCGCGGAATTGCACGATTGCTTCACCATTGCCGAGATTGTCGCGATGGAGGATCTGGGCTTCGTCGAGCGCGGGCAAGGTGGATTCTTTTCTGCCGAAGGGCAGACGCGGCGCTCGGGCAAACTGCCGATCAACGCGAGCGGCGGCTTGAAATCGAAAGGGCATCCGGTGGGCGCGACGGGCGTGGCGCAGATCTGCGATGTGGTGCAGCAGCTGCGCTGCGAAGCGGGCGACCGGCAGCTTGCCGCGTCATAGCCTGGGGCTGGCACAGAATCTGGGCGGATCCGGCGGCACGTGCGTGGTCAGCATCCTGGCACAAGCATGAGGACGGGCGTGGTTTACACCGAGACGGTGGTGCATCTGGCCCCCGAAGCGTTTCAGCCGGACGTGCCGTATCAGGTCGCGATCGTGGCGTTGAATGACGGGCGCAAGCTGACGGCGCGTATCGAGGGCGAGCGCGTCGCAATCGGCGATGCCGTCGAGGAAGTGACCGGAACGCGCGATGTACCCTGGTTCCGCAAGGCGGCATGAAACTCGCCTCGCGGATGGACCGGATCCTGGTTGAAGGCGCGTTTGATGTCTTGACGCGTGCCCGTGCTCTCGAAGCACAGGGCCGCAGTGTCATTCATCTCGAGATTGGTGAGCCCGATTTCCCGACGCCGGCGCATATTGTGGATGCGGGTAAGACAGCGCTGGATCAAGGCTGGACACATTATGGACCCACGCAAGGCCTGCCGGAGTTGCGCACCGCCATCGCCGAGCACGTCAGCTTAACGCGCGGGATTCAAGTCGGACCAGAACGCGTGTGCGTGGTGCCCGGCGGCAAGCCGATGATGTTCTTCCCCATGCTCGCGCTGCTTGAGCCTGGCGACGAGGTCATCTTTCCGAACCCCGGCTTCCCCATCTACGAATCGATGATTCGGTTTCTCGGCGCAACGCCGGTTCCGATTCCTCTGATCGAGTCGCGCGGGTTTTCCTTCGACCTGAATGTGTTTCGCGACAGCCTTTCGGATCGCACGCGGCTGGTGATTCTGAACTCGCCGCAAAATCCGACGGGAGGCGTGATCCCCGCCGAAGATTTGCAAACGATTGCTGAGCTGGTGCGCGACCGCGATCTGATCGTGCTCTCCGACGAGATCTACTCGCGCATCTACTATGACGAGCCGCCTGCATCCATCGCATCCTTGCCGGGGATGTTAGACAAGACGATTCTGCTCGACGGCTTCTCAAAAACCTATGCGATGACCGGATGGCGGCTAGGTTATGGCGTTCTGCCTCCGGTGCTGGTGGACGCGGTGAACAAGCTGATGGTGAATTCGAACTCCTGCACGGCAAGCTTCACGCAGCGTGCGGGCATCGCCGCGTTAACAGGACCGCAGGGCGATGTCGAAAACATGGTGGCGCAATTCCGGACGCGGCGCGATGCGTTCTGTGCGGGCCTGGCGAAGATACCAGGCTTTCGCTGCGCAGTGCCTGGCGGCGCGTTCTACGCATTCCCCAATGTGACGGGCACCCACATGGACTCGAAAGTTTTAGCTGACCGTCTGCTGAATGAAGCGGGCGTTGCCTGTCTTGATGGCGGCGCGTTCGGAGAGTATGGCAAAGGCTATCTGCGGTTCAGTTACGCAAATTCGCTCGAGAACCTGAACGAAGCCGTCCAGCGCATTGAGCGATGGATGAAAAAGTCACGCTGACTTGCCGGCTTGGTTACCGCGCGGCTCGTACGCGAGTAGGCCGCTCGTTGCCAATCGCGTGAACACTACGGGCTACACTGAAAATTCGATGGCGATCACACCCGCAACCACACTGCAATTGCGCGGCGTGAAAGACGCAATGCAGTGGTTCACACGCGAGAAGCACTGGATCAACGACATCCAGTTGCAGCTTTGCCGTGTGCCTGCCCCGACATTTCTGGAACAGACGCGCGCTGAGTGGATGTCCGCGCAGTTCCGGCAGCTAGGCTGTCATGCGCACCTGGACCGCGCGGGCAACGTGATTGCAAGCTTGCGCCCACTCGGCGACGGACCTTACATCGCCGCCACCGCCCATCTGGATACGGTGATTGCTCCACGCCTCAAAGAAGACATCAGCGTGGACCCTGCCGGAGTGCTTCGGGGTCCTGGGGTGTCCGATAACGGCGCGGGGCTTGCCGCATTGCTCGCGCTGGCCCACGCGCTGTGTCTGCAAACGAGCCGTGAAGAAACGGAAGCAGAGCTACTGCTGATTGCGAACGTCGGTGAAGAAGGCGAAGGCAATCTCGCGGGAATGCGCTACTTGTGCCAGAAGTCGCCGCTCGCGAAACAGATTCTGGCGTACGTGGTGCTCGACGGTGCGGCTACCGACCGTGTGGTCACGCAGGCGCTCGGCAGCCGGCGCTTTGACCTGACGTTCACCGGCCCCGGAGGGCATAGTTGGAGCGATTACGGCACCGGCAACCCGGTGCATGCGCTCGGGCGCGCGGTGTCGGCACTGGCAGATATCCGGTTGAACGGCGGCCCGCGCTCTTCGCTGAATGTGGGCGTTATTGAAGGCGGCACAGGCGTCAATGCCATTCCGTCGCAGGCGCGCGCCAAAATCGACATCCGGTCTGAGAACAACGCGCGCATCGATGAACTCGTACAGGTACTCGAACGCGTTGCGGATGCCGCACAGGAATCCGAGAACCAGCGCGCCGCGACGGGCAAGGTGCAGGGCAAACTTCGCCAGATTGGTTCCCGTCCGGCCGGTCGCCTTGCCGACGACGCGAAAATCCTGAAGCACTTGCGCGCTGTCGATGCGCACCTCGGCATCCGGTCCCATCTGGACCTCGCGTCGACAGATGCAAACATTCCTCTCTCGCTCGGCGTTCCGGCGTTGTCGATCGGAACCGGGGGTCAAGGCGGCGGCGCTCACACCATGCAGGAGTGGTTCAACCCGGAAGGACGCGATCTGGGGTTGAAGCGCATTCTGCTGCTGCTCGAGATGCTGCTACGGGACACGCCGGGCGCCGAGTGAAGTTGGAACGGCGCGGACGCGCGGAACTCGGGCTGCTCGGCAACGCCTTCATCTGGGGCACCACGTTTGTGCTGGTGCAGGGCGCACTTGCGCACGTTTCTACCCTGCTGTTTCTTTGCTTGCGGTTTAGTCTGGCCGGGCTGGTGCTGCTGACCATTTACGCGCGCGGATTCCGCCGCGAAGCGCTCGTGCCGGGGATGATTGCGGGGCTCTTCCTGTTCCTCGGCTATTTCTTCCAAACCGAGGGATTGAATTTTACGACGCCCTCGAAATCGGCCTTTTTTACGAGCATGTCGATTCCGATGGTACCTTTGCTCAGTTCGCTCGTCTATCGCTCCAGGGCCCGCGTAAGTGAGTTAGTGGGCATCCTGATTTCATCCACGGGAATGATGCTGATGACGCTGCAGGGCACCTCCCTGCGTTTTGGCAAAGGTGATGTGTTGAGTTTCCTGTGTGCAATTGCTTTCGCGCTGCACATTGTGGCTCTCGGACATTTCGCCGCTAAATTCCACTTCCCTTCTTTAGCTGTGGTGCAGGTCGCGACTGCCGCGGTGCTTTCGGCTGCTACTTTCTGGTGGTCGGGTCCAATCAAGCTACAGTCGGTAGCTTCGGTTTGGGTTGCAGTAGCCGTAACAGGCGTATTTGCGACCGCGTTGGCCTTTTCCGTGCAGGCATGGGCTCAGCAGTTCACATCGGCCACCAGAACAGCACTTATTTACACGCTGGAGCCGGTGTTCGCGTGGGCAACGTCGTGGTTACTGTTGGGAGAAAGGCTGCCGTGGACAGCACTTTTTGGAGCAGTTTTGATCGTGGCCGGAGTGCTGCTGGTGGAATTGAAACCCACGCATCACATTCAACATCAAACAAGTTAGCAGCCCTAGCCTGGGCCTATAATCCAGTTAACTTGGGAAATTTGAGGAGTTAGCAAGTACATGAGTGTCTACACGAAATTGCGCGGTCAGAAGTTCCTGTCATTCACCTTGGTGTTATTTACGCTTTGCCTGGGCGTACTGCTCGGCACGCTGCTCAATACCGGTGTGAAGGCGGCTAAGGAGCAGTCCTACGCGCCTGGCGCCACCCCGTTGCAAATCCCCTCCCCCGTTCAGCTTCAGAATTCTTTTTCAACGATGGCGAAAGCGCTCGAACCGTCGGTGGTGAATATCTCTACGGAGTACATTCCCAAAACGAACCTGCAGACCCGTGGCCGGCGCCGCGCGATGCCTCAGCAGCAGCAGGACGAGGATCAGCAGGACGGCGGTAGCATGCAGGATTTCTTCCAGCGGTTCTTCAATGGCCAGGGCGGCGGCGGAATGCAGAGCCCCGATTCCACGCCATCGGCGAGCCTCGGTTCCGGATTTGTGGTCGACCGCAGCGGCTACATCATCACCAACAATCACGTGGTCGAGAAAGCCACACGTGTGCGTGTAAAGTTCAACAACGACCCGACGGAATATGACGCGAAGGTGGTCGGCACGGATCAGCTGACGGATCTTGCCGTAATCAAAGTCGACCGTCCGAACCTGGTGCCGGTGAAGATCGGCAACTCTGACGCGATCCAGGTCGGCGATTGGGCAGTTGCGATCGGTTCGCCATTCGGCTTCCAAGCCACGGTGACGGCCGGCATCATCAGCGCGAAGTCACGCGACATCGGCGCCGAAGCAACTCAGTTCCAGCACTTCCTTCAGACGGATGCAGCCATCAACCCTGGTAACAGCGGCGGGCCGCTCTTGAACATCAATGGTGAAGTGATCGGTATCAACACTATGATTGCCAGCCGCTCCGGCGGCTATCAGGGTATTGGCTTCGCCATGCCTATCAACACGGCGGTGAAAGTCTACAACCAGATCATTCGCGCCGGACACGTTACGCGCGGTTCGATCGGTATCTCGTTCCAGCCGACCGACACGTCGAATGGCCGTGACCTGTTGCGGGCTTACGGTGTGAAGCAGGGTGTGTTCGTGCGCACTGTGGAGCCGAACGGTCCTGCAGACAAGGCGGGCTTGCATCCCGAAGACGTGATCACGTCGATCAACGGCAAGTCGATCGCGACAGGTGAAGACCTGGTCGAGATCGTAGCCGACACGCCCGTCGGAACCGGTCTGAACGTGCAGTATCTGCGTAACCGCAAGCAGGAATCCACGACCGTCGTGGTTGGCGATCGTGCCAAGATCTTCCCGACCGAGAACGGCCGCCTTGGTGAAGCGGTTCCCGACGATGAACCGGGCGCTGCGACGCAGGCCCGCTTCGGCATCGGTATCCGGCCGCTGCAGCAGTCCTTGCGCGACAGCCTGCAGTTCAAGGAGCACGGTGGGATTCTGGTCGACTCCGTAGAACCGGGATCGTTCGCGGAAGACATCGGTTTCGCGCCGCGCGACATTATCGTTGCCGTGAACCAGCAGCCGGTAAATAGCACGGACGATTTCCAGCGCATCCAGAAGTCGCTCAAGTCTGGTGATGCTGTGGCGTTCCGCGTCTACCGCAATGTAGGAGCTAGCAGAGGTGCTGCCGGCAGCGGTTGGCAGTCGATCTTCCTGGCCGGTACTTTGCCCGCCCAGTAAGACCGATTGATCTGATTACGTTTGTAGTAAACTTCACGAGGGCGCTGCCAAGCGGCGCCCTTTCTTCTGCCTGCTTATGCGCTTGATCGCAACACTCGCACTTACCTTTTTCGCCGCTCTCACGGTTGCTCCGGCAGCCACTCATAAAGCCAAAACTCCCCCGAAGAAGCACACGAGTACCGCAAAGCACCCGGTAAAAACGCCGTCAGCCAAAAAAAAGACCGGCCGCTCGACCGCGCCGGTGCACCGCGCAAGGGGAAAGAGCACAAAAGGGCGTGCGACGTCCCGCAACACCCACGCTGTTTCGCGCCCGCCCGCGGCTCAGGGGAATCCGAGTAGCAGCCGGTATGTCGAAATTCAAGAGGCTCTCGCCGCCAAGGGTTACCTGAAGACCCAACCAACCGGCGTTTGGGATCAGGACTCCGTCGACGCGATGAAGCGATTCCAGGCAGATCAAAAGCTGGCAACCACCGGCAAGTTGAACTCTCTTTCTTTGATCGCTCTGGGGCTCGGTCCCAAACCCACCGCCCCGCCCGAAACAGCGCCACACTAAACCCCGGCCAACCGGCCGATATACAGTAAGGGAACCATGATCATTGGCGTACCTAAGGAAGTAAAAGACCACGAAGCACGCGTGGCGCTGGTTCCCCACGGAGTTACCGCTCTCCGGGAAGCAGGACATGAAGTCCTCGTCGAAACACACGCAGGCGAAGGCAGCACGTTGTCGGACCAGGAGTATCACGAAGCCGGAGCAACCATCTGCAACTCGGCTGCAGAGGTCTGGGGCAAGGCAGATCTGGTCGTGAAGGTCAAAGAGCCTCAGACTTCCGAATACGCACTCTTGCGCAACAATCTCACGCTGTTCACGTATCTGCACCTGGCGCCCTTGCCGGAACTGACGGAGCGCTTGCTTGAGAGCGGCACCAACGGCGTTGCCTACGAAACGATCGTGGAAGAAGACGGATCGTTGCCGCTGCTCACGCCGATGAGTGAAGTGGCCGGCCGCATGTCGGTTCAGGTGGGCGCGCAGTATCTGGAAAAGCCGAACGGCGGCCGCGGCTTGCTGCTGGGCGGCATGCCCGGTGTTGCGCCGGGCAACGTAACAATTATTGGCGGCGGCGTAGTGGGAACGAATGCGGCGAAGATGGCCGTGGGCATGGGCGCGCGGGTCACAATCATCGATCGCAACCTGAACCGTCTGCGCGAACTGGACGACATCTTCGGCGGCTCGCGTGCGTACGCTGGCTTCCAACACCTGGACGATCACCGAAACCTTGCGGCATTCAGACCTGGTGATCGGCGCGGTGTTGATTCCGGGAGCTTCGGCGCCGAAGCTGGTGCGCCGGTCGATGATTGCGAACATGAAGCGCGGCTCGGTGGTGGTTGACGTTGCGATCGATCAGGGCGGTTGCTTTGAAACTTCACACGCCACTACGCATACGGAGCCGATCTACTTTGTCGATGGCGTACTGCATTATTGCGTGTCGAACATGCCCGCGGCCGTGCCGCAACACCTCCACGTTCGGGTTGACGAACGCGACGTTTCCCTATCTGCTGGCGCTTGCCAATAAGGGGCTGGAGAAAGCGGTCACCGAGAATCGCGGGCTTCGCAAAGGCGTGAACACTTATAAAGGCCAGGTAACTCATCCGGGAGTGGCGAACTCGCAGGGCCGCGCATTCCACGAGCTGGTTACTGCGTGATGGCTATCACAGCCGAAAGCGCTGCCGCGCCGCTCACTGTTCTTTCCGAAGAAGAGCAGATGTTCCGTTCGGCGGTGCGGGCGTTTGCGCGCGAGCAGATTGCACCGCATGTGCGCAGCATGGACGAGGCCGGAGTGTTCCGCAAGGAGCTTCTGCGGCAGATGTTCGAGCTCGGCCTGATGGGGATCGAGATCCCGGAGGAGTATGGCGGTCAGGGCGGCACGTTTTTCCAATGCGTGCTTGCGGTGGAGGAGCTCTCGGCAGTCGATCCTTCAGCCGGCGTGATTTGCGATGTGCAGAACACGATCGTCAACAACGCGATCCTGCGCTGGGCGAGTGATGCGCAGAAGCGGCGCTATCTTCCGAAACTTGCCGCCGATACAACGGGCGCGTATGCGCTGTCCGAAGCAGGTTCGGGCTCGGATGCCTTCGCTCTCGCCGACGCACGCCGAAGATGCTGGCGACCACTACGTGCTGAATGGCCGCAAGCTTTGGATCACCAATGCGGCCGAAGCCGGTATTTTCCTGCTATTCGCAAACATCAACCCGGCTGCCGGCTATCGCGGCATCACTGCGTTTCTGGTCGAGCGTACTTTCGCGGGGTTCCAGGTTGGCAAGAAGGAAGACAAGCTGGGTCTGCGGGCTTCGTCCACTTGCGAGCTGATCCTGGAAGATTGCCGCGTGCCGAAAGAGAACGTGGTCGGTGAGGCGGGCAAGGGTTACAAGATCGCCATCGAGACGTTGAATGAAGGCCGGATCGCGATCGGCTCGCAGATGATCGGGCTGGCGCGTGGAGCACTGGAAGCGGCCACCGCTTACGCGCGGCAGCGGAAGCAGTTCGGCAAAACAATAGGCGAATTTCAAGGCGTGCAGTTTCCGCTGGCGATCATGGCCACGGAACTGGAAGCCGCGCGGCTGCTGGTTTACAACGCAGCGCGTCTGCGCGATGCAGGTTTGCCTTTCGTGACTGAAGCGGCGATGGCAAAGTATTACAGTTCGCATATCGCGGAACGGGTTGCGTCGCAGTGCGATTGAGGTCTTTGGCGGCATCGGCATCACCAAAGACTGCCCCGCCGAGAAGTTCTACCGGGACGTGAAGATCGGACGAATCTACGAAGGCACTACAAACATGCAGTTGATGACGATTGCGAAGAAACTGCTGGGTTAGTTATGACGTCAGGGATAAAGATAATGCGTGTCGCACTAGTCACTCTTCTCACCGTTTCGGGCCTGTTCGCTGCGGAGCCTATTAGCCCCGATGCGATTATTCGCCAATTCGCCGCGAAAGAGACTGAGTTCCAAAAGGCTCGTGAGAACTACACGTACCGGCAGACGGTTCGCATCACCGAACTCGATGCAGACGGCAATCCCGGCGGCAAGTATGAGCTTGTGGAAGACGTGTTGTTCTCGCCCGACGGAAAGCGCACTGAGCACGTTGTCCGCGCACCTGCCCCGACACTGCGCACGATTATCCTGACGCCCGAAGACGAACAGGATCTGCGCAATGTGCAGCCTTTCGTGCTCAATTCGACCGACATCCAGAAGTACGATGTTCGCTATCTGGGCAAACAGCAGGTGGATGAGATTCCTTGCTATAACTTCTCCGTTCGCCCGAAGACGATGGTGAAGGGCGAGCGTTACTTCGAGGGCCAGATCTGGGTGGACGACCGGGATCTGCAGATCGTCAAGACTTACGGCAAAGGCGTCGGTTTGCTGAAGCGCGGTTCCGATAACCAATTTCCGAAATTCGAGACTTACCGGCAGCAAATCGACGGCAAATACTGGTTCCCCACGTACACCACGGCGGACGATACCCTTCGATTTAAGGACACGTCGCAGCGCATCAAGATGGTCGTGAAGTACGAAGACTACAAGCAATTCAAGAGCGAGACCAATATCAGGTTCGGCGACGAAGCGGACGAGCCCAAGACGCCGAATTCCACGCCGAAGCCGCCGCCCAAGCAGTAAGCAGTCTGCGTGCTAGCATCGCAGCAGATGCCCGATACGAAAATTACAGTTCTCAACGACGGCTCCGTGCGCGTTGAGGGAGATTTTGAGATTTACGACCCACAAGGCGAGAAGTTCGGCCTTGCCGGCCGCACCGTGATCTCTCTTTGCCGTTGTGGTTTATCGCAGAACAAGCCATTCTGCGATGGCTCCCATGCACGCGGCGGATTTCAAGATAAAGTAGTCGCCCGCGAACTTCCCCCGCCGAAGCCCAAGATCTAAACTGCCGCTAATTAGTAGGTAAGCGCGGGATTGTTGTCTGTAATTAGACATCACAATCCCGTAAGTTTTCTGTTAATTGCTGGCTTCGTCCTTCCCACTGTTATCCTTTGCGTGTCCGGAGGGGACAAGGACACCCGCATGAAACACTCTGTTTTACTTCCACTTTTTTTTGGAACTGCAATTCTGAATGCGCAGCAAGCGGTTCTGACTTATCACAACGACAATCACCGCAGCGGCTGGAACACTCAGGAAGTGATTCTCAAGCCGGCGAATGTGAATTCCACGTTATTCGGCAAGTTGTTTGTCATGCCGGCAGACGGGAAGGTGGACGCGGCGCCCCTGTACGTTCCGGGCCTCACCATCAACACCGTAAAACACAATGTGGTTTACGTCGCCACCGAAAACGATACGCTGTACGCGTACGACGCCGATACCAGCGCTGTTCCGCTCTGGCAAGTGCGGTTGCTCAATGCCGGCGAGACACCTTCTGACGCGCGCGGGTGCGGACAGGTCACTCCTGAGATCGGAATCACTGCCACACCGGTGATCAGTCTGACGAACGGTCCGCACGGAACCATCTATGTTGTGGCGATGTCGAAGGATTCTTCCGGCCAGTATCATCACCGAATTCATGCGCTCGATCTCACGACCGGCGCTGAACAGTTTGGCGGGCCCGTCACTGTGAGCGCGACATATCCAGGCACCGGGGCTGGAAGCGTCAACGGTGTTGTTACTTTCAACCCGGCTCAGTATAAAGAGCGGCCGGCCCTGCTGCTTACGCACGGCGTACTGGTCACATCGTGGTCTTCTCATTGCGACATCGACCCTTACACGGGATGGGTGATGACCTATGATCAGGCAACGCTGGCGCAGAAGAGTGTTCTGAACTTTACTCCGAACGGGAACGAGGGTTCAGTGTGGCAGAGCGGCGGTGGTCCGGCGGCAGATAGCGCCGGGAACATCTTTTTCCTGGCTGCCAACGGCACATTTGACACAACTCTGAACGCGCAAGGTTTTCCAGGTAAGGGTGATTACGGCAACGCGTTCCTGAACCTTTCGAACGTCAACAATAAGCTGGCCGTTCAGGACTACTTCACGATGTCGAACACGGTATCGGAGTCTGCGGCCGACCAGGATTTAGGATCGGGCGCGGCGATGCTGTTGCCCTCCTTGACCATCAACGGAGTTAGCCGGTCGCTCGCGGTGGGTGCCGGCAAAGACCGCAACGTGTACATTGTGGACCGCAACAACATGGGTAAGTTCAGCCCGACGTCAAACAATATCTTCCAGGAGATTCCAAATGCCTTGGCAGGCGGTGAATTTGGCGCACCGGCCTATGCGAACATGGCGTTCTTCTTCGGTGCGGTGGGTGATTCCATTCGCTCATTTGTCCTTCAGAACAACCAGTTTGTTCCCGGTACTCACACGAGCCATACCTTCGCTTATCCCGGGGCGACACCGGCGGTTTCGTCGAGCGGCAGAAAGAACGCCATTCTATGGGCTGCCGAAAACAGTTCACCTGCCATACTTCATGCCTATAATCCGGCGAACTTAGCTGTCGAATACTACAACAGCAATCAAGCAGGGACACGCGATCAGTTTGGCAATGGCAATAAGTTCATCACACCCGTGATCGCGGACGGGAAAGTCTACGTCGGCACGCAGACCGGTGTGGGCGTTTTCGGTCTTCTGCCATAGCCAGCCCAATGCGGTGTTCATAGCGCGGGCCGATCAGCAGACGCCGATCACGCATGATGAACAACTGCGTGTGCCAAGCGGCGAGGACAATGTCTTCCATTATTTTTATCTGCCGGAAGTGAAAGATACTGCCACCATGCGCAGTCTATTAACAGAGCTGCGCAAGGCCGGGATCGCGAATATTGATGTCGAGATTTCGCCCACGGGAACACGCGCAATCGTGATGCGCGGGACCGAAGCGCAGGTGACACTAGCAACCGACATGATCGCCTCTCGCCAGCGCGCCGGGCTCTGATTTTCGACGCGGCGGGAGGTGTTATCCTTACGGCCAAAGGAAGCCTCCAAAGCCGTGGAGATCCCTCATCCGCACCCGCTGCTCAACCCGCTTCGCGACCTTCTCTCCGGGAAAGACGAAGGCATGCCGCTCGATATGGCGGCCCTTGCTTTAGCCACGATCGAATTTCCCGACGCGCCGATTGACGATTCGCTCGCGCTGCTCGACCAGTACGCCCAAGCGCTCTCGAAACGGATCGATCGCGGAGCAAACGGCCGCGATTTCGTACTGGCCGCGAACCGTTTTCTCTTCGATGAAGTCGGCCTGCGTGGGAATGCGGAGGACTATCACAACCCCGCCAACAGTTGCCTGAATCAGGTGCTGACCCGCCACTCAGGCATTCCGATTTCGTTATCGGTCATCTACATGGAAGTCGCGCGGCGTTTGAATCGCCCGGTGTGGGGCATTGGACTACCGGGCCACTTCGTCGTGCAGTACAACGACGGCCTCTACTCGGCGTACATCGACCCCTTTCATCAGGGCGCCATGTTGACCGATCAGGATTGCTACAACCTCGCGCAGGCCGATCATCCGGAACCGGCGTTGCTCGCGCCGGTGACGAACCGCCAGATTCTGCGGCGGATGATCAACAATCTGCGGGGTATCTATTTCTCACGGCGCTCGTACGTGAAAGCCGTGCAGTTATTGAATCTGATGATCGAAGCTGCGCCTGACTCGCCCGATGAGTACAAGCAGCGCGGTCTGGTTTATATGCAGACGAAGCAGTTGCGCAACGCGGTGTACGACCTGCGGCGTTATCTTGCGCTCGCGCCGGATGCAGCCGATCGCGAGCAATTGGAAGAGCAAATCAAGCGCATGGCGCGCTGGCTCGCCACGCTGAACTAGCAGCACTCGTTGCGTTATAATTCTTGCAGGTCTTGGGAGATCGTCTAATGGTAGGACTGCAGATTCTGATTCTGCCTATCGGGGTTCGAGTCCCTGTCTCCCAGCCATCCTGATTCGCCCCTTTCCCTCACGCAAATCTTTGTCAACACAGCGCTAATCGTGCGGCGCGGTGTAACATCAGTACCGCGCGTATCACCTCCTACTGAAGCCGATGTCCATTCGCATACTGTTTGTCTTTCTGCTGCTTCGTTCGCTGCAGGCCGCTGCTCCCGTGACAGGCGTGATCCGGTCGGGGGGCCAGCCGATTCCCGGCGTTTCGGTGACAGCAACCATGGGCACGGAGAAAGTTGCAACGAGCACCGACGAGGCGGGCCGCTACGCCCTGAACGGCCTTGCGGCGGGCACGTGGCAGATCGACGTCGCGCTCTTTGGTTTCGCTAAACAGCAGAAGCCGGTGGTCGTGGCGGATCAGCCGGTGCAAGCGGACTGGACGCTCGAAATTCAGACTCGGCCCGAGCGCGGGTTTGGGCGTCGCGACGACGGTGCACCCGCTGAGTTTCAAACACGCAATAATCCGGGCGGGCCAGGCCCACGCGGCGCCGCGGCTCCGGGCCAACGTGGCGCTCCGGCGTCTGCTCAACAATCGCGTTTCCAAAATCTCGCGCTGACCCAAACCGCCGAGCTGCAAGCAGAACCGGCCGTCGGCGGCAACCCGGCGCCCGGTGAACCGAACGCGGGCGATGCGAACCAGTCGTTTCTGGTCAGCGGAACCATCAGTCGTGACGCGGCGACACCGCAGCAGGATTTCGGGCCCGGCCTGGGCTTCGGATTCGATCAGCAGAACCAGGGCTTTGGACAAGAAGGCGGGCAAGCCGGACTCGGTGGTCCGGGTGGCTTCGGCGCGGGAGGCGGAGGCCGTGGTGGTCCCGGCGGCGGCGGTGGATTCGGTGGTGGTCGCGGCGGACCGGGCGGCGGCGGTGGCTTCGGGGCGCGTGGCGGGCAAGGCAGACGTCCCGGTGGACCAGGAGTTCCGAACTTCGGCAACCGTGCGGGCCGTCGCGGAGCACAGGGCATCCATGGTCAGGCTTTCTACTCGATTGGAAATTCCGCGCTCAACGCCAAACCGTACTCGCTCACCGGGCAGAACGTCGCGGAGCCCAGTTACGGGTCCAACCGCTTCGGCTTGAACGTCGGCGGCCCGCTCGTGTTTCCGAAGTTCGTGAAGAGTCCGAACACGTTCTTCTTCCTGAACTACACGGGCACGCGGCAACGGTCTCCTTACAGCGCGGTGACCACCGTGCCGACTGCGCTCGAACGCGGTGGCGATTTCTCGCAGTCTCTTTCACAGCTCTCCGGCGTCTCGATGCCTGTTACGGTGTACGATCCGACAACCAACGCTCCCTTCGCTGGCAACGTCATTCCTCAGACCCGCTTGAACAATGTGTCGCTGGGATTGTTGAGCTATGTTCCGCTGCCGAATCAGCCCGGGCTGGTCAACAACTATCGGATCGAATCGGCCAACCCCAGTAACTCGGACAATCTGAATCTGCGGGTCAACCAGACCCTCACCAAGAAGGATCGCCTCGACGGCAGCTTCGGCTTCCAACGCCGTGACGGGTTCGCTCAGCAGGTCTTCGGCTTTCGCGATACTTCGAGCGGATCGGGCGTGAACGCCAGCATCGGGTGGTCGCACACGCTTCCGCGGCAGGTCATCAACAACCTGCGCATTACCTATAGCCGGAACCGCACCAACACGCTTCCCTTCTTCGCTTATGGCACGGATGTTGCGGCGCTGCTCGGCATTGAAGGTACTTCGCAGGACCCGATCAACTTCGGACCGCCGAACCTCTCGTTCACAAACTATGGCGCACTGTCGGATGGCACGGCGGCGCTGATCCGCAATCAAACCGTGTCTGTGACGGAAGGAGTCAGCATGGTGCGCGGCGCGCACACGTTCAACATCGGTGGCGAGTTCCGCCGCCGGCAACTGAACAATCGCACGGACGCGGATGCGCGCGGCAGCTTCAGCTTCAGCGGTCTGGAGACCAGTGGGTTCACTGCCAACGGCCAGCCGCTTCCAGGTACTGGATATGACTTCGCCGATTACCTGTTGGGCCTGGCGCAATCGGGGTCGGTGCGTTTCGGCGATACCAGCACTTACTTCCGGCAATCGCAAGAGAACGCGTTCGTCACCGACAATTGGCGCTTCCGGCCGGACCTCACGTTCACTCTCGGTTTGCGTTATGAACACTTTCAGCCGCTCACCGAGAAGTACAACCACATCGCGAATTTGGATATCTCGCCAGACTTCAAGAATGCCGTTGCCGTTACGCCCGGGCAGACGGGTCCGTATCACGGGAAGTTCGACGATGGGCTGGTTCAAAACCGCTGGGGCTATTTGTCGCCTAGGTTAGCGCTTGCCTGGAGACCAAAGGGTAAACGCAACACCATCGTGCGCGCGGGCTACTCGATCTTCTATAACGGCTCCATCTTCGATCAGTTCGCAAGCCGTCTGGCAGCACAGCCCCCATTTGCTGAGACGGCAAGTCTCGTCGGCAGCGTCACGCAGCCGCTCTATATCCAGAACGGGTTTCTGAATGCCGTGAACGGCAGCCTGACGAACTCGTATGCAGTAGACCCGAACTACAAAGTCGGCTACGCCCAGACTTGGACAGTGTCGGTACAGCAAACGATCAAGCAACAGTATGTGGTGGAACTCAGCTACCTCGGAACAAAGGGCACTGATCTGGATACCCAGCGTATTCCGAATCGCTCAGCGCAAGGCTCGTACCGGTCATCGGCGAATACCGCGATCTACACGTACGACTCATCTGAGGGCAACTCGATCTATCACGCACTTCAGGTGCGCGCCACGCGCCGCTTCGTGAAGGGTCTTTCGGCCAATCTGAATTACAAGTTCTCCAAGTCGATCGATGACGCATCCACTCTGGGCGGCGGCGCGATCGTCGTTGCTCAGAATGATTTGAATCTGAGCGCAGAGCGCGGCCTTTCGAGCTTCGATCAGCGGCATGTGTTCAGCGCGGAATTTGTCGCCGAGTCACCGTTCAGCGAAAACGGAATGGCCAAGAGCGGGCCGCGTGTGCAGAAGTATTTCGGCGGGTGGACACTTTCCGGTCGCACCAATGCCGCATCCGGCACTCCGCTGACCGCGCGTGCGCTGGGTAATCTCAGCAACGCGGGCGGCACTGGCGCAGTGGGCAGCTTGCGCGCAAATGCGACGGGCCTGCCACTCTACACCGGTGATGGCTTCTTCAATCCGCTGGCGTTTACTGTTCCGGCGCCAGGGGCAATTCGGGAACGCGGGACGCAACACGATCATTACGCCGTCTGTGTTCACGATGAACCTGTCGCTGAGCCGCGCGTTTCAGATCGGCAAAGAAACACGCAGGCGGCTGGAGTTTCGAATGGATACGACGAACTTGCTGAACAACGTGAACATCACCAGCTTTGGAACCACTGTGAACTCTTCGAGCTATGGCCAGCCTTTGGCAGTCACTGGAATGCGCACGGTAAGCGCGACGCTGCGGTTGAGATTCTAATCATGCGTACTCTTCTGTTTCTCACGATTGCGGCGGGCACGCTGTTCGCGCAGGACGATCAGCCCACCTTCAAAAGTTCCAGCACGTTGGTGGTGGTCGACGTCACGATCAAGGACAAAGCCGGCAAGGAAGTGACCGGGCTCAAGAAGGAAGACTTCGTCATCACCGAAGATGGCAAGCCGCAGCCGATCTCAGTCTTCGAGTTCCAGCGGCTGGCGAACGGTGATGTGGCGCCCGCACCCGCAACGCTGCAACCGCCATCGGTGAATGCACCTGCTCCCGCACCTAAGCCGCAAAGGCAGAACATTATCACGACTGCTGCGCCTGGCAAGTTGGTCTATCGTGACCGCCGTCTGTTGACGTTGTTCTTCGACTTCTCGTCGCTTTCGGTGACGGATCAGTCACTCGCGCAAAAAGCGGCACAGCAATTCATCCGGGAAAAGATGCTGCCGGGCGATCTGGTATCAATTCTGAGTTTCGGCACGTCGCTCAAAGTAAACCAGGACTTCACGGACGACAAAGACAAGCTGCTGCAAGTGATCAACAGCTTCCGTATCGGCGAAGCGAGCGAACTTGCTGCTGCGGGCGGCAACGGCGACACCTCATCGGGAGCAGATACCGGCGCTGCGTTCGAAGCCGATCAGACGGAGTTCAACATCTTCAACACCGACCTGAAGCTTGCGGCCCTTGAATCCGCAGCAAAGATGCTGGGCGCGCTGCCCGAGAAGAAGGCTCTGGTTTATTTCTCGGACGGCGTGAGCAAGACAGGAGTTGAGAATCAATCGCAGCTTCGCTCCACCATCAACGCTGCCGTTCGCGCCAACGTTTCGTTCTATCCCATCGATGTGCGCGGACTCGATGCCACGCCTCCCGGTGGTGACGCGAGCCAGGCCGCTGGCCGTGGGAACTCGATCTACACCGGCGCGGCGCAGCAAGGCGTTCGCGACCAATTCAACAATCAGCAGGAGACGCTGGTCTCGCTTGCATCCGACACCGGCGGCAAAGCGTTTCTCGACAGCAACGATCTCGCGCTTGGCATCAGCGAGGCGCGCGACGACGTGCATAGCTACTACATCCTGGGTTACTACAGCTCGAATGGAACGCTTGACGGCAAACTACGGCGCGTGAATGTGAAGCTCGCGGGCAAGCAGTACGCGGGTCTGAAGCTGGACTACCGGTCCGGCTACTTCGGCGCGAAGGATTTCCGGCGCTTCAACTCCGGCGACAAAGACGCTCAGTTGCAGGAAGCGCTGATGCTTGGCGACCCGATCACCGATCTGCCCCTTGCGATTGAAACCGATTACTTCCGGCTGAACAAGAACAAGTACTTCATTCCAGTGTCGATCAAGATCCCCGGATCCGCCATCGCTCTCGCGATGAAGAACGGCGCCGGGCAGACCGGGTTCGATGTCATCGGTCAGATGCGCGATTCGAAAGGCCATGTCGCCGCGAGCGTGGAAGATCAGGTGAAGGTGAAGCTCGACGCATCGAAGACGAGCCAGGCGCAGAGCCGTTCATTTCAATACGACACCGGCTTCACGCTGCCTCCCGGACCTTACCAGTTCAAAGTTCTGGTGCGTGAAAATCAGACCGGCAAGATGGGCACCTTCGAAGCGAAGGTGATTGTTCCTGATCTTGATAACGCGAAGGACAAACTGCGCCTGAGCTCCGTAGTCTGGTCCAATCAGCTGGCCCCTGTCTCTGAAGCTGTCGGGGTTGCCGATAAGAGCAAGAAAGCCGGCGCGGGCAACCCGTTGATCGCCGACGGACAGAAGCTTGCGCCGAGCATCACTCGCGTGTTCAAGAAAGACCAGAACCTGTACGTGTATCTCGAGGTTTATGATCCTGCCACCAACGAAACGTCAGGCACTCCGGCAGTCAGCTCAGAACTCACGTTCTACCGGGCGAGCGACCGGGTGAAAGCGTTCGAATCGCAGCCGGTGCGGTTATCGCAGACCATCGCCGATCGGCCTACTGCATTGCCTGTACGCTTTCAGGTGCCGCTCGCGAAGCTAACGCCGGGCCGTTATATCTGCCAGGTCAACGTGTTCGATCAGCAGGCGCGCAAGTTCTCGTTCCCGCGCACCGAGTTGGTTCTGCTGCCTTAGGCGGGCTGCTGCTGCGTCATGCAGTGCAGCGTGCCAAGACCCCAGACCAGTTCCCGGCAGTAGATGCCGACCACGCGGCGCGTTGGGAAAAGCTCCGCGATGGAGTTCAACGCAACGCGATCATTGGCATCATTGAACGTTGGCACCAGCACCATTTCATTGGCGATGTAGAAGTTCAGATAGCTCGCAGGCAGGCGAACCCGATTGAAGATCACGGGGCGCGGCATCGGAATCGTGACGACGCGAAATGGCTCCGCTTTGAGCAATTCCAGGTTTTCTTTTAACGATTGGTAGTTCGCATCGTCCGGATCGTTCTCCGCTGCGATGGCAATCGTCCCGGCATCTGTGAACCTTGCGAGATCGTCTACGTGCCCGTGCGTATCATCTCCGGCGATGCCGTTGCGCAGCCACAGAACTCTCTCGACGCCGAGATAGTCCTTTAACTCGCCCTCGATCTGTTCGCGCGAAAGATTTGGATTGCGCGCTTGCACCGGACTGAGCAAGCATTCCTCGGTGGTCATCAACACACCGCTGCCGTTCACATCGATGCTGCCGCCTTCGAGCACAGTGTGGCGGGTCCACATCTGAAACCCGAGTTTCGGCGCGAGCTTCGCCGGCACTGCGTTGTCCAATTGCCAATCGCTGTACTTGGCCCAGGCATTGAATTTCCAGTTCGTCATCGCCACCCGGCCGTTGGCATCTTTCACAAAAATGGGGCCGGAGTCGCGCGTCCACACGCGGTTTGTTGGAACGACGAAGTACTCCACCGCGGTCTTATCCGCATCTACCTGGCGAAGGAGCCGCGCCGCGCGATCCGCCTGTTCTTCTGTATTGACCAGAATTCGAACGCGTTCCACTTGCGCGAGGTTGCGCACGATATCGGCATAAACCCACGGGATCGGATGAAAGCGGCCGGGCCAATCCTCGCGATTGTGGGGCCACGCGATCCAGGTCGCCTCGTGGCGCTCCCACTCCGCGGGCATGCGGAAGCCCGCTTCACGTGGTGTCTGCATGTCGGAAGTTAGACCAGCATCCTGTTCGTAATCGGCGCGTAAGCATCGATGCGCCGGTCACGCAGAAAGGGCCAGTTACGGCGCGTCTCGTCAATTTTCTGCGGGTCGCATTCCACAACCAGGATTTCTTCACGGTCATGCGACGCTTCGGCCAGCACGCGCCCGAACGGATCGCTCACAAAGCTCCCGCCCCAGAACTCAATGCCATGGTCCGCGGGCCCTTCGAAGCCCACGCGATTTACAGCCGCCACGAAGATGCCGTTGGCTATGGCGTGTGAGCGCTGAATCGTACGCCAGGCATCATGCTGCGCAACGCCGAACTCCGCCTTCTCTGCAGGGTGCCAGCCGATTGCCGTGGGATAGAACAAAATGTTCGCGCCGCCCAACGTAGCTAAGCGTGCGGCTTCGGGATACCACTGGTCCCAACACACCAGCGTTGAAATGCGCCCAAACTTCGTGTCGAAGTTACGAAAGCCAAGGTCGCCTGGGGTGAAGTAAAACTTCTCAAAGTAGAGCGGATCGTCCGGGATGTGCATCTTGCGGTAGAGCCCCATCAGCTCACCATCCGCATCGATCATTGCCGCCGTGTTGTGATAAAGCCCGTGTGCGCGCTTCTCAAACAAAGACGCGACCAGCACGATGCCTTTCTCTTTCGCAATGCGGCCCAGGGCTTCGGTCGACGGTCCCGGTATGGGCTCGGCGAGATCGAACAGGCGCGCATCTTCTTCGCGGCAAAAATACTGCGACCGGAACAACTCCTGCAGACAAATGATCTGCGCGCCGCGGTCTGCCGCTTCCCGCACCCGCGCGATCGCTTTCTCTAAATTTTGGTCCGGGTCGGGCGAGCAGGACATCTGCACCAGACCTACGCGAAACTTTGAATTATGCACTCTTCCGATTGTATGATCCGCTCGCTCGTGCTTTTCGACATTGATGGCACGCTGGTCAGGCGCACCGGCCAGCATCATCGCGAAGCGCTCGTATCCGCAGTGCGCAGCGTGCTCGGGATGGAGTCGACCACCGAGGGCGTGCCGGTACATGGCATGCTCGATACCGGCATTCTGCAGCAGATGATCGTGAACGCAGGCGGCTCGATCGAGATGGCGGAACGCGAGATGCCGGCAATGATGGACGCCGCGGAACGTTACTACCTGGAACACTGCCCCGCCCTTCTCGATAAGACTTGTCCCGGGGTGCATGAGTTGCTCGGCGCGTTAGAAGCGCACCAGATACCAATGGCTCTGGTCACGGGCAATTTCGCGAAGATCGGTTGGCGCAAGCTCGAGCAGGCTGGACTCCGCCACTACTTCCGATGGGGCGCCTTCGCCGGGATGGCCTGCACGCGCGGAGAATTGGCGACACTGGCGATCGATCAGGTGAGGAAGGCGGGATACGAAGTACCTCAAGAACGCATTCTGCTGGTGGGCGATGCTCCCAGCGACATTCAGGCGGCGAAGGAAAACAACATTCGCAGCATCTCTGTTTGCACCGGAATCAGCACGCGCGAAGAACTCTCACTTTGCCATCCGGACGTGTTGATCGACAGCCTTGAGCATTTCCCATGGAGCGATCCATGTCTACAGCAGCATGAACCTGTCGCGGTGCGAGAATAGCAGGAGAACACTAAGTCAGCTATGGCGGCAATTCGATTCTTCGGTGCGCTTACGCTCGCGGCAGCGGCTCTTGCGCAGACTCCAGAACAACTGGACTATTTCGAAAAAAATGTGCGGCCCGTGCTGGCCGCGAACTGCCAGCCTTGTCATAACAGCAAGCTAAAAACGTCGGGCCTCGATCTATCGACTGCCGCGGGAGTATTGAGCGGCGGCGCGGGCGGTGCGGTTATCTCGAAAGAGCATGCCGAACAGAGCCGTCTCATCAGCGCCATTGGTTATGAAGACAGCCTCAAGATGCCACCCACCGGCAAACTAAAGCCGGACCAGATTGAGGCGCTGACTAACTGGGTCAAGATGGGTGCCCCGTGGCCGGGTGCGGAACAGGCCGCTGCAGTCATCGCGGCTCCGGTCGAAGAAGGAATTCACTCCGGCGCAGAAAGCGTACTGGGCATTTCAGCCGGTCAAAGATACGCCACTGCCGGAGGTGCAGGACACGCGCTGGGCGCGCACTCCGATCGACCGTTTCATTCTGGCAAAGCTCGAAGCGAAAGGTCTCAAGCCGGCAGCGCCCGCGACTAAGCTGGCGTTGCTCCGGCGCGCAACTTTCGACCTGACGGGACTGCCGCCGACGGAATCGGAAATTGCGCAGTTTCTGGCGGATCAATCGCCGCAGGCTTTCGCGAAGGTGGTCGACCGGCTGCTCGCTTCGCCGCGTTATGGAGAACGTTGGGGTCGCCATTGGTTGGATGTTGCACGTTATGCGGATTCGACCGGCAATGACGAAGACCACCGCTATCCTTACGCCTGGCGCTACCGCGATTACGTGATCGATTCGTTCAACAACGATGTGCCCTATGACCAGTTCGTGCGTGAACAGGTGGCGGGGGATCTCTTGCCGCACACGGCGGACGTAAATCCGCGCGGCATCGTCGCCACCGGCTTCCTGGCGTTGGGTGCAAAAGCGTTGGCGCAAGTCGACAAGAAGAAGATGCTCTACGACGTCTGGGATGAGCAGGTCGACGTAACTTCGCGTGCGTTCCTGGGGCTGACCATGGCATGCGCGCGCTGCCACGACCATAAGTTCGATCCCATCCTCACCAAGGATTACTACTCGATGGTGGGAATGTTCGCCAGCACGCGCAGCTTCGAAAAGGTCAATCAGGGTGTGGCGTCGCTGCTCTATCGTCCGCTGGTGCCGAAAGATGCCTATGCGGCGTGGCAAGCAAGTCAGGTACAGGTTGCGATTCAAAAGCTCGAGATCGAGCGGCTGATCGATACGTCGTCGCGGCCGCTCGCGGTACAGCAGGCAGCGCAAGTTGCGGACTACATGTTGGCTGCGCGCAGCGTCTATCAGGGCGGCGTGAAGTTGGCTGACGCTGCAGCGTCGAAGCATCTCGATGCACCGCTATTGCAGAGCTGGGTCAAGTTCCTTGAGCCGCCACAACCAGGCGATGTAAAGAATTTGCGCCCGTACCTTACCGATTGGCACAAAGCCAGCGATGAGACGGCCGCGGCAGTAGCATCGGGCTACCAAGCCCGGTATCAGGCGAGCATTGCCGATTGGGACAAAGAGCGCGACAAGGTTTATGTCAGCAATCGCAAAAAGCTCGACAGCGGAGAGCTCGCGCACGACAAAGCGAACAACGAGACCAAAGATCTGTTCTTCCGCGCCGTGTTTTTCCAGGGCGGCCCATACGCTTTGAATGATGCTGCGCGCGAGAAGTCATTGCCCGCTGCGGTTCAAACTCAGCTCGCGGCACTTCGCGCGCAAGCCGATGAGATCAAGAAGAAGAGCCCGCCGGAGCCGGACATGGCTGACGCGGTGGATGAAGATAAGCCCGTGCAACAGAAAGTATTGCTGCGCGGCGATTATCACAACGAGGGCGAAGACGCGCCCCGCGCTGTTCCAGCTATTCTGACTCCGGTTGCGCCCGCGCCTTCTTCGTTTCGCGGGAGCGGCCGTTTGGAAGTGGCCGAGTGGTTGACCCGCGCTGACAATCCTCTGCCCGCGCGCGTGATGGTCAACCGCATCTGGATGTGGCACTTCGGCGAGGGCATCGTTGCCACTCCGGATAACTTCGGGCGCATGGGCGCACGCCCCACCAATCCCGAACTGCTCGATTACCTGGCGAGCCGCTTTATCGAATCAGGATGGTCGATCAAAAAAATGCAACGCATGATCATGCTGAGTAACGCGTACCAGATGGCCACCGACACCGATGCCAAAACAATGGAAGCGGACCCGGAGAACCTGCTGATGTCGCGTTTCAACCGGCAGCGTCTCGACGTCGAAGAGATTCGCGACAGCATGTTGGCGCTCGATGGAACGCTGGATCTGACGATGCACGGCACACTGCAGAGCGGCTTCGGAACCGACGGCGAGAATAGTTCGGGTCGTTTAAGCCTCAATCCCGAGACGGTGAAACGCCGTACCGTATACCTGCCGCTGCGGCGCGCGAATTTACCATCGCTGTTAAACCTGTTCGATTTCGGCGATGCCACCACCGTGAACGGTAAACGTGCGCTGACCAACGTAGCGCCACAGGCGCTGTTCATGATGAACAGTGAGTTTGTAACTGAACGTGCGAAGAATGTCACGGCGGCGATTCTCCGCAACACACAGTTGAGCGATCGCGAACGTCTGGATCGCATCTATCTGCAAGTGCTGGATCGTGCGCCGGCCTCCGACGAAGCCGATGCTGCGTTCACTTACATGACGCGCTACCAGCAACAGTTCCATGTCACACCCGACGTAGCGTGGCAGAGCTTCTGTCACGTCCTGCTCACTTCGAACGAATTTCTTTACCTGGAGTAACCCGGCATGAAACCACAGGATATGCAAAAGATCGCGCGGCTGATTCATCAGCAGGAGAAGCCGGTGTCGCGGCGCGCGGCTTTGCGAGCGGCGGGCTGCGGCTTTGGGTTCCTCGGCCTGGCCGGCTTACTGGCCGATGCTGCTCCGTTGATGGCAGCTGAGCCCGAGAGTCCTACGGCGCCTCGCGCACCGCACTTCCCTGCTCGCGCCAAGCGCGTCATCTTCCTTTTCATGCACGGCGGGCCCTCCAGTGTTGACACGTTCGACCCGAAAGAACGGCTCACGCGTGATGACGGCAAGCCGCTGCCCATCAAGCGTCCACTCGCGTTCGCAGGCGGCGATGCCGGCCCGCTGATGAAATCGCCCTGGGAGTTCAAGCAGCACGGGCAAAGCGGCATCCCGATCAGCTCTCTGTTTCCGCATGTCGCGACCTGTGCCGATGATCTGTGCGTGGTGCGCTCGATGGTCGGCGAAGGTGTCGACCATGGAGCCGCACTACTGCAGACGTTTACCGGGACCAGCACTTTCACCCGGCCCAGCATGGGTTCCTGGGTGCTGTATGGGCTGGGTACCGAAAACCGCGATCTGCCGGGCTTCATCACGATCAAGCCCGCCCTCTCGCACGGCGGATCTAAGAACTGGGCTTCGGCGTTTCTACCCGGCACTTATCAGGGCACCGCGATCGGGAACGCGGGCATGAAGGTAGATGAGATCAAAGGCGAGCCGATCGAGTATCTGCTCAACAAGCATTACTCATCCGACCAGCAGCGTTTCGAGCTCGATATGCTGCAGAACATCAATCAACGCCACGCGGCCCTGCATGTGAACGACCCGCAGCTCGAAGCGCGCATTCAGGCCTATGAGCTTGCTTTCCGGATGCAATCACAAGCTCCCGAGGCCTTCCAGGTAGAGAAGGAGACTGACGCTACGCGTAAGCTGTACGGTCTGGACGAAGAAGCCACCAGAGATTTCGGCTGGCAGTGTTTACTGGCGCGGAGGCTGGCAGAACGCGGCGTTCGGTATATCCAATGTACCCACAGCTATAAGTGGGATCAGCACGGAGAACTGTTCACCAAACATACGGAGAACGCTCGCGAAGTGGATAAGCCCATAGCGGGACTGCTGAAAGACCTGAAATCTCGGGGAATGCTGAAAGATACCCTGGTCATTTGGGCGGGCGAGTTCGGGCGCACTCCGGTCTCACAGGGCGGCGACGGGCGCGATCACAATCCCTATGGCTACTCCATCTGGATGGCTGGCGGAGGCGTCAAGAGCGGCTTTATCTATGGCGCGACAGACGAGATTGGCTACTATGCCGTCGAAGACCGGATGCACCTGCATGACTTCCACGCGACAGTACTCCACCTGCTTGGCCTGAATCACGAGAAATTGACGTACCGTTACAGTGGGCGGGACTTCCGGCTAACCGATGTTGCCGGAGTAGTTGCTAAGAAGGTGCTTTCTTAGAGTTATACTGAACTTAGTGACTAACCCATCCAAGTTCGACGAACTCATATTAGAAGCGGCGCTTATAGGCCTGGAACAGAAGAGACAGGAGATCCAGGGCCGCATTGACGAGATCCGTGGTTCGCTTCGCGGCGAAAGCCGCCCGGCTCCGACGCCCGTCAAGCAGAGCGCTCCTCAAGCGGTCAGCAGCACACCAGCAGCGGGTGGACAGAAGAAACGGCGCACGATGAGCCCGGAAGCGCGTGAACGTATCGCCGCAGCTCAGCGTAAGCGTTGGGCCGCCTCCAAGAAGGCCGCCAAGAAAGCCGCTTAGTCTCTGGTCATGGGCAGTACCGGCGCTACCGGTTTCGTGCAGCGCCGGCACGACCAGTTGCTCCTGGACGACTGCCCTTTCTTTGTCTGCGGTGCGAATTGCTACTACTTTGCATTTAGTTCCGAGGCCGAGCAGACGGCGATTCTGGATTTAGCTGCAAGCTTCGGCTTCAATACTCTCCGCATCTGGGCATTTTCCGACTCCTCCCGCACTCCCTCAGCAGACACCTCGTCGATCTCTTTCCAGTACCTTCAAGCAGGGAGCACGGCACCCGAGCTGGTCGACTCCGAGGCCGGCTTAGTACGTCTTGATCGCGCCGTGAAACTTGCCGGTGAGCGCGGCATCCGGCTGATTCTGACTCTGACAAACTATCACGCCGATTACGGCGGCCTGCCAGAGTACCAGCGCTGGCTCAACCTGCAAGATCCCTTGGACGTTTACCGGGATCCACTCGCCAGAATCACTTACCGTTCGTACACCCAGCAAATTATCACCAGACGTAACACATTGACCGGGGTGGCCTACTCTGACGACCCGGCTATTCTTGCATGGGAAATTGCAAATGAACCTCGCGCGCC
The DNA here is from genome assembly GCA_963792655.1 of Bryobacterales bacterium. GTDB lineage: Bacteria > Acidobacteriota > Terriglobia > Bryobacterales > Bryobacteraceae > DOZZ01. The sequence continues at coordinate 335,218 of CAWBWU010000003.1, forward strand.
GGGCGACCCCAATAACTGCGATCTGCTGACGCAGTGGATGTCGGAGATGAGCGCCCACATACGAACGTTATCGCCGAATCAGCTAATCGCGGCCGGCGACGAGGGCTTCTTCAATCGTGGCCTGTTCTCACGCGACTGGCTTTATAACGGCTCATGCGGAGTAGATAGTCCCGCAATTATGTCTATTCCCCAGATTGACCTTGGTACCTTTCATCTTTATCCGACTCAATGGTCCAAGGGCGACAAGGCCGAACAGTTCGGCGTCACGTGGATTCAACAGCACCTCGACGCCGCAAAGAGCGCGGGCAAGCCGGTGCTCCTGGAAGAGTTCGGCATGCCTGCCTCCAGCGCGAGAGAGAGTGTCTATGCGGCGTGGGTCAAAGTGATCGAGGAACAGAAATGCGCGGGTGATTTGGTCTGGATGATCGGCCTGCCGGGGAAAGGCGATGAGTACTTACTCTCGGACGCGGCCGCATCTCCGGTGATCAGAGATCACGCGCATCGCTATGCAACCAGGTAAAATTGGAGCCGGCGACAGGAATTGAACCTGCGACCCTCTGATTACAAATCAGATGCTCTACCAACTGAGCTACACCGGCTTTGCTCTTCAGTTTAACAAACAGCTTCAGTAGACGATGGAGAAGCGGCCGTCCGGTGTGGCAAAGACCGCCACGTCGCTGTGCGCGGGAACTCCGGGCACGCTGCCCTGCTCGGCAATCGGTTTGCCGGCCGCGTCAAACTCGCGCCAGGCAAGGCTCCCACCTGTTCGATAGCTCGTACCTTCCGTCCACGCCAGCAGAATGCGTCCGCTGGATTCCGCGATGGCAGGATGTTTACGGTTTTTCGGGTCACCCGGTACTTCGATTGACCTGATCTTTTCTGACGGGGAGAAATAGATCTGATTCTGGTTCTCCCAAGCCATCTGAATCCCTTGCTTGCCGTCAGTGAAATTTTCGGTGCTCATCGGGCATGCCGACAGCTCCCAGGTCTGGACTACTTTGTCGTCAAACGATGCTCCGTTGTTCTTGGAAGTAAGTAAGTGAATGTCCCGGTGGACATCGCCTCCGGCTGAACGATACAGGAACTGGACTTGTCCGTGAGCGGCCAGCGCGGCCATGCCACAGCACCCACAGGCGCCGGCACGCTCGTCAGAGATCGGCACTTCCGGCGCGAACGATGTGCCATCGTTCGTAGACTTAGCGAGATAGACGCGCCGGTGAGACTCGCCCTGAACATCACCGCGTGCGTGCCACGCAACGTAAACGTTGCCCATTTCGTCGGCGGCGATCGTTCCCCCGCCATCAAGCCCGCTGGTGTGTGTCATGACGCTGATTTGCGGCTCAAAAGCAGTGCCCGCCGGATTCATGCGCGCGTACTGCATTTTGGCATCGCTGCCGTTTCCGTTCCATGCCACATGCACGCGGCCGTTGCGGCCCAACGCAAGGTGAGCACCGCGCACTGTCCCTAACGCAATCGCGCTCCCCGCAATGCTGTTGACTCGCAGCGGTTTCGAGAAGTCGTGCTGACCCGGAGCCCGATGAATATAGAAGACGTCGGACGTCCCCGGCGCACCGCCCAGGTAAATCAAGTGGACGCCGCCGCGCGCGTCGACGCGTGCTTCCGGCTGAACACCGCCGTCAGGCACTCGCAGTAATTCTGGACAGCAGCAGCTAATAAGGAAGTGGCAATAAAGAAGGAAAGGACCCGCACCTTTTTATTCTAACTGTAGCTTTCGCATGCGTGCGGCATGGCGGCCGCCCAACTTACCGGAACGCCAGCGTATCGCTAAAGAACTTCATCACGTGATTTTGAAACCGGTCCGCAACGCGACTGGTGTGGGTGCCCGAGTAGATTTCAAAGGTGTTCGCGATCCCGTACTTATCAAGCGTCTCGTGCAACTTGATGGTGTCGATACGCAAGCCATCCTGATCGCCTACATCAATGGAAATCGCCCGATAGCGGCGCAAGTTGTCGATGTACTGATCGATAAAAGCGAGCGGTGAGTTGGCGGTCCAGCGCGCAAGCACGTCGGGTTGAGACACGCCATCCTTCACCGGAAGGTCCAGGTACAAGGGCGGGTTCTTCGGGTTAGGAGACCATGCCGCTGCCGTCGCAAGCTGCGCGCGCAGACCGAACGGCAACTTCGCCGAATCTTCCTGAGTCTTCACTGCCTCCAGCGTCTTCTGCATTTCCGCATTCACGGGGCCCGCTGGTCTCGGCGAAAGACAGCACGGGCTCATGATGTACAGGCTGCCGAACACATCGGCGTGCTTCATGCCGATGCGCGTTGCACCGTAGCCGCCCATCGAGTGGCCGACTAAGCCGCGGCTCTTGCGATCAGGGATCGTCCTGTAATGCGCGTCGATGTAGGCGACCAGATCGTGGGCGATGAACAGCTCAAAATTGCCCGTGGTGACCGAACTCGAGTACATCGAGCCATTATGAAAAGTCTTCGAGTCAGGCAAGACCACGATCATCTCGGCCGCGCCTTGCGCAAAGGCCCCTTGGATCGTTTGCGGCACATGGATCTCGCCGGTCCACTGCTCCGCGCCGATCGAGTAGCCGTGTAGCGCATACACCACCGGGTACCTGCGTGAGTTGTTCTGGTGATATCCAGGCGGAAGAAACACGAACACATCGCGATCGACTGCATCGCCTTCTAAATTGCCCTCCAGCGCCGCGCCATGAACCTTGATCCGTTCGAGTGTGGTTGGCTTGGCTCCGGGTACGGGCGGAGGCACGATGGTTTGGACCTGGGCAAACAAGCCCGATGCAGCGAAACTAAGGGCAGCAGTAAGCGCGCGAGAAAGAGTCTTTTTCATTTGTTCCTCCTCATTTAACCACTCACGCGCGTACTTCGAGTTTCATTTTGGCGCAGATCGAAAGCTTCTCACGATCCTCACCAGGCCCCAGACTTGTTCATCGGCGTAGTCCCAGGCCGGCATGCCCGTGAACCTCACACCGTTGCGGATCACGTAGAAGAGTTCCCCATCCGAAAGCTGTTGTACTTCGGCGCTCGATAGATCCGGCACTCCGGGTGACAGACCGCGCGCCGATCACGGTCTGACCGTTGCCATGCATGGCGTGACACACGGCGCAGTTCTCGGAGTACAAGCTTCGCGCCTCGAGTTGCGCATCGGGGCTCAAGACCGTCGCGCTGCGCATCGCCTTCGCAGCTGTTGGAATACCCGTATGCAATGCGAAATGTGCGAGCGCTGTTTCCGTGTGGCCTGGTTTGTTGCGCGCGCTCAATCCCTCTGCGCGCAGCCACGCGAAACCGCCGCACATGACGGCGAGCACCAACGCCAGTGAGATCCATAGCGAGCGCAAGCTACGGCTGCCTCTTCACAGCAGATACGCGCAACGTCGTCCCTTGCAGTTCGCCCGTTAGTTGAACCACCTTACCGGCGTTTGCTTCCACCATCGCGCGGCTCTGATCGCTCAGCGGGTACACGCGGCCTTCGCTCACCAGCACATAGCTCGCCCCGCCGCGTACACACGCAATGGTGCACTCGTGGTCCGGCATACCGGGCACGCCATGTTCTTCTGCAGGATGGTGCGCCGCGGCGCAGATGCTATCGCTGATCCGCCCGATGAGTGTGATCGCCGCAAGCAACACAAGACCTCTTCGCATTTCGCTCTCCTGCTGCGATCTTGCGCGCTTGCGAGCAAAACGTCATGCACGGGTTGTGAAACTTCGGTAAAAGCTTAATGGCTCGTTAGAGTAACGATAGTCGCGCCCCAACCACCCGCCTCGGCCGGGGCATCCCGGTAAGCAGCCACAAACGGCGTTCGCGCGAGGACACGGCGCACGGCTTCGCGCTGCACCCCGATTCCCCGCCCGTGGATGATTCGCAGAGCCGTCAAACCAAGAGCATGCGCCTCTTCAAGATAGGCCTCGACGATCGCGACCACGTCGCGCGCAGGCACGCTATGCAGGTCGAAGATGTCGGTGATGGGGATGCGAACCGGTTCGTCCATAAAACAAAAAGCCCGGATCTGGCGACCCGGGCCTTGCTCTGATTTTCGCGCAGCCTGAAAGCGATCAGGCGTGTTGGGCGCGGTATTGCCCAATCACCTGCTGCATTTCGTCTTTGAGCCGAAGCTTGATCTTTTTCAGACGATGTTCTTCGATTTCATCTTCCGGAGTGAAATCGGCTTTCTGCTCGAGTTCGTAGACCAGGCGGTCGTACTCATGGTGCTTCTCGCAAAGCGAGCGAAAGCTCTCATTCGTCTGCATCAGGTGCGCTGTAATTTCTTCTTGGGCGTTCCGTTCCATTCTTGGCATACCTCCCAGAGTGGAGTTGCCTCGCCGCACGCGAATGAATGCGTGGCGCGCGGTGGGTAGCTTCACTTCATTCAAATTGAAGTGGCGCCCAGCCTATGGAAAGCTGGTCGTCTACCCAGACATTATCATGAAGAAAATTTCAGAACAAGAGCCGCTTCGTCCGGATTTGTATAGTACCCGTCGCGCCGCCCGACGGCGGTAAAACCGAATTTAAGATAGAGCCGAACGGCCGCTTCGTTCGATTCGCGTACCTCGAGGAAAGTGGTGCCATGCCAATCTCCAAGGAGCTGAGTGAGGAGTTCACTCGCGATCCCTTGGCGGCGAAACGCCGGGGCTGTTTCGAGATAGAGGATCTCGCGTTCATCCTCCACGATGGAGCGCCATGCTAGCGCGCCGGCAAGGGATTCACCACGGCGGACGGTAAGAATCCGGTCGCCGAGAAAAGGCTGAAAGCCCGGCCAGAGTTGAGAATCCAATGTATTACCCTCAAACCGCGCGGCTTTGCCGACCGCGACCGTTAGGGAATCGCGTTACCCACTTGGTTACGCCCGCAGATCTCTAGGCGAAGTACTCTTTGAGCTTGTCGAAGAGGCTCTTCTCGTGAGGCGCGTTATTGACCGGCAAAGTATCGCGCAGCTCTTCCATCAATTTGCGCTGTTCGCGTGTCAACTTCAGGGGCACCTTCACTTCGACGTGCACGATGATGTCGCCGCGTGACGTGCTATTCAGAATCGCGATGCCGCGGTTACGAAGACGGAACCGCGCGCCGTTCTGCGTGCCTTCCGGAATCTTCAGCTTGATCGGTTCTTCCAGGCTGGGCACGTCAATCTCAGTGCCGAGCGAGGCTTGCGCAATGTTCAGGGGCACCACGCAATGCAGATCGTTTTCGCGCCGTTCGAAGAACTCATGCTCGCGGACCTTGATGAACACGTACAGGTCGCCATTGGGCCCGCCGTTTGCGCCCGGGTTGCCTTCGTTGGCGAGCCGCAGCCGGTTGCCATCCGCGACGCCAGCCGGAATGTTCACTTTGAGCTTGCGGTTCACCCGCTTGTAGCCTTCACCGCGACAGTCGCGGCAAGCTTCGCGAATGATCTGTCCCGCGCCGTTACATTGTGGGCACGTGCGGCGCACCGCCATGAACCCCTGCTGGTAGCGCATCTCGCCCTTGCCATGGCACTGCGGGCAGGTAGACGTGCCCGTGCCGGGTTCCGCGCCCTTCCCTTTGCAGTGGTCGCAGGCTTCGTAACGCGGTACCTGAATATCGGCACTCATGCCGAACGCGGCATCTTCGAAACTCAACTCCAGGTCGTAGCGGACATCGTCGCCGCGCTGTGCCCTGGTTCGCGAACGGGAACCCCCGCCGAAGATATCTCCGAACCCGAACTGGTTGAGGATGTCGCCCAGATCCATCTCATTCGGATCAAAGCCCGACCCACCCGATGCGCTTTGCACGCCTGCATGGCCGTAACGGTCGTACGCCGCGCGCTTCTGCCCGTCAGAGAGAACGCTGTACGCCTCCGCCGCCTCTTTGAACTTTTCTTCCGCCGCGCGATCGCCAGGATTTCGGTCTGGATGATGCGCCAAAGCCATCTTGCGGTACGCGTTTTTGATGGTCTGGTCGTCGGCGCCCCGCTCGCAGCCGAGGATTTCGTAGTAATCGCGTTTCGTCACGGGCATAGTTGTTGAACGTTAAGAGCGAACTGCCACGCGCACCATGGAGGGGCGCAGTAACTTACCTTTGTAGTGGTAGCCCCGCTGAAATTCTCCAAGTATTTGATGATCCTTAGGCGCGTCCGGAGTCGAATCGTCCACCGGAACTTTCTCGACCGCCTGATGCAGATGCGGATCGAACATCTTGCCCTCAGTCTCGATCGGCTCTAACCCGAGTCTTTTCAGAGAGTCGAGCATGCGCTGGTAGATCAGCTCAATTCCACGCGCGTACTCTTTATCAGAGCTCTCCACCTTCATCGCGCGTTCGAAATCGTCGAGCGGCGGCAGAATGTCACGGACGGTTTCCATGCCGGCGTACTGCGTCACATCGGCGCGATCGCGTTCTGTGCGGCGGCGAAAATTATCGAACTCCGCCTGCCGGCGCAGCAGCATGTCCTGTAATTCCGCCTTGTCCTGCAGGAGCTGATCGCGTTCGGTCGTAAGCGCGGTAAGCTGCGCCGCGAGGTCAACTCCGGATACGCTTTCCACTGGATCTTTGGCTCCCTGCGACGACAGATCGGCCAGATTTGGTTCGGGGGTCGGGGTACTCAAAGCACTTTTTAGATTAGCAGAAGCGCGAAAAAACTAGCTTTGTCCGCCTTCAAAAGCGCGCCCGATCTGCCGTACCGCCGTCATGACTCGGGAGTAATTCATACGCATGGGCCCCAGCACCGCGATCCGCGTCAGCATGCCCCCGGGCTGCGGAATGGAAAGCCCGATCAGCGAAAGTTCGCTCATCGCGGGATGCACATCGCCAAGCCCGACGTGCACACGCAGCTCGCCGTGCTCTTCGATGAAGCGATCCAGCAGTTCCACAATGCGCCGCTTCTCTTCCAGGGCGCGGAACAGGTCGCGCATGGTTTCGCGCGTCAGGTGCAGATCAAGGCCGAACAGGTTCGATGCGCCCTCCATGTGAACCTGAGGATGCTGCGCCACATCAAGCAAACCTTCGCGATACAGAACCGTCAGCCGCTGCAGTACGGCATCGTAAGCCGCGCGCTCTTCTTCAATACGCCGCAACAACTCCCGGCGCGCATCGGAAATGATCCATCCGGCGAAATTGTGGTTGATGTAATCGCGTAACGACTCAAGCGTCTGCTGAGGCATCGCCTCGTTGAGGGTGACAACACGGTTGTGCACCATTCCGTCGCGCGTCGCCACAATCATCAACACACGCCGGTCGGCGAGCGCGACAAACTCTACCTGTTCGAGCGACTGATCGCTGGTCGGCATCGCCGCAGCAATGCCCATGTTATGAGTCAGTTCGGTGAGCATCTGGCAGGAGCGTTCAATTCGCTGCTCCATCGAGCGCGCATCGCGGAAACGCTCATGCACCCGCATTGATTCCGCAGCAGTCATCGCGCGTTCCGGAATCGTGTTGACGAAAAAGCGAAAGGCCTTTGCGGTGGGAATTCGTCCGGCAGATGTATGCGGCTGGTAAAGATACCCGGCTTCGTCCAGATCAGCCATCACGTTGCGGATGGAAGCCGCGCTCAAGGCGTTGTTCTGCAGCTTCGAGATTGTGCGCGAGCCAAGCGGCTCGCCCGTCTCTATATACGAGCGGACGATCGCATACAGGATCTCCTGCGCACGTCTCCCGAGAGGCTCTCCGGTCTGCATATCTAGTTGAAAAGGCGAAGCAACAGTTAACCTATTGTAACTCAGCGCTGTCAGTGCGCTCCATTTCTTATAGTTTCCGCTGCTCACGCGCGCGGCACGTGTGAATTCGAGACCAGTTCCCCGGCAAGCGTATAATTCAGTTCGAAAGGGGATCGCCTCTTGGCATTGGTCCGCCACGTTCTGCGCGGTTATAGCTATATCTTTGAAGGAGTTCTGAGTTTGATGGCGGTCGGCGCGGGTGGTCTTGCCGCGCTCAGTGGGAACGCCTCGCTGCATATCGGTTGGCTTCCATTTGATGAGGTAACCGTCAAGGTCTGGTTACTGGGACTCGGGGCCGCCGGCCTGCTGTGCGTCCTCCTGGCGCTAGCAGGTGTAGCACGGTGGCTGCTGCTTTTGTTTGCACTCGCCGCGAGCATCATCCTGATTAAAGGACTGTTCTTCAACAACTACACGTTCAATGGCATCGAGAGCGGCCGCGACGCTTTGTGGTTGGCCACTGGTTCCATTGTTGCCGTGATCGGCGCGATACCAATCGCAAAAAGGCGCCGCTAAAAACGAAGAGGCCCGGAGCATCGCTGCTCCGGGCCTCTTCGTTCGTGCTTTGGGAGAATTTGTCTTACTTGCAACCGCTCAGGCAGGTACCGCCGCCATCGCTCTGCGTCGCGAGAACACCCGCAGTCACACCAACCGCCGCTGCTACTACAACACCGGCGATCACTGCGCCTGTCATCGCTCCCCCGCCCGCCGCACCAGCCGCAGCTTTGCGCTTGCTCTTCTTCGTGGTGGTCGTTTCGGTCGTCGTTGTCTGCTGAGCCGCCGTGGCACCGGCATCCTGAGGCGTGAAGTCGAGGGCCTTGCCGGGCTCCAGGTTGGCAACCAGTACACCCTGTGCGTTGGAAACACGGACAGGTGTCGTCAATGCGGCAACTTCCACAGTGTTCCCCATTACGCTTACGCGAGCATCGTTACCCACGATGTGCAGCGTCCGGGCATTTACTTCAAAGCTCTTACCGTCGAACTGTGTCGCGCCCTTATCGAGCACCAGCTTGCCGTTGTACACCGTACCGCGGGCATCTGAGGACAACTGAACACTTGCGCCGCTATTCAACTGAAGGCGAGAGGACGAAGCGCCGGTCTCAATGGTGTTCCCCTCAAACAGCGTGGCGTTCCCTGCGGTTCGTGCGTTGTTGATGGTCAGCGTGCCATCCGAAAGCGCGACGCCGATGCTCGGCGCTGCGGCAAATACGGACACTGGTGCTGCCACGAGAAGTGCTACCAATGATCGAGAGCCTAGTTTATGCATGTATCCTCCAATTACCGGGAAAAAACCCCTGCTGAACGAGCCAAGCGTCTTTGTTTAGTGTAAAGGAAGCCGGTATCAAGTCAAGACAAAAAGTTGTGATAAGCCATATAAGGCTGTTGGTTTTACAACCTTCCGCACGACGTAAATCGAGTGTCACTCAATCCGCTGGAATTTCGTAAACATAATTATGCTCAAGGCCATCATTTTCGATCTCGGACGCGTCATTATCCCGTTCGATTTTCAACGCGGGTACCGCGCGCTCGAGTCGCTGTGCCGCATTCCCGCTGCCGAGATCCCCACGCGTATCCGGGCGAGCGGACTGGTTCCCCAATTTGAGACCGGCCTGATTGAACCCGATGCGTTCGTTCAACGGCTCGGGGAAGCACTCGACACCCCGCTCAACCGGGAACAGTTCCGCGAAATCTGGAATTCGATTTTCCTCGATGAGACGTACATCCCCGCAGCCATGATCGAGGGGCTTCACCGCCGCTACCGCACGGTGTTGCTATCCAACACCAACGTGATCCACTTCGAGGGGCTCAAAGACAAGCTGCCGCAACTGCAGCACTTCGATGCGTTCGTTCTCTCGTATGAAGTCAAAGCAATGAAGCCGCAGTCCGAAATCTACGCAGCCGCGGTCAAAGCCGCTGGATGTGAACCGGGCGAATGCTTCTTCACGGACGATATTGCGGAGTACGTGGAAGCAGCCTGCCGCTTCGGCATCGATGCCGTGCAGTTTGAATCGCTGGAACAAATCCAGCGCGAACTGCACCGACGCGGTGTTACCTGGGACTGACCTACCAGCGCGGCAAAACGCGTTTCCACGCGGGATCGATATGTTTCTGCATCTCGGCTTCGTCGTCGCGCTTGCGATACGTCAACTTGTCGTAGCGCTCGCAACCGCGCGCCAGCTGATCGCGGTCGATCTCGATTCCGAGGCCCGGTTTGTCCGGAATGCGCACGCTGCCGTTCTCGAAACGAATGCGGCCGCCTTCCACAATTTCGTCTTGTGCGGTCTGCCACGGGTAATGGGTATCGCACGCATACGTGAGGTTTGGACATGCGGCGGCCGCATGCGTCATGGCCATCATGCTGACACCCAGGTGATTGTTCGAATGCATCGACATGCCGCGATCGAGCAGACCGCAAACATGCGACAAATGCTGCATCATGCGCAGCCCGCCCCAGTAATGCGGATCAGACAGAACGATCTGCACCGCTTCGGTGTCGCGCGCCTTCACCACATCCGGGAAACTGGTGACCGCGACATTGCTCGCAAGCAACACATCATCGGCCAGCAAGCGGCGCCGGACTTCGGCCATGCCTTCAAGGCTCGGACATGGGTCTTCCAGATAGCCACCGTTCGACAACTCGTGCCGCAACGATTCACCGACATGCACGGAGGTATCGACCGACCATGCGCAGTTCGGATCGATGCGCAACGGATAGGCAGGGCCGAACTCCTCCCGCAGCGCACGGATCGTGGCAATCTCTTCCTCCGGCGGAAGCACGCCGCCCTTCAACTTAATTTCACGAAAGCCATACTGCGCGATCATCTGCCTTGCTTCGCGCACGCAGGCAGCGGCATCCAGAACTTCGCCGTACTCGTCTTCGCGAGTATCGGCACCCAAGCCGCCGCCGCCACCGTCTTTGTAGAAAAGATAGGCCGAGAACGGAACTGCATCGCGCACCCGCCCGCCAATCACGTCACACATCGGCTGCCCAGTGGCTTTGCCGATGATGTCCAGACAGGCGATCTCGATTGCGGCAAACGTGCGGAGGTTCTCGTCCATCGGATTCTCACCCGGTACGAGAAATGTCTGCGAGCGCCCGCCCTTCACGTCTGCTTCGTTCCGGTGCCCTGCCGTTAGCTCCGCAAACAGTTCCGCGAGGCGGAACGGGTTCATGCCTACGATCCGGGGCCGCAACGCTTCAAGCGCTGCACGCGGCTTCTCTCCACCGTAAGTTTCGCTCCAGCCGGTGAAACCGTCGTCCGTCCGCAATTCGACGATGGTGCGCAACGCGTAAGGCGCATGACGCCCGTACGAACTGCGCAACGGTCCATCGGCAATTGCGATGGAATTCAGGTTACAAGAGGAGATTTTCAATTGGCAGCCGGCGTGCAATAGAGATGATCAGAAAGGCGGTACAAGATGGAACCAGTGATCCTCACGGCAACGTTGGTCGGAAGTCTTGGCACGGCGTTCGTCATGCAGCGACTCATTCTCGCCGCATGGTTAAACTCTCTTGCTCGCCACGCGGCTAATCGCCGGTAGCGCGCGCAGCCTATCGACGCGAGCCGCGGGTCGTGTTTTTCAACTGCGACTGGCGGGCTTTGGTCTTTTTCCGCTTGGGCTTCGAAATGATGAATGTTCCGCTGCCCAGATACTCTGCTTTAAACAACTTGTCGTCTTTTGCTTCAGCCAAAACTAGTCTCCCTGATTGAACCCAACGGTCAAACGAACTCCATTATTGTAGCGCGCTATCCTGTGTACTTCCGCGCTCATGCTCATTCGCTGGGGGTTGCCGGCCCTACTTGCTACCGCGGCGCTCGCGCAGCAACTTCCGACGCGTCAAGAGATAGACGCCACGATGCAGGAGTTGGCGGGCATCAGCGGCTTCCGAGTCAAAAAACAAGTTAGCTTCCGGTCGATCGATCGCGCCGGCGTGCGCAAGTATTTCGACGCGCGCATGCAGGAGACGATCAAGCCCAAAGAACTGCGCGCCGAAGAAATCACACTGAAAAAATTCGGTTTCGTACCCGCCGATTACAATCTCCGTGAAGCCACGGCCAAGTTGATTACAGAGCAGGCTGCCGCGTTCTACGACTATCACGATCAGCAGCTCTTTATCACCGATTGGACGCCCGCCGAAATGCGCAGCAATGCGCTGATTCACGAACTCGCGCATGCTCTTGCCGATCAGAATTACTCCATCGCGAAGTACCTGAAGCGCGCGCGCAACGATAGCGAGAAAGCTATGGCGCGTGAAGCCGTTGTTGAAGGACAGGCCACTTTACTCGCCTCAGAAGTGGAGTTCCAGCGCAAGCGTAACCAGCCGCCGCCTGACGACAAAGCCGCTTCGCAGGCGGTTGAGCCCGACTATCCCGAGTTCGATCACGCGCCGCTCTACTTTCGCGAAACCCTCCTCTTCCCGTACGTGAAAGGCTCTCTCTTTCAGCAACAGGTCATCGCACGTGATGGACGGAAGGCGTGGCGGGAAGTGTTCGAGCACCCGCCCGACACGACGCGCCAGATCCTGAACGTTCATGCGTACTTTGATGGGGACCATGACCGCGTACCGCCGTTACCTGCAGTGCCAAGGGGCGTACATAAACTGAAGGGACTCGTCGATGGCACGCTCGGCGCGCTCGAACACCATGTGATGCTCGAGCAGTTCGGTTCAGGCGAAGTAGCCGATCAACTCGCGGCCGCGTGGCGCGGCTGCCACTATCGCGTGTATCAGTGGAAGGAAACGAATCCCCTGCTCTACTCTTCAGAATGGCAGGACGAAGCATCGGCCCAGCGTTTCTTTGCGGCTTATGAGAAAGTGCTGCGCGGCAAATGGAAGAAGATCGACATCACTTCGCGGTCAACGACCCACCTCACCGGTCACGGCGACGACGGCGACTTTGACGTGACGATCGCTGGCACCCGCGTCACCAGCCGCGAAGGCTGGCCCGCCGGTGTTCTCGCCGCGAATGCACGCGAATAGTCGACGAGCACCCGCATACGTGCCGCGCGCGTGAGCAAGCGGGATTTCACTTGAAGAGTAGTGCCTAGCGCATGAGCCCGGCCTAGTATGCTAGACCGCATGATTCGCCTTCTGCTCGGCCTTATGTTGTGCGTCGCGCCCGCTCTTGCTCAAGCTCCCGAACCACCGCTGCGCGTCGCAATCGCAGGACTGGTGCACGGCCACGTCGATGGATTCTTCCGCGGCGCGGTGAAGCGTACCGACGTGCAGATCGTAGGAATCTTTGATCCCGACACTTCGCTGCAGGCTCAGTACGGAAAGAAATACGGCTTCAAACCGGAATTGTTCTTCACTGATCTGGGCGCCATGCTCGATCGTGTCAAGCCAGAGGCGGTTGCTTCGTTCACCAACACCTTTGACCATCCGGCTGTCGTCGAAGCTGCTGCGAAGCGGCACATCGACGTGATGATGGAGAAGCCTCTCGCCGTCAGTAACGAGCACGCACGCCGCATCCAGAAGGCTGCGGCATCCGGCGCGATCAACGTCATCGTGAACTACGAGACCACCTGGTATCGAAGCCATGCCGAACTTCGCCGCTTCCTCGCCAACCAGGGCGAGATACGCCGGATGGTTGCGATGGACGGCCACAACGGGCCGAAAGAAATCAACGTTGGCCCGGAGTTTCTCGGCTGGTTGACGGACCCTGCCAAAAATGGCGCCGGCGCGCTTTTCGACTTTGGCTGCTACGGCGCCAACCTGATGACATGGATGATGAATAACCAGCGGCCCATCGCCGTCACTGCGATTACGCAAACCGAAAAGCCCGCCATCTACGCGCGCGTGGATGACGAGGCAACCGTGTTGGTGCAATATCCAAAAGCGCAGGGGGTCATTCAGGCTTCATGGAACTGGCCGTTCTCGCGGAAGGACTTCGAGGTGTACACGGCGCACGGGTCTGCCGTCGCTACTGGCGGCGATGTGCTGCACACGCGCGGCGAGGGCGATGCGAAGGAAACGCTGCACAACTCACCCGCACTGCCTGCTGATGAAACGGATTCGATCTCTTATTTACGAGCCGTCGCCCACAAACGCATCAAGCCGGCAGGACTGTCTTCGCTCGAGAACAACATGATCGTAGTTGAAATACTCAGCGCCGCCCGTGAATCTGCAAAGACAGGCAAAACGGTACGTCTGCAATAAACACTTCCTTGCCTCTTGACAATTGTTCTATTTAACTAGTACATTAGTCATGTAATGCAATTCCGGCTCAGCCCTTCGAGCGGCGTTCCGATTTACCGCCAGATTATCGACCAGGTCATCGGCGGCGTGGCCTCGGGCAAACTGCGCAGCGGCGATCAGTTGCCCACGGTGCGGCAGGTTGCCGTCGATCTTTCTGTGAACCCGAACACCGTCGTGCGCGCCTATCGTGAACTGGAAATTCGCGGCCTGCTCGAAACGCAACAAGGTAGCGGCACCTTCATCAGCGACAAGAAGGTCGAACAGAACGACCGCGAACGCGAGGAGAGACTCGAACAGCTTGCGACTGAGTTCGTAACTCGCGCCGGCGCCGAAGGCTTCACGATCAGCGAGCTGGTGGAGGTCTTGAATGCTCAACAGAACCATACAAAGAAGAGGAGATGATTCCATGTGGAAGCAACCAGGTGTGAATTTCAGCGGAGTGGCCGTGGCGCTGTGCGCGATCTGCTTCCTCGCGGGCGCGGCCGGTATCGCGCTGACCGGCAGTCCGGTGGTGCTCGGCATCGGCGTGCTCGCCGGCGTGTACCTACTGCTGTCGATCAAAGTTGCGGATCAGTGGGAAAAGGTCGCGGTGCTGCGCCTGGGCCGTTACGCGGGTCTGCGCGGGCCGGGGCTGTTTCATGTCGTTCCGATCCTGGACCGGCTCAGCCCATTCGTTGACCAGCGCGTGCGCGTCGCGAGCGTGACAGCCGAGTCCACACTGACGCGCGACACGGTTCCGGTGAACGTAGACGCGATCGTGTTCTGGCTCGTTTGGAACGCCGAGAAATCGATCCTCGAGGTGGAAGATTTCGTGCAAGCCATCATGCAAAGTGCGCAGACAGCGCTGCGCGAATCAATTGGGCGGCATCAACTCGCGCAGATGATCACCGAGCGCGAGTCGATGGGGCACGAACTCCAGCGCATTCTGGATGAGAAAACGAACCCCTGGGGCATCACCGTGCAGTCCGTAGAGATTCGCGATGTGCGCATCCCTCAGGCACTCGAAGATGCCATGTCACGCCAGGCGCAAGCCGAGCGCGAACGCCAGGCCCGTAACATCCTGGGTCAGGCAGAAGTAGAAATCGCCGAAAAGTTCACACAGGCCGCAGGGACGTATCAGTCGAATCCAGTGGCTCTGCATCTGCGCGCAATGAACATGTTGTACGAAGCCATCAAAGAACGCGGGTCCATGGTCATCGTCCCGTCGTCTGTAGTGGAAACAATGGGCCTCGGCGGCACGATGGCGATGGCAGCGTTGAACGGCGTCAAGCCGGAATAAGCAACGTCGCGAAGCGGTAGACATCCTCGCGCTCCATTCGCGACACTAGCAACGATGGAAGCACAGCCTCAGCTAAGCGCGAGCATTCGGTGACATTTGTGTTTCGAGGGCTCGCCCTCGCCGCCGTTTGCTGCGCGCTTGGCGCTGCGCAAGAAAATCCGCCTGCACAGGGCGGCGCCGTTCCCCGTCAGCAAGAGAATCAAACTCCAGACGAACCCGCGGCCCCCGAGCGCTGGAATATCTACTATCAGGCCACGGCTGTCGGCCAATACCACGGCCGGTTCCGCTCGCTTTATGAAGGCCCGAACAGCCTGCACGCGTACCCGGAGCGCGATGTCTCGCTAACGACCACGTTGTTCTTCGGCTTCCGTCTGGGCGCCAATACGCAACTCTATTTCGATCCCGAGATTGCGGGCGGCAGAGGCTTCAGCGGCGTGACCGGTTTGGCGAACTTCGCGAATGGAGAACTGCCGCGCGTCGCGTCGGCAACTCCGAAACCATACCTTGCAAGACTCTACGTACAGCACGACTTCGGCTGGGGCGGCGAGACGGAATCTTCCGAGAGCGAAGAGAATCAGCTTGCGGGCACACGGCCGATGAATCGCTACACCGTCATCCTGGGGCGCTTCACCGTAACCGATTTCTTCGACAACAACCGCTACTCGCACGATCCGCGCACGCAGTTCCTTGGCTGGGGCGTGATGTACAACGGCGCGTGGGATTATCCGGCAGATACGCGCGGCTACACCTGGGGCGTGGTGCAAGAGGTGCATCTGAAGCACTGGTCGGTGCGCGCGGCGAGCGTGGCTGAACCACGTGTCGCGAACGGTTTGCGCTTCGACCGGCGTTTGTTAGTAAACCGCGGCGACATGGCGGAAGGTGAAGTTCGTTATGAAGCCGCGCACCACCCCGGCGCTGTCCGCGTGCTTGGATTTTTGCTGCATACGTACTCGGGCCGTTACGGTGAAGCACTCCAATTGGCGCAGACGAGCGACACTACACCCGACCTGCATGCCACCGCGCGCAACGGCACATTGAAGTACGGCTATGGCGTCAATGCGGAGCAGGAGATCACCAAAGATCGTCGGCGTTTTCGGACGCATCGGTTGGAACGACGGCCAAACGGAAAGCTTCGCGTACACCGCGATTGATCGTTTGCTCACCGCCGGTATCTCCGTAACCGGTACGCGCTGGCATCGGAAGCAGGACACAGCGGCGACGGAGATTACTTCGTCCGGCTTGTCGGCAGTGCATCGCCGCTACCTGGAGCGCGGCGGTCTGGACTTCATCATCGGTGATGGGCGGCTAAACTATGGGCGCGAGAACGTTTGGGAGAGCTACTATAGCGCCAAGCTCTTCAACGGTTTCTTCGCAACGTATGATCTGCAGCGTGCGGCGAACCCCGCATACAACAGAGACCGTGGGCCCATCTGGATCTCATCGCTGCGTTTTCACCTGGAGATTGGGCCCAGCACGCTGCACCACACGACTGACTAACCGTTGAGATAAACTCGTGTGCGCTCGCATGAGACGCCTCGTACTTCTCCTCGTTATCGCTTCAGCAGCGCTGGCGCAAGCCCGCTGGCCGGAATCAAAAGCTGCGGCGTGGTACGCCAAAGAGCCCTGGCTCGTGGGCAGTAACTACATTCCGGCGAACGCGATCAACGAACTGGAAATGTGGCAGGCCGATACATTCGATCCCAAGCGCATCGATCTCGAACTCGGCTGGGCCGAAGGTCTGGGAATGAACACCATGCGCGTGTTCCTGCACGATCTGCTCTGGCAGCAGGATGCCGCCGGCTTTCAGAAACGAATGCGCACTTTCCTCGCGATTGCCGACAAGCATCACATCAAGCCGATGTTCGTGTTGTTTGACTCCTGCTGGGATCCGAATCCGGTGCTGGGAAAGCAGCGCGCGCCCAGGCCCGGCGTTCATAATTCAGGTTGGCTGCAGAGCCCCGGCAGCGCAGCGTTGCAGGATCCGTCGCAGTACCCGCGGCTCGAAGCATACGTGAAGGGCGTCACCGGCGCGTTCGCACACGATCGCCGCATTCTGGCGTGGGATGTCTGGAACGAGCCCGACAACATGAACGGTTCGAGTTACGGCAAAAGTGAGCCGCGCAATAAAGAAGAACTCGTCGCCCGTTTGTTGCCGCAAGTGTTCGCGTGGGCCCGCGCAGCCGGAGTCACACAGCCGCTGACGAGCGGTGTATGGAAAGGCGACTGGTCGTCTCTCGATAAGCTCAACCCGATCGCGCGCATTCAGATCGAGCAGTCTGACGTGATCTCGTTCCACAACTACAACAAGGGCTCAGACTTCGAGAAGAGCATTGTGTCGCTCGAAGGCTACCACCGCCCGATCCTCTGCACAGAGTACATGGCGCGCGGCAACAACAGCACGTTCGAGCAGAGCATGCCCATCGCGAAGAAATACAAAGTTGCCGCGATCAACTGGGGATTTGTGCAGGGCAAGACGCAAACGCATCTGCCGTGGGATTCATGGCAGCATCCCTACACGGATCGTGAACCCGCAGTCTGGTTCCACGAAATCTTTCACACCGACGGAACCGCCTATCGGCCCGAGGAAGTTACGTTCATTCGTGAGATGACTGGCGTCAAAGCGAAAGCAAAGGCCAAAGCAGCGAGCGCGGAATAACGCAACTACGCGATCACCGGTTCTGAGTTCTTCGCCGTCCAGCACTTTCTGGATGGCTTTCAGCAGTGTTGGCGGAACGAACGGCTTACGGAGAAAAGCGTCGGGCCGGTTCCCACCGATGATGGCGTTGTCCATCTCGCCCGACATCACCACAATCTTCACCTCGGGCCGCATGCGCCTGACGCGTTCTGCCAATTCAATGCCATCCATCTCCGGCATTCGCACGTTGGTGATCAGCAGTCCGATCGGGTCCTGATACTTCTGACAGATCTCGAAAGCTTCACGGCCGTTGCTTGCCTCGATCACCGCGTACCCTTCACGCGTGAGCATGGTACGGACCAGATTGCGAATTACGACTTCATCTTCAGCCAGAAGAATCACCGTTTCGGCTGGAATGTGTTTACTCATGAGCAGGTTTCATTATCAGCGAGGTGAATGGGACCGCGTGTTATCCTGCGCGTGCATCGATGCACATCCCTGACGGGTATCTCAGTCCCTCGACGTGCGCCGTCATGTACGCTTCCGCCTCGCCCTTCTGGTATGTCGCGCTGCGCCGTGTACGACGCGAGTTCGACACCCGCATGATCCCTCTGCTTTCGGTGTTTGCCGCGTTCTCGTTTGTCGTGATGATGTTCAATCTGCCGCTGCCCGGGGGCACTACCGGGACATGCAGTCGGCATGGGCATTGCGGCGATTGTGTTGGGCCCATCCGCAGCCATGCTGGCGATCTCGGCAGCGCTCGTGATTCAGGCGTTCCTGTTCGGCGATGGCGGCATCACGGCGCTCGGCGCGAACTGTTTCAACATGGCCATCGCGGGGTCGCTCGTGGCGTACTTCACCTATCGTGTGATTGCACGCGGCGCGCCGATCGTGTCGCAGCGCAGAGTATTGGCCGCCGGTATCGCCGGTTATGTGGCGATCAACACGTCGGCTCTGCTCGCCGCGATCGAGTTCGGCGTGCAGCCGCTGTGGTTCCACGATGCCGCGGGCGCGCCTCTTTACGCGCCGTATCCTCTGCATATCGCCATCCCGGCGATGATGATCGGGCATCTCACGTTTGCGGGGCTTGCTGAGTTGATTGTGACCGCAGGCATCGTTGCGTACTTTCAGCGCAGCGAACCGGCATTGTTGCGCACCACTGCTCCACATGTTTCCTCGGGCAACGGACTTGAGCCCACCGCATCGCTCGCGAGTTTTCGAAAGCTTTGGGTGGCTCTGGCTATCGTACTTATCCTGACGCCGCTCGGCATCGTGGCAGCGGGCAGTGCGTGGGGCGAGTGGAGCGCGCGCGATTTCGCGGATGCCAGCGGACGCTCGCGCATTGCCGCAGCATCCGGCAATCACGAAGCGCCGGTGCATGCGCCCGCGGGGCTCGAGCGTTTATCTTCCATCTGGTCAGCGCCACTCTCGGGCTATGCTCCGGCATTGATTCGTAGCGCGCCGTTCGGCTATTTAGCGTCGGCGGCAGTGGGCACGGGGCTGTTGATGCTCGCAGGGCTCGTGCTGCAGCGGGTTGTGCCTGAGCGCGTGCGTTCGTTGCACCCGATGGGTGACCGCAAACGCAGTTTTGTCGAGAGAACGATCGTTTCGATTTCCAGCAAACTGGAGCATGCTTTCGCTGCGGAAAAGACCGCCCATGCCAATGGTCTGCTGCAGCGTCTGGATGCGCGCGTGAAACTGGCCGCCATCGCTCTGTTACTGATCGCGACCGTCGCCGCTCACCGGATCGAGTCAGTCGCCATTCTGTTCGCCATCGCTTCCGCTCTTGCGTTGTTTTCGCACATTGCACTGCGCACGCTCGCACTTCGGGTGTGGCTGGCCGTGCTGTTGTTCACCGGCTCCATCGCGCTGCCGGCCGTGTTCCTCACAGCGGGTGGATGGCATGCGGCACTGTTGTTACTCCTGCGGGCAGAGACTGCAGCGACACTGGCCATTGCGTTAGTTCTGTGCACCGTATGGGCCCACTTGTTGCGAGCGCTCCGCGTTTTTCGCGTGCCCGTGACGGCTGTCGTGATCCTGGGCATGACGTACCGCTACATCTTTCTCTTTCTGCAACTCGCGCGCGAAATGTTCGAGGCTCGCCAGACGCGGCTGGTCGGTGTACTTGCGCCTGACGAGAGCCGCCGCCTGGTCGCGGCCAACGTCGGTGTGCTGCTCTCGCGCAGCATCGAACTTACTCAGGATGTTCATCTTGCCATGCGCGCGCGTGGTTTTCGCGGCGAAGTCTACCTGCTCGATGAGCGTCCGGTTCGTGCGGCTGCATGGCTGCCCGCCGCGTGCGCCGGCATCGTCGCCACCGCGCTCATCTACTGGGGCCGTTAGCCAGTGCTGGCTTTCGAAGTACGCAACGTCTCTTTCCTCTATCAGCAGCAGGCCGCGCTTAAATCCATTTCGCTCGATATCGCGACGGGCGAGCGCGTGGCATTGCTGGGCGCGAATGGCTCAGGAAAATCAACCTTGCTTCGTTTGCTGGCCGGCCTCAGCTTTCCGAGCTCCGGCGACATCCTTTACCAGGCCGCACCACTTACGGCTGCACGTTTGAATCGCGAAGATTTCTTCTTCGACTTCCGCCGCCGTGTTGGCGTAGTCTTCCAGAATCCCGACGTTCAACTCTTCAACCCCACGGTGTTTGATGAGCTCGCCTTCGGGCCGTTGCAACTACGCTGGCCGGCGGAACGCATCCGGGCACGCGTCGAAGAAACGCTCGCCACACTGCGCATTGCCCACCTGCGCGATCGCGCGCCGCACCGGCTTTCAGGCGGCGAGAAGAAGCGTGTGGCGCTCGCCTCTGTGCTTGTGCTCGATCCCGAAGTGCTGCTGCTCGACGAGCCTTCGGCAGCGCTCGACCCCGCGAGCCAGACGCAGATCGTTGAATTTCTGGTGAGCTGGGGCAAGGGTGCGAAGACGGTGATCACTGCCACGCACGATCTCGATACGCTCGAAGAGATTGCCGATAGATGCTACGTTTTCTCTGAAGGGGAAGTAGCGGCAGTTGGCACGCCGCTGGAAATTCTGCACGATGTAGCCCTGCTCGAGCGTACCGGCCTGATTCGCGCACATCCACACACCCATGCGCCCGGCACTGCGCCGCACGGGCATGTGCATCGAGGCAACAAGTAGACCCAACCCGATTCGTGCAGCACCTGCTCTCAACGCATGCACTCCCTAACGGTCGCGCCCCTGAATCAGTGTTCAGGTTCTACTCGACAGCGCGAGGCGCCGTGTAACCGAGCTTCGCAACGATCTGATATTTGATCGGCTTGCCCTTTTCGTTCGTGACTCGCAGAGGCTCACCATTTGCGGGGTTCACCAACTCGACTTTGATCTTGCGGAACGATCCGTCGCGAGCTTGATTGGACGGCTGATAGCCGAGTGAATACTGATTGCGCAGGGCTTCGGAAATCGCCCCGTAGATCGAGGGGAACTCGCCCGTGAAGCGCGGGAAGAACGACATGCCGCCGGTCTCTTTGGCGAACGTCTTCATCTGATTGTCGGCTTGCAGGAAGTCCAATTGCGCGATTGCTCCCATGCGGCTCTCATTCATGATGCGCAAAGCCTGCATCAGGCCCACGGCATAGATCGGCACTGCATCTTCCTGAAGCTTCTTGCGCGCCTTATCGAAGGTAAGCCGGCTGAACGTATCGATGCCGGAAGAGACCAGCAGGATCGCCTTCCGCCCTTCGATGTTCTTCATGCGCTCTTCGGTGTCGACCAGCGCGTCATACAAATTCGCTTCGGAAAATCCTGCAATGCGCAGCCGCCCCAAAGCTTCGTAAGTCTTGGTGCGGTCCGTCGAGAAGTCCGAAAGAATCTCGGGCTTCATGTCATACGCGATCACCGCGACGTAATCTTCGGGCTTCAGTGTCTGCGCGAAGCCGTAAATCGCCTGCAATGTCTGATACCAGGTCGCGCCGTAGAGCTGCTGGAACTTATTGCTGAACTCGACCAGCATGCAAATGGTGATCGGCGCTTCGCCCTTCGCGAAGTTGGTTACCTTCTGCGGGACGTTGTCTTCGAGAATGCGGAAGTTGCCCTGCGGAATGTTGGGGATGAAGTGGCCGTTGTTATCGAGTACCGCCACATCGACGCTCACCACGCTGGAGTTCGAGCTGAAACTCGGCGTGCCTTCGGGTATCTCCTGTTTCGCTTTGTTACCGAGCTTCGAAGGAATCGGCGGCAACTCTTCCTCAGTTGTCTTCGCATCCTTCTTGCGCGGGCGGGCGACGGTGGACGTACTGTCCGGCTTCGGCCCGTCCTGACCCGGCAGCGACGGTAGGAACGGCAGCGCCATCAGAACTGCGCCGGTCAGAAATAGGAGCTTTTTCATAAGACGAAGATTGCCGGTAACATCATACCGGACAAGGATAAGACGCGTTCCGGAGCGGTCTAGTTGCCGTGTTTCCGCAGGTAAACTTCAAACTTGCGCTTGGCCCGCTGCATCTTCCACTCCTGCAGGCGGCGGTCGAAGTAGCGGCGATCGATTCCCGAGGCGCGGGTTTTCAGAAAGAGATAGCCCACCAGCAAGCCTCCCACGTGTGCCACGTTGCTGACTCCGCTGTTGCCACCCGTGACGCTCATATACAAGGCGATCGCACCCATAATCATCACGAAATATTTCGCTTTGATCGGGAAGAACAGCATGAACAGAATGATGGCGTCGGGAAACAACATCCCATACGCCAGCAGGATGCCGAACAGCGCGCCGGATGCACCGATCGTGGAATCGGCCGATCCGCCCATCAGCATCGCCACGATCACTACGCAAATGCCTGCACCGATGCCGCAGACCGTGTAATACGTCAGGAAGCGGCGCGTGCCCCAGGTCTGTTCCAGTTGTGAACCGAACATCCACAACGCGAGCATGTTGAACAGGATGTGCCCCAGCGAGTGCGTGCTGTGCAGGAACATGTAGGTGAACAACTGCCACACGTAGCCGTGCACGACCATGTTCGGTACCAGCCCGAACGTCCCCAGCCAATCGAAGCTGGAAGCGGTGAAGGTGTTCACCAGGAAAATCAGAATGTTGGCGGCGAGCAGGACTCTCACGCCTGCCGGGATGCGGCTCAAAAATCCAGAGGCAAAGGGACGGGAGTTACTGCTGTACCGCATGGGTTTCTTGCGCGTAGGATAGCAGAGGCTTCGAGCGCCCTAGTTCGCAACGGCCGCGCGTTTCTTCTCGCTTTCGGCTACGGATTCAGGTATTTGCTCGGAAGTGACAGTGTCAGGGTTACGGCGCCCGAAGCGCGCCAGTTTCCACGCCGCTGCCTGCGCTCCAGCACCCAGCGCGAACCAGACCTGGAAATGCGAGAAGATGCCGCTCTCGATGGCGAAGGGTTCGGCCCACTCCATATCGGACCCCACTTTCCAGACGCCCATCAAAACACACGCAATCGAGATCGGCGTCAGCAGGGTGGCAGCTGCATGTACGTTACCGACGTTTTTTGGCCTGCCCTTGTGCACTAACGGCCCTCGCGCAAACAAGATCCGCACTAACATCCCGTGTTCTCCATGCTATCAGCACTTGCGATAAAGTAGTCGATTCCCTATGCGCAAATTGAGATCGGCAGTTTTCGGAACCGGCTTTATGGGCAAGACCCACCTGGAGGCAATTCGCCGCTTAGGCAACGTGGAAATCGCCGGCGTTGCGGCGTCGAGCGAGCAGAAAGCACGCGATTTTGCACAGGAAAATTCGATCGAACACGCGAGCGGCGACTATCACACTTTTCTCGCCGATCCCACCATCGATGCGGTTCACATCTGCACGCCGAACTACCTGCACTTTCCCATGGCCGAAGCCGCGCTGAAGGCCGGGAAACACGTGCTGTGCGAGAAGCCGCTGGCCATGGAAGTTTCGGAAGCCGAACAGATGGTGCGGCTGGCGAAAGAGAAGAACCTGGCCAACTGCACCTGCCACAACCTGCGCTATTACCCCGTGGTGCAGCATATCCGCGCGCTACGCGAAGCAGGCGAACTGGGCGACATTCTGGCCGTCCAAGGGACTTACTCGCAGGACTGGCTGCTCTACGACACCGATTACAACTGGCGCATCGAACCAAAGGAAAGCGGACGCTCGCGCTGCTTCGCCGACATCGGCACGCACTGGTGCGACATGATCGAGCACCTCACGGGGCTGGAAATCAGCGCGCTCGTTGCCGACATGGCGATCTTCCACAAGACACGCAAAAAGCCCAAAGGCCGCGTGGAGACCTTTGCCGGAAAAACGTCGGCGCCTACCGAATACGACGAGGTAAAGATCGAGAGCGAAGACTTCGCCAGCGTGCTGCTGCGGTTGGGCGACCGCGCGCGCGGTGCATTCACCGTGAGTCAGGTGTCGGCCGGCCGCAAGAACAACTTCACTTTCGAAATCTTCGGAACGAAGTCATCGGCCGCGTGGAGCCAGGAACGGCCGGATGAGTTGTGGCTCGGACACCGCAACGATCCGAACCGCATCATCATCAAAGACGCGTCCCTACTGATGGGCCGTGCCAAAGGCTACGCCGACCTGCCAGGCGGCCATAGTGAAGGCTATGACGACACCTTCAAGCAGACCTTCCGGCGCTTCTACGCAACTGTCGCCGATCGCAATGCACCCGTCGAGTATCCAGAGTTCACGGCAGGCCTGCGCCAGCTGAAGATTCTGGATAAAGTGATCGAGAGCTCAGCCAAAGAAGCCTGGGTCAAGCTCTAGTGCATATGGTTGAAGAGAAACCACAGCACGATCAAACCGCCGGGAACTCCGAGTAACCAGGCAAGCATATATTTCATTTGCAGACATCCTCCACCGGAATGAAAGCAATCGTGGTGCCAAGCGGAAACAGATGCAACCGGCGCTCCTGATCTTACTGGGCGTTGTCGCCGGGGTAACAAGCGCGTTCGTCGGAATCGGCGGGGGCATTGTCCTGGTGCCCGCCCTGGTGTTCCTGTTTGGGCTCTCGCAGCACCAGGCGCAGGGCACGACTCTTGCTCTATTAGTACCGCCAATCGGCATCGCGGCCGCGTGGACTTACTGGCGGCACGGCTATGTCGACTTACGCATTGCCGCGCTTATCGCGGTCGGCTTTCTTGCGGGCAGCCTGATCGGCGCGCGATTCTCGATCGGTGTGTCGGATGCCGTGCTACAGAAAGTGTTCGGCGTATTTCTTCTGCTGCTCTCGCTTAAGTTACTGTTCACGCACACCCCAACTTAGGGCTGCGCCTCCAGCACTAAGTTGAACGGCGTCTCTGTCGCGCGGCGAAACTTAGTGAAGCCGCCTTGCGTGATCACTTCGCGTAACCTGTCCTCACCGGCTTGCGCGCCTAAAGCCGCACCTACTTCCTGAGACAGCGACGCCGGCACGCAGAGCATGGTCGACGCCGAGAAGAAGATACGTCCGATGGGGTTGTGATTCGCCTCTGTCGCGTTCTGCGCGAAGGGTTCGACAATCATCCAGGTGCCGTCCGGCTTCAGTGTCGATCGCACATACTTTGCCGCGCCCAGCGGATCGCCCATGTCATGCAGGCAATCGAAGAACGCGACGAAGTCATAATCTTTGCCCGGGTAATCTTTCGCCGCAGCTACGGCGAAATGCGCGCGCTCTGCCACTCCTGCGCGCAATGCGGCGTTGCGCGCGAGTTCAATCGACCCTTCGTGGTAATCGAAGCCGAAGAACTCAGACTTCGGATAAGCCTTTGCCATCAGGATCGTTGACGAACCGAGCCCGCAACCGACATCGGCAACTTTTGCGCCGGCCTTGAGTTTCGCTTCGACACCGTTGAGCGCGGGAATCCAGCTTGACGTCAGGTTGGCTCCGTAACCGGGGCGGAAGAAGCGCTCGGTGCCGTGAAAAAGATCGTGGTGGTGTTCATGCCAGCCGACACCCCTGCCCGACCGAAACGCTTCTTCGATCTTCGGCGCGTCCATAAAGCAGGACGAGATGATTTGGAACGCGCCGGGCAGGAACGCCGGGCTATTCTCGACTGCGAGCGCGAGCGCCTGCTCTGGCGGTAAGCGGAATTTCCCGGTTGCCGCCTCATACGTCACGTAGCCACTGGCCGCATTCGCGTTTAGCCACTCGCGCACATAGCGCTCCGTTGTGCCGGTGCGCGAGGCAAGTTCGGCCGGAGTGATGGCAACCGAGTCGGCCATTGCTTTGTAGAGGCCAAGCCTGTCGCCGAGCAAGACAAGCACGGCGTGCATCGCAGCGCCCATATCCATCACGGCGCGTCCCATAAATTCATTCAGCTTCGATTCGTCGAAAGCCGGGCCCGTTGCCGTTGTCGCCATCGCGTTGCTCTCCTGCCGATCGATTCTAGGCGAACCCGCAGTGCACTGCAAGCGTGCCGTTTACAGCTTCGTTTTGGCCGCTAAACTGCATTCGCTTTGGGTGAGGAGTACTTACATGAGCGACAGCTTGAAAGATCAGGTCAAAGGGAAAATCCACGAAGTAAAGGGTGACCTCAAAGAGCAGGCCGGCAAAGCGACCAACGATCCGAATCTGACCGCGGAAGGCCAGGACGAGAGCATCGGTGGCACGATCCAGAAGAAAGTCGGCCAGATCGAAAAGGTCTTCGAGAAGTAGTCTGCTGTTTGCGTAGCCACTTGCTACACTCTGGCGGTGCGCTACGCAGTCTTCCTGCTCGCCGCAGTCTCGGTCGCGATTAGCGCCGCCATTGTCTTCCCTGCGCCGGTGTTACTGGCGCTGCCTTTCACCATCGCAGCGCCGGAACTGGCGCCCTGGCTGGTACTGCTCAATCTGTTTTGCATCTGGATCGCGCTGCAGTTTCACCGGCGCCGCGCGTTGTGGATTTTCATTGCGGGCGCAGTCATCGCTTCAATCCCTGTCGTCCTCGCATTTCAAGCAGCACGCGCGTTCGATCGCGACATTGGCCAACCGGGACGTTTCTCCTCGGCGCAGTTCCTGCAGCCCCTCTGGTTCCCGCCCATTCCAGCGCAAAAGTTGCCGATGAACATGCTCTATTACGCGCCGCATGGTCTCGGCATGCGTCCTGTGCTGATCGATCTTTATGGCGGCGCATGGCAGCGCGGGCGGCCTGCCGACGACGGAGCATTCGACCGGCACATGGCGGGCCTCGGCTACGCAGTGTTTGCGATCGATTACCGGCATGCGCCGGCAGCACACTTCCCCGCTCAGTTAGACGATGTTCGCGCGGAGCTCGCGTTCATTCGCGGCAACGCGGCGCAGTATCACGGCGATGCGGCACGCATCGTGATTTGCGGCCGGTCGTCAGGCGCGCAGTTGGCGCTACTCGCCGCGTACGATCCCGCAGCACCGCCGGTTGCTGCAGTGATTAGCTTCTACGGGCCTACGAACTTGCGGCGTGGTTACACCGATGTGCCGTTTCCCGATCCGCTCGGTGTACGAAGCATTCTGGAAAGATATATCGGCGGGACGCCCGAACAGTTCGGCGCGGCATACGATGCGGCATCGCCCGTCACCTACGCGACGCGACCGCTACCGCCCACGTTGTTGATCCAGGGCAGCCGCGATCACATCGTGAAAGCAGAATTCGCGCGCGAACTCTACGACAAGCTCAAGTCGAGCGGCACGCGTGCTTACTTACTCGAACTGCCAATGTCGGAACACGCCTTCGATCTGGTCCCGTCCGGCATTGGCAGCCAGGTTGCGATGCACTCGGTCGAAACGTTTTTGAAGACTACGGCTGCAGCACTACCTTCATCAGATTAGAGTCGTGCCCATAGAGCCGCTTGAACCACTCGGCGCCTTCGGACAACGGTGCTTTGGCGCTGATGATTGCGTCGGCGCGAATCTTGCCGGTCGCGAGCAGGTCGATGCATTGCGGATACTCGCCGCACGATGAGCACGAGCCCTGCACGCGAATCTCGCGCGTAACCACCAATTGCAACGGAAGTTGAATCTCGGGTGAGATGTTGCCGACCAGCGTCACGGTGCCGCCCTTGCGCACGCTTTGGATCGCGGTCTTGATCGGACTCGTCGCGCCGACACATTCGATCGCCACTGCTGCGCCATGTCCGTCGGTCAACTCGGCTACGCGCTTTGGCACGTCCTGCGTCTTCGGGTTGATCGTTTCGTCTGCGCCGAGCGAACGCGCCACTTCGAGTTTGTTGTCATCCAGATCGACCGCGATCACACGCGTCGCTCCCGCCAGGCGTACGGCCTGCAGCGCAAGCAAGCCGATCATCCCGGTGCCCACCACAACCGCGGTGTCGCCCAACTGAATCGGCGTGATGGCGACCGCATGCACTGCAATCGAAACAGGCTCAATCAACGCGGCCAATTCGAACGGCAACGACTCGGGAACTTTGTAGAGGATGTTCTGCGGAACCTGCACGTATTCGGCAAACGCTCCGTGACGCCGGAACTCGGCGCACGAAACGCCCATCACCTCCCGGTTGTCACACAGATTGATCTCGCCGCGCAGGCAGAAGAAACACTTGCCGCACGACAACATCGAATCGAAGGTGACGCGATCTCCTTCCTTGAAGTTCTTCACGTTCTCGCCGGCTTTGGCAATGATGCCGGAGGCCTCATGCCCCATCACCAGCGGCGGAATGCGGCGGCCGGTGCTGCCGTCGTAGCCATGGATATCGCTCCCGCAGATACCGACGGCTTTGACCTGCACGAGCACGTCGTTCGGACCGATCTCCGGCGTAGGGAAATCCACATATTCGAGATCTTTATAGTTTTTGAGCAGCAGAGCTTTCATAGAAACTGACTTATGATAACGGGTTCGCCGCCGCATTGCGGGTGGCACGCAAGCTTATGTCAACGTCACTGAAAGATCAGGCAGTGTTGGTGCTCGGAGCATCGAGCGGAATTGGGCGCGAAACAGCGGTGCTGTTTGCGAAGGAAGGCGCACGCGTAATGGCCGCCGCGCGCCGAGAAGAACGCCTGCGGCAGTTGCAGGCGGAGCAGCCCGGCATCGAAGTAGCGCGCGCCGATGCAGGCGATAGCGAAGCAATGCAACAGCTCGCCGATGAAACCCGCAAGCGTCTGGGCCGCATCGACATTGTGGTTTACGCGACCGGAACGAATACACCGGATCGCGCGATGAGCCGGCTCACGACGCCCATCTGGGATCACATGCTGAATGTGAATCTGAGCGGCGCTTATTACCTGACGCGCGCGGTGCTGCCCGCGATGCGAGAGGCACGCGCTGGACATTTGATTTATATTTCGTCCATCTCTGGCCTGGTGCCGGACGTTTCAGGCGCCGCATACCAAGCTGCCAAGCGCGGGCTGCTGGGTCTGGCGCACGCGCATTCGTGTGGAAGAAAAAGAGAACGGCATCCGCACATGCGTGGTGTGCCCCGGCCTGGTTGAGACGGAAATTCTGGAGCATCGTCCCGTGAAACCAAGTGCCGACGTGCTGGCGAAGGCGCTGCAGCCACTGGAAATTGCGGAGATGATTCTGGCTGTCGCGAAACTTCCGGCACGCGCGTGCGTGCCGGAGTTCCAGATCATGCCGACAGCGCTTTAACGCTGACCGGCTGACAACGTCACCGAGCCTTGCGGCGTGCGATAGACGACTTCGTACGGGGTGCTGCGCTTCTTCGAAGTGATGGGGAAGTACAGATACCCCGCGACGGGTTGCGTCGTTGCGCCTTCGGGCAGCGCCTTGTCCGCCAGTTCCATCTGGGTTACCTGACGGTCCTGCGGGCTGGCGCCGGGACGCTGGCCCGGATTGCCGACGCCCACACCCACTCCGCTAGCCGTATAGACGCCGCTGCGGCGCGGTCCATTCACGCCATCGTAAGTGCCGCGGCCCGTCTCATAGCCGACGCTTGCTTCCGGGTAGACATCCACAGTGCGCCGTGATGCGGCCTTTTGCAGCACGCCTGCGATGTTGCTGGGGATTGTGGAGTACGCTACCTGGCCGCTCTCTTTGTTGCGGAGCGAGAAGTCGCCATGGCTGACGTTTACGTTCGCGCCGTCCTTCGGAAAGAATGCGACTTCGACGACGACGTAGCCGCGATAGATCTCGGACGAGAACTGCTGCTTGACTGTTGACTCGGGCAGCAGCGTTACACCGAGATCGTAAGTGTCGGTCGAGGTGGTGCCGCGATAAAGCCGCACATTGTTGCGTGCGGGAATGCCGTGTGAGGCATCGGCGACCAGCCCGGTCGCAATGGCAGCCAGGAGAATGACGCGCTTCACGAACGTGGTCCTCTGGTGCCAGTGAATACCGGTTCGATCTTAATGGTTTTGCCACTCAACACGTAGACGGTTTTGCTGTAAGAACCGCCGTTATCTCGAACTTCCAAGGTGTACTTGCCGGGTTGCAGCCAGATGTTTTTTAGATGGTGTCCATCACCGGCGAAGCCGCCGTTCAGAAAGACTTGTGCGTCGCGCGAGATGCCCGACAGCTTGACTTCGCCCATGTTCGGCCCGCGTCCATAGCCGCCAAAGTAGCCAGGGTAGTAACCGTAGCCGTAATAGCTCCATGGATCGTAGAAAAGTGGACGGTAGCCATAACCGCCGTATCCAAAACCCTGCCCGTAGCCTACGCCAGCCCCAACTGAGAATCCACCGAGGCGTACGCGCGAAGGCTTAGCAACCACGGCGTCTTGTCCCCATAACATTGCTGTGCCCGCTAGCAAAAGAATGATTGATCGCACTAACGACCTCCCAAGCGCTTTGAGTGTAGCGCTCCTGATGCGGACAACGCTTGGGACGATGGGCCGGTTTCAGGAATGTTCACATCGACGGCCGACTCCGAAGTAAATGGAATTGTCACTTTGGTTGGTTTGAATACAGTCCGGAGATGCGAAATGAGGGAGGCCGTTGATAAATTTGATCCCGGCTTCGGCCAAAACTAAGCTCTTTCAGGAGAATTCCTTGCGAATCGTTCAGACCCTTTCTCTCGCCTTGATGGGAACCCTTTCGGCGTCGGCCGGCGTGATTGTTTCTTTCACTGCCACGCCTTCGCCCGGCACGCCATTCACCGAGACCATCAACAGTTCTGTTTCCGGATCTACAGCATCCATCACTAACAGCGTCATCTCGTGCGTCTCGACGTCGGTTTGCTCCGGTGCCGCTGCGGATTTCATGGGCACCGTCACAGGTGTTTCCACTGTGACGCCGCTTTCCATAACGATCGACGGCATTCTGAGTGGAACCACTCCGGCAGGGGGCGTCATTTCTCTTACCAGTCCGTTCGCGATCAACATTCCGTTCAGCGTTTCGCCCGGTACCTTCAGCACCAGCATTGCGAGCACGAATCTGGCCGGCTCGCCGACCGGCAGTTTCAACGTAGCCGGTACGGTCGACTTCACACTGGCCCCCACTCAGACGCTGACGTTGCCCAGCAGCTTGAGCTTTTCGTTCGGCGCAGCCCCGACTGCGGCTCCTGAGCCCGGCACCTGGTTGTTGCTCGGCGTTTCGCTGGCCGTTCTGGGTGCAATGAGATACCGGCGCGGAAAGGCAGTCTGCTAAAAGAAAACCGGCCACTACGCAGTTGCGAAGTGGCCGGTCTCTAATCAAAAAATGAGACGGGCTTACCGGCGATATCCACGGCCGTAGTACCGTCCACGACCGCCGTAGTAGCGCCCATAATACCCACCGCCGTAGAAGAAGCTGAAGCGCGGGCCATAGAAGTACGGATACGGCGCGTAGTACGGAGCCACCACGGGCACTGGCGCGGCATACGCATAACGCGGTTGCGACACCGGTCCCTGAGCGCGGTACGAATCCTGATACTCGCCCTGCTCAATCCAATGGAATGCTCCAGGCGCGCGATCGGTCGCGATGGTCACCGGCGATTCCACGCGGAAGGTCAGTACCGATTCCGGATAGATGATCGACGGGTGACCCCGCGTCAACAACACGCCGATGATGCCAGCGGCTGCACCGGAGGCGGCGCCGATTGCAGCGCCGCGCCCCCAGTCCACCGATGAGCCAATTGCAGCTCCAAGAGCGGTGGTGCCAGCGACTGCGCCGACATCGCGACCCACGGAGGAAGGAGCGGTGCGGCCAATCAGCTGAGAGTGAATCGGGATCTGCTGACCATCAGCCAGCGTCAAATCGGTCAATTGAACAGCAAGCCGCGAAACGCCGGACACACGGCCGGCCTTCTCGGACTCCGAAACGCGGCCCGCGATGGTCTGACCCGGCTCGGCAATGACTACGCCGTCGACCACGATTGGGCGGACCAGCGTGGCGTTGAAGAAATCGCCCGCATGGTTGCGATCCGTGGAGAGGCCCTGATCGATGCGCACCGTGACAAACGTCCCCGCACGCAGGTTCAACTGGGCAGGGATCGGCGGCGGAGGATTCTGATTGTTATAGCGGGAATCGTTATACCCGGGCTGCGGTCCGCGATCAGGATAACGGTTGTACCCGCCCTGCGGCGGCGGAGGGCCCTGCGGGTCGCCTTCACCGGCAAACTGCTGGTCCTGGGGCTGATTAAAGGCCTGCCGATTGTATTGCTGGTTGTATGGTTGCTGGCTATAACCCTGCGGTCCGTACGATTGCGGATTATAGGCGCCGGGAGGTGCATCCTGGGCCAGGGCCGCGGCGGAAAGCCCAAGCGCGCCTGCCAAAACAAAAAGACTGGATCGAAGCACAAAGCGAGGTGAATGGTTGTTCATGGTGGCGTTCCTGATCTGCTCTACGCGGCAATGGAAGCATGTGTTTCACCAAACGCCAAAAACAATGTAAAGAACTGAAAAGACGCGAGCTATCCGTCTGTAAGATGGCTGCTTAGCACCGCTCCTGGTGCTTTTCAACCGCGTCCAATACGCGCCGCATATAGATGACGCCGTTCAGCGGATTGCGATAGTAAGGGGTTGTTTCCTGAAATCCCAGGCGGCTATAGAGCGTTCGTGCGGCAAGCATATGGTCCAGCGTGTCCAAAACCATTTCGCGATAGCGCAGTCGCTCAGCCTGAGCAATGATTGCCTCCGCAAGCTGTAAGCCCACGCCTGAGCCGCGAAACGCCGGCCGCACAAACAGCCGTTTCATCTCGCAAACACCATCGCCCACCGGGCGCAACGCAACACAACCGGCCGCCGTTTCGCCTTCCATGGCCAGGAGTAGACATCCCTCCGGCGGCGCATACTTGCCGGGTAACGTTTCGAGTTCCTGGGTGAAACCCTGAAAGCAGAGGTCCACGCCGAGCATCCTCGAGTATTCGAGGAACAGCTCGCGGACGGTGTCCATCTCCTCCGCGCGAGCGTTCCGGATGGTCATGCGGGCAAGTGACTGATGCCCATCAGGTACTGATCGATGCCATGCGCCGCCTTGCGTCCCTCGGCAATCGCCCACACCACGAGCGATTGGCCGCGGCGCGCGTCGCCTGCCGTGAACACGCCGGGCACACTCGTCATGTAATTCGCGTCGGCGTGCAGATTGCCGCGCAGATCGAGCTTGATATCCGTATCCTGCACCAGGCCTTCGCGCACCGGCCCCGTGAAACCCATCGCGAGCAGCACGAGGTCGGCGTCCATCGAGAACTCAGAGCCTTCGATGCGCTCGAAACGCCGCGGTGTTCCCGGCACCAGGTTCACGCGTACGCCGTGCAGTTGTTTCACGTTGCCTTGCTCGTCGCCCGTGAAGCCGGTGACGGATACCGCCCAATCGCGAATCCCGCCTTCTTCGTGCGCGCTTTCCACTCGCAACTGCACTGGCCAGTGCGGCCACGGTGTCGATGGATGCCGTGTCGCTGGCGGCGCGGGCTTGTGTTCAAACTGTCGAACCGACGCCGCATGCTGGCGGTGCGCCGTGCCCAAACAATCGGCCCCGGTGTCGCCGCCGCCGATGATGATGACGTGCTTACCGGTGGCGAGAATCTGGTCTTGCACCGTATCGCCTTCACAGATTTTGTTCTGCGGCGTCAGGTAATCCATCGCGTAATGAATGCCCTTCAGTTCGCGCCCGGGCACTTCGATCTGCCGCGGAGCTTCGGCGCCGATTGCGATTAAGACAGCATCGTGGTCGCGGCGAATGTCTGCAATCGAGACGCTCGTGCCGACGTGCTGATTGACCAGGAACTCCACACCTTCGGCCGACATCTGCGCGAGCCGGCGATCGATGATGTCTTTCTCCATCTTGAAGTGCGGGATGCCGTAACGCAGCAAGCCGCCGATACGATCGGACTTCTCGTAAACCGTGACCCAGTGCCCTGCTCTGCAAAGTTGTTGCGCGGCGGCCAGGCCCGCGGGACCGGAGCCGATGATCGCCACACGCTTGCCGGTCCGGATCGGCGGCGCTTCGGGAACAATCCAGTTCTCTTCAAAGCCGCGATCGACGATGGCTTGTTCAGTCAGTTTGATCGCGACCGGCGGGGCGTTGATACCCAGCACGCATGCAGCTTCGCAGGGCGCGGGACAAATGCGGCCCGTAAATTCGGGGAAGTTGTTGGTGGCGTGCAGTTGCCGCAGGGCTTCTTTCCAGCGGCCCTGAAACACCATGTCGTTCCAATCAGGGATCGCGTTGTTGACCGGGCATGCCGTGTGGCAGAAAGGCACGCCGCAATCCATGCAGCGCGCGGCCTGTTCGCGATGCTTCTCTTCGGGCATCGGCTGGTAGACCTCGAACCAGTCGTTGATGCGCTCGGCGACCGGTCGGCGCGGCGGCGGTCTCGCGTTCGAATTCGAGAAAGCCGGTGATCTTACCCACGAGCCTGAACCTCCGTACGCGCTGGCTCGAAACGCGTTTCGCTGTGCGCGTCTTTGCGAATCGCGCCGAGCACGCGTTTGTATTCCTTCGGGAACACCTTGTAGAACTTCGGCAGCATGTCGTGCCAGTTTTCGAGCACCCATGTCGCGCGCGGACTCTGCGTGTACTCCGCATGCTGCGCGATCAACTCCTGCAGCAGCTTCTGATCTTCCGGATCGAAGACGCGCTCCAGATCGATCGACGCTCGATTGCAGCGGCGGTTCGCGAAATCGTACCCGTCGTCGAGCACGTACGCGATGCCGCCCGACATACCTGCCGCGAAGTTTCGCCCGGTCTTGCCGAGCACCACGACAAGGCCTTTCGTCATGTACTCGCAGCCATGGTCGCCGAGTACCTTCGACGACCGCGGTTGCACCGGAGTTGCGCACCGCAAAGCGTTCGCCCGCGACGCCGTTGAAGAATGCTGAACCCGATGTTGCACCGTAGAGCACCACGTTGCCGACCAGAATGTTGTTCTCCGGCAGGAAGGTTGACGAACGCGGCGGATACACGATGATGCGGCCGCCTGAAAGGCCCTTGCCTACATAATCGTTCGCATCGCCTTCGAGCTCGAGCGTGATGCCCTTGACGCAGGAAAGCTCCGAAGCTCTGACCTGCAGAACCGGTGAACTGAAAATGCGCGGTTCCGTCCGGCAAGCCCTTCTGAGCCGTAGCGTGCGCGCGATCTCGCCCGACAGCATCGCGCCCACCGTGCGATGGATGTTGCGGATGGGCAGCTTGATGTCGATCTTCTGCTGCGCTTCAAGCGTCGCGCGCGCATGCTCGATCAGTTGATAATCAAGCGCTTCTTCCAGCCCGTGATCTTGTGCCTGAACGTTGCGCCGCGCAATGCGCGCGGGCATGTCCGGGTTATGCAGGATGGCCGCGCAAGTCAAGACCCTTGGCCTTCCAGTGATCGACGGGGCGTTTGAACTCGAGCAGATCGACACGGCCAACCATTTCGTCGATCTTGCGCAAGCCAAGCTGCGCCATAATCTGCGCGCACTTGTTCGGCGACGAAGAAGAAGTAGTTGATGACGTGTTCCGGGTGGCCTTCAAACTTCGCGCGCAACACCGGGTCTTGCGTCGCGATGCCCACGGGGCAGGTATTCAGATGGCACTTGCGCATCATGATGCAGCCCATCGCAATCAGCGGAGCGGTCGAGAAGCCGAACTCTTCCGCGCCGAGCAGCGCGCCGATCGCGACATCGCGGCCCGTCTGCAGCTTGCCGTCGACTTGTAACTTGACGCGTCCCCGCAGATCGTTCATCACCAGCACCTGCTGCGTTTCAGCAAGCCCGAGCTCCCACGGAATGCCCGCGTGCTGCAACGAGGTCAGCGGCGATGCGCCCGTTCCGCCGTCATAGCCGCTGATCAGGATCACGTCGGCATGTGCTTTCGACACGCCGGCGGCAACAGTTCCCACGCCGACTTCGGCGACGAGCTTCACCGAAATGCGCGCCTTCGGATTGACGTTCTTCAGATCGTAGATGAGCTGCGCGAGATCTTCGATCGAGTAGATGTCGTGATGCGGCGGAGGCGAGATCAGACCGACACCCGGGATCGAGTGACGCACGCGCGCGATCTCTTCATTGACCTTGTGGCCGGGAAGCTGGCCGCCTTCGCCGGGCTTTGCGCCTTGCGCCATCTTGATCTGCAGATCGTCAGCATTCACCAGGTAGTGCGCGGTGACGCCGAAGCGCGCGGACGCGATTTGCTTGACTGCACTGCGCCGCAAGTCGCCATTCGCATCGGCATTGAAGCGGCCTTCGTCTTCCCCGCCCTCGCCGGTGTTGATCTTGGCCGCCCATGCGGTTCATCGCAATCGCCAGCGTCTCGTGCGCCTCGCTTGCAGATGCAGCCGAACGACATCGCGCCGGTCGCGAAGCGCTTCACGATTTCGCTCGCCGGCTCGACTTCCTCGATGTCGACGGGCTTCGCGGCCTTCTTGAATTCGAGCAAGCCGCGCAGCGTGCAGTGATGACGGTTCTGCTGATCGATCAGCTCCGTGAATTCTTCGAATGTCTCAGCGCTGTTCGCGCGCACGGCATGCTGCAGCTTGCTGACCGTCGCGGGATTCAGCAGGTGATACTCGCCGCGCACGCGGTACTGATAGTTGCCGCCCACGGTCAGCTCGGTGTCGTTTTCACTCACCGGGCGGAACGCATACTCGTGCTTCATCTGCGCTTCCCGCGCGAGCACATCGAGTCCTACGCCTTCGATACGCGAAGCCGTGCCGGTGAAGTATTTGTCGATCAGCGCGCTGTTCAGTCCGATGGCTTCGAAGACCTGCGCGCCGCGATAGCTCTGCAGCGTGGAGATGCCCATCTTCGAAAAGATCTTCAGCAGGCCCTTGTTGATCGCTTTGATGTACTTGTCGACCGCCGTCTCGAAGGTGATGCCTTCCGGAAGATTGCCGCGCAGCACCAGATCTTCGAGCGTCTCGATCGCCAGATACGGATTGATCGCACTCGCGCCATAACCGATCAGCAGCGCGTAATGCATCACCTCGCGCGGCTCGCCCGATTCGATGATCAGCGCGACCTGCGTGCGCGTCTCCTCGCGCATCAGGTAGTTGTGCAGCGCGGCAAGTGCAAGCAGGCTGGGGATCGGCGCGAACTCGGGATCGACTCCGCGGTCCGAAAGAATCAGCAGCGTGTAGCCCGCTTTGATGGCGCAGCGATGCGCGTGCGGCACAGGTCTTCAAGCGCGCGCTCCAAGCCCTTCGCGCCTTCTTTCACGGCGAAGAGCATCGGCATAGTCGTCGCAAGAAAGT
The DNA here is from genome assembly GCA_963792655.1 of Bryobacterales bacterium. Lineage (GTDB taxonomy): Bacteria > Acidobacteriota > Terriglobia > Bryobacterales > Bryobacteraceae > DOZZ01. The sequence goes on from CAWBWU010000003.1 coordinate 372,419, forward strand.
CGCCTTGCGAGACGCGGCGCAGTTTTTCAAGATCGCGATTGGTCAGAATCGGATGCGGCAGCGCAGCGTGTGGCAGTGCTCGCGGCGTCTCGTCGAGAATGTTGCGCTCGGTGCCGATGTAGCTGATCAGCGACATCACCATCTCTTCGCGAATCGGATCGATCGGCGGATTGGTGACCTGCGCGAAGAGTTGTTTGAAGTAATGAAACAGCGGCTGCGGCTTATCGGAGAGACAGGCGAGCGGCGTGTCGGTTCCCATCGAGCCGATGGGCTCTTCGCCGTTCACCGCCATCGGCGTCATCAACATGCGCAGATCTTCATCGGTGTAGCCGAAGGCGCGCTGGCGGCGCAGGATGGTCGAGTGATCCGACCCATGCACGCGCGGCGGCTCGGGCAGCTTGTCGAGCGTGATCTGGTTCTCCTTCGAGCCATTCCGCGTACGGCTTGCGCGCCGACGAGCTGCTCCTTGATCTCGTCGTCGCGAGATGATGCGGCCCTGCACCAGTATCGACCAGGAACATCTTGCCCGGCTGCAGGCGGCCCTTCATGCGCACGTCTTCCGGGCGCACCGGCAGCACGCCGGTTTCCGACGCCATGACGACCAGATCGTCCTGCGTCACCAGGTAGCGCGCCGGGACGCAGGCCGTTGCGGTCGAGCGTCGCGCCGATCACGCGGCCGTCGGTGAACGCCATCGCCGCGGGCCCGTCCCACGGCTCCATCAGCGAGCAGTGATATTCGTAGAACGCCCGCTTCTCCGGGTTCATGTGCGGGTTCGTCGACCACGCTTCGGGGATCAGCATCGCCATGGCATGCGGCAGCGAACGGCCGGCCTGCAGCAGCAGTTCGAGCGCATTGTCGAACGCCGCCGAATCGCTGCCGCCGGGCGAGTGGATCGGGAACAGCTTCTTGATGTCGTCGCCGAACACGATCGCTTTCAAGAATCGACTGCCGCGCGTGCATCCAGTTCACATTGCCGCGAACGGTGTTGATTTCGCCGTTGTGCGCGACGTAGCGAAACGGATGCGCGAGCTGCCAGGTGGGGAAGGTGTTCGTCGAGAAGCGCTGGTGCACCAGGCACAGCGCGCTCATGCACATCGGGATCGGTCAGTTCGCGGATAGAAGCTGCGCGATCTGCGGCGCGAGCAGCAGGCCCTTGTAAATGATGGTGCGCGCCGAAAGCGAGGGCACGTAGAAGTAATTCTTCTGGCTCAGGTCCGATCGCGGCAATTTCGGTTTCCGCCCGCTTGCGAACGACGTAGAGCTTGCGCTCGAGCGCGTCCGTCTCCATGCCGGCCGCAGCGCCCGACGAAGAGCTGCTGGATGTAGGGCTGCGAGGCGCGAGCGACGCGTCCGATGGCATTGCCGTTGGTCGGAGTATCGCGCCAGCCGAGAACGCTCAGGCCTTCTTCGCGCACGATGCGTTCGAGAATTCCCTCGCATTGCAGGCGCTGGTGCGGCTCGACCGGAAGAAACATCATGCCGACGCCGTACGTCGCCGGGCGCGCGGCAGAGTGAAGCCAAGCTTGGCTGCATTCGCGCGCGAAAGAACTTGTGCGGGATCTGGATCAGAATGCCCGCGCCGTCGCCGGTTTCGCGATCGCACCCGCAGGCGCCGCGGTGCGCGAGTTGAACCAGAATCTGGATGCCCTTCGCGATGATCTCGTGCGAAGGCTTGCCTTTGATGTTGAGCGACGAAGCCGATACCGCAGGCGTCGTGCTCAGTTTGCGGGTCATACATCCCCTGTGCGACAGGGAGACCATTCGGCAGGGTGGTCTGCTGCATAATATCTGTGACTTACGAATGTAGCAAGCTCCACAATATTAGGCAATCGAAATTTACACGCCCATTGACATTAGGCTGCCTTATATTTACGATCTCTGGAGGTGTTCTTTTCAGATTGCAAGCTTTTTCTCGACATGGCGCGCATGCGCAGTGTCAGCCGGGGCGCTGCTGCGAGTGGAATCAGCCAGTCGGCCGCCAGTCAACATCTGCAGGAATTGGAGCGGCGCATCGGTGTCACTTTGCTGGACCGCACGACGCGCCCTCTGGCCGTCACTCCCGCCGGGCAACTGTACTCTGATCTGTGCCGCGAGGTGCTGCGCCGCGAAGAAGATTTTCTCCACGGCCTCGAAGGTCTGAAAGGCACCCGTCCCGTGGTGTTGCGCGTGGCGTCTATTTATTCCGTGGCGCTGACCGATATGAGCCGGCTGCAACGGGAGTTTGCGGTGATGTGTCCGGAAGCGCGCGTTGAGGTTGAATACTTGCGGCCCGATCTGGTTTACAGTGCGGTGCTCGAAGGCAGTGCGGATCTGGGTCTGGTGAGCTATCCCGAAAGCAGGCGCGACCTGAATGTGATCCCCTGGCGCGCGGAGCCGATGACGGTCGCGATGTCGCCCGATCATGCGTTGGCCCGGCGCGTTTCACTGGTGCCGCGAGATTTGGATGGCGAGCGATACGTCGCCTTTGACCAGGAGCTTGCCATTAGGCGGGAGCTCGACCGTTTTCTGCGCAGCGAAAATGTGCGCGTCGAGGTGACCATGCACTTCGACAACATTCAGATGGTGAAGGAGGCCGTAGCCCTCGGCCAAGGCGTAAGCATCCTGCCTGATCGCACGATGCAGTCGGAGATCGAGCAGCGCCGGCTTGTGTCGGTTCCGCTCGACGCGCCGGGTTTGTTCCGGCCCGTAGGCATCATTCATCGCCGCAGAAAGCTGCCGCGTACGGGGGCGTTGTTCATCGATCTGCTAACAGGGAATCTCGCGGAGCTGGTGCGAAGTTAAGTGCGAGTTGGTTTTGAATCAAATTAGATACTGAACCAGTCACCCAGTCCCCCATGCCATCTCAGCTAATTTGTTTTGAACCAACTTGCCGTGCGCGTTATCCCCTGCACGAGGTGATCTACAACTGTCCCAAGTGCGGCGGCTTACTGGAAGCTTCGGCACCTGAGCCAACGCAAAGCGCGTCTGAATTGAAGCGCGTTTGGCGGGAGCGGCGGATGTCGAACAGCCCAATCGACCAGAGCGGTGTTTGGCGTTATCGCGAACTGTTGCCGTTTGGCGATGCGGCGGAAGCTGTCACGCTGCGTGAAGGCAACACGCCCTTGCTGCCCGGTCCGAAAGCCGCGCACTACGCGGGCTTGGACAACATCGTCTTCAAGCATCAAGGCTTCAACCCGACCGGTTCGTTCAAAGACAATGGCATGACGTGCGGCGCGACGCAGGCAAAGCTGCTCGGGCATGAAGCGCGTGGCCTGCGTGTCGACCGGCAACACTTCAGCATCGATGGCTGCTTATGCCAGTGCTGCCGGACTGCAGCCGTTCATTTTTATTCCGCACGGCAACATCTCCTACGGCAAACTGGCGCAGGCCCTCGAGTACGGCGCACGCACGCTGCAAGTGGAGGCGAACTTCGATCAGATTCTGGCGTTAGTGCGCGTGCTGTCGGAGAAGCTCGGAATCTATCTGCTCAATTCCATCAATCCGTTTCGCATCGAAGGTCAGAAGAGCATCGCGATCGAGATGATGGATCAGCGCGACTGGCATGCGCCCGACTGGATCGTGCTGCCCGGCGGGAATCTCGGGAACGTATCGGCGTTCGGCAAAGCCTTGCGGGAGATGTTCGCGCTGGGGCTGATTACCAAGATGCCGAAGTTAGGCGTCGTGCAAGCCGAAGGCGCCTCGCCTTTCTATCACTACATGCAGAACGGCGGCACGTTTCACGCGAACCCGCATCCCGAGACGCTCGCCACCGCAATCAAAATCGGCGACCCCGTTTCCTGGCCCAAAGCCAAGCACGAAATCGAAAGCTCACACGGCGCAGTCGAATGCGTCACGGAACAGGAGATTGCCGATGCGAAAGCAATCATCGGCTTATGCGGCATCGGGTGCGAACCCGCATCGGCCGCATCGCTCGCCGGCGTTCGCAAATTCGTCACGGAACAATCAGATCCGCGCCGATGAAGATGTGGTCGCCGTGCTAACCGGGAATCTACTGAAAGATCCCGATTACGTTTATCGGTATCATACGGGGGAGTTGATGGGACCCGGAGGCGAGCCCATCGATTCTACGTTCGGAAACAAGCCTACCGTGGTGCCGAATGACGCGCGCGCGATTGAAGATCTGATCACACTTTTTTAGCCGCGAATGAACGCGAATACTGGCTGGTTTAGTCGGATTGCAACGGTACAGATTTCGCAGTCGGCTGAGATCACTGGTAATTGCGCGTGACATCAAGCCTGGGCAGGCCGACACTTATCAGCGGTCCGGGAATGGCTGAAACGCGCTTGTTGACGTGCTTGGCTGTGAACTTAGAGTTGCGAGACTACTAACACCGCGCCCATTATCGCGAACGCGTCTTCGGTCAGCGCTGCAGGTAAGTCTCTATGAAAAGCACGCGCGAGGCTCGCTCTCCATGCCGCGCCGCCCAGGGTTCCGATCACTGCGCCGATGGCACCGGCAATCAGACCGATGATCAGCAATTGATGAGGGGCTCCGATTGCTCCTCCGCTCAATGCAGCCGACACCACGCGCGCACCAAACTGCATGGGAACCTTGCGGCTGGGAGTATTCGGAAGCTTATCCCCGACTAACTCGAGCAGCGCGAGAAGCGTCAAAATGTAAGGAGTTGCGGAGTAACCGAGAAATGCCAGCCACGTGCCTGCCAGTGGCAAGTGGCCTAACTTAGCGGCCCAACTAACCGCAGCGAGCGGGGTCAACGTGCGGAGGCCCGTCACGACTCCGATAATCAGAGCCCACACAATCGGCATCAAAGTAGCCCTCCGACGCGCGCCGACAAGTCTTCGTACGACATGGCCCCAGGATGATACATGCGCACAATCCCGCTCTTGTCGACCAGTACCAGAGTGGGCGTCGTGCTTACGCCATAGTTGCGAAACGTCTCTTCCCCCACCGGTACCGCCATGCTTCCAATCTTGGCGAAGTATTGCCGGCGGATCGATTCCATATATTTAGTTTCTTCCGCACGCGGCGCGTCGACTCCACCCGCAACGTAGCCATAGTGTTGGGTCGGGCCAACGACGACCAGACCGCGCGGTCCATACGTCGCGAGCAACTGCTGAACAACTGCGATTTCGGCTTTGCAGTCGGAACACCAGTGAGCCCAGAAGAACAACAACACAGGATGTCCGCGCAATGCGGGCAACGGAACCGGATGTATTGGTCCAAGCCAGTGCAGCGTCTCGATGGGCGGCGCGGGATGCCCTTCGAGCGTGAGCAAATTCAGATTTTTTTGAAGGCGCGCCTGAATACTCGTGCCGCGCCACTGCACTAATTGCGTGCGCAACAGCGTCACCGCTTGGTCGCGTGAGCCCTGCGCTGCGGTCGCCTGCGCTTGCACTTCTATCGCTGCGCCGAGCGCGAGCGGCAGTTGCGGTTCGGCATCCAGCTTGCGGCCCTTCAACAATTCGCGACAGAGCTTTTCGGTCTCAGCCGCTTTGTTCACCGCGGAACCGTAGTCGCGGCGCTCGAGAAAACCACGGGCCACCCATGAGGCAGCGAGCGCCAGTTCCGGGCTCAGGCCATTCGCGGTCTGACTACGCGCCGTGAGGGTCTCTGCAAGCCTCAGATTGCCGCTGGCGAGCGCGAGCTTTACTTCATCAACAACCGAAGCGAACGAAGCGCTGGCGCATAGGAGCAGAGAAAGTCGAACCGCATTCCGCATTCCTCTACAGTTTCAACGTTTTTAAGTATTCGCGAAACTGCGTGCCTAAATCGTGCCGCTTCAGCGCGAGTTCGACCGTGGCTTTCAAGAAGCCGAGCTTGTCGCCCGCGTCATAACGCTTGCCATCGAAACGGTACGCGTAGATGGGCCGCGTGCGGAGCAGATGCCGCAACGCATCGGTCAACTGAATCTCGCTGCCTGCGCCGGGTTGAATCGCGTCGATCGACGAGAATATCTCGGGCGTCAGAATATAACGTCCGATGATCGCGAGGTTCGAAGGCGCTTCCGACGCTTTGGGTTTCTCGACAAGGTCACGAATGCGAAACACGCGGTCGTTGCTGCCGTTGTGTGAGATGGGTTCCGCATCGACGACGCCGTACGCGGAGATCTGTTCGCGCGGCACTTCCATCACGGCAATCACCGGCGCCGAGAAAAATTCGTAGATGTCGATCAACTGCCGCAGGCACGGCGTCTCGGCATCGATCACATCGTCGGCCAGCACCACGGCAAACGGCTCGGGCCCAACCAGTTCCTTCGAGCGCAGGACCGCGTGACCAAGGCCGAGAGCTTCCTTCTGGCGGATGTAGGAAACATCAATCATGTCGGAGATACCGCGCACGATGTCGAGCAAATCTTTTTTGCCGCGCGTCTCGAGCAGGTACTCCAGTTCGAAGCTGACGTCGAAGTGATCTTCAATCGCGGTCTTGCCGCGGCCGGTCACGATGATGATGTTCTGAATGCCGGAATGAACAGCTTCTTCCACTCCGTATTGAATGATCGGCTTGTCTACTACCGGCAGCATTTCTTTGGGCTGCGCTTTACTGGCCGGAAGAAATCGAGTACCGAGCCCCGCGGCGGGGAATACTGCCTTACGCACTTTTGCGAGCATCGTCACCTAGTATTCGATGGGTCCGCTGGTTTGGCAACTCGCGTCTGTGTGGCAACATCCATGGCGCGTTTCCGCACAACGGTGTTAACGTGCAACAGATGCGATTGTTGCTGTTGTATGTGCTGGCGATGAATGCCATCGCGCAGGCGCCGGTGTGGAAGTTTGCAGTGTCGGGTGACTCACGCAATTGCGGCAACGTTGTGATGCCCGCCATCGCCCAGGGCGTGCGTGACAGTGGCGCGCAGTTCTATTGGCACCTGGGCGACTTCCGCGCGCAGTACGACTTCGATGAAGATATGCGGCCGCCGGCGAAGCTCGGTATCGTTGCGGCCCCGATGAATATCAGCACCTATCAAGCGCGCGCGTGGCCGGCCTTCATTGAGAAACAGTTAACGCCCTTCGGCAACGTGCCGGTATTTCTTGCGATCGGCAATCACGAAACCATCCCGGTGAATGGGCGCGAGCAGTATCTGACGCAATTCGCTGACTGGCTCGAAGCCGCGCCCATCCGCGAACAGCGCTTGAAGGACGATGCGACCGATCATAAACTGCGCACTTACTATCACTGGATTCAAGGCGGCGTGGATTTCATCACGCTCGATAATGCGTCCACCGATCGCCTGGAAGACGCGCAGTTGAACTGGCTCAAGCTGGTGTTGACGCGTGCGGAGGCCGATCCGGAGGTGCACACGGTAGTGACCGGAATGCACGCCGCATTTCCCGGCAGCGTTGGCGAGAGCCATAGCATGAGCGATTGGGCGCAAGGCGACAAGAGCGGCAGACAAGCCTACCAGGCGCTTTGGGATATGCATAAACGTTCGGGTAAGCGCGTCTACGTGCTGGCGAGCCACTCGCACTTCTTCATGGAGAACGTTTATGGCACGGAGACGTGGAAGGGCAAAGTGCTGCCAGGATGGATCGTCGGCACGGCCGGTGCGGTTCGCTATCAACTGCCCCCCGCCACCGGAAAATCGCGCAAGGCGATGACTGGTGTCTACGGATTTCTGATCGGCACGGTGGCAGCCGATGGCGCGATCACCTTCGAGTTTCAGAACCTCGCGCTCGACGACTTACTCAAAGCCAACGCGGGCTCGCAGCCGGAAGCTCTGGTGCGTTGGTGCTTCGCCGAGAACAAGGCGTTTTGAGGTGACCGCTTGATCGAATACCGAACCGGCAATCAGTTGGATCTCGCGGAAGTGATTGAACTCTACCGCGCATCAACCCTGGGTGAACGCCGCCCGGTCGATGAGCCCGAACGCATGCGGCAGATGATCGCGAGTGCGAACCTGATCATCACGGCCTGGGATGCGAATCAGCTAATCGGAATCTCGCGAGCCTTCACTGACTGGACCTACGCGACTTATCTGTCGGACCTCGCTGTGCGTGCTTCCCATCAGCGTCTGGGCATTGGCAAAGAGCTGATGCGCCGCACACAAGCCGCGGCTCCGGCGGCTTCGCTGATTCTGCTCGCCGCACCGAAAGCTGTCGACTACTATCCGCACGTAGGCTTCACGCAGCATCCGAGCGCATGGGTCTTGAAGCCGGGCGAGACCATTCGTTGAACACGCTCGCGCTCGATATCGGCGGCACCAAATTTACGCTCGCGATCTTCGAAGACGAGCGCATGGTACGCCGCGAATCGCATGCCACCGATGCTGCGGGCGGCCGCGACTGGATGCTCGAGCAGATTGCGCGCATCGTGCGCGAGTGGCGGAGTGCGTACCGCTTCGAACGATGCGGAATTGGTTTCGGCGGGCCGGTCATTTTCGAGCAACAGCGCGTGGCGCTTTCAACGCACGTCGGCGGCTGGCAGGACTTCCGGTTTGGTGACTGGCTGACCGAGTTAGCCGGCGCACCGGCGGTGATGGACAACGATGCCAACGTGGGCGCGCTCGGGGAGTGGCGTTACGGCGCCGGGCGCGGTGCTTCGCCGCTGTTCTATATGACGTTATCCACCGGAGTCGGCGGCGGCATTCTGATCGACGGCCAAATACTGCGCGGCACCGGATTCGTGGGCGGGTGAAATCGGGCATCTCAACATCGAGCCGCAAGGTCCGCCATGCCTCTGCGGCTCGAATGGTTGTCTTGAACGCATGTGCTGCGGTTTGTGGCTGCAGCGCGATCACGGGCGGCCCGCAATTGAGTTAATGCGAGAGCGAAGAGTTCGTGCGCAGCTACGTCGTCCATCTCGCGCGTGGTTTGAAAGCAGCGATCATGCTGCTGAATCCCGCGCGGATCGTAATCGGCGGCGGCATCAGCAAGGCCGGCGATCGCTGTTTGTTCCGCTGCGTGAAGAACTGCGGCGGCAAATTCCGGCGTGGTCCCAAGCCCGCATCGACGTGCAACCAGCAGCGCTCGGCGATGACAGCGTTTTGTGGGGCGCGCTCGCTCTGGCTACTTCGGATCGCCGCGACGGCTGACAAAGCGCAGCACTTCATCGGCGAGCGGCGGCACGGTGATCACGTAGTTGCCACCATAGATCGTGTCTTTGCCCGCAAAATCGAACGTGGTCGCGCCGGCTTCTTTGGCGATGATGCAGATCGGCGCGAGATCCCACGGTTTGGCTTGCGCTTCGATCCAGACATCGGCACGGCCTGAGGACACCAGCATGGAATCCACGCAGCCGCCCATGCTGCGCACCGTCCAGAATCCCGCAAGCCAGGGCACGAGCGCTTCGGCAAACCCATAGCGCTCAAGCAGACTGAAGCCGTTCAGGCACAACAGCGCTTCGGCTTTGGTCTTCTTGTCAGATATCTGAATGCGCTGCTCGCCTTCAGGTGCGCGCCAGTAAGCGCCATTGCCTTTGGAGGCCCAGAACATTTCGCGCATGGCGGGGAAGTACGCAAAGCCAGCTACGATTTCGCCACGCTCTTCGAGCCCGATCAGCACCGACCACGCCCGCGTGCCACGGATGAAATCTCGCGTGCCGTCGATCGGATCGATGATCCACTTGCGTCCGTTGGCGCTATCGCGCGTGGCGCCTTCTTCGCCGAGCAGACCATCCTCGGGAAAGGCTTCGGTCAGTGAATTGACGATCAGCTTTTCGCATTCGCGGTCGGCAATGGTGACCGGCGATTCGTCCTGTTTGGATTCGAAGCCGATGCCGCCGCGCCGGTACTCGAGCGCGAGGTCTCCCGCAGCTTGGGCGATGCGCAGTCCGGCTTCCAGTTCCTTCTCGTAAGTGGGCATGAGTCTTCAGGTTAAGATACTTTTGATGGAGAACTTCCGCTCATTCGAGTGTGGCCCCGATCCCTTCGGGCAAACGTGGCAAGTGCAGTTTAAGTGGATGCAGACGGCCATCTCCATTCGCCATAGCGACACTGTGGACGCCAAGTTTGTACTGCGCTCGGAAGGCGAAACGGTAGAGAAAAGCATCGCGATGCCGCATCTCGCGCTGCGCGATACGGCCGAGCGGTTGAAGGTCACGATGTCCGATGCGTGGTGCACGCGCATCGCGGCGAAGCATCTCTGTTTTCTGATCGAATCGGGCGAAGACATGGAGAAGTCGCTCATCACCCTTGATGGAGCGCAAGTGTCCGGCTACGGAGAAGACATCGTGAAGTGGGAAGGCGAGCAAGTTCGCAAACGGCGGGGTGCGGCCTAACAAACAACGGGGCCGCGTGTCAGACTGAAGGCACTTTGAGCGACGGCGGAATTTCGCGCAGGGCCGCGTTGGGCCATATCGCTGGGCTGGGATTACTGGCCGGTCAGACTCAGAGCACATCGCGTACTATTCGCAATTCGCATCCGCGCTTGCTCCTGCTCGACAATGATCTGCCGCGTCTGCAGTTTCTGATCCGCGACATCGCGCAAGTAAAAAAAATTTCCACGGACCTGCAACGTGACGGCGATAAGATCGTCGCCTCTCCGGTGCTCGACTACCGCGCTCCCGGCCCCCGTTTCGCTAGCCGCCGCGCAGTAGACCGCATGTATCTGTTGTGCCTGCTCTATCGCCTGGAGCACCGCACCGTGTACCTCGATCACGCGCTGCGCGAACTGCTCGCAATCGCCGCCTTGCGCGATTGGATGGGCGGCCACTTCACCGACACTGCGGAACTGACCCACGCTGTTGCGATCGGCTACGACTGGCTCTGGCCGGAGTTGAAAGAGAATGAACGCGCACTCCTGCGCGACGCGATCGTGACGAAGGGGCTGACACCCGCATTGTCGTTGTATGAACGGCGAATCGGATGGGTCGCGCAACCGGGAGATGCCAACGTGATCTGCAACAGCGGCATCGGGATGGGTGCGCTCGCGAGTTGCCGAAAGCGAACCGGCGAAGAGCAATCAGGTTCTGGATTTCGCGCTGCAATCGATTCAGCGCGGCATCGCGGCATTCGCCCCCGATGGCGGATGGGACGAAGGCGCAGCCTACTGGCACATCGTGTCGCAATCGGTTGCTGTCTTTCTTGCTTCGCTGGAGACGGCGGCCGGCAACGATGCCGGGCTGTCGGCAATCCACGGTCTCGATCGCGCGGGGCGCTTTCGCGTCTACTTCACCGGGCCGACGGGAAAATCGTTCAACTTCGCCGATGCTCGCGAAGACGCCGGCATTGCGCCCGAGATGTTCTGGATGGCGCGCCGCTACTCGCAGCCGGTCTACGCGTGGAACGAACAGCGCAGCATCGAACGCGACCAGCGTTCCGATCCACTGGACCTGATCTGGTACGTACGCGAGGCACATCCTCCGCAACAGCCCGGCTGGCCCCTCGATGCGGTGTTCAATGGTGTGCAGTGCGCGTTTTTGCGCAGCGCGTGGGATGACCCGAATGCGATCTTCCTCGCGGTGAAGGCCGGCGACAACAAATCGTTTCACGCGCATCTGGATCTTGGCAGCTTCGTGCTCGATGCGCTCGGCGTCCGGTGGGCGCTCGACCTGGGGCCTGATAACTACGATTTGCCCGGCTACTTCGGGCGGCAACGCACAGGATATTTCCGCGTGCAGACAGAAGCTCACAACACGCTGCTGGTAAACGGCGAAGGGCAGGACGCCAAAGCCGAAGCGCGCATTACGCACCATGAGTTTGGCCCCGATCTGTCGTGGGTATCGATCGATCTGAGCAAAGCTTATCCGAGCAAACTGAAACTGTTGCGGCGGCGCATCGGTCTGGCGCAGCGTCAGGCAGTGTTGATCGAAGACCGCCTGCGCTCCGACACACCGGCTGAACTGGCCTGGCAGATAGTGACCGATGCCGATATCGCGCTCGATGGCCAGACGGCGGTGTTGAGCCGGGATGTGGCGCGGCTAACGGTCGAGATAAAAACACCGCGCCACGCACTGTTCGAAGTGTTGCCCACCCAGCCTGCCGCGCCGCAGTCGCAAAACCGGGGAACCCGGAAGCTGGTGGTGCGTCTAGGAGAAAAGACTCCGGAAGTGGATCTGAACATCGTGATCACACCCTCGCGCGCGGGGCAGCCGGCGCCGAAGATCACGGCATCCTTCCCACCCGAGCCATAGACATGGACGTAACCCGGCGCAGTTGTCTCGCGGTGATCGGCGGCTTGTTCTTGCCTGCCGTGGCCCGTGCATCCACGCGCGACATGGAACTGGGCGTTCATCGCGCGATCAACGTCCAACGCGGCATTTACGGTTTGCCGCCGCTTGTGTGGTCAGAGGCGATCGCATACACGGCGCGTCAGCACAGCGCGCGCATGTTGACCGCCGGCTTCTTCGCGCATCGCGATCCGTTGTATGGCGATTTTTCGGAGCGCATCTCCGCGTCGGGCATGCGTTGGAGTCACGTTGCCGAAAACATCTTCAAAGCGAAAGGGTATCCCGACATGGTGGCGATGTCGGTCGATCGAGTGGATGTACAGCCCCGGCCATCGCCGCAACATCTTGAACGACGCGTTCTTCGAAACGGGAGTGGGCGTCGCGATCTCGGCGGATGGGGAGTACTACATCACGCAGCAGTTTTTACGGCAGCCGGAAGAGAACGTTCGTCAGCGCTAATGAAAAAGGCCCGGCAGAGTCATTGACTCCCCCGGGCCGATTGGCGTTCAGCGTCGCGCTAATTAGAAGTCGTAGCGAAGCGCCAGTTGCAGGTTGCGCGAGCCAACACCCTGACCACCGGTGTCGGAGCTGAATTTCCCGTACGTCGACGGAGTCAGGAAGCTGGTGCCGAACCCGCTGAAGTTGACGTGATTCAGCGTGTTGTAAGCCTCAGCGCGGAACGTGATCGCCTGCCGCTCGGTGATCGCAAAGTGCTTCACCAGCGAGCTATCCAGATTGACGTACTTCGGACCACGGAATGCGTTGCGGCCCGAGGTGCCGATCTGCCCGGCGTCGGGAATCGACAGGTTGGCGACATCGGAGGGCTGGAAGTAGAACACGCCGTTGCCCTGCTTCATCACCGAACCAAAGCTGCTGCGATCGCCCGTGTAGTTCAGGAACGTAGCAGACGATGTGTTGCCGTTGGTGTTGTACGGAGAGAGCAGCGAGAACACGGAACCATCCTGCGCAACGAACAGCGCGCCCAGGTCCCAACCGCCGATGACTGTATCGAGCCAGCGCGGCATGTCGGTACCGTACCGTTTGCCCTTGCCGACCGGGAGCGTGTACGAGACGGTTGCGTTGAACGAGTGCCGGTGGTCGAAGTCGCCAAGAGCGCGATTCAGACCCAGGTTGTAACTATCGATCGGCGAGGTGTAGCCGTTGCCATCGACCGAGATGTTATCGATCGATTTGCTGAAGGTATAGTTCAAAGCCGTGCGGAGGCTGCCGCTCGTGCGGCGCAGGCTGACCTGCAGTGAATCATAGTAATTGCGGCCATCGTTCGAACCGTAGATCACCTGATTGAACTGCGGGAAATTGCGCAGATAGAACTGCGAGACACCGGCCGTGCCGTACTTCGCATTGTTATTGCGGTCGAGCGTGTTGGCTACCGACGCAACGTTGTTCGTGGTGAACGGAGTGGTGCCAATGGCTTTAACAGCAGCGGCTTCACTACCGAAAGCGTTCACGAAAACGTTGTTGGCCGAAAGCGTTGAAGTGCCCTTGCTGTTGATGTAATCGCGCACTTCCTTGAATGAGCTCAGGAAGTTGCCATAGATGCGCGGCTGATTGATATCGCGATCCATGAACAGATGCACACCACGAGCGCCAACGTAGCCGACCTCAGCCACGGTGTTGCGGAACAGCTGGCGCTGGATGTTGAGCGCATACTGCTGCACGTAGCCCGTCTTCAGCCTAGGATTGATGACGACCACGGAAGTACCGCGCGTTAAAGCAGGCGTCAACACTGGCGCCCCCGGCTGAGCCGGCAGCGGAATACCGTCGTTTGCGCGAACATCGCCGCCGCTCGAGTTCGGGAACACCGGGACGGACTGCGCGAAGCCCGGCGTGTTGCCATCTACCAGGCTAACCACCGCGCCTGCGTTGCGATCGTAGAAGATGCCGTAGTTGCCGCGGATCGCCATCTTGCCGTCGCCAAACACGTCGTAGGCGAAGCCAACGCGCGGTGCGAGATTGCCGAAGTTTGTCTTGTAGTAGCTCCCTGTTTTCACGATCGACAGATTGCTGACGTTGCTGCTGTCGGTAAGCGATCCAATCTGGTCGAGCGAGCCTTGCAGGCCGCTGGTTTCGGTCGGCGTGTTGAAGATCTCCCAGCGCAGACCGAGGTTCAAGGTCAACCTGCGGTTGATCTTCCAATCATCCTGGCCGTAGTAGCCCTGCTCCCACAAGATGAAATTCCGAACGCGGGGCGAACCGGCAGGTTGGAAGGTGCTCAGATCGCTATAGAACGTTTCGGTGACCTGGCTGATGCGTCCCAACAGTTCGTTGTAGAGGTTCTGGAAGCGCGTCAACGTCGCACCCGTGACACCGGGAGGGTTCACGCTCGCCGGAGGCGCATTACCATTGCCCGTGTCGAAGGTGACGTTCGGATAAACACCGGCGTAGTTGTAGCCGAACTGATCCGTGTGGCGAATGTTGCCACCAAACTTGAACGTGTGTGAGCCGACAATCTTGGTCACGTTGTCGACGAACTCATTCACCGGCGAATTGCGTCCCTGACCAAAGCCCGAGTAGAAGGGATCCGTATAATCGTTCGAAATCAGATCTGCACCCGCAGGGCGGCCCGGGCGCAGAAACGCGGTGGTCGCGCTCTGGTGACCGAAGCGGACTTCGTTAAAGAGCGAAGGCGTGACGGTGTAGTCCATTCCGGTCGAATAGCCCCAGCGGTGGCCGCCCTGAGTACCTTGCACGCCACCCGGGAACGGAGCGTCGGCACTGTTCAGTGAGTCGATCGAAGAATTGCGCTGCCAGCTCCAGCGCAGGAATGCGTGGATCTTGTCGGTCGGATTCCAATCGCCTTTGATCGTGAACTGATCTTCCAGGCTGCCGTTGGGCTGATTGAAACGGTAGCCCGCGGTGTTCAGACCATCGCCCAGATCGGTATTGTTCGGATCGGGCAGCAGCGCCAGATCCTTCGCCACCAGGGGATCGATGCCGAGGTGGCGCGGATCGGCGTTGATGATGCTGTAGCTCTGGATGCCGGCGGAGGTGTTGTATCGAAAGATTCCGGCCTTTGCCTGAGGCGTCAACACCGTGCGGTTGCGGATGATCTGCTGACGCGTGGTGCGGCCCTGATAATTACCGAAGATAAAGAGCTTGTTGTGCTTGATGGGGCCGCCGAACGAGCCGCCGTACTGGTTTTGAATGAACACAGGACGCGCGACGCCGGAAGCGTTGTTGAAGAAGTCGTTCGCGTTCAGGTCGGTGTTTCGCAAATAGTCAAAGGCATTGCCGTGATAGTCGTTCGTGCCGGAGCGCGTGATGAGCTCGACTTGTCCACCGGCGTTGCGGCCGTACTCTGCTTTGCCGCCTTCGGTAACGATGCGAAACTCGCCGATCGAATCTGTATTGTTCGCAGTAAGAGAAAGTCCCAGGCGCGGAACAACTGAGTCGTTGACATCGATGCCATCGAGCGTGGAGTTGTTACTTCCCTGCCGTTGCCCGTTGATGCGGGTGAAGCTGGTATCGCCGGGGCTGATTTGTGCGCCGGGTTGGAAGACCGCAAGCGTGATGGGCGTGCGCGCGAGCTGAGGCAGCGTCTCGATATCTTTGAGCGTGATCGCGCGAGAGACCATCGAGTCGGTCGTCTGGACGGAAAGCGCATTAGCCTCGATGCTGATGGTTTCGCTCGTGGAACCGACTTCCATTTTGACGATCTGGTTGAAAGTACCGCCCACGGTCAACTCAAGTTTGTTGGTGACGGCAGTACGGAAGCCGGCAGCTTCCGCGGTCAAAGTGTAAAGGCCGGGTTGCAAAGTCGGGAAGACGAAGGCGCCCTGGTCGTTGGTCTTTTCTGACTGGCGTTCCTGGTTCTGGTTATTGAGGGCGGTGACGGTCGCGTTGGGAACGATGGCCCCCGTGGAATCCTGCACTGTGCCTTCAAGGCGTGCAGTCGTGACCTGACCGAAAGTGATGGCGGCGGTTAGCAACAGAAGCAATGTTGCGTGGATATAGCGTAGTTTCAATTGGTACGAGCTCCTTACAAAGTGACTGAAAAATCTGAAAACGGGAAGGACAAAACCTGCTAAATTGACCCTTTGATTGTGTCTAGTCTAAATGGATTAATAAGCCAATGCAATCAATTCGTCATTTAGTTTGAACTTCGGCCTGTCCCACGGCGGTGCGGTGCTGATCGTGCTATATTGAGTACTGATCCAGCGTGCAATCGCTAACTCCTGCTCTCCCAGAAGTCCTTTTTTTCCGGAGTATCTTTCGGCCTGCACGTACCTCAAAGGAGCCCGGCCTCAATGGCTAACTACAATTCCGGCGCACAGGTGGAACACCAGAAGTTCGGCCTGGGCACCGTTATCTCTCACACCGAAGACCGCATCGTGATCAAATTCGACGAGCACGGCGAGAAGAAATTCGTCGCTCCGCTTGTGATGAGTTCCTTGAAGAAGAGCGATCGGCAACCGCCGGCAGAGAAGCGTGCGCCGCGTGCACGCAAGCCGAAAGTTGTTCCGGCCAGCGCGGCTTGAGTAACACCGGAGACACAGCTTGAACGCTCGGCAAAAACGGCTTTTCGACGAGTCGAAGAAGAAGAATCCAGATCTCAAAATGCCCGCTGCGCAGCAAACGGGTGGAGAACTGACTGATTCCGATATGCGGCTTCTGAAGCAAGGAGTGGGTGACAAGAGTTCCCGGCCACAGCAGTCCGCCGGCGCCACCACGGATGAATCAGGCGCTGAGGTAAGCAATGAACAGCTCGGCTCAGTCATCACCTACTTCGAAGAGAAAGGCTTTGGATTTTTACGGCCTGACGGTGGCGGCCGCGACGTATTCTTTCACGTCTCTCGCCTGACCGAAGGGCAGTCGACCGAACTGACGCCTGGCGCGAAGGTACTCTTCGAGTTAGGCATGGACCGCACCGGAAAGATGGCTGCCAGCAGCGTGCGCGTTGCGCCGCCGGCCCCGCCCGCAACTCCGGAAGCATAGTTTTCAGCAGCATAGCCGGCCGCCCGTGCAGCACTGGGCGGCCTCTCTTTTTCTGTAGACTGGGCTAAACTCCCTTTGTCACTTCGGGGTTTGCCGGTGAGCCGTATCGAAATCCTCTCCAACACCGCTGGTCCTTCATTGTCCGAAGTTCATGCTTCGGTCTCTACCCAACACACCTCGTGGTTCAAGCGGCTGCTCGCGTTCTCCGGCCCTGCTTACCTGGTCAGCGTCGGGTATATGGACCCGGGAAACTGGGCGACAGACCTTGGCGGCGGCGCGCAGTTCGGTTACAAGCTGCTGTGGGTGCTGGTGCTTTCCAATCTGCTGGCCATTCTGCTGCAGACCCTCAGCGCACGACTCGGCATTGCTGCGGGGCGCGATCTGGCTCAAGCTTGCCGTGAAACTTACTCGCGCTCCATCAACATCGTGCTCTGGGGGCTTTGCGAGATTGCAATTGCGGCGTGCGATCTGGCGGAAGTGCTCGGGGCCGCAATAGCTTTGAACCTGCTGTTTCATTTGCCGTTGCTTGCGGGCGTCCTGCTGATGGCGACCGACACATTGCTGCTTTTGTGGCTGCAGCGCTTTGGCATCCGCGTAATGGAAGCGCTGGTCTTGGTTCTGATCGTCACGATCGGCGTGAGCTTTGGGATCGAAGTGTTCCTGGCCCATCCCGAAGGCGCGGCCATTCTGAACGGACTTATCCCGCGCGTCGACGCCAAGTCGCTCTACCTCGCAATCGCGATCCTGGGCGCGACCGTCATGCCGCACAATCTTTACCTGCACTCAGCGCTGGTGCAGACGCGCAGAATCGGGAAAACCGTCGAAGAGAAGCGCGCTGCGTGCCGCTTTAACCTGATCGATTCCGCCGTGGCATTGAACGCCGCGCTGCTGGTCAACGCGGCAATTCTGATCGTTTCGGCAGCGGTGTTCTTCCGCCACGGAAAGCTCGTAACAGAGATTCAACAGGCGCATGAGCTGCTCTCGCCGTTGATGGGCACTGCCGCGGCGAGCCTGGTATTTGCTATCGCTCTCCTGTGCTCGGGGCAGTCATCGACGCTGACCGGAACCATGGCGGGCCAGATCGTAATGGAAGGCTTTCTTGACCTGCGGGTGCGGCCCTGGATGCGGCGGCTCGCGACGCGCATGATGGCCGTCGTGCCCGCTGCGCTCGTAATCGCCATCTCGGGCCCGCAGGCAACCTATCAGTTGATCATCCTGAGCCAGGTGGTCTTGAGCGCCCAACTTCCGTTCGCCGTGATCCCGTTAATTCATTTCACGAGCGACCCGGCGCGCATGGGTGAGTTTGCCAGCAAATGGTGGCTGCAATCGCTCGCGTGGCTGGCGGCGGCGTTCATTGTTGTGCTGAACGCGTGGTTGCTGGTGCAATCACTGCAGGAGTTAACCCGGTCGTCAGCAAGCTACACGCGCTGGATCTGGATTATCGCCGCGCCTGTTTCAGGCGCGCTCATCCTGCTGCTGGTGTGGATCACCGTGCAGCCGCTGTTCCGCAAAGGCCAACTGCGCCGTGGCGCCGCACTCGCCGCCCGCAATGCAGTACTGCCGCTGCTGCCTGCCCCTGTCTACCGGCGCATCCTGGTCACGCTCGATCACTCGGACAAAGACTTACTTGCCGTCTCGCATGCCGCCGCGCTCGCGAAGGGCCATAACGCCGCGTTATTCGTGTTCCATGTTGAGGAGGGCGTGACGAGCCAGGTCTATGGACAGCTCTCGTCCACTGCCGAGGTCGAATCGGGCCAGGACTATCTCGATTCGATGGTGGCGCGCCTGCACGATCACCACATCACTGTCGAAACCGCAGTTCGCCATTCTTCGAACCCCTCCCGCGAGATCATCCGTTATGCCCGCGAGATTCAGCCCGACCTGCTGGTGATGAGTGCCCACGGGCATCGCACCTGGAAAGACCTGATTTTCGGCAACACGATCGATCCCGTGCGGCATCAGTTGAACATCCCGGTGCTCGTGGTGCGCGAGCCGAGCGCGACATAAGTGCGCTGCCAGGATGCCCCAGTGTGGGTCAACGTGACTCAGCCGCGATCGTCGCTGCTAAGCTAAGTCCCGTACCTACAGCGTGATGAGCAGGAGCGCAAAATGCTCCACATTAGCTACCCATGGCACGCCTGATCGCCTGTTTCGCGCTTCTTGTGGGTTGCGCGGCTGCGGTGACACTGCAACAACTTTCGCCGGACGATCTGATTAATCAGTCGACCGCCATTGTCCGCGGCCGTGTTGCCGGTTCTTATGTGGCGTTGACTGCGGGCGAGCTCTACACGCACTACCGCGTGCAGGTGAGCACTCGGTTGAAGGGCACGGCGCTCGACGTTACCGAAGTGGTTTTCCCGGGCGGCACGCTGGGCAATATGCGCCAGACAATTCCTGGCATGCCCCGCTTACAGGAAGGGCGAGAGTATGTGCTGTATCTCTGGACCAGCAAAACTTCCGGCCTGACGTTCGTTACTGGTTTCCAGCAGGGCATCTTCAACGTCGCCACCGACCCGGATGGCACGGCTGTGCTGCAGCGCGCCGCGATGTCCGAGATGATGCTTGACGCGCACGGCAAGCCGGTGAGCGATGTTTCGACACGCGTGCGGCTGCAGGACATGATGAACCGCGTTGCGGCGCTGACGCACGGAGCGGGACGGTAACATGCGCATCCCTGCAAAAGCATTTCTGCTGGGCGCTGCTGCGGCGCTGAACATCTTCGGCTACGCGCACTTCCTGCACTATACGCAAGCCAACGCGCCGTTCGGCGTCGCGCCGGAAAAGTTCGATCTCAAGTCGCTTCCCAATCAGACAGTCACGTTTCTGGTGAGCGATTCCGGACCGGACACTTACACCGCGATTGATGGGTTTGTGTCGGTACAGTCGCAGGTCCGGCAGGCTGCGCAGGCATGGAACGCAGTCGGCGCGTCGGCGTTGCGCGTCGCGTTTGGCGGCCAGTTTACTCCGGATACGCCACAGAACTCGCCCGGCGGCCAGGTTGTGTTTGAAGATCTGCCTCCAGGCATCCTGGGCTACGGCGGGCCGGTCTCAACCGGGGCTCTCAACACTTCCGGCGAGGGCGCCTTCTTCCCGATCTCGCTCGCCAAGATGCATCTGTCGCGCAACCTGGCGAAACAGCCGGGCCCAAGCTACACCGACGGCTTTTTCCTGGTGACGGTGCACGAGATGGGACACGCGCTCGGGCTGCAGCATACCTTCACGTCCAGCGTGATGTCGACCGTAGCGACCCGCGCGACGTCGATCTCGCATCCGATCGATGCCGACGATGTCGCTGGTCTGGCTCTGCTGTACCCGGTGAAAAGCTTTGCTGCTGCCACTGGCCGTATTCGCGGGCAGGTGAATTTCGCAGGAGGCGGCGGAGTGCACATGGCCTCAGTGGTTGCGATTCGCAGCGGAGCACCGGCCGTAAGTGCGTTGACGCTGCCGGACGGCACCTTCGAGATCACAGGTGTCACGCCGGGCCAGTACTTCGTTTATGCGCACGCCTTGCCTCCTACGGCAGACATGGTCAATCCACATGACGCCGATGGCAACGAAGTGCCGCCCAGCGCGTCTTTCGGCACTGTCATCTATCCCGGCGCGCGCGATTTTCTGAATGCAACAGCAGTGCCCGTACAAGCCGGTAAAGTCACGAGCGGGATCGGCTTTACAGTACAGCCGAAAGCATCAGTAAGCCTGTATGGGGTGTCTGTCTACAGTTTCTTCGGTACGAACCCCGTGCATCCGGGCGATTTCAACGCGACGAAGACGCGCGGCACTGTTGTCGCGTCAGGTGTTGGCTTGGGCAATAACGGCAATACGCGTCCGGGGCTCGGCGTGCAGTTGATGGGAGGCTCGGCGAGTGTAAATGGCGTGCGGCCTTATCAATCGTCCGGCTACACGTACCTTGCACTTGATCTGCAATCGAATCCCGCCGCCGCTACTGGTCCGCAGCATCTGATTTTTACATCGCCCGACGAGTTGTATGTGCTGCCATCGGCGATCAACCTGGTCAAGAGCGATGCGCCTGCAATCAGCGCGATTAACCCGAACGGAGACGGCACGATTACGCTCAATGCAAGCGGCCTCGCACCGGATAGCACCGTTTATTTCGATGGCCTGCCAGCCAAAGTAAATTCCGTCGACGTAAAGGCCGGCGCGAGTGTCGTAACGCCTCCAGCCGGCAGCACCGGGCAGACCGCAGTCGTGACGATCGCCAACAACGATGGCCAGAACTCTTCGTTCGTACAGTCTGCTTCGCCCGTTACTTACAGTTATCCGCAAGTCGCCACACCCAGCTTCACCATTTCGCCCACGAGCGTGCCCGCCGGAAGCGAAACCGCCATCGAGATCGACGGAACCAATACTCACTTTGCTCCGGGCGACTCGCTGGCGGGCTGGGGGACGAGCGACGTATTCGTGCGCCAGGTCTTCGTACTGAGTCCCACGCGCATGCTGGTCAACATTGCGGTGCCCGCGTCAGCTGCGCAGGTATCCTCTGAAATGACCGTGATGACCGGCATGGAAGAAGCGGTGCAACCCGGCGCCTTCACGATTCTCGCGACAGTTGCGACGAAGCCGGTGCCCTACCCTGCACTGTTCAATGCGATCCCGGGGCAGAGTGGGACTTATCCTGGCGCGATCGTAACTCTGTACGGTTCGAATTTGCAGGCAGGCAAATCTCCCGCCAGGATCACGTTCGATGGGCAGGCCGCAAGAATTCTCTACTCGTCTGCAAGCCAGATCAACCTGGTAGTGCCGGTGTCGCTGAAGCCGGGGCCCTCGCTCATGGTCGTCGATAACGGAGTCGACGCGAATACACCGGTTGCCATCAACATCGATCCCGCACAAGCTGTGATCACTTCGGTCAATTCATCCGGTACCGTGCGCACCGGCTCGAGCATCGAAGTTGTGCTTACCGGATTCGCAACGGAGGGCGACGCCGTCGCGCTCTCACGCGTTCGCATCAGCATCGGCGGCGTGGATGCCTCGCCAGCTTCGGTCACCTCTGACGATCAGGGCTTCCATGTGCAGTTCGCCGTGCCCGCCGGCGTGAGCGCAGGTGACCAGCCGCTGATTGTTTACCTGGATGGACGCAGCAGCACCCAGGCGACAGTCACAATCGCGGCGGACAGCAATTCACAATCCTGACTTCTCGGGGAACACAAATCGATAGCCCATTCCGCGCACCGTCTGTAAATACTGAGGCTGCGCGGGATCATCTTCGAGGTAACGCCGCAAGCGCACAATAAAATTGTCGATCGCGCGAGTGTCATTGTCTTCGTGCACACCCCACACATTTTCCAGGAGTGCTTTGCGCGAAACGGCCTTGCCCTGGTGATCGATCAAGTAGCGCAACAGGCGCGCCTCCATCACGGTCAGGGGCACCGTCTTGCCGTCGCGCTCAATCTGCATCGCTTCGAAGTCGATGGACGCGGACCCAAAGTTGTATACGACCGGTGAAGCTTGCGGTTCCAACTCCTGCCGCACCCAGCGCGTGCGTCGCAACAATCCCTGGATGCGCGCGAGCAGCACCGACAAGTCGAAAGGCTTAGCCAGATAATCGTCAGCGCCTGCCGATAATCCGTTCACAACGTCTGAAGGATGGCTGCGGGCCGTCAGCATCAACACCGGCATGAGTTTGCGTTCCGCGCGCAACTGCGTCACTACCTCGAAGCCGCTGATGCCCGGCAACATGACATCGAGCACCACGAGATCGAACTCACCGCCCGTGGTCTCGGACAGACGGACCAACGCCGCTTCGCCGGTCTCGGCAATTTCGGCGACGTAACCTTCAGCATCGAGGTTGAACTTCAAGCCGTCGGCGAGAGATTGTTCGTCTTCTACGATCAGGATGCGCTTCGATTCCATGTCAGACTGCCGGCGCCGCCGGTAGCTCCAGAGTGAAGCGGCTGCCCCGCCCTGTGCCATCGCTTTCGGCCCACACCCGGCCGCCGTGCCGCCGTGCAATCGATTTGACGATGAAGAGCCCGAGCCCGGTGCCCTTGACCCTGAGCGTGATCGACCCTGGCACACGGTAGAAGCGCTTGAAGATGCGCTTCAGCTCTGGCGGCGAGATGCCGATGCCCTGATCGGCAACCGTCACAGCGAAGCGGCCCTGTTCCGCGCGCTGCACCGAGACAACAACATGCAGACGGTCATGCGAGTACTTGATGGCGTTATCGATCAAGTTCGTCAAAGCGGACTTCAACTCTTCGGGATCGCCCATCACCTGCGCATGCGCCTCCTGCAGATCGTCCTGGAACTCGACAATCTGCGGCTGCACATGGTGACGCTCGCGCGCAACCTCAACACATTCGCGTACCAGGTCGGTGAGAGTAATTGCCGCCCAGTTAGTAGGGCGGCGCAGTCGAGCCGTACGTCCGGCGCGCAGCACCTGTTCGACGGTGTAGAGCAGGCGGTCCGTATCGCGCAACATCACGCCATAGAACTCGTGACGTTTGACTTCTTCCATCGGACGGCTTTGCAGTGTTTCCAGATACAGGCGGATTGACGCAATCGGTGTCTTCAACTCATGCGTGACTGCATTAATAAATGCGTCGTGCTGTTCACTGCGCCGGATTTCGCGCACCAGGAAGATTGTGTTCAACACAATCCCGCTGATGACCACCGCAAAGAGCAGCACGCCCAGTACGAGCTTCACGCCCATCTGCCAGTTGAGCAGAATCCATCCGACGTTCAGCGTCACTGCGCCGATAACGCAGAGGACGCCCAATACGGAGAAGATCACCTTCGATCTGCGGCCGCCGGTCATGCCCCTAGATTACTTCTTCACTCCGAGTGCATCGACCAGCCGGTCGTAAGTGAACCAGTCCACGCCAAGCTCGGCCGCGAGCAGCCGCTCGACATTGGTGGCAAAAAAGTGTTCACGGCGATAGGGCGCGTCGGGTGCGTCGCCGGGCTCCCCGAACGCGCCGCCCTGTTCGCGAGCCTGCTCAAACGCGATATCGAAGGAGCTGATGTGGTCTTCGGCAATTCCGCGGTGTCTGGTCAGCAGCATCTCGATCAGTTCATGAACGGCGACCAGGGCTTCATAACGCCAGTCAGGCATTTCCGACACGCGGACCTGATCGACGCCGTTCTCATCCAGCCAGTAATCGCCGACCGTTGGGTAGCGCTGCGTTTCATGCGGGATGCTTTGAATCTCGATCTTCATACAACTAGATGTAACCCATGGCTTTCAGTGCTTCATAGCGGCGAATCGGCGACGAAGGAAAGTCGGTGCGATCGCCGTCAGTACGAAAGCTGCGATAAGGAAACTTCACTTCAGCGGCCTTCTTGACCACGCTCTCCCAGGCGGTCGGGATCGTATAGCCGTAAGCGTTCACGATCAGGATGGCGGCCTCCAAGTCATACCCGGCGATCAGATACTGATCGTTCTTGCGGTACACATCCCAGAAGTAGAGATCTTGCTCAACGCGCGCGGGAAATTGCACCGCCTGCCCAAAGCCGCTGTTAC
Organism: Bryobacterales bacterium; assembly: GCA_963792655.1. GTDB lineage: Bacteria > Acidobacteriota > Terriglobia > Bryobacterales > Bryobacteraceae > DOZZ01. The sequence goes on from CAWBWU010000003.1 coordinate 396,920, forward strand.
GGCGGCTATACATCGTAAGCGCCGCGCCAAAGCCCCCCGAGAAGTCAGGCCGGAACTTGCCGTCGATAAAGTCGGCCAGCACTTTCCCGAGCGGCTGGCGCGACAGGTTGAAGAGCAAGTTCGGATGAGCGTTGTAGCCGAAGCGTTCGCACTTCTCGAAAAACCAGACACCATCCCGCGCGGCGATGAAGTTGGCATCGGCAAAGCCTGTATACTTCCTCTTCTTGTATGCGGGCGCGAGCTTGCCGACCGATTCCTGTACCGCTTTCGAATCCAGTGGGATCGTGAAAGTGAAGTCCATCGCACAGCCCACGAGTTCCCCCAGATCACCCGTCGCGCGGCGTTTGCACTCGAGCCCCATAAAAGCAAAAACCGGGTCGCCATCGCAGAACCACACCTCGACGTTCGTCTCGACGCCGTCTTTGCGCTCTTGCAAGATGAAGCTGCACTCACTGTCGAGCGCGGCGAGGTGCGCACGCAGTTCTACATTCGCTTCGTGCGGATCTTCCGACTCCGGCAGAAAGGTTTGGAAGTTGGCGCCTTCGTCCGGCTTATAGACATAAGCTGTGCCGCTGTTCTTTTCGCAGAAGCGAATCGCATCCGCGCGGCTGTCGAAGCTATGGGAAGGCGGCGCTTCGAGGCCGAAGCTGGAGGTGAAGTCCATGCAGGCCTGGCGCTCATGCTCCATGCTGTTGGCGAATTGGCCGCCGCCCATCACGCGAAAACCTTCGGCGCGCAGCGTTTCGTTCTCGTCCACGCTGTGGTTGAAGTCCCAGATCCAGTAGTGCTCACGCAATTGTTCGCGGCGAGCCATCAGGTCGGCAAGTGACGTGCGCGTGACGATGCCTTCGCCCACTCGCTCGAAAGCGGCTCGCGTTTCCGCGTTCGACATCTCTTCGGGATCGGGGTTGGTCGCCATGATGACTTCGTGACCTTCCCACTGCAGTTTCATCGCGAAGCCTAGCCCCGCGAAGTCTTTGGTCGCAATAATGAAGTTCATCGGCGCTACGAACAATGCAATTGCGCTGCCGTTAAAACGCGGGCGCGTTGTTCACACCTGAGGCTAGCCGGGCGTCTTACTCGCAGAAGCCAGCCAAAAGGAGGCCCTTCATGATCGCAAAACAATTCTTCGCAGTACTTGCCTTCGCCGTCGCGACTGCACCGGCAGTGTTCGGCGGCAGGATGATGATCCAGTTTTCCAGCGCCGATAGTTCCGTTGCGCGAGCTGAGAGTGTAGCGCTCGCATTTCGCAGCGTGGGTTGCCATGATCCAGCGGGCGTCGCGTACTCGGCGACGGCTGAAGGTATGGTTGCAGGAAAGCGCGAGTCGGTGGCCCTGTCGGTGAAGCCGGTGGATGCTTCGGGAGCATTCGTAATCAAGCGTGAGTGGCCGGCGAAGGGCCAGTGGGTGGTTGTCGTCAACGCAACCGAAGGGGACATGCAATGGTCCGCGGTGGTGAGACCTGAGGATCCCCTGGCAGCCAAGCACTTTCTGCGGCCGGCTACGGCAAGCGATGCCGAAACCGTTTTACACGCGACTGGTGAAACACTAAGTAGCAAGTGAGCTCGGCTGCGTCCATCGCGTTTGTGCCGCCCGATGCCGCACTGGTCCGCGCTGCCGCCGGCGGGGACCGTGCGGCTTTCGGTGAGCTCTATCAGAAGTACGCGCGGGTTGTGAATGCCGTGCTGCTCGCGCGTGTCAATCCGTCAGACGTACCGGACTTACTACAAGATGTGTTTGTGCAAGCCATGCAACAGTTGCCGCGCCTGCGCGAACCGGCCGCGTTTAGTGGCTGGCTCGTAACGATCGCACGCAACCGCGCTACCGATCATTTGCGGCGCTCGCGTCCGCAGACGGAGCTGCTCGACGTGCATTGCGCGCCTGGTGTTCCGGCAGAAACGCTCGGCGCACTCCGAGCCATCCGCGCGCTACCGGATGCTTATCGCGAGACCATGCTGATGCGCTTAGTGCATGGCTTTACCGGCCCGGAGATTGCCGCCGTGACCGGGATGACGCATGAATCAGTGCGTGTCAATCTCTCACGCGGAATGAAGATGTTGCGGGCTCAACTCGGAGATCACCATGAGTGACGATTATCTGTGGGATGGTTCAGGACCACCCGACCCCACTGTACAGAAGCTCGAGCAGCAGCTGTCGCCGCTCAGCGCGATTGCTCCGCTGCGTCCGCGTACGTCGCATTGGAAGGCGGCGCTTGCAATTGCCGCGGCGCTTTGTGTGATTTGGGGAGCGCTCTATGCGGTTCGCCCGCTCAGGCCTAGCGAGTGGAAGCCGACCAGCGGTGGTGGGTTCAGCGTAGGTGCGAAGGTCATTACCGGTCCCGGCAAGCAGTTGACTCTGCAATCGGAAAATACCGGCCGGATTATTCTGGGGCCTGACTCGGAGTTACATCTTCCGGCTAGCAATGACCGACAGCAGCTCTCGTTAACTAAGGGCGAGATGCACGCGTTCATCTGGGCCCCGCCGGGGAACTTTGTGGTGGACACGCCATCGTCAAAGACGATTGACCTGGGCTGCCAGTACACGTTGACCGTCGCGCCAGATGGCAGCGGGTTTCTTACGGTCGAGTCGGGCTGGGTCGCGTTGCAGACCGGGGCGCACGAGTCGTTCATTCCAGCCGGCGCCTCATGCCACACTTCGCGTAAGGAAGGACCTTCAATTCCCTACTATCAGGATGCGCCCGAAGCATTTCAATCGGCCGTTGCTGACTATTCAAAGAACGCGAGCGACGCTGCTGTCGAAGCCGTGTTGGACCGCGCGCGCCCCAGAGATGCGTTCACGCTGTGGCACCTGCTAGGGCGAGTGAACCGCGACCAGGAGCAACGCGTAAGCAGGCGCTTGTGCGAACTCAAGCCCGCCACCTGCGGCCAGGAACGCGAAGCCGCCTGGAACGCGCTGGGCCTCGGCGGCATGACGTTCTGGCGAGAATGGAAACGAACCTGGAAATAGAATCCGGGATGCTGCTAGGCGCTTAGCTTGTATACGCGGTGCGCGTTCTCCCAAGTCATCTTGCGAAACGAAGCGGGCGAGACATAGCCCTTGAGTAATGTCAGCGTGGCACGGGCGACGCACTTGCCCGCCAGGCGCGCGGCTGCCGGGTTATTTGCTTGCGAGATTCCGCCGCCCTTGCCGTCGGAGCAGGAGCAGTCGCTGCCGAAGATCAGCTTGTCTTCGTGGCGCTTGAGAAAACCTTTTGCGAACTCGGGATCGCGCGAGAGCGCGTTATTACCGGAGTTCGCGGCCAGATCGCCATAGAGGTTGGGGTAGTCCGAGAGAAGCTTATCGGTGATGCCGCCCGGTTTGATCTTGCCCGAGGGGTATGCATCCTGGTTCGCGTAGTCGGCGCTGATGTTGGCCCAGAACGCGTCGGCGTGACCGATGAACTTCGTGCGGGGATAACGCTTCAACGTCGATTCGAAATCTTTGAAGCCTGTGCTGAACACGCCTTCGGTCGGCGAGTGCGGGACTTCCTGAAAGTGCACCAGAATCGGTACGTTCAGTTCGGCCGCGAGCGCGTACATCCGGCTCAGCTCCGGCCCTGCGGCAGCGACGTGCGACTTCAATTCACCGAGACCGATCGCGCCTTGCTTGACTGCATCACGCAACTGCTGCTCGGCTTCAGGCTTGGTGATATCCGCGCTTGCGAACCACCCCAGAAAGCGGCCAGGATACTTGTCACGCATGGTCTTCATCATCTCGGCCGAATCGTAGCGCGCGAGAACCATCGCATTCGAGAGGCCCGCACCATTCATATGCGCGATGTTTGCTTCAGGCGTGCGCCGCAAATGGTGATGACAGTCAACGACTGGTCCGCCCCAAAGATTTTCAGGGCCGTCCTGCGCAAGCAGGCGCGTTAACGGGAGTGCAGTGGTGAGAGCTGCAGTGAACTGGCGGCGAGAGATAGTGATGGGCATTCGTCGGGTATAGCTTATCCCAAAGGAATGGCGCAGTTGCAGATCCAACTTCAATCCAGCAGATTTACTCGAACCAGATTGTTTTCCATATCAACTTTTGAGATCGCCCGGTGAATTCGTTCGGCCTGCCCGAAAAAATCCGGGTCGAAGGTGAGTACCACGATTCCGCTGTGATTCATGGTCTGTCTGACATGCAGCTTGATGCAATGCATGCGATTGTAAGTTAGAGGATACGGCTTCTGCCGCCGCGCCGGCAAGTACCTGAAGGTCGGGCACCGATGCATCGGAGTCCCTGCTTCGACTGACGTCATGACATCATGCCCTAAACGGCGCAACTCAATCACGAGCGGCAGTGCTATGTTTTCGTTGGAGTAAAACCGCGCCAATTACGCCGACTCATTAGACGAATGTTCGCGTTGATATCCTGAGCATGCGACCGGGCATATGCCCAGGCATTCACCAGATCTTCCGCTCGCAACGTGGGGTATGACGCAAGCAACTGTTGCTCCGACAACCCGCTCCTGCGCGCTTGCTCCAAAAGCCAAACCGGGATTCGCGTCCTCACGATACAGGCTTCGCCACCGGCTACATCGGGCCGGGTGATCGATGCCCGGAGATCCATTGCCCAGATCTTGAGCCACCAACTGCAGAAGCTGTGCTTTCTCGCCGGGCGAGAGCGCAGGCAGGAGTTTTTCGAAATCACTTAGACCCGGCATAGCTAGAGACAGCCTTACCCCTGAATCTTCACCAGCACCGCTTCGGCCTGCTCCGCCGTGAAGCTTTCCACTTTTGCCGAATGGTTCATCGAGCAAAACTTCGGACCGCACATCGAACAGAACGCGGCGTCCTTGAAGCCTTCTTCGGGCAGCGTTTCATCGTGCATTGCTTGCGCCGTTTCAGGATCGAGTGACAACGCGAACTGCTGCTTCCAATCGAAGCGATAGCGTGCCCGGGACAACTCGTCATCGCGATCACGCGCGCCAGGGCGCTTTCGCGCGATGTCCGCGGCGTGCGCAGCGATCTTGTATGCGATGATGCCCTGCTTCACGTCTTCGCGGTTCGGCAGACCCAGATGTTCCTTCGGGGTCACATAACAAAGCATCGACGCACCGTACCAGCCGATCATCGCTGCGCCGATCGCGCTGGTGATGTGGTCGTAGCCCGGCGCGATGTCGGTCACGAGGGGGCCAAGCGTATAGAACGGCGCCTCGTGGCACATCTCGTTCTCTTTCTCGACCTGCATCTGGATCTGGTCCATCGGAATATGCCCGGGGCCTTCGATCATCACCTGGCAGTCGTGCTTCCACGCGATCTGCGTCAGTTCGCCGAGCGTCTTCAGTTCCGCAAATTGAGCAGCATCGCTCGCGTCCGCAATCGATCCGGGGCGCAAGCCATCGCCAAGAGAAAAGCTCACATCGTACTTCTGGAAGATTTTGCAGATGTCTTCGAAGCACTCGTAGAGCAGGTTCTGCTTGTGATTCTTCACCATCCACTCAGCCAGAATCGCGCCGCCGCGGCTCACGATGCCGGTCACGCGCTTCGCGGTCAACGGGATGTACTGCACCAGAACGCCCGCATGGATTGTCATGTAATCCACGCCTTGCGCGGCCTGCTCTTCAATCACTTCGAGCATGACGTTCTTGTTCAGATCTTCAACGCGGCGCACACGCGAAAGCGCTTCATAGATCGGCACCGTGCCGATGGGTACAGGACTCTTCTCGATGATGGCTTGGCGAATGCGCGGAATATCGCCACCGGTCGACAGATCCATCACCGTATCGGCGCCGAACTTCACGCAGTATTCGAGCTTGCCCAACTCTTCGTCAATGTTCGACGTTGTGGCGGAGTTTCCGATGTTCGCGTTGATCTTGCAAGTGGACCCGACGCCAATCGCCATGGGCACCAATGACGCGTGATGGAGATTGGCTGGAATGATCATGCGACCGCGCGCGACCTCCGAGCGAATGAACTCGGACGTAACGTTCTCGCGTCGAGCCACAAACTCCATTTCCCCCGTCACGATGCCCCGGCGTGCATAGTGCATCTGGGTGCGGATCGGATCGTTTTTGCGGCTGGTTACCCACTCTGTGCGCATGATTGGTCCCGTGTGTCGATGTCGAGAAAGACGCGTTACTTCTTCGGTTTTTTGGGCTTCTTGGTCTCTTTTTTCTGGTTCATGCCTTTGGCCATGGGTGATTCTCCTGTGCGTTAATTGTAGCGTAATCGTTTGAATGAAAGCCTCGCTGCGAATGCGGATTTTGTACGCTGCCGCGCTGTTAACAGCGGGTCTGACGGGCATTGTGCTGAGCTGGACGGCGCTGGGCCATCAGCTCGATAGCGACGCTTACGATTTCATCTTCCGCGTGCATCGGCCACCTGTCTGGCAGACGGAGTCGGCCATTCTGGCGATTGACGAGGCGTCGTTGGCGGCTTTCGGTGGTGTGCGTAGCATTCGGCAGGCGCTCGCACAGGGGCTGGTGAAACTTGCGGCCGCAAAACCGCGCGCCGTTGCGGTTGACGTGATCCTGGCCGATGCCACGGAAGAGGCTTCGGACGAGGCTCTCGAAGCCGCCTTGCGCAGTACGCCAAACCTGGTGCTCTCCTGCGACCTGCTTCCGGATGCGAACGAGTGGGACGATCCTCTGCCGCGCTTTCGGCGCTATGCCACAGCCGTGGGCCATGTGCATGCCGACCTCGATAAGTTCGATGGCATCAGCCGCGAGCTGCCGCTCGAACGCGCCACAGCAAACGACCGGCGTTGGGCTCTCTCGCTCGAGGCGTTCCGCGTCAGCCGCCACGGCGCAATCGTAGAAACGCCAGGCGACCGTCGAAGTTGCTGGTATCGTCATCCCGGCGCCATTCCGCAATGGCCGCGACTTGCGCATTCGGTACGTGCCGCCGGGAATGGAAGGCATTCCTCACGTCTCGATCAAACAACTCATTGATCATCCGGAGCTTGCCTCGAGCTTTACCGGCAAGGTCGTCTTCGTCGGCGAAACGGCACAGACAGCCGTGCGCGATCGCTGGATGACGCCATACTCCAACGGCATCTTCATGCCGGGCGTCGAGATACATGCGAACGCATTCGAAACCATCGCGCACCAGCTCTTTCTGACCGATGTTCCGCTCGTGACTGTGCTGCTCTGGTGCGGCGCACTGGTCATCGCGGCCGGGCTGATCTTTGCATATCTCTCCGGCGCGCCGGCAAACGTAATGGCGCTGCTGTTGTTAGTCGTGGCGCACACCGCACCGTATCTCGCATTCACGCGAGGGTTGATCTTCCCTTTCATGCCGGGAGTGGCCACGGCGTGGCTCGCAATTGTCGTCGCAGCGTTCTGGCGGCACTTCATCACTCGTCGTTTTCTGCACAATGCCGAAGCGGAGCGCGGCCGCTATCAGCAGGCCATGCACTTCGTGACGCACGAGATGCGAACGCCGCTTACGGCGATCCAGGGTTCGAGCGAACTGATGGGCCGCTATGCGCTGCCGGAAGACAAGCGCAAGCAGATGGCGGGCATGATCAATGCCGAATCCAAGCGGCTCGCGCGCATGATCGAAACATTCCTGAGCGTTGAGCGCTTGTCGGCAGGACAGATGGAACTGCGGCAGGATCGTTTTGCTTCGGACGATGTTGTGCGCGCTGCATCGAGCGTGTGCGCGCCTCTTGCTTCGAACAAGAACATTCGGATCGAATGCGGCGACATACCGCATTGCGAGTTCTCCGGCGATCGCGAGTTGATCGAGTACGCCATCTATAACCTGCTCACGAATGCAGTGAAGTACTCGCCGCCGGAGACCGTTGTGCAAGTCCGGGCTGAAGAAGTTCCCAAAGGCTTGCGCCTGACAGTGCAGGATGAGGGCATCGGCATGGATAAGAAAGAAGCGCGGCGGGTGTTCGAAAAGTTCTATCGCACGGAGCGAGCGGAGCGCTCAGGTGAGGTTGGTTCGGGCATCGGGCTCAGCATCGTAGAGCAGATCGTCACGCAGCACGGCGGCTCAGTCGGGGTCGAAAGCGAGCCCGGGCGCGGTTCGACATTTTCGCTCGTACTGCCTGCCCACTCTGCTTAAATTAAGGAATAGATGCCTGTCACCACGGCGGGAAGCATCCAGCGTTTACTGCTGGTGGAAGACGATGCGAGCGTGCGCAACACCATCAGCACCTTCCTCGAACTGGAGGGCTACACGGTGGATGCGGTGGCCTCACGCACGAGGCATTGCGGCGGCTTGAAGACAACGAATATCCGATCGTCATTTCGGACATCTACATCGACGATCGCACCGGGCTTGACGTATTGGCCGCAGCACATCGCAAGAACCCTGAATCGTCGGTGATCCTGATGACCGCGCGCGGCACCATGGAAACGGTCATGGCCGCAACGCGCGAAGGCGTGTTCGACTACATCGCAAAGCCCTTCGAGCTCGATCGCATGCTTGAAACAGTCAAGCGCGCGGAGGCTTCTGCTATCTCGAGCGATCGTGAAGTGGAGCGCGAGGACTTGCCCGAAAGCGAGATGGTGGGCAGTTCCGCGGGCATGATCGAAATCTACAAGACTGCCTCGCGTGTGGCCCCCACTGATGCCAACGTTTTGCTCGAAGGCGAGACGGGCACCGGCAAAGAGCTGGTCGCGCGTCTGATCCACCGCTTTAGCCGTCGCTCCCAGCATCCGTTCGTTACTGTCGATTGCGCGGCGATCCCATCAGCATTGGTGGAGAGTGAACTCTTCGGTTCGTTGCGTGGCGCCTATACCGGCGCGGATCGCGACCGCGTCGGTGTGTTTGAAAGCGCCAACCGGGGCACTGTCTTTCTCGATGAGATTGGCGAAGTAGATCTTGCCTTTCAAGTGAAGCTATTGCGCTTCCTGCAGGAGCGCGAGATTCGTCCGGTGGGCGCGGCTCGTGCCAAGCATGTGGACGTGCGCGTTGTGGCCGCCACGAATCGCGACCTGCAGAAGATGGTGGAACAAGGCAAGTTCCGCGAAGACCTCTGGTTTCGTCTCAACGTCGTGCGTATCGTGCTGCCGCCCTTGCGCGAGCGCCGCGGCGATGTGCCGTTGTTGACGCAGCATTATTTGACCAAGTACAACGAGCGCTACAACCGCGAAGTAAAGCTTACCGAGAGCGGGCTCAAAATCCTAAAAGAGCAGATGTGGCCGGGCAACGTGCGTCAGTTGCAGCATCTGATCGAGCGCTTGGTGATTCTGGTCGATCGCATCGATAGCGAAACCGTGCAAGACGCGCTGCAGGCGATGGAAGCGAAAGAGGCGGGCGGCGACAGTCTGGCTGAGACCGAGATGGATCAGATTCGGCGCGTACTCGCTGCCACCGGCGGAAACAAAAGCCGCGCTGCGCAAATTCTGGGTATCGAGCGCAAAACGCTCTATCGCAAACTCGACCGTATGCCCTAGTTCACAGACGTTCTGCCAGCGTCTGCACGATGCGGGCGCTGGTGTGGCCATCCCACAGTTCCGGAATTCTGCCCGGGGCCGGTGGATGATCCAGAACGTCACGCGCCGCGATGGTTGCTTTTCTGGGATCGGTCCCGACCAGTTTGTTGGTCCCCATTTCTACGGTGACGGGCCGCTCGGTGTTATCGCGCAGCGTCAGGCACGGCACCTGCAGGATGGTCGTTTCTTCCTGGATGCCACCCGAATCCGTCAACACCAGGCGCGCGTCCGACATCAAACGCAGAAAATCGACATAGCCCTGGGGCCGCGTCAGAATCAAACCCTGCGTGGAGAGCCCTGCCTGCTGCATGGCTTTCTCGGTTCGGGGATGAATCGGGAACACCACGGGCAGGCGCTCCGCGATTCCGGTCAGCATCGCCGTCATTGCTTTGAGGTGATCGGGATCGTCCACATTCGCGGGACGGTGTAGCGTCGCCAGCGCATAGTTGCCCGGCTGCACACCCAAAGTCTCGAGGACACGTGACTGGCGGGCCTGCTCCCGGTACGTCATCAGCGTGTCGATCATGACGTTGCCGACAAAGAAGACCTTCTTCTCGCAGACTCCTTCGTGCCGCAGGTTCGCCATGCCCGATGGTTCGCTCACAAAGAGAAAATCAGAAACGCTGTCCGTGAGGATGCGGTTCAGTTCTTCGGGCATGGTGCGATCGAAGCTGCGCAGACCCGCCTCGACGTGAGCCACTCGAATGCTCATCTTCACCGCCGTCAGAGTCGCCGCCAAAGTTGAGGTGACATCACCGACGACCAGCACCAGGTCCGGCGGATTCTCAGTGAACGATTTTTCGAAGGCGAGAAGCATCGCCGCCGTCTGCGCGGTCTGGCTACCCGGGGCAATACCAAGATATTCATCAGGCTGCGGCAGCGCGAGATCGCGAAAAAACGCGTCAGACATCTCGGGCGAAAAATGCTGGCCGGTGTGAATCAGGCGAGTGCGGAATTCCGGATAGCGGCGGAACTCTTTCATGATCGGCGCCACCTTCATAAAATTGGGCCTGGCGCCCACGATAAAGGTGATCTTGCGTTCAGACTGGCTGGAAAGAGATGACATTCGGACGGGAAAGAAAATATTAGTTTAGCGGCGGAAGAAGCCGGCGTTCGTCATTGGATTGCCACGCTGATGCCCGGTGGTGTGCTGACACCGCCGATGCTCAACTGCAAAGCAGCGACCGTGTTCGCGCGAACGCTGGACGGAACCTGAATATTGATTTGAGTAACGCCCGCAATCAGCGACGGCGCTGCGCCGCTATACAGCACGGTCGCGGGCACACCGTCGATGGTTGCAGTTACGGGAGAGTCTGTCGACGCTGGGCCAGGCGAGGTCTGGCCATCCGGCACCGCGGGGCTGAGCGTTCCAAAGCCGGTTCCATAGACCATGATGGTCGATCCTCGATTCGCCGGATTCGAGTACGTGTTCAGTGTGAGGTCCTGGTTGAGAATCGCGCCGGGGCCGAGACCAGTACCGGCTTGCACGAAGATAGAGGGCGACGCCCCCGCAGTCGGCACCACCCACTTGCTCACACTCTGCCCGGCATTTTGCAATTCGACCTGCGCGGGGCCAGAGGTGTCGAGGCCGAATGGGACGACAGCATTGATCTGAAATCCGCCTGCGTAGATAACCGGTGCGGGTACACCGTTAAACAACAGCACCGGCGGCGAGTTTGGATCGAGCGGTGATCCGAGTTGCCCGAGAAACGTAACGATCTCGCCAGGAGACACTGGACCTGCTAGAAAATCGGCCGCGTTCACGAGCGATTGCGTGAGCAGCGACGGCGAGCCAGGTTGAATCTGCACGTCGGTGGCAGCCGGCGCGAGTGAAACGGCATCACCATTTGCATTCACTGCGGCCGTGTTGTTGGCAACAATGGAAAGTGTGCCGGGCGCGTCGGTCGCATTCGGAAACGCGAACAGCCGCAGCACTTCCCCATCTGCGAGCGGCGACTGATTCAATCCCGCGATCACAATGCGCATCTGCGTGGGCCCAAGCGGCGTCGCGTACACAAGCTTGCCTGACGGACCAAGTTGCGCGCCTTGTGTGATGTGGACGCTGATCGCCGGGTCCCATTGGACATCGAACTCAATTCCGGTCGCGGCGTCACCCCCCGACGCGTACGCGAGCGAAGTGATGCCCGTGCCACCCGCAGGTAGGGATAACGTCGAGAAATTCAGACTTGCCGCACATGCCGGACTGCCGAACGAAATCAACAGAAATGCACCGGCCAGCAAACCGGCGCGGTACTTTGCCGGAGCGGTCCGATATAGTAGGCCTGAGATGAAGATTGCGCTACTCCTGTTGTTTTCTGCCGGGTTGTCTGCGCAAACTTTGCAGGTTCGCACTTCTGACGCCAGCGGCAAATCGGGTTCGTTTTCCATTATGCTTCAAGCCCCTGCCGGAAAGGAACCTTTGGCGTTGCAGTGGAACCTTTCTTTGCCGCCCGGAGTGCAGGTGGAAGCGCGCGAGGCCCAGGCCGGCGAGGCTGCCCAGGCAGCGGGCAAATCTCTCTTTTGTGCGCCTGTAGAAAAGCGCAAGCATGCGCCCGAGGCAATGACGTGCTTAGTGGCGGGCGGGAACAAGACCATCGCGCCAGGGGCTGTCGCAAGTTTCAAATACAAGACGAAAGGCAAGCCCGCTTCAGCTACGGTTCGCGTGGAAATGGCGAGCGCTGTCACACCGGCGCTGAAGAAAGTGCCAGTCGCCTCCGCACAAGGCGATATCGGCTTTTAGGCCGGCGCTTACCGGGCGCCTTCCCCGCTGAAGACTACCTGCACGGTCTTGAAGAGAATAACCATATCGAAGAAGACCGACAGATTCTTGATGTAGAACAGGTCGTACTCCAGCTTCATACGCGCGCCCTCCACGTTGTCGCTGTACGAGTACTGCACCTGCGCCCAACCCGTGATCCCGGGTCGAACGGAGTGCCGCTCGTCGTAATAGGAAATGTCCCGCCGCAACTGTTCGACAAAGATGGGGCGCTCGGGACGCGGCCCCACAAAACTCATCTGACCCTTCAAAACATTGATCAACTGCGGCAACTCATCGAGCCTGTATTTGCGTAAGTGCTTGCCCACACGCGTGACGCGGGGATCGCTCTTCTGGGCCCACTGCGCGCCTGCGCTTTCGGCATCCGTGCGCATCGACCGGAACTTCAGCACGTCAAACGGATACCCGCGCAAACCCACGCGTGACTGTCTGTAGATCACCGGGCCCTTGGAATCCAGACGGATAATCATCGCGACGATCAGCATCAGCGGCGCGACCAGGATCAGCATCAGGATGGCCAGCAGGAAATCCATCAGATACTTCAGTACCGTGGTGAGCCGCGACCGGTGAAAACCGTCAGAGAACACGAACCAACTGGGACGCAGCGTCTCGAGCCACACGCGTCCGCTCAGCGCCGACATTGTGGAATGCGCATCTTCGATGTGAATGCCGCGCACCCGCAACGTGACAAGCTCGCGAGTGGGAAGCCCGCCGCGCCGCTCTTCGAGCGCCACAATAATGCGGGAGACGCGCTCGCGCTCAACGATCGCTTCCAGGTCGCTCACGTTGCCAAGGATCGGCGTATCGTGTCCTGGGTCGGGCGCAATCTCGCCACAGTTGACGAACCCCGTTAGCCGAAAATTCAGGTCGGTTCGGGCGGCGAGTTCGTGCGCCACGGTGCGGCCTAACCGGTTGGCGCCCAAAATCAGGATGTTCTCGCTCGGCACGGCAAAGCGCCACGCGCGATCGAGCACCAGCCGGCTAAGCGAAACAAAGATTCCGACCAGGGGCAAACTCAGGAACAGGACACCGCGGCCGATCAGCAGCGTCGGCCAGATCAGGTAGAGAACGCCAAGGCAAACCGCCGCGCCGCCGAGAGCCTGCGCAATCCCCAGAATCTCTTCGTGGCGCTGGCGAAACACGTGCCTGTTATACAAATCCGCGTAATAGAAAGAGGCTTGTAAAACCAGCACGAGCACCAGAAGCTGGAGCGCGAAATCAGGAAATTCGAAGTAAGATTGCAGCTCTGCGGGAACGCTCCAGAACCGGATGCGCGCGCTGATGACCACTGCCAAAACGATAAACGCCGTCTCCGTGATGGACATCAGGAGAATTTTGCGTGAGACGTATTGGCTAAAGATCTGAATCATTTGTGACGATAGGTCGTTTGTGTCTGCGGAGAAATCTCTAGCGAGGGCCGCGTTCAGCAGTTACAGTACACGGATTGTCAACAACCGATTGCAAAATATGTCGTGGTGTAAAAAGCCTTTATTTTCAAGGCTTCCGAGAAGCATAGCGTATGGACCCGCCAGACTTCGGTAAACTTGCTCTTACATATCTACCATGATTAACCGCATGTATAGCCGCTACCCCATGAGCGTAGCCGGTCTATTGAGCCTCCTTTTGGCGGCTGGCTGCAATTTGTCGCCGGAAGCCAAAGAAGCCAAGTTCCTGCAGAGGGGCAAAGCGCTCATGGAAAAGAAGGATTTCAGCCGCGCGCTACTCGAATTTCGAAATGCCTCGCGGGCGGTGCCGAAAGACGCTGAGCCGTTCTATCAAATGGGGTTGGATTACCTGGCGAGCGGCAATGCCAATGCTGCATTCTCGGCATTTCGTAAAGCGGCGGCGCTGAATCCCAAACACGTTGACGCCCAGTTGAAGGTGGCGGAGATGTTGGCGGCCAGCCCCGATCCCAAGCAGAAAGCAGACGCGCTGACCCGGCTTGAGAATCTGGCGAAGACTGCTCCTGACAATCCGGAAGCCAACGATGCACTCGCCCTGGCCGAATACCAGCAAGGCCAGCAGGCGGACGGAATCAAGCTGCTCGAAGACACGCTGCGGTCACGGCCATCGCACTTACCCACAGCGGTTGGCTTGGCCAAGTTGAAAATGGCGCAAAACGACCCGGCCGGCGCGGAAGCCGTGCTGAAGCGGGTAGTGGCTGCGTCGCCGAAATCGGTCGATGCCGAGATCGCGCTGGGGCAGTTTTATCTCTCGACGAAGCAGCCTGAGAAAGCCGAGCCGGAGATTCGACGCGCACTACAGATTGACCCGAAGAGCGGACCTGCCCTGATGTCGCTCGCAAGCATTCAGGTTGCGACGAAGCGGATGGACGATGCGGAGAAGACTTACCGCCAGGTCTCTACTCTGCCCGGTGCGGATTACAAGCCGATGCACGCGATGTTTGAGTTCTCGCGTGGCAATCGGGAGCAGGGCTTGAGCGAATTGCAAAAGCTTGCCGACCAGGACCATTCCGATCGTGGAGCCCGCACGCGGCTGCTCAGCGCCTATCTCCAGATGGGCAAGCGTGCCGAAGCGCATAAGCTGCTCGACGACGAGATCAAGCAGTCTCCCAAAGATGCGGAAGCGTTGCTGCAGCGCGCCGAGATCAGTACCCAGGAAGGCAAACTCTCGCAAGCGGAAGCAGACACGCGCGAAGTCCTGCGCCAGCAGCCGTCGCTTGCCCCGGCGCATTTCGCGCTTGCCAATATCCTGAAATTTCAGAATTTGCCGAAGAGCGAGCGCCAGGAACTGAAAGAGGCGATTCGCCTGGATCCCAACTTGCTGATGGCGCGCGTTGCGCTCGCCCGCAACTATCGAGAGAGCGGCGAAGGCAAGATGGCGATCGAGTATTTGGATCAGGCGCCTGCCAATGAGAAATCGACAGTTGGTTTCCTGGTCGAGCGCAATTGGGCTTTGCTCGCTGCCGGGCAGACCAAAGAACTGAAAGATACTCTCGACCGGGTGCTGCCAGCCGCGCGCGTTCCCGAGCTTGTACTGCAAGACGCGATCTACAAAATGAGCGCCAAAGACTATCCGGGCGCCCGCGCCGAGGCGGAAGAGGTGCTTCAAAAAGCTCCGGCGGAAGTGCGTGCAGCTGAGATTATCGTCGACACCTACGCTGCGCAAAAACAACCCGAAAAAGGCGTCGAGCGCCTGAAGCAACTCGTGGCAGCGCAACCGCGTTCGGCTGCTTTGCAGTTCCTGCTCGCGCAGTGGGAAGTTCGAGCGAAGAATACCGCAGAGGCACGGCGCGCGCTAGAAGCAGCCAAGGCCGCAGATCCGAATTTCGTGCGAGCCGATCTCGCGCTCTCCGATCTGGATCGCATGGACAATCACCCCGATGCCGCCAAGCAACGCCTTGATGCCATTGTGAAAGCGCATCCGAAGAACACAGCGGCGCTTCTACAACTCGCCGCAGTGCTTGAACAATTGGGCGATCACAAAGGCTCGGTCGCTGCCTATCAAAGCGTGTTGGATGTCGACGATTCGAATGTGACGGCGCTGAATAACCTGGCTTATGCCCTGGCGCCGAACAATCCGGACGACGCTCTCCGGTATGCACAAAAAGCCGCCGAAGCAGCTCCCGAAAATCCGACCGTGCAGGACACCATCGGCTGGATCTATTACAAGAAAGGTATCTACGGCACGGCGCTCGGATACTTGAAGTCAGCTGTAGCTAAAGAGCCCACGCCAAAACGCGAATATCACCTTGGCTTGTGCTATCTGAAGTCGGGTGACAACGCAATGGGCGAAAAGACGATGCAGGCCGCGCTGGTGAAAGATCCGACGCTGTCGCGTTCGGAGCAGTAAAGCTAACGCTCGCAACGTTTTTTACAACTCTTTTACAAGTTGTAAACCCCTTGCAAGGCAGATAGGGTGTGTCATCGTTGTGATGATTACCCTGCTATCTGCCCGTAAAGCGTCTAACGCTCTGTCGCGTCTGGTTTTGGCTGCAACCCTGGTGCTGGGAGCTTCGGCACAGGTCACCGGCCCGAACACTTACCTTGTTCACAAACTTGTTTCAGATCTGCCCGGCGTTGCGGATGTCACTGATCCTCATCTGGTGAACCCGTGGGGCAATGCGTTTTCCGCAAGCCCATTCTGGGTCGGCGACAACGGCACTGGCTTGTCCACCCTCTATGACGGGACGGGCGCGATCATTCCACTGGTGGTGAAGATTCCGTCTGCGTCCGGTACCGGCGTAGCTCCTGTGACGGGCGTCATCATTAACTCGTTCGGGTCGAATACGGCCGTGCTCGACGTCGCTGCCGGAAAACCGGCTTCGTTCCTTTTCTGTTCGGAAGACGGCGTCATCAGCGGCTGGAACAGTTCGGTCGACGCCACCAATGCCAAGATCCTGGTGAACAACTCCGGTCTGAACGCAGTTTATAAGGGCTGTGCTCTGGGCGGCACGTCAGCCGCGCCGCTGATCTTCGCGGCAAACTTCAACAGCGGCAAAGTCGACGTATTCGATGGTGCGTTCCAACCGGTAGTCACGACGGGAGCGTTTACCGATGGGCTGTTGCCCGCCGGGTATGCACCCTTCAACGTACAAGTGATCGGCGGCAAGGTCTACGTCGCGTATGCGATTCAGGACAGCGCGAAGCACGACGACGTCGCCGGGCCTGGTAACGGCTTCATCGTTGTCTACGATATGTCTGGAAACCTATTGAGCAACCTGATCTTGCAAGGGCCGCTCAACTCCCCATGGGGGCTTGCCGTCGCGCCGGCATCGTTTGGTCAGTTCGGTGGCGCGTTGCTGGTCGGCAACTTCGGCGATGGACTGATCAACGCGTTCGATCCCGCCTCGGGCCGGTATCTCGGTTCGTTGAAAGACCAGCAAGGCAACGCGATCCGGATTCCGGGACTGTGGTCGATCAACTTCGGCATCCCCGGCCGCAATAAAGATGCCGGCACGCTGTATTTCACCGCCGGCATTGGGGGCGGTCCGAACAATGATCCGCTCGAATCGCACGGTCTGCTCGGAAGCATTCAAGCACCCGCCGCATTTCAGACCAGCAGCGTGGTGAACGCCGCAAGCTTCCTCGCCGGGCCGATCGCACCGAACACCTGGACCACCATCACCGGCAGCGGACTTTCCACAACTCTGGCTTCCTGGCACGTCACGACGAGCGCGCTGCCGACCAGCCTGAACAACGTCACGGTCACTGTGAATGGCGAGAACGCGCCGATCAGTTTCGTCAGCAGCACGCAGATCAACTTCCTGACGCCGGCCGATATCGTACCGGGCACTCCAGCAAAGATCCAGGTCACCAACAACGGACTCGCAAGCGCTGTTGTTTCAGTGCCGGTGGTGAGTTTGGCGCCCGCGTTCTTCGTGATTGGAACCAACAGCACCAGCGGCAACAACTACATCGCGGCGACACACGCCGACGGAACTTTGATCGGGCCTGCTGGATTATTGAAGGGTGCGACGACGACCCCGGCCAAACCGGGCGAGACCATCGTGCTCTACGCAACCGGCTTCGGCCAAACCAATCCTGTGATTCCGAATGCGCAAGCCATCACTGCGCCGTTACCGCTGCCGGTTCTGCCCACCATCGTGATCGACGGCCTTCCGGCGCAAGTAACGTTTGCTGGTCTGACCGGCACGGGCGTCTATCAGATAAACGTTGTCGTTCCGCAAGGCGTGATGACGAACAGCGACTTGCTGGTGGCGGGACTGCTGGGCAATGGCGAGACGCAGCCGAAC
Organism: Bryobacterales bacterium; assembly: GCA_963792655.1. Classification (GTDB taxonomy): domain Bacteria; phylum Acidobacteriota; class Terriglobia; order Bryobacterales; family Bryobacteraceae; genus DOZZ01. The sequence goes on from CAWBWU010000003.1 coordinate 414,788, forward strand.
GCCTACATCACCGTAAGCCAGTAGCTTCAATCGCGGCGCAGCCGTACTTCGATCATGTCCCCGTTGACGCGAGCCTCAAACACCGATTGAGGGCGCGTCGCGGGGCTTTCGACAACTTCGCCGTCGTGTAGTGAGAACAGCGATCCGTGCCAGGGGCAGCGGATGCAATCGCCTTCGACAGTGCCCTCTGACAGCGGACCACCGAGATGGGTGCACACCTCAGCCAGCGCGAACACCTGCTCGCCCTGGCGCACCAGCACGATGGGGTATTCGTTGTGCACCACGCGGTGTGGTTTGCCATCCGACAGTTCTGCTAAAGCGACAACCGGAACGAAATCCTGGGGTGGTTCCGCAGCGGCGCGATGTTCCACGCCGATCTGGTCGGCAAACACCAGATGCCCTCCAAGCCATGAGGACACCATCGAAATGCCGAAGCCCGCATAGGCCAGGGAGCGCCCCGCGCCGCGCTTCCCGCGTTTGCGTTGGATCGCGGACGCAACATAGAGCACGGTAGCCGTGACGTTGAGCGCCGCATGCAGAAAACCAGTGCGGCGCGGTGGGCCGTCCACATCCTTCCATTCCGTCAAGCCCGTCACCGCCGCACCCGCCGCACCAGCCAGACCAACCGCTAATGCGATGTCCGCACCGGGGCGCACGTTGCGCGCACCGGTCGTGTCTTCCACCAGATCGAGAACGCAGCCCACGGTCCACGCGCCAATGGGGATACCTACTAACACCGGATGCAGCGGGTGACCGAGCCACACACCATGCAGCGCATTCTCAACCGGTTTGCCCGCAGCAGTATCGGGCGCGAACACGGTTTTTAGCCCGCTCTGCAACCCGTCTTCGAGCTTGTTCAGAATCGGAAAGTCGGTGGCGTTAGTGAGATCCATATCTGAATCGATGCTATCGGCGGGTAAGAATCAAAACAACTTGGGAGGGCGCGGTAACGGCTGTTTCCTCACGCAGATTGAGAATGGGAACGCGCCATCCGTGGTCGGCGTTGCAGCAGCCGCGGCCGAGCGATGACGCCTGCAAAGTTGTCAGAGGCGCGACTAGAAGGAGCGCAGAGCCGATAGCTCAAGCATTCCGTCAACCGGGATAGACTGGAAACATTCCTATGAAGCGCCGCTTTTTTCAACTTTTTGCTATCTGTGTCCTGGCCGCCGCGGCCGCCTACGCGCAAGCTCCCGGCGACCCTGTAGTTCGCTTCCACACGAACCTGGGCAACATGGATGTCGAGCTATACCAAACGACTGCGCCGAAGACCGTCGCGAATTTTCTACGCTACATCGATCGCCCGGACTACATCAATTTATGGATTTACCGCTCTATACCGGGGTTTATTTTCCAGGCCGGCAGCTACCGTTTTGAGCCGACCAGTCCGACAATCCCAAGTAAAATTCCGCCATTCCCGCCGGTGCAAAACGAGTTTAAGGTATCAAATACCCGCGGCACGATTGCCATGGCCAAGCTAGGCGGCGATCCGAACAGCGCGACGACCGACTGGTTCTTCAATGAGTCGGACAGCAACGCGGCGAATCTTGACAATCAGAACGGCGGGTTCACGGTATTCGGCAAAGTCGTGGACGCTGCAAGCCTGGCGGTGATGGATAAAATCGCCGCGGTTCCTGTGACGATGGCTTATAACGCGCCATTTAACAACCTGCCTTTGATCGATCCGGCGGGAAATATCACCCTATCGAACGTCGTGCTGGTTAGCTCCATTACGCTGCTCGGACCCGCGCCGGCAATCACTGGCATTCTCTCCGCGAGTGCGTTCGGCGGATTTACTTCAGCGGCGCCCGGGTCGTTTATCGAGATTTACGGCACCAACCTTGCAGGCAGCACGCGCCAGTGGGCCACTGCGGATTTCAACGGCCCTGCCGCTCCAACGGCTCTCGACGGCGTAATCGTCACCGTCGGTGGACTGGTGGCTTATATCTCGTACGTGAGCCCGACTCAGATCAACGTTCAGGTACCGCAAGGCGTGAAACCGGGAACGAATGTCCCTGTAGTTGTTACCTATGCGGGCCAATCGAGCACCGCGGGTACGATCACGATCAATGCGCTGCAGCCGGGATTGCTCGCGCCCGCAACATTTCTCGTAAATGGGAAGCAATATGTGACGGCATTTCACGCCGACGGCACGTATGTCACGAACGGCAATATTCCTGGAATCACCGGAACTCCGGCGAAAGCGGGCGAGACGATCGTGCTCTACGGTCTCGGCTTCGGCGGTGTGACCGACGCTAGCGTGGCGGTGGCGGGCCAGATCGCTTCCGGCCAAACGGCGCTGGCCAATACAGTTAGCTTTGCGGTACAGGGCGTGCCCGCAGCGTTTACGTACGCCGGTTTGGCGCCCGGGTTCGTGGGTCTGGATCAGTTCAACGTGACGATTCCGTCCATCGTTCCGTCGGGCGATCTCACATTCACCGTGATGCAGAGCGGCACGGCGATCGGCCAGCAGCTGTTTATTCCCGTGAATTAACAGATCTGCAAACGCGGAATTCAAATTCGTCGCCTTATTTTTGCAGAATTGCGTTGAATACCTAAAGGTATGCGGCCTGGGTGCCGATCATCCTCGTGGAAGAAATGCATATCCACGGGTGTCAAAGCGCCGGGAATCGGCTGGGGAGAAAGCGAACTCGTGTGCTTCACGGCCTGCGGATGGCACGCCTCGCGCTGGTGCTGTTGGCGTTCTCACAAGCGCCGTTGCCCGCTCTTCAAATAGAGGCGCAGCCGGACCAGCACACCGCGCAGTTCGAAATAGCGCTTTGGTGCGGAGCCGCATCTCTGGCTGCCCTTGTTCTGTTCAGCATCTATCAGACGGTACGCGTAAGAAAAGAACGTGAGTTAGCCGCGGCCGCGCGCAAACAAGCCGACGAAAGCCAGCAGCGTTTCGATGCGTTTATGGAGCGCACGCCGACGCCTACCTTTCTCCGCGATGAAAACGGCGTGCTGATCTACGCGAACGAAGCCTTCGCTCGCGGCGCAGGCGTTCCCTGCTCCGAGCTGATCGGCAAAGACGGCTATTCACTATGGCCGGGTGATTTCGCGGATTCGCTGCGGCAGGCTGACCGTTCAGTTCTTGCCGACGGAGTAGCCAAGGAGTTCGGTGAGACGATCTTCACGAAAGATGGGCGCACCCTTCATTTTCTGAGCATCAAGTTTCCTGTCGTTCAGCAGGGCCGCCGTATGATTGGCGGGATCGCGCTCGACATCACCGAACGCAAATTACTGGAAGAAGAATCCAGGTTCACGCAGTTCGCCATTGATCGTTCACCCGATCTGATTCTGTGGATCGATTCCGACCTCCGCATCATCTACGCCAACCAGTCCGCATGCACTACGCTTGGGTACCGGCGCGAGGAGCTGATGCACATGGAAATCAGCGACATCGACGCGGGCAAGACAACCGAGTGCCTGAAGCGCCGCTCCGGACAACTGAACGCGGGTCCGGTGATTTTCGAAAGCTTTCATGTCACGCGCATCGGTACGCTGTTGCCGGTCGAAGTGAGCCTGAATTATCTGGAGTTTGATGGCAAAGAGTTCGGCTGCTGCATCAGCCGCAACATCTCCGAACGGCGTCGCGCCGAGCAGGATCTCTCGCACCAGGCCCATCACGACGACCTCACCGGCTTGCCAAACCGGCGCCTGCTCGAACTGCGCCTCAACCAGGAGATCGGAATCGCGCGCCGCAACCAAAGCATGCTTGCGGTCATGATGTTCGACCTCGATGGCTTCAAGCTGATCAACGATTCGCTGGGGCACAGTTTCGGCGATCGTCTGCTGAAGCAGCTTGCTGCACGCTTTGCCGCCAGTTTGCCTGAGTCTGGAACCCTGGCGCGAATGGGGGGCGATGAGTTCACTGTGTTGGTGACCAACGTTGCCAGTGAAGACGACGCACTTGCGGCGGCCCAACTCATCCAGAACCGGCTACAGGAAGTCATCGCTCTCGACGGCCATGAGCTGATGATCACTTCCTCGGCGGGCATCAGCATGTTCCCGCGCGACGGCGCCGACTCGAAGATGCTGATGAAGAGCGCGGATGCGGCGATGTACGAGTCAAAGCGGGCCGGCAAGAACCGGGTGCAGTTCTTCAGTCCGCAGATGAGTGCGCAGGCGCATGAGCGGCTGGAACTGGAGAACTTGCTGCGGCGTGCTCTGGAGCGCAACGAATTTCTGGTCTACTTCCAACCGCAACTGTCGTTGAAGACCAACACCGTCGTACGCTACGAAGCCTTGCTGCGGTGGAATCAGCCCGCGCTGGGCATGATCCCGCCTACGAAGTTCATCCCGATCGCCGAAGAAACTCATCTGATCGAACCCATTGGGCGATGGGTGCTCGAAGAATCATGCCGGCAAGTGCGCAACATGGAACTGGCGACAGGCCAGCCTGCGGGCGTTGCGGTCAATGTATCGGGCGTACAATTCCTTCGCGCCGATTTCGTTCCGTCGGTCCTCGACATTCTGCAGCGCACGGGGCTCGCGCCCCATCTGTTAGAGCTCGAGATTACTGAGAGCGTCGTCATGCAGGGTATAGGAGACGTCACGAACAAAATCGAGATGCTGCGCGCTTGCGGCATCACCGTATCGATCGACGATTTCGGAACCGGCTATTCGTCGTTGAGCTATCTTCAGCAATTACCGATCGACACCCTCAAGGTCGACCGGTCGTTCCTGAGGCTCATCCCGGGCGACGAAAACGCGGTGTCGATGCTCGATGCTGTGGTCGCGATGGCTCACAGTCTGAATATGAAAGTTGTCATCGAAGGCGTCGAGACGGCTGAGCAGTTGCAGGTCATGCGCAACATCGGCGGCGACATGGTGCAAGGCTTCTACCTCGCGCGGCCCGCGCCACTCGGCGTCCACGTCGAGATGACGCAGGCGCTCACAGCTTTAACGGACGCGCTACACACGGCGCCGGAGCACGCGAGCGTTTCGTAAGGATAGGTCCAACATTACCTAACTCTTACAATCCCCCGGGCAGGGCGTTGCTAACTTGAAGGTGCCTCTCCACGAGGCGTCCCAATATCCTCAGGAGTCGACCTTGACCAGCAGCGCTGAACAGAATGTGGCCGTACGTGGCATCAATTGGAGCAGCGCCGTTGCGTTTACGATCTTTCACGCCGGTGCGATTGCGGCGCTTTTCTTTTTCACTTGGCCAGCCTTTTTCGTAGCCGTGGCGCTGTATTGGATTTCGCTCAGCTTCGGCATCGGCATGGGCTATCACCGGCTGCTGACCCATCGTTCTTACCGGGTACCCAAGGCAATTGAATACTTCCTGGCCGTCTGCGGCACACTGGCGCTCGAAGGCGGACCCGTGTTCTGGGTCGCCACGCATCGCATTCACCACAAGCACTCAGATCGCGAAGGAGACCCGCATACGCCGCGCGACGGTAAATGGTGGGCACACATTGTTTGGATGCTGGTCGGCGAGGCCACTCACACCGATGCGGAAGGCTGCGCGAAGTATGCTCCAGACCTGGTGCGTGACCGCTTCATGCTTCTGCTCAGCAAGTATCACTACGTTCCGCTGTTGATCTTAAGCGTACTGCTCTACCTGGCCGGTGGCTTACCGTTCCTGCTTTGGGGCACGTTTGTCCGAGTCACACTCGGCTTACACGCAACGTGGCTGATCAATTCCGCAACACACCTGTGGGGCAAACGCCGCTTTGAAACGCGCGATGACTCACGCAACAACGGCGTTGTGGCGCTGTTTACCTTTGGGGAAGGCTGGCACAACAACCATCATGCGCATCCCACGTCGGCACGGCACGGCCTGAAATGGAGCGAAATCGACATCACCTGGATGACAATCTGGCTCCTGCGTAGCGTCGGACTTGCGACCGCTGTTCAGGTTGCGAGCCTGCCGCCGTCGGAACAGTCGAGATAACGCCTCGCCCCGTTTGCCCGCGCATAGTTACCGCTCGATAAAAAAGCGGGCGTAACCGTCACGTTTTCGTTATGATGGCTGCATTTCGTTCTCTCTCCAGGTTTGAAATCGGAACGCTGTTAAAGGTTCCGCAACACCAGGCCGAAGAGTATATTGAGAGTCACAAATTTGGCGGCCTCGGACCAACTCGAACTGGATGCTCTTCTCGCTCTCTCGGCGCGTATTGGTCGCGATCCGTTGCTGGTGCAGGCCAGCAGCGGTAACACCTCGGTCAAGATCGACAATCTTCTCTGGATTAAGGCGTCGGGCAAGTGGCTGGCTTCTGCGCTCGACGAAGATTGCCTGGTGCCAGTGTGCCGCCGGCAGGCTGCGTCCAACTTTCAGCAGGGTGTCGAGTTCAACAGCACCTACCGTGGCCGGTCCGGCTCCGAGCTGCGCGCTTCGATCGAAACCGCCATGCATGCCGTGCTGCCTCACAAGGTTGTGCTGCATGTGCATTCCGTCAATGCAATCGCGTGGGCTGTTCGCCGCGACGGCAGGCAACGTCTTGCAGCGCATCTGCAGGATCTCGCCTGGCAATGGGTCGATTATGTTCCTAGCGGCTTAGCGCTGGCTCGCGCGATTCATCAGGCACTCAGCCGCTGTCCGAAGTGCCAGGTCTTCATCCTCGAAAATCACGGTCTCGTCATCTGCGCGGAAAGCTGCGATGCAGCGGAGGCCATTCTGGACGAAGTCGAACGCCGCCTCGCGGTCGCGCCTCGGAAGAATCATTCGCCGGAATCGGACGTTTCGCCGGTGCCCGGCTGGCGTTTACCCGAGAACCCGGCGCTGCACGCGCTCGGCACCGATCCTGTGAGCCGTGATATTTTGCGCTCCGGCGTGCTCTATCCTTGCCAGGCGATCTTCCTCGCGGCTTCCAGCACCGTCGTTCACGACTCTCGCGAAATCAGAAATCACGAAGTCGCAGCTCCGTTTGTGGTCGTCAGTGGCAAAGGCGTTCTGGTGCAGGAAGGCATCACGCGCACGCAGTCCGCAGTGCTCGATGGACTGATGAACGTTGTCCAGCGGCTTCAGCCGTCAGCGCCAATCCGTTACTTGCTCCCGTCGGAAATCAGAAGCCTGCTCACGGTGGACGCATATCGTTACCGGCAGCGCGTGGAAGAAAACGCCGCAGCACCGGCAAGCGTCTGATTACTGCTTGGTCTCGAGCGGGTGCGCTCCCGCATGGAAAAATTCCTGCTGCAATCGTGGCGACACCTGGTCCGCTTTTACGGCCCGAATTGCATTCGCGATGCGCATGGCGTTCTGGTCAAGCATCGCTTGCCCGCGCGCTTGATTCGCCGCGGACGAATCACCTTGGTAGTGATTCGGGAACCGCGCGTACCACCAGATTCCGGTATACAGTCCTTGCGGCAGGTCGAGCCGGTTCAGGTCGGCGCCCGACTGCGAGGCCGAACGTTCCGGATGCGCAACTCCCGGCCGCGTGGCCATGATCTCTGAAATTTCGCCTTCGCCCGCATGGCCGTCAACGCCAGGCTTCGATGGCGCGGCAGCAGCCGGAGCATTGCCGGACGCGCCCGGCGAAACCAGGGCGTACACCACGTAATCCTTCGGCGAATCGAGTTGTGATTGCGCGAAGTATTGCAGCAGGCTCACGTTGCCCCCGTGCCCGTTCACAATCAGGATTTTGCTGCAGCCGTTGCGCGCCATCTCCGCCGTGGTCTCCTGCAGCATCTCCAGTTGCAGTTTGCTGCTGTAAGCGATCGTTCCCGGCTGGTGACGCGCTTCGAAGATCTGCCCGAAATAGTATTCCGGGAAGACGATCGCGTACTCCTGCCTGACCGCAGCCATCGTTGCCCCGCGCACGTTCAACAGATCGGTCCCGAGCGGCCCCGCTGGTCCGTGTTTTTCTAGAATGCCGAACGGCAGCACACACACGTTGCGCGACTGCTGCAACGCTTTCGGGAAGTCCGGCCCGGTCAACTCCTCCCATTTGGCAGGGAGCGCTTGCGCATGCGCGCACACCGCCGCCAATAACAACGCGCACCAAAGCTTCATCGCAAAGGTCTCCAGAACGGTTCTCCCGCCGTGATCCACTCCACCGGCACTTCCGGCACGATCCCCTTCAGCCACGTTGCGCACACGCGCATGCCTGGTTCTTCTGAAGTCTCGTGGCCCAGGATGATGAGCGCTTTCTTCTGGCCGGCCGCGATCGCGTCCTGCACATACTCCACGCCTTCCCACTCGCGCGGTTCACCGGCGATGAACACGTCGTTCGATGGCATCCACTTCATCACCGCGTCAAGCGATGTGTACCCGGGATTCATGGCGACATTGCGCACTTTGAGCGACGGGTCACCAATCACTCGCGTCGCGCGAATTTTCAAGCGGCTCTGAACATGATTCACCAATTCACCCAGCGTGGTTTCGGGAATCTGAAAGAGCGCCTGATTGACGTGTGACTGATAGCTCTGCCAGCTAAACGCTTCGGCCAGCCCTTCGAACATCCCGTCCGGCCGGCGCGCGTGCCAGTGATCATGGAAGCGAAAGATCACCATCTGGTTGCGCGCGATGAAGTCGCGTTTGAACTTGTAAACATCATCGGCCGCAAAGTTTTGCGTTTCGTCCTGGTGATTGTAGAAAGTAGGCTCATGCGTCACCACCATGTTGCGCCCCGCTTTAGCCGCGCGTTGTAACGTGTCAAGCGTGGCCATGAATGTGGTCGCAATCCCGGTGACATTCGTCGCCGGATCACCCGCTTTGATGGTGTCCACAGTCTCCGTTCGCCACGGAACGCCGACGTTCTTCTGGATGCGCTCGATCACTTCGCGTGCGGTAATCGATGCACCGCGTGCGGGTAATTCGGCCAACATGGTGGCGCCCGCGAGCAATCCAAACTGGCGGCGGCTGAATCGGTCTTGGCTCATATGGATCTAATGAAGTTGATGAAATCGAAAGCTCCTGCTAGGTTAACAGCAGTTTGAAACCAGTCCAGTTGGGCCCAACGCGGAACAGAGTGGTTTACACGGTAACGCCGACTGGGACGATCGTCACCGCTGCCGCGGAATTCTCGCCGCAAACTGAGCAACTGGATCCGTTGTTTGCAGCGCCCGCAAACCCCGACGAGTGGGTGGGCCGCAACTTGTTCAACTTTATCCAAGGCATCGAAGTGAGTCATGTCTATCGATTACTGCAAGAACGCGTTTTGAACACTGGCGTACCCGTCACGTTCGAGTACCGGTGCGACAGCCCAGCGGTCAGGCGGGAAATGCGCATGCGCATCTCTCCGGATGATTCTCTGATCCGTTATGAATCGGTAGTGCTCAACGAAACGGTGCGCCCGATCCCCGTCCCCACGCCATCGCCAAAAGCAGACGTGTTCATTCGCATCTGCAGCAAGTGCCAAAGCTACAGCCTGGTGTCAGGCTCTGGTGGGTGGAAAGAGATTGAACTCATCCTGTCTGAACCGGAGCTCCCGGAGCAGTTCAGTTTCACCCACACGTTTTGCGAGCCGTGTTATGAGTTTTTCATGGATGGATTGATGGCGAGTTGAATGCGTGCCGATCGTTGTCCAAACTGGACCGCCAGGTTTCACAGTGATAGAAGTTCATCGGTTTACCTTGGCTGTTCAAAGTGTAGTCGATAGCGGCGCACATCTGGTCCCGGTTCCACAGGTACCTGGTACTTCCATGCCTTGCCCACCAGCGTCTCCGCTCGACATCCGTTGCTTGAAGCACGTGAGTTGCGTGGGATTTTGTATTCACCAACGCGAGTTCGGGTTTGCAAGGGCAGCAGAGAACGAGGTGAACGTGTGTTGGCCTGACATGCGCGGCGCATAAGAGCCATTTCTTGGCAGCGGCATTCCGCATAACAGAATTGAGCGTGAGCGAACGCTGGTGACTGTTTAAGATCAGCGGCAGTTCAGCCATCTGCCGAAACGCCCGTGTAAGCCGCGCTTCGGAATCTACCATTTTCCGCGTGCCGTGAAGACTGTGCTCGCGATCGACACTGGTCTGCTCAGAACCGTGCAGTCGATGGCCATAAGCTGAAAACGTCAGAAAGTACCCAACGGGCGCATCAGGCATCTGGCGGTAGTGCCTGAATTCGCCCAAAACTCTCTCCAACTTGAACACCGGTCAGAGGCGCGACTGGAGGGAGCGCAAGGGTGAGGGATAGATGGTCCTGAAGCAACACCAATCCGACTTGAGGCTTGGCAATGCGCTCCCTTCGGCCGCGCCTCCGACGAGAGTTCTTTGATGTACGCGAACAAGCCCGATTGATGACGCGGCGCACAACCACTGAACTTCGAAAACAACTTCCCTTTCGGGATACGGTCAGAGGCGCGACTGGAGGGAGCGTAAGGGTGAGGGATCAATGGTCCTAACCAATACCAACTCCCCCTACGCATTCGGGCTTACCTGAGCCTTGAGCAATGCGCTCCCTTCAGTCGCGCCTCTGACGAGAGTTCTTTGATGTGTGCGAACGCTGGTGCCGAGGTGCAAAATAGCTCAACTTCGGAAACACGTCCCTATCAACTACAACCTGACGTCCCGCCGCAATTTTCACACTTATAACAACTGCCGTTGCGCGTCATCATGCCTCCGCATTCGGAACACAATGGGGCGTCGGCTACGGAAGCGGCGGAAAACGGTAGCTTGGTTTGCGCGTCGACTTCGGTCTTGCGCAAGGCGCCGCTTTCTCCGGCTTCGCCTGTGGTCGCATACTCTGCTCCCAGGAACTTCGACGCCAGCCACCGGAAGATGTAATCCGGAATCGACTTCGCGTACGGGATATTCGGATTCCCGGTCCAGCCGCTCGGTTCGAACCGGACATGACCGAACTTATCGACCAGGAACTTTAACGGTACGCCGTACTGTAGGTTGTAACTGATCGCGGTCGCGAAGCTATCCATCAAACCGCTGATGGTCGAACCTTCCTTCGCCATCGTGATGAAGATCTCGCCGGGCGTACCGTCCTCGTACATGCCGACCGTGATGTAACCTTCGTGCCCGCCAATCGAGAACTTATGCGTCAGTGAGTGTCGCTCATCGGGTAACTTACGGCGCACCGGACGATAGACTACCTTCTCCGTCACCTTCTCGACAGTCACCGTCGTCGCCGTGTTCTTCTTCTCGCCCTTGGCCGTGCCGGAACTCATCGGCTGGACCTTCTTCGAGTTATCGCGATAGATTGCGACCGCCTTCAGGCCCATGCGCCAGCTTTCGGTGTAGGCATCCATGATGTCCTCCACCGTGCACTCTTCGGGCATGTTGATGGTCTTCGAGATCGCGCCGGATACGAAGGGCTGCACTGCGCCCATCATTTTCAGGTGACCCATATAGTGAATCGAGCGCATGCCGTTTTGCGGACGGAAGCTGCAATCGAAACAGGCGAGGTGCTCAGGCTTCAGCAACGGCGCGCCTTCGATGGTGCCGGTAACGTCAATGTGGCTAACAATCGCCTCCACCTGCTCCGGCGTGTAACCCAGCTTGATCAGCGCCGAAGGTACCGTGTTGTTGACGATCTTGATTACGCCGCCGCCAACTAACTTCTTGTACTTCACCAGCGCCAGGTCAGGCTCAATGCCGGTAGTGTCGCAATCCATCATGAAACCGATGGTGCCGGTCGGAGCAATCACTGTCACCTGGCCATTACGGAAGCCGGTCAACTTACCGAGCTCATAGGCGTCATGCCAGGTAGACTTCGCCGCTTCGTGCAGATCCGCCGGGATGTGCAGGTGATTGATGCCGGTCACAGAATCGCGGTGCATGCCAATCACTTCGAGGAACGGCGCTTCGTTCTTCACATACCCGGGGAACGGACCCACAGCATCGGCAAGGCGAGCGCTGGTCAGATACGCCTGGCCGCACATCACGGCCGAGATCGCACCAGCATAAGCGCGGCCGGCATCGCTGTCATAGGGCAAGCCGAAGCTCATCAGCAACGCACCCAGATTCGCAAAACCAAGGCCCAGCGGACGGTAGTCGTGCGAGTTCTGGCCGATCTTTTCCGTCGGGTAACTCGCGTTATCGACGATGATCTCCTGCGCAACGATCAGGGTGTCTACACCATGACGGAATGCTTCCACATCGAACTGGCCGCTCGCGTTGACGAACTTCATCAGGTTCAGCGAAGACAGATTGCAAGCCGAGTCATCGAGGAACATGTACTCCGAGCAAGGGTTCGAGGCATTGATGCGCGCCGTGTTCTTGCATGGATGCCAGCGGTTCACCGTGGTGTCGAACTGCATGCCGGGGTCGCCGCACTGGTGCGTGGCTTCAGCGATGTTGTGCATCAGCTCGCGAGCGTTGTAGCGCTTGACCTTCTCTCCGTTCAGCACGGATTTTGTCCAGTACTCGCCGCCTTCCACCACGGCTTTCATGAACTCATCGTCGGCACGCACGCTGTTGTTTGCGTTCTGGAAGAAGACACTGCCGTAGGCTTCGCCATCGAGCGAAGAGTCATAACCGGCTTCCACCAGCGTGTAAGCCTTCTTCTCTTCTTTGGCCTTGCACCAGATGAAGTTTTCAATGTCGGGATGGCTTGAGTTCAGAATCACCATCTTGGCTGCGCGGCGTGTCTTGCCACCGGACTTGATTACTCCGGCGAACGCGTCAAAGCCCTTCATGAAGCTAAGTGGGCCGCTTGCTTTACCGCCGCCCGATAAGGTGCCGTTTTCTTCACGCAGCGCGGATAAGTTCGAACCTGTGCCGCTGCCCCACTTGAATAACATGCCCTCTGTCTTCGCGAGATCCAGAATCGACTCGAGCGAATCCTTCACCGAAACGATGAAGCACGCAGAGCACTGTGGGTGCTTCTCGCCATTGAGCGGCTTCATCTTGTCGATAGACGGATCGTAGAACCAGCCGTAGCCGCGCTTCTCGGTGTTGACGCCGACGTTGAACCAGACGGGCGAGTTGAATGCTGCCTTCTGGGTCAGCATCATGTGCGCCAGTTCGGCGCGGAAATTCTCGCCATCTTCCCTGGTCTTGAAGTAGCCTTGGTCAATACCCCAATCGGCCATCGTGTCGGTGACACGGTGTACCAGTTCCGCTACCGAACGCTCCCGCTCAGGCGAGCCCAATTTTCCATGGAAATATTTACTCGCGACGATATTTGTCGCGGTCTGTGACCAGTCCGCGGGCACTTCAATGTCGCGCTGCTCGAAAATGGTCGACCCTTTATCGTTCCCGATCGACGCTGTGCGCGTCTCCCAAAGCACATCGTCGTAGGGCGTCTTGCCGGCCTCTAGCTTCGACGTGAAGTATTTCGGAAACGAGACTCCGGTACGCTTACGAGGTCCGGATTCGGTGGTCTTGAGGTGTTTGACTTTCGAGGAGAGATCGACGCTGAGCTGGCCCATGGCTGGCTCCTTTCGTGGTTGCGCTGTTGCTGACGGCAGTTGCCAATTTACCCAACATGTAGTGGTCGGGTCAAGAATTATTTCTATATAAAGTATAGCAGTTTCTAAGTGGTTTGATTACAGAAAGATGGCGACGGGCATCCACAGGATTTGCAGATTTCCACAGGAGACGCAAAAAAAGCCGGACGGCCAATTCGGCGCCGCCCGGCAAGTAAAGCGAAGGATGACTGAGTTTACAGAGCGCTTAGGATGTGGTTCAGTGCGCCCGTGATTGCCGTCAGAGAACCGTTGCTATCGAGCAGGTGAACCACTGCACAAAGCAGGTTGCCCAGCAGGTTGCCGGGAGCCGCCGTGGCCGTAATCACCAGGTCAATTGGAGCGAGCGAAACATTCAGACCGAGCAGAGTGAGGTTGATCGCCCCAGTATGCAGGCTGAGGATGTCACACGTTCCGGTAAAGCCAGTTAACGGAATCGAGATAGGAACGTTGGTAATGCTGCCGAGAGCGGCGCCAGTCGGACCGGTCAGAGACCCAGTGATGGTGCCAACCGCGTTTACTACACCGTTCACAAGCTGGAACCCCGTCGTGGTGATGGAACCGGTGAAGGTGCCGACACCGGGAACGGTTTGCGTAACACCGGTAACCAGGCTGTTCGTGTGAGTTGCGGCGGAAACAGTTGCAGGCACGAAAGCCAACAACATAAGTGCAAGCAATGCGATCGTTACTTTCAGTTTCATTCTTCCTCCAGAAGTAGCAGCACCGAGGCTGCGGAAACTCTGGAGCAATCGGCATCCCACGCATGCCGGAGATTACAAATGTTAGTACAGAAACACAGCTAACAAAAGCACTTACTCAGTGCTACGCAGGTGGTAAAAACTGGCTACCTTCGTAACCGAAGTTTATATCTTTTGTTTTTTCCAATTACCCTGCCGGAACATGATGACCGCGATCACGGTCAGCGTAACGTCTGCAATCGGAACGGCAGTAAAGGCTCCTTCAACACCCATACTTGTCCGGAACGCCAGCATCCACGCAATCGGAAGCTGCACCACCCAGAACGCGGCAAAGTTCATCAGCGTCGGCGTCAGCGTATCGCCCGCGCCATTGAACGCCTGCACCAGAACCATGCCCCATGCATAACTGAAGTAGCAGTAGCTGATGGTGCGCAGGCACTCCGTGGCTACCCGGGAAACGTTGGAGTCCGTCGTGAAGAAAGCGACGATCGGCGCGGGAGAAAAGATGAAGACTGCAGAGACGAGTAACAGGAAAGCGCAGTTGAAGGCCGCCGCACGGTAGACCGAGGCCTCTGCGCGTTCGGGCTTCCCCGCTCCTAAATTTTGGCCCACCATTGTGGCTGCGGCGTTCGACAAACCCCAAGAAGGCAGGATGGTGAAAATCACCAGCCGGATGGCAATCGTGTAGCCCGCCACCGCAGCGCTTCCGAAGGCAGAAATGATACGCACCAGCGCAATCCAACTGGCCGTCACCACGAGAAACTGCACGATGCCGGTGATTGACACGCGCACCAGCTTTCGCAGCACCTCGATATTGAGCCGCAGTTGTTGCCAACCAATGGTCAGACGGCTGCGGCCGCCGAACAGCAGGAACAGTTGAAAGCACACGCCGAGTCCGCGCCCGGTCGTTGTCGCAACCGATGCGCCCACCACGCCCAGCTTCGGGAAAAAGAGCCAGCCGTTGATCAGGCACGGATCGAGAACGATGTTGATGGCATTCGCGAACCAGAGAACCTGCATAGCGAGCGCAGCGTCCCCCGCACCGCGAAAGATGGCGTTGATTAAGAAGAGCAGGAAGATCACGATCGAGCCGCCGAGCATGATCTGCGTGTAGTGCGTGCCGGTCTGAATGATGGACGCGCTCGCCCCCATGATGCGCAACAGGTCCGCCGCAAAAACAAGACCGATAACACCTACGATTACCGACACACAGATGCCGGCTGCGATCGCCTGAACGGCAGCGATGCTCGCGCCTTCCGGATCTTTCTCGCCGATGCGGCGCGCGACAAATGCGGTGGTGGCAATGCTCAGGCCGATGGCGACGCCGAAGATGATCGTCAGCAGCGACTCGGTCAGACCGACGGTGCTGATCGCGTCGGAGCCAAGGCGCGAGACGAAGAAGACGTCGACGAGTCCGAAGAGCGACTCCATGACCATCTCGAGGATCATGGGAATCGCCAGCAGCGTGATGGCGCGATTGATGCTCCCTGTTGTGAAGTCCTGATGCGTACCGAAAAGGGCTTCTCTCAACATGGAGAAAGTTAGCCTAACACTCGACGGAGCGCGCCGAGTTTGACGGCGGGGTTCGCCATCAATTCACGTAGGACGGAATCGGGCACTGTCGCGTCGGTGGAGATGACCGCGATCGCTTCTTTGTGACCGTCCACCGCGGTATCGCGGCGGCCCAGCGAGAAGTTCGCGATGTTGATCTGATTTTTCCCCAGCACCGCGCCCACGTGGCCGATGACGCCAGGCACGTCTTCGTTCTTCATGACGATCAGGTGGCCATCGAGCGGAGCCTCGCAGTAGATGCCATCGATCTGCAGCAAACGCGGACGTCCGAGCAGCACCGCACCTTCGAGCACCGTGGGGCCGGCGTTCGTAATCAACTCGAGGCGAATCGTATCGGAGTGACCCGAGCGCGGTTCACGCGATTCCGAAACGCTCCAGCCGCGTTCACCAGCGATCTGCATCGCGTTGATCAGGTTCGCGCGTTGGGCAGCACTGCGATTGAGCACTCCGGCGATTGCCGGAGTTGCGCAGCAGGCTGGTATTGCTGTCAGCGATGCGGCCGTTGTAAGTCAACCGCACAGCGCTAGGGTTGCCGAGCGCCAGGTGCGCTGCGAAGTTGCCCAGCGCTTCAGCAAGCTCGACATAAGGACCAAGCGCGCGGTACTGATCGGGCGTGAGCGCCGGCATGTTGACCGCGTTGATGGCCACACCGCTTTTCAGATACTCCACCATCTGTTCGGCGATGCGCACGCCGACAATCTCCTGCGCTTCTTCGGTCGAGCCACCGATGTGCGGCGTTGCGATCAGCGAGTCCATCTGGAAGATGGCTTCCGTTACCGGCGGAGGTTCCACGCGAAACACATCGAGCGCGGCGCCCGCCACAATGCCGGACTGCATTGCCTCTGCAAGTGCTTCGGTGTTGACGAGTTCGCCGCGCGCGCAGTTGACGATGCGTACACCGCGCTTCATCTTCGCGAAGTTGGCGGCGTTGAGCAGATTATCGGTCTCGGGCGTGAGCGAAACGTGCAGCGTGATGTAGTCGCTCTGCGCGAAAAGCTCATCGAGCGAAATGAGTTCGATCCCGAGGTCTTTCGCGATCTGCGCCGTGACGTAGGGATCGCTCGCCACAATGCGCATTTCGAAGGCACGCGCGCGCTTGGCCACTTCACGGCCGATGCTGCCGAGTCCGCAGATGCCGATGGTCTTACCCCGCAGCTCACTGCCGAGGAATTTCTTCTTCTCCCACTTGCCGGCCTTCGTCGAAACAGTGGCCTGCGGAATGAAACGAGCCATGCCGAGCATCAACGCAAAGGCGTGCTCCGCGACCGAGATGGCGTTACCGCCGGGCGTGTTCATCACGAGCACACCGGCTGCGGTGGATGCATCCAGATGAACGTTGTCGACGCCCACACCGGCGCGCCCGATCACACGCAGTTTCTTGGCAACGGACAACACGCTCTCGTCCACCTGCACTGCGCTGCGAACGACAAGCGCATCGGCTTCGGGAAGATGCTGGCGAAACTCTTTCGGGTTCGAAACGATGACGTTCCAGCCCGGCTGCGCACGGAATAGCTCCAGGCCAGCCTCAGCCATCGGCTCGGCGACAAGTATGTTCATGAATGTCCTTTTCGTTCAAGCAGTGGCAAGATGCGCGGCCGCGGGGCTCGATGCACATTTGCACTCACGCCATCCAGTGCCGCAGCCCTGACCAGCACGCGAGCAGGACGCGTTCTGCTTCTGCACTTCCATATAGAACTGCTGCACGGCAGCGACGCCCGTGCCAAACGGAACCGGATGGCCGTTCGCGTTCATGATGATTTCCAGTTCCGCGATGATGCTGAACAGATCGGCGAAATCGAAGTAGCCGATGTGCGCCAACCGGAAGATCTGGCCCTGCATGCTGCCCTGCCCGTTCGTGATGATGGAGCCGAAGCGCGTGCGAAACTCTTTGACGAACACGCCCGAATCCATCCCCGCCGGCGCCTTCACGGCAGTGACCGCACTGCCCGGCGACTCGGCTGCAAACAGTTCGAGCCCGAGCGCCTGGATGGCGCGGCGGGTTGCGCATGCCAGATGCTGCGCGTTCTCAATCACCTGCGGCATGCCGAGTTTCTTGATGTACTTCAACGCTTCGCCCAAAGCCAGGATGAGCGAAGTCGCGGGCGTCCAACTGGAATCACCTGCATCCGCACTCTTCTTTTCTTTCTTCAGATTGAAGTAGTAGTGCGGCAGCGTCGCCGTTTCCGCATGCTTCCACGCCTTGGGGCCGACGATGACGAAGGCGAGACCCGGCGGAATCATAAACGCCTTCTGCGAACCACCAATCACGACATCGAGATTCCAATTGTCGATATCGAGCGGCATGGTGCCCATACCGGTGATGGCATCGACGACGAAGATGGCATCGGTCTTCGCCACCATGGCGCCGATGGTGCGAATGTCGTGCTCTGCTCCGGTCGATGTTTCTGAGGCTTGAATGAACACGCCGCGGGTTGCAGGTTCCGCTTGCAACGCAGCTTGTACCCGATCGGGCGTGACGACTTGCCCATACTCCGCCTTCAGCAAAGTGACTTCGAGCCCGTATGCTTTCGCGATCTCCGCCCAGCGCTCGCCGAACTTCCCAGCCGAGCACACGATGACCTTGTCGCCCCGCGAAAACAGGTTCGAGACCGCCGCATCCATCCCGCCGGTTCCTGAAGCTGCGAACATCAGCACGTCGTGCGACGTTGCGAGCACTTCCTTCAGATCGGCCAGCGCTGTTTCATAGATCTTGCGGAAATCAGCCGTGCGGTGATGAACGTCCGAAGCCATCATCGCGTGCAGTGCAGGCGGATAGAGAGGCGTCGGGCCAGGAGTCAGCAAACGTTGTTTCTTAATGTGCATGGAGGAAGGTAGAACGGGTTGAGCACGTGTCGCAGCGGATAACAACACCGCTGTTTTTCGACACGCTTCGTAAACCATTTAGAATAGCAGACACCATGCCGTTACTTGACCAGATACAAACCGATCTGGTGGCCGCGATGAAGGCTCATGACGAAGCGCGTTTGAGCGCTGTTCGCATGATCAAAGCCGCCCTGAAGAAGCACGAAATCGACGCGATGAAGCCGCTAGACGAAGCCACTGAACAGCAGGTGCTGAAGAGCCTGGTGAAGCAACGGCAGGACGCGGCGGACATGTTTCGCAAGGGCGGCCGTGAAGAGCAGGCCCGGAAAGAAGAGGCGGAGCGTACGCTGATCGAATCGTATTTGCCGGCCGCCGCGTCTTCGCAAGATATCGATTCCGCGGTGGAAGCTGCGATTGTAGAGCACAATGCAACATCTGCAAAGCATATGGGTCTGGTCATGAAGACAGTGCAGGCGAAGTTGGCGGGCAAAACAGTGGATGGAAAATCTCTGAGTGAAAAGGTAAAGGCACGCCTCGCATGAGCACAACGATCCCTCCGACCCCGGTCAAGAAGCACCAGCCCTTCGTTCCCGAAGGCGTGGAGATGAAAGAGTTCACGCTCCGGGCGGTGCTGATCGGTCTGGTGATGTGCGTGGTGCTGGGCGCAGCGAACGCTTATCTCGGCCTGCGCGCGGGGCAGACGATTGCCGCGACCTATCCGGCAGCAGTCATCGGCATGGCGGTGTTGCGTTTGTTCAAAGGTTCGATCCTTGAAGAGAACATCGCGCGAACCGCGGGCTCGATCGGGGAGTCGGTCGCGGCTGGTGCGATCTTCACCATTCCCGCGTTTGTACTCAGCAAGTCGTGGGCCTCGTTTTCACCTGCGGACGCATATTGGAAGTCCACCGCGTTGATGCTGATGGGCGGCGTACTCGGCGTGCTGTTCGTGTCGCTGGTGCGGCGCGTGTTGGTCGAAGACCCCGACCTGCCGTATCCGGAATCGGTCGCGGCGTCCCAAATTCACAAAGCCGGGCAGGTGGGCGCGCAGGCGGCGAAGTATCTGTTCTACAACATGGCGCTCGGTGCGGGCGTGTTCATCGCGGGTGCGCTGAATATCTTCGCGCCGGACAAAGATTTCTTCTTCCCGATCGGCAAAGCGAGCGGGTCTGCGCTAAAGCTGGGCGGAGCCAATCCTTCGATTCCGACTGGTGGCGCGATCACGACCGTAGCCGCGCCCACGTTGAGCCCGGCTTACATCGGCGTCGGTTATGTGATCGGCTTTCGTCTTGCTGCTTTGAACTTCTCAGGCAGCATCCTGGCGTGGGGCCTGTTGATTCCCCTACTGATGTATTTCCTGGGACCGCAGCTTCGGGCATCACTACCCGGCACGGCGAACGACGCGTCGTGGCTGACGCTGGCAAATGCCATCTGGCGTTTCATCGTACGACCGATCGCGGTCGGCGGGATGTTGGTAGGCGCGGTGTACACGCTGTATCGCATGCGTAAGAGTTTGTGGGCTGGATTGAGCCGCGCATTCGGAGAGATGCGCGGAGTTGCAGACCAAGGGGCGGTCGCGCGAACCGAACGCTATATGAGCTCGAAGGTCGTGCTGGCCGGCATTGGCCTGGTCTTCGCGCTGATGGTTGTTCTCTATAGCTATCTGGCCGGCGGCACGCTCGCGGGCGTGATCGCGGCAACCGTGATGCTGATCGTGGGCTTCTGTTTCGCGACGGTATCGGGCTATCTGGTGGGCGTCATCGGTTCCTCGAATAATCCGATCTCCGGTCTGACGCTTTCCACGTTGATCATTGCGGCATTGCTACTGGTTTCGATGGGCGTTTCGGGCGTGCCCGGAGTGATCGCGGTGTTGGGGGTGGCGGCAGTGGTTTGTGTTTCCTCGGCCGTTGCAGGCGAACTGCTGCAGGACTTCAAAGTGGGCTACATCCTAGGTGGCACGCCGCGATCGATTCAGATTGTGGAGTTAATCGCCGTGGTCGCTGCGAGTCTGGTGATGTATTTCCCGTTGTTCATTCTGCACGCGGGCAACATCAAGAACGGCGGCATCGGCTTTGGCGACAAGGCATTGCCGGCACCGCAAGCGGGACTGATGGCATCACTCGCGCAAGGTATTGTCGGCGGTGACATGGCGTGGCCGCTGGTGATCGTCGGCATCGGGCTGGGAATCGCACTGATTCTGGTGCAGGTCAAGAGCCCCATGCTGGTTGCGATCGGGATGTATCTGCCATTCGGAACTGTTGCGGCAATCTTTGTCGGCGGCGTGATTCGCGCGATCAGCGATTCCATCGCCGAACGCCGCGGATTGAATGAAGCGCAGCGCGCCCGCGTGGAGAACGTCGGTGTGCTGGCGGCCTCGGGATTGATTGCAGGTGAGGCGTTGGTGGGGCTGTTCACCGCAACGTTGAACTTCTTCGAGGTCAAGATGCCTGTGGTGTTTGCGAACCCGAGCTATCTGTTCGGCTTGGTCGCGCTGGCGATATTGATGTTTGCGTTGATTCAGGTTCCGCTGCAGAATGCCGGGCGGCCGGAAGATCCCGCGCCGCCCGTTGCAATGATGTGACCTTTACGGTTCTACCGTGAACGTGGAATCTTCCTGCGTGATGGTATTGCCTTGTTTGACTCGGGCGCGTAGCTGGTACTGGCCGGGCTTCATCGCGGCCGTGGGCGAACTGGCTACGTAGGGGATGCGGCCGGTTGCATCTGGCTCCGGTAAGGCCGGCTTGGCCTCTGCCACCAACTGTCCATCGGTCATAAACTGCAGCGTCAGCTCGGGCTTTTCCGCGATGTTCTTATCGGGGTACACCACAAAGTAAACTGACAGCGCAACGCCTTTGCGCGCCGGCAGATCTGCAGCGAGCGTCGGGGTGACCTTGCCGCCCTGGAAGTGCATCGGCTCTTCCGCATCTTTGGGTGCGTTCTTGTCGTCGAAGCTGCGGACAAAAGCAAGACTGCTCATATTGACCCCGGTCGCAGTCGCCTTCACCAGGAACGATGCACGTTTCGCGCTGATTTTATCGCCCTGGTGATCGAGCAGCGCGGTCTCTAACAGATAGCGGCCCGGCGCCACCGTGAAGTAATCCTGATAGATGAAGTTGGCGCCCTTCACCGCTTCTTCTTTTGCGGCATCTCCGCGCAGCGGCAAGTCGCGTGTGAACTTCTGGATGATCGAGCCATCCTGATTCTTGATCAGCGCGAGTACCGAGAGATGCGCGTTGTACGTTTTGGCAGCGGCATCATCGGTGAAAGTGATGTTGCGGATGGGCACTTCCACTACGACGGCACACTTCACCCCGGCTGGCGTTGGCTGAAAATGCATCGCGGCGGCGCGGTACTCAATGTTGCGCGGCATCGGGTTCGACGTCAGCGCTTTGAGCAGCGGCACTTCCCAGGCATACAGGACGGGGCTGCCGGTATCGGTTGTGGGCAGCGCAAAATAGCCATCGCGCGTTTGCAGCCTTACGTTGGGGCGATCGAGCTTCACCGAAATCTTGCGGTACTGGCCGTCATAGTTGCTGATCGCAGGATTGTAGGTGATCTCGTAATAGGTGTTGATGTCTTCCGTAAGCTGATGCAGCGGTCCGCGCAGATCATTGGTGTTGCCGATGAACTTGCCGCCGGTGCTTTCAGCCATCGTGGCAAGTGAGTTCTGGGCGTTGGCGCGCATGCTGTCTTGCGCATTGTCGGCAGACTTCACCTCGCTCACGTCCACCGCTCCGCCGTCACGCTGTGTAGTGCGCGCACTGTTCGCGAGCGCGTCACGAAGGCCCGCAACAGAACTCGCGTTCTGGCTGGCGGCGGTCAGGCCGCGCGCATCGATCGGGTAGAAGCTGACGTTCGAGCGATTCGCCGTGCTTAACAAGCTGCGGAATGGTTCATCGAGATTCGGCGGCACCACGAGCCCTTCGTTGAGATAAACGATGGTCTTGCGGCCCGGCAAGCGGTACTGTTCGCGAGCCAGCCCGAGCAGCGCAAAGATACTCGAACGGCCGGCCTGTTGCGTGATCGCCTGCTCATCGAAGGCCAGAATGCGATACATAATTTGAGCCATCAACCGCTGCGATGGGTTGTTCGCCTGATCCGGAATGTTCGCCACCTGATCGGCCAGACTCTGTCCATTCGCACCGGCAGGCACACCAATCTGCGTTTCCAGATTCCGCTTGATGGCCGCGGACTGCGTTGCATACTCGGTGTACGCGCCGCTGGTCGCGTGCTCGATCGCCTTGCGCAACAACTCCCGGTCGTTGGTGAACTGCTGCACAGCACTCAAACGTTGATCGATCACCCACACCGAGTAGTAGACGTTCTGTCCCAAATCCTGCTTGAGAATATCGAGCGCCGCTGTGCGTGATACGCGGCGCGCTTCCAGACCCAGCTTGTCGAACACGAGCGAGACCAGGCGAATCTGGCGCAACGGATCGAGCGCCGTCCCGCCGGCATTGGCTTTCGCGCCGCCATCAACGCCTTCCACCAACCGCATGCTGAGGATTTTTTGCCGCTGACCGTTGTCGGTCACTTCGAAGTCGCCTGGCTGCAGATCCTTTACTGGTTTGCCTTTTTTGTCGCGAACCACCACATCGAGCAGCACCTCATCGGTGCCCGCTTTGATCGTCGATCCACTCGACTGCGCAGGTTGGGCAGCACTCGGGAGAGCGGAAACAAACAACAGGGCGGCGGGGATCAGGCAGCAGGTTTTCATCTTCATCACCTTTCGGATTCTATTTCTGTGCCGGCGCAGGCTCGGCTGTCGACTTCAACTTCAGGAACTCGGCGCGTTCGCGCGCGGCGTCTTCTTTGCGGCCATCTTTGGCGTAAGCGGCAGCCAGGGCAATCCGCGTCTGCGGGCTATCGGGCGCCAGCTTGCGCGAATATTCCAGTTCGGCAATCCCAGGCTTGAGATCACCCGTATCGGCCAGCGCCCGGCCATAAACGTTGTGCGTGACGAATGAATTGGGCGCGAGCTCGACGGCCTTGCGCGCATAGGGCAGCGCCGCCTTGGCATCGTCATTTTTCATTAACTGCAGCGCGATGGCATCCATCGCCGGCACATGCTTCGGTGAAATTTCGAGTTCGCGCTGTAGCTCGCGAATGCCGGCTTCCGGGTCGGTGAACATCAGGTACGAGCCGTAGATGTAATGCACGTTCGGCGTCGTTGGATATTTCGCGACCAGCGCTTCCATTTCCTTCTGCGCTTCCGCCGCATGGCGCGCCATCGTGTCGAACACGGCGCGTCCGGCTGCCATCACGAGTTCCGCGTCAGCAGGCGGTACGTCGGCGGGCAGCAACGGCTTGCGTAGAGAAGCCAGCCCGGTAGCTGCGATGATCTGCGGGTCCTCCACTCCGGTGCGAGCGAAGGCGAGCAGTTCGGACGCCGCCTCCTCAAACTGTCCGAAGTGCGTGAGCAACAGTGCCTTGTGATAGCGCACGACATGGTTGATCTGCTGGCTGTCACCCAAGCCGAAGCCGGTCGCGAGAGTGATGTGCGTGAGCGCAAGTTCGTACTCTTTGGTTTGGAATTCGCAAAGGCCGAGCAGCCCCCAGGCGACGCCGTTCTTCGGATCGAGCGGCAGGAGCTTGCGGAATGCGTCGCGTGCCTCAGCATAGTGGTCGCGATCGTATTCGAGCGTCGCGATGTAATACCAGCCTTCGGCCCACGTGGGTTTGCGTTTCACCGCTTGGCGATAGAGCGCGACGGCGTCAACCGCGTTATTGGCGTCGCGAGCCGCGGCGGCCTGTGCAGCAAGCTGCTCGAACGGCGGTCCGGCAGTCTTGGCGGCAGCGGCTTTGGGCGCGGTCTTCGCAGGCGGAACCGGCGCGGCGAGTAGGAGCAACAGAACTGTCAGCATCAGCGTGCCACCGCTCCCGGTTGTTTGGCCTGGATCTCAGCATTGAGCTGTTGCACCAGCGCACGTTCCCGGTCTGCTTCCGCCTTGCGCTTCACGCGATAGTAAACGGTCGCGAGCGAAACATGCGCTTCCAGAAAGCGCGGGCTCTCTTTTACGATGGCCTCGAGCTCACGCATCGCCTCGGGAATTTTGTTTTGGGAAAGATGAATCGAAGCCTGCTGATACCGCGCGCCAATATCCCCTGGCCTCACGAGCAGCGCTTTGCCAATGTAAGGTTTCGGCCTCGTCATAGTCTTGATCGGTCCGCAGCAGAGCGCCCAGTTGGAGGTTGGCAATGAAGTCGTTTGGGTTGGACGCGAGTTCTTTGCGAAACGCGGCGGCGGCCCCCGCCTGGTCGCCCGTGCTCAACAGCGCCATCCCATAATAGGAGTACACGTCCGGCAGATTCGGGTTGAGCTTCACTGCTTCTTCCAGATCAACTAACGCGCCGGCGAAATCCGCGACATTACTTTTCGTGGTGCCCATGAGCAGCCGCGCTTCCGCGGAGTCGCCCGCCTTCAGCACACGGTTAATGATGATCTCACCGGGGCCCGTCTGTTTGTCGCGAATCAGTGCAGTGCCGAGCATGTAGTCGAGCGCGAGATCGTCCGGCGTCTGTGTCTGCAATGGCGTGAGTAGTGCGATGACTTGTTTGTCCTGCCCCATCCGGAGCTGGCAATCCGCTTCCAACATCGTTACCTGACGGTTACCCGGGTCGCGCTGATGCAAGCCCGCAAAGATCTTTTCAGCCTCGACGATGTGCCCTGCTTTGTAATGCGCGAGCGCCAGGTTCAGCTGAATGCCGGCGTTTGCAGGTTCACGTTGCAGAGCTTCACGGTATTGCGCGATGGCTTCGTCGTAGCGTCCGGCCTTGGCCAGAGCCGCGCCCAGATTCGAACGGATCTGGTACGCATCGGGCCGAAGCTTCAGAAATTCCTGGTAGCCGGTGATCGCGCCGTCGACGTCGCCCGCCTGGTGCAGTTCAATCGCGTGTTGAAGAAGTGCCTGCGGCGTTTGCGTCTGCGCAACTGCGGCGCCGGTCAGCAACAGCACCGCGGCAAAAGTGCGGAGCATGACGAAGATGACTACTATTCTAGACTCCAAAAACAAACCGCGCACCGCAGCAGACCGGCCTCTTCGATGGTTTCGAAAAGGCCGCTCGCCATGGTGCGCGGCTCTGGGCTCTGGCTTAGAAGTAGAACTTCAAAGCCAGTTGGAGGATGCGGTGACCCTGCTTTTCGGTGTACGTACCGAACGTCGGGTTATTCAACTTACCAGTAGCTCCATCGAAGCTGAGGTTCAGATTGCTCGAACCGCTGCGGAAGGTGGGCAGAGGATGGTTGAGGAAGTTGTAAGCGGAGAAGCGGAACTGCAGCTTCTTCGATTCGCTGAACTGGAAATTCTTAAACAACGAAAGATCGCTGTTGAAGAATGCCGGTCCAAAGACCTCAGGAAGCACATACCCTCCGTTTTGACCGGGGGTGGTGGGGATCGAGAAACAGCTCCCGTTCACGAACTGGTTTGCACCCAGATTCGAGGTCGGGTTGCAGGTGAGAATCGGCTGTACCGGCACCGAATCCGTTCCATTGATGGTACGGGCGGATACCGCGTAACCGTTCGCCAGTTTGTAGCCGTTCACGTTGAGGTTGAAGTTACCGTTCGGTGTATTCGGCGCTAAGTTGATGCCGCTCTGCCATTGGGTGATACCAGAGACCTGCCAACCGTTCGCGACACCCTGCAGGAGTTTGTTGTCGTGGACAGGCTGACCGAGTTCCACCGAGTACGCGGCGTTGAAGATATGCCGGCGGTCAGAGGCAAGCGGGCCGTAGTCACTGTTCAGATTCAGCTGGTTCGTGCCGACAAGGCCGAGAGACTTGCCGTAGGTGTAGTTGACCGAGTAGTCGAACCGCCCCTTGCTGCGAACGATGCTCGCCTGGAAGGAGTTGTAGTTCTGATACAGGTTGTGGTTGACGATCGTCAAATCCTGGTAGACGCTGCCGTAAGGCCGCTTGGCATCATACTGCGCGCTGGAGATGCCGTTGGGGTCGACTGAAGAGTTGAGGAACGTTCCGTAAGGCACGGCGTTCACGTTGGTGCCTAAGTTTCCCGTATTCAAGCCGTTGCTGCTCTGATTGCCCACATACGAAAGTTCGAGCAGTGCCGAACCAGGTACGCGCTGCGAGATCGAGAAGCTGTAGCTATAGGTCTTCGGGGTGCTGTCATCACCTTTGGTGACGCCGCCCGTGCTGATCGCGCCAACACCAGGATTGGTCTGGTCGATCTGAGCGAGGGTAACGTTGTTCAGGGTCTGCGTCTGTACGCCGGCCGGAGCATCTAGGCCGTTTGTGAACTGGGCGTTGTGGTAGTAGAATTCACCCCAGCCGCCGCGCAGGACGGTGTTGCCCTTACCGAACAGGTCATAGGCCAAGCCGAAGCGCGGCGCCACATACAGCGTCTTGCTCGGGAAGCCGGAGAGCGGAATCTTGCTATTGATCTTGTTCCAGGTCAGGCCGTCGAAGCTGTTGACGCTGCCGTTCGGAACGAAGGTCGAGGGATCCCAAACCGCAAAGCCATTCCCCTGACGGTCGTACCACGGCACCCAGGTGAGATACGCGCACACCGTACTCGAGAGTCAGGCGGCGGGTTGCCTTCCAGCTATCCTGGCGCGAAGAACTCGAGAGCCTTGTACGCCTCGTTGTGCAGGACGTTGAAGTTCTGCTCCGTGTACTGCGCGACGCGTCCGGTCAACAAATCGGCGTACGCGCTACCGGTCGTGTTGCCGCGCCCAGTTGGCTTCCGCAATCAAACCGTTGCTGTAACCGTTGCTCGGCTGATCGTTGATGACGTACTCGAAGTACATGCCGAACTTCATCGTGTGAGTACCCCAGCACCTTGGTCATGTTGTCGCTGACGGAGGGAAGGTACTTGTCGGCGAAGAGACCCTTGCTGCCGCCCGTTTCGAATCCGCCAGGATTGAAGATCGCGGCAAATTCGCCGCCCCAGCCGGTGAACGACGGAATCTGCTTCACGCCGTTGTGATACAGACCTTGGTAAGGATAGCCAAGCGCGGTGCGGTCAACCTTTTTCGGATCCTGGAACACGTTCGGGAAGTCGATGTAGGTGTAGCCGAACACGAACTCATTGGTCAGCGAGGGCGAAAACACGTGCGTCAGGCTGGCCGAAATCGGACTGTGACTGGTTCTTGCCGACGATCGGCGTCGGATACGGAACCTGGTTGCCGTTTCTCCACCACAAGCCGACCGGGAAGAGCTGCTGTTCTTTCTGCAGGTTGTAGCGAACGAACAGTTTGGTGTTGTCGCTGATCGAGTAATCGACGCGGCTCAGCCATTGCCAGCTGTTCTGGTTGAAGTTTTCCTGCTGAACGTAGTTGTAGCCGCCGGTGGCGTTCGGATCTGGCGTTGGGCAGCGGATAGAGGTTGAGCAGCGCCTGGCCGCCGGGATCGATCTGCGACGCCGGAATGATGCCGCCCGGGAACGTGCCGCCAGGATTCTGGGGTGCGCCGCCGGAAGCCGTGACGTTGCCGAGCTTGGCCAATTCACTCGGGCTGAAGTTGCCCGTGCGCATGCCAGCCGTCGGAACCGTGCCGGTCAGCAAGCCAGTGTCGAGTGCCTGGTAGTAGTACTCGAAGCCGGTGAAGAAGAACAGCTTGTTGCGCTCCTTGTTGAAGCTTCGTTCCGGGGATCAGAACGGGTCCGCCGATGTTGCCGCCCGGGAAGAAATACTTGTTCTGCGGACGTGGCCGGCCGAGCTTATTGTTCAACGCAGTCGTTGGCGTTCAGCACGTAGTCGCGGGCGTAGAAATAACCTTCGCCGTGGAAATCGTGAGAGCCGCTCTTTGCGATCGTGTTGATAACCGCGGGACCCTTCGCGTTCTCGGCGCTGAAATTCGACGTCAGCACTTTGAACTCCTGGATCATGTCGGTGTTCGGGTTGACCGGGGTGGCGCAGTTGCAACCGGGGTCGGACACGTGTGCGCCGTCAGCCGTGATGTCCAGCGAATTGTTCGGCAGGCCGTTCACCGCATACGCGCCATTCAGCGCGCTCTGGCTGCCGCCGTCGCCGTTTCCGTTGATGCCGATGGTTTCACCCGTGAAGCCGGCGCGATTTTCAGTGCCGGTGCCCGAGATCGCAAAGCCGGGGAGAATCTTGATAAATTCCGCCGCGTTGCGTCCTACTACTGAGAAATCCTGGAGCTGTTTTGTGGTGAGGGTCGACGATTTCTCGCCGGTATCGACGGTGGCGAGCGTGTCGGCTGAGGCATCAATCTGCACTTGTGAGCCGATGCTGGCTACCGAGAGCACGACGTCGACGCTCTTCTTGTCGCCGCCGAGGAACGATACGCCGGTTCGTTCCACCTTAGTGAAGCCGGGCGTTTCGACCGAAACCGTGTAGGTGCCGGCGGGGAGGGACGCGACCGTGTAGTACCCGTCGCCGTTCGTCACCGTTCTTCGGACGTCACCCGTGTCTTTATTCTGGACGCTGATTGCCGCGTTTGGCACTACTGCCTGCGTGGTGTCAGTAACTGTTCCCGTTAGAGTGGCCGTGATGGTTTGCGCCCAACTGCTGAGTGGCAACAAAACCAGGACTGCGAAAACGAGCGCAAGGATGCGCGTTTGCAATCGTTGAATGGTCATACCTCTTCTCCTGTCTGCGTGGACCGCTGAGCAAACTACCTGATTGAAAAAGATTATGCCCCGCCCGGCTCGTTCGCAACGTTATAGGGGTTACTTCGGCGTTGTCACGGCGCGAAATCGTAAGTCTTGCGTTTTCAACAACGTTACACGGGCGAAGAGTACGTTACAATCCGGTGCTGAAGCTGATACACTATTCGACCAAGCGTTGGTTAAGGGTGTCTTCCGAATCCACTTTTTCATATGAGACCGAGAGGTCCGAAGTGCAGGCGGTGCTTGCCTCCGAGATTTTCCAGCGGTCGCCGAGCGTTGCCCAGATGCTCAGCTACATCTGTGAAAAGTACTTCGCGGGCGAAACGGACGCGCTGAAAGAGTACAGCATTGCCGTTGACGCCTTGCGGCGTCCCTACGATTTCGACCAGAAGACCGACTCGATCGTGAGAGTCGAAGCGCACCGCCTGAGAAAGAAGCTGGGGCAGTACTACGCGACTGAAGGCGCGGCTCATTCGGTCCGGATCACCGTTCCGCAAGGGCAGTACGCGCCGCTGTTTGTGCACACCGCGAACAGTGAGCCCACAGCGATCATGCCGTCGCACGCGCCCCAACTTGAGGTGATGCGGACTATCGTTGCCGAGCCGGTGCGCGACCTGCAGATACCTCCGCCGCCCGCTGCGAATGCGACCCGGCTGTTGTCCGCGCCCGGAACCTCTCCCAAATGGCAGCCACTCGCGGCAGTCGCTCTGGTTATTCTTGCTGTAGTCGCGTGGCAGGGTTACCGCGCGCTGCACCGCAGTCCTGGCCGCGGCACCGCACGCACTCCGATCGCGGCGCCCAACCAGCAGAACAGTGTTCGGATAGCCGCAGGGCTGGTGGGAGCCCAATATATCGACCACATGGGCAGGATCTGGCAGCCTGACGCTTTCTTCAGCGGCGGAACGCGACTGCAATTGCCGCAGCGCAACATGACGAACACGATCGATCCGGCGCTGTTCGCCACGGCCCGCGTGGGGCACTTCCACTACGACATCCCCGCCAGCCCTGCCGTCTATGAGGTGCACCTGCACTTCGCCGAGCGGGAGTTCGGAGACAACATGCCGCGCGGCGGCGGCGAGGGGAACCGGCCGTTTTCGGTCAAAGTAAACGGCGCGCTTGTCCTGCCGCAGATCGATGTCTTCTCGGATGCCGCCGGAGCCGATATTGCCCATGAGCGAGTCATCCGTGATGTAAAGCCGCTGCCGGACGGCAAGATTCACCTGGAGTTTATCGATCAGCAGGCGGGCGCGCTGGTCAGCGGTATTGAGGTGCTGCGGGGCCAGCCGGGCAAACTGCTGCCCGTGCGGATTGTGGCGGGCAACGGATCGGTGATGGA
This sequence comes from Bryobacterales bacterium, assembly GCA_963792655.1. GTDB lineage: Bacteria > Acidobacteriota > Terriglobia > Bryobacterales > Bryobacteraceae > DOZZ01. The sequence goes on from CAWBWU010000003.1 coordinate 445,101, forward strand.
CTCGACCCAGCAGGTCTGGGGCCTCGACCGCAACTTCACCGGCGGGGTTACGGTGCAACGCCCGGAGCCCGTGGAATCGAGTAAAGACCCGCAACTGTTCCAGGGCGAGCGGTACGGCCACTTCACTTACACAATCCCTGTTGCGACGAACGGCCGGTACGAGCTCAGGATGATGTTCTCCGAGCGTTGGTTCGGGCCGGACCGTCCCGGGCATGGCGGCGCAGGAAGCCGCCGCTTCGACGTGTACTGCAACGGTACCGCGCTGCTCCGCAATTTCGATATCTTCACCGCCGCGGGTGGCAGCAACAAAGCGCTGGTGCGCCGTTTTGAAAATCTTGAGCCTTCGGCGGCCGGCCAACTGGTGCTTTCGTTCGTGCCGCGAGAAAATTACGCCAGCATCAATGCGCTTGAGGTCATGGAACAATAGGCGTTTGCGAATCGCGATTCTGTTGCTGACGGGCCTGTGCTGCGCACTGGCGCAAGCTCAAAACTCAGACGAGTTTCGCCGTGCCGTCAGCTTACAACAGAGCGGCGATGCAGCCGGCGCAGTGACCGCATACCGCAATTTCCTCGAGCAGTTTCCAGATCGGTACGATGCGCGCTCGAATCTGGGCGCCGCGCTCGCTCAGTTGGGCCGTTACCAGGAAGCAGTTGTTGAGTATCGGCGCGCGCTGCCCGCTTCCCCGCCCCAGTTTCAACCGCAACTACGCCGCAACCTGGCGATCGCCTATTACAAAGCGGGCCAGTTGAAAGAGTGCGCGGCTGAACTCGAACAGCTACGCACGACCGTGCGCGACGTCAATATCGACCTGCTGCTGGCCGATTGCTACCTGCAGATGGGGCGGCCCCAATCCGCTGCGGCGGTGTTGGAACCTTCTGCGGCAGAGCATGGCGAAGAGCTGGCGTTCGCTTACACGCTCGGCACTGCGTTGATTCGCAGCGGGCATCCCCAAGAGGGGCAAGTCTACGTCGACCGCATTCTAAAGGCCGGCGATTCTGCCGAGGCTCACCTCTTACTCGGCAGCAGCATGCTCCAGGCCGGCGATCTTCCGGGTGCAGTGCGTGAGTTCCGTTCGGCGCTGGAGCGCAATTCCGCGCTGCCTCAGATTCACAGCCTCTACGGACGCGCGCTGCTCAATACCGGCGATGCCGATGGCGCATCCGCCGAGTTCAAAGCAGAGTTGGCAGCCAACCCGAATGACTATGACGCCAACTTCGGGCTCGGCGAAATCCTGAAGGCCAGAAAACATTACGACGAAGCCGCGCCATTGCTGGTGAAGGCCAGTGAACTACGCGCGGACTCGGCCGAGGCACGCTACTCTCACGCGGATCTGCTCGCCGCCGAGCATCATGACCAGGCCGCGCTTGCCGAGTTGGACAAACTAGGCGCCCAGTTTCCCGACTATGCTCCGGCACATGCGCTGAGTGCCGTTCTTTTGGCGCGCAACGGCAACCTGGCCAAAGCGAAACGCGAGCAAGCTCTGGCTGGAAAGGGCGAAGCTCCTTTGAACGACGGCCCCAAGCCGGGCGAGGCTGCACCGAGGTTCACGCTGCGGAAATCCGGCTCAAACGCGATGCTCGGCCTGGCTGACGTGCTTGGCTCGCAACCGGTGTTGTTGGTCTTCGGCAGCTACACGTGTCCGAACCTTCGGGCGCAAGCTCCGGTGCTGAACGAACTGCATCAGAAGCTGGGCGATCGCGTGCGGTTCCTCGAAGTTTACATTCGCGAAGCGCACGGCAGCGAAAGCTGGCAGAGCACCATCAATCAGCGTGAAAACGTCAATTGGACCACAGCCAAAACAACCGCCGAGAAAAACGAGCATGCGATGTCCTGCTCGCGCCTGCTCAAGTTCAACTTCCCTGCAGTTGTAGACGGAATGGACGATGCCGTCGACCGCGCTTATGCCGCATCACCGAGCCGCGTCTATCTGCTGAGCCCTACCGGGACAGTTCTATGGAAGAGCCGCTTGAGCGAGTTCGATTTCCATGCCGATGAACTGAACACGGCCATTACGAACGCCCTCACGCGCCGTTCAAAATAAGCTCGAAGCGCCGGTACACATCTTTCAAGTAAGTCGCGTCACCGCCAGCGAGCTCCACGGTCGCCGTACCTTTATAACCAACGTCGCTCAACGCGGAGTAGATCGCTTTCCAATCGATCTCGCCTTCGCGTAAGTTGACCCACTCGGCGACACGCTTTTTGGTGACCGTGTCATTGCGGAACGAGAAGTCTTTGATATGCAGCTTGACGATGCGCTTGCCCAGCGTGCGAATCCAATCCTGCGGATAACCGTAGAGCACGACGTTGCCGACATCGAAATAGGCGCGAATCCAGGGGCTCTGGAACTCGTCGATGTACCGGGCAAACTCGAGCGGGCTCAGCAGAAACTTGTTCCATACTTCCTCGATGCCCAGAATAATGCGCTTCTCTTGCGCCGCAGGCAGCAGTTGCCGGATAGCAGCTTGCGACCGTTTGTAAGCATCGGCGTACGATGTGTTCGCGTCCACCACGGCGGGCACTAGCAGCACCGTGTCGGCGCCCCAAAAATGCGCGTTGTTGATGGAAGTCAACGCGCCATCCATGCTGCGTTTAACTACCGCGGGGTCGGAGGATGAGAACGGATACTTCCAATGGTCCATGTTCATCACCGAGTGAATGCGCAGCCCCGCTGCTTCCGCTGCACGTTTGATCTCTTCGGCATCGCTCTGCTCGGGCGTGGTCGGGCACTCGATTTGGGTGAAGCCGGCATCGCGCGCCATCTGCATGCGATCGCGCACGCTGACGTTGGCCGGCAGCATGTTGAACTCAACGGCTGGAGTGATGGGCAGAGCGGAAGAAGCGGAGGCGGTAGCAGCCAAAGCAGCAGTACTCAAAAGAAACTCGCGGCGTTGCATGCCGCGAGTCTATCGCAATGAGGTGCGGTGGGTCACGGCTCGCTTACGCGCGCGGCACGTATGGAAATTCGACGCACGACCGTGAGGGAGTGGACCACTCCCTCACTAACGCGTGTTTGCTTAAACCACCAAATTCGGCGTTTCGAGCGAGACACCTTGCTGCAGCGCCTTCTCCACACCTGCGCCGTATTCCGGATCGGCCTTGCGGCAATTCTCGATGTGCCGCAATTGAATCTCGCGCGATGCCCCACCGACCGAAGCGGCCGTGTTCTTGAACAGCACCTCTTTCTGTTCCTTGGTCATCAGGCGGAACAGATTGCCGGGCTGCGAGTAGTAATCTTCATCCACGCGGTGATTCCAATGGTCCGCCGCACCTTCAATCGACAGTGGCGGTTCCGAGAAATCAGGCTGCTCCTGCCACTTGCCGTAGCTGTTCGGCTCGTAACCGATCGTCGCGCCTTTGTTGCCATCCACTCGCATCTGGCCATCGCGATGAAAGCTGTTGAACGGACACTTGGGCGCGTTCACTGGGATTTGGTGATGGTTGACGCCGAGACGATAACGCTGCGCATCGCCGTAAGAGAACAGTCGCGATTGCAGCATGCGGTCGGGCGAGAAGCTGATGCCGGGCACCACATTGGCCGGCGTGAACGCGGCCTGCTCTACTTCCGCAAAGTAGTTCTCGGGATTGCGATTCAGCTCCAGCACGCCCACTTCGATCAGCGGGTAATCTTTGTGCGGCCAGACCTTGGTGAGATCGAACGGGTTCAGATGGTACGTGCCGGCTTCCTTCTCGGGCATGATCTGAACGAAGAGCTTCCACTTCGGAAAGTCGCGCTTCTCGATGCTGTCGAACAGATCGCGCTGAGCACTTTCACGGTCGCGGCCGACGATGTCCGCTGCTTCCTCATCGGTGAAGTTTGAGATACCCTGCTGCGTCTTGAAAGTGAACTTGACCCAGTAGCGTTCCTTCGCGGCGTTGATGAAGCTGAAGGTGTGACTTCCGAAGCCGTGCATGTGGCGGTACGAGCGCGGCAGTCCGCGGTCGCTCATCACAATGGTGACCTGGTGCAGCGCTTCGGGCAGCGAGGTCCAGAAATCCCAATTGTTGTTCGCGCTGCGCAGGTTGGTCTTCGGATCGCGCTTCACCGCATGATTCAAATCCGGGAACTTGAGTTGGGTCGCGGAAGAAGAAGACCGGCGTGTTGTTGCCTACCAGGTCCCAATTGCCTTCTTCTGTGTAGAACTTCATCGCGAAGCCGCGGATGTCGCGCTCGGCGTCCGCCGCCCCACGCTCACCGGCGACAGTCGAGAAGCGCACGAAAGCGTCGGTGGTCTTGCCAATTTGCGAGAAGAGTTTGGCGCGCGTGTACTTCGTAATGTCATGCGTAACAGTAAACGTTCCGTATGCGCCAGAGCCCTTCGCGTGCATGCGGCGCTCGGGAATCACTTCGCGATCGAAGTGCGCGATCTTTTCGAGATGCCAAACGTCTTGCAGCAGCATCGGCCCGCGCAGGCCGGCGGTCATGACGTTTTGGTTATCGGGTACGGGCGCACCGGCAGCCGTGGTCAGTTTATTCGTCTTGGAATCGTGCATGGTCTTCAAATCATACTGCCCTGTAACGAACGGAACCAGACACGATGGGCTATCTTTGCTATAGCGAATCGCTATAGGTCGAGATGGAGCTTCATCAACTACGCTACTTTTGCGCAGTCGCCCGTGCGGGAAGTTTCACGCGGGCTGCTGAACAGGAAAAGCTCGCGCAGCCGACACTCTCGCACCAGATCCATAAGCTCGAAACAGAACTCGGCGTACCGCTCTTTGAGCGACTGGGCCGCACCGTACGCCTGACAAAGTTCGGCGACGAATTGCTGCCGCGCGCCCGCCAGATTTTGCGCGGCGTCGAAGACGTGCAGATGTCTCTGGGTGCTCTTGAAGAAGGTGTGCGCGGCGTGCTGAAGGTCGGCGTGATCCCGACGATCATGCCTTACTTCCTGGCGCCTCGAGTGAGCGCGTTCAACGCACGCTTTCCCGATGTCGAACTGCGCTTAACCGAAGACATTACGTCCCGGCTTGTCGAAGGTCTGCAAGCGGGCGAGATGGATGTCGCGGTTGCGAGCTTGCCGGTGTCGAATCCCGAAATCGTTTCGAGCGAACTCTTTCGTGAGCCGATCCTGCTGGCAGTGCCGCCCGGTCACCGGCTCGCGAATGTAGACGCCGTCGACATGTCGGATGTACGGCAAGAGCGATTGGTGCTGCTCAAAGAAGGCCACTGCTTTCGTGATCAAGTGCTCGCGGCATGCACGCGCGCCAGTGCGCAATTCGAGTCGGTGTTTGAAAGCGATCAGTTTTCGAGCATCTATCCGCTCGTCGCTTCGGGATTCGGCATCAGCCTCGTCCCCGAGATGGCGCGAGCCTCGGCCCTCGGCTGTGCGTTAGTCCCGCTTCGGCGTGGCGGCTTCCGGCGCGTGGGGTTCCTGCGCAACCGCCGGTCATTTCATGGCAAGACGGTGAAAGCTTTCACCAGTTGGTTGCGCGAAGTGTCGCGGGAACGTTAAGCGCGTTTAGAAACGGCAAGCCCACCCTGTCTGCGGTTGGTAGTGGTGCGAAGGCTGCCGCGCAAGTAACAGCACTCGATCCGGCGATGCTCTCCGCGTCTCATGCGTCGCCTGATAATCAGGCAGCAACGCGAGGCGGCTCACCGGAATCAAAAAGTCGCTCTGTTGATTGTGCTGAAACAACGCGCTTAGCTCGCGTGCATCGCGTAATGCAATGCCGGTACCGATCGCGAGATCGTCTGTGATCGATGCTTTCCGCAGGTTCGCCTGCCACTCGGGTAAACGCAGCGGCAGCGTGTCATAGTCCGCGCTGGTCACCAGAATCCCCAGCGTTGCGAGATGGCGATCCAGCCGGAAGTAAACGCCGCTCGGATCGACCCACACATAGTGCAGCTTGGCGATCGGTAGTGCTGTTGCAAAGAGCTGGTCGACTGTGTCGAACAGAAATAGATCGGTGTCGCGGTGCATCTCGCAATAATCCGAAAGCGTGTTGGCCGTCGGCGCCGATGCAGCCGCGTACGAGATACCCCACTTTGGATTCGCGCTGACCGCCTTGACCACCAACACCACGCAGAGCACCGCAACGGCCGCGCGCCGTTGCAGCAACGGAGACCAAAGCATGGCGAGCGCGGCGAATGCCGGAACTGCTGGAACCAGATACGAGGCGCTCCGAAAACGAAACGCCAGTAAAGCGACGGCAAAAACTGCAAGCCAGCAAAGAATCAGCAATGCAGCGGGCTCCCGGCGTTGGAGCGCGCGCAGAAAACCATAAATACCGGTGACTGCGAAGAGCGTTAGCACCGGATCGACCATCGCGATGCGCGCTGCGTAGAAACCCACCTGCGTCTCGTGCGAGGTCTGCTGCCGCAGCCCTTGTGCTTGTCCGTAAATGACGCGCATCTCGCCGAGAAAGTAGTCGTGATGCACCTGCCACTGGTACGCGGCCCAACACAGTCCCGGCACTACGGCCAGCGCCACAACGGCCGCCACGCGCCGCAGCGGAGGACGGTCAGCCGCGCGCCAGAACAACATTGATGCCAGCCAAGCCGCAACGGGCAAAGCGCCAAGAATGCTTTTGTCGAGAACTGCCGCGCACCATGCCAGCCCCGTGAGCCACAGTGTGGACGCCCGCTCGATGCGCGGGTCGCGTGCGATGCGCCACATCGCGACAGTCGCGGCGGACGCCACAATCATGTCCGTCAAATTGCGTCTGGACAAGATGAAGACGAGCGGGTTCGCAACGATGAGTAGAGCGCCACAAGCGCCCGCTGCTGCGTTGCGCGCCGACACGCCCCATGCGAATAGCGCGGCCGCACACAGCGCACCACTGATCAGCGCGGCTAAACGAAACGCGGTGTTGTTCGGACCGAAGCAGCGGATGGCGAATGCGGTCAACCACATCAGCAGCGGCGGCTTCGACAACTCCCAACGGCCGGCAAACCGCTGCGTGGTCCAGTCGCCGCCGCGAGCCATCTGGATCGATTCGCTCGCGTAGACCGCTTCATCCTGCGCGCCGACATCGCCCAATGGGTCAATCACGCCGCTTGCGAGACCCACGTTCTGAATGTTCCAGGCGAGCGCGCAAAAGGCGAGTAGAAACGCCGCAATGAACCGACTATGCATCTTTGCCGTGTTAGATACTATCGCTTGACGGCGTGCTTGTGCGCGGGGATGAATGATTCCAATGCGCAACCACGTGCCGGACCGTAAGCCACGCCCGGCATGCAGCGCCGGGTTTGATACTATCGCTGAAGTTCATAAAGTCATGAGCGATCTCAATCCAAATTCCCCACTGCCCGCGCGCCGCGACTTCCTCAAAGCAGGCGCTGTTTCCAGCGTTCTCGCGAGCGGTTTCCCCGCCATCATCTCGGCGCAGAGTGTTACCAACGCGATCAAAGTCGGACTGGTCGGCTGCGGCGGACGCGGCACCGGCGCAGCATCGCAAGCGCTTACATGCCGACGACTAAGCGGAACTAGTCGCGGTCGCGGACATCGACCAGGCGCAGGTCGATCAGTCTCTCGCCACTCTGAAGGCGGTTTCGAAGATCGCCGACCGCGTGCGCGTCGAGCCCCGCGTCAGTTTCTGGGTCTCGATGCGTATCAGCGGGTAGTCGCGAGCGGAGTGGATGTGGTGCTGCTGGCGACGCCGCCGGGCTTCCGGCCGCTGCATCTGGCCGCGTGCATCGAAGCGAACAAGCACGTGTTCTGCGAGAAGCCGGTCGCGACCGATGCGCCGGGCGTCCGCTGCGTTCTCGAAACCGTCGAGAAGGCGAAGCAGAAGAATCTATCGCTGGTCGCCGGCTTCTGCTGGCGCTACAACGCAATGATCCAGGAGACGTTCGAGCAGATGCACGACGGCGCCATCGGCAAGCTGGTCGCTTACTACGCGACTTACTACACAAGCCCGGTGAAACCGATGCCGCCCGCGAGCACCCGCCCCGCGGGCATGAGCGACACCGAGTGGCAGATCCGCAACTGGTACAACTTCGTCTGGCTCTGCGGCGACAGCATCGTGGAGCAGGCGGTGCATAGCGTGGACAAGATCGCCTGGGCGATGAACGACGAGCCGCCGGTGAGTTGCGTCGGCGTCGGCGGACGCGCGATTCCGGCCGAAGGCGGCAACATCTACGACCACTTCGAGGTGAATTACCTCTATCCCAACGGCGTGCGCGCGTTTCTGGCCAACCGCCAGATCGAAGGCTGCTACAACGAGAATTCCGATTACATGCTGGGCACCGACGGCGCATGCACCATCGGCCGCGGACCCGACGCCCGCGCATCGAAGGCAAGAACGAATGGACCTGGACCGGCCAGAAGTACGACATGTACCAGCGCGAGCACGACGTGCTGTTCGCGTCCATCCGGCAGCAAGCAGCCCGTGAACGACGGCAAGCGCATGGCCACCAGCACGCTGCTGGCGATGATGGGCCGCATGGCCGCCTACACCGGGCAGCAGGTGACCTGGGAGCAGGCGCTGAACTCGCAGGAGAAGCTGGTGCCGGACGTGATCGATTGGAAGGGCGCGCTGCCCGTTGCTCCGCGCGCGCAGCCCGGCATCACCAAGTTCATCTGACGATGCGCGCTTGCGTTGGTCGTTGTTGCTCGCCTGTTGCGTAGCGCATGCCGCGGACGAGCATGGACAACGTGCGTCAGATTCGCGACTCGCATTGCGGAGCACAACAGCGCGAAACGGGCCGACAGTATAAGCGTCACGATCCCGAACACCACCGTCTCTTACGACATGGCGCCGGTTCCGGCGGGCGATTTCCATGGGATCGGCAGCAAGGCGGACGAACGCCGTGCATAGGTGCATGGACGCATTCTGGATGCAGGCGCATGAAGTACCTGGGACGAGTACCGGCTGTTCATGTTCGCAACAGCCGACGCAGAGCAAAGACGACACCGTGGATGCGGTGAGCCGGCCCACGCGGCCCTATGTCGAGATGAGCTTCGGCATGGGCATCAACGGCTTTCCGGCCATCAGCATGACGCAGCACGCGGCCAACAAATATGCGGAATGGCTGAGCGCGAAGACCGGCGAGTTCTATCGTTTGCCGACGGAAGCCGAATGGGAGTATGCGTGCCGCGCGGGCGGCGATGGGCAGCCGGCGAACCTGGACGAGTACGCCTGGTACGCCGCGAACAGCAACGGCAAATATCAGAAGGTCGCGACGAAGAAGCCGAACGCCTGGGGACTGTACGACATGCTGGGCAACGTGATGGAGTGGACGCTCGATCAGTATCGCGCCTTACGCGACGGGGCCGGCCAAAGATCCATGGGTTCGTGCGACGAAGCCGTATCCGCAGGCGGTGCGCGGCGGATCCTGGAACGATCCGGCCGCTGGCGTGAACTGCACGGCGCGCGTTGGCTCCGATGCTCCTGGAAACAGCAGGACCCGCAACTGCCCAAGAGCATCTGGTATCACACCGATGCGCAGTGGCTTGGGTTCCGGCTGGTGCGTCCGGCCGAGTTGCCTGCGGCGGAAGAGATGTTTCGCTATTGGAACAACGGTGTGGAGCACGATGAGCAGTAGTCTCTTGCTGCTACCGCTACTGCTCGGCACATCGGGCGCGCTGCCTCTGCAACGCTTCGAAGCCGTCGAGCCGCACATGGGCACGCTGTTCAGCATCACGCTCTATGCGCCCGATGTGATTAGCGCACAGGCTGCATTTCGTGCGGCCTTCGATCGCGTAACAGTGCTCGACGCGATGCTGACCGATTACGATCCAGCCAGTGAATTGAGCCGCGTCACGCAACGAGCGGTGCAGCAACCGGTACATGTTTCGGATGACTTCTTCACAGTGCTGCAAGCTGCGCAACGAACATCGGTGGCGAGCGATGGCGCTTTCGACATTACCGTGGGTCCACTCACGCATCTCTGGCGCGCGGCTCGCAAAGCCCATCGCCTGCCGGCGCTTGATGCCGTTCGCGAAGCTCTCACGCGCTGTGGGTACACAAAAATGCATCTCGATCCGGCGCAGCATACTGTGATGTTCGATAGCGCCGGCATGCAACTCGATGCTGGCGCGATTGCCAAAGGCTACGCGGCCGATGAAGCTCTTGCCGTTCTCACGCGCGCCGGCATTCGCAGCGCGCTGGTAGCGGCGAGCGGCGATCTCGCTTTCAGCAATGCACCGCCGTCTGAAGCTGGATGGCGCATTGCGATTGCCGGCCGCGTGTTGATGCAATCGAACGGTGCAGTCTCAACGTCGGGCGACAGCGAACAGCATCTGGATTACGACGGCGTGCGCTACTCGCATATCATCGATCCGCGCACCGGTTCTGCGCTCACGCATTCCGCAATGGTTACGATCTCGGGCAGGCGAGGGATCGACGTTGATCCCGCGGCTACTGCGGTCAGCGTGATGGGCGAGCAGGCCGGCATGCAGTTCATTGCTGCGCAAGGCATGAAGGCATACGTGACGCCATGACGCTCAACATCGGCGTGATCGGTCTCGGCTCCATGGGTGCGTTGCACCTGGACGTATTTGAAAAGATTCAAAATGCTTCAGTAACGGCAGTGTGTTCCCGCGATCCACGAAAGCTCGCGGGTGACCTTCGCGGTCTCGGCGGCAACCTGGAACGAGAAGGGCGCGTTCACGATTTCGCGCAGGTGCATGCCTACACCGACTGGCGCGAACTCATTGCCGATCCGAATGTCGACGCCGTCGACATCTGCCTTCCTTCAGACGCCCATGCCGAAGTGTCGATTGCGGCGATGGCCGCCGGAAAACACGTGCTCTGCGAAAAGCCGATGGCCCTCACCTCAGCCGATTGCGATCGCATGCTCGCGGCCGCTGACCAACATGGCCGTGTGCTGATGATCGCGCATACACTGCGTTTCTGGCCCGACTACAACTACCTCGCGTTATTCGCGCGCGAGCATTCGATCGTCGAAGCATTCTTCGAGCGCAAGTGCGGCGTGCCCGATTGGAGTGCATGGCTGCCCGACCCTTCGCGGAGCGGAGGCGCTATTTTCGATCTGATGATTCACGACATCGATCAGGCCATATCGCTTTTTGGCGTCCCCGATCAGGTTTCGGCGCACAGCACTGGTCCTGTCGATACCGTGCGCGCGACATTGCATTATCCGCATCGCAAAGTACACATCGAGGGCGGCTGGCTTGCGCCCGGCACTCCGTTCGCGATGGACTTCCAGGTTCACGCAGCCGATCAGCGGTTGAGCTATCACGGCGGCGTGCTTCAGCAGTGCAGCGCGCAGGAGCGCCACACCGTAGACTTGAGCGCGCAGCCGCAGGCCTACGATGCGGAACTGCGCTACTTCGTCGAGTGCTGTGTTACCAACGGTGCGCCCGTGCTTTGTCCGCCGCGCGAGTCGGCGCAGGCGGTCGCGTTGGCCGCGCTTCTGGTGCGCTCACGTACGCGCGGAGGTGAGACGCTGAAGGTCGAAGCAACCATATGAGAAGGGTCGAAACACACGAGATCGGACTGATGTTCTGGGCACTTCCGGATGCCGCTGAAACAATGCAGCGCGTGCAGGCACTCGGCTTCCGCGCAGGACAGTTAGGCGTGCCGGGCGAGCTCTCGCTCGAAGGACAAGCGGCGCCATGGAACACCGTACTGCGCGAGACGCACTTCGCCATCGCCACCGCGGTGTGCAGCTACGCCGGCGAGTCGTACGAGAACTTGTCGACGGTGCGGTTATCCGTTGGCCTGGTGCCTGAGTTCACGCGCGCCGAGCGCATCGCGCGAACGAAAGAAGTTTCTGATTTCGCCGCAGCGCTCAGTATCCCCAGCGTTGGATGCCACATTGGTTTTGTGCCGCATGATGCAAACGATCCGGCTTACCGCGAAGTCCGCGACATCACGCGCGAGATTTGCGATCACTGCGCCGGGAATGGTCAAAGCTTCGCACTCGAGACGGGACAAGAGCCGGCAGATGTTTTGCTCGGCTTCATTCGTGACGTCGATAGAGCCAATCTGAAGATCAACTTCGATCCCGCGAACATGGTTCTGTACGGGACGGGAGATCCGCTCGAAGCACTCGATACGCTCGCGCCCCACATCGTCTCGGTGCATTGCAAAGACGGCGATCCGCCGCCGCGCGATGATGCCAATGCGCTCGGCATGGAACGCGCGCTCGGCACCGGCAGCGTTGACGTCCGCGCGTTTGTCGAAAAGCTGAAATCGATCGGATACACTGGCATCCTGAGTATCGAACGCGAAGAGCCCGACGCCGATCAGCGCGATGCAGATATTCGCTCAGCGCTTGCGCTATTGAAGGATTTGACCCGTGCATATTGACCGCCGCGGCTTCATAAAAGGCACCGTTGGTCTGGCGGGCGCAACTGTGGCCGCATCCGCGGAACAGGCGCGCCCAAGGCTGGGCGTTGTGGTTGGCGTGACTGGCAAATCAACGCCGGATCAGGCCATCGCTCGCGTCGCTGCGTTCGGCTTGCCCACTTGCCAGGTGAGTGTCGGCATGTCACCCGAAGGTCTGGCGGGGCCGTTGAAAGCAGCTCTCGACAAATATCATGTTGAGGCGACGGCAGCGATGACGTTGGGGCAAGGTCCGATGGTTTGGGATTTCTATCATGGCCCGAGCACGATCGGTTTGGTCCCACCGCAAACGCGTGCAATGCGCCTCGATGCTCTCAAACGTGCGTCCGACTTGGCCAAGCAGTGCGGCATCGGTGCGGTGCACACGCACTGCGGGTTCATTCCGGAAGATCCCAACGATCCCTTGTATGCGCCGACGATTGCCGCTATCCATGAAGCTGCCGCGCATTGCCGCGCCAATGGCCAGCACTTCCTGATGGAAACCGGGCAGGAGTCGCCGATCACTTTGCGGCGCGCGATTCGCGATGTCGCGCTCGACAATGTCGGTGTCAACCTCGATACGGCCAACCTGATTCTGTACGGCAAGGGCGAACCGGTGGGCGCACTGGAAGTGATTGGTCCTTTCGTGCGCGGGCTGCACGCAAAGGATGGCAAGTATCCGACCGACCCGAACAAGCTCGGACAGGAAGTGCCGATTGGGTCCGGACGCGTGAACTTTGCCGAAGTCATGCGCGGGCTGCGGCGGTTGAATTACTCAGGTCCGATCACGATCGAACGCGAAACCTCCGGCCCGCAGCAGGAAGCCGACATTCGCGCGTCGAAGATTTATCTCGAACGCATGATCGAGGAAGCTTACCGTTAACTATGCCCGTCTCTCTTCGCATCCGCCTCAGCGTGATGATGTTCCTGAACTACTTCATCTGGGGCTGCTGGTATGTCACGCTCGACACCTACCTCACGCGGACGCTGCACTTCTCGGGCACGCAATCAGGAGCTGTGTTCGGAACCACTGCGCTTGCCGCAATGATCTCGCCATTTTTTGTGGGCTTAGTTGCCGATCGTTATTTCGCAACTGAACGCGTGATGCTGGTGTTGCATCTACTCGGCGCGGCGGTGCTCTATGCTGTTACGCGCGTTGCGGATTTCGGCTCGGTGTACGGGCTCATGCTGCTCTACTGCCTTTGCTATTTCCCGACGATCGCGCTCACCAACTCGATTACGCTGCGCTACGTGAAAGACTCGGGGCGCGACTTTCCGTTGATCCGCTTTTTCGGAACCTTTGGTTGGATTGCCATCGGTCAGATTATCGGGCGGCTCGGGATCGAGACTACCTCGCGCCCATTTCTGCTGGCGGCCGGCGCTTCGGTCATCATGGCGTTGTTCTGCTTGCTGCTGCCGCATCAAGCACCGGAGAAGCAGCAGCAGGGCGCGTCCCTCAAATCGGCGCTGGGCTTTGACGCGCTGGTCATGTTGAAAGACCCGGCCTATCGCGTGTTCGTGATCGCCTCGGTACTGGCTTGCATTCCGCTGACGTTCTACTTCTCATTCACGAACGCATATCTGAATGATGTCGGCGTCGCCAATGCTGCTGGGAAGATGACGTGGGGCCAGATCTCCGAAGTGGGAATGATGCTCGCGATGCCGTTCATCTTTCGCCGTATGAGCGTCAAGCGCATTCTGTTGATGGGTCTGGTTGCGTGGTCCGTGCGTTATGTGTTGCTCGCGCTGGGCAATCCTGCCGACCGGATGTGGATGTTCTACGTGGCGATTTTGCTGCATGGCGTCTGCTATGACTTCTTCTTCATGACCGGCCAGCTTTACACCGACCAGCGCGCACCGGCCCACCTGCGCAACGCGGCGCAAGGCTTCATCACGTTCCTCACCTATGGTGTGGGCATGTTCATCGGCTCGTTGCTCTCGGGCGGCGCGGTGGATCTGTTCACGACCACGAACGGCGCGACCACCACGCGCAACTGGACCGGCTTTTGGCTTAGTTCGAGTGCGGGCGCTTTCTTGTTGCTGATATTGATCGGCGTGTTTTTCCGTAGCAGAGAGAAGATTGAGACGAAGGCGCCGGAACCGGTATTGGTGTAGGGCGGCAACGGGCCGGTCAGTGACCGGCCCCTACAGTTGGCTTTCGGGATTTAGTTGTAGTGGCCGATCATTGATCGGCCTTGGTCTGTCACCGGCGCGTTTGGGAGCCGACGGGTGTCGGCCGCATATAAGTTCGCGTTTCTCAGCGTGCGAATGGAGAAGCCGACCAGCACTGCCGCGGTGATTGCGTGCATGAGCGCACGCGGGTCCAGCAGGTTGTTGATGCTCTGCCCGAACGCCACCGCGATCAGCACCCAACAGGCCGAGCCGATAGCTGTGATCATGGCGAGGGTTTTGTCATCCGGCCTTCCGGCGCGCACCAGGTTCAGAACGCCAAGCAGCGCCGCAGCAAGCGATGAGCCCAGCGACCACACGAACATCCCGCTCATGAACGGCACCCAGAGGAACGTGCCAGCCGTATGCCCGCAACTGCCCAGGATCAGCAGCCATCCGAAAACACGATCGACCTTCTGCATGCCTCAGCTCCCCGACTCCACGCGGCCCCGGAATAGTTCGAGCAGGCCGTTCCAGCCACCGTCGCTGCCCACCCCGTCACGCATCTTCTGTGAGCCTTCACCATGCCGCTCGAAGTGCCGGTGTTCCAGGTCGACACGGGTGTAGCCATCGCCCTCCGGCGTGAAACGGACTTCGATTTCGCTCGCGCGCGCTGGGTTTAACTCCTGCTTCCAGTCAGGCGTTACCTGCCAGGCCATAACGAAGCGGCGTGGCGGATCCCAAGTAGTGATGGAGCCCCACTGGCACTCGACTCCTCCGTCGTGTTGGCTGTAGCAGCGCCCGCCCTCGCGTCCCTCAAGCACGTTACGGAGCATGGGGCTGGCGCCGATGTGGTGCGAGGCGGGCCACCAGGAATCGATCTCGTCGGTGAAGACGCGGAAAGCGCGGGCAGCGTCGGCCTTCACCGTGATGCTTTTTTGGACAGGTGCGATGACGGGCGTCGTTGTAGTAGACATTCAGTTCTCCTTCGGATCAGGTTGTTCGACTCTTTTCTTGAACGCGGCGAGCGCCTGTGTCCAGAGCTCGTCAAAGTGCTGGCGTAGCGAGGCTAAGGCTGCGGGATTCACCTGATACACCTGCCGTGTTCCGGAGGTGCGGTGGGTAACCAGTTGAGCCCGTTCGAGCACCCGCAGGTGCTGCGAAATAGCAGGACGGCTCACCGGGATACCTTCAGCGATTTGGCCCACAGGCAGAGGGCCGGACATCAACCGCTCCAGGATGGCGCGCCGGGTGGCGTCCCCTAAAGCAGATAGTTGCGCGTCAGCGTTAGTCAACACTTACGGTAAGTATTAACTTACGCAACGCAATTCGTCAAGCGGTTATTGAAAATTGAGCGTTACAGAGTTTGCCGCTTTGCCATCCACGGTGACGTTCACCGTAACGGTTCCAGTTCCTGCTAGCGAACTGGGCAATGCCAGGTTGATCTGGTCGAGCCCGGGAAACTGCTTTTGCGGGCCCGAATACTGAACAGCGGGGCTGCGCGTCCCGATCGTAACCGTGGTGCCCGCCGCGCCTGACGCCATATCGAAACCGGTCCCGTAGAGAAGCAGGACCAGCGTGTCGCCGCCGAAACGGATAGGCAGCGGTACATACTTGCTCTGGTTTGTGTCGTAGGCGGCGACGTACTCATAACTCTGCGTACCGTCCGGCTTGATCCGCACGATCTGCGCGGCCGCCGTTCCCTGCCCCGAGTTGTCGGCAGTGAAGATGGTCGGGGCCACGCTGCGAACTTCCAAAACGCCGTTCGCGACGGTGTTGCCGCTGCTGATCACCGCGACGTCTGCCTTGCCATTCGCAACGCTTGCCGGCAAGAGGTAGTTCAACTGCCCGGGGGAAGCCAGAATCATCGGCGCGAGCGATACCTGCCCGGCGGAGTCAGTGATCTGCACCTGCGTGCCCTGAAGCGCAGTCATCAATGGCAGCGACGCGGCGGCTTCCGTGCCCGGCGCAAGGTTAGCGCCGTAACCCGATACAAGTTGCCCCGGCGCGGTGGCATAGCCGTATGCCGCGGCAGCCGAGATGGAAGTAAACGCCCCAGGACTCAAGTGCCCCAGCAGCACCGGAGTTTGCGGACGATCAATCGCGAAGTTGATGGGCTGCACCGAAAGCCGGTAGTTGCCCCACCATTCGCCCGCAGCCCAGTAAGTGCCGGGCATAGCGGCTGCATCGAGCGCCTTCAGAAAGTTGTCGAGCACCGTGTTCCAGCGCGCGTCGTCATTCGGAATCCCATACTCGCCGAGGTAGCACGGCGCGTTGTTGGCCTTGCACCAGTTGACGAACGGCATCAGCCGCGTGACGCCGACGGTGGGCAGTTGCGGGTTCGCGGCGAGTTCGGCATCGTAGCTGCGGTCGTAGCTCCCGCTGTAATCGTGATCGAAGTAGAGGTGCGCCTCGTACAGGTAATTGTTGGCGGGATCGTTGATCCATCCGGAAGATCCGTTCACCTGCGGCCAGAAAGTGGCGGAACTATAGCTGTTGCCCGGAATCATCACCAGTTTGTTATCGCCATTCGCGCGGATTCCGGTCAGCACGGCTTGCGAGATCTTGAGCCAATCGGCGCTGCCCATGTCGTGTGGCTCGTTCATGATGTCGTACGCGGCCACTGCGGGCTCATTCTTGAACGCATTGGACATACGCACCCAGAAGTCGGTGAGGTCGGCCGTGCTCACCTTGACGACACCGCCGTAAGCGTTGTCGATGATGAACCCATCGCTCGGCTGGCCGGCCTCGTTGGTCTTGTAGCGGCCGTAGTTATGGGCGTCGATACTGATCAGGCAACCGGCCGCCTTCGCCCAGGCGACGTCCTGCTGCAGCAGCGACAGGTTGAATGGATCGAGCGGCCCTTGCAGCTTCGGCTGCAGGCGCTCCCAGCGAATCTGAAGGCGGATGAACTTCAGATTGCGAGCGGCGAAATAGTCGAACGTCTCGGCGCTGTTGTAAGTGTAGTCATGGCCGTAAGTGCCCGGGATGTTCTGCTCGCCGAACTCCGCGCCGGAGACGTTGACTCCGCGAAGATACTGGCCCGCCGCCATCTGAGTCATCAAAAGAAGGACCGAAGAAAACCGCAGGGCCGGGGTGAATCGCATAAAGTCTAGCGCAGTATATCAGCGGTTCCTCAACGGTCGGCGCCACACGCGACCCGTACAATAAAAGCCGATGGATCAGCGCCGGATGTGCCCGCATTGCAGGGCATTCATTACTACCAAAGATCGGGTGTGCCCATACTGCGGGGAGGCAATCGGAGAACGAGCGGTCGAGGCGCGCAATCCGACGGACCTTGTAGGCGGGCTCATTCCTCACGCGCGTCTGGTCACCTCGATGTTGCTATTGGTCAACATCGGGCTGTTTGTGGCGACCTATCTTTATGGCAGCGGGCATGATTCAGGGCAGGCTCTTATCGCATTCGGTGGGATGTACCGCCCGGCGATCTTCATTCAGCATCAGTGGTGGCGTCTGGTCACCGCCGGCTTTCTGCACAGCGGGCTACTGCATATTTTGATGAATAGCTGGGTGCTGATGGATCTCGGGAGCGAGGTCGAACAGATCTACGGTAAGCCGCGCATGATCGTGTATTACTTTGTCGCGACTGTTGCTGGCTTTTACCTTAGCTATCGTCTTGGGTCGGGGATGTCGGTCGGCTCATCGGCGGGGATCACCGGGCTGCTCGGCGCGATGGTGGCGCTCGGTGTCCGCAATCGAACGTCCGTCGGGCGCGCGATCCGCAACCACTACCTGCGCTGGGCGGCTTACATTCTGGTGATCGGGTTGGTTGTACGGGGCATCGACAACTATGCGCACATCGGCGGTTTCGTGGCCGGATTTGTGATCGCGTATCTTGGGGCGAGAGCCCATCCGGTCAACGGCGGCGCGCGAATCGACGTGGAACGTGGCCGCTGGAGCCTGCCTGTTGGTCACGGCCTTTTGTTTTTTTGAGATGTACGTCAGTTTTGCGCGAACGCTGGTGCCGGCCGGGTAATGGCGGAAGCCAATGGGAGTCGAACCCATCCGCGACGCAAAGCACCGCACAACGGGTTTGAAGCCCGCGCCCAGCACCGGCCAGAATTGGCTTCCGCTGGTTAGTGTAGCGGATTCGGGGAGAGTGCACGTTTGCGCCAATCTGGAGATTGGCGTTCCCAGATGAGCGATTTATATGACGAGGAGCACGCGTTGGAGTTGGTCGGGAGTCGTGCTTACGCTGAGCTACTTGACTACGTAATTCCGTTCGCAAATGCCGGTCATCCGGTCGCGCAATGCATGGCGGGAGTTTTGTATCAACTGGGAATGGGGGTTCCACAGGATGGCCCGCTGGCCGAAAATTGGTTGCGCCAAGCTGCGGAACAGGGAGATGCTGTTGCCTGGAATAACCTTGGCACCTTATTCCTGATGGGCTTACCGGGTTTGGAAGCTGACTTGGTCGAATCCGAGCGATGTTATGCGCGAAGTAGTGAATTGGGTTTTCCGCGGCCTACCCTGTAATTGTTTGAACGCCTCTTCCCGCATACCCGATAGACTTTAGGGTGAATCTCTGGTAGGCTCCGTTTATGGACCGGCTCTCGCATTTGCGCGCCCTGGAAGCCGAAAGTATTCACATCATGCGCGAGGTCGCGGCGGAGTTCCAGCGGCCGGTGATGCTCTACTCCATCGGAAAAGACTCGGCGGTGATGCTGCGGCTGGCGCAGAAAGCGTTTCACCCGGGGCGCATTCCGTTTCCTCTGCTGCATATCGATACCAGCTATAAGTTCAGGGAAATGATTGAGTTCCGCGATCAGTATCCAGCCTCGATCGGGGCTGACCTGCTGGTTTACCGGAACGAAGAAGCGCTGGCCGACGGCGCAAATCCAATCAAGCTCGGTACTCAGAAGTGCTGCGGGCTGTTGAAGACGACGGCGCTCCTGGATGGGCTGAAAAAGTATGGCTTCGACGCGGCTCTCGGCGGTGCGCGACGGGATGAGGAGAAGTCACGCGCCAAGGAGCGTATCTTTTCGTTTCGGGATGCGCGCGGGCAGTGGGACCCCAAGAACCAGCGGCCGGAGCTGTGGAATTTGTTCAACGCGCGGATCGATCCCGGCGAGAGCCTGCGCATTTTCCCGCTTTCGAATTGGACCGAGATGGATATCTGGCAGTACATCGATCTGGAACAGATCCCGGTTGTGCCGTTGTATTTTGCGAAAGAGCGGTTGATGCTGGTGCGCGGCGAGATGCTCACTCCCGTCGAGCAGCCGTTCATTAAGGCGCTGCCCGGCGAGGCGCCGAAGCTGGTGCGCTGCCGCATGCGATCGCTTGGGTGCAGTCCGTGCACTGGCGCGATTCGTTCTGAAGCCGACACGATACCCAAGATCATCGAAGAGTTAGTGAGCTTCCGCCGCTCGGAACGCGAGAACCGGATCATCGATCTGGACCAGGAAGGGTCGATGGAGATCAAGAAACAGCAGGGCTACTTCTGATGTTCGCGCGAGCAACAGTGCCGGAAGCGGAAGCCCTACCCGAAAAGTCGCTGCTGCGCTTCACGACGGCGGGCAGCGTAGACGATGGCAAGAGCACGCTGATCGGCCGTCTTCTTTACGATTCGCAGAGCGTCTACGAAGACCAGTTGCGTTCGATCACCAAAGCGTCGGTGAATCGTTCGGCAGGTCCGATCGATTTCTCGTTATTGACTGATGGCTTGCGCGCCGAGCGTGAGCAGGGCATCACGATCGATGTCGCTTACCGTTACTTCGCGACGGCGCGGCGCAAGTTCATCATCGCGGACACGCCGGGGCACGAACAGTACACGCGCAACATGGCGACTGGCGCTTCGACGGCCGATCTGGCCGTGATTCTGATCGACGCGCGACATGGCGTGTTGCCGCAATCGCGCCGGCATGCGGTGATCGCTTCGCTGCTCGGAACTCCGCGGGTTGTAGCAGCAGTCAACAAGATGGATCTGGTCGGCTTCGATGAAGCCGTGTTCCTCCGCATTCGCGATGAATTTCAGGCCTTCCTCGCGCGCCTCGACCTGCCGGGCGCATACATTGTTCCGATCAGCGCGCTAGGCGGTGACAACGTGGTGCATCGCAGCAGTCGTATGCCGTGGTTCCACGGACCGAGCCTGCTCGAACATCTTGAAACCGTAGACACGGGACGCGATCTTAGCGCGGGTGCGTTTCGCCTTCCGGTACAGCGCGTGGTGCGGCCGGATCAGAACTTTCGCGGCTTCGCGGGCCAGATCGCAGGCGGCTCAGTTTCGCCGGGCGATACGGTGTTGGTGCTTCCCTCTGGACGCCGCACGCGCGTGAAGACGATCAACACATTTGACGGCGATCTGGAGCGCGCATTCGCGCCGATGTCGGTGACGCTGACGCTCGAAGACGAGGTGGACGTGAGCCGCGGCGACCTGCTCGCAGCCTCACGCGACGTACCAACCGTGGCGCGGCACTTCGAAGCCGACATCGTGTGGATGCAGGAAGAGCCGCTCGCGCCGGGTAAGCGTTATCTGTTGAAGCACACGACGCAGACTGTTGCGGCGGAAGTGAAAGTGATCGCGCATCGCATCGACATTCATTCGCTGGGGCATGAGCCTGCCGAGAGCTTGACGATGAACAGCATCGGGCGCGTGGAGATTGAAACCGCGCGGCCGATCTTCTTCGATCCGTATACCTCAAATCGGTTCACGGGCAGCTTCATTCTGATCGACACCATCACGAACAGCACGGTCGGTGCGGGCATGCTGCGGCGTTCGCTCGAACGGCGGCAACTGCGGGACGGAAGCGTTGAGCACCGTACGGAGCCGGTGACACCAGCCGAGCGCATGGCGCGCTTCGGTCATCGCGCGGCCACGGTGATGGTGGGGCCGAGGTCGGAGCTGGCGTACCTGCTCGAACGCAAACTGTTCACGCGTGGTTGTGCGGTGCAGGTTCTGGAACGTATCGACGAGAATGCCGTCAAGGCGCTCGAAGCTGCGGGGCTGATTGTGATCGGCGTGGGTGAAGAACGCGTTGCGCTGCCGCAAGATGACGCGCAGGCGGCCGAACATCTGGTGAATCAGTTGATGCGCGATGGAGTGCTGCTCGCGAGCGATAGCGAAATCGATGGAGGAGCAGGCATATGAGCGTGATTGAACAGGTGCTGTCTGAGGCGAAAGGGCCGGTGTGCGTCACATCGAGTTTTCAAGCCGAGTGCATGGTGCTGACCCACATGCTGTTGCAACATCGGCCCGACGTGCCCGTGCTGTTTCTCGATACCGGATACCACTTCGCCGAGACATACGCGTACCGCGACGAGATGACCGCACGTTATGGGTTGAATCTGATCAACCTGTTACCGCGCACTACCGTTGCTGAGCAGGAGTCGCGAGCGCGGGTTGCTCTATCAAACTGCGCCGAACGAGTGCTGCGGGGCTCGCAAAGTGGAGCCGCTCTTCCGCGGACTATCCGACTACGACGTGTGGTTCACCGCGTTGCGCCGTGAGCAGTCGCCCACCCGCGCGAACCTGAAGGAAGTAGACAATTTCCAACTCCCGTCCAAACAGATTCTGAAGGTCAGCCCGCTCGCGGCATGGACCAACCGCGACGTGTGGGCGTACCTGAAAGAGCACAACATCCCCGCGCTGCCGCTGTATGCGCAGGGCTTCACCAGCGTTGGATGCGAACCTTGCACGCAACGCCCAGTGGACCCGAATAATCCGCGTTCGGGCCGTTGGAGCGGAGCCCAAAAGCTGGAATGCGGCATCCATATCTCAGCGCAGTGATTTCATGATCTTCGTTCTGGGCTTTTTCATCGCCGCTGCGATCGGACTCACCGGGGTCGGCGCCGGGGTTGTGACGACGCCCATCCTGATCCTGTTCCTGCATCTGCCGCCAACGCAGGCGGTGGGCACGGCGCTGATCTTTGCGTCTGTGGTGAAGCTGCTGATTGTGCCGCTCTATTTGAAACGCGGCCAGGTGCATTTCCCTACGCTGACGCGGCTTCTGATCGGCGGCTTGCCTGGCGTGGCGCTCGGTTCGCTGTTGCTTTCGAAGGCGAATACTCCACAGGGGCGGCAGATTCTGTTTGCGGTGCTCGGAGTAACGATCGTTGCGGGCGCAGCGATGAACCTGATCAAGAGTTCGCGGAAAGACAATACCAATCCCAGAACCGACCGTTCGAAATGGCTCCCGTTCATCGCATTTCCGATTGGGGCTGAAGTCGGCTTCTCCTCCGCCGGCGCAGGCGCATTAGGCTCACTGGCGCTGCTGGGTTTGACGCCGCTCGCACCGGCAGCCGTCGTCGGAACGGACCTGGTGTTCGGACTGGGCATTGCCCTTTTCGGCGGCGGCGTGCAACTGACGGCCGGCAACTTCGATGGAGCCCTGCTGTGGCGCCTCATCGCAGGCGGCGCCTTCGGGGCATTCGCAGGGGCCACACTTTCAGCCAGCATCCCGAAACGCCCGATGCGCGCGGTGCTTTCGGTCTGGTTAGTGGTGCTGGGAATTCAACTCTTCTGGCAAGGCATCAAGTAGCTGGGCTAAACTGTAGTCAGTCCACTCTCAAACACACTCCCCGATCGTCTAACGGTAGGACAGCGGCCTTTGGAGCCGTGAACGGTGGTTCGAATCCATCTCGGGGAGCCACTTTAACTCGTAAGCGTTTCTCTGTTCTGCTGGTCGACTGACGTCCGAGCGAAATTGCGCAAAGTGGCCAATGGTACGCCAAGTGAGGTCTCTCAGCGGCCCGCACCATTGTTCAATTTCCCGTCAGTGGCGCTCGTTGGCGGGCCCTCTTCGGATGTTTCTCACCCGGCCTTTGGTCAACGCTCATTTGGTCAACTGAGTACATCGTCCGCCCTCGCGGACGATTGAGCCGCAGTGGTTGACGTCTTGCGTGTTCTAAAAGAACAGCACCGCTGTTTTGCGCGCGTCCGATCTCCCACCAGTGAGGATTAGGTTCTTGACAGGAAGATAGCCACGACCGCGCATCCAACGGAAATCGAGCAAATCAAAATTGTGTTTCGCATTCCCCACCGCTGGAAGCCTGCCTTGAGCAGGCCGGGAACTGGTGGCAGCAATAGCCGCAAAGCCACTAGGACTACGACCAAGACAATCGCTAGCGTCTGGAACATACGCTAAGAATACTATCACCATGAAAAGTGGAACGGGATCGCCCTGCGCGTAGGGATTTCTTGGATATCGTGGGCATGGCTTGTGAATCCCCGTCGTTTGTCACGCGCGTATTTTGAGCGTTACACCAGCGGCATCCTCGAATTCAGTCCACAACAGTGAGGGCATTACCAAGTCCAATTTTTCAGCCGTTTCTATGTGGATATCCCGCAGTAGGCGGCCTCATAGCTCGAACCCATCTCCAAATCAGGGGCGGACGATATCGCGCGAACAGACCGGTCGTGATACACAAAAGAGTCTGGAGTGGCGCTAGAGCTATTTCGCTTTCAAAATTTATGTCCTTCCGCGCTCACCTTCGACGCACGCCGCGTTGTTTTTGGATTATCGCTATCTCCATGGCCGCAATGGCTGTCGTCGGCGCGCCTGCAAACGCGCGCGTGGTTCATATCTCCATAGACAGCCGCGTGTCGCCAGCATATGGAGGCAAAGCGTTCGGCGGGATCACCTATGAGATTGTTTCGGGGCACGCGAGCGGGGAACTTGACCCCAAAGAGCCGCTCAACGCCATCATCAATGACATTGCGCTCGCGCCGCGCAACGCTCGGGGCAAGGTTGAGTACTCGGCTACGTTCACGCTGGTCAAGCCGATTGACCTTGCAAAAGCAAGCGGCGTTCTCATCTACCAAGTGCCCAATCGGGGCAACTCGCCGCTGAATCCTGAGCCTTCGGCGGATGAGCTCAATGGCGGGCACATTCTGCTGAGCAGCGGGTGGCAGGGCGATCTGACGCCAAGGAAGGGTCTCGAAACGCTCACCGTACCCGCCGCGAAGAACAGTGATGGTTCACCGATCACCGGTCCGGTCATCGCGCGTCTGAGCAACCTGCCTGAAAAGTCCACCACCGCTTCACTCACGCAAGGTTACTCCGGGCTCGCCTACCAGCGTCCGTTTACCCTCGATACAACGAAAGCTCTGCTGACGGCGCAGTATTCGGACGACGGCGAACTCATTCCTGTGGCCGCGTCTGACTGGTCGTTCGCGGACTGCGGCAGGAATCCGTTTCCGGGAGACCCGGATGGGTCGAAGGTCTGCCTGAAGAGCGGCTTTCGACAGGACATGCTGTACCAGTTGGTATATACCGCGAAGGATCCGCTGGTTCTGGGCATTGGTTTCGCTGCAACGCGCGACATTGTTTCGTTCTTCCGTTATGCGATGAAAGATGGGGACGGCGCGCCGAATCCAGTTGCAGGCGCGGTGCGGCATGCGATCGGGCTCGGCACGTCGCAATCCGGCAATTTCATCAAGAGCTTTGATTCATCTCGGTTTCAATCAGGACGAACAAAGACGAATCGTATGGGATGGAGTTCGACCGAACATTGCGGCGCGGCAGAGTCCTCTGAACTTCAGGTTTGCCATTCCGGGCGGCGCCGCCGGTCTTTTTGAGCCGGGCAGCGAGGGCGTCCTGTGGTGGAGTGACTACCTTGACGCGGCCCGGAAACGGCCGAGGGCCGGCTTGCTGGATCGCTGCCGTGCGACCAAGACCTGTCCGAAAATCATGGAGACTTTCGGGGCTTCGGAATTCTGGGGACTGCGCATGTCTCCGGGTCTTGTCGGAACGAAGGCGGAGGTGGACATTCCGCTGCCGGCAGAGGTTCGCCGATACTACTTTCCCGGCGTTACCCATGGCGGAGGACGCGGAAGTTTTGAGGTGATTGCGCGGAGCGAGAATGCCCGCGGCTGCATGCTGCCGGCGAATCCTAATTCGACCGCCGAGCCGATGCGCGCGCTTGAACATGCCCTCATTGCATGGGTGACGAACAACACCGCCCCACCCGCGAGCCGTTATCCCACGCTTGCGGCGGGACAGTTGGTGCCGACCGGACCATATGGCGATGGGTTTCCCCGCTATTCCGGGTGAGCCGCTGCCGGACCATTTGATCAACGCTCTTCCCGATTACGATTTTGGGCCGGAATTTCGATACAACGATCTCTCCGGCTCGATCAGCCGGCAACCGCCCTCGATCAAGGGGATCATTCCCATGCTGGTCCCCAAGACCGACGCCGACGGAAACGAAATGGCAGGCGAGCCCTCCGTGCTTCACCAAGCCCCGCTTGGGACCTACCTCGGGTGGAACGTCACCGCCTCCGGTTATCTGAAGGGGCGCGCGTGCGGCTTCTCGGGCGGCTACATCCCTTTCTTCGCTACCCGGGCGGCGCGGCTGGCGGCTGACGATCCACGGCCTTCACTCGAAGAACGGTATGGCACGCATGACGCCTGGGTGGCGAAGGTTCGTGCTGCTGCCGAGTCCGAAGTCCGGCGCGGATTTCTGCTGCGGGATGACGCCGATCGTCTGGTGCGTGAAGCCGATGCAAGCAACGTCTTGAGGTGATTTTTGACGTTCGCACTCGTCTTGAATTTGCATGCCACGTTGATTTAACCGCTCTCACGCGCGCGGCTCGTACGCCGCGCATAGCGTTATTTCGGTCCGCAACACCTGGAACAAACTCATTGAACTCTCTTGATCGAATTCGTGCGCACGGCCGGTGACATGCGAGCGAAGTTTTCCGCTTATATCGATAACTTACGCTGTTTAACGGTCGACTGAAACGAGTGCGGAGAGAAGGGTGTCCGTCTTCTCTCTAACTGCGGGCTCGGTTCCGGCGTTCTTGCAAATGCGGTCGGCTCATACACGCTCCACCGCCAAATCCCAAAGCCCCTGGCGGAAAGTGTGCTGCCGCCCGCAGCAACATTCGGAATGCCCTTTTTCTCGCGGAAAGAAGCTGTGCTTTCGAACGACAGCGCCATCATGCAGGCCTTTCACCCCGGCGTGCTTACACTGCGGCCTGCGGTTGAACACGCAACCGTACGGCACCCACGTCTACGAAATGGCCTTGGCTATTGCGAACGCGGCGCCTGCTGCCAGGCCGCCAATCAACAATGTCTGGCCCGCGCTGCGTAAAGGGGGAGCTCCCGTCGCGCCGCCCTTTAGATAACCGAACACTGCCAACGCCAGCAGTGTGAGAACAACCGACAGCTTGAGCGCATTCGCCGCGTTTTCCGCAAACATATAGGGCGCAAGCGGAATAAAGCCGCCTACTACGTAGGAAAGCGCAATGGTGCCAGCGCTCCGAAGAGCGCGGCCTGGTGTTGGCTCCTCAAGCCCCAATTCGAAGCGCATCATGAAGTCGATCCACGCTTTCGGATTCTGACTGAGCGCCTCTGTGATCATCGCCGTGTGCTCCGCTGTCAGTCCGAAGCCGGAGAAGACTTTCGCAACTTCCTGCTTCTCCTCCTCTGGAGATTCCTGCACCTCGCGCTCTTCACGCAATCGCTCTGCCCCGTAATGATCTGCGTCGCCTCGCGCGGCAAGATAACCGCCAAGGCCCATTGCAATTGATCCAGCCACGATTTCAGCAAGGCCGGCAGTGACCACGATGTGGGTAGAACCAGCTGCGCCCGACAGTCCAGCAGCAAGAGCAAACGGAACCGTCAGCCCGTCGGACATCCCGATAACGATGTCCCGTACGAGTTCACCCGACGTGAAGTGCCGCTCTGTATGGCGTGTCAAAGGCATGGAAAGGTATGTCGAGAATAGCGCACCGATCAAAGCCGCGGCGCGCACGACAACCGGCGGATTATTTTTCTGAGATGGCGAGCCTTCGCTTAGATACGCACCTCTTCGGCGGCATCCACCGTGCAGCGCGGAAGCTGAACGATAACCGTTGATCCCTGGCCCTCTGAACCGATCTCGATCGTTCCCTGGTGCCGTTCAACAATCCATTGCGCGATCGAGAGCCCCAGGCCAGCCCCACCCATTGCGCGCGACCGCACTTTGTCTGCGCGCCAGAAGCGATCGAACACTTTGGGCAGATCTTCGGGCGCGATGCCGATTCCGGTGTCGCGCAAAACCACCTGAGCGAACGCGTCGCGCGCGGTCACACTGAAATGGATGTTGCCTCCGGCTTCCGTATACTTGACCGCGTTATCCAGCAAGATCAGCCAGAGCCGGGCCAACGCCGCTTCATCGGCATGCACCAGAACAGGCTCTCCGGGCACTGTAATGGATACGCCGATCTCCTTCGACTGCCCGAGCGTTAACGCCTGCTCGGCAGCATCCTGCACGCTCGGCGTGAGATCGACCGGAGCGAGATGCATTTCCTCGTGTCCCGAATCTGCCCTTGCCAAAAGCAGCAGGTCGTCGATTAAGCGAGCGCTGCGGTTTGACTCGCGCGCTATCTTGCGCATCGCATCCAGCAGATCTTCGCGGCTGCGGTCGCGCCGCAATGAGAAATCGGCGGCAGTCTGGATCAGCGTCAGAGGGGCGCGCAACTCATGGGACGCGTCCGCCGTAAATTGCACGATGCGCTGTACCGCCGCCTCGATGCGACCGAGCATCTCGTTCAGAGTTACGGTTAATCGCCTCAGTTCATCGTTTGCCGCAGGTTCGGCAAGACGACTCGAGAGGTTCGCGATGCTGATGCGCCGGGCCGCGCTTGTGATGCGATCCACCGGTGCTAATGCACGGGTGCTGATCCACAAACCGCCGAAGCCTGCAAGCGCCAGAAACACCGGTCCCAGGATGAGCAGCATGTGTTCAAAACGCGTTGTCGAGTCTTGAAAATCATGTAGTGGCTCTGCCACCTGGACCATGAACACCGAGCCCCCTGTGGTGATCGCTCCGGAGACGACGCGCAAGTCGGCCCCGCCCTGAGACTGGGTCGAGTAGTTCAGCATCGAATCGTGCGGTGCCGGAGTAACTGCCTGCAAGGAATTTGCAGGCAATCGCTCGGAGCGATAGAGCACACGACCTTTCTCGTCGAGAACCTGGACCAGACCGCCGCCCAGACCTAATAGCGCATGTTCACGAAACTCTTCCTCGAGTTGCGCACGTGAAATGGCCGCCTCTTTGCGGACAAAGTTCTGAACATCTCCGATGCGTGCCTGCAGGTCATGATCGACCGTTTCGAGCACGCTCGCACGCATCGCAATCCAAGCCGATGCGCCAAATAGGGCGAGCATTACGGCCAGCGTGAACGAGTACCAGACAGTCAAACGAACACGAATTGAATTCGAAATCACGGGCCATCTTCTCTCAATCGATAACCGATGCCGCGCACCGTATGAATCAGGCGTGTTTGTCCGGGCAAGTCGACTTTGGCGCGCAGAAAACGGATGAACACATCGAGATTATTGCCGTCGATCTCGCGTTCGTTGCCCCATACCTCTTCGATGAGCCTGCGCCGCGTTGCTACCCGGCCAGCACACCTGATGAGATATTCAAGCAGCGAAAATTCAGTTTTGGTGAGGCGCAACGGCACCGAGTCGCGCCACACCTCATGCATCCCGAGATCCATGAGCAGTACGCCGTAGCGCAGGCGCGATTGATCCGCATTCGAGATGAACCGAGTGCGCGCTCGCAGCCTCGCCAGCAGCACGGGAAATGAGAACGGTTTGGTCAGATAGTCATCGGCCCCGGCATCGAGGCCGCGCACAATGTCAGTCGCCGAGTCTCGGGCCGTCAACAGCAGGATCGGAGTTTGGATGCTCTTGGCCCGCAACCGGCGTGTCAGCTCCAACCCATCGATTCGTGGAAGCATGATGTCCAGCAACATGACATCGAACGCGTTTGTCTCCGCTGCGCGCAACCCTGCGGCGCCATCGAAGCAGAGCGTTACAGAGTTGCCTTCCTCTTCCAGCCCGCGGCCAACATACTGGGCGACGTCCCGGTCGTCTTCGACTATGAGAACGCGCATGCAAACACTTGAGACCAGCTTAAGGCAACAGAATTCTTGGGGCACGGGCTCGATTTCAGGTCATTTTCAGAAGCGCCCCGGATACTGACGTCAGAGGATTTCAGTGATGACTACATGTAAGATCACTTGCTGCGCGGTCGTATTTGCAGCGATGCTAACGGCCGAGAGCAAAGTCAAGTTATCGAGTTTGCCCGCCGCAGTACAAACCACAGTCAAGAATCAGACCAAGACGGCGAAGCTCGTCGGCATCTCAAAAGAAATTGAAGGCGGCCAGACGTTGTACGAAGTCGAAACACTGATCGACGGCAAGAGCCGCGACCTGATTGTGAATAAGGCGGGCGCCGTCATCGAAGTAGAAGAGCAAGTCGCGATCGATACTATCCCCGCCGCTGCACGCGCCGGGATCGAACAGAAAACCGCAGGCGGCAAGATCAAGAAAGTCGAACTGCTCACCAAAGGTTCCGAGAAGAGCTATGAAGTGTCCTATGTGACTAAGAGCGGCAAAAATGCCGAGTATGGAATCAACGCCGACGGTTCAGCCCACAAGTAAGTGATTTAATTTGACCGCTCGCTTACGCGCGCGGCACGTACGCGGGTTACGCAAAGTGCCTTGCTTATCTCCAACACATGCCACATCAATGTGCGTGGCCGAGACCGAATGCATAGAGCGTTCCGTCGTAGGTGCCAACGTACACCCGTCCGCCGGCGACGACCGGTGCACTGAAGTGCGTGAAGCTGCTCATTACGGTGCCGCTGGAGTACAGCTCCTTTCCGGTTTCGGCATCGAACGCGTGGAGTGTTGCTCTGCCCGTAGGTGTGGTGTAGCGCTCTGCCGAAGTAAGGATGCGCCCGCCGGAATCGACTTGGCGCGCGTTCTCACCGCTCGCGAGTGCAAACACCACACCATTCGCGACGACCGGCGGTTCGGGCTGAGCAAGATCGGCGCTGACCCACATCGGCGTCAGTACCGGCTTGTTCTCTTTCGCCTCCACCTTGAACGCCATCAGGCTACCGTTCGGTGCATCGCCATAAGCTTTCGCGAACTTCGCGGTCTTTGAAGGTGGTCCATAAGCAGGCGCAAAGAGCCAGCGCTCTTTGTTGGGCAGTACTGCGGTTGCGAACGCACCCCAGAAGCCATGAGCCTGAAAGTTCTGATCGTCGTTCGCGAGCAGGCCGCTCCGGTAGAGCGGCGTGCGGTGATCGTCGCCGCCAAGCTTCTTCGCATCCAGCAAATAAATCACGCCCTCTTTGCCGCCGCCGGCCACCAGCGTCCAATTCTGAAAGGGAAAAATGATGGGCGTGACGTTCCCCATGTCGAGATCTTTCTTATCGATCCAGCCCTGGTTCTCGGGCGTGTAGTAATCCATCAGCTTCAGATCTTTGGCAGAGATGCCCACAAAGCTGTTGGCGAACTTGCCTGCTTCTGCATCGAATTTGCCGTCGCCGGTCTCGACGAAGATCTCGCCGTCTTTCGAGATCGAAGGACCGCCACGCCCCCAAATCCCTCCGCCGCCGGTCGGTGCGGCCACAAAGCTCATGACCGTGTGAGCCGGATCTTTAATGGCCATCGCGTAAACCGTCGAACGGTTCGCATTGCAGCCTTGTGAGGTGGCGGTATAGATGACTCCGTTCACAAGATTCAGGCTCCATGGCTTCGCAAACGCAGGAGTGAACTGCACGGGCGGCATCTTGTCTTCGCCATTCGCAAGATTCAGCGTATGGAGCTTGCCGTCGGAGGCGAGCACGTACGCGGTCGAGCCTTCGAGCACCGGCGTTGCATTCAGAGCATTCGGACAAAGCCAGTTCGGAGAATTCTTGGCCGTACCCTCGGCCTGAAACTTTTTCTCCCACATCAATTTGCCGGAGTCCGCATCGATCGCAAAGACCTTGTCGGAAGCTCCCGCGACGAACACCACTTCAGTGAACGCGTTGGCAGTAATCACCTGACGGCGAACCAACGGCACGGTCAAGCTATTCAGCTCACGCGGATCGTTGCTGAGCTTCAGGCTCCACTCGAGCTTCAGCTTGCTCACGTTTCCCTTCGTGAGTTCGCTCTCTTCCTGTGCCCAACTGGTGCGCTGCGGATCGCCGCCAAAGGTTGCCCAGTCCTGCGCGCAGAGAGCAGAGACAGCAAGCGCCACGATTGGCATGCATCGAAATATGGCCGTCATCGATTATGAATTTCCTTTTCGCAAAGCAATGAAACGATCATTAGCTCTACCAAGTTATTACAGGCAGGGATATCCGCTTTCGCAGCAGCGTGCCTCAACGTTGGTGGATCTCAGCAATCGGAACGGACCGGTGCTCCGCGAGCGACCGATACCCCGCTTCGATCACGGCCATGGTGCCCAGATTCTCTTCGCCATTCACGTGCGGCTCGGTTCCGGTCGCGATTGCGTTCATCAGGTCGCCCATCGGTCCGGCAAACGCGTCAGGGAACCAGACTTCTTTCCACCGCGGCGTGATCCACACACCGGGCTGAGTGGAGAACGTGATGGTGCTTGGCTGCCGGTTCGGGTATGCGGGCCAACCGATGGTGCCCTCCGCCAAGCCGCCCGTGCCTTCCACACGCCACTTGATGTACGGGCTTAGATCATCGCGCTCGTTTTGCGGTCCAACCCAAACATCGTCCCAAGCTGTTGCACGAAAGCCGTTGGCGTACTCAAGGATGTAGAGACAGATGCCATCCTCATGCGCGAACTGCGTGCGCGGGTCGCGTCGCGCGCTGACATAGATCGAATGCGGATCGCCGAACAAGTAGCGGAAGCTGTCAATGTGATGGATGCTCATGTTGAGCAGCGTCAGGCGCGTGTATTTTTGAAGCCATTGCTGCCAGTGCGGCACGGCGCGCATCTCAATGGTGCCGAGCACCGGCGCGCCCAGATCGCCGCGCTCAATCAACGCCTTCACGCTCCGAATGGATTGATCGAAGCGCATGTTCTGATTCACCGCCAGCGGTATTCCGCGTTCGCGGCACAGCCGTACCGTTTCGCGCGCTGTTTCGTAGTTGATGGCCAGCGGCTTTTGAGCCAGGATGCCCTTCAGATACCTGCCCTGCTCTACCGCCTGCTGAATGATCTCGAACTGCCGGTCCGGCGGCACTGCGATGTCGAGGATTTCCACTGTGGGATCGGCCAGCATTTCACTGAGCGACGCAAAGACCTTCGGGATGCCGCGCTGTTCTGCTACCTGCGCGCGCGGACTCCACGCGACGCGAATAAATACCGGCCACTCGGAAGCCGGCGTCGCGGTAGGCAGGTAGTTGCACATCGCGCATGATGAAGCCGCATCCGACGGCTCCGATCCCAAAATCGGAGCGCTGCGGTTTGGGCACTGCGTGTTGCAAATCCAGATCGAAATTCAAGCACGCTCCGTTCGTTTCGCGGGCCTTGCGGTTGCCTGATGGCAGCGAATGTTCATGATAGTATCGACCGTGTCTGGAGCGGAAACGATCGCCGGACGGGGGCCTTTGTGAAACTCGGTTTGATCAGTTCCGCATGGCTCGGCACGCCGGTCGACACTGCCCGCGGAATCCAACTGACGCGCGAGATCGGGTTCGACACCATTGATGTGTTTGCCGATCCGATGGAGATCAGCCCGCAGGAGCGCAGGCTGATTCGCAAAGAATGCACCGCCGCGTCGCTGCCCGTGATTTCAACCGTGTGCTGCGCATTGGGGCTTGCCGATTTCAATAAGCCCGTGCGGGACTTCCACACTGAAC
This sequence comes from Bryobacterales bacterium, assembly GCA_963792655.1. Lineage (GTDB taxonomy): Bacteria > Acidobacteriota > Terriglobia > Bryobacterales > Bryobacteraceae > DOZZ01. Next base: position 478,014 of record CAWBWU010000003.1, read on the forward strand.
GGGCGAAACGCTATCTCGATTTCGGCTGTGAGCTCGATGCCAAAAATTTGTTGCTCGTGGTTGGAGAATACATCTGGCAGCAAGAGGTCATCGCGCCAGCCGATCAATGGAAGTGGGCGGTGGAAGAGGTGCGCCGCCTCGCCGAGTATGCGGACACACTCGGACTTGAACTGGCGATCGAGATCGAACCGTTTCCTCTTTCGATCATCAATACAGCCGGCAAAATGGTGCAGTTCCTTGCCGACGTCGGGCACCCGCGCGCGAAAGCGAACATCGACATCTCTCATTTGGTTTTGGCCGGAGATGCCGCCGAAACAATTCTCAATTTGAAAGGCAGGATCGCGCACGTGCACCTTTCAGACTGCAACGGAAAAGTTCATGGCGATCTCCCTCCGGGCAGAGGCACGGTGGACTTTCCGCCTTACCTGAGAGCGCTCCGCGATGCCGGCTTCACCGGGACGATCAGCATCGAGCTGGAGTACTCGCCCGAGCCCGACAAGATTGCGGAGTGGGTTCGCGAAGCGTACCACGCAACAGATCAGTTGATGCGAGCGGAAGGGATTCGCTCGTAAGCAGGAGAAGCATGATGACTAACGGACTCCTCAACGACCAAATGGTTCAGCAGTATCAACGCGACGGCTATGTGGTTCTGCGCAACACTTTCACAGCGGAAGAGATCGATCTGCTGCGGCGCGCTGCGAAGGAGGACCGCCAACTCGATCAGCACTCCTTCGGCAGAGGCGATGGGGAAGGTGGCACCGTACGCCTGTCGCTGTGGAATCATCCGGGTGACACGCTGTACGGCATGTTCGCGCGTTGCGAGCGAATCGTGAACACAGCGGAGCAGATTCTCGAAGGCGAGGTCTATCACTACCATTCCAAGATGATCATGAAGGACGCCAGGGTAGGTGGCGCGTGGGCCTGGCATCAGGACTACGGCTACTGGTATCAGAACGGCGTTCTGTTTCCGCTCCTCACGAGCGCGTCAATCGCAGTCGATCCGTCGACTCGCGAGAACGGGTGCCTGCAGGTGCTGCGCGGGTCGCATCACATGGGCCGCATCGATCACACGTTAACCGGCGACCAGGCCGGCGCTGATATGGAACGCGTTGCCGAAGCGCAGAAGGTGCTGGATCTGGAGTACCTGGTGATGGAGCCTGGCGACGTGGTTTTCTTTCACGCGAACCTGCTGCACCGGTCGGATCAGAACAAATCAGAACACCCGCGCTGGTCGATGATCTGCTGCTACAACGCCGCGCGCAACAATCCGTATAAAGAAGCGCATCATCCGCGCTACACGCCGCTCGCGAAAGTTCCCGACAGCGCGATCCTGCAGGCTGGTTTAGCACGCTTCGGCGATACCAACTCCGATGTTGCGTGGCTTGAACCAGCCAGGGATGCGAGCGCAAGAAGTCTTACTGAGCAGAACCGTGAACGCCAGCAGTAACTAAGGCTGATAAGAACCGGCCGCGCACGGAGTGGAGCGCGCCTGTCCGCGCTGATCGGTCGCCGGGCAAGGTGTGGACATCCGGTTTGCCGGACTGTTCACAGGTATCGACATGGTCTCTGTGAAGCCGCCGTTGTAAGCAAGAGGATTCAGGAACGGGTTTTCTGTTTGTGCGGTGGCGCATCCGGCTTCTGGCGCCGGAGTAAATTTACTGGCAGGCCATACCACGTTGTGACCGCCGGCGAAAGTCACATAGCAGCCGGTAGAGCCCGCCGTTTCTAAATTGTTCGAGAAGATATTGCCGGTGAAATTGAGCGCGGGAGGCGGATTACTCGAACTGCCCTCGAACACAATCGGATAGTGAGGAGCCTGGTTACCAACGAAGGTATTATTCTGCAGGACACCTGATCCACCAAAAATGGCCAGTACGCCGACCGTGGTATTGGCAACGTTTCCAGAGAAAGTATTGTTGGTTGCGGTAATGGTCGAGAGATTGGTTTGAATCGCTCCTCCATAGTTGGCCCGGTTTCCGGAGAACGTCGAGTCGGTTATCACAAGCTGGTTCTTATAAGCGTAGATTGCGCCGCCATTGTTGTTGCTGTTCTGATCGAACTCGGTCTGGCTGATTGTTAGATATTGGGTCCCCGGATCACCCGCGCCCAGAATCGCTCCGCCGAGCGCGTTGACTCCACCGTGGTTCTGGGAATACAAGTCGCCACAGAACTGCGGGCCTTGTGCGATCTGACCATCAAGATAGACAGCGCCGGCGCTCCCTCCGCTGCCAATTTGATACTGGTTGTAGTAAATCGGGCAGCCGCTGCTCTGGATATTATGGTTCCCGTCATGACCAAGGGCCTGGTTCGACTTATACACGTTGTCGACCGACTTGAAGTTCGATTCCAGAATGCCGATCGCGCCGCCGTTCGGACCCGTCATTATTCTGAAACAGAGAGCCTTGCACCGTAACATCCAGTGAGCCGAAGCCGTAGATTGCGCCGCCAGCAACGTCGGGGCCTAACGGCGCTCCATGGTTGCCCGTGAAAGTGGAGTTGATCACATGCAACACCATGTCCTGCACGTAAATCACACCACCGCCGCCATCAAAGAATGTGCCCCTCGAGCAGGCCGAGGATGAACCGGCCGGCGGCGCAGGTATGGGCGTTCCACTGGAACGGCCATTAGTGAACTTGAGGTTCTGAAGTGTTACGGCTGTCTTCGTGCTCTGGTAATAGGGCGCTGTGCCTCCGTTCCAGGGCGCGATCCCGCTCTTTGCCATAAAAAGCCGGGTCGTGCCGTTTCCCTGCAGCGTAATCAGGTTTTTTCCGTCCATGACAGTAGGAATGTCATTGCGGAATTCATGCATTGTGGTAATTGCAATTGTGGCGGGCTGAGTTCCGCAATTAAAAGTAATTACACCGCCGGCCAGGATCGCCGTCTGCAAAGCCTGTTCCGTGCAGGAAGATGGTGTTCCGGTCCCGACAATAGCATTGGGATGGCTTACATCCACCAGTGAGAGAGGCCGAGAGCAGGAAGAAGGTTGCTGAGCATTCGCGGCAGATAGCGCGAGTACAAGAAGAACAGAGTTTAGTTTCAGATATACCTCAGATGAAATAACTTATTTGAGTGTAACAGTAAATGATTGGCTAAGAATAGCCTGGAGAATTGAAAACATATTGAAGCGGGATATGCAGGTAATTGGAGGGTCGGCGATAATGGACTCTTATTTAAGCCTTGTGAATGCCGCTAGCACCTGGACAACTCCGCACTGACCAGGAACAACTCGGCGGCGTACTGATGCTGGAAGCCCGCGATATGAACCACGCTCTTCAGCTCATGTCCCAGCACCCGGCGTTAACGTAGGGCAACAGCTTCGAGATACGGCCGACAGGAGACATGGCGGACGCGGTCAAGGCAAGTCGGGAACGACGGGAAGCGAGAGGCTGACGCTCGGCCCTTTACACTTGCACAACTCAACTCCTTAGCTTTTCCCACAAGGTTAGCGGCCTCACAAAGAGAACTATTTCTCCCGGAGTCCGCGTTGCTACGGCGGCACCACAGGTGTTAGCCGTAACAACGCCGCTTTGTAAGACTTCTTCGGTAGCGAAGGTCGCGGGAATTAACCAGGAGAAATCTCGTTTACCTGGCAGGCAAAGTGCGTAACCCGTCCGAATAGTGATGGTATCGGCATACCTCGTTGTCAGGTTCTTCATGCCGATCAACCCACATGTCAATTGCTCGCTGATGCCCGTTGTCACCTGATGCTCAGACGCGAGATGCAGGATGATAGTGCCCTTCCTGTCCGTCTGAGTCGTGAACCACGAACCGAATGTAGGGTCGTGCTTATCACCAACGCCCACGTACATACATTTGTTTATGATGGGGCGGCCATCGGAACCGTTCACGATCCTGATCGTCACCTGCTGCGCCGAAGCAGATCTCACTACACAGCACTGCACCCCAGCAAGTAAAAGGAATGCGAATACGAACGACTTTCCCTTGCGCCAGATCCAGTCTGTTACGGGCATGGGCGCCAGCCTTCCGCTGCTCTTTACACTGCGCGCGATAATGCCAAATAGTGCTTTAGACAGGTCGGTAACGGCGCTTTCCCGTTAAGCACCTGCTCCACCGCGGTCTTCTCCACAACCAGATCCCAAAGGGGCTGGGCAACTTTCGCGACAGCAGGAAATGCGCGGGCGATCTGGGCGTCCCATTGGGGAGCGTGACGCACCGGATCGTCTGGCATAACTCTGTGCCGGCAGTGGCTCGATCCGCAAAGGCAATCAAACGGCTCTTCGAGGTTCAGCGTTCCGTAATCATCGGTGATCTCTTCGTCCGCTTGAATGTCACGCACGGCAATTTCGAAATCGAAGCCGGGGCTGAGGCAGGTGGCCGCGCAGGAATGGTTCACGAAGCGGCCATGGTCCCAGCATAGAATCCGATCGCCGCGGCCATTGAGGTACGAGTAGCGATGCACCTGAGCGCTCAACATCTCGGGCAGCCTTGTAAGACTCGCCGAGGGAATAATCTGATCGAGCGGATCGCCGGCCCACGTGACAGTGCCCATGGGAATCAAACGCGTGGCAAATAGCCCGTAGCCGATAGCAGGGCTGACAAATCGCAATTCAGAGTCGGGATGGATCAAGACCCCAATCTAGCGAACATTTCCCGGCTCCGCAGGTACCGTACACTAGCTTTGAGGAAATTGTGACGCTATTTCGTTTGCATTCTGGATGTGCCCTGGCTGCAGGGCTGCTGCTCTGCCTTACCGCGACGGCCAACGCTGACCCGCTCGTGGTCAAAACAGACAAGGGTCAAGTTCACGGCAAGACGATCAACGACGGGAAGGTACGCGCCTGGCTCGGAGTGCCTTACGCTGCGCCGCCCGTAGGTGATCTCCGCTGGAAAGCTCCCCAGCCTGTCGAACAAGTGGTCGGGCGAGCGTGACGCGACGAAGTTCGCTGCTCATTGCGCGCAGAATCACGTATTCGACGACATGGTGTTTCAAGGGGGCGATGCGAGCGAAGACTGCCTCTTTCTCAACGTGTATGCACCGGCCACAGCCAGCTCTGGAAGCAAGCTCCCCGTCATGTTCTGGATTCATGGTGGCGGGTATTCGGGCGGCGGCAGCGACGAACCGCGGCACAACGGCGACTTCCTTCCGTTGAAGGGCGTCGTGCTGGTGACCATCAACTATCGGCTTGGAGTATTCGGCTTTCTCGCGACGGCCGATCTCGCAAAAGAGGCCAACGGCGCAGCTGGTAACTATGGCCTGATGGACATGACGGCAGGCCTGCAATGGGTAAAAGCCAACATCAGCCGGTTTGGCGGCGATCCCAACAACGTGACCATCTTCGGCGAAAGCGCGGGTTCATTTGCGGTCAGTACTCTTATGGCGTCGCCAATGTCCAAGGGACTCATCCACCGCGCCATTGGCGAGAGCGGCGCCGCTGTGGGCGAGGGTCCAATGCCTATGGCCAACCTCGCCGAACGTGAAGCAAAGGATGCGAAGTGGGTGGATTCGTTGAACGTGAAATCACTTGCTGAGCTTCGCGCGCTGCCGATGGACGCAATCCTCAAAGCAGCCGGCAAGCCGGGCGTTGGCTTCTCACCCGATGTCGATGGCAAATTCCTGACAGAGCCGGTTCCTGCTACGTACGCCGCAGGCCGCCAGGCTCATATACCGCTGATTGCGGGATGGAATGCGGATGAGGCCAGCTTTGCGGCCGGACGCGGCGTAACAGTCGAACAATGGAAGACCCGCAGCGAAAAGACGTTCAAGGACCGCGCGGACCAGTTCATGAAGCTTTACCCCGGATCCGATGACGCGCAGGCGTTGCGGTCCGCAATCGACTACGGCAGCGATACGTTCATTGCGCTAGGCACCTGGAGCTGGCTCGAAGCGCAACGCAAAACAGGCAACGCGCCCGTCTGGCGTTATCATTTCGAACTGCCGGCGACGCCAAGTAAGTTTCATCCGGGAACGTATGCTTTTCACTCGGACGATATCGAGTATGTCTTCGGAACTCTGGACACCAGGCCCGGCTTCAAGGCGAGTCCGGAAGACCGGAAGCTCAGTGAACAGGTCATGAGTTACTGGACGAACTTTGCGAAGACGGGCAACCCGAACGGACCGGGTCTTCCGGCGTGGCCGAGTTATAAAGATGAGGGCTATCCGCTGATTCATCTGAATTCGCCAATCACATCTGGACCGGATACGCTGCGCGATCGGTATCTATTCCTGCAGCAAGGCGCAACTTCTACGCGGTAGTGGCCGTCGGTGCCGTCCAAAGGGAACCATGAAGCCACAGACATTAGGCGGCACTTATCGCTTTCACCGTACGGAGTTAACTGTCAATCGCATCGGCTATGGAGCCATGCAACTCGCGGGCCCGCATGTATTCGGGCCGCCGCGGGACAGGAGTGCCGCTGTCGCTGTGTTGCGCGAGGCAGTCGCCGCGGGTGTGGATCACATTGATACCAGCGACTACTACGGTCCTCACGTAACGAATCAGATCATCCGCGAAGCGCTGCACCCGTACCCAGCGAACCTCGTCATCGTTACTAAACTTGGAGCGCGCCGCGGCACGGATGCATCGTGGATCCCGGCACTTTCAAAGCAGGCGCTCATCGATGGCGTGCACGACAACCTGCGCAACCTCGGGCTCGAACGTCTTGACGTCGTGAACCTCCGGGTGGGCGGAATTTCGGCGCCCACCGCAGGATCGATTGCAGCGCCGCTTACCGCGCTTGCTGAGCTTCAACAGCAAGGGCTGATCCGTCACATCGGCCTCAGCAACGTCAGCCCGCAACAACTCGCCGAAGCGCAGCAGATCACGGACATTGTTTGCATTCAGAACTTCTACAACGTTGCCAATCGAAGCGACGATGCATTCATCGATGACCTTGCGCAGCAAGGCATCCCTTATGTTCCGTTCTTTCCGCTGGGCGGCTTTACGCCACTGCAATCTTCCGTGCTGGACAGAACCGCGGCACTGCTGCAAACGACTACCATGCAAGTGGCCTTAGCCTGGCTCTTGCAGCGTTCGCCGAACATCCTGCTGATTCCTGGAACCTCATCGATTGATCACCTGCGCGAGAACCTTGCGGCCGCCGCGCTCGAGCTTCACACCGACGTGCGTTCCGAACTCAACGCGATCGGTAGCTCTTCCACTGTCTGACGCGCGCACGCCAACGCCGTAGGTAGCTACTTCACGGGCAGCGCGAAGGCAATGTAAGCTCCGTGCACTGGCTTTTGCGTGGCGGCGGTCAACTCTGCCTGCGCTGCTGCGCAAAACACAATGAACTGCCGTCCTCCGACTTGATACACAGCCGGTATTCCTTCCACCGCCATGTCCACGGTGAACTCCCACAGCAGTTTGCCGGAATCCACATCGAAGGCGCGCACTTTGCGATCGCGCGTGCCGGTAAAGATGAGTCCGCCCGCAGTGATCACCGGTCCTACTTTCGGAAACTGCGTGCCGGTGCCTGCGTGTCCACGGGACATCGCCCAACGGAATGCTCCACTTGATCACGCCCTCGTTTAGATCGTAAGCAGTCATCGACGTCCACGGCGGCTTGATCGCGGCCAGGCCATCGCTCGCGATCATGAAGCCAAAGGCGCTGACGAAACGGTCTTCCTCGCTCGCGTCCGTCTTCTTGTCCGGATCCAGTTTCAACAGGCAGGGCAAGTCTTTCGAGACAACGACGAGCTTGCCGTGCTGCGGATCAACCGCTGCCCCGCCCCAGTTGGAGCCTCCATTGTTGCCCGGCATCTCTACGGTGCCGCGCTTGCTCGGCGGAGTGAAGAGTCCTTCGTTGCGGGCCGTCAACATCTGATCGCGGAAGCGCGCACGGTCTTCGCTGTTGAGGAAGGGGCTCAGGTCATCCACTGTGAACTTTTGCCTTGCAAATGGCGGCGGTTTTGACGGAAACGGCTGCGTGGGCGATGTTGTCTCGCCCGGCATGTCGCTTGTGGGTACCGCGCGCTCTTCAATTGGCCAGAGCGGCTTGCCTGTCACGCGATCGAACACCCACACGAAGCCCTGCTTGCCCATTTGCGCGACAACGTCCACGGGCTTGCCGTCATGCTGCACAGTCAGCAGCTTGGGCGCGGTGGCATTGTCGTAATCCCAGATATCGTGATGCACCATCTGGAAGTGCCAAAGGCGTTTTCCGGTACGCGCATCAAGGGCCAGCAGTGAATCGGCATACAGGTTCGCACCGGGCCGGTCGACGCCGTAGAAGTTATATTTTGCGCTTGCTGTTGGAGCATAAAGAATGCCACGCTGCTCGTCGAGCGACATCTCGCCCCACACGTTCGCGCCGCCGATTCTCTTCCACGCGTCTTTCGGCCACGTGTCGTAACCGAACTCCCCCTCATGCGGAATGGTGTGGAAGCTCCAGACCAGTTTCCCCGTGCGCACGTCGAACGCGCGGACATCGCCCGGCGCGGAGCCGTAGCCCTGATTGGTGGCAGAGCCGAGAATCAGCAGGTTCTCGAAAACCCGGCCCGGCGTTGTCGATTGCACAAGCGTGATGCTCTTCGGATCACGTCCCAGCCCCGCTTTTAAGTCAACGGCTCCGGCTGCCCCGAATGACAGAATGTCCTTGCCCGTTCGCGCATCGATGGCACGCAGTGAGTGATTGCTGGCAAACAGCAGACGGCGCTCGGATCGGTCCCTGCTCTCCCAATAGTTGATGCCGCGATTGGTGATGATCCTGGTATCGGGAGCTGCGGGATGCACCCAGATCTCTTTGCCTGTTGCTGCCTCGATAGCAACGATCGAGTTGTTGCGCGCCAGAACGTAAAGCACGCCATCCACTTCAAGCGGATTGAAGGAATATTTGTTGTTGTCGCCGGCCGGGTAAGTCCATGCAACCTGGAGCTGACTTACGTTCGAGCGATCAACCTGGCGAAGGCTGGAATATTGCGCAGCATCTGAGCCGCCGCCGTAATCGCGCCATGTGGCGTGATCGGGCGCAGCCATAGACAACAGGAGAAAAACGAGAATGGACAAGCAACCATGCTACGTGAATCGCTACGCCCCTGAATCGAACTCGCTCAGTACGCCTTGCACTGCTTCCACCAACCGCGCCGCACTATAGGGTTTCTGCAGGAATGAACCAATTCGTTGGTCGGTAAAGCGGCGGATCACTTCTACTTCGTTATAGCCGCTGCAAACGATAACCGGTACGCCCGCATCGATCTCGCGCATCCCCTTCAGCGTTTCAGCGCCGCTCATGACCGGCATCATCATGTCGAGGACGACAACGTCCACATCGCGGTGCCGTTCCGCAAAAATATCGAGCGCATGACCGCCGTCGTGCGCAACCAGAACGTCGTAGCCATGACGGTTGAGAGCCGCGACTCCCGCGCGCCGCACAATATCTTCATCATCGATCAGCAGCACAACGCCCTGACCGGGCGCCGGCGTGCGCCTCGTTTCCGAATTCTCTACCGCCTCACTCAGCGGGAACAGTATTTTGAACGTGGTTCCCTGGCCAACCACGCTGTGCACGGTCATCAAGCCATGGTGCCCGCGCACGATGCCCGACACTGCCGCTAGCCCCAGGCCACGGCCGGTAAACTTCGTCGTGAAGAATGGATCGAAGATGCGCGCCTTCACCGCTTCATCCATCCCGCTGCCATTGTCTTCAACTTCGATCAGAACGTATTCGCCGGGCTTGCGCTGTTCAGTGGCATCGATCTTGTCGAGATACGCGGCGTCTGCATTCACTTTGCACGTAGAGACGCGGATCAGGCCGGGACGCCCCTCCATCGCCTCGGCCGCGTTGATCAGCAGGTTCATGATGACCTGCTGAATCTGGCTGGGATCGCCTTCGACGAAGCAGCCCGCTTCCAGTTCTAACTGCACGTCCACGTTTTTCTCAATCGAGCGCCGCGTCAGACGTAAGATCTCGCGAACCATGTCACTGATGTCGAGCCGTTTGATTTCGAACCGGCCCTTGCCGGCAAACGCAAGCATCTGGCGCGTAAGATCGGCGGCGCGCTCAGCGGCGAGAGTGATGTCTTCGGCTAATTGCTGGTCTTCCTCGCTGACGCTTTCGGCGAGCAAACTGGCGTTGCCCAAAATTCCGGTGAGCAGATTATTGAAATCGTGCGCGATTCCGCCGGCCATCACGCCCAGGCTCTCGAGCTTTGCTGTTTGGCGCACTTCTTCTTCGGCTCTGCGCTCTCGGGTCACATCGCGCGTCATGCACAACACGCGCGAAACGTTGCCTTCACTGTCGAGCAAAGGCGTCAGCGAAACATCCACGCGGATCGGATGCTTCGGATGAACCGCGCAGGACGCTTCAAACTGGACAGCCTGGCCCCGAACGACGATGGCAAAGTTTTCCGTCGCGCGTTCGCGGTCTTCAGCGCACCAGATATCCATCCACGATGCCTGGTCACTCGTTTCATTCGAGCCGCGCAAACGGCGGCTTTCATCGTTGATCAACAGCGTGCGGCCGCTCGGCTCCAGCACCTCGACACCAACAGGGCTACCGGCGATCACACTGCGCGCCAACTCTTCGCTTTGCAGCAGTGCTTCTTCCGCACGGCGCTTGTCATCGATGTTGGTGTTGGTGCCGAACCAGCGCACAATCTCACCGGCTTCATTACGCACAGCACGGACTTGCGTGAGGAACCACTGGAAGCTGCCGTCACTCGCGCGCAGCGGAAATTCCATCTCGAACGACGTGCCTTGTTCGAGCGCCTGGCGCCAGTTATCGATCACGCGCCCAAGCATGTCCGGATGATGTACGCGCTGCCAGCCCCACCCTTCCATGTCTTCAAAGGTGGTGCCGGTGTACTCGTACCAGCGGCGGTTGTACCAGGAGATGTGGCCGTGAGCCTGCGCCATCCACGCCAGGTTCGGGATGTTGTCAGCCAAGCGTACGAAAGCGTTCTTCGCTCTCGCGCAACGCATCTTCCGCATTCTTGCGCTCGGTGATGTCTTGAATGACGCCGACCATGCGCTCGGGCTCACCAGCCTCGTTTTCGATCGCGCGGCCCGTGGCGGAGATCCAGCGCAGCGCACCGCCTGGCGCGATGATGCGGTACTCGGCGGAGTAACGGCCGTGCTGCCGTACGGCGTCCTGAACCGCGGCGCGAACGCGGGCCGCGTCCTCCGCATGAACCACACTCATCAGCGCCGAATAAGTCACCTGCTGATCGGGGCGGAAACCGAAGATCTTTCTGCACTGCGGAGAGCACTCGATGTGTCCGCTCTCGATATCCCGCGCCCACGATCCCATTTGCGCCGCTTCCAGAGCTAGCTGCAGTTGCTCTTCGCTTTCGATCAGGATCTCTTCAGCACGCCGGCTCGCATCTTCAAGAGACTCGCGCTGCCATTGCGGTTGGGCGCGCTCTCCGCGTTCCTCCGCGTCGCGCAATTCACGCTGCACAGCCTCGCCCAAACGCGACAGATGGGAAGTGGTGATGACGTCATTCGCGCCAGCTTTCATGAGCCGTACCGCTGCTTCCGCGTCGTTCTCACTACTCACAACGAGGAACGGGACGTTGCCAGCATGCCGGCAGACTTCGAGAGCTGTTGCCGCTTCAGGGAAATCGTGGCAGATGACGACGTCGGCCCGTGCTGTTCTCAGCGCTCCGGCGAGATCGTCGACGGACATGACCGAACGGGTATCGGCGTCGAACCCGCACGCACGCAGGCAATCAAGAATCAGCGCAGCATCTTGGCCATTGCTAATCAGCAGCAAACGTAATGATCTGGGCGAATCTGACCGGGGTCCCTGGCTATTCATGCACTGCGTTATTGCTTTTACCTTTCAGAATACTAGTTGCGCAGAATGTTCGATGAAATTCTTCCCGATCGGGTTCGAAATATAGATGAATTTTGGTAAGGGTTTTCGTGTGTCATTGGGCGGCTTCCCCGAACACCGCTCGCTGACGCGCGGTACGTACGGGCCCCTTCTGAGACGCGACGAAACGGAGCGCAATGGCACGGGCGATAAACAAAAAGCCCGGCCAATCTTGACGAATGGCCGGGCCTTTTTTTAGAACAACTTCTGCAACTAGAACTGAATACGGATTAACGTCTGCAGTACGCGAGCTGAGCCAACTGCGCCCGGGGTCGGCACGGTCACTGCACCGAAGCCGGTTACGTTCACCAACTGTCCAGCCGCATTGTACGGAGTGGCGTTGTTCGCCAGCCCTGAGTTCAATCCCGAGAAGTTCAGAGTGGTGTTCAACCCGGTGAAGTTTGCATGGTTGAACACGTTGAAAGCATCCACGCGGAACTGAATCTTCGCGCGTTCCTTGACAGAAAACTCCTTCTGCAAGGACATATCGAAGTTGATCAGGCCCGGCGCGTAAAGGAAGTTCACGCCCGATTCCAGGCCAATGCTGCCCGGCTGCGGCGCGAAGAAGCAAGCGGCGTTCAGGCGGTTGAACGGATCGCTCGAACCGGTGTACGGATTGCAGCCCTTCACCACGCCGATACGAGCGCCTTCGGAGGTCGCGTTCGCCAGCGGGTTCCCGGTCATGTTCTGGCTGCCAACGCCGGAGATGCTAAACCCGGGCGTGAACGGAGCGCCGGTGGTCAGCAGGGTGACCCCCGATAACTGCCATCCATTGGTGACGGCGTGGGTGAACGCATTGCCGAACTGCAAATTTCGGCGCGTTGTAGACGTAGTTGATGGCAAGCACCTGGCGGCGGTCGAAGCTGGCCGGACCGTAGTCCGCAGCCTTTGTGAGACTGTCGGAGCGAACCCAAGTGGTGTCGCTGCTGGCGGTGGTCAGCACTTTGCTCCAGGTGTAAGCGAGGCCCATGAAGAGACCGTGGCCGAAGCGCTGTTTGCAGGCTGGCCTGCAGCGCGTTGTAGTTCGAGGTCGCGTTGCTCTCATAAAGATGAACTTGCCGAAGCCGCGAAGCGGCCGCAGGAAATTAGCCGATCAGCGCGTTGTTGCCGAGCAGCGCTTTCGGGTTGGCGGCGACCAGGGTCGGAGTCCTGATTTTGCGGCAGGAAGTCCGCGCCATACGGAACAGGGTTCAGGTTGCGGTTGTCCTGCAGGTGCCGCGCGAGCGAACCCACATACGCGGTGTCGAGAACCATGCTGAAAGGCAGCCGGGTCTGCACGCTGAACTGATAGTCATACGTGGTCGGCAGCTTGCCTGTCGGATCGGCCGCATACACGGTCGGCGGCGCGAGCAGCACGTTGTTGGGGTTGATGTCCTGCGCGAAGCCATAGGTAAGCGTGGGCTGCACCGACTCGGGCGGATTGCGCACGAAGTCGAATACGCGGTTGCCCTGGAAGCGGTCGTAGATAGATACCGCCGCCGGTGCGGATCACAACGTTCTGCTTGCCGGTCACATCCCAGGCAAAGCCGAAGCGCGGACCCCACTGCGGGCCGCGGTTCGTTCTGCAGGTACTTGTTAATTCCCTTGCCTGCCTGGCAGAATCCCGTTGAACGGATCGCCGCTGCCGGGCACTTCCAGGCCGATGTCATAAGCGGGCAGCGTCGTGTTGGTCGCGGCGTCATACGCCATGCGTTTCCCACTAACCAGCGTCGGCACATATAGCCGCGGAGCCTTCGCCGGATCCCATGCACTCAGCACGAAGGTCGAAGCCTGCAGGGAAGAATCGTACTGCGGCTGATACCAGGACACCCGCAGCCCGTAATCGAGAGTCAGGCGGGGAGTGATCTTCCAGGTATCTTCGATGAACCCTTCAATGTTCCAGTAGCGATACATGCCGTTGATGTAGCCGCTGGCCTGATCGAAGTCTGGTACACGCCGAGCGCTGCGTTTGAGTAGCCGTAGCCGGTATCGTACGGGTTGCTCGAAGTGTCGCCGAAGTTGTAGCTGCCGTTGTTGTCGTCGAACGAGGTCTGGTCTTTGCGGCTGCGCTGCAGATAGAAGCCGGTCTTAAACGTGTGCGCCCCAGATTTTCGTCAGGTTGTCGCTGAAGTCGATGGTGGTGTTGTAGTTGTGGAACGGAGCATCGTTCGTCACGAAAGTCGGGCCGTTCGCAAGGTGCGTGCCGCTGAACGTGGCGTTCGGGATGTAGTCGTCCTGAACCGCGCTCGGATAGAGCAACGGAAGATTCATGCCGCAGGTTGTGCGGCGCAATACCTGGCCTTGCTCGGTGATGTCGATCGTGTTCTTCGTGAAACCCCAGTTGACTTCGTTCGTCATCGTCGGACTCAACACCCAGGTTGCTCCCGCTGCGAGACTATGTCCCGGCGTGGGTCCGCGATATTGGTGATCGGCACCGTCGGTCCCAGCACGAAAGATCCGTAGGGCAGCACATTCGGCTGAACGTTATTGATGTAGTGGCCGAACACGCGCAAATTCTGCGTGATGTTGTAGTCGAGGCGAAGCAGGTCTTCGCGGCGCGGCTGCTGACCGGAAAGCTGCGACGTGTAGTTGTAGCCGGTGCCCACGGTGTTCGGCAGCGGATAAAGGTTGAGCAGCGCGATGCCCGGCGCGTACAAGCGGTTGCCGGGAATCAGATTGCCCGGAAATGGCGCGTCGTGGTTGGGTCTTTGATGACGAGCGGCTTGTTGTTGTTGTCGACGCTCTTTGAAAAGTCACCCATGCGTTCGAGCGCCGTGGGAACCGTGATGTTCCTGGGGCTGTTCGGTAGCAACTGCTTCTGCCATTCCTGACTGAAGAAGAAGAACAGCTTGTTTCTGGTTTGCGGGAGCAGCTTCGGGATGAACACCGGACCGCCAATCGTGTAACCCGGATCGTTGTAACGGAATTTATTGCGCGGCAGACCGCGAACATTGTTGATGAAGGTGTTCGCGTTCAGATCGTCGTGACGGTGATACCAGTAGCCGCTGCCGTGAAACTGCGCGGTACCGCTCTTTGTCACCATTGAAATCTGAGCGCCGGCATTGCGTCCGTACTCAGCCTGGTACATGCCGGTCAAAATCTTGAATTCCTGAATCGAATCCAGGCTGACGGTGACGTTCTGGCTGCCGTTCGCGCCCGTGTCGACATCGCCGATGCCGTTGATCGTGAGCTGATTCTCCGTGCCGCGGTTGCCATTCACCTGAATGCCGCTCAGGCCGCCAACACCGCCGACCGAGAAGTTGGCTGTATCGACCACGCCAGGAATCAGCTTGGCCAAATCCAACGCATTGCGGCCGTTGACCTCAATGTTTTCGATTTGCTTCGCCACGATGGTTGCCGAACGCTCTGAGCTTTCGGTCTGCAACAACGCCGCTTGACCGGTAATCTCGATGGAGTCTGAGGTCGCACCGACTTCCATCACCAGATCGCCGATGCCCGCTTTATCATTTGCGTCGAGGGGGATATTCGGCTTGAGCAGCGTCTTGAAGCCGGGCACTTCGACGCGCAGTTCGTACGTTCCAGGCTGCAGTCCGGCAACGACGAAATCGCCCTGCTCATTCGTTTTTACCGGTACGACGATTTTTTTCTGTGTCTCGGTAGCCGTTACAGCGGCATTTCCGATTGCGGCGCCTTGCGAATCAACCACGCGCCCGCTGATCGAACCGGAGACTGTCTGTGCATTCGCGGAAAGCGCGAATAAGGAAAACACCAGGGCTATCGCCGTGGATAGTTTGTTCATATCGACCCCTTAACCAAAGTGAAAAACGTGTGGGAAGTATATGGAACAAAGAAATAAATTGCAAGGTGGGATCAAATGCGGAGAAATACAAAAGGAAATGGCGCGGCGCCGATTACGACGCCGCGCCATGGTACAGCGCTAGAAGCTTAACGAGCGGTGTTCGATACTGAACCGCGCACCTTGTCCCAACCGTGGCGCACAGCGTCCTTCACTTCGTCCCAGGCGCCCTCACCGCGGCCGTCCCAATCGCGGCGCAGGTCGGGCTCTACGTCTGACCACTGCCGTCCGGCATGCGAGGTAGCAGCGGTGCTGCCCATGTTGTAGGCCGGAGCGTAATAGTCATAATTCTGGCCAAGACCGCTGTAACGGCTTTCGTAATGACGCTGGTAGTCTTTGTCGGAATCGCCCCAGCTACCGGTTTCGTCGTCACGGCGAACGTCAGAGTGCGTCGCGCTGCTGACCGTTTCCTTCGTCTTCTCCCAGCCATGCTCGACGCTCTGCTTGGTTTTGTCCCAGGCATTCTCGGTGCCCTGCTTGGTCTTGTCCCAGGCGTTCTCGCCGGTATGTTCCCAGTCCTTGCGAGCGTTGTGCTCCAGGTCATCCGCGCGATCAGTGAACGTGGATTCCGCCAATCCAGCGGTACCTACGCCTGTCGCTCCCGTCATGCCTGCAGCGGTCATGCCGGTTCCGTAACCTGCATTTGAGGAAGACGGCCGATCGTACGTACGGATCATCGCATCACGCGAATCGTCCGTAGCGTCAGAATCCCCGTCCACGTTCGTCGCTCCATGCTGTTGGAGGATCGCCTGTGCGCGGCTCGCGTCTGCATCGTCTGCATGCACGCTCACCAGCACTTCACCATTCTTCAGGCGATTTGCATAATGGCTCTGATCTTCATCCGGAATGCCGGCATGCGAAAGACCGCCGATAACTCCGCCGGCGGCGGCGCCAACACCCAGACCGGTGAGCGCTGCCGCAATCGGGCCCGCTGCCAGCACAGGTCCGATGCCGGGAATCGCGAGCGCTACCAATCCGGCTACCAGCCCGATGCCGCCGCCGATCGCTGCACCACGCGCGACACCGCCCCCCGTGTCTTCTGCCACGCTGCCGTCGCTATAGTCTGACGTGCTTGCATTACTTGTTCTGCCGCTCTGGTTGTTATCGCCCGCGACGATGCTCACATGATCGTGCGTGAACCCGCTGTTCTCCAGATCGCGGACCACTGCCTCGGCTGCCTGGAAATCTCGAAATAGACCAACGACTGTTTTCGACATGACTACTCCTTCCGTGGAAAACCAATGCACGATGACTGCCGATTCACATAGCAGTAAAATGGATACGTTTGATGCACGCTTCGCCGTTGCGCGCCGTCTGTTGCCTCCTCGTTCTGGGAGCATGCGCCTTTGCCCAGAAGGCTGAGCCCGAGCGACTCCCCGCGCCCACTGCGGGCCGCGCTGCGACCGCGAGCGGAAGCTTGAGCGGACGCCAGCAGATGCAGTATGCCGTTGCGGTGCGAGCGCATGCCATGATGACGATCACCGTCCAATCGCCCGTCGCGCGCGCATTCGACATTGAGGTCTATGACGACCGCGCCAACAAAGTAACCGTACGGGCAGCAGGCCCTGGCCGCTGGACCGTCGCCCCACCAGCCGCAGGTGATTACCAGGTATCCGTGATCCGCGTTGCGCCCGGCCGAGGCGCGACACCGTATCGATTGAGCATCACCACCCGTTCATTGCACCGCTAACAAAATCGCGGACTGAAACAAAACCATTTCAGGGGCGCAGGTGCGACTCGCGGCGAATCGAATCGGGGTGTATAACGAAAAGACATCAGGAGTAACTTATGCTGCCTCTCACCGATTCCATGCGTGACCAATACCGGCAGATGTTCGACAGTTGCGAGATCAACCCCGATCGCGCCACAACAGTCGACCGTCTGGCGTCGGCAATCGCCAGCAATAAAGATCGTTATAACGGTGTCGGCACGCCGTTGAACATTCCCTGGTTCTTCATCGGCATTGTGCACAACATGGAGTGCTCATTGAAATTTACTGAGCACCTTCACAATGGCGACCCCCTGACTGCCTCCACGGTCAACGTACCTAAGGGCCGCCCCAAAGGAACACCACCGTTCACGTGGGAGCAAAGTGCAACCGACTCGCTCACCTTCCAAGGCCTGGACCATGTCACTGACTGGACGCTGCCCGGCGTGCTCTATCAGCTCGAAAAATACAACGGC
Organism: Bryobacterales bacterium; assembly: GCA_963792655.1. Lineage (GTDB taxonomy): Bacteria > Acidobacteriota > Terriglobia > Bryobacterales > Bryobacteraceae > DOZZ01. Next base: position 495,767 of record CAWBWU010000003.1, read on the forward strand.
TTTGGCTATCGCACGACGCGGCCTGAAGTGTTTACGCCTTACCTGTGGAGCTTCTCGAATCATTACACCAAAGGCAAATTTGTCAGCGACCACAAGTTCGATCCGGACGCGGCATCCAACCAATGCGGCGCCGCCGTATTATTGAGGAGCATGTCGGAAAACGGCGCGATCTCCTTCGATATGGCCGGCAATCCCGCAGCGCCGCCGTCGCCAACTGAAGCGAGCGTCCAAGCCATGTCGCCGCTGGTGACATATTCAGAAACAGATAGTTCCGCTGCAGCCATCACGCTGCAACGCGCGTTAAATACTTTCCCGAGCATCTTTCTGCGCGTCGACGGAGTGCCCGGCAAAAACACGTCCGATGCTTTCCACACCGTGACCGGACATTTTCTACAAGGCGACCCGCGTGGATGAGGCAAGCACAAGCGTAAGCAACACTGCTGCCGCGGAAACCAGAATCGCGGAACTAGAGTCCGCACTGGAACGCGAACGTGCGAACGTGCGCGTCTTGCGTCTCCGTAACAAAGTATCGCAAGCACTCACCGAATCGAATTCGCTCACCGAAGCCGCGCCGAAACTACTCGACGCGTTCTGCAACAACGTCGGCTGCAGCGTAGGCGCGCTGTGGACCGTCGAACCGCGGTGGAACCTTCTGCGCTGCACGCACGTGTACCGCACCTCGGGGCCGCCCGGCCAATACGAAACGGTCTCGCGGCAGCGCACCTTTGTGAAAGGCGTCGGCTTGCCCGGCCGCGTGTGGGCGAGCCAGGAACCGGCCTGGATCGAAGACGTTTCGACGGACAAGAACTTTCCGCGCGGTCCGGCGCTTGCCAGCGAAGGTTTGCGGACTGGCTTCGCGTTCCCGGTCGTCTCAGCCGAGGGCGTGCAGGGCATCATGGAATTCTTCAGCAACGGCTTGCTCCCGCAGAGCCCCGATCTGACCAGTGCCTTTCATGAGATCGGAACGCAGATCGGTATCTTCATCGAACGCAAACGAGCCGACGAAGCACTCGACCGCTTCTTTACGCTTTCGCTCGACATGCTGTGCGTGGCAGGCTTCGATGGAATCTACCGCCGTCTGAATCCCGCCTGGGAGAAGATTCTGGGCTACACGCTTGAAGATCTGCAATCGCGGCCCTTCATGGATTTCGTCCATCCGGAAGACCAGAACGCGACGCTGAGCGAGATGGAGAAGCTCGCGAGCGGCACCTACCAAACCATCTCGTTCGAGAATCGCTATCGATGCAAAGACGGCAGCTACCGCTGGCTGCTATGGAACGCTGCCCCGTTTGCCAGCCAGCAACTGATCTATGCCGCGGCGCGTGACATCACCGATCGCAAGCAAACGGAAAGTAAAGTCCGGCGCTTGAAAGAAGTTGCAGAACAGGCCAGCACTGCCAAGAGCGACTTTCTCGCGCGGATGAGTCATGAAATCCGCACGCCGATGAACGCAATCATCGGCATGGCCGATCTGCTGTGGGAGTCGCCGCTGAGCCCCGAGCAGCGTGAGTACGTGCGCATTTTCAGGCGCGCGGGCGATAACCTGCTCACGCTGATCAACGACATTCTCGACTTGTCGAAGATCGAGTCGGGCCACATCGATATCGCGCATATCGATTTCCAGGTGACCGACATCGTCGAGAAGGCAGTGGAGATGATGGCAGCGCGCGCGCATGAGAAAGGCATCGAGATCGCCTACCAGATCGCGCCCGACATTCACGACGAGTTGGTCGGCGACCCGCACCGGTTACGTCAGGTTCTGTTGAACCTGCTTGGCAACGCGGTCAAGTTCACGCATCAAGGCGAAGTGCTGCTGCGCGTGGAAGCCGATCCCGCAAACGATACTGAGTTGCACTTCGCGGTTTCCGATACCGGCATCGGCATTCCGCAGGAGAAGCTCGCGATGGTGTTTGAAAGCTTCACGCAAGCTGATTCTGCAACCACCAACACCTACGGCGGCACGGGCCTGGGGCTGACGATTTCGAAGCAGCTCGTGGAACTGATGGGCGGCACAATCCAGGTCGAAAGCAAAGTGGGCGCAGGCAGCACGTTCTCGTTCAACGTGCCTTTCGCGCTGCCTTCCCATCCGCCGTCGCGGCCCGACTTGCCGGTGGTTGATCTGAAAGGCATGGAGACGCTGGTGGTCGACGACAACGCGACCAATCGCATGATCCTGCGCGAGATGCTGGCCGGCTGGGGTGCTTTGGTCACCGAAGCTGCCAATGGCGAGGAGGGTTACCGTGAGTTGCTGCGTGCGCGCAACGCATCCCGCCGTTTTGCGCTGGTGCTGCTCGACTGCCGCATGCCCACGATGAGCGGCTTCGAACTGGCAGCGCAGATACAAGCTGACCCGGATCTGGCAGGCATGACGATCCTGATGCTCACGTCCGACAATCGCGCCGGAGATGCAAGCCGTTCGCGGCAACTCGGCGTTGCGGGCTATCTGGTGAAGCCGGTGCGCCGGTCGGAGTTGCTCGAGAATATCCGCATCGCGCTTGAGCACCGGGAGCAAGGCGACGTTCCAGCCGAGCCCGCGCCGCAAGAACCGCCGTTGCCTCCGCTGCGAATTCTGATTGCGGAGGACTCGGAGGACAATCTCTTCCTCATCCGTACGTATCTCAAGCATTCAGGCTGCGTGCTGACCGAAGCTGGCGATGGCGAAGAAGCGTTTCAGAAATTTATCGCGGAGCCGCCCGACATCGTGTTGATGGACATGCAGATGCCGGTACTCGACGGCTTTGCCGCGACACGCAAGATTCGCGAGTGGGAGCAGCAGAAGCAGAGGCAGCACGTGCCGATCGTCGCGCTCACCGCGTACGCGTTGAAAGAAGAGTACGACAAGAGCATTGCCGCGGGATGCAATGCGCACGTCACAAAGCCCATCCGGCAACACACCTTGTTCACCGTGCTTCGCGAGCAGGCGGCGGCAAAACAGGGCGTGGCTAAGCCGATTGAGGTCACGATCAGCGCGCGCCTGAAAGAAATCATGCCGATCTATCTGCAGCGGCGTCGAGCCGATCTGAAGTCTCTGCGCACCGCTGCAGATGCAATGGACTACAGCTCCATCCAAACCATCGGTCACATGATGAAAGGCTCGGGTGCGGGCTACGGGCTACAGCGCGTGAGTGAACTCGGCGCAGCGATCGAAGCCGCGGCTGACGCGCACGAAGCCGGCGCAGTGAAGAGCGCGACTTCTGCGCTTGAAGAGTATCTGGACGCGCTGCAAATCCGCTGGGAGTAGCAGCGGCTACAGATATTTCACCAGCATCACTTCGTTGCCGCGCTGGTTATAGATCACTTCGTCGGCCATCTGGCGCGTCAGGAAAATTCCAAAGCCGCCGGCGCGCATGCCGAGTTGCTCCCGGATCTCCGAATGTCCGGCTGGATTTTCCGGCGTGTTCGAGACCGCGGCGTGCGGCAGCTCGTCGAACGAGAATCCTTCACCGGGGTCGCGAATGCAATAGAGGATCGCGCGGCTCAGGCGCATGTACGAGACTTCCACCCACTCCTCAGGATCAGAGTGGCCCCCGTGCTCGATCGCGTTCATCACCAACTCGCGAAAGGCGGTCGCAACATCTTCCTGCTGCCCATCAGGCAGCCCGACGCTTAGCTCTCGAAAGAATTGCGCCAGGCGGTCGGCGTTCTCGAGAATGCAGCGCACGCGCAACGAGATCCAATTCGGGCTGGCCGAGATGATACGGATTTCGTTCGGATGGCTCGTGGGGCGCAACGCGCGGTCCACCATGTCCACGATCGCCGAAGGTGAAAACGGTTTGCTGAAATACGAGAACGCCTGATTGCGCAATGCGCTAATCACCTTATCCGCCGTGTTCTGCGCCGTCATCACAAGCACATGAATGTTGGGCGCGCTCTGGCGAATACGTTGCAGCAGCTCGAGTCCATCGAGCTTCGGCATGTTCACATCGGTGATCACCAGATCGTAAGTCGCCGACCGCAAACACTCCAGCGCCTGCAAGCCATCTGTCACAGAAGTGAGTTCGTAACCTTCGGGTCCGAGCGCCATGCCGAGCAGGGCGTGGATATCGGGATCGTCATCCACCAGGAGAATGCGCGCGCGAACGGCCATCGTGCTGAGGTTACACGTCAGCGGCGTTCTGAACAACAGGAGCTAAGATTCAGGGCACTCGGCGCCAATCTGGAGATTGGCGTTCCCATGTGAAAGCTTTCAAAAGATTGATTGGAGCGGAGACGGGAATCGAACCCGCAACCAACAGCTTCGAAGGCTGAGCGGCCCCTGATCCCATGGGGCCAGTCCTACAGGTCCTGTGAAATCCACGCTAATTCGAACTGGCGGCCACATCTGCTACATCAGCGACCTTCGCAAGGTGCGCGAACAGTTTCCGAAATGGCTTCTGACCTCCGATCTGCAGCGCAATTTCGGTGAGATTGTGAGTTGCATGCCGTGACAGTTCAGCGTAGAGAAGGACAGGCTCCCCTGCCCAAGTAGTGCTCGCACAGAGTCGGTTCCGTCACCTGGAGCGTGTCATACAGCCGGGACGTCGCGCCTTTGGGCGATTAGCTGGCCAGCGCCGATCGTCGATTGCGAGCCGCAGCCGTACCCCAGGTAGAATACACAGCATATGCGTGTCCTCGGGATCGAGTTCGCCGGAAGCAATATGAACTATGTCCTTCTGGAGAAGGCCGAGGAGGGACTCAATCTAGTACAAAGTAACCGCCTCGCACTCGGGGAAACTCGGTCCCGTGATGCTCTGATCGCCTTCCAGCGGGCCGTGCAGACTACGTTCAACGCTACTGCGCCCACGCTGATCGCAATCAAAGAAAAGCCTGAAAAGGGTGCGATGCAGGCCCGTGCCGCAGCCTTGAAGATGGAAGGGATCGTGTTGGCCAATGCGCCATGCGCGACCGAGTTCGTGTCCGGAAATCGAATCAACAAATGTGAGGACACGGCTTCAATTCACCGTTACCTTGAGCCCGCTTTCAAGGCGGCGGCGGTCGCGCTGCGGAACGCCTAAATATGTCTGGGTTCGCCGGTCCGGACGAAATCCTCACGGCTCTCACGGAGTTAGACAGCCACTACAGGGACTTCGAGGAAGTAAAACGCGGAGCGAACGGATACCTGTTCTTTGCTTTCAATCGCATCTCCAACGCGAGCGTTGCAATCAAATTTTACGGCAGAAATACCCGGCGAGGAGCGACACGAAGAACCGCGACAGCTTTCCAAATAAATTCGCCGAACGTCTTACCGATTCTCGACGCTCGCAATGTGTCGGACGAGTGGGCCTGCTTTGTGACTCCCCGCTGCACTGCGGCGACTTGGATGACTTCATTCTCTTCACATCCATCGGTACATTCCGCGATTGACGTGGCACTTGGAGCTTGCGCCGGAACGAGCGCTATTCATGCGAGCGGGATGCTACACCGGGATCTCAAGCCAGCAAACATTGTGATGGACGCAGGGACGCCGCAATAGCGGATTTCGGGAGTGTCAAAGCGCTAGCTGCTGGAGAAAAAGGAGACGGCGGCTTCAAAAACACAGTGATTCTGTTTCGACCGCCCGAATCCTTCGACACCAGAAATATAGTGTTAAGGGCGACGTGTATCAACTCGAAATTCTGATTTACCAGCTTCTCGGTGGCGCGCTTCCCTACGATGGACGACAAGACTTAACTCCAAGAGAACGCGCCGCAGATGAGGCGATCCAGATCGAATTGATCAATCGCTGTATGTTGATGACGCCATTCGTCGCAAGGCGCAGGCAGGAACGTTGTTGAACCTTAGCTCTCTTCCAGAGTGGATAGGATCTTCGGCGAAAAGCTCGATCAAAGAAGTGACGTGCCCTGACCCTGATAAGCGGTGCGGCTGCACAGCTGATGTAGCGGCGCACCCGAGTCGCTTACGAACGGTTCTTGTAGATTGGCGCCGGGCGGGTCCAATCGTTACGGCCGAGATCCGGGGCCGGGCGGTAGAACTGCGTCCTAGCTCAAACGGCGACTTCGAAGCTTTTCAAAGTAGCAATACCGGTTTCCGACGCATTCCTAACCTAAAGCCAGCTGCTCTGAAGGTGCTGGCCCACCGCTTGGCTTGACGCTGCGCTTCGCCACGTAGAACATGCGCGGGCCGAGTCAAGGCTACCTGAGTGGCTAACAACGGTATCCCCTCGAGCGAAGGACAACAGGTGCATTCGGCCTTTTACAGCGAAGAGTGCCAGAGCTTATTGCTTTCGGTAAATCATTCCTGAAGGCATAGCGTTTGCCGGCGGCGAGCGGTTGGTCGGCAATCCGGAAGCTGGACCCGTCGGCTTGTTTACCGGCAGTGCCGACGCACCCGGTGGGCCAACGCTCCAGACGGCGCCCCATTTTGTTGGTGCTCGCATCAGCGGTTCTCCGGTTGGCCCCACTGACCCACCACTCAGAGGGGATCGAGGTCGACCGCGGTTCTTTGACCCTAAGTCGTAATTCCACCAACTATCACGGCTCAAAGATGAGCTTCCGGATTCTTGGCGTTAAGACCGATCGTCACCGGGTTTCAACACCCTTGAGCGCGAGCTTACGGAATGTCGTGGAATGTTTAAATTTGCTAAGTCGTTGAAAAATATGGAGCGGGAGACGGGAATCGAACCCGCAACCAACAGCTTGGAAGGCTGAGACTCTACCACTGAGTTACTCCCGCCCGAGGAGGAGATGATGAGTCCTCTTTATTGTACTCAATAGGGTGCTTCGATGGGCATCGCGAGCGGCGGCTCCAGCAGGAAATCGAGCTGCGACATTCGCGCGATGGCTTCGCGGATCGAGCGTTCCGTCGTCGGTTCAACGGTGATGACGAACGGCAGGTCGCCTTTGGTCTCACACGGCTCCTGCAACACGGCTTCGAGACTGATGTGTTGTTCGGCCAGAATGCCCGCCAGCGCAGCGATAATGCCCGGCCTATCCGTCACGCGGAAACGCAGATAGTAAGAGTTCTTCTGCAACGTGACGGCGACGGGTTTGTACTCGCCCAACCGCTCATGCGCGAACGGTGAAACACGTTGCTTGCTGCCGGAGCGAATCTCGCGCGCGACGCGCATCAGATCGCTCACCACAGCCACACCCGTGGGCGATGCGCCCGCGCCGCGTCCGTAGTAGAAGGTATCCTCGCCATACTGGCCCTTCACCCAGATGCCGTTGTACGCTCCCTGCACCGCCGCTAGGATCGTGTGCCGCGCCAGCAGTGCCGGGCGCACCGAAAGAATCACCCCTTCGGAAGATTGCCGCGCGGAGCCCACCAGCCGGATGGTGTGGCCCAGTTCGCGTGCGTAACGAAAGTCGGTCGGCCGTGATGCGGCGGATGCCTTCGACATAGATATCCGCCGGCGTGATGCGCTCGCCGAAAGCCAATGCCGCAAGGATCGCGAGCTTCGAACGCGCATCGAAGCCATCGATATCCGCGCTCGGATCAGCTTCTGCATATCCAAGCCGCTGCGCTTCAGCCAGCACCGTTTCGAGCGGAGTGCCGTGCCGTTCCATCTCCGTCAGGATGTAGTTGCAAGTGCCGTTCAGGATGCCCGAGAAAGCCGTCACGCGATCGCCCGAAATGCCTTCGCGCAGCACAGCGTGAATCGGAATACCACCGGCGACGCTCGCCTCCATCGCAATGTTGACTCCGGCGCGAATCGCCTGATCGTAAATTTCGCTGCCGCACAGCGCCATCAGCTCTTTGTTCGCGGTCACTACCGACTTGCCCTTCGCGATCGCGGCGTCGATCACCTCCCGCGCGACATGCGTACCGCCGACGAGTTCCGCGACGATGTGTATCTCGGGATCGTTGACGACATCGCGCCAATCCGCCGTGCGCCGCACGTCACCCAGTTGGGGTGGCAACTGCTTACCCTCGATCGAGCGGCTGCAAACCGCGCGCACGTTGAGATCGAAACCGAGCTTGAGAGAGATCTGATCGGCGGTTTCGGCAAGGATTTGCGCGGTCCCGGAGCCCACGTTTCCCAGGCCCACCAGACCCACGTTCACTTGTCGCATTTCCCGTATGATAACAATCAGGTTTCCTATGCTTCGTGCCGTCTTAATGCTGTTTCTGCTGTCGGTTTCGGCTGCCAGTCAGGTGGAAACCGGCCCGGCCGAGCGCCACCCTTCCACGTTCGGAGCACCGCTCGACCCGAAGCTTCCCAACGGCAAAAGCCAAAACGAAGCCATCGTCAAACAAGACCACGAACACGATCTGAAAGACGCGGCGCAGTTGGCCGGACTTGCCAAGGCGTTCGAGGACGAGTTGCAAAAACAAGATAGCCATGTGCTGTCGGTTTCGATGCTCAAGAAGCTCGATGAAATCGATAAGCTGGCGCGCCGCATTCAAAGCCGCATGAAGCGCTATTAGCGCGCGAGTTCGCTGTAGCCAGGTATGCTACGCTGTTGCTTCCCATGGCATCGACCGTCGTCAAAAGCCAGCTCATGAGCGCCAGCGAAATCGACCGCACGCTGGTTCGCCTGGCCCATGAAGTTCTCGAAAAGACAGACAATCTGGATGCTCTGGCGTTCATCGGCATTCGGCGCCGCGGCGTTCCGCTCGCGCAACGTCTGGCGGCGAAGATCAAGACCCTGGAGAACCGTGAAGTTCCCACGGGCATTCTCGATATCAATCTTTATCGCGACGATTTGAGCACCGTGGGCCACAAGCCAGTGGTGAGCGCGACGGAGATTCCGTTCTCGGTGCACGGCAAAGACATTATCCTGATGGACGACGTGCTCTACACCGGACGCACCATTCGCAGCGCGCTGGATGCGCTGTTCGATCATGGCCGGCCCGCGCGCGTGCAACTGCTGGTGCTGATCGATCGCGGTCATCGCGAACTGCCCATTGAAGCGCGCTACGTGGGGCGCACTGTCCAGACTTCCGACATCGAGATCATCGAAGTGAAGTTTCAGGAAGTCGACCAGATGGAAAAAGTTTTGCTGTGCGAGCGGGCCGTTTAGCGCGATGAAGGGCGGCCTGCTCGGGATCGAAGCCCTGAGCCGCGGTGACATCGAAGCCATCCTGCGGCGCTCGCGCGATTTTCAATCCATGCCGCGGCTCGATCTCCTGCGCGGCAAGATGATCGTGAATTTGTTTTTCGAAGCCTCGACGCGCACCCGTACAAGCTTCGAAATCGCGGCGCGCCGTCTCGGTGCCGAGTCTATCTCGATCACGGCTGCCGGCTCGAGTGTGTCGAAAGGTGAGTCGCTGGTGGACACGCTCAACACGCTGGGCGCGATGCGTCCACAGGCGATCGTGATGCGGCACTCCGCATCGGGCGCGCCGCATTTTCTTGCGCGCTACCTCAACATTCCCATCGTCAACGCCGGCGATGGCATGCACGAACATCCCACGCAGGCGCTGCTCGATGCACTGACGATACTCGATCGCGTACCAAAGCTCGACGGCTTACGTGTTGCGATCATCGGCGACATCGCGCATAGCCGGGTTGCTCGCTCCAACGTGCACCTGCTCTCGAAGTTTCAAGCAGACATCGTGCTCTGCGGCCCTGCGCCGTGGCTGCCTCCGCAGCTTGCTTCTTTGGCGCCCGGCGTCGACTTTGACACACGATATTCGCGAAGCCATTCACAACGCGGACGTCATCATGATGCTGCGCGTGCAGCTTGAGCGGCAGCATGAAGTGTCGATGGCGGAAGGCGAATACTTCCAGTTTTACGGCTTGCGCCTGGAGCATCTCGCGCTGGCGCACCCCGAAGCGATCGTCATGCACCCTGGGCCCATCAACCGCGGGCGTGAGCTATCGAGCGAAGTTGCCGACAGCCAGCGTTCGGTGATTCTCAATCAAGTGGAGAACGGGATTGCGGTGCGCATGGCCGTGCTCGAAAAGGTGGTCGCGTGAGCACACTGCTGATTCGCAATGGCCGCGTGGTGGACCCGTCGACAGGCCGCGACGAAATTGGCGATGTGTTGATTGTGGACGGCAAGTTCGCCGCCCACGGAGCAACGCATCGCGATGCCGAAGTGCTCGATGCGACGGGGCTCATCGTCGCGCCCGGTTTCATCGACATGCATGTGCACCTGCGCGAACCGGGCTTCGAACACTCTGAAACCATCGAGACCGGCGCGCGCGCCGCAGCCGCGGGCGGCTTCACCAGCATCTGTTGCATGCCGAACACCAAGCCGGTGAACGATAACGCAACCGTCACCAGTTATATCGTGCAGCGCGCACGCAGCCATGCCGCAGTGAATGTGTTCCCGATTGGCGCGATTACCAAGGGCAGCGCGGGCGAAGAGCTGGCGTCCATCGGTCTGATGAAACAGGCCGGCATTGTAGCGATCAGCGATGACGGGCGCCCAGTGATGAACGCTCGCGTGATTCGCCGTGCGATGGAAGTGGCGCGATCGTACGACCTGCCGGTCATCGAGCATTGCGAAGACCTGAACCTCAGCGCCGGCGGCGACATGCATGAAGGTAAGCACTCGACCAGCCTCGGCCTGCGCGGCATTCCGGCGGCTGCGGAAGATGTGATGGTCGCGCGTGACATCCTGCTCGCCGAACTGACGGGCGCGCGCTATCACGTAGCGCACATCTCCACGCGGCATGCCGCTGCGATGGTGGCGTTTGCGAAAGCGCGCAAACTACGCGTGACCACCGAAGTGTGCCCGCATCACTTTGTCCTGACCGATGCCGAGCTGCGCGATTACGACAGCCACTATAAAATGAAGCCGCCATTGCGCACGCAGGCTGATGTGGATGCAATGGTTGCGGCCATTGTGGACGGTGCGATCGACGCGATCGCAACAGACCATGCGCCGCACCCGGGCGATGAAAAGATGCAGGAGTTCGAGCGCTGTCCCTTCGGCATCACCGGTCTTGAAACAGCGATCGGGCTTGCGCTCGAAGTGTTGTTGCACAGCGGGAAAATTTCGCTGATGAAGCTGGTGTCGCTGTTCACCACGGGACCCGCGGGCGTGCTCAGCTTGCAGCGCGGCACACTCTCGCCGGGCGCATCGGGTGACGTGACGATCTTCAGTCTCGACCGCGAGTGGACCTACGAAGCAGCAAAATCGGAATCGAAGAGCAAGAACTCACCGTTCAATGCTCATCGATTCCGAGGGGGTGCAACCACCACCATCGTGCGTGGCGAAGTCGTCTGGCGGGCCTAAGCCGACCTGGAGATTAGAATTCGAGCCTGACGCTACTCGCTTGCGCCGTGGCCTGCGTCCGGATCGTTGCTCATGTGGTGCGCATGGTGTGCGCCGCCGAAGCGGACGGAATAGCTCGCCAGCCACAAATAGTCTGCAAAGGCCGCGTCGCCGTGAGCACCGTACACACGGTCCGGATAGCTGCGGGTGCGATCGCGATGGATCGCGCGTCCAACTGTCGCGGTGACCAGATGCCGTCCATGTTGGTATTGGCCGCCGCCTTCAATTGAGACGGCATAACCCGAGCGGCGGAATCCGTCGTTGTCGCCAATCAGATCCTTCGCGGGGACGCCTTCCCAACGCGGTCCGAACGTGAGTGAAAGGCCGCGCACCTTGCGCACCGGCGCAGTCACACCGGCCTCAAGCAAATACTGATCGGAGATCGAAACCTGCTGCAGCAAAGGCTTGGCCGTGAGCGAGCGCACGATGCCGTTTGTATCTTGCGGCGTGGCGATGTAGCTCCCGTTGAAGAACACCTGCGCCGTGCTGCCGAAGTTCTTGAACGACTGCCACCCAAAAACAATTCCGTAGCCGCCCGAACCAGGTTGGATCGAGTAATCGACAAGGCTCGGCACAGGACCCTTGCCGTCGAACCGGTTCACCGTATTGATTACTTTGTCATTGCCGGACGGTAGTTGCGCGCCCAAGGTGAAAGCAACGTTGCCCTTCGTGTTCTCTCGCGTATCCCAGAGCCAGCCTTGTGCCGAAACGATGATGTCGCCCACGCCTTGCGCGGTATTCGTCACGGGCGAGTTGTGTGCGCGTCGGCTCGCAAGCAGCAGCGGCGCATCCACTTGAAGGCTGAAACGATTCGTCAACTGGTAATCCAGATTGAAGTTCAGCAGGTTCACCTTGTTCATGATCTGCGTGCCCTGCGCGATGCGCTGCTTTTGTTCGACATCCCCCACGAAATGCCGGAACGAAAACTGGTGGCGCAGGCCCAGTGAAAACTGGAACTCGCCAGGGCTAAGGTAGCCACCTTCAGACTCGGGGCCGCCAGTGGAAGAGCTCGAGCGCGCCACGATACAGCCCTGTCCGTAGAGGTGTGTGGCGGAACACAACAGCAAAGCGGAGACCACGAAGCGAGTGTGCATTGAGTGGATCGTACCGGGTTGATCCGCCCCAAACAATAGTCAAAAAGAGCTACTTCACGTGTGAGACGAACTCAGCCGGCGCGGCTCCCTTGCGATCTCCGGTCAACCAGGCCAGGCGTTCAAGCAGTTCCGGCTCGCGAATCTGCCCCGAAACAATCGACAGTATGGCGCCATCGCGATCAATGAATATGGTCGCTGGAACGGCCTCGCCCTTCGATAATCGATAAACGTCGTCACCGTTAGCTCCGGTCCAAACTGGAAACGGAATCGCGTAACGGGCGACCGATTCCGCAATGGCTGCACGGGTCTTGGCGTCGTCCACCGAGATCGCGACGAAGTGCAGATCGGTTCTGGTCGTTTGCTGCGCTGCCTTCACCAACATGGGCATCTCTTCACGGCAAGGCATGCACCACGTCGCCCAGAAGTTCAACACCACCAGGCTGCCGCGCAAATCTTTGAGATGTACTTTCTGGCCGTCGAGCGTCCTGGCGCTCAGCTCGGCTTTCGGCGCAGCGGTGGCAAGAGTGGCCGACATCAAGATGCAAAGCAACAACGATCGCATTCAGAGTCACTATACCTTTTGCCCGGTATATTGAAATACGTTGAGGGTCCCGCTTGTTTTTCTGGCGCTCGTCTTGCCGCCACTCTGCGCTCAGTCTGTGTTGTCGACGCATTCGGGCATCGTGCATGCATCCGAGGGTGAAGTCTGGATCGACACCACACCGGTCCCCGAGATCCACGCGCGCTTCCCTGACCTTCCCGTTGGCTCGGTGCTGAGCACCGGCGAAGGCGATGTGGAACTGTTGCTCGCGCCCGAGGTCTTTCTCTGGGTTGGTCACGACAGCGCTGTGCGCATGCTGGATAAAGAGCTGGCCGATGCACAAATTGAAATTGTGAGAGGCTCAGCGATCTTAAAGAGCGGCAACTTCCCAGGCGGCGTGCGGATCACGGTGATGCACGAAGGGATGGCGCTGCGCCTCGCGCCGAATTCCTCTCACCGCATCGACATCACGGGATCTGGCGCGCCGGAGTTGGAAGCCTGGGCACGGCAACGGCGCAAGTTGCTCGCGACGGACAACCAGCACCGCATCGACGAAGTAGTGAAGGCGAACGATCCGCATCGTGCGCGCAGCGCGAGGTACCCGATGCATGTGACGCCATTTCCGGGCAGAGGCTGATCAACGTTGTTACATCGAAGGCGCGGTCAAAGCGTGCTCTTGCGCTCCTCCCGCGTCGCGCCTCTGCAAGGGTGCGCAGCGGGAGCCACTTCATAAGCCGTTATCATGGCAATAGAATGTTGCTGTTCCTTCAACGCTGCCTGGCATTGTTGGTGCTTACCACAGCGTTAGCGAACGCCCAGTGCGCGGCTTCGTGCTTCTTCAGCGTTCCGCCGACTGATCCGCATCGATGCTGCCCGAAACCGCATGGATCGGGGCCGAAGCACGAAACAGCGTGCGTCAAAGTACCTGCACCTGGCGAAACCGCGCAACGTGTAGAGATTCATATCGCCACGCTGTCCGCATCATACGCGGCACCAATGTTTCATCTCAGGATGCACTCGGAGCAACCGCGCGCAGTTCTGCGCACGGTCGATTCGCCACCCATTCTGCTCGCGCTCCGCGTCTAGAAGTATCTCGTCTTCCCACTGCTCTCAAACGCGCGCCGTCTGGCGCGATCCCTGTGCTTGCTTTGGAGATCCTTTGTCCTTTTCGTTTTTACCCATAATTCTTCTGCTTCCGTGGTGCGCGTTTGCGCAACATGACGCAGCGATGCCCGATATGCCGGGTATGCAAATGAGCGAAACCAATACTGCCGGAACCTTTCTGTTGAGCCTGTCGTCGGGTACAGCCGTCAACCCGTTGTCATGGCAGATGCCGATGCGCATGGTGCAGCGGGGTTCGTGGAACACGATGTTCATGGCGCAGGCTTTCATCAACGATACGCAACAGTCTGGCCCGCGCGGAGCCGACAAGCTTTACTCCGCCAACTGGTTCATGGCGAACGTAGAACATTCGGCAGGCGCGAAGGCTGCAGTACAGATTCAAGTGATGATGAGTCTCGATCCGCTCACCATTCGTCATCGCAGCTATCCGTTGCTTTTCCAAACGGGCGAGACGGCATATGGGAAAGCGTTGGTGGATGCGCAACATCCGCACGACTTGATCATGGCTGCGGGCATTCAGTATGCGCGCTCGGCCGGTGAACACACCATCCTGCAACTCTCGTTCTCGCCCGTTGGTGATCCGGCGATCGGCCCCGTGGCGTATCCGCATCGCGCGTCTGCCGCTGAGTTGCCGCAGGCCACGCTGTCGCACCACTGGCAGGATTCGACACACATCGCGAACGATGTCATCACCGGCGGTATCCAATATAAGAAGCTTCGGCTGGAAGCAAGCGGATTCTACGGCTCCGAACCAAATGAGAACCGGTGGAACATCGATTCGGGGCCGGTGAATTCCTGGTCGACGCGGCTCTGGATTACGCCTTCGAAGAACTGGGCTGCGCAGGTTTCCGTAGCGCATCTGGTCAAGCCCGAAGAGCTGGAGACAACGAATCAATTCCGCAGCACTGCCTCGGTGCATTACTCCAGACCCATGCAAGGCAGTAGCTGGTCGTCGAGTCTGATTTGGGGACGCAATCATCGCGACGGCACGGCGCACAATACAAATTCGTATCTCGCCGAAACAGTGGTGCCTCTTTCTGCTCGAAACTTTCTTACCGGCCGCGCGGAGCTTGTCGACAAAGATGAACTGTTTCGCAATCAGCCGGATGTGGAGACACGGTTGAATCAACTGTATGGCAGCACCTTTCGCGTGCGCGCATTCACTGCAGGCTATACGCGCGACTTTCCGTTGTTCGCCGCTCTGCAGACGGGGCTCGGGTTCAACGTGGAAGCGTATTCAATCCCGGCCGCGATTCAGCCTTACTATGGCGAGCATCCCTTCGGAGCCAACGTCTTTTTGCGCGTGCGCTTGCAAGGTAAGCAACAGTGAGACGCTGAAAGCAGCATGAGCTCGGCACACTTTCCCATCCTGAACGCCGCCAAAAAGAAGGACCCCGTGTGCGGCATGCAGGTCGACCCGGCGCGTGCTGCGGGCCGCACAACGTACAACGGCACGGAATATTTCTTCTGCGCAACGGGTTGTCTGCACAAGTTCGAACGCAATCCCGATGCGTATCTTGCTGGCACGCCGCCTCCACCACCGGCTGCCGTAGCCGGTGTGGAATATACATGCCCGATGCATCCGGAGATCGTGCAAAGCAAACCGGGTGTATGCCCGCTGTGCGGCATGGCGCTCGAGCCGATGACGGTGACGGCCGAGCCCGAAGACAACACCGAACTGCACGACATGACGCGCCGCTTCCGTCTCGCGCTGCTGTTGAGTGCACCGATTCTGCTGATGATGTTCAGCGATTTCATTCCCGGTCTCTCTTTGCAGCACGCCGCCGCAATGGCTTGGATGCCTTATGTCGAATTCCTGCTCGCCACGCCTGTCGTGCTTTGGGCCGGTTGGCCGATCTGGGAACGCGCGTGGATGTCGATCGTTCATCGCAGCCCGAACATGTTCACGCTCATCGGGCTCGGCTCCGGCAGCGCGTATCTGTTCAGTGTTGCAGCGCTGTTGGTGCCGTCGCGCTTCCCTGCCTCGTTTCATAACCGGATGGGACAGGTGGAAGGCTACTTCGAACCCGCAGCGGTGATCGTCACGTTAGTGCTGCTGGGCCAGGTGCTCGAATTGCGCGCACGGCAGCAGACCAGTAGCGCGCTGAAGTCGCTCCTGAATCTGACGCCCAAGACCGCTCGCGTGGTTCTGTTCGATGGGCGCGAGGAAGACCTCGCGCTCGACCAGGTGCAGCGCGGGTTCCGATTGCGCGTGCGCCCCGGCGAAGCAGTGCCGACAGATGGAATCGTGCTGGAAGGCAACAGCACGGTAAACGAATCGATGCTCACGGGTGAATCGCTGCCGGTCGAGAAGGTTGTGGGCGCGAGCGTTACCGGCGGCACGTTGAACGGCGCGGGTTCGTTCCTGATGCGCGCGGAACGGGTAGGCAGTGAGACGATGCTCGCGCAAATCGTGCGGCTGGTGAGCCAGGCGCAACGCACACGAGCACCGATTCAGCGCGTGGCCGACCGCGTAGCAGCTTACTTCGTTCCGGCGGTTGTTGCCGTTGCAGCAATCACGTTCGCGCTCTGGGCGATCTGGGGACCGGAGCCGCGCTTTGCGCATGCACTGGTGAATGCCGTCGCGGTGCTCATCATCGCGTGCCCTTGTGCCTTGGGTCTTGCCACGCCGATGTCGATCATGACGGGAACAGGGCGCGGCGCAACCGAAGGCGTGCTGATCCGCAATGCGGAAGCGCTCGAGATTTTAGGAAAAGCGCGCACGCTGGTGATTGATAAAACCGGCACGCTCACGGAAGGCAAGCCGGCGCTCACGTCGATCCAGCCAGCGCCGGGTTGGGATGATGCGGAGTTGCTTCGCGTCGCGGCCAGCCTCGAACAGGCAAGCGAGCATCCGGTCGCTGCGGCCATCGTGCAAGGCGCAAAACAGCGTGGTGTCGTGTTGCATCAGCCATCAGGTTTTCAAGCGCTCGCGGGTCAGGGCGCGTCGGGCTCAGTGGATGGCAAAGAGGTTCTCGCCGGCAATGAACAGTTGCTCAAAGAGCGCGGCGTTGATGTCGAGCACGGTGCAGCACGACGCGGACGGCACTTTGATTTTTGTCGCGGTCGATGGCGCGCTCGCCGGTGTGTTGGCCGTTGCGGATGAGATCAAAGCATCGGCTCTCGACGCCATGCAAGCACTGCGCCGTGACGGAGTGCGGGTCATTATGCTGACGGGTGATCGTGAGCAAACGGCGCGCGCGGTCGGCAAAGTTTTAGGTATCGATGAGATTGAAGCCGGGGTGCTGCCCGCGCAAAAGGGCGCGGTGATCGCCAGGCTGCAACAGCAGGGTCAAATTGTGGCCATGGCAGGCGACGGCGTGAACGATGCGCCGGCATTGGCCCAGGCGCAAGTGGGCATCGCGATGGGCACGGGCACCGACATTGCTATGGAAAGCGCGGGCGTGACTTTGTTGAAGGGCGACCTGCGTGGAATCGTGCGCGCCATTCACCTAAGCCGCGCGACGATGCGCAATATTCGCCAGAACTTGTGGTTTGCGTTTCTCTATAACTTGCTGGGCGTGCCGGTCGCGGCGGGGTTGCTGTACCCGCAATTCGGGATCGTGCTCAGCCCGATGATTGCGAGTGCAGCGATGACGTTCAGTTCGGTGTCGGTGATTGCCAATGCTTTGCGGCTGCGGCGCGTGAAGTTATAGGGACCAGCGCCGGGCTGGTCCCGTGAGAGTTTACTTACCTGGCAGGATACTGCTTGGTCCAGTTGTTGCGGCTGTTGGTTACTGAGAAGCTGCCATCCTGCATCGCGCTGAGCTTGATGTAGTGGCCTTCATCGGGCTTCTCTTCGACATTGGCAACGAACTTCTCACCGGCGTTGTGTGCGTCGCCGCCGGCAATCGCACGATGCAGTTGCCAGATGTCCTCCACCGCCTTTGTGTTGTGGATGGTGTCCCATGCTTCGGCCGTGCCGCCCTTGCGCGCACCGTTGTCCATGATGGCGACACGCGGGCTCAGGCCAGCCACCATCGCCGGAGTGCCGGACATGTTCATTCCGTGATGCGTAACCACGTACACGTCAACGGTGCCGAGCCTATTGTTCGGACACATCAGATCGTACTCTTTGTTCCAGGTCAGGTCGCCCAAGTCGACCATGCGGAACTTGCCGAAGGTGAAGAAGGTGCCGATAGATTGCGCATTCTCGGTCGGATCGGTGTCGCGCAATTTGGTCTCGGAACAGAAGGGATTCGGCGCACCCGCGCCGGGCAGCGGCTTATCGATGCGCTTGCCGGCAGCAGTAAGAACCTCAACTTTCACGCCGCGCAAAGGAAGCATCATGCCAGGGACCGCTTCGGTGTGTTTGGCCTTGTCACGAACGGCAAGGTAGTCGTTATAGAGCTTGGTACCACCCGGATCTTTCTCGATGCTCTCGCCGTGGTCGATGAAGTTGCGGATTGGGATGAGCGCCGCGAGCTGCGGCACGCCCCCCGCGTGGTCGATGTGAAAGTGAGTGATCAGCAAGTTGTCGATCTGTTTCAGACCTGCGGCATGCGCGGCCGCCACAATGCGCTTGGCGTCGCGCTGTTCGAAACCAGGCCAGCCGGTGTCGATCAGCAGGCTTTCTCCGGAAGGTGAAACGACCAGCGTAGACTGCCCGCCTTCCACGTCAATAAAGTAAACATCGAGCGACTTGCCGGCGGCCGCAACCGTGCCGGACGCCGCAAGCATTAGAGCTAGAACGCGTATCCACATGGTTAGTGATCGTATCAGTTCCGGCCCGGGAACATTCTGGTGCATTCTGGCGTATTCTCCAACAGATGCCTTTTTGCAGCACTTGCGGGAATCAGGTCCAGGATCAGGACCGTTATTGCCCTCGATGCGGCTCGGTTCAGCCAGTCGCCGGTACGTGGCAACAGAGTCCGCGGCGAAATGATCCGCTGGAGTCTATCAGCCCTCGCACCGCCGCAATTCTCTGTTATGCGCCCCTGTTCGGCTGGATCGCGGCGGTCGTGGTGCTCGCCACTGCGCGCTTCCGCTCGAATTTAGATCTGCGTTTTCACGCGTTTCAGGGGCTCTATGTATTTGCGGTACATCTTCTGGTGGAATGGGCCATCCGCCCCGTCTTTCAAAACTTGCCCGGGTCGGTCTTCCCGGTCGGTTCCGTGTTGTTGACACTGATCACGGGCGTCCAAATCTTCATGATGGTGAAGGCTTGGCAGAATGAGAGATTCTCGCTCCCATTTCTCGGGGATTTAGCCGAGAAAAGTGCCCACGAAAGTTAGAATTTGTAATCGCTCGGCTCTACACGAGGCCACGCTGATCAACCGCATCCGCTGTTCGGCTGGTGGTATATTTATTCAGAGGGAATGAATAAATAAACATGGGGATCGGCGTCGGCATTGTTGGCCATCGCGGCTACAGCGGGGCGGAACTGGTGCGCATTTTGCGCCGGCATCCGGGCATCTCGCCGGTCCTGCTCGAACACCGCCAGGACGCGGTCGACGCGAATACCGACGAAGCAATCCCCGGCGCGCTTGCCATCCATTTCCTGTACCCCGGAAGCCGTGAAATCAGCGGGTCTGCGGGCGGTATTGCTTGCAACGCCTGTGGAAGTGTCACTGGCCTTGACGCCGGGTATGTTGGCCGCGGGAGCCAAAGTTGTAGACCTCAGCGGCGCATTCCGGCTAAAGACCCCTGAATCTCACCAGCGGTGGTACGGGGCGCAGCATCCCGAACCCGCGTTGCTGGCGGAGGCCTCGTACGGGCTGCCGGAGTTCTACCGGGAACAAATTCGGCCTGCGCGACTGGTGGCGAACCCTGGTTGTTACCCCACGGCGGCAAATCTGGCCTTGCAGCCGTTGTTGCAGGCGGGGGTCATCGATCGCGGGCGCGGTGTGGTGTGCGACGCCAAGTCCGGCGTGAGCGGCGCGGGGCGCAAACCGAGCCTGAAGACCAGCTTCTGTGAGGTGACGGAAAACTTCAGCGCCTATAGCGTGCTGGACCATCGCCACGTGCCCGAGGTGCTCATGAACTCTGGCCTCACCGAGGAGGAGTTCAGCTTCACCGCACAACTGCTGCCCGTCCATCGCGGGATCCTGGAAACGATCTATTTCCGCACCACAGGCATAAAGAATGTCGGCGACCTCGCCGATGTCTATCGGGAGCGTTACCGCGGTGAGCCGTTCATCCGCGTACGCACGGACCTGCCCGATCTTCGCGGCGTGGCGCACACGAACTATTGCGATTTGGGTGTGGTGTTCGATGCCCCTACGAAACGCGCCGTCGTGGTTTCGGCGATCGACAACCTGGTGAAGGGCGCAGCGGGTCAGGCTGTACAGAATCTGAATTTGATCCTCGGCTTGCCGGAAACGGCAGGACTCGTATGAAGGTGCTGTTGAAGATCGGCGGTACGCTGCTCGATCATCCGGAGACGCAGCGTGCGCTGGCGCAGCAGATCGCGGCGGCGGCTGGTCTGAATCATCAGGTGGTCGTGGTGCATGGCGGCGGCAAGCAGATCACGCGTTTTCTTGAGCAGCGCGGAGTCGAAAGCCGTTTCGTTAATGGTTTGCGCGTGACCACTCCCGAGGTTCTGGACGCAGTGGTCAAAGTGGTGGGTGGCACGCGTCAACAAAGCTCTGGTGGCAGCGCTGGCTCAGACCGGGCTGCGCGCCGTAGGGCTGAGCGGCATTGATGCCGGATTGGTTCAGGCTGAACCGATGAATGAGGAACTCGGCTCCGTGGGCCGCGTCACCGGCTCCGATGCGGGGCTCGCACAGGTGCTGCTAAAGCATGGCTACACTCCGGTGATCGCCTGTATCGGTGGAAATGCGCGAGGAGAACTGTTCAACATCAATGGCGATCAGATGGCGACGGCATGCGCGAAAGCGTTCGGCGCGGATCTGCTGTTGTTTCTCACCGACGTCAAGGGCGTGATGGATCGTGACGGACGCGTGCTCAGTCAGCTCACCCCGGAGGCGTGCGCCGATCTTATTGCGAGCGGTGTTGCACAAGGCGGCATGCAGGCCAAGCTCGAAGCCGCAACCGCAGCACTGGCGGGCGGCGTGGGTGTGGTGCGCATCGTGCCGGGCGCCGCGGAATCGATCATTTTGAAATCTGTGGCGGGTGAGTCAGCGGGCACCGGCATTACCTACGCCAAGGAGCGCGCGTGATCAGCGGGCTTACCCAGGAGAGTCAGTTCGAGCGCGCCGGCCCCACCTTTCCGCTGACAGTGCGCAAAGCGGGAATGCGCGACATCGCGCCGCTCCTCGGTCTGATCAACGGCTATGCAGCTGATGGCATCATGCTGGCGCGCACTGAGTTTGAGATCTCGGAAAATGTCCGCGATTTTTCAGTCATCTATTCCGGAGAGAAGCTGGTGGGGTGCGGCGCACTTCACTTCTATAGTCCGGTGGCTGGTGAAATCCGGTCGCTCGCCGTCGCGGAAGAAGCGAAGGTCCGGGGCGTGGGGCGCTTGATGGTGGAGCATCTGGTGGAGGAAGCGATTGCGTTCGAGTTGGGCGCGGTGTTCGCATTCACCTATGTACCGGGCTTCTTCCGCAAGGTCGCGTTCCAGGAAGTCGAGCGCGGCACACTGCCGTTGAAGGTCTGGAAAGACTGTTTGCGCTGCCCAAAATTCCAATGCTGCGACGAGATCGCAGTGCTCCGAGTGTTGGATTATTCACGCTGGGCCCAGCACACTCAAGCCGAATCCGGCGAGCCATTTACAATTCTCCCGACGATTAAAGCCTCTTAATTGAGAATCTTTGGAATATCTCGCTATTTAGCGAAATATTTCCTAGATTTTTCATGTTATATTCCACTCATTCATTGCAATCCATCCTTGAAAGTTCTGCAGTGCGGAGGCGAAATTGAGAGCACAAACCGTTGAAGTCAGAGAATCTACCGGCAGAATCCTCTGCTGCACGGTGTTCAAGCCCGGTGGCAAGAAGTTGCTCGCCAAAGGCCACGTAATTAGTGATGAAGACGTGAAAGTGTTGGAATCTGAAGGCCTCGGCAGCATTTGGGTCACGCAGTTGGAAGACGGAGAGGTCAGCGAAGATGAAGCCGTTTGCGCTGTGTCCGGAGAAGTCGGTTGCGGCAGCTATGAAGTGAAGCTTGCGCCCGGCGGACGCGCGAACATGATCGCGACCGAACCCTGCTGCGTGCTGGTGGACGATGATCTGTTGAAACAGGTCAACTGCACCTCGAGCGTGGTGATCGCGACCGCCATGAACTACAGCTACGCCGTTCCCGGCCAGCGCATCGCAACGGTCAAGAGTACGCCGTTTGCTGTGGGCCAGAGCTCGCTCGAAGGGCTGGTGACAATGCTGCGCGAACGCGGTCCGATCATGCAGGCCCGTCCCATCCGGCAAGCGTCCATTGGCATCTTGTACACCGATCCGCACAGCGGCGACCGCGCCAAGCAGATGTTCGAAAGCGTAATGCGTCACCGACTGGAACGCTTTAACCCGCTGCCCGTGTTTTCGCTCGGCTGCGTGGAGGAAGAAGCAGCCGTGGCACGTTCTCTGCAGCACTTACTGCGCTCGCGCCCTCAGTGATTCTTGTTGCCTCCACGACCGCGCCGGCGGGTCCGGAAGACGCAGTCGGCCGCGCTTTCACAACCCTGGGTGCGCAGATCGAGCGTTTCATGGCGCCTGTGGAGCCCGGCAACCTGCTGATGCTCGCGTACAAGGACGGCACCCCCATTGTTTCGGCGCCGGGTTGTTTCCGCTCAGCCAAACCGAATGTCGTGGACCTGGTGCTGCCGCCGCTCCTGGCCCGCTACCGCGTTTCGACGTGGGAATTGGCCTGCCTTGGCCACGGCGGACTGCTCGGCTAGGGTTCGGCGACCCGCATACTTGGTGCGGGCGCAGGCAAGCGCTGAAGCACAGGCCAAGCCGCTAGATCCCGTCGCCTTTTCGTTATACTGACGGGCGATGCCAGAAGCGAAAGAACAGAACTACAAAAACCACGCGAAGCTCGATCCGGCTTTTCACTTTTTTATGGGGCCGGTAGCGATGATCAGCGCGGTTTGGGCCGTCGTGCACGCGGTGCGCGAACCCTCGCCGGTATCTCTCTGGCTCGCGGTTGTCGGGCTTGCCGCGCTAGTCGCGGTGTTCAAAATTCGTCTGTACGCGCTGAAGGTGCAGGACCGCGTGATTCGGCTCGAAGAACGTTTGCGGATGACGGTTCTGCTGCCGGAATCACTGCGGCCGCGAATCTCTGAATTGACGCCGTCACAACTGATAGCGCTGCGATTCGCCACCGATGCGGAGTTGCCTGCAGCCGTCGAGCGCACCCTTGCGGGCAACTTGAAAGCGAAAGAGATTAAGCAATCGCTGGGCGACTGGCGAGCCGACCACTTCCGCGTCTGATTGGCTAAACGCCCGATCAGGAAACCGGCGCCGCCGCGTTCTCCCCAAGCACGCCCACAGCCTTCAAAATGGTGTCGATATCAGCACCATGGAACTCATCTTTCCCGCCGCCCGTGTAAGTAACGATGAGGAACCACGGGCCGGCGCCCTGCATCGGACCCATCTCCACATGGTCCACTCGCACGATGTGGTCTGCATTGATTGCCGTCTTTGCGTTCAGGCGAATGAAATGGGCCATGCACAATAGGCTAACGCGACTACAGTAGTCGAAAGAGGAGACCTCCATGTCACAATGCGATCCACAAATATTCCAGGGCGTCACGCAGGAGAGGTTTGCCTGCATCGTGACGCAAGCCGAAGCGGCGACAGGTCTGGTACTCAACGGCAACTCGGGCCAGGCGGAGGCTAAAGGCATTCGCGTTGAATGGGAATTCGATCCCATGTCTGAAACGCTCACCATCCATTGCCTGGACAAACCGTTCTTCTTGCCTTGCGGCATGATCGCAACGCAGGTGGAACAGGTGGTGAACGGCTGCCCGTAGACATTTCTGCTTGACACTTAACTTCGTTCGTACTATTTAATTAGTAATGCGACCGAAGGCGGCCACCCTTACCCCCCAGGAACTCGAAATCATGAAGATCGTCTGGCGGCTGGAGGCAGCGCCAGTGCGTGGGGTGTACGAAGAGCTTCGCAAGCAGCGGCCGATCGCGTACACCACGGTCATGACCATGATGAAAATCCTGGAACAGAAGGGCTACCTGCAAAAGACCGTGGATGAACGGGCCTTCGTTTATCGCGCGGCCGAGCCGCAGGAGCGCGTGGTCGGCGGGATGGTGAAGGAATTTGTCGACCGCGTCTTCAACGGCGCGGCGGAACCGTTGCTGGTGCATCTGGTGAAGGATCGCAAGCTGAACGAGCGCGACGTCGCCGAAATCCAGCGGCTATTGAAGCAGGCGAAATCGAAATGATGCCGCTCGGGAGTTTCGCCGCGTGGTGGTTGCAGCTGGCACTGTTCGTTGCGGCTGCGGCGGTAGCTGCCGGCCGTGCTGCGCGTTCGTCAGCCGCGCGTGTTGTTGCATTACTGGCAAGGCGTGCTTGCTGTGGCTTTGCTTTTAGGCCCGATTTCACTCTTCTTCAAAGCACACCCAGCGACCGAGCCACTCCTGCTGCGCGATCAGGTGAGCTCTGTGGTGCGCGCATCCGATCGCATCGCACACACACACTGGTTCGGCTGGCTGCTGACCGCTGTCGCCGCTGTGTTGCTGACACGTCTCGCCGCGGGGTTTGTGACACTGCGCCGTTACCGGCTCGAATCCGTTCCGTTTCCGCTGAACGCTGAGCAACAGGAATTGGTCAACCGCATCGCATCCGGCACGCGGGTGCTGACCAACGAGCGAGCCGCGGGACCGGTGAGTTATGGATGGCGCAAGCCTGTGGTCCTGTTGCCGCTTGCATGCAGCCGCATGGAACCGCACTTACTCGAGCCCGTACTGACACATGAACTGCTGCATATCTGCCGGCACGACTGGTTAGCGCATGTCGGCGAAGAGCTCCTGCGCGCGACGCTTTGGTTTCATCCGGCGGTCTGGTACGCGGTGGCGCGCATTCGCCTGCTGCGCGAACAAACCGTCGATCTGGAATCAATCGCGCGAACGCAAAACGCTGTTACCTATGTGACCGCTTTGCTCGAAGTTGCCTGTAGTTCCGGCAGCGCTCCGCTGTTAGCTGCCGCGCCATTCTCGTTGCAACACCAGTTAGTTGCTCGCGTGCGACATATCACTCATCAGTTGAATCAGGAGAACCCCATGACGCTCAGAAAGGCAAGACTCACGCTGGCTACGCTCTTCGCGCTGCTGGCCATCACCGGCGGCGCCGCGATCGTGGCCGCACCGCTGCAAACAACGGGAGAAAAAACATACGGAGCCGCCGACGGCATCCAAGCGCCAAAGGTGATCTTCAAGAAGTCGCCGCTGTATCCAGCTTCGGCCAAGAGCGCGAAAACCCAAGGCGTCGTCAAGCTGGGGCTCACTATTTCAAAAGACGGCTTGCCCTACAACATTCACGTCAACGAAGGTGTGGACAGCGCGCTCGATCAGGCCGCAATCGATGCTGTGCAGCAGTGGCGCTGGCAACCCGGCACGAAAGACGGCGAGCCGGTCCTGGTGTCGACCGAAATCAATATTACGTTCACGTTGGTTGACTAAGCGCAGCGCTAATTAAGCGGTTAAACCCGTCAGAGGCGCGACTGGAAGGAGCGCAATGGTGAAAGCTCACGCATTCTCAATTGCCGCGTCAGCAAGCCGATATCCCACTCCATATCCAATGCGATACTAAAGTTACAGCCCTGACATGTCCGAAACCAGTGTGCTCTGGCTGCGCGTCGCTGCGATCCTGTATTCGCTTGGGCTCGCTTCTTCCATCCTGATGCTGACACAGCGCCGTGAGCGGCTCTTCCGCGCGGCGATTCTGGCGTTCTCGTTCGGCGCGATGTTCCATCTGGTTTCGATCGTCGAGCAGGGTTACTTTCTCCGCGCGCTGCCCGTGCAATCGATCTTCGAATCGATGTCGCTCTGCGCGTTCATCATCACCGTATTGTTTTTGGTCGTCTGCAGACGCTATCGCGCGGAGAGTTTGAGCGTGTTCATCTTTCCGCTGGTGTTCATCATGACGATGGTTGCCGCGCTCAGTAAACCGGTGGACTCGTGGAGTTCCGCCGCGTTTCGCAGCGCGTGGCTCTCGGCGCACATCGTGAGCGCACTACTCGCCTATGCCGCGCTCTTATTTACCGCCGTCGCCGCCACAGTCTATTTGTTTCAGGAACACCAACTCAAGAAGAAGTTGCCGAGCGCCATCAGCCATCGCCTGCCACCGCTTGGGACACTCGACCTGCTCATCACACGCTCGCTCGGCGTGGGCTTTGCGTTCATGACGGGCGGCCTGGTAGCGGGCAGTATCTGGGCCTTCATCGAATTGGGCACGCGCTGGATTGGCGACCCGCGTATCGACATCTCGTTTGTGACCTGGGGCATCTATCTGGCCATGGTGTTCTTTCGCGCGAGCGCTGGATGGCGCGGGCGCAAAGCCGCGATCATGGCGATTGCCGCGCTCTTCTGCTCGGCGCTGACGTGGGCCGCTCACGTCAAATTGGAATCGCATCTCTCATGAGATTGCTGGTTGCAGGCGTCAGCCATAAAACGGCGCCGGTTGAGATTCGCGAAAGTCTCGCGGTGGCCGAAGGGCGTTTGCCCGCCGTGCTGCGCGCATTGCGCACGTTGCCGGGAGTGGCCGAAGCGATGGTGCTCTCTACGTGCAATCGCGTCGAGTTCGCGCTGACTTCGCAGGATGATGCCGACGCCTTCCCTGCTCTGCGCGAAGTGATCGATCCGGACCACAAGCTGGGACCGCACCTGTATCACGCCGAAGGTCTGGAAGCGGTACAGCACTTGTTTCGTGTGGCCGCGAGCCTTGATTCGATGGTTGTCGGCGAGCCGCAGATTCTGGGTCAGATGAAGAGCGCTTACTCGGTTGCGAAGTCCGAAGGCGCTATCAACGGCTTACTCGATCACGTGATGACGCGCGCATTCGGGTGCGCGAAACGCGTGCGCAGTGAAACCGGCATCGGTCAGATGGCGGTGTCCATCAGCTACGCCGCGGTCGAACTGGCGCGCAAGATCTTCGGAGATTTGAACGGGCGCAAGATCATGCTGGTCGGCAGCGGGAAGATGTCGCAGCTTGCCGCGAAGCATCTGCGCCGCGGAGGCGCTTCGCACATCTTCGTCACCAACCGCACGGAGGAACGTGCGCGTGAGCTGGCGCAAATGTTCCAGGGCACACCAGTCGAGTACACGCGCTTCCTGGGTATCCTGCCCGAAATCGACATCCTCATCGTGTCGAGCGCCGCGCCGCATTACATCCTGTCGAAAGAAGACATGCAGCGGGTAATTGCAACCCGTAAGAACCGGCCGATGTTCCTGATCGACATCTCGGTTCCGCGCAACATCGACCCTGCCGTCGACAGCGTCGACAACGCATTCCTCTACGACATCGATGACTTGCAGGGAGTAGTCAGCGCGAACTTGCGTGTGCGCGAGAAAGAAGCGGAGCGCGGTGAAGAGATTGTGCGTCAGGAGGCGGAGCGCACGCTCGCGCGGGTGCGGGAGAAAGATGTCGCGCCCACCATTGTCAGCTTGCAGGAGCAGCTCGAAAGCATTCGCGCAGCAGAGTTCGCGCGAACGCTGCGGAAACTGGGGCCGCTGACCGAAGAACAGCAGCGCGCAGTCGAGGCGATGACACGTTCGATCGTGAACAAGATCGCGCACGGCCCCATCTCTGAGCTGCGGCGGCAATCGGGCCAACCGGATGGCGAACTCGTGGTGGACACCATCCGCAAAGTGTTCCAGCTCGGCCGCTAAGTACCGGGCCCCCTTCATACGCACAACACACCACAGCTATAGGACAATGTTCGCTGTGAGAATCCTGGCGGCTATGCTACTGCTGTTGTGCGCGGGCTGCAGCCACGATCCGGAATTCGTCAAGCAGCAGCTGGTGCGGAGCGGCGACAAGTATTACGACCGCGGGCACTACAAAGAAGCGCTGCTGATGTACCGTAAGGCGCTCGCCAAAGATCAGAAGTTCGGCATTGCCTATTACAAGTGGGCGCTGACCTCGCTGAAGATGGGTCAGGTCGCGACGGCTGCGGGGCCTCTTCGCCGTGCGGTGGAACTGTTGCCGAAAGGCAGTCCGGAGTGGAGTGATGCTTCGCTGAAGATGGCCGAAATTGTTCTGCACGTTGCGCAGGATATCGACATTCCCGGCAAGAACAAGCCGATGCTCGATGAAGCCGAGCAAATCCGGAACGATCTGCTGGCACGCGATCCGAACTCTTTCGCAGGCATTAAGCTGACGGGCGATTTGTTGCTGCTGCGATCGGTAGACTTCTTTCGTCGCGGCGATCGCGATCAGTCGCTCGATGCGGTGTCGCAGGCCATCGCGCAGTATCGCAAGGCTCTGGCGCTGAAGCCGCAGGATACAGAGATTCGCATTGCACTGGCGCGCACTCTCTCACTTCGCAAAGAGTTCCCCGAAGCCGAACAGCTGTACCGCTCCGTGATCGCGAGCGACAAGCATTCGACCGTTGCGCACACGGAACTCTATCGCCTGCTGGTCGCAGCAAACAGAATGCCCGAAGCGGAAAGCGAGTTGAAACAGGCGAGTGCCGACAACCCGAAGGACCACGGCTACGAACTGCTGCTTGCCGCGCACTATTACGCACTCAAAGATCGCGACAGCATGAAGCGCGTGCTCGACAAATTGGAAAGCGAGTTCAACGAATTCCCGAGCGCCTACTTCACCGCGGGAGATTTCTATTTGCGCATCGGAGACAGCGGCGAAGCGGTGAAGCAGTACGAAGCGGGCATTCAGCATGACGCGGCGCATAAGACGAACTACCAGAAACGTCTGATTGAAGTGCTGATTCGCGAGGGGAAGTCGCGCGAAGCATATGAGAAAGATCTTGGAACTGCTGAAAGACAACCCTCGCGATCCCGAAGCACGCGGCATGAAGGCAAGCTTCCTGCTCGACAAAGGAGATGTGAATCAGGCGATTGTGGAGTTGCAGCAGGTCGTCACTGCAAAGCCCGAAAACTTCGTGGCGCGCTACAACCTGGGACGCGCGCATTTCGCAAAAGGCGAGTACGAGCAGGCATCGCAGCAGTTCTCAGAAGCTGTGAAATTGCGGCCAGACTATTTGCGTGCACGGCTCGGCTTGTCGCAGGTTGCGCTGGTACAGGGCGCTTACGACCGGTCGTTGAAAGCTGCTCTCGAAGCGCAGCAATATTCCCCGGGCAACTCGACCGCGAAGCTGCTGCAGGCTGCGGCGCTGATGCGGCTCCAGCGCTTGCCCGAAGCTCGCGCTGAACTGGAAGCGCTGCTCAAGACTGATCCGAAGCAGCCCGAAGTGTTGCTCGAATTAGGCGTGCTGGACCTTTCGGAGAAGCGTTTCGAAGAAGCCGCGCAGTCGTTTCATTCCGCATTTGAGTTGAATCCCGGCAACGTGAAAGGTTTGATGGGTGAGGCGGAAGCCTACTATCTGCAGAAGCAGCCGCAACGTGCGCTGGCATTGCTGCAGGCGGCTTCGGCAAAGTATCCGGATCGCGCCGACATCTATCGTGAGTTGGCCGCTGCGCATCTGCGCGCGAATGACTTGCCGCAAGCCCAGCGCGAGTTGCAGTCCCTCGTATCGCGTTATCAGAACAGTCCGCGCGAACAGGCCGAAGCGCTGGCAACGATTGCGCAGCTTTATAACCGCGAAGGGAAAACGCGCGAGGCTCTGGACTTGCTCGCCAAAGCGCGATCTCTCGCGCCAGACAACGTCGGCGTGCTGAACTACTATGCGCAATCGCTTGACCGCAACGGGCAGCGCGAGCAAGCCAAACAGATCTATCGTGAGGCGCTGGCTAAGGATCCGGCAAATGCCGAGACTCTGAACAACCTCGCGTTTCTGCTGGCCGATCTCGGAGTTGATTTAGATCAGGCCCTGACACTCGCGAATCGCGCCAAACAACGCCTGCCGAACATGATGGAAGTTTCAGATACCATCGGCTGGATCTATCTAAAGAAGAACCTCAGCGACAGTGCTACTGATGTCTTTCGCGATCTGAATGCCAAGGTGCCGAACAACTCCACGTTCCATCTGCACTACTGCATGGCTCTGGCGCAAAAAGGCGAACGCAGCGCCGCCGCCAAAGAATGCCGAACGGCGCTGGCGCTGAAACCGTCGCAGGGCGATGAAGGCCAGATACGCGAGTTATTGGCACGGTTGGGATAAACGCATCGCTTATCACCAAACACGCCAACCCATTCAGAGGCGCGATCGTAAGAGAGCGCATTCCCACAAAGCAACAAGCACCACCAATCACCAAATCAAGCTGGCCTGCCCGCAATATGCGCCAGTGCCGTGCCCGCGTATGAAATCTTAGCGCCGAGTCGATCACCCGGAGCTGAGCCAGCTTCGCTTCCGACTTACCGTGATGCAAAGGGTTGTGGCAGCCCTTGCAGCGATGAGCACTGAGCGAGCTACGCCGGAAATTGAGCGCCTTCGCGCACCGGATCGGGGCACGTGGGTGTGGACGCGCATTCCGGGTTCCGGCTGTTCTCTCCAGGTACTTGGAAGTACCTGATTCAAAAACACCTTAGTTCAAAGTTGCTGGTGGTCGGACACGTGCCTCGAAAGGATGAACACCTGGCAACAGGCTGTAGCCGAGGAGGGCTGTTCATGCAGAATGTAAGGCGGAGTCTGAGTGCTTGCAGCATCCTTCTCCTGGCTGTCTTTTTCACTCAGCAAAACGCGGGAGCGATCCCCGCCTTTTCGCGCCAATACGGTACGTCGTGCATGACCTGTCACGTCGACTTTCCAAAGCTCAACGATTTCGGAAAGGCCTTCAAAGATGCTGGCTTCAAGTTCCCGCAGGACGACGAGAGCCAGTTGAAAGTAGCCCCCGTGATGTTAGGGGCCGAGGCGCAAAAGCAGAATTTTCCGAAATCCGTCTGGCCTGGGTCGATTCCGGGTATGCCGCCGATCGGGCTCCGCTTCAACTCGTTCTTCCAGTTGACGGGCGCCAACCGCAAGCGCTTTGATGCGCTCACGCCGGCTGGCCAGCTTCCGCAGGTTATACCGGGCGCCGATTTCTCTACTGGTTTGTTCAGTATCTTTACTGCCGGGAACTTTGGCAGCAACATCGCGTTCTGGGTCGACGACGACATCAGCGTCTCCGGCACCAACGCGGCGGGCGGGCTGGGCGATGCCTACCTGAAGTTCTACGATGTAAGCCGATTTATGAGGCTTCCTAAAGACTCACTCTCAGTGCGAGTTGGTCAGTTCGAGTTGGACCTGCCGGTAACGCAAGCTCGTAGTTACAACCTGAGCCCTTATGACATCTATCAGCAGGCCAATACCGGAGCGATGAACTCCCTGGTTTCGCTGCAACAGAACGTTTCAAACCCGTTCACTTTTTCGAGCGCTGGCAAAGGAATTGAACTGAGCGGCGGTCATCAATATGGCGGCTATCATTACTCTGCAGCTGTCGTCGACGGCAATCCCGGGAGCATCGATCAGTCATCGAATTCGAGTTCGTTTGTACCGTCTCCGACCGGCGGCAGCGCTGGCGGGGTCGGTTTCGGATCGAGCACCAGCTTCAAGACTTTCTACGGGCGATTCGCCTATCGCTTTAACCTTGAGCGTGACTCGGAGAGTAGAAACGCGATCCAGGCCGCAGGCTCAACGGGGCCCCGCGATCACACCTATCTTTCACTAGGTTCGTTCTATCTGTACGGCAAGACACTTCAGCAATTCGCGGGAATTGGCGCCGACACGTCCAACCTCACCCTGAGGGTAAACGAGCCGTACTATCGTGCGGGCGCAGACTTCAATTTCAATTTCCGGAAGTTCAACACCTATGGGGTGTATATGTATGGCCGCGATCAGAACCTTCTGCCGGTAGACCAGAATGGCGTCTTGATTCCGATACCGCTCGCCTCTGAGGGGCCGCTTCCCATCGGCTTCATCAGGAGTGAGCCAGCCCGCTTCAACGGCGGGTTTGTCCAGGCTGACTACATGGTCTATCCGTGGATGATGGGCATCATGCGCTGGGATGGGGTGAGCTCTACAGCCGACCGCATCAACGGCCTCGCACTCGCTTCTGGTACGCCCTACTTCGGCCCGCTCAACTCGACCCGTTCACGCTTGACGCCAGGGCTTCAGTTCCTGATTCACGCCAACATCAAATTCTCGTTCGAATATCAGTTCCGGCCGCGCCAAACAGTGGTGGTGCAGACCGATGCGGCCGGCCGACTGGTCGCCGTCAACCCATTCCGAGTCAATACAGCCCTGTTCGGGCTGGAGTTCGTGTACTAGAAAGGTACTCAATGTTCATCGCGAAACCCATCGTTCTCCTGATTGCTCTAATCACTGCCAATGTGATCGCCCAAGGCGGCGATATTCGCGGAAAGGTCACCGCTGGAAAGGGCGCCTCCGTCGTGTATGTGGACACGATCCCAGGTAAATCCTTCCCGGCACCCGCCAAGGCCGCCGAGATGGATCAGAGATCCCTGATGTTTCAACCACATCTCCTCGTGGTTCCTGTTGGCTCCACGGTAGAGTTCCTCAATAGCGACAAAGTAGCTCACAACATCTTCTGGCCCGCGATTAACGGCAACAAGAAACTTAGTCATAACCTGGGAACCTGGCCGACCGGCGAAAAGCGCAGTTTCAAGTTTGATAACCCCGGTTCCGTCTCGCTGCTATGCAACGTGCATCCCGAGATGTCGGGGTATGTCGTTGTGACACCGACGCCTTACTTCGCCGAGGCCGACGCCAGTGGCAACTTTACGATCGCCAACGTGCCCGCCGGCAGCTATACAGTGACCGCGTGGCATGAAGGAACCAAGAACCAGTCAAAGCCAGTGGTGGTGGCCGCGGGACCCGCAGCTGTTGACTTCACCATGACAAAGTAACAACCGGAAGGTAACAATGCCATCTATTCGGCCGCGGCGGTCTGCCATGCAGCTAGTCAGTTTACTTGCCTTAGCGTTGTTCTTACTGACAGGCTTGGCTGACGCCCAGGTATTAAAGCCCGAAGAAGTCCTCGATCCCAACCTACGCGAGTTACAACGAGAGCACTGGGCAGAATTGAAACAGATTGCTGCGGCTGCAGGCGCGCATCACTTTCCCTATCACTTCTATTTCAGCCGCACCATGGACCTTAGCGAGGCAGTCCAGCGTGAGAGCGATCAACGGGCAATCCAATTTGATCGTTATCACGATCAAACTGTTTTGAAGATAACCGGCAACTACTTCGCTTCGTATTCTGCGGAACTTATGCCGCCGGAAGAGCGCGCGCGCCAAACCTACCAGGACGTCAT
This sequence comes from Bryobacterales bacterium, assembly GCA_963792655.1. Taxonomy (GTDB): domain Bacteria; phylum Acidobacteriota; class Terriglobia; order Bryobacterales; family Bryobacteraceae; genus DOZZ01. Next base: position 528,917 of record CAWBWU010000003.1, read on the forward strand.
GCTGCCTCTTCTGGAGGCAGCTGTGGGCGCACTCGGGAGCCAGACGATTCCGGAGGCATTTGCACTTGAGATTTCGCATCACGTAAGGAAGAAAGTGATGGGCGTCTCTTCAGAAGCGGCTGAGAACGTGGTCATGATTGTGCCACGTGCTGTAGCCCTGAGGTTAAGGGAATCCGACCCCATGGCAAAGCAATCCGTCATTTTGGAAAGCCAGGTTTTCCTCAACGCCGTGCCGATTGCGCTTTGGCCTAACTCCGCCGCTGAGGTTCTATTGACCTCGTCCGCGAAACCAGGCGGGCCAGTGCCTGTTCGAACTGCTTCGCTCACTCCGATTCCGAATGCGCTCGTTCCGGTCAGCACTGCCCGGCCTGAAATCTTTGCGCCGATGAAGACGGTCAGTAAGGTGGCGGCCGCAGAGCGCGATGGCTCGCACGATGGGTTGAAGAAGGTCCAGGCGGTGTATCAATCGACCCTTGACCACATGGTCGAAGAACTAAATGGGCAAGCGCACTTTGTTCGATACAGCCCTCCCATGTTTATCCCATTCCATAAAGGCTTGTACCTCCAGCTCGCGCTGACAACCGCCCTGCCGGAGGGTTCTGGCGGTTCGCAGTACCGGATGGTGGCGCTGGCTTTCGACCGGCACATCGCGCGGCTGATCCGCCCCACCCTGGAATACTTCAAGGATGAGGCCAGCGACTTTGACGGCATCAGCTTCAGCACTACGGTGCGGGCCGGCAGCAACGACAGCGAAGGCGCTGCACTTGCCGTCGAATTTATCTTTCCGATGCGAATGCTTCGTCTGTACCAGCAGTTTGATTGTACGGGGCAGATGTTGATCGACTCCGCGTTCGTATTGATCAATGGCGAACGGTCCGGTGTAGACCTACAGAGCGCAGAAGCTGTGATGGCGCGCCAATAACGCGACGAATATCCATATTGAGGGAGATGCAGGATATGCAAGAGTCTCAAACCCCGGGACGCGCCGGAGACAGTGAGTCTGCTGAAACTGTGGCGAGCCGAACACTCTTTAACGAGTTCGATCCAAGGACTGCCGCGGTGCTGGTTGACCTGGGGATCGAAACCCGGTTCGAAGCCGGAAAGGTAATTTTTCACGAGCGAGACCCCGCTGGTCAGTTCTACTGTGTAGCGCAAGGTTCTGTCGGGCTTGAACAGCCTTCGCTCACCCGGACCGTTCGGATCCAGACCTTGCATGCAGGTGAGTTCTTCGGATGGTCGGCTTTCCTTGGCTCGGGCACGCGCCACTTCCAGGCTCGCGCGCTGACCCGCGTGGTGGCCGTCGCCTTTGACGGATCGCTCTTGCGGAAGGCTTGTGAACATGACACTCAGTTTGGTTATGTGCTGACGACGCGTCTCCTGATGTTAGTGACGGAACGGCTGGATGCCACACGGGCCCAAGTCGCAGGATTAGACAGCGGCACTCGGCTCGAAAGACCCGCAGGTGAGATATGAGGTTGATTGCCCTCCTTGCGCTCACATCCGGCCTCTATGGTCAGCGCACTACTGCGAAGGAGCCTGTTGTTACGCCAGTGCAGGGTGAGAGCTGGCTGAATCACCTCAACCGCGCGTTCGATCAAACTGGCATGGGCAGAACGGGGCGCATCGGACCACCGGCGCCGGTGCCCGACGGAGCCGCTCCGCAAAGCCTGCCCACTATGACGGCGGGCTACGGTTCGAAAACCAAAATGCTTCGCGGGTCCGATCTCTATCGCCTGAACTGCGAAGGCTGCCACCGGGAAAACGGGCTAGGCGCACCGCCTGAGATCAACTCGCTGATTGACCCCGTACGATCTACTTCGGCGGACATGATCATGCAGCAAATGAAGGAACGCGGTAAGCGGCTCGGTGTGGAAATGAGCATGAATCGCACCGACGCGAACGCCCTCGCGAAACAGTCGCACGACGCAATCCTGGAACGGCTGCATAAAGGTGGTCGCGATATGCCGCCGTTTCCCCAACTCACCACCCCCGAGATCGTGGCCTTAGAGGGCTATCTCAAGTCGCTTGCCGCCGTTCCGGGCGCGGAGCACGCGCAGGTTACTGTTCCGTCTACCCCCTTGCGCGTGGGCGAATTGATTGTGAAATCCACCTGCCACATCTGTCATAGCGCGGCCGGTCCGAACCCCACTTCCGAGCAGTTGATGATGGGCGCGATTCCCCCGCTAGGTACGCTAACCAGCCGTGCCGACCTGCAGGCGTTCGTGCAGAAGGTAACCCATGGTTCCGTCATCAATATGGGAAGATCTCCCATGCAGTTGCGCGGGAGAATGCCGGTTTTCAATTACTTGAGCGAACAGGAAGCTGCGGACGCCTATCTCTACCTGATGCGCTATCCGCCGCAGTAAGCCGACCCGCTTATAACCACCGCTGGGGCGAAATGCTATCCTCAGTGTCAAGTTACCGATGGCTGCAAGCGTGTCCATCGTCATCATCGACGATAATGCTGGAAGCCTGGAGCTTCTGTCCGCAGCTCTGGCGGCCGACGACATTTGCATCCACACGACTGTCGACGCTCAAGAGGGGCTCGATCTCGTTTTTCAGCAACGACCGCAAATCGTCATCACCGATCTCGTCATGCCAGGAGTGAGCGGCATGGAAGTTTTGGACCGCATTGTCGAATTCGATCCTGCGATCGACGTGATTATGATGACTGCTTACTCAAGCACGGAATCTGCCGTTGAAGCGATCCAGAAGGGCGCTTCCGATTACCTGCAGAAACCCCTGTCCATCAACGCAATGCGCGAGCGGATTTCAAGGCATGTCGATGATGCAAGAAGACGCAATCGCGGCGACGCTCTGGAAAGCCTGCTCCTGGAGACCGCGGACTTTGAAGGGATGATCGGGAACAGTCCGGCACTTCGCGAGATGTGCTCAAGAGTGCGCCGTGTGGCGCCGCATTACCGTAACCTCCTCGTCACGGGAGAAACCGGCACTGGAAAGGACCTGACCGCACACGCGTTGCATCGTCTGAGTCCTGCGGCGAGCGGGCGTTTTGTGGTGCTGAACTGTTCGGCAGTTGTTGAAACGCTCTTTGAGAGCGAATTATTCGGCCATGTGCGAGGAGCGTTCACAGGCGCTGACAAAGATAAGATGGGCCTCTTTGAATTTGCTGACAAGGGCACCATCTTTCTCGATGAGATTGGAGACATGCCTCAGGCGACACAGGCCAAGCTTCTTCGGACTCTGCAGAACCAGGAAGTGCTTCGAGTCGGGTCGCTCACCCCTCGCAAAATCGATGTCCGTGTGATTGCCGCCACGAACCGTGATTTGCGCGCCTTGGTGGCCGGTAAGCAGTTTCGCGAAGACTTGTATTACCGGCTTTCGATGATTGAGATTCGGACGCCAACCCTGTCCGAGCGCAAGGAAGATTTGCCCTTACTGGTTCGATACATAGTTGCCAAGTTCTCGCGCGAGTTTCAAAAGCAGATCCGAGGCCTGACCCAGCGAGCACAGATCATGCTTGCCCGCCACAACTGGCCAGGAAACGTCAGAGAACTGGAAAACGTTCTGGGCCACGGCTGCATGATGACCGTCGGCGAAACTATCGACGTGCAGGACCTTCCTGAATACTTACGCTCGGCGGAACGGGGAATCACGCCCGCGCTCCATATCGTCACTCAGGCGGAAATGACGTTCGACGCTCAAGAGAAGCGCCTCATTGCTAATGCCTTAGCGCAGACGAATGGAAATCAGTCCGAGGCCGCGCGAACGTTGCGGATCGGCAGAGACGCTTTACGCTACAAGATCAAAAAGCATGGTCTCGACGTGGCCCCCCATGAGAAAAGTGCCGGGGCTTAAAGGCGTAGCAGGCGAACTACTTCCTGCCGCAGGAATGGCAATGGGACAGGTTTGCTTACGTAGCTGCTGAACCCAGCAGCCAGCGCCCGCTCGCTGCTGCCGTACATCGCGCTCGCCGTAAGAGCCATCACCGGGGTGGCGGAGAATTTGCGATTTTGGCGAAGTTCCGCCAGGACCCCAAAGCCGTCCATGCCGGGCATGTGGAGGTCGAGAATGATCAGGTCTGGATCGAACTCCAGGGCATACTGCAGCGCTTCGACTCCGCTGCCGGCTTCGCGAATCTCATAACCGCAAGTTTCGAGAACGGTCCGGATCAACTCCCGGCTGGTGGCCTTGTCATCAGCTACCAATATCTTCTTCATGCGGGTTCTGCCTTCGGTAATGTGAAGGTGAAACGGGTTCCTTTGCCCGGCGCGCTCTCCAGCCAGATTCTTCCCCCGTGCCCTTCCACGAGCCCCTTCGTAATCGATAAGCCGAGCCCCGCGCCCTCGCGAACCCCGCCCGCCGTTGGGCCGCTCTGATGAAAGGAACGAAAGACCGACTCATGTTCCTCAGCTGGAATACCGATTCCGGTGTCACATATCGAGATTTGTGCAAATGTGCCGGCGGTGTCTACTTCGACCCAGATGCGGCCGCCCTGTGGAGTGAACTTAAGCGCATTGCTGAACAGGTTGTAGAGAATCTGCCTCACTCGGGTGCGATCGCCGAGGACAAAAACCGGGGCGATGTCAGTCTCGATCTGCATCGCATGAGGAGAGAGCGCAGAAAGGACGTCCTGGAGAATGAGCTGGAAGTCGAGCGTCTCCAGCTCTAGATCGAGTTTGCCCGATTCGACTTTGCTCAGGTCGAGAATTTCGTTAATCAGCGTGAGCAGGTGTTGCGAATCTTTGTAGATATGGCCGACGAAACGCCTCTGGTTATCGTTGAGAGGTCCCTTTATCTCTTCGGCGAGAAGCTCGGAGAACCCAATCACCGTATGTAGAGGGGTTCGGAGTTCGTGGCTCATGTTCGCCAGAAACTCACTCTTATGCCGCGTGGCTCGCTCAATCTCCAGATTGCTCAATTCAAGTTCGCGGGTGTATTTCTGCTGAATCGCGTGCAGGTGATCTTCGGTCTGCTTGCGTTTCGTAATGTCGCGGATCACGGCAATTACGCGGAAGCCATCTTCCGACTTAACCGGACTCAGGCTAATTTCGACCGGAAACGTCGATCCGTCCCGCCGTTGGCCCCGCAAATCAAGCCCACTTCCCATCGGGCGGGAGACGGGGTTGACGCGATAGCCGGCTCGGTACCCGGCATGTTTTCGGCGAAGACCTTCGGGTACTAGAGTCTCCACGGGCTGGCCAAGCAACTCAGCCCGGTTGTAACCGAACAATTGTTCCGTGGCTGCGTTGAGGGTCAGAATGTGGCCTTCGGAATTGACCTCAATAATGGCATCCGGCGCGGCTTCCAGCAGTTCATGGAAGCGCTGCTCCGCGCGGAATTGTGCCAGTGCGTCCTGCTCACGCTGCATCAGTGCCTGGATCTCAGGCTTGGTGTTGCGGACCAGCACGAGGAGTGTACCTTGCTGCCAGGAGGCAGTCCAGATCGACACCTCGATCGTAGTATTGTCATTTCTGGTCAGCCCGATTTCCGAGTTGCCATTCCTTAGTGAGAGCAATCCCGCGGCCCAAGGTAAAGGCCTGCCGAGTACCTCTTCTTCGGTCCAGCCCAAAATCGCGCAAGCGCCCCGGCTCCAGAGCCGTACCTTGGCATCGGCGTCTAAAGCGATGATGCCGAAGGACGAGGTATCGAGGAGTGCAAGCAGAAACTCGGCCGGATGCTCTTTTGGCAAGGCGTTTATTATAGCTTTGGCCCTGATGGCCTGCGTCAATGCACGCCGATGCGCGAGGTGGCGCAGGCCCAACCATGGTTGGAACTCCCGCCGCCGATCAGACTACAAGATCAAACTTCCTCGGCTTCACCGCCCCAGAGCGCCGGGTTGACTTCCTGTAACGTCTGGGCGCGAAGCGGGTCACGCCAACTCACCTACTCAATAACTACGCGGACGATATCCCGGTCTCGCCCTCACGCGGTACTTCTTGCCCGTGTCGTTGACCATCTCTACTGCGATCTTGCGGAAGCCTTCGTTCTGATTGGCTGCCGGGTAGTACGTCACGGTGTAGGAGTTGCCCAGGTCTTCGCGGATCGATTCGAAAGCCTCCACCTGTTTCTGCCACGTCTTCGCCCAATATGCCTTGCCGCCGGTTTGCGAGGTGATGCGGCGGAACACAGTGCTCGAGATGGAGTCTTTGTTCACCTCATTGGTTGAAATGACGTAGATCGGGATGCCTTCATCTTCGGCGACCGCGCGTACATCGTCTGGTGCAAGCATGCTCGCGTTATCGGGACCGTTTGAAAATACGATCACTACTTTGCGGCCGGGCACCTTCGCAGCATCGCGCAGCGTTAGCAACAAGCCGTTGTAGAGCGCAGTATCATCACCGGCCACCGCTTTGCGCAGACCGTTAATTGCGCTCAGCCGGTCATGCGTCAGCACTGCGGCGCGCGACAGGTTGCGGCTGAACGTGTACACCGCAACAGAGTCCGCGCGATCGAGGCCACGCACAAAATCTGCGATCGCATCTTCCGCGTAAACGAAGCCCTTGTACATGAAATTGCTGGTGTCGAAGAGAACGAAGACGCTGGTGCCCACGAATGTGCCGGCTTTCGACTCTAAGCCGGAAGCACTGTCTTTCTCCGCATTGAGCACGCGATCCGGCTGGTTCAGCAGCGGCTTCATGGAACCATCGTCCATGACCTGCATGACCGGCTTGTTGCCCTCTTCGAACGTAGTGATCTTCTCGGGAATGCCGTCTTCGGAGATGCGGAAGTCGGACGGCTTGAGGTTGTTGATGTAGTGTCCCTTGCTATCGGTAACGGTGAAGCTGAGGACGACCAGGTCGACTTTCGAGCGAAACGTCGGACGCGCGGGAGACTCTTGAGCCTTCAGCCACAAGGCGCCGCCAAGTAAACCAGTGATGCCAATCGATGCCAGCCAGTAACGGGAAGTCGCCAACGTCAGCTCCTGTGCGTAAATTGTAAACTCTTCAAAGCCCGGCTGGTTGCGGTTTCGAGCCAGTCCGAATATCGTCACCGACCAGACGCAACGAGGTGAGCAGCGCAGGCCAATCTTCCAGATGCGATGCAAAAATGTGTTCGACTACTTTCTGTGTCCACTCGGGCACCAGCACGTTGAGCTGCGATGGCGGAAGGTGGATCTGATCTGCAATCGCCGCCCAGTAGAGCGCGTTCGATTCCCAGCTCTCGGCGAGGATGCGGCTGGAGTAACCCATCAGCGTCGGAAACGTGCGGAGACGAAGCAGCTCGGAGCGATAGGAACTGGCGAGCGTGGGCTTCGGAGTTCCGAAAGCCGCCGAGATCGCAGCTTCGCTCACCTGCGCGGGCTGTTCGCGCTGGATGCGCAGAAGCTCTTCACCGGCGGGATCTGTTTGCGCGAGCGGGCTGTGCAGCATTTCATCGGCAACGGTATACATCTCCGCTGGTGTGAGCTTCTGGATCGCGGAGTGAACGTCCCCCATTTCAAGCGCGTTCGCGACAATCAGCGTGCGGGCGGGCGTAGCGAGCAAGTTCACCGCAGCCAGCACCTGCGCACGCGTCTCCGGCTGAACTGCGGCCTCGGCCAGCAGCGCTTCGCTGAAGCGCATATGCAGCCCCACCCAATGCAATTGCAGCGGCGTGACATCCCAATAGCGCGGCACTTTCGCGCCGACAATCATCTGTGGCGCGAGATCGCCCCAGATGAGCGCCTGGGTCTGCGTAGGCACCAGGAAATTCTGTTCAGCTTCCGCCAGCGCGTATGGCAGATTTGCGAGCGACCCGATCAGCCGCCCGCCGCCATTTGAGGGCCAGCCCGAGCCGAACGTCTCCGCAGCGCGCCACGTGTGTGAGCCCAACTGTATGCCGATGAAGTCATGGCCGCGCACGAATAACGGGTTCGTGTACAGAATCTGTGCGCCCGGCGGTGCATAGCGCGCGTAGTTGAAAGCGACCAGGGTATCGCGCATCAACGGCGCGAGCAGCCCGCGCAAGTCTTTCAGCTTCTCGGGATCTTTGCTCGATCGCTCGATGGCCGCAGCAAGATTCAACTTGCGCTCACCATCGATGTGTTTGTCGGTCCAGTAACCAAACGCAAGAGCATTTTTTTCCGCAGCCGAGAGAGGAGCGCGAGGCAACTGCACTTCGCCGATCCGCGCCGCAAGCTTGCGCATCAAAGCAGCATTCAACTGTTCGCCGCGCCCCAGACTTTCGAAGTTATCGGCAAGCTGCAGCAGCACATCGAGCGGCACGATGCGTTGCGCATCCAGGATCTTGCGCATCTCGTCGACGAGCGCCTGATGCGTCTCGGCGTCCGGCGAGGCAGCGCCCCCGGCGAGCAGACTCAACACATGGTCCTGCTCTCCGGCGGGCGCGGTCTTCACGCCGGCAGCGTTGAGCAAAACGGCTATGGACGCGCGGTCCGCATCGAACAGAGCGCGCTCGCTGCGAATGTCTGAGAACGCTTTGAAGATCGACCCCAGCGCCGCATCCGCTTTGCTTTGCGGAATCGATCCTTGCCGCGTGAAAGCCTGCCACAATCCATCGAGCGCCTGGAGCGATGCCGCCGTGTTCTGGCGCAACAGCGTATCGCGCATATGGTCGATGGACTCGGCATCATCGAAGAATGCACCGATGGTGGCCTCACTGATGCCGGGCGCTTCGCTGAACAAATGGTATTGCGCGCCCATCTCGGGATAGCTGCGCGCCAGCCGTTCGACAGTCGCCGCCGTCAAGGGCGTTGGCCGGTAGCGATCCATATCGCCCAGCGTCATGAAGATCTTGAGCGGATCGTTCTCGACCGTTTTGCGGCTTAGCGCAAACAGCGCTTCCAGAAGGTCGTCCGGATCTTTCCATTGCGCAGCAGCACGCGAGACCTTCGCGTCATATTTGCCGAAGGACTTCGACGCGAACAGCGTCTTCCATACTTCAACGCCGCCGGGCACATGCACCTGCCCGTTCGCGTCGAGATGCAGCCGCGTGGTCAGCAGCATCATGTCGCTGTTAGCGCGAAACACCGGCCGCGCTGGACCGGGACTTGTGACCTGCCCGCGCACGGCGCCATAGATGCGCCTCAGACGAACGGGATCGGTGAGATAGGCTTGCACCGGTCCGTGGATGCGTTCGAGAGAATCGTAGAGACTCGCGAGCCAGCCGTCATCTTTCGACAGCAGACGTTCGAAGAACTGCGGGCCTTTGTCGGGAGAGACGCCAGCCATTTCGCTCCAGGCCGCAGCCGAGCGTGCGCCGCCGGGCAACACTGCATGGCCATTGCGAATTTCGAACAGGCCGCCGAAGAAGTCGAGCACATGCGCGTAAGCCCGCAGGCGAGGCATCGGTATGTTGTTCTTTAACTGGTCGGCGGTGGTGCGATCGAGCTTGGCCATGCCCAGGTAGAAGCGGGCCAGCGATGGATCGCCAAGCAGCGCGTCCAGAAAATCGCCACTGCCCTTTTCTTTTTCGGTGGTCCAATAACTCGCGGTATAGAGCAGCGGCGTGCGCGTTGGCGTGAAGTCGTAAGCAAAGGGCTGATTGGTGCGCAACGCGATCTCAAGATCCGCAATCGGGAATCCGGAATCGGTCGCAAGAAAAGCACGCGCTGCGTTGACCGTCTCCAGCACAACTTCACTGCCGCAACCGCCGCGCATGCGGAATCCAAGCACACGGAGAACTTCACCGGTTTGCGCGGACTCACAGGTTTCGATGCGTACGAAGTTATCTTTCCCTGCTAACTTGGCGAGCTCGCGCGCTTGCGACAAGTAGCGAAATACCAGCTTGAGGTACTCGGTCTGATCCAGTGATTCGCTGTTGTGCGAGGCCTGATACCCGTTGGTAACTATGTTGCGCGCCAGAGCCGGCAAGAGCTCTTCAGGTGAAGTCTCCTGCGACAACGCGGCCATGCGTGCGAAGGAACGAAGCGGCCCGGGGATGGTTGTGAATTCCTGGTTGGCTGGCGTGCTCGCAAACGTTGTGGCAGGCCAGTTCTGCCCACCGTTCGATCGAAAGTCGGCAAGGTCCGTCTGGTAAGCCGTGCGATCGCCGGTAACCTCATCTAAGAGGACCAGGCGCCGGCGAGCTTGCAGGGTTTCCGGCGCAGCGGCTGGAGCCACAGTCAGGTAACCACGATAGGCCGTGCGCGCATCGGCATCGGAGTACCGGTCAAGGAACAGCGCCCAGGCACGCAGGAGTTCGGGATCGCGAGAAGATTGAACCGCGTGGGCCAGCGTTGCGCGCGCTTGCGCCGCATCGCCGGAGCGTTCGAGTTGCATCGCCCGGTCCACCGTTTCGTTGGCGGACAGGGTGAACGCAAGGTTCAGAACAAGGAAAGCAGTGAAAAAGCCCGAAGACCGCATGAAGGCCCCCAATAAGAATGAGTCCAACTTTATCACGCCAACTCTGCCGCTGGTATTCATAGCATGCTTAGAAAAGAGCAAATGCGTTCACTCCTGGCTGTAAACGCAAACGGCTTGTATTGCGAAGCCGGCGACTTCTACGTCGACCCGTGGTGCCCAGTAAAGTCGGCCGTCATCACGCACGCGCATTCCGACCATGCACGGTGGGGCAGCGAGAAGTATTTGACTTCGGTACCAGGCGCCGGAGTCTTGAGAGCGCGCATGGGGCCCGAAGCAGTGATTGAGACGCTGACCTATGGCGACTTCGTGACCATCAACGGTGTGCGCGTTTCGCTTCATCCCGCGGGGCACATTCTGGGTTCGTCACAAGTGCGCGTCGAATATCGCGGCGAGGTGTGGGTTGTCTCGGGAGACTACAAGCTGGAGCCGGACAGCACGTGCACTTCGTTCGAGCCCGTCCGCTGCAATACCTTCATCACGGAATCGACCTTTGGCCTGCCGATCTATCGCTGGCGTCCGCAGCAGGAGGTCGCGCAAGCGATCAACGCCTGGTGGCGTTCCAATCAACAGCAAGGGCTGGCCAGCGTCATCTTTGCTTACTCGCTCGGTAAGGCGCAGCGCGTGCTCGCGGCTCTTGAGCCGGATATCGGACCAATCTACTGTCATGGCGCGGTGCAGAGATTGAATGCCATCTATCGCGACAACGGCATCGCGCTACCTGCCACGTCTTATGCCGGGGAGGCTGCGAAGGGCACGGACTGGTCGCAGGCCATGATCATCGCGCCGCCTTCTGCCGCAGGGAGCACATGGCTGCGCCGCTTTAGCCCGGTGTCGAGCGGCTTCGCGTCCGGCTGGATGCGTATTCGCGGAGCGCGCAGAAGGCGTGCACTCGATCGCGGGTTCGTCTTATCAGATCACGCAGACTGGCCGGGCTTGTTGAACGCGATCGACGCAACGGGCGCATCGTGCGTGATGGTCACGCATGGCTATCGCGCTCCGCTGGTGCGCTGGCTTGAAGAGCATGGCAAACAGGCACGCGCACTCGAAACGCGTTTCGAAGGCGAGCAGGACGAAGGCGCGGCGAACGAAACGATCGGTGAAGACGCGCCACCGCTTACTTCCGGAGATGGCGAATGAGGGCGTTCGCGGATCTGTACTCCGCACTTGATGAGACAACCAAGACCAACGCGAAGGTAGCGGCGCTCACGCAATATTTCGAAGTGGCGCCGCCGCGCGATGCCGCCTGGGCGGTGCACTTTCTGATCGGGCGACGGCCCAAGCGACTGATAGAAACGCGCAAGCTGGTCGAGTGGGCAATTGAAGAGGCGGCCGTGCCGGACTGGTTGTTTGGCGAGTCGTATCAGGCTGTAGGTGATCTCGCCGAAACTATTTCGCTGCTCCTGCCGGCTGCCGACAAGCACTCCGATGCGCCGCTGCATTACTGGGTGGAAGAGGTGCTGCTTCCGTTGCGGCAATGGGACGACACTCGCCGGCGCGAGGTGCTGATCCACGCCTGGCGTGAGATGGATGAAAGGCAGCGCTTCGTCTGGAACAAGTTAATTACCGGGGCCTTCCGCGTAGGCGTATCGCAAAGCCTGGTAGTACGCGCGCTGGCTCAAGTCAGCGGCGTCGAAGCAAGCGTCATCTCGCACCGGCTGATGGGCGACTGGCAGCCGACAGCCGACTTCACCACCAGCATCCTCGCTAAGGAGATGGAAGATGCCGACGTCAGTCGGCCGTATCCTTTCTGCCTCGCGTACCCGCTCGAAGCATCGCTCGAATCGCTGGGCGATCGCGCAGACTGGAACGTGGAATGGAAGTGGGACGGCATCCGCTCGCAAGTGATCCGCCGCCAATTCCAGACTTACATCTGGTCACGCGGTGAGGAGTTGATGGCGGGCCGCTTTCCCGAGTTGGAAGCGATGGGTGCGTCTGCTGCCCGAGGGCACTGTGCTGGACGGCGAAATTCTCCCGTGGCGCGACGGTTTGCCGATGCCGTTCGCGCAGATGCAGCGGCGTATCGGCAGGAAAGTGTTGTCGGCCAAGATCCTCGCCGACGTGCCGGTCGTGCTGCTTGCCTACGATGTGCTCGAATGGCAGGGCGCGCGACGTCCGAACGGAGCCAATCGAATGGCGGCGCGCGCGTTTGGCGGAGTTGAAGGGTGGTCCTGCGGGCACGACGGGGAAATTGGAACTGTCGCAAGACGTCGGTGCCGAGTCGTGGGAGGCGCTCACCGAAATCCGGAAGCAATCGCGCGAACGCCGCGTCGAGGGATTCATGATCAAGCGTCACGGCTCGCAGTATCTGGTGGGACGAAAGCGAGGCGACTGGTGGAAGTGGAAAGTGGAGCCCTACACCGTGGACGCAGTTCTGATCTACGCTCAGCCCGGTAATGGACGCAGAGCAAGCTTGTTTACGGACTATACCTTTGGTATTTGGGATGGCGCAGAGTTAGTCCCGTTTGCCAAAGCTTACTCAGGGTTAACCGATGAAGAGATCCGCAAGGTAGATAGCTTTGTCCGAAGGAACACTGTAGAGAAGTTCGGACCCGTAAGGTCGGTCAAGCCGGAGCTTGTTTTTGAATTAGCGTTTGAGGGGATTCAGAAGAGTACGCGGCACCGCTCCGGTGTGGCAGTTAGATTCCCCAGAATGGCGCGTTGGCGAACAGATAAGAAAGCAGAAGACGCTGATACGATCGAGACGCTAAAAGCCCTGATTAACTCAGCTTGAGAAAAGCAGGGCGTGCTCGCTCGACAGGCGCACGCCCCTCGGTTGTTTCCTGTAGCCTAGCGGTTGTGCGTCAGGCGGTCGTAGATAAAGCCAGCACCACCCCCGGCGAGCGCGCCGATTCCAGCGCCTTTCCCGCCACCTGCGAGTGCGCCAATCGCTGCGCCGCCGGCCGCGGATCCCGCCACGATCGCAATCGATTTCTTGGTTGAGCGATGGTGATGACGGTCGTAGACCGTCGTTCGCTCGACGTATCCGTTGTTGTAGGCTCGTGGGCGGTCGTTATATACGGTGCGCTCGACCGGCTGATTCTCATAGACAGTTTCGCCCGTAGTGTTCTCGACGTATGTATTCTGAGCAGGCGGATAGTAGACGCGCACCGGCCGGCGGATCGTTTGCACGTAGTGTTCGGTGAACTCCGGCGTCGCGGAGCTATAACCAGTCGAACCGGCATAGCCGCCGGACACGCGATCGTTTGTTACGTAATTGCCCGAGTTATAGCCAGCGTTGGCGGAAGTATAAACTCGGCGTGAGTTATCGGTAGCGTAGGTACCCGGTACGTCATTGGAAGAAGCTGCGCGGTTATTATAGACACCGGAAGAATAGCCGTTTGCAGAAGTGCCGTTTGCCGCGTATCCATTGTTGTTGCTCTGCGCAGCACCATACGCATTCCCATTGGTGTTGTTGTAGTTTGGATCCGTCAGCGGCGCTGCATTGGGAGCGGCAGCATTGTAAGGAACCACAGCAGCAGCCGGACTGTTGTGTTCGGCATGGTACCAGGCCGCGCCGCCGACGATGGCGACCAGCCCCAGTGCCCCGGCGAGCAAGCCATTTCTCGATTGAATTGTCATCAGTTCCTCCTACACGTTGGTATGCAAATTGCATGCCATACCCACTGAGGCCACGAATGGACTACGAACGTGAACCGGTAGATCCGGCGTATGAGCACCCCGAGGCTGAGTCCGCACGCCACACCGGGCAGCCTGGCTTCGAGCGCGCCGCAACCCCAATAAAGCAGCCTCACCCGTGGTTTACCGCCATGGACCCCCGGACGCGAATGCTGGTGCTTTTGTTGCCGTTGTTGCTCCTGATCATCGTAATCGCGCTCAGCATGCGGCATACGGGCGCTTACCCGGTGAAGGTGAACGGCAAATACGGATACATCAACAGGTCGGGCAAACTGGTGGTCCAGCCGCAGTTTGACGACGCACTGGCTTTTTCGGACGGTGTCGCGCCGGTTAAGAGTGGGAACAAGTGGGGGTACATCAACTCCAAAGGCACTTTGGTCGTTAACCCACAATTCGATCTGGCGGATCCCATCTCCGACGGGCTCGGCCTTGTTGCCACTGGGCCGAAGTTCGGCTACGTCGATAAGGATGGCAAGTTTGTGATCAACGCGCAGTATGAAGGTGCGGGATCGTTCGGGAGCGGACGCGCACCTGTGGTGGTCAACGGACGATGGGGTTACATCGATAAGAAGGGCCAAACTGTGATCAACCCGCAGTTCGAAGAGGCTGGTAACTTCTCAGAGGGGTTAGCTCTCGTCCGCATGGGCAGTAACTATGGCTATATCGACAAAGCCGGGAAGGTCGTGATCAACCCGCAGTTCCAAGGCGCGGGAGACTTCCACGACGGCCTGGCAGTAGTGCACGTCGGCAATAACTTCGGCTACATCGACAAAAAGGGTAAGTTTCAGATTAATCCGCAGTTTGAGTCTGTCGGGGATTTCTCTAACGGCCTGGCTTTGGTGTCGGTGGGGAAGAAGTTCGGGTTTATCGACAAGAACGGTAAGTTTGTGATCAACCCCCAATTCGAACAGGCGGGCAACTTCTCCGATGGTTTAGCTGCCGTATGGGTGAACGGACAGCAAGGTTATATCGACAAAAGCGGCAAGTACATCTGGAACCCTACAAGCTGACCGGAAGCGCACCCGGCTACTCCGCAGCCAGGCGTTTGCCTGGCTGTAACCATTATCATTAACTGAGGCCCTATTGCATTCCCTGTCGTCTACTGCCCTGGCGGACGTACTCCAGGACGCTCTCTCCAAACAGCTCTCGTCGGATAAACAGGATGGCCTACTAGCAACGCTGTTGGCGCACATCGCGCACGGCGTTCTAGTGGTCGATCAACAAGGCGGTTTGATTCTAGCCAACACCGCAGCAGACCAGATACTGGGCGAACTCCTGCGCACTCCCGAAATCGGAGGCACCCGCCATTTCGGCTATTTTGCCGGGCCAGGCAGGGAGCGGCTTCGCAAATTGCCGCGCGAACGCGTTCTGCAGGGGGCCGAGAAGTCGGACGTCGAGTGCCTGGTGCGCTGCTCCTCCCATCCTTTGGGAATCTGGGTCCGGATTACCGCGCGCCCGCTCACCGGCGCTGACGGCACACGCAAGGGCGTCGTCAGCGTCATTGAAGACATATCGAAAGAACGCGAAGAGAAGGCCTCGCGCGAAAGTTCGGCACAGCTCTATCAACTGTTGTTCGAACGCAATGTTGCGGGCATCGTGCGTTCTGGGATCGACGGAAGCCTCGTCGAATGCAACCAGGCTTTCGCCGATATCATCGGGCTGCCGAGCCGTGAAGTAGTGCGCGAGTACCGCGCGGCTGATTTGTACGAAGACCCGCGCGTCCGCGAAGATTTGATCTCTGCGCTCCGCGGCGCGGGCAGCTCGGTTCGTGAGGTACGCCTCCGCAGGCTTGACGGAGAAGTGATCTCGGTGCTGATGAACGTCACCCTCATTGAGCCTCTGAACAACGCCATTGGCGGCGAATTGCTCACGACGGTTATCGACATCACCGAACGCAAGCGCTGGGAACAAACGCTACGCGAAAGTGAGGAGCGCTTTGCCGCGTTCATGCGCAACCTGCCGGGCATGGCTTTCGTGAAGGACGCGCAGGGCCGCTACGTCTATGTGAATGACGCCGCGCAGAACGTGATGCGCGCAAATCTCACGCGCGTCCCGAATCAAGGCTACGTCCACCATTGGCCGCCCGAGATTGCTGCGAAGCTGCAGGAGAACGATCGTGTGGTGCTCGAGAGCGGTCACAGCCACGAATTCATCGAAGTGCTGCCGCAAGAAGATGGTCCGCACGCGTGGCTGGTCTCGAAGTTCCCGATTCGCGATAGCCGCGGAGCCAGCCTGGTGGGCTGTATCGGCATTGACATCACCGAACGCCAATCGCTCGAAGAACGCCTGCAGCAATCGGAAAAGATGGAGGCGATCGGCCGCCTGGCCGGCGGCGTTGCACACGATTTCAATAACCTGCTGACGTTGATTTCGGGATATAGCCGGATGGCGCTCGATGCCCTCCCGACAGCATCGCCGGATCAGTTGAAGCCATACCTTGAAGAAGTGTTGAACGCGTCATCGCGTGCTTCGAGCCTGACCGGCCAGTTACTCGCGTTCAGCCGGCGGCAGGTGGTGCAGCCTCGCCCGATCGATATGCGCGACGTCGTGAAAGACGCCGAGCGCATGCTGAGCCGCTTGATCGGAGAGCACATCCGGCTGGAAGTGCAGACGCCATCCGAACCTTGCGTTGTGCACGCCGACGCGGGGCAGATGGAGCAGGTCATGATGAACATCGTCATCAACGCGCGTGATGCGATGCCCGATGGTGGAAGGCTCCTGATTCGCGTGCAGCAATGTGGTGCGCCCGCCGATCGCAGAGCCCACCGGCCCCTGCGTGATGCTTGCCATCGAGGACAACGGCAAGGGCATGGACGAAGTGACGCGCGCGCGCCTGTTCGAGCCATTCTTCTCTTCGAAGGAGCGCGGCAAAACGATCGGTCTAGGGCTTTCGAGTGCTTACGGGATCGTGCGGCAGAGCGGCGGCGAGATTGTTGTCGAAAGCTCGCTTGGCCAAGGTGCATGCTTCTCGATTTTTCTCCCGCGGATCGAGGCCGGTGTTGAGTACGAACCGGAAATCGACATCAGTCAAGTGGCCGGCGCGGAGAGCAGATCGATTTTGCTGGTCGAGGATGAAAAGCCCGTCCGCGAGCTGGTGAAACTGATGCTCACGAAGCTCGGCTATAAGGTCACTGCGGCTGAGGGTGGGAGCGAAGCGTTAAAGATCTTCCGGGACAAGAACAAGACTTTCGATCTGTTGCTGACCGACGTGATCATGCCGCAGATGAACGGCCGAGATTTAGCAATGCGGTTGATCAATCAATCCCCGGCTCTGAAGGTAGTGTTCATGTCCGGTTACACCGACGACATGCTCGCGCGCCAGGGCGTGTTGAGTGAAGGCGTGGTGCTGATCCAAAAGCCGTTTACGCCCGAGTCACTGGCTCGGGTGATCCGAAGACAGATCGACCTTTAGCAAAAGCGCGATTGCTGACGAAAAGCGTTTAGAGCAGCCGGAAATTCACTTCGATCGTAGCTACGACCGGCACCGGGACACCGTTCTTCAGGCCGGGTTTGAACTTCCACTTCTCTACGGCCTCGATAGCTTTTTCGTCCAGACCGAGTCCCAGGCTGCGGACGACTTTGATATCAGCAGCTTTGCCATCGGGTAGCACGACCAGTTTGATCAAAACGGTCCCGCCGTACTTCGCCTTGCGCGCTTCTTCGGAGTACTCAGGATCGACTTTGTACAGCACCTGCGGCGAGCTCACGCCACCGCCGATGCGGTACGCGCCACCGCCTGTGCCACCACCCGAACCCGGTCCGAAGCCCGCACCGTTGCCAGAACCTACGCCGCCACGGGAACCGTTCCCTATACCGCCACCGGAACCGAATCCATCAGAAGGCAGACCCATCTTCGCCAGCGGGTCGCCCAAATTGGCCATGTTGACTTTCGGCAAATTGGCATCCGGCGGAGCGACAATCGTCGGCTCCATCGTCAACTTGGGATTCAGGTTCTTGATGACCTCTGTAGGAGGCACAAACTGCTTCAGAGCAATCTTCGGAAGCTTGCCTTTGGCTGCCGGAAGCGGAGAACGATCGCCACCGCCACCACCGCCGCCCATCAGATTCTTTTTCGGCGTCTGTTCCGGGATGTAAGGCTTCAGGTCCGGATCGACAATGTGAAATTCTTTGCGGACCTGTTTCTGTACAGCCGGAACTGAAAGCAGCGTCACCATCAGAACGATCACGACAGCGTGAATCGCAACGGAGAAAACGTTCGAGCGCTTGTCGCGATCGTACATCCCCCAGATGGATTTCACCTGCACCGGCTTCGACGTAAGCTCCAGCGGAGGAAGCTTTTCCGGCTTGAAAATATCGTGAATTGTGGTCGCGAACTGTTTGTACCAGGGCTCTTCGAGCTCCGTGGGCAGCAAACGGCTCAGATGGTCGGGGGGCTGCAGACTACCTGGCAAGGATTCGCTCATCGTCGATTTTTCCGCTGTCACGTCAATAGTAAGACGCAGACTTTGGAGCGGAAGTTGCGCCTCTTTGATCGGTCATTTCCGTTTTTGGAATTCCGTTGGGAATTCTCTTGTTGTCAGAAGTTTAACATACGCTACAGCCGCATCTTGCCCCGGCGAAGTGCCGCTTCTCACTGTGTTTAGACTGTCTGGCCGACGTTTCGCGACATACCGTTTATGGAAACGCCGGTTTGTCTTTAGACTAGGTGAGTGCCTACTGATTGGATCGATGTCTCGGTGCCGGTGAAGAACGGAATGGTTCACTGGCCTGGCGATGCCCCGTTCGAGCTCGAACGCCTGAAGGATTTCAGCCGCGGCGACTCGCTTACTTTGTCTTTCATGAAACTCGGAATCCATACCGGGACCCATATGGATGCCCCGCTCCATTTCGTCAAGGGCGGCGCCACGATTGACCTGATGCCGATCGACGCGACGGTTGGCCCGGCGCGCGTGGTTTCGATCAGCGATCGTGAATCCGTCAAGGTTGCGGAGTTGGAGCCGCTCGATCTGCAGCCCGGCGAACGCCTTTTGCTGAAGACGTACAATTCGGAGCATTGCTGGAATACCGATAGCTTCGTCGAAGATTTCGTATACATTTCGCATGAAGCCGCGGAGTATCTGGCGTTGAAAGGTGTCCTCACGGTGGGGGTTGATTACCTCTCCGTCGGCGGTTTCCGCAAGGACGGGCTTGAAACGCATCAGGCGCTTCTGGGTGCCGGCGTTTGGGTCATCGAGGGCATGAACCTGAGCGGGATTGAGCCGGGTAACTATGAGTTGATGTGTCTGCCGTTGAAGCTGTCGAATGCCGAGGGTGCTCCCGCCCGCGCATTATTGAGAAAGGTCGAGGAATGAAAGCTGCCGCAGTATTTCCAGGTAAGAAGACTGTCAGTCTGGTCGACGTAGAAGAGCCGAAGCTTAGCGGCCCGCAGGACGTGAAGTTTCGCGTCCTGGAGGTCGGGCTGTGCGGGACGGACCGTGAGATTTGCGCGTTCGAGTATGGTGACCCTCCGGCCGGTTCGGAATTTCTGGTGCTCGGTCATGAGTCGATCGGCGAAGTAGTGGAAGTCGGCAGCGAAGTGGACGGCTGGAAGCCGGGCGATCTTGTCGTGCCGACTGTACGGCGCCCCTGCGACGACCCAGCCTGCACGGCATGCCGCGCCGGACGCCAGGACTTCTGCTACACCGGACGCTTCAGCGAACGGGGCATCAACAAATATCACGGCTTCATGACGGAGCAGGTTGTCGACAACGTGAAGTATCTCAACCACGTTCCCGCCGAACTGCGCAACGTTGCGGTATTGGTGGAGCCGCTGACCATCGCCGAGAAAGGGTTGCTGCAAGTCGAAATGGTGCAGCAGCGGCTACCGTGGAACTGCCCTGAAGAAGAGGGCAAGCCGAAACACCACTGCCGCACGGCGCTGGTGCTGGGCGCCGGCCCCGTGGGTTTGCTGGGCGCAATGACTTTGCGTGTCGCGGGCTTCCAGACGTATGTGTACTCGCGCGGCGCGGCGCCCAATGCAGCGTCTGCTCTGTGCGATCAAATCGGCGCGAAGTACATCTCATCGCGCGACAGTAATGCCGCGCAGTTGGCCGCAACGATCGGGAACATCGACCTCGTCTATGAAGCGGTCGGGGCTGCGCAGTTCTCTTTCGACGTGTTGGAAGTGCTCGGCATCAACGGTGTCTTTGTGTTTACCGGTCTTCCGACGCTTGGCACTCCTGCAACCGCAGACCTTCCTTTGCTGATGCGCAATCTCGTTTTAAAAAATCAAGCCGTGGTGGGTACCGTCAACGCGGGTGAAGATGCATTCCACAACGCGATCAGCAATCTCGGCGAGTTTTATAAACGCTGGCCAGCGGCCGTGGATGCATTGATCACCGGGCGCTTCAGCCTGGAAGATTTCACGCAGCCCATCAACTCACGTTCGGGAATCAAGAACGTGATTGAGGTTGGGAAGTGACGGCGGAGTCGAAACGACTCGAAGAAGACGCTAATCGCAAAGCAAATTGGAAACGTTGGGGCCCCTACCTGTCGGACCGGCAGTGGGGCACCGTACGCGAAGACTACTCCGCCACTGGCGAGTGCTGGGATTATTTCCCGCACGATCACGCCCGCAGCCGCGCTTACCGCTGGGGTGAGGACGGATTGCTCGGCATCTGCGATCGCGAGGGCCGGCTGTGTTTTGCGATTGCACTTTGGAACGAACAGGATCCGATCCTGAAAGAGCGCCTCTTCGGGCTCTCCGGTCCTGAAGGCAACCATGGCGAAGACATCAAGGAGTGCCACTTCCATCTGGACTCGTCGCCGACACACTCCTACATGAAGGCGCTGTACAAGTATCCGCAGCGCGCTTTCCCCTACGAGCATTTGGTCCAGGAGAATCGCCGCCGCGGACGTCAGGATCGCGAGTTCGAAATCACCGATACCGATGCCTTCCAGGACGGGCGCTACTTCGATGTCCAAGTGGAATACGCCAAGAACGCTCCTGAAGACATTCTGATTCGCATCACCATCTCGAACCGTGGCGATGCCGAAGCCCCGCTGCACGTATTACCGAGCTTGTGGTTCCGCAACACGTGGAGCTGGGGACGCACGGGCGAAGGCTACTGGCCCAAACCCGAAATCGCTCTGCAGCAAGACGGAAGTTTGCGCGCCACCCACGCCTCGCTCGGCACATTTTCGTTCGCGGCCGAGAATGCGTCCGGCTATCTGTTCACCGAAAACGAGACCAATGCACGCAAGCTGTTCGGGAGCGCTGATTCACCGCAATTCGCGAAAGACGCGTTTGACGAATACGTCGTCCACCACAACGAAGGCGCGGTAAACCCTGCCAACCAGGGCACCAAAGCAGCGGCTCATTATGCGTTGAACGTTCCGGCTCACGGCGAAGTGACTATCCGCTGCCGGTTGCGCGCGGGCGACGATGAACCGTTGAAATTTGGCGCGGAGTTTGATCGCGTGTTCGAAGCGCGTCAGCGGGATTGCAGCGAGTTCTTCACGGCGATGCTTCCAGAGAAAGCAACCGATGAAGAGCGGGATGTAATCCGTCACGCTTATGCCGGACTACTTTGGAGCCGGCAGTTCTACGCGTACACGGTGCTTGACTGGTTGCACGGCGACCCGGCCCAGCCGGCGGCGCCGCCGGAACGCTTGCAAGGCCGCAATCACGATTGGACGCATCTGTTCAATCGCGACGTCATTTCAATGCCGGATAGCTGGGAGTATCCGTGGTACGCCGCGTGGGATCTTGCCTTTCACATGATCCCGTTCGCGCAGATCGATTCCGATTTCGCGAAAGCTCAACTGGTGCTGCTGTTGCGCGAGTGGTACATGCACCCGAACGGACAGATACCGGCGTACGAGTTTGCCTTCAGCGACGTGAATCCTCCGGTGCACGCATGGGCATGCTGGCGTGTTTACAAGATCTGCGGTCCATCGGGAATGCGCGATAAGGTTTTCCTCTCGCGCGTCTTTCAGAAGCTGCTGTTGAATTTCACATGGTGGGTGAATCGCAAAGATGTCGCCGGCAAGCAGCTTTTCTCGGGCGGCTTCCTGGGTCTGGACAACGTCGGCATCTTCGATCGCTCGAAGCCGCTGGCCGGCGGCGCGACCCTGGAACAGGCCGACGGTACTGCCTGGATGGCCTTCTACTGTTCGAGCATGCTCAGCATGGCGCTTGAGCTTGCCAAAGGCGATCAGGCGTACGAAGACATGGCGTCGAAGTTCTTCGAACACTTCGTGGAAATTGCGGATGCGATGAACAACGTCGGCGGCCACGGCTTATGGGACGAGCAGGAGGGCTTCTACTACGACCAGTTGCAAGTCGACGGGCAGTCGTTCCCGTTGCGCATCCGCTCGATGGTTGGCCTGATTCCTCTGATTGCCGTGGGTCTGCTCCATCAGGACGAGATCGATCGTCTGCCGGGATTCAAGAAACGCCTGGACTGGTTTCTCGAAAACCGCAGCGATCTCAGTTCGCAGATCTCGCTGGTGTCAGAAGGCGACAGTGGCGCGCCGAAACAACGCTTGCTGGCAATCCCGTCGCAGGAACGTTTGCGCCGCGTGCTCGAGCACATGCTGGATGAAGATGAGTTCCTTTCTCCCTATGGAATTCGTTCGGTCTCGAAGGTTCACGAGCAGCATCCTTACACGCTGACGATCGAAGGCGAGGAGCGCATGGTGGATTATGAGCCCGGAGAATCCACATCCGGCATCTTCGGCGGCAACTCGAACTGGCGCGGGCCGGTGTGGTTCCCGGTGAATTATCTGCTGGTGGAGTGCCTGGAACGTTATCACCATTTCTTCGGCGACAGCTTTCAGGTGGAGTGCCCGACGCGCTCCGGCAATTTCCTCAACCTTGGAGAGGTCGCACAGGAACTTGCGCGGCGGCTGTCGTCAATATTTTTGAAGCGCGACGACGGCACCATCCCTTGGCAAGGCGACACCCGGCAGTTTCAGGAAGATGAGCACTGGCGCGGACTCACCTGGTTCTTCGAGTACTTCCACGGTGACAACGGCCGGGGCTGCGGCGCGAATCATCAGACCGGCTGGACCGCGCTTGTCGCGCGTTGCCTTGAAGACATTGCGAAGTGCCGGTGAGCGCGGCGGCCATGGGAAAATAGGCGATTGGCCCTTGAACGATCGCAGGAAGCCGGGTTGTTGCGCAACGCGCAAAAGGGCGACGCCGGTGCGCAGGACCGGCTTTACAGTGAGTACTTCGCCGACAATCGCTCCGTGCGGGGCTTGCTGACGCGCGAAGTTCCCCGCCCTGAGGACCGTGAAGACATTCTTCACGACGCCTTTCTGTCGCTCATCCGATCGAAGTCTGAATTCCGCGGCGACTCGCAACTGCAGACTTTTGTGTACCGCGTAGTGCAGATCGCGATTTTGCAAAAGCTGCGCAGTGATCGTTCGCATCGGCAGGACAAGATGGTGCGGCTCTCGATGGAATCCGATGGCGAATCGCACGAGCGCGAGCTGACGTTCAATAACTATCAGTTCGAAGAGATCGATTCGCGCGCCGCGGCTGAGAAGCTGTACTCGTTTCTACCCGAGCCGCTGCGCACCGCATTTCGATCTACGGCTCAGCGAAGAGATGAGCTATGAAGAGATCGCGACGGCCACCGGCAGCCCGATCAACACGGTAGCGACTCGCATTTTCAAAGCGCGTGCTCTGCTTTCGAAGCTCTTGGGCGGCCCGGCAGAAACAGCTAAACCGGAAGGATTACGTGTGGTGAAGAAATCACCCGGGAGCGGCAACTAAATGGGTGTGAGGTGTAAAGATCCGGCAATCTACGAGGTGACTTCTCACTGGCGCGCGCTCGGCCTGGAGAATGCGGACCAGGTGCGTTGCGAGGTACTCTCCCGGCCTTCCGGGCAATGGGACGAAGCAGTCTCGTTGCACGTGAACACTTGCGCCTACTGTGCTGCGCTGGCCCGTTCGCTCGCGACTTTGCAGAGCGCAGCGGTACCCAGCGGCGATTCCGAGCGTGTGCGTTTTGCGGTGTGTCCTTCCGCAGAGAAGCTGGCTCTTTTTCATTGGAAAGAACTGCCCGTTGCAGAAGAGCAGCGCGCAATCGAAGAACATGTGAAGAAGTGCAGCGCCTGCCAGGCCGAAGAGCGCTGGCTGGGCCTCACCGAGGATACGACTGCGGCGAAAACGTTCTCGCGCCGCTGGTATTTTCCCGTTGCGGCTGCGTTGCTGTTCGCATCGATTCTCTTCACGCAGCACTTCAAGTCGAAGGTGCCGAAAGCGCCTTCGTATGCGGATCTCGCATCGGTACCGGCGCTCAATTCGGCTGATCTCCTCGCCGCCAGCGTGCCCGCTGACCGGCCGTTGCTCGAGAACATCATGGCCGACTACAACGCTGGCCGCTACCCGCGCGCGGAACAGCGCAGCCGCGAGTTGATCGCAACGGGCGACAATCCGTCAGCCGAGTTACTGATGGCGCTCTCGATGTATCACCGTGGTTATGAGACACAAGCTTACGCGGCGATGTTGGAAAGCGAGCACATCGCACCCATGTCGGAGTACCGCTGCTGGACGCTGCTGCAGCTTGCTTTGTTGCATGGCGACCGCAAGATCATCGAACGCGAGTGCCAACACGTTTCCCATCACGCAGTGTACGGCCCGTTAGCCGCAAAGATCAGCCAACAAGTAGCAGCCCGCCAAAACAGCTAGTGAATGGGAACGCCGATCTCCAGATCGGCAGACCGCGTACATCACTCATTCAGGACCTCAGTCTGCCGTGTCACGACAACCAAATCACGGCGGCTCTGCGCCGACCCCTTCGTATAATGACCACGTGGCGTATCCGATCACGTTGATCCCTGGAGATGGAATTGGGCCTGAAGTAGCCGAAGCGACTGTGCGTGTGCTGGAGGCGACTGGGGTTGTCTTTGAATGGGATCGCGTAGCCGCCGGATCCAAGGCTGAAATTGAAACCGGGAGCGTGCTGCCTGAAGCGGTATTCGAATCGCTGCAGCGCACGCGCGTCGGTTTGAAAGGTCCCATCGGAACTCCCATCGCGAAGGGGCATGCCAGCGTGAACGTGGCGTTGCGCAAGAAGCTTGACCTCTTCGTAAACTTCCGCCCGGTGAAGATGCTGCCGGGGCTGAAAACGCGGTTCAGCGATCTGCCTGTAAACCTGGTGATCTTTCGCGAGAACACAGAGGATCTCTACACCGGCATTGAACATGAAGTCACGCGCGACGTTGTCGAAAGCCTGAAGATCATCACGCGTACCGCCTCGGTGCGCATTGCGCAGGCTGCGTTTGAGTATGCGCAGCGCGATGACCGGCGCAAGGTGGTTGCGGTGCACAAAGCCAACATCATGAAGATGAGCGATGGCTTGTTTCTGCGCTGCTGCCGCGAAGTCGCAGCGAACTTTCCGGATATCGAGTACGGCGAACTCATCGTCGATAACGCTTGCATGCAATTGGTGATCCGGCCCGAGACGTTCGACGTGCTGGTGCTGCCGAATCTGTACGGCGACATCGTTTCAGATCTGTGCGCGGGTCTCGTCGGCGGCCTCGGCATTGTGCCGGGCGCCAACCTGGGCAAAGATCACGCGATCTTTGAAGCTGTGCACGGAACGGCCCCCGACATTGCGGGCCGCGGATTAGCCAACCCTACTGCGCTGTTGCAGTCAGCCGTGCTGATGCTTGCCCACCTGGGTGAGCGTGAAGCGAGTTACCGCATGCAGCGTGCGATCGAGGCAGTCTACTCCGAAGGCAAGCATCTGACGGGTGACGTGGGCGGCAGTGCGAACACCGCAGAGTTCACTGACGCTGTGATTGCGAAGCTCTAAGCTTCGCCGTCCTTGGACGTCTCCGAATAATACTTGCCGTAATAGCCGTAGTAGTAATAGCTGTCGCTCATCTCTTTGCGAACTTCGTTGAGCACCAATCCCACAACATTCGCGCGCAAACGCTGCAAGGTCGTGAGCACGCTCTGCACTGCTTTGCGGCTGGTCTGACCGGCCACGGAGACGATGATCACGCCGTCAACGTTGACGGCCATCTGCAGCGGCTCCGGGAAGCCCAGCAGCGGCGGAGCATCCAGAACAATCAGGTCGTATTCCATGGCCGCTTCTTCAAGCAACTGCGCAAGACGGCTGCCTACCTGATCCGCGGCGCGTCGTGACGGCGGACCAGCCGGCAACACGTCCAGACCTTCGACGCGCGGGGTCTTCACAACGCAACTCTTCCAGTCGGAGTTGCCCAGCACGACGCTCGAGAGGCCTGCGTTCATCGGGACATCGAAAAACTTATGCTGGCTCGGCCGCCGCAAGTCGCCGTCGATCAGCAGCGTGCGATTCTTCTGCTCTGCATGCGCCACGGCAAGGTGCGCCGCAACTGTGGACTTGCCTTCCGAAGGCGATGCGCTCGTTACCAGCAGCGATCGCAAGCGCCGGTCGAAATCGGCCAGAAGAATGGAGTTGCGCAACGTGCGAATCGCTTCGTCGTATCCGCTCGCATAGCGATCGCCCAACTCTCCAAGCGGCACCAACTCCGATGAGGTTTGCTCACCGGGTTTCGAGCGCGCGCTGATGCGTGAACGCCACGACTTCATCGACGGCAACGTGCCGATCACCTGCGTGCCCAACGTGCGCGCAATCTGTTCCGGGTCTTTGAGCGAGTTATCCATCACATCGCTCATGATGGCGATGCCGACAGCCAGGATCGTGGAGAACAGAAATGCGATCAGCACGTTGATCTTCGTGCGCGGAAAGACCGGTTTCAGAGGCGGGCGCGCGTAGTCTGCGATGCGCACGTTGCTGGTCTGAAAATTGGCGTTGATGCTGGCTTCTTTGATTTTTCGAATCAGCTCTTCATACAGCTTCTTATCGGCTTCGGCTTCGCGCTTCACTTCCTGGTAACCGAACGACTTCGCGTTCAAAGAGTCCGACTCCGCCTTGGTGCGGCCCACTTCATCCTTCAGCATCCGCTCGCGCTGAGCAGCCGTGCGGTACTCGATCGCAACCTGTTCGCCGATGCTGTCTTTGGTGGTTTGCAGTTGGCGCTTCAACTCTTCCACCTGGCCCTGAGCGGCTTTATAGAGCGGGTGATTCACGCCATTGTGCAACTTCACTTCAGCGAAGTGCGATTGCGCTTCATCGTAGGCATCGGTCAGCTTCTTGAGCGATTGACCCTGGCTCGAGATCAACGCCGCTTCCATCTGCCCCGACTTCATCGCGTTGTAAGCCGCTTCCTTCTTCACGCGATCTGCTTCAGCGTTGGTGTATTCAGTGTTGAGCTGCTGCAGGCGCGATGAAAGGATGCTGGTCTTCTCTTCGGGGTTCGCGATCGAGAGGTCCTTCTCGAACTTGGCCTGCGCCTCACTCGAGCGTTCCATCTTGGCTTTGAGCTCTTCGAGCTCCTTCGTCATGAACTGCGAAACGTTTTCCGATGATTTGAAACGAATCTCAAACGAGTGCTGCAGGTAAGAGTTGGCGACGGCGTTCGCAACATCGGCCGCCAGACGCGGGCTGCGCGACTGATACGTAATCTGCAACAGGTAGGTGTTCGGGGGACGCACAACACTCAACCGCTTCAACTGCACGGGGGCATCATCAGCCGCAGCAGAATTCGCCGCAGTCTCATCCGCAACGGCATCTTTGCCATCTATTTCGCGCAGGCGGTATTTCTGCACAACCGGCCGCACCACGGAGTCAGCTTGAATCAAACGGCTCTGCGTCGCGAGGAACTCATCGGCATCATTCGCCGCAGCGCGATTATTGTCCTGACCGATCAACGTGGTGTTCATCTGCCGGTCTACGTCAACGGTCGCGGTCGCCGCGTATATCGGCGTGAGCCGCGTCGAGATGATCAGCGTCGCGATGGAACAGACCAGAACAAACAGCAGAATCTTCCACTTGTGCCGGCGCAACACCCAGACGTAATGGCTGAGGGGAACGGCAGGCTCTTGTTCAAACTCGGGCTGTCCAACAGGGTAGCCAACTGTGTAGTTGGCGGGGATGGCCGGCAGGTTCCGGTCCATTCTCATTTCACTCATGCGTGTCCTTTGGCTGCTCGCGTTAGTGGTAGATCAACAGGCCGGTGGCTGTCGCGGATCCGAAGCCAAGCAGCCGCTCAACCATGGTCGCTGTCATGCGTCTGCCGGAGTTGTCAGGAACGTAAAGAATGTCGCGCGGCTGCAACGGAACGTCCGGCAGTTTGCGATCCAGGATCTTCCGCAGCTCAATGGCGATCTCGTGTTTTTCTTTGGTGCGCTCATCGGGCCGGTAAATGTAGGCCAGCTTGTTCGAGTACGGAAGTTCACCCTCCGCCAGCGCCAGTGCCTTCATGACGGTCATGTCGGAGGCATCTTCCACGGGGAAGGCGCCGGGCTTCTTCACATTTCCGCTCACGAAAACCTTGCCGACTTCAGGAACGCGAATCTCTTCGCCGCCACTCAGATGTAGATTCAATTCAGGATCTGCATTGTCGATCAGACCGCGAACCGGGATGCGTTGGACCAGCAGGGCCTTGCGATCGCCATCAGGGCTCGGATGGCTGACCAGAATTTCACCGGCAGCGTCGGGCGCAAGACCTTCCGCGCGCGTGAGTGCGTCGAGCAGCGTTACCTCACCGATCGCTTGAAACGTGATCGGCTTCTTCACGGCGCCCATCACGCTGATGGGGCGGCTGTGATATTCGACCATGCTCACGGTGACGAACGGGTCGACCAGCAATTCTTCTTTCTTCAGTTCCGCAGCCAGCGCGACTTCGAGATCCGCAGGCATCAGCCCGGCGGCTTTGATGGTTCCCTTCATCATCGGCATGCGCAGCATCCCGTCGCTGCCCACACGCGCGGTGCGGGTGAATTCAGGCGCGTTATAAACCGAGATCGCAACCAGGTCGTCTGGTCCGATCTTCTGCGCGGGTAAATTTGCGACCGTGGAATCGAGGCCTTGCTGCACACGCGGCGGTAGGTTCTGCGTCTGCCCAAAGGCCGATGCGGCAATCAATACAAGAAAAGTGAGGAAGCTTAGATGGACCAGATACTTATGCATTGGAACCTCGGAGAAACCCAGGTGTGCTGCGATGCCTGATCTAAAATTTTCTCACACGTTCCGATGTATTTACCGACAAATGCTTCGCGTTCACGCACTTGTATTGCGTTTGCAAAGTAATAAACGCGACTTAGGTCCGGTGACGTACGCGACTTGTATTCACAATCGCCGCTAGGATCAACTAACTGCGACTTAGTGATCGCCGTCTCTTGACGTGCACTGTGCATCCCGTGGCCAGCGCGCCGATCAGAGCAAAGTGCAGTGCAATTACTGCGGGATCGCGCAACGGGTAATCGAAAAGGCTGTGCACGAAGATAGCGCTTGGCCCGAGCGCCCAGGGGCAGCGCACGCCGCGCCAGAATGTCCAGCCGGCAAGCGCCGCAACAAAAAGCGCAAACGGGATGCCGCCCTCGGCTGCCCACTGTGCCCAGTCGTCGTGCGCTTCGTTCGCGAACAGAGCGCTGTCGAAATGCGCGAAGCGCGGATAGACCATCGGCCACGTGCCCAGGCCGTAGCCTTGCACCGGACGCGTCGCGATCATCTCGCCTGTCGACACCAGGAGTTGCTTGCGTACGGAAGTCGACCCCGTTTCATGAAAGTGCTCCCATATCGATTCCCACCCGAAGATACTCACCGCGATGATCAACAACACCGGAATCTGGATGCTCAAGAGACCCGCGCGACGAACGGAGATCCAGCCGCGTGCCGCGCCAATGATCAGAATGCTGATCAGTTCGAGCGACAACATCAAAACACCGCCGCGCGACGCGCTCACCACAACGGCGCCGAACAGTGCGGCTGCAACGACGCTCCACAGCCAGACGCGGCGAGGATCGAGTTGAATGCGGACCACCGCGATCGGAAAGATGAGTTCGATAAATGCGGCGAAATGGTTCTTGTAGATGAACGGACCGATCGGCTCGTGCCCCGGAATGAACCAGAACGTGAGGTCGCGTGCCGTGTAGAACTGCAGAACAGCCAGAACGGCCAGCACAACCCCGAACACCAAAACAATCGTCAAAAACAGTTCTCTTGCGCGATCGTGCCTCAAGACATTCGCGCCGAACCAGAGATAAGCCGCACTCGATGCCCACACCAGCGTGGATTGCGCGGTCGTGTAGCGGCTGACGGTTATGCCGAACGCAAGTTGCGCCGCGCCCCATGTGACCAGCAGCACCACGAGCCAGAAGATACGGGGCATCACAGCCGGAGTACGCGTAACCAGCAACTGCACGCAAAACGCAGCCATCAAAACGAGTCCGCTGATTTGGGGCAGCGCAACGGACCAATACTCGTGGGACCAGTCGATACAGGCGGCAAAGGCAAGGGCGAACGCCAGCGCCACCGCCCAGGCAGTCGAGTTTCGGACAGGCGCGTCGGTCAGGAGATCTTCTCCAGCTTCATGTTCGATACGCGGATCGTTCCCCGAATATGGCGCGTACCGAGCTTGCGTTGATAGCGCAGCGCGAGCTTGACCAGCTTCTGCGCGGGAACCGAGAACTCGCAAGAGGCAGTGGTGCGATCGTTACTCGAAAGCGATCCGCAGGTGGATGTCGCGTTCGAAGTGTTCGCCACGTCCGACACAGCCCACGTTAAGCCGGTATCCGGGGGTACGTCTGCCGTCAGGTAATCGCAACTGAAGCGATACTTCGCGCCGGGAACGACGGGCAGCAGTTGGGTCAACAACTCTGCATTCTCGGCTTCGTCGCCGTCGAACTCCGTGCGGATTTCATGACCGTCCGCAAAGTACTGCGTCTGTGCTCCTTGCGCGGCGATGATGTGCCAGTCGAAGCCGCGGTTTGACGGCTCTTTCGCAAGCGATCCGTTGGTCAGTGAAACTCCCGCGTTCGGATCAAGCCGCGCATCGGGGCGCCAAGTGTTCCAGACCTCCACCGCGCCGTCGCTATTGTTGGCCGAGAGCAATCGATCACACAGCAGCGCAGCGGTAAACGTGTCTTTCATGCGATCTTCACGCGCCACAGTGCGCCACGCCTCTAATGCCGCAGCAGGCTGGTCTTGATGAATCAGGTAACGTGCATACGCGAGGGTTACCCACGGCTTATGCGGAATCGCCAGCTTGAGAATCGTGGCCGGATCGGGCGTCACGCGCCAGCAGAGATCGAAAACCGGCTCCGGTTCATAACCCCCAGGTTCCGTCAGCGCCAGCGCACGCTGCGCGGACGCCCAGAACTTTTCGTCTCTTCCCTGCCGCAGGTAGAAGTTGGCTAGAGTCCAGGCGGGCTTGAACGTGTGATCGACTGCTTCGGCGTGCAGCAGCAGCGTCTCCGCCTTGGCGGCGTCGCCTTTGCCCTCGTAAAACATGCCCATTTGCATCCAGGGGTCAGCAAGGAGCGGTGCGCTTTGTGCCGCTTTCTCCAAAAGCTGCTGCACGCGGCTGCGCGCGGCCGGGTCGAAAGGAGACAGACGCTGCAGCATGGCAGCTTCGCGCAGCAGATAACGCGTCTGTGCGGGGGCCATCGACACCGCCCGGGCAACACTGGTGAGGTCCGGCTTACGCGCCAGGTGATCGGCAACCGACCACCGCACAAGCAAGCCGGTACAGCCGAAGCTGAACAGAATCAGCAACAGCGGTACAAGCGGGCTCCGAAAAACAGCAGGATGCGTGACAGGCGGCAACGAAATGCCAGTTTACATGTAGACGAGAAATTCCTTGGCGTCCCCAGGGGGATTCGAACCCCCGTTACCGCCGTGAAAGGGCGATGTCCTGGGCCGGCTAGACGATAGGGACACAAGCCGCAGGTGATTGCGTTCTTTTACTTTATCGTCATGCGCGACCGAGGTCAACTTGGCCGGATTGTGAGTTCGCTCACATGAGACACACGCGACCGCAAACGTTTTGGCCACGTTTTTGCATTACTACTCAGCGAGATCGATGAGCGTCCGGCCCGAGGTCGCGAGGCGCAATTTAAACAGGAGTGGAAGATGAAACTTAGAAATTTGTTTACATCCGCCGGCGTGTTAGCTGCTAGCCTAACTTACCTTGCCGGAGCGGGTTTGGCACAAGGCCCCCTATACGACAAGATCATCGTTGATCTGCCGTACAAAGTTACCGTGAATGATACTGTTCTGGACCCCGGTCACTATGTCATTCGCCAGTTTCAATCGCAAGCCCAGAGCAGCCGCATTCTACAGATCTATACCGACGGCGGCATGAAACTGAAGACTACCGTGCAGACAATTCCGGCTTTGGATAACAACACGCCGGATAGCACGAAGGTGATTCTGCATCACTACGGTTCCGATTACTACTTCGACAAGATTTGGGTAGTTGGTAAGAACTACGGTTACGAGTTCCCGCTGCCTCCGGCCGTCAAGTCGCGCCAGAGAGAGCGCCTGGAGCCTTACACGATCGCCGCTACTTATGAAGCTGCCCCTGCGCAGACTGCCGTAGCGTCTTCGACCGATACCACGGCCGCGACCACACAAACTCAGACTGCGGAAGCGACACCGGCTCCGGCGCCTGCTGCTGCGCCTGCCGTTGACAATACGCCCGCTCCGGCCCCGGCAGTAATGGCTGACAACTCTGCTTCGGCTAACGCCAACTCCGGAATGAACGCCCGCCGCGCTCCCAGGCCCCGGATGCCGCATACCGCCGATAACTGGTTTGCACTGGTACTGATCGGTGCTTTGACGACGCTGTTCGGCCTGCTGCTGCGCCGTCGCGAAGTCTAACTTAGATCATTACACTCTCGCTTCGGCGATATCATGGGTTGTCTGCGGTAAGTTACCGCAGACAACCCATTTCTGTTGCCACCTATAGAGGACGAATAACATGACCATTCGCAATTACTTCTCAGCACTCCTGGTATGTGTGGGCATGATGATTGCGTACTTTGGATTTCACCACTTGTGGGTGGGCCAAGCCGCGCAGCGTCGCGCTGCCCTTCAGTGGCAACGAGAAGAGGCGGTGGTGAACGCAGCCTCCCCAACAACTCCCGCTACTCCCCGCCCGACACGCCTACTTCCTGGTGAGTCGGTCGGGCATCTTACGATTCCCCGCCTGCACGCTTCGCTGTATGTGGTGGAGGGAGCAGAAAAAGAAGATCTCGAAAACGGCCCTGGCCACGTAGTTGGGACCGCTTTGCCCGGCCCCGTCGGGAACTGCGTCATCGCAGGCCATCGCGACACCGTTTTCCGGCAGCTCAAAGATGTTCACAAAGGCGATGAGATCGTCGTCGACACCCATCAGGCCAGCTACCACTACCGCGTAAGCGAGATGAACATCATCCTGCCGACAAATACCAAGTGCCTGATGCCCACGCCGAAAGCACAGTTGCACCTGATCACCTGTTATCCCTTCTACTTCGTGGGCAATGCGCCGAAACGCTACGTGGTCACAGCAAATTTGGAAAATGTGAAAACGGTGGCCCCCAAACCCGCTGCCCCGCCTGCTTAAAATAGGGGGAATGCCCGTTACCGAAGGTTTTTACCGCATCCAGAAGCTGCCCCCTTACGTCTTCAGCGTCATGAACGAAATGAAGGCAGCAGCACGGGCAGCACAGCAGGATGTTGTGGACCTCGGGATGGGAAATCCGGATGGTTCCACGCCGCGCGCCGTCGTCGCGAAGCTTGCTGAAGCTTCACAGAATCCCTCGGAACCACCGTTATTCGATGTCGCGCGGAATCCCGCATCTCCGCGCAAGACATCGTCGAATCGTTATCGCAAGAACTACGATGTGCACCTGGACCCCGAGACTGAAGCCATCGTCACCATCGGCGCGAAAGATGCGCTGGCGCACCTGATGTTCGCCACGGTGGGACCGGGTGACGTGGTGGTATCGCCCAATCCCGCCTACCCCATTCATCAATACGGCGTGATCATGTCGGAAGGCCACGCCTGCATGCTGCCGATGCCGGATGCCGCTACGTTTCTGAACCGGCTCGAGGATATGTACCGCACCGGGCCCGCGCCGAAGATGGTGCTGATTTCGTTCCCGCACAATCCGACAACTACGTGCGTGGATCTCGACTTCTTCAAGAGATCTGTCGCGCTGGCGCGGCAAGCACGGCACGTATGATCATCCACGATTTCGCCTACGCCGATCTCTGCTTCGACGGCTATCGCGCGCCCAGCATTCTGCAGGTGGACGGCGCGAAAGAAGTTGCGGTCGAGATCTTCTCGCTGTCGAAGAGCTACAACATGGCGGGATGGCGCGTCGGCTTTTGCCTGGGAAATCCAAAGATGATCGCGGCACTGGCGCGCATCAAAAGCTATCTGGATTACGGCGTGTTCCAGCCGATCCAGATCGCGTCGATCATTGCGCTGCGCGAGTGCGAAGAGGATACCAAGAAGATCTGCGCGACGTATCAGCAGCGGCGTGATGTGCTGGTCGAAGGCTTGAACCGCGCTGGCTGGCATGTGGAGAAACCGCGCGGCTCAATGTTCCTGTGGGCCCCAATCCCAGAGCCTTATCGCGCTGGGGGATCGCTCGAGTTTTCAAAGCTGCTGATGCAGAAAGCGCTGGTCGCAGTTTCGCCGGGCATCGGCTTCGGGCCGATGGGTGAAGGCTTCGTGCGTTTCGCGTTCATCGAAAACGAACATCGCCTGCGGCAGGCCACGCGTTCGATTCAACGCATGCTGCAGCAAGCCCCTGCTATTGGATCGTTACCGGCAGCTTAACTTCGACCGTCTTGGGCGGGAAGCACGCGTTACTGTTGCAGGCCTGGTAGCGCAGCTTCCCGATCAGTGTCTCGTGTCCGGGCTCCGCTTTCGCGGACGCCTTGAACTTGGTCGTAATCGTGAAAGCTCCCGCAACAACCGAGATCGGCGTTGGGCTGAACGCGTACTTCTCCATTGACGGCACCGGGTAAGTGGTCGTCACCGCTTCGAGCGGACCCGGCTGCCAGGTGATGGTCAGCGGAATCAGGTTCGGTTCGCTGGGCGTGTGGCTATTCGCGTGGAAGCCCTCGTTCAAGGTAGCCGTGACTTTCGCGGTCGCGGTCTGGCCCTTTCTTAACGATGAGCAGGTCTGGCGGCTTCACCGCCAAAGAGGGACTCTGGGCGAAGCAGACTGGCAGGAGCGATGTCCAAAGCGCTGCTGCGGCGAACATCTGCTTTTTGCGCAAGTAGTTGGTCGATGACATTTTCGAAATCCTTTTTGGTCGGCGCGCCAATGTGGGTAGAAGCAATGCGGCCCTGACGATCGATCAGGAACGTAGTCGGCAGTGCTTCCAGGCCACCGTAGCTATCCGCTGTACGGTCGTCGCCGAGCAACACGCGATAGTTCACTTTCATCTCGCTCACGAACGGGCGGATGGCAGTCCAGCCGTCTTCGTCCATAGAAACGCCCAGCACCTCGAAGCCCTGACTTTTCTTCTCGTGTTCGAAGTCGACAAACCAGGGGATTTCGAGCTTGCACGGCCCGCACCAGGTCGCCCAGAAATTGAGCAGCACCACTTTGCCGGCGTAGTCGGCCAGATGAACTTCGTGACCGTCGGCGTCTTTGAGCGCAAAGTCAGGCGCCTTCTGCCGCTTCGATTCGGTCTTCGCTCCCTCAGCATGCGTGCGCGACGGAGTACAAGCCGTATATCCGGCGAGGCATCCGACGGCGACGATGAGCGTGGTCTGCAGAATTTCGCGAAGTTTAAGCACAGGTGTCTAGCTGTTTTGATTATACCGGCAGGTTTCGGTTGCTAAACGTTTTATCCCACCAGTGTTTGCGCTGCATGCGCCATGCGACAGGGAGCGTGAATTCAGCATGCCGTGCGCCGTGCCAGCGCCAGGCCCCGGTGTCGCAGAAGCTCTCGCACAGGTAACTGCGCCAACGCGCGCCATTGAACTTGGCCCTCTGTTGAAGCAGGTCCTGCTTGCGCCACTCCGAAGACCAACCCAACTCGCCCGGTGCGCGCGCGGCAAACTCGTCGCGGATCAGACACTCGAATTCAAAGCGCAGTTTATTCCCCAGCCGAGGCCAGACAAAATGCAGAATTTCATGACGCAGGATGCGCTGTAGCTCGCGGGGCGTCCGGAGCAAACAGCTATCAAGAACGATGCGCCGCTTACGAATAAAACTGCCGGCGTGCACCTCAGAACCTCGCGCCTGCCCTGAAAGCAGTTTCCCCCGGCAGATGGTGAGCGCCGGCTGGAAGACTACTTCAATCGGCTGCCCAACCAGCGGCAACTCCGCGCCCTGCACTTATTTGCCTTGCAGGTCCGCTACCGCGTGGCCGGTCATATCTTCCAGATGCAAGTGAACAGACTTGCGGCGCTCCACGTCAGCAAAAGGGATCGCGATGCGGAAGGCCGTCATGCGATCGAGCGTCTGGCTTGCCGGGATGCGATCCTGTTCGCGTAAAACGGGGTTGAACTTTTCACCGAGCAACTTATAAAACTCGAACATACGGTCAACGTCGGCGGCCGCAATCGGGACCCCGGAAACTATGCTTCCGTCGGCCGCTTCCATCTCGAGAGACATGCTGCGCAAGGT
This sequence comes from Bryobacterales bacterium, assembly GCA_963792655.1. GTDB lineage: Bacteria > Acidobacteriota > Terriglobia > Bryobacterales > Bryobacteraceae > DOZZ01. The sequence goes on from CAWBWU010000003.1 coordinate 565,247, forward strand.
CAGGGGAAATGTGGAGGTGTTCGTGAGCCGGAAGTCGACAACCATCACCGAAGACGATTCATCCATTTGCGCTACGCGAACTTTCAAGATCGATCCGCGAAACTCCAAATGTGCGCCGCGCTGCTGATAAAACACCCAGCCGACCACCGCCGCGACGATCAGCACTCCAATGCCTAAACCCGTAGCCAGGCTGCGGTTAATCACGATTACACTGATCATAACGTGAACAGTGAAAAGCTTGGCCTGGTTGTGCACGCCAGAGCCGGTCTAGGCGTGCTGCACCAACTAACGGGCGTAATTGCGCAGCATCAGGGCGATATCTTGTCCGTCGCGATATTAGACCAGACGAGTCAGGAAGCGCGCGTTTACTTTGAAGTCGAGGCGCCGCACGCGGCCGAGATGATCGCAGAGTTGCGAGCGCTCTCCATCGTGCACTACTGCGAAGCCGTGAAGAGCCTGGAAAAGATTTATGGCAAGCGCATCATCATCATGGGCGGCGGCGCGCAAGTCGGGCAAGTGGCCATCGGAGCTGTGTCCGAAGCCGACCGGCACAATATCCGCGGCGAGCACATTTCCATAGACACCATCCCGCTCGTCGGCGAGCAGACGTTAGCGGATGCGGTGCGGGCAGTAGCTCGATTACCGCGAGCGAAAGCGCTGGTGCTCGCGGGCTCGATTATGGGAGGGGACATTGAAGCGGCGGTTCGTGAGGTGCGCGCCAAAGGACTGCTGGTGATCAGTTTGAATATGGCCGGCAGCGTACCGGACGCCGCCGACCTGGTGGTGACGGATCCGGTACAGGCCGGAGTGATGGCCGTCATGGCAGTTGCCGAGACGGCTAAGTTCACAATCGAGCGGTTGAAGCGGAGGGTGTTCTAGTTCTTAGCGCAAAGCGACGGCGTACTCGCGCAGTTGCTCGGCCCCGTTGTCGATACGCACCAGGTAGTGACCCGGCTTCAGCATCTTCGGCACATCTACCGCAACGGAATCGCCCGAGAGTTGAATGGGGCCTTTCCACATTTCCTGCCCCTGATCGGTAACTACTTGCGCGGAATACGCGGGAGCTGCAGCAAGACCACGCGTGTCGAGCACAAATCTGACGTGTCCAGCCGGCGCGACGGCTTCTTCGGCGGCACCGCGCATGGCGTGCAATTCAACCGTTGTAGCAGGGCGAAGTGCATCAGGACTGCGGTGCAGAACAGACACCACGATCAGTACCGCAGCCGCAGCGCCCACCATTCCAGCCATGAGCGGCATGGGTTGAGCAACCCACTGCTTGAGTCGAGCAAAGAAAGAAGCGTCGTCGCCGGCGAGCTCGGTTTGAGCACGCCGCAACGCTCCTTTCATGGCTTTCATGTAAGTTTCGGTTTCGTCCAGGCGGCGTTGAACGCTCTCGTCCACCAACAGACGTTCTTCAAAGATCTCGAGCTTGTCTTCGGGAAGAGTACCCCTGACATATTGCTCAAACCACTCGTCATCGAAGTGGGCCCACGTTTGATTCTGTTCCATCGGATACTCCTTACTCCAAAACTGCAAGCGAGGCGACCTGCCTCTATTTGAAGATGGAGTGAACGTCCGCCGCGGATGCTCTCAACTATTTTTCAGGCTGCGCCGAAAGCCGTTCGGCGGGCTAAGCGCCGCTTGCCGAGTTCTCCGAACCGCGCCTTAGCGCGCGATTTCAGCAAACGGAATTGCGTTTCCGTCAACTGCATCTCGCGGCAGATCGTATCCTGCGATTGTTCTTGCAGGTAAAACCGCGTGAGTATCTCGCGGTCGCGCCGCGAAATGCCCTTCAACACGGTGAAAGCCAACTGCTCCTGCTCGCGCGACATGACCACCGTTTCAGGGTCTTCATGCGCATCGGGAACGCTGTGCGTTGTTTCCAGATCGACCAACTGCTTGCGCGCTTGCACTGCTACATCGATGTGGCCGGCGATCTGGCGGCGCACAATCGTTCGCACAAAACCCATCAAGCGCTCCGGTTCGCGCAAATCGCCACGCCGAATCGCTTGCACCACGATCAGAAAACAGTCATGTACCCGGTCATCCAAATCCTGGGGACCTAACTGGCGGCACAGGTAATACCGCATACCCTTCGAGAAAAGCTTGTACAGCTCCTCCATGCCGGAAGCGTCGTCACTTTTGATCTTATCGACGAGCAGTTGCCACTCCTGAGCGGAGGCGACCGCTGCGTGAGGAGCCGGTTCGGGGAAGCTCCCGGACTGATTCTGCTCTGGCATGATTTGATTCGATATCCCGTTCATCGGTAATTGCCCACCGTGAAGTAAGTTGCCCAATACTGCGGATGCGCGCGAAACGTTCCTGAGCGCAGCATTGCGAGTTGCGCCATTCGCAGTGCTTCGGCGGCGCTCATTCCCGGCCGCTTCAATTGTGTATAGAACTCTTTGAAAAATGTACCGCCATCGTCACCGGTCGCCCAAAGTGTAGCGACCACCGATTTCGCTCCCGCCGCTACCCATGCACGTGTGAGACCCATCAGTCCGGAAGCGACGGAAACTCCGGCTCGTCCACTGCTGCAACCACTCAATACAACGAGGTTGGCGGGTTCCGTGTAGGCGACAATCTCCTCCGCGGTGAGCAGTTCGGGCTCATCGCCGGTTTGCGAAGTCAGCCCGATCATCCCAGCGTGGAACTTCAGCGGACTTTCGATCACGTGCGTCGCAAGGTGCAAAACTGCCGGATGCGAAGCCACCGCGCCACTCAGGTTCGACTTCGTTGCGTTGAGCCCGACCAGAACTGAACTTTGCTTCTGATCCCAGGCTTGCGCGGATGTCTCAATTTCCTTACCGCTGCCCAGCAAACGCGCGAGGTGCACGCTCGGCGCAGCAGCCAGCAACGAGAAGAAGCCCGGGATGGCGCGATGCGCACGCGGGTCGGCATGGTTATAGACCGGATCGCCGACGCCAACGAACTTGCCGCTGGTGAAGGTGCCACCGTCAGCGTCCGATAACATGAACGCGCCCGACGTGAGCTGCGTGATGTGCTTTTCCGCCAGATAAACGGGCTTGCCGGATTGAACCCTGGTGACCAGCGCAGCGAAAGGTACGCGGAACAAATCGCGGTCGAGCGACAACAGCCAGCGATGTTTATTGGCAATCTGCGGTTCAGCCGCAGCAAACAGCAAGCGGTAGAGCGCCTGACCCTTTTGCGCGACGTCGGGAGCATCGGTCTCCACGGCCTGCGAAAACTCGCCCTGCGCTTTTGCGATTGCCGTCTTATCCGGAAGCGTATAGAGCCGCAGCCCGGCGGTCGTCTGGACCCACAGCCACGACTGACGATCACCTAAGGAGAAACTCAGGAGCGCACTGTCATCCCGAAGCGCTCGTGCGACTCGCTCTTTTGCCGGCACGTTCCCGTCTCGATACGCCAGCCCGGCGCTGACCTGCATCTCTTCAACGGCGCTCCGGACGGTTGCGAGTTCCTCAGGTTTGGCTTCGGGAAGATCCAATGCCTGGGCCCGTTCAAGCACCTGCAGCCGCGCTAAGTCTTTCGCATAAGTGGGCGATAAGCGCTGTCTCCAGCCGCTTTTCTGAGGCACGAGCGCGCGCACGCTGGCTTCTCTTCCCCTTTGATTCGCGTCGAACGCCTCGCTGATCAACGGCTCCTGATTCGATCGCGTGAGTGCCAGGCGGTTGGCTGCTTCAACGAATACCGCGGAGGTTTCCGAAAGCTTATCTTCCGACGCAACACGGTTATCCTCGGTGGGAACTACGTTGAACAGCCGAGAAGCCTGAAGTGCGATGCGCAAGTCCGAGACGGCGCCGTCCAATTCGCCGGACTCAAGACGGAGCTTGCCGCGGTCACGGTAAAGCGCCCATACCGGCAACGTGCTTTTCGGGTTCCGGGCTTGCTCGAATGCATTTTCGTAATAAGCGAAAGCGAGCTTCGTCCGGCCCTGCGCGGCCGCAGCCCGGCCCAGATGCCAGTACGCGGTCTCCGCGCCTGGCAAATGCATCGATGCGCGAATCGAAAGTGCCTTCTGCGCCAGCTCAGATGCTTTCCCGGTTTGCCCCGCGCTCAACATGTCGTAGCTGAAATACTCGAGTGCCGCAGCTTGCTGTGCTCCTAAATGATTGTTCTCTGCGAGACCGATACAACTCTTATATGCCGCCTCGCCTTCGGAGATATTCCCCTGCAACATAGAGACATGTGCGAGTAAAAACAGGATGGGAACTCTTTGCGCTACGGGCACTCCTGCGCTGCTCTCTAAGGCCGCCCGGGCAGAGTTAGCCGCTGCCGGAAGGTTGTTCATCTTGACGTAAAGAGATGCGAGATTCCCGTTAATCTGGGCGAGGATTACCGGCTGTTTCAACTTTTCCGCAGTACGCCGCGCCTTGAGAAAAGTTCGAATTGCGTCAGAATACCTCGCCAGGCCCATCTGACAGCCGCCGAGGTTATTGAGTATGGTTAGCTCTTGCGAGGCGCTGGCAATGCCTGCGGAACGTGGCTGCAGCGTTTGAAAAAGTTTGAGTGCGCCTGCATAATCACCCGTGGCGGCGAGTGATGAGCCCTTTTTTATTTCGGATTGGAGCGATTGCTGGGCAGCAACCTTGGCACGCTTTAGGGAATTCCACCGCGCAAACCCGCCCATTGTGCTGGCCATAACGAGCGCAATGAGCCCCGTCATTAGAGCGGTATTCCGTGCCGTAAAAGGAATACGCATATTCTTGCTGAGCATATCAGCAAACGTACGAAAGCGTACAAATATTTTGAAGATGATTGCTCTGGGCCGGCCGAAGCTGGCCCTGAGCTGTTTTGATTCCGAAGAATCTGTCCCAAACGGACGATGAAGGAACGCACGCCTTCACGTGCGAGAAAAATGAATTACCAAAGGCCGGGAATAATGATAATAACCGGAGGTAGATCCATGTAGAATGCCGGCCGAACCGCGCCGGAATCTTTTCTGATCTGAAGGTAGCTTCCCTTAGAAATCGGGCAAACCGAATTCGAAGCTGAAACCACTGATAACGAACGGTTTAAAAAAGAAAACTGTTGTGTGATTTCGAGAATGCGCGATTATGGGTGCGAGCATGCCCGGAATCCTGGTGATCTTAAACCCTCGCGCAGGATCAGCGGGTTCTGATGAAGATGTTCAGAAGATTGAAGATGTCCTACGTTCCGATGGTGCTTCCGTACGCGTGCTCCGCCCGAAAGACGGCGACGCCTTAGTTCAAGCTGCCGAGCAGGCGCCGAATTGCCCAGAGGAAATCATCGTCGCCACCGGTGGTGACGGGACGATCAGCCTGGTCGCTTCTCACCTTGCCGGAACCCCGAAACGCCTGGGAGTACTTCCCGGCGGCACCCTGAATCACTTTGCGAAAGACCTAAACATCCCTGCCGAACTCGACGAAGCTGCGCGCATCGTCCTTGCGGGCCATACGATTGCGGTAGACATGGCCGAGGTGAACGGCCGGGCTTTCATCAATAATTCGAGCCTGGGGTTTTACCCGGCATTCGTTCGCTTTCGCGAAGCGGGCCAGCAAGCGGTCGGTAACAAGTGGCTAGCCGCCATCCCCGCGTTGTTTCGCGCGTTCGGGCGGCACACATCGCTCAACGTCGATCTGACCGTCGACGGTCAACCGATCCATCGCTCTACACCGGTAGTCTTCGTCGGCAACAACGAGTACTGCGTGGAAGGGCTGGACATCGGCCGTCGCGATTCCCTCGGCGCGGGCAAGCTGTGCGTCGTCATTGCTAAGCCTGAGGGACGCTGGCACGTGTTCTTCACAATCATTGCCGCCTTGCTGCGGAAGGTGCGGCAGTCCGATGGAGTGGATATCCTCTCCGCACGGAACGTCGTCGTAGACTGCAGGCGCAAGAATCTGCCCGTCGCGATAGACGGTGAAGTGGTCACATTAGAGAACCCGCTGCGATACACGATTCGGCCCAAAGCTCTCAACGTGATTGTTCCGGCCGGCCCATCCAATGAGAATCATCGCGCACCTCTCTGATCTGCACTTCGGCAGAGTCGACCCGAAAACTTTAGAGCCTCTGCTGAATTCCTTGCACGAGCTTGCTCCGCACGTGGTCGTGGTCTCGGGCGATTTCACGCAGCGTGCGACCGAGGTTGAGTTCCGTCAGGCACGCGAATTCCTTAACCGGATACCCCAGCCGCAGATCGTAACGCCGGGCAATCACGACGTCCCTCTGTACGATTTGTTTTCGCGATTCGCGCGTCCGCTTGATCGCTATCGACGCTTCATCACGGAAGACTTACAGCCTTCTTACACGGATGAAGAGATCGCCGTCGCGGCGGTCAATACCGCGCGCTCGTGGACATTCAAGGGCGGACGCATCAATCACTTTCAGGTGTCAGCGCTGCGCCGGGCGGCTCTGCCATCTCAAAGAAGTAACGAAAATTGTCGTGACGCATCATCCTTTCGATCTGCCGGACGGTTATACGGATAAAGACCTATTGCGACGCGCCCGTATGGCGATGGAGAAAATGGCTGAGTGCGGCGCCGACGTGTTTCTGTCGGGTCATCTGCATGTCAGCCACACTGGCCAGACCGCTAATCGTTATCACATCCACGGGCATTCCGCGCTGGTAGTCCACGCGGGAACAGCGACATCCACCCGAGGGCGAGGTGAAGCCAACTCTTTCAACGTGTTGCACGTGGATGGCGGAAGCATCCGCATCGAACGGCGTGCATTCGATGACGCACGCCTTCAATTCCAGACTGCAGCCGAGGAGACTTTTCGGCGCGGCGCGGCTGGTTGGGTGCCGGCGTGAATCTACTTTTGTAGGCGAATACCTCTAGGCAACCCTAAAGTTTTTGCCGAAACCGTCGAACTCCTGCCCAGGAGCGCCAAGTGATTCGATTGCATTCGACGATTTCTCTTTCTCTTACTCTTGTGGCAGCGTTGGGCGGATCTTGTCTGGCCCAACAGAAGCCAATTCAAATTGGCCAGTTCTTCGTCAGCCCTGACGGGCATAACTTTGTGTTGAACGGGCCAGGACCGCTCGCCACATTCTCTTCCGGCCAGCGTGACCTTCGGTTCGGCTCACCCGATTGCGCTGGACTTCATCGGAGCGGCGCCGGAAGCTCGCATTGAAGCGGGAGATGCCGCGCCTGGCCGCGCGAACTACCTCGTCGGAGAGAACGAGAAAGAATGGAAGACCAACCTGCCGGTCTACAGCTCGATCCGTTATCGCGACCTGTGGCCGGGCATCGACGTCGTCTACCATGTCGATCACGACCGCTTGAAAGCAGACTTTCTTGTGGCGTCCGGTGCTTCACCAACTCAGATCCGCTGGCGCTATCGCGATGGCGCGCGGGTGGCCATCGACGAAAAGGGAAATCTGCAGGTGGCTTCAGGAGAGGCGCGCCTGCAGGAGAATGCACCCGAGCTCTTTCAGGGGACGAAGCGTGTCCCCGGAACTTTCCGCGCGGACCCGAGCGGCACAGTTTCGTTTGCGGTCGGCGGTTTCGATCCGCAGCAGCCGCTACTCATCGATCCGCTGATCGCGTTTGGCACTTACTTCGGCGGAAGCGGTACTTCTTCGTCAACTTCGATCACGTATGCGCCGAACGGAAATGCCATCATTGCCGGCTGGACGTCTTCTCTGATTCCCGCAGGAACGCAGATGGGGGCTCTCGGCAGCGTAGATGCGTTCGTGGCATCCTTCTCGGCGGCGGGAGTGCTGCAATTTTGCACCTACATCGGCGGCAGTGGAGACGATCGCATCATGGGAATCGCGAGCGACCCCTCGAGCAATCTGTTGATCACCGGCTTCACGACATCGCGGAACTTCCCTGTCAAAAACGCGATTCAGGCTGTCAGCGGCGGTGGCCGCGACGCCTTTGTGGCAAAGCTCGACGCAACCGGCAGCAACCTGGTTTTTTCGACCTATCTCGGCGGGAGCGATGTCGACCAGGCAAACGGAATTACCGTCGACACCGCGGGCAACATCTACCTCGCAGGCGACACGCGTTCGTTAAACTTCCCTGTGCTCAATGCACTGCAGCGAACAAAATCTGGCGGACAAGATGCGTTCGTCACGAAATTGAGCTCGGCCGGTCAACTGATCTACAGCACGTATGTCGGCGGTGGTGCTGATGACCATGCCGCAGGGATCGCGGTGGACGCAACCGGTGAACCATCCGTGGCAGGCTCTACGTTCTCTCACGATTTCCCAGTCGCTCAGGCCTACCAGGCGCACAGCGGCGGCGGCGAGGATGCGATTCTCTTCAAGTTGAATGCTGCTGGATCGGGGCTGATGTTCTCCACCTACTTCGGCGGTAACGGCGGAAGTTTAGGCGCGGATGAACGAGCCAACGCGGTTGTCGTGGACAGCACAGGGAACACCTTCATTGCAGGCCAATCGAGTTCTGCCAATTTTCCGGTGACCACCGGCGCGTTCCAGACCACGTCCAACGGCGGGTTGGACGCGTTCGCCGCAAAGTTCGACGTATCGGGCAACCTGGTGTACAGCACCCTTTTGAGCGGCAGCAGCATTGACGTCGCAAATGCCATCGCCGTCGGCGTAGCGGGCAACGCGGTCGTCGCGGGTTATACCGCTTCGCCAGATTTTCCGGTGGCGCGTCCGGTCCAGTTGGCAAACCATGGCACTTACAACGCGTTCGTCACGAGTATCAATCCAGCGGGTCAGCGGCTTGCCTACAGCACGTATCTGGGCGGCACTGCTCTCGACCAGGCGACAGGCTTGGTGCTCGATCGCTCGGGCAGCGTGTTGCTCACGGGCAGCACTTCGTCCGCGGATTTTCCGGTAGTGAACCCGGCCCAGCAATGGCTGAACGGAACCCAGAACGCCTTCTTCACGAAGATTGTGATGGGTTGGAAGCCAGGCTGTTTTCTCGATAACGGTTTGTGGATCGTCGACCGCGATCGCGACCATAGCTTTGCCCAGTATTTCGTCTTCGGACAAACCGGCGACATTCCGGTTGTGGGCGACTGGACCGGTACGGGCCAATACCGCATTGGCGTATTCCGGAACGGCACATGGCTGCTGGATGCGAACGGCAACGGTACATGGGACGGCGTTGCGGGCGGCGATCTGCAAATCAGCTTTGGACAAGCCGGTGACATCCCGGTGGTGGGCGACTGGACCGGCTCTGGAAAACAGAGCCTGGGCATCTATCGCGGAAGCACCTGGATTCTGGATTTGAGCGGCCATCTAAGCGGCCAGCCTACGGGCGTTGCTGATCGCGTTCTGAGCTACGGCTGCGCGAGTTGCACGCCGGTGGTTGGCGATTGGAAAGGTACGGGCAAAACAAAGATCGGCATGATCGATCGTGGACTCTGGTGGCTCGAAGACAACGGTGACGACGCATGGACAACGGGCGACGCTCCGTTCTGGTTCGGCAACCCCACCGACCAGGCGCTGTCTGGCGATTGGGACGGATCTGGAGTCGACCGTCCGGGTATCTTCCGCACTGGCGCGTGGGTTCTGGATACCAACGGGAACCGCGTGTTCGAAGCCGGACAGGGCGACCTCTTGTTCTACTTCGGACCTGCTGCCTGCAAAGCAGTGATGCTGAAATAGTCCAACAGCAAGTTAAACTGAGGGCTCATGCGGAAAGCGCTGATAACAGGAATCACGGGTCAGGACGGGTCGTATCTAAGCAGTTTTCTGCGTCGACAAAGGCTATGAGGTGCACGGCATCCTGCGGCGTGCCAGCACCTTCAACACGGATCGCATCGACCATCTGTATCGCGATCCGCATGATCCCGCGGCCCATCTGTTTCTGCATTACGGCGATCTGACGGACGGCGGTTCGCTGCGCAACATCCTGCATAAGGTGCAGCCGGACGAAGTCTACAATCTCGGCGCACAGTCACATGTCAAAGTCTCATTCGAGCAATCGGAATACACGGGCGACGTGGTGGCGACTGGAACATTGCGGCTGCTGAATGCCATTCGCGACTACAGCAATGAAACCGGCAAGATGGTTCGCGTCTATCAGGCCGGCTCCTCTGAAATGTTCGGGGCGGCGAAGCCCCCGCAGAGCGAGAAGACGCCTTTCTATCCGCGCAGTCCGTATGCCGTGGCAAAGGTGGCGGCCTACTGGTATTGCGTCAACTATCGCGAGGCATATGGGATGTTCATCGCGAATGGCATCTTGTTCAATCATGAGTCTCCGGTGCGTGGCGAGACTTTCGTGACCCGCAAGATTACTCGCGCGCTCGGACGCATCAAGCTCGGTCTTCAGAAGAAGCTCTTTCTCGGCAATCTCGATTCCAAGCGCGACTGGGGATTCGCGGGCGATTACGTGGAAGCGATGTGGCGCATGCTGCAACATGGGGAAGCCGATGACTTTGTGGTCGCCACGGGCGAAGCTTACTCCGTGCGCCAGTTTCTTGATGTCGCGGGAGAGCGTCTCAATCTGGATTGGAAGGAACACGTTGAAATTGACCCGCGCTATATGCGCCCGACTGAAGTAGATTACTTATTGGGCGATGGGTCCAAAGCACAATTGGCGCTGGGCTGGAGACCGCGTGTGTCTTTCCGTGAACTGGTAGCCATGATGGTCGATCACGATTTGGAACAGGCGAAGCAGGAGCAGACGTTGATGACTGCGGGTCACTCGGTTGCGTTCCGCGGCGTTGCGAACGGGTAAGCAAATGAAACAGCAGGACTCGATCTTTGTCGCTGGCCATCGCGGACTCGTCGGCTCCGCCATCGTGCGTCGCCTCGAACGCGATGCATTCACAAACCTGATCACGCGAACTCGCGCAGAGTTGGACCTGACGAATCAGAACGACGTGCGTCGCTTCTTCGAGACCGAGCGGCCAGCGTACGTGTTTCTCGCGGCCGCGAAGGTCGGGGGCATCCTCGCGAACAACCGCTATGGTGCGGACTTCATTCGTGAGAACCTGCAGATCCAAACCAACATCATCGACGCCGCGTATCGCAACGGCACGGCAAAGCTTCTCTTCCTCGGGCTCGTCTTGTATATATCCGAAGCACGCGCCGCAGCCGATGAAGGAGGAACACCTGCTCACCGGTCCTCTCGAACCGACGAATGAGGCGTATGCGGTTGCCAAAATCGCCGGGATCGAGATGTGCCGCGCCTACCGGGCGCAGTTCGGCTTCAATGCCATTAGTGTGATGCCGACCAACCTTTATGGCCCGGGCGATAACTTCGATCTTCAAAGCTCACATGTACTCCCGGCTTTGATGCGCAAGTTCCATGAAGGCAAAGTGGAGAACTCGCCATCTATCGTGTTGTGGGGAACAGGAAAACCTCGCCGCGAGTTCCTGCACGTTGATGATCTTGCGGATGCGTGCGTGTTCCTGATGCAGCACTACGATTCAGAAGAGATCGTAAATGCAGGTGTCGGCGAAGACGTCAGCATTCATGAGGTCGCCGAGATCATGAAGGACGTCGTGGGATTCAAGGGCGACATCGTCCTCGACCCCACAAAGCCGGACGGCACTCCTCGCAAACTCCTGGACGTTTCACGCCTGACAAACCTGGGGTGGAAGTCCCGCATCGGTTTGCGTGAAGGTCTCACGTCGACCTACGGATGGTACGTGCGGAACGCCGCACCCACGCTTACGGCTCAGTAAGGATTCACCAGCATGCAGTTTCAAGCGCCTGCTGACCGCTGCAATGACCTGGATTATGTAACCGCGCGCGAGTGGCTGGAAACCGATGGCCGCGGCGGCTATGCGTCATCCACGATCGCGTGCCTCAATACGCGGCGCTATCACGGACTTTTCGTTCCCGCGCTGCAACCTCCGGTAAGCCGTGCGGTGCTGCTGTCCAAACTCGAATGCACCGTTGTCGTTGATGGGGAACCGTACGAGCTGAGTTCGAACCGGTATCCCGGCACCGTCCATCCCGCCGGCTATCGACTGCTGTCCAGCTTCAGACTCGATCCCTTTCCGGTTTGGACGTGGCGCTGCGGCGCCGCAGTCATCGAGCAGTCCCTTTTCCTTGCACACGGGGATGGCACGTTGGCGGTGCGCTACCGTCTCCTCACGAACGACGCTTTGCAAATTCAAGTTCGGCCACTCATCGCGTTTCGTGATTACCATGCGCTCACGCGCCAGAATGATGCGCTCAAAGCAGAGATCTCGTTAACCGACCGCAGGGTTTCCATCGAACCGTACTCCGGCATGCCACGCCTGAATTTCGCGTACTCCCACGGCGGCATCGAGAAGACCGGCGACTGGTATCGCAACTTCGTCTATGAGCGCGAAGCAGAGCGCGGTCTGGATTCTGAAGAAGATCTCTATCAGCCGTTTGTCATTAGTGCTGCGCTCACCAGTGAACAGTCACTTGATCTACTCATCTCGCTTGAAGTGCGTGACGCCTCGGAATATGAGTCGCTGCTCGCGAGTGAACTAACTCGCCGGGCCGCCTTCAAAGACGACCGGCTCGCGAGCGCCGCCTCACATTTCATTGTTCCGCGCGGCGAAGGCGCAACCGTCATTGCGGGCTACCACTGGTTCACCGACTGGGGCCGCGACACAATGATCTCGTTCGCCGGCCTGACACTTTGCAGCGGACGGTTCGAAATCGCCCGCAGCATTCTCCGCACCTTCGCGCAGAGTGTTAGTGATGGCATGGTGCCCAACCGCTTCCCGGACGGTGGTGAAGCGCCTGAGTACAACACCGTCGACGCGACACTCTGGTTCGTTGAAGCCGTGCGTGCTTATGCCGCAGCTACAGGCGACATCAGCTTTGTCAAAACGGAGCTCTATCCGGTGCTCTGTGACATCGTCACCTGGCACATCAAAGGCACGCGGTTTGGCATTCATGTCGACGACGATGGCTTGCTGATAAGTGGTGCACCCGGCGTGCAGTTGACATGGATGGATGCGAAGGTTGGCGACTGGGTAGTGACGCCGCGCACCGGCAAACCGGTCGAGATTCAAGCGCTTTGGTTCAACGCAATTTCTACCGTTCTCGATTTCGCACGGCAGTTCAACGACGAGCACAGTGCTTCGGCCTTCCAACTGATTCACGACCGTATTCGTAAGAACTTCCTCCCGCTCTTTTGGAACGCCGGACAAGGCTGTCTCTACGATGTTGTGAACGGCTCGGACAAGGACGCCTCCATTCGCCCCAACCAGCTTTTCGCAGCGAGCTTGCATCACCCGCTTCTCGACAACTCGCTCATCGCGCAAGTGCTCGCCGTTGTCGATCGCGAGTTGCTGACCCCGTACGGCTTGCGCACACTTTCCCCTCACGATCGGAATTACCAGGGTCACTACGGCGGCGACCAACGCAGCCGCGATGCGGCGTATCACCAAGGGACTGTGTGGCCCTGGCTCATCGGCGCCTATATCGATGCGTACCTGCGCTTGAATGGTGATGCACCGGAACAAAAACAGCACTGCCAAAACTTACTTGCACCACTGTTGAGCAGCCTCGACGACGCGGGTCTTGGACAACTTTCAGAGATTCACGACGGCGATGCACCACACTCGCCGCGCGGTTGCATCGCTCAAGCCTGGAGCGTGGCCGAAGTGCTTCGCGCGTACCACAAGACGATTCTCCATCGTTCAAAGCTTCCTGAGCATACTTAAGGCATGGCCCGACCCGACGGCAAGTCCACGCCGGCTCCCGCACTCGCGAATATCGAGACCGTCGTACGTCTCGAAGATAAGGCTTCGCAGGAACGCACGACGGCTGACCGCATCTCCGATGCCATCGCCAACTTCGTCGGAAGCATTCCGTTCGTCGTGATACACGTCCTCTGGTTCGGCGTCTGGGTGTTGCTCAATGCGGGTTTGTTGAGGTTCGATCCTTACCCATTCCCGCTGCTCTGCATGCTTGTGTCGCTTGAAGGCGTGCTGCTCTCGACCTTCGTGCTGATCAAACAGAACCGGATGAGTCAGCGTGCCGATCACCGCAGCCACCTGGATCTTCAGGTCAACATGCTTTCGGAAAAAGAGATCACGAAAGTCCTGCAGCTACAACAGCTCATCTGCCGCAAGCTCGAGATTACGGAAGCCGAGATGGATCAGGAACTCCTCGAGCTAAGCAACGAAACAGCAATCGAAAACCTGGCGGAAGAGCTTCAAGAGAAGATTCCGATCGAGTCCTAACGTTCAAGCGGAATGCCGAAAGCGTAGAGCGTCGAGTCCGTCGTTGTGAAGTACACGCGTCCGTTGGCAAGGGTCACGCCGGTCAGGTTCGCTGGAACAGTCACCTGATTGCCTGTCGAGTAGACCTGCTTGCCTGTCGCGGCATCCAGAACAAACAGCGTCGCGTGGCTGCCTGCCCTGGCGCGCAGCTTCGCGTTGAAGTCTCCGGCGGACAACACGAACACATAGCCACCGGTAACCACCGCGGGCTCCGGCGCACTCATGTTCGGTGAAACCCACGTCGGCGTGAGCACCGGCTTACCGTCGTGCTCTTCTACCTGGAACGCAACAAGCGCACCGTTGGTGATGGCGCCTTTCGGAGCGAGCGCGCCCAGAGTGATGGCGCCCCACACCGGCGCCGCAATCCAACGCACACCGGCGGCATCCTGCCATGTCGAAAGACCTCCCCACACACCGCCGCCAGCGGAGGCGAGAGGCTCGGTGCGATGCAGGAATGACTTGTGATCGTCGCCGCCGAGCGTGTCGGAGTCCAAAAGATAGATGCGGCCGTCGGGTCCAGCAGTCGCAATCAGGTCGCGCCCCTTGAACTCAAACACCACGGGCGTGACGCGCGAGTCTACGTTCTTGCCCGTTACCTCCGGCGTGAAAGATTGTTTCGGCTTGAGCTCGCCCGCAGTCATCGACGAAACTGCGCCCGATGAGTTCTGCACATACACGGTGCCATCGCTGCCCACAGCGAAACCGCCCAGACCATGCGAAACCACGCCTGTCATGTCTTGCTTCACTGCCGCGGAACCGGGCTTCGTCAGATCGATTGCACTCACCGTGCTGGTAGCCTTCTTCCCGCAGCCGGCCTGCGCGGCCGCATAGATAACTCCATCGGCGATCGTCAGCGCAGCAGCTCTCGAGCCCGGAGGAAGAAAGTCGACGGGCGGTTGCTGATCGGAACCGTCGGAGGTATTGATGCGGTGTAGCTTGCCATCCGCCGACACCATGAACAGCGGCCGCGCCGAGCCAAACCCTCCACCAAGACTGGACCCTACCGGACGCGGGATCGGACCCGTCGGACGAGGCCGGAAGACCGTCGGCGGCACGAGCGCGGGAATGGTCACGACACCTTCGCACGCATTCTTGCGCGATGCTTCGGTGTTTAACCGTCGCTCCCAGAACACGCGATCCAGATCGGCATCGATCGCCCACAGATCGCCCGCTTCGGAAGAGACCAGCGCCAGCTCCTTGAAGCCGCGATACGAGATCAAGTTGCCAACGATCAACGGCGCCGTGAGCACACTGCTCCGCCCGGACAATTTGCGCTTCAACACCAGTTGGAAATCCTTGATGTTGTCTTTCGTTATGCGCGAGTCGCTCTTCTCCCATCCGCTGCGCTGCGCATCGCCGCCGTAAGAAGGCCAGTCGACGGGACGGCCTTGCGCGCAAAGCGAACCGGCGCATACGAGCCCGATGCCCACTACGTTGCGAAGGCTCAACGCGCACCGCCGTTCGGCAACCCGAAGCAATACAACACGCTGTCGTAAGTCGCGATATAGACGCGGCCATTCGCCACGGTAAGTCCGCTGAAGTGGTTCCATGACTTGATCTGGTCGCCGCTCGAGAAGAGTTCTTTCCCCGTCTGCGCATCGAGCGCGTAGAGCACTGCGTGCGTTGAGTTCTTGATGCGTTCCGGGCTGAAGTCGGCGAGCCCGCGATCCTTATAGGACTGCCGCGTGTTCTCGCCGCTGCCATACGCGTACACGACTCCGTTCGCGATCACCGGCGGCTCGGCCTGGTCCATGTCGCGCGACATCCAGGCGGGCGCAAGATGAAAGTTGCCATTCGCGCCGGTGACTTTGAAAGCAACCACCGCGCCGTGCTTCACCGGCCCGTAGGAGAGTGGCGGCTTGAACTCCGGATGCACCGGGCCCCAGAATGGCGTGAGCGTCCAACGCGTTCCGTTCGCATCCAGCCAGCTCGCCATGCTGCCCCAGATACCGGCGGATTGAAAGTCGGCTTCCTCGTTGCACAGCAGTTGCGTTCGATCGAGCGCCGTCTGGTGATTCGCGCCTCCGGCACTCTTGGTATCGAGCAGATAGACGCGGCATTCCTTGCTGCCCGTGACCATCAACTCGTGGTCCTGAAAGTTGAAAATCGCGGGAGTGACCTGCATATCCAGATCGCGCTTTTCGAGCCAGATCCAATTGCTCGGCTCATACCAGTCCACGATCTTGAGCTCGCCATTCTCAACACGCGCGCCAATCAGACCGTTGCCGTAAACATGGTTCACCGGGTCATAGCGTCCGTCGCCGGTCGGAGCCCACGCCGTTCCTCGCGAGTCTATCGCCGCGCCCGTGCGTCCCCACAACCCGCCGCTCTTGGGGTTCGCCGTCATGACTTTCTTTTGCGGATCTTTCAGGTCAACGGCCCAGATCTGATTCGGATTGCCCGCGCAACCCTGCGATGTGGTCGTGAAGAGCGTGCTGCCCCACAGATTCAACGCGTACGATTTCCCGTTGGGATAGCCGAACTGAAAGGGCGGCGCGACATCTTCACCGTCCGAGACATTCAGCGAGTGCAGTTGCCCATCACCGGCCAGCGCGTATACCGTGCGTGCCCCGTTTGCGGCCGGCGGTCCCATCACCGGCGTTGCGGTCTGGCCCGGGGGACAAAGCGGATCGCCCGGCCGGCCGCGTCTTTGCCGGCGTCGGATATTCGAAATGCTTCTTCCAAAGAATCTTCCCGCTCTCGACATCGATGGCGTAGAGGTTGTCGGAGATGCCCGCTTCGATTGCGATCTGCCTGGCGCCTGCTTTGGTTGGAATGCTACCGGCAATCAACGGAGGAAAAAGCGAGTGCATCTCCTGCGGCGCGTTGTCGAGTTGCAGCTTCCACAACACTTTCATGCCGCCCACGTTGTCTTTGTTGAGAATCTTCTCGTCGGGCTGCCACGCCGTGCGTTGCGGATTCGCTCCGTCCGTGGGCCAGTCCGCGCCGCACAGCAACACACACGCCGCCGCCATGGCCGGCAAAACTTTTAGAGATCGCATGAAGGGTTGAGCAACTCTGGTCAAATCAGAGTCAGTATATTTCAGAAAACGATGCTGGCCTTTTTCGCTTCGAGCTTGCTGGCATCGAGACCCGGCACCTTCGCGAGATCCTCGAACGACTTGAAGGCGCCGTTCGCTTCGCGGTAATGCACGATCGCGGCAGCCTCATCCGGCGTGACCTGCAGAAGGCTCACCATCGTCTCGGCCGCTACTTTATTGATCTCGACCTTGGTTTCGATCTTCACCGCAACGTTCTTGCTCTTCGAGAAGTTGGCTGTCAGATATTCAACAATTGCGCCGAGTTCGTCATCCGTGCCCTGAGCCCCGCGTTCCACCATGTCGGACACAATGGCGTTCCATCCCTCCCGGCTCTCACGCCTCCCGGCGGCAACCTCGACACCATGACACTGGCTGCACACGCGCATCAGCACAGCTTTACCAGGCCCTTCGGGCAGCGCAGGTTTCTGGGCGACTAAAGGTGAAGCGCAAGCAAAAAGAAGAGCGATAAGAACAGAGCGGACCATGACCATATCCTAGCGCCGAGAGGCACGCCTGTAGGCACACCGCGTCGCCGCGATGTATGGGCGGTCATTCCTCTTTCTGATTTGCAGCTGGCTTTGGCGGCGGGACGGCGATGGGCCCCGCTGACAGCGGCTTGGCCGAGGGCTGGTGCGGCTTTTTGGCGGTTCGCTGGCTGTGGCTGGGGTCGCGGGACGGCCTGGATCGGGGTTGGAGCCGGAGGCGGCGGGGTGGGATTTTCTTTTTTGCCAAACGAACCCAGATCATCGAACTCGCGCAGTTCTTTCAGGTAGCGGAAGGCGCGTTGGTATTGGCGGGTGAGGCGGGCCGAGTAGCGTTCCAGTTGCGCGATGGGTCCGCTGCGGCTCATAAAGGCGTTGGCGATGGCCTGGTCGGTGGTGTCGTCTTCGGCCCACTCGGTGGCGTGGTCGTCCATGAGGGTGGTTTCGATGAGGTTGAGGCGGCGCAGCTTCCACTGACAGATCGCCATCTCTTCGACGGTCTGGTGCTCCATGTCGCCGTTGGGCTGGAACTGGGCAACGTGCTGGTCGAGGAGGGCCTTGAATTCCTTGGGGTCTTCGTTGTCGAGGACGACGGTGCGGGAGAGCAGGCCGTGACGGATGGCGTTGCGGGAGGAGCGCTCCTTGCCGAGGTCAGTGACGGGGCCGCGGGATTTGGCGCCGTTTTGCTGGGAGGCGAGCTTGCGTTTCGAGGAAGCCATGCTGGGGTGAGGATAGGGCCAGCATGGAGCGCGTGCGCGCTGGCGTGGGTTTGGATCTCGTTGATCTCCATCGGGTTAGTTTTTCATTGATCGTGGGACCGGCTATGCGACGCACTCAGCTGATTGCCGGCTTCTCGTGGTACCGGCGACCAAGGCCGGTCGGTGACCGGCCACTACGGGAGAATGGCGAAACGAAGTGTGGATTCCGCGTATAACTCGCCTTCTGAGGGCGGGGTCCGTCCCTGTTTCTCTCTGTTTCTCTGGGAAACCAAGATATCGTTCTCATTGATGCCCGTCACGACAGTAAGCCGTCGGGTTCGAAAGCTTAGGCACGAAGAAAATACGGCCCGAGACTCGGAGGATCAGATGGGATGACCGGACCCGCTTAGACCGCGGCGTCACCATGCAATCGATGAACTCCTGGCAAATGACGATGAGATAGTGGGACTGTTCTCGCATGCACGTTGACCCGCCTGACGGCAACGCGTCGCCGCAGAAATTGGCATTTGTTCCTCCCGCAGTCATCGAAAACACGAGCCGACCCAACGATGGACGACCTAAGTAAGCCCACGAGACCTCTGTTTCATCGCTGCATTCTCGAGATACACGATGCCAGTGGGGGCAGAGCTATCCATGAATTCAGCGACAAACGCGCGCCCGATATCATTCTGCTCAATTGTTCCCCACGGTCCCGGAATCAGACGCCCCAACAAGGCAGCATAGGCCGGCGTGTGCGCGTTGCCTGCGATAATTCCCGGGCGGAAAATCGCAAGCCTCTCGAAGCCGACACCTTGAACAGTCTCTTCTTTTAATCCCATGATTCGCGCATAGCGAATCCTGCTTTTCGCTGTGCTTCCCACCGACGAGAGCAACGCAAACCGGGCAACGCCTCCGGCATGGCAGCCGCGGGCAAAACCACCGACAACGCCAATTTCGAGGGCCTTCAATTCCGCGTCGCTCCACTTCATGCTGCCTTTGCCGACGCCAACACAGGACGCTCCATAGACAGGGTCGCCTAGCGCCACCATGCTCCGTGCAAGCTTCGTCACTTCTGCCGGAAACTGCGCCGCCGAGGTATCCAAGATCACTTGCCGCAAGCGATGGTCAGCGCTAAGAGGAATCGCTCTGCGATTGACCATCACCACCTCAGCGCAAGACGGCTCGGCAGCCAGCGCCCGCACCACGGTGGCTCCAACCTGCCCCGTGCCACCGATGATCAAGACGCGAAATGGCATTTTCGGTAACTAAACCTACCAGAACGACTAGCGGCAGACAGGGTAGCGTGCAAAGCGGGACAGTGTCCCAACTTTTTACATCGGCAAAGCTCATCCAACAGTGGAAGACAGCGCTACCTGCGCAGAGCAGTGTGCTCGGTCGTTAGCTCGGCGAAGTGACTGCGAGCTCGGGTGAGTGGAACAGCGCAGGGTAGTCTGTATAACCCTTTTCCGTACCGCCGTAGAAGGTCGTGCGGTCGTATGGGTTCAACGGACTTTGATTGACGAAACGCTGTGGCAGATCCGGATTCGCGATAAACAAACGTCCAAACGCGACGGCATCGGCGAGCCCGCCGCTGATCGTTCTTTCGGCTGTCTCGGCGGTGTAGCCGCCTGCCGAGATATAGACACCCGAAAAGGCCTTGCGAAATAGCGCAGTGGCCTGTTGTGCATTGGCGTCTACCGCGGCATCCGCACCCGCGTTGCCTGCGCGCGGCTCCACGACATGGGCATAAGCCACACGCCGCGCCGAAAGCTGCTCCAGTACGAAGGTAAATAACGCGACGGGATCAGAGTCACCCATGTCGGAGAAAGTTCCGAATGGTGAGAGACGCACGCCCACGCGATCGGCTCCCCAGACTTTCACCACCGCATCCACCACTTCGAGCAGCAGCCGGGCGCGATTCGAAATCGAACCTCCGTAGGCATCGGTGCGGTGATTGGTTTTGTCCTCGAGAAACTGGTCCAGCAGATAGCCGTTCGCACTATGAATCTCGACGCCATCAAAACCAGCGGCCTTGGCGTTCTCCGCGGCAACGCGGTACTCCTCCACGATTCCTGGAATTTCTTCCAGTGTGATCGCGCGAGGCGTTTCGAATGGCACCTGCTGAAAATCCGCGGTGAGGGCGAGTCCACCATCGTTCGGTACGATCGCTGAAGGTGCAATGGGCAGACCCGCTTCCGGGTGCAGCGAACTATGCGAGATGCGGCCTACATGCCAAAGTTGTAAAAAGATGTGCCCGCCTTTGTCGTGCACCGCTTTGGTGCTCAGCTTCCAGCCTTCCACCTGGGCGGGGGAGTGAATACCCGGCGCTGCGGGATACCCCTTGCCGAGCAGCGAGATTTGCGTCGCTTCTGTAATCAGCAGCCCCCCTCGCGTCGCACGCTGGGCGTAATACTTCGCGTTGAGTGCATTCGGAATGTCCCCAGGCTGCGTGGAACGCATGCGCGTGAGCGGCGCTAGAACAACGCGGTGATTCAGGTGCAACGGTCCGAGCTGCAGCGGGGAGAAAAGGTGGGGGAGGTGGTTCACCCTCAATAGATGCCAACCACCAAACAGCGGTCGCAGTAGTTCTATGATTTCGGCATGGGCCGCGGGACGGGCCGATAGGGGCCGATAGGGTCAGCCTGATCTTATACTTTCGCGAAAGTCCACTTCTTTGCAACCGGCTCGGTAGTGTTCTAAAGGTGCGTTGATTGATTTTTGGGTGTGGAGCGTTACAAATGCTCACTGATACGGTTTTGCAGCCGCAACGCGCTAATAACACGGTCATACTCGTCGGAGTAAAGTTCGATTGCGCATTCCTGGCAGGCACCGTCGGCGGCTTTGACTAGCGCCGCCTTCACCTCTTCCGGACGGCGGGTTTGCACAAATCCAAAATCTACAAGTCCGTTAATCTGACCTTGCGCCATTCCGATAGCCTCTTTGACTTTTTCCTCTAGGTCCATACTCATGCAGCACAGGCTATTAGCTGTAAACACCTACCGCAATCCGCGAATCACGTGAGATACGCGTAATCGATTCAGCCTGCTTAAGTGCTGAGGCATCTCTACAAATAGGGGTTCATACGGAATTCCGCCTATATGTGGGCGAGGCGCCACGGGGAAACCCGAGGTTTACGTGGCGGGCGTTGGTTGCGATGTAGCAGAACATGTCCTTCATCTTTCCACTGAACCCGAACCAGATCGCCACCGTGTACACCTGGTAAATAGACTCTGCCGCCTCGGGCGCTTCCTCGAGGATGATCTCCCGCAACGCAAGCGCAAGGTCCGCGATGTGGCGGTCATAAGCTTGAAGAAAACCGAGCAATTGAGGATCCGGCAGCCGCTTCATTCTTGGAGTGAGCGTACACCGCGAACGCCCGCACTTCAATTTGCGCCCGAAAGTTACACCGCGAATTGATCTGCTTGGAATATGGCAAGTGCAACCTGGCAGCGCGAACATCTGCTTCAGATTCGTTGACACTAGGGCGGGCCAACAAAGTTTTTTGGCAGTATTTTTGTGTTATCTAAGCAAAAACCCGCTATACTCTGTCCAAAGCAATTCGGACAGTTCGAGGTTTTTACGTGAGTTGAAACCGCGATCGCAACGCTGATTTAGATCGGAGCAAGGCAGCATGAAACGACTAACAACATTTTTCGCGATCCTGATTGCCGCTGGGTGTTTGGCGACTTGCGCCTTCGCGGACATTATCTCAATCGACGAGAACGGCCACGGAATTGGAACAAAGGGCCAGGGGTACTTGGCAAACGATCCGGGGCCTGGCGGCCTCCAGATGGTACTGACATACAACCTGCCTTTCTTTGTCCATCCTGGCGATGTTTTACTCTACGATTCGAACGGGTCCGTGCAGGATATCATTCGGTTCAATAAGCACCGAGTCGTTTTCTACTCTGACAATATCGATGGCTTCGATTCCTTAGCAGACACTTCGGGGCCCCCCACAAAGCTGCGCAAGACCCGTATCTTCCTCCCGGAACTCGGCACGGAGGATTTCAACGGGGCATTCTACACACCGTTGATGGGGCAGCCGGGCTATAACGCCACTTTACGCACCGTCGTACCTTTTTATCAGCGACTTTTCCGCAGTTCCCGAGCCCTCAGCGCTTATACTTCTCGGCAGCGGCGCTATGCTCCTTTGCGGATTACAGCTTCGCCAACGTAGAGCTTCGCGCTCTGTTTAAACTTCGGGAGTAGTGCTGGGGCGCAGAGCGGCTCCTCAGTAGTCAGTTAAGAGAATGGCAAGGCCGGAATTAACAATTCCGGCATTGCCTTTTTGCGGCATAGAACCTTCGATTGGGTCCCGGATGCCTCACCGTGAATCCCAACCGCAAGCCGTTAAAGGCTTTTCACTCCCCGACCGAGCGCAGCGGTCACGTCCTCTGAGAGGGGCCTGATGGGGTCGGCCTGATCATATACCTTCGCGATTGGTCCAATACGGTGTTCAATGACCAACCAGAGTGGCGCTAAATCCGCTTACTTACGTGCGCGGCACGTGGGTTCGTGCGGCTGCTCAGACTTGCCCCCCGGCCAGGTGTTTTTGAACTGCGTGCCTTTGCGCGGTACTAGCTTACGAGGTTTGCTGTTTTGTGTACAGGATCGTTTCCGTCTTTCCCGGAGGTGCAATCGGCGTAATGTCCACCTCAAGAGTCTTGCCGCCATCCTTCAGGCCGAAGCGCCGCTTAACAACGACATCGCCACGAGTCCGGAGTTCCACCATATTCGCACCGTTGAAGTAAACGGCCACCGTCGCATTCTTGCCTTCTTCCTTGAAAGCACAATCCTTTCCCCGGTCATTACAGGTATATTCGACGAGCAATTGGGAGCCATGCAGTTCCTTTAAATGAACGGAGTTGGCGCTCTGTTCCACCACCAACTCGGATGACTTATTTTCTGCCTCCCAGGTTCCGGAATAGGACGGGTCATTGTCCGCCGCACGTATAGCGTACGGCGCCACCGTCACAAACAAAAGAGCCGTCGAACACAAAGCAACATTTTGTAATCTCATGGCTTTCTCCTTACTTTCAGTGTAAGGCGATTTCGCCGATGCGGAGCCAACGCAGAACTATTTCGATCAATCCAGAGTCATCATGAGGGCCGGGTGGATACGATTCCTACGCCAGCAATAAGATGGTCGGCTTCATCAAACGGCCAGAAGCGTCCCGCATGTTCCCGTCTTCCGTGTTCAGTTTGCGAGTAATAGACTTTCTGATAGTCCGATTGGTTCGGTACACCCTTGATCTTAGTGGGAGGAGCGCGAGGGTCCAGCATCGTAGCCTCGACCCAACCCTGACGCACCAAGCTGAAAAGTGCATCTCTTATCTCGTCCGTATCGGGAACAAACCCACACAGTTCTGAGTCGCGTTTACAGTGTTGCTCTATATCACTAAAGCTTTCGTAATCATCTGACAGTGCATTTAAAGCAAATGTCTGCAGAACCTCTGCCCTCGTCAAAGTCAAAACGCGCCTCACTTACCCCAACCGGGCGTTACGCGGCGGTTGACATGCGGCGGGTTCGCCGCCATGGCAAAGTCCACAGTGCGCTGGCCGATACGGATTACGGAGAACGTCGCGGTAATGCTCAACGCGAGGATTGTCCACACGAAAAGGAAAGCCTGGCTCGAGTTGCCAATATCGCCACCGAGTACGCCCCGCGTCCCCTTCATGTGAAGGATCGGGATAACCAGTCCGAGGACGGACCCGAAGAAGATGATGATGTATCCCGCCCGCCTTCCGCCCAGCACCAGTGTTCCATATAGCTGGACTACGAGGACGAGCACCGCAAACAGATTTACGAGACCCGCCGGCGACATTCGGAACATTGGTGCGCCGTAGCCGCGGGGCAGACTTCTGGATACGAAACGCCACGCCAAAAACCTTCCTAAAGCGGATCAGAGCAAGTCGCCGCGATTAACTATTGAAGAAGCTGTAAATTCAGGCCACCATCTCGGGACTAGATTGCATCTGGTTTTGGGGGCGGGATGGCGATGGCCCGCGGTGACAGCGGCTTGGCCGAGGGCTGGTGCGGCTTTTTGGGGTTCGCTGGCTGTGGCTGGGGTCGCGGGACGGCCTGGATCGGGGTTGGAGCCGGAGGCGGCGGGGTGGGATTTTCTTTTTTGCCAAACGAACCCAGATCATCGAACTGGCGCAGTTCTTTCAGGTAGCGGAAGGCGCGTTGGTATTGGCGGGTGAGGCGGGCCGAGTAGCGTTCCAGTTGCGCGATGGGTCCGCTGCGGCTCATAAAGGCGTTGGCGATGGCCTGGTCGGTGGTGTCGTCTTCGGCCCACTCGGTGGCGTGGTCGTCCATGAGCGTGGTTTCGATGAGGTTGAGGCGGCGCAGCTTCCACTGACAGATCGCCATCTCTTCGACGGTCTGGTGCTCCATGTCGCCGTTGGGCTGGAACTGGGCAACGTGCTGGTCGAGGAGGGCTTTGAATTCCTTGGGGTCTTCGTTGTCGAGGACGACAGTACGCGAGAGGAGCCCGTGCCGGATGGCGTTGCGGGAGGAGCGCTCCTTGCCAAGGTCGGTGACGGGGCCACGGGATTTCGAGCCGTTCTGCTGGGAGGCTAGTTTGCGTTTCGGGGATGACATGCTGGGGTGAGCATGGAGGCGGCCGTGCGGGGTGGCGCCCCGCGAGGGATTGGACGTTGTTGATTTTTAGCGGGTTAGCTTTTTAGTGACTGCGTCACCGGGCTGCTCGGATCATGCTCGGTTTTTCAGAGGACCGGCCACTACGGGGAGCATGGCGAACGAGTCGTGTGTTTCGGTTCTCACTCGTCGTTAGTTCTGACGAACCATTCTAGGCCGCCCAGCACCTCGCGCTTCGGCATTTTCACACCGGGCACTTCGATATAAGTCGTGCTGGTGAGGTTGCGGGCTTGCAGAAACGGACGCACGCGGCCCCGGCCACGGGAAATCGCGCCATCCCAAAGTCCATACGTACCGCTGGTCAGCAACTGCGTCACGCCAATGCGCGTGCGACCGATCAGTCCGCCCGGAATAGTGCCCTGCCAACTCGCAACGGCTGAATGGACCGGGTAACTGAGTAAGTATTTGGAATAGGCATACTGCGCGGCCTGCTGGCTGCCGTGGAGCACCGCGTAACTCAGCGCCACCTGCTGCGAATCGCTGACGGCAAAGCGCAGGTAGGCCTCGGCGCCGGTGAAGTGCAGCCGGTCGAAATTCGTCGCTTGCCAGCGGTCACTGGGCGAGTAGCGAACATAGTCAATGACACTCGTGTCGCGCCGCTCAAACACCGTAGCCGCCAACTGCAGGCGCGGAGAGAAACTTGCATCCAGCCCGGCTTCGGTGCTCCATGCCTTTTCCGGCTTCAGGTTGGGATTACCGAGATTCGCAGGGTCGGAATAGTAAAGGTCCGTGTAGGTGGGCAGGCGAAACGCATGGCTTACTGCCGCACGCAGCTTGTAGCGGGAAGAGAGCCACGCCGCGCCGCTCAGGCTGGGGCTCAACTCTCCTCGCCAGCGCCGATAGAGTTCTTCCCGCACGCCGGCGGAGAGCGAGTAGCGGCGGAACACGCGCAGATCGTATACGGCATAGAGGCTAGCGCGCGAGCGTGAACGCGTGCCCAGATTATTACTGACCAGCGAATCCAAGATGGTTTCAATACCGTAATGAAGCTTCGCGCCTGCTGGAAGCGAATCGGTGCGCCGGACATCCGCCTGCCAACTTTCATCCTGGTGCCGGTTCGTATATACGGAAGGACGATCGCGAAAAAGTACAAACAGATCGGTGTGGCGGCGGTAGGCCACGGAGGCTTCGGCGTTGGCTCCGAGGTTCTGGTGCAGCGCCGCAAACCATCCTTTCGTCCGCTCCCACGAGTTGTAGTTGCCGTAGAAATGATCGGCTCCAAACGGACGATCGCTCAAAGCCAGCAGCAGGCCGGTGCTACCGAGTCGCGAGTGCAAACCCGTGCTGGAGGCGATGTCCAGATTTCGGTAGTCGCGATCTGGAGCAAAGCCTGTGGAGAAGTCGCGAGACAGCGAAATCTGCTCCGACACGCCACGAAACAATCCTCCGATCACCGTGCCTTCCTGGTTGGTCCCGTAATTTCCGAGTGCGCCACGGATGTGAAATTCCAGAGCTTCCGGGTGCCGCGTCAGGATGTTGACAACGCCGCCGATGGCATCCGAACCATACAGCGTGGAGCCGGTACCCTTGAGGATTTCGACCTGCGCGATGGATTCCAGAGGAATCGGGAGGTCGAGATTTGCGTGGGCCGTTTGGACGTCGTTCCAGCGCATGCCGTCCAGCAGCACCAGCGTCTGGCCGAACGTCGCGCCGCGAATGGAAAGATCGCCCTGGATGCCGTTGGGTCCGCGTTGCCGCAGGTCGAGCGACGGGTCGAGTTGCAGCAAATCGTAGGGCGTGCGATACAGCGGCTCAGCTTTTGCAGGTAGTGCAATCACAGAGACTTCGCGATCCGCTTCCCCCAGCGGAACCGGCTCTGCCGTCCCGGTCACGACGATCTGCTGCTTTTCAGTAGGCGGCACGGGGGCCCGTTGCGCACGGAGGGGCAGCGCGAGTGCGGCAATCAGGACGAGAGGCAATGGCTGAAGAGAGAACACCTTTCTGCGGGTGCTCGCGCCGAGATGGGCAAAGTACTCGGCGCGACAGCACGGCGGCGAGCACGGCTCAGAGACGATTTGCCCCGGAAGGCCGAAAGTGCGGCGCCGACGGAGCGCCCACGAGGTCAGCCTGAATATCCACCTTTGCTTACATCTGATTCTCTGCAACCGGCTCTGCCCCCTTTCCTCAAGCCGATTTCATCCTCGCAGGTCGCCCCCGCTTTCGCCAGTCTCGGCGGCGACGCGCTTCAAGTTGCGCCAGGAATGCTTCATCTCCCCCCGTTGGACCGGGTACGTGCTGCGGCGCACCAATGCGCGTCCCTGACGTCCTCGGCCTCTTCCAGCAGCGCGCACCACGCGTAAACCGCTGAGATCCCCTCACCGCCCCGGGCGATCCGCTTTTGAGGAGTCGCGAACGGGCAGGAACACTCGGAACGTGCTTCCCGCGCCAGGTTCGCTGGCGACCTCGATGTCGCCATCGTGCGCCCGCACGATGCCCAAGACTTGCGAAAGTCCCAGGCCTCGACCGGTGAACTTTGTAGTGAAGAACGGATCGAAAATTTTCGCCAATTCAGCCGCTGGAATACCAGTTCCGGTGTCGCGGACCTCGATAGTGGCATAGGCGCCAGCCGCAACGGCGGAGCGCACGTGTGTGCTGAATCGCGATGGCCTGTCGTTCAGCAAGGCAGTCGCAATCACGATCGGTCCGGGCCTGTGCTCCATCGCCTCGGCCGCGTTGATCACCAGATTCGTCAGGATCTGCTGGATTTGCGCCGCATCTCCTTCGACGACCGGATTCGCCGTGCCAAGCTCAAGTTGGATCTGTATCTCCGCCGGCACGGAACTGCACAGGATCGCCAAGTGCTTCTGGATGTGCGCATTCAAATCGACGGTATCGGTTTCCATCCAGTCCCGGCCCGAGTACGCGAGCATCTTCTTAGTTAAGGCGGCGGCCCGCTCTCCCGCCATCAGGATTTCCTTCACCAGAGGCACGTCCAAGTCGGTGACGGACTCCTCCAGCAGGCTCGCGTTACCCAGAATTCCGGTCAGTAGACTGTTGAAATCGTGGGCGATGCCGCCAGCCATGAGGCCGAGACTCTCGAGCCGCGCGATCTCACGCTGCTGTTCGTGGCGCGCTCGCTCCAGGGCTTCGCTTTTGTTCCGTTCCGAAACGTCGCGGAACACCAGAACACCTCCCATGGTCTTGCCGTTGACATCGCGGATCGGCGACGCACTGTCATCAATTGGAATGCGCCGGCCGTCCCTCGAAACCATCAGAATATGGTTGTCGAGTGCGACGATCGTGCCCCTTTGAAGCGCTTCGGAGATGGGGTTCTGAACGGGTTCCGAGCTGTCCTCGCGAATCAGGATGAGGACTTCCTGGATGGGCTTTCCCTGGGCAGCATCGTTGCTCCAACCGGTCAGGTTCTCGGCAACCGAATTCATGAAGTTGATGCGGCCTTCGGCATCGGTGGCCACGACGCCATCACCGATGCTTGCCAGCGTAATCCGCAGCAAGTCGCGGGCAGCCAGCAACTCCCGCTCGTACATGCGGCGTTCACTTGAATTGAAGACGGTGAAACGGTTCAGGACGGGTTCGCCCGCCGCGTTGCGCTTCTGCCGCGCGTTGATCAGGGCCGGGAGGATACGGCCCCCCTTGCAAACGAAGTCGAGCGCAATCTCGTCCACGGTCTTCTGGACGCGAAGTAGCAGATTGAAATGCGTCTCGTAGAAAATTCTGCCGCCCGGCGTCAGCAGGTCGACAAAGTGCTTACCGGAAGTCAGCTCAGTGTCTTCAA
Organism: Bryobacterales bacterium; assembly: GCA_963792655.1. Lineage (GTDB taxonomy): Bacteria > Acidobacteriota > Terriglobia > Bryobacterales > Bryobacteraceae > DOZZ01. Next base: position 593,954 of record CAWBWU010000003.1, read on the forward strand.
AGCCCAGCCATTCCAGCAGAGTTTTGTTTATCTTGATGATGCGGCCCTGAATGGTGGTGGTCAGGTAACCACAAGGCGCCAACTCATATAGTTCCTCCGCACTCTCGTTGAGGAGGGAAGGTGGCTCGTTGTGGGTCGGTTCAGTGCTCAAGGCTGGCGGAGGTAAGAGCGTATCGCCTGGATCGTTTCCTCAGGGGCACTCAAATGCGGGCAGTGACCGCAGGCACGCAGATTGACTAGTGTACTGCCGGCAAGGTGTTGATGCATGAATTGTCCGACCGCCTCGGGCGCAATGCTGTCGTCGGAACACTGGAGGATCAGCGAGGGCACGTTAACGCTTGGGAGATCGGCACGATTATCCGACAAGAAAGTGACCCGCGCGAAGTGCTTCGCGATCTCGGGGTCGGTCCGGCAGAAGCTTTCGGCCAGCTCGGAGGATAACTCCGGCCGGTCCTCATTTTTCATGATCACGGGCGCCATCGCCCTGGACCATCCCAGGTGGTTCTCATCGAGCGTTTGCAGCAGAGCGTCGATATCGCTCCGATTCATGCCGCCTACATAGTCTTCCTGATTGATGTAACAGGGTGAGGGGCCGACCAGGATGAGCCGCTCGAAAGCGCCGGGCCGCTTGATGGCGGCGAGCACTCCGATCATCGCGCTCACCGAGTGACCAACAAAGACCGCGGGCGCTCCGGCAACGGCGTCAATGATTGCCAGAACGTCATCGGCGTACCCATCCAGAGTTCCGTATTTCTCGCGGTTGTACTGCGATAAATCGGACTTTCCTGCACCCACATGGTCGAAGAGCACGACCCGGTACTCGTCTTGAAAGGCAGGCACCAGATACCGCCACATAATCTGGTCGCAACCATATCCATGAGCGAGCAGCATCGTCTTGCTGCCGGTACCAGTAATCGTGACGTTGTTGCGCTCGAATATCGACATCGAAAAAAGCGTTCAAACCTCGGGGGCTCACCCAGTATGACACTGGTCAAATGCCGAGAAAGCTTGATAACCTTCAGGAGTTTGAACGTCGAGGTGTGGATGAGGGCGCGTTAGCGGCAGGCAGGATCGTTATCGACGCCAATCGAAGTCCATTTCGAGTCTCATCGCCAACCGGCAGTTATTTGCGCATCGCGCTCTTCACGGCTTCCAGCAACGCATCGACTGTATACGGCTTTTGAATGAAGCCGGAGAGGTCCTGGTTGCTGAACCGCGTTTCGGCTTCGCGGCGATCGTAGCCGCTTGAGAGGATCACGGGCAGGCTGGGCCGCAGCGCGCGCATCTTAGCCAGCGCCTGTTCGCCGCCCATGACCGGCATCGTTAAATCCAGAATGACCAGGTCGATCTCGGCGCCTCGCTCACGCACCATCTCTACTCCGACCTCCCCGTTGGCGGCCGTTAATACTTCATAGCCGTATCGCGTCAGTGTCGCCTCGGCCAACGTGAGTACCATTTCCTCATCGTCTACTACCAGTACGAGCCCCTGGCCGTGTAAGTCCCGGGAGTGCTGCACGGGTGGAGCGGTAACTCGGCTTTTTGGCGACGCTGGCAACAGGATGGTGAAGGTGGTACCGCTGCCCGGCCTGCTGTAGACCCGAATGGAGCCCCCGTGCCCTTTCACGATCCCCAAAGCTGCTGAGAGTCCGAGCCCGCGGCCGGTGAATTTGGTTGTGAAAAACGGGTCAAAGATTTTGGCGCAGGTGGCTTCATCCATCCCAACGCCCGTGTCCGTCACTTCAAAGCGGACGTACACGCCCGGTTTCATCTCATCGTCTGGATGATCACGGCGTATCGACTCGGAATCGAGTTCCGCCCGGGCAGTTGTGACAGTTACGCAGCCGCGGTTCTGTTCTTCGATCGCCTCGGCGCCGTTGATGATCAGGTTCATTACAAGCTGCTGAATTTGGGCCGCATCGGCTTTGACTGGAGGAAGGTCGCCAGCAAGATTCAGTTCGATTTCGACGTTCTTCGGCACTGAGCTTCTCACGAGGGAACTAATTTCGTGGATCAGCTCAGACAGGTCAATCAGGTCCACTACGAATCGACCCCGCCCTGAATAGGCGAGCATCTGGCGAGTCAGATCGGCCGCGCGTTGGGTTGCTTTTACGATTTCCCGAAGGAAAGTTCGATCGGGATAAGACGGGCCGAGCCTGTCCAGAACGAGACTGGCATTGCCCATGATGCCTGTTAAAAGGTTGTTGAAATCGTGTGCAATTCCGCCCGCTAAGAGGCCCAGGCTCTCCAGCTTCGCTGTCTGTTGCAGCTTTCGGTCAAGTTGCTTTCGTTCAGTGATATCGCGGATGTTGAATTGAACTACCCGCTTCTCACCTTCCCGGTACATGTTGCCGAGCGCCTCAATTTCGATGTGCCGGTCGCTGCGCGTCTTGACCGAGAGATCGGGCAGGCGCACCAACTCTTCGGACCGCAGCCTCTCGAAAACAGCCCGGCCGTCCGGAACGCCTTCAATCGGACCGGCTTCCCAAAAGAGTTTCCCGATGAGTTCGGCCCTGCTGCACTCAAACAGATCCAGTATCCGGGCATTGACGTCGGTGATCTCACCGGAATCGCCATCGATGATCAGGATCCCGTCTTTGGCGGTCTCGAACAGCCGCCGGTATTTGGCTTCCGCTACCCGCTTGCGGTCTGTAATGTCCTCGAGTGCAAGTAGAATCTGGCCCGGTGCGCCATCCCTCCTGATCAGTCTGGCGCCCAACTGGAAGGTTCTGACGCCGGCCCCAGGTAAGTCATATTCGATTTCCACATCGTGGAATTCAGTTTGGGCCGAGGGATCGACAATGTCGTTCAAAAGCTGGTGCAACCGGGGTTTGTCCCACTGCTGTCCGTTCACTTCGAAGATGGTGCGATTCAAAGTCTCTTCCGGCGAGACGCTGAAGGTGTCGAAGAACGAGCGGTTCGCCCTTTGGATCACAAGCGAGCTGTCGAGCACCACAAGGGGCTCGCGGACAGTTTCGAAAATCGCACTGGAATAATTGCGGGCGTGCTCCGAGGCCTGGACAGTTTGCTTCAACTGATCGATATCCAGCAGTTGCAGGACAGCACCTTCAACCCGGTTGTCGATGGTCCGATAGGGATTAATGCGCATGGAGTACCAGCGGCCATCCCGGTCCTGGACCTCGCGTTCCAGCGCGCTGACGGAGTAGATCACTTCAGCGAGAAGCCGCTCCAGGTCCGGAACGTTGATGCGGGGCTTGAGGTCAGTGATAGGCCGGCCAACATCGGTCGCGATCAGATTGAGCGCTTTTTCGGCGAGAGGCGTGAACCGCCGGATGCGCAGCTCTTTACTGAGCATCACGACCGGCACCCGCATGCTGCTGAGTAAGTTGAGAAGGTCGCCGTTTACTTCGCTCAACTCAGCATTGCGACTCTTCATCTCTTCATTGGTGGTGATTAACTCCTCATTGGCAGACTGCAGTTCCTCCTTCGCGGTCTGCAGTTCCTCGTTCGTGCTCTGCAGCTCTTCATTGGACGATTGAGCCTCCTCATTGGCGGTTCGGAGCTGCTCGATCAGAGCCTGTAAGTATGCCCGCGTGGATGCGAGTTCTTCGGTCAGTTCGCGCTCGACCGGGACAGGAGAACCGCTGCCTGATGACGATGTTGAATCCCGCTGGTTGTGCTGTGGCGGCTCCTCGAACAGGATCAGGAAACAGCGCTCAGTCCCCGGCCTGGAAATGGGCCGCACGAGTATGTTGATTTCCTGAGATTGATCCGCCCCGTTGTACTGAACGCGTTCTCTGCCGGCCGGGGAGTTCTTCGCCGCAGACTCATTGAATGCGGCCTGGAGCGGCGCGAGCAACTCCTTGCGGACGATTTCAAAGAGGTCCAATGTGGCGACACCGTTTCGAGCCCCGAGGTAGGCGCCGACATTCCCCCGAAACTTCACCACCTGGTGATTCGCGTCGACGAAGAGCCCGCTGGGGCCGTACTCCAGGGCAACAATGCGGTTTGCCTCATCATCCAACATGCTCAGCGCCTCGGTGGATGTACGGTCACCCTGACTTGGGGCGTTGCTTACCGGTTGCCGGACACGATTGAAGCTGATGCCGGGCGCCGGGACCATCGGGTCGCGGGAGTAGATCTTGTGATCGGGATCGAGCGCGATAAAGTTTTCCGAAAGCGAGCCCAGGCTTTCGGAATTGCCCAGGAGTAAACAGCCCGAGGGCTGCAAGGCATAGCTGAAGGTAGACAGCACCCGGCGTTGAAGTATGGATCCGAAATAGATCAGCAAATTGCGGCAGCTGATGAGATCGATCCGCGACAACGGTGCGTCATTAGTGACGTCGTGCCGCGAGAAGAGGCACAGCTCACGGATGGACCTGCTGATTTGATAGTTTCCGTCTTCCCGCTTGACGAAAAACCGTCCCAGGCGTTCGGCGGAAACGGCGGACGCAATGCCGTGATCGAAGATTCCGGCTCGGGCCGTTTGTACTGCACGCTCGCTGATATCGGTGCCGAATATCTGGGCCGGGAACACCTGCCCGGTGCTTTCCATGTACTCAGACAGGCAGATGGCGATGGAATAAACCTCTTCGCCGGTTGAGCATCCCGGTACCCAAAAGCGAAGAGTGTCATCGACGTTGCGCTCCTTGCAAAGCAAGGGGAATATGGTCTGGGACAAGAACTGGAATACTTCCGGATCGCGGAAAAACTCCGTGACGTTAATTAAGAGATCGTCAAAGAGCGCGTCTACCTCGCTCGCATCCTTTTCGAGCAGGGCTACGTAGGCCTTGGTTTCTACGAGACCGTGCAGAGCCATGCGCCGTGACAGCCGGCGCTTGATCGTGGGTGCTTTGTAATGAGTAAAGTCGACATTCTTCCGGCCACGCAGGATGGCGAATACGCGTTGCAATACCGGGCCATCCTCCACCAGCGTGTCAGGGATCGAGGCGTCTACAGCGAAATGGCTTGCGATGCGAGCCAACTGACGGGCGATGGCGTCGGGAGGCAGGACGAAGTCTACGGCGCCGGCGGCTACGGCATTGCGCGGCATACTGTCGAACTTTGCGGTTTCGTCCTGGGCGAACGTGATTCCGCCCTCCTGCTTGATCGCTTTGAGGCCGATGGTTCCATCGGAGGCGCTGCCGGACAGAATCACACCCACGGCCAGGGAGCGATGACTCTCGGCAAGCGAAGTTAAAAACTGGTCAATCGGGAAATGCCGCAGCCGAGCGTGCCCGCGGGGCGTCAGCCGCAGTATGCAGTCCTGCATCACCATCGTGGTATTCGGCGGGATCACATAGACATGGTTCGGCGCAACGCGACTTCCCTCCGTTGCCTGTTGGAGCGGCATGGGAGTGTGACGCCCCAGGATCTCAGCAAGAATGCTCTCGTGATGAGGGTCGAGATGCTGTACCAGTACGAAAGCCATGCCGCTGTTTTCGGGCAGGTTCTGCAGTAGCTGGACGAACGCTTCCAGCCCGCCCGCCGACGCCCCGATCCCCACAACCGGACACATTTCGGTGTTCGATGGTTCTGCCCGCTCGGACGATAGGGAAGTGTTTTCTTCTGGATTAGGAGGGTTTGCGCGACGAGTGGACATGGGACCGTTTTTGGGGCCATTGGTGAGGGCAGATTCCGGGCGAGGAATCGTCCTCAACAAGAATATTTACCGAATGTGCACGACACCTACCATAACGCGAAGCGTTTCCTCCCGTTACCGAGTCGTTGAATATCTGAAACTCCGGGCAATTTTATATCACAACCGTGAGCTAACAAGGTCTGACAAGGACGGACCTCGCTCCCGTTAAAGGTGTTCAAAGAATGTTTCCCTACTCATAATCGGGAGCGAGTCGGGGTGGCAGAAGGTGATGCGACTCCCTTACGGTCGCGCCCCTGAATGAGCACAGCCGGGCAATCCGGACTTCTCCCGGAATTGACAATCTCCCAGCCGTTTATATACTTGGCAAAACGTGACTCACCGATACCCTGCTCTACATAACGCCATGTGGCCCGGTCTGGTTGGCAAAGGCCCGGATTCGGAACCGTCGATCGACCTGGATACGATGCTCGATGCAACGGCCGCGGCTGAGGTCGATGGCGTTCGTTTTGACGGGGCCGACCTGTTTCTTTCACTGCCTCACACCGACATCGATTCCACGCCTGACGACGTGAAGAGGCTTCGCGATAAACTTGCGGCGCGCAATTTGGTGGCGGGTTCGCTCGTGGCGCCCGTGTGGGGCGGCACTGGCGGCGGCTCCGCGATGGGCGATGCGGAAGAGCGCGGGCGGTTCCTCACGCAAGTGAAGAAGGCATGTGGCATTGGGAAGCAACTGCGCGAGCTCGGCATCCGCAAGTACGGCGTCATTCGCATCGACTCCGCCGCCACGCCCGGCAGAGTGGGCGAAAGATCCCGAGGCCGGCACCGCACGCATCGCCGAGACATTTCGCGAAGCCGGGAAGATCGCGCAGGATCACGGCGAACGCCTCGCGGCCGAAGGCGAGATTTGCTGGGGCGGCATGCATAGCTGGCGGCGCAATGTGGAACTGCTGGAGCGCGTGAACATGCCCGGCACGGTTGGCTTTCAGGCAGACATGGCGCACACCATGCTGTTCACCATGGGCTACAACGCGCCAGAGGATCGGCTGCTGCCCGAAGATTTCGATTGGTCTGAAACGCAGCAGCTCGCCAACGCCTACAGCACCATGGCGCGAGCGCTGCGGCCGTGGACGCTCGATTTCCATGTGGCGCAGAACGATGGCTCCGTGAAAGGCTCAGGCGCGCACGACAAAACCGGCCGCCACTGCCTGCCGCTCGATCCCAATGGCAAGCTCGATCTGGTGCGCGACGCGGGCGCCTGGATGCGCGATGACGACGGACAGCCCACGCGCGCCTTCCAGCACATCTGTTGGGACGGCTGCATGTTCCCCAACGCCGTGATGGCCGATCCGCAAACATGGAACGATGTGCTGCGCGTGATGATCGCAGTGCGAGACGCGCATGGCTGGGATTAGAAGATGAAATCACTGAATGTAGGTCTGATCGGTTGCGGCTTCATGGGCCGCACGCATTCAAACGCTTTCGGGCAAGCGCCCAAGTTTTTCGATCTGCCGTTCCGGCCGGTCTTGAAGGCGGTGTGCGCGCGCAATGCGAACCGCGCAACGGCGTTTGCTTCCCGCTGGGGTTTCGAACGCGCCGAGACGGACTGGCGCAAGGTGGTCGAGGCGCCCGATATCGACCTGATCGACATCGCCACGCCGAACGACACGCACGCGGAGATTGCCATCGCTGCCGCGCAAGCCGGCAAGATGGTGATGTGCGAGAAGCCGCTGGGCCGCACGCCTGCTGAATCGGAAGCGATGGTGAAGGCGGTGGAGAGCGCCGGCGTGGCCAACATGGTCTGGTACAACTACCGCCGTGTTCCCGCCGTGATGCTGGCGAAACACCTGGTGAGCGAAGGCCGGCTCGGCAAAATCTTTCACTACCGCACCGTGTTCCTGCAGGACTGGACGATCTCGAGCGAACTGCCGCAAGGCGGCGAAGGGCTATGGCGTCTCGATGCAAGTGTGGCGGGAAGCGGAGTCACGGGCGACCTGCTGGCACACAACATCGATACCGCGCTCTGGTTGAACGGCCACATCGACGAAGTAACGGCCATGACCGAAACGTTCATCAAGAGTCGCGTGCACAACCTCACGGGCAAGGCAGAACCGGTGCGCATCGACGATGCGAGCGCATTTCTCGCGCGCTTCGGCAACGGCTCGCTCGCGACATTTGAAGCGACGCGCTATGCCCGCGGGCACAAGGCGCTCTACACGCTCGAGATCAATGGCGAGCATGCTTCGATCATCTGGGACCTGCACGATCTGCATCGCCTGCAATATTTCGATCATCGCGATGAAGGCCGCCTGCGCGGCTGGCGCAGCATTCACATGACCGATAGCGATCACCCCTACATGAAGCACTGGTGGGTGCCCGGTTTGCAGATCGGCTATGAGCACACGTTTATCCACCAGGCTGCGGATTTCATGACAGCGCTCGACAGTGGGGAGCCCGCGCAACCCACGTTTCCGCGAAGCACTGAAGACGGATTACGTCACGTCCGCCGTATTGGAATCGGCCGCGAATCGAAGCTGGGTCAAGGTACAACAATAAATGAAACTCACATCAACTCTCTTCATCGCACTCGCGCTTGTGATCCCGGCCTGTGCGCAGGTCAAGCCCCTTGAGGAAAGCGGCTTCCGTTCCATCTTCGATGGCAAGTCGCTGACCGGCTGGGACTGCGACCCGGATTTCTGGCGCGTCGACAACGGCGAGATCGTCGGCGAGACCAAAGCCGACCAGCAACCGAAGCAGAACATCTTCTGCATCTGGAAAGGCGGCTCGCCTGCCGACTTCGAGTTGAAGCTCGAGTACAAGCTCACCGGCGGCAATAGCGGGATTCAATACCGCAGCGTCGAGATGCCGCAAGTAAACAAGTGGGTGATGAAAGGCTATCAAGCCGATATTGACGCTGAGCAGGCATTCACCGGACAAGTCTATGAAGAGCGCGGCCGCAGCTTTCTGGCTCTGCGCGGCCAGGTTGCTTACGTTGGCGAGGGCAAGAAGGTTGGCTCCATCGGCAGCACCGGCGACAACGCGCAACTGAAATCGTTGATCAAGAATGACGATTGGAACCAGATGCACATCATCGCTCGCGGCAACACGCTGATTCAGATGATCAACGGCCAGGTGATGAGTGTTCTGATCGATGACGACAAGACGAACCGCAAGATGGATGGCGAGATCGGCATCCAACTGCACCTCACCAAAACGGGTATGAAGATCGAAACGCGCAACATCCGCATCAAGACTTTCTGATGAAAACTATTCTCTGTATTCTTCTTCTCGCCGCGCCGCTTGTTGCACAGCACTCGCAGGGCGGCATCGATCGCGCGCAGTTGGATAAGATCCCTGCGCGCATGAAGCAGTTTGTGGATGACGGCGTTGTGGCAGGAGTCGTCACGCTGGTCGCTCATCACGGCAAGATCGTTGAGTTCGATAGCGAGGGCATGGCCGATCGTGAAGCCGGCAAGCCCATGCGCAAGGACACGGTCTTCCAGATCATGTCAATGACGAAGCCAGTCACCGCGGTCGCGATCATGATGCTGGCGGATGACGGCAAGCTTGCACTGCTCGATCCCGTGTCGATGTATCTGCCGGAGTTTGCCAATCAGCGCGTGGCGGCAACCACTGGACCCGAGAACGCGCGTTTAAGCGCCCCGCTGCGGCCCATCACCATTCGCGACCTGATGACTCATACGTCGGGCATGTTCGACACCGCGCCGAACGAGATCAAAGACTACAACCAGCAGATGAACATCCCGCTGGCCGATCTGGTGCGCGTCTATGCGCGGCAGCCGTTGTTGTTCCAGCCCGGCACGCAGTGGAGTTACAGCAGCCCGGGCATTGATATCCTGGGCCGCATCGTTGAAGTCTGTTCGCGACAGAAGTACGAGGACTTCGTCGCCGAGCGCATCCTGAAGCCGCTGGGCATGAAGGACAGTTTCTTCTTCCCGACCGCTGCAAATAGCGGGCGCATCTCGATGGTCTATGAAACTCGTGACGGAAAACTGATGCCCTCGCCGGGAACCATCCTCGGCGGCGATCCCGCACGCCATCGGCAAGGCGCGGTTTACCCTGCACCGGCGCTGGGGCCTGCACTCCACTGCGGAAGATCTGCTGCACTTTTATCAGATGATGCTGAACGGCGGCACTTACGGCGGCCACCGCTTCCTTTCGCCATTTGCAGTGCATCTGATGAGCGAAGTGCATACCGGTTCCTTGAATCCGTCAGGGTGGCAGGGCGGATCAGGCTATGGGCTCGCGTGGGAAGTGGTGAGCGATCCTACGGGTGAACTGCGCGGAAGCTGGACCGGAACATACGGCCATGGCGGCGCGTTCGGCACGCAAGGCTGGATCGACCCCGCTCATGACCTGATTCGCATCATGATGATCCAGCGCTCGAACGGTGGCACCAACACCATGCGCGATGAGTTCATGACGATGGCTGCTGCGGCTATCGAGTGATATCAGTTCTTGCCCAGGAAGATGCCGTTGAACAGAAACTTGAACGTGGCGTGCGGCTGTGCGCGGAACGCCACTTCGGGACCCAGCAGGACTAACTTCCCTTCCCCGATCGACGCTTCGACAATCGCTGTTCCACCATCCAGATTCTGCTGACCCCAGGCCCAACCGCTATCGAGCACTGCGGGCCCGTTGAACCATGCAACCGCGGACGTGTGCTTCAGTCCGGCTTCAGGCAGTAACCGGAACACCGGGCTGCTGTCAAAGAACACGTCGACTTGCGACGGCATGCCATATGCCAGCGGGTTGGTGTTATCGACCGTCGTCTTCAACAACGCGCCCGGGATGTAGAACTTGTCTTGCGGGCAGATTGATGTAGCTCTTCACCGGTGCGCCCATCAACTCACCGATGCCTGTCGAACTACCAATGGTGATCACTGTGCCGCCCGCCTCGACGAACTTTTTGATCTGCGGGATGGTCTTGTCTTCAGTAATGCGGCCAGTCCAGCTTTTGTACTCGGCGGGAAGATCGGCCGGCGTTTGCGCTGCTTGTCCGCGCCCATTGGCATTGGCGCGGCGGAACACGCCGTCGGGCAATACCAGCACGTCGAAGCGGCTCTTCAAGTTGCCCGCGTCGAGCGCTTGCGGATAGACCACCTGATACGGGAACTCGAACTGTTCGAAGATCCAGCGCGTCCAACCCGATGTCATGGAGCCGCCATAAACATCGGCCAACGCGATGCGCACGGGCTTCACTTGCATCGCATCGCCCGCAGGCTTCGCGCTCACCCGATGAACAGTAAGGCCGAGGTCATGCGCCGCCGTTTGCAGCAGCGCGGCAACACCGGATTTCTCGGGCACCCAGATAGCCCCTGCACCGAGCGATTCCCCGTCGGCTTGCTGCGCTTGCTTCATCCAGTAAACGTCCGCGCCCGCTTTGAGCAAGCGGTTCACCGCGATGAACGAGTTGTTCGCGCGATGCGAGATGAGATAACCGGCCGGTTGCGGCGCGCCCGTGATGGTTCCCGCAGGCATTGCTTGCACGCCGTCGACTTTGGCGAACGGTCCATCAAAATCGCTCAGCACCCGATCGAACTCGACACCCATTTGCAACGCGAGCGTCCAACCGGTGATGTCGTACGGCGCAACCGGCGGTCCTCCGGGGTAACGGAAATCGTTGGGGTGGTCCTGCGGCTCGAACATATCGAGCACATGCGGACGAAATGCCTGCGCGGTTTTGATGACGTAAGACCCGGCGGGATAATCTTTGCCCGCGACTGAAAACCTGGCGGTGGCCCGCAGCACGGTAATGCCGTTCTTCTCGAGCGTATTGATGAACTTTGTGGCGGTGCCGAAGTCTGGCTGATTGGCGGGGATGATGTAGCCGCGCGGATCGCGGTACTGCGGATCGTGCAGCACCTTCGCGTAAAGTTCAGCGGGTACCGCAGCGCTGCGCGTTCCGCTTTCCTTCGGAGCCGCAGCCTTCAACGCTTCAATGCGCTTCGGTGTGATGGTCCAGTGATCGTGGCTGCCGTTGTCGATCGAGTTGCGGCCCATGCGATAGATGTCGTAGAGAAACGTTTCGCGATATCTCGATGCAAGATCGAGCACCGCGCGATTGTTGGTGATCTCGTAATCGATCGACTGCCGGTAATGCCACTTCTGCGGCGCGATCGGCAGCGGCCAGTCGCCTGAGGGAAGTTGTTTGTCGGGGACGAGCACCAGGTCCATCGGCGTGGGATTGCCGATGATCTCGGTCAACAGCCCGATCATGTTGTGGAAGTACGCGATGGTGCGCAGGCCGCCGTTCCACCACGTCGAATAGTTCGCGCCGGTGCGCATCGCGCGACCCGCCTTTGCCTTCCGCCACCAACCGGCTGTGCATTGCGGTGCCGACCTGTTCGACGCCAAGCGGAATCAGCGGGTCGAAGTTGTAGTTGAACGGATCGCGAAAGGGCGGCATGAAAATGACCGCGCCTTCGGGTCCCGTCTGGTGATGGTTGTAGACAATCTCCGGGAACCACTCGATGAACATCTGCCGGTTCATGTTGGTGGTTTCGGGCATGTTCGACATGTAGAAGTCGCGGTTGTCATCGTGCCCGATGTACTTGTTGTAGAGCCGCGGCAGACCTGCCAGATTGCGCTTCAGCGGATCTTTCTCACGCATGTACCAATCCGCGACAATCTCCTGGCCGTCCGGATTCGCCTGAACGCAAAGCACGATCACATCATTCAGAAAGCGCAGCGTCTCGGCGTCATTCGCGCTCGCCAGTTGATACACCGTCTCCATGAGCTGCTGCGACCCGACAGTCTCGTTCGCATGCAAGCCGCCGTCGATCCACACCACTGCTTTGCCTTCGCGCGCGAGCTGGTGTGCCTGCTCGTCGGTCAGACCCTCGGCCAACGCAAGCTTGCGATTGATCTCCTGATAATGCGCGAGCTGGCGCTGGTTCTCGGGCGACGTCAGAATCGCCATGTACTGATGGCGGCCTTCGCCGGTCATCCCGATGTCCACCAGCTTCATTCGATCTGACTGCGATGCAAGCTTCTTCCAGTAGCTCTCGAGCTGCGAGTAAGTCGCCATCTGGTAGTCGTCGCCCAGGTTGAAACCCAGCGCTTCGCGCGGTGTGGTCAATTTCATCTGCGCGCTGAGGCCAGCGCACACAGCGGTGAAGATCAGCAGGGTCCGGAGGATCATGGCGAAACCTTAGTATGCCTGCTGGTAAGCTGCTTGAGGACATGGACCCACGTTTCGACTTAGCCGCGGCAGCGCGTCAGGAAATGCTGCATGACGGATTTCAACCGGACTTCGCTCCTGGCACTGAAGAGCAACTCGCGGCCATTCGTTCGCGCCCCGCGCCTCAGCCCGCTCCCGGTATCGAGGACTTACGTGCGATGCTCTGGTCGTCGCTCGACAACGACACCTCGCGCGACCTTGATCAAGTCGAAGTAGCGGAACGTGTGGATGGGGGCATCCGCGTGCTGGTGGGCATCGCCGATGTCGATTGGGCGGTCGAGAAGAATTCGGTGATCGACCGGCACGCCGCTTCCGAAACAACGTCGGTCTACACGGGCGTTCAGGTCTTCCCGATGCTGCCTGAAGAGCTTTCGACAGACCTCACATCGCTGGCTGAGAACGAAGACCGGCTCGCGCTGGTCGCCGAGATGTTGGTTGCGCCCGATGGCAGTATTGCTTCGTCGCGTATCTTTCGTGCGCTGCTCAGGAACCATGCGCAGTTGGCTTATCACGAAACGGGCGCATGGCTGGAGGGCCGCGCGCCTGCCGGTCCCAAGGTGGCGGCGTCCACCGGCTTGCAAGAGCAGTTGAAGCTACAGGATGAAGCGGCGCAGGCCATGCGTGCGGAGCGCTACCGGCTGGGCGCGCTCAACTTCGATCGCGTCGGAAGCGCAGGTGGTCGTGAACAATGGCCAGGTGGCAGACATCAGCGCCGATCGCAAAACGCGTGCGAACGATCTGATTGAAGACTTTATGGTGGGCGCGAATGAAGTCATGGCGCAGATGCTCAAGAAGAGCGGAGCCGCTTCGATTCGCCGCGTGGTGCGGACGCCTGAACGATGGCCGCGCATCGTGGAACTGGCCGCGCGCGTGGGCGCCACCCTGCCGCCGGAGCCCGACTCTGGCGCGCTCAATGCATTTTTGCAGGCGCGCAAAGCAGCCGACCCCGTGCACTACGCCGACCTTTCGCTCTCCGTCGTCAAGCTGATGGGCCCCGGTGAGTACGTGCTCACGCAGGCCGGTGATGCGGATCAAGGCCACTTCGGTCTGGCCGCGCAAGACTACACGCACTCCACCGCACCCAACCGCCGCTTTGCCGACCTGGTGACGCAGCGCCTGATCAAAGCAGTGCTGGCGAACGCACCCGGCCCTTACACGGGCGATGAACTCGACGCCATTGCGAAGAACTGCACGCTGAAAGAAAACAGCGCGCGCAAGGTGGAACGCACGATGCAAAAGCGGATCGCCGCCATGGCGTTCCATAGCCGCATCGGCCAGACCTTCAACGCTGTGGTCACGGGCGTCACACCGAAAGGTGTGTTCGTGCGCGTTCCGAACCCGCCCGTCGAGGGGCGGCTGATGCGCGGGGAGCAAGGCGTCGATGTGGGCGATCAGATCCGCGTAACTTTGCTAAGCACCGACCCGCAGCGCGGTTTCATCGACTTCGGCCGCTAAGCGTTCGCGGCGTTCCACACACCGGTTCCACGCATCGCAAGATTCGCCACGTGCCCGGCGCGAGCCGCGGCAACGCCAACTTCGATGGGGGCATTGGGTGTGGCGCGCGTTCGCATGCAATCGAGAAAGTTCTGCATGTGAGCGATCGCGCCGTCCTGTTTCGATTTCATCTCGAGTATGGGAACTTCGGGCTCGTAGGTTTCGCTGTACGCCGGAATCTCTTTGTAAACCGAGAAGCCGCGGCGGTGCAGGCGCATGGCGGCTTCGGTGCCGCGGAACATGAGCCCGCCCCCTTCCACGTAGCCGAGCAGCGCGCAATCGAACTCAACGATCGCGGAACGATACCGCAGCGCAGCGCTCATGGTGTCCGGTGTCTGCCGCTCTTTCAGAAGCGCAACGGTGCCGTTGGCAGTAGCGCGCAAAGGCATATCGTCGTCGAGGAACCATTGCGCTACGTCCACCCAATGGATAAACAGGTCGGTCATCGCGCCGCCGCCAAAGTCCCAATACCAGCGCCAGTGCGCATATTGATCGGCATCGAAAGGACGATCCTTCGCTGAACCCAGGAAGCGCTTCCAATCGAGCTTGGTCACGTCGATCGGAACCTTCGACTGGTTGGTGATGTGGTTCTGATACCAGTACGTCCTCACCAGAGTGATCTGGCCGAGCTTGCCCGAACGAATCAGATCGCGCGCCGCGAGATAGTGCTCCCAACTGCGCTGCTGGGTGCCGGTTTGCACTACACGCTTCGACTCGCGAACCGCGGCTAACAGCGGCTCCGACTCCTCGAGCGAATGAGTGACCGGCTTCTCACAGTAGACATCCTTGCCGGAGCGCACGGAGGCAATCGTGATCGGAACGTGCCAGTGATCGGGCGTTCCGATCACCACCGCATCGATGTCTTTGCGGTCGAGCAGCTCGCGATGGTCGACATACAACTTCGCATCCGCCATTGCATACTTCTGTTTCGCCAGGTCGCGATGCGGTTCGTAGACGTCGCAAATCGCCACTACGTCGTTGCCGCCCAGTTTGTTGAGAATGCTCAGCAGGTACTGGCAGCGCTGACCGGTACCGATCGCACCGACGCGGACGCGGTCGTTCGCGCCCAGAATGCGGCTGTAAGACGCGGCGGTCGCAAGAGCTGTTCCAAGGAACACGCGGCGATGACTTGAATCCATCGCTCGATTCTATACAGCACCCTGGATTGAGTAAAATGCTCTTACGAAAGAAATGCCGGATTGCCTCGTTGCCACACAGGCCAATGTGACGCAGCTACTGCTCGACTGGTCCAAAGGAAAACAAGAAGCACTGGATCAATTGACGCCGGAAATCTACGCCGAACTGCGCCGTATCGCCGGCCGGCATATGCGGAACGAGCGACCGGGCAACACCCTGCAGAGTACGGCCCTGGTCAACGAAGCCTACCTGAAGCTGATCGACCAGCGCCAGATCGAGTGGCGCAATCGAGCTCAGTTTTTTGGTGTTGCTTCGGAGATTATGCGGCGCATTCTGGTAGATGCGGCGCGCGCCAAACATGCCGCGAAGCGAGGCGCTGGCGAGGTGAAGCTCTCGCTGAGTGTGGCGGATCGAAGGGCATGGCGCGAGGATCTGGATCTGGTGGAGCTCGACTCCGCCCTGAGTGAACTCGAGGCACTGGACCCGCGCAAGAGCCGTATGATCGAACTCAGATTCTTTGGCGGCCTGGATATGGAGGAGACGGCTGAAGTGCTGGGTATCTCGCGGGCGACGGTTGCTCGCGAATGGACTCTGGCACGCGCGTGGCTGAGACGCGCGATCGAGAGAAAAGCGCCGGGCAACTAGTCCTTATGAGTCCCTCGGATTGGGATCGGATCCAGAACGTCTTTCACACGGCCCTCGAACACAGCCCACTCGAACGCGCCAGCTATCTGGATGCAACTTGCGCGGGTAACGCCGAATTGCGCAAAGAAGTGGACTCCCTGCTGCAATCGCACGATCAGAACGATGACTTCTTAGAGACTCCGGCGTTCGATAAATCCGTCCGGCCGCAAGGCTGGAAACCCAACCAGAACGGCATGATTCCGCCCGGTACGGTCATCGGTTACTACGAGATTCAAGACCTGCTGGGCGCGGGCGGCATGGGCGAAGTTTATCGTGCGAAAGATCGCCGACTCGACCGGGAAGTCGCCTTCAAGATTCTGTCCACCATGCTCACCGGGCAACGGGAACAGTTGCATCGTTTCGAGCAGGAAGTGCGCGCTGTATCCGCTCTGAATCATCCGAACATCTGTCATCTGTACGATCTCGGCGAATGGGAGCAGCGCCCGTTCTTCACGATGGAACTGCTGAACGGAGAAACGTTGCACCAGCACATTGGCGGACGTCCGCTGCCCGTCGCCGAAGTGCTCGAGTACGGCGTGCAAATCAGCGACGCGCTCGACACCGCGCATAGCCGCGGCATACTGCATCGCGACATCAAGCCCGCCAACATCTTCATCACCACGCGCGGCCAGATCAAAGTCGTGGACTTCGGACTTGCCAAGCGCGCCGCTGGCCACGAGCAGGAAGAGACACAGCCGTTCACGGGCCCGCGCACCATTCCTGGAACAACGATGGGGACACTCGCCTACATGTCGCCCGAGCAGGCGAGGGCGGAAGCGCTCGACGCACGCAGCGATCTGTTCAGCTTTGGCTCCGTCCTTTACGAGATGGCGACCGGCACCCAGGCGTTTGGCGCAATCAGCAACGGGCTCATCTTCGATGCCATCATGAACCGCGCGCCGGCGCGACCGTCGCAGTTGAATCCGAATGTGCCGGAGATGCTCGAAGCCCTCATCGAAACGGCGCTTGAGAAAGATCGTGAGCTGCGCCATCAGTCGGCTTCCGAGATGAAAGCCGCGCTGCGCCGCTGCGCGCGAACGTTGAACGCCCCGCTCTCGCACCTGGAGCCGCATAAGACGGCGCCGCGGATGCCTGCGCCGAACGCGACGCACGCTCCGGCAGCGCCCACCATCAGCATCGTAGGAGCCCGCACCATTGCGGTGCTCCCGTTCAGCCTGCTGCACGGCGAGCACGCTGACGACGAATATCTCGGTGTTGGTCTGGCCGATGCGTTGATCACCAAACTCAGCAGCATGCGCCGGCTACAGGTGCGTCCGACTAACTCGGTCATGAAGTATGCGCGCCAGAGCGCGGACCTGCTGACCGCCGGGCGCGAGCTGGATGTCGCTTTCGTGATAGGCGGACTGATTCGCCGCTTCGGCAGCCGTGTGCGTGTGAGCGTGCAACTGATGCAGGTGTCGGACGGCGCGCCGGTGTGGGCCGCGCAGTTCGATGAAAATTTCACCGACATTCTGAACCTGGAAGATTCCATTTCGAGCCTTGCGGCGAAAGCGTTGATCCCGCGGCTCGATGTCGATGAGCGTGAACAGCTCAGCCGCCGCGATACCCAGAACGCGCAAGCCTACGAGTCGTATCTGAAAGGCCGCTACTACTGGAACACGTACTCGGTGGAAGGGATGTCGAAGGCGCTGCTCAATTTCACCGACGCGATTACCAAAGACCCGGGCTATGCACGCGCGCACGCCGGCATCGCGGACTACTACAACTGGGTGGGAGCGTGGAGTGTTCTGCCCGCCAAAGAGTCCTTCGCCGCTGCGAAACAAGCGGCCGATACAGCGCTCAACCTGGATTCCAATCGTGCCGAGACGCAGACATCGTATGCGTACTCGGTGTGGAATCACGATTGGGACTGGGAGCAGGCCGAGAAGCACTATCGCCGCGCGATCGAAATCAACCCGACACATGCGCCGGCATTGCGTTATCTTGCGCTCTTGCTGAGCGCGAAGGAGTGCCACCAGGAAGCCATCGAGTTAATTGAGCGCGCCCTTGCGGTGGACCCGTTCGCGCCGGTAATGGGGATGAGCGCGGGCCTGGTGCTCTATAACGCGGGGCAGTTCGATCGATCCATCGAGATGAGCCGCAAAACGTCTGGAGATCAACGCGGAAGACGGTATCGCGTGGATGGCGCTGGCCTGGGCTTACCAACAGATGAATGAACAGCCGGACGCGGTCGCGGCGGCGCGCAAAGCAGTCGGTTTCCTGCGCGGCAATCCGCCGAGCACCGCGACGTTGGCCTGCAACCTGGCGTACTCCGGACGGCACGATGAAGCACGCGCATTGCTCGCGAGCCTGGATCGCAAATCAGAAGAAGTTCTGGTCGGCTCGTATCATGTGGCGCTGGTGCACGCCGCACTGAACGAGCCGCAGAAAGCTTTGGACCGGCTGGAGCGCGCGGTCGGCGATCGCGAGTGGTGGACTCGTTTCCTCCGCGCCGAACCGCGCTTTCGACACCTGCTCCAGGATCCACGCGCCAACGATTTGCTGTCGCGTTTAGGACTGCGTCCAGCGGCGGCGGTCGCTTCCGCCGCTGGTCAGCCCGCGGGCGACGACCCTCACCCCGGATGGTCGCCCTTTCGAATGTTGTGGCGGGCCGCCCGTTCGTTCGGCCAGCCAAAACACTAGCTGTGCGTCGCACTCATCCGAGCAAAGTTACGCCGAAGCGGCTGGCGGTTCCCTGGATGCGCGAGATGTGCGGGTACAGCGGGTTTACGGGCAGCGCCATGCTGGTTGCAGGCGTGCCCAGTGACCGGAAGTAGTCTTCGAAGCCAGCCGGCGTGATCAGCACCAACATACGCGCCCGCTCACAGATAATCTTGAAGGTGTGCGGGATGCGCCGCGGCAGAAACACGGTCTCACCCGGCAACACCACACGCTGCTGATCGCCGACCGTAACGCGGATCGAGCCCTCGAGCATGTAGAACATCTCGTCCTCGCGCTCGTGAACATGCAGCGGCGGCTCGGCCCCGGGCCGTCCCAATGCTTCGATCAACGAAAACTGGCCGTTGGTATGTGCGCTGTCCGTGTGCACGGTGAGCAGCGAGCCCATGTAGTAAATGGAATTGTTAAGTGCTGACGCCTGATCTTCCGCCGTTAATGCAAATTGCGTAGTAGCCATTTCCGCCCTCAACCAGAAACGCGTAGACAGCCGGCAGAAAGTCTCACGCAGGACAAAAAATTTTTAGCGCACGTCGCGTACTAGACTATGGAACGCGATGGGCCCCGGCTCTCCTTCTGTCGAAAAGCTCGCGACACAGTGCTGCATTGCCGGCGGAGGTCCTGCGGGGATGATGCTTGGCTTCCTGCTGGCACGCGCCGGCGTGAAGGTCCTGGTGCTTGAGAAGCATCGCGACTTTCTGCGCGATTTCCGCGGCGACACCATCCATCCCTCGACGCTTGAGCTGATGCACGAACTCGGCATCCTCGACGATTTCCTGAGCCGTCCACATCAGGAACTGAAACAGCTGGGAGCGCAGATCGACGGCTACAGCGCGATCGTTGCCGACTTCTCGCGCATCAAGACGCATTGCAAGTTCATCGCGTTGATGCCGCAGTGGGACTTCCTCGACTTCATCGCAGGCCGCGCGCGGCGCTACCCCGGGTTTCAACTGCGCATGCAGGCTGAGGTAATCGCGTTGCTCGAAGAAGGCGGCCGTGTGGTGGGCGTCACCGCGCGCACTCCGGAGGGAACTCTTGAGGTTCGCGCGGACCTGGTCGTCGGCGCTGATGGACGCCGTTCGCAAGTTCGTGCGTCGTCGGGCTTGCGCGTGATCGACAGCGGTGCGCCGATCGACGTTCTATGGATGCGCGTGTCACGGCGCAGCAGTGATCCGCCGCAAACTCTCGGCCGTTTTCATGCGGGCAGACTCATGGTGACCCTCAATCGCGGCGACTACTGGCAATGCGCGTACGTGGTAGCGAAAGGCACGCTCCAGGAGATTCAGCAGAAGGGGCTCGACAGCTTTCGCGAAGATGTGGCAACGGTCGCCCCGTTCCTGCGTGATCGTGTGGACGAGATTGCCACGTGGGACGACGTCAAGCTTCTCTCTGTAACAGTGGATCACCTGCAGCACTGGTCGCGGGACGGCCTACTCTGCATTGGCGATGCGGCGCACGCGATGTCACCGATCGGTGGAGTCGGCATCAACCTAGCGATTCAGGATGCTGTTGCCGCAGCGAATCTGCTTACTGCTGCGTTCTCCCATGGCCGGCCAACGGTTCAGAAGTTGCGTGCCGTGCAACGCCGGCGCGCGTATCCGGCGCGAATGACGCAACGCTTCCAGGTGTTCGCCCATCGCCGCCTGCTCGCGCCCGCCCTCGCACGCAAAACATTACTGACGCGCGCGCCATTTGCGTTGAGGATGTTGCAATGGATTCCGTTCCTGCGCCGAATCGCCGCGCGTATGGTGGGCCTGGGGTTCCGCCCGGAACACATCCACACTCCCGACGTGCTTGCATAGTCATCAGGGATTTCGAACCTTGGGCTAGCGCGGTCCACTGTCGACGTACTGGCACAATGAGAGCAATGGCTTATCGATTAAAACGAAACGAGCCGCTCATCGAAGGTCTGCAGCGTGTGACGCGTGAAGAGTTCGCTGCGGCCGCGCAGCAGCTTTCCCGCGACAGTTCGGCGAATGCCGCGCGTGCGCACGATCGTGCCATTCACGAAGCGCGTAAATCGGTGAAGAAGATCCGCGGTGTGTTGCGTCTGATCGAGCCGGAACTCGGAAAGCATTCCAAGCGCGCGAGCAAGACAGTGGGCGCCATTGGCCGGCAGCTTTCGATCTTTCGCGATAGCAGCGCCATGATCACCACCGTGGATGCTTTGCGAAAGCAGTATCACAGCCATCTGGGCCAGCACACGTTGCAGCCCGTCAGGGAAGCACTACTCCAGAACAAGAAGGAAGCCGAGGAGCAAGGCAACGTTCACGACCTGATGGTGCGCCTTGCACAAGAGTTAACCACCGCCGCGGCTGACATAGAGAACTGGAGCATCGATAAACACGGCTTTGACGCAATCGCGCCGGGGTTCAAGAAGACGCTGCGCCGCGGACGCAAAGCATACCGCGCGGTCTGCGAACATCAGCGTGCCGAGAACTTTCACGACTGGCGCAAGCGCGTGAAAGATCACTGGTATCACATCCGCCTGTTGGAACCGGCGTCGAAGGAAGAGCTCGCGCCGTATCAGAAGAGTCTTCGGGATCTTGAGACATGGCTGGGAGACGATCATAACCTCGCGGTCTTACGCCAGAAGATTCGCGCGGAACCCAGCTTGTACGGTACCCGCGAAGAAACGGAACTGGCGCTCGACTTAATCGGCCAACACCAGGTTGCGCTGCGCGAGAAGTCGCTCGAACTTGGCGCACGCCTCTATCTCGATAAGCCGGGCAAGGTTGTCGAGCACATGCGCGAGCTTTGGGAAGCCTGGCACACGAGCTAAATGCTGCGCTTATAATCGGTCACTGTGCCTCTCTTCGGCGCTGTTCATCTCGCGTGGATTGTGGGCATTGCTATTGTTGCGGCTGGTCTCTCGCTACTCTGCGCCCGTGACGCGCATGCAGCGCGAATCGTCCGGCTGACCGTTGGCTATGGCTTGGCGATCAACGAGTTGATCTGGTGGGTCTTCCGTTACTCGCACGAGGGCTTTCGCTTCCCGCACAATCTGCCGTTGCAGCTCTGCGACCTGACGGTGTGGCTCACCGTGGCCGCCTGCATCACACTGCGGCCGCGCGTTGTCGAGTTCGCCTACTTCGCAGGACTGGCCGGAGCAGGGATCGCGATCATCACGCCCGACCTGTGGTCTAAGTGGCCTTCGTATCCGGCGATCTACTTCTTCCTGGCACACGGCGGAATTGTGATTGGCGTCGCGGTGTTGGTGTACGGCAAGATCGTTCGGCTGCAGCACGGGGCTGTATGGCGCGCGTTCGGGATGCTGTTCGCGTATGCGGTCTGCGTCGGCGTGTTCAACGCCGTGTTCCACACCAACTACATGTATCTGTGCACAAAGCCGGGCAGCGCGAGCTTACTCGATGCGCTCGGGCCATGGCCGGGATATCTGGTAGCCGGCGGAGCAGTAGGGCTCGCGCTGTTCTGGCTGTTGTGGTTACCGGTGCGACGGCTCGCGAACGGGCCTATCGTCCGCAAAGCCGCCGCGTAGCGAGCCCAGAGCCGCACTGACTTGCGACTCGTCGCTGCAGTCGTTGTGCGCAATGCGATTCTTCTTTTCTTCAACACCAGGGCCCACTGCAATGCAGTAGCGGCTCATGCCGAAGCCGGTAATTTCATTGTTCTCGATGACGTTGCCTGATGCGGGATCGGGCCGGTGATTGCCTTTGCGCAGATAAATTCCGCTGCGCAGCACATCCGGCTCGCCACCCAGATAGAGACAGCCGAACTGCTGCGCTTCATCGTTGCAATGAGCCATGTTCAGATGCAGCAAGTGATTGCCTGTGATCGTATGGCCGGTGCCGATGACCACGATGCCGCCGTACAGCCAACCATCGATGGTGTTGTCTACAATGCGCACGTTCTTTGAGCGCATATCCGGATTGCTGTTATTCAACACGATGCCGAAGTTGCCCTGCGGATATGCGGAGCGCGCCTCCTGGTTCACACACGCGTTGCCGCTCACCTCGCCATCGTGGAAGCCGTCGAGGTCGATGCACTTGCCGTTCACCTGCGCGAACTGATTCTCGCGATAAACCGAACGGTCGACATCGCCAGCCGTGTCGATCGCCACGGGAATCGCCTGGCTCTCGATTTCAACCTGTTCGATGGGATAACCAATTTCGGCGCCAGCGTTCTTCTCGACCGTGATTTCACTGGCGTGGCCGACCTGTATTGCATCGCGCGCAACGCGTACGATTTTGTTGCCGGCGATGAGCCCTCGCACATTGCGCGGCGACCCGTACATCGAATGCGTCCAGATACCGTTGCCGGAGATGCCGGTGAGCTCGCACGCGCTGACTTCGAAGTCCGTTGTGCCTTCTTCCAGGAGGATGCCGCCCGTTGCATTGTTGCGCTTCTTCAGGTTGAGCGAACCGCTCTCCTCGACCGTCACGCCATTGATCCGAACATGATTCGAATGACTGACCAGCACGGCGAAACCGGCCATCTCACGAAATTTCGATGAGGTGATCTCGAGGCCTGAGGTCTCTTCGGCGAGAATGCCGTTCGCAGGGGTGAAGCGCGCGAACGTTCGATCCGACGGAGCAAGGCCCACGGGCCGGGCGAGCACTTTGCGGTTGCCGTCAATAGAAAGATTCCTGAAGTGAATGTTATGGCCGTGAGTGCAAACAAACAGCGCGCGGCCAAAGAAGCGATCGCTCAGCTTGAGTGTGGCGCTCGCGCCGTCGATCGTGAGGTCGTGCGAGTTGGCCGGCAGTTCGATCTCGCGCGTGATCTCGGTTACCCCAGGCGGCAGTTTCACAATGCCGGTCGCCTTGAGCGATTTTCGCAGCGTGAGTTCGGGCGATGTTTGCGCAACGGCAACAGCAGCCCACAGGAGAAGAGCGATGCGCCACATCAAAGCACCTCGATCGCGATCGGCGCGAGTGGCCTGCGCCCAATCACGATTTCCACCGTATGCGTACCGGCGCCCACTGCTTCCGGAAGAAGAAAGCTGCAATCGTAAGCCTGGCTCACCGGGTCAGTGCAGAAGATTTGGATTGCACGCACCGGAAGCCCGCTGATTGTGATGTGCACCTGCTCGGGGTTGACTATCTCTTCGAGCAGCAGCTTCACAACTCCTTTTTCGATGCGACGGTCCGACGTGAGATTGACTCCGTCGGTGAGCGATACAACGCGCGGCACAACCGGTCCGGCAGCGATCACTCGCATGGTGGCAGGCGCGCACAGCGGCTCGCCATTCCAGGTTAATGCAACGGGCACCAACCCCGTGCGCGTACGCGGCGGCAGGAAAAAATTTGTCTGTGACAAACCGCTTTCCGGTGGACCGATATAAGATCCGCGGACTTCGACATCATCGATGCGCGCTCGCAGCGCATTCAACTCGCAAGCAGCCGGAAGATTCTCAACCCACACGGAAGCGCACGCAAGACGGCCGCTCGCCGGAACAGCTCGGTCACCGGTGAAGGCGTTGGAGATACCGCGAATCGCAATCGCGTGGGGGCGCGGCTTGCGCCACGTGGTCCACATGTACTGTGTCTGCTCGCCATCGAGCGCAAGCAAGTCGATGTGTGCGGCGCGCGTGAACTCACGGATCTCATCACCGCTGAAGCGCACGCCGGACCAGGTGGTGTACTCATCCTGGTGCGGCGGCAATCCGTTGATCTGCAATCGCGCGATGCCGCCCGGCTTCAGCACGCGAACCACGTCACGCAGATACGACAGCACCACTTCGCGCTGCGGAATGTGCTGAAACACAGCGTAGGAGTAGACGAAGTCGAACGAGTCGTCAGAGTAATCGCGCAGGTCGGAACCGCTGGCCGCGCGAGGGAACGCGTGAGGTACATCGCGCAGATTGCGCACCGCGCGTTGGATCATGGCGTCCGCCACATCGATGCCATGAATCTCCCCGAAGTGGCGGCTCATGGGTTTCATCAGGCGCCCCGGCCCGCAGCCGATCTCGAGCGCGCGGCGCGACAGCGTGTGTCCGCCGGGCAGGCGCTTCAACTCTGCTTCGAGACCGCGCACGACATCCGCCGCTGTTGCGAAGAACGCATCATCGTCCTGATCGCGTGCGCCATACGCAACGTAGTAGTGGGCGTCTTCGGCCGCGCGTTCATTCCACTCGGCACGCATGCGCGCGTGAACGTCGTCTTCGGCCATTGCCGTTATTCTATCTTTCATGCCCAAACAGGTCAGCGTACTGGTGGCGTGCGTGTGGCTCTGTTTCGTCGTGCGCGGAGCGTTCCATGCGGCGATGCTGCCCTTGTGGGAGGGCTTCGATGAGTACGCGCATTTCGCTGTCTTCGAGCACTGGCTGCACGCGCGCACTCTGCCCCGCCTCGACACGCCGGTCGCTGACGGCATCAAGCAATCGCTCGCATCCGGTCCCGTCAGCCGTCAGTTGCTCTGGATGAATGCGACGGTCTCTTACGACGATTACTGGCGCGGCGTGCACGCCGTCTCGCATACCTTCCCCGACCTGCAGAACTACGAAGCGCAGCAACCACCGCTCTACTACTGGACGCTGCTGCCCGTTGCTTCGCTGACGCAATCGCAGGCAATGCCCGCGCGTGTGCGAGCGCTTCGGATTGCCTCGGTGCTGCTTGCATCGTGCTTCCTGCCATTAACTTTCTTCGCTGCCCGAGAACGGTTGGGCCATTGGGGTTCGCTGATCACGATCGCTCTCGCGGCCAGCTTTCCCGGATTGATGCCGGATGTGTGCAGGATCGGAAACGACTCACTTGCCTTACTGCTGTTCGCACTCTTGATTCTCATCGTGCCGCGAGGCAACCCGTGGCTGACCGGAGTTGTACTCGGTCTTGGATTGCTGACCAAAGCAACGTTTCTGGCCGCAGTGCCGGCGCTGTTGATTGTCTGGGTGCTGGATCGCTACTCAGTAAAGCGCGGCCTTCTATCGCTGGCTGTGGCCGCGTTGATCAGCGCGTGGTGGTACTGGGCGATTCACCAGATCACCGGCTCCTGGTCAGGATGGCTCGAAGCGATCCCGCAGCCGGGGCAAAGCAGCTTTCTGGTCGAAGCAGCAAGAGTGCAATGGCTCGTGGCTGCCGATGCGGTGTTCCGGTCGTTCGTGTGGTTCGGCGACTGGAGCTTCCTCACTGTCAAACGGTGGATGTATCTGCTGGCAGCCGCACTGCTGCTGGCTGCCGCCGCGCGCGCTATTCCGATGTGGAGGCGCTATCTACTGGAGTTCACACTGCTGGCCGCGTTCGGGTGCGCCATGGCTTACAACGTGGTGCTCACGCATCGCAATCACGGAATCTCAGCCAGCACCGGTTGGTATCTGTGTACTCTGCTTTCCGCATTCGCGATTGTGGTCTCTGCCGGTGCGCTCGCGCTTCAGCGCTGGCTGCCGCTCTTGATTGCGGTGACATTCGCCATCATCTCGTTCTACGGCGATCAATTCCTGAGCATTCCTTATTACACCGGCATCATCGTTCATGCTCCTGGCGGCGGCTTGCCGGCTCTGGCGCCGGGCGCGATCGCAAGCAGCTTACGCACGATGATGGAACGGATGCCTTCGCTGGCGAATGCACTTTGGATACCCTCCATCGGCGCGCAGTTGGTGCTGCTGGCTTTGGTCGCAATCTGTTGCGTTAAGGTGAAGGAGTCTCGATGATCCGCTTCCTCGGCGTAACTTGCACGCCCCTCCGCGACCTCACGATTGAAGCGCCTTCAGGTGCTTTGATCGGCATCGTAGGGCTCGAAGGCTGTGGCGCTGTGACGCTCTTGCGTGCCGCGGCGGGAGTGTTGCCCACTGATACGGGCAGCATCGAATTCGAGGGACCGCGTCTGTTGCTGCATCCGGACGATTCGCCGCACTTCGAGGAAGCACGTCTGCTGCTGATTGATCAGACGCTCTCACGTTGTGATGCCCTGCAGCTGGCCCAGGCCACTGCGCTGATGAACGAGCGCAGGCGTGCCGGCGCAACGATCCTGCTTCATTCGCACGATGAAGCGCTCTTGAGCGCTATGTGCGACGAAGTCTGGTGGCTCTCTGAAGGCGTGGTGGCGGCGCGCGGTGAACCAGCGGAAGTGCTTGCGCGTTACCGTGCGCACATCACCCGCCGCGTGCTTGAGACTACGCATGAACAGCCGGCAGTATTGAGCCGAGCCCAACGCCGCGGCGATGGACGCGCTGAGATCACCGGACTAACCATCCATGGCCAAACAGGGCACGCGGTCGCAGTACTGGCGAGCGGCGAAGCTTCTGAAGTGCGTGTGAGCATTCGCTTCGCAGCAGCGGTAGCAGACCCGGTCGTCGGCATCCTGATCCGCACCCGCATCGGCTTAAACGTGTACGGCACGAATACTGAGCTCGAACAACTCAAGCTCGGGCCGCGCAATGCCGGCGATCACATTACCGTCACGTTCCGTCTTCGTGCCGACTTGTGCCCCGGCGAGTACACCCTGACCGCCGCATCGCATGACCCGGATGGTGTCTGGCATGAGTGGCTGGAAGACGCGATCGCGTTTTCAATCACCGATTCGCGCTATACGGCAGGCGTGGCCAATCTGCGCGCGCAGGTGTCGTTCGCAGTGACGGAGTAGTCTCATGTCGTGAACCCCCGCTTGCTAACGCGCGCGGCTCGTGTACGCGATTTCAGGAAGCGCGGCGGGCCCTACGTTACACTGAAAGTAGTACATGCGGAGCACGCGCTGGCTGCTCCTTCTCGCCATCCTTGCGATCCTCGGCGGAACGGGCGCGCTTTATCGTTTACAACGTGGAATCGTCAGGTCGAAAGCGCCGGCTACGCCTCAGTCGTTGCCGCTCGACACGAACAATCTCGCGTTCGACTACGAATACGAGCAGAGCACCGGCGGCCAAACCAAGTTCAAAGTGCGGTCGAAAAAGTTCCGGCAGGTGGGCGACACGCCGGTCTTCGAGCTCGAAGGCGTTGAACTGGAGATCAAGAAAGAGCCGACTCATTACGATCTGATCAAGTGCGCAAGCGCGCGCTTCGATCGTGCCATGGCGAAGATGTATACCGACGCCGAAGTCGAGATCATTCTCGACATTCCGGTGACCGGCAAGCCCGTACATCCGCTGACCTCGATCAAGACCTCCGGCGTGAACTTTGATAGCAAGACTGGTAAAGCAAGTTCCGAGAAGGCCACTTCGTTTCAGTTCGCGAACGGGCGCGGCAAGTGTATCGGCGCGGTTTACGATCCCAACATCAAGGAACTGCACCTGTTGCACGGAACGGATCTGACGCTGACGGGCAACGGTCCGCAGAGCAAGCCGATGCGTGTGCAGAGCGAGGAGCTCACATATAAGGAAGGCAGTTCGGTGGTGCTTCTCGGGCCCTGGGCAAAGATGAATCGCGCGACGACGACTCTGGAATCAGCAGGTCCGGCAACGGTACATCTGAAGAACGATCAGCTCGATTTCATCGATGCCGAACGGGGCCACGGCGTGGAGAACGAACCCAAGCGCCAGTTGGACTATTCGGCCGACGCGCTGCACATGCAGTATCTTCCTTCCGGCGCATTGCAGAAGACCACAGGAGTGGGCAACGCGCGGCTGCACTCCGAAGCGCCGACCGGCGTCACCAACATGACCGGCAACAGCGTTGACCTGGATTTCACGGAGCAGGATAGCGAGTCGACGCTCTCGCATGTGATGGCGAACGGCAACGCAGTGGTCGAGACCAAACCGAATGCAGGCGACGGCAAAGCGCCGGTGCCTGAAACCAAGATCCTGCGCAGCAACACCGTGGAAGTTCAGATGCGTCCCGGCGGACGCGAGATCGATCATGTGCAGACGCATGCCCCCGGCATTCTGGAATTCATTCCGAACGATCCGAAGCAGCATCACCGTCTGTTAAACGGCGAGCGCATGACCATCGCTTACGGTCCGCAAAACCAGATTGAGTCATTCCAATCGGTGAACGTCAAAACCGAAACGCAACCGGCGGCGGTAGATAAAAAGAACACTGCGACGAGCAAGACCGCGAGCGTGCACATGACGGCCGAGTTCGATCCGAAGTCGGGCCAGATGAAGCGCATGAAGCAGTGGGACCACTTCACCTACGAAGAGGGAGACCGCCGCGCGACGGCAGTCACGGCGATCTTTGAGCAGGATAAAGACGTGATCAACCTGGAAGATCGCGCGCGCGTCTGGGATGCTACGGGTTCAACGGACGGCGACAAGATCGTCATGAATCAGAAGACCGACGACTTCATCGCAGACGGCCACGTGAGCACGACGCGCTTGCCCGACAAGAAGAAGAACTCCTCCGACTTGCTCGACAGTGACCAACCGACGCAGGGCCAGGCGCGGCGCATGACGTCCGCCAGTCACAATAAGCTGGTGCACTACGAGGGTGATGCTGTGCTGTGGCAGGAAGCGAATCGTATTCAAGGCGATGTGATCGATGTCGATCGCGATAAGCACATGATCACGGCGACCGGCCATGTCACGACCACCTTCCTCGATTCTCCAGGTGGCGATAAACCAGACATGCCGCCCGCTACGCCCGCCACCGAGAAGAAGCCCGCGGCTGAGCCGGTCTTCACCGTGGTGCGCGCCCCAAAGATGGTTTACACCGAGACTGACCGGCTGGCCAACTACACCGGCGGCGTAAAGTTCGACCGGCCGGGGCTCACCGTCACCAGCCAGGAACTGAAAGCGTGGCTGAATCCCAAGGACACGCAGCAAGACTCGAAGATCAATCATGCCAATGCGGACGGCCACGTGGAGATCATCGAGGACACGCCTGACCGCAAACGCAAAGGCACCGGAGATCATTCCGAGTACTACACGGCCGAGGAGCGAATTCTGCTGCGCGGCGGCGAGCCTGAACTGATCGACAATAAGAAGGGCACAACGAAAGGCACGGAGCTTACTTACTTCACCAACGACGATCGTCTGCTCGTCACAGGTGAAGCGAAGCGCCCCGTAAAGAGCACTCTTCATCGCAAACATGCAGTGTCTTGAGACTGTTGACATCTCCAAGGCTTACCGGGGCCGTCGCGTGGTGGACAACGTTTCGGTCAGTGTGGAACAGGGCGAAGTAGTCGGGCTGCTTGGCCCGAATGGCGCGGGCAAGACGACCTCGTTCTACATGATCGTGGGCCTCATCAGTCCCGATTCAGGCCGCGTGAAGCTGAACGATCTGGATGTGACGCGCATGCCGATGTTCCAACGCGCGCGGCACGGCATCAGCTATCTGCCGCAGGAGCCATCGGTCTTTCGCAAGCTGACGGTAGAGGGCAACCTGATGGCGATTCTCGAAACGCGCAACATGCCGTCTCGCGAGCGCCACAACAGGATGGATGAGCTCATCGAGAAGATGGGGCTCGAAACCGTACGGCGCAGCAAAGGATACGTGCTGTCGGGCGGCGAGCGGCGCCGGGTGGAGATTGCGCGCTCGCTCGCGATCGAGCCCAGCTTTCTGCTGCTCGACGAGCCATTCTCCGGAATTGATCCGATTCAGGTGCTGGAACTGCAGCGCATCATCAACGAGTTGAAGCGTTCGGGTATCGGGATTCTGATGACCGATCACAACGTCCGCGAGACGCTGATGGTTACTGATCGCGCGTACATTATCAGCAACGGGAAGATTTTCCGGTCGGGGCGGCCGGACAGTCTGGCGCGCGATACCGAGGTCAAGCGCATCTACCTCGGCGAGTCGTTCGACCTTGGCAGCACAGCGCTGCGTTGATCCCGATTCTGCAAAAGTCAAGTTCTGAATCTGGCGTGTTTTGAGTGAGCTGGAGAACCGTTGACAAGGTGTAATGGCCTTGTTACGCTGCCACGGTTATCTTCATGAACCAACCTGCCGCCCCTCCTCAGAACTCGTTTCGCATTCTTCTCGTCGACGACAATCCGCATGGATCACATGCTCGCAAACAAGTGCTTGGCGATGTTGGCTACAACGTGTCGGTAGCGCTCTCCGCCGAGGAAGCTTTGGAGCGGATGTCGACCGAAAAGTTCGACATCGTCGTCACCGATTACAGAATGGGCAAGATGGATGGCGTGCGGTTCATCGAACGCGTACGGAGCCTGCATGAGGGCGTCAAGACGGTCCTGCTGTCCGGCTTCGTCGGGATACTCGGCATGACGGAGAAGAGCACCGGCGCGGACGCTGTGTTGAATAAAGACGCTGGGGAGTTGCCGAACATGATGCGCGCGGTCAACCGGTTGCTCGGCGTCGAAGACGCAGTACAGCGTAAGCCTGCCGGAGTGCAACGCAGAACGATGGCAGCCCGGCGCGCTTAGCAGCGGTTGTGTCACCATCCGGATAGTGGCGTTCTCCAGAGTTGTCCCGGTTCTGATTGCCGTTGCGCTTGCCGGCAATGCGGTCGCGGTCAAACATCAGAAGCATTCGCGAAAAGAAGTCAAAACTTCATCCAACAGTTCACGGGACCGCGAATCGAAGGCCGCTGCGCGCTGGATGAAGCGCATGCCGCTGCACGACGAAGTTGCGCAACTGGTCGTGATTCCGTTCAGCGGGCAGCCGCTCGAGAAGCGCTCGAAGGCTTACAAAGATCTGGCGCGCCTGGTCAACAAGCAGCACGTGGGCGGCATGATTCTGGTCAACGTGTTTCAGGGCCGGTTGGTGAAGCATGCCGATCCGCTGGAAGCCGCGACCATCATGAACGCCATGCAGAAGTTGGCGAAAGTGCCGCTGCTGTTTTCGGGGGACCTGGAGCGCGGCGCATCGATGCGGCTGAACGACACCACGGGGTTCCCGCACGCCATGGCTTTTACTGCTACGGGTGATGTGGCTTTGGCGCGCCAGGAGGGCGTGATCACGGCGCGTGAAGCGCGTGCGGTGGGCATTCAATGGGTGTTCTACCCGGATACCGACGTCAACAATAACCCGGAGAACCCGATCATCAACATCCGTTCGTTCGGTGAGAACCCGGCAGATGTGGCGCGCTTCGCGACGGCGTTCATCGAAGGCGCGCACTCCGATCCGAAGCACATGGTGCTGACGACGGCAAAGCATTTCCCCGGCCATGGCGATACCGCGACCGATTCGCACTTGAACCTCGCGACCATTCCAGGCGACCGGCAGCATTTGGATACCGTGGAGTTGCCGCCGTTCAAGGCCGCGATTGCGGCGGGCGCCGATGCCGTGATGACGGCTCACCTCGCCGTGCCGGCACTGGAAAAGGCGGACTTGCCCGCGACGCTGTCGAGCGTGATCCTCACTAAGCTTCTTCGCGAAGAGTTAGGCTTTCGAGGCATCATCGTGACCGATGCGCTCGAGATGGGCGGAGTGGCAAAGGGCTTCACGGTGGGCGATGCCGCGGTGCGCGCGATCGAAGCAGGCGCCGATGTGTTGTTGATGCCGTCCGACCCCGATGCCGCGATTGACGCCGTTGTGGATGCCGTTGAGAGCGGGCGGCTGACGCGTGCGCGCATTGAGGAAAGTGTTCGCCGCGTGCTCATGGCGAAAGCTCGCGTGGGGCTTGACCGGCAGAAGGTGGTGAACCTGAAAGCGATCGGCAAAGCGATCAGCCGGCCCGACGCCCTGGCAGCAGCGCAACGCACAGCGGACCGCGCGATCACGTTGGTGAAGAACGAAGCGGCTGCCGTGCCGTTGCACGATCCTTCGCGCACGCTGTTCCTTTTAATGAGCGAGAACAAGGCCGGGGACGAGGGGCAATTGTTTTCGGATGAACTCAAGAAGCGCGGCATCACGGCAAATGTTCGCATCCTCTCGCCGCAGTTAACTGACGCTGATCTGTCAGATGTCGAACAGCAGGCGCGCAATGCGGACGAAGTAGTGGCGGCGGCGTTTGTCTCGGTAGCCGCATACTCGAACAATGTGGCGCTGCGCGGCAAATATCCGGAGCTGATGACGCGCCTGGCTGCGGCCGGCAAGCCAGTGGTGCTGGTGTCACTCGGCAATCCGTACCTGCTGCGCAATTTCCCAGCAGTTGCCGCATACATCGCGACGTACAGCACGGTACCGGTCTCGGAAACCGCGGCCGTTCGCGCATTGTTCGGCGAAATCGCGATCCAGGGGAAACTGCCCGTGTCCATCCCGGACATTGCCCCGGCGGGTACGGGCATCGCAATCGCCGCCAGCGCAACGCAGCCTCGATAGGATTGGGTCGCTCGGTGTTACTGTACCTCGCGTCTGCAGAAGTCGATGCAGCCTAAAACGCTCATCGCCGCAGTCAGGGCTGTGACACACCAGAGTACTGCGACTATGTCGTGCGGCTGCCTCGCCAGAACTAACATTGGAAGCGCCCAGGGATAGTATTGGGGCCAGTCGCCGTACGGCCCCGCCGCTAGAAGCATTGCAAAGGTGGTTATGGTTGCGACGACACCGAACCCGGTAGCTACGGAAAATGCCCGCCATCGCAGACTTACCCAAAGCTGAACTGATAAGGCGAGTAATGCTAGACCAGTCATCTGCGCAGACTGTATGAGGAGAGCACTGACAGGCATGGGGAAAGCAAAGCGAGTTGCCATGGAGAATGCGCGGAGCGTGGCTCCTCCGAACAAAATCAGGATAACTAATACGGCCCCAGCGGCGACGGTCAATAGAGTGACAAGCAGCAGCTTCGCCGTGTACACCGTCCAGCGCGGAATTGGTCGCGCCAAGATCGCCTTCCACTGATTTTCTGAGTGATCCAGCCCGGCAACCAAGGCGCTCTGCAGCGTGATGTACAACGGCATCATCAACAGACCCCAAAACTGAAAATTCAAACGGGCGAAAGCTTTCCAGTCGTCGCTTGCCGATGTTTGGTGAAGAGTAGAGAAAGGAGCCGATAGCGCCATGAAAACCGCAAGGCAGACCACGGCTAGTGGAGCGACAACCACCATTTTTACTGCAGCCGTCCTCTTGATCTTGAGGAACTCGGCCGACAGTGCGCGTTTCAGCCTCATCGAGTTTTGAGCACTCCTTCGTGCGAGGACAGCGGCGCAGTAAGGTTGAGGAACGTGTCCTCTAATGTCGGGTACGTCACGGCAAGATGTGAGACTCTCAGTCCTTCTCGAACAAGAAGAGCATTGATGTCAGCCACGTCACGGCCTGTTTGCGTAATCCTCAGATGTTCGCCGCCGTCAATACTGACTTGCATCCCGGCGTTGGTAAGCAGACCGCACGCCCGTTCCGCATCGTCAACTTCCACGACGATTGCCGGTGCACTTCGAATGCGCAGTTCGTCCTTGTTTCCTTCGAATCTTAGTTGGCCCTCCGATATGATCGCCACGTGAGTTGCGAGTTGTTCGACTTCTGCAAGCAAGTGACTCGACACAAACACTGTGACTCCGCAGCGTTGCGGCAATGAGTGGATCAAATTCCGAATTTCATGTATACCGGCCGGGTCAAGACCGTTTGTCGGCTCGTCGAGGACAAGCAGCTCCGGATTCCCGAGCAAAGCCTGTGCGATCCCAAGTCTTTGCCTCATACCGGTCGAATAGCCTCTGACGAGATGCCCAGCGGCCGCGGTCATGTCGACACTGCGCAGAGCCTCTTCGATACATGCTCGCGGCGCGCCAAGCAGCCGCCGATGCACCTCCAGATGTTCACGCCCGGTGAGGTTTGGGTAGAGCGAAGGCGCTTCGACGAGAGAACCAATGCGACCGAGAACGGACGAAATCTCCACGCCCGGGCGCTTCCCTAAGACCGTAAGTGTGCCTCGATCGGGCCGCTGAAGACCCAGAATCAAACGAATAGTTGTTGATTTGCCAGCCCCGTTTGGCCCCAGAAAGCCGTAAATGCTTTGTTGGGGAACGCAGAGGCTCAGCCCCCTGAGGGCAGGAACCTTGACGTAGCTCTTCCATACGGAGTCGAGTTGAATGACCGGTGTCATGGGTGTGAGGAAAGCATATCTGTAATTGCGTAAGACTCCGAGTTTCCAGGACAAGTTCCCCGGACGCCTTCGTCGAAGGCATGCAGCGGAACGCGGATGGTTGTTCGCGTGGCACCATTTAGTTATGGCCAACTCGACATGGAAAGCTCCCGAAGCGCCGGCCCACGGTAAGCTGAACGCGGCGGATACAAAAGATCTGCCGGAAACGGCGTTCGCGTTTCCGAAGCAGCGCAAAGAGCCGCTGACTGATCCGTCCCACGTGCGCAATGCGATTGCGCGGTTCGATCAAGTGAAGGACGTTACCGATGCCGAGCGCGAGCAGGCGTTTCACAACATTCGGAAAGCTGCCAAGCACTTCGGCGTAGAGATGGAAGAGACAAGCTGGAAGCAGCTTGGATCGAAGCCGCATACGCACAACTCGTCTCAGAAGTAGATGACGCCGTTCGATATTGCCGAGGCGGCAAGGCCGATCAGCGGCCCTTATGAGAACAAGATCATTGCGAACACCAATGATCACGTCGTGCGCATGAGCGTGATGACGGAGCCGTTTTACTGGCATCGTCATCCCAACTCGGATGAGACATTTGTGGGGGTGGACGGCGTGCTTCTGGTCGAGATGGAAGATCAGGTGATCGCGTTGCACCCCGGGCAGGTGCTCACGGTCGCCGCCGGGCAAGCGCATTGCACGCGGCCCCGCGGTGAACGTTCAGTGAACCTTACTTTCGAGCGCCGCGACGCGACGACCGAGCGACTCTGACCTACTGCGCTTCGGCAACGACCGGATTCCGCAGCTCGCCCAGGCCTTCCACGCGCACGACCACTTCATCGCCCGCCTTCAGCCACTTCGGCGGGTCGTAAGAAAACCCGACGCCAGAAGGAGTACCGGTCGAGATCACGTCACCCGGCTCCAGCGTGAAGACGCTCGAGAGGTATTCGATGAGCGCGGGGATGTTGAAGATCAGCTCGCGGGTGTTCGAATGCTGCAGCACATCGCCATTGACCGTGATGCTGATGTCCAGGTTGTGCGGGTCCGGCACTTCGTCCGCAGTAACCAGGTACGGCCCCATCGGCGCAAACGTGTCGAAGGTTTTGCCGATGGTCCATTGACTGGTTGCAAGCTGGTAGTCGCGCGCGCTCACGTCGTTCAGGTTCATGTAGCCGAACACGTGGTCCTGCCAGTTGTCGCCAGAGAGATGACGGCCACCCTTGCCGATGACGAAGGCAAACTCTGCTTCATAGTCGGGCTTGGCTGACTTCGCAGGCAGCACAATCCCCTGCCCGCTTCCTATGACGGCAGTGGGGAATTTGGTGAAGATGGTCGGCACTGCAGGGATTTCCATCTTCGATTCGATCGCGTGATCGCGGTAGTTGAGACCCACGCAGATGATCTTCGGCGGACGTGGAATCGGGGCATGCAACTTGACGCCGCGCAGTGGAATCGCGTCACCCGCAAGAGCTTCGCGAACTCGTGTGAGTGCCGCATGACCGCCTTCGATGACGGAGAGAATCGATGGGAAGCCCGCATCGCGCAAAGGCACGATGTGATCATCGCGGAGCACGCCGGGCACAGCAGTCTGGTTATCGAAATAGGTGACGAAACGCATGGGGATTCTGTAGTCTATCATCGTGACCTCAGCACTCCTGCGCTTGCTGGTATGCGCCTTTGCCGCTTGCACGCTAGCCGCGGGCGCCGGTCCGCTTGAATTCGCGCAGTCGATCCAGGCTCTGGAGTTGGACCCCGCGGAGTGCTATCGCGTGCGGGATATCAGCATCGTCCGTGATGAAGCGCGAACGTTTCTGACCGATGGTCTTTTGATCTTCGCGAAGGCGGTCGATGGGCATCGCGTAGCTGCAGTATTTACCGCCGAAGTGGAAGGCGGCGATGCGGAGCTGCTGTTGATGCCCCCCACCAAAGCGGAGCGCAAATCGCTGGCGAGATTTGCAAAGGCGCCGAACCTGGAAGAGCATTTCCGCGCCGGTCTGCTGCTGTTTGGCGACGGCACCTACGCGGAGCTGATGCGCCAGATTCAGGAAGGCGAGACGAATCGCAAAGCGCCCGGCGAAACGCTCGCGACAGACTGGACTCCGGTAGCGCGCCGGCTCGCATCCAGTTTCTCGACACGCCTGGCGTTGGAGCTGCTCTCGTCTCCGGCGGCGAACGGGTTCTTCACCGAAGTGCTCAGCACGCGCAACCTGGGCACAATCGACGTCATTTACGATCCGCGCTCCACGGAACAGATTGTGCTGGGTCAACTGCAGGAGCGCAGCCTGCATCCTTTCTTCGAAACCTGGACCAGTTTCGAAGGCAAGAGCTTCCGGCAGCATCCGGCGACACCAGAGATCTCGATCGATCATTACCAGATCGATGCCGACCTGGATCCACAACTTCACCTGCGCTGTGCATCTACCATTACGATGCACGTGAGCCCGGCGAGCGCGCGTGGGATTCCGCTTGAGGTGTCGGCGCAGATGCATCTCACGAAAGCCACGGTGGACGGGCATCCTGCCATCATTCTCGATTCGACTTCTCTCGTCTCAGAGATGTTGGCCGATGCGCGCGACCGTCTCTTCATCGTGGTGCCCGACCAACCGCTCGACACGGCTATGCCGCACGAGGTCCGGATCGAACACGATGGCGACGTGATCTCGGCCGCTGCGGGCGGAATCTTCTTTGTTGGGTCGCGTGGGCGGTGGTATCCGCATCGGGGCGCCCAGTTCTCTTCCTTCGATGTGACGTATCGCTACGCGTCGAACCTGGATCTCGTGAGTGCGGGCGAACTGGTCAGCGACACCGCGGAAGGGAATATCCGCACGGTGCGCAGGCGTTTGACCGTTCCGGTCCCGTTCCTTGGTTTCAACATTGGGAATTACCGCTGCGTGGAGCACCCGGCGCAGAACGTCGCGATCAAAGTTTGCGCAACGAACGATGCGAAGACTCCGCCGGAACCCACGACGAAATCGCCGGACAGACTCGAGACGCTGGCCACGGAGATTGGCGACGCGTTGACCTTCTATCACGGCATCTTCGGGCCGCCGCCCTTGAAAGACCTGGTGGTCTCGCCGATCCCCGGCACGTTCGGGCAAGGCTTCGCAGGCTTGATTTATCTGGCCGCCAACACCTACGCGGCGCCTGACTCGCCGGAGATGACGCGGCTCGATCCGTCGCTACAGTTCTTCTATCAGAATCTGCTTGCGGCGCATGAGCTTGCGCATCAATGGTGGGGCAACACCGTTTCGGCCGCAACGTATCGCGACGAGTGGCTGATGGAAGCGCTGGCCAACTATTCTGCAATTTTGTGGCTCGAGCAACGCAAGGGGACGCGTTCAACGTCGGGTCTGCTCGAGAATTACCGCAATGGTTTGCTAAGCAAAGGTGCGAACGGTCAATCGATTGAATCTACCGGCCCGATGACACTGGGGCACCGTCTCGAATCGCCCGAGAATATGCACGCCTACGATCTGATCGTGTACGGCAAGGGCACGTGGGTGATCCATATGCTGCGCAGCCGGATGGGCGATGAGGCATTTCTGCGCGTGCTGCAGCAGCTTCTGCGCGACTACCGGCATAAGCAGCTTTCGACGGCACAGTTCCGTCAGATTTGTGCGGCAGCGATGCCGAAAGATGCCGCCGACCGGGACCTGGAAGCGTTCTTCGACCAATGGGTGAACGGTACCGGCATCCCCGATCTGAAGATTTCGTCGTCGGTGAAGGCGGCGGGTGGGGGATGGAAGGTCAGCGGCACCATCGAACAGTCTGACGTCGAGGACGACTTCCAAACGGAGGTGCCGGTGCAGGTGCAGTTCGGGCGCGGGAAGAGCGTGACCCGGTGGGTTACGGCTGCATCGGAGCCGGCGAAATTCACCATCGATGTACCCGCAAAACCGGTGAGCGTCATGCTCGACCCGAACCGCACGATCCTCCAGCGTTAAACGGAGAGTTCGGCGAGCGGCCGGCCACTAACGTTGTTCTGCGGCTTCATGAACCACTGATCGTGCCGTGCGCCGCGCTGGCTGGCGGCATTCTTGCCGGACGGCTGCTACCCGGGAGCGAGCTGGCATTATCGCTGGCTATTGCTGCGCTGGCCGCAGTGGCGGTGTTTGCGCTTGCGCGGCGCGCGCCATTGAGCGCGTCGATCGCGTGCATCGCCGCGTTTGTGTTGGCCGGCATGCTGCTCGAATCCGCACATCAACCGGGCGCGACGCCGAGGTTGGATGCGGAGGACAACGCGCCGGTGATCCTGACCGGCTGCGTGGTGGAGCCCACGCTGCTGGTGAACGATCGCGATCAGTTCCTGCTGGAGTTGGGGCCCGGCGCTCGTGCGCAGGTGAAGCTCTATGCGTCGGGCAACCAAGCACTGCCGCAACTGAGCTACGGACAGCGGATTGAATTCACCGGCAAGACGCGCCGTCCGCACAACTATCGCAATCCGGGCGCTTTCGATTATGCGCATTTCCTGGCTCGCCAGAACATCTACTGGTCGGCCTCGGGCGACGGCAACACGGTGCACATCCTGCCGGGAACCTGCGGCAATCCTTTCGCGCGCGCATTGATGGCGGTGCGCGGCGCCGCGCTGGGCCGCATTGAAAAGCTCTATCGCCACAACGACTACAACATCGGCATGATGCAAGCCGTGTTGATCGGAGAAACCGCGCGGCTGCAACGTTCATGGACCGACGATTACCGCTCGACGGGGACCTTTCACGCGCTGATTATTTCCGGGAGTCACGTTGCGGTGCTTGCCGCGGCGTTGTTGTTTCTGCTGCGCATTTGTTTTCTGCCGCGCGGCGCAGCAATGATCGCGGTGATTGCGATGGCGTGGTTGTACGCGTTGATCACCGGCTGGCAGCCGCCCGTGATCCGCTCAGCCGCGGGCCTGACGTTGTACGCGTTCGGCGGCATCTTCTTTCGCAAGATGCGGACGCTGAATATCCTGGCGGCCGTTGCCATCTTGTTCTTCGTGTTCGATCCCGAAGCGCTGATCGATCCGAGCTTTCAGCTTTCCTTCTTCTCGGTCGCACTGATCGGGCTGTTTGCCGTTCCGATCATCGAGAAGACATCTTCGCCGCTGGCTGCTGCATGCCGCGATTTAGACAACAACCAAAAAGATCCGCGGCTCGAGCCGGCAGTAGCGAATCACCGCGTCGAACTGAGGCTCTATGCCGCGACGCTCGCTATGTTTGGCCTGCCGCAACGAGTGGCGATCGGCGCGGTGACGGTTGTGACGCGCCTCGGAATCTTCTTCTTCGACCTGATGATTACGTCTGCCGCGATTCAGGCGGGGCTGCTGTTGCCGATGGTGCTCTACTTCCATCGCGTGTCTTTCACCGGGCTTTCGGCAAACGCAATCGTGGTGCCCTTGCTCGGCGTAGTTGTGCCGGTCGGATTTGTGGCGCTGATCACCGGCTTTGCATGGATTGCGAAGCTCAACGCCGGGCTGCTCTGGTTATCGCAAATCACGGTGGCATGGCATGCGAATCTGGAGCCCTCCTGGCGCATACCCGATCCACCGGTGTGGTTCAGTGTGCTTTTGGTGATAGCGCTGGTGCTCGCGGCCGTGCGCTGGAAATCGCGCTTCGTTCGCGCTGGTGTAGCGGCTCTCTCAGTAGTGCTGTTGACGCTGGTTGTTGCCGCTCCATTCCGGCCCGACACTACGCACGGCGTCTTTGAACTGACCGCCATCGATGTCGGCCAGGGCGATAGCTTGCTGCTGACACTGCCCGACGGCCGCGTAATGCTGGTGGACGCCGGAGGGATCGCAAGCTTCGGCCTGGTCACTCACGCGCGCAATCTGGACATCGGCGAAGATGTCGTCGCGCCTTACCTTTGGAAGCGAGGCATCCGGCGCATCGACATCGCCGCGTTCACGCATCTGCATGACGATCACGTGCAAGGCTTACCCGCCATTCTGAAAGACTTCGAGGTCGGCGAGATCTGGACGGGCGCGGTGGAGAACTGTCCGCAGTGGGACAGCATTCAGGCCATCGCAGCAGCGCGCCACATACCGATTCATAAGTTGAAGCGCGGCGACGCGCGGCAGCTTGCGCAGGTGCACGTCAATGTTCTTTCGCCGGCACCCGATTACATTCCGCCCGCCACGCCGAAGAACAACGACTCGCTGGTGCTCGAGATCCATTTCGGCCGCCACACTTTTCTGCTAACCGGCGATGCGGAGAAGCAGGTGGAGGCGGAGCTTGTGGCGTCGGGCCAGCTACACCATGTAGATGTGCTGAAGGCCGGACATCACGGCAGCCGCACATCGTCCACCGTGGGCTTTCTGGATGCGATTCAACCATCGATCGCGCTGATCTCGGATGGCTATTTGAATTCGTATGGTCACCCGCATCCGCTCACGCTGGAACATCTGAATGAACACCACACGGGCATTTTCCGCACCGACCAGAGCGGGCTGCTGACAGTGAAATCCGATGGCCGGCGCCTGTGGGCCGAGACGCCCATGCGCTGAATGTGCGAGACTCCCGAAGTGGCACCGAAGAAGCTATCGCATGGCGCGTCGTCGGCCACGTTGCGTGACCTTGCGCGCCACTTGAACCTTTCGCCGAGCACGATCTCGCTGGTGGTCAACGCCTCGCCCGGGTCCGCTGCGATTCCGAAGGGTACGCAGGAACGCGTTTTCAATGCCGCGCGCGAGCTGAACTACCGGCCCAACTTTCTTGCGCGCTCATTGCGCTCGCGACGGACGTACTCGATCGGCGTGATGGTTCCCGAGGTAGGCGAAGGGTACTCGTCACTGGTGCTGAGCGGAATTGAAGAGTGCCTGCTCGACAAAGGTTACGTGTACCTGGTGACCAGTCACCGGCATCGCGGCGACCTGCTCGAGCGCGGCCCGCGCCTGCTGTATGAGCGCTGTGTAGAAGGTTTGATCGCGGTCGACACGCCGTTGAGGCATGATCATCCGTTGCCCGTGGTCGCGGTGTCAGGGCACGAGCAACGGCCCGGACTCACCAACATCGTCCTGAATCACCGGCGCGCGGCGGAACTGGGGTTGCGGCATCTTCAGGAGCTGGGGCACCGGCGAATTGCCTTCTTCCTGGGGCAGACTTTTAGTTCCGATTCGCAAATCCGCTGGGACGCGATTCAGGAAGCGGCTCGCGTGATGAGTATTGCGATCGATCCGTCGCTGGTGATTCGACTGGAAGGCGATTCGCCCTCCCCCGAAGCGGGCTATCGCGCAGCGCATGTGCTTCTGGCCAGCGGCGCGCAGTTCAGTGCGCTGTGGGCATTCAATGACATCTCGGCGATGGGCGCGATGCGTGCGTTCGTTGAGAGCGGCAAGCGTGTGCCCCGCGATATTTCGGTGCTGGGTTTCGACGACGTGCATAGTGCGGCATTTCAGAATCCTTCGTTGAGCACGGTGAAGCAGCCATTGTGCGCATGGGCTTTGTCGCGGCGGAGACGTTGCTGCGCCGCATTCAGGATAGTGCGAACACCGGGCATATGGCAGAGCAGAGTATCGAACCTGAATTGATCGTCCGCGAGTCGACGGCAGTTCGCAAGTGAACCGCGCGACGGCAGTCTTTCGATCCGCATTTCTGGTGTGCGGTATTTCAAGCACAATGCTCGGCCCGCTGATGCCTGGCCTCGAAAGCCGCTGGCACATGGGCGATGAGCGCGCGGGGCTGTTGTTCTCAGCACAGGGCGTGGCGTCGGTGGTGGTCGCGCTCTTTGCGGGCCCTATCGCGCAGCGCTTCGGCTTTGCTGCGATGGTAACGCCCGGGCTGCTGCTAATGGCCGCGGGAGTCGCCGGTCTTGCCTTCGCCTCTTCGTGGAGCATTGCAATGTTCTGCGCGGCAGCGATCGGCTCCGGTCTTGGTCTGGCTATCCCGGCGGGCAATCTGGGAACTGCCGCTCTCGATGAGAGCAAGGCTCCGCGCCAGCTTATGATTCTGAACCTGACGTGGTGCACGGGCGCGTTGATCGCCCCGCTCTGCATTCAGCAATTCGGAGTGGCCTTTTTGTACTCGTTGGTTGCGGCCCTTGCAGCCGTCGCCGCATTCGCACTCAGCGCGCCACGCTTGCGGCGGGATGGAAGCGACCCTGCGCCGGTCGCGGCGACGCGCGCTATCAAGATCGCGGCGCTGATCACCAGCCTGCTGGTGTTCTTCTACGTCGGCGTGGAGAACTCTGTCTCCGGGTGGATCTCGACGCTGGCGCTGCGCAGCAGTAGCGCGGGCGCACTGTGGGCCGTTCTGCCGAGCGTCTTCTGGCTCGCGATGTTCACCGGTCGTGGCGTGGCGCCGTTGGTGCTGAAACGTCTCTCGGCCGCGCAACTGGCCACGGTGGGGATCTGTGTCGCGCTCGCCGGTGCATTGCTGCTGCTCGCCGGCAACAGCCGTGAAGCGTACGTAGCGGCGGGTGCATTGTGCGGGATCGGCCTGGCGCCGGTGTTTCCTGCAGTGATTGCGCAATTTGCGCCGATTGCCGGCCGCAGTTCTATCTCGGGTGTAGTGTTTGCTTCGGCTAATCTGGGCGGCGCGGTCATCCCGTACGCGATCGGCGCGATGTCGGCGCGCTCGGGCACACTGCGCTGGAGCCTTGCGTTGCTGCTCCCTCTATTTGCACTGATGCTGTTGCTGCAGGCACGACTATCAAAGGTCACCGGCTGACGCGGGCCGCGGAATCACATACACTGCGGTGATGCGCCGATGCTTTGTGATTGCGCTTGTTTGTGCTTC
Source organism: Bryobacterales bacterium (assembly GCA_963792655.1). Lineage (GTDB taxonomy): Bacteria > Acidobacteriota > Terriglobia > Bryobacterales > Bryobacteraceae > DOZZ01. Next base: position 637,171 of record CAWBWU010000003.1, read on the forward strand.
TTTTGCGTTTAGCCAAAACGCACCGCGCTGGCGCGCGTTGAACCGTTCCGCGCGAGCCGCGGCCGATGCGAAAGACTACGGAAAACTTCGCCTGATCCTCATCGATCTGGAGCGGTTGATGCCCGGCAACCCGCGCATGCTCTACAACGCCGCGGCGTGCGACAGTCAGCTTGGGCATACCGAGACCGCGCTCGCGGAGTTGCGCAGCCTGGCTGACACGGGGCTCTACTTTAATCTGAACGAAGACGACGACTTCGCTCCATTGCACGTGACTACGGCTTACCAGGCCGTGCTGCAGCAGATGGAGCAGAACCGGCGGCCAGTAAACCGTTCCTCGCTCGAAGCCACCATCGTTGATCGCGACATCATCGGCGAGGACCTCGCTTACGATCCGATCTCTCACCGCTTTCTGATCAGTAGTGCGGCGGACGGCAGAATCGTTACCGCGGATGGCAGAGTTTTCGCGAAGACTCCCTGGGCCGCACTGGCGTTGGGCATCGATCGAGCGAACCGGTTGCTCTGGGTGTCAACCGCATGGCTTCCGCATTGCGCGACCTGCGATCACGCGGATGAAGGCAAGACTGCGTTGATGGCGTTCGATCTGAACACCGGCGGCGTACGCCAGCGAATCGACGCACCGCCCGGAGTACTCGGCGACATGACGATCAACCGCGCCGGAGACGTGTTCGTGTCCGATGGAAAGGCCGGGGCCATCTACGTACTGCAAGCGGGCAGCGCCATTCTGGCGAGGCTCGATAAGCCGGGTGAGTTCGCGTCGCCGCAAACGCCCGCGCTTTCTGCCGACGAACGCACGCTCTACGTTCCCGATTATGTACGCGGCATTGCGGCGATCGACTTGGCCACGCACAATGTGCGCTGGATGAAGCCGTCCGGTAGTCTGGCGCTCAGCGGTATCGACGGATTCTATCGTGCGAAAGATGGATTCATCGCCGTCCAGAACGGTACGGAACCGCCGCGTGTGGTTCGCTTCTCTGCCGACCTGAAGACACAGGAAGTACTGGCCGCCAATAACGCGTGGCTTGGCGAGCCCACCCACGGCACGTTTGCCGACGGTGCGTTCTACTTCATCGCGAACTCCGGTTGGGATGCGTACGACGAGAATGGCAAGCGTAAGCCGGGGCCGCCGGTCGTCACCACAATTCGTAAACTGACGTCCGCGCAGTAAGTGGATGTTACGGCGCGCTCGTATACTGAAGTGAGAGGCGATGCATTCGCATAGTCATCAACACCACGGTGCAGCGACGGGGCGCGTTCTGCAATGGTCGCTATTGGCAACAACGGCCTTTGTTGCTCTGGAAGTTATTTACGGACTGAAGGCGAACAGCCTCGCGTTGCTCTCCGACGCCGGGCACAACGCAACCGATGCACTTGCGCTGTTGCTGGCGTGGTTCGGCGTTTACGTACAGAACAAGCCCGCGGACGAAACGCGCACCTTCGGATATCAGCGCGCAGGCGTGCTGGCTGCCTTCGTCAACGCGTTGACGCTGTGGGCCGTGTCGGTCTGGATCTTGTGGGAGGCGGTCTCGCGCTTCCGACATCCCGAGCCGGTGCAGACGAACATCATGATGTTCGTCGCTTGCGGAGGGATCGTCTTGAACGGCGGCATCATGCTTGGTTTGAGCCGCGATCGTCACAGCGACGTCAACATCCGCAGCGCCTTCGTGCACATGCTGGGCGATCTGCTTAGCTCCGTCGCGATTATAGCCGGCGGCATTTTGATCAAGTTCACCGGCTGGCAGCAAGTGGATCCGGCGCTTTCGGTGCTGATCTCCGTGCTGGTGGTTTGGACGGCATGGGACATCATCAAAGAGTCGCTGAACATTCTGCTCGAAGGCTTGCCGCGCGGCATGTCATACCAATCGGTTCAAGCTGCGATGTGCACTGTGCAGGGTGTATTAGATGTGCACGATCTGCACATCTGGAGTCTCGGCAGCTCATCGCATGCATTGAGCTGTCACGTGCTGATCGATGATTTACCGCCGTCGGTAAGTGACGGCATTCTGCATGAGTTGAACCATGTACTCGCCGACAACTTCAAAATTCTGCACACCACGGTGCAGTTCGAACATATGAGCTGCGGCGTGACCGGCGCCGGTTGTGTGATTCCGGTCGGCGAAGAGCCCGCGCACCACCATCATCACTAGAAGAAACGTGATTCGCGTCAGAAGGCGTGCTGAGCCGCGAGCGGTAAGAAGCGGTGGTCCGCTGCACTATTTACCGGTACGTCCTGGCCCTCCACGTATACCCATTTCGAAACAGAAAACACGAGTCGAAAATGTGAGCAGAGTACAATACCAAAATGTTTTGCCGGTTGTCATCTAACTGTTTTCTGGTCTTATGCCTCGCGTTTTGTTCTGTGTCATTCGCGTCAAGCTTGTCAGTCACCTTACCCACGATTTCAAATCGGTTGGAGGTGGGCGTGAATTTTCAGGCGACCGTCTCGGCGCAGGGAGGATCGCCGCCTTACACGTTCAAGTTCACGTCCAATCCTGATCCCGGGCTTTCGATTGACCCTGTCACGGGCGTGATTAGTGGCACCCTCACCTTAGCATCGGTCGATGCACGTGGTGCATATACGCCCGGCATCGCGCACGACATTTTGGTGACCGACTCGCTCAATGCGACGGCGACCGGTACACTCGTGCTGTTCGTTCTGAAAAATCCAACCCTCGTCTGTGGTGATACCAGCCACGGTGGTGGTACCTTGCAACAGGCAGTTAATGTCTTAGCTGAAGTAGGGGTTACCCTTTTTCTTAGTTGTGGAGCGCAGGACGGAGTTTTTTCCCGGCTTGCCATACCTCAAACTGTCTCCGGGTCGCTACCTCCTGGAACATCTGTCTTGTTCGGAAGTGCCCCCACGGCGGCTGGGCTCTATACGCCAACACTTCAGGTCACCGACGATTACGGCTTCACTGCGCAGTCAAGCTTCACCGTTCAAGTTCTTCCTGCAGTAGCGGTATCGCCGGCGACTCTCCCAGTCGCGACTGCGGGCGCACCATACTCGTTCCAGGTTCATCTGAGCGGTGGAACCGGAAACATCAGGTATTTTCCACTTTTTGTTCCGTACGGACCGCCTCCACCCGGTATCTCCATTAACACCGTTGATAGCTCGACCTTATCAATCACGGGCACACCGCCCGCTGCAGGTCAATTTACAGTCAACTTAACACTGAACGATGGAGTAGGCATAACGAACATACCGCTGAGCCTTACGATAAATCCGGCTCTATCTCTTGGACCGCTTCAATCGGATCTTTCGGTTGGTCGTCAGGCGGTTGCGACCGCGCTGGTATCGTCCGGCGGCAGTGGTCCAATCACTTACTTGGTCCAGAGCGGCTCACTTCCCCCAGGTGTGATGATGAGTTCGTCCGGAGTATTTTCCGGCGCGCCGACAACCGCGGGTATCTACAACTTCGTTGTTCTCGGCACGGACGCTTCAGGAGCAACGGCGACGCTCAACGCTGTACTCCCCGTAGCGGGGGCACCCATCACGTGGATGCCACTGCCACGTGCCCGTGTTGGGCTGCCTTACGATCAGCCGGTGCAACTCGCCGGCGGCTTTCCGCCGTACACCACCCTACAAGCATCAAATGGAATTCTGCAGTATCGCAATTCACGGGTAATCAGCGGTGGACCGGTGACCGGAAGTCACGGGAGCACAGCGACGGTCAGCCTGTCCATCTCTGACAGCCGGCCCGGAGCCATAGCTAGCACGCTCACTCAAACAGTCCCGATCGACAACCCTCAAGTTGCGACGGGCAGCGTGCTTCCAACGGCAATGATCCAGGTTCCCTACCAGGCCGGGGTTCCCGTTCCCCTCGGAACGGCGCCCTTCCTCTTTGCCGCTACTGGGTTGCCGCCGGGCGTCACGTTTTATCCAGAGGACGGTGTATTCACCGGCACTCCCACACTCCCGGGGTTGTACTCAATTGGGGTCACGGTCACTGACGCAACGAACGTGCAAACGGCATTCACTTATTCTTTGGCCGTCGCCGGGAATGCGCCGATCTCCGTTGCGCCAACAATCCCATCTGCGACAGAAGGTGTGCCTTACAGCCAGTCGCTCACAATCTCAGGCGGTCTCCCGCCTTACCAGATCACCCAGAATAGCGCTGGCGCCGCACTGCCGCTCGCGATATCGACCCAGGGAGTAATCTCTTTCACACCGGCCCCGGGTACCGCCGGAACTTATAACTTGGCACTTTCGCTGAGCGATGCAACCGGACGTTCCGGTTTATTTCCGGTTAGCTTAGTCATCCAGCCCGGGGCTGTCATTACTCAGGCTCTACCGCTTGCCATCGGAATGTTATCTCTGGCTAACTTAACCGTCGGTACCCCTCCTTGTATACCCGCATGCCAGGTGTTGGCGGGAGGCGGTGTCCAGCCCTATAGCTTTTCTGTCTCGAGCGGGGCGCTACCTTCAGGGCTGTTTTTGTCAGCGGCAGGAGTCCTCACGGGAACGCCCACCGTCGCCGGAGATTATAGATTTGTATTGGCGGTGAGTGATGCCTCTGGGACCACCGTCCAGTCAAGCTATACAACTGTCGTTGCTCCGCCTCTACAGATTTTGACGAAGACTCTGCCACCGCAAGTAGTCGGACAGAGTTACCAGATTAGCTTACAGGTAGCGGGTGGTACAGCTCCATACTCATTCCGGATAGTTGATGGCTCTTTCCCGGGCAGCGCTCTCAGCTCCAGCGGAATCCTGAGCGGGATCGCGCCGCTCGCTTCCAGCTACAGCTTTACTGTTCAGGTTACGGATTCTACGGCCGCCGTTGCCATGCAGAACTACACGGTTCAGGTAACCGATCCCGTCCCGCAGATCAGTGCCGTTACCAGTGCTGCAAGCTATCAACAGAACGGAGTTGCTCCCGGCGAGATCGTCGCCATCTTCGGCAAGAACCTGGGTCCGGCTACTTTGACTAGTACCCAACTGGTGCACGGCGGAACCGCGGTGGATACCAAGGCCAGTGCAACGTCAGTGCTTTTTGACGGCGTACCTGCGCCAGTAATCTATGCCTGGGACACCCAGTTATCCGCCGTCGTGCCCGTTGGTCTCGTGCCCGGCACGGATACCGTGATTCAAGTTGCGAACGGCACGCAAACGTCGCCCAACATCCGTGTTCCGGTGGTTGCGAGTCATCCGGGAATCTTTACGCTGGACGCCAGCGGCGCTGGTCCGGTCGCGGCGATCAATCAGGACTACACCATCAATGGTCCACAACATCCAGCCGCGCCTGGCTCGATCGTGGCCTTCTACGCAACGGGCGGAGGGTTGACTGTGCCGCCGGGAATTGATGGTGAACTGGTCCCAGGCATTCGCAAGCTGGCAAAGGTGGTGCTCGTAAAAATCAACAACGAACTGGCAGACGTGCTGTACAGCGGAGCAGCACCAGGCTTGGTGAACGGAGCACTGCAGATAAACGCAAGGATCCCGCAGGATTGCCCGAGCGGCGTGGTTACCTTGACGATCCAAGTGGACACCAATCCCTCGGCCGGGGCAACGACCGTGTATATCCGATAAAAATGAGTGCCTGGCTGACGGCCTCTCTCTACTGCACCGGCAGATCGATCATGTCGTTAAATGCATCCGGCGTTTGGATGGCCAGCGGCGCGGTGGCGCTGCTGAGCGGCACGGTGTCCGGCACTCTGACGTTGATCTGATAGAGCCCGGGGAAGCCGGGCGCCAGACCCGAGAACGATACTGCGCCCGGTTGTCCGCCGACCAGAACGTTCGGAGTGATCACAGTGCGGCTCAGCGGGTTGCCGCTCGATGCTGCGCCATCTGCGGGAGCGTTCGTGACGGCCCCTAGCCCGGTGAGGAAAATCAGAAGAGTCTCGCCGCGGTGCGCGGGATTGGTGTTGGTGACCAGCGAGTAATCCGCATGGGTCACGGCGCCCAGGCCAGTACCCGAACCGTTCTGCGAAAAGATGCCCGGGCTGGTCATCGCGAGCGGTACCGTCACGCTGTTCGAGGTGTTGCCATTCACTGTCACGAGGAACGTCGCTGTTGTGCCCGATACCGAGTAAGGCAGCAGCACGTTGATTTGGGAGCCGCTGACGAAGGAAAGCGGAGAGGGCGTGCCGTTGATGGTTACCGACGCTCCGCCGACCATCGAAGGGTATGGAACACTGCCTTGCGTCAGCTGTGGGGGCAGGCCGGAGACGAAAAGCGTGACGAACTCGCCCGGCGAAACGGGGCTCACCGGCGGCGCAAAGCTCGCGCCGTTCAGCACCGCGAGCGGGCTCAGGAAGAGTCCCGTTCCGGCAATGGTGGGGATGCGAGCACCGAACGCAATATCGTGCCCTGCGGGGTCTGCCGCACTGTCTTCCAGACTCACGTAGAGGTTCCCGCCGGCGCCAAGTCCGACAGTGTTGAGATCGAGCATGCCAGTGCCGTCCGGGTTCATTGCCGCACTGTTCACGCCGGTAAATGTGTATGGCGCGGCGACTCCGAACTGATGCAGGCGCCTGGTAAACGTGGCGTTGCCGAGTGACGGGATCACGTTCAGCGAACCGGAATAATCCTCCACATCCGCCGCAGGAGCATAGTGCAGTCCAGCCGACCAGAAAGCGCCGGACCACGCTGCCCCGGGCGCGGCCTTGATCGCGAGCAGAAAATTCTGTGCTCCCGCCTCGCTCCCACCGCCAAGAATCACGTTGCCGCTGGCGGACGCCTCGATCCGCTGAACGCCGCCAAGCAGGAGACCGCCTGAGGGGAAGGTTAGTGTGCCGGTGCCGTCCGCATTCAGCCCGTAGCTCGCGCCGCTGACCAGTTGCGTCGTGGGAGTTCCACCACTCTGAGCCTGATTGTGGCCGGAGGCGGTGAAGGGGCCGATGTTCCCTGCCCCATCCAAAGTGAACGGGAAAAAAGCGCTGCGCACCTTGCTGCCGTCGCCTCCGGGCAATTCGAAGCTCACGCCGAAGTAGGTGCCGCTGGTGGACGCGACGGACCGCGTGCCGGCCGGAGAGGGTACCGCTGCGAAGAGGTCGAACGTGTTGGAGGCGTTATCGGTGCTCGAGCCGAGCAGCGCTTCTGTTGCTAAGCGGGCGCTGAGGTTGAGCTGGCTATTCTGCGGGTTGGTCAGAACGACTCCGCCGCCTGCGTCGACGGAGTAAACTCCACTGCCGGAGATCGCGACGAGGGCTTGGCTGCCGACCGTCTGTTGACCGCTGAAAGTATATTGGCCGCTGCTGAACGTAATCTGGCCCGTCACACTGCGCGCATCAACGACATTCGCGGAGCCGTCCACTGTGAATTCCAGATGACGAAAGAAGTATTGCCCTGACAACGATGTGTTCGTCAGTACCTGCGCCTGAGCGCACAACAACGCTGACAGCAGCCATGCCGTAAGTAAAATTGCCCGCATTATGCGCCTAGTCTAAACGTTCTTTCGCCGGAAAAAGATTGCATATTCATGCTTTGCAATTAGAAACTAAGAATTAGCCGCGGGGTTCATAAAGAGTGAGCGGATTTCTGCCGCTAAAGGATCAGTGTTGGAATGAGAGCCGCTCGGTTATCAGTCGTTCTTCCTGGGGTTCTGGTCGGGCTGGTATTTATAACGCCCGGCGCCGCGCAGAAGGCGGCCATCATCCACCACTCCGCACTCGCCGACAGCGATGGTGAGCTGCCGCCAAACGAGCTTCCGCCAAATCATGCGGAGTGCGCGTACTTCGGCCCGCAGCGCGAGCGATTCACACGCTCTTTGATGGCGTCGCAGAACTACGAGGCGCTCACCCAAGCGACGTCGCAGGTGCTCTCAGCGATGGGCCCGCCAGCCGGTAGCCGTACGCGGGCATTTCAACTTGCTCATCCGCCGGGGACGATCGATTACTTCATCGATCAGGACTTACAAGCTGCCGGCGTGCAGCCCTCTTATCGCACGACCGATTATGAATTCATCCGGCGCGTCACACTGGATTTGACAGGCCGCATCCCTGCAGCGGACCGTGTGGTCGCCTTCGCGGCTGACGCGTCGCCCGACAAACGCGCCAAGTTAGTGGAAGAGCTTCTCGCCAAGCCCGAGTGGATCGACAAATGGACCATGTTCTATGGCGATCTCTATAAGAACAACGCGACCAGCGTACAGGTCACGCGCGGAACGGATGGCCGCAACGCGTTCTATAAGTGGATTCACGATTCGCTTGCGGCCGCCAAGCCTTACAACCAGATGGCGTCCGAACTGATCGCGGCGCAAGGCAACAACAATCTGGACCTCACCCAGGGCAACATCAACTGGTTAGTCGGCAGCGTGGTCGGCGGCGGTCCGCGGCAGGACATCATGGACCAGCAGGCAGCCGACACGGCCGAAACCTTTCTCGGCATGGCGCATGTGAATTGCGTGCTGTGCCATAACGGACGTGGCCATCTGGATAGCTTGAGCCTTTGGGGAAGCAGCACCACGCGTCAGACGGCCTGGGGTTTCGCTGGATTTATGGCGCACACCTGGCCCGTGCGGGTTCAGTTGCCGCAGGACCCGAATAATCCGAACACCCGCAGCTACTACTGGAAGCTCGACGCTTACACGTCGGACTATCAGCTCAACACCACCACAGGTAACAGGCCGCCACGTCAACCGCTCACGTCCACATCGGCAGCTACGGTCGCGCCGAAGTATCTCTTCGGCGGAGCGTCGCCCGATAAAGGCGAGGACTACCGCGCGGCGCTCGCCAGAATGATCACGGCCGATCCGCAATTTGCGCGCGCGGCTGTGAATTATCTGTGGGCTCAGTTCTTCGGGCGTGGCATCGTCGATCCGCCCGACCAGTTCGATCCGGCGCGCCTCGATCCGGATAATCCGCCGCCCGCGCCCTGGACGCTGCAGCCTTCGAACCCGCGTTTGCTGAATGCGCTGGCGCAGCAGTTCGTGGCCGATAAGTACGACTTGAAAAGCGTGATGCGCGCGATCGTCAACTCCGACGCCTATCAGCTCGAGTCGCAATATCCCGGCGCCTGGAGCGCAACGAACACTCCTCTTTTTGCGCGAAAGTTTGTGCGCCGTCTCTGGGCAGAGGAGATTCACGACGCGATTGTGCAAGCTGCGGGCGTGACGCCGTCCTACACTGTTCCGGGCTTCACGAATCCGTCGACCGTCTACAGCGTCGTCACGCCGGGTTTCGGCAAGATCAGCTACGCCATGCAAGCTCCGGATGTGAATGGCATGCCCGACGGACGCGCGGTCAGTGCTTTCCTCGATGCGTTCCTACGCGGTAACCGTGATGATCAGCCGCGCAAAGGCGAAGGCTCTTTGCTGCAAGCGTTGAACCTGATGAACGATAACTTCGTCGAGAGCAATGTCGTCGCCGCTTCGTCCGGCACTGGTCTGATCGCGAAGGTGATGCCGATGAGCAACGATCAAGCGGTCGATACGATGTGGCTCACCGTTCTCTCGCGGCATCCGACTGACGCGGAAAAGAGCATGGCCGTCGCGAAGCTATCGTCTGGAACACGCATTCAGAGCGCGCAGGATTTGCTCTGGAGCCTGTTCAACAAAGTGGACTTCGTCTTCAACTACTAGGGGATCTATGGACGGCCAAAAGAAATTCGACCGGCACATCGAACGCCAGCCTCATCCCAACGAGAGCTTCTATCTGCGTCCTCACGTGACGCGCCGGAAGTTCTTCTCACTTGCCGGCGCAGGACTCACCGGCTCTTACCTCGCCGGCAAGTTGCACGCGGGCGTCACCATCAACACGCAAAACGTGCAGATGCAGAACACCGCGAAGAACGTGATCTTTGTGTTGCTGGCAGGCGCGCCCAGCCACACCGACACCTTCGATCTGAAAGTAGTGACCGGCATCACGCCGACCACGTTCAACCCCGACACGATCAATGGAGTCCTCTGGCCCACGGGCATCATGCCGGGCTTGGGACAACTGCTTCCGAAGATCGCAATCGTGCGTTCGATGCGTGCCTGGGCATTGGTCCATAGCCTGGCGCAGACCTGGACGCAGATTGGCCGCAATCCCGCGGCCGTGCTGGGCAACGTCTCGCCAAACATCGGCAGCGTAGTCGCGATTGAAAAAGAGAGCGAGCGCACGCCGGGCCAGGTGTTCCCCACGTTTCTTGCGCTCAACTCGAGCGGAGCGATCGGCTCGGGTTACATGCCCGCTTCGGTGGCGCCGTTCAAAGTCACGCCTTCCACGACCGGCATTCGCAACACCACGAACGCCACCGGTCAAACCCGCTTCAACGAGCGCTGGGACACACTGCACCACTTGGATCAACCACTGCGCGGCAACTCCCCTTATGGCAGCGCGATGGATGACTATGACCTGTTCTACAACGCAGCGCGCGGCATGATGTACAACCCGGTCGTGAACGCAGCTTTCTCGTTCACCATGGCTGACAGCACGCGCTATGGCGGCACGTCGTTCGGCAACGCGTGCCTCGTCGCCAAGCAGGTGCTCGGCAGCAGTCAAGGCACGCGCTTCATTCAGATCACGCTCGGCGGGTGGGATATGCACAGCAACATCTACTCCGCGAACCAGCTTCCGTCGCTCACCAAGACACTCGATACCGGACTCTCTACCTTGATTCAGGATCTGGATGCCGCGGGCGAATTGAACAGCACGATGATCGTGATGGCCGGCGAGTTCGGCCGCACTGTCGGCAAGCTTTCAGGCGCGAATGGACGCGATCACTACCCGCAGCAGTTTGCGATGTTTGCAGGCGGCGGCGTGAAGGGCGGTAAGGTAATCGGCTCGACCAGCGCCGATGGTTCTGCAACGGTCGACCCTGGCTGGTCGCGCAACCGAGACATCAAACCGGAAGATATCGAAGCAACGATCTACTCCGCGATGGGGATCAACTGGACTTCGGTGCGCCGCGATGATCCGCTGAACCGGGGATTCTATTACGTCCCAGCCAGCGATCAGGATATCTACGGTCCGATCAACGAACTGTTCAGTTGATGTGGAATGCGATGCGGGTGACTACCAGCGGATCGTCTCACCCGGATTCATCGTTCTCACCGACACTCCCGCTGGCACTTTCGCTTTGAACTCATCGGGCGTGCCGGTGAGTTTCGGGAATGTGCCGTGGTGCATCGGGACTACCTGCTTGACGCCCAACAGCTCGACTGCTTTCGCTGCCTCGTGCGGCCCCATAGTGAACAGGCTGCCGATCGGCAGGAATGCGAGCTCCGGCGCATAGAGTTCGCGAATCAGGGCCATGTCGCCGAAGACCGCGGTGTCTCCCGCGAAGTAAATGCGGCGGGCATCCGGCAGCTTCACCACATACCCGCATGGCTCGCCCGTGTACACAATGTCTTTGCCATCCATCACGCTCGAACTATGGAACGCATGCGTCATGGTGATCTCAAGCGACCCCAGCTTCTGCGTGCCGCCCTTGTTCATGGCATGCACGTCGCCGACGCCTTCCTTCTCCAGCCATAACCCGAGTTCATAAATCGCCACCACCTTGGGCTTGAACTTCTTCGCCAGCTTCACGGCGTCGCCCGTGTGATCCGAGTGCCCGTGGCTGAGCAGAAGGTAATCGATCTTGTCGAACTTGAAGTCTTTCGGGAACTTCGGATTTTCCGCAACCCATGGGTCGAAGACGATCACCTCACCCGACGTAAGCTCCAGGTAAAACGACGAGTGTCCGAGCCAGGTGATTTCCATGCGCCGATTATGGCATGCGCCGGCGCGTCTACTTCACTTCAACAACGATCATTTCGAATTTCTGCGGTCCCATGTTTGTGGTCGCGTGCGTCACGGGTCCGCTCCACAAAACATCGCCGGCTTTGCCATGTTGGACCGTAGAAGTCCCATCCGGCATCTTCACTCTGCCGTTCAGATCGGTGAGCAGAATTACTGCCCGGCCCGCGCCCGCATGCTCATGCATGGGTTCAGTAGCGCCGGGTTCACGCCAACTCCGGAACACCCGCACCTGATCGTTCTCGAGAATCAGCACATTGTGGCGCGGGTCAAGCGCTACTGCATCGAAGGCCGGACGGCGCACCACGTCCTGTTTCGGAGCGGGCTTCTTCAGCTCAATCTCAACGATACGGATCGGCGCATTGCCGACGTTCTCACTGGTGTGCATGCCCGCTTCCGGGCTCCACGCCACCTGGTTCGCCTGCCAGTGCTGCTCCACCTTCTGGCCGCCCTCGTTGGTCAACTCGATGTCGCCCGCATCCAGATAGATCATCACGCGGTTCATCGGGTGGCGGTGCATCGCGCCTTTGTGGTGCGGCATGTCGGTCACCTTCAAAATGCGCACGGCTTCGTTGTCGACGCGCACCCTGTCATCCGCCGCAATCAGCCCTCCCGCCAACGCCAAAACCACCATCAGAACGCGCATGACTGAAGAGCATACCTGATTGGGCGAGAGTATAGTAAAGCTCAGCATGCGGCGAGTCTGGTGGCTTGTTCTGGTCTGTCCGGCGCTGGCGTTGAGCCAGACCTATCCCAGCCAATACCCAGACCCCAGCCAGTATCCGCCAGGCCAGTATCCACCGGGGCAGTATCCGCCAGGTCAGTATCCGGCGCGGCTGCCAGGCGGCATTCCCGTCAACATTCCGTTCCCCGATCTCAAGTTCCCGAAACGCAAGCAAAAGGAAAAAGCGGAAGAGAAGAAGCCGGATGCCGCAACCGCTTCGGGCGATCTGAAGATCAACCTCGCGTCCGTGCAGGGCACGCTGCGCAAGCTCGGCGAGAAAGACCTGCTGCTCGAGACTGGTCCTTTGCGCGTGCTGCGTTTTCGTCTGCTCGCCAAGACCCAGTTCCGCGATCAGGAAGCCACGCCGATGCGCGATTCCCTACTGCACCCCGGCGACAAGATCACTGTCGCATGTGAATGCAGATGATGCCGAGACTGCACTGCGCGTGGTGCTGGTCCGCACGGGCACGGAACAGGAACGGACACTCGCGGCAAAGCCGGTGGATGAAGCCCGCATCACCACGCCCGTAGCGGCCGATCTGGGAAGCGCGCGTGCCGTAGCGGCGACTGAAGCTTCGGAAGTGCCGCCTGCGCCGCCTGAAGAAGACCGGCCGAGCATCCGCCGCGCTGAACCCGGGGAATCTCCCGCGCGACGCTCGCGTGTGGACACTTCAGAACAGATCATCGAAGACGCGCGCACGGCAGCGGAGAACTTCACGGCGGAGCTTCCCAACTTTCTGGTGCAGCAAGTCACGACACGGTTTCAGAGCCCTGCTTTCGGCGCCGCCTGGCAGCGCGTGGATGTCGTCACCGCGGACGTTAGCTGTGTGCATGGCAAGGAAGAGTACAAAAACATCGCGGTGAATGGCCGAGGCACAACCGCGCCGATTGAGAGCACCGGTTCATGGTCGACGGGCGAGTTTGCGGTGACTCTTGAAGATATTCTTTCACCGGGGACCGCCGCCATCTTCTCGCGCCGTGGTCAGGAAAAGATCGGCGGGCGCGACGCGCTGACGTATGACCTGAGCGTTGACCATTCGAACTCGCACTGGACGCTGGTCGCGCCGGACGGGCGTCTCTACAGTCCTGCTTATAAGGGAGCAATCTGGATCGACAAAGAAACACGCCGCGTGCTGCGTATTGAGCAGAAGGCGCTCTCGATGCCCGACAGCTTTCCGTACAATCGTGCTGAGTCGATTTTGGAGTATGGCTACGTGCAGATCGACGGCAAGCCATTCCTGCTGCCGGTGAAAGGCGAGAACATGGCGTGCATGGGCGGACGCTCGTGTAGCCGCAATGTGATCGACTTCAAGAACTATCGCAAGTTCGGCGCGGAATCGAACATCTCTTTTTAATCGTCGCGATCCACTGAGTAGCTCGCCGCTGGGCCAAATAGTACGGCTCTTCGCGAAACAGGCGTGCGCTCCCGCGTGCGTGGTGCGCAGCTTGCAGCGCTGCTCCGCGTCATGATCTTCGATCAAGAGGTAAACATATGAACCACGCTACAAACGGAACACTTGCCGTCATCACCGGCGCCTCGAGCGGCATCGGTTATGAGTTGGCCAGGCAATTTGCGCAGAACGGATTTGACTTGCTGATCGCGTCCGGAAGCGAGCGCATCAACGAGGCGCAGCAATCGCTTGCGAGCACGGGCGTTCAGGTCCACGCAGTGCAGGCCGACCTCGCGAGCTACGAAGGTGTCGAGAAGTTTTACCAAGCGATCAAAGCCACGGGACGGCCGATTGATGCGATTGCGATCAATGCCGGCGTGGGCGTTGGAGGCGAATTCACACACACGGACCTGCAAGCCGAATTGAACCTGATTCAACTGAACGTGGTTGGTCCGGTGCATCTGGCCAAGCTGGTGTTGAAGGACATGATCGCGGCAGGCAAAGGGCGCGTGCTCTTTACCTCATCGATCGCCGGCACGATGCCCGCGCCGTTCGAAGCAGTATACGGCGCGTCAAAAGCATTTCTGACGTCGTTCGCACAAGCCATTCGCAATGAGTTGAAGGACGCGCCCATCACCATTACTGTGTTGATGCCCGGCGCGACGGAAACTGATTTCTTCCATCGCGCGGGCATGGACGACACCAAGGTGGGCAGCGACAAGAAAGACGATGCGGCGGATGTGGCGCGCGACGGCTTTGAGGCGTTGATGGCCGGCAAGGATCATGTGGTTGCCGGATCATTCAAGAACAAAGTGTTCGCCGTTGGCGGTCACGCGCTACCGGATCCTGCAGTTGCCGAGATTCACCGGGGCATGGCTGAACCAGGTTCCGGTAAGAAGTGAGTCCAGATTAACCACGTGCTTGCCGCGTCCCGAATGGCGCGGCGAGCCGTTACTGAGACGCTGATTCTTTCGCGATCTTCTCGATTTCCGGCATCATCGTTTTCATTTGTTCGGACACAATGACCATCATCTTCTGCATGATGGTGGGCATCTTTTCGATAACTGCTTTCCCGCTTGGCGAGTTATAGAACGCCACCATGCCATCGATCTCCGCTTCGGTAAAAGTCTCGCTGTAGACCTTGACGTATTGCGGGTGCATCTTGGTCCAATCGAGCTCCGTCTTCACCAGGTCGAGAATCTTGCCCTGAGTTCGCACCATTCGTGCCCGCTGTTCCGGCGTGGTTGCCGGCGGCATCTGCGATTCCAACATGCCACGCATTTGAGCCATCATCTGATCTGCCATCGTGCTCGCGTGTGTCAGCGTGAGGAGTTGTTCGATCTTCTCGTCTTTCGTCGGTTGCGCGGGCGCAAGAGAGCAAGTGAGCAGAAAAGCAATCAGTAGATACTTCATGCACACGATTGTAGTTCAGGTTGTCGTGCGCTGGAACAGGCTGTAAGTGAGCCAAAGCCACGCGCCAATGAACGCCAGTCCACCGAACGGCGTCACAATACCGAGCGTCTTTACTCCGCTGATCGCCAGCAAATAGAGGCTTCCCGAGAACAACACGATGCCCGCAGTAAGCAGCGCTCCGGTAATGTTCGCATTGCGCTGCGATAGCGCCTGCGATCGCTGCAGGATACCTACTGCCAACAATCCGAGCGCGTGAATGAAGTGATAGAAGACGGCTTTCTCGTAAACGCCGAGCGAGTAAGCATCGAGGCGATCGCGTAGCCCATGCGCGCCAAACGCGCCAATCATCACGGCGAAAGCGAGAAACAGTGAACCGATTGCGGCCCAGTTCATAAAAATGTCTTGAACTCCATCACATCGCCATCCTGCACGATGTACTCTTTGCCTTCGGTGCGCACCTTGCCCAGCTCACGGGCACGCGCGAACGATGCCAGCCGACACCAGGTCGGCGTAGGCGACAGTCTCGGCTGAGATGAAGCTCTTTTCGAAGTCCGAATGTATCACGCCCGCTGCAATCGGAGCTTTGTCGCCCGCGTGGATCGTCCAGGCGCGCGTTTCCTTTTCGCCGGTGGTGAGATACGTACGCAGGCCGAGCAGAGTCATAGGCGGAGCGGATGAGCGTATCGGTTCCGGTTTGCGTCACGCCCAGGTCTTTCAGGTATTCAGCGCGCTCTTCAGGCGAGAGTGTGACGAGTTCCGATTCGATCTCCGCTGAAACCACAACGGCCGTCGTGTCATGATGCTCGGCAACATAAGCGCGCACCTTCTGCACAAACGGATTCTGATCGGCCACCGCGAGTTGGTCTTCGGCAACATTGCAGGCGAACAGCGTGGGCTTCGACGTCAGCAGGAACAGCGTCTTCATCAACGCCTTCTCTTCGGGCGTGACGTCGAGGGTGACCGCGTTTTTCCGTATTGAGAGATGCGGCTCGAGTTTCGGTCGATCAGATCGAGTTCGGCTTGCGCTTTCTTGTCGCCGCCCTTCGCCAGCTTCTGCTGCTTGTTCTTGCGCTTCTCGACGGCTTCGAGATCGGCCAGGATCAGCTCGGTGTTGATGATCTCGATATCGCGCACCGGATCGACCGTATCCATGACATGCTCGATGTTCGGATCTTCGAAGCAGCGCACCACCTGAACGATGGCATCGACTTCGCGGATGTGTCCCAGGAACTGATTGCCCAGACCTTCGCCCTGTGCTCGCGCCTTTCACGAGGCCGGCGATATCGACGAATTCGAACACGGCGGGGATCGATCTTTTGTGAATGACTGATCTTGGAGAGCACGCTCCAGCCGCTCATCCGGAACAGTCACGATGCCGCTGTTCGGTTCGATTGTGCAGAAGCGATAGTTCGCCGCCAGAGCCTTGCGGCTCTGCGTGACAGCATTGAACAGAGTACTCTTCCCGACGTTGGGCAGCCCAACGATTCCGGCTTGTAGCATAGAAGTTTCAGTGTAACGAAATGACGGAGAACGATTACCGCGGCGCTTTAGAGAGTGTGCTACCGGCGGACTTGCCGAACCGCGCGCACGTAGTGGAGAAGAGCGCGCAGCATCTCGCGATGATGCGCGAGATGAACGAGGTGATGAACCTGACGCGTATCGTGGAGCCGCGCGAGGCCGCGATCAAACACGTGCTCGATTCCGTGGTGCCGTGGCAACTGTTCCATGCATACAAATCAATCGCGGATGTCGGCAGCGGCGCCGGTTTCCCGGGCATACCGCTCGCGCTGACGTTCCCCGACAAGCGTGTGCTGCTGATCGAATCGATCGCAAAGAAGGCGCGGTTCTTGAGCGATGTCGTTCGCGAGTTGCAACTCAAAAATATTGAAGTGATCAATGCCCGCGCAGAAGATGCACTGAAAGCCGCGAACGTGGACGTCATCGTAGCGCGAGCCGTCGCGAGTTGCGACAAGATCCTGAAGCTCTTGAAGCCGGTACTCACCAACCGCAAACTGCTGTTGTACAAAGGCGGCGACGTGGATCAGGAAATTGCCGAAGCCAAGCAGAAAGCTAAGCTCGCCATGCGTTACGTGCTACCCGAAGGCAGCGGCGAGCGCACGATCATTCAGTATTAACAACGTTTTATTCGCGTGCATTAGCCGCTAAGACTAAAATTAATCCATGTGGCAAGCCGTGTTGCTTTTCTTCGCCGCCGCTCCAACGGTCGACTACTCCCGCGACATCCACCCCATCCTCGCGGAACACTGTTTTCGCTGCCATGGCGGCGATCAGCGGATGGGTGGTCTCTCGTTGCGTGGTTATCCGGAAGTGATGCAGGGCGGGCGTTCTGGTGCAATTGTCACTCCCGGCAAGCCCGCGGACAGCATGTTGTTGCGCCGCATCAAAGGGGATGGCGTCGCTCTGATGCCGCCCGGCGGCCCCGCGCTGAGTGCGACTGAAATCGGCAAGGTTGAGCACTGGATCGAAGAAGGTAGCCGTGCTTCACTTTCGGCTCCGCCCGCGAAGCCACGTTGGACACCGGAACTCACATTGAAAGAACCGCTGGCGCCCAGCGGACCCGGCGTTCCTGTCGATCGCTTTCTCAACGCTTACTGGCAGCAGCACGGCGTTACGCCGGCTGAACCTGTCGGTGATGCGCTCTTCGCGCGGCGCGCTTATCTGGATGTGTGGGGTCTGCTCCCGACGCCTGAACAACTGACCGCGTTCGTTCAGTCGCGCGATCCACACAAGCGCGAAAAACTCGTCGATCAGTTACTCGCGAACTCCAGGAACTACAGCGAGAACTGGATCAGCTTCTGGAACGATCTGCTGCGTAACGACGAAGGCGTCAATTACGCGAACGACCGCAAGAGCATCACGCCCTGGTTACAGAAGGCGCTGGAAGACAACCTTCCGTATAACCAGATGGTGAGCGCGCTGTTGAACCCCGTGGGCCCCGGCGCACCGGATGGTTTTCTCACCGGCGTGAACTGGCGCGGCGATATCAACGCCAGCCAGACGCCCGTCATGCAGGCCGCACAGAACAGTGCGCAGGTCTTTCTGGGCGTGAACCTCAAGTGCAATTCGTGCCACGACAGTTTCATCAGCAAGTGGAAGTTGAAAGATGCGTACGGCCTGGCCGCGTTTTTTGCGGAGCAGCCGAAGCTTGAGCTGGTTCGGTGCGATATCAAGACGGGCGTGCAGACCGCGCCGAAGTTCCTGTATCCCGCGCTCGATCTGCCGGAGCCGCCGCAATCGCTCGCCGATCGCCGCGCCGCTGTCGCCCGCATGTTCACCGCGCCGGAGAATGGCCGCACGCCGCGCACACTCGTCAACCGCATTTGGACCAAGCTGATTGGCCGCGGAATGATCGAGCAGGTCGACGACATGGATGGCGAGCCGTGGAGCCCCGAGTTACTGGATTGGTTATCGAGCGATCTGGTCAGGAATAACTACGACGTGAAGCACCTGGTGCGCACGATCATGTTGTCGCGCGCGTATCAGTTGCCGTCGGTTCCGCGCGGTGAAGAGAAGAAGGAATATGTTTTCGCGGGCCCTGAAATTCGTCGCATTACCGCCGAAGAGTTTGCGGACCACCTGAGCGCGTTGACGGGCGAGTGGCGCGTTTACCTCGGCCCCGGTGCAAAGCTTGGCGTGTACAGCCGCGAATGGCATATGGGTTCGACTCTGCTCACACGCAGCCTGGGCCGCCCGATTCGCGATCAGGTCTACACCGAACGCGATTCGAGTGCGACGACGCTGCAGATGCTGGAACTGGTGAACGGCGAAACGCTTTCACGCCTTCTGCATAATGGTTCATTACGCATGCTGGGGCAGCGTCCACCCGCGCCTGAAAACCTGTGGGATTCCGGTGGGCTGAGCAGCAAAGTCGTGCCGGTCAAAGTGGATCTGACCGGCGTGCGCGAATTGCATCTGGTTGTGAAAGACACCGGGTCGTACTCGCCCGAGCGCGTGTCGCCCGTGTGGGCTGATGCAAAGTTGATTGGCCCGAACGGCGAGATTCCGCTCAGTACTTTGAAGCCGGTCAGCGCCGCGCCGATCAATACGCAAGGCGGCGCAGTGCAGATGAAAGACGCGAAGTTCGAATCGGGCATTCGCACCAAAGTGAACTCTGACCTTGTCTACACGCTTCCCGCCGGAGTCACGGCGCTCGAAGGCAGCGTTGGCCTGGAGCAAAGCAGCCTCGATAGCGACATCAGCCCCAGCGTGCGCTTCTTCGTCTTCAAAGAGAAGCCGGATTTCGATCGACTTGTGAAAACTGCGCCGGAGCTTCCGGTCGCGGCGCCGTTGAATGCCTTGACGCGCGATCAATTGATCGATCGTGTGTTCACGTATTCGCTTGGCCGCGCGGCAAGCGCGCAAGAACGTCGCGTAGCGGGTGAATATCTGCAAGCGCGAGCGCGCGATAAAAACGTGCCGGCTGATGGAGTATCCGATCTGATCTGGTCGGTTGCCATGCTGCCCGAGTTTCAGTTGATCTTCTGAGGAACTGTAATGAACGCTGATGAAAAACGCGCATTGAGCGCCATCTCACGCCGCGGCTTTATGGGCGCGACGGGCGCGGCAACCCTGGCGGCACTCGCCGGGCGCGCGCCGCAGTTGCAAGCTTCGGAAACGAAGTTGGAGCCGAAAGCGGACACCGTCATCCTGCTTTGGATGGCGGGCGGTATGGCGCAGACCGAGACGTTCGACCCGAAGCGCTACACGCCTTACGAGAACGGCTTGAAGTCCAATGACGTGCTCAGCACATTCAAGCCGATCCCCACGGCCGTCGACAACATTCAGTTGTCGGAAGGCCTGGAACGCATCGGCAAGGTGATGGACCGCGGCGCGTTGATTCGTTCTTATCGCGGCGGCGATCTCGGCTTCATTCTGCACTCGCGGCATCAATATCAGTGGCACACCGGCTATGCGCCGCCGCAAACGGTTGCGATGCCGCATATCGGCGCCGTCATCTCGAAGACGCTCGGCCCGCGCAACTCCGAACATGCCGGCGTTCATCGACATCGGGCAGAATCTCGAAATCGGCGGCGAGAGCGCGGGCATCAAGGCGTTTCACACGGCGGGCTTTCTCGGCAGCGACTATGGCCCGTTCCTGATCACCTACCCCGAAGATGCCGCCGCGAGCGTGCGGCCGCCGGCGGACATGGGCGATGCGCGCTTTGCCGCGCGTCATGAACTTTATGAAGAAGCTGGAAGCGCAGAGCCCGATCCGCCAATACGGCAGCGACTTTCAGAACGCGGCGCTGACTGCGCTCGATGGAGTCCGCACACCGCCTGCTGACTTCGCCCTCGGCGAAGGCGTTCGACCTCTCGCTTGAACCGCGCAAGAGCTACGACATCTACAACACCGGCCGCTTTGGGCTGGGCTGTCTGCTGGCGCGGCGGCTTACCGAAGCGGGCGCGCGCTTCATCGAAGTCACGACCGAGTACATCCCGTTCAAGAATTGGGACACGCACGAGAACGGCCACGACGCGCGCCGTGGGGATGAAGCAGCAGATCGATGCGCCCATCGCGCAGTTGGTGCTGGATCTGGAAGAGCGCGGCCTGCTGAATCGCACGCTGATTGTTCTGGCGAGCGAGTTCGGCCGCGACATGATGATGGAGGGCAAGCCCGGCAAGCCGGTGAAGGACCAGGTGACGGTGCCCGACGTCATCACCAGCCCAAGAACTACGGCATGCACCGCCACTTCACCGACGCGGGTAGCGTGCTGATGTTCGGCGGCGGAATCAAGAAGGGCTTCCTCTACGGCAAGACCGCGGACGAGCGGCCCTGCAAGACGATTGAGAACCCGATGGACATCGGGCAATTGCACGCAACGATCTATCACGCGCTAGGCATCGCGCCGGATCATGCCTTCGTGGTGGAGAAGCGGCCGGTGTACGTGACATTGGACGGGAAGAGCAAACCGGTGTTGGAGTTGTTTGGGTAAAGACGGGGCGCTTGTGAGCACATTTCTTAGTCTCTGCGGATTCGCACCTGGGGCTGGACTGGGCAGATACGATGACGCCAAGCTTTCTCGTTTTATTCGACTGACGATTTGGGCACTGGTTGCCTGTGCGGTGTGGCTCGCGGCAGTGTTGATGCTCCTCAGTCCCGACGCGGAGACTTGCGCCCAATTTGTGTCGCGATGGCTGGGACTTTCCCTTTCGTGTTTGCTTACGAATTAATTGCAGTACCGTTCGTGATCGTTGTATTTCTGGTCGCTGGTCTCGTCGGGAAATTCCTCGAACGAATACTCCATCTCCTCGACAACCGAGAACCCGGTTGTGATCACTTCGATCTCGGAGCTTTTGTCCTGTCGTTGGGCACAGTGTTGGCAATGTGCTTGGCCGGCTTCTGCGAAAGTTGGCGGACCGGTTGGGATGGGCCAAGGGCCGCCCGTTTCACGATGTCTTATGCGAGGGCCCAACGGTAAGATTTCTTCGCGGTTGCGCTACAAAACTCGCTTTCATGCGCACTCGAAAGGTACATAGGAAGGGGATCTTTCGGGATTTCTCGTAAGAAGATATAAGGCCCGATTCGAAGCCGAGCGCTCTACCTTCGCTGACACTTGAAAGGAGTGCGCCAAGCCTGTCGATGAAAGTAGGCTGCCGCCGCGACCAAGCATCAAGTAGGAGATCTGAGCGGTCATCATAAACAATGGTATTTTAGTTTTCAACGTTACCCATTTCACGCAATTTTCTTGAGCAGCCTGAAGCCCAGATTCGGAAAGGGCAGAAATCGGTCTTATTCTATGGGAGAACTATCGTATCGACGCGTTCCGGACAGCGAAGAGTGACGACGTCGATCAGGCCTTTCGCGATCACATTGGAGCTCAAGTGGGCGGCATCATTGGAATGACGGCGCTATCGCACTTGAAGATGACTATCGATTACGCAAGTGGCTCGCTGCACTTCGAACGCAGCAAGAGCGATCTACGGAATAGGTGCGTCGGAGCAGGAGGGCAACCCTTAGCGATCCGGCGCGCGCCACTCGACGCGCCTCTCTGTCCTTCAACACATCCCACGAATAATACTGTTCGTGCATCGCGCGCTGTGCTCCGAAGGGTGGTCGTCGCGTTCACCTTTTCCAATGACGCTGAATCCGGTCGGCAAGCGTCCGCAAGATATTCCACAATCCGGTCAATCCAGAACAGGGTCAGCGTCTCGTGGTAGCCGCTGCTGTCGGTGTGCTGGCCGCCTTGACTTAAGTGATATCGATAGAGTCCCTGCTTGATCCGCTCAGTCGCTTCTTCGCGGCTGAGTGTCAGCAGGTAATAGCTGCCCATGCTGATGTGCGTCGCATGGGTCCATTGCTTCGCGGGCCAGGTGCCTTTTTCGAATGCATCGATAAAGGCGCTCAGGTCCGCGTCGCTTGCAAACACTAGCCCGCGAGTTCCACGTCGATGCGCTTCTTCTCGGCATCGAGCTTGACGATCTTAAACGAGCGAACCTGACCAGCACGCAAAGCTTCTTTGCCGCCTGACTTCGATTCACTCGCGGCTTGTGGCGCGGGACCGCTTTTCCACTTCGCCGCCAGCATGGAACTGAGTGCCGACACGTCAGCGCTGCTCTTCGCGCTGGACTGCTTCTCTTCTTTCGCGCCCTCTTTTTCAGAGAGAGCGCAATACGCAATGACGCCTTCGCCGAGTTCAACTGAAACTCGGTTGCGAGCCAAATCAGAAACACGGCCGGTGACCGTGTCGCCTTCTTTGTGCTCCGCGATGTACTCATCCGCCGCAGTCGGGATCAACTGCTTCATGCCAAGGCGAAGCCGGCGGCGCGAGCGATCGAGCTCCAATACTTGCGCCCGGACGATCTGGCCGACTTTCAACTCATCTGAAGGATGACTGATGCGCTTCTCGTTGCTGATGTCGCCGACGTGAATCATGCCCTCGATGTGTTCATCGAGCTGCACGAACGCACCGAACTTCGTCAGGCTGATGACCGGAGCTTCAACGGTTGCGCCGACGGGATACTTCGTTTCCGATTCTTCCCACGGATCGCCAAGCGCTTGCTTCAGACCAAGGGAAATGCGCTTCTCCTCGGGCTTCACCGCGAGCACCACAACTTCCACTGCGTCGCCCGGCTTCAACACATCGGAAGGCTTGCGCACCTTCTTCGACCACGACATCTCCGAAAGGTGAATCAACCCATCGAGACCGGCTTCGAGTTCCACGAAGGCACCGAAGTCCGCCACGCGCGATACAGTGCCCTTGACGCGCTCACCGACGTGATACTTCTCGGCCGCGCCGGACCACGGATCTTTCTGCAACTGCTTCAGGCCCAGCGAAACTTTCTTGCGGTTGCGATCGACTTTCAGAATCTGCACATCGATCTGCTGCCCGATTGTCAAAACGTCGGAAGGCTTGTTAATGCGGCCGTACGACATTTCTGAAACATGCAGCATGCCGTCGATGCCGCCGATGTCGAGATATGCGGCGTAATCCACCAGGCTGCGAACCGTCGCGTGCACCACCTGGCCTTCGGTCAATTCCGTGTAGCGGTTCTCGCGGGCAACTTTCGCCTGATCTTCCAGAATGACGCGGCGGTCGACAACGACATCGTCATCGTCTTTGTCGAGTTTGATGATGCGGCACTCGATGTCCTGCCCGACAAGCTTGCCCAACTCCGCGGCGTCACGCGTGCCGCTGCGGGAAGCCGGCATGAACGCGCGGGTGCCCACGTCCACCGTTACGCCGCCCTTGATCAAACCCGTTACACGCCCTGCAACGGTTCGCTTTTCGTTGAAGGCAGTTTCGAGCGCCGTCCAATCTTTCGGCTGGTCGATGTGCAGCAGCGAGAGCTTGTAATAGCCCTCATCATCGCGCCCGTTGTAATTCACCTTCATCTTCTGGCCGGGCTTGATCGTGATGTTGCCATCTTTGTCACGGAACTGCGCCGCCGGAAGTCTGCCCTCGATCTTCATCCCGATGTCCAGGAAAACCGAGTCACCGCTGATCGACACCACCGTCGCGTCGCGCCCTTCAGCACTGTTCTCGCGCTTCTCCTGGTGGGATTGTTCGAATTGGTTTAGGAGCTCGCCGAAGGATGATTCCTCGTTTGCAGCCTCTTCAGGCGCAGACGTGGCATCCAACGCGCGGTCCAACTCTGTTTGATTGGGCATGGGGGGATCCGCTTTCATTTTTGCACAGGACGGTTAAGATGTCGGGGTGAGGCTCCCGGCAGCGCGGCGCATCGGTGTGCAGGATGTAGTGGTCCTGCTGCTCTTTGCAGCACTGGCCGCAACCGGTGCGGGCGACCGTTGGGAGATTGCGCTGATCGCCGCGCTGGGCTTGTTGCAGTTACTCGAACCGCGCATCGTATTCGATCAGCCCACGCCGACAAAGGTCGCGTGGATATCGGCAAAACTGCTGCTCGGTTATCTCTTGATCGGCTATACCGGCGGGCTTACTAGTCCCTACTACCTGGTACTGTTACTGCCCGTGATCTCTGCCGCAACATCGCTTGGCGTGTTCGGCACGCTCGCATTCACCGTTGTTTCGTGCGCTGCGTATCTTTCGTTTCTGCTCTTCATCGATTGGAATGAGTTCAGTCTGGAGAAAGCGCAGATCGCGGAACTTGCGCGGCGGCTCTTGTTCCTCGCGATCTCGGGAACGTTGGTAAACACGCTGGCCGGTGCATTGCGCGATCAGTTTGTGCGCTATAAAGCCGTCGCCGAGCAACTCGCCGAGGCGAATCGCAACTTAGGCGAGGCCGAGGCGCAGGTTCGCCGTTCTGAGCGGCTCGCAGCGTTGGGCCAACTTTCAGCCGGGCTCGCGCATGAGTTGCGCAATCCGCTGGGCACGATTAAAGCATCCGCAGAAATGCTCGCGCGCGGCGGCAACTCGGGCGAGATCGCGCAGGAAATTGCCGGCTTTATCACCACCGAGGCTGACCGCACCAATTCACTCGTCACGCGCTTTCTCGATTTCGCGCGCCCGCTGCAGTTGCGGCCTGCGGTCGCATCACTCAGCGATGTGATCAGCCGCGCTCTCACCGAAGAGCAGCCGCTCGCAGCCGCGCGCAGAGTCACGATCTATCGCAACGATGCTCACGACCTTCCGCCGTTTCCGATGGACGCGGAGTTGATGGAGCGTGTGCTCGTGAATCTGTTGAGCAACGCGGTGCAGGCGAGCCCGCCGGAGTCGATCGTCACAATCAAATCGCGGCTGGCTGGTGATTGCGTCGAGATCGATGTCATCGATCGCGGTTGTGGCGTCGATCCCAAGATGGCCGACAGCATCTTCAACCCTTTCGTCACCACGAAGAGTGAAGGCACAGGGCTTGGTCTGGCGATTGTCGCGAAGATTGTCGATGAGCATGGCGGCAGAATTTTGTTCGAGAGCGAACCGGGCAAGGGTGCGACTTTTCGCGTGTCGCTGCCGTTCCAGGGTATTCGAATTGCTGAAGCACAAGAGGTCACATGAAGCAGCGCATTCTGATTGTCGAAGATGAAGAAAAGCTGCGCCGCGTGATGGAACTGCAGCTCGTGTCCGAGGGCTTTCAGGTGGACCAAGCCCGCACCGCCGAAGAAGCGCTGCCGCTGCTGGACCGCGTGGATCTGATTCTGACGGATCTGCGTCTGCCCGGCATGGACGGCCTGGAACTACTGCAGTTGATTAAGCGGCAGAACTCTCACGCGCCAGTGATTGTGATGACGGCGTACGGCACGGTCGAGAACGCAGTGCAGGCGATGAAGTCGGGCGCGGCTGACTTCTTATTGAAGCCGTTCGTTTCGCTCGATCATTTCGTCACGGTCGTCCGCAAAGCTCTGGAAGTTCGCAAGCTGCGCGATGAGAACCGCGAGTTGCGCGAACAACTCGGGCAGCGTTATGACTTCAAGAACATCGTCGGCCGCAGCAAGCCGATGCAGGAGATTTTCGCGACGGTACTGCGCGTTGCTCCTACACGTTCAACGGTCCTGCTCGCGGGCGAAAGCGGCGTTGGCAAAGATCTGATCGCGCGCGCGATCCACTTTCACTCGCCGCGAGCTGAAAAGCCGTTGGTGAAAATCAACTGCACCGCACTCCCTGAAAACCTGATGGAGTCTGAGCTGTTCGGTTATGAGAAAGGCGCGTTCACAGGTGCGCTGACCAGCAAACCCGGCAAGTTCGAACAGGCCGATCATGGCAGCGTGTTTCTCGATGAAATCGGCGACGTTCCCGCCAACATTCAAGTGAAGTTATTGCGTGTGTTGCAGGAGCGTGAGTTCGAGCGGCTGGGCAGCAACAAGACCGTGAGCATCGATGTACGCGTGATCGCTGCCACCAATCAGGACCTGCGCGCCGCGCTCGAGCAGGGCACCTTTCGCGAAGATCTTTACTACCGGTTGAATGTGGTGCCGATCGAGATTCCGCCTTTGCGTGAACGTCGTGAAGACATTCGCGACCTGGCCATTCACTTCGTTCATAAACTGGCGGCGGACTCGGGCGGGCGTGTTGATTCGATCACTGAACCCGCCATTGACAAGCTGCTGGCTTATCACTGGCCCGGCAATGTGCGCGAGCTCGAGAACGTCATCGAGCGAAGCCTGGTGATGGCGCGCGGCAGTCAGTTGGACGCGGATGATATCCGCCTCGACATGCAGCTTCGTACGCGTCACGCCAATTCCGATCTGACGCTGCCCGCAGGCATGACGCTCGATCAGTATGAGCAGGAACTCATTCGCGAAGCGTTGAAAAAAGCAGATGGCAACAAGAGCCAGGCGGCGCGTGCTTTGGGCTTAACGCGCAATGCACTGCGTTACCGTTTGACGCAAATGGGCATTGAGTAGCGCTTCTACAATGGGGGAATGCCCCAGATCCGACGCGCTCTGCTTAGCGTCACCGACAAGACCGGTATTGTTGCATTCGCGCGCGTGCTGCATGAGCTTGGCGTTCAGCTCATCTCAACCGGCGGCACTGCGAACGCGTTGCGCGAAGCGGCGCTACCGGTAGTCGACGTCGCGGAGGTCACGGGCTTTCCCGAGATGCTCGACGGGCGCGTGAAGACCATGCACCCGAAAATCACAGGTGGCATTCTGGCGGTGCGCGACAACGCGGCACATCGTGCAGCGATGGAAAAGCACGGCATCAGCACCATCGATCTGGTTGTCGTGAATTTGTATGAGTTCGAAAAGGTTGCCGCTCGCGCGGGCGTTTCAAAGGGAGAACTGATCGAGAACATCGACATCGGCGGACCCACGATGATTCGTTCTGCCGCTAAGAACTATCACGATGTCGCGGTAGTGACGGACGTTGCGGACTACGACGCGATCGCCGGCGAGTTGCGTGTGACCCGAGGTCTGCTGAGCCAGGACACCACATGGCGGCTGGCGCAAAAAGCATTCGAGAAAACCGCCGCGTACGATTTGGCGATCAGCAAAAAGCTGCGCTCGTTGGACGCCGAAACGAGTGGCTTGCCGGCTGCGTTGGACCTGCATGTACGCAAAGCGTTTCGACCTGCGCTACGGTGAGAACCCGCATCAGAGCGCGGCGCTTTACAGCGGTTCGGAACGCGGCATAGCAGGCGCGGAGCAGTTGCAAGGCAAAGAGCTCTCGTACAACAACCTGGTGGATCTGGATGCCGCGTGGCTGTTGTGTCAGGAGTTTGAGCGCCCGGCCGCAGCCATCATCAAGCACACCAACCCTTCGGGCTGCGCCGAGAACGAGAGTCAGGCAGAGGCTTACCGGCAGGCGTTGTCGTGCGATCCGATTTCTGCGTTCGGCGGTGTGATCGGATTCAACCGCGAGGTGGATGAAGCAACCGCGTCGGAGATCGCGCGGACGTTTATCGAAGCGATCGCGGCGCCCGGCTTCAGCGACGGTGCGTTGCGGGTGCTGTCGGCCAAGAAGAACCTGCGCTTAGTGAAAGTACTTGCCGAGCCGGAAGGACTGATCCTGAAAACGATCACTGGCGGTTATCTGGTACAGACTCCCGATACGCATCGCCTGGATCGCGCTCAGCTCGAAGTGAAGACCAGGCGCGCGCCGACTGAACAGGAGTGGCGAGCACTCGAGTTCGTCTGGAAGGTGACCAAGCACGTTAAGTCGAACGCGATTGTCTACGCACGTGACGGACAGACGTTAGGTGTCGGCGCGGGGCAGATGAGCCGGGTTGACTCGGTAAAGATCGGCGCATCACGGGCCGTGCTGCCACTCGCCGGTAGCGTGGTGGGGTCGGATGCGTTCTTCCCCTTCCCCGATGGGTTAGAAGCCGCTGCTAAAACGGCGCGACGGCTTTCATTCAGCCGGGCGGGTCGGTGAAAGATGCTGATGTGATCGCTGCCGCAGACCGGTTGGGTGTTGCGATGGTGTTCACCGGCGTGCGGCACTTCCGCCACTGACGAGGGGCCGTGCGGGCCCCTCGTCCGCGCAAACGGCTAGTGAAGCACCTTCGCACTCGCCGTTCCTACAGTCAGCTCCGCTCCGAGCGGGAGAGAGAAGGCGTTGGGCGCTACATTCACGACGACATCGATCATTACGACTCCGATGCCGTGGGTCCCCTGGGAAACCCGGTGTAAGAACACGGTACCGAGTCCGGGCAGCGGGATTTGCGTATTCGCAGGTGGAAGCGAGGAGTAAGTTACTCCTGCAACCTGTAGGTTGACGACGGTGGAGCCGCTGTCACTCGTGACATCTACTCCTCCCGTATCGGACGCGTGCGCATCTGCCTTGATCAAATCCGCAGTGATCAAGCCGGTCAGGAGATTCAGGTTCGTGATCGAGGCGGTCGTCTCGCCGCTTGTCGTTGTGGTTGTAGTGGAACCCTGGGCCGTCGTCGTTAAAGGCCCAGCGGAGACCAGGGCCAAGTTAATCCCGGTTAGTGATCGAGTCACTACGTTGCCACCCGGGGTTCCGGCACATGGAATTACGTTGTTTTCAACGGGACCGACCGTGACGGGTAGGCCAGAAAAATGAATATTGTTTGAGCTTCCTACAATCAGACCCGGCGCAATTTCCGTCTTGCTAAATGCGTGGCTGACGATGATTTCGGAGTTTAGCGGCAGGTTAAAGGTGTTCGGAAAAACGCTGATGTGAACATGTATTGCGTTCACCGTAAGTGTTGCCTGGGTCGCGGTGGCGCCGCCGATTTGTTCGTTCAGCGTTACGTGGCCAAGAAACGGCAGCGGAATAACTGTGTTCGGCGGAACGTTAACGGCGATCGGTATTCCATTAACAATCAGGTTGGCCAAGCTGCTACCGGTCGAGTTCACGCTATGCCCGGCGGCGTTATGAACGGCGTTCGAGACGGAGGTGATCGTGTTCGCCGTGATCAACCCGCTAAGCAGACTCACGTTGTTCACCTGAGCCATACCTTCAGCCTCGCCACCCCCGGCAACTGTCGCGCTAGACGATGAGGTTGTGATCATGCCAACGGTGAGTACGGGCGCGAGACTCACTCCAACGACGGACTTGTGATTAGAAACGCCGGTCTGAAAGGTACAGATTCCACTAAGCGCCGTCGTATTCGAATTGAACGCGGTTCCCACGGCCCGGACGTCGGTACCGTACGCGCTTGCTCCATAGCCATCCGAACTTGAAGCGCTTAAACGAGGCGCTAGTGTGATTCCAAGGAGCAAAGCAATTAGCCAAGTTAAGCAGGAACGGCTAATTGTGCTCCGAAAAGTTTGAGTAAATGTGGACATGCAGTCATCCTCTTTGCGGTCAATGCGAGCTGCTCGTGGACTTTTAGGTGAAAAGCCTTGTCAGTTCGTCCTTTCGACCGTACATTTACGGTGCGCCGAACACAATGGTCAGCGGTCACATTTGTGTTATTTCGGATTTAAGAAAAGGACTATTTGCTACAACTCTGAGGTTTTCAGGAGTCTTTTAACACGCGTTCACGTCGCTAAATCTGTGGGGGATTAAATCCGTCCGCAGCAAAAAGGCTCGCCTTATAGGAGCTTTGCCGCTGCTTCGGCAAAATAGGTCAGGATGAAATCCGCTCCGGCTCTTCTGATCGCAATCAAGCTTTCCATCATGGCGCGCTCCTGATCCAGCCATCCGTTTCTCGCGGCGGCCATGATCATCGCGAACTCGCCACTTACCTGGTATGCACCTAGCGGCACGTCGTAGCGGTCGCGCGCCATGCGGATCAGATCGAGGTAAGGCATCGCCGGCTTAATCATGATCATGTCCGCGCCTTCGTCGAGATCCAGCTCGATCTCGCGCATGGCTTCGCGCGCGTTCGGCGGGTCCATCTGATAGCTGCGGCGGTCACCGAACTGAGGCGTGCTTTCGGCGGCTTCGCGGAATGGTCCGTAGAATACCGAAGCAAACTTCGCGGCATAGGACAGAATCGGCGTGTTGGTAAACCCGTGGTCATCGAGTGCCGTACGAATCGCGGCGACGCGGCCATCCATCATGTCGGACGGAGCGACGATGTCCGCACCCGCTTTGGCATGCGAGACAGCGGTTGCCGCAAGCCACTTCAATGTCTCGTCGTTATCGACATCGTTGCCAACTACAAGGCCGCAGTGACCATGGCTGGTGTACTCGCAGTTGCAGACGTCAGTCATGGCGAGTAGCTTCGGGACTTCTTTCTTCAGCGCGCGCAATGCACGCTGCACGATGCCATCGTCTGCATACGCGCCCGATGCTTTGTCGTCTTTGCTTTCGGGGAGCCCGAAGAGGATGACGCCGCCGATGCCAAGCTTCGATAAGCGTTCGCATTCCCGAACGAACTGATCGACCGAGAGCTGATAGTTCCCGGGCATCGAGGAAATTTCGCGGCGCACTCCTTCGCCCGGGCAGATGAACATCGGGTAGATTAATTGCGCTGGGTCAAGCCTGGTTTCGCGCACGAGAGCGCGCATTGATTCCGTGGAACGAAGTCGGCGCGGGCGATGAATAGGAAACGGCATCAGCCCGAATTTTAACCTTTCCACAACCCCGCCCTTGACACCATCGCCGCGATGGCTAAAATGAGTCCTATCGCTGTATATGCAACCCGTTATGCAAGCCGTCTGTGAGCATTCCCGCACCGTCATGTTGGCGCGAAGAGCAGGGGTCGAATACGTTGAGTGTTTAGACTGCCGGGAGATCTTTGAAGCCGAAGACCTGGAGCCCCTCTCCACCGAAGAAGAAGACGAATAATCAGCCGCCCCAGTGGCTTCCCGCGCTCAGCGAGCGTGCGCATTCTGGCTGCTAGCATGGCTAGATGCACGACCTCGCGTACTTTCGAAATCATCTTGAGCAGATTGCCGAGCGTCTTGCGACCCGTGGTTTTGTTGTCCCGGTAGAGCCTTTTCGCGAGCTCGATCAGCGGCGGCGCGCAGCAATCACTGAGACCGAAGAGCTGAAGGCGCAGCGCAACACCGCGAGCGAAGAGATCGCGCGCTTGCGCAAACAAGGCGTCGACACGACGGAACAGCAGACGCGCGTGCGTGAATCGGGCAAGCGCATGAGCGAGCTCGATGAGCAGGTGCGCGGCCTCGAAGATGAGTTTCGCGCTCTATTGGCGGGCATTCCGAACATTCCGGATGACGGTGTGCCGGTCGGGCATAGCGCAGACGACAATGTGGAGCAGCGGCGCTGGGGCACGCCGCGCGAGTTTGATTTTACGGCGAAGGCGCACTGGGACCTTGGCGTCGATCTTCAAATTCTTGATTTAGAGCGCGCCGCCAAAATCACCGGTGCACGTTTCGCGCTGTACTGGAACTGGGGTGCGAAGCTCGAACGCGCGCTGATCAATTTCATGCTCGACCTGCATACGCGAGAGCATGGCTATTCCGAAGTGCTGCCGCCGTTTGTGGTGAACTCCGCAAGTCTGTATGGCACCGGCAACCTGCCGAAGTTTGCGGACGATCTCTTCAAGTTGGAGAAGACGGACCTGTGGTTGATTCCCACGGCCGAAGTTCCCGTCACGAATATCTTTCGCGATGAGACGCTCGATGGCGATGAGCTTCCGATTTCGCTCTGCGCTTACACGCCTTGCTTTCGCAGTGAAGCGGGCTCGCACGGACGCGATGTGCGCGGCATCATTCGTCAGCATCAATTTCAAAAAGTTGAGCTGGTGAAATTCGCGCGGCCCGACCAGAGCGCCGCCGAGCACGAACAACTCACGCACGCGGCGGAGATGGTGCTGCAGAAGCTTGGACTGCCGTATCGCACGATGCTGTTGTGCACCGGCGACATGGGTCCTTCGGCGCAGCGCACGTACGACATCGAAGTGTGGCTGCCCGGTCAGAACGCGTATAAAGAGATTTCCTCGTGCTCGAACTATGGGGCCTATCAGGCCCGGCGCGCAGGCATTCGCGTGAAGACCGGGAAAGGCAAAGCCGAGTTTGCGCACACGCTGAACGGCAGCGGACTCGCGATCGGCAGAACGTGGGTCGCGATTCTCGAGAACTACCAGCAAGCGGACGGCAGCGTGCTGATTCCGGAAGCGTTGCAACATTATCTGGGGACGGATCGGATCGTAGCGGGGAAACATCGGTAGGGCTGATTCACTCGATTGCCTGGTGGTTTTCGAGGCTGTTGACCGGCTCAGGCCATGAAAAAGGATGGTCGGCGGCACATGGTTTTCCGGCGGTGGCGGGAGCATTTCTTGTTTTGCCAAACGAACCTGGGGCGGGAGAAGTGATTTGTTTCGTTGGTGATGGCGCGCATGGTTGGAGTGGGTGCTGCGCGCGAAGTTCGTAGAAGTGTTTATAGGCGCGGTGGTACATGCGGTGGATGCGGGCTTCGTAGCGTTCGAGGACGGTGATGGACGAAGTCATGCCTTCAAAAGCATTGGCGACGCAGCCTTCATCGGGGCCTTCCCAATCTTCCGCGTGCTTGTCCACCAACTCGGTCTCGATTCGGCGAATGCGGCGCAGCCGCCATTGCAAGAGGGCCATCTCTTCGACGGCCTGGTGTTCGAGATGATCCTGGGGTTCAAACCTCTCGAGGTACTGATCCACCAGTGCTTGAAATTCGGCAGGGTCTTCTTTCACGAGGACGATGGTCTTCGAAAGGATGCCGTGGCGCATGGCATTGCCGGCACTGCGCGCTTTCCCGGCGGTGGTGGCGGGCCCTTTGGATTTGGCGCCGTTGGCGCGGGAGGACTGTTGTTGCTTGCGAGTGCTCATACCGGCACCAGCGTGGTCTGGGGCTTTCGACGGGGGTGCGGTATGGGGTGTGGGATGGTGATGGGGGAGTTGGAGTTATAGATTCTCAGGTGTTGTGAATGGGTCTGGGGGTGCGTTGGTGCACGTCTGGGGACAGACAGCCTTTTCGCAGAAAGCGCGAAAAGGTGTCAGTCCCCGGAGCACTTTTGGTGTGGCTTGATCTTCATGTTCACGCCGAGCATTGCCTGTTGAGGCGGTCGTCGTGTATAGTCCCGCTCATGAAGATCGCTTTGTTTGCCGTGCTCGCGTTAACGGCTGTCGCGCAGGACGGGCCGCCAAGAGTCGCGCGCAACTACGGCGGATTTGTCACGAGCCCTGTATTCGACAAGACTGCGCCGGAGTTGCCGGCTGACTTGAAGCCGGGCGGCGTGTTGATCTACTCGAAGACCAACGGATACCGCGATGAGCCGGCGATGCAGGCCTCAGCGGCCGCGTTATCAGTGATTGCGCATGAACATGGCTGGCCGTACTTCGCGACGGAGAACGGCGCGGTGATGAATCCCGATCAGCTCGCCAAGTTCAAGCTGGTGATCTGGAACAACACGAGCGGCGACACACTCACGCCGGAGCAGCGCGATTCTTTCAAGACCTGGATGGAGAATGGCGGATCTTTCCTCGGCATTCACGGTGCCGGCGGCGATCCGGTCGGAAATCATGGACACAACTCCGCAGCGGACTGGAAGTGGTTCGTCGATGACTTGATCGGCGCGCAGTTCGTGGTGCACTCGAGCATTCAACCGGGCGACATCCACATCGAAGACCGCAAGAGCCCGATCACCAAGGGACTACCGGGTACCTGGCATCGCAAAGAAGAGTGGTACTCGTTCGCAGCGAACCCCCGCAAAGTCCCGGGCATCCATGTGCTTGCCACGGTCGATGAGAAAACGTACAAGCCCGGTACGGCGACCATGGGCGAGGACCATCCACTGATCTGGTGGCATTGCGTCGGAAAAGGTCACGCGGTTTATTCCGCGCTAGGGCATGCCGGTGAATTTTATGGAGAGCCGCTGATGATTCAACTGCTCGACAACGCGATGAGCTGGGGCCTGGCCGAAAACGGCAAGAGCTGCGCGGCAGGCAAGTAACTGCCGCGCATTACTCCTTCAGCCGCGCCATCCCTTCTTTCACGCGCTGCAGTGCTTCGTCGGGGCCGCCTCTGCGCAGTGGCTTAAACTCTTTGCCTTTGATCTGGTTGTACGAAATGAAGAAGTGTTCGATCTCGTCAACCATGCCCGGCCGCAGGTCTTCGAGTCTCTTCACGGCAGCGTGAGTGTGCGCCCGCGTGGCCACAGCAAGCAAGCGGTCATTGCGAGTCTTCTTGCCGTCCTTCTCGGTCTGGTCTGCTTCGATGACGCCGATCAGACGCGCGGCAATCAAACATCCGGTGGAGACCGATTCATCGAGCAGCACAAGCACATCGAGCGGGTCGCCATCTTCGCCAAGAGTCGACGGGATGAATCCGAAATCGTACGGGAATACCGAGCCTTCGGGCATCACTGCCGCAAGCGCGAATACGCCGAGTTCAGGCTCATAGTCGATCTTGTTGCGGCTGCCCTTCGAGGTCTCAATGATGACGTTCAGGTCTTCCCCGCCCTCGGCAAAAGTGTCGAGTTCCGTCAGAAGGCGGGGGACAGTGGCAGGCATCGTTTGCGCGTTTAGAACGCTTCGGCTCCAGCTTCGGCAACGGCTTGATCCTGCTTGCCCATGCCGCCGCTCACGCCTACGGCACCGACAACATCGTTGCCGCGCTTCAACGGCACACCGCCCGCGAAGATCATCACTTTGCCGTTGTTCGATGCGTGAATGCCAAAGAACTGATCGCCCGACTGGCTGAGCTCAGCAAGTTCCTTGGTGGAGATGTCGAACGCGCGAGCCGTCCACGCTTTCTTGATCGAGATGTCGACGCTGCCCATCCAGGCTTTGTCCATGCGGACGTGAGCGACCAGGTTGCCGCCTGCGTCTACAACGGCGATGTTCATGGGCTGGCCGATTTCTTCAGCTTTCTTCTCGGCCGCGGCAATGATGCGGCGGGCGTCTGCGAGTGTGATCATGCGAGTGTTCCTTTTCTATTTGGAGTAAAGATAGGCAGCGATGTCGGTTGCGTCCTGCTGCGTCACGCCCAAGTTTGGCATGGCGGTTTTTGGGTTCACGGATTTCGGATCGCGAATCCAATGTTCCAGATTCTCCGGGGTGTTCTGCAGCATGCCGGCTACGTAAAGTCTGTCGCGCACGCCGGTCAACGGCGGTCCCACCAGACCATGAGCATCGTGGAGTTGTGCAATGGTGTGGCAGGAGCCGCAGCCGTAGCGGAAAATGGCAGCCGCGCCGCGCTCGGCATTGCCGCTGGTCAGCGGGGTACGATCTTCGGAGCAGCCGCAGCTCATCAACATGCATGCGGCGAGCGCAATTCTAAGCCGCATAATTTCTCCGCTGCGCCATGGCTTCGCTCTCGCGCAACCACGCGAGGAACAGCACGAGACCCGCGGCCAGATACACCAGACTACCCGGCACCCACATGATCAAGCCGCCCGTCTGCTGATCTTCCAGTACGGTGAAGCCCCAATCGGGCGCAGTCAGCGCATACGCCGGATACCAGATCTCGCGAGCGAACGTAAGCAGCGCTCCGAGGATGCTGGTATGCACGGCGGTTGTGAACAGATACAGAACGCCCGCGCCATAACTTTGCGCGCGCTCATGAAACAGCGACCACCAGAACAGGAGCGCCGTGCCGAAGAAACTGACGTGTTGCGCGGTGTGGATCCAATCACTGTTGAGCGTTGCCTGGAAAGCGGCAGGCGCATGCCAGAGCCAGATGGCGGCGGCATGCAAAGTCCACGCAATCGATGGCTTGGTGATGGTGCGCCAGACAGCCGCAACCGGCTCTGTCTTGGCCCAGCGCCCAAGCGAGCGGCGAGCTTCGAACGGAAGCGCCCAGAGCATCGGGACCATTGGTCTCGCCAGCACCAGCAGCGGCGCGGCAAGCAGCATCAACACCTCGTGCTGCACCATGTGCGCGGAGAACAGCACTTCGCCCAAGGGGTGCAGCGGCGACACAAGCGCAACGATGACGAACACAATGCCGAGCCAGAATGCGGCGATCTGCCACGCGGCGATGCGGCGAGCACGAAAGCACCCGCGCGCGTACAGCACCATCGCGATGAGCAGTGGGATTACGACGCCCGGATCAAAACGCCAGGCACGGGCCAGGTCATGCGGCTCGAGCGGCTGACCGGCATGCGCTTGCGCGATCGCCGTGAATGCCAGCGCGCACAGGAACACGCGAGCGCTCATGATTCGCATCCATTCATCAAAAGTTCCGGCAAACTCTGCGCGATCAGGACGATAAAAAATCCCGCGTTCAGCAACATGCCGCCCAGCGCGAGCGCCTGTGGCGCACCCATCCGCACCGTTTCATCGGGACCATGTGCACTCAAGTGTCGCCACTCGAACCAGGAGATGAAACCTGCAACCGCGATGAGCACGAACGCGAGCAGCGAAACCACGTACACAGCCGGCTTCCACTGCCATGCGCAGACCCACGGCGAAAGCGCAAACTTCGCTTCCAGGCTGAGGAACCAGACGATTGGTCCGGTGAGCACACCGCTCCAGAGAGCCAGCGTCTGTTTCATCGCGGTGCACCCAACAGGTAGGGACCACCGTACGCGACGACATAGAACGGCAGCCACATGAAAATGATGAAAAACCAGACCACGCTATCGGCATGCACGCCGACGCGCTCACGCTGACCGTAGCGGCCGAGCGCCACGGCGGCAATCAGCACCATGGTGTACAGAAGGTCGCCCACCGCGTCGAGCGTGTGAATGACCAGAATGCTCCAGAAGATGGAGCCGTGCACATCCGTAGACCAGGTGAAGTTGACGGTCTTCAGTTCAGCAAAGCGCATCGCCAGAAACACAACACCGAGCACAACGTTCGAGATCATGCCCAGCAGCATTCCCGAACGGTCGTCGCGTTTCGCCGCCTCGCCTGCATAGTAAGCCGCATAGCCGCTCACGCAGCAGCGGAATCAGCGCGAGCGTGGGCAGCGTCAGATGCGGCAGTTGCGTACCCGGCGGCGGCCAGACATCCACGCTGAGCCGCAAGTAGAAGTAAATCGCGATCAGCATGAAGAACAGGCTGCCTTCGATGAAGCACATCAGCAGTTGTCCCCACCACAGCGGCGACTTGTTGGAGACCGTGTAGGGCTGCAGACGGCTGAGGTCAAGCGTGCGCGGCGCAGTCATGGTTCGATGTTCAGCGGGCGCCTGGGCCAGAACCAACCAACAAGTCCAATTGCGCCCAGCGCCAGGCTGACGAAGTATCCCCAGAAGTAGAAGACCGACATCGCCAGTCCGATAGAAAATCCAAACGCAGAAACAAACGGCCAGATGGTGGGCCCTGGCAGCACATAGCGGAATTGCGGCTCGGCATCCATCAGCCCTGTCACGAGGGCCTCGCGCCGGTCGTCACGCAGGCCGATCACTTCAACGCGATCCGGCTTGGGATCCCACAAGGGCTGCGGACTCGCTACTACCGGCAGCCGCACAAAGTTGTAATTCGCGGGAGGCGAAGCAGCCGCCCATTCGAGCGTCGAAGCATCCCACGGATCATCGCCGGCAATTGCGCCCGATGTGCGGCTGCGGAAAACGTTGACCAGGAAGAGAATGCCACCAAGTGTGATGATGCACGCGCCGATCGTGGCCACCACGTTCGCAGGCTGCCCAGCCCATTTCGTTCGGGTAGGTGTAGATGCGGCGCGTCATGCCGTTCAGCCCAAGGATATGCATCGGGAAGAAAGTGACGTTGAAGCCGATGAACAGTATCCAGAAGATCCAGCTTGCCAAGGCGCTCGTTCAGCATGCGCCCGGTCACTTTGGGGAACCAGTGATGGAATGCGCCGAACAGCGGGAAGAGCGCGCCGCCGATCAGCACGTAATGAAAATGCGCCACCACGAAGTACGTGTCGTGCACCTGCAAGTCGAGCGGAATCGCCGCAAGCATCACGCCCGTCAGGCCACCCATCACAAAGATGAAGATGAAGCCGAACACGAAGTGCATGGCTGCCGTCATACGTAAGCCGGCCGGTCCACAGCGTTGCGAGCCAGCAGAAGATCTGGATGCCGCTGGTAACCGCGATCATCATGCTGGCCGCTGTGAAATAAGCTTCGCCGATCTGCGGCAGACCCGTTGCGAACATGTGGTGCACCCACAGTCCGAAAGCGATGAAGCCGTTCGCGACCAGCGACAGACACCATGGCCGGATAACCGAAGATCGCGCGGCGCGAGTGCGTCTCGATGATCGCCGAGACCATGCCCAGCGCCGGCAGAAAGATGATGTAGACCTCGGGATGCCCGAAGAACCAGAACACATGCTGGTACAGCAGCGGGTCGCCGCCTTCGGCCGGATTCACGAAATGCGTGCCGATGGTGCGGTCGTTCAGCAGCATGACGGTGCTCGCGATCATCACGGCCGGCATCGCGAACATCACCATGAACGACTGCACCAGCATGCCCCAGCAATAACAGCGGCATGCGATTGAGCGACATGCCGGGCGCGCGCATGCGGAAGATTGTTGACAATCAGCTCAACCGCGACGCACATGGCAGAGATCTCGGTGAAAGTGATCATCTGCGCCCACACGTCGACGCCCTTGCCTGGCGAGAACTGCGGACCCGAGAGCGGAGGATACGCGAACCAACCGGCATCAGGCATGGTCGCGCTGACACGCCTGCAGTAAAGCAAGATGCCGCCCATGACGTACATCCAGTAGCCAAAAGCATTCAGCCGCGGGAACGCCACATTGCGCGTGCCCAGCATCAGCGGGACTAGGTAAACCCCCATGCCTTCCATCACGGGCACCGCGAAGAGAAACATCATCGTGGTGCCGTGCATGGTGAAGATCTGGTTGTAGCGTTCAGGGCCGAG
This sequence comes from Bryobacterales bacterium, assembly GCA_963792655.1. GTDB lineage: Bacteria > Acidobacteriota > Terriglobia > Bryobacterales > Bryobacteraceae > DOZZ01. The sequence continues at coordinate 676,405 of CAWBWU010000003.1, forward strand.
GAACGTGTTGTCGGGCCGCAGCAGTTGCAAGCGCATCAGCAGCGCTTCCACACCGCCGAACAGCAGAAAATAGAAATGCCGTGTCGATGTAGCGCTTGCCGATGGCCTGATGTGTGGTGAACGAGAGCCAGCCGAACAAGCCGCCCGGCTCCTTCCACGTGCGTCCGAGCGCATCTTGCTCGAGCAGATCCGATTGCACGGTGCTATCGGTCAACGTGCTCATTGCAAGCTCTCCAGATAATCGAGCAACGGCTCAACGTCTTCGGTTTTCAACGGCACCGTCGCCATGTGATTGCCCGGTTTGATGTTCTGCGGGTCGGCGATCCAGCCGCCCAGGTTTCCTTTGGTATTGGGCAGCGTGCCGGCCGCGAGCGTGAAGCGGCTCGCGAAGTGAGTCAGGTCGGGACCGACTTGACCCGCAGCGGGCGTGCCCGCGATGGCATGACACAGCACGCAGGCGTTATCGAGAAAGACTTGCTGCCCGTGCTGCTTCACGGCATCGGCGGGCGCGACCGCTGGCTGCAACTGGCGCTGCACCCATGCTTCAAATTGTTCCGGTGTTTCAGCGACAACCCAGAGCGCCATGTGCGCATGTTGCAACCCGCAAAATTCAGCGCACTGCCCGCGATAACGCCCGGGCTGCTCTGCCTCGATCCACTCCGTGTTCACGCGGGAGGGAATCAGATCGCGCTTGCCGTGCAGCGAGGGCACCCAGAAGCTATGGATGACGTCGTTCGAAGTGAGCCGCGAATCATCACCGGGCGATTCACCGGGATATGAATCTCATTCGCCGTGACGACGGTACGCTGGCTCTGGTCATTCAAGTAGCGCACGTACCACCACCATTGATTGCCGGTAACTTCCACCACCATGCCGTTTTTGGCCTGATCGTATTTCGCGAGAGCCTTACCGGTCGAAATGCTCAACACGATGAGACCCATCAGGATGATCACCGAAACGACAGTCGCGATCGTCACGTTGCGGCCAAGCGTCCGCTCCGTGGCCGCAGAGACGCGATGCGTTGCTTCGAGCGGCTCCTGTTCAATCCCGCGCCGCCGCCGCAACAGTGCGGTGAGCAACACGGCCATCACGATCACAAAAATCGCGCCGAGCAGCCAGAGGAAGAACCACCACAGTGCGGCGATGCGTTCGCTCTGTGTTCCTGCAGCATCGACTGCCGATTGCTGCGGGCCGCCGCAGCCGGCGAGCAACAGCACCGCAGGCCAAAGCAGCCGCTTCATTTCGTCACACCCGGCACTTTGTTGGTAATTGTGGAGGGGTCTTTCTCGATCATGTCGCTGCGCACCGGCGTTGCCGACTGCGGCTCTTGATCATTCATCGAACGCACGTACGCGACGATCTGCCAGATCTGATATTCAGGGATCCGTCCTCCCCAGGTGGGCATACCGTTGGGCCGGCCTTTGACGATGGTGTCGAAGAGATTGGCCGGCTCGCCTCCGTAGATCCAATCGTTCTTGATCAAGGGCGGGCCGATGCCACCGCCGCCGTTCGAATGGCACCCGGCGCAGTTGTACCAGGTAAAGAGTCGCTGCGCCTTCCGAGATGGCATAAGCCTCGCCATGATACGGATCGTTCACTTGCGCGCGCGTCTGCGGCCCACCTGGCTGCAGATCGCTTTGTACGGCTCCATCGCGGTAGACCGCGACTCGCGCGGGTGCGGGACGCGACTCCTGCTTCTCGCGGCGGCAGGCGGTCAACGAGAGAGCGATGAGCGCTGCGGCAGTGATGCGTCGCATAGCGGTTGGCTCTCCTTTACTTGCGGTACGCCGTACTCGGCGAGAACGTCTTGAATCGCGCTGCAGTTCCGGCGCAAGGCACTATTCGATGTCACTGAGCAACGGATGGTCATCGTTGCGCACCGCCATGGAAATATCGTAACGTGAACGGCACCGCTAAGAACATTGCCGGCGACACAGGGGTGATCTCGAGTGAATGCGAAGCATGCTGGCGAAGTAGCCGGCGAGCGGACCCCACGCGATCGCGACATCCACATCGCCGTTTGCCACCGCGCTGATCAACTTCGCCGGAGGGTTCGGCTTCATCCGCTGTGCCGAACAGGCTGTAGCCGGCCAGGTTCGCAGAAAGACCGCGGCGGCAGAGCGCAACGGCAGGCGGCGCATAGTCATCGCCCACGACATGAATGCCGATGCGCCAGTTCCCAAGCGCGGATCATCGAGTGACGAGATTGCCAGTTGCCGGTCGCGGCGCGAAACGAAAACGTAAGTGGACCGGTAGTACGGCGCAGTCGTAAGCACCGCATCAAGCGCGCTGGGCACGCCGATCAGCAACGTCGCAGCGATGTTGCGTTGAGCGTATTCTCGACGAACGACTTTGCGCTCCGGCCACCAGAAATACTCGAGCTTTGCGCCGAGATCATGCGCAAGGATCTCGGCGATGCGGTTCTCAAAGCCTTGTTGTGCTTGGTTCGAAAACGGAAGGTTGTTGGGATCGGCGCAGACGCGCAGGACTCGCGCCGGCGACGTCACCACGAAGGCAAGCAACAAGCCGCCAACACTAAGGAAGCGCGAACACATACAGCATGCCTCCTTTCGTCGTGTATTGCGGCAGGTCAGTCATGGCGTTGGCAAAGCCGAGCGCCGCCGTGCCGTCTTTCGTGTTGATTCCACCGGCGACGACAGCGCCGGCCCAGCCGCCGACGCCGGCTAAGACCGCGACATATTGCTTGCCATCCGGTCCTTTATAGGTGATGGGTTGCCCGATGATGCCCGAGCCTACTTTGAACTGCCACAACGGCGTTCCGTTGCGTGCGTCGAGCGCTTTGAACCAGCCATCCATGGTGCCGTAGAAGACGACGTCGCCGGCGGTGACAACAGCGCCGCTCCAGGCAGGGAACATTTCTTTCACAGACCAGACCGTTTTCGCCTGCACCGGATCCCAGGCGCTGAACTCGCCGCGGTTGCCGCCCGGGCCCGGCATACATGCGAACGTTCGCGCCGACATACGGCGTGCCCGCAATGTAGTTCGCCTGCATGCCCTGAAATTCCATGCAGAGGTTGTTGTGCGGCAGATAGATCAACCCGGTGCGCGGGCGAGAACGCCGAGGGCTGCCAGTCTTTGCCGCCGGGCGCCGCGGGACAGATGTCGCGCACGGTTTTGAAGCCGGTGCTCTTCGCCGGATCGACGTTGAGTTTCCCGGTCTTCAGATCGACCCCTTCGCTGGTGTTCTGAAACGCGAATGGTTCGGCCGACAGCACCTCGCCAGTGGCGCGGTCCATGATGTACATGCGCGCGTTGCGATCGGGATGCGCGAGCACCTTGCGCAGCTGCCCTTGATGTTGAGATCGAGCAGGATGTTTTCGTTCACGCCATCGTAGTCGTGATCGTCATGCGGATTGAGCTGATAGGCCCAGATCGCCTCGCCCGTTTCAGGACGGCGCGCGAACAGCGTGCGAGCTCCACTTGTTGTCGCCAGGACGCTGATCGGCGTTCCAGGGACCTGCGTTGGAGGTGCCGTAATAGATCAGGTCGAGATCCGGGATCGTAGGAGATCCAACTCCAACCGCTCGCGCCTGCCGATCTTCCACTGCTCTCCCGGCCACGATTGTCACGCCGAGATCTTTGCCGCGATCCTGCGCATAAAAAGGCTTGAAGTTCGGGCCGATCAGCACGTCTTTATCGGGGCCGGTGCCATACGCGCGCCAGACGAGTTTTCCGGTGTCCGCATCAAGCCCCGCCATCCAGCCGCGCACGCCAAACTCGCCGCCGCTGTTGCCGACGATCACTTTGCCCTTGACGACCAGGGGCGCCATGGTCATCGACTCGCCGCGATTGATGTCGCCGAGCTTCGTCTTCCACACTTCTTTGCCGGTGTTCGCATCCACTGCGACCGTGTGGACGTCGAGCGTGTTGTAGATGATCTTGCCGTTGTAGTAAGCCGCGCCGCGGTTCACCACGTCGCAGCAGGCAACGCCCTGCGACGCGCTCGCGGGATGCGGATCGTAGGTCCATTTGAGCGGCGCGCCGGGTTTCGTCAGATCAAGAGCGTAGAGAAGATTCGGCCATGGCGTCACGATATACATCGTGTTGTTCACAACCAGCGGCGCCGCTTCGTGCCCGCGCGTCAGACCAGTGGAGAATGTCCATGCGAGCTTGAGGTTCTTCGCATTGCCCGTGTTGATCTCGGTCGAGCGTGCTGTAGCGCGTGCTGGCATAGTTCTTCGCCGGCATGGTCCACTGCCCGTCGTCGGCCTGATTTTGTATTTGCGCGAATGAAGGTAGAACCAGGAGGCCAGTGACGAACGCAACTAACCGGGCCGCGCCACACACTGCCTGGTGTGCAGGCATCATACGCATCTACTCTTCTCACGATGCTCGGGTAAGTAAACAGCCCAGCCGTGTTCGGCAGTTCAGTTTAGTGAGAACAATTACAGGGAGGGATGTTGCGGGGGAGAAATGCAGGAAAGCGCGGCGAGAAGGTTGTGACCTTCTCGCCGATCATTCAGTAGGACTACCGCGCCGCCATTAAGGCGCGCAAGCGGCGAGCGCGTTCAGGCGCCCGCAGTTGACGCAGTGCTTTGGCTTCGATCTGCCGGATGCGTTCGCGGGTCACGTCGAACTCCTGGCCGATCTCTTCGAGCGTATGCTCGCGTTCGCAGCCGATGCCGAAACGAAGACGGATGACCTTCTCTTCTTTGGGCGAGAGAGTCTTCAAAATACCGGCGGTTTCGTCGCGGACATTTGACTCGATTACCGCGTCTACCGGCGAACCTACCCAGCGGTCTTCGATCAAATCTCCCAACGCGGACTCGCCATCGCGGCCCACAGGAGTTTCAAGCGACACCGGGTCGCGCGAAATGGTCTTGAGCTTCTGGACCTTTTCCACCGGGATGTCCATGCGACGGCTGATCTCGTCGTTGGTCGGCGTGCGGCCCAGTTCCTTTTCGAGTTCACGCGAGGCACGCAGAAACTTGTTCATGCTCTCGTTCATGTGAACCGGAATGCGGATGGTGCGCGATTGATCTGCGATCGCGCGCGTGATCGCCTGACGAATCCACCACGTGGCGTACGTGGAAAACTTGTAGCCGCGGCGGTATTCGAACTTGTCGGCGGCGCGCATCAGGCCAATGTTGCCTTCCTGAATCAGATCGAGCAGGTGAAGGCCGCGGTTGACGTACTTCTTCGCCACGGAAACCACCAGGCGGAGGTTTGCTTCCACCAGGTCTTTCTTCGCGCGTTCGGCTTCCTGCTCGCCTTGCCGGATGACCGTGAGCGTGTGCTTCAGATCGGGCAGCGCCGCGCCGGCCGTCTGCTCGCGCTTGCGGATCTCCTTGCGCAGTTCGCGAACGCGGACCGGACCATTGGCGCCGCCGCGCGTTTCGACTTTCTTCAGTTCGCGGTCGAGGTGGGTCAGCTCTTCGACTGCCTGCTCGATTTCGCGACCGAACTCTTTCCACTTGCGCGCGAGGAACGGGATGCGGCGGAGATTGCGCGAAGTTTCAACCCGCACACGATTCAGTTTGCCTTGCAGACGCTTACGCGGCTTCTTGCTCGAAAGCGGAGTCGCCTCGACCTTGTCATGCAGCTGGTTCTGTTTCTTGTGGGCTGCGGCTACGTCGTAGAAGAGCTGACGAGTCTCGTCCTTGCGGCGAGCATCGGGCGGCATGCCCTCTTCGGTCTCACCGAGATCAGCCAGATTTTCGATCTCTTCCGTGCCTTTGCGTAACTGTTCGGCCAGGTCGACAACGACGAGCTGCACCAGCGCCGAGCGGCTGATCGCCTTGTGCATACGGAGCTTTCCGCGCTCCATGCGGCGCGCCAGGTTGACTTCGCCCTCACGAGTTAGCAACGGTACTGCGCCCATTTCGCGCAGGTACACGCGAACGGGATCGTCGGTATAAATCGACTCTTCTACCGGCTGTTGGGGATGGAGAAAGTCGCCTTCCTGCGCCGCATCCGCGTCAAAAAATTTGACGGCTTCTTCGTCGAAGTTGATGCCGAGGGGACTTTCCGCTAAAAATTGATCTTCAAATTGATCCATGCTACTCACCTTGCCCTGGGTTAGGCCAAATAGATTGTGACTGTGTAGCGCCGGGAAGATGTGAGGACGGTCGCGCTGAGATCATCGGGCATTTCCCGAGAAGGCGAACCAGTCGAGCAGCACACTGGGCTCTTACTATAGTCGATGTGTAAGAAACGCTTCGGTTTCAAAGAATAGGCGTCATTGGACGGTTTTCGCCACCATCCACCCCTCTGTTATAGCACTTTTTGGCGCATCAACGTCTTGATCTCATTGAGGAACGCCTGTTCGTCCTGAAAGTCGCGGTAAACGGATGCGAATCGAACGTACGCGATCTTGTCGAATTCACGCAGACTGTCCATCAGCAGTTCGCCTACCTCTGTCGTCGAGATCTCCCGGTCCGGCGAGTCCGTCACTTTGGCTTCCACCTGATTGACCAGATCGGAAAGCCTCGCCATACTGATCGGCCGTTTTTCGCAAGCCTTTAGTAGTCCGTTGAGAACTTTTTGGCGGTCGAACTTCTCGCGGCGGCCATCCTTCTTGATCACCATGTAAGGAACTTCGTCGATGCGCTCGTAGGTGGTAAAGCGCTTCTCGCAGGCCAGGCACTGACGGCGGCGGCGAATGGCTTCGCCTTCACGGCTCTCGCGCGAGTCGATCACCTTATCTTCCAGGTGATTGCAAAAAGGACATTTCATGGCAGTTGCGGCCCGGAAAGCGTTGAGAATGCAAGCATAGCATCGGATTTTGGCGTGCGCTCTCGAAGCACCCAGGGAGATTGGCGGCGCACCGGCCGCTTCACGCGAACCCGCCACGAAGGACAATACCCTGCCCGCTGACGTAAGCCTAGTGGAATCAGGGAAAAAATGAACCTATTATGATAAGGCTTCGTTTCTCTCAGTGAAGACGGAGGAGCAGAAGCAAAATGGCAGCCATGGCAATGGTTCCCGGGTATCTGACGGGGCCGGCAGAACGTTCGGCGGGGATCAGAGCCCAGCCTCGCGGCGATGGCCAGCAGCAACCGAGACTTGGCTTGGATCCTGATTCGATACTCGTAGAGCGGTGTTTGTCTGGCGACAATGCCGCGTGGGAAGAACTGATCAGCGCCCACACCCGTCGTGTGTACGGAATCTGTTACCGCTTCACCGGCAGCGACGCCCAGGCCCAGGACCTTACGCAGGAAGTATTTCTCCGCATCTTCAAAACAGTGCGGAGCTTCCGGGCTTCGGAGGGAGCGTTCTCGACATGGAGCGCGCGGCTCACCCGCAATTTGCTGATCGACCATTACCGGCGCAGCAAGCACGAACGCGTGACGGATTCGATTGAGGCGCAGTTGCCGGTGCTCGAAGAAGGTGTATCGAGCAACATCGCGCGGCCGGATCAGTTGATGCAGAACGTGCAGGCGAGCGGCATACTGCAAGGGGCGTTGCAAAAGCTTTCGCCCGAGTTGCGCGAGACGGTCATCTTAAGGGATTTGCAGGATATGGAATACCGGGAAATCGCGTCGGTGCTGCGCATCCCGGAGGGGACGGTGAAATCGAGATTAAACCGGGGCCGCGCTGAATTGGCGAGGATCCTGAAGAAGCAGAGAGCGTCGTTATGAGCAACACCCAACTTACTTGCGCGGCCGTCGAAGAGTTGCTCGCCGACTACTTCGATGGAACTCTGGGCCCGGAAACAGCGGCGGCTGTCGAACGCCATCTGGCAGGCTGTGCGGAATGCGCCGCATTGGCGGAGGATGCACGCAGCGCCATGCAGTTTATGGCCGGCGTGGACGAGCCCGCAGTACCGCCATACCTGGTCAACCGGATCATGCACGCGGCCCCCTCGCGCTGGACGGGGCGGTTTGAGCAACGCGACGGATTCCGTGGCTGGGTGAACCGCCTGATTTCGCCGGTGCTCCAGCCGCGTGTGGTGATGGGCGCCATGATGACCGTGCTTTCGCTCTCGATGATGACGCGCTGCGCAGGTGCGCCAAACCATCCGCTGACCGCGTCCGACCTGGATCCCGCGAAGGTCTGGTCCGCATTTGACGGACGTATTCACCGGACCTGGGAGCGGACCGTGAAGACTTACGAGAGCATGCGCGTGGTCTATGAAGTCCAGACCCGTTTGCGTGAGTGGAGAGAGAGCGAAAGTGATCCCGCCACTGCCGACGCGGCAATTGAGAACAGAAAGGTCAAAGCAAAGAGCCCTACGGGCGGCTCGAACGGAAGCACCAGCAGTACCAGCAGCAGCAACACTCAGTGAAGACAGGACAATGACCATGAGCGATCCCACGACCACAACAACCCCCACGGCATACTGCCGTAGCTGCGGTAAGCCGCTTTTTGAAGATGTGAGGCGCACCAGCACCGGCGCAGCGTTTTGCGCAGAGCACTTTCCGGTTGAGGCGTCTGCTCCAGTTACTCCGCCCGTTCCGCCGTCAACTACGAGCGGCCGTCCCAAGTATTCAGAAACGACTTACTCGGCGCGCCCCGCCGGATTTTCGAGCGGCTCGACGGGCTTCACACCCGATTCGTCGGCGTATAGTGCACCGCCCGATCCGCCGCCGCCCGCTGACCGCGTCTATACAGGCGGATTAGGAGCTGTTCCGCCGCTGGCGTTTCTGCTGGGATTTATTCCTGGCGTGGGCGCAATTTATAACGGTCAATACGCCAAGGGCCTGATCCATGCCGTTATCTTCGGTTTGATGGTGAGCCTGATCAGTAGCGGCGCCGGCCATGACATCGAGCCGTTGATCGGAATCCTGCTTGGCGCTTTCGTTTTCTACATGGCCTTCGAGGCTTATCACACGGCGCGGAAACGCCGCGACGGTGAGCCGGTGGATGAATTCTCAAGCCTGGTCCACACGGGCGGCTCGCGTGTGCCGGTCGCCGCAGTTGGCCTGATCGCCATCGGCGCTTTGCTGCTGATGATGACCAATAACCTGATCAACGGCGAAGTGTTCCGCCGCGGGTGGCCAGTTGGACTGATTGCTGTAGGCGGATACCTGCTCTATGCACGTATAAAGGGCACGCCGAGTGTTTAGGCGGGTGCGGAGGCTGCTATGAACCCAGACTACGGTGTACTCGTTAACGCCCTGCGCGGCCCCATCATCCTGATCACCGTCGGTGTGCTGTTCGTGCTGCATAACTTTACGCGGTTCAGCTTTGCTGAGACATGGCCGGCGATTCTAATCGTGGTCGGAGCCTTGAGCCTGATCGGCTACGGGCAACGCAACGCGCGTGAGGGAGATCCGCGATGACGTATCAAAGCACTCCCGGCGCAGCCGTTCCACCGGTCGGCCGTTTCCGCCGGCGGCACTCGATTGCCGGACCGATCGTGCTGATTACGATTGGATTCATTTTCCTGCTGCGAAACTATTTGCCGCATATACCGATTGCGCTTCTGTTTCGCGACTTCTGGCCTTTCATCCTGATCGCTATCGGCGTAATCCGCGCTGCTGAAATCCTCTGGACTTTCAGCCGCACAGGCGAGGCTTATGCCTATCGCGGCATGGGATTCGGGCAGATCTTTGTCTGGGTTGTGATCGGCCTGGGTCTGGCTGCGGCGACCCATGCCAATCACTTCCCTCCTTTTCGGGCCGGCGGCGTAGATCTGTTTGGTGAGCAGTTCGACTATCCGATCTCGATGGTACAGCCGGCAAACGGAGCGAAGCGGCTGATTCTTGAGAACCTGCGCGGGAATATCACCGTCTCCGGCGGCGACGGCAACCAGATTCGCGTCGAAGGCCGAAAAACCCTTCGTGCGTATAACCGGGGCGCGGCCGATGAAGCCTCTCGCCGCGGAAGTCTGCGCCTGGTCAGCGAGGGCGATCAACTGGTGCTGCGCTCAGAGGACAACATCTCTGGCGACGTGCGCATGGCGACCGACATCGATATAACCGTGCCTCGGCACATTAGCATTGAGGCGCACGGGCGGCCCGGCGATCTGACGGTAAACACCATCGATGGCGACCTTACCGTCTCCGGGCAGCGCGGTGAAGTACGCATCACGGGAGTAGGCGGCACAGCTCACATCGAGCTCGAGCGAGCATCTCTCGTGCGCGCAGCCGACGTGAAGGGTGACTTCCAGCTTGAAGGCCGCGGCTCCGACGTGCAGCTTGAAAATATGGCGGGCCAGGTGACCATTAGCGGTGTGTATTCCGGGACCATGGAATTTCGCAACCTCGCTAAACCCCTGCACTTCGAATCCGAGCGCACCGACCTGCGCGTGGCGCAAATTCCGGGCTCGGTCACCATGGATCTGGCCGACTTCCGCGCAACCAAAATCGTGGGTCCGATGCGCCTGGTGGCACGCTCCCGAGACGTTCATATCGACGACTTCACGGATTCGCTCGAACTCGAAATCGACCGCGGCGACATCGACCTGAAGCCGGGCAAGGCGGCAGCATCACCGAAGATGGAGGTGCACACCCGCAATGGGAACGTCGAGCTACAGCTTCCGGCCGACTCGGAATTCAACTTGCGGGCGAGCGCGCTCAAAGGCGAAGTTCACAACGAATACGGCGATAGCATTGAGACGCAATCCGAAGGGCGCACGACGTTACTGCGCAGCGTGCGGCCTGCGGGGTCGCAGATCACGGTCACCACAGATCACGGCAGCGTCTCCGTCAGCAAACTCTGAAGTGTTGACTCTGCCCAGCCGCAGTGCGCGTCCAACCTAACGGATGCCACTGCGGCTTTTTTATTCGGACCTGTACACCATCGAACTACCTGCCGGGCACAAGTTCCCAATGCGCAAGTACCGCATGCTGCGCGAGGCGCTGAGCGGTGAGCCGGGCTTCGAATTCCAGGTGTCCCCATTGGCGACCCGAGAAACGATTGAACTCGCGCATCATCCCGACTACGTGGCACGGTTTCTCGAAGGCCGGCTCTCCCGGCAGGAGATCCGCCGCATTGGGTTTCCATGGTCTGAGGACCTTGTGCGCCGCACACTTGCATCTGCGGGCGGAACTCTGGCAGCCACTCAGACGGCTTGGGAATACGGCTGCAGTGGCGCGCTGGCAGGAGGTACGCACCATGCATTTTTCGCCGAAGGTTCCGGCTACTGTGTGTTCAACGACATCGCTATCGGAATTCTCTGGTTGCGCGAAGCCGGGCACATCCAGCGTGCCGCGGTGATCGATCTGGACGTGCATCAGGGCGATGGGACCGCAGCCATCTTTGCGGATGACCCGGACGTGTACACGCTTTCTATTCATGGAGCGAACAACTTCCCATTTCGGAAGCAAACCAGCAGGCGTGACATCGCGCTGGCAGACAATACTGGCGACGAGGAATACCTGTGCGCGCTCGAAGCCGAGTTGCCCGCTGTAAAAAATTTCAAACCTGAGGTGCTTTTTTACCAGGCTGGTGTCGATGCGCTCACGACTGACCGGCTGGGCCGCTTATCGTTATCGTTCGAGGGACTGCAGAGACGTGACGCGCGGGTGTTCGACTTCGCCCGGCAGTTGGGAGTTCCCTTGGTTATCACGTTGGGTGGCGGCTATTCAGATCCGATTGAACCGACGATCGAGGCCCATGCGGCCACTTTCCGCGGCGCCGCGCGTTCTTTCGGAGGTTAGCAGAAGCTCCGTTCAAACTGGCACTTAGAGTGCTCGCCAATCTCCCGATGCAAAAGTTGCGCTTCGCGAATGCGAAAGAGTATCTGCAGCAGATGCATCCCGAGTACAACTTCGTCTTTACGATTGCTCAGCGCGCCGTGGCGTATTGGTCGTACGAGCCGGACCGGGCCCGCGAATCGCAGGAGAACATGGAGCGCATTGCATGTGAGCACGCGCGCCAGCACGACCTGGCGCGCGGGTTGGAAGTGATCGTCGAAGATGGTTCTTGCCGGGATGGTGCGAACCCGAACCAGACCGGAACAGGACCGAAGACGCTGTAAGCTGATTCGAAGCATTTGGCGGGTGATTTGCATTTGTCTGCGGTGTGCAGACACTGCGATTCGCCACCGCGAAAGAATATTTACAGCAGCTCCACCCTGAATACGATTTCGTATTTACGATCGAAGAGGTCGCTCAACTAAGATGGGCTCTCCCGCTGGCAGTTGCCCGTCAAACACAGAGCGAGATAGTCGGTGTTGCCTGTGACTTCGCGAAGAAGCGAGACGCGTGTCGCGGTCTGAGCATAGTGATCCTTGATGAATCATGCCCCGATCTTGATCCGTTATCGGCAAATGGAACCGAGATAGTCGTGCATTAGAGCAAGCTACCACCACGCACGTGTTGTGTTGCTGTTAGATCCTTCAGTTCCGTTCCTTCCTTACTGCCTGTTCCGCGAGTTAGGCGTGAAAACACGGTTAATTCATTTTGAAACGGCGTAATTCTATTGCAAACTTGGTGTCATGGTCGCCCCTGTTAATTGGTTGTTATCGTACAGAAGCGCCGAATTATATAGCCGGGTTGTACTGCAAAGGGCAACGAATTCAGCCTTCCACTGTTTGCGACCGTTATGGTGACGGCCACCCCATGCGCGCGATCCAAGTCGTTCCGCCGGCCTCCGCTCTTGTAAGCCTGTTAGTAGGTGATTAGCAACTCGAAAGGACAAACTACACCCATGATCAAGAAAACGTTTCTTCTCCTCTTCGCTGCGGCCACACTCGCAGTGTCCACCGGCAGCCTCAGCGCCGTGCCGCCCGTGCCCGTCTGCCCACCCGTTTGCGATTCCGGAACACTCAACTAATCAGAAAAGGACAAAACCCATGCTCAAGAAAACTTTCCTTCTCCTCTTCGCTGCGGCCACGCTCGCAGTCTCCACCGGCAGCCTCAGCGCCGTGCCGCCCGTGCCCGTATGCCCACCCGTTTGCGATTCCGGAACAATCAACTAATCAGTAAAAGGACAAACACTCATGCTCAAGAAAACTTTTCTTCTCCTCTTCGCGGCCGCCACGCTCGCCGTTTCCGCAGGAAGCCTCAGCGCCGTGCCGCCCGTGCCCGTCTGCCCACCCGTTTGCGATTCCGGAACACTCAACTAATCAGTAAAAGGACAAACACGCCATGCTCAAGAAAACTTTTCTTCTCCTCTTCGCTGCCGCCACGCTCGCAGTCTCCACCGGCAGCCTCAGCGCCGTGCCGCCCGTGCCCGTCTGCCCACCCGTTTGCGATTCCGGAACACTCAACTAATCGAAAAGGACAACACGCCATGCTCAAGAAAACTTTCCTTCTCCTCTTCGCTGCCGCCACGCTCGCAGTCTCCACCGGCAGTCTCAGCGCCGTGCCGCCCGTGCCCGTCTGCCCACCCGTTTGCGATTCCGGAACACTCAACTAATCAAAAAGGACAAACACGCCATGCTCAAGAAAACTTTTCTTCTCCTCTTCGCCGCCGCCACGCTCGCCGTTTCCGCAGGAAGCCTCAGCGCCGTGCCGCCCGTGCCCGTCTGCCCACCCGTTTGCGATTCCGGAACACTCAACTAATCGAAAAGGACAACACCCATGCTCAAGAAAACTTTCCTTCTCCTCTTCGCCGCCGCCACGCTCGCCGTTTCCGCAGGAAGCCTCAGCGCCGTGCCGCCCGTGCCCGTCTGCCCACCCGTTTGCGATTCCGGAACACTCAACTAATCGAAAAGGACAACACCCATGCTCAAGAAAACTTTCCTTCTCCTGTTCGCCGCCGCCACGCTCGCCGTTTCCGCAGGAAGCCTCAGCGCCGTGCCGCCCGTGCCCGTCTGCCCACCCGTTTGCGATTCCGGAACACTCAACTAGCACGCTGTCAGGCAGCACAAAACATTATGGGCTGGTACTTGTATCGCTTGAGAGCGCGAAAACCGCGAAATCGAGGCGGGCGGGCCGCGCGCTCAAGCGAACTCTCAGATCCGGCGTCTCAAAAATTTATCTACCGCTAACCCGAACTTAATAAAATCGAGGCGGCAAATTCCGCGTATATTTGTTGATAGCGGTGAACACAATGCGGCTACTCGCCCACATCATCGATTGGCTTTTCTGGGCTTCAATCGCCGCGGAGCTCCTGCTGCTGATCAGGTTATTTCACCTGCGAATCGCTGACCGAAACCGGTGGTTCGCATTCTGGCTATTTTTTCAGGCTTCGACATCGGTAATTCTTGCCAGAGTACACCACCAGTCTGGACGCTACTCTGAACTCTGGACGCCGATTACGCTAGTTCGGCGCCCTGCTGGACTTCACTATCGTCTGGGAGATATTCTCCCGCCGCGCTGCGTTCTATGGAGGTGTGAGAGCGCTGGGGAAAGGGTTGCTCCTGTTGGCACTCACCACGGGAGTTCTGGTTTCGCTATTTTTCGTTTCGGCCGAATGGAAACATCTCAATTGGAGCAATGCGCTGCACATTCCTTTGATATTCGTTCGGACAGTCGACACGGCCCTCGCTCTCTTCATGATCCTGGCCGGCGTCGTATTTCGTTTATTTCAGGAGAAGCGCGCGAGTTGGAACGTCACAGCGATTTTCACGACTTTGATTGGGTACTTTGTTGGGACTTCGGTCGGTTTCCTGATCGGTAATTTAACCGGCAAGGTAGCGTACGGCTGGGTGAACCTTTGGTTCCAGGTGGTTAACCTGGGCACGATGACCACACTTCTGGTTTTGGTAAAACGAGCAGGTGAAATCGAGCGTAAACCCCCGATGGCCGATCCCGGTGAGAGTGCGCGCCTCGAACATCTCGACGCGCAACTCTCACATTTCCTGGGATCGCTGAAGTTTAGCTGGCGAGGACTCGAGTAGGAAGGATAAACGCGTTTTCCAGCGTTGCCAGTGCCGCGTCGGCTACCTGGATGGCGGCCGGTACTCGCGTCAAATGCAGGAAAGCGGCGAACCGCAGACGCTGCAGGCGGAAGTTCGTAGCAAAGCGCTCCTTCAATACGCTTTCCAGATCAATCGTGCCCGCGCGTTCCATCTGCTGCTGACGCGCGTCGGCTACACGGCGGATGTCTACAGAAAGGTGATGCACCATTTTGAGAAAAGCGCGGCGGTCGGCGGCCCGCTTCTCCCGGGCTAGTTTCGCGAAGCCCGCTTCGCGCAAGTACTGGCAATCGTCTTCCCTTAGCAGACGGCGCAGGCACCGGTAACGCTCAGGGTGAATTGTGTAATTCGATACTTCGTGTTTGGTTCTCATCGCACCAGCCTGATTTGCAATTATTATCGGCACTTGCGATTAAAAGCAACAGAATATTGAGAAGTATTTTCAATTTCTCGTAATCACTGTGAGCTTTTTCCCTCAGAGGGGAATCGAATCACCGGTAGATCCTCCACCGCCTTCCGCAACGACTGCTCCCAGCGGAGGTGAATCTCCTGCAGATC
This sequence comes from Bryobacterales bacterium, assembly GCA_963792655.1. Classification (GTDB taxonomy): domain Bacteria; phylum Acidobacteriota; class Terriglobia; order Bryobacterales; family Bryobacteraceae; genus DOZZ01. Next base: position 691,676 of record CAWBWU010000003.1, read on the forward strand.
CTGGTCGAACGCGGTGAATCGCCTGTAGCCATTGGCGTTCAGCGTGTCCTTACGATACAAGAGCAGGTCGATCGGAGGACCCACGGTGACGTTCGACCGCATGGTGGAATCGAACGACAACAAGGCATACTTCGCTGCATCATCCAAAGTGGTCTCGTGATACGCAACGCCTCGGTCCAATATGGGTCGCCCGTACTTGCATTCTCCTAGTTGAAGGTATGGCGAATCCTCAGTGGCGCAGATCGGATTTCCCTGGGGGTAGATCAGGTAAAGTCCCGGCGCAGACATTCCGATCTGCCCGCCCAGAAGCAGGTTGATGTTGAAGTTGAAATCATCCCTCGCGAGCGCCGCCCGGTCCAGATCCGACACTCTCCGGACGCATTCCCCGATCACCCGCGCCGCGGCATAAAGGGAGTCGGCCGTGGCCAGACCCTCGCCGTTCTCGAAGCCTGCGCGCAAAAGGGTGATTACCGATTGCGTCAGCGAAAGGCTTCCGCTCACCAGCACCGTCAGCATCCGTTCGCCTGGTTTCACGAAGGTGTGCATCTTGCGTGCTACGTTTACCTGGTCAAAACCGGCGTTGGTGCGGGAGTCGGACGCTAAGATCAATCCTTCATGGGTGATGATGCCGACGCAATATGTCATTCATCGAATTGTGGCAAGCGTTCCGCCGGTGTTGCAACCCGATACTTGCGGCGATGTACACTGAGGTTCATTCCTCCCGATGAGGATGATCTTTTCCGAAACTCGACCGCGCTCGTCGGTTTCCGTGACTTCAACACGCGAAAACTATGCTCATTCAGTGCGGTTACGATATCGAATTTGAATTACCGGCTCCTGTGGTCATGACGACGCTGCTGCAGGTGCATCCTACGGGGCAACAGCACCTCAAAGCGCCCGACAAGATGATTGTTCAGGGAGGCCGGATTGTGGATGAGTTTGCCGACGCGTTCGGCAATCTCGAGACCCGTCTGGTGGCAGATGCCGGAACGTTGCGCCTTTCTACTCGCACCATCGTGGAGGTTTCCGGCGACAACGATGCGGTGCCCTGGCAAGTCACGCAAGCTCCGGTGGAAGATCTCCCGGCGGCGACGCTGCCCTATCTTTTAAGCAGCCGCTACTGCGAAGTGGACCTGATCTCACCCATCGCGTGGGATCTGTTCGGCAACTACGGCCTGGGCTGGGAACGCGTCGCCGCGATTCTCAACTGGGTGCATGAAAAGGTGGAGTTCGGCTACCGGTTCGCGCGGCCGACCAAAACCGCGTCTGGATGTTCTCCATGAACGGGCCGGTGTTTGCCGCGACTTTCAGCATCTCGCTATCAGCTTCTGCCGCGCGTTGAACATTCCGGCGCGGTACGTGAGCGGCTACCTGGGCGACATCGGCGTACCCCAATCAGCGAGTCCGATGGACTTCAGTGCGTGGTTTGAAGTTTATCTGGATGGGCGCTGGTGGACGGCCGATGCCCGCCATAACAAACCGCGTATCGGCCGCGTGCTGATGACCACGGGGCGCGATGCAGTGGACGTCGCCATCACCACGGCTTACGGCAGCGCTCCGCTGAAGAGCTTCTTCGTCGTTACCGACGAGATCAAGCCGCACTAGTCTTCGGCGCCATGCTCTGGCGCCGGTAAGCGGTCGCCATCGCGCGCGAGCGCCACGTAGAGCGTGGGCAACAGAAAGACTCCCAGCACCAGAGCGGCCATCAGCCCGCCGACGATTACGATGGCGAACGGCCGTTGCGAATCGGAACCGATGCCGCGCGAGAGCGCTGCCGGCAACAGGCCGACGCTCGCGACCAGCATGGTCATCATGATCGGGCGCAGCCTGCGCACCGAACCATCCACTGCCGCACTCACGATCGATTCGCCGCGAGCGCGCAACTGATTGATGTACTCGAGCATGATGACTCCGGTCTGCACCGAGACGCCGAACAGCGCGAGGAATCCGACGCCTGAAGAGACGCTGATGTGTGTCCCGGTAATGAGCAACGCAAGCAATCCGCCGATCGGCGCCATCGCGACGTTGGCGATGATCAACAGCACCCATTTCAGCGAGTTGAACATCGTGAACAGGATCAGGCAGATCACAAAGAGCGTCACGGGCACCACAATCATCAGCCGCTTCTGCGATCGCTTGGCGCTCTCATACTCACCGGCCCAATTGATTCGGTACCCGACTGGAAGCTTCACTTGCTTGGTGACTTTGGAGATCGCCTCTTCGACGGTGCTGCCCAGATCGCGCCCTTCGACGCTGTATTTGATCGCAACGTATCGCGAGTTCTCTTCGCGGTAGATTTCGGATGCGCCGTCCAGCACCTTCACGTCGGCAAGCTGATCGAGTGCGACTCGTTCACCCGAAGGCGCGAGCAGACGAATATTTTCCACCGCTTCGCGTGTGTTGCGATAAGGCGCGTCGTAGCGAACCACCAGATCGTAGCGCTGCTCGCCCTGCAGCACCTGGGTCACGGCCTTGCCACCGACGGCCGTTTCGATCGCATCCTGCACATCCGAGACATTGATGCCGTAGCGCGCGGCCTTATCGCGATCGACTTTGAACTGCAGATTCGGCTGACCGATGACGCGGAACAGGCCGAGATCCGCGACGCCTTGAATCGAGCGCATCACGCGCAACGATCTCCGTCGCCTTTGGCCTCCAGCGTCTTCAGATCGTCGCCGTAAATCTTGATCGCGAGTTGACCTTTGACGCCGCTGACCGCTTCTTCCATGTTGTCGGCGATCGGTTGGGAGAAGTTCCACAGCGCGCCGGGTATCTTCTCGAGCTCGCGGTTCGAGCGCCGCAATCAGCTCTTCTTTGTTCTGCGCAAAGACCGGGCGCCATTGGTCCTTCGGCTTCAGGTCGATGAAGTATTCGGTGTTGAAGAAGCCGGTGGTGTCCGTGCCATCGTCGGGCCGTCCGACTTGCGAAACAACCTGCGTCACTTCGGGGAACGACGCGATGATGATGCGCGCCCGGTTCATTACGTCGATGCCGGTACTGGGGCCGGTGCTCGGCGCCAGCGTGGCGCGCGCCCAGATCGCGCCTTCGTCCAGATGCGGCAGAAACTCCGAACCGATCACGCCGCTCACCATCAGCCAAACCGACGCAGCGAACGACGCGACAGCCACGCCAATCGTGATCCAGCGCAAGCGGATGGCGCGTTCCAGCAGCCAGCGATAGCCATTGGTCACCGCGTCAAGCACCGGGTTGTGCCACTCTTTGGTCTGCTTGCCGAAACAGAAAGCTGCACAGCACCGGCGCGATCAGCATGGCAAAGATCAGCGCGCCCAGCAGCGCGAACGATACCGTCCACGCCATCGGTTTGAACAGACGGCCTTCCACCCGCTGCAGCGTGAAGATCGGGATGTAGGCGGTGATGATGATGCCGATGGAATAGAACACCGGGCGCTGCACTTCATGCGCGGCGCTCGCGGATCGACTCGATGCCCTGCTTGCCGTACTCCTGCGCGATGCGACAGGTAGCGGATGATGTTCTCGACCATCACCACCGCGCCTTCCACCACCATGCCGAAATCGAGCGCACCCAGCGAGAGCAGGTTCGCAGGAATCTTGTTCAGATCGAGGCAGATGGAGGCGAACAGCAGCGAGAACGGAATCGTCAGCGCCACGATGAACGCGCCGCGCACATTCCCGAGGAACAGGAACAGGATGACCGCCACCAGGATGATGCCTTCGGTCAGGTTGTGCAGCACCGTGTGCGTGGTGTAGGCAAGCAGGTCGCTGCGATCGAGATGCGGCACGATCTTCACGCCGGGCGGCAGAATGTGCTCGTTCAGTTCCTTCACTTTCGCGTGGATGCCTGCCAGCGTCGAATCGGAATCCGCGCCTTTGCGCAGCAGCACGATGCCTTCGACCACATCGTCGTTATCGACGATCATTGCCGTCGGCGCGATGAATCGCTTTGCCGATCTTGCCCAGCCGGATGCGCGGCCCTTGCGCCACCGTCGCAATGTCGCGCGACGCGGATGGGCGTGCCGTTCTGCGTCTTGAGCACGGTGCTCTCGATGTCGTGAACGTTCGTCGACCAGACCCACTGCGCGGACGTTGATCTGCTGCAGTCCCGGCTTCGAGGAAGCTGCCGCCGGCGTTCACGTTGTTGTTCGCGAGTTGCTGCTCCACCTGGCCGATGTTCAGCCCGTAGGAGACCAGCTTGTTCGGATCGACGCGCACCTGATACTCGCGCGTGGTGCCGCCGAAGCTGCACGACATCCACCACGTTCGGCACGGACTTGAACTGCTTCACGAGCACCCAGTCCTGCAGCGACTTCAGCTCCATCAGGTCGATACTTCGGGATTCGTGCTCTTCAGCGTGTACCAATAGATCTGGCCCGACGGGGCTGTAATCCGAGCCGATCTGCGGCTGCAGGCCGGCCGGCAGATTCACCTGCGACAGCCGCTCCAGCACCTTCTGCCGGTTCCAGTCGTTCGGCGATTCGTCGTCGAAGATCAGCATCAGGCTCGAAAGCCCGAAGATCGAAACCGACCGCAGATGCTCCAGATGCGGAATGCCGTTCATCACGATTTCGAGCGGGATGGTGACCTGCTGCTCCACCTCTTCGGCCGCGCGGCCCGGCCATTGCGTGATGACCTGGACATAGTTGTTGGCCACGTCCGGATAGGCTTCCACCGGCAGGTTGTGGAACGAAATGCCGCCCCAGCACCAGCAGCAGCACCGCGATGCCAGAACGATCAGGAAGCGATTGTTCAGTGCGAAATCGACAAGGCTGCGAATCATGCTACTGCTCCGACCGTGTTCTGCAGAACGAGCGCGTTGCCGACAACCTGGTCGCCCGGCGCGATGCCCGAAGACGATTTCCTGCATGTTCCATGGCAGCATCTTGCCGCCCGCTACTTCGATCCGCCGGAACGTCATTGCCGCCCGCCGGCGCATAGACCCAGTCGCGATCATGCAGGTGCAGCACGGCGGTGGCCGGAACCGCGGCATGCGTCTGCGTCTTGCAGCCCGTGGAACGTTGCGGTGACGAACATGCCGACGCGCATCATGCCCGGGTTTGGCTAGTTCGATCCGCACCTTCGCGGTCGCGCGGGCTGGATCGAGCACCGGGCCGATATTGCTGACGCGGCCCGTGAGCACGCGATCCGGATAAGCGTTCAGGCGAATGTGCCGCGTTCGCCGATGTGCACGTTCGTCAGATCGTTCTCATACACATCGCAGAGGAACCACACGCTCGACAGATCGGAAATGGTGAAAAGGTTGGGCGAGTTGTCCAGCGTCTTCACGCCGGCCGCGGCGGTGACATTCTGTTCCGTGATCACTCCCGATGCGGGAGCACGTACATCGATCAGCGCCGACGGCATCTTTATGTCCGCACCCAGAATGCGTAACCGCTCACGCGCGGCTTCGACGTCCGTCGTTGCTTTCTCTCGGCACATCGAACGCGACCTCCAGATCTTTGCTTGGGATCGCGCCATGTTCCTTCAAGTCTTTCGAGCGCTCGTACTGCGCGCGCGCAAGTGTTTCGTCGCTGATTGACTTGCGATAGTCGGCAAACGCGGAGGAGATGTCCGCGCTTTGGACGCGCATCAGCAACTGACCCTTCTTCACCGTGTCACCCAGACGCGCGTAGATCGCAACCACGCGCCCTGAAGCGAGCGAAACCACGGGCACTGTGCGTGAAACGTCGGGGCTGACCACGCCTGTGACACTGATACCGGGCGTCGTCTCATACCGCTGCGCCGTCGCGAGCGGAAACTGCGAAACCTTGTCGACTTTGACGTGGTTCTCGTCCTGCTGCTGTTCAACCTTTGGTGGTGGCGGCGCTTCCGCTTTCGGGTCGGAATCTTTCTTCGGACCACAGGCGCACAGCGCAGCGAGCGAGACAACGGCGAGCATTCTCTTCAACGGACCACCTCCTGCCCAACGGCGAAGTTCAGTTGGCTGGCGGCAGTTAGGTAGGATCCCACCAGGTTTAAATAGCTGAGTTGCGTATCGCGGTAACTCTTCTGCGCGTCGAGGAAGTCGAGCAGCGATACGCCGCCGCGCTGATAGGCGTATGAAACCGTATCACGGACTCTGGCCGACCGCGGCAGATAAGTGTTCTTGTAAGGCGCAAGCAGATGCAGCGTCCCATTCAGAGTGGTGTAAGCCGAATCGACATCACTGAAGACCTGCGCTCGCGTCGATTCCAGCAACTGCTGCTGACGGCGAATTTCGACATCAGTGCGCTGCTTTTCACCTTGGTTGCGATCGAAGATTCGCAGCGGCACGTTGACGCTCGCGCCGAGATAGCCTTGCTGCGGCGGGTTGCGGCCGATGTCGATGCCGAAGGTTGGATCAGCAGTGCCGTTGGCATTTGCCAGGCGATGATCCGCCAGCGCCTTTTCGACAGATTGCGCAGGCGCTGCGCAGGTCGGGCCGGTTCGCGACGGCGGTGTTCCGCAACTCATCGAGCGAGGGAAGCAGCGGTGCAAAATCGAACGGGCCGCTGATATCGAAGCGGTCCACCGGAGTACGATCGTTCAATAAAGTGAGCAGTTGAATTTTCGCGTTGCGCAAACTGACGGTCGAATTTTCCAGGTCCGCTTCAAACTGAACGCGCTGCAATTCCAGACGGTCCAGGTCAACTTCCGCAATATCTCCGGCTTTCAGCCGCTCGCGATTCAGTTCAAGCGATCGATCGTAATACTGGAGGTTTTCGCGCGCATTCGCCAGCACTGCGCGCGCCTGCAGTGCCTGCACAAACGCGGTGCGCAGATTGAACAGCAGCATGCGCTCCATGTCCGCCGTTTGTGCTGAGGTGATCGCGGTGTTCTTCTGCGCGCTCTCACGCCGCAGTTCGCGCTTGTGTTGCCGTTCGTGGAGGTACGTCAGCGAAGCGACTTGAATCAGCGCAGAGAATGGCCGGTAGTAAGGGCTCGGCGTGAACGTGAACTGATCGACCAGTAAGCCGAGGTCGGGATTCGGACGAAGGTAAGCCGTAATCTCCTGCGCGCGCGCTTCATCGATCGAAAGCTGGCTCGCGTGCAACGAAGGGTTACTGGCACGGAAGCGAACCTGCACCTCCTCCCAAGTGTAGGTTTGCTGTGCCGCGACCTGCGACAACAGCCCGCTCCCAACCAGCAGCAGGAACGCTTTCCGCAACAGAGCCGGCATCTACTCGGCGGGCACCCGAGTACCGGTGCAGTTCGTCCCCATTGCTTTCAATCTAATGAGATTGCGTAACTGGTGGCTACCTATCTTTGGATAGCTTGGGGGAGGCGAACAGAACGAGGAAGACAGCAAGAGGGCGCTCCGTGTAAGAGCGCCCTCAGAGCCGGGAGGAAGCTACTTAAAATTGGCCTGAACCGATGTACTGCCCGCGATGGACACCGTGCATGTGGGCGATGTGCCCGTGCATCCGCCAGTCCAGTTTACGAACGTCCCGCCAGCGGCTGGCGTAGCGCTCAACGTGACGCTCGTTCCCTGCACAAATTTCGAGGAGCACGTTCCCCCACAGTTGATTCCAGCAGGATTGCTCGTCACAGTTCCCTTCCCGCCGCGGCCAACCGAAAGCGTGAATACCGGGCTGAACGTAGCAGTTACGGTTTGACTCGCGTCCAGGGTAAGCGCGCAGGAAACGCTGTTTCCTACGCAGCCGCCGCCGGTCCAGCCGACAAACACTGCGCCCGAAGGAGGAGCAGCGGTGAGCGTAACACCCGTTCCCGCCAGCACCGTCGCCGCGCAGGTACCGGGGCACTTGATCCCGCCGACCGTGCCGGTAACGATGCCGCTACCAACTGTCGCGACGCTGATGGTCGCTTGCGCCGGAACATTCAGGTTGACCGCGGCCATTTGCGCTCCGATGTAATTGCCGACCTCATTGCCGCCCGGAACATTGCACGTCGGATCCGCGCACAACGCTTCGTGCGTCAATGGATCGTAAGTTCCGGTATACCCGTAGAACTCGTAACGGCGCACAACCGACTGGGAGTTGCCGCCAAGCTGCCCCTGGTTGCGATTGCGGTTGTGCTTGCCATTGCCGCCAATCCGCGTTTGCATGAGCACCCATGAGGTTTCGATCTGTGCAGCATCTTGCGGCACCGCCGGGTTGTCGCTCAACAGCTCGTTAAGCTCTGCATGCCGCGCTAATTCTGTCTTGTAGACTTTCATCCATTGCGCATCACCGAACTGCGCAACCGCTGGCGGCTCTGGCGCGACCACCTCTGCAATGATCACCGGCGGGTTGTTCGGGACCGCTGGAGGCACCACTGTCCAGATTGGCGCTCCGATTGGTATCGGCGGGTTCATTGCAGTCAGAGCACCGGGCGTGTTGGGATCCGGAATCATCCAACGGTAAGTGACAGCCGTGGGATTCGTCAGCAGAGAGACTCCGAAGTGCTCGCAGCCGCTCGTATCATAAGCCGTCCCAAGCGCGAGCGTGTAGCAAAGGTGGCCCATCGTGGGCGGGAAGTTAACGGCGGGCGGCGTGGCGGTCACGTATCTTTGGTTTGTGGCATCCCAAGGGCTCATGTAGCGCACATACACGCCGCCGGGATACGGGACGATGGTCGGGCTTCCATAGCGGATATAAGGCGCGCCAAACGTATAGGTGATGTCGCCCTGAGTGACACCCGTCAAGTTGAATCTCGAAGCCCTCCGTCGGTCCGCCGGTATTGTTGACGACATCGAAGTTTGAGAGCGAACCATACATCGTGGTCGCGGTCTGCGCCGGCGCCATCACAGGAAACCAGGCTAGTGCGAGCAGGACGGCGCTGCCGAAAGAAGCTATTTGAATTTTCGTTTTAATGCTTTGGAGTATTGCCATTTTTTCTCGTCTCCGGGTGCAGGTATTTCCGCATCACCGTTCGACTTTGACAAACTAATTGAACCCAATTGTTGTGCGCTTGTGAACAAAGTGTAAAAACGATAAACTGTGCTCGTTCTATGCGGCTTTTAACGCTTCTCCTTTTTACCGCCACGCTGACTGCTCAGCAGCACGAGGCCGAACTAAGCGGGCGGTGGCGGTCACTTGAGACGTCAAAGGGCGGCATCGGAGCGATGTTCCACTTCTATCCAGGCGGTGCGGTTGAGTTCAGCCCTGGTGCGGTCGTCCAGACAAGTTATCGAGTGGAAGGCGATCAGCTGATTCTTCCGCCGGCAACCGTGAATGGTCCCGAGTCCAAACAACGAATAACGTGGATCACTCGCGACAAACTTCGATTGGGCGAGGGCGCGGAAACAACAAGTGAGTTCACCCGTGCCGATCATGCCGAGCATAAAGATCAAGATCTCACCGGCGAATGGATCGCCATGCGAGACATGGCCGGGTCAATGCATGAGGTGCACTATATCTTTTCCGCAGACGGAAAAGGGCTATTCCTCATTCCGTTTGTGACGCAGTCCGGGCACTACACCGTCACTGGCGATAGCATCCGCATCGAACTTCCCGAACGCCAGACAGTCGAGGGCAAATTTAAAGTTGAAGGCGATACTCTGACGATCCCCGGTCCCCGCGGCGCGGGTGAATCGAAGTTTGCTCGATACTGAACGCACATAAACTAAAAGCAGTCTTCATGATTCAGAACTACCTGCGCGGAACTCGCAGCGCCGTACTCGCGCGGGCAGCAATCTTAACTGCGCTCATCGCCGTTGTCGATTGGCGAATCGATCTCAACATTTCGTTCGGCTTCCTGTACATGTTCCCCATGCTGCTGTTAGGGACAATTCTGTCGCGGTGGCAGATTCTCGCGGCGGCTGTGATCTGCTCGGCGCTTTCCGATCTGTTCGATCCATTTCCTTTTGTATGGACGGTGGCGGTTCCCCAGGACATCCTCGTGTTCTCAGCGCTGGCCGGAACCGGGCTGTTTTCTTTCGAAGCCACACGCAACAGACGCATCGAGCGCGAAAACCTGGCGCGCATCGAACGGGAAATGGCAGCGCGCCGCGACGCGGAAGAGCAGCTTGAGTTTCTGATTCACAGCAGCCCGGCGGCGATCTTCACGATGGATGCGGCCGGCAGCGTCGTGCTGGCGAATGCAGCGGCGCACCGGCTGCTCGAGTGCGCGCCTGGGACGCTCGCCGGGCGCAATATCTCGGACTACCTGTCGGCGCTGGGGCATGTGCCTTCGCTGCAGGACACTGCGCAAACGTTTCGCACGGAGATGCAATGCCGCGGCATGCGCAGCAACGGTGAAGCATTTCTGGCGAACGTCTTCTTCTCGACCTATCAAACTGCTGCCGGCCCACGCCTGGCCGCGCTCGTGGTCGACGCGTCAGAGGACTTGCGCGAACGGGAAGAGTTCAACCTCGATCAATTGATGGCGGGCTCTCGCATTCTGGTTGCTGCGGTCTCACATGAGATTCGCAACGTGTGCGGCGCCATCGCGGTGATACACGAAAACCTGCTGCGCAGCGGCCTTTTCAAAGGCCATCACGACTTTGAGGCCCTCGGCGCTCTGGTCGACACGTTGCACCGCATCGCGTCGCTCGAACTGAAGCAAGGCAGCGCGGGCGAGATTGTTTCGGCGGTGGATCTGAACGATGTATTGAGTGACCTGCGCATCGTGCTGGAGCCGTACTGTGGCGATGCCGGCATCTCACTGCAGTGGGATCTTGCGCCACAGTTGCCTCTGGTCCGCGCCGAACGCCACAGCCTGCTACAGGTGTTCCTGAACCTGGCGAAGAATAGCGAGCGCGCGCTGGAACAGGCGGAGGTGAAGCAGATCCATATCACTGCTGAGCGTTCCGGAAACTCGGTTCTGTTGCGCTTTGCCGACTCGGGCCCCGGCATCGCTTCGACCGCACACATGTTTCAGCCATTCCAGAAAGGCGCCGACGCAACCGGCCTCGGGCTCTATCTCTCGCGTGCGTTCATGCGCTCATTCGGCGGAGACCTGCGGCACGATCCGTCATCGCCCGGCTGTTGTTTCGTCATCGAACTTGCGGCCGCTGAACCACTCGCCAGCCACCATGACCTTCGCTCCAGCCACGCCGATCCGGCTCTTACTCGTTGACGATCACAGCCTGTTCCGCGAGAGCCTCGCCAGGCTGCTCGGGTCGGAGCCGGACTTTCTCGTCATCGCGACGGCATTGGACGCGGCGGAAGGCCTGCGCATCCTCAACTCCACCGCTGTCGACATGACACTACTCGATTACGACCTCGGAACACAACACGGGAATGCGTTCTTAGCGGCGGCGCGGCAAGCCGGGTACACCGGGAAAATTCTGATGGTCACGGCGGGGATGGATGCGGCTGAAGCTGCACTCGCGCTCAGCCTGGGAGCCGCAGGTATCTTTCACAAGAACAATGCGCCGGCAAGTCTGATGGGCGCCATTCGCGCGGTTCATCGCGGCGAGACGTGGATCGATCCGGCGTTGGAGGATGTGCTGAAAGCAGGCGCTGTGGCCAACGCCCGGCAGGAACGGCCGCACCTGACGGAGCGCGAACAATTTGTCCTGCACCGGCTGTTCGAGGGCTTGACGAACAAAGAGGTCGCGGCGCAACTCGGTGTTTCCGAGAGCGCGGTCAAAGCGACTTTACAACAACTGTTTCAGAAAACTGGCGTGCGCACGCGCGGCCAATTGGTGCGTTTCGCGCTTGAAAGTTCGCTGGGAGTGAAGTTGAATTTGTGACGCGGGGAAAGAAAAAGCGGGCCTGACTTCGGCCCGCTAACCTGCTCAAACTTGTTGTAGGGAGTGATTATGCGGTGGTGACGTCTTCAGCCTGCAGTCCCTTCGGACCGTTCTTCACCACAAACGAAACGCGCGCGCCTTCGTCCAATGAGCGGTAACCGCTGGCCGCAATTGCCGAAAAATGAACGAATACGTCTTCACCGTTCTCGCGTTGGATGAATCCGAATCCCTTACCTGCATTGAACCACTTCACGATCCCTGTTTCTCTCATGTTGTACTTTTCCTCTAAAAATTTCTGCTGATCGCGGCCTTTTTTACTACCCGCTCTGCACCGCTATCCGCCCAGCCAGCTCTTCAAGCAACTGTTTTTCGCCTACGCGGGTAGCTTTCAGTTTACCAGAATCATGCCGCGGTGTTTTGCGTTGCAGAGATTAGACGTCAGCGCGTCGCCCGCGGGTTCGTCCCGCCCTAGCTATTGTCATCAAAAATCGGATTCATGTACCAGCGCGCCGCCTCAATAAAACCATCGAACGTGTAGTCCTTCGCCTGTCCATCGGGTGAGGTCAGGATCTCGTCGATGATGTGGCGGCCCAGTGCCCGGTAGCTTTCAAATTGCGATTCGCTGAAGAATTGATCGGACGTGGGTTGATGCGGGAACGGTTTGTGCGACGTGGCGTAGTGCTGCAGATCCGCAGGCTCGTTCCCGTTCAACGATGGCTTGATATAGACGATGGTCCCAAACGGCGCATCGGGCCCATCGACGTCGCTGTATTGAATGGTGCCGAGCGCGCAATGCCGCCCGGAGTACCTGTCGTCCGGCCGCTGTGAGGGTGACATCGGCATGGAAGGCGGAGTGAACTCGATCGAGATGCCGAGATCGATGCGGATCTTGCGAATGGCGTTGGCGAGATCCTCGTACGCATAGTTCGGATCGCAACCGGCGTCTGAGATGACGATGTGGTGGCAGCGGCGCAACACCATCTCGTACAGGCCAAGATTCTCGAAGTGCCCGCCGTCGGACAGATACACCCAGGGATTGGTGCTCGTGGTCAGGCCCGCCGCTTCGTCGAAGAAGGCGCGAATGCCCCAGCGCGGACCCGGCCGTTCCCAAACTTTGTTGGGTGCGTTCGGATTGCCGAGCCACCAGCCGAGCCGCGCGTTGAACAGCGTCATCACCAGCGTGAGCAGCGGTGATGAGTGATAACCCATGTTCGGACTCGCCGCCGCGCCCGAGATCGTAATCGCCGTGCCCAGCGTGATGGGAACTTTGTTGCGGAGGTTCTTATAATGTCCGCCGTAGCGATCCGAATCGCGATAGCCGACGCACAGACCGCCGGTATGCAAGCGCGTCGAAGTGTAGGACGCGCCTTTGCGTTCTTGCCACGCGAGGTTCGAACCATGCACCAGGTTCAACGTCATGTTGACCACATGCATCGGACGATGCGCGGTCAATGCGCACATAGCCACGTTGTCGTTCTCGTCAAAGCCAGTGAAAGGATGCGGGTCGCGAGCCTCGTTGGACGCGCCAAGATATGCACGGATCAGCCGCGCGCGATACATCGCGTGCAGCGAAAATTTGTTGACGTTGATGAACCAGGAGGCGATCGCGCAAATCAGCGCGTACGTTGTGAGGAGCGTCAGCGGCTCCTTTGCACTGTCCCACAGCTTGTCGTAGACCAGCGGTGCACCCATCCACAGCAGCATGCGGCCATTGAACGTTGCAATTAACACGGTGAGAAGCAACAAAAACACGGGGAGAATCAGCTTGGTTCCGAAGCGTTGCAATAAGGCAGACGAAATTCCCGTGCCGGCCTTGTAGCCCTCGGTCTCGTGCATCCCCGATGAACTCGCTGCGCTCTTCCCTGCTTTCGCGGCCAGGAAGCCGCTGATTCCGGTCAATGCGGATAAAGCGGTACCGACGCGCAAGTTGATCTCGTCAAGCGTCGCCGCCGCAAATAACGTTACGGACGAGAACGCCAGCCAGCCGAGCGCCAGCGCGAGAAACCATCCGCCCGAGCGCGCCCACCACTCGCGATCCTCATCTTCTGTCAGATAACTCGTGGTGCCCACCAACAGCACGCTCGAGAATGCGAAGATAGCCATCACCGCGGGAAACGCGACGCACGCGTAGATTTTCGGAATCTGCATGGCGCTCTGAAGTTGTGAGCTACTGCTTGCGAAATGAGGGATGAGCCATGCCACAATTCCGCCGGCGAAACCCGTTACCAACGCCGCGAGGCTTGCCAAGATGCTGGTCATGGTAGCCGGGCGGTTGAAGCGCAGTTTGACGTGGATCATGCCCAGCAGCATTCCGCCGCCATGCATCAGCGCGCCAAAAATCCCGAAGTGCCAGAACTGTAATCCGCTCGCGCCGTAGCCAACGATGTCCCACCATCCACGCGGCGTGCCGTCGGGCGGGAGCCAGCGCCAGAACAGCACAAGTGAAACCGCAGAGATCGTCAAGGGAATCAGACAGCCCATGATGAAACTTCGGGTCGGCCGTTTCGCGTTTCCCGCGTTCGGGAGATCGTAGCCGACATACGCGGTCGCTACGGCACCGAAAATGAGGCTCACGGCGCCGAGTGTCCAAATGGTCTGCCACTGAAAGTCACCGGGTTGTAACCGAAGGATTCGCCAGCACAGAACGGGAAGCAGCAGCACCGCGGCGAACGCAGGAAGCAACACAAGCCAGTTCAGAAACATATTGCGAACCACTGTGGAGGCAAGCGCCCACGTATCGCCCGACAACAGCCCTGAGTGCGGCGAAAGATAATTGCTGTAAGCGCGGAGGTACTGAAGCGGCGTGCGCTCCGGCGCAAAGAGGCGCTTGGGCAGTTGTGCCAGATCGTGCATCACCAACGCGCTCCCATCGCGCCGATCGGGAATGTCGGCCTGCTTCAGCGGAATGTCTGGCTTGGCCAGTTCAGCGCGCCTGGCCTGCTCCGCAGTCACCTGTTCGGGTGTGGCGGGATGGGAAGCTCCGGGCGCCTTGGTATCGGGTATGTCCGGTTTCGGCCCTGGCTCGGAGACCGGCGGCGCATCCAGGTTTTCTCGCTTTGAAAGGCGCGAAGCCCAGGCCGAGAACCATCCGCCCAGATAACCGCCGCCCGACACAGTCGAAAGATAGTCGAACTCACCCAGAAGATCGGGCCGGTCGAGGCCGTGCTTTCTCGAGTGGTGCGCGAGGCCCTGCAGAATGCCGAGGGCAAAGGTGGCGCTGCGAATACCGCCGCCTGAAAAACAGAGTGCGCGGCGCCGGCTTTCGTGCAACTTGCCAATCACGTAATCGCGATACGCAAGCGCCTCCGGCGTTTCGACCGCGCACGCCGGATCTGAATTCCCGGCTTTTAAATACGCAGCTCGCAACCGGAAGCTTTCGTCAGAGGGACCTTTGTCCAGAAGTGCCCAATACTCTTCGTCGAGCACTTCGAGAAACGACAGAGGCCGTGGCTCTAGCAGATCGGGTCCAGTCTTCCGCGGCGTGTCCTCACTCATGGCAGAGAACTATACCTTTGTTTGAGGCCGCCCGTAAAGCAAGGCGCAAGCTACACTGCAAGCTGTGAAAAAAGTGCTCTTCGTCTGCATCGGCAATTGTTGCCGCAGCCAGATGGCAGAAGGTTTCGCGCGAGCGTACGGCAGCGACGTGATGACGGCATCGAGCGCCGGACTGTATCCAACATCAAGCGTTGCAGCCGAGACCATTGAAACGATGTTCGAGAAGAACATCGATATCTCGTCACACGTACCGAAGCAGTTCGACCCGGCTCACACCGATGCCGACATCATCTTGAACATGGCGGGCAGCGATTTACCTGGGGATCTGTCTGCAGACGTACGCCGCTGGGATATTGAAGACCCTTATGGGCGCAGTTTGAACGTGTACCGGCGCAGTTGTCAGGAGATCGAGAATCGCGTGATGCATCTGATTTTAGAGTTGCGCAAAACAGCGACTGTGCGGCACTGAGCAATGGCTGAGTTCGTGCTACGCCTTTCGCATGACCATCGACACGCTTGATGCACTACTAGTAGAAGAACTGAAAGATCTTTACGACGCCGAAAAGCAACTCGTGCGCGCTCTGCCGAAGATGGCGAAGGCTGCATCAGACGCCGAACTGAAGAAAGCGTTCCAGCAACATTTGGAACAGACCAAGGGCCATGTCGCGCGCATCGAACAGGTGTTCGAGCACCTCGGCGCGAAGGCCAAGAGCAAACCCTGCGCCGCAATGAAGGGCCTGGTGCAGGAAGGCTCGGAAACAATGGAAGAAGACGCGTCGGACGAAATTCTCGACGTGATGCTGATCACCGCGGCCCAGAAAGTGGAGCACTACGAAATTTCCGCGTACGGAACCGCGCGGGCGATTGCGGAACAACTGCAGAACGAAGAAGTCGTCGAACTGCTGCGGCAGACTCTCGATGAAGAGAAAGAGACCGACGATAAGCTGACCGAGATCTCCGAGCGCATCCTGGGCGAAGTTGCGGCGTCCGGCGGCGGCGAAGAAGAAGGGAAGAGGAAGAGGAAGAAGAGCAGCCGGCCGTCACCAAGCGCGCCGGCGGTAAAGAAGTCGGCCGCGCGCAAGCGTTAGTCAACCAGGGGCAGCGCTTTCGAGAGCTGCCCCTCACCGCAGAACGGAGAGCAAATCGCTGCGGTCGTCGGTCCAGACTTTTGCGTTTGGGATCGCCGCAGTATTCCCCGCAACAATCACCCACACTGCATCGGTTACGCCACGCGCAGGAGCTGCCGCGCTGTAAAGCGTTTGCGCTTTGTGCCCCGTTGCGTGCGCGGTGCGAACCGCAAGGCTTGCCAGATTCAGATACCGATTCGTCACGTGCAGCAGCAGCACGCCATCTGGTGCGAGTTGCTTCTCATAAAGCGCGAATGCTTGCGTAGTTAGAAGATGGACGGGCACCGCATCGCCTGAGAACGCGTCGACTACGAGCACGTCGTAATTCTGCAGCGGCTCGCGCGCGAGTTGCAGCCGCGCATCGCCTTCGATCACCTCCACATGCGCCGCCGTGTCGTGAAGGAACGTGAAATCCTTTCGCGCAATATCGATCACCAGCGGGTTCAATTCATAAAAGCGGAAAGTGTCGCCCGCGCGTCCATACGCCGCAAGCGTACCCGCGCCTAAGCCGATGATGCCGACGCGGCGCGCATTCTTCGTGAGCCCATTCAAGATCAGCCCCACGCCTGAATCTTTCGCGTAGTATGCAGTCGGTTCCTGAGAGCGTGAAGGATCGGTGAACTGCACTCCATGCAATGTAGAGCCGTTGTAGAGCATGCGCTGGCGATCAAGCCCGGTGCCGTTCTCGCGAACCTGAATGGCACCGTAGAAATTTCGGGCTGACACCGCCGCATCGGTGTCGATTGCGTTGGCGACAAAGAATGCAGCGATCAGCAGCAGCCCGGTGCGTATAAGTCGCCGCGCCGGATAGCGGTAGACCAGTGCGAGCCCGAGGAGCGCAGTTATCCCGACGGCGACCGGAAGCTCCGTCATGCCGCGAAAGAGCGACGGCGCCGCCAGGCTGACGAACGCCGCGCCGAGTGCTCCGCCAAGCGCGACGATCAGGTAGAAGTAGGTCAACTGTGCAGGCGCCGGCCGGCGCTCATAGAGTTGGCCGTGACAAAAGATGCAACATACGAAGAGACCCGCACCGAAGAGCACGAGCGCGGGCAGCAGACTGGCCGACCAGGTGTGCCATCGCATGCCGGCAACGACCGCAATAATTCCGGCCGGTAACAACCAGCGCATGCGTTGAGCGTCGTAGGGAGAGAATGCCGAGAAGCACCACGCGAAGCTCACTAAATAAATGGTGAGCGGGAGTATCCAGAGCAGCGGCACGGGCGCGACCGACTGGCTCAGATAACTGACGACCGCCATCCATAGAGCTGATGGAGCAAACGCGAGTGCGAGCCAAACGAGAGCAGCGTCCCGCGTTACTTTCTGTGCCGATGATTCACGCGAAAAGGGACCAGCAATCGCGGCCACAACGCAGAGTAAGGCAAACAGCGCGTACCCGAACGACCAGCCACGCAGCATTGCGGCGTTGCCTACCAAAGGCTCAAGCACCAGCGGGTAAGCCAGCAAGCCGGCAAGGGAAGCGACATTCGAAATGGCAAAGACGCGCCAGGGAATTGCGCCCGCGAACCGCCCGGAGTACCAGCTCTGCAACAGAGGCGAGGTAGCGGATAGCAGGAAGCACGGCAGACCTGCGCTGACCAGCAGCGTGGACAACACCTGAAGCATAGGATTGCTGCCTGCCTGCACGCGGGGCGAAACTGGCAGCAACACGACACTGCCTAACAGCAGAGCGGCGTGGAAGAGCCGCGCGGCCCTTGGCGGCATTCGAGACAGTGCGAACGCCCACAGGTATCCGAGCAGCAACACGAGTTGAAAAAAGCACAGCGCGGTGGTCCAGACACTCGCGGCGCCACCGAAGACAGGCAACAACGCCTTGGCCAAAACCGGCTGAATCAGGAATAGCAACGCTGCGCTAAGAAACGCGGTCAGCCAGTACCAGGTTCGCAACCCCGCATCATAACAAGGGCAAGTGGCTGTAACGAGTTAGCGGCTATTGGCGAACTGATTGCACAGAAGCCAATGGAGGAATCTTTTTATGCTCAAGCTGTACACTCTGGCTGCGGCGGCAATACTGCCTTTGGCAATCGCTTCCGCGCAGCAAACGCTCACTTTGAACGACGGTACTCAGGTGCAAGGCCGTCTGGTGAGCAGCACCGGAAACACGATCGTTTTCCGCTCTTTGGATGGCGATCTGCGCCGTTTCAACGTCGACCAGTTGCAAGACCTGTCATTTAACGCGGGCGGCCCCTACAACGGCAATGGCGCCGGGCCTTACGATGGTCCCAATCGCGGCGAAGTTCGCCGGGGTCAATACTCGAACACTCCACCACCCGCGCCGGGCTACCAGCAGCCAATCTACAATTCCAATCCGAACGGCGGTTATGCGCAGAACGCGCCGCCCAACCCGATCTATACGCGACAGACCGAAGGCCAGAACTATACGACCTGGACCACGCTTCCCGCGGGCACTCAGATCGCGGTTCGCACCAACGAGCAAATCAACTCACGGTCGGCTGGCAATGGCCGGACGTACACGGCCTCCATCGCTCAGGACATTCTGGACAGCAATGGCAACGTGATTGTGCCGCAAGGGTCTGACGCACAACTCGTCGTCCGCAACATGGGGAACAACAGTGTTGGCCTCGACCTGCAAAGCATCTCTGTGAACGGCACGATGTACCAGGTCAATTCGGAAGACATCCGCGAAGAGGGGAATGGCCGCGACGGCATCGGCAAGAATCGCCGCACTGGCGAATTTGTTGGCGGCGGGGCATTGCTCGGCACCCTGCTTGGCGCGATCGCTGGCGGCGGCAAGGGCGCATTGATCGGAGCAGCTGCCGGTGGCGCTGCGGGCGCAGGCGCCGAAGTACTGACCAAGGGCGAAAGCGTTCGTGTGCCGGCCGAAACTGTACTGACTTTCCGTTTGGACACGCCGTTGCAACTCAATCAACCGCGCTAGCAGCGAGTTTGCTGCTGACTCGAGCGAGAAAGAGGAAACGCCATGAAGTTAGCATCCATGCAGGATTTGTTTCTCGAACAGATCCGCGATTTGTACAGCGCTGAAACGCAGATCGTGAAAGCGCTTCCGAAGATGGTGGAAGCCGCTTCCAATGAAGAATTGCGCGCAGGCTTTCAGGAGCACCTGGCGCAAACCGAAAACCACGTAAGCCGGCTCGAGAGCATTTTTACACGGCTCGGTCAGAAGAGCAGCGGCGACAAGTGTAAGGGCATGGAAGGTCTTCTCAAGGAAGGCGACGAGATGATCAGCAACACCGACGCGGGCGCGGTACGCGATGCAGGGTTGATCGCCTCGGCACAACGCGTGGAGCATTATGAAATGGCGGGTTATGGTTCGGCGCGGGAGTTCGCGCGCCAACTGGGCAACGAGGAAGCTGTCCGGCTGCTTGAAGAAACGCTCGATGAAGAGAAAGAGACCGACGAGCGCCTGACCGAAATCGCCATGGCTATGGTGAACGATCAGGCGAACGCACCTCAATCCAAAAAGAGTTCTGGCGGTTCCGGTTTTCTCGGTTAATTGAAACGGGTGCGGTAAAGAGGGCGGAGCGTTCTGCAAGATAGCAGCAGGCGGCTCCGCCCTTTTGATCGAAGAAAGGAAATCACAATCACATGAGCGACGAAAATTTGAAGGGCCTGCGAGTGGCAGTGCTGGCCACGGATGGATTCGAAGAGAAGGAGTTGACCAGCCCGGTTGACGCACTCGAAAAAGCCGGCGCGAAGGTCGACATCGTTTCGCTGAAAAGCGGCAGCATACAAGGCGTCCAGCACGATGTGAAAGGCAAGAAGGTAGATGTCGATAAGACGGTCGGTTCCGTCTCTGCATCGGACTATCAGGCATTGGTTTTACCTGGCGGCGCGATGAACGCAGACACCATGCGCATGGAACCAGACGTGAAGCGCTTCATCTCCGAGATGGACGCCGCGTCAAAACCGATCGCGTTTATCTGTCACGCCGGATGGGAACTGATCTCGGCGGGATGCGTGGAAGGCCGCACGCTGACGAGTTATCACACGATCCAAGACGATCTGCGCAACGCCGGCGCCAACTGGGTGGATCGCGAAGTAGTGCGTGAGCGAAACTTTGTGTCCAGCCGGAAGCCGGATGACCTGCCTGCATTCAATCGCGAAATGATTTCTCTCTTCGCGTGTTCAATGCAGGAAGGCGAAGGCGTCAGCGCGGCGCGCAGCTAGTTTCTCTCGCAACGGCTCATGTCCTGGAAAGCAAGGCTCCTCGCTACTTTCGATGGTTGGCGGAAGCACGATGTACCAACTCTAAGCGCCGCGCTGGCTTACTACACCATGCTGTCAATCGCGCCGTTGTTAGTGATTACGGTCGCGATCGCCGGCATGGTGTTTGGCGCCGAGGCGGCGCGCGGCCAGATCGTTTCGCAAATTCAGGACCTCGTCGGCAAGCAGGGCGCGGAAGCCATTCAGTCGATGCTTCAAAACGCGCATCACCCCGCGACGGGAGTGCTGGCGACAGTGGTGGGACTGATAACACTCTTAGTGGGTGCGTCGGGCGTGTTCGCTCAGTTGCGCGATTCTCTCAACCTGATTCTCGGCGCGCCCGTACAGGAGAGCTCCGGTATCTGGGCGTTGCTTAAATACCGCTTCTTCTCGTTTGCGATGGTCTTTGGCATCGGGTTTCTGCTGATGGTGAGCCTTGTTGTCAGCGCCGGGCTCACCGCAGTCGAGAAGTTTTTCGCAGGAGCCTTGCCTTTCGGCGCGGGGCTGATCCAGGCTTTCAACTTTGTCGTGTCACTCGCGGTGATCGCTCTGCTGTTCGCGGCGATGTATAAGATCGTTCCTGATGTGCACGTCACCTGGCGCAGCGTCAGGTTGAGCGCGCTGATTACCGCCGCGCTCTTCACACTCGGGAAATTTCTGATTGGCCTATACCTGGGCAGCACGAGCGTGGGATCGCCGTATGGTGCGGCGGGCTCACTGGTTATCTTGCTGGTTTGGGTGTTCTATTCATCGCAAATCTTTTTCATCGGCGCGGAATTGACCCGGGTGATGAGCGACCAAAAAGAGACTGCTCCTGCGGCTCGGGAGCCGCAGTATGAAATTTAGCCGGAGCGCGCATCGAAGCCAGGAACACGCGCCCACAGACAAGGGCGCGATTAAAGAGAACATTGATGTCGTGTTGCGCCTGGAACGTGCCTTCCTGGCGCGGCGCTCCTGGAAGGACCGCACGGCCGACATGGTCGGCGACTTCTCCGGAAGCTTCGTATTTGTGCTCACGCACGCTGTGTTTTTTCTGGTCTACTTCCTGATCAACACCGGCAACTTCTTCGGTGTACCTGTGTTCGATCCCTTCCCTTTTCAACTGCTCTCGATGGCCGTGTCGGTCGAAGCAATTTTTCTGTCGACCTTCGTCCTGATGAAGCAGAATCGAATGAGCCGCCGTGCCGAGAGCCGCGCTCACCTGGATCTGCAGATCAATCTACTTGCAGAAAAAGAGATGACTTTGGTGCTGCAAATGCTACATGTGATCGGCGAACAACTAGGCGTGAGCGGCAAGTTTCACCTGGAAGAACTCGAGCGGCTCAGCCGCAAAACGCCGGTCGAACGGCTCGCAACAGAACTGAACGAGAGAATGCCGGAGTAGCCGGCCGATTCAGCGCGAAAGGAAACATGGAACTCACTACAAGACATCAAATCGCGAACGTGGGCGATCTGGAGCGAGGCGCTTCAGTCGTCGCGGGCTCACTGTTGATCTGGAGGGGTCTGAAGACCGGGCACTTTGCTGGTATCGGGCTCGCGCTCGCCGGCGTAGCGCTTTTGCGCCGCGGCGTTACCGGGCATTGCTCCGCGTACAAATCGCTCGGTGTGAACACCTCGTCCGAACGAGAAGGGTACAACGCCACCATTGCGTATGAGACGGGCGTTCGTGTCGACAAGAGCGTGACCATTAACCGTCCGCGCCACGAAGTGTTCGCGTTCTGGCGGCAGCTTGAGAATTTGCCGCAATTTATGGAGAATCTGCAAGTCCGTCCAGCAGACCAGTCCCACCCAGTCGCACTGGCAGACCAAAGGGATTGCGGGCACCACGCTCGAATGGGACGCCGAAATCATCAACGAAATTCAGGACGAGCTGATCGGCTGGCGTTCGTTGCCGGGCGCCTCGGTCGCGAATACCGGCTCCGTCAATTTCGAAGATGCACCCGGTGGCCGCGGCACGACTGTCAAAGTGTCGCTGCAATACAATCCTCCGGGCGGCGCTGTCGGTTCGTACGTCGCCAAGCTGATGGGCTCCGATCCCGAGAAGCAGGTCGCAACTGACCTGAAGAATTTCAAGACAATTCTCGAAGCCGGAGAGTTGCCGACCAGCACCGGGCAAAGTTCTGGACGTTTCGCCTCTGCGACACAGCAGAACGAACACGAGAAGAGCGAACAGATTCACGCCGCTTCTGAAGATTCATTCCCGGCCAGCGACGCGCCGGCCTGGAGATAACCGCCGATGAAGGCTGTTTGCTGGCATGGAAAGAACGACGTTCGGGTGGAAACAGTTCCCGAACCGACAGTCATCAACACACGCGATGCGCTGCTGAAGATCACGCTCACCGCGATTTGCGGAAGCGACCTGCATCTCTACAACGGCCAGATTCCGTCGATGAAGACCGGCGATATTCTAGGCCACGAGTTCATGGGCGAAGTTGTCGAGATTGGCACGGACGTCAAGAATCTGAAGAAGGGCGATCGCGTGGTGGTGCCCTTCACGATCTCGTGCGGCCGCTGCTTCTTCTGCACGAACCAGATGTTCTCGTTATGCGATAACTCTAATCCCAACGCGGCCGCGGCAGAGAAGCTTTATGGCTATTCCGGCAGCGGCTTGTTTGGTTACTCGCATATTTTCGGGGGTTACGCCGGCGGCCAGGCACAATATGTGCGCGTGCCGTTTGCCGATGTCGGGCCTATGGTGATTCCAGACTCGGTCAGCGATGAGCGCGCGCTCTTCCTGACTGACATTTTCCCGACCGCTTACATGGCGGCGGAAAATTGCCATATCTACCCAGGCGATGTCGTGGCGATTTGGGGCTTCGGGCCAGTCGGCCAACTCGCCGTACGCTGCGCATTCATGCTGGGTGCAGAACGCGTGATCGGGATCGACGATGTTCCGGAGCGCAGAGAACTCGCACGCACCGCAAGCAAGGCTGAGGTTCTGGACGCAGGCGACGGCGACCTGCTCGAGAAACTCAAAGCAATGACGGGCGGCCGCGGACCCGACGCATGTATCGATGCGGTGGGCATGGAAGCCCACGGCAGTTCGATCGACGCGTTGTACGATCGCGCGAAACAGGCAGTGATGCTCGAGACGGATCGACCACACGCGTTGCGCCAGGCAATTCAGGCGTGCCGCAAGGGAGGCACGGTCTCGATTCCCGGAGTGTATGGCGGCTTCATCGACAAGTTCCCCATCGGTGCGGCCTTCGGTAAAGGCCTGACGTTACGAATGGGCCAGACTCACGTGCACAAGTACCTGAAGCCGCTGCTCGAACGCATCGAGAAGAACGAAATCGATCCGTCGTTTATCATCACGCACCGGCTCTCGATTGATGAGGGCAGCAAAGGCTACGAGACGTTCAATGCGAAGAAGGAAGGCTGCATCAAGGTGGTGCTGAAACCATGAAACTGAAAACGAAAGCTCTGCTGCTGGGCGTAGGCGTAGGAGCCGCCGTTCTGATTCGCAACGCAAACCGAAAGGCCGATCGTTCGTTTCTCGGGCAGGTCGTACTGATTACCGGAGGCTCGAAAGGGCTTGGATTGCAGATGGCTCGCGAGTTTGCCGGGCGCGGCGCGAAGCTCGCGATCTGCGCACGCGATGCATCCGAGTTGGAACGCGCGAAGCAGGACCTTGAAGGGCGCGGATATGAGGTGCTGACGCAAGTTTGCGACGTGACCGACGAGGCACAGGTGAAGTCGATGGTTGCCGCGGTCACCGCGCACTACTCGAAGATCGACGTGCTTGTGAACAATGCGGGCGCGATCCAGGTGGGGCCGGTCGAGAACATGGAGGTCACGGATTTCAAAGAAGCGATGGACGTGATCTTCTGGGGTACGCTGTACCCCATCCTCGCTGTGATGCCACAGTTCATCGCGCAAGATGCGGGCAAGATCGTGAACATCAGCTCGATCGGCGGCAAGGTAAGTGTGCCGCACCTGGTTCCCTACTCCGCCGCAAAGTTCGCCGTGGCCGGTTTATCGGAAGGCCTGCGTGCCGAACTGGCGAAACACAATGTGACCGTAACGGCCATCTTCCCTGGACTGATGCGCACGGGTTCAGCGATGAACGCCCAGTTTCGCGGCCAGTCCGACAAAGAGGCCGATTGGTTCACGGCAAGCGCTATGCTGCCGGGAGTTTCGATCGACGCGTCTCGCGCGGCGCGCCAGATCGTTGACTCGGCGAGAGATGGCCATGGCGAGCGAGTACTCGGCGGCGCCGCCAAGACTCTCGCACGAATTCATGATATGTTTCCCGAGAAAACAATTGAAACCATCGGGACGCTCGCGACTTTCTTACTGCCTGCGATCGGAGGCAGTACGCGTTTAGAAGGTATGGCGCTGCGCCGGTGGCTGGGCCCGGCAGTGAAGTTATTGTTGTGGGCAGGACAACGGACGGCGAGAAACTTAAATCAAAGCGCCGCCTGATAACCGATAGGAGGATTCACGATGTTAGGAACGATTCTGGTGATCATTCTGGTGCTCGCGCTGCTGGGCGCACTCCCGACGTGGGGATACAGCAGCGGCTGGGGTTACTTCCCCAGCGGAGGCCTCGGTCTGGTGTTGTTGATCGTGGTTATTTTGCTTCTGACCGGCAGGCTTTAACGAAATCAGACAAACTCGCAGGTCGCCGGAAGGTGATCTGCGAGTTTGTGTTTTGCGCTCCTCAGTAACTCTAGAAGACGAACTTTACTCCGAGCTGTACCGTTCTCCCTCCGCCCGCGCCGGTAATCACCCCAAACGTATTCTTCGAAGGATCAGGATTGTAGTTCGCCGCGTTCGTGTTCGGATTGCTGAACTGCGGGGTGTTCGTAACTCCGAAAGCTTCCGCACGCAGCTCGAGGCTGTAACGTTCGCGAGCCCTGATTACTTTGAAGAGAGACGCGTCCAGGTTGAAGAAGCCGGGCCCGTCGAAGTAGTTCCTCCCTGTATTGCCGAATACGCCGTTTACCGTTACGGGCACGAAGCTGGTCGGGCTGAACCACGGGTTGCCGATGTTGATGCCATGCAGAATCTGCACCGCCGCTACCTGGTCCGCCGTTTGTGAGTTGCCTGGCGTGTTCAGAGCGCTGCCACCGCCGATAGTCATGGGCGTGCCGGACATCAGGGTGAGAATGCCATTCACGCGCCATCCGCCCAGAACATTGCCGACGATGCTGCTATGCAGCCAGCGTTTGCCAGGGCCGAACGGAAGATCATAGATATAGCTCTGGACAAACGTATGTTTGCGATCGAAGTCGTTGCGTGCATAGCTTCGGCGCGGGTTCACATAGAAGGTCAGGCCACCGTCGTCACCGCTTTGAAAGCCCATGCCCTTGCCCCAGGTATAAGCAGTGGTCAAAGCAAAACCGTTGCTGAAGCGGCGGTCTAACTTGACCTGGAGTGCGTTGTAGCTTGTGGAGTACCCTCCGAAATAGAAGTTTGTGGTCGCCGTGCGTTTTCCGAAAACGTACTCCGGCTGGCTGGCCGGGCCGCCGCCTGCCACTGTTGACGCGTTCAGGTTGAGCGCCACGACCGAATCTACTCCGTGATTGCCTACGTAGGCGACATCGAGGACCAGTTTGAAAGGCAGTACCTGCTGCACGGCGAAGTTCCAAGACTCGACGTACGGGTTCTTGAAGTTCGTGTTTACCGTGTTGTAGGTCGACGCGACCGGCGGGTTCGTAATGATCCCGTTCGCCGGAATTGGCGGATTGATCGGCGCCGGGAAACCGGTTTGGAACGTCGCTACCTGGCCGGACGGCAGAACCGCCGGACCGTAAGTCGAGACCGCCGGATCGAATTGGTTGTTCGCGCGAATTGGATAATTGTAAGCGTAGTTATTGTCGGGGAACGGCGTGTAGCTGATACCGAATCCGGAACGGATCACGGTCTTCTCACTCAAGCGGTAGGCAACGCCGAGACGCGGAGCGAAGTCCGTGTAGCGTGTCTTCATGCCCAAGTTGGACGGATTGTTCCCCACACCAGCGATCACGAGCGTGTTGTTCGCCGGGTTATAGTTCGAGAAGCCGCCATCGAACCGCGGCGTTCCCGGCTTGTAGAACTCCCACCGCACGCCTACGTCAACGGTAAGCTTCGGGGCTGACGGTCCACTTATCCTGGGCAAAGGTGAAGAACTCCCATTGTCGGTATGCCGGGAAGTACTGACCGAGGTCGCGGCCAGCCTGGCTCGGTACATCGAGCAGGAAGGACGCAAGGTTGTTGTAATAACTCGTTGCGCTGGTCTTGCCATTATTATTCAGGGCCGTCTGTCCGCCGCCAAAAGTGTAGAGACCGCGCGGGCTGAAGGTCTGATCCTGTAACAAGTCGTCGCGAACACGGCGCAGGTCAGCGCCGAATTTTATGGTGTGGTTGCCCAGAATCTTCGTCCAGGAGTTCACTACATCGATGTTTGCTTCGGCACGGATCCAAGGCACGCTGGCGGAATACCCGATCAGGTTGCTCGAGAAGAACGAGCCGATGTTGATTCCGACGATGCCGCTGTAGAAAGGCCCGATGTTTACGCCGGGTATACCCAGGTCAGAAGACGTGTTCATGCCGTAATCGGCGTTCTGCGCCTCGTTATGATAATGCGCAACGCCGACGCGGAACTCTGCGATGAGGCTTGGCGAGATGATGCGGTCGTAGTTCAGCCCGGTGCTATAAGTACGTTGGACCCCGGTGCCCTCAAAGTTGCCTTGCGCCGGTCCGCCAGCTTTTATTCCAAAGATCGGCGCCTGATAAACCACGGGACGGGCGAAGCTCAAGCGCCCGGCAACGCGGTCTTTGTCCGTCAGGTTGTAGTCTAACTTGGCATCGAAGGAATTGGTGTCCTTATAGAACGGCAGCAATGCGAAGTAGTTATTTGTGCCTGACGTACTCTGCACATTCGGGGCCGGTAATAAGGCCAGTAACTTGGCGGAGATCGGGTTGATCAGGTTGGACGGGATGGTGTTGTTCTGGAACGCCTGCCGGCCCGTACCATCCGGGTTGCCGGTAAAAGGGTTGTAGATCGTCGTCGTCGAAGCGCTCAGGTTTCCTGAGATCTGGGCGGCGGTCGGGATCGTCAGGGTGTTGGCGTTCGCTTCGTGGTCGGAGATTCGCAGGAAGTCGCCGAAGAAAAAGAGTTTGTTCTTGATGATCGGCCCGCCGACGTTTCCACCGTAGTAGTTGTAATGCAGTGCTCCGACCGATTTGTCGAAGAAGTTGCGCGCGTTGAGTTTGTTGTTCTTAAAAAACTCGTAAGCAGCGCCATGAAACTGATTGGTTCCCGACTTCAACATGACGTTCGTGACGGCGCCTGAGGCGCGCCCGAGTTCCGCATCGAAATTACTGGTCGAAACGTCCACCGTTTGGATGGCCTCAAGCGGCGGCACGATGATCTGCAGCAACCCGGTGCGCTCGTTATCGTCGATACCCTCCAGTTGGTAGTTGTTCCCCATGCGCATCTGGCCGTTCACTTCGGTCTGAAGCGAACTTGCCGCATTGAAAAACTGCGAATGCTGGAATGAGGCGCGGGTGGTGCCGGGGACCAGGTTCAGGAGCGATTGAAAGTTGCGGTTGGTGCCCACCGGCAAGTTCGCGGTCTGCACGGTCTCGATCTTCACGCTGGTATCGGCGCGGTCCGTCTGCAGTGGCGGCGTCTCGGCGCGTACTTCCACGGACTCCGAAACATTGCCCGGCTGCAGTTGTAAGTCGACACGATTGCTGGTGTTGATCTGTACTTCGATGTTGGATCGAACTTCGCGCTTGAACCCTGCCGATTCAACGGAGACGGAGTAAATTCCGGGGGGTACATCGGCAAACACGAAGTTGCCGCTTTCGTTGGTGTCAGCACTGCGGACAGTTCCGGTATTGGTTTCTGTTATCGTTACCTTACCGCCGCTGATAATTCCGCCGCTGATATCTGTAATGGTGCCCAGGATAGTCGCGCTGACTGCCTGAGCAAAAAGTGAAGCCGTCGAAAACACCAATAGCGCAACAATCGCGCAAAGCGATCTGACCTGGATCATAGTTTGGCTCTAACCCCTGCGCGGCAGTATATTTTTGTAGCACTGCGATGTCAAGGGTATGACACGGCCATGTGTTTTGCCGATTGCCCTCGCGTGCTAGAGTGAATTTTTCGGGCCAGATTGAAAAATGCGCTCCCGCCTGCTGATCGTCGCGGCCTCCGGTGTCCTGCTGCTGAGCGTGGCAGCGGCGTTCCAGCGCCCGTTTCGCGAATACCCCGGAGTCGAATACGAGCAGTTTCCTTTGCCCCCCGATTACCAGGAGAAAACGGAATGGGCGTTTGCGCGTCTGATGTATCCGCCTATCGCCGGTTACGGTTGGCGATCGCGTGGCGACTGGACCCAGGGCGCCTCGAACTGGACCATCGATTATCCGCGGTCTGACCGCCACTTCTCTGCAGCACTGCGACGTTTGACCCGCATTCACGCGCGCTCTGTGGAGCAACCCGTGAATCTCGACGATGGCGATGAAGTCTACAACTGGCCGTGGCTGTATGGTGTTGAAGTCGGGCACTGGCAACTCACCGATTCGCAAGCTGCAAAACTGCGCGAATACCTTTTGCGGGGCGGCTTCTTCATGTGCGATGACTTTCATGGCACGGAAGAGTGGTCGGTTTTTGTCGCGAGTATGAATCGCGTCTTCCCCGACCGGCCGATTGTGGAGTTAGAAGACTCCGAGCAGATCTTTCACACGCTCTACGATCTGGATGATCGCTACCAGGTGCCGGGTGCGCAGTTCCTTCACTCCGGGCGTGTCTATGAGAAGGACGGCATCTATCCGAGGTGGCGTGGAATTTACGATGACAAAGGCCGCCTGATGGTGGCGATCTGTCACAACATGGATCTCGGCGACTCCTGGGAGTGGGCCGACGAACCTCAATACCCCGAGAAATTCTCCGCTCTGGGCATTCGGATTGGCGTAAATTACGTTATTTACGCCATGACGCACTAATCCGTCGACCGTAGCAGTTTCATTCGCAAATAAAGGCCGGTGCACTACACTTGGGGTAGCTTGTGCTCCCTTTTTCGCGCCGCGACCTATTTGCGATGGTGCATCTTACGGCCGGGCTCTCGCCCTCAACCCTTTTCCACGGAGATATCAAAATGAAAAAAGCGTTTCTTCTCGCCTTTGCACTCGGCACCCTGAGCTTCAGCATCACCAGCATCAAGGCCGATCCGCCGATGCCGTACTGCCCTCCCGTTTGCGCGCCTGGCCAAAAAGATCAGAAGTAACTTGCGGCCTTCAATAAGCTAAACCTGATTTAAACGAGCCAGAGCGAGTGTTTCGACTTATCGTTACTTATGCCTGGTACGCCAGCGCCGCGTGCCAGGCAATCGCACTGTGGACTCTCGCACAGCGCGGATTGCTGCGCCGTTATCCGTGGCTCTCCGCATGGCTCGTATTTTCCTTCGCGTCGACAGTGTTACTGGCGGTGGTGCAGCACTCGCCCGGGATCTACTACACTGTCTGGACTTCAATGCTGGTTGTCATAGGGTTTCTCGAGTGCGGTATGACTTGGGAAGTCTTCTCTCTGCGATGCCGTCAATACGGCGGCGTTCGCTTTGTGGGAAGAAGAATGTTAGTGATCCTACTGCTGGCTAGCTTGTCTATATGTTTGTTTTTACTACGCGCTGAGCTTCAGGCCGGCAGCCTAAGTGATTATGTCTCCGTTGCGACGACGACTAAGCACGTGCTGGATGGTGAACTCTCAGGCTTCCTCATCTTGACGGAGTGTTTGTTCTCAATGGTCTGGAAGCCGAGTGTTCCCCGTAACGTTCTCTTCTACGGCCGGGTCTTTACGGCTTACATGTTTTGCGATTCGCTTCTCTACCTTTTCAACAACCTGTTGAAGGGTGTATATGGGGCGTCCACGAATTTAGCCTTGTCGATTGTGTCGGCTGCATTTGCAACCGCTGTCCTGTTCGGCCTTACCCGGGCAGGCGAAAAATTTGAGAGTGGGCCCGGACAGTCGGGTACTCGGGTTGAATCGGTCGAAGCCGAAACAGGAGCGCTGATGCGCTTTCTTCGCGATCTAAGGTCTAATTCGCTGCGGCCGCATTAAACTGAGGCAGCGCGAACATAGCTTCTACGCCGGCCAAGCCGCGTTGTAAGGCCGACAGGCAGGAGCCCAGATGCAGGGCGTGCAACAGCGCTGCCCCGTGCAGGGTGGCGAACGTAAGTCGCACCTGCAGCTTCAACAGAACGTGATCCTGAATTGTGGCGGCGGACTTCGATTCGATCAGAACCCGCTCACGCTCAGCGAGGAAGGCCAACGTATCTTTCTCGAGATGCCTCAACAGCCGGACAAAGATCTTGCGATGAGTGGTTCGGAGCTGGCTTGCTTCCTTCACGAAACCGGCATTGCGCAGAAATTCGATGTCGTCATCTCGCAACAGTCGAGCCAAGCAGGCATACCGCTGAGGAAGCAGACCGCCATAAACAGGAGGCGGACAATTCAGTGGTCGACGATGACGCACTTCACAACGTAACGTCGATTGAACTGCGTTGCGCTTCAGATGAGCCATGGAAGGATCTACATTGGAGCGTAGACTCTGCCGCACGGTAAGTCAACCCGGTACCGGGCCACCGGTGCGGATGAAACTGTCGCGCCTCTGCCCCCAACCAACTCCGGTGACCGTCCGCGCTGGTTCACAAGCGTACAATTCGGACTTGGTCTCCGTTACCTCGCAGCAGTGGCGCACTCTGTTCGCCGCACACACGGGTTATCTGCTCGATGCCCTCGATGTGCTGCTCTACGTTTTCGCGCTGAACACGCTGCGTCAGGAATTTCACTTCTCCAACGCGACGGCAGGTCTGATCGGCTCCTTCACGCTGCTCGCCTCGGCCCTCGGAGGCATTCTCGCCGGTCTCCTTTCAGATCGCGTCGGACGCGCACGCGCGCTGATGTACACCATCCTTGTTTATTCCATCGGCAGCGCCGGGACCGCCACGGCGCGCTCGGTCCCGGAGTTGCTCTTCTGGCGCGGCATCGTCGGCATCGGCTTAGGCGGGGAGTGGGCTGCGGGAGCGGTGCTTGTGGCCGAGTCCTGGCCGCGCAAGTATCGCGATCGCGCCATGGCCGTGATGCAGTCGGGCTGGTCAATCGGGTACTTGCTGGCGGCAGGCGTAACGGCACTGGTTCTGCCGCGTTTCGGGTGGCGTGCGTTGTTTCTGGTCGGTATTCTTCCGGCCCTGCTCGCGTTGTGGATCCGGCGTGGAGTGCAGGAACCTGCGCTCTGGCAGCGCGGCGAAGCACAGCCACTCTCGACGATCTTTCGCGCGCCGTTTTTATCCCGGACACTGCGCGCGACAGCACTTTCCACTTCCGTCCTATTCGCCTATTGGGGCTTGTTTACCTGGCTGCCGGGTTACCTCTCGGCTCCCGTCTCCGCCGGTGGCGCGGGATTGAGCATTTTGCGAACCAGCGCTGCGGTAGTTCCGGTGCAGCTCGGCGCGTTAGCTGGATACCTGACGTTCGGGTGGCTTGCAGGATGGATCGGACGCCGGACCACGTTCGTGATCTATATGCTGTGCGCGGCCGCATTGATTCCCGTTTACACGCTGCGCAACGAAACGGTCTTGCTTGCAGTTGGTCCGCTGATCGGCTTCTTTGGCACCGGGTACTTCAGTCTGTTTGGCGCGATGCTCGCGGAGCTCTATCCTTCAAGTATTCGCGGCGCGGCACAAGGCTTTACCTACAACGTGGGCCGGGGCTTGAGCGCGCTCGCACCGCTCACCATCGGAGTACTTGCAGATCGCCATGGCGTCGGCTCGGCGCTGACGCTGAACGCCGCGTTCTTCCTGGTCGCAGCGGTCCTGGTTCTCGCCTTCCCGCGGTCCGAGACGGCTTACCTCACTGACTGATTTTCTGCTTTGAATGAATCGCGATGGTGGACCCTAGTGGACTCGAACCACTGACCCCTTCCGTGTCAAGGAAGTACTCTAACCAACTGAGCTAAGGGTCCACGAGAGCGAAACTTCAGTTTACTATAGCTGCGCGCGCCCGTGGACCTCGCTTCTGCTACCCGCCGCGCTTGGCGTTATCGGCTTCGGCTGCGAGCGTTTGCATGTAGTCGAAGAATGCGTCGGGCTGACCAATAAACAGGCCGCTCTTTGCCAGGCCATTCAGCGCGGCCATCGCTGCGCCGGTGGTGTGTGTCGGTCTGATGATTGAGCATGGTGGAAACTTGCGATTCAGGAATGGGCAGGGCTCGGGCATGATCAGGTTCGTCTGAAAGTCCTCCCCACCGAACGGCGGGGCATTGAGATCGGGAAAAACGAGCGCCGGGTTCTTGGGGTCGGTGAGCGGCGGCGCGTTGCCCGCTTTGTCCACCCACGTCTGGTAGTGTGCGGTCTCAGTGGGTCCGATGCTGAGCAGAATCCGCAGCACCTGCACGTCGGTCACGCGTTGCGCCAGACTCGGGTAAAGGCTGCTGCCGCCCTGCTCGATGGCGACAAAATGAAATCCGGCGGTGTTGGCGATCGCCTGGATGTGATCGGCCGGGTGGAGATCGTCGTTATTCCGCGGAATGGCAGGGTGCTGCCCGACATTCAAGCTCGGCACCGCTTGTGGGAAGACAAAGTTCGGATCCAGGTCCGGATTATGGTCGCGGCTGCGGTAGCGCGTCCAGAAGCTCGTGTCGATAGTCAACTGCATCAGATTCGTGATTCGCCCGATCTGGCGAGCGCCGGTTGCCCGGCTGCTCGGCAGGATCCGGAACTGATCAAGGTTCGCGGGAGCCGCGCCGTTCGCCACCAGGTACGCGTTGATGAACGTGAAGTGCGAAATCTCATCTTCAGTGTTGTCGTGGATGTACTGGGCCATGTCCGAGTCGAGTACCGACAGCGCGTTGGTGTAAGGTGCATTGCCGCCCGTGATGCCGGGTACTTCCTGGTCCTGAGTGCCGCCTAACTCGTTGTACTGAACCCACAGGTCGGACTCGATAATCTCCGCCGCCGAGAGAAAACGGAGGATCGCCGCATCGCCGCTGGTGAGAGCCCCGGAAGGCGTTGCGCCTTCCAACTGCGGTGCAAGCGCGCTAGAGCCGAGGGTTCCAGCCCCTACGGCCAGACCGGTACGAAGAAACGCTCTGCGATTTGTATTCATTTTTACTCCTTCACGAAAGCTGGTTCAGCTTTCTAGGTCAAGAGTAAATACCTACTTAGTATTAGTTGCGATGGAGATGTGACGATTTTGTAAAAGCTCGGTTCGTTAACTAGTAGTTAGTCAAGGATCGAGACGATGGTACCCGGCGAGTTCCCTTCGAGCCGATTGTTAACAAACAGAAACGTTGTCTTACGTTCCTCACGCGCGATATGGATCAGCTCACGCATGCCTTGACGCGCGCGCTCGTTAACATCCTGCACCCGCGTATAGGGCGCCAACAGGTTCACGGCGTCATCATAAGTTCGGCCCTGCCTTAATAGCGCGCGGCAAACCTGAAAGTCGGCCGTGCGGGAGCCCGGAATATTGAGCTGTTCGGGTAGCTCCGGCATACGAGTCCACGCATTGAAAACATGTGCCACATTGCGCGCCCGCAAAGATTCGAAGTACTCCGGAACCAGAAACTCCTGGTTGCGCACCTCCACTGAGTAGCGCCATCCGTCAGGAAGCTGCGCGAGGAAAGGGCTCAGCCGATCGACGAACTCCCCAGCGCTGGCCATCACCCTCTTCGGAAAGGTACCGAACTCAAAAATGAATAGTCCGATGCGGTCCCGGTAAGGCTCGAGCGCATCAAGAAACATATGTTGAAAAATTTCAGCGTTCAGGAATGAAGGGTTCTCACGCCCGCCTTGCGCACCGTAACGCGTGGTCTGCGGGAAGACGCGGCAGGTAATTTCCTCCGGTACTTTGAATACAAACCGGAATCCCTGCGGAACATGACTGAATAGCTTTGCCCAGAACTGTTCCGTCGGGAACTGGTAAAAGGCGAAGTCGCCACATACGGTCGGAAACACCGTTGCATACTCGGCGAGACACGTCTCTTCAAAAAGCTTTTTAGAGAACCTGCCACGGGTAAGGTATCGTTCGCGGCTGTAGATCTGGCCCAGCCAGCCTTCGTACTTCCACGAGCTGCCGCCGATGAAGATGCCCTCGCGCGCCATTGCACCCAGGCGGCTGGCCAGTTGTTCGCGGTCAAACTCGGGCCGCTCGTCAAAAAGGTCGAGCACTGTTTACCAGGCGCGAGCGGAGCGGTAAGTGTACGGGTCGGCCGCCGCCTCGATGACGCCGCCTTGTGTCACTCGAATGAGCACAGGCGCGGCTCCGCTGTTCCATCTTGAAGCGACTTCGACCTTGTGTTTGCGAGCGACTAACTGTTCCGCCACCGCGTGCGGGATGCGCTCATCGAGCACGAGATTGCCGGGATTCATCGCATGATTGTCGAAGCTCGCCACCAGGTGACGCGTCTGGAAGCGCGGGAATTCAATCGCCGCTTCCGTGCCCATGTGAAACTCGATCACGTTCAGCAGCACTTGCAGCAGCGACTGCTCCTGATTATCGCCGCCGGGCGTTGAGAGCACGGCAAACGGCTTCCCTGCCCGCGTCACAAGCGTCGGACTTAGGGTTACGCGCGGGCGCTTGCCTCCTGCCAGCTCGTTCGGGTGTCCGGGGATCAGCACAAAGCTTTGCGCGCGCTCTGTCAGCGGGATGCCGGTATCACCAGCGATCACTGAGGGCAACCACGCGCCCGAGGGAGTCGAAGAAAACATGAACCCCTTCTGATCGATTGCGTCGATACAAGTCGTGTCCTTCGCCATCAATGCATCGTCGATTTTCGCTCTGGTGATCTCACTTTCTGAAGGATGCTTCTTCGTGAGCTTACCCAGGTCGCCCGGTTCAAACACTAAAGATGCCTGATCGTGTATCTGAAGGCGACGGCGGCTCGCGTACTCGCTCGAGAGTAGTTCGGATGACGGGATCTGATTGAAGCGAGGGTCGCCATAGTAAGTATCGCGATCTGCATACGCTAGCTTCAGCACCTCCGTCAGGGTATGGATGTACTGAGTAGAGTTCGGACGCATCGAGGCTACTGGCTCGCCCTGAAGCATCTGTAACGCCTCAACCATCGCCGGCCCCTGACTCCAAAAGCCCGGCTTATAGACTTCGTAGCCGTGATAACTGACACTGACGGCCGGTTCGGGCGATAAGTGGAACGCCGCCATGTCTTCATAGCGCAGCAGACCCTTGTGTTCGCGGCTGAACGCATCTATCTTGTGTGCGATCTCTCCGCGATAGAAGTAGTCGCGCACTGCGTCGATCGCGGCAGTGCGGCCGGCGCCGCGAGCAAGAGCTTTCTTCTCCGCGCGTTCCATGTTGCGCAATGTCGCGGCAAGATCGGGCTGCCGGAAGATCTGCCCGGGAAGCGTGGTGTGCCCCCCAGGCATGAAATGGCTCATCGAGGTAGGCCAAAGTGAGAAGAACTCGCGGCTGCTCTCTGTGATTTGCGCGCGCATCTCGTCGATCGGGGCACCGTCAGCAAGATCGATCGCCACCGCAACTACTTCGCTGAAAGACTTCGTGCCATACGACTCGAGCGCCACTAAAGCCGCGTCCACCATGCCCGGCACAAGCGCGGGCATGAGTCCCGCGACCGGAATAAATCCTTTCAGCCCATGTTCTTGCGTCTGCTCCTGCACTTCGCCCGGTTCCACCGGCCTTTTGCGGAAGAAATCCGCTGTCGCCAGTTTGGGCATTGTGCCCACACCAGCGATGGCGTGTACTTTGCCGTCGGGCGTGCGAATGATGATGGGCGCTTCTCCGCCGAAGCCGAAGTGAGAATATTCCGTTACCGAGGCCGCGAACATCGCTGCGATACCCGCATCGACTGCGTTGCCGCCGTTGTAATACATGCGCATGCCCGCGTCTGACGCGTACTCGCTGCCCGCGGCAATCGCGCCGTGGATTCCGCGCGAGGCATTTCGAAGCGGCGGTCCTGCGGATTGTCCGCTCGCCAGCAGTGCGAGTCCGGCGGCGGAGCATGCTAAAAGGACTGTGCGCGTGTTGTAAGTCATGGTCCGGCGTATGCGAGTGTTGTGCTTATAATAAACGGTTCATGCAGACCGGAACCGGACACGCCAACGCAGAGGACGCCGCAGCGGCTGAAGAACCGATGCTTTTTTGCCCGGTGTGTTGCACCCGGCTTGCTGCCCGGAAGTGCAAATTACTCTGTGAACAGTGCGGCTACTATATGAGCTGCGCCGATTACATCTAAATAGCGGCACTAAGTTTTACATTTGCATCCGCCTTGCTGCGCACGGGGACCATTAGTACAGCGGCACATAAGTTGCGACTCAGCAGAGTATGACTACTTATCAACGCCTTCTCGCTATCTCAGGAATCAGTGCGCTCAGTTTTTGCAGCCCGATGTTGGCGGCCGGCAAGATGTCAGCCCATGACGCAATGTTCGCCAAAGAAGCCGCTTCGGGCGGTATGACCGAGGTGCAGTTAGGCCAACTGGCTCAGGACAAAGGCTCCAGCCAGGACGTGAAAGACTTCGGCAAAAAGATGGTTCAGGATCACACCAAGGCCAACGACGACCTGAAGAGTGTTGCCTCGAAAGATAGCATTACTTTGCCGACCGCGATAATGCCGAAGGACCAGGCCTTATACGATCGTCTTTCGAAACTGTCGGGTGCACAGTTCGATCATGCCTACATCGCCGCGATGGTGAAGGACCACCGGAAAGATGTTGCCGACTTCCAGAAGGAATCGAGCTCTGGTCAAAACGCCGACGTAAAGGATTTCGCTACGCGCACGCTGCCCACACTTCAGGAGCACCTGCGTATGGTGGAAGGCATTTCCTCCAAGAAGATGTCCGGCAAGATGTCCGATTCGAAGATGTAAACTGACGGGATGCGAGAGATCGACGTCGACGAAGTTCAGGAAGTGAACTATGCCGAGGACTCCCGCAGCGTAGAAGTGATCTTCAAAAACGGCGAGAGGCAAGTCTACGAAGGCGCGGACTTGCCTCTTGCTCTATCTGCACTGAATCATTGGACGCCGCCTACAGCCTAAGCGACTACGCAGCGCACTCGCCGCGCCCTAACTGCAGCGAGAAGTCATCCACGTCGCCCCAGTCCTGATACATCTCAGGAGCAATCTCGGGCGGCTTCGCCAGGTCGAGCGTGAGCTGACGGAAGAACTCCACCTTGTGACGCATCACGTAATCGCGGAACGTTTCCTCGCCCGTTCGGTTTTCCAGGTAGTGGTCGATCACGCGCTTCACCGCGACAGGCGCAAGCCGCGCAGGCAAGCTCTGAATCGCTAAGCCGAAGCGCATAATGCCGGTCTGGTCATAACCGCCACCAAGCAGCATCTGATAATACGGCAGCTCTCGGCCATTGATCTTGCGCGCGTTGCCGTAGAACCCAAAGTCCGAGATCCAATGCTGGCCGCAGGAATTCGGGCACCCGCTGATCTTCACCGAAAGCTTGCGAACTTCGGGATTCGTCTCGTCCCTGACAACGTCGTGAATCGCGTCCGCCAGATTCATCGATTTGGTCAGCGCGAGATTGCAGGAGTACGCGCCGGGGCAACTGGTAATGTCGTCCACGTCGCCCGCGCCCGCTCCCGCTAAGCCGATCGCATCCAGTGCCGCATACACGCGCGGCAGGTTGGCCAACGGGACATACGCCAGCAATAAGTTTTGCGCAATCGTCACGCGCAGCAAACCATCACCCGCGTTCGTGGCGATATCTGCAAGACTGCGCATCTGGTCGCTGGTCAGATTGCCTTGATCCAACTTGACCGTGACCATCGCATAACCCGTCTGCCGCTGCTCTTCGACATTCGTTTCCAGCCAGCGGTCGAGCTGCGCATTGCCGCTGCGATGCGGACCAACGACAGGCAGCAGGTCTCCCGAACCAAGCGGTTGGGGGTTCGACGAGAAGCCACCGAAACCTTCTGGAACCTGCTCGGGAGTTGCGATGCCGCCGTTCTG
Source organism: Bryobacterales bacterium (assembly GCA_963792655.1). GTDB lineage: Bacteria > Acidobacteriota > Terriglobia > Bryobacterales > Bryobacteraceae > DOZZ01. Next base: position 730,021 of record CAWBWU010000003.1, read on the forward strand.
CAGGATGTCGGCGTACTCGGCTTCGATGGTCTCTTTCAGCCATTCAAACCCGCGCTCGCGCATCACGAACTTCAGGCGCGCCTTGTTGCGATTCTTGCGATTGCCATGTTTCCCGAACACGCGGATTACCGCTTCGATGCGGTTGACCAGACGCTCTTCCGGCAGAAACTCATCGAGCACCTGCGCTTCGGTCGGGAGTGGCCCAAGGCCCCCGCCAACTACGACGCGAAAGCCACGCTGGCCATCACGGATCACCGCTTGTAGGCCGACATCGTGAATTGCGCCAAGCATCCTGTCTTGCGGCCGGCCTTCAAACGCAATTTTGAACTTGCGGGGCATCGCATCCGTCAGCTCTTTGCGCATAAAGGCAAACGCCACCTTTCGCGCATAGGGAAGCACATCGAAAACCTCAGTGCGGCTCAGTCCTGCTGTCGAATCGGCCGTCACGTTGCGAACCGTGTTGTAGCAGGCCTCACGCGTAGTCATGCCAGCATCGGCCAGACGGTGCAACAGATCCGGCACATTGGTCAAAGGCACGAAATGATACTGCAGGTTTTGACGAGTGGTGAAGTGACCTTTGCTGCCGGCATACGCGTCGGAGATCTCGCCCAGCACACGCAACTGCGCGGCTGTAATGACGCCGCCAGGAAACTTGGTGCGGATCATGTGAACGCCCGGTTGCCGTTGCCCGTATACCCCGAAACGCAAACGAAGCCCGCGAAACTCGTCCTCCGACATGGCGCCCGACATATAAGCTTCGGCGGTGGCCCGAAAGCCTTCGATTTCCGCGCGAACAATCTGATCGTGTTCAAGCTCGAATTGCGTGAGAGGCATAATCTCTGTAATCCCTATCTGGATTATACCCTAAACAGATCACCGCGCTTGTTTACCCGCGGCCCTTTGCGCAGTGGCAGCGCTAAACTGGAGCGTATGCAGCGCCAGTTTGATGTTGTGATCGAACGAGATGAAGACGGTATGTACGTGGCATCTGTCCCGAGCCTCCCCGGATGCCACACAGATGGATCGTCGCTCGATGAATTGATGCTGGAAATTCGCGAAGCCATTGAACTTTGCCTTGAAGTTCAGGGGCAGGAACCCACAAATCTGGAGTTTGTCGGAATCCAGCGCGTCACTGTGGCAGCGTGAGCAGTCTCCCGCGACCCACAGGCAAAGAGCTCGTACATGCGTTGGAACGTGCTGGTCGCTGTAGAACGCACCCGCGGAAGCCACCATTTCCTTCGTCATGCCGATGGACGAGCAACAGTGATCCCGTTACGTACCCGAACGTTGGGGCTGGGATTACTGCGGAAAATCCTGACGGATTGCGGCATTAAGCCGGAGCATCTCATCGATCTCTTGTAGATCCCGCGTGATTTAAGCAGCGTGCAACGCCATGAAACTCTGCAGGTCCGCTTCACTCACATGCGGATCGCCCGGGGCCACATGGTCCAGTTGGCCCGCGCGCATCATTTTCTCCAGCCTGTCGACCAGATCGAACAGGTGGTCGAACGAGTCCACCACGAACAGCAGCGGCTGGTAGTGATGAATCTCGAACGATTGATTGATGGCCCACTCCAACTGAATCGGCTGCCGCTGTACGTCCGGCGATTCGATGCTGTGCTGCAGTTCTCCATACGAACTGAGCAGTCCGCTGCCATATGCCTTCAGGCTGTTCGAGCCGCGCATCAACCCGAACTCGACCGTGAACCAGAAGAAGCGAGCCATAGCGCGAATAATGCTGGTCAGCCGCTCCATGCGTTCCTGCTGATCGCGAATACCCGACGTCAATTCGGCCGCGGTGTTCGCACATTCTCCAAAACGCACCAGTGTGTCGGCAAACGCCTTGTCGGTGTGCATCGGAACGTGACCCGCAACGTCGTGAAAGATGTCTGGCTCAGGCAAATAGTCGAGGGAAGACGCGTCGCGAATCGTAATGGTCGTCGGGAAAAAACGATTCCTCAGGCAATCGAAAAACAAGAATGCCGGAATATAGCCGCTCACCGCCTTGGCTTGAAAACCCGTAAGGGGACACAGAAATTGGTTGATTTCGGTGAGCCTCGGGATGCGCGCCGCCGGAAAGCAGAGCGCCTGAATTCCGCGCTGGAACGCGTCAGTTGAATAGCGCTCCCAGCGCGGAGCCATTCGCGCATAAAGCTGTTTCCACGTTCCGTGGTTCTCGGCGGAGTATAGTTCGTAGGGCTGATGAATAAATAACTCGTGGCGCTTCTCGGCAGCTTCGATAAACGGTGCCTGGGTGGTGGTGAGCCCTGCCATATCTTGATCATAACCGAAGCACACCACCAGAGCGTGGTGCTAAAATTCAGACGAGGAAACGAAGGCCTATGTATCCGCTGAAAAAGGGCAGGACAACAACGCAGGCGCATGTCGGTCTGCCGGACGGCACATTCGAGGAGGAGCACGGCCGCCGCGGTTTCTATGGCAAGAGCGCTCACCTCTATCACGCTCATCCGCCAACCGACTGGATTCGATTCGAAGGCAAGCTACGCCCACACTGCCTGGACCTGAACCGGCTGGAGCCGTCTGATCTGACCAGCGCAGATGGCGCGCCCATCCCCTTCCTTGGCAACCACGACATCCAACTCTCGGTATCGCGTCGCACGCAGCCGATGCCTTTCTACTTCCGCAACGCCGATGGCGATGAACTGATCTTTGTGCATCGCGGCCGCGGCACTATCGAAACGGATTTCGGGCCGATGCCGTTCGAACCAGGCGACTATCTCAACGTGCCACGTGCCGTTACCTATCGCATCGTGCCCGAGACCACGGACAATTTCTTTCTGATCATGCAAGCGCGCGCGGAGTTCGAGCAGCCGGAGAAAGGGCTGATCGGTCAGCACGCGCTCTACGATCCCGCGTCCATCACCACGCCTGAACCAGCGGTGATGCCGGATGAACCGGGCAAGTCGGAGTGGGAAGTACGCATTCAGGTTGATGGTGAAATATCGAAAGTGTTCTACCCCTTCAATCCGCTTGATGTAGTCGGGTGGAAGGGCGACCTCACGGTGTGGAAGATCAACTTGCGTGACATCCGCCCGATCATGAGCCATCGCGCGCACCTGCCGCCCAGCGCGCATACAACGTTCGTCACGGAAGGCGCGGTGGTGTGCAGCTTCGTGCCGCGTCCTCTCGAACAAGACCCGGCTGCGTTGCGCGTTCCGTTCTTCCATCGCAACACGGACTACGACGAGTTCATCTTCTATCACGATGGCGACTTCTTCTCGCGCGACAATATTCGCGCCGGCATGTGCACGCTGCACCCGCGTGGCATCCACCACGGGCCGCATCCGAAAGCACTCGCGAACCAGCATAAGAAGACGCAAACCGATGAGTACGCCGTCATGCTCGATGGACTGAACCCCATGCACGTCCTGCCGGCCGGTGAACAGGTAGAGTTGCCGGACTACTGGCAGAGCTGGAGCAAGCGCTAGGTGATTGTCGATCCGCAGCGCGAGAGCGCGGCCGATGTGTATAAGCTGATGACGGCAGTGATTGTGCCGCGGCCCATTGCGTTCGTCTCGACCGTCAACACTTCGGGCCAGCGCAACCTTGCTCCATTCAGCTTCTTCACTGCGGTAAGCGCGAATCCGCCGGTTATCTGCTTCAGCCCGATGGTGCGCGGGACAGACGGTAAAACCAAAGACACGTTAAACAATATCCGCGCCACTGGCGAGTTTGTAGTCAACCTTGTGTCGGAAGATCTGGGCGAGCGAATGAACCTGACGTCGCCGGAGTTCCCGCCTGAAGTCGATGAGTTCGATAGAGCCGGGCTCACATTCAACAGCGAGCGATCTGGTACGTGCGCCGCGCGTGGCTGAATCGCGCATCAACATGGAGTGCAAGCTCGTGCAGGTTGTCGAGGTCAGCACGTTACCGCTGGGCGGCAGCATTGTGCTCGGCGAGGTCGTGCGTTTCCATATTCACGATGCGTTGTTCGACAACTTCAAGGTGGATCCGGATCTTCTGCGACCCATCGGACGCATGGGTGGGCCGACCTACACGCGCACGACCGACCGCTTCGATATGGTGCGTCCCAAAGCCTGATGAGCGACTGGCAATATCAACCCTCGCGCGAACAGATCGAAGCCACGAATGTATGGCGCTTTATGCAGCGCCTCGGATTTTCTGACCGCGAAGAGTTTCTGCGTTTCTCGCGCGACAATCCCGAACGGTTCTGGAGCGAGCTCGCCGCAGAGATCGGCATCGAGTGGTTTGCGCCGTACCGCAGCGTGCTGGATGTTTCGCGCGGGCCCGAGTGGGCCCAATGGTTTACCGGCGGCAAGCTGAACATCGTTCATAACGCGCTTGACCGCCATGCGTTCGGATCGCGGGCGAACCAGACTGCCGTAGTCAGCGAGACAGAAGATGGCGCAGTCCGCACGCTCACGTTCTCAGAACTTGCCGCTGCATCCGATCGCGTTGCGAATGGGTTGCGCGCAATTGGCATCCAGCAAGGCGACCGCATCGCGCTCGTGATGCCGATGGTCGCCGATGCGGTGATCGTACTCTACGCGGCGTTGCGGTTAGGACTGGTGGTGGTTCCGATCTTCGCAGGCTTCGGCGCCGGTGCTATCGCGTCGCGGTTAGAAGACTCGGGTGCCCGCGTCATCTTCACTGCCGACCATCTGGTGAGGCGCGGGAAGCAGATTCCGTTATCGCCAAAGGTGCAGGAAGCCGCACTCAAAGCACCATCGGTCGAACATATCTTTACCTCGCTCGATAGTTTTGCCGACACCGCACGCTGCGCCGCGGTGCCCGTCGATTCTGAATCTCCTGCTCTGCTCCTCTACACTTCCGGGACCACCGGCAAACCGAAAGGGTGTGTGCACACGCATGCCGGGGCTTTGGTGCAAGTAGCCAAGGAAATCTGGCTTGCGTTCGATCATCGCGAGGGGGACCGGTTCTTCTGGCTATCGGACATTGGCTGGATGATGGGGCCGTGGTCAATCATCGGCAACCATCACTTCGGCGGCGCTGTGTACCTGTTCGATGGCGCACCGGATTATCCGGAAGCGGACCGCGTGTGGCAAATGCTCGATCGTCATCGGATCACCACGTTCGGCGTTTCGCCCACAGCCATCCGGATGCTGATGCGTTCAAGCCATCCTGAGCAGTTCCGGCTAGACGACTTGCGTCTGCTCGGCTCTACCGGCGAACCCTGGGATGAAACAAGCTGGCTTTGGTTCTTCGAAAAGGTCGGGCGGCGGCGCTGCCCGATCATCAACATCTCGGGCGGGACTGAGATCATCGGCTGCTTCTTGTTTCCACTTCCCATTCAGCCGTTGAAGCCCTGTTCGCTCGGTTCGCCTGCGCCTGGCATGTCGGCTGATGTGTTCGATGAAGCAGGCAGAACGGTGCGCGGCAGAACCGGCTACCTCGTTTGCACTCGCCCCGCGCCTTCGATGACGCGCGGCATCTGGAACCGCCCCGAGCGTTATCTCGAAACGTATTGGTCGCGCTTCCCCGGCGTGTGGTTTCACGGCGATTGGGCGCGCGTGGATGACGATGGCTGCTGGTACATCCTGGGACGCGCCGATGAGTCGATGAACGTCGCGGGCCGCAAAGTGGGACCTGCTGAAATTGAAGCGGCGTTGATCGAACACGCTGCCGTATCTGAAGCTGCCGTCATCGGCGTGCCTGACGATGTGAAAGGCGAAGCCATCGTCGCTTTCGCGGTCTTGAAAAATCAGCAGCAGGCGAGCGAAGCCGAGTTGATCGCGCACGTCGCGCACAGCATGGGCGCTGCATTCCGTCCGCGCGCGGTCGTGATCGTCAAAGAGCTTCCCAAAACGCAGAGCGGCAAGATCGTGCGCCGCTTCCTGCGGCAAACCTATTTGGGAGAAGACACCGGCGACACTTCCACAATCGCCAACGCCGGCGATGCTAACCTAGACGTTGCACCGGGCGGTTAGCTCAGTTGGTTAGAGCACTTCGTTTACACCGAAGGGGTCCGGGGTTCGAATCCCTGACCGCCCACCACGTGCACACTCTACAACCTCTGCTCTAATCTGAACGCATCTCCTGCGGCGTACCCGGCTTCATCGTTGTCGAAATAGACAAATGCGTTCGGCAAATCCCACGCGCGCAACTGTTCCGCCCATCCATCCAGATCCGCATCCGAGTAACTGCCCTGGTATTTGCCTCCGGGTCCATGCAGGCGCACGTACGCGAAGTCGGCCGTAATGACACGCGGTGACTCGAAGCCTGCAAGATGGAACTGGCAGAACGCCGCATTCGCTCGCCTCAGCAGTTCATAGACATCCGGGCTGTGCCACGACTCATGGCGGAACTCAAAACTGTATTGATGGCCAATGGGCAGCGCTTCGAGAAAAGTCGCGAGACGGTTAGTGTCTTTGGTCCAGAAGGGCGGCGTCTGGAATACGATCGGGCCCAGCTTTTCTTTCAACAGATCAGCGCGTGCGAAAAATTTGTCGAGACCCGGCCCGGCATCTTTCAGCTTCTTCATATGCGTCAGATACCGGCTGCCCTTCATGGCAAAAAGGAAGCCCGGCGGCGCCGTCGCATACCAGTTGGCTAAGCCCGTCTCTTTCGGAAGCGAGTAGAAACTGTTGTTCACCTCTACTGTCGAGAAACGCTGCACGTAGAACTCGAGCATCTTCGATGCAGGGAATTTCGCGGGATAAAAGTTGCCCAGCCAGTGTTTGTAGTGCCATCCCGAAGTGCCGATGTGTACGCGCATCTCAGAACTCTGCCGGCGGCGCATCAAGCGCAGGCACGTTCAGCCAGCGGTTGAGCTGCACGGTCTCGGGCGCATCCGCGCCACGCGTTTTCACAAGCGCTTCATAAGCGGCCGGAAGCATGTTGCCTGCATCGACAAAGCGGCGTTGTGCGCGCAAGCAAGCTCCGAGTGCGCCACGCGCTTGTTGGACGCGCCAATCCTCCGCTCCCAACGCATTGCTGCGGATTTGCAGCGCGTACATCAGATGCGCCTGCGCACTCGCGGCATGCCCCTCGTCGAGCAACAACACTCCGATCGCCAACACGGTATCGGATAGATAAACGCTGCCACCTAAGACCCTCTCTTGCTTTGCCAGTGCGCGCCACAACTCCGTTTCCCCGCCCCGTGCGTTGCCCGAGGCGATCAGCACTCGCCCCAGCAAGCTGTGCAGAATGGAGACGCGGCGCACGTCTCGAGCATTCGGTTCCAAACGCGCGAGCGCCGCGCGGAGGCACTCTTCAGCCGAACCATAGTTGCCCTGCGCAAGGAGCCACATGCTTTTCGCCAGCGGGTCTTCTACCTGCGGGCACACCGCATTGGCTTCCGGCGCATCGTTCGCCTCCGTCGCAGCGCGGCAAAGCCATGGCTTGTCATCCGCTATTTTCAGCATCTTGATTGCAGCAGCGTAGTCTCCGCTCCGTTCCAATGCTTCTCCGCTCAACCGCGAGTCACCATACTGTTTCGCCACGGACAAAGCTTCCCGCCAGTTATCGCGCTCGAGCACCAGCGCCGCATATTGCATCGCAGCAGACCGGCTCCGGGAATCGTGCCACGCTTTGCGCAACATAGCCTCCGCGCCGAAGGGATCACCCGCGTTCAATAAAGTCTCCGCATCCGGCTGGGCAGGGTGGCGCGCCCGCGCGCAACCGGCGAGTGCCAGCGAAGCAAAGAGAATGAGTCCGGGTTTGGTCATGTTTTTGCCGAACGTTCACCGCATTGTGACCGATTTGCGATTCACTGAATAGTGAATGGTTCCTTCTCCTGGCGCGTCCTTGTTGACGAATGCAATCGACCAGCTTCCCATTGCCGGCCCGTGGAAACGTTTCATCATCCCGGGCAAGCTGGGCCGGTTCTATTCGCCGCAAGCGAAGCCGGTCATGCCGCTCGATTTCGTCGCCACCATGCTGCGGAATCTAAACGTCACTTACAACGTTAGCCCGGCGGACTTGCAGCGCGTTCCGAGGAGCGGCCCGGTCTTGTTGGTCGCCAACCACCCGTTCGGATTGCTCGAAGGCGCAATCCTGCTCGATGTCTTATCGAAAATTCGACCTGACGTGAAGCTGCTGGCCAACTCGGTGATGGCCGCACTGCCAGAACTGGGCGACAGCCTCATCATGGTCAATCCATTCGGCAATGCCGCTAACGCCAACAGGCGCGGCGTGCGGCAGGTGCTTGAGTTTCTGGGCAACGGCGGCTTGCTTATTACTTTTCCTGCGGGTGAAGTCTCGCATCTCGATCTGAAACAGCGCGCCATTACCGATCCTGAATGGAACCAGAACATTGCTCGCTTCATTCGGCATAGCGGTGCGAAGGCGTTGCCGGCGTTTATTCCTGGCGCGAACAGCATGGCGTTCCAGCTAATGGGCATGGTGCACCCGCACCTGCGCACGGCGCGCTTGCTGCATGAGTTCGTCAACAAAGAAAGCTGCAGCGTGGAAATCCGTTTCGGCAATCCAGTGGGCGCAGAAAATCTACGCACGTTGGGCAGCGATGCTCAGATCACCAGGTACCTGCGCTGCCGCTCGTACATCCTGAGCAGCCGCGGCCGCCGCACCAAAGAGCTGCAGCTCAAAGCAAAGGCACTGGTTCCGAAAGCGCACCACGCGCCAATTGCAAGCGCCACTCCTTTGGAGGCGATGCAAGCCGAAATCGCCGCGCTCCCGCCTTCACAACGCCTGGCCGAAACCGGCGAGCTCACAGTCTATTCTGCGCTCGCCTCAGAGATCCCGGCGATCATGCAGGAGATCGGCCGCGTACGCGAGCTAACGTTCCGCCAAGTGGGCGAAGGCACCGGCCGCGCGGTCGATATTGATCGCTTCGACCAGCATTATCACCAACTGTTTCTGTGGGACCGGGCGAAGCAGATGCTCGCCGGAGGCTATAGGCTCTCCTGCACATCGGCGTCACTGCAGCGCGAAGGTGTTCGCGGCCTATATACGAACGAATTGTTTCGCATGGCGCCCGAGTTCTTCGAGAAGATCGGTCCTGCGATCGAACTCGGCCGCTCGTTCGTTCATCCCGATTATCAGAAACAATATGCGCCGCTCGTGCTGCTGTGGCGCGGCATCGGAGCGTTTGTGAATCGGCATGCAGACCACCCGGTGCTGTTCGGAGCTGTAAGTATCAGCAACGATTACCAGGCCGTTTCGCGCCAACTGATGGTGCAATATCTGGAAGCGCAGGAGTCCGACAGCAAACTAAGCCGCTTGATCGTTCCGCGTCGTCCGTTCCGCACGAAACATCGCGGCGCGCTCTGCGAAGCGCTCAGCCTTTTGTTGCAAGACACGGAAGAGTTGAGCACCATCACGGCGGAGTTGGAGCCGGACGGAAAAGGCATTCCAGTGCTGCTGAAGCAGTACCTGAAACTCGGCGGCAAGTTGCTCGGCTTCAACGTCGACAATGCGTTTTCAGGAACGCTCGACGGGTTAATGCTGGTCGATCTTCGACAGACCCCGATCAGCGTTCGCCAGCGCTATCTCGGCAAAGAAGGCGAAGCGGCATTCGTTCAAATGCATCAAATGCTAGGCTCATAGCATCGCCGTGATTTCCCCGCCGCGAGTGGCGTTCCTCACCGACACCTTTCATGAGGTGAACGGTGTTGCGCTCACCAGCCGCGAGTTGCGGAAATACGCACACGACCATCAGCTGCCATTCTTGTGCGTCTTCGGCGGCAGCGACACGCATCGCGCAATTGACGGCAGCGTGATCGAGCAGCAACTGAAACGCGGGCCGCTTGCGTTTCATCTCGACAAAGGTCTGCAGCACGATCCCGCGCTGTGGCGTTTCAAGTCGCTGCTGGCCGCTGAGCTTCGTTCTTTTCGCGCCGACCTGATTCACATCACGAGTCCGGGCGATGTCGGCGAGATAGGCGCGCTGCTCGCGCATCAGCTCAACATTCCGCTTGTCATTTCGTGGCACACGAACTTTCACGAGTTTGGCGCGCGGCGTCTCGAACGTGCACTGCAGTGGATGCCCGCCGACCTTCGCGATCCTCTCTGCGGAGCAAGCGAGCGTCACATTCTGAGCGCGTGCTTGAAGTTCTACTCGCTGGGTCGAGTGTTGTTTGCACCCAATGAAGAACTTGTACGCATGCTGGTGGAGCGCACCGGCAAGCCTTCGTTCCTGATGAAGCGCGGAATCGACACAGCGATGTACTCTCCCGAGAAGCGCACTGTGAACGATGGAGTTTTTCGCATCGGCTATGTGGGCCGCATCACGCCCGAGAAGAACGTGCGGCTGCTGGTGGATATCGAGCGAGGCCTGCACGCTCTCGGTCATCGCGAGTTTCGTTTCCTGATCGTGGGCGACGGCAGCGAGCGCGAGTGGCTCGCGAATCATCTGCAAAACGCAGAACTCCCCGGCATCTTGCGCGGAGAGCCACTTGCCGAAGCTTACGCAAACATGGATGCCTTCGTCTTCCCTTCGAAGACCGACACGTTCGGCAATGTCGTGCTCGAGGCGATGGCCAGTGGGACGCCTGCGGTTGTGACGGACCAGGGTGGGCCCAAGTTCATTGTCGAAGACAGCGTGAGCGGGTTCGTTGCGGCGGACACCGGTATGTTCATCCAGCGCCTCGCTGAACTGATGACCGATCGCGAACAACACCGCCGCATGTCGCTCGCCGCACGCGCGCATGCTTCGAAGTCCTCATGGGATTCGGTGTTCGATCGCGTCTATGAAGTGTACGAGTACGCGTTGCAGACCGCGGGTGAACGCGCACACGCGCACTCGCGCTAGTCAGAACGAGAGCGTCACGCCACCCACCGCCCACCTGCCCGGCGTACGAAAGCCGTCTTCGTAATAGCGTTGGTCGAGCAGGTTTGCGACTCGCGCGTAGTACCGGACTTTCGTGTGATCGGAAAATCTTTGCGTGTATCCCCCGGCGAGCGCTGCCAGACGCGGCCCCGCAAACACGAATGTTCGCCCATTGAACGGATACAGATAATCGCTTGCAGCCGAGAAGTCGAATGATGCGTCCACGTGCTTGCCGAACTGTTGTTGCGCAACGAGTCCGAATGCATGCGGAAAGATGCGCGCCGTCTGCAGCGTTCCGTCGGCAAATTGCGAGATTCGGTTGCGCGCATCGGTGTAGGTGTACGAGCCGCGCACAGACATCGAGCGCCACGGCCGCGCTTCCATCGACAGTTCCACGCCACGCGCGAAGCCGCCGCCCGTGTTGTAGTAACCGGCGGAGCGGCCGAACGGATCAGTCGCGCTCTGGATCAAGCCGCTGAAGTCGAAGCCGATGACTTGCTGCAGGTGAGTGTAGAAATAAGTGGCGCTGAGACGAACACGGTTTGCGGCGAAGTATTGGTCGATGCCCGCATCGACGGAGATCGAGCGTTCGGGCTTCAGGCGCGGATCGCCGTATGCCGCGAAGTAGAAGGGCGAGATGTAGGTTCCGAACCGTTCATAGAGCGACGGCTTGCGATAACCATTGCCGATATGCGAGCGAACCTTGGTGCCACTCGCTCGGAGCCAGTAAGCAACCGACGCGTCTCCGGTATAGGCGTTCGGCGCATTCAACGCCGCCGCATTCACGTAAGCCGGAGCGGTGCCTTGAAACGCCGGTGTACTCAAAGAGAATTCCTGAAAGCGGCCCGACAGTGAAACCTGCAAGCGGTCGTGCAGCAACCGGATCTGGTCTTGCACATCGAAACTGTGGCTGCGTTCGGACACGGTGGTACGCGATGCAATACGCGAGGCGGGGTCGGGGTTCTCGTCGTATGCAGGTGCATCGAAATACTCGCGCTCAAACTCGTATCCCGCGCTGATCAGTTGATGCGAGGCCGCCAGCAGATTGACTCGTCCTTGCAGCGTATCGAGACGGCCGTTGTATTGAGACGACGAACGGAACTCCGGCTGGAACCCAGCGCCTAACGGACCGTCGACCGCATTGCGCGCCGAGAGCAATGCTTGATAGCTGACGCGATAAGAGACGGCGGTGTTCACCTGTTGCTCTAAGGCAAGCAGCGTGGAAGCGTAGCGCGCTGTGCGATACGAGTCCGCATCGCGCAGCCCCGGAATGAACGTCGCGCCGTTCAGGCTGTAAGGCAACCCGAGCCTCGCCAGCCGCGTCTGCGCATCACTCAACCCCACGGCATTTACGCGGCCCGAAGCGGGCAGCGCTGCGTCCGGCGCGGCAAATGGATCCGACTCCATTTGCCCGAAAACGTCGGTCCCCAGAAAGCGCGCACTCACTTTCAGCCCCGGGCGAAACACGAAATCAAGCACGCCGTTACCGGTGGTATTGCGATAGACATTGCTGTCATCCACTCCGCGCGTGACGTTCTGATGTCCTGCGCCCGCAGAGAAGTGCAGGCGATTGGCGAAAGCCCCGCCGCCAATGCGCGCCAGGCCACGGAATTCTCCCAGACCGCCGCCATCGACCGTTAGTTCGCCATGCAGGGGACCGCCGCCCTGGTCAGTCACGATGTTCACTACTCCGCCGATCGCGTGCGTGCCGTAAACCGACGAGCCCGATCCGCGCAGCACTTCAATACGGCTGGTGTCAGTAATCAGAAGATCGCTCAGGAAGGCGCTGGCATCGCCTTGCGGAGAACCGGCGTCACGGAAGCGCATACCGTCGATCAGCACCGATGTATCGATCGCCCGAAGCCCGCGCATCTGAATGGTGGTGAAGCTGCCCGGTCCACCACGTTGCGACAGGCGCAAGCCGGGGAGTTCACGCAAAGCATCACCCGCAGACTCGATGCCGCGTTGGTCAATTTCTGCGCGTTCGACTACATCGACGGCTTTTCCTGTCTCAGTCAACGTCTGCGAGGTGCCCGTTGCAGTGACGATGACTGAACTCGCCACCGTACTCACCCCAAGCCGGAGGTCGATATTTTGATCATGGGTGATCCGCACTGCTGAAGGCGCGGCGCTCAGACCAGGAGCTTCAGCTTCGATCAGGTATTCGCCCTGGGGCAGAGTGAGCGCGTACATGCCCTGCCGATCTGTCGTTGCGGTAAATCGATCTGAGGAGTTGCGGCTATCCGCACGCACCATTGCTTGCGCAACGACGGCGCCCGAGGTATCCGTGACGCGCCCCGCAATCGAGTAAGTGCTTGCGCAGTAAGCGCAGTTCGCGATGAGTAAGAGAAGAGTGCTGCGCTTTGTCTGTGACATCCATGCTCCTTCGGCATAGGCCACCAGAAGACGCACGACGAGCGGGAAGTATGACTGGCGTGACCAGCGGCCTTCCCCACGAAGGCGGGCTTCAGGTCCGCACCATCTGGCGCGGGCTACTGGCAGGTATTCGGACTCACAGGCGTTTCCGTTGCCGGGCTTCCTACTGGCCTCCGCTTCCCAACTCGTCTGAGTCAGTGCGTTCCACGAGGCGTTCGAACCTGATTACCGCTGCGGGGCAGTTCCGGATTCGCACCGGATTCCCTATTGCGACACCGGCGAACCGGCGTACCAACAGCACCCGTGAGATTAGCATGAAGTCAGTGATAAGCTGGCACGCAGACTTCAATGCTCCGGCTTCTGCTCTGCCTTTCCTTTGCCGTCACCTGTGCTGCTCAATCGAATGTCGAGTGGCGCGTAAAGTTGCAGTCGGAACTGCCGGTGCTCGGTCATCGCAACTGGATCGCGATCGTCGATTCGGCGTATCCGCTGCAGACCTCGCCGGGCATCGAGACGATCGAGACTAACAGCGATCACTTCGTGGTGTTGCGCGAAGTGTTGAATGCGCTTGAAGGGCGCGCCGCACGTCCGGCCAACGATCTATCTGGATGCCGAACTGCCATTCGTGCCCGAGCGCATGGCACACGGCGCCGATCAGTTTCGCAGCACGCTACAGAGCGCGCTGAAAGGCTATACGTCAACGTCGCTGAAGCACGAGCAGATCATTTCGAAGCTGGATGAGGCGGGCAAAACCTTTCACATCCTGATCTTGAAGACAAAGTTGACCGTGCCGTATAGCTCTGTCTTTCTGCAACTCGACTGCGCATACTGGAGCGACGAAGCCGAGAAGCAGATGCGCACCGCGATGCAGTCCGCGGGCAAGTGACTACTGCACTGCGACTGTCGTTGGTTGGCTCGAACGAATGCCGCTCGTGACGATCACTTTCGCCGCAGACTGAGAACCTAGCCCCGCCGGAACTCTGCAGTTAATTTGATCGAGGCCAGGGAACCCCGGCGCCGCGCCGGCGTAAGTCACCGGACAATTAACTCCGGCAATCGTGACGGTAGGCTGCTGCACGGCTACATTCAAATTGTTCTGAACAGTCGTCGAACCAAGACCCGTCAAATAGAGTTCAAGATACTCGCCTGCATGCAGCGGATTTGATGTGGAGACGATCGCGTTGTTCGTTGCATTCAATGCCGCCGCGGAACCGCTGCCCGATTGATCCAGCGTAAACACCGCCGGGACCGCGGGTTCAATGTAGATGTTCATCGTCTGCGTTCCAGCGCTGTTTTTCACCACAAGTTTGTTCAAGCCGGTCACACCGTCCGGCAGCAGCGCATTGATCTGCTTGGGCGATGCATAGAGAAGTTGGACCGGATTTCCGTTGAGCGTTACCGTGACATCCGACAGCATCGAGGGAAGCGGCAATCCGCCCGCCGGAGCCACACCTTGTGCCAGACCGCTACCGTAGATCGAAACCAACATGCGTGGAGCCAATACGCGCGGGAAAATCGCGGCTGCCGAAGGCGTGATTGCATCCACTGAGGGGTCGGGCTTGACCACATAGGGTTCATAGCCGCCGGCCGGGAGCGTCACATGCCGTGAAAAGTTCGGCGGTCCATTGACCGTAAGCGTGATGCCTCCTGCCGCGATGTAGTCGGTATAGCCGATTTCGCTATTCGACATATTCAGCGTCTTGGACGGGCCGCCATCGGGCGCAGCAATGATCGATGAGGGATCGATGCGGTTGTCCTGCGCATCTCGTGCGCGCACCAGCAGCCCGCCGCCCGCTTGCAGATAAGGGTTCTGCTCGGCCGCGGTGCCGATGGTCTGCCATTCATTGGTTCCGTTCAGAAATGACGCGAGAATGCGGCCGTTATCGTCGCTCGCGGTCAGAACGCGTGAGATCCCAACCGCGCTCGAGGGACACAGACCCAACTGCGGCAGAAGGCTGCCTGCGGCCTGGTGGCACAACGGCAGAATGCGCGTGCGGCCCGGCAAATAGAAGCGCAAGGAACTGCTCGTTAGCGGCACCAGCCCATCATCGAATCCCGACAAACCGTCAACGATACCGTTCCCCCCGGTGCCCGCAATCGCAATCGCATCCACACCGCGCAAATCATCGTGATTCTGGTTCCACGTGTTGAGGTCCATCAGGAAGTGACTGCCGCTGGAAAGTTCGTCCAGTTGCGTCTCGATGCTGAACCCAAAAGTCGAAGCGAGCGGCGTGCCGAAGTTCGGTGTCGCGATGAATACCGCCTTACGGATAGGCACTACCGCCGGCGGCGTGAACACACCCTGCGCTTCCTGCTTACCCGATAGATAGCTGCGAATGACCAGGCCACCGAGGCTGTAACCAACTACATCGAAGGTGGTTACCGGCTGGCCATCGGTGTAGGTCGCGCTATTGAGTAGCGCTGCAAACGCTGCCCCCAGCTTCTCGATCGAGGGCCGGTTAGGAATGCTGCAGGTGTTGAAGAAATAACTGGCCCGGTTGCTCGCCTGCAACACCTGATCCGCATTGGCGAATGAGCGCTGGAAAGAAGCCACACTGCAATCGGTCTCATAACCATTAAGGAAAATGACCGGGGGATTGCCGGTATGAGGGAATGACTGCGGGTTAGTGACAAGCTGCGCAGCAGCTGGTTGTATAAGAAGGTGAGCAAAGCAGATTACACTCGCTAAGCTCAGAAACCGAATTGACATGGCTCGGATGTTGCACGAGCAGTGCCAACTACGCCGTAGAGGCTCTGAAATGCTTGCAGTTCACCGCACTATAAGCCGGTTTCTGTACCCTTGCGGGCGATAGTCATTCGTCTCGACCGGCCATTACTGGACGGCTCTAGCAACCTACCCGGAAGTCAAACGGAGCGGGCCGCTCCTTCTCCCCTATTTGGTCTTGCTCCGCGCGGGGTTTTCCCTGTCCGGTTGGATTGCTCCAACCGCGGTGCGCTCTTACCGCACCATTTCACCCTTACCCGGCGCTTGCGCACCAGGCGGTATCTTTTCTGTTGCACTTTCCGTAGCATCCGCCTTGAAGCGGACACCCCCGGCCGTTAGCCGGCGCGCTGCCCTGTGGAGACCGGACTTTCCTCCCGCTTGCGCGAGCGACTATCCGTACGATGAACTGCCTTTTCAGTGTAGTGCATGTTCTTGTCCGGGCGGGTTGAACTATGGCGGACGGCTCGTCATAGGACAATACAACCGTGGACCTGCTGCGGCGAGCGATCGATCTGATGGCCAAGAGCGGCCTCATGCTCCGCGGTGATCCCCCAAAGGTAGTCAACCTGGAAGGGCGCGAGTGGGGACCTGTAGCACGATGGGCTCTCGCTTTCGATTCAGGCGTTCGAAAGAGAAGGCGTACATCTCTCAGTCATCCTGCGCAATGACGGGGGCCGCAAACGCGAGTCCTGTCGTCGCCTGGGTGGGTCAACTTCTTCGCGCTCAACGTCGTGCGCGCCGATGGATCGACGGTGGAACTCACGCGTTTTGGCCAGGCTTCGCGCCAGGCGAAAAGCAATGTCACGCAAACAGAACTCGCTGCTGGCAGCCCGCTCGAGATCGAATTGCCCTTAGGGCTGCTATTCAACGTGAACCCACCGGGCGCCTATCTCGTGCGTGCCGAGTGCATGATTGACGAGCACCGCATCACTTCCAATCAACTGGCAATCCTGCGGTAATCGATAGAGCCGCGCACGTAAGTAAGCGCGTTGGTCCTGCCCGCTCCCTTTCGTCTATCGTAGTTAGGTGCTTTTCTGCCTGCTGGCGCCCACCGTTGCGGAGTACCGCGAACAAGTCCGCGCGGGACTGCAGGACGATGTTGCGGGCCTGGTGTTGGGTCTGCTCACGGTGGTGCTGGGCCTTACTGCGATTGCGGCATTCACGTTGCGGCGGCGAGGGAAAGATCCGGCCCTGCTGTGGTTCGCGGCCTTTGCCTTGTTGTACGGCACGCGCCTGCTATTGGACACCAACGTTGTGCCCTTTATCCTTCGCATGCCGGCGAACTTGCCTGCTATGCTGCGCAGCCTGATCACCTACGTCGTGCCCATTCCCGGAACGCTCTTCGGCTATGAGGTGTTCCCTCAGGTCCGCCGCTACGTGCGCTGGGTGATCGCGTTTCTGTGCGCGTTTGCGCTAGCGGGCATCGCCGCTGATCTGATCACCGGCCGGGCTGGCACGCTCAGGGTTCCGAACAACATCATCGCGCTCTTGAGCTGGGGTGCGGTCGCTGTGCTCATGCTGCGCTATTCGCGACAGCATTCCATGCTGCGGCCGCTCGGATGGGGCGTGCTGCTTTTTGGTGTCTCTGTGGTGCTCGGCAACCTGCGTGGGCTGCGCGTGGTGGCACTCCCTTTTGATCCGGAGCCATTCGGCTTCTTCTGCTTTCTGATCGCACTCGGCCGCGTGCTTGCCCTGCGCGCCTTCGAAAACGAAGACCGTCTTGTCGCAATCAACAAGGAACTGGAGATCGCCAAGCGCATTCAGCTCTCGATTCTGCCCGGTTCGTTTCCGCAATCGCAAGGGCTCGCCATTGCAGCGGAGTACCGCCCGATGACAGCGGTCGCCGGCGACTTCTACGACTTCCTGAAACTCGATGAGAACCGCATCGGTGTTTTGATTGCCGATGTCTCGGGCCATGGCGTGCCGGCCGCGCTGATTGCTTCGATGGTGAAAGTTGCTATTGCCGCGCAGTTGCCGCATGCGGACGATCCAGCTCTCGTTTTGAGCGGCATGAATCAGGTGCTCTGCGGCAAGATGCAGGGCCAGTTCGTTTCGGCCGCGTATCTGTTTCTCGACTTAGAAGCCAGGAAGTTTCGCTACGGCGCCGGGGGACATCCACCGCTTCTCTGGTGGCGAGAGGCGGAGCAGCGCGTCGAGAGTTTGGAAGAGAACGGACTCATTCTCGGTGTGATGGCGCGTGCACCTTACTCCTACACGGAGCGGCCGCTCGCGAAAGGCGATCGATTTCTGCTCTACACCGACGGTTTGGTAGAAGGCGCGAACACTGCCGATGAATTCTTCGGCGAGGAACGTGTGCGCGCGGCCCTTCACGACAGCCGTGGTGCGACTCCAACCAATTGTGCGCGAGCGCTGCTGGATCGCATGGCAGCCTTCGCGGGACACAGCAGCACTCGCACGCAGGATGACGACTTGACAGTTATCGTCGTAGACACTGCTTAGCCGCAACCGCAGCCTGCCACGCTTCATCCAATAGCGGCATGCAATTTTCTGTACTCGACCTCGCGCCCGTTCGCGAGGGCGGCACTGTCGCCGAAGCATTCCGCAACACGCTGGACCTCGCGCGCCATGCCGAGCAGTGGGGCTACCGGCGCTTCTGGATGGCTGAGCATCACAACATGGCTGGCATCGCGAGCGCGGCAACCTCAGTGCTGCTTGGTTATGTTGCAGGCGGCACGTCAACGATTCGCGTCGGCTCGGGCGGCATCATGCTGCCGAACCATTCGTCGCTGCAGATTGCCGAACAGTTCGGCACGCTTGCGACTCTCTATCCGGACCGCGTTGATCTGGGCGTCGGCCGTGCACCGGGATCCGATGGTTTGACCGCGCGGGCGATCCGGCGCGGGCTGAACAGCGATGAAAGCGATTTCCCGAGACAAGTGCAGGAGTTGATTCACTATCTGGGGCCCGATCAGAATAAGGCTGTGCAAGCGTTTCCCGGCGTCGGCACCGAAGTTCCTGTCTGGCTGCTGGGCTCGAGCACTTACAGCGCACAACTCGCGGCCGTGATGGGTTTGCCGTTTGCGTTCGCGGCTCACTTTGCGCCGCAACAGTTGCGCGAAGCTTTATATCTTTATCGCGAAAACTTCGCGCCGTCGCAGTGGCTCGATCGGCCTTACGCGATGGTGGGTTTGCCTTTGATCGCTGCCAACACCGATGCTGAGGCAAAGCGCCAGGCTACTTCGGGCGCACAGCGTTTTCTGAAGCTCATTCGAGGCCAGGCGATTTACGTGCCGAAGCCAGTCGACACCATGGACGGACTTTGGAGCGCGCCCGAAGAGGCAATGGTGCAGTCCCGCATGGCGGAAGCGATCGTTGGCGGGCCGGACACCGTGCGCCGAAAACTGACCGCCTTCCTGCAGGAAACGAAAGCCGACGAGCTGATCTTTGCCTGCGACCTCTACGACCACGCGGATCGGTTGCGTTCATTTCAGATCGCCGCCGAAGTATTACGGTGAGGGCCGCGGAAGCACGAAGATGGACGCGGATATATCGACGTAGACAGAAGTAGGCTTGGGTCATGGCTGGTCTTGATTGGTCACAGTGTCCGGTGGTAAAAGCAATCCTAAGAAACTCGGTGGAGCTTGGGTATTGCGCGGTACTCGTATGCCTGTTGCGTCCATTTTTGAAAATTTAGAAGACGGATTGATGCTGGAGGAAGTTATGGAGCAGTTTGACGTAACTCTTGATGAGATCAAGTCGGTACTGGAGTTCGCGGCCCGCAGTCTCGATTCCCAAGCCGTCCGTATTCCCCTGCCACGGCTGATGCGCGTTCTCTTTGACCACTGCACGCCGTACGGCATAGCCCGTTTCCTCGTCGGTCACGACGTTTCACCTGCTCGTAGCCAGATGGGCGGAACTGATGGGTACGGCACGGTGTATCTGCCATCCGTTTCTGGTGCACGCCGCCCAGGGCCACAGGGGTCAACACCGCGCTTATGGCACGACCTGGTCCAGCCTGTAATCGAGCCGTGATCGCTGCCGTAAACGCGGCACGTCCGGGAAGCTTCACCGACAGTGCCAATCCCCGAACTGCGCAACCATTAGCGTGCATCCGCGTGTATCCGCGGCCCAAACTAATCCTCGATAGAGATCGAAGGTCCCGCCGGTTGCCCTGCGGCCTCCACCTTCTCAACAACGGATCGCGCCAGATCGAGAAAACCTTTAGCTGCCGGATCGTTTTCGCCCTTTGTTGCGGCAGGCTGCCCGCTATCGCCGCCCACGCGCACTTCCGGATCAAGCGGCAGTTCTCCGAGAAACGGAATCTGCATCTGCTCCGCCGTGCGTTTGCCGCCGCCCGTGCCGAAGACGTCGTAGCGTTCGGAGGTACCGGGCAGTACGAGGTAGCTCATGTTCTCCACCAGACCCAGAATCGGCACCTTCACCTGATGGAACATATGCACGGCTTTGCGCGCGTCTTCGAGCGAAACGCTCGATGGCGTAGTCACGATGACCGCACCGGTCACCGGCGCCGTTTGGATCAACGACAACTGCACGTCGCCCGTGCCTGGCGGAAGATCGATGATCAGGTAATCCAGTTCGCCCCAATCGACACCGCGCAGAAACTGTTGCACGACGCTGTGCAGCATCGGCCCGCGCCATACCAGCGGCTTGTCTCCGGGGCTCAGAAATCCCATCGACATCAGCTTCACGCCGTAGTTGGTCAGGGGTTGAATTCGCTCACCATGGGCCATCGGCGTCTGGTTGATGCCCATCATCAGCGGCACGTTCGGGCCATAGACGTCGGCATCCATCAAGCCTGTTTTGTGGCCGAGTGAAGCGAGCGCGACGGCGAGGTTAACCGCTACTGTCGTCTTGCCCACACCGCCTTTTCCGGACCCGACCGCGATCAGATTACGAACGCCGGGAATGGGCGGCTTCGGGGCCGCCGGGGGGGTCTGGGGACTCATGAGCCCTTATCTTAGCATTCGACTTTTTCCATCCCCCGCGTCTGTGAAACGCTTGCCCAGCCTGTAATCAGAGTGTTGCCAAGAGAGGCTGGCCACAGGCTAACTGTTAGACTGAAACTTAGGCAGCAAGGACAAAATTCTTATTTATGAAGTTCTTTCTCGATACCGCAAATCTGGACGAAATCAAGAAGTATGCCGACTACGGCATCGTTGATGGCGTAACAACCAACCCCTCGCTGATTGCCAAGGAGGGGAAGCCGATTGAAGAGCAGATCGAGAAGATCTGCCAGATTGTCGACGGTGACATCAGCGCGGAAGTGGTGTCGGTGGAAGCGGACCAGATGGTGAAGGATGGGCGGGCTCTAGCCAAAATTCACAAGAACGTTGTGGTGAAGGTTCCGCTGATCAAAGAGGGCATCAAAGCGACGCACATCCTCAGCGATGAAGGCATCCGCGTCAATGTGACGCTCTGCTTCTCTGCCGCGCAGGCGCTCATCGCGGCGAAGGCCGGAGCCTACATCATCAGTCCCTTCGTCGGCCGCCTGGATGACATTGGACAGGACGGTATGGAAGTCGTTCGCCAGATTGTGCAGATTTACGAGAACTATGGCTACGACACGCAAGTGCTCGCGGCTTCGCTGCGCACCACGAACCACGTGATTGAGGCGTCGCTTGCGGGCGCGCACATCGGCACCATGCCGTTGAAAGTTCTCGACGGCCTGTTTGGACACGTGCTGACCGATAAAGGACTTGAGCAGTTCCTAAAGGATTACCGCAACGCATCGCAACCCGTTTCCGCATAACAGATGGAGCTCACGCTTCTTGCGCCGCTTGTCGACGGGCGGCCGTGGATCACTGCAGGTGTGTTGGCATTGGCTATTGTGCTCGCCGCCGTGGCCCGGATGTCACTGCGCAAACGGCCAAGTGCAGCAGACATAGAGAAGAAGCGGCGTACTGAGATCAACGCGGCGGGTAGAATTATCGCGGGCGAACTGACGGATATTGTGAACACGAACCTGCTCGTATACAACTACGACGTACACGGGGTTCACTACACGAGTACGCAAGATACCGCCGAACTCAGCAGCCTGCTGCCGGAAGATCCATGGCAGTTGCTCGGTCCGGTGAGCGTGAAGTTCGACCCGCGCAATCCGGCCAACTCGATCATCGTTTGCGAACAGTGGAGCGGTATCAGTAGAAAGAGGACAACCCAATGACAAAACGTTTCTTACTCGCCATCGTAACGGCGGCGCTGCTGTTTAGTGCAGGCCTGCTGATCGGACAGAACAGCGTGAACACGCCGCACACGATTCTGCATGTCGTGACTGTGAAGTGGAAAGCGGACTCGACCGCCGATCAGCAGAAGAAAGTAATCGAGGGCGTTTTGACCATGGCGGGCAAGGTACCCGGCGTGAAGTCCGTGTGGCTCAAGACGATCAAGGTACAGCCGCGTGAGTATCAGTCGGCTTTCGCGATGGAGTTCACCGATGCCGCTGCGTTTGAAAAGTATGTCGACGACCCGGCCCATGCGGACTGGAAAAAGTTGTACGACCCGATTCACGAAGTCAGCACCACGCACGATCTAACGAACTGACCGCGGGTGACCGCGGCCAGCTTTTCTACAGTTTGTCGGCTTCGTGCTTGACCGTCTTGCCGGCGTCCTTCAGATCTTCGCCGGCTTTGTGACCAGCTTCTTTCGTTTTCTCAGCGGCCTTTTCGGTGCCCTCTTTAAGCTTCTCGCCCGCTTTATCGATGTCGTTTTTGATGTGATCCGTGGTGCTCATGAGCTTCCTCCTAGCGGCAATGCCATGCATTCGGATGGCCAGCACAGTTTCCAATTGGCCCCCCGCTTGCAAGCAGGGGAGGTGTGAACGACGGCAAGCCTAACTCGTTAGAGGGCGTTTTTCACGATTCCGCTCGCGTGCTCGGACTCTACGCCAAGGGTCAGGCGCAGATTTTTGCCTGGACACTTGCGCTGTACTGTTTGGGCTTCGCGCTGTCGCACGTACCCCTTTGGTTCGCTGCCGCGATCGTCGCCGCCTGTCTCGGATTGATTCCGCGCATCGGTTCATTACTGGCACTCGGAATGGTGATGCTGATGAGCTGGATCAGCGGGCGCGGCATGCTCGAGATTTGTGAAGTACTCGCGGTTTGGGTCATCGTGCAGGGCATTGAAGGGTTTTATTTAACGCCGAAGTTGCTGGGTAAGCCGCTCGGTCTCACTCCGATCGCAGTGCTGCTGGCAATGGCGTTGGGTAGTTTGTTGTTAGGTCCACTGGGTTTGCTGCTTGCTGTGCCCGCTCTCGCCGTTGGTTTGGTCTGGTATCGCCGCTTTCATCCTGCTCGTTAGGTTGGTCTGATGCCTTCCCGTCGTAAGGTCCCCCTCCCCCTTGATCACGTAAAGTCCGCCGTAGCCGCGGGTTTGGTCTATATTCATCAGCACTGCCAGGGGCTTACGCGTAAGCGATCTGGCAAAGGCTTTGTGTACCTGGATTGTGATGGGCGCCGCATTACTGATCCCGAAGTTCTCACGCGCATCCGCAGCCTGGTGATTCCCCCGGCCTGGACGGATGTTTGGATTTGCGCCAAGCCGCACGGACATCTGCAAGCTCTGGGCACCGATGCGCGAGGCCGGCGTCAGTATCGCTATCACGCCCTATATCGTGAGATTCGGAATCAGACGAAGTTCTCGCGCATGCTCGACTTCGCCAAGGTACTTCCACAGATCCGCGCAACGGTGCAGAAGCATCTGGCTCTTCCGGGGCTTCCGCGTGAAAAAGTTTTAGCTACTGTGGTGCGGCTGCTCGAAACAACGTTCATCCGGATTGGCAATGACGAGTACGCAAGAGAGAACGAGTCGTTCGGTCTGACGACGCTGCGCAACCGGCACGTCGAGATCGAAGGATCGACGATGCGTTTTGCATTTCGCGGCAAGAGCGGTCAGGATCACGAAGTCGAGATTAAAGATCGTCGCATCGCCCGGATCGTGAAAGAGTGCCACGACCTGCCCGGTTACGAGCTTTTCCAATACATAGACGATGCAGGCACGCGGCATGCGATCGACTCCTCCGACGTGAACGCTTACTTGAAAGAGGTAAGCGGAGCCGACTTCACCGCTAAAGATTTCCGCACGTGGGCGGGCACGGTGCAATCGGCGCTGGCGCTGGCGCAGATCGGCCCGGGCACGAGTGACACCGACACCAAGCGCAACATCGTGACGGCAGTGAAAGCAACGGCGTCACGGCTGGGCAATCGCCCGGCTACATGCCGCAAATACTACATTCATCCGGCGGTGCTCGATGCATATACTGCGGGCGTGCTCAACGAGTATGTAAAGCCGGTCGCGGAAGACGCACACCACGAAGATGTTACTGGTGTTTATCCCGAAGAAGAGTGCGTGATGCGTTTGATTCGGAAGTACAGCGCGGGTTCTATCACCGTCACGCCTGCAGCGGCTTGAAAGTTTCTACAGCATTGGAATCATCCGCTCGCCTGCGCGCGGCGCGTATGGAACGTACGCGCTGGCGATTCGGAATGCACGGCGACACGCAAGCGTGGTGATAAACTCCCGGTTTGATGAACCGGAGAACATTCATGCAAGCTTCCGCAGGCGCTCCTCTGATGGCCGCGCCCGTAGGCAATAACAAACCGCACTACTACGAACTGCGATACCTCTTCACGCGCAACGGCACGCAGCCGGGCCGCACGAATGACTTCCTGAACAACCATTGGATACCAGCGCTGAAGCGGCTTGGCGTAGGACCGGTGGGCGTCTTCCAACCAGTGATCGGAGAGCAGAGCCCCTTCCATCTTCTGATCACCCCGTTCGAAAGCTTCAGCGACATCGAAACGATGTTGCCGCGCATGCTTGCTGATCACGATTTCGCAAGTGCGTACGAGGCGTATCAACAGCCCGCGCCGGCTTTCGTCCGTGAAGATACGAGCATCCTCAAAGCCTTCGACACGATGCCCGGGATCGTGAGCCCGCCCGGCGATGCCTCACATGCGCCGCGAATCTTCGAACTGCGAACGTACGAGAGCAATGATGCACTCACGCTGCGTCGAAAAATCAAAATGTTCAACGAAGGCGAGATCGGAATTTTTCAACGGCTCGGAATGATGCCGGTGTTCTTCGGCGAGACGATCGTCGGGCGCAATCAGCCGAGCCTCACTTACATGTTGGCCTACGACAGTCTTGCGGCGCGCGACCGTGTCTGGACGGCGTTTGGTGGCGATGCCGAATGGCAGAAGTTGCGCAGCACGCCCGGCTTGTCCGATAGCGACATCGTTTCAAATATCAGCAACATGATCCTTCGCCCGGCCGCGTACTCGGCCATCCGCTGATGCTGGACCGCCGCGCATTTCTGCAGACCGCCACGGCGGCCACGCTTCCGTTGCAAGCGGCTTCCGCAGCTCGCGCGACGGGCAGGATGAAGGTTGGTCATCAGCACGTCGATTCCGAAGAAGCGTTGAAGGTGTTCTCCGCGCTTGGCGTGAATCATATTTGCAGCGCCGAGCCTTCGCGCACGCTCGATGAGAAGTGGTCCGTGGAAGGGCTCACGCGATTGCGGGAACGCGTCGAATCGCATGGCATCACACTTGAAGCCGTTCCGTTGCCGCTCAGCTCCAGCTACATTGCGAAAGCCGAGCATCCGGCGATCATGCTGGGCAAGAGTCCGGAGCGCGATCGCGATATTGACGATATTTGCCAGATGATCCGCAACGCCGCTCGCGCGGGCATCCCGATGCTGAAGTACAACATGACGATCCTTGGCGTGGTTCGCACGGAATCCACACCGGGACGCGGGGCCAGCCAATACTCGACGTTTGTTTATGCCAAGGCGGCGCAGGACACATCCCTCACGCCAGCGGGACCGGTCAGCGCGGACGAGATGTGGGAACGCATCACATACTTTCTGAATCGCGTGCTCCCGGTTGCGGCGGAGAACAAGGTGAAGATGGCGTGCCACCCGCACGACCCTGGGATGCCCGAGCCGCAGGGCTTCCGTGGCGTGCACCGCGTGCTGGGCAGTGTGGACGGATTGAAGCGTTTCGTCTCGATCCATGAGAGTCCGTGGCACGGCCTCAACTTCTGCCAGGGCACGGTGAGTGAGATGCTGCGCGACCCCGCGACGGAGATCTTCGACGTCATCCGGTATTTCGCGGGCCGCGGCAAAATCTTCAACGTGCATTTCCGCAACATCGCCGGACGCTTCGGCGACTTCCGCGAGACCTTTCCCGATAACGGCGACATCGATTTCGTCAAAGCGATTCGCACTTACAAAGACGCAGGGTACACCGGCATGCTGATGCCCGACCATGTGCCGAAGATCGAAGGCGACGCGAACAGCGCGCAGGCTTTCGCATATTGCTTCGGCTACATTCAGGCGATGATTCAATCCGTTTATAGTTCTTAGAGATGCGTCTTTTTCGCGCACTGGTTCCGTACGGCGTCGGCCCATTGTTTCTCTCGGAGATCGTCGCCATCGGCTTGTGTTTTCTGGCCGTCTCCTGGTCAATCGATCCCGGTCTGACCATGCCGTACTTCATCGAAGATGGCGCGGCGCCTTTGTTTATTGCCGTCGCGACGATCATGCTTTCGATGTATCTGTTGAATCTCTACGCGACGCCGCGCGTGCGCAGCCGTGTGGAGTTGCTGCAGCAGCTGAGCCAGGCGGTCGGGCTCGCACTGATCGCGCAGAGTGTCATCGGCTATATCCGGGCGGATTTCATTCTGCCCAAATGGTTCATGATTGGCGGCTGTCTGCTGACGTTTGCAGTGCTATTTGGCTGGCGCTTGCTTTATAGCGAGTTGGTGGGTCGCGTGGCTGGCAATGAAAGACTGCTCTTTCTGGGAGAGAGCGCCGCTTCACGCGACCTGACGGAGTTTATTCAGCAGAATCCGGACTGCGGTTTCGAAGTTGCGGGCTTTGTCAGCGACTCGCCTACCGAAGGCAGCCCATGGCTGGGACCTTTCTCGTCGCTGCGTGAGATCGTTTCCACCGTACGGCCCGGAAGGATCGTCGTCGGCATGTCGGAACGGCGCAACCAATTGCCGGTCTCCGACTTGTTTCATCTGCGTTTTTTCGGACTCTCGATCCAGGAGGCGCGCATTGCTGTTGAGAATATCTGCGCTCGCGTGTGCACGCGAGATTTGCTGCCCGCCCGCGTAATCTTTCACCGCGAGCTGGAACCGGCACCGGGACACGGAGGGCTGCGCAATGTTCTCGATCGCGTTCTGGCTGCTGTGGCGCTGGTTGTTCTCTCACCGGTGCTGCTGTTGACCGCATTGGCCATCGCGATTTACCAACGCGGGGCGCCGATCGCTGCCAGCCGCCGCGTGGGATACAAGGGCCGCGAATTCCGGCTGTATCATTTCCGTGCGCAATCTTCGCTGGTCAGTCTTTTGCCTGCACTGTGGAATGTCGTGCTCGGGCAGATGTCGCTGGTGGGTCCCCGCCCGGAGCGCCCGGAGTTTGTGCGCGTGCTCTCGGCCGAGCTTCCTTTTTACGAATACCGCCACGGTGTGCGGCCCGGTCTGGCAGGCTGGGCGCAGATGCACGAGCACACGCGCGGACGCCTGCTCGACACCATCAGCAAACTCGAATACGACCTGTACTTCATCAAGCACGCGACCATCAGCATGGAGTTGTTGATCCTGGTCTCGTCACTGAAGAACAGTCTCGCGGGTCTACACTGATTGGTACGCGGAGTGCTTGCGGTCAACTAGCGACTTCATGGCCCAGACCACCATTTCGCAAGACATCGAAACGCGCCAGGGCGAGCAGAAGACTCCGCTGTTCAACGTGATTCTGCTGGATGACAACGATCACAGTTACGACTACGTGATCGAGATGCTCCAGAAGATTTTCGTTTTCACCGTGCAGGAGGCGTTTCGCCACGCCGAGGAAGTCGACTTCAAAGGCCGCACTCTGCTCATCACCTGTGAACTGCCGCAGGCGGAGTTCGCGCGCGATCAGATCCATCAGTACGGCCCCGATCCGCGCATGCCGTCTTCCCGCGGCTCGATGTCGGCGATCATCGAGCCGAGCGCCTGTTAATTAAGCGGGCAGGTCTTCCGTCGGGGGAAAGCCGTGTTGTTCACGGCCCAGGTCACCATCGTACTTTTTCGTTGTCTTGAACAACTCGTAGCGCCCGTCTGAGGCGTAGAGCTTCACGCTATTCCGCAACTCCGTCATTTGCGCCGCCGCCATTGGCCGGAAGCCGCGCACGATTCCGAGATTCTGATGCAGCACGTCTGCCGTTTCCATTCCCGTCAGCGTCACGCCTACGGGAAGGCTCATGGCATAACGAAGTGCGTCCGAAACGGTGACTGCGCCATGGCGGATGGATTCGC
Source organism: Bryobacterales bacterium (assembly GCA_963792655.1). Classification (GTDB taxonomy): domain Bacteria; phylum Acidobacteriota; class Terriglobia; order Bryobacterales; family Bryobacteraceae; genus DOZZ01. The sequence goes on from CAWBWU010000003.1 coordinate 758,139, forward strand.
CGCTGCCGGTAAGCGGCTTCATCCCGATAACCGCCATTCCGCGGCGGTTCGCTTCGGGCAATACATCGCGCTCGAAGCTGCGCGCATAGGTGCCATCAAAACAGTTCAGCGGCATCTGCACCGTGTCGAACGGGTAGTTGTGCGACAGCATCTTCAGGTGGATGGAAGGGTCTTTGTGTCCGGTAAAGCCCACGAAGCGGACCTTGCCCTGCTTCTTCGCTTCATCGAGCGCTTCAATCGCACCGCCCGGAGCAAAGATCAAATCGGGATCGTTGTCGTAGATCACTTCGTGTATCTGCCACACGTCCAGATGATCTGTCTGTAGGCGCGTCAACGACTCTTCGAGCATGCGCATCGCGACCTTCTTATCGCGGCCATGCGTGCAGACCTTCGTCATCAGCACGACTTTGTCGCGTTTGCCTTTGAGCGCGCTGCCCATGCGAATCTCGCTGACGCCTTCGTGATACTCCCACGCGTTATCGAAGAAGTTGATTCCGGCATCAACGGCTTCGTCGACGATGCGTTTGGCTTCGGCATCGTTCGCGGCAGAGCCGATATGATATCCGCCTACGCCGAGGAAGCTCACCTGTAAGCCTGTCTTGCCAAACGCCCGGCGCGGGATCTCGGTCGGGCCGGTGTTCTGCGCGGCCGCGCCATCGGCCAGAAGAGCAGCACCGGCCAGCGCGGTGGCCTGCACAAAGTCTCTGCGTGTCAGTTCGCTCATTTATTTCTGCTCCCCTGCCGGCTTCACTTCGTACGGGTGTCCATTGTTTTTCACGGCGTTCAGCATCTGCTGGGTCTCGACGTTCTTCGGGTCCATGGGAAATTCATGGGCGAGGCGCGCTTCCGGGTTGTCGTACTTGATCGATGTCTTATACAGTTCGAAGCGACCGTCGCCCGAGGTCTGGCTGGCGCGATCTCTCATCGCCTGCATCTCTTGCGCGCTCATCGGCTGGAAATTCTGCGCGACCCGCAACGCCTGATGGAGAACCTCTAACTTGTCGCAGCCAGTGATCGTAGTCGCCACGGGCAAGCTCATCGCGTAACGCAGAGCGTCTTCCGCGCCGATCGCGCCTTTCTCCACTGAGCGCCCGCCGTTCAACGGCTTCATGCCCAGTGCAGCAATGCCACGGCGAGTCAGTTCGGGCAGAACGCTTTTCTCGAAACTGCGAAAGGTGGCATCGAAGGCATTCAACGGCATCTGCACCGCGTCGAACGGAAATCCCGTGGCCAGCATCTTCAGGTGAATGTTCGGGTCTTTATGGCCGGTGAAACCGAGATATCGAACCTTACCGGCCTTCTTCGCCGCGAGCAGCGCCTCGGCTGCACCATTGGGCCGCATGAACAGTTCGGGATCGTTGTAGAACGTGACGCCGTGCACCTGCCAGAGATCCAGATGATCGGTCTGCAAACGTTTCAAACTCTGGTGCAGCATCTGTTCGGCAATTGCGCGCTCACGGCCGTGCGTGCAAACCTTCGTCATCAGGAACACCCGATCACGCCGGCCCGCCAGGCCTTTGCCCAGCAGCAGTTCGCTCACGCCACGGTTGTACTCCCAGCAGTTATCGAAAAATGTGACGCCCCCGTCCACTGCTTCCTGCACGATACGGATAGCTGAAGGTTCGTCGGGCGCTTGCCCCAGGTGATGACCGCCAAGGCCGAGCGCCGATACTCGCACGTTTGTCCGCCCAAACGCTCGCATCGGAATTGCAGTGGAGCTGGATGCTTGATTCACGCGACTAGGCAAGCAAAATAGCCACCAACCAGCGCGCGCCCCGATCGTCAACTGGCTGCGATCCCACACTTCGGCAGCCGAACCAACGCTAGACTAGAACTAAACACCATGATTGAAGGCAGCATCCCGGAAGGGCTTACATTCGATGACGTTCTGCTGTTGCCGGCCTACAGCGATCTTCTCCCCGCAGACGCGGACACACGTACTCGCCTGTCGCGCAACGTCATACTCAACATCCCGATTGCCAGCGCCGCGATGGATACGGTCACGGAAGCGCATCTGGCGATCGCGCTCGCGCAGCAGGGTGGCATCGGCTTCATCCACCGTCGAATGACGATCGACCGTCAGTGCGAAGAAGTCGACCGGGTCAAGCGGAGTGAGAGCGGGATGATCGTGGACCCGGTGACGATCGAGCCTGAGAAGAAAATCTCCGACGCGCTCGCGCTGATGGAACGCTACCGCATCTCGGGCGTGCCCGTAACCAGCAATGGCAAGCTGGTCGGCATTCTGACGAACCGCGATCTTCGCTTCGAGACGCGCTCGGACCTGATGATTTCGGAGGTGATGACGAAGGACCACCTGATCACTGTTCCGGTCGGTACGACACTGCAGGAAGCCGAAGCGATCCTTCATAAGCACCGGGTCGAGAAGCTGCTCGTAGTGGATGAGAACTATGTCTTGAAGGGCCTGATCACCGTCAAAGACATTCAGAAAAAGTTGAAGTACCCGAACGCCGCGAAAGACGTGCAGGGCCGCCTGCGTGTGGGCGCCGCGATCGGTGCAGTCGGCGACTACCTGGAGCGCGCGCACGAACTGGCCGCAAAGAAGGTCGACGTCATCGCGATCGATACCGCGCACGGGCACAGCCTGCGCGTTCTCGAAGCAGTGACGGCGATCAAGAAAGCACTGCCCGACGTGGACCTGGTCACCGGCAACGTGGCGACGTATGAGGGCGCCCGGCGATTAATTGATCTTGGAGTCGACGGCGTTAAGGTAGGCATCGGTCCCGGTTCGATCTGCACCACGCGTATGGTTTCGGGCGCGGGCGTTCCGCAATTGACGGCCATCTCCGAAGTTGCGCGAGCGACACGGCCCGCAAACGTGCCGCTGATCGCGGATGGCGGCATCAAGTTTTCGGGCGACATCACGAAGGCCATTGCGGCTGGCGGCGATTGCGTGATGATCGGCAGTTTGCTCGCAGGCACGGATGAAAGCCCGGGCGAGACCGTCCTGTACCAGGGACGCACGTTCAAGACGTACCGCGGCATGGGTTCGCTCGGCGCGATGGCGGGCGGCAGCACGGATCGCTACGCGCAAGATCCCAACGCCAAGTTGGTTCCCGAAGGCATCGAAGGGCGCGTGGTTTCGAAGGGGCCTCTCTCCGATTTCGTTTATCAACTAGTGGGTGGCCTGAAGGCCGGCATGGGCTACGCGGGTTGCCGCGATATTGCGACACTGCAGCGCGAAGCGCGCTTCATTCGCCTGACCGGAGCCGGCTTGCGCGAGAGCCACGTGCATGACGTGATCATCACGAAGGAAGCGCCGAACTACCGCGTCGAATAATCACCGCCTGCTCTTTTGTCTAGCCGCTTCCCTGCCCGTTTGGCTGATGCGCACGAAGGCCGCCGAACGCCACACTGGAGACATCTATGAGCGAATCTCTTTCGAACACTTTTGTTTCCGCAGTACAACGTGCGGCGTCGTCGGTAGTGGCCGTGCATGGCCGGCATCGCACTAATTCGAGCGGCATCTTATGGCGTGACGGCCTGGTGGTCACTTCCGATTCGGCGCTGCGCCGCGACGAACATCTACACATCACGCTACCCTCCGGCGAAACCGTGGCAGCCACGCTGAAAGGCCGCGACTCATCCACTGACCTTGCGGTTCTCGCCTACGAACATGCCGGCGCTGCCGCCGCTGCTTTCACCCGCGAGAAGCTCCAGCCGGGTCAACTCATCTTCACCGTCGGGCGCACTCGTGACACGGGGCCGATTGCGACCATGGGCATCATCAGCGGCGTCGCGCAGAACTGGAGAACGTGGCGGGGTGGAAAGCTCGATGAGTTCGTGCGGCTGGATACTTCGATCTATCCGACTTCGATCGGCGGCGCGGTGGTAACGGCCGCAGGTGAACTGATCGGCATTGTCGCCGGTGGGCTCTCCCGAAGCTCAGTGCTGGCGATTACGGGTTCGACCATCGAACGAGTGGCAGATGGTCTCGCAACCAAAGGGCGCGTTGCACGTGGTTATCTCGGCGTCGGACTTCAGCCGGTGGGCATACCCGCTGCGTTGCAACAGGCACAGGAAACGGGAGTCATGGTCATCACCGTGGAAGACAATGGGCCGGCAGCCGCAGCCGGAATCATGATGGGTGACGTGCTGCTTGCCGTGGGTCAAGACCGCATCACCAGCGTAGAAGCGCTGCATGCGGCGCTTGATTCATCCTCTGTGGGCAAGCAACTGCCGTTGACGTATCTGCGCGCCGGCGCAGTTCAGCAAGCGACCGTCACCATTGCAGAGCGGCCTGTCAAATCCGAGTAAGTCTGTTGCAAGGCCCGGCCGGCAAATCTCGCCAGCCGGGCCAATATCAGCCAAACTGTAATGGCGACGACGACACCTAACCTTCCCACGCGTGTCCTGATTGCAGCGCACTCGCCCATGCTTCGTGCGGGAATGGAAACCGTGGTGCGGCACAGTGCGGAGCTCTCGTTCGTAGGCGCGCTTACTTTGGATGAAGTGCGCGATGGCTTCGAAGAGATGCGCGCGGACCTGTTGTTAATCGCGCTTCCCGCGCTCGACGAAGAATGGCTCAGCACGCTATCTGAATATGCGTTGCCGCTGGTTGTCTTGAGCGAGCTTCCGGATGCGGCAATTGCCAGTGCCGCAATGAGAACGAACGTTCAGGCGCTGCTGACAGCAGACTCGTCAGAACCAGAAATCCATGCAGCCATAGGGGCTGCCGCCGCTGGGTTACGCGTGATGAGCAGTAGCGTACTGGAACTGCTGTCGAACGGCCGCATTCGCACGGCACCAAAGCTGGATGAGCCGCTTAGCGCACGAGAGATGGAAGTGTTGACCTTACTGACCGAGGGGTTGAGCAATAAGCTGATTGCTTACCGGCTAGGCATTTCGGAACATACGGCGAAGTTCCACGTAACTTCAGTAATGTCGAAGTTACAAGCAGCGAGCCGTACAGACGCAGTGATGCAAGCGGTGCGTCTGGGCTTAATCTTAATCTAACCCGCGACTTAGCGGTGAGAAACTACAGGCTCCGCGGCAGTACCGGTGACCTGGTCGACAGCCTGGCCGACGCGCATGTCACGCCAGTTGTATGCAAACTCTTTGCCGCAATCGAGACAGACAACGTAAGTTCCATTGGTCCGCTTGGCACCGGAGTAATTGCTGCCCGATAACTGGCTACGACGCCCAGGAGTGATTGGAAAAGTCGTTCTCTGGTGGCTGCAGCCAAAGAATAGGTTAAGAAACGAATTGATCATAGCTCCCTTGCCCCGATCCATTGGATACACCGGATCGTGATCTGGTTGCAGAAGGAAGCACGTAATGTGCCACGGGCTACAGAGTATGGATTAAAAAGCGTTCACCGCACGGGTGAGAGGCGCGCCGCAATGTCCGATGCAATTTGCGAACCGTGAAATCTTCCGTTTTCAATAAATATTTCGTTCGTATGCATACCAGCGACGATGACCCCGGCCAGGTAAACACCTGAGCGAACGCTCTCTAGCGTCTTCTCATCGGTCTTGGGGCGCAATGACTTAGGATCTAGTACGATCCCGGTTTGTTCGAGGAAAGTCAGGTCCGGACGGTAGCCGACGAGCGCAAAAACGTAATCGTTGGCGATTTCTTTCTCGCCGTCGGGAGTAGCCAGGCGAACACTTCGCGGAAGAATTTCCACAATTTGGGAACGGAAGTAGCTCTTTACTTCGCCGAATTTGATGCGGTTCTCAATGTTGGGCTTGATCCAGTACTTCACTTTGCCTGAGATATGGTCGCCGCGATGCACCAGAGTGACACGGGCGCCGGTCCAAAAAAGCTCAAGCGCGGCGATCGCGGCAGAGTTTTTGGCGCCAACCACCAGTACATCCTGATCGTAGTAGGGATGCGGCTCTTTGTAATAATGCAGAACCTTCGGCAGGTCCTCACCCGGCACGCCCAGGCGGTTCGCCACATCGTAGTACCCGATCGCCAGAATGACCTTGCGCGCCCGGTAGGTTTGCGGGATGCCGTCACGGTCCGTGCTGTGAATCTGGAAGTCTAGATCTTCACCGTCGATCGAATTGACGCGCTCGTACTGATGAACCGTGAGGCCGAAGTAATCTGCCACCCGGCGATAGTACTTCAGCGCTTCAATGCGATTCGGCTTTTCGTTGAGGCTGGTCATCGGTATGCCGCCGATCTCCAGCAGCTCCGGCGTGGTGAAGAAAACCAGATTCGTGGGGTAGTGGTAAATCGAGTTAACGATACAGCCCTTGTCGATGATCAGCGCGCTCAGCCCGAGCTTTTTGAGTTCGATGCCGCAAGCCAGGCCGGTCGGGCCCGCGCCTACGATCACCGCGTCGTAGATCATTACAAGCTCTTCTCGATGGAGTCGTTCGCGATCTGCAGCGCGGCCTCAAGCCCCGACGCGTCTTTGCCGCCGCCTTCAGCCAGATCGGGCCGGCCACCGCCTTTGCCTCCGACAGCCTGAGCCATGCTCCCGGTCAGCTTGCCCGCGTGAACTTTCGCGGTGAGATCTTTGGTAACCGCCGAGACGATGGAGACGCTGTTATCTTCGACTGACGCGAGCACCACAACCGCAGGCTTTAGCTTGTTGCGCAGCGAGTCAGCCAGTGAACGCATCTGCCCGCGATCCATGTGCTCCACGCGCGAGACGACGACGCGCACGCCATTGATCACGCGCGCCTTCTGTTCCATCTCGCCCGAAGCGGACTCGGCCAGCCGGGTCTTCAGCTGTTCGTTCTGGCGTTCGAGTGAACGATTCTCAGCCAGCATGCGTTCCACCTGTTCGAGCAGGTCGGTTTCCGACACCCGAATGGTCTGCGCGATACGGGTCAGCGCATCGGACGATTTCTGGAAGCGCTCGACGGCAGCTTCACCCGTAACCGCTTCAATGCGCCGCACTCCCGCAGAGATACTGCTCTCTGAGACGATTTTGAATACGCCGATATCGCCGGCGCGCTGCACGTGAGTGCCGCCGCACAGCTCTTTGCTGAAGTCGGAGAGCGACACGACCCGTACCTCATCTCCATACTTCTCGCCGAAGAGCGCCATGGCTCCCGTAGCGATGGCTTGATCTATCGGCAGGATGTCGGTCGTGACCCGCGTGTTGGCGCGAATTTGCTCGTTCACGATGCGCTCGATCTCTTCTAGCTCTGCATGATCGACAGCGGTGAAGTGCGTGAAATCGAAACGCAGGCGCGGCGGCTCCACAACGCTGCCTGCCTGCTTGACGTGAGTGCCCAGCACCTGTCGCAAAGCCGCGTGCATCAGGTGCGTGCCGGTGTGATTGCGCATGGTCGCTAGCCGGTCCGCTTCGGCAACTTCGCACACAAGCTCATCGCCTTCATGGATTGGAGCAACCAGGTTCACGCGATGCACGGTGAGACCCGGCACTGCGGGATAAGCCGTCTCGACAGTCCCGACGACTTCGCCGGCCGTGTTCTTCAGCGTGCCCCGATCGCCCACCTGACCACCGGTTTCCGCATAGAAGGGCGTTTGATCGAGGACCACTTCGAGCTGCGCGGGCGCGTCCTGCGAAGCAATGATCGACTGGTCTTTGATCAGCGCCAGCACCTTTGATCGTGCTTGCAAATGGTCATACCCAAGGAAGCGCGTGCGCCCATGGCGGGTTAACAGATCCTGATAGACCGGCGAGACCGCACCCTTTGCGGAACCCTTCCAACTGGCGCGCGCACGTTCACGTTGCTGGCGCATCTCCTGTTCAAAGCCTTCGAGATCGATCGCCAGCCCGCGTTCACGCGCCATCTCTTCCTGCTCATCGAGCGCGAGCCCGAAAGTGTCGTAGAGCCGGAAGGACACGCTGCCAGGCAACTTCGCGCCGCCGAGCTTAGCCGCTTCCTCGTGGAACATCTTTTCAGCCACCAGAAAGGTGGTGGCGTAGCGGTGTTCTTCGTCGCTGACCACGCGCGCGACACGCTGCACGCTCTCCATCAACTCGGGATAGCCCGGCCGCATCAACTCTGCGACGAATCCTGTCAGCTCATGCAGGTAAGGCTGCTCGCGTCCGATGAGCCGCGCATTGCGCATCGCACGTCGCATGATCTTGCGCAGCACATAACCACGGCCGTCATTCGCCGGAGTGATGCCGTCATGAATCAGAAAGGTGGTTGCGCGCGCATGGTCCGCATTGATGCGGAGCGCGGTGTCTACCTTCGCGTCATCGCCATAGGTCACGCCGAACATTTCCGCCGCGCGGTGAATGATGGGCAGCAGCAGGTCCGTATCGTAGTTCGACAGCTTGCCTTGCAGCACGGCAGCCAGACGTTCGAGGCCCATGCCGGTGTCGATGGACGGCCGCGGCAACGGCGTCATCACGCCCGAGATGTCTTTGTTGAACTGCATGAAGACCAGGTTCCACACTTCGACAAAGCGGCCGCCGCCATCGAGGGGGAACGCTTCGTCTTCGCGGCCGGCTTCGGCGGCCTCAGGACCTAGATCGTAATGAATTTCAGAGCACGGTCCGCACGGCCCGGTCTCGCCCATCTGCCAGAAGTTGTCTTTTTCATCGAGCCGGAAAATGCGCTCTTTGGGAACGCCCGCAACGGATTGCCAGAGCTGTTCCGCCTCATCATCTTCGCGGAAGACAGTGATGTAGAGCTTCTCTTTGTCGAGTCCGAACTCGCGTGTCAGCAAGTCCCAGGCAAAGCTGATCGCATCTGCCTTGAAATAATCGCCGAACGAAAAGTTGCCCAGCATCTCAAAGAACGTATGGTGGCGGCGAGTGTAGCCGACGTTCTCGAGATCGTTATGTTTGCCCCCGGCGCGCACACATTTCTGTGAGCTCGCGGCGCGCACATAATCGCGCTTTTCAAGTCCCTGAAAAACTTCCTTGAACTGATTCATGCCGGCGTTGGCAAACAGCAGCGTGGGATCGTTGGCAGGCGCCAGCGAGGAACTGCGAACCACGCGGTGTCCGCGAGCTGCAAAGAAGTCGAGAAAACGCTGGCGTATGTCGTTGCCGGTCACAAACGTCCTTTTGTTAATGGGATACCTCGATTATCGCAGAGCGCCGCGCCGTGCCAGACTGGTCTTCGATGAAGATGATTTCCTCGAAAGAAGTGTACCGGTGCGGCCTGTTTCGCGTGACGGAAGACGACGCGATGGAGGGCGACTTCGAAATCAAACGTTCCATCGTGCGTCATATCGGCTCCGCGGTCATGATGGCCGTCGATGAGAAGAAGCGCGTGCTGCTGGTGCGGCAGTTCCGTTTGCCGGCCGAGAACTTCCTGTGGGAGCTACCTGCCGGACGGCTGGATGAAGGCGAGACGCCGCTGCAAGCCGCCAAACGCGAGCTGAAAGAAGAAACCGGCTACAAAGCCAAGAAGTGGCAGAAGCTCACTTCGTACTTCCCCAGCCCGGGCTTTCTTCAGGAGAGAATGACGATCTTTCTCGCCACGGAGCTCACTGCCGGCGAAGCAACGCCGATGGAAGACGAGCGCATCGAGTGCCGCTGGTTCAGCCGGCGCGAACTCGATGAATTGATTCGCGCCGGGAAAGTGGAAGACGGGAAGACGATGATCGGCTTCCTGCTTTGGAAACAATTGCGCGCGACTTAGTTTTTGCCCGCGATTGGATAACCCTGCCAGATGTATTGAAGCGCTTCTGGCAACGTCTGCATTTTGACGCCGCGGTCGCAATGGCTGGCGTTCTTCGCAAACACGAACTGGTAGTGATAACCTTTCGCGGCTAACACGCGCGCCATATTCTCGTTGGCGACCACCCAGTCATGCATGTTGTCTTTCATGATGTTGGGGTTGAACAGATCGCGATCGCCCACTTCCATCCAGATGCGCAGCGGCTTGGCCGGGCTGTTCGAGATCAGGCTGTGATGGAACTCCCAAGCGCCGCCGGGCGTTGCTTCGCTCCAGGGCCACTGCTGATTGACGTAGGTGCCGGAGTACGTCAGCACGCGGTGATACCACTCCGGGTGATACCAGGCCATGATCATGGCGGCAGATCCGCCCGAGCTGCAGCCCATCGTCGCGCGCGCGTCGGGGTCTTTGGTCAGCTTCACGTTCGCTTGCTTCTCTACGAGCGGAAGCACTTCGTTCTCCACGAACTCTGCATACAGGCCCGACATAGTGTCGTACTCGAGCCCGCGCTGGCTCCCTTGTGCGTCGCCACTTCCGTTACCGATCGAGATTCCGATCATCGCAGGCAGACGGTGGTCCGCAATCAACGCGTCGAGCGCCTTGAACAGCGACGGGTCAGGACCATCCGCGCCAACGATGAACGGCGCGAGGCTGCCCGCGACATAGCTCTTTGGAACATAGACGGAAACTTTGCGTGTGTAGGCTGCGGCGTGGCTGGTTGTGACGTTCAGCTTAGCTGGATTAGCCGGATCGGCCGTGCCGAAAGTACTCGGCTCGCGCGCGATGCCGGGGTAGGTCTTACTTGCGGTGGATTCCATCGTGAAGTTGATCACGGTGCCTTGCGAGATGCTATCGATCGGGGATACCTCTGGCGCGGCGGTGTGAGTCGGGCCGATGACAAAGTTCCCATCCGCGGTAGCTGGCGGAACTGCGCCATCCGGTAAATCCTTGGAGTCGACGTAGCCCGGCGTGTGCGGATCGCGCGTCGGCGGCACCGGGCGTGCGGGCCGCGGCGCTGCGGGAGTCTGCGCAAAAAGCGTCGTGCAAAAAGTGGAGAAGAGTGCGAACTGCGAGAGTCTGCCCATAAATTTAGATTGATCTTATACCAAGTTGCGAAGCCCCCTGCGCGCTCCGATTGACGAGTCGCACTGAATGCGTGCGCGAGCCGTTATACTGCGAAACTATGCTGTCCCGTCGCCACGCGATTGCCGTCTCCGCCTTTTTCTCTGCGACGCGCAGACTCGCCGGCGCAGAAGCACTCCGTCCTAATGGAACGGCGGACATTTCGCGAGTCCTGGAGGCTGCGGTTGCCCGCGGCGACACTGCGGGAGTCGTCTCCGCGGTGGTGGGGCGCGGTGGCTTGCTTTACTCCGGCTCTGCCGGAAAGGCAAACACGAACGACATCTTCAGCATCGCTTCCATGACGAAGCCCGTGACTTCCGTCGCCATCATGATGCTGATCGAACAGGGCAAGCTGAAATTGGATGATACTGTGTCGCAGTATCTTCCGGGGTTCGACCATCTTCAGGTGCTGACAAAGCTCGATGACACAGATGGAAAAGTTGAAACACGTCCAGCTACCGTAGCGCTGACCGTTCGCCATCTTCTGACGCACACCTCTGGCTTTGCTTATCCGTTCTGCAACACGACCGAAACGCGGCTCGTGAAAGTCACGAAGAAGACTGAATTCGAGACGCCGCTGCTGAACGATCCCGGCCGGCAGTGGCTGTACAGTCCCAGCACCCGCCTGTTGGGCCAGATTGTCGAAAAGATTTCGGGCAACACACTCGAAGATTTCTTCCAGAAAAACATCCTGGTGCCGCTGGGCATGATGGACACTTCGTTCGCCGTGGCGCAGGAAAAGCAATCGCGCGTTGCAGCGAAGTACCGGCGCGTGAATGGCGCGTTGCAACCCATGAGCATGGGCACCGCTCCGTCTACTCCCAAACCTCCGTTCCTCGGCGATGGAGGACTTTATTCCACTGCCGCAGATTACGCGCGCTTCATTCAGATGTTCCTGAACGCCGGACGTTTTGGATCGACCCGGATTCTGAGCGAGAGCTCAGTCAAGATGATGGGGCAGAACCAGATCGGCGACGCGTTCGTGGAACAACAAGCCGGTCCGGATCAGAGCTTTGCCAAGCCGTTTCCGCTGGGAGCCGGACGCGACAAGTTCGGCCTTGGTTTCCAGATTGCGGCTGCAGGTCCCGATGGCGGGAAATTCCGCAGCCCGGGCAGTATGAGCTGGGCGGGCATCTTCAACACCGAGTTCTGGATCGATCCGGTGAAGCACATCGGCGGCGTCCAGATGATGCAGTCGCTTCCCTTCTATGACGATGGCGCCATCCGCACCCTGCGCGATTTCGAAGAAGCGGTCTATCGCAACTTGCGTTGAGGGATGGCCGGGCGGGCCTAAACAAGCAAACGCGCTGACTGCTTCAGCGTCAGCACTGGCTCAAACAGATCGCCTACCTTCTCGAAACGCTTCAGCGCTTCTCCAGGTGACAAGCAAAACCGATCGGGCTGATTGTGCCGCACCATGTCGTCGAGCTCTTCCCACGTGAGGGGCAGCGACACAAAGGGCCGCTCACGCTTCGCGCGCAGCGAGTACACGCCGACCGTCGTCTTGAAATCGGAGTTCTGGCTCCAGTCGATGAACACTTTGTTCGTGCGAAGGTGCTTCGCCATCGCGGAGACGATCTGGTCAGGATGTTCGCGGGCCAGCCTGTCGGCAAGAGCGCGCGCATAGGGTTGTGTCTGTTCGTAAGTCACGCGCGTGTTGAGCGGCGCGTAAACCTGCACTCCCTTTGACCCTGAAAGCTTCGGAAAGGTTTGCAGCCCGGCGCGCGACAGGATGTCTCGCAGCAGGAACGCGACCTTGGCCGCCGACACCACGTTGTTTCCTTCACCAGGGTCCAGATCAAAGACGATCGACGTGGGCCGGTCGAGGGTCTTGGCGCGATGCAGGAATGGATGCAGCTCAAGGCTTGCAATGTTCGCGCACCACACCAGCGTCGCGTGATCGTTGATCAGGATGTAGCGGATATCGGGGCCGCCGTTTTTGCGCGGCACCGGCGCGATCTTCACCCAGTCCGGCGTGAAGCGCGGCGCGTCCTTTTCGTAGAACTTCTTGCCTTCGACACCGTCTGGGAAACGGTTCAGGGTTACCGGACGATCTTTGAGATGAGGCAGAATCCACTCGGCAACGCGTGCGTAGTAATCGATGACATGCGCTTTCGTGAACCCGGCTGCGGGGTAAAGAACCTTGTCTAAGTTGGTAAGTGAAACCGTGCGGCCGTCGAGCGTGAGCTGTTGAAGACTCATGCGGCCGGAGCCTACCCTGCTTTGCGTGCCGCGCGTTTAGCCTTGGCTGGAGCTTTCGCGACGCTTTCTTCGCGCACCGGTTTCTTCAACTTCGCAAGCGACGCATGCAGCGCTTCCATGATGTTCGTTACGGGCGCGGCTGTACGCGGTGCTGCCTCGGCCGGTACAGACGTGGGCTGGCGTTCATCAATCAGCGCCTGCAGCTTCTCGCGATAGGGGTCCTTGTACTTGCTGATATCGAAGTCGCCCGCAAGCGCATTGACCAGCGTCGTGGCAAGCGTCAGCTCTTTCGGATTGATCTCTTCGGCCGCATGATATTCCTGCTCAGAACGAACTTCATCCGCATAGAACATGGTGTGCAGCAACAGGCCATGTGCGCCGGGCCGCAACACCACCGTATGCTCACGGCGGTGCATCGCCATGGAAGCAATACCTACATATGCCGCATCGTGGAGTGCGCGATAGAGCAGCGCGTACGGCTTCTCGCCGCCATTGCCGGGCAGAACAAAATAGGAAGTCTCGAAGTATACGGGATCGATCTGATCGAGCTTCACGAATTCCGAGAGCGCGATCTCGGTCGACGTAGGGGCCGCCAGTTGCGCAAGCGCGGTCTTCTCGATTGGTACGTAAACGTCTTTCTGGTACTCGAAAGCGTGTTCAACGCGTTCGGGTGCAATCGGCAGCGCCGCCTTGCATCGGGGTGTAATGCACGCGCGCACTCTCGCCCTGCAGCACCACCGGTTCGTTCACGGGCAGCGTATCGAGCATCCGTTGAGGCCGCCAAGTAGCGGGCAACTCCGGTTCATCGTCGTCAAACTGGGCTGATGGCTCCGGAACGGGCGCAGGCCGCGCTACCCGTTTCAAAGGAATCTTTTTGGCTCGTGCGGCGGGGGTCAAACGGACAGGTATAGATACCAACCCGAAGCTCAGCCGGCCACTCCAAACGGTAGCTGCCATGTTGGCAAACGAGCATCTCAGGTTCCAAAGCGGTCTAGGCCGAAGAGTTGAGATGATAAAGAGGCGTTGCGCATCGGTCTAAAACCAGGGGCACTATTGGCGAGCGGCGGGGTGCTCATGATGCTGTCGAGTTTCGCCGGTCTTCCTCCGATCCGTTTCGAGAACGCCGTTCGCAGCAGCGGCATTTCGTTCCGCCTGGATAACTCTGCGACTCCGGACAAGCACCAGGTGGAGACGATGACCGGCGGCGTGGCAATGGTGGATTACAACAACGATGGCCGGCCAGATATTTTTTTAATCAACGGCGCGCGCCTGCCCGGGATGAAGAAGACCGGACCTGAATTCTGGAATCGTCTCTACCGGAATGACGGTGGCGGGCACTTCACCGATGTGACGGAAACGGCAGGTGTGGCGGGCGTAGGTTACTCGATGGGCGTTGCTGCAGGTGATTACGATAACGATGGGAATGAAGATCTGTACGTCACGGGAGTGAACCAGAACCAGTTGTTGCATAACAACGGCGACGGCACATTCACCGATGTTACAAAGCACGCTGGTGTCAGTCTTGGCGCCGAAGCAGATCACCCGTTTTCTGTGTCGGCCGGCTGGTTTGACTATGACAACGACGGCTGGCTTGACTTGCTCGTGGTGAACTATGTTCGCATTCCTGCTGTAGAGCCGGCATGTAAGTCAGGGAACCTACGCGCTTACTGTTCGCCGGATAGCTTCGCAGGCCAGACGAATACTTTGTTTCACAATAACCATGACGGCACTTTCACCGACGTTTCCGAAACTTCTGGCATTTCGAAGGTGATCGGCAAAGGAATGGGCGTGGCGTTTGCAGACTATGATGGGGACGGCAATACCGATATCTTTGTTGCCAACGATACCTTCCGTAATCTGCTCTTTCACAACAACGGGAACGGAACTTTTACCGAAGTCGGTGTACTTGCCGGTGTAGCTTACAACGAAAACGGAAAGTCCATCGCCGGGATGGGAGCAGACTTCCGTGACGTGAATAATGATGGCCTGCCCGACATCTTCGTCACGGGCACGTTGAACGACACTTTTCCCCTGTTTTACAATCACGGCCGGGACTTCACCGATGCCACAAGCGACTCTGGCATCGCTGTGACCAGCGCAAATCTGACTGGCTGGGGCAACGGCATCTTCGATTTCGATAATGACGGCTGGAAAGATATATTCACTGCAAACGCTGCAATCCTGGATAATTCGGAGCAGATCGACCATCGCCCTTACTGGCTGGCGAATACCGTGTTCCGAAACTCCGGGCGTGGCCGTTTCTCACGTATTGATATCTCGGCACCCGCCCCACACCGTGGCGCGGCATTCGGTGATTTGAACGGAGATGGGTTGGTCGACGTGGTTGTCAACAATCTAAACGCGCCGCCCGAGATCCTCATGAACCGATCGAACACCCTGAACCACTGGCTCATCGTCGATCTGCGGGGAACGCGCAGTAACCGAGACGGACTCGGGGCGAAGTTGGAGGTGAGCGCGGGCGGCGTCAAACAATACAACCATGCAACGACCAGCGTAGGTTACGCTTCGTCCAGTGATCGACGCGTGCACTTCGGCCTGGGGAACGCCCGCGTCATCGAACTAGACATCAAGTGGCCTAGCGGCGTGCATCAGCACATGACCAATGTTCGCGCCGATCAGGTACTTAAGGTCGTGGAACCTTGAGCGCGCTTGTAGTTTTCCTGTTCTTACTGCAGCTCGCCCCAGACGCGAAGGCTGAAGCGCGCCTGAAGTTGCAAGAGGATCCGCTCAACCCCGCGATCGAACAGTTGTTGAAGCAAGCCGTATCCGCGGCGCAGAACGATGCCGAAGCCCATTACTTATACGGTCAGTGGGCGATTCTGAACCACCAGGAAGAGCTTGCTGTTCGCGAAGAAACGCGGGCGATCGCGCTCTCGCCTAAGAACGCGCTCGCACGGATGCAGGCTTATACTTTGATCGGTATCGCCGAAGATACGTTAGACCACGAAGCTAAGGCCCGGGTAGCCTTTCAGAATGCCAGGCAGGCGAACTCTTACACTTGCCCACCCGGATGCTCATACCCTGAATGAGTACGCGGCTTTTCTGTTGAAGCGTGGCGACGAGAGCAAGGCCGCTGTGATCGCCGACGAAGTACTACGGCTCGATCCTGATTTCGGCGCTGCTCATCTCATCAAAGCCAAACTGCTCGAGCGTTCGGGGCATCGAGAGCAGGCCCTGGTGGAAGCGGAAGCCGCGGCGACGCACGCGACAGACCCCGGTGAGGAGCGGTCCGCACGAGCATTCCTGGCCCGCGCCTACTTTGCCGCAGGCGAGACAGAGAAAGCAAAGTTTAATCAGAGCTGGGTAGAGCAGCACCACTGACTATAGATTCGCCAAACCGGCTTTAACTTCCTCCAGCGTCGGGTCCAAACGCAGCGCCTCTTCGAACTGACTGCGCGCTTCGGCCTTGCGGTTCAGCTGCTGATAAAGAAAGCCGAGTGCCGCATGGCCGTCACTCGATAGCGGCTGAAATTCAAGGTAGTGCCGGAATGACGCTTCTGCTTTCGCTGGCTGGTTAGTTTGCGAGTAGCTGATTCCCAGAGCGAACCACGCTTCATAGAATTTTGGCAGCAATCGCACAATCTCTTCGTAGTGCGGAATCGCTTCCGAGAACTTCTGGGCAGCAAGCAGGGGCTCCGCAATATTCAGTTGCTCACGCAACGCGCGCCCAAGCGCCTGGCGCTCCTGCACGGCCGATGTCGCATCCACGATGCTTTGAGTTTCCGCCGCCAGCTTAGCCTGCAGACCCTGACGCCGGTACATGCGCTGCAATACCATGTGCGCGTCAATCCGCTCGGGCGACTCCTTCAGTGCGGACTGCGCGTCTGCTATCGCTGCGTCCGGCTTATCCAACTTTGCATACAGTAACGATCGCTCGTAATAAGCTTGACTGAGGTGTGGGTCAAGCTCCAGAGCCCGAGTTAACGCCCTTTGCGCTTCAGCTAACTTGCCATTTTTCGCAAGATACTTTCCATACACCAGAGTAAACCGCCGCATTCGGCGGCTCGGGTGATCGAAGCGCCTCAGCAAACATGGCACTTGCATGTTGATCGTCGTCGAGTTCGCTGTAGCTATACGCCAGACTGCCGAGGATCAACGGATTTCTCGAATCCAGCTCGTGCGCACGCTGGAAGCTGCTGAGCGCATGCTGGGGATCGTTCAGGTCCAAATAGTGACTCCCGAGTGCGGTCCAAACTTCCGCGTCGCGCGGGGCGGATGCCGCAGCACTCGCTAACACTTCCTTGGCCTTGGCGTGATCGGCCAAAACCGTGTCGCACAATGCTGCATAGAGCTTTACTGCGGGGATTGCGTCAGGTTGGCGCTTCAGGAAGTCTTCTAGTTCGATCAGTGCATCGAACGGTTGATTTAGCCTGAGCATACTCTGCGCGTGTGCGACCGCAGCAGGGATGGAATTTGGATCCGTTTGAACTGCGGCCCGAAACTCAGCTTCGGCATGCTTCCAGTCACTGGCAGCCCGATAGCACTCGCCGGCTTTGAGGTGATCGCGATCGGCGCACGGCGGAGTCGCCGCATCAGCCGCGGCGGCCAGCAACATGTAGACAATCACAAGCCGCATGGAAGGACCGGAACCAACATAGCAGACGTGGGGGTGAACATCTGACAGCTGGTTCCGGAACTACGGCGTCGAGAGTTAGAAGACTAGCCTGGCCGAAATTTGCATCCGGCGCTCCACGTTTCCTGCGCTTTGGATAATCCCGAAGTTGTCCGCGCCTACGGTGGTGCCGTAAGATCCGAAGCCACGGATGTTGAAGGCGTTCGAGGCTTCTCCGCGTATCTGCAGGAAGTGACCTTCGCCCGGAAGCATGAAGCGCTTCATCAACGAAAGATCCGTGTTGAAGTTAGACGGTTGGCGAATCGCGCCATAATCGGCGGGAAGCGTCCCGTATGTGAATGACTGCGCAGTGATCACCTTACTCGGATCGAAACGCCGCGACCCGGCAACGTCCGGGGCAGGTAACGGCTGCCGAGGTCCGTACAGGACCGTCGTATCGCTTCCGTAACCGCTGTTGTTGAGGTTATGGTCGCTACTTGTCCAGCTGCCGGCAGTGTACTCAGCGCGCACGTTGTTATTCACGTTGGTGTTGTTGTTGTCGAGGAATAGCGGACGGCCACTACGATACAGGCTGACCCCCGAGAATTCCCATCCACCCACCGCGTAATCGAGCAGCGTTTTGCCCATGCTTCCTTGCGGGTTTCCGAGCCAGTGCTTGCCTCGTCCGAGTGGCAGTTCGTAGGAGTAAGTCAGCGCTAAGCGATGCGTTTCATCCAGCGCGCTTAAACCATAAACTGACGCGACCGTGTCGACACTCTGGGGCTTCTTGAAGCCCACGCCTCCGCCACAGATACAGCCATTGTTTGCTTCCGGCCCGCCGACGTTATCGGTGCTGCGGCTGAGCGTGTAATTCAGGAGTAAAGTAAGCCCCTGCGCATAACGCCGCTCAAGCCTGATGTTCATTGCATTGTAATAGGAGCTGCCGAGGTTAGAACCCAGAACGTTCACGGTGCCGTAGTACGGCATCAGGAAGTAAAGGTACGCTAACTCCTGCTGCGGACCGACGACGGAGTCTGTCGGCGTCTGGCCGGCCGTGGGGGAAGTCACCAGCGTAGTCAAAGCAGTCTGATTGCTGGGCGTGAAGAGCGGCTTCGGAAAGCGGCTGATCAGGTTTGGAGCAAGCAGGCCCAGGCCGCGGCTGCCGCTATAGTCAGCTTCGATCAGGAACTGATTCGGCAACTGGCGTTGTACGCCCAGGTGCCAATCTTCCTCATGCGGCTGATGGGAGTTCCTGCTAAACGCGCCGGGTCCAATACCGCCGCTCGACTGCCGGTTAGCCGTAGCGTTGTCGCGGCTGTAACTGGTGACCAGGTCCGCGAACGGATACGGATTCGAAAAGTTCGAGATCAAATGTCGCAAGCCATCGTTGCTCGCGTGCCAGCCGCCCGGCGCCGCAGCGGCGGAATCGGCCAAAGCAATACCTTGCCCGCCATTCGCCAAACCGTTCGGGTCTCCCGTGGTGCTTAGATAGAACAGCCCGTAGGAACCACGGAACACCGTGTTGGGCGTAATCTGATATGCCAAGCCGATACGCGGACCGAATTGGTGCGGGTTTACGGTTTGCCCCGAGCGTCCGGGAAACTCCGGAGTGTTGGCGATGCGCACCGCGCCCTTCGGGAATCCGTTCTTCACCCAGTCAGGCGTGGGCAGTGACGAAGGTAGTCCAGCGTCGGCAAGTGCCTGCTGGAAGTTGTAACCTGGATTGATATGAAATGCAGATGGCGCATTCTCGTCCCAAAAATAGAGCTTGTCATGACGCTCGGTAGTGGGCATTTCCAGATCCCAGCGCACGCCCAGGTTCAGAGTTAACTTCCGGTTTACCTTGAAGTCGTCCTGGACATACGCCCCGTTGTAATTCGTATTCATTGCCCGCGTAGTTGCGCCAGACGCCAGCGCGCGGTCATTGATACCTAATAAGAATGGTCCAAGGCCGTTCGCGAAGCCTTGATCGTTCCACGAGTTGTCGACCGCAAAGTGGTTGGTCGGATTTGACTGGAACCGAAATTCACTACTCGCGCTGTTGTAGAAATTGTCGTAGTAGCGGCGGTGCTCATAACCGAACTTCACCGTGTGCCGGTTCAGGATCTTGACCATGCTTACGGCCGCGTTATAGGTCGTCGAGTTTGTAACTGCGAGCGCCGCATTATCAGTAATGGTGGTCCCGCCCATGAAAACCGACTGTACAAACGGTAAGTTGTCGGTACCCAGGATTCTGCGCGTCACTGGATCGAGCGGAATGCCAGCGCTCGAAGTGCCTGCCGGCAGCAGGCTGCCGCTCGTGTTCGGATCGTGATGAGCCCCAGCGCGAACATTGAACAACACTGTCGGACTGAGGCTCCAGTCATAGTTGATGGTTGTGAACAAGCCACCTTTGATGTGGTTTTCAGGAGCTGCCGAAGCCAAACCTCGGCTACGCGTTGTCGCCTGGTCGTCATTGAGAAAGCCGAAGCGGCCGGCGAAGCGTTGGTTGGCGGTAAAAATCTGGTCCAGCCGGAACGACCACGAATCCGAGTCGTGCATCGTCGAAGTCGGCTGAATGTAATTGCCCTGCGAACTGCTGCCGGCAATCGGCGCAGTGTTGGGAAGCGGCAGCAAGGCCAGCAGCGCCGCAGCCGTCGGACTAATCCGGCTCGCGGGGACATGTTTGCCGTCTCCACCCAGCAGTTGCGTCCTGATCCAAACCCCGTCAGCACCCTGCACCTGCGGCCCGTCAGGATCGTACATCAGCGCGGGCGTACCGTTATAGGTGGTGTTAGAAAAGTCGCCCATCCGCTCTGCCGCCGTCGGGACCGAAGAGACTTGCAAGCTGCCACTCTGAGCAAACTTGTACTTGCGGAAGTCCGAATAGAAGAACGTCCGGTTCTTGCCGCTGTAGATTTTCGGAATCGAGATAGGCCCGCCGAAGGTGAAGCCAAAATCGTTCTGGCGAAATGGTGTCTTTTTGCCGCCGAGCGCGTTCTGATACCAGGAGTTTGCATTGAAGGCGTCGTTCTGAAGGTACTCAAACGCCTGCCCGTGATACTGGTTGGTGCCCGACTTGGTAACCAGCTCAACCAGGCCGCCCGAAATGCGGCCGTACTCGGCCGAGATGCCGTTCGTAACTACTTTAAACTCCGCGATGTCGTCTTGATTCGGAGTGACGCTCGAGACACCGTGGCCGCGCCCGGAACTTGCCGGCACGCCGTCGATGAAGTACTCTATGCTGCTGGTGCGTCCGCCGTTGATGCGCGTGTCGCTGCCCCCGCTCGCACGGCTCCCATCGCCCTGAACGTTACCTGATATTCGCAGAAGCTGCAGTGGGTCGCGATTCAGCTGCGGCAGGTTCTCGATGAAGTTGTTGGTGATTACCTCGCCGGTCTGCGCATCCTCCGTTCTTAATTGAACTGCGTCAGCCGAGATCGACACCGTTTCCGCCGCGCTTCCCACCTCAAGCGGAATGTCGACTGTCAACTTGTCCGAGACCCGCAGCGTGATCCCGCGCTGTTGGAATTTTTTAAAACCACTATTCTCGGCCGTCACCTCATATTCGCCAGGCGGCAGGTCGAGCGCGTTGTACTCGCCGCTCGTGCCGGTACTAACAGAGGTCGCGGCGTTCGTGCTCATGTTCGTGATTGTGATCTTCACTGACGGCACCACAGCGCCGCTAGAGTCTGTAACACGGCCCGCGATGGAACCGTTGCCGCCTTGACCAAACATCAGACTGCAAGCCAGCAAAACGAAACAGGCTATTAGGAACGTTCTTTTCATCGGAGAATCTCCCGTTTCCGCGCTCATCGTTGAGGCGCACGCCACTTCAGACCCACGGACGAGCGACCGCGCACACATTTGCCGGTGATATACTCGCCCTACCGGTTCTCAACTAGTTCATCGGGAGTTTGCTCACAATTAAAGGGGAATTCACAGTAACTTAACTGTGAATAGTCGGTTCATGAACAGGTTTGAAGCACTGCGAGAAGGGGAAATCGGGCCGCCGACAGATCCCCGCTGGGATCTTGTCTCCCGCGTTGCGGAGAGCGCCTGCTTTCAAAAGTCGCCTCGCCTGCGTGAAATTCTCCTGTACGTTTCCCAGAAAACTCTCGAGAATCGACCTGAAGAGGTGCGTGAACAGCGCATCGGCCACCATGTATTCGGACGCCGGGCCGACTACAATCCAAGCGAAGACAACATAGTTCGAGTCGAAGCTCGGAATTTAAGGAAACGGCTGGAGGAATACTTCGCCAACGAGGGTCGTGATGAAAACATAATAATCACAATTCCCAAGGGTAGTTATGTGCCCCGGTTCGAACCGAGAGAAGTGGCCGTAGTTGATACCGTGGCCGGACCAGAGTCAGAGTCTGAAGTTCCGCAGGTTGAGATAGCGGTACCGGCACCGCCATTAGTCAAGCTGGCGCAGCCGGTCAGCGACATAACTGCAGTTACACCGCGCGGTGTCACAACATGGCTGCCGTGGATCCTGGCTGTAGTATGCGTTCTGCTTACATTTGCCCTCTGGTGGACTTACCGCTCCATGCGTAATCCGCGCAACCCGGTCGTAACGGCAGCATCGCGATCACCCATTTGGGCGTCCCTCTTCAATGACGATCAGACCCTGGTGATTTGTGCCGATTCCGCCTGGGTGCTGCGGCAGGACCTTTTAGGACAACAGCTTTCCCTGAACGACTACCTGTCGTCCAACTGGACGCGCGCCTATACAGAAGAAGATGTGACCGACCCGGCGCTACGCGTGCTGCGAACGAAGCAGTACACCAGCATGGCGGACGTTCGTGTTGTCGAGAGGATGCTTCTCCGCAACGCCAATTCGTGGAGTCACACTGCCATCCGATCCTCGCGCAACGCCCAGGCCCGCGACTTCAAAACGGGCAATGTAATTATGATCGGGAGCGTTCGTGCAATTCCCTGGGAAGATCTTTTTCGCGATCAGTTAAACTTCTGGGCCGACTGGGACCCCACGACCCACCTGCCCATCATTCGCAATCGCCACCCACTAGGCAATGAGCCCGCGACTTACCGTAATGCGGGCGCCGGAACGCAATTTGGGAACGCGTACAGCGCAATCGCCTATGTGCCGAATCTAAGTCATACGGGGAATATCCTTATCATTGCGGGCAGTTCGATGGAAGGTTGCGAGGCTGCGGGCGAGTATCTGACGGATCCGAAGCTACTCAACTCGCTTCTGCGGCGCTTCGGCAAAGATCCATCAAAGCCGCCGCCCTATTTCGAAGTAGTGTTAAATTCGGGAACCCTCGCGGGCGCTTCGCAAGGAACAGAAGTCGTAGCCTACAGAGTTTGGAAAAGCAAAGAGTAATGAAGCTGTCCGCGGGCGTTGGGCTGGTCAGCTTGTTAGCGACCGGCGCGGTTGTTGTTTCACTCGCGAACGCACCAGCGGACCAGTGGCCGCACTTCACCGACGTCTTTCCGAAGTCTCACAGCACTTACAAGACGCGTAACGGGCTCGAGACGCGAAAGTACTTCCCACAGCCGATGTGCGGCGGAGTCGCCATTTTTGACTTTGACGGCGACGGTAAGCAGGATATTTTCTTCACCAACGGTGCCGCGCTCCCGTCAAACCAGAAACCCGATTCTGGTTACGCTCATTGTCTGCTTCGGAACCGCGGCAACGGTGCTTTCGAAGATGTCACGCACCACGCTGGCCTGGAGGGAATGAACCTTGGTTATACCTTCGGCGTCGCGGCAGGTGACTACGACAACGATGGCCATCCTGACCTGTTCGTAGCCGCGATGGGACGGAACACCCTGTATCACAACAATGGCGACGGCACTTTCACTGATGTAACCGCAGCGTCGGGACTGGGCGTCAAGCCTGCAGGACTACTTAGCGTGTCGGCAGCATGGTTCGATTACGACAATGACGGTCTGCTCGACTTAGTAGTTACGAACTACACTTACTGGACACCCGAAACGGATGTCCGATGCCGAAAAGACGGAGCATCGGATATTTACTGCGATCCCAGGAATTACAAGAGTGTCGCCAACAGTCTCTACCATAACCTCGGCGGGGGACGCTTCGAAGATGTTACGGAGCGTTCCGGTTTCGCGAAGTCCCTCGGGAAAGGTATGGGCGTCGCGATTGCAGATTTTGATGGCGACGGACGCATGGATGTCTTCGTTGCGAATGACACGGAGCGCAACTTTCTATACCTGAACCGCGGGGATGGCAAGTTCGAAGAATCCGGATTGCTGTTAGGTGTCGCCTTCAATGATGACGGCCAGGTTGTTTCCGGCATGGGCGCGGATGCGAAGGACTATGACAACGACGGGCGGCCGGACGTAACTTACAACGATCTAAAAGGGCAGATCTTCGGATTATTTCGCAACACCGGATCTTCGTTCTTGTATACTTCCCCCGATCTCCGGCTTCGGGCAGATTACCCGCGCTTACTCCGGCTGGAGCACTGCGTTTGCGGACATCAATAATGACGGCTGGAAAGACGTCTACTCAGCGAATGGCGATGTCGATTATGGCGCGAACTCTGCCCAGCACGATTCGCTCTTCGGCAACATTGGCGGCCAGACGTTTCGTGACGTCGTCGGCAAGGTTAGGCGCCGATTTTCTGTTCTCCGGTTACCAGCGCGGCGCAGCGTTCGGCGACCTCAACAACGACGGCGCACTGGACCTGGTAGTGACTTCCCTTAACGCCCCACCGCGCATTCTGATGAACTCGGGTGTAGCCGGAGCGCACTGGTTGATTGTCGATGCCCAGGGAACGAAGAGTAACCGCGACGCAATCGGAGCCAAGATGATGTTGGTGACCGCTTCCGGTCGCAAGCTTTACAACCACGTCACCACTGCACAGGGCTTTCTGTCTTCCGCGGACCGGCGCGTTCATTTCGGGTTAGGCCAGGAGAAAGCAATCCGGATGCTCGAAGTAACTTGGCCCACAGGCGTTGTCCAGAGAGTACAGTTACCAAAGCCCGACCAGATCCTGCATATCATCGAACAGTAAACGCTAAGGTGCCACCCAGATCTGCACTGTATTGCTGTCTGTTCCGCCAAGCGTGACATGTAGGCCAACAGGTTGCTTCGTCGCGACCGACGGCACGTCAGTATTGACCTGCAGAACACCGACGAGCGACGGTGCTAGTCCCGCGAAAAACGCCGTAACTGGTCCTAAGTTTGTGGTTGCCGTCAGCTTTTCGCTGGTGTAGGCGATCGGATCGGCCGTCGCAGCCTCGCCCGTCACCACGCTGGTGGTCACCGTTCCCTGCCCCGTCCCAAACAGACTCACGTACTGACCAGATGGCGCTGGGTTATCCATGCCGTTAACTGAGCCGTCCGGATTCAAAGCCGACGCCTGCGTGCCATCTGCTGTGAATAGCCCAACGCCCGAGGGCGCAATGGTTGACTGTTTGCGTTTGCGTCTGTCCCCCGGTCATTACCGCAACGGTAGCTGCCCCCGGCATCACTTCCCAGGGAATCTGCGCATTGATCTGCCCCGGCCCCGCATAGATCAACGGTGCTGCGAGTCCGTTCACCTCCACCGATGTCGAGCCGAAGCTGTTGGTCAGCGGTAAGCTCTCGGCTTGCTGCGTCACACCGGCTAAGTCACTGCCATAGATAGAAAACAGCGACCCAGGACTCAACGCCGCCGCAACACTTGCGGCATTGACCACGCCGTTGGCGGGAAACGCGGGATGGCGCGTACTCCACACATAGGTCGCAACGGCTCCGGCCGGCAACGTGTCGGCAAATGAACGGCCCGCCGCGTTCACCGCAAATGAGCTGGCGTTTTGCCCCGCATTCAGAACGAGCAGCACGAGCGTGCCATCCGGGTTGCGGAATGCTACATGCTTAATCGCGCCGCCGCTGTTATCAGAAGAATCGATACGCAGCGCGCCCGGCTGCACAAACTTCGCAAGATGACCGAGCACATAGTATTCAACATTGCGCGTAATCTGCGCGGGGCTCTTGGATGTATCGATGGTCAGCAGCCCGCGGCAGTTTGTGCAGCCGCCATTATGCGGGCCGGAGTTCTGGTCGAGCGCAATGTTCCACAGCACCACACTGCGCGCCCAGTTGCGCGTTGCGCCAATCAACAGATGCTCAGCATTCCATGCGAGATCGCCCGCGAAGCTCGATCCGGCAGTGCCGGAACATTCCGTGAACCAGATATCTTTTGCCGGATATGCCGCTTTGACTGTACTCTGCGCAGATTCATTCCCGCCGTAACAGTGGAACGCGCTGCCCGCAATGTAGTTCGAAGCCGTCGCGTTCGCGAGTACGGCCTGTGCATAGCTGGCAATGTCCCAGTTGTGTTCGAACGCCAGAATCTTCACTTTGCCTAAACCTGCTGACGCGAGCGCGGGCCCCAGGGAACTGCCGATAAACGCAGCCTCATCTTTGGCTTCCATGTGCATACTCGGGTAGTTCACGAACGCGTTGGGGTCTGATGGATTCTCCGGCTCATTCTGCACGGCAACCGCATAGATCGGGATGCCCTGCGCCTGGTAAGCCTGAATGTACTTGACGAAATACTGCGCCAGACTTGGTGCGTACGCCTGATTCAGCGTCCCGGCGTTCATGGACAAGTTCGTCTTCATCCAGGCCGGCGGACTCCACGGTTCGCTCAGCACATGCAGCGCAGGATTCGCGCCAAGCGCAATTTTCAGGAGCGGGACGATGGCCGTGAGGTCATGTGCGATGGAGAAGTTCTTGAGCGAGGGATCCGTCTGGCCTGCCGCCCCATCGTCGTAGCTATAGTTCCCTGTTGCCGAGAAGTCCGACGCACCCATCGGCTGGCGCACAAAGCTCAACCCGATACCTGTCTTCGCATCGAAAAGTTCCCGGATCAGTGCTCTCCGCCCCGCAACATCGAACGAGTTCCAGATCTCCGTCGCAGACGAGTCGGTCAGCGACGCGCCGAAGCCATCCATCGTTTGAAACGTGGTCTGCGGATCGACGACGATCGTGATCGCAGAAGTCCCGGTTGTTGTCGCCAGAGGCAAGTCCGAAGCTTGCCGTTCCAGCAGTTTCGACCGATCGCCGTAAGTCTTCCAGGCCTGAACGACTTGGGCGTCCAGCGATGCCGCAAACAAGAAACCGGCGCTAACAGCTTTGAACCAATTCACGGCTTCACCTTATCGCCGCGTGAGAGCAGCGGTCAACTGGATTGCAGTGAACGCTCGCCTCGCGAACGAACACGCTTCAGCTTCTGCAGACTGGCATTTTGGAACTGATCGCTGGCCGCGGAACGCAAGTGCGCAACCTCTGCGGATAGCGTTTCGATCAACTCCGATAAGCGGATCTGCGGGTTGGTGGTTACGGTCTGCAGAACAGTCTGGTAGAGCGCAATCATCCTGGTAATGGTCGGCGCATCGAACAGCGCAGGGTCGTATACCCAGCTTTGCGCAAGCCCGCCAGCCGTCTCTTTGACGAACACAGCAAGATCGAAGCGTGCCGGAACTTCCATGGCGTAAGGCGAAACGGTAAGCACACCCGGCGCCTCTTCCTGCTGCGGCGCATTCTGCTGCACGAAGAGTACCTGGACTACAGGGTGACGGCTCAGCGTTCGCTCTGGCTGCAGCTCTTCCACGATCTTTTCGAACGGCAGTTCCTGGTGCGCATAAGCTGCGAGCGCAGTCTCTCGCGAGCGCGCCACCATCTCAGTGAAGTCAGGATCGCCAGCCAGTGAACAACGCAGCACAACCAGATTCACGAAGAAGCCGATCAGCGATTCAGTCTGCGTGTTCGGGCGGTTCGCAAGATCAGTTCCGAGCAGGAAATCCCGCTGCCCCGACCAGAACGAGATCAGCGCTTGAAACGCCGCATGCGCAGTCATGAAAACTGTCGCCGCATGCTGCCGGCCGAGCGCCCGGACCTTCTCTGAAAGATCATGGGCGAGGTGCGCAGTCTGCCGCGCGCCTCCCGAGGTTTGACCGTCCGGCCGGGCGTGGTCGCCTGGCAGATCGAGTACCAGCGGCGCGCCTTGCAATTGCGTTCGCCAGTGACTCACTTCAGCGGCGAGCACATCACCCGTAAGCGTCTCGCGCTGCCACTTGGCGTAGTCGGCATACTGAATGGTCAACTCCGGTAGCGCGGGCTTCTGCCCACTCAACTCCGCTGCATACAACGCCAACAGGTCGCGCCGCAGCACACCGATTGACCATCCATCACTCGCGATGTGGTGCACGTTGAACAGCAGGAAATGATCATCTTCCGCAAGCCGATAAAGAACGGCTCGGTAAATCGGTGCTTGCGAAAGACGGAAGGGCTTACCCGCTTCAAGCTGTGCGAGCCGCTTTGCTTCCACTGAAGCTTCCTCAGGCTGCAGACTCGAGAGGTCAACGATAGTCAATGGAACCGGCGCCGAGTTTGCGATCACCTGCACCGGGTGATCACCTTCCAGCTCATAATGCGTGCGAAGAATTTCGTGCCGTTCCACCAGACGCTCGACAGCTTTTGCAAAGACGCGCACATCGACATCGCCGCCGATGCGAAACGCCGCCGGAAGATTATGCTGCGCGTTGTCTGGATCGAGCTGATCGACAACCCAAAGCCGGTGTTGCGCGTACGAGAGCGGCAATGCTTCTTGCCGTGACGCAGGTACGATTGGCGCGATGTGCGACCCGGAGCCCGAACGAACAGCTTCGGCGAGCGCTTCCACCGTCGGATGCTCGAACAAAACCCGCAGCGTAAGCCCTACCCCGAACACTTCCCTAACGCGCGAGATGACCTGTGTGGCAGACAGCGAGTGGCCGCCCAGATCGAAGAAGTTTGCGTTGGTGCTGACGCGATCCACGTGCAGCACGCTGGCCCAGATCGACGCGATGATCTCTTCGGTCGGCGTGCGCGGCGCGACGTAGGCTTCGCTCTCTGCTGCGTACTCGGGAGCCGGCAGTGCTTTGCGGTCGACCTTGCCGTTCGGCGTCAGCGGCAGCCGCAGCCAGCATCACGAATGCTGCGGGCGTCATGTAGTCTGGCAGCGCCTGCTTGATGTGCGCCTTCAGGTCAGCCGCCGCCACGTCGCCTTCCGGCACCACATACGCCACCAGCCGCTGATCGCCCGGCGTGTCTTCGCGCGCCATCACGATGCAGTCGCGCACCTGCGCGTGCTTGCGCAGCACCGCTTCAATCTCGCCCAGCTCAATGCGGAAGCCGCGCAGCTTGACCTGATGATCCAGCCGGCCCAGGTATTCGATCGTGCCGTCTGCCAGCCAGCGGCACAGGTCGCCCGTGCGGTACATGCGCTGGCCGTTGTGGTGGATGAACCGCTCGGCCGTCAGATCATCGCGCCCGTAGTAGCCGCGCGCCAGACCCGCGCCCGCGAGGTAAAGTTCGCCCGGCACACCGATCGGCGTCTGCCGCCGGTAAGCGTCGAGCACATACGCCTGCGTGTTCGCCAGCGGCCGCCCGATCGTGACATGCGCCCCGCGCTCGACCTTGGTGTAAGTCGAGTACGTCGTGTCTTCCGTCGGTCCATACAGGTTGTAAACGTGCGCAACGTGCGTGTTCGCGTAGATCTGTTCGACGAGCGTCGCAGGCAGCGCTTCGCCCGCCAGATTCACGATCCGCACCGATGCCGGCACACCGTTTGCGCGGACCAGTTCCGCCATCGCCGACGGAACCGTGTTGATCAGCGTGACCTCTTCGCGTTCTGCCAGCCGCGGAAGATAAAGAACATTTTCGGCCAGAATGATTTTGCCGCCGGCACTCAACGGCGCGAAGATTTCGAAGATCGACAGATCGAAACACATCGACGTCGACAACAACACGCCGGCCAGATCGTCCGCGCTGAATACTTCGAGCGCCCAGTGCACGAACGTCGCGGCACTGCGATGCTCGATGGCCACACCCTTGGGCCGCCCGGTCGAGCCCGAGGTGAACAGCACATACGCGAGATGCCCTGCTTGCGTGTGCGGCTCCGGATTGGTTTCAGGTTCGCGCGCAATCTGCGGCCAATCTGAATCAAGACAAATCGCCTGGCCGGCGAACTTCGGCAGCGTGGCGAGCAGCGGTTCGAGCGTGAGCACCAGCGGTGCCTGTGCGTCGGCCAGAATGTAGCCAATGCGCTCGGCCGGATACAACGGGATCGATCGGCACATACGCGCTGCCCGATTTCAAGATGCCGAGGATGCCGATGAGCATCTCGGGCGTGCGCGGCGTGCAGATGCCGACCAGCACATCGGGCCCCGCGCCGCGTGCGCGCAAGTAGTGTGCCACCTGATTGGCGCGCGCATTCAACTCGCGATAGCTGAACCGTTCCCCATTGCAGACCAGCGCGGTTGCATCCGGCACGCGTGCCGCTTGCCGCTCAAAAAACTGGTGCAGCGCGACATCCTGCGGATAATCGCGCGCCGTGTTGTTCCAACCGGCAAGCTGCTGTTCTTCCTCCTCCGACAACAGTGGCAGTTCCGAGAGCTTGCTTGCGGGCGACTTGGCGATGGCTTCGAGCAGGGTTTGGAAGTGGCCCAGCATGCGCTCGATGGTGTGGGGGGCGAAGAGATCCGCGTCGTATTCAACGAAGAGCCGCACGCCATCGATCTTCTCGACAACAAACCAGCACAGATCAAAAATCGCCGTGCCCTGGTGCAGCAGCAGACCCTCGAGTGCAAGGCCCGGCATTTCGAGCGACCCGATGGCCTGATCCTGCACGAAGCCGACCTGGAAAATTGGTTGGTAGCTCAGGTTCCGCGCCGGGTTGAGTTCTTCGACGAGCTTCTCAAAGGGAATGTCCTGGTGCGCGTAGGCGTTGAGCGCGACTTCTCTGACGCGCGCCAGCAGTTCGCGAACCTGCGGGTCGCCCGAGAGATCGGTCCGCAGCGCCAGCGTGTTGACGAAGAAGCCGAGCAGGTGTTCGAGTTCCGCGTCGTTGCGGCCGGCGATGGTGGTGCCTACGACGATGTCATCCTGCCGCGAGTAGCGCGCGAGCAATGTTTGGAACGCCGCGAGCAGTGTCATGAACAGCGTGACGTTCTCGGTTCTGCTCAGCTTGCGCAGACTTTCGACGAGCTCATTCGGGAGTTCTTGCGCCATGGTCGCGCCGCGATGTTTCGCGACGGCAGGCCGCGGCCGGTCGGTGGGCAACTCAAGCAGCGCAGGCGCACCGGCCAGGTTGTGTTTCCAGTACTCGATCTGCTGCTGCATCGCAGTGCCTGCGAGATGCCGGCGCTGCCACACTGCATAATCCGCATACTGAATCGTGAGTTCCGGCAGCGTGCCTGCGGGGAGTCCGCTGAAGCGGCGATACAACGTGCCGAGCTCATTCCAGAACAGGCCTTGCGACCAGCGCTCCGTCACCACGTGGTGCATGTTGAAGATCAGTACATGATCGTTCGCAGCGAGCCGCAGCAACAGTGCGCGCAACAGTGGGCCTTTGCGCAAATCGAATGGCTGCGCGGCTTCCGTGTGAGCCACGCGCCACATCTCCTCTTCGCCGCTCACCATTTGAGGCGTGATCGCGAACCTGAGCGATGGCTGAATGATCTGCACCGGCTCGCCGTTATGCACGGAGAACGTCGTGCGCAGCACTTCATGGCGCTGCACGATAACGTTGATCGCTTCTTCGAGCGCGCCGACATTCAGGTCACCGCGCAGCCGCACCATTTTTGGGATGTTGTAGAGCGGGTTGCCCGGATCGAGCTGGTCGATGAACCATAGCCGCTGTTGCGCGTAGGAAAGCGGAATCGGCTCGTCGCGATTCGCGCGCACAATCGGTGGTGCGGTCGCTCCGCGCTCCTGCCGTTGCAGCGCTTCGAGCCGCTTCGCCAAGGCAGCAATGGTCGGCGTTTCGAACAAGTCGCGCAGCGGGAGCTCAACCTGGAATGCTTTGCGAACTCGCGCTACGACCCGAGTGGCCAGCAGCGAATGGCCGCCCAGATCGAAGAAGTTGCTTTCCACCCCGACGCGATCGAGATGCAGAACCTCACACCAGATGGTTGCAAGCAGATCTTCGGTGGGCGTACGCGGCGCGATGTCGGCGTGCTGATCGTCTGAAGCGCTCCGGTCAGGTTTCGGCAACGCGCGGCGGTCGAGTTTGCCGTTGGAGGAAAGCGGCAGCGCGTCCAGCCCGACGAACGCCGAAGGCACCATGTAGTCGGGTAGCTCTGCGGCCAGAGACTTTCGCAAATTCGCGATGTTCAGATCGCCGGGCACCACATATGCGACCAGCCGCTTGTCTCCCGGCTCATCTTCACGTGCGACGACGACTGCTTCCTTCACGCCCGGATGTTGCTTCAGCGCCGACTCGATCTCGCCTAACTCGATGCGGAAGCCGCGTAGCTTCACCTGGAAATCGAGGCGGCCCAGATACTCGATGTTGCCGTCCGGCAGATACTTCGCGAGGTCGCCTGTCTTGTACAAACGCGCGCCGGGCTCTTTGCTGAACGGATCGGGGATGAACTTTTCTTTCGTCAGCTCCGGCCGTTTCAGATAGCCGCGCGCAAGCTGCCGGCCGCCGATGTGCAGCTCACCGGGAATGCCCAGCGGCGTCGGCTTCAGGTTCGCATCGAGAATGTAGAGTCTGCGTGTTCCACACCGGCTTACCGATCGGAACTGTCGTGCGGCTGGTGTTCGGCTCACAGGCGAAATATGTGACGTCGACCGCGGCTTCGGTCGGTCCGTAAAGGTTGTGCAGTTCCGCGCTCAGCTTCGCGAAGAACTTCTGCTGCAAGTCGAACGGCAGCGCTTCGCCACTGCAAATCACACGCCGCAAGCTGGTGCAGTTCTCCACGCCGTCGGCTTCCAGAAACACGCGCAGCATCGACGGCACGAAGTGCAGCGTGGTGATGCGCTGCTCCTGAATCAGGCGAACCAGATAGTCGGGATCTTTGTGGCCTTCGGGCTTCGCGACAACTAAGCACGCGCCCGTCAGCAACGGCCAGAAGAACTCCCACACCGAAACATCGAAGCTGTACGGCGTCTTCTGCAGCACGCGATCAGCAGCTTGCAAACCGTAAGCGTGCTGCATCCACAACAGCCGGTTGACGATGGCTTCATGCACATTCGGCACGCCCTTCGGCTTGCCCGTCGAACCAGAGGTATAGATGACGTACGCCTGATCTTTGCCGCTCACGTTCGGCGCAGGATTCGTTTCGCGGTTCATCAGCCAGCGAATCGCGATCGAGACAGATCGTAGGAATCGCATGCGGCGGCAGCACATCGAGCAGATGCGACTGCGTCAACAACACGCGCGGTTCGGCATCTTCGAGCATCACTGCCAGACGTTCGCGCGGATAATCAGGATCGATCGGAACGTACGCACCGCCGGCTTTCATCGTGCCGAGCAGCGCAATCACCATCTCGAGCGAGCGCTCGGCCGAGACGGCAACCAGCACTTCCGGACCGACGCCCAGCTTGCGCAAACGATGCGCCAGTTGGTTCGCGCGCGCGTTCAACTCGCGATAGGTCAGCTCATGCGATTCAAAACGCAGCGCCGGAGCATCGGGCGTTAGCTCCGCCTGCTCTTCGATGAAGCTATGCAGTGCACGATCGCGCGGAACATCATGCGCCGTATCGTTGAACTCGACCAGCAGCCGCTGCTTCTCCGCCGCGCTCAGCAGCGAGATCTCCGACACGCGCACCGCCGGATTCGCCACCACCGCTTCGAGCAGCACCTGGTAATGACCCAGCATGCGCTCGATCGTCGCCGCATCGAACAGGTCGGTGTTGTACTCCGCCGTCAGCCGCAGACCTTCCGACTGCTCCATTGCGAAGAGCGTCAGATCGAACTTCGAATAGTCTTTGCGAATCGGGAACGGAGAGCTCAGTACGCCCGGTATCTGGCTGCTCGCGGCAGGCGTATTCTGCAGCACGAACAACACCTGAAACAACGGGTTGCGGCTCATGTCGCGCACCGGCTGCAGCTCTTCGACCAGCTTCTCGAACGGAAGATCCTGATGCGTGTTCGCGCCCAGCACCGTTTCGCGAACGTGCGCCAGCAGATCGCGGTAGCGGCTGTTCCGGCGTTAAACGCGTACGCAACACCAGCGTGTTGACGAAGAAGCCAATCAGGTTTTCAATTTCGCGGCGCGTGCGGCCCGAGATCAACGAACCCACCACGATGTCGTCCTGGCCCGAGTAGCGCGATAACAGAATGTTGAACGCGCCCAGCAGCGCCATGAACAACGTGACGCCTTCACCCTGACTCAGCCGCTTCAATCCATCGAGCACTTCACGCGGAAGCGTGAGCGAATGCCTCGCACCGTGAAAACTCTCGACCGCGGGCCGCGGCCGGTCGGTCGGCAATTCGAGATGAGCAGGCGCGCCTTCCAGATGCCGGCGCCAGTAAGCAAGCTGGCGCGACATCTCATCGCCTGCCAGAAATTGCTGCTGCCACAACGCATAGTCGGCATACTGAATCGCGAGCTCAGGCAGCGGGGATTGTTCCGCGCGCTGGAATGCTTTGTAAAGCGTTGCGAGTTCCTGATTCAACACGCCGAGCGACCAACCGTCGCTGACGATGTGGTGCATGTTGATCACGAGCACGTGATCGTCTGCATCCAGACGGATCAGCAGCGCGCGCATGAGCGGCGCTAAGCGCAGATCGAACGGGCGTTCCGCTTCTTCGAAAGCAAGCCGCCGCGCCTCATCTTCGCGCGCCGCCGGCTCAAGCGCACTCAAGTCAGCAAAGGCCGGCGCGAGCGTGGCGTCGCGTGAATCACGTTGCACCGGCTCGTCGTCGATCACCTCGAAGCTGGTGCGCAGCACTTCATGGCGGCGCACGATTTCCGCCAGGCACCGTTGCAGAATTGCTTCATCCAGCTCCCCGCGCAGCCGTACGATGGACGGCATGTTGTAGAGCGGATTGCCTGGCTCCAACTGGTCCAGCAACCAAAGCCGCTGCTGCGCGAACGAGAGCGGCAGCTTGTCATTGCTCGCACGCGGCAGTACCGGTTGTTGTTGATGACCCTGCTCGCGCTGCAACGCCAGCGATGCGCTCGCCAAGGCCCGCGATGGTCGGCGCTTCAAACAGCGCGCGCAACGGCAGCTCAGTTTGGAACGCGTTGCGGATGCGCGAGACAACCTGCGTGCCCAGAAGCGAATGGCCGCCCAGCACAAAGAAGTTATCTTCCACGCTGATACGCGCGACGTGCAGCACTTCGCTCCAGATTTCCGTCAGCGTCTGCTCGACTGCGTTGCGCGGCGCAACATATGCGGCGCTCTCTTCACGCGCGTACTCAGGCTGCGGCAAAGCGCGGCGATTCACTTTGCCATTCGACGAGAGCGGCATCGCGTCGAGCAGCACAAACGCAGCAGGCGTCATGTACTCAGGCAGCTTGCTGCCCAGCCATGCACGCACTTGCGGCACCAGGCTCGCAGCAAGTTTTTGTTGCAGCGGATTCGTCGCGTAAGCGTCCCATGTGCGTGCCGAACTCTGGCCGGGGAACAGCACATCGCCCGCTTCCACATCTCTGCGGCGGAGAAGAACATCGCACAGACCGTCGCCTGCATTCTTCGAAGCGCGTACTTCGACGGTGTAAGGCAGCTCGTCCGCGATGTGCCAAAGATCTTCCGGCTCTACGCCGCTCGCAACGCGCTCGGCAAGCACGTTGCGCAGATCACTGACGGTGCCGGCAGCGGCTTCGCTGCTCAGGATCTGCGCCGCTGCGACATCTTCCTGAATGCGTGCGTTGGGGATACCTGAGAGGCCAAGCATCTCCGGCTCATTGGTGCGCAAGAGTTCTTTGAGCGCCGTGACGCTCAGGCCCAGGTTGCTCCAGTTGAGCCATGTGACATCTTGTGCGGGAGCGGTCGCGCCAAGATGCAGCACCACGTCGTAGCGGAAGCGCGTAAGCTCGTTCCGCGCCGAGCCTTGCTTCAACTGAATTTCGATGCGCTGAATCTGCGGAACTCTCTGCCGCAGCGCGGTAAAGAACTCGGGATCGACAACCAGCTCGCCTTCCTGCCGCAGTTCCTTTTCGATGCGCAGGCGAAGTTGCGCCGTGGTGAGCGAATCCGGCGCTTTGTGCAATTGCACCGAGGTGTGGAATGTTTTCAGGAGCGGCAGGCTGCGAACATCACCGATGAAAATCTTCCCGCGGCCGTCGAGCGCGCTCGCGGCGTTGATCAATACGCTCTGCAAGTAGTCGAGATCGGGAAAATACTGAATGACTGAATTCAGAACAATGAGATCGACCTGCTCTCGATCAACGACGCCGAACTGGTGCGCAGGCCGCGACTCAACAGTAATCGATTGGTTCTGGAACTCCGGACGCGCGAGTTGCAGGCGCAAAAAATCAAGCGCTGTTTGCGAAATGTCGGTACCGTGATAGCTCTCGGTATGCGGCGCGACGCGAAACAATAACAGGCCGGTGCCGCAGCCAATCTCGAGGACGTGCGTGGGCCGCAGATCCAGAATGCGCTGCACCGTGGTCTCAACCCACACACGCATCTCGTCCGCGGGAATCTGCTGGCCGGTGTAGCTGCTGTTCCAACCGGCGATGTTGAACGTCGCGTCAGCGGCATCACTGCCTTCGCGGTAGGCTTCATCGAACGCAGCGGACCACTGTGAAACCTGCTCGGCACTCAGGCCGCCAGAGTTTTCGTTCTCCGCCGGAACATAATCCTGCCGGCGCACCACATACGCGACCAGCCGCTTGTCTCCCGGCTCATCTTCACGTGCGACGACGACTGCTTCCTTCACGCCCGGATGTTGCTTCAGCGCCGACTCGATCTCGCCTAACTCGATGCGGAAGCCGCGTAGCTTCACCTGGAAATCGAGGCGGCCCAGATACTCGATGTTGCCGTCCGGCAGATACTTCGCGAGGTCGCCTGTCTTGTACAAACGCGCGCCGGGCTCTTTGCTGAACGGATCGGGGATGAACTTTTCTTTCGTCAGTTCCGGCCGTTTCAGGTAGCCGCGCGCAAGCTGCCGTCCGCCGATGTGCAGCTCACCCGGAATGCCCAGCGGCGTCGGCTTCAGGTTCGCATCGAGGATGTAGAGTTGCGTGTTCCACACCGGCTTACCGATCGGAACGGTCGTGCGGCTGGTGTTCGGCTCACAGGCGAAATATGTGACGTCGACCGCGGCTTCCGTCGGTCCGTAAAGGTTGTGCAGTTCCGCGCTGAGCTTCGCGAAGAACTTCTGCTGCAAGTCGAAGGGCAGCGCTTCGCCGCTGCAAATCACACGCCGCAAGCTGGTGCAGTTCTCCACGCCGTCGGCTTCCAGAAACACGCGCAGCATCGACGGCACGAAGTGCAGCGTGGTGATGCGCTGCTCCTGAATCAGGCGAACCAGATAGTCGGGATCTTTGTGGCCTTCGGGCTTCGCGACAACTAAACACGCGCCCGTCATCAACGGCCAGAAGAACTCCCACACCGAAACATCGAAGCTGTACGGCGTCTTCTGCAGCACGCGATCCGCAGCTTGCAAACCGTAAGCGTGCTGCATCCACAACAGCCGGTTGACGATGGCTTCATGCACATTCGGCACGCCCTTCGGCTTGCCCGTCGAACCAGAGGTATAGATGACGTACGCCTGATCTTTGCCGCTCACGTTCGGTGCAGGATTCGTTTGCGGTTCATCAGCCAGCGAATCGCGATCGAGACAGATCGTAGGAATCGCATGCGGCGGCAGCACATCGAGCAGATGCGACTGCGTCAACAGCACACGCGGTTCGGCATCTTCGAGCATCACTGCCAGACGTTCGCGCGGATAATCGGGATCGATCGGAACGTACGCACCACCGGCTTTCATCGTGCCGAGCAGCGCAATCACCATCTCGAGCGAGCGCTCAGCCGAGACGGCCACCAGCACTTCCGGACCGACGCCCAGCTTGCGCAACCGATGCGCCAGTTGGTTCGCGCGCGCGTTCAACTCGCGATAGGTCAGCTCATGCGATTCAAAACGCAGCGCCGGAGCATCGGGCGTCAGCTCCGCCTGCTCTTCGATGAAGCTATGCAGTGCACGATCGCGCGGAACATCATGCGCCGTGTCGTTGAACTCAACCAGCAGCCGCTGCTTCTCCGCCGCGCTCAGCAGCGAGATCTCCGACACGCGCACCGCCGGATTCGCCACCACCGCTTCGAGCAGCACCTGGTAATGACCCAGCATGCGCTCGATCGTCGCCGCATCGAACAGGTCGGTGTTGTACTCCATCCAACCCGAGATGCCGTCCGCGCTGTCGGTCACGAAAAGCGACAGATCGAATTTCGCGCGCTCCGCATTTGTCCAGGAGAAATCAACACGGTCGAGACCGGCCAGCGTGAGATCCTGCCGCTCATAGTTGCGCAGTGAGAACATCACCTGGAACAGCGGGTTGTGGCTCAGGTTGCGATCCGGATTGAGCTCCTGCACCAGCTTGTCGAACGGCATGTCCTGATGCTCGTAAGCATCGAGAGCCGCGTCACGCGCTTGCGTAATGAGCGCATCGAAGGTGGGATCGTTAACGAACTTCAGCCGGAGCGCAAGTTCGTTCGCCAGGAATCCGATCATGCCCTCGAGCTCTTTGCGATTGCGTCCGGCAATCGGCACGCCCACCACAATGTCGTCCTGCCCGCTGTACTTGAAGAGCAGCGTGTGGAAGGCTGCCATCAGGATCATGAATAGGCTCGCGCGCTTGCTCTGCGAAAGCGAAGCCAGTTGATCGGCAAGCGTCCTGGGCAACGCGAATGGCGCCGTCGCGCCGTGGAACGTCTCCACTGCGGGGCGCACGCGGTCCGTCGGAAGGTCGAGCGTGGATGGTGCGTCCGCCAGTTGCTTGCGCCAGTAGCCAAGCAGTTGTTCGTAACGCTTGCCTTGGAGCGTCCGCCGCTGCCATACGGCATAGTCCGCGTATTGCAGCTTCAGCGCCGGCAAAGACGGTTCGCGGCCGCCGGTGAAATCGGCATAGAGCGCCGAGAACTCACGCTGCAAAACCGCGCGTGAAGATCCATCGAACAGGATGTGATGCAGCGTCAGCAGCAGCAGGTGCTCCCGCTCACTTAGGCGCAGCAGTTGCGCGCGCATCAGCGGACCGCGCCCGAGGTCGATCGGAACATTCGCCTCACGCACCGCGCGTGCGCTGGCTTCGCTCTCCGGGTCTGCAAAATCGCTGAGGTCGTGAACCGGCAGCGGCAAATCGAGCGCAGGAGAAACCATCTGCACTACCTCGCCACCCTGCACAGCGAACGTCGTGCGCAGAATTTCGTGGCGGCGGACGATCTCGTTCAGCGTCTTCCGCAGTGCTTCGACATCCAAAGCGCCTGCCAACCGGATCGACCACGGGATCACATAGGTGACGTCGCCGGTATGCAGTTGGTCCAGAAACCAAAGCCGTTGCTGGGCAAAGGTGGCGGGGAACGCCTGCAGGTTATGCTCCGGCGGCGGTTCGGTCGGGGTGGCCAGGTTCTCTGGATTCATAGGTGACGTAACGACGCGGGCCTGCTCGCGACCGGAATTCAATCAGAAACAGCTAGTTGGACCCATCATTTTACAGGAACCGTAGTGCGAAATGGTTCTGTTTTCTCGCACTGCGGCCGCGTTAAGCGCGGCCTGAATGACGCGCTACCGGCAAAATTTCCGCCTCGGAACCATCGTCATCGAGCGAGGAGATCGCCGCGGAGAGCTGGCGGACCGTGGGGTGTTCAAAGATCATGCGAACGGGAACGCGCAGCCGCAGGTCTTCCCGCATGCGAGACGCGATGCGCGTGGCCAGCAGCGAATGGCCCCCAAGCTCAAAGAAATTGTCTTCTACGCTCACGCTTTCGCGGCCCAGAATATCGCCCCAAATGCCGGCGATTTTCTCTTCGGTTCGATTCTGCGGAGCGACATAAGGCTTCTGCTGCGCGGCGGCCTGCTCGGGCGAGGGGAGCGCCTGCCGGTCAACCTTGCCGTTGGCACTGAGCGGCAGTTTGGGCAGAAACACGACGGCGGCCGGCACCATATACTCCGGCAACCGGCTGCGCAGTTGCGCACGAATCTGGTCCGGATCAAGCGGCTTGCCATCGTGAGCAACGACGTAAGCCACGATACTGCGTTCGGCTGCTCGCGTCACCTTGCGCCAGGACCACGGCGCGGCGTACGCCCGGGCAGCGCGCGAGCTCAGCTTCGATCTCACCCAGTTCGACACGATAGCCACGAACTTTCACCTGATCGTCCGCCCGGCCAAGGAACGCAAGAGAACGATCCGGCAGATAGCGAACCAGGTCGCCCGTCCGGTACATTCTGCCGACATGGAACGGGTTCGTCAGGAAGCGTTCGGCAGTTAGCGCGGGCTGACCGATGTAACCTTGCGCGACACCGTCACCGCCGATATACAGTTCGCCAACCACTCCGGGCGGTACCGGCGCGAGTTGCGCGTCGAGAACGTAGACTTGCGTGTTGGCGATGGGGCGGCCGATCGGCACCGCTTCCGACGCGGCGGGCTTCGTTGAACTGTTGTCGAGCGGATAAGTCAACGAACCGACGGTAGTCTCCGTAGGCCCGTAGTGATTGATGAGCGCGCAGCCCGGCGTCAGTGCTTCGATCTTGTTGAGGAGCCGCCCGGTGAGCGCTTCGCCGCCCGTGATCAGGAATTTGCGCGGAAGAATGTCCTTTCCGCTACCCGCGTCGAGCAGCGCTTCGAGATGTGAGGGCACAATCTTCAGGACATCGATCGGGTGTTGGAGAAAGTATTCGCGGAAACGTTCGGCGTCGGTCGTGACATCTTGCGGGACGACGTGCAACGTGCCGCCCGAGAGGAGCGCCGGATAGATGCAGGTGTTGCCGAGATCGGCGGCCAGCGTAGACACGGTGGCGAAGTGCAGCCCTTCAGAGTGGTCGTGCAGCGAGAGCAAACGACCGATGAACGTGGCGTAGTTCACAAGGTTGCGATGGGTGACCGCGACTCCCTTGGGCGTACCCGTAGAGCCCGAAGTGTAGATGACGTAGATCAGATTCTCCGGCGTGGTCGCAAGCTCGGGATTGCCACGCGGCTGCGCGTCGAGCTCAGCTGCATCGCGATCGAGACAGATCGTCTTGTTTTTGAAGTCAGGGAGCTGATGAAGAAATTGCGCTTCGGTTACGAGCGCGCCCGCACCCTCCATCTGGGTTGCCAGGCGTGCTTGCGGATGATCGGCAATCAGCGGAACGTACGCGCCGCCTGCCTTCAGGATGCCGAGCAGCGCAGTGATCATCGATACCCCGCGCGACACACATAGACCTACCGGCACATCGGGCCCGACGCCACGGCCGCGCAGAACAGACGCCAACTGGTTCGCCTTCTCGTTCAGTTCCTGATAAGTAAGGCAGCTCGGTCCGCATCTGCACCGCAACACGTTCGGGCGTTTGCGCGGCCTGTGCTTCAAAGAGTTGCTGGAAGCAGCTTTGCCGCGGGTATTCAGCAGCGGTCTGGTTCCAGGCAGTAGTGATCTCTTGCAGGTCCTCTTCACTGAGTAGCGGCAACGCGGTGACGAGTTGATCTGGATTGTCGATTGCAGCCGCAAGCATCCGCTCAAAGTAATTTGCCCACGCTGTAACGGTCTGCGTGTTCAGGCGCGCAGCGTCGTACTGAAGCTCGAGCGCCAGCGCCTCGCGTGTTCGGCGTGCCCACAGCTTCAGAGCGAAAGGTTCGCCGCATGCTTCGAGTTTGTGAATGCCAGCCGTGCCGGAATGGTCAAGGTATTCGAATGCAGCGTAAGCGGAGTCAAGTTTGCCGGTGTAGTAATCCTGCCAGCGCAGCGCCTCTTGCAAAGTG
Source organism: Bryobacterales bacterium (assembly GCA_963792655.1). Taxonomy (GTDB): domain Bacteria; phylum Acidobacteriota; class Terriglobia; order Bryobacterales; family Bryobacteraceae; genus DOZZ01. The sequence goes on from CAWBWU010000003.1 coordinate 799,251, forward strand.
CTTTCACCGGACTGGACCACTTCGCTGAAGCGCGCTTCGGCTGCAATTCCAAGGGAGACCGGAATTGTCTTGCCCACACAACCGATCAGGTCGCGAAGTTCATCGTACTGGCGGCCGGCGGCGTACACCGCGATTGCGCCGTCCTGCTGTGCCGTGATGCGCCACAGAAATACGCGCCACGCGGCGAACAGGAATGACTCGACCTCGCCAAACGCCGCAATCCTGTTCACCCGATCTGCAGTTAAGGAGAACGATACGGAGGCCAGTTGAAATGGTGCGTCCGATGCTTTCACGGACGGCAACGGAGGAGCGTTCAGCTTCGAGTTCGCGGTTTCCCAATAAGCCTTGGCGGCTTGCGCATCTTCATCGTCCGCGTTGGCGAACTCGCGCTGCCACTGTGAGAACTGTACGTAAGTGACTGCCTCTTCGTCCGGCACCGCCGCAGAGCCGAACTTCTGAACGAGCAGTTGCAGCGACGCCGCGTCGCAGAGCACAGCGGGCATCACCAACAGCAGCTTGGGGGCAGCGGCACCGGTGATCCACTTAGCATGAACTAACGGGCCATTCTCCAGATCGAACGTTTGGGCGCGGGCAGCTTGGATGAAATGTTCGGGGTCGCCGGCAACGCTCTCCCATCGGATGCCAGCTTCGGGCAGCACCACCTGGAACGGCACCTTCACACCGGGCATGCGGCGAAAAACCGTGCGCAGGATTTCGTTGGCGTTGACTGCTGCCTGCAATGCGTCACGCACCTGCTGCTCGCTGCCAAATTGAGTGGCGTCGATGAGGGCGATTGCGTTCGCACTTGCTCCCTCGCGCGTCGCGAGAAAGAGTCTTTCCTGCTGGGGAGATAGCCAGAAACCTGCGTGTTCCATTATTCGTTAGTTACCTTCGTGAGCCGGCGTCAGCCGCACGGCTTCCGGGCGGGTCATCATCAACTTGCGCGTGCGAGCCGATCGCGCGTTGCCGGCCGCCACTTCGGCTTGCGCCTGTTCCTCGTCGCTCAACATCTTGAGTGAGCTTAAGCGCGCATCGGGCTGCTCGACTGCGGCGCGAATCAGATTCTCGAAATGCCGCGACATCTTGAGAATCGTCGACCGGTCGAATAGACCTGTGCTGTAAAGCCAGTAGCCAGTCATCGCACCGGCCTTCTCTTCCATGAACACCGCCAGATCGAACTTCGAAGCGATAATAGGCACCTCAAATTCGGAGACGCGCAATCCCGCCATGATGGGCAAAATCCGGCGGATGTTCTGCATCACGAACAACACCTGTACCAGCGGGTGGTAATTCGGCGCACGCTCCGGCTGCAAGGCTTCGACAATTTTGTCGAACGGAAAATCCTGACGCGCATAAACGTCGAGCGCTGCTTCTTTGGCTTGCCCGATCAACGCGCGAAACGTCATGCCCTCCACCGGGCGCAAGCGCACGGGCAGGAGGTTGACGAAGAATCCGATGAGCTTTTCTGTCTCTAGCTGGGTGCGGTTCGCGAGATCGGTGCCCAAGACCAAATCGGTGGTTGCGGCGTAGCGCGACATCAGAACGCCGAATGCCGCCAGCAGCGTCATGAAGAGTGTCGCGCCTTCGCTGCGCGCGAGTTCGACAACCGACCCTACAAGCTCGGCCGGGAGCGCCACTGCTTCGAGCGCACCATGCACTTCACCGGTGGCGGAACGCGGACGATCTGTCGGCAACTTGAGTAACGGCGGAGCCCCAGCAAGGCGCTGTTCCCAATGCGCTACCTCTTGCTTCAGACGCTCGCCGCTGAGCTGTTCGCGCTGCCACACGGCGTAATCGGCATACTGGACCGGCAAATCTTCAAGAGGCGACGGTTGGCCGGAAGCGAACGCCTGATACAACACGCCGAGTTCCTGAAACAGAATGCCCGCCGTCCACGCATCGCTCACGATGTGATGCAGCGCGATGAGCAGCACGTGGTCGTTTTCGCGCAGACGCCAGAGGTTGGCTCGCAGCATCGGTCCATGCGCCAGGTCGAAAGGGCGTTTGTATTCTTCGAGCGCGAGGCGGACGGCTTCCGCTTCCGGTCGGCAACGGTTGCAGCGATCTCAGAAATCGCGAGCGGCACGTGCATCGTTGCCGCGATCGATTGCACGGGCTCGCCACCGACCGACGGGAACGTGGTGCGCAGCACTTCGTGCCTTCGAACAATCTCGTTGAGTCCGCGTTCGAGAGCGTCGATATCCAACGGCCCTTCAAAGCGCAAACAGCGGGGGACGTTGTAGTGATAGCTCTCGGGGTCCAATTGTTGAACCACCCAGAGCCTTTGCTGAGCGAACGACAGAGGCGCGGTTCCACGATCCGCGCGGCGGCGAATTGCGCCTTGTTCCTTGCCAGCCGCAAGACGGCGCTTCCGTGCCAGCAGCTCGAGCTTCGCGGCACTCAGATTGGCAAGTCGATCGTCAACGGTCGGCATAGGCGAACGCACAACAAGTAGAGCTGGCGGGCGGTCAGGTAAAACGGTTCTACATTCTACCAGCCTCTTCGGCCCGGCTTGTACCACCCGAGGCAGAGGAGTATCGCGTGGTTGCCGCGCCTTGTTAAGCTTTGTGTTACCGCTATGGATGAGTCAGGCGCGCGAGGCTTTCGTCTCTCGCTTCAACAAAATCAGCTTTGGAGCGCGCAAGGTGAAGATGCGCCGTTCTCGCGGCTCGTTCTGCTGCTCGAAGGTCCGCTGGATGCCGGACGGCTGGACGCTGCGCTGCTAAAACTGATCGAGCGCCACGAAATTCTGCGCACAACTTTCGCCCGCCGGTCGGGCATGAAAGTTCCCTTCCAGGTGGTAAACGAGGCTGCCGCTCCGGGTTCCGTTGCCGATGGCGTGCGCGGGAGAGGCGCTCCCGAGAGCATGCCTGTGGTCAGAACGACTCTGCGGTCGGTGGGGCAAGACAGGCACGAGTTCTCCATTCAAGTTCCTGCATTTTGCGCGGATCGCGAGAGCCTGCATCAGATTGCGACGGAATTGGCGACGCTCTATTCCGGCGAGCAACCCGAAGGAGAGCCGTTGCAGTATGCGGACTACTCCGCGTGGCAAGCCGAATTGCTCGAGAGCGACGAGGCGGATGCCGGCAAAGCCTTTTGGTCCCGGCAGAGCTTCGAAGCCGCTCAGGATCCAGCGCTGCCTTTTGAGCGGCAAGGCGTGCGAGCCGAGACGGAGTACGTTGAAGTAAAGGTTGATTCTCTAGGCTCCAACTCCTTACATTCAAACGCAGAAGAGGCGCTGCTGACGGCATGGCAGATTGTGCTCTCGCGCTACACAGGCCAATCTGCAATTGCGGTTGCCTGCGTATCCGACGGCAGAAATCACGACGAACTATCAGGGGCCGTCGGACTGTTTTCACGAGTGCTTCCCTGCGTCGCCAATTTCGAGCCCGGCGCCACTTTCCGCTCTGCCCTGGAACGCAATGTTCAGCAGGCGGCTGAAATGCGGGGGCAAGAGGATTATCTGTCCGCCGCGCTCTCTGACGGACTAACGATTGGATTCAGTACGAGCCGCGCTCCTCAAGCGCAGACGTCGGGCGCTTTGCGTTATTCAATAGAGCAAGTCGACTGCGCTATCCATCGCTTTAAGCTTGAGCTCCAAGCTATTGAAACCGAAGATGGTTGGCGAGCACGCGTTGCGTACGATTCCCACCGGTTGCGCACTAGTGTCGTCGAGCAACTTGCTCGATCGCTGAGTGCCGTACTGACCAGCGCGACAACTAACCCTGAAGTGCCGATCGAGTCGCTCCCGCTGCTCGATGATGAACAGCGTCACCAAATTCTGGCCGGCTTCAACCAGACCAACGTGGACTGGCCGCACGAGCAGTGCATTCATCAGATCTTCGAGGCGCAAGCGGCGAAACATCCTGAGCGGATCGCATTGCGCTTCGGTCAACAGACATTTACCTATGCGCGATCTAAACAGCCGGGCAAACCGCGTCGCACGTCTGCTGCGTTCGCGTGGCGCCGCGCCCAACCGTCCGGTTGCCTTAATGCTCGAACGCTCGGCAGAGATGATTGTCGCGGTCCTGGCCATTCTTAAAGCAGGCAGTTGCTACGTTCCGCTGATACCAGGAACGCCGCGCGCGCGATTGGCATTTCAACTCTCCGAGAGTGCGCCCGCCGTCGTCATCACTGATGAGAGCTTGCCTGATTTTTCAGGGAGCGTTCTCTCCCTGACGCGGGATGCGGAACTCTACGCCGGTGAGTCATCCGAAAACCTGGACCAAGCCAGCTCACCGTCCGATCTGGCCTACGTGATTTACACCTCGGGTTCGACCGGCGCGCCCAAAGGTGTCGCGGTGCCGCACTCGTGCGTGGTCAACTACAGCAACTTCATCTGCGGCTTAGTAAGTTCTGAGGAACCGCTAAACTTCGCCACCGTTTCCACACTCGCGGCAGATCTGGGAAACACTGCGGTCTTCCCTGCCTTGATGTCGGGCGGCTGCCTGCATGTGATCGGGTACGACACCGCGATGGATGGCGCGCAGTTCGGCGCGTATGCTGCCGCGCACGCGATTGACGTGCTCAAGATAACGCCGTCGCATCTGGAATCGCTGCTCAACGCGGATGGTGCATCGGTGCTGCCGCGCAAAACGCTGTTCCTCGGTGGCGAAGCATTCACGTGGTCGCTGTTCGATCGCATTCGCGCGCTCAGCAAATGCGCAGTGATCAACCACTACGGCCCGACGGAAGCCACTATCGGCTGCTGCACTTTCGATACGTCGCGCGCAACTGAAGAGACCCGCTGGGCAACCACCGTACCTATCGGGAAGCCGATTGCGAACGATCGCGTTTACCTGCTTGATGCTCAAATGCAACCAGTGCCGGTAGGCGTTCCCGGCGAGCTATGGGTGGGAGGCGCGGGCGTTGCACAAGGCTACCTAAACCAGCCCGAGCAAACGCGCGAAAAATTTGTCGAACATCAATTTCCCGGCGCAACGCGCGAGCGGCTCTATCGCACCGGCGACCTGGCGCGCTTTCTTCCGGGCGGCGACATTGAGTTCCTGGGCCGCATCGACCAGCAGGTAAAGATTCGCGGCTTCCGTGTCGAGCCTGCGGAGATCACGGTCGCGCTCGAACAGCACGCGCGCGTTCGCCAGTCAGTAACCGTTCCGTATGCCGACGCTTCCGGCGAAAAGCGCATTGCGGCATACCTGATTGCTGCGGGCAAGGCGCCGTCGGTGAGCGATCTGCGTAGTCACCTGCTCACGCGATTGCCGGACTACATGACGCCATCGGCTTTCGTCTTCGTCGATGCGTTCCCGCTCACTGCGAACGGCAAAGTGGATGTGAAGGCGTTGCCGCCCGCCGAATCAGCCGATGCCGGGGACACGGCCCAATTCACCGCGCCGCGCACACCTGCAGAAGAAGCGCTGGCAGCTATCTGGCGCGAAGTGCTGGGCGCCGGGAATGTGAGCGTCACGGCTAATTTCTTTGAACTCGGCGGCCACTCGTTGATGGCCACTCAGATCATTTCGCGCGTGAGGAATCAGTTCCGGGTGCAGATGCCGCTCCGCACATTCCTGCAAACACCCACCATTGCGGAACTGGCCGCCAACATCGCGCAATGCCCGCCGATCGAAACCGAAGAGGAGGAGATGGCACGTCTGCTCGACCAGATCGAAGGGCTCTCCGACGAAGAAGCCCGCCAGCTCCTGGCGAGCATGGAGCCCGGCGCGGTTTGATCTCGTGAAGGTGCTGAAGCGCCCGGCGGGCAGTCCTCCGGTGCTCTCATATACGCAGGAGCGGCTCTGGTACTTCCATCAACTGGAGCCCGAGAGCGCGGTCTACAACGTCCCGTTTTTCTCGCGGCTGTCGGGCCCGCTGAATGTCGAGGCGCTGCATCGTGCATTCAACGCGGTGGTCGAGCGGCATGAGCCGTTGCGTACCGCGTTCCTGCTCGCGAAAGGCGTGCCGGTTCCGCTCGTTCTAAAAAAGCGGCCCATCGCGCTACCCGTTACTGATCTGCGGCATCTCCCCCTGGGCGATCTTGAAAACGAAGTCCTGCGGCTGGTCCGCGAACAGGCCGCGCGGCCATTCGCACTCTCGCGCGATCTTCTGCTGCGAGCGTCGCTTTATCAAGTCGCGGACGACCAGTACTGGCTCTTTCACGACGCGCCGCACATTGTCTTCGAAGGCAGTTCGCTGGAAATTCTGTACCGCGATCTCTCTGCTTTCTATAACGAGTTCACCGGTGGTGCTCACGCAGCTTTGCCGGAACTGCCATTTGCCTACAGCGATTTCTGCACGGCGCAGCGGCAACATCTGGATGGCCCGCGTCTTGAACGGCTCGAAGCATATTGGAAGCAGCAACTGACTGGCGCGGCGGCGTGGGACCTTCCCTTCGATTCGCCGCGTCCGGAGCACCAGTCGTTCCGCGGCGCGCGGCGCTACTTCGCGATCGAGCCTGAGCTGCTGCGTTCCGCGATCGCGCTATTCAAAGACGCGGGGACGTCGCCTTACCGCGGCATGCTCGCGGCCTTCAATGTTTTTCTGGCTGTCTATTCGGGATCGCTCGACATCTCCGTCGGATCGCCGTGCGTACCGAATGTGCCGGGAGCGCAGGATCTGATCGGCTTCTTCGTAAACACCGTCGTGCTGCGGATGAACCTGACCGGCAACCCCACCTTCCGGAAGCTGATCGCGCAAGCGAACATCGTGGCGCATCGCGCGATCGCTCATGTCGATTTACCGTTCAGCAAGATTGTCGAGGCCGTGCAGCCACCGCGCAAGACAGGCCGCACGCCGCTGTTCCAGGTGAACTTCCGCAGCGTTCACCAACCGCGTCCAACGTTGCAGCTCAACAACGTGCATGCCGAGCCGGCCGAATACGTTGACAACGGCACGGCCAAGTTCGACCTCGCTCTCGATCTCGAGACCTGCAGCGGTCGAAACTGTTACCTCGAATTTGCAACCGATCTGTTTCGCGAGGGCACCGTTGCGCAAATGCAGTTGGATTTTTTAGAAATCTTGAGGGAATTAGTCGCGCATCCGGACACTCCGTTCCATGAGTTGCCGGGAATTACGCAAATCGCACAGAGGGTGTGCGCGAAAGCGGCCGGAACTGCGCTTCAGTCTGATTGACAGCCGTCGCTATATTGAATACGATTGAGAGCTAACCTTAGTTTGAAGTGCCCGTGAATTGCGGGTTTGCGCCGCATTCTGTCTCCCGGAGTCCCCATGAGCGAAGACCTTCTTTATCTCAGGCAAGACATCAAGGTCGAACCGCTATTTGACCGGTGGTACGCGTGGTCGCATTTGATCCCTCCGGCGACGGCGGCCCGTAACATCACCGAGCGCCACCTGAACATCATGGATTCGTACATCGACGCGCCGGAATTTCATGCGAGCGCGGTAGCGAATCCGAAAATGTTGGGCGGCCCTTTTATCGACTACCAAGGAGAAAGAGTCGATGAAATTGCCGCGCTGCGCGAACAAACAATCGAGCGTCGCGCTCCGCTGCTCGAACTTTCGGCTGCACTCGGTCAGTTGAACGACTTGCTGCAGCGCGAAGCCAAGGGCTTTTCCATGCGCGATCTCTACAAACGCGTGCCGGAAATTCTGCGCGGCTATGTCGAACTGGTTTACGACCTGAACAATAATCCGTCGTTCCGGCTCATCGAACCGCTGCTATACAAGAGTTCTTATTACGATGTGAGTGCCCAGAGCCTCGCGCTCTCGGTCATTACCGGCGACGACCGGCCTTTTGTTCTTAGCACTCCGCGCCTCGATTCGGAAGACACGCTGATTGTGGATTGGGGATTCGCTGAAGGCCGCGTCGATGCACTGTTCCGGTTGAAAAACGAGCCGCGCGCCTGGACCGAAATTCGTTCACTGCTCGGGATCACGGATGAGCAAAGCGCGCACTTCCGTTCGTTCTTCACGCCCGACGCTCCACCGCGTTATCAAAGCTATACCGGAGACGGCGTGCGCTGGCGTTACTTCGGCCACGCGTGCGTGCTGCTCGAAACGGCAAATATCTCGATTCTGTTCGATCCGGTGTTGAGCTACACCTACGACTCGCAGCTCTCGCGTTACACGTATCTCGATCTGCCGGACAAGATCGACTACGTGATCATCACGCACAATCATCAGGATCATATTCTGTTCGAAACGCTGCTCCAGATCCGCCATAAAACGGGTGAAATCCTGGTGCCGCGCAGCGGTTCGGGAATGTTGCAGGATCCATCGCTGCGCATGACGCTGCAGTACGCGGGCTTCCCGAACGTACGCGAGTTGAATGAACTCGAAGCTGTGCGCTTCGATGGCGGCCAGATCACGGGCCTGCCGTTCTTCGGAGAACACTCCGACCTGGCGATCAACACCAAGCTGGCCTATCTGGTGGAGCTTGCCGGCGAGAAGCTGCTCTTTGCGGCAGACTCTTCGAACATCGAACCGCGCCTGTATGAGCACCTGCACCACGTAGTTAAAGATGTGGACGTGCTGTTCCTCGGCATGGAGTGCGACGGCGCTCCACTGAGCTGGCTTTACGGACCGCTGATGCTGAAGCCGATCGATCGCGCGATGGACCAGTCACGGCGTCTGAGCGGTTCCGATTACCAGCAAGGCATTCAGATCGTCAACGCGCTCAACGTGAAAGAAGTCTACGTGTATGCGATGGGCCAGGAGCCATGGCTGAACTACATCATGAGCATCAAGTACACGGAGCAATCGCGTCCTATCGTTGAATCGGACAAGCTGATTGCCGAGTGCCGGTCGCGCGGCATGATCGCCGAACGGCTCTTCGGCGAGAAAGAGATTCTGATCTCGAAGATGGCGCCGTCCCTCGATCCCTCGCGTACCGGCTCCGGCCATCACCCCGAACCGGCACCCGCAGTTGTGCAGTAGGCCTGTCCAGCAGCTAGAGTATAGGATTCCCAGATCGCGATTCGTCAGGATAATTGGCATTGACCCAAGGGCAAGTAAACGCCACAACCACGGGATTCCGGCTTTCTGCGCAGCAGGAGCGCGTCTGGTCGCACCAGAACGGCGCGGCGCTGCCGCTGTGGGCGATTTGTGAAGCAACGCTCGCCCAGGTAGATGAGCAGCAGCTCAAAGCGGCCGTGCAGGCTGCCGTCGAGCGCCACGAAATTCTGCGCACCGTGTTCGCGCAGCAGCCCGGCTTGAAGCTTCCGTTCCAGGTGATCCAGGACGCAGCATCGTTCGACTGGCGCACTTTGGATAATGCCGCCGAGTTGCAAGCCGCAGCCGCCGCGCAACGCGCAGCCTTGAGCTTGGAAAACGGTCCGGTGCTGGGCGTTGTTCTGGCACGCGTCGATGCGGACTCGCACCGGCTTCTTCTACAACTCCCCGCTCTGCATGCGGACGTTCGCACCCTGCAGAACCTGCTTGCGGAGATCGTGTCACCGGATGCAGCGGGCGAAGAGCCGTTGCAGTACGCCGACATCGTCGAGTGGCAGGAAGAGTTGCTCTCGAGCGATGACACCAAAGCAGGCCGCGAATTCTGGCGGGACTATTTCCGCAAGCACGACTTCTCGCGCGCCGTACGTCTGCTGGAGCCCCTTCAAACAGCCACCGGCAGTGGTTTCACACAGGGCGTTGTTGCGGTCAGTACCGATGCCGCGAAGTTGGTGCCGCGTGTTCGCGATTGGGCGTGAAGCCGCAGGAGTTTCTGCTCGCGTGCTGGCATGCGTTTTTGTTCCGGCTCACTGGCGAGAGCACCATTACGGTCAGCACGGAACTCGATGGCCGCAAGTTTCAGGAACTCGAGAGCGCCATCGGGCTGTTCTCGAAGTACATCCCGCTACAGTCCCAGATCGAGCCCGGTCTGCCGTTCGAGAAGTTGGTTCAGCAGGTCGCAGGATCTCTGGCCATCGCCCGCAACTGGCAGGAAGGGTTCGCCTGGAGTCATCAGGAAAGCACCATCGATGCGGACGTTGGATTCGACTTTGCCGACCTGAGTGCTTCCTCCTTAGCGATTGACTCGTTGGATGCATGCGGTGAGCAATTTCCGCTGCGTCTCGCGGCCAGGTCCCGTGCGCAAAAGATCACGCTCGAGCTTCACTTCGATGCCTCACGCTTTGATGCAGGCGTGGCCGCGCGCTGGTGTCGTAATCTCGCACGCCTTGTAGAAGGCGCCGCATACGATACGGCTTGCGCGATCGATCGTTTGCCGCTCTTTACAGCCGCTGAACGCGTTCAGGCTTTGTCAGCGGGGAACCAGACGAAAGCGGAGTATCCTCGCGCGCGCCTGGTGCACGAGTTGTTCGAGGCCCAGGTGCTTCGCGCTCCAGACGCGACGGCGCTCCGCTGCGGTGAAGAAGCTATCAGCTACCAGGATCTGAACACACGCGCCAATCAACTTGCCCACCGCTTGCGCGGTGCGGGAGCGGGGCCGGGCAAAACCGTCGCGCTGTGTCTCGAGCGCGGCGCGTCGATGATCGTAGCCTTGCTCGGCATTCTGAAATCAGGCGCGGCTTATGTCCCCATCGCGGGCGATCAGCCGCAATCGCGGTTCACGCAGCAGTTGGGGCCAGCGATTGCGATCGTAACGGAGCCGAAATTCCGCGGATTGCTTGCCGAGTTCTCGGGCGCAATCATTCTGGCCGATGAAGACCTGACCAGCCTTCCGGGAAGCAACCCTGATCGGCTTGGTTCGTCAGAGGACATTGCCTACGTCATCTACACTTCGGGTTCCACCGGAGTGCCCAAAGGCGTTGCCGTTCGGCACCGGAACGTCGTGAACTATGCAACCTTCCTTGCTGGGCTTTTGCAACTGGAGCAGCAACCGGCAATGCATTTCGCCACCGTGTCGGCATTGACTGCGGACCTCGGTAACACCAGCATCTTCGGAGCACTGTTATCCGGCGGCTGCCTTCACGTGCTGCCGTTCGATATCGCCACCGACGCAGGCGCTTTCACACGCTACGCACAGCAGTATCCCGTCGACGTGTTGAAGATCGTACCCTCGCACCTAGCGGCACTGCTGAATGCCGGTGCGACTGCAGAGATGCTGCCGCGCCGCTATCTGATCACCGGTGGCGAAGCGCTGACGCCGGCACTCGTCGCCAGAATTCGTTCGCTCGATCCGCCGTGCCGCCTCATTAATCACTACGGCCCGACGGAGACCACCATCGGCTCGTTGACGTACTCGCTCGAGAACGAGCCGGAACGCGCGACGGCAACGATCCCCATCGGCCGTCCCATCGCGAACACCCGGACTTATCTGCTCGATGCGCATCGCGAGCCGGTGCCGTCCGGCGCTCGCGGCGAACTATACATCGCTGGCGATGGTGTTGCCGCCGGTTATCTGAACGATCCCGCACGCACCGGCGAGCGCTTCGTGACCGACCTGCTCGACAGCGCTGAAACGATGTACCGCACCGGTGATTTCGCTCGCTCGTTCGCGGATAACGCCATCGAGTTCCTGGGACGCGCCGATGATCAGGTCAAGATCAGAGGCTATCGCGTCGAACTCGCCGAGGTAGAAGCCGTCCTTAACCGTCACGCGAGCGTGCAGCGCGCAGTCGTCATCGCACGCCCGGATGAGCGCGGTGACCTGCGTTTGATCGCCTACGCCGTTGCGCATCCGGACCACGCGATCGAGACCAAAGCGCTAATCGATCACCTGAAACAACACCTGCCGGAATATATGGTGCCGAGTGCCGCCGTGGTGCTCCCCAAGCTGCCACTGACGAGTAACGGCAAAATCGACCGGCAGAACCTGCCGGAACCCGAACAGGTGCGGACCAGTAAGGTCGCCGCGCGCACCCCAACCGAAGCGGTGATCGCCGGCATCTGGTGTGAGGTGCTGGGGCGCGATCAGGCCGGCGTCACGGACAACTTTTTCGAAGCAGGCGGTCATTCCCTGGTCGCTACACAGGTCATCTCGCGCATGCGCCGTAGCCTGGAAGTGGACCCGCCGCTGCGTCTGATTTTCGAATCTCCGACGATCGAGAAGCTGGCGCGGTGGGTGGACGAAACGCGACTGCAGGGCAAGGGTACGTTGCCGCCGGCGATCACTCGTGCGCCGCGCGATCAATCGCTGCCGCTTTCGCTCGAACAGCAGCGACTGTGGTTGATCAACCAGATCGATCCGAACAGCGGCGTCTACAACATCATCCGCGCGTTGCGCATGCGCGGGCGGCTCGACGCGAACGCGCTGGAACGGGCAATCAACGAGATCGTGAAGCGTCACGAGTCGCAGCGCACCACCTTTCGCTGGGCCGGCGCGCAAGCAGCGCAGGTAATTGCGGAATCTCTGACGCTCACGCTTGCCTCTCGTTAGCGTTGCTCGATGCCGCGCAAGCCGAGGACATCATGCGCGAGGAGTGGCGCACGCCGTTCGATCTGGAACATGGCCCGCTCGTGCGCGTCAAGCTGCTGAAGCTTGCGGAGGAGGACCACATCCTCCTGCTGAGCGCACACCACATCATCAGCGACGCATGGTCGTCCGGCATCTTCTTCCAGGAGCTTGGCGCCGTGTACGAGGCCTTTCTTGCCGGTCAGCCTTCACCGCTGCGCAACCCCGAACTGCAGTATGCGGACTACGCGGTATGGCAACGTCAGGTGCTCGATTCAGGTGCGCTGAGCACGCATTTGGATTACTGGCGTGAACAACTGGAAGGCGCGCCGCCCGTGCTCAACCTGCCAACCGATCGTCCGCGATCGGCAGCAGCTACGTTTCGCGGCGCGGCTGAAGTCATTGCCCTTCCCGCGGATCTGACCGCCAGTTTGAAAAAGCTTAGCCGCCAGGAAGACGTCACGCTCTTCATGACGTTGATCGCCGGGTACCAGATGCTGCTCTCGCGCTATTCGGGCCAGGAGCAGATTGTGGTGGGCACTGACGTCGCCAATCGCACCACTGCCGAAGCCGAAGCGCTAATGGGCTTTTTCATTAATTTGCTGGTGCTGCGGACAGACCTTTCCGGTAATCCGTCGTTTCGTGAAATCCTGCGGCGGGTGCGCCGAACATCGCTCGATGCTTATGCTCACCAGCATGTGCCGTTCGACAAGCTGGTCGAAGAACTACAGCCCGAGCGCCGCGCGACACACACTCCGATTGTGCAAGTGCAGTTCGTCATGCAGAATACTCCTGGTCTGCAGCGGCAGTTTGCCGGGCTCGAACTCAGCGGGTTCAGCGTGCCCATCGCGCACTCGAAGTTTGATCTTTCGTTGATGATGGTCGAACGCGGCGACCGGCTCGTGGGCCATTGGGTGTACCGCACGGACCTGTTCGACCAGCCGACCATTCAGCGCATGGGGCGGCACTTTGAACATCTGTTGCGGAGTGCCGTTGAACAACCCGACGCCCGCTTCAGCGCCCTCGATATGGTGAGCGCCGAAGAGAAACAGCAGCGCGCAGCCGAACAGCAGCGGCGCAAACAGGCCCACCGCGAACTGTTGATGACGCAAGATTCCCCCACTGGAAAGTTGTCTTAGGGCCAGCTATGGAGAATCTTACGGGACCTGCCGATAACCAGGCAGAGCAGAACGGGATGCGCAACCCCGCGGTGTGGATTGATATCGATGGACCGGTCGATCACGACCGGCTGCGGCAAGCGTTTGAACACACCGTAGCGGCGCACACCATCTTGCGCGGCTCTGCATGGGAACAACACGACACGGCTCCCACGGAACAGCAGTACAGGCAGCTCGCCGCATCGGGCGCAGACGTGTGCCGCGGTGTGTTGTGCGTGGCAGATTCGCAGCACTCAGCGCTGCTCGTCAGTATGCCGCCGCATTCTGCGGACCCGCACTCCCTGATCGCGTTCGCGCGAGAGGTGGCCCGCCGCTACGCGAACCAGGAACCTGCGCCTACGCTGCCGTTCAGCAAAATCGCCCAATGGCAAAAAGGTCTGCTGACCGCCACGGACGAGCACGCAACCGAAGGCCAACGCTTCTGGCAGACTTCGAGAGACAACAGCGAACTGGTATTACCAGAAGAAAACGCCTCTGGTGCGGCGGCGTGCACACAGGTTGTTTCCTATCGATTGAGCTCCGCCACCTATGCAGGTGTAGAAAGCCTTGCACAAAGTGCGGGTACGACTAGCGAAGCCGTACTGCTTGCAGCATGGCAAACTCTGATCCATCGACTAACGGCGGAGTGCCGATTCGAAATCGAGGTTCTCTCGCCCGGCCGCGACATCGAGGAGTTGCAGGGGGCGATCGGCCCCGTCGCCAAGTATTTGCCCGTTGCCGCGCGGCTGGACGGCCATCCCACTTTCCTTGACGCTGTCCACTCGGCTTCCGCCGCGCTCGCCAGCGCCGCTGAGTGGCACGAATACTTTGACCCCACAGGAAGTCAGTCGAGCTCGGGCGCTATCGCGTTCGAGTATGTCGATGTACGCGAACCGCTCAAAGCCGCGGACATAAATTTTTCTGTGGCTCGCGCCGATACTGACCTCGGTTCATCGCGGATTAAGTTGTCCGTTCTGAATACGGCGGCAGAGACCGGACTGCGGTGGTTTTATTCAGAGCGTTTCTCCGCAAACACGGTTCAACGTTGGAACAGCCACTTCCAAACGCTTCTGAGCTCGGCGGTGAACAATCCTTCGCAGGCAGTGAGCGATCTCGATTTACTCACGGCCGCAGAACGTCACCAGCTACTCGTCGAATGGAACCGCACCGAAGCTCCGTTTCCGGCTGACCATTGCTTCCAGCAAACATTCGAAGCGCAAACAGAACGCACGCCTGAATCGATTGCCGTTCGCTGCAATACCGAGACCCTCACTTACCGCGAACTGAATGACCAGGCGAACCGGCTCGCGCACCACTTGGTAAACCAAGGCGTGAAGCCGGCGAGCACAGCGGCCGTTTGTGTGGAGCGCGGGACAGGCATGATCGTCGCGTTGCTCGGAATTCTGAAAGCTGGCGCGGCCTATGTACCGCTCGACCCCGAGAACCCGAAGCCTCGTCTAGAACAGCAGATGCAGGGGCATCAGTGCAGTCGTGACAACATCCGATCTGCTCGAGAGACTGCCCTCGTTTGATGGCCCCGTAGTTTGCCTCGATCGCGATCGGGAAGCGCTGCAATCAGAGCCTTCTACAAATCCTGTTGTTCCGGTTTCATCTGCGGATTTGGTGTACGTATTGTTCACTTCAGGTTCCACCGGAACACCGAAGGGCGTTTGCATCACGCATCGCAATCTTGCAAACTACACGAACTTCATCCAGAACCGGCTGGGGCTCAGTTCGTTTGCCGAAGGTCTTCACTTCGCGACGGTGTCGACGCTCAGTGCCGATCTCGGCAACACCTCAATCTTTCCCGCGCTGGCGTCCGGTGGTTGCGTGCATGTCGTCACTTACGACGTCGCGACCGACGCGCAACGTTTCGGAGAGTACTGCACGCGTTATCCGATCGACGTTCTCAAAATTGTTCCGTCGCATCTCGAAGCCTTACTGTCCACAGGCGATGGACGCGCGATACTTCCTCGGAAATTTCTCATTCTCGGCGGGGAAGCACTCATGCCTTCTCTGGTGGAGCAGATCGAAAGTCTCGGCGCGGAATGCGTGATTTCCAATCACTACGGTCCTACTGAAACCACAGTTGAGTCGGTCGTTCTGCGGGTCGGCGACTTCGATCTGAAAGAACGTTGGGCCCCGAGTATTCCGATCGGTAAGCCGGTCGACAACACCAAAATCTACATTCTTGATTCGCAGCAGCATCCCGTCCCGATTGGTGTGACCGGAGAACTCTATATCGGGGGAGAAGGCGTAGCCCGCGGTTACCTTGATCAACCAGAGTTGACCGCGCAGCGATTTGTTGCAGACCCGTTTCAGACAAAGGGCCGTATGTACCGCACCGGAGACCTGGCGCGATATTTACCCGACGGCACTGTGGAGTTTCTGGGAAGAAATGACGATCAGGTCAAAGTGCGGGGCTTCCGGGTCGAACTAGGTGAAATTGAAAGTGCCATGAAAGCACACGCCGGCGTACAGCAGGCGGTAGTGGTGCTTAGGGCTGAAGCACCGGGAGAAGCTCGCCTGGCCGCTTATTTTGTTCCACGGCGCGAGGGGGGCGCCGACGCCGCAGCCCTGCGCAGTCTTCTCGAAGCGCGGCTTCCGGATTATATGGTCCCGTCGTTTCTCGTCCCGCTTGCCAAAATTCCGCTGAACGCCAATGGCAAGCTGGACCGGCGCGGGCTCCCGGCGCCCGAGGCTCAGGCCGCGAAACAGGGTGACGCGCCGGCCACGCCGACCCAGATCGCCATAGCCCGCATCTGGTCAGAGCTCTTCAAGCGCGACGAAATCCGACTGGACGAGGACTTCTTCGAACTTGGGGGCCACTCGCTTACGGCTATTCAGTTGATTTCGCGCATCCGGCAGCGGCTCGGACAGACGCTTGACGTACAAATCGTCTTCGACACGCCGACTGTTCGAGGACTCGCTGCCAAAGTAGATTCGTTGCCTCCAAGCGACCTTCCACCGGAGCCCACCATCACCCGTCAGGCTCGCGCAAAGCCAGCTCGCGCGAATGTCTGATACAGTACATTTATCGCCCCAGCACGCGTCTTGGCATTAAGGTACAATTCTGTCCAAACATTTGTATTCGAGTTCAGCGAACCTCAGGGGTGGGGACGGTGATCTACTGCGTGGATGCGGGCATGTGCTCTCAGAGAGGTGAGTCAGCCGTTAAGAATAGTGTTGATCAAAGCCGGCCCGACGTGTCTTCGCGGCTCTCTGTCCATACTTGTATGCCGGACAGAGTACGTTCGTTAAGAACCAGAGCACTGCCGCGCCGCGTTTCGCCAACGATTCTTGCGCTTCGACTGCACGCGCGATGAAGCTTGAACCTCCAGTGATGCCGGAGCCCGAAGTAGTGGCCGAATCTGTTGATTCGAGCTACGAATTCCCGGTCACCTTTGCCCAACAGCGGCTCTGGTTCCTGGACCGGCTGCAACCTGGCGACGCGACCTACCTGGTCCCGTGGAGCTACCGGCTGCGTGGCGTTCTCGATACTCGCGCCCTGGAACAGGCGCTCGACACAATTGAGCAGCGCCACGAAGTACTGCGCACCACGTTCACGGAACGCGATGGCGAGCCGCTTCAGGTAGTCCATTCTTCTCGTTCAAATCCATTACCGCTGATTGATCTCGGTGCCGCTGCCGAACCGGAGCAGCAGGCCCGCGCGTTTATCGCGCAAGAGAAGGCCAACCCGTTCGACCTCGCTGCCGGACCTCTGTTTCGCAAGTTCTTGTTGCGCTTAGGCGCCCAGGATCACGTGTTGTTCCTGACTCTGCACCACATCATTTCGGATGCATGGTCAAACGGTGTCCTGGCGCGAGAGCTGGTATCTCTGTATCGTGCCTTTGCGTCCGGTGGGCATCCAAACTTAGCCGATCTTGCGATCCAATACGGCGACTATGCCGTGTGGCAGCGGCAGTTTCTTTCCGGGCCCACACTCGCGCGGCAAGTAGCTTATTGGAAGCACAAGCTCGAAGGCGCGCCGGCGGTTCTGGATTTGCCCGTAGATCATCCGCGGCCCGCGGTTCAGTCATTCCGCGGAGCCCGCAAGCAGCACGATTTACCAAAGGGATTGGCAGCGTCGTTAACCGCCCTCTCGCGAGAGCAGAACGTGACGATGTTCATGGTTTTGTTGGGCGGGTTCAGTGTGATGTTGGGGCGGTATGCGGGGCAGGATGAGGTGGTGGTGGGGTCGCCGATTGCCGGGCGCAACCGGGTGGAGATTGAGAACCTGATCGGGTTCTTCGTCAACACGCTGGTGTTGCGCACGAGTCTTGAAGGCAATCCGACGTTTCGCGAGCTGCTGGGGCGGGTGCGCGAGACCACCATGGAAGCCTACGCGCATCAGGATCTGCCGTTTGAAAAGCTGGTCGAGGAGCTGCAGCCGGAGCGCGACCTGAGCCGCAATCCGCTGTTCCAGGTGATGCTCGCGTTCCAGAATGCGGGCGCGGGCGAGTTGCAGTTGGCAGGCCTTGAAGCCACGCCGTTCGGGGCTGGCGCGCAGACTTCGAAGTTCGACCTGACGCTGTTCGCGACCGAGCACCCCGGCGGTTTGCGGCTCACCTTCGAGTACAACACCGACCTGTTCGAAGCGGCGACGATCGACCGCATGCTGGTGCATCTCGAAACGCTGCTGGCAAGCGCAGCCGAAGCACCGAACACACGCGTCGGCGAGTTGCGGATGCTGCCCGAGGCGGAGCAGACGGCGCTGCTACAAGAGTCCGCCGCGGCACCGCTACTGCCACTACGCTCACGCCGGTGCACGAACTGGTTGCGGCCCAGGCGGCACGCACGCCCGATGCTGTCGCGGTCACGTTCGGCGCTGCTTCGCTGAGCTATCGCGAGTTGAACCAGCGCGCCGACCAGTTGGCGCAACATCTCCGCGCGCAAGGCATTGGACCCGATATCCCCACCGCGGTCTACATGGAGCGGTCGCTCGACCTGCTGGTCGGCATCCTGGCGGTGCTGAAGGCGGGCGGTCCGTACGTTCCGGTGGACCCGGCGTATCCCGAAGAGCGCGTGCGGCTGATTCTCGAAGACTGCGGCGCGCCGGTGGTACTCACGCACCAGAAGCTGGCCGCGCTGGCGCCGGGCCGCAGCCTGTGTCTGGATGCTCTGCCCGAAGCGCCGGAGACGATCAGCGCACCGGCCACTGTCACGCCTGAGAACCTGGCGTATCTGATCTACACCTCGGGCTCGACCGGCATCCCCAAAGGTGTGGCGATGACGCATGGTGCGTTGTCGAACCTGATTGCGTGGCAGAACGAAACGCTGCCCTTGCGCGGCTCGGCGCGCGTGCTGCAGTTCTCGGCGCTGAGCTTCGACGTGTCGTTTCAGGAGCTGTTCTCGACGTGGTGCGCGGGCGGCGAACTGATCTCGATTCCCGAAGAGCTGCGCCGCGATCCCGACGCGCTGATTCAGTTGATCGACCAGCAGCAGATCGAGCGCGTGTTTCTGCCGTTTGTGGCGCTGCAACAGCTCGCTGCAGCGGCTTGCGCACGGCCACTGTATCCGGCGAGCTTGCGCGATGTGATCACGGCCGGCGAGCAGTTGCAGATCACGCCCGAGATCCGCCAGATGTTCACGCGGCTCTCCACGGCGCGGCTGCACAACCACTACGGTCCGTCCGAAACGCACGTGGTCACCAGCCACACGCTGCAGGACGATCCCGAGCAGTGGCCGCTGTTGCCGCCGATCGGACGCGCCATTCCGGGTGCATCGCTGTATCTGCTCGATCGCGCCATGCAGCTGGCGCCGCAGGGTGTGCCGGGCGAACTGCATGTGGGCGGCGTAGCGCTCGCGCGCGGCTACTGGCAGCGGCCTGAACTGACCGCCGAAAAGTTCATCGCCGATCCATTCAGCACGCAACCCGGCGCGCGGCTCTACAAGACGGGCGATCTGGCGCGGCGCTTGCCGAATGGCGATCTCGAGTTCCTCGGCCGGCTCGATCAGCAGGTGAAGATTCGCGGCTTCCGCGTGGAGCTGGGCGAGATCGAAGCAGCCCTGCAGCAGCATCCCGGCGTGCGCGATTGCGTGGTGGTGGCGCGCGCGGACGAGGGCGGCCCGAAGCGCCTGGTGGCCTATGTCACGGGCATCGACGCGAGCGCCACGGGCGAACTGCGCAAACGGCTGCAAGGGCAACTGCCGGAGTACATGGTGCCTTCGGCTTTCGTCGCGCTCGACGCGCTGCCGCTGACGCCGAACGGCAAGCTGAACCGCAAAGCGCTGCCCGCGCCCGAGTACACGGGCGAAGACGGAGCCTACGTGGCGCCGCGCACGCCATCCGAAGAAGTCATGGCCGCGATCTGGGCCGGCGTGCTGCGTGTGGAGCGCGTGGGCGCGAACGATCACTTCTTCGACCTGGGCGGCCATTCGTTGATGGCCACGCAGGTCATGTCGCGCATCCGCGAAGCCTTCCAGGTGGAGCTGCCGTTGCGCGCGCTGTTTGAAGCGCCCACCGTCGCCGGCCTGGCCGAACGTGTGGCGCTGTTGCAGCGCGAACAGCATGGTCTCGAAGCGCCGCCGCTCACGCGTATCCCGCGCGAGGGCGCGATCCCGCTCTCGTTTGCGCAGCAGCGCTTGTGGTTCCTCGATCAGCTCGAGCCGATGAACCCGCTCTACAACATGCCGTACGTGATGCGGCTGAGTGGCGCGCTGGATGTCGCGGTGCTCGAGCAGGCGATCAACACGCTCGGCGAGCGGCACGAAACCTTGCGCACGCGCTTTGAGCTGATCGACGGCAACCCGGCGCAGATCATCGAGCCGTGGCAGCCGCTGCACATCGCGGTCGAAGATCTCACCGTGATGCCGGCCGACCAGCGCGAGAGTGAAGCCCGGCAACTGGTGCGCGCCGAGACCAGCACGCCGTTCGATCTGCGCAAAGGGCCGCTGTTGCGCGTGCTGCTGGTGCGGATCGATGCCGCCGATCACGTGCTGGTGCTCAACACCCATCACATCATTGGCGATGGCTGGTCGTTCCGTGTGGTCACGCAGGAACTGGCCGCGCTGTACGAAGCCTATGCCGCGGGTAAGCCTTCGCCGCTGCCCGAGCTGCCGCTGCAGTATGCCGACTTCGCCGTCTGGCAGCGCAACTTCCTGAGTGGCGAACAGCTCGAACGGCAGCTTGGTTACTGGAAAGAGCAGTTGGCGGGAGCGCCGCCGGTGCTCGATCTTCCGGCCGATTACACGCGTCCCGCGCTGGCCACCTATGACGGTGCACTGCGTGCCGTGGTGCTGCCCAGGCCGCTGCTCGATGCGCTGAATGCGATCAGCCGCCAGCACGGCGTGACGCTGTTCATGACGCTGCTCAGCGGCTTCAGCGTGCTGCTGGCGCGCTACACCGGCCAGGACGATATCGTGGTCGGCTCGCCCATCGCCAACCGCAACCGCGTCGAGATCGAGAACCTGATCGGCTTCTTCGTCAACATGCTGGTGCTGCGCACCAACACCGACGGCAACCCGGCGTTTCCCGAACTGCTGCGGCGCGTGCGCGAGACCACGATGGAGGCGTACGCGCACCAGGACGTCCCCTTCGAGAAGCTGGTCGAAGAGCTGCAACCCGAGCGCGACCTGAGCCGCAACCCGCTCTTCCAGGTGATGCTGGTGCTGCAGAACGCCGGCGGCGGCGAACTGCGCCTGGGCGACATCGCAGCCAAGCCGTTCGGCGGCGGCGCCCAAAGCTCGAAGTTCGACCTCACCCTGTTCGCCTCCGAACAACCCGCCGGCCTGCGCCTGGCCATCGAATACAACACCGCGCTCTTCGCCCCCCACACCATCGAGCGCATGCTGGGCCACTTCCAAACCCTGCTCGAAGCCATCGCCAAGTCGCCCGCAAGCAAGCTTTCGGAACTGCCACTGCTGTCGGAGGAGGAAGAACAGCAGCTTGCCGGTTGGAACAATACGGCGCGCGATTATCCGCAGGATGTCGCGCTGCACCAGTTTTTTGAGCGGCAAGCGGCACGCGTGCCGGATGCAACCGCGCTGGTCTGCAATGGGGAACGGTTCAGCTATCGCGAGTTGAATGCGCGCGCCAATCAGGTGGCACACTACTTGCGCGCGCGCGGGCGCGGGGCCCGATGTGCTGGTCGGCATCTGCACGCCGCGCACGCCCGAGATGCTCATCGGCATCCTCGGCATCTTGAAATCGGGCAGCGCGTATGTGCCGATCGATCCCGTTGTATCCGGCCGAGCGCATTGGCTACATTCTGGCCGACGCGCTGGCACCGCTGGTGCTCACGCTCGAACCGCTGCTCGCCACGCTGCCGAAGTTCGCCGGCCAGGCGATTTGTCTCGATTCAGATTGGCCGCAGATTGCGCGCGAACCTGAAACCAATCCGGAGCCGCACACGCAAGCAGGGCATCTCGCGTATGTGCTGTTCACCTCGGGCTCGACCGGGCGGCCCAAGGGTGTGGCCATCGAGCATCGCAGTGCCGCGACGTTCGTGCACTGGGCGCTCGAAGTATTCAGCGCGGACGATCTGGCCGGCGTGTTGTTGTCGACGTCGATGTGTTTCGATCTGTCGATCTTCGAAATCTTCGCGCCGTTGAGTGCCGGCGGCAAAATCATTCTGGCCGAAAATGTTCTTTATCTTCCGACGGCTGGCAGAACGCGAAGAGGTCACGCTGATCAACACGGTTCCGTCGGCCATGGCGGAACTGGTGCGCGCAAACGGTGTGCCGGCATCGGTGCGGATCGTGAATCTGGCGGGCGAAGCGCTGCCTGCGACGCTCGTCGAACAGATCTACGCGAACACGCACGTTGCGCACGTTTACAACCTGTATGGACCGACGGAAGACACGACGTACTCGACTTACACCAAGGTCGAGCGCGGCGCGCATGTCACGATCGGGCGGCCGCTGGCGAACACGCAGGCGTATGTGCTCGACGCTTACCGGCGGCAGACGCCGATCGGTGTGCCTGGGGAACTTTATCTCGCGGGCGCGGGTCTGGCGCGCGGCTACTACGGGCGCGATGATCTGACGGCCGAGCGGTTCATCCACCACAACGGCCAGCGCATGTACCGCACGGGCGACCTGTGCCGCTGGCTGGCGGACGGCACGATCGAATACCTGGGCCGGCTGGATCATCAGGTCAAGCTGCGCGGCTTCCGCATTGAGCTGGGTGAGATTGAAGCGGTGCTGCGCAAGCACGCGCAGGTGCGCGACTGCATCGTGATGGCGCGCGAAGACACGCCGGGCGATCAGCGGCTGGTGGCGTATGTGGTGCCGGAAGGCGACGTGGCGGCGGCTGACCTGAAGGCGCACATCAAGCAGGCGCTGCCGGACTACATGACGCCCGCAGCATTCGTGATGCTGGCGCGGCTGCCGCTGACGCCGAACGGCAAGGTCGACCGCAAAGCACTGCCGGCTCCCGAGTACGCCGCAGAGAGCGAAGCCTACGTCGCGCCGCGCACGCCGACCGAAGAGATCATCGCGTCGATCTGGGCCAGCGTGCTGCACGTGGATCGCGTCAGCACCAACGCAAACTTCTTCGATCTGGGCGGCCACTCGCTTTCTGCCACCCAGGTCATCTCGCGCGTTCGGGAAGTGTTCGGGATTGACTTATCCGTCAAGTCAATCTTTGAAGCACCGGCGATCGGCGCTCTCGCGTCACTCGTCGATTCGATGCAGCGGAAACATGCCGGGCTCGCCGCGCCGGCGCTTGTTCCTGTGCCCCGAAAGGGTGCACTGCCACTTTCGTTCGCGCAGCAGCGGTTATGGTTCCTCGATCAATTGGAGCCGATGAACCCGCTCTACAACATGCTCTACGGATTGCGGCTAAGAGGCACGCTGCATCCGGGCATTCTGGAAGACAGCCTCAATGCCGTGCTTGAGCGGCACGAAACATTGCGTACCCGGTTCGATGTTGTCGATGGCACGCCGTCGCAACTCATCGAGCAGCCACAGCGGCTGCGCATGACGGTTCACGACCTGACGCGCGCACCCGAAGCAGAGCGGACGCAACAGGCACGGCTGCTGGCGCGCGAAGAAGCTGCTGTCCCGTTCGACCTGAAGCGCACGCCGCTCATCCGCGTGCTGCTGATTGCGATGGACCAGAACGATCACGTTCTGGTCCTCAATCTCCACCACATCATCAGCGATGGTTGGTCGTTCGGCGTCTTCACTCGCGACCTGGCGGCTATTTACGACGCGCTGCTCGAAGGGCGCCCGTCTCCGCTCGAAGCCTTGCCGGTGCAGTATGCGGACTTCGCCGTCTGGCAGCGCGCGCTGCTCAGCGGCGAACAACTCGATCGGCAACTCGACTACTGGCGGCGTCAGCTAAGCGGCGCTCCGGCAGCGCTGGAACTACCTACCGATCACCCTCGTCCCGCAGTGGTGACGCATGCGGGAGCCGTGCGTTCCGCAGTCATTCCGATTGATCGATTAACGGCCCTCTCGCGAGAGCAGAACGTGACGATGTTCATGGTTCTGTTGGGCGGGTTCAGTGTGATGTTGGGGCGGTATGCGGGGCAGGATGAGGTGGTGGTGGGGTCGCCAATTGCCGGGCGCAACCGGGTGGAGATTGAGAACCTGATCGGGTTCTTCGTCAACACGCTGGTGTTGCGCACGAGTCTTGAAGGCAATCCGACCTTTCGCGAGCTGCTGGGGCGGGTGCGCGAGACCACCATGGAAGCCTACGCGCATCAGGATCTGCCGTTTGAAAAGCTGGTCGAGGAGCTGCAGCCGGAGCGCGACCTGAGCCGCAATCCGCTGTTCCAGGTGATGCTCGCGTTCCAGAATGCGGGCGCGGGCGAGTTGCAGTTGGCAGGCCTTGAAGCCACGCCGTTCGGGGCTGGCGCGCAGACTTCGAAGTTCGACCTGACGCTGTTCGCGACCGAGCACCCCGGCGGTTTGCGGCTCACCTTCGAGTACAACACCGATCTGTTCGAAGCGGCGACCATCGACCGCATGCTGGTGCATCTCGAAACGCTGCTGGCAAGCGCAGCCGAAGCACCGAACACACGCGTCGGCGAGTTGCGCATGCTGCCCGAGGCGGAGCAGACGGCGCTGCTACAAGAGTCCGCCGCGGCCGCTACTGCCACTACGCTCACGCCGGTGCACGAACTGGTTGCGGCCCAGGCGGCACGCACGCCGGACGCTGTCGCGGTCACGTTCGGCGCTGCTTCGCTGAGCTATCGCGAGTTGAACCAGCGCGCCGACCAGTTGGCGCAACATCTCCGCGCGCAAGGCATTGGACCCGATATCCCCACCGCGGTCTACATGGAGCGGTCGCTCGACCTGCTGGTCGGCATCCTGGCGGTGCTGAAGGCGGGCGGTCCGTACGTTCCGGTGGACCCGGCGTATCCCGAAGAGCGCGTGCGGCTGATTCTCGAAGACTGCGGCGCGCCGGTGGTACTCACGCACCAGAAGCTGGCCGCGCTGGCGCCGGGCCGCAGCCTGTGTCTGGATGCTCTGCCCGAAGCGCCGGAGACGATCAGCGCACCAGCCACTGTCACGCCTGAGAACCTGGCGTATCTGATCTACACCTCGGGCTCGACCGGCATCCCCAAAGGTGTGGCGATGACGCATGGTGCGTTGTCGAACCTGATTGCGTGGCAGAACGAAACGCTGCCCTTGCGCGGCTCGGCGCGCGTGCTGCAGTTCTCGGCGCTGAGCTTCGACGTGTCGTTTCAGGAGCTGTTCTCGACGTGGTGCGCGGGCGGCGAACTGATCTCCATTCCCGAAGAGCTGCGCCGCGATCCCGACGCGCTGATTCAGTTGATCGACCAGCAGCAGATCGAGCGCGTGTTCCTGCCGTTTGTGGCGCTGCAACAACTGGCAGCGGCAGCTTGCACTCGACCGCTCTATCCGGCGAGCTTGCGCGATGTGATCACGGCCGGCGAGCAGTTGCAGATCACGCCCGAGATCCGCCAGATGTTCACGCGGCTCTCCACGGCGCGGCTGCACAACCACTACGGTCCGTCCGAAACGCACGTGGTCACCAGCCACACGCTGCAGGACGATCCCGAACAGTGGCCGCTGTTGCCGCCGATCGGACGCGCGATTCCGGGTGCATCGCTCTATCTGCTCGATCGCGCCATGCAGCTGGCGCCACAGGGTGTGCCGGGCGAACTGCATGTGGGTGGCGTAGCGCTCGCGCGCGGCTACTGGCAGCGGCCTGAACTGACCGCCGAAAAGTTCATCGCCGATCCATTCAGCACGCAACCCGGCGCGCGGCTCTACAAGACGGGCGATCTGGCGCGGCGCTTGCCGAATGGCGATCTCGAGTTCCTCGGCCGGCTCGATCAGCAGGTGAAGATTCGCGGCTTCCGCGTGGAGCTGGGCGAGATCGAAGCAGCCCTGCAGCAGCATCCCGGCGTGCGCGATTGCGTGGTGGTGGCGCGCGCGGACGAGGGCGGACCGAAGCGCCTGGTCGCCTATGTCACGGGCATCGACGCGAGCGCCACGGGCGAACTGCGCAAACGGCTGCAAGGGCAACTGCCGGAGTACATGGTGCCTTCGGCTTTCGTCGCGCTCGACGCGCTGCCGCTGACGCCGAACGGCAAGCTGAACCGCAAAGCGCTGCCCGCGCCCGAGTACACGGGCGAAGACGGCGCCTACGTGGCGCCGCGCACGCCATCCGAAGAAGTCATGGCCGCGATCTGGGCCGGCGTGCTGCGTGTGGAGCGCGTGGGCGCGAACGATCACTTCTTCGACCTGGGCGGCCATTCGTTGATGGCCACGCAGGTCATGTCGCGCATCCGCGAAGCCTTCCAGGTGGAGCTGCCGTTGCGCGCGCTGTTTGAAGCGCCCACCGTCGCCGGCCTGGCCGAACGTGTGGCGCTGTTGCAGCGCGAACAGCATGGTCTCGAAGCGCCGCCGCTCACGCGTATCCCGCGCGAGGGCGCGATCCCGCTCTCGTTTGCACAGCAGCGCTTGTGGTTCCTCGATCAGCTCGAGCCGATGAACCCGCTCTACAACATGCCGTACGTGATGCGGCTGAGTGGCGCGCTGGATGTCGCGGTGCTCGAGCAGGCGATCAACACGCTCGGCGAGCGGCACGAAACCTTGCGCACGCGCTTTGAGCTGATCGACGGCAACCCGGCGCAGATCATCGAGCCGTGGCAGCCGCTGCACATCGCGGTCGAAGATCTCACCGTGATGCCGGCCGACCAGCGCGAGAGCGAAGCCCGGCAACTGGTGCGCGCCGAGACCAGCACGCCGTTCGATCTGCGCAAAGGGCCGCTGTTGCGCGTGCTGCTGGTGCGGATCGATGCCGCCGATCACGTGCTGGTGCTCAACACCCATCACATCATTGGCGATGGCTGGTCGTTCCGCGTGGTCACGCAGGAACTGGCCGCGCTGTACGAAGCCTATGCCGCGGGTAAGCCTTCGCCGCTGCCCGAACTGCCGCTGCAGTATGCCGACTTCGCCGTCTGGCAGCGCAACTTCCTGAGTGGCGAACAGCTCGAACGGCAGCTTGGTTACTGGAAAGAGCAGTTGGCGGGAGCGCCGCCGGTGCTCGATCTTCCGGCCGATTACACGCGTCCCGCGCTGGCCACTTATGACGGTGCGCTGCGTGCCGTGGTGCTGCCCAAGCCGCTGCTCGATGCACTGAACGCCATCAGCCGCCAGCACGGCGTGACGCTGTTCATGACGCTGCTCAGCGGCTTCAGCGTGCTGCTGGCGCGCTACACCGGCCAGGACGATATCGTGGTCGGCTCGCCCATCGCCAACCGCAACCGCGTCGAGATCGAGAACCTGATCGGCTTCTTCGTCAACATGCTGGTGCTGCGCACCAACACCGACGGCAACCCGGCGTTTCCCGAACTGCTGCGGCGCGTGCGCGAGACCACGATGGAGGCGTACGCGCACCAGGACGTCCCCTTCGAGAAGCTGGTCGAAGAGCTGCAACCCGAGCGCGACCTGAGCCGCAACCCGCTGTTCCAGGTCATGCTGGTGCTGCAGAACGCCGGCGGCGGCGAACTGCGCCTGGGCGACATCGCAGCCAAGCCGTTCGGCGGCGGCGCCCAAAGCTCCAAGTTCGACCTCACCCTGTTCGCCTCCGAACAACCCGCCGGCCTGCGCCTGGCCATCGAATACAACACCGCGCTCTTCGCCCCCCACACCATCGAGCGCATGCTGGGCCACTTCCAAACCCTGCTCGAAGCCATCGCCAAGTCGCCCTCAAGCAAGCTCTCGGAACTGCCACTGCTGTCGGAGGAGGAAGAACAGCAGGTGTTGCGCGGGTTCAACGACACATCGCACAGTTTCCCGCGCGAGAAGCCTCTGCATTTGTTCATCGAAGAGCAGGCGGCGCAGACACCGGACGCGGCCGCCCTCAAGTTTGAAGAGCAGCAGCTCACCTATCGCGAGTTGAATGCCCGCGCCAATCAGTTAGCGCATCGCTTGCGGCAGCTCGGCGTTGGACCTGGAACACTGGCCGCCATCTCCGCGCATCGGTCGATCGAAATGGTGATTGCGCTGCTCGCCACATTGAAAGCCGGCGGAGCTTACGTTCCGATAGATCCGGAATACCCGCGTGAGCGCTTGGCCGTCATGCTGGAAGACTCCGCTCCGCGTGTGTTGCTGACGCAGTCGACCGTCGTTAACGACCTACCGTCCCATAACGTCCCGACGATCTGTCTCGACCGCGAGTGGCAGAGCATTGCGAGTGAGCCGGACTTCAACCCGGCG
The DNA here is from genome assembly GCA_963792655.1 of Bryobacterales bacterium. Taxonomy (GTDB): domain Bacteria; phylum Acidobacteriota; class Terriglobia; order Bryobacterales; family Bryobacteraceae; genus DOZZ01. The sequence goes on from CAWBWU010000003.1 coordinate 827,316, forward strand.
CCCGACACCGGTGGCAAAGATCAGGCATACGTAATTTACACCTCGGGCTCGACCGGAAAGCCGAAGGGCGTGCCGAACACTCACGAGGGCATCGTGAACCGTCTGCTGTGGATGCAGAACGCGTTCTTCCTGCAAGCGCGCGATCGCGTGTTGCAGAAGACGCCGTACAGCTTTGACGTTTCAGTGTGGGAGTTCTTCTGGCCGCTGATGACCGGCGCTTGCCTGGTTGTCGCTAAGCCCGGCGGCCACAAAGATCCGGACTATCTGGTGCGGATGATTCAAGAGCAGCAGATCACGACGATCCACTTCGTTCCGTCGATGCTGCGCCTGTTTCTGGAAGCGAAGGGCGTTGAGAAGTGCACCAGCCTGCGCCGTGTGATCTGTAGTGGCGAAGCGCTTCCGCACGATCTACAGCAACGCTTCTACAGCAAGCTCAGCGCCGAGCTGCATAATCTGTACGGTCCGACGGAAGCGGCCGTGGATGTTACCTGGTATCCGTGCACACCGGACAGCGATCGCACGACTGTACCCATTGGGAAGCCGGTCTGGAACACGCAGATCTACATTTTGGATAAGAACCTGCAGCCACTACCGGTCGGGATTCCCGGTGAGTTGCACATTGGCGGCGTGCAGCTTGCGCGCGGCTATTTAAAGCGGCCCGACCTGACGCGCGAGAAGTTCATTGCGGATCCGTTCAGCAAGCAGCCGGGCGCGCGGCTTTACAAGACTGGCGATCTCGCGAAGTTTCTGCCCGACGGCAATGTTGAATATCTGGGGCGCCTCGACTTCCAGGTGAAGCTGCGCGGGTTCCGCATCGAGTTGGGCGAAATCGAAGCAGCCCTCAAGCAGTACCCGGGAGTCACGGAAGCCGTCGTCACGTCGCGCGAAGACCGGCCCGGCGATCAGCGGCTGGTGGCGTACCTGACCGGCGTCGCACAATCGCCCGCGTTGGTTCCAGAGCTGCGCAAGAAACTGCAGGAGCGCCTGCCCGAATATATGGTGCCCTCTGCGTTCGTCGTACTCGATGCGTTACCAGTCACCTCGAACGGCAAGATCAATTTGAAAGCGCTGCCCGCGCCCGCGCAACAGGCGGAATCGCAGATTGGTGACACGCTCCGCGATGAACTCGAAATGCGCCTGGCCGAGGTCTGGGAGAGCGTCATCGGTACGACGGGTCTGGGCCGCACAGCCGACTTCTTCCACAGTGGTGGGCACTCTCTCAGCGCGGCGCGCATGCTCGCCGAAGTCGAGAAAGTTTTTGGCGCGAAGCTGCCGTTGATCTCCGTCTTCCAGGCGCCGCAGCTTTATCAGCTCGCGCGGCTGATTCGGGAAGACGCCGGCAAGAATCCGCCACCACTGCTCTGCCCCATTCATGCCGAAGGCAGCATGCCGCCGCTGTTCTGCGTTTCGCGCGGTGGTGTGAATGCGCTCGGTTACATGTTCTTGTCGCGCAACCTGGGTCCGGACCAGCCGGTGTATGGTCTGCAAGCGCCCTTGCGCAGCGCGGAGCTTGAGCCGGCCACGCAGGAAGAGTATGAGCGTACCGCGGCAGAATATATTGCCGCGATGCGCAAAGTTGCGCCCACCGGACCTTACTTCCTGACGGGCTTCTGCGAGGGTGCGCACATCGCCTTTGAGATCGTCCGCCAGCTTGAACGCGCGAATCAGAAGATCGGCATGCTGGCCATTCTGGATGCGTGGCCGCAGGAGAACACGCGCAACCGGCCGCTGTTCTATGCGCACTTATACATGCTCCAATTGCGTAAGTTCATGCGCTCGAACCGCGACGGCAGAATGCAGACGCTGCGCCGCAAGCTGAATGGCTTTTTCCGGCCGAAAGGCCGTGCGGCAGACCCCGTGAATGTGGCCTCCACGACGTACGCGCAACGCATGAAGACCCGTTACTGGCCGGGCAAAGGATACGTCCAGCCGCGTTGCCAGGCCGATATTGTTGTGTTCCGCGCTCCCGATCAGCCGTTCTGGCGACTCAGTGACCGCAAGATGGGATGGAAGGAGCGCACGTTGGGCAAAGTGACGGTGGTCGATGTTCCCGGCACGCACGTTACGGTGTTGCGAGAGCCGGCGGTGGGCAAAGTCGGTGAGACGATGAGCCGCATCATTCGCGCGGTGGCCGACGCCAAAGCAGCCGAGAGCGCGGCGCCGCATTCCGAAGAGCGGCGCGCGGTTTAGTTTTTCAGGTAAGGCGTTTCGGGGGCCATCGAGTACGGGCCTTCTTTGCAGGAACGAGGGTCGCCCGGGCCTTGCAGAGCAAACGCGTCGGCGGAAGTGCTGGCTAGACGCGCGGTGTCGCTGAAGTCATAAAGCAATGCCTCTGCTGAGGGCGCGTAGCCGCCCACGCTTTGAGAAGGCACGACGATAGCATCGCGTCGGACTCCGATCGCGTCCAGGTAACTCACAATATCGTTGCGTTCGCCATAGCGCGCGTGCGCGGCCGTGATGACTACCCACGCGCGGTTCTTACCGCGCAGCGAATCAAGTTCGCGCAGATACTGCCGCGTATCGCCTTTGTGGCAGCCGCTGCGCGAATAGTCGCCGTCGTTCAACCCGTATGCAGGGCCGTAGTAGTGGAGGACCGGCACCGCCCCGTAATAGACGAACACGCTGTCGCCCGGCTGCCGCTTGCCTCGAATTTTCGCGAGTACCGGCTTGATGTCCTCAATCGGATACGGCGGGCGCAGTTTCGCCACCGGATACAACGCCGGTATCAGCAACACTGCCAAAATTGCGAGTCCAACCGGCATACCCAAGGCCGCTGCTCGATTCGCGAGCCAACCCATCGCGGCGGCAACCAACAGAAACAGCACCGGAAAGAGAAAGTGAAGCAAGCGATCGGAAAACGGATACTGTCTCGCAATTGCCGCGAGCAGAGTGACCACCACCGGCGCAACGAATAGCCACGCGCGATCTGCCCGTTCGCGCCAGATCAGATATGCGCCGCCCACTGCGAACGCGAGAATGAGCCAGGGGAACAGATAACCCAGGCTTGCTTCCGACCCGCGCCCAACGACCCCGGTGAGTGCTGTCCACGGCCAGGCCGTTCGGACCCACTCGCCGACCGATGCAGGCGGGAAGCCATGCACCCAGTAAGTGCTCATGTAGTGGCGCGTTGAAGGAGTCAAGCTCGCAAGCGAAGCGGCAGCAGATGCCACAGCCGAAATGCCCCACCAGGTGGAGAGCCTGACCACCCCTGCACGCGTACCGCGCGGCTGGGTGAACAGAAAACAGATCGCCATGCCTGCAAGCAACAGAATGCTCGGCTGCGAGAACCACACCACGATCGCCCCGATCAGCCCCGCGCGACGGACTCGCGGCGCGTCGAAGCCATTGCGCTGCAGGTCGACTGCGAGCAGCAGCATGAGCACGCTGATCGCGACATCGGACGAGTACTGTTTCGCGCGTGACGAATAGTCGATCAGCGGTCCCGCCGCGGCGAACATCGCAACGGCCGCGACCGCGCCGTACCCCGGCAGCACAATCCTTGCAAGACGGACAAACAGCAGCAAGCCGGCGATGCCCATCAGAAACGGAACGGCGCGGAACACGTAGTCGCTATGCCCGAAGAGCGACGCGAATTTCTCGATCGCAAGAAAACCTTTCGGCGCGACCAGATTCCATCCGAGCGGCTGCGTAAGTAATTGGCCCAGCGAACGCCCGATCACGTTTTCAACCAGGATCAGTTCGTCGAGCCACATCGCAGGCGCCGCAATGAACTGCCTCAGGCGCAACGCAACCCCGGCCACCACCGCCGCCCAGATCAGCCAGTTCGACCACTGCGGGATGCCACGCGAACTGCCGTCGCTGCTGGTGGGACGGCTTTCGGGCAGCGTCGCGTTCATCGAATCCATCGAGTCAGAATACTACTGAATTCTGTGCAGGTCCGCCGGTTTCTGGCAAAGCGAAGCGGATTGCGACACGGTAGACTCATTTGAGGAGACATGCTTTGAGTCACGAGGTTCTGGAGTTGATTTACGCCGCCGCGGACGATATCGAGGCACGTTCAGCGACGGGTGAGCCGCTGCAGAAAAGTCCGGAAACTCCTTTGCTCAGCGGCAGCGAGGGCGTGGATTCGCTCACACTGGTCAACCTGGTTGTGGCCATCGAAGAGCGTCTTTATAGTTCGACAGGGAAGACCGTGACGCTGGTAGATGAAGACAGTCTCGCGCAGGAAAAGAATCCGTTCCGCAACATCGGCACCTTGAGCGAATATGTGGAACGGCTCATGAACAAGACCACTGCTTGAAGCCAGGATCGAACATAGTTATTGTAGGCAGCGGCCGCGGAATCGGCAGGGCCCTGGCGGAACATCTCGCTGCAGATGGCCACGCGGTGTATGGGCTCAGCCGTAGCGCCAGCGATTTCGAACACCCTCGCTATCGCCATCTCCTAGCGGACGTCACGAACGAAGACGCGATGAAGCTGGCATTCTCCGAAATTGGCACTGCAGCCTCCGGGCTGGACGTGATGGTCTACTCGGCAGGCCTCAAGGTAAACAGTTACTTGATGCTGAGCGCGTACAACGATGCGGCGCGCATGCTGCAGACGAATCTGCTCGGCGCCTTTCTCGCCACGCGCCAGGCTGTGCGTCTGATGAAGCGGAACCGCTTCGGGCGAGTGATCTATCTCTCCTCGGTGCTGGTGCCGCTAGGTAGTGCGGGCAGCGCGATCTATAGCGCGACGAAATCCGCCCTCGAGCAGTTCGCGTTTTCACTCTCGCACGAGTTCGCGAACGAGAACATCACGTTCAACTGTCTCGGCATTTCGATCTTCCCGACCGGCATGATCGAAGCCATGAGTGAGAAGGTGATGGCAGAGACGCGCGCCGCGCTGGTGAAGAGTGAGACGCTCAGTATCGGCGAGATCGCCGCAGCGGTACAGTTTTTCGCGTCGCCCGATGCCGGAAAGATCACTGGCCAAACCTTGTATTTTGGCGGCGTCCGTTGAGTTTGCAGGTCACCACTTTCGTGAACGGCACGTGGCGCGAGAACTGTTACATCCTCTCGAACGAAGCCGGCGATGCGATCGTGATCGACCCGGGCAGCAGAGCTCCCGAGATCATCGACATGATCGACCAGGCAAAATACCGCGTGCACGGGATCGTGAATACGCATGGTCACTTCGATCACATCGGCGCAGTAGCGGAACTGAAGGAGCGCTACGCGATTCCGTTCTATCTGCACTCAGCCGACGAGTCGCTCGTTCGTCGCGCCAACACCTACAAGCTGGTGTTCGACAAAGGCGAGTTCCTAAAGATTCCATCGGTTACAACCGATATTTCTTCGTTGCCTGCGCACTTCCATGTCGGCCCGTTTGAACTCAGTTGGACCAGCACGCCCGGCCATACCGACGGCAGTGTGTTTTTACAGGTGGATCAGATTCTGTTCTCGGGCGACACGTTGATGCAGGGCGCCATCGGCCGCACCGATTTACCGGGCGGCAATCGCGCATTGTTGCCCGCCACCATGAAGACGCTGCAAAGCTTCGCGGCGGATCTGACGATGTACCCCGGGCATGGCCCGGTCACGACGATCGGAGCGGAGTTCGCTCCCGGAACTCCCGCATGGAAGTTGTGCAATGGCGGGGATTGAAGCCATTGAGTGGTCGCTACCCTCGCGCATTCTGAGCAATCGCGAATTGCAGAGTGAGTATCCCGACTGGGATTTCGCGCGCCTTGAACAACGCACGGGCGTACTGAACCGTCATGTCGCGGCGGAGGGAGAAACTGCGCTCGATCTCGCGTTAGAAGCCTGCCGCAAACTGGATGCCGCGGGCCAACTGCGCGCGCCGGAAATTGACGCGGTGATCTTTTGCACGCAAAGTCCGGATCACGTGATGCCGCCCAATGCTTGTCTGCTGCATGGCGCATTGGATCTGAAGCGCAGCGCCATGGCTTTCGACATCACGCTCGCCTGCTCTGGTTACATCTACGGGCTGCAGCTTGCGGATAGCCTGGTGCGCAGTGGTTCAGCCAAACGCGTGCTGCTGGCGACAGCCGACACCTACACGCGCTACATCAACCCTGCTGACCGCGCCACCCGTGTTCTGTTCGGAGACGGCGCAGCCGCGACGCTAATTTCAAACACTGCAGGTAGCGGCATTCGCAGTATCCGTTGCGGCACGTCCGGCAAACACTGGGACAAGTTCTATATTCCCGCCGGCGGGATGCGGATGCCCCGTACCGCTGAGACTGCTCGCGAACAGACGGATCGCAGCGGCAACATCCGCAGTGCGGAAGACATCACGATGGATGGCATGGGCGTGCTATCTTTCTTCAACTCGGTCGTGCCGCCTGCTGTTCGCGAGATGCTTGCCGCGCATTCACTGACGATCGGCGACATCGACCTGTTCGTGTTTCATCAGGCGAGCCAACTTGCGCTCGACAGCTTGCGAACCGCGCTCGCAATCCCACAAGAGAAGATGCTCTACGACCTGAGAGACACCGGGAACCTGGTTTCGGCATCGATCCCCGTCGCGCTCGCACGCGCTCTCGCCAGCGGACGCATTCGCCGCGGGCAAACTGTCTTGTTGTGCGGCTTCGGGGTGGGCCTGTCATGGGGTACAGCGTTGGTGGACCTATGAGCGCCGGAATCCTCAAGCGCCTCGAAGCGCATGGCGACAAAGCCGCTCTGTTCTGGAAGGGCGAAACTTACAGCGGCGCCTGGGTCGTGCACAAGGCCGGCCGTTATGAGAGTGAACTCGCGGCTGCGGGGGTCAAAGCAGGCTCGGTAGTGCTCTTTGTAAGCGACTACTCGGCACAAACGGTTGCGTGCCTGCTCGCGCTGATCAATTGCAACGTGATCCTCGCGCCGCTGCTGCCGTCGACGGTTGCGAAAAATCCGACGGTACCCGAAGTAGTAAACGCGAACTTCGAACTCACGCTGGATGCTGCGGGCGAGCCGGTCATCAAGCGGCGAGAGCAAACACCGCTGCATCCGCTGATTGAAACTCTGCGAGCGAGCGGTACGCCCGGGCTGATCCTGTTTACCTCGGGTTCATCAGGCCAGCCTAAAGGCGTGGTTCACGATTTGCGGCGGCTCCTCGTCAAGTTCGATGAGCCGCGGCCGGCATTGCGTACTCTGAACTTTCTGCTGTTCGATCACTGGGGCGGATTGAACACTTTGTTTCACTGCTTGTCGAACGGGAGCGCCGTGGTGCTGCCGGAGAGCCGCACGCCGGACGCGATTTGCGATCTGCTCGAACAGCACGCGGTCGAACTGTTGCCCGCCTCACCTACTTTTCTGAACTTGTTGCTGTTGAGCCGCGCGTACGAAGGCCGCAATCTGAGCCACTTGCGTCTGATCACTTATGGCTCGGAACCAATGCCCGCGACCACACTGGCCGGACTTGGGCAGGCGTTCCCCGGCGTCGAACTCCGCCAGACGTACGGCCTGATCGAACTTGGCGTGCTGCGCGCAAAGTCGATGTCCAGCGACTCGCTTTGGGTGAAGGTGGGCGGCAGCGGCTATCAGTTGCGCGTGGTCGACGGAATTTTGCAGATCAAAGCGGAGTCGGCGATGCTCGGCTACCTGAACGCGCCAACGCCGATTACCGATGACGGCTACTTCATCACCGGCGACCGTGTGGAACTCAATGGCGACTATATGCGCTTTCTGGGCCGCGAGTCGGAACTGATCAATGTCGGCGGACAGAAAGTTTTCCCTGCGGAGGTCGAAGCCGTGCTGCTCGAATGTCCGCTCGTAGCCGATGCCGTGGTGCAAGGCGAACGTCACCCGCTGACCGGCAGCATCGTCAGCGCCAACGTACGGTTGCGCGAGGCACTCGACGAGAATGAAGCCCGCCGTGACATCAAGAGGTTCTGCGCTTCACGGCTCGAGCCCTTCAAAGTGCCGGTCAAGATTCGCTTCGTCGAGACCGGATTGCACAACGACCGTTTAAAGCGCCAGCGCACTGGTACGCCACCGCCGGGCGTTGCAGAATGAGCTACACTAACTAACTTCAGCGAGGAAGTTTTGATGGAACAGAAAACAGCATCGCCTCTCAGCAAAGGCCTGGGCGGGTTTAAGCGCAAGACCGTCGATCTTGCCAGTTTCAACCCGGTCAAAGAGAGCCAATTCGCCGAAACCGAGCCGCTGCCCTTGGTGATGGAACCTGCGACGGACCAGGTCGACCTCGCGGATTGGATCAAGAACAACCACAGCTATGTCGAGCAGAAGATGGCGAAGCATGGCGGCATCCTTTACCGCGGCTTCGACCTGAAAGGCGCGCGCGATTTCGAGCGCGTGGCTGCCGCAATCTGTGACGAACTCTACGCCGAGTACGGCGATCTTCCGCGTGAAACGTTAGCTGACAAGGTCTACACCTCCACCCCGTACCCGGAAGACAAGTCGATTCTCTATCACAACGAGAGTTCGCACATGAGCTCCTGGCCGGGCAAGATCAACTTCTTCTGCATCACCGTGGCGCAAGAAGGCGGCGCAACGCCCGTAGCCGATATGCGTAAGGTGTATCAGAGCCTCGATCCGCAGGTGCGCGATGCGTTCGAACAGAAGGGCGTCACGTATGTACGCAATTTCTGCGAAGGGCTCGACGTAAGCTGGCAGCGTTTCTTCGGCACCGATGATCAGTCCAAGGTGGAAGAAGAGTGCCGGAAGTCGGGTGCGACCTGCGAGTTCCTGCGGCCGGATCATCTTCGCGTCAGCCAGCGCTGCCGTGCGGTACTAAGCCACCCGAAAACTGGTGAGCTCTGTTTCTTCAACCAGGTCCAACTGCATCACACCCATTGCTTGGATCCCGAAACGCGACAGGCGCTGCTCTCGATGTTCAAGCCCGACGAGATGCCGCGCCAGGTGTTCTACGGTGACGGCTCGACAATCTCGGACGCCGTGATGGACCACGTCGGCGAGATCTACGAAAAGCACGCCGTGCGCTTCCAATGGAAAGCTGGCGACTTGATCAGCCTGGATAACATGCTGATCGCTCACGCTCGTGATCCGTACAAGGGACCGCGCAAAATCGTTGTGGCGATGGGCGATATGGTCGACGGGGCGACTTTAGCCGCTTAGAGACTGCCAATCTGGAGATTGGCGTTCCCAAACGTCACCAGAAGTAGGAGCCGACGACTTTCGGGCTCGCCGGCGTGCCGCCGATTACTTTGACGGCGAGTACGAGTTGCAGGTTCTTCTGCTGCCAGCCTTTCGGGGCGCCTTTCAACGCCTCGGCCATCAGTTCGGGATTGGTCACCAGATCGCTTGCGGCATCGGTGCCGTACGAAGTGACGCCTGCGAGTTCCACCAGCATGGCGTGCGTATCGGGGTGAAAGACACGCGAGACGATCGCGAAGTCTTTATCGGTCTTCCGGTCGCGCGGCAGGTCGGGAAGCACCCAGTTGGTAGGCTTGCCATAGTCGGTGATGCCGACGGGCACGCGCGCACCATCGATGAAGTAGCGCATCTGGCTGCTGATCTCTTTCCAGCGCGTGTACGAATAACCGATCAGGATCGCGGGTGATGTGCGGAGGTCGTGGAACGACACATCGTTGCCGACCTTCAGCAGATACGGACGTTGTTGTCTCGTCAGCATCGACGAAAGCCGCACTGACGCGACCAGATCGCCGCCACCGACGAACTGGTCGCGCAGCGGAACGAATTCTTCGAGCGTCGCGGGTGTGGCCGGCGTGGGCTCGCGATCCAAACCATAGACCGGCACATGCGCAACGCACAGCGAGACCACCGCGTTGTCTTTCAAAACCGGTCCCCAGAACTGCGCGAGCAAGTTCGCGTCTGCATCGCGGCGGGTTGCAAAGAGTGCGATCGCAATCGCGAGCAACGGCCAGTGCAGCGGCGGCCAGCCAGACATACGGAGCCCGGTTGTGAGTGACTACCGGCGGCGTGGCTACCGGTGGGCTATCGTGCCGGACTGTCGACAGGCTCACCCTCGGCGATGAGTCTCCGGAATCCCGGCACATAAGATCCAGAATGCAGTTCGATCCGAACCTGGTCGTGCAAACCAGCCGAAGCGTAATACAGTCCGAGGCGCTTGCGTACTTCTCCGGCTTTCACCCGGACCGTGGCATCCTCGCCCGGATCATAGCCGGGCTGCCGGTGAAACACGTCGATGCCAATGGTGCGTTCTTTCAGAACATCGGGAGAACCGCTCAGCGTCTGCTCCACGACATAGGTGAGAAATTCCTGGCTGCGCTTGCTTGATCGGAAGTCCTCAGAGCGCAAGATGCGCGCCAGTTCTTCGCGGATAAGTTCGTGAGGGATCGCGTCGCCGGCGTGCTCGCCGGTTGCGCCGCCATTGGTCACCTCGGCTGACACAGCAAGCCCCACATAGCAGATTGGACAAAAGGATAACATGCCTGAAACATTCGATAAAGCATTGAAAACAGAATTGTTCGGGGGCGTTACGAACGTGGCGTAACGGTACGGAACCGATTGCCCGCATTACCTCAGCATGCTGTAATCGAGCCTTGCGGATGAAGTGCTTCCACATCCTCTGTGCGTTACTTGCGGCCAGTGCTTTGCCTGGCTGTGCACAGAGTTCCTCGCCCGCACAAAAAGGTATTGACCTCGCCGTCGCAGGGCGTTGCGAGGAGGCCATGCCGGAACTCGATGCCGCCATGCGGAACCCGGCCGTAGCGGACAACGAGAAGCGGGCCGTCAGCACCGCGGGTGTGCGTTGTTCGATGCTGCTGGGTCGCCAGAGCGACGCGATGAGCTTTCTCGCGTGGCTGCAGGAGAAATTCCCGTCCGACCCCGACGTTCTGTTTCTCGCGGTTCACGTCTTCTCGGATCTCAGTCAGCGCAATGCGTCGGCTCTGATGAAGACCGCGCCGGAGTCGCCGCTGGTGATTCAACTGAACGCCGAAGCGTTCGAAAAACGCGGCGAGATCGCGAAGGCCATCGCTGAGTACAGAATCCTGTCGGCGCGCGCGCCCGACCGGCTTGGAGTGCACTATCGGATCGGTGGCTTGCTGCTTTCGCAACAGACAAAGGAATCCGCGGCGGAGGCACGGAAAGAGTTTGAAGACGAGTTGCGCCTGAATCCGCGCAATGCAAGCGCTGAATTTTATCTGGGCGAATTGAGTTTGCAGAACAACGACGCCGAAGGCCGCCATCGCTCATTACCGGCGCGCGATTGAGCTCTATCCCGATTTCGCCGAGGCCCACGCGCGACTCGGCCGCACGCTGCTCGATTCCGAACAGGCTACGGACGCGATCGGTCCGCTCGAAAAAGCTGCCAGTCTCGCGCCCGGTGATCCGGCCATCCATCAGGCGCTTGCCACCGCCTATCAGCGCACCGGCCGCAAAGCGGATGCAGCGAAGGAATTCGCGCTCCAGAAGACCACGGCAGCCGCAATCAATGAGAACGAGAAGACCTTGCGCAAAACCGTGTCGGGCGTGCCTGCCGCCAACCAGCCATGAAGTGGGCGGCGGCGCTTGCGCTCGCGATGCTGACCGCCGCGGCGCAGAAGCTTCCCCACTTCACCGACATCGCGCCGCGTTCCAAGTTCTCCTACGTCACCGATAACGATGTTTCGCCGCGCAAGTATTTCGCGCAGCCGATGTGCGGCGGGGTTGCCATCTTTGATTACGACGGCGACGGCCGCATGGATATCTTCTTCACCAACGGCGCGAAGCTTCCCGAGCTGAAGAAGACCGGACCGCGTTTCTACAATGCCCTGCTCCGCAACAAAGGCGACGGTACATTTGAGGACGTAACGGCCAGAGCAGGTCTGGCCGGAGAAGGCCTGGGCTATAACTTCGGCGTCGCTGCCGGCGACTTTGACAACGATGGTCACGAAGATCTCTTCATCACCAGCGCGGGGCGCAATGCGCTGTATCGCAACAATGGTGACGGCACTTTCACGGATGTTACTGCGGCTTCGGGAATCACTAAGCCCGCCGATACTCTCAGCGTCGGGGCTGCGTGGTTCGATTACGACAACGATGGTTTGCTCGACCTCGTGGTCGCGAACTATACGAAGTGGAGTCCGCAGACGGATCATCGCTGTTCCGCTTCGGGCGTGGAATATTATTGCGATCCGCGTCTCTTCTACGAAGCCGTTCCCGCGCGGCTCTATCGCAACCTGGGGCACGGCAAGTTTGAAGATGTAACAGAGAAGTCCGGCTTCGGCGCAGCGAAGGGCAAAGGCATGGGCATCTCGATCGCTGACTTCAACGGCGACGGGTACCTCGATGTTTTCATCGCCAATGACACCGAAGCCAACACGCTGTTCATCAACAAGGGCGATGGCACGTTTGAAGAGCAGGCGCTGCCCCTCGGCGTCGCTTACAACGATAGTTCAAGCGCCGTATCTTCCATGGGCAGTGACGCGAAAGATTTCGACAACGACGGCAAGGTCGATCTCTTTTATAACGACCTGAAGGGCCAGGCCTACGCGCTGTTTCGGAATGCGGGCGATTCGTTCCGCTACCTTTCGCCGCAAACGCACATAACCCAACTCAGCAACGCGTTCTCCGGTTGGGGCGCGGCGTTCGTCGATTTCGATAATGACGGCTGGAAGGATATTTACAACGCAAACGGCGGTCTCGACAGCACCGACGCGTCCACAAGACAGCACGACACCATGTTTCAAAATTCCGGCGGCAAAGAGTTCACCGATGTATCGGCCGCGCTCGGCGACGACTTCCTGCGCGCCGGATTTCAGCGGGGCTCCGCCATCGGCGACTTGAACAACGACGGCTTCGAAGACATCGTCGTGACCTCGCTCGGCGAACGTCCTCGCATCCTGATGAACTCCGGCAACGGCAATCACTGGCTCGCGTTTGAGCTCATCGGCACTGCGAGCAATCGCGACGCGATCGGCGCCAAGGTGAAGGTAACGACTGGCGTCCGGCCGCACGCTGTACAACCACGTCGCGGTGAGCGTTGGCTTCATGTCGTCGAGCGACAAGCGTGTGCATTTCGGACTCGGGGCCGAGACCACCGTCACTAAGATCGAAATTATCTGGCCGCGCGGCGCTAAACAGACGCTGGAGCACGTCTCTGCCGACCGTTATCTCCGCGTGGTTGAACCTGCCCTAAAGCACTGATTTCAGGAACGTTCGATCCGTAACGAACATCCGCGCAAACCTGCTGCGCAACCGTTCTGAACTGGACGCGCTTCGCCCCGCAGGCCACCATTGCGTCACACTGACCATCGTGCGAATTCTCTGCATCGGCGCTCACCCGGACGACTGTGAAATCAAGTTTGGCGGCACCGCGATCAAGTTCGCGCGCTCCGGCCACGCAGTCAAATTTCTGTCTTTGACGAACGGCTCCTCAGGGCATCATGAGCTCTCGGGCGCGGAGTTGTCGTCCATCCGGCGCAACGAGTCTCGCGTTGCCGCTGAGCGACTTGGCATCGCTGAGTCCGAAGTGCTCGACGCCCCCGACGGAGCGCTGCAGCCCGGCCTTGAAACTCGATGGCAGGTCATCCGGCAGATTCGCAATTGGAAAGCGGACCTGATCCTCACCCACCGCGCGTCGCGACTATCACCCGGACCATCGCTACACCAGCCAACTGGTGCAGGATGCGGCCTACCTCGTGATGGTGCCGCACATCTGTCCCGAGACTCCGGCGCTGCGAACCAACCCGGTGTTCGTGTATTTCGAAGATCACTTTCAGCTTCCGAATCCTTTTGAACCCGACGTGGTCGTCCGTATCGATGACGTGTGGCGAGACAAGCTCCGCGCGATGGACGCGCATGCCTCGCAGTTTTACGAGTGGCTGCCGTGGATCGATGGCAAGCTGAACGACGTCCCCAGTGACCCAGCGGCGCGGCTCGAATGGCTCGGCCGCACGTGGGCGCGGCCGATGTCCGCGGCGGTGCAGCAAGCGGCTCGCGTGCGGTATCCACAACAGGAAGTCGCCAAGGCTGAAGCATTTCAGCTTTGCGAGTATGGCCGGCAGCCATCGCGCGCCGAACTGGACGGGATGTTCCCTTGTTAGCTACGTCGCGCATGCTCGATGAAATTCTGGAGCAGCCCGCAGCTCTGGAACGAACGCTGCACAAATTGTTGCCTGCCGCCCGCGAACTACGCCGGGCGCTGCAGGATCGCATGCCCTGGCTGGTGGTGATTGCGGCGCGCGGCACTTCGGACAACGCCGGGCAATTTGCGCGCTACCTGATTGAGCTCACTACGCGCATTCCGGTTTCTCTCGCGGCGGCATCGGTGTACACGGTTTATGCACGCGAGACGCAACTTGCAAACACGCTGGTGATCGGCATTTCGCAATCCGGTGAATCGACGGATACGAACGCGGTACTCGAGAACGCACGGCGGCAAGGCGCGATCACCGTCGGCGTGACGAACGAAGCATCCAGCAGCATGGCGCAAATTGCCGAGCATCGCGTTTGTGCTCGACGCCGGCGCCGAGCTCTCGATCGCGGCGACAAAGACATATACGTGTCAGCTTCTCGCCATGTATTTGATCGCGTGGGCGCTCGGGTCGCCGATCTTGTCGTTGAAGACCTCGAAGCGATTCCCGAAACGGCCGACCGTGCGCTCAGCGTGGCGACGCGAGATCAACAGCCGCGTGGACGCCTATCGCGAGGCAACACGCGCGATGTGCATCGGGCGCGGCGTGAACTACGCGACGGCGCTGGAGTTTGGTCTCAAGCTGATGGAGACCTGTTACGTCAGCACCGACCGGTTCTCTTCGGCGGACCTGATGCATGGGCCGATTGCTTTGATCGAAGCGCACTTCCCGGTGTTCCTGTTCGCACCGGCGGGACCGACGCAGCAATCCATCCGCGAACTGACCACCCGGCTCGACACGTTGAACGCACAGACACTCACCATCACTGACGAGTCCACCAACACGCCCGCTTCGCAGAGCTGCATCGTGTTGCCATTTACTCCGACGCTTCGAACCAATCTGCCCGAAGACTTGTACACGCCCATTCCGTACATCATTCCCGCACAACTTTTCGCCGCGCAGCTTGCCGCCGCGAAGGGCCTTGACCCCGACCGGCCTCGCACGTTGAGCAAAGTTACGAGGACCATGTAAGTGCGGCTGACGTTTCTCGATTGGTTTGTGGTCGCGCTCTACTTCGCATTCAATGCGGCGATTGGTTTTTACTACAAGGCACGCGCGGGTAAAGACGTAGGCGAGTTTTTTCTTGGCGGCCGCAACATCCCGTGGTGGCTCGCGGGCACCTCGATGGTCGCGACGACCTTTGCGGCCGACACGCCGCTGGCTGTTACCGGCATGGTCGCGCATGGCGGCATCGCGGGCAACTGGCTTGTGGTGGAGCTTTGTCGCAAGCGGCATGCTGACCGTGTTCTTCTATGCGCGGTTATGGCGGCGCTGCGGCGTGATGACCGATATCGAGTTCACCGAAATTCGCTACTCGGGCCGCCCCGCCGCGTTCCTGCGCGGCTTTCGTGCACTCTATCTCGGCATCCCGATCAACTGCATCGTGCTCGGCTGGGTGAACCTGGCGATGGTGAAGATCCTGATGCTCGTGTTGAATGTCACGCGCATTCAGGCGCTGCTCATTGTGCTCGGCTTGATTGCGGTCACGTCGTTCATCTCCACACTGTCGGGTCTCTGGGGCGTGCTGGTCACCGATGTCTTTCAGTTCTTCGTGAAGATGACCATGGTGATCGTGCTGGCCGTTGTTGCGGTGCAGGCATGCGGCGGCATCGTCGGACTTAAGCAACAGCTCGCGGTGCTCGATCATGCGCGCGGCGTCGGGCCGGACGGACGCGGTTCAGTGCTCAGCTTCATCCCCGATCTTCGGTCGCCGTGGATGCCGATGATCACTTTCTTCGTCTACATCTCGCTGAACTGGTGGGCCACCTGGTATCCCGGCGCGGAGCCAGGCGGCGGTGGTTATGTTGCGCAGCGCATGTTCTGCGCGAAGGACGAAAAGCACTCACTGCTCGCCACGCTGTGGTTCAACATCGCGCACTTCGCGATCCGCCCGTGGCCGTGGATTCTGGTTGCGCTCGCATCACTCGTGTTGTTCCCCGGCCTGCAGGATCCCGAGACGGGCTATGTCCGCGTCATGATTCAATACCTCCCGCCTTCTCTGCGCGGCCTGATGATCGCGGCCTTTGCGGCTGCTTACATGTCGACGATTGCCACGCAGTTGAACTGGGGCGCGAGCTACATCGTGAACGACTTCTACCGCCGCTTTCTGAAGAAGCACGCAGACGAAAAACATTACGTCGCGATTTCGCAGTGGTCGACAGTACTGCTGGCGCTGATCTCGGCCGTGGTCACGTTCTACATGACGTCGATCAGTGGAGCGTGGAAGTTGCTGATCGTCACGGGCGCAGGCACCGGGCTGGTGCTCCTGCTGCGCTGGTTCTGGTGGCGCATCAACGCGTGGAGCGAAATCTCGGCGATGATCTCCGCTTTCCTCGTCTCGATCCTGTTGCAGACCGCATTTCATCTGGATAGCGACAACCCGGTCGACTTCGCGTGGATCATGATCGTCACCGTTTCGATCACGACCGCAGTGTGGTTGATCGCAACGTTGATGACCGCGCCCGAACCGCAAGCGACGCTGCTGGCTTTCTATCGCCGCGCGCGTCCGAGCATGGCGGGGTGGGGGCCGATCGCGCGGCTTGCCCCGGAAGTTCCGCCATCGCGTGGCGGCCTGTTCAATTTTCTCGACTGGATCTGCGGCTGCGTCTTGATCTATGGCGTGCTTTTCGGAAGCGGCAAATTGCTGTTGCACGAAATTCCGAGCGGCCTCGCGTTGTTAGCCGCGGGGCTTGCGGGCGGCGCCGTCATCTATTGGGATCTCTCGCGCCGCGGTTGGAAATCGGTGGTGGACTAAATGAAATGCTTCCTGCTACTCGCGATCGTTAGCTCCCTGCACGCCGCCATGCAGCCCGCGTTGATGCCTCAACCCGCGTCCGTCATCTTTCGTGACGGAGAGATGCGCATTGAGAATGGCTTTCACGTGTCGACCAGCGCATACGCAGACGCGAAGCTTTCGCGCGCCGTCGACCGCTTCACCGATCAGCTTTCGAGACAGAGCGGCGTGCCGTTCCTGCCTGGCTTCGCGGGCGCGTCGCTTGTCATCGAGTGCGCGGGCAAGGCTCCGGAGTATCCGCAGCTTGGCGAAGATGAGTCTTATCACCTGCAGGTAGATACGTCCGGAGCCAGGCTCAGCGCAAGAACAACGACTGGCGTGTTGCGCGGCTTGAGCACGCTGTTGCAATTGGCGGGCGCCGGCGAACACGGCATGCGCATTCCAGCTGTCGACATCGAAGATCATCCGCGTTTCCCATGGCGCGGCGTGATGCTCGATGTCTCTCGTCACTGGATGCCGCTGCCCGTTGTTCTGCGCAATCTCGACGCGATGGCGGCGGTGAAGTTCAATGTCTTCCACTGGCACTTGTCCGACGACCAGGGCTTCCGCGTGGAGAGCAAGCGGTTCCCCAAGCTGCAGCAGCTTGGCTCCGACGGCCACTACTACACGCAGGAGCAAGTGCGCGAGGTAGTGGAGTACGCGCGTGACCGCGGCATCCGCGTCATCCCTGAGTTCGACACGCCGGGTCACACGACGAGCTGGTTCGTCGGTTATCCGGAACTCGCCAGCGCGCCCGGTCCCTACAGCATCGAGCGCACGTGGGGAATTTTCCAGCCGACGATGGACCCGTCGCGCGAGTCAACGTTTACTTTTCTCGATGGCTTCATCGGCGAGATGGCCGCGCTCTTCCCTGACCCGTTCTTTCACATCGGCGGCGATGAGGTGGACGATACGCAATGGAAAACATCGGCGTCGATTCGCGATTTCTCGCAGTCGCGCTACTTCCAGAGCAGCCCGGAACTGCACGCGTACTTCAATACGCGGCTCCAGGCGATTTTGAAAAAGCATGGCAAGACGCTGATCGGCTGGGACGAAATCCTGAGCCCGGCGCTCGACCCGAACGCGGTGATTCAGTCCTGGCGCGGAGCCGATGCAGTGAATGACGCTGCCCGTCAGGGTCATCGCACGCTGCTTTCAGCCGGCTACTATCTCGATCATCTCTTGCCTGCTTCGACGCACTACGCGGCTGACCCGCTAGCGAACGCGGCAGGGCTTTCCCCGGCGGAAGCGGCGCGCGTGCTTGGTGGTGAACTCTGCATGTGGGCCGAGTACGTCAGCCCCGAAACGGTCGATTCACGCCTTTGGCCGCGCGCCGCAGCGATCGCCGAACGGTTCTGGTCCGCGGCGGACGTCCGCGATGTCGAGTCCATGTATACTCGCATGCAGCAGGTCAGCCGCGTCCTCGAATTCAGCGGCGCCGAACATCGTTCCAACCTGGGGCCGATGCTCGACCGCCTCGCTGGTTGGCGCAACGCCGCGCCGCTTTACGTCCTGGTCGACTCTCTCGAGGCACTTGGCATCGCCGGCCGCCGCGACGAACGCAAATATTCCAGCCCTGTTCCGCTGAACCGCATCGTGGACGCTGCCCGTCCCGAAAGCGAAGCCATGCGCGCTTTAACCCGGTCGGCCGAGGCGTGGCTGGTCGCGCGTGATCCCGACACCGGCGCGCATCTGACCCAGACGTTCAAGGAGTGGGAAACGACCGCCAGCCAGGTGCGCTCGCTCGCCGTTCAGAATGCGCTGCTGGAAGAGGCCGTCCCACTGGCCGTCAACCTCGCGGCGACGGGCACGATTGGAGCGCAGGCACTCGATTATCTCCAGCGTCGCGAGATGCCGCCGGCCGCGTGGCTCCAGTCCAGCACGCTCGCGTTAGACGAATATGAAAAACCAAAGGCCGAAACACGGTTGGCCGCAGTACGCCCGGTTCGCGTTCTGCTGAACGCTCTGCGCCCTGTGCAAGCCGGGGTAAGTCATTGATGCACCGCACGTTCGATGTACGTAATGAACAATGTTCGGCCTCGCAGTTAACTGTTCAAAACTGGACGCCGCCCACTTTCAGGTCCACACTCACCAAACAAGATAGGGGAGCACGCTTATGAATACAAACCGGCAATTCACCCGACGCATCTGTTCGGGTCTTCTTCTCACGCTGCTGGCGATCTTCATGGTCACGCCATCGTGGGGTCAGCAAGTCACCGCAGCCGTGAACGGCATTGTTACCGATCCTTCGGGCAGCCCCGTGGCTGACGCGCGCATCACCGCAACCGATACCGAGCGCGGCACAGTGCAAACCACACAGTCGAATGCTGCAGGCGCGTTCGACCTTCCGACGCTGCCGATTGGTCATTATGTGGTCAAGGCGGAGCGGGAAGGCTTCCAGTCGCAACAGTCGAACGTCACGCTGGTGCTGAACCAGATTGCGAAGATCGACTTTGCCTTGAAGGTTGGCAACGTCACGACGGCCGTGGAAGTCTCTTCGGCCGCAGCCATCCTGCAGACGGAAACCACCGAGATCAGCACCGTTCTGGATTCGCACGAGATCGAAGCGCTCCCGCTCGAAACCCGCAACTACAATCAGCTCACGCTGCTGATTCCGGGTTCCGTGACAACGAGTCCCGCGTCGTTCAACACCGGACAGACAACGTTCAACTCCGGCCGGCCCTACATCAACGGCAATCGCGAACAGGCCAGCTACTACTTGCTCGACGGCATGGAGAACACCGAGTTCGTCGACAACAACGTTGCGTTCTCGCCGAACGTGGACGCCATCCAGGAGTTCAACGTCATCACCAACAACCCGAGCGCGCAGTATGGCCAGTTCCTCGGCGGCGTGATCAGCGTCAGCACCAAGTCGGGCACCAACCAGTTTCATGGCAGCCTGTTCGAGTTTCTGCGGAACGACTTCTTCAACGCCAACGAATGGTCGCGCAACTTCAGCTCCGACCCGAGCGTGAACAGCTCGCCCTCGAAGCTGCGCTGGAATGAGTTCGGCGGCACCTTGGGCGGTCCGGTTATCAAGAACAAACTGTTCTTCTTCGCCGACTATCAAGGCTCGCGCTTCGATATCCCAGCGACGCCCGGAACTTCGAGCACCTTCACCAACCTGGAACGCAGCGGCAATCTGTCGGACATCTCGGGCCTGCAGATTCACTATCCCGGCACGACGGTGCCGCTTCCGGCGGATCTGACCAAAGCGGCAATCTGTTCCGGTTCACAGCAGTTCGGCAGCGCGCCTTGCATCAACGGCCTCAGCCAGACCGCGCTGAAGATCCTCGGCGTCCTTCCGCAAGCGAACCTGGCCGGCAGCAACAACGGCACGCTGAACAACCTGAGCAACTCGACGCACAGTTACACCAACGGCGACCAGGGCGACGCCAAGATCGATTGGGTCCCGACCGAACGCGATCACGTTTTCGCGCGCTACAGTCAGCAGTACATCACGAATCCCACCACCAACTCGCAAGCGTTGATCTACGGCACCAGCAACACCTTCCCGCTCTATAGCGGCGTGCTCGACTACACGCATACCTTTGGACCGCGCGTAGTGAATGAAGTGCGTGCCGGAACCAGTTACTATCCGGCGGAAGCCAACACGGTGAGTGGCGGATCGTCAGCTACGGCCGGTTTAATCGCGGGTCAGCCGACGTCGTATCTTCCGGCGCTCTCCTTCTCCGGTTCGCCGGTGGGCGGCGCGTTCGGAACGGTTGACGCGCCCGAGATTTTCCACCAGACCACCATTCAGTTTGATGACACGGTGATCCTCTCCCGCGGCAAGCACACCACCCACGCGGGCTTCCAGTTCCTGCGCTATCGCAACAACTACGTACCCGCAACCAGCAACGACGGTGCGGCTGGCGACATTGGCTTCACCGGCAACTACACCGGCAACGCCGTCTCCGACTTCCTGCTCGGCTTGCCCACCACCATCGCTTACGGCAAAGGTTTCGCCGGCACTGTGGGTCAGCGCAACAGCGCGATCGGCGCGTTCGTGCAGGATGACTGGCGCGTCACGCCGAACCTGACGGTCAACATGGGGCTTGCGCTGTCAGGTGTTCACGCCGATCTATGAAGTCGGCGATCGCATGACCAACTTCGGCATGTACTCGGGCCAGATCATGCTGGCGGGACAGAACGGCAACAGCCGCGCACTGTACAACCAGTACAACGGCATCGCCAACTTCCTGCCGCGTCTCGGCATCGCGTGGACCCCCGGTGGCCGCAACACGGTTATCCGCACTGCGTTCAGCCGCTCCAGCTTCCAGGAAGGCACTGGCGAATACAACCGCCTCGCGACCAATGCGCCGTGGAATATCGATCTCACCGGTCAATACTCTGCGGGTACGAATGGCGCGATCCCGGCTAACCAGTTATTCCTCGATCAGGGCTTTGCTGCGCTTGGCGCAGGAGCGGGCGGAGCGCCCTGTACTCCGCAAACCGTAACGTCAGCGCCGGCTTCGTGCTTCGCCGGCATTCGCGTTCACTTGACTGACCCGAACTACCGTCCCGCAGTTTCGAACCAGTGGAACTTCACCGTGCAGCATCAGTTTGGCAACAACCTGACTCTGCAGGCGGGCTACATCGGGCAACATACCGATCACTTAGCCGCCATCTACTTCGCCGGACAACGAGTCCTCAACCCCGACGGCACCACATCGCCCGGACCTTATCTGGCAGGCAACCCTGCTTTGAAGAATGCCGGCACCGGTCAAGTGCGGCTCAATACTTCAACGGGCATTCAGAATTACGACTCGCTGCAACTTACCGCGCAGCAGCGCTTCAGCCATGGACTTTCGTTCCAGTTGAACTACACATGGTCGAAATGCCTGACGAATAATCAGGGCTACTATGGCCGTTATGGCGATGCTGCGGCAGGCCAGGCGTCTGCCGATGTTTCGTTCCAACAGTACGTGTACAACACGCACCTGGACTACGGCCTGTGCGATCACGACGTGACTAACGTATTCAACGGCTATCTCACTTACGAGCTGCCGTTCGGCAAAGGCAAGATGTTCGGAGACAGCGCGCCGAAAGCCGTCGAGTGCAGTACTCGGCGACTGGCAGATGAACACCGTCTTCACGGTGCATGGCGGCTTCCCGATCTCGATGCTCGATTGGGCAGGCGATGCGGGCACCGGTTCCGCACAAGGCCGCCCCGATTGCATCGCTCCTTCGCGCGAGACGCCGTATCAGAATTACGGAGGCGGCGGCTACGTATGGTTCGATTCCACAACCATGCGCGATCCCGCACCCGGCAAACTCGGCAACTGCGGAATCTCGACCGAACGCGGCCCTGGCTTGAAGCAGGTCGATATCGGCCTCTCGAAGAAGTTCCGCATCTCGGAACGGCAGAGCCTCGAGTTCCGCGCCGAAGCGATCAACGCGCTGAACTCGCCGATCTTCACCGTGCAGGGTTATCAGATCGACGTGTTCTCACAAAGCGGATCGCTGATGCCTGCTTCTCCCGGCTCGTCAAGTCTGGTTGCGAATCCAAACTCGTTAACCGGAGTAGTCAACTCTTCACAAGGCGCACGCAACCTGCAGTTCGGGTTGAAGTACTCGTTCTAAACAAACTGGGCACTCCCTCCATGGGAGTGCCCTTCTTCACGCACATCCCGATACTCTCGCTTCACGTGCCGCGCGCGTAAGCAGAGCGGTTACCTCCGCAAAATCCCCGCAAACGCCGACCGCTCCTGATACGCCACAACTCCCCAGAGAACCACCACCAACAGCGCGAGCGGCAATCCCGCAGGCGCCATAAAGATATGGAACAGCAGGATGTTCACAATCACCGCCCCAAGCACCGTCAGCGCGAGCGGAACATAGAAATTTCCCAGCAAGAGCAGCCCGCAAATAATCTCCAGTGCGAAGACCACACTCATGTAGTGCGACTGCGCCAACGCGCCGAAGAACTGCATCGCAATCGGCGGCACCGAGCCCATCGGCAAAAACGGGAAGAATCCGTTCACGCCAAACATGACGAAAACCAGACCCAACAAATAGCGCGAAATCATCGCCGCGATCTTCATGGTGCCCCTTTGATGAACGCTAATGAATTTCGGGCTCAGGAACTTCGCCCGCGCGCTCCAGGAAATCGAAGTCGCAGCCTTCGTGCGCCTGGGTGACGCGCTCGCTATAGAGCGAACCATACCCGCGCGGGTAGTTTGCCGGCGGCCTCACCCATGCCGCGCGGCGTTGCGCTAACTCAGCATCAGACAGCAGAACATCCAGACGGCGCTTCTCCACATCGAGTGAAATGCGATCGCCATCCTTTACCAGTGCGAGTGGCCCGCCAACGTAACTCTCAGGCGAAACGTGCAGCACGCACGCGCCATACGCAGTGCCGCTCATGCGCGCATCGGAGATGCGCACCATGTCGCGAACGCCTTTAGCAGCAGCTTGCGCGGGATCGGAAGCATTCCCCACTCCGGCATCCCCGGCCCACCGAGCGGCCCCGCGTTCTGCAGCACCAGCACCGAGTCTTCCGTCACATCGAGGTCGTCGCGATCGATGCGTGCCTCCATGTCCGCGTAGTTGCGGAAGACAATCGCCGGCCCCGTGTGTTGCAGCAGGCGTGCATCGGCCGCGGAGGTCTTTATCACCGCACCATCCGGCGCAAGATTGCCGTACAGAATCGCCGTGCCGCCGCTTGCCACCAGCGGATTGCCGCGCGGACGGATCACGTCGGCATTGGTGATCGCCGCGCCCGCCAGGTTCTCACCCAGCGTGCGTCCGTTCACCGTATGCGCGTCGAGATGCAGCAGGTCCGTCATCTCCGCCATCAGCGCAGGCAAGCCGCCCGCGTAGTAGAAATCTTCCATCAGATACTTGCCCGACGGACGAATGTTCGCCAGCACGGGAACGCGTTCGCGAAATCTCATCGAAGCGGGTCAGGTTCAGCTCGAGTCCGCAGCGCCGCGCGAGCGCAACCAGGTGAATGATCGCGTTGGTCGAGCCGCCGATCGCCATATCGACCGCAATCGCATTCTCGAACGACTGCATCGTCAGCAGCGACTTCGGCTTCAGGTCTTCCCAGACCATGTCCACAATGCGCCGCCCGCAATTCATCGCCATGCGCACATGATTCGAATCGGGCGCGGGAATCGACGATGCGCCGGGCAGCGTCAAGCCCAGCGCTTCCGCGATCGCGGTCATCGTCGAAGCCGTGCCCATCGTCATGCAGAAGCCGGGCGAGCGGGCGATGCCGCCTTCCATCTCGTTCCACTCTTCTTCGGTGATGTTGCCCGCGCAACGCTCCGTCCAGAATTTCCAGAGGTCGGTCCCGCTTCCAAGCGGCTGGCCTTTCCAGTTGCCGCGCAGCATCGGACCCGCAGGCAAATAAATGCAGGGCAGGTTCATGCTGATCGCGCCCATCAGCAAGCCCGGCGTGGTCTTGTCGCAGCCGCCCATCAGCACCGCGCCGTCTACCGGAAGACTGCGCAGATACTCTTCGGTCTCCATCGCGAGCAGGTTGCGATAGAGCATCGGGCTCGGCTTCATGTACGTCTCGGTGATCGAGAACGCCGGAATCTCTACCGGGAAGCCGCCCGCTTGCCACACGCCCTTCTTCACTGCTTCGGCGCGCTCGCGCAGATGCAGCGTGGCAGGGGTTGATCTCGCTCCAGGTGTTGACGATCGCGATCACCGGCTTGCCCGTGAAGTCTTCGCGCCGGTAACCCGCCTGCTTCATGCGCGAGCGATGACTGAAGCCGCGCATCGTCTCCGGGCCGAACCACCGGAAGCTTCGTAACTCTTCTGCAGTCTTTTTCATTTTTGTTTTGAGCCCGCCATCGCCGGCACGCGTGTCGCGAGCAGGCCCGCGGTGAACATGCACGCCACCAGGAACCACAACCCGGCCTGGTAGCTGCCGGTCGATATCGCGCAGCTTTCCAAACAGCGATGGCCCGACAAAGCCGCCCAGGTTCCCGACCGAGTTGATGGTCCCGATGGCGGTTGCCGCAGCGGCTTTACCCAGGATCGCTGAAGGCAAGGTCCACAACACCGGCAGGTACGCCTGGAACGTCAAGCCCACCAGGCAAAAGAAAGTAATTACCAGCGCCGTGCGATCGCCCGCCAGGATCGCGCAAGACAATGCCACGGCGGTTATCAGAATCGGTGCGGCCGTATGCCAGCGGCGTTCACCGGTGCGATTCGACCAGAATCCATTCAGCAAAATTCCGGCAATGCTAAACAGATAGGGCAGCACCGTGACCGCAGTGCGCCACGTCACCGACATCGATTTCATGTTGTTCGTGATCGACGGCAGAAAGAAAAGAATGGCCTGGTTGCCGGTCACGATCAGAAACAGAATCGCACTCAGCAGCAACGTCTGCTTCGAGCGAAACGCGGCGAAGATATGCACGCGCCCCGCCGCCACCTTCTGGTCTTCTTCCTTTTGCAGCTCAGCAGTGAGCCAGCGCTTCTCATCGTCCGGAAGCCAGCGCGCTTGATGCACGCGATCAGTCAAGTAGAACAGCGCGAACACACCCAGCAGCACCGCCGGCACACCTTCGAGGAAGAACACCCACCGCCATCCATGCATGCCGCCCCAATGCACGTTCTCCAGAATCCAACGCGAGAGCGGCGTACCGATCACCACCGACAACGGCTGCGCCATCATGAACCACGCCTTCGCGCGCGTGCGGTCTTCGTACCGAAACCAATGCGACAGATACACAATCACGCCCGGGAAGAAACCGGCTTCCGCCGCGCCCAGCAAAAAACGCGCCGTGTAGAACTGCGCTGCTGTCGTAACAAAGCTGGTCAGAGCCGCGACCAGCGCCCCACGTGATCATGATTCGCGCAAACCACTTGCGCGCGCTGAATCGTTCGACGATCAGGCTGCCTGGAATCTCCAGCAGAAAGTATCCGAGGAAGAAGATGCCCGCGCCGAAGCCGATGATTGCATCGCTAAAACCGAGATCGGTTTGCATCTGCAGCTTCGCAATGCTCAGGTTCGAGCGATCGATATACGCCAGCAGATAAACGATGATCAGGAACGGCATCAAGCGCCGCGTGATTCGGCGCCGCGCCCGTTCGCGGACTACGTCTGGCGCGCTGTTTTCAGGAACGCTCGTACCGCCGGCCCCAGAATGGCTTCCATCACCACCATGATGTAGCGCGCTCCCTTTCGCTTGCCATTCCAGTGCAGCCTCCACGTTGGGGACCAGTACGCCAAGCGCCTTATCCGTTTTGGTCACTGCGGAAATCACCGTATCGAACGCCTGCTGCACTTTCGGATGCTGCATCTCGCCGGGGAAGCCAAGCGAGAGCGACAGATCATTCGGTCCGATGAAGATGACGTCGATATCCGGAACTTCCAGAATGCCGGGCAGTTGTTCGATGCTCGCGGGCGTCTCGACCTGCGTGATCACCAGCGTCTCCGCATTCGATGTCGCGACATGGTCGGACAAGACTGAACGGCTGCACCTGCCCGAAGCGGCCCACGCGCGTTGTCGCCAGTCCGCGCGTTCCCAGCGGATAATACTTCGCCGCCCGCGCCGCCGTCTGCGCTTCTGCGGCGGAGTTGATCATCGGAATCTGCACGCCCTGCATGCCCGCATCGAACAGTTGGCCAATCAGCCACGGCATGTTCGACGGCACGCGCACGATCGGCGTCACACCGTTGATCTCGCAGACGCGCGCCAGGTTCTCGCACTCGCGCCCCGACAGCGGACTATGTTCGCCATCGAAGATCAGATAGTCCCAACCCATGTAGCCGACCGCTTCCGCCAGCCCCGCGTCTGCATGCCGCATGAAGCAGCCGATCACGGTCTCGCCGGCTTTTAGCTTTGCTTTGGTTTTGTTCGTGTGCACTGGCGAGCGTTAACCCACTCTCCAGCAGATGAGCTTCGGCTCGGTCATTTCTTCGATGGCATAGCGCGGACCTTCGCGGCCCAGCCCAGAATTCTTCGTGCCGCCATACGGCATGTTGTCCGCGCGAAACGCCGGCACATCGTTGATCAGCACGCCGCCCATGCGCAGTTTGCGCGCTGCATGAAACGCGCGCTGCAGGTTCTGCGTGTAGATGCCGGCTTGCAGACCATACGGCGTACCGTTCACCAGCTCAATCGCGTCGATCCAGATCTCGTATAACGATTCACCGCGACCATCGGACCGAACAACTCTTCCTGCATCAGACGCGCACTTTCCGGAACATCCGCCAGGACACCCGGCTCGATCGTCGCATTCGTGCGCTTGCCGCCCGTCAGAACTTTGCCTCCCGCCCGCGCGGCATCCTGCACCCACTCTTCCACACGGCGCGCCGCCGGTTCGCTGACGAGCGATGCGATCTGCGTTGTATCTTCGCGCGGATGTCCCACGCGCAGCTTCGTCACAGCACTCACCAGCTTGTCGCTGAACGACGCGGCGATGCTCTCGTGCGCATACACGCGCTGCACCGAAATGCAGATCTGGCCGCTGTAGCTATAGCCGCCCTTGCACCACGCGCGTGACTGCCGCATCCAGGTCAGCATCGGGCTCGATGATCACGGCCGAGTTGCCGCCCAGTTCCAGCGTGACTTTCTTCAGCCCAGCCATCGCGCGGATCGCGCGGCCGGTCTCCACGCTGCCCGTGAACGTGATCATGTCAATGCCGGCGCACTCCACCAGCGCGCGGCCCACAGTCTCACCCGGCCCGGTGACCACGTTGTACGCTCCCGCGGGCGCACCGGCTTCCCGCACGATGCGCGCCAGCTTCAACGCACTCAGCGGCGTCTGCTCAGAAGGCTTATGAACCACCGCGTTGCCGCCCGCGAGCGCAGGCCCCAGCTTATGCAGCGCAAGGTTCAACGGAACATTGAATGGCGTAATGATGCCGACCACGCCGAGCAGGCTGACGAATCGTCATCGCCATGCGGCCCGCGCCAATCGGCGCGCCATCCACGGGCACGACTTCGCCGTGCAACTCGCGCGCAACGATCGACGACGCCAGCAGCGTCTGCAGCGAACGATCTACTTCGACGCGCGCTTCGCTGATCGGCTTGCCCGTCTCCTGACTGATCGCCGACGCGAACGCCGCATGATCACGCCGCAGCAGCGATGCGATGCGGTCCAGCAGTTCGGCGCGTTCGTAATTGCTCCAGCCTTCGAGCACGTCCGCCGCTTTGCGCGCAGCCCGCGCGGCACGCTCCACCAGCGCGGCATCGCCCTGCGGAACGGTGCTGACGACCGACCCGTCATAAGGCAATCGAATGGTGTCGGTCTTTTCCGTCCTGACCCATTCGTCGCCGATGGGCAGCAAATACTCCTGCTCGATCTCCTCGGCTGTCGTCATGAAGATGCTCCTCGGAAGCCATCATATAACTGACTGCCGAAGATCGTTCCGCGCCCCAGCAGCCAGTGCGGATCCAGCCTGCGCTTCACGGCTGCCATGCGTTCAATGTCTTCAGCGGTGTACTGCAGTGCGAGCAATTTCGCTTTGCGCTTGCCCAGGCCATGCTCAGCCGAGACTGTTCCGCCCAGCGCCACCGCATGCTTCGCAAATTCATCCAGCAGCGCACTCGCGGTCTCGGCTTCCTGCGCGCTCGCGGGCAGCATGTTGACGTGCAGATGCGCATCGCCGATGTGCCCATAGATCACGTAGCGCCCCGGCAGTTCCGCCTCCAGCCGCTCGCGATAGAACGCCAGCATTTCGCGGTTGCGCTCCACCGGTACCGCGTAATCGGTGCCCATCTTCAGGAAGCCGCGGCGCACGACGGTCTCGATCACCAGTTCGGGCAGCGCGTGACGGAATTTGCGGAACCGTTCGCGGTCTGCCGGTGCCGTAGCGAACCAGGATGCCTCCATCAACGCTCCCGCCTCGGCAAGCCGCGTTTCCCAGACGTCGAGATCGCCATCCGCGACTTCAATGATCAGCGCGGCGAACGCTTCGGACGGGATGTCGGGATGTTTGCTCCTGCAGCAACTCCAGTGAGTTGCGGTCGGCATACTCGAGCATGCGCAGTTCGCGCATGACTGCGCCACGCATCCACGGCATCGAGCGCCTGATCGTCCGTCGGGAAGAACACCACGCCCGCAAACAAATCGTCCGGGATGGGCAGCAGCGCGATCTCCGCTTCGAGCACGACGCCCAGCGTTCCTTCCGATCCGCAGAACAGATCGATCCAATCGGTCCCAGCCGTAAGCCGGTACCCGGCCGTATTCTTACGCGTACCCGGCGCCGGAACGGCTTCCATCGGAATATCCGCCACATCGCCCCGCCGGAACTCGCGAACGCTGCCATCGAGCAGCGCCACCCGCAGACCAAGCACATGCCGCCGCGTACTGCCATACCGAAAGCTGCGCGACCCGCTGGCATTCGTCGCGATCGCCCCGCCAATGGACGCCGTGATCTCCGTCGGATCCGGCGCAAAAAACTGCCGCGAAGCCACCGCCGCATCCCGAATCTCCAGCAACGTCACGGCCGCCCCCACCCGCGCGCTTCCCTGCCCGATTTCCAGCTTGCGGAACTTCTCCAGCGACAACACCGCCCCACCATGCGGCACGCGCGCGCCGGTCAGGCCAGTGCCCGCGCCTGCGATCGTTATGGGCGTGCGGCGTTCGGTCGCCGCTGCGCAGAATCGAGACCACTTCCGCCTCGTTCGCCGGGATGAACACCTGTTCGGCAAAGCCCTGGAAGCCCGAGGCGTCGGTCAGGTACTGGGCCGGGATGTTGCTCACGAGAGTGATTTTATCGGATGGTGAGGAGGGCGAGGATTTGCTGCGGGCAGGCAACCGATCCCGAGGCCTGATTCGCACGGTACAAATCGAGTACGCGGAGTTGGGGCACCGTTCAGCGGAAATTCCAGCGCGCCTCTAGCAACGACCCTAACTCTCGGGAACCGGCCCGGGTCGTTCCGGGCCTCAGCGGTACCAGCTTTCGACCTTGCCTAAACATGCCGCCGCTACGAATTGAGTCTGCTCGAAAGAGCCAAAAGTAGATTATAAAAAAACCATCCAGTATCTAACGATCCGTAGTCCATTACAAAAACTTTGGGAGGCCCGTGAGATTCGCACACCCCCACTCCATCAACGTACGGCTGATAACGGACGACCTGTTCAAATGGTATCCGCAGAGTTCTCTTCTGCCCACCGAAATAGACCGCTTGTGTCGTGATCAACATCTCTCCGACATCTATGGGCAAAAGGCCAGAGACTTGGTGCCTCTGAGAACCGCCCACGTGGTAGTACATTCCTCCCCCAATCGGAACGCTCACACCGCTAAACGTTGTCGCGTGTTTTGATACGCTTCGTTCCTCGGCGAACGTAACTTTACCGGCGGTGAATATCGGGACCTCGCCTAAGTGAAGGTTGAACTGCATACGACCAGTTCCGTCGTAGACTGGATTCTGCCCGTGAAGCACCTGTCCAAGGATGAGGCTCATATCCAGCCGAGGCAGACCGAACCACCTTCGAGCAAGGAGTTCACCGCTGTCGATGTACTGTTGGATTCCCCACCCTTTCAATATTGCGAAGACGCGCCTGTAATCGTCTTCGGAAACAGGGTTTTGCAATGCCATTCTTCCCGCAGCTTCGTCTGCGGCTTGTAGAAGCGTTCCTGAAAATGCTGAAAAGGTACGCGCTGATCAGCTGCTAATTGGCGAGCCTCAAGGTCGAGTTCTGAAAAGCATTTGCCCGCCACGGTTCCATTGAGCGCAAGAGTATGCAGAGCGGTGGTTGCGGCATTGGCCCGCTCGGTACATGTCGGGTGCCGACTCTGAAGCCAACCCGCCCTCTCTCCGCACAAATCACAAACGCCCATAAAGGCCAATGATACATTTCTCGGGCATTCCAGTATGATTCTGGGGGTGCGGCGTCCTGCGTGTGGGCCGCAGCGCCTGTAGTAGAAGGGCAGTGACTGTCCCCTTTCCCGCGTATGCAATTCCGTACGCTCGTCTTTCTCTCCTATGTTCCCGCAATCCCCCGACAGTGCACCCTAGAGCCTCAGGCTCTCGGTGTCACTAACTGGATGTTCACGCTAGTGACCTATTCTCGCGTTTCCGTTATTGGACAATCTCAAACTCATCCAACGTGACTCCATAGATATGCTTGAACGTTTGGTCCGCCCACGCTTCGGCGCGCGACTGATCATAGTCCTCCGATAACCAGCCAAAATCGCAGACAAAGGCCCATCTTGTAAAATCCACTGCCGAGTAAGATCATATAGGGCCGCTGTTCCGTAGAACCGATCAAATGTGTTTTTCACCGCCTGCTCGGAACGATCCGGCCGCCGTCTCGGATAGACTCCGTTTCGGTCGCCACGATCACTGAACAGCGACAGATGACGAAGCCAGATTGCCTTTGCATCGAGCAAACGACATTGGCCCGACATGTACACTCCCGCCCAGCAGAAGAACTCGGGATGATTCAACTTGTCTTGCGAAAACGCAACGAAATGTGACAGGAAAACCCGGACCGCAATGTTTTCGGGGTCATACTCAAAAGACCGGTATTCGTCCATTAGCTTAGACAAGCCTGGCGCTCTTGTCCAGCCATCGGCACACCGCCGACAGCCCAGTGATCGGATCATCGTACCCGACAGCAGTAACCAGATCTTTGGACACGGATATGTATTCGCGTTTGGAATATTCGGTGATCGCTTGTTTAAGATGCGGGAGCTTGACGACAGCGCTGCAGAGCAATGTGAACCGAACGCCGACATCTACGTCGCGAATGAAATTCTCGAAGCCCTCTATGTTGATGGGAACACCGCGAGTGGGATTAATTGCGAGATCACTGATAAGCAGAAACAATGCGACAAGCGGGCCCTCCAAGAGCTCGGGCCAATTGGACTCGGATAGCTTCAAAAATGATTCGAAGGCCTCGACATAGATTCCTGAGAGGTACCCCATCTCCCTCCACTCAGCGCAGGACACTGGTTCCGACGCACGCCGTTAAGGAACTGAAGCTGGGTGAACCTCGCTTGACCTTCATAAACCGCGTGCATTCCAACCGCCGGCAGATGAATAGGTGAGCCGCAGTAATGCCGTCAATTCGCTCCTTCTCTAGTCTAAGGATGTCAGATTGCCAATCGTGACTTTTGGGCAAGATGGCAAAATCAGGATCGATAGCATGGGCCAGCATTTGTAGAATTTGGTCATAGACAACGAAGTATCCATGACCTACCGACTCGAAATGCGGCTCGTGAAAAATCCACTCGATGTTCTTCCGCGGGGAATAAGCATAACTCTTGTAGTACTCAACGTCGAGTGCATTGTTGACCGATATTCGCCGAGGCAAGCTTGGTTTGCGCTGAATGTCCCTCGTTCCGAAGAACCTGATCGGTATAGCCTTTGAGGGGTTTTTTGGCGCCGATCGTGGCGAGAACCTCCCTTAGCTCTTCCATGCTCGAGTGGCACTGCGCGAGGTAGCTCAGACTAAAAAGCAAGCCGGAGGTTGAGCCCACGTGCTGCCACCAGTGGACCGTTTCATGAATGTAGGTCGAGTAAGCCTGCATCGCTTCCGATGAAGCATCTCCGAGATCGAATGCATTTGCTTCGAGCCTGTCCATCAGGGCATGATTCCGCGGGCTCAATCGAAGCACAAACCGCATCGTTTCATACATGCCGTGCGCATTGAGGCAAGCATGAAAAGAAGGCGTAACCTCGTACCCGTCGTTTATGGAGTCGAGAAGCTCGTGCTGAATCTCCAACGCCCGCCGAGGTTCAGGGGTATTCATTCTCTCTCGATTGTGACAGAGAGCGACAGGAACAGAGCGACAGGGACAGACCCCGCCCATTCTCGCGAAGAAATACGTCTTTTGGCTTATTCCCTATGAGCTGCCCGCGAAGTTCCCCCTCCTCGAACATATGGCCGAGACTGACGAGAGCAGCGACGGAGCCGGGACGGACCCCGCCCAAATTCGCGAGGAAATACGCGATTTGCCTTACTCCCGATGAGCTATCCGCAAAATTCCCGCTCCCCGGATACGTGGCCGAGACTGACGGCCTGTGACTAATTCCACCGCCCTCAGCAGTTGCGGGTTCTCGACCGCCCAACCGTTTCGCGTATCGCGCCGCAGCGCCTCTTCGTCATCAGCCTCGCGCTGGCCCCCTCAGAACCTCGGCCCACTCGTCAGGCGTGTATACCTGCGACCACTCGTCCTTACGCAGTGGCAGTTGCGGGATGCGCCGGCCCCAGGTGATCGCGCGCGCTGCTCCATTCCAGTCTCCCGGCGCGCGTACCATTCCGGCGCGTACGGGAATGCATTCTACATACCGCAACGCAGTCCAATAGCGGCGCTCGTCCAGCACACAGGAGTAGAAGCGGTTCCGCCACACGTGCCCACTGCACGTAATTCGAAATTAGGCATTAACCGGCAACATCCAACCCGGCCAGCTTACAGGTGCGAGCCAAGCAGTTCCAAGTAACGCGTGCGATCCGCGTCGTCGAGAAAGCTATTCTCGAATTGAGCGAGCGCCTTCGACAGACCGGCGAAACTTCAGGCGCATTGCTCGAGGTAAGGCGCCTATGGAATCGGCGGGGTGTGTTGCGCTATTCGCCAGCCGCAGGCGGTAAGCTGATTCGTCTGGAGTTTCCGAAGACGGCGATTCAAGTTTATGGCGCAACAGCGATCGTCTACTCAACCTATCTTTATGAGATCGAGATCAACGGAATGCGATCGGTTGCCTCCGGCCGGGTTACGGAAGTCTTCGTAAACCGGAAAGGCGCATGGGTAAACCCGAGTTGGCATATGGATCGTGTGCAGAACTGATTTTCAGGGGAGACAGGGAC
The DNA here is from genome assembly GCA_963792655.1 of Bryobacterales bacterium. Taxonomy (GTDB): domain Bacteria; phylum Acidobacteriota; class Terriglobia; order Bryobacterales; family Bryobacteraceae; genus DOZZ01. Next base: position 860,846 of record CAWBWU010000003.1, read on the forward strand.
AGACCCTACCTCCTCGACAGTAAGTTCACACTCAATGCGTAAGTTCTCGGTCGAGGGCTGAATCTCCGGCGCAAGCCTTGACGCCAGAGTCCGGACATGGCTCCGATGCTCTTCGTGGGTGTTGTAAACATACGTGCCGATAAACCAGCCCATGAGTCCGCCTGCGACCAGATCGCCTGCGTAATGTTGCTGGGCCGCGAAACGCGCTCCCGTGACAAGCGCCGCTAACCCATATGCTGTTACCGGAACAAAGCGGCTATTCGAATACTCATGTGCGACCACCGACGCCAGTGCCCAGGTTGAAATTGCATGGCCCGATGGGAAACTATTCCCGCCGCTGAAGAAGTGACCGGCTTCATTGGTGGCGTTCGGCCGGTTTCGTCCCGTAGCGGTCTTGATCACCGATGAGACGATCAGTGCATCCAGCATCGCTTCAGTGCCGAGTACGCCCGTTTCTCGTGCCTTCGCGTTATCGGTGAGAATGCCTGCGACATAGAAGCCGGCCGCCACGGGGATGATCGTGTACGTTGCCCCTAAACGGGAGATGCGATTCCCAGCACTCACCTGGCCCGGCGAATTCTCCAGCTGATTGGAAAGCGGGCGGTCGTACAGCACCAACGCTCCGGTCGCTGCAACGCCCAGCGCCCACCATCCCGCGTTGTGGCGGTTCATGCGGAAAGGGCTGGTCCAGATTTCCTTTTGGTCGATCAGGATATTGCTGACCAGCTTCTTTGCAAGCGGCCGGGCTTGTTCGGTGTCGCTCGGGTAAAACACGCGGTCGCGCGAATCGACTGATGTCGGCCCGCCACCATCCTCCGAAAACATCGACAGAGAACAACTGCCACCCTGTTCAATCGCCAGCGATTGAGCGGCTGCCGTTGCGACGCCCAGGGTAAAAACGATTAAGCCGGTGGAGATTTTGGCAGCGTTCATATTCCCGCCTCAGCATTCGGATTACCTTTTCTCCTTTGAAAAGGTGTGAGCCCAAAAATGCCGAGTACGGAATCAACCTGGACGGTTCAGGCTGATCACTTTTGGCTGCCCCGCTCAATCACCAGCACTTCAAACGATCCCGGCACCAGCGGAGGACGCCCTTGCCCGCCCGGAGCCTGCCCGAACTTCGCGGCTGCCACATAGATCCGATGGTTGCTCGGGTCAAGCCCCATGTTGCGTGAACGCTGCGGCGTTTCGATCGTCTGCACGACGCGGTACGTATCGGGAGAGTCCTGATGGATCACCGTCAGCGTGCCGTCTGCGCTCGAAGCAAACGCGTTCCCGGACGCCGGGTCGTATGCCGCCGCATCGACGCCCTTCCCAATCGGCGCAGTCGCCACCACCTTGCCCTCCTGATAATCGGAGACGGCCATCACCCCACTCCTGCATCCGCTGAACAATCGATGATGCGCGGTGTCAATCGCCATCGCTACCGGCTGCTTACACCCTGTAGTTGCCCATCTCCGCACCACTCGCGCGGCTTTTGGTGTCAATCTCCACTACCTCGCTGTTGTCCACCAGGTTCGCGTAAAGCTTGCCGTCGCCGGCCGAAGCCGCATACTCCGGTTTCCCACCCAGGGGCACATTGCTCACCAGCTTGCCCGTCTTCGCATCAATAACGGTTGATGACTTTGCATCGCCATTCATCGTGAAGAGCCGCTTGGAAGAGGGGTCATACAGAATCGCATCCGCATCCTCAGCTGCCTTCACCCGCCCTTCCACCTGAAACGTCTTCAGGTTGAAGATTGCGACGCTCTGCCCTTCGCCCTCAGTGGCAAACCCGCGACCTTCCGCAATCGCTGTTCCGTGCGCCCCTTTTATCCCGGTCACCTCGCCCAGCAGCTTGCCGCTGTCTTCGTCCACCACCATCACGCGGTTCTCGCGTGCGATGTACAGCCGATGGGCCTCCGCGTCGGGCACCACATAGTCCCATCCACCCTCGCCACCGAGCGCATAGTGATGCGTGATGCGATAGTCGCCAGTTTGAGCCAGCAGCAATGCCGCCGCCACACATAACAGAAACGGTGTCTTCTTCATAACGGAGTCTTCACCGAGCATACGGCAGGGTGCCATCCCGCGCAATCCATACCAAACCGAACAAGACAGGCGTGCGGCCGGTGCTATCAGTGACAGCGGAAACTCCACAATATCCGGTGCATTCAGAACGGCTTACCTGCCGGCACACCTGGGCAGAGAAGCCGACGACGGCAATATTGCGTCAGCAATATGCGTGCTTTCAATGCTCGGTCGCGTCTCGCCGGTTGAAAACAGGCCTCCGAAAATTGGGTTCGTTTCGCAAATTCACTATTTGGAATTTCGGGCAGAAAGACGCGTCAACTCCGCGCCGATCGCGCACTCCACTCAACGAGGCCAATAGTGAACCAAACGAAGCCGTTTGGCACCGAGCGAAGCTGATTCGCACGCGGTGATAGAATCAGCCACGAAAATGATGCGCCGCTTACTAATGATCCTGGCAATCGCCTCTGCGCCCGCCGCGTTCGCGCAGGATGGCTGGATTTCTCTTTTTAACGGGAAGGACTTGACTGGCTGGAAGGTGGGTGGGAACCAGGCTTCGTTTCAGGTGGTTGACGGCGCGATCGTGGCCAACGGTCCCGTGGCCCACGCGTTCTACGTGGGACCGGTGCAGAACCACGATTTCAAAAACTTCGAGCTGATGGTGGACGTCAAGACTGCGCCTCACTCGAACGGCGGCGTCTACTTCCACACTGAGTTTCAAGACGCCGGCTTCCCGCGCAAAGGCTTCGAAGTGCAGGTGAACAACACCCATAGCGATCCCGTGAAGACCGGCAGTCTTTATCATGTGAAAGATATCGGAGCGACCGATATCGAAGGACTCACCAAAGACGATGAGTGGTTCACCGAGCACATCACCGTTCAAGACAAGACCGTGACCATCGCGCTGAACGGCAAAGAAGTAGTGAAGTGGACGCAGCCCGACGATTGGAACGGCGGCCGCGAAGGCGCGGGACGGACGATCACCCACGGCACGATCGCTCTGCAAGGCCACGATCCGAAGAGCACCGTCGCCTACAAGAACATCCGCATCAAGCCGCTCCCGTAATCTCTGGAATTCCCCCAGCAAGTCGTAGTGGCCGGGCACTGCCCGGCCTTCCCGAATCACGCGAACCCAAAAAAATCCAGCACGCATCCCCTCTGCCCGATATATACTGAACCACATGGTTCAGTATACGGCCACCGTCCTCGACGCTTCCTTCGCCGCCCTCTCCGATGCCACCCGGCGCGGCGTTCTGGAACAGCTCGGCCGCGCCGATGCATCGATCACCGACCTCGCTGAGAAATTTCACATGACGCTGACGGGCATGAAGAAGCACGTCGGCGTTCTGGAGCAGGCGGGGCTCGTGGCGACCGAGAAGGTCGGGCGTGTCCGGACCTGCAAGCTCGGCCGGCGCGGACTAGACACCGAGGCTGCCTGGATCGAGGGTCAACGCCAGCACTGGGCCGCGCGCTTCAACGAGTTGGACAAGCTGGTCGAGGAACTAAAACAACAGGAGAAAGCCAATGAGCGAAACAATAACTAATCAAAGCAACCCCACGACGGTGAACCGAACCTCCGATCGTGAGCTCGTCGTGACCCGAACTTTCAACGGCCCCGCGCGGATCGTCTTCGCTGCGTGGACCAAACCCGACCTCATGCAACGGTGGTGGGTGCCGAAGTCTTGTGGAGCGTCCTTCGTCTCCTGCGAGATGGACGCTCGTACGGGGGGCAAGTACAAGTTCGTGTTCCGGCACCCGTCGTCGGATGAGCCCATGGCATTCTTCGGCAGGTATGTCGAAGTGATCCCGCCCTCGCGCCTGGTCTGGACGAATGAGGAAGGTGGGGAAGCCGGGCCCGTCACTACCGTGACCTTCGAAGAACGAGGCGGCGAGACGCTCGTCACGATGCACGATCTCTATCCCTCAACGCAAGCTCTCGACGATGCGATTGCTTCCGGAAGCACCAGCTCTAACGCCGAGATGTTCCAGCAGTTAGACCAGCTTCTGGTGGACCTGTAAGCGAACGCGGTACGGTCCTGAACCGGGCGAGCGGGTCCATTTGTGTGATCCCGTCCTTGGATCCGCTCACCCGAGAATAGAATGTTGACGGAGGTCACGCATGGCGGCAGGCGGACTCATGGCAGCGGCAGCGCAAGCAATGAAGGTTTCCGGCGGAGTCGTCCGAATGAAGCCGGATGAATTTCGAAAGGTGCTGATACGAGCCGCTGAACCGGCGGTGGTCATTGCTCAGGGCGGCGTTTTCTCGACCACATACCAGTACTTAACGAGTTACAAAGGACTAGTCTTTTTCACGAAATCCAAGACGCCGCTGGACTTGCCGGCTGGAGCCGAAGTCATCGCGGCCGATCAAATCAGGATGCACTAGGGATGCGCCCGCTTATTCCGAATGATGCGAGTCCCTAGGTTCCAAATATCTGGAGGGTTTGTCCGGCGAGATGAGTTCGGAAATCAACGCCAGTAGTTGTGAGGGGATAAACGGCTTGGCCAGGAAATGCCAGCCCTCGTTGAGAACTAGCAGGCCGGATGCAAATCCGCTGATCATCAGTACTTTGATTTCGGGGCGCCTGGCGGAGATCGCGGTCGCCAGATCGATACCAGACATCCCTGGCATCTGAAAATCCGTCAGCAGCAGGTCGATCGGCGGCGCGTAGGCGTCCGACTTCTCAAGCGCTTGCTGGCCACCAGTCGCCGTAAGAACCGAGTAGCGGGCATTCAGCAGGCACTGGGACATAAATCCAAGCGCATCAGGGTCGTCATCTACAACCAAGACGGTCTTTTGCTCTGTGTTCGCGCCGGGCGTCTGTTCCATTTGGCAACTCTCCGTCCTGGGCAGAGAGTTGGCGGTCCAGTTTGTGAAAAGAGAACGCGCTCAGTTGAAGAGGACTCCTCTAGTAAAGCACGCAATTGGCTAGCGCCCTTCCGAAGGACTGGGCCATGGTACAAAAGCCGGCCCGCGCTCCGGCGACACCAGGCTGGTGATAAGCGCCCTCAGCTGGGAGTTGATAAATGGCTTGGCCATAAAGTGCCAGCCTTCGTTGAGCACCAGCATTCCCTCGGGAAAGCCCGACATGAAGAGGACCTTGATCTTCGGCCGCGCGATGGTCACCTTCTTTGCTAGCTCTATGCCCGTCATACCCGGCATGTGGAGGTCGGATAGAAGTAGATCGATTTCGCCGTGGAAGTCGGCTGCCCGCTCAAGACCCTCGATCCCGTTATTTGCTGTCAGCACCAGAAAATTACCTTTAGTCAGCAACGCCGACACGAACCTGAGAACGGTGGGTTCATCGTCAACGACCAAAATCGTTTTCTGTGGTACGTTCTGCTCCACGAATCTCTCCCTGTTCAAGCAGAGAGTGGCGGGTACCGAATCCAGACGGATGGTACCGCGCTCGGTGGAAGAACGTATTCAAGTGTACACCGGAAGCGATGCAGCTGCCCGCCGCAGTATTGCATTAGCAATATGGCTGGTTCGATCCGGCGGGACAAGTCGCCGAATTGGGTTCGTTTCGTAAATTCACTATCTGGAATTTTTCGGACGAAAACGCGTCAACACCGCGCCAATCGCAAATTCACGCAAAGGAGAACACAACAAACTAAGCCAATTCTCCACACCGCATATGATTCCCGAAAATAGGGCCATTCAGAGGCACGACCGCAAGGGAGTGCATCAGCCGCTCTCACCGAATACACCCCCACCCGCCCCGCCCCCGAGCGAAGACCCGAAAAGCTTCGATTCGTTTTCCAAAACCTGCTGCTGCGAGTGACAATGAAGGACACGTGTTCGCGCCAACTGCCAATACCGACAAACAGCAGGCACTGGCGGATGCGGCGAATGAAATTGCGCATCTCCGCGAGACCATCGTGACCATGCGCGAAGAGATGGAGCGGCTCGGGCTTGAGAAGCAGCGCGGCATTCAGGAAGCGATCTCGGCGGCAAATGTGGAAACCCAGCAGCTGCGCAACACTGTGCAAGCTTTGCGCGACGAGATGGAGATGATAAAGCTGCGATTCGACCAGGACTTGCAAGCCGTTCGTACCAGCGAACGCGAGGCGCAGAAGCAGTTACATGCCGTGATTCTGAATCTGCGCGAGCAATTGGAGCAGCATTGAGCACCCCCGAGCGCAAGCAACTCGAGACGATGGCGCTGTTGTTGCGCGTTGCGCGCGAGATCGCGGCAATCGACTCGCTCGACGAGCTGTTGCGCTACATCGTGGAAGTCAGCGCTAAGGAGACGGACGCGGCGCGCGGCACGCTGTTCCTGATCGATGAGCGCAGCGGCGAACTATATTCGCGGGTGGCGCAGGGCACCGGCTTCCGGGAAATCCGGGTTCTCAGCGACAGCGGCATCGCAGGCCACGTGTTCACGACCGGCAGGAGCGTGATCGTGCACAACGCCTACGCCGACCCGCGCTTCAATCGTGATGTCGACGTGGAGACCGGGTACGTTACGCAGAGCATTATGTGCGCCCCGATCCGCACCACAAAGGGCGAACTCATCGGCGCGCTGCAAATGCTGAACAAGCAGACAGGCGATTTCAGCGATGACGATTTGCGGCTGCTCGAGGCCATGACCGAGCAGACTGCCATGACGCTGCGCAGCACGCAGTTTCTTGAGCGCATGATCGCCGAACGCAAGCAGGAGCTGCGGTTTCTGGATCTGGTCTCCGATGTAACCAGCGACATGGATCTGAGCACCGTGTTGCACAAGGTCGTGACCGAAGCCGCCAAGATGCTGCACGCGGACCGCGCCACGATGTTTCTCAACGACGACAAGCGCGGCGAGCTGTTCTCGCGCGTCGCCATGGGTTCATCGATCGGCGAAATCCGCATGCCGAACCACGTGGGCATCGCCGGCGCAGTGTTCACCAGCGGGCAGACCATCAACATCCCGTACGCCTACGCCGATCTGCGCTTTAATCCCGCCTTCGATAAGCGCACCGGGTATTTCACGCGATCGATCCTTTGTGTGCCGATTACGAACAAGAGCGGTAAGACCATCGGCGTCACACAGGTCCTGAACAAGAAGAGCGGCCCCTTCACACACGAAGACCAGGCGCGCTTGAAAGCGTTCACGGCGCAGCTTGCCATCAGCCTCGAAAACGCCAAGCTCTTCGATGACGTTCAGAACATCAAGAACTACAACGAGAGCATGCTCGAGAGCATGACGAACGGCGTCATCACGCTGAATGAGGACGGCCGGATCGTGACCTGCAACGGCGCGGGATTACGCATCTTGCGCGCGCCCGCCAAAGATATCCTGAACCGCTCGGCGCAGGAGTACTTCGACGGGCCGAATGCCTGGATTCTCGATCGAATCAAAGTAGTCGACGAGACGCTGAAGTCCGACATCACCGTCGATGCGGAATTGGTTGCGGCTGGCGAGACGGTCTCGGTCAACCTGACGGTTTTGCCGCTCATGCGCGACGAAGAAGACGAGGAGCGCAAGCGCCTCGGGTCCATGCTGATGGTCGAAGACATCAGCACCGAGAAGCGCATGAAGTCCACCATGTCGCGCTACATGGACCCGGCGCTCACCGACAAACTCCTGGCCGGCGGCGAAGAGTTTCTCGGCGGCAAAAGCGTGCTTGCCACGGTGCTGTTTTCGGATATCCGAAGCTTCACCTCCATCACAGAAGAGCTTGGCGCGCACGGGACCGTCAGCCTGCTGAATGAATACTTCACCATCATGGTGGATTGCATTCAGCGGCAAGGCGGCATGCTCGACAAATTCATCGGCGACGCCATCATGGCTGTGTTCGGTCTGCCTGTGCCGCACGATGACGATGAGGACCGCGCGGTGCGGGCTGCCATATCGATGATCACCGAACTGCGGCGCTGGAATGAGCGCCGCGTCGCCGATGGCAAGAAGCCTCTCGATATGGGCGTCGGCCTGAACACCGATACCATTGTCTCGGGCAACATCGGGTCTCCCAAGCGCATGGATTACACCGTCATCGGCGATGGCGTGAATCTTGCCTCGCGGCTCGAGAGCGCGTGTAAGGAGTACGGCGCGCGCATTCTGATCAGCGAGAGCACGTTCTTGAAGTTGAAGGGCACTTATCGAGTGCGGGAAGTCGATCGTGTGGTGGTGAAAGGAAAGACAGAACCCGCGGGCGTCTTCGAAATTCTCGACCACTACACCGACGAGACCTTCCCGCATCTGCGCGAATCAGTCGAATACTACAAAGGCGGGCTGGAGTATTACCGCGATGCGCAATTCGCCAAGGCCGAAGCCGCGTTTCATCACGCGCTCCAATTGCATCCCGGCGACAAGCTGACGCGCCATTACATCGAACGCTGCCAGACGCTGCAAAAAAATCCGCCTTCTGAACCCTGGAAGGGGATCTGGGTGCTTACTTCGAAGTAGCCGCGGCAGCCGCCAGTTGTCGGGGAATCATGCCCGCGTCGACAGTGGTGCCATCACGCGCGATGGTCTGAAAGTAAAGCTCATCGCCCGCAATCTCCACCAACATAAATGCCTGGTCGGTATCCCAGCCCTTCAACGTGTCGGCGGACGGCGTCAGGTCATGCGGTCGCAACTGCCCGGAATTACCGAGAATGAAGTAGTTCACGCCCTTCTGCGGCTTGATCCGTTCATACACGTGTTCATGTCCGGTCATCACCACGTTGACCCCGTTCTTGACGAAGATCGGCTCGAGCTGCGACTTCAAGTCGGCGTCAGGGCCCATGGAAGCGCGCATGATCATAGAACGGATGATGGAAGAAACAGATCTTCCAGTTGTTGTCCGACCCGGATAACTGTTGCTGCACCCACGTCAACTGCTCCGGATTCATGTACGTGCTATCGAGCGCCAGGAACTGCGCGTTGCCGCTGCGCCAGGAGTAGTAACGCTTGCCGCCCATGTTGAACGGCTTATAGAAAGCTTCGGTGCCCGCATCGTCATGGTTACCCAACGAAGCGTAAAACTTCACGCCAGCGTCGAGCAACGGTTTGTAAGGCTGTTCGAACTTCTGCCGGAACGATGAAGCGCTCTTGCCGCCATAGATGTTGTCGCCCAGCATGAGCACGAAGTCGAACGGAAACTGGTCGTGATACTTGGCCATCTGTGCCGCAACTTGAAACTGCTCTTTGGCGCCTGTGCCACTATCGCCAATCACAGCGAACCGCACTGACTTCGGTTTGTTCGGCAACTGCAACCCCGAGGCTGCAGGAGTTTGTGCGGCCAACTGAGATGCCGCGAATAGCAGGATGAGTGATTTCAGCATTCAAATCTCCGCCCAGCGCGATCAAGGGATCGCGTTGGGTACAAAGTCGAGGATCATGTTCGCGTCTACATCGCGCAACACGAGGTCGTGTCCGATCACGCGGTATTCAATGTCGGGCGGCAGCTTCGGCAGATTCGCCAGAAGCGTTGGCGGCATGGACTGCAGCGGAACATTCTTCGGATAAAGATCGTTGACGTGCAATTGCAATCGCACGGGCTCGGCATGCTTCAAACTTTGTCGCACGCGCTTGGCGGGTTGGCCCTGCATGGCCAGTGCAATCAGACGCCGCATCTCCGCCGCGATCGGCGGCGCAAAGATATCGCCCTGCTTTGCTCCACTGCGGGCTGCGCGCAATCGCGTTGAGAATTCGTCCTGGTGCTGGTTGAGCTTTTCCGGCGCGTCGGTTGGCTTCAGCGGCAGCTTGGACTTAATCTGCTTATGCAGCTTCACATAGTCGTCGAGGCGCGCTTCGAAGTCGGCCACCAGCTTGGCATCGGGATTGACTTTCTCCTGAGCCACAAGCGCAAACGCAATTGCCAACATCAAACAGATCGCTCTCATCGATCAGCCGCCTCCTGCACCACATCGCGCACGGATTCTTCCACCGCTTCTTTGACTGCGTCCATCACGGCCTGCTCCAGTTTACCGGGATCCACATCGACGTCTACTTTGTTCCCGACAATCTCTTTGACCACGCCCTGCAAGACCTTCGCGACCGGCGGCATCCCTTTGGTGAGCGTCTTCGCTACGCGCTTCGCCGCTTTCGCCACGGGTGACGTGCTGTCTTCAGCGGCCGGCTCCCGCTTCTGCTCTGAACTGTTCCAATCCTTTTCGAAGATGTCGCTGATCAAGCCCGCGATCTTCGCGTCGTGCAGGATCAAGCCCACTTCGCGGCGCGCTTCCAACTCAGCCGTCCGCAAACTCTGACTCCCGAGAAACACAAGCTTGCCATCGCATACGATCGATCGCGTATGCAAACGCATCTGTCCCAGCTCACGATGGTCCAGCCGTGAACTGCTTCCAATGCGCCCAATTACACGAACGCTGACTCCGGCCTTCACCTTCTCGGCAAGCAACTTCAGAATGGCGGGATCGCCCACCTTCGGATCGTAGATCAGGACCGACTTCTTGGCGCTCTTGATCAACTCAGTGAGTTGCTTGCGCGCGTTCACCGGGCTCACGATGAACCGCTGATGATCGGTGTGATACTTCTGGCGCTTAGTGTCGGCTTCAAACAGCTTGCGGGCTTCGGCAACCAGTTCCGCGTCGCGCGTGATAACCGCGAAGCTGCGGCTATGTTCCATATCCAGATAAGTGAAGTTGAAAGCCAGCACATGGAGCTCGCGCTGGTCGATGATCAAGAATTTGCTGTGGTAACGAACCAGGTCATCGGCGGTGCGCGCGACAGTCACACCTTTTGCGAGCAGACGCATCTCGAGCTGCCTGAGATTCTTTTCGCCGCCGCGATTGGTGTACGCAATCAAAGCGTGAACGAAGACACCGCGCTCGGCGGCTCTGATCAGCGCGCGCTCAATGTCTGTGCGGTCGAAACGAAAAATAACAATCTCGATCTTTTCTTTTGCCCCTTCGATCCCATCGAGCAAGGGTTTCGCGCCGGCGCCCGGCTGCACCAGCAACTTCACGAAGCGTAACCGTCCGTTGAGCCGTTCGTCACAAGTATTCTGACGCTCATCGACGCGGACTGCGGTACTAGATCTGCGAAGTACTGTGAATTGTTAATGTTTTCACCGCCTTCCGCCAATTGGCAACGCATTTGCTTCACATCTCCATCATGCCAGTGTCGGGCTGCGAATGGGCACGGGAGCATCAACACCAATGTTTAAATCGACTCTTTTTGCAATCTCTTTAGTAGCACTTGGTATTTCTATCTCTGCAACCGCGGTGCCACTTGCGGCTGCCGAAGGTGATCGCGCTCCCATTGACCAGCTCTGGACCGACCGCGGTGACATCCGGTCGCTCGACTTGTTCTACGGTTCCGGCGCGAAGGAACGTGAACCGCATGGCCCGTTCACTTTCGAAAGCGAAGACCTGGACGGTACGAATCCGAAGTTCGTGGTACGCGATCAGGATGGCGTGAAGTGGAAGGTGAAGCTGGGCGCTGAGGTCCAAGCCGAGACCGTCGCCACACGCCTGCTCTGGGCTGCCGGCTATTACGTGACGGAAGACTATTACCTGCCTGAGATCCAAGTGCAGAATCTGCCGAAGCTGAAGCGTGGACAGTCCCTGGAGAGGCCCGGCGGAGTCTTTGAGAAGGTGCGGCTCAAGCGGCAGAGCAAAGACGACAAGAAAGTCGGCGAGTGGGAGTGGAAGCAGAACCCATTCAGCGGCACGGAGCAGTTTGATGGACTGCGCGTGATGATGGCCTTCATCAACAACTGGGATCTGAAAGACATCAACAACGCCGTGTACGACCGGCGCATGGAGATGCCGGACGGCGGCACGCACACGCAGCGCGTGTATCTGGTCAGCGACCTGGGTGCTTCATTCGGGACCAACAACCTGCACAAATCGCATGAGGTCTCAAAGGGCAACGTGAAGTCATTTGAAAGTTCTCACTTCCTGCTCCGCTCGGATGCGAATACGGCCAGCTTTGAGACGCCTGCGACGCCGTCCGTCATCATTGCCTTCAACCCGCACGAGTTCTCGATGCGCCAGGGGATGAAGTGGATCGGCCAGGACATCCCGATCGAACACGTGCGCTGGATTTCCAAGAAGTTGAACCAGCTCACGCCTCAGCAACTGCAGGAGGCTTTTCGCGCGGGCGGCTTCTCTAAAGAAGAGATCGATGGCTTCGTCAACATTCTCGAAAAGAGGTTGGCGCAGCTCGATCAACTCTGACGCGGAGATCTAGCGTGCTCCAGACCAGACGCTCTGCGGTTGTTCTATCGATTGGGTTTTGGTTGGCGCTTACGGCCAGCGCTGCTGTTCGCCGTCCCGTACCACGCATAAACATTGGCGCGCTTTGGACCGAACCACGAGACATCAGCCGCCGGGATCTGTTCTACGGGCCCGGCGGCAAAGCGCACGAGCCGCACGGCCCTTACACCTTCGAAAAAGAAGATCTGGACGGCACGAATCCGAAGTTTGTCGTTCACGATGCCGCTGGCGTGAAGTGGAAGGTGAAGCTGGGTGAAGAGGCGCGGCCGGAGACCGTTGCGACGCGGCTGGTCTGGAGCGTTGGCTACTACACCAACGAGGATTACTTTCTCCCAGAAATTCGCGTGCGCAACCTGCCACCGAAGCTGAAGCGCGGCCAGAGTCTGGTGCGTCCAGGCGGCGTCTTCAACAGCGTGCGCTTAAAACGCGAATCGCATGGAGAGAAGAAGGCAGGCATCTGGAAGTGGCGCAGCAATCCATTCAACGGCACGCGCCAGCTGGATGGTCTGCGCGTGATGATGGCCCTGATCAACAACTGGGACTTGAAGGACATCAACAACGCGGTCTATCGCGAGAAGTCGCGCAATGAAACCGTGTACATGATCAGTGATCTGGGCGCGAGCTTCGGTACGAACAATCTGACCGGCACCCATCAGGTTGCGAAGGGTAACCTTCGTTCTTACGAGCGCTCGGAGTTCATCGTGAAAGTCACGCCGGCGTACGTCACCTTCCGCACGCCGAGCCGGCCCTCGCTCAAGTACCTGATCGTGCCGAAGGAGTACTTCTCGCGCATCAATATGGAGTGGATTGGCAAGCGTATCCCGCGGGAGCACGTGCGCTGGATCGGCAGACAGCTCGGGCAGCTCTCGTCAAAGCAGATCCACGATGCGTTTCGCGCCGCCGGTTACAGCGCGGCGGAAGCGAACGCGTTCTCGAACATTCTCAGCAACCGTATCGCTGAAATCCGCTCGCTCTGATTACGCAACAACAGGTGGTTCTTCGACTACTTCTTCGCGCTTGAACTGAATCTCGTATAGCTCCGCGTAAACACCGGCCTTTTGCAGCAGCTCGTCGTGATTGCCTTGCTCAACAATGACTCCGTCCTTCACCACGAAGATGATATCGGCGCGGCGAATGGTAGCCAAACGGTGCGCGATGACGATGGACGTCTTGCCTTCCATCATCCGGTCCAGCGCTTCGAACACGAGCTTCTCCGAAGCAGCGTCGAGACCTGAACTCGGCTCGTCCAGAATCAGGATCGGCGTGTTGCGAATCACGGCCCGCGCAATCGCGATGCGCTGCTTCTGACCTCCCGAGAGCGTAATGCCCCGCTCGCCGACCATCGTGTCGTAGCCTTCCGGCATCTTCTCGATGAACTCGTGCGCGTTGGCCAGTTCCGCGGCTTTCAGAATCTCTTCGCAAGGTCGCATCCGGCTTGCCGTAAGCGATGTTCTTCCAGATCGGCGCGTGGAAGAGCACGGTGTCCTGCAGCACGAAGCTGATCTGTTGCCGGACCGAATTCTGCTTCAGCGTTCGCACATCGATGCCGTCGATCTTCACCACGCCCGAAATCGGATCGTAGAAGCGCGGGATCAAGCTCATGATGGTGGTCTTGCCTGCTCCGGTCGGACCAACCAGGGCGGCTACTTGCCCGGCTCGATCTTGAAGCTCACATCTTTGAGCAGCGGCGCGTCGGGCGTCATAGCTGAAGTCAACATGCTCGAACTCCACGTCACCTTTGAGCGGCGGCGCCGGCCGCGCGCCAGGCTTGTCGCTTACTTCCGTCTCGGTCTCCAGCACTTCGCGAATGCGCTCATAACCGACCACCGCCTTCGAATAAGCGTCCGTCATTTTCGAAAGTTCCTGCATCGGCTTGTACATCTTGCCGAGGTACAGAACGAAGACGACCAGCGAGCCCGACCGACAAGCTGCCATCGAGCACCATGCGCGCGCCGAACCACAGCACCATGCAGGTGCCGATCGCGACGATCACCTCGACGATCGGCGAGAGCTTGGCCTTCAGGCTGCGCGCCTTGAGCGCCATCTCGACACTCTCGAGGCTCTCGTCTTCCAGGCGGCGCTGTTCATAATCCTCGCGGCTGAAGGCCGGACCACGCGGATGGACGAGAGCACTTCCTGGATGAGTGGAAACGATCTCGCCTTCCTTCTTGCGCACATCGCGAGAGGCTTTCTTGATGCGGCGCGTGTAGGTGAAAACCACGAGAACCAAGCGCGGGCGCGACGCTGAAGCGCGATCAGCGTGAAGCGCCAGTTGATGTAGAACATCACGCCGACCATGCCGAGCAGCGTCAGGACGTTGATCATCGCGCTCAGCAGGCCCGAGGCGATGAAGCTCTGCATGGAATCGATGTCGCTGGTAACGCGGCTGATCAGATCGCCGGTGCGCTTCTGATCGTGATAAGCAAGCGACAGCCGCTGGATGTGGGAATAGACCCTGCGCCGCAGATCGTGCATGACCCATTGCCCGACGCTGGTGGTGATGTACTTTTCGATGTACGAACAGATCGCGCCCAGAACAGCGATGACCAGGACGGCGACAGCGGCGAACTTCAGAATCGAGAGCTTGTCAGTACCGGCTACGGACAGCACCACGCGATTCAACCATCCGTGTACCTGGCGCGCTTTGAGCACACTGTCGAAGACGATCTTCAACGGCCAGGGCTCGAGCAGATCCGCCACAGTCTCGCCGATAATGGCGACAATGCCGAATGCGAGCTGCTTCCAATGCGGCCGCAGCAGTTCCTTGATGGTGAATGCTTTACTCTGCTGTGTCATGCGACGCCGCACCTTTATGATGTGGCCTCCGGCAGGATTGCGTCAAATTTGTATTGCAGCAGTGTACGCAAAACTTTGGGCGAAATAAAGGCGAAAGTTGGCTGCTGAATTGCAGTATTCCAGGCATGCCAGACACAGATTTGAAAGCTGAACCGATGATGGCCCACCTGATCGCGACGCTGAACTCCGGTAACTCGATCGGGCACTATGGACGGCTGGTATTCACCATGGTGGCGCGCCACTTTCTCGAACCGGAAGAACTCGCCGAGTACCTGGAGAAGGATCCCGAAGTGAATCCCGAACAGGTGACATCGCTCATCGAGCAAGTCGAATCGCGCGGTTACAATCCGCCGAAGCGTGAGCGCGTGCTCGAGTGGATGACCAAGCAGGATTTTCCCATCTGCCCCGACACGGATGATCCCGGGCAATGCAATGTTTATCGGAATCTGGAGTTCCCGAAAGACGTTTACGACAAGATCGCGGAGTTCTACGGCGGCAGCGGAAGCAAGGCCGCGTAGCTCAGAAATCGCGAGGATCGAACGCGCGGCGGTCGCCCGATGCGGTGACCGCCGGTAGACCCGTGACCTCGTAACCGCCTTGCCCTGCCCGCTGCTGATCAAACGTCGCGTGCGGGTCACGGGCGGAGCGAGTGCCGGCGTAGTGGATGCCGAAGCGCAGGCAAAGAGCGCCGGCAGTGCCGAGCGTACCTGTTACGCGCAGCAATCGGCGATCTTTCGATGGCACGAGCGACAGCACCAAGCTCACGGCGCTGAGTATTTTTCCCGTCTGCCACAAGAAGCCGCTGAAACCAGTGCGCAATGGCTTTACCGCGCTCGCGACCGTCGCTACATTCTTCTCGATAGCGTTTGCGGCTGCGACTTCCACCAGCTTGCCGGCGATGGCAAAACGCGTAATCGCGCGATGCGCGGGACCGGCGCCGATGATATCGAAGAACGAGGCGGTGCTGGCAGTCGCGGAACTCAAAAACAAAACCGGCAGCAAGCGATGCGACCGCTGCCACACCGGCACCACGGTGTTGCCCACCAGAACACCCGTATAACCGGCAAGCCCGAGGCCGAGAACTCCGGATCCAATTGCCGAGGCGTCGCCAATCATCTTCATCGACGGCGCGAATTGCGAAATGGCGGAGAGACCTGCGGCCGAGGAGAACGACACCAGGATCCATGAACCCATGCTCATCGGCGATGACGGCCGGAAAACGCGCAGCATGTGGAGGAAGCGCGAAGGCCTGCCGAGGTCGAGCACGAGCAAAGCCGAACTGACTACGGCGCCAAACGTGGCCACCCAACGCGTCTTCACCACCAGCTCATCGAGCGCGTCACGGCGAAGAAGAGTGGCAGCCGCGCCGAGGACAGCCGAACCACCGCTCAGCCCACCCACGTAGTAGTACGCCGGCACCATCCAGGTCCAGACCGGCGACTTGAGTACGGGCCGGTTGTAGTAAGTGGGCGATGTTTGCTCTTGTGCCGCCGGTTCCGTGCGGAATACTTTGCGCTGGTCGTGCTGCCACGCGGCGCGATCACCGCGAACCAGTTGTTGCGACGCCTCACCTTCGAGCGTGCCGCGGTCGCGATCGATGTTGCGTCCGTCGCCCGTCATTCCGTCACTTCCGTTGCCGACACAGCGCCCAGAGCAACCATCGCCACACCCAGCGCGGCCAGGCCCATCGCGAACCAGCTCTGCTTTGCGCGCTTTGTCGGAACTACCGGATCGGGCGGCAAGTTATAAACTTCCGGTTTATCGACTAACAGGAAGAAGGCGTTTAATCCTTCAGTGCCGGGCTGATTTTCCGCGTCTACTCCATAGAGATACGCTTCGTGCATGCCGCCCTCTTGCAGCTTGTCGACGCGAGCCTGGGCATCGATGCGCAGTTGCGCAACGTCCCCAAACTGGATCGACGCAGTTGGACAAGCCTTCGCGCAGGCGGGCGTCATGTCTTCGTTCAGCCGGTCATAACAGAGCGTGCACTTCCACGCGCGGCCATCGTCTTCGCGCCGGTCGATCACACCAAAAGGACAACCGACCACGCAGTAACCGCAGCCGTTGCAGATATCGGGCTGCACATATACGGTGTCGAACTCGGTGCGCATGATCGCGCCGGTCGGGCAGGCTTCGAGACAACCGGCGCGCGCGCAGTGTTTGCACACGTCGCTCGACATCAGCCACGACATGCCGCCCGCATCTTGCGTCGAAAGCGCCACCGGCCGCTCGATGAAGCTGACGTGCCGCCACGTGGAAGCGCCGAGCGTCATCGTGTTGTCGTAGGACATGCCGCTGAAGAACAAGCCATCATCGGGCAACTGATTCCACTGCTTGCATGCCACTTCGCACGCTTTGCAGCCGATGCAGAGCGTGGTGTCGGTGAAGAAGCCCTTCGCCATTTACGTTTGGTCCCCTTGCTTGTCGACGCTCGCGCCCACCAGATGTTTGCCAACTGGGCGATGACCCACGACCGGTAAGTCGCGCAATTCGGCACCCGGCAAAGTTGCACCCTCTATGACGGCATGAGGCCGCATAAAGCGCGCGTGCCGGCCGCGCACGATGTTCGCTGTATGCGCCTTCGAGTTCATGATGCTGACGTTGGGGTCCGCCGCTAAGCAGAGCAGCTCATTCGCGGAGTCGCCGGTCGACTTTCCCTTGCTGCCCCAGTGGTATGGCAGTCCGATCTGTTCGAACGTGCGGCGACCGATCTGCAACGGACGAATACGCCGCGTCACCAGCACTCGTGCTTCGATCGCGGCGCGCGCGGTGCTGATGGTGGCCCACCCGCCGTTAGTCAACTTCTTCGCGGCTGCCAGTTCCGGCGACACTTCGCAGAACATCTCCGGCTGCAGTTCGCTCAACCAGGAAAGCCAGCGCGACATGCCGCCCGCGGTGTGATGTTCGGTCAAGCGATAAGTAGTGATCAGATACGGGAAACGCTCGTCGTCATAAGGACGGTGCAGCGGGTTTTGACTGCGCAGATAGTCCATGCGCACGGGGTTACACTGCTGCGCATACAACGCGTTTTTCACGACCGATTCCAACGGCTCGTAGTGCGATGGCAGCGGGCCCTCTTGCAACCCGATCGGCGCAAATAGCCAGGCTTTGCCATCGGCCTGCATGAGGAAGGGATCGGTGCCGAGCAACGTGTCTTTGCCTTTGGCATCGGGCGCAGGGCGGTACGACGGCGGACGATCCACGATGCAGTCCGGTTCGTCGTAACCCGTCCACTTCTTCGCCGCTTCATCCCACCAGACATACTTCTTGCGCTCGGACCAGGGCTTGCCTTCAGGATCAGCCGATGCGCGATTGTAGAGCATGCGCCTGTTGTGCGGCCATGCCCAACCCCAGTCTTTTGCGCCACCCAATCCTGCTCTTCGCGCGGCTTACGATTGGCCGCCTGGTTCTTGCCGTCTTTGTAAATGCCCGAATAGATCCAGCAGCCGCAGGCAGTGGCGCCATCGTCCTTCAGATCGGTGAAGCCGCTGACAGCCTTCTTGTCTGCCCAGGTATAGCCGTTGATCTCTTTGAGCACAGCCTCCGCACTGGGTTCGTTGTACTTGCCGTGTGTGGGGTAATCCCAGGTGAGATCGAGCAGCGCGCGATCTTTCGGATCGGTGGATGTTGCGTACAACTCGCGCAGCCGGCGGCCCAGATGATAGATGAAGTGCAGTTCACTGCGCGCATCGCCCGGCGGTTCGACCGCTTCATGATGCCACTGCAGCAAGCGCTGCGTATTGGTGAAGCTGCCTTCCTTTTCAGTGTGCGCTGCGGCCGGGAAGAAGAAGACTTCGGTAGCGATGTCTTCGGCTTTGACCTCGCCACGCCGATGCTCGGGCGAGTCTTTCCAGAACTCCGCCGTCTCGATCATCGCCAGATCGCGCACCACGCACCATTCCAGATTGCGCATTCCCTCGCGCTGCATCGCGGCATGCGGAGAACCCACCGTGGGATTCTCACCCATGATGAAGTAGCCCTGCACTGCACGATCGATCATGTTGACCACCGAGGTCATATGCGAGTGGTCGCCGGTGAGGCGTGGCAGGTAATCGAAGCACCAGCCATTCGACTGCTGTGCGGCATCGCCATACCAGGCCTTCAGGAGCGACACGATGTACTTCTTCGATTCGCCCCACCAACCCGAAACGCCCACTTCGTTTTCGCAGTACGTGTTGAAGTCGGTGTCCTGCTTCGCGCGCGGCATGGCGAGATAGCCGGGCAGCAGGTTGAACAGCGTGGGGATGTCGGTTGAGCCTTGGATGGAAGCGTGACCGCGCAGCGCAAGGATGCCGCCGCCGGGCCGCCCGATGTTGCCGAGCAAGCGCTTGCACGATCGAAGCGGCGCGGATGATTTGCGCGCCCGTGAGGTGATGCGTCCAGCCGACCGCGTAGCAAATAGAAGTGGTGCGCTCGCGGCCGGAGTTTGCGCACATCGTTTCGGCGATCTTCAGAAACGTCTCGCGGGGCGTGCCGCAAATCTCTTCCACCATTTCCGGCGTGTAGCGCTGGTAGTGGCGCTTCAGGATCTGAAAGACGCAATGCGGATCCTGCAGCGTGCGGTCTTGTTTGCCGCCCCGCGACATGGCTGCGCGTTCCGAGTGCGCCTGCCCGCTGTGACCCGCGCGCTTAGTGCTATTCGAGTCAATCGGGTCTTTGTACTTCCACTTCTCGAAATCGTACTCGGACTTCGCTGCGTCCCAGCCGCCGAACAGACCGTCCAGGTCCTCTGTGTCCTGATACTCGTCGTTGATGATCAGGCTGGCGTTGGTGTAATCCACGATGTACTCGCGGAAGTAACGTTCGTTCTCGAGGATGTAGCGAATGATGCCGCCCAGGAACGCAATATCCGTGGCGGGCCGAATCGTAGTGTGAATGTCGGCGACTGCGCTGGTGCGCGTGAAGCGCGGATCCACGTGAATGATCTTCGCGCCGCGCTCCTTCGCCTTCATCACCCATTGGAAACCGACCGGATGATTCTCGGCCATATTCGAACCCTGGATCAGAATGCAATCGGCGTTCTCCAGATCCTGGAGGAACATCGTCGCGCCACCCCTACCGAAGCTGGCCCCCAGACCGGGGACCGTGGAGGAGTGTCAAATCCTGGCCTGGTTTTCGATTTGTATGATGCCGAGGCCGGTGAACAGCTTCTTGATGAGATAGTTCTCTTCGTTGTCGAGCGTGGCGCCGCCAAGATGCGCAATACCTAAAGTGCGATTGAGCGTGTGGCCTTCTTCATGCGCCGTCTGCCACGTCTCATCGCGCGTCTTCTTCACGCGCTGCGCAACCATCTCCATCGCTTGATCGAGCGCAATGCGTTCCCACTCCGTCCCATGCGGCCGCCGGTAGAGCACGTGCTGTTCGCGATGATTACCGGTGACGAGTTGGAAACTGGCGGACCCTTTGGGACAAAGCCGGCCCGCAGACACCGGGGAATCGCCGTCGCCTTCTATGCAGGTGATCTTCTCGTCCTGCACGTAGACGTCCTGTCCGCAACCGACAGCGCAATAGGGACAGACCGACTTGACGACCCTGTCGGCACGTTTCGTGCGCGGTTCGAGAGTGTTGCTGCGGGGGGAGCTAACGGTGTCGCCGAGCGCGAGCAGATCACCGCGCTGGACTTGCTTCAGCAGTGGCCAGGTCATCCATCTCGAAGCGTATCAAAAGGAGGACGGATGAACGTGAGCCTCATGTGCGACTGCATACACGGGGCGATCGTGAGTTGCAGGGAAGCACTCGCTAGCTACGGGCCGAATAGTAGACCTACTACCCTCCGGCTTACCCATTTGCGTCCATTCGCGGCCAAAGAATCTCGCGCAATCCCTCTGTGGAATGGCGTTCAGAGCGGATTGGCTTGCGATTACTTTCGGGTACCGCGCTTCCTATCGGTCGCGCCCCTGAAATGTCATTCGATCACATCGGTGGATTCGTAAGTAAAACAGGATTTAGAAGAAGAAGTACACAAGCTAGAACATACCTCACCGTAAGACCAGAGCGGCCAGCCGATTCGTGCCTCACGTCTCCCCGCATTGCACTCGCTATGTAATCTATTTTGCTGATTTTCGTAAAGTATCCAGGAGCGTAGTGTATACTCTGACCCGAAGCCTGTCAGCACTTGTTTTACGAAGCAGTACAAGGAGAATTACCACACATGAGCTTGCCGCTCAAGAAGTCGTCGTACGCGTTAATTTGCTGCGTTGCGCTCGGGTCTTTGACCTCCGCCAGCGCAAAACCGAAAAAGTCGAACTGGTGGCCGATGTTTGGCCAGAATGCGTCGAACACAGCCAGCTCGGCTACCGATGACGGTCTCTCAACCGACACCGCCGGTCAACTTGCACCACTCTGGGTCGCCACACTCGGCGGTGATGTCTCCGCGCGGGCTGCTGTCGTTGACGACGTTGTCTATGTGCCGGACTGGGCCGGCAACCTGTGGGCGCTTGACGCCAATAGCGGGCAGACGATCTGGTCGCATCAGCTTTCTTTCTACGGTCTGGCGGCGAACACGCACTCACGCGCAACGCCGGTGGTCGACGGGAAGACGTTATTTGTGGCGACGCAGGAGGGCGCGTACCTTCTCGCCATCGATGCGAAAAACGGAACCTTAATCTGGAAAACTCAGGTGGAGTCTGCCGATCGGCTCGCGGTCATTACTGCCTCACCGACGTCCTATAAAGGCGTACTTTACACCGGCGTCGCCTCCACTGAGGAGGGCGCGGTGGCATTTGGGTATCCCTGCTGTAAAGCTCGGGGCAGCGTGGTCGCTGTGGACGAGAAGAGTGGGTCGATGCTCTGGAAGACTTATACAATCCCCGTGGGTTATACCGGCGGAGGCGTTTGGGGCAGCAATCCGATAGTGGATGGCGCATTGAAAACTGTGTTCGTCGGGACCGGTAACAACTACAGTAATCCGACCGACCCTGCTTATGTGGCCTGCATCAGTGGAGGCGGCACCGCCGCAACCTGCCTTTCTCCCGATGATCACGTCGATTCCATCCTTGCGCTGGATCTGGCGACCGGAACAGTGAAATGGGCGAAAAAGCTGGTGAACTGGACCGCACCTTACACCCCCGGCTCTGACACGTGGAACGTAAGCTGCTTCATCGCGCCGTTCTCCGCCTGTCCGTCGGCCACCCCCGGACCGGACTTCGATTTCGGGTCCGCACCAAATGAGATTACCTACCAGACTGCAAATGGTCCGAAGACGATCATCGGCGCGGGTCAAAAGAGCGGGTCTTACTATGCACTTGACCCGGTAACCGGGAATGTACTGTGGCAGACGCAGGTTGGGCCCGGTTCGTCTCTCGGCGGCATCGAATGGGGCTCCGCCACAGACGGACAGCGCATCTATGTGGCGATCTCGAACTTCTACGGTATTCCTTATAGCTATGGCAACGCGGGCTCATGGGCAGCTCTCGACCCCGCAACTGGGGCGATTTTGTGGCAGGTTGCTGATCCAAACGGGTCGATCGACATCGGGCCGGTAACCGTCGCCAACGGTGTTGTCCTGGCCGGTTCGATGGCAAGTGGAGCCGCGCAGCCTACCTTCTTTGCGCTGAACGCCAGTAACGGCGCGAAGCTCTGGAGCTATGCCTCCGGCAGTTCGGTCAATGCCGGGGCAAGTGTCGCCAACGGCACTGTCTACTGGGGTTCCGGCTACACACACCTGGGTATTCCCGGCTTCACTGGAAATACCAAGTTCTTCGCCTTCTCGACGGGCCAGTAAGGAATAGCCCAACTCCTGCATCATCGTCGGGCCGGACCGATCCGCGAATTTTGGATCGGTCCGGCCCGAACGCTTTATCTACATACATCGGACAACTTCATGTTTCTGCTTAGATTATGGGCAATAGCCTGCTTCCTTGCTGCTCCTTTGGCGTTCGCCCAATGTGGCCCCGCAGCGGCCACTTCAGCGGTCAAGCTGGATACCGAAATTATTAAGACTGGTTTGTATCTGATTACCGGGGGCGGCAGCAACTCGGTGCTGCGGCTGACCGGGAACGGAATGATCCTGGCCAACGGGAAATCGTCCGGCAACTATGCCGCGCTCATGGCGCAGGTCAGAAGAATCGAAAAAGAGCAGCCGATTGCCATCCTGATCCCGACCGATCATCGAGAGCAGTACAACGGTGACGCTCAGAAGTTTCTGGACGCCGGTACCCAAATCGTTGCGCAGAAGAACCTAGCAAAGAATCGGCCGAGTTCCTGCGCGCCTCCATCGCTCACCTTCGACTCGGAGTACACGATCAAACTCGGCGGAGTTACCGTGCAACTACTCCACTTCGACAATGCGTTTACGAACGGCGATACCGTTGTCTATTACCCGGACTTGAAGGTAGTTGCGGTGGGTGACTTATTTACTGCAGAGCAACCAAACCCTGACTTAGCCGCGGGCGGTACCCTGACCGGCTGGAGCCAGGCGCTAACGGGTATCTTGAAGCTGGACTTCGATACTGTCGTACCCGGGAACGGTCCTCGCGTCACCAGAAAAGATTTGCAAGCTTTGAAAGTGAAGATCGACGGTCTGGCTTCTAAATAAAATAGGGCCGCGGATGGACGCGAATGCACGCGGATTTTGAAGGCGTTCACTGCGACTTATTCCAGAAGTCGGATCGCTTTTGGCTGTAATTGGCTTCGTTTTTTGGTTCGGGTTTGGTGGGAACTGGGCGATTGGCGCGGAGTTGACGCGTTTTCTGGTCGGAAATTCGCAATAGTAAATTTACCAAACGAAGCCAATTTTTGGGAAGCCTGTTTGCCACTGATGGAGAGTCAAAAGTTGCACCGATAACGCGCATATTGCTGACGCAATATTGCGGCGTGCGCACTTGGTGCGCAGGTGTGTGGTGCGCAAGTTATTGGCGATGCAGTGATTGTTGTGGATTTCTTGATGTCACCCGCTGGGGCGGACACGCGTGCCTCGGAAGCAATCGGCCCTCAATCAAAAAAAAGGGCCGCGGATGCACGCGAATGCACGCAAATTATCTGTGTGCATCCGCGTGCATCCGCGGCCCTCAGTAAACGAACTACTCGGCTAAGCCGCCTTCACCCGTGTCTTCACTGAGGCCACCGGTGTATAGCGCGCGTGCGTCTTCGTCGTAGCCGGGGATGGATTCGAGCGGCTGTTCCTGCACTGGCTCTTCCACCACGTCCTCGCCTGCAATCTTGACGTTCCGGTAGTACTGCATACCGGTGCCCGCCGGGACCAGGCGGCCCATGATGACGTTTTCCTTCAAGCCTCGCAGATAGTCCACCTTGCCGTTGATCGCGGCTTCGGTGAGTACGCGCGTGGTCTCCTGGAACGAGGCCGCCGAGATGAACGAGTCGGTCGAGAGCGACGCCTTGGTGATGCCGAGCAACACCGGACGGCCTTCTGCAGCCACCAAGCCTTGATCGATCACCTTCTGGTTCTCGATGCGGAAGCGGAACTTATCGACCACTTCCTCCGGCAGGAACTCGCTATCGCCGATGTCGTCTACCTTGATCCAGCGCATCATCTGGCGTGCGATGACCTCAAGGTGTTTGTCGTTGATGTTCACGCCCTGCAGCCGGTAGACTTCCTGAATTTCATCGACCAGGTACTTCTGCAACGCCTTCTCACCACGAATCTTGAGAATGTCGTGCGGATCGATCGGGCCATCCATCAGCGGCTCACCGGCACGCAGCCGTTCGCCTTCCTGCACGTTGACGTGTACGCCGCGCGGGATTGCATAATCGCGCTGCTCGCCATCGTCGCCGATCAGGTGGATCTTGCGCAGACCCTTCGCGACTTCGCCGAACTTCACCACACCATCGATCTCGGCCATGATCGCCGGATCGCGCGGCTTGCGCGCTTCGAACAATTCGACCACGCGCGGCAGACCGCCCGTGATGTCCTTGGTCTTCGTCGTCTCGCGCGGAATCTTCGCGAGCACGTCAGCGGCGTGCACCACATCACCATCCTTCACCATCAGGTGAGCATGGGTGGGCATGAGGTACTTCTTGGTTTCACCACGATGACCCTGCGCCGAATCCGGCTTCACAACGATCATCGGCTGGCGCTTCTCATCGGGCGCGTCGGTAACGACGAGCTGTGAGAGGCCGGTCACTTCGTCGACCTGTTCGGCCACCGTCATGCCTTCGAGAAGATCCTTGAAGTGAATGACGCCCGAGACTTCGGTCAGGATCGAGAACGTGTACGGATCCCACTCGAGCAGGATCTGGTTGATCTTCACCGGATCGCCGTCCGCGACCGAGATGCGCGCACCGTAGACAACCGGGTAGCGTTCCTTCTCACGGCCCTTCTCATCGACGATGCCGATGATGCCGTTGCGGTTCATCGCGATCAGTTCGCCCTTTTCGTTCTTGACGGACTGAATGCCCATGAACTTCGCAAAGCCATCCGACTTCGCATCCTGCGTCGACTGCTCGGAAACTCGCGTCGCCGTACCGCCGATGTGGAAGGTACGCATGGTCAACTGCGTGCCAGGTTCACCGATCGACTGCGCCGCAATGATACCCACGGCTTCACCACGTTCCACCAGACGGCCCGTCGCGAGATTGCGTCCGTAGCAGGCGACGCAAACACCGCGCTTCGATTCGCAGGTCAGCACGGAACGAATCTTGACACCGTCCTTACCAGCGGCGTGAATCAGGTTGGCGAGTTCTTCGTCGATTTCCTGATTGGCCTTGACGATGATGGTGTTCTCGAAGTCGCGCACATCTTCAAGCGCTACACGGCCGATGATGCGGTCGCGCAACGGTTCGATGATTTCGCCCGACTCGATGATCGCTTCGACCGTGATGCCTTCGGTCGTTCCGCAATCGGTTTCCGAGATGATGACGTCCTGCGCCACGTCGCACAAGCGGCGGGTGAGGTAGCCCGAGTCAGCGGTCTTGAGCGCCGTATCGGCCAGACCCTTGCGCGCGCCGTGCGTCGAGATGAAGTACTGCAACACGTCGAGGCCTTCGCGGAAGTTGGCTTTGATCGGCGTTTCGATGATCTCGCCCGAGGGCTTGGCCATCAAACCGCGCATACCGGAGAGCTGGCGAATCTGCTGTTTCGATCCGCGGGCGCCGGAGTCGGCCATGATGTAAATCGGGTTGAGGTAACGGCCGGTGCGGTCGTCCTCTTCCATGGCCTGGAACATCTGATCGGACACGCGTTCAGTGACCTTCGACCAGATTTCGATGACCTTGTTATAGCGCTCGCCCTGGGTGATCGCGCCGTCCTGATACTGGCTTTCGACGGCGATGACTTCCTGTTCGGCAGCGGCTACGAGCCCGGCCTTCTCGTCGGGGACAACCATGTCGTCGACACCGATCGAGATACCGGCGCGCGTCGCATAAAGGAAGCCGAGTGACTTCACTTCATCGAGCATGCCAACCGTGACCTGCAAGCCAAGCTTCAGGTAGCAGTACTGCACCAGTTGAGCGAGACCCTTCTTCTTCAACAGACCGTTGATGAACGGCATGTCTTCGGGAAGATGGTCGTTGAAGATCACGCGGCCGACAGTCGTGTCCATGTACTGCTTCACGTAGTCGATCGGCTCGGTGTGAACGATGTTCTGATTGTCGAAGGCCTTGCTGAGATCGATCACCATGCCGGTATAGCGCAGGCGGATCGGCGTCAGCGTTTCGACTTCGCCCATTTCGAGCGCGATCAAAACGTCGTCCGTAGAAGCGAACGTGCGGCCTTCGCCCTTGGTGCCGGGGCGGGCTTTGGTCAGGTAGTAGCAGCCAAGCACCATGTCCTGCGTGGGGATCGTGATCGGTCCACCATGCGCGGGCGACAGGATGTTGTTCGACGCAAGCATCAGCGTCGCGGCTTCGATCTGCGCTTCAGGCGAGAGCGGGATGTGAACGGCCATCTGATCGCCGTCGAAATCCGCATTGAACGCCGTGCAAACCAGCGGGTGAATCTTCAGCGCCTTGCCTTCGACCAGCACGGGCTCGAACGCCTGGATACCCAAACGGTGCAGGGTTGGAGCGCGGTTGAGCATGATGGGGTGGTCTTTGATGACCTCTTCCAAAATGTCCCAAACCACCGGATCCTGCTGCTCGACGAGTTCCTTCGCCTGCTTGATGGTGGTGCAATGGCCGCGCTGTTCCAGGCGGTGATAGATGAAGGGCTTGAACAGTTCGAGCGCCATCTTCTTCGGCAGACCGCACTGGTGCAGCTTCAGTTCGGGACCGACGACGATGACGGAACGGCCCGAGTAGTCGACGCGCTTGCCGAGCAAGTTCTGGCGGAAGCGGCCCTGCTTACCCTTGAGCGTATCGGAGAGCGACTTGAGCGGACGGTTGTTCGCACCACGCAACACACGGCCGCGGCGGCCGTTGTCGAACAACGCATCGACGGCTTCCTGCAGCATGCGCTTTTCGTTGCGCACGATCACGTCCGGAGCATGCAGCTCCATCAGCTTCTTCAGGCGGTTATTGCGGTTGATGACGCGGCGATAGAGATCGTTCAGATCCGAAGTCGCGAAGCGGCCACCATCGAGCGGCACCAGCGGGCGCAGCTCGGGCGGAATGACCGGGAGCACATCGAGAATCATCCACTCCGGCTTGTTGCCCGACTTGCGGAAGCTCTCAACCACGCGCAGGCGCTTGGCGAACTTGAGCTTCTTCTGCTGGCTGGTCTCAGTCTTCATGCGCTCGCGCATTTCTTCACTGAGGCCTTCGATGTCGATCTTCTTCAGCAGTTCCTTGACGCCTTCGGCGCCCATCAGAGCGACGAACTTGCCCGGGTGTTCAGCATCGAGCGCGCGCTTGCGTTCGTCACTGATCACTTCGCCCATCGACAGATCCGGCACTTCACCTGGATCGACTACAACGAATGC
Organism: Bryobacterales bacterium; assembly: GCA_963792655.1. Classification (GTDB taxonomy): domain Bacteria; phylum Acidobacteriota; class Terriglobia; order Bryobacterales; family Bryobacteraceae; genus DOZZ01. The sequence goes on from CAWBWU010000003.1 coordinate 888,614, forward strand.
TTCGAAATACAGGACGCGCTCGAGTTCGCGCAGCGTGATGTCGAGCAAGTGGCCGATGCGCGAAGGCAGGCCCTTGAAGAACCACACATGCGAACACGGGCTCGCGAGTTCAATATGACCCAGGCGCTCGCGGCGCACACGAGCCAGGGTCACTTCTACACCGCACTTATCGCAGATCACGCCGCGATGCTTCATGCGCTTGTACTTGCCGCAGAGGCATTCCCAGTCAGTGATGGGGCCGAAGATGCGGGCGCAGAACAACCCGTCGCGTTCCGGCTTGAAGGTGCGGTAGTTAATCGTCTCCGGCTTGGTGACTTCACCATGAGACCAGCTCCGGATTTTTTCCGGCGATGCCAGTGAAATGCGGATGGAATCGAAATCCGCGATCAAATTTGCTCTATCGTACGGAGAAGAACGCATCAAAATCTCCCAAAAGACCCTTTGAAACAAAACATAGTGCAACGCGGATGCGCCCGGGGCTAAAACCCGAAGCGCATCCTGAACAAGTAATTAGTCCGCCGCCGGCGCGAGATCCATGATTTCGCGCGGCTTCTTCATCAATTCCACGTCGAGACAGAGTGACTGCAACTCGCGGATCAGCACGTTGAACGATTCCGGTACACCGGGTTCGATCGCGGCTTCACCCTTCACAATCGCCTCGTAAATCTTGGCGCGGCCATAGACGTCATCGGACTTCGCCGTCAGCAATTCCTGCAGGATGTAAGCCGCGCCATAAGCTTCAAGCGCCCAGACTTCCATCTCACCGAAACGCTGTCCGCCGAACTGCGCCTTACCACCCAGCGGCTGCTGCGTGATGAGCGAGTAAGGTCCGATGGAGCGTGCGTGAATCTTGTCGTCAACCAGGTGCGAGAGCTTCAACATGTAGATGTAGCCCACGGTCACCGGCTGTTCGAACTCCATTCCGGTCATGCCGTCGAAGAGCTTGGTCTTGCCCGAAGTCGGCAAGCCAGCGAGCGTCAACTGCTTCTTGATCTCCTTCTCCGTCGCGCCGTCGAATACCGGCGTTGCGAAGTGAAGATTTAGAGCCTTGGCTGCCCAGCCGAGGTGCGTCTCGAGAATCTGCCCCACGTTCATACGGGAAGGCACGCCGAGCGGGTTGAGGACGATTTCTACCGGCGTTCCATCCGGCAGATACGGCATATCTTCATCGGGAAGAATGCGCGCGATGACGCCCTTGTTGCCATGGCGGCCGGCCATCTTGTCGCCGACGGAAAGCTTGCGCTTCATGGCGATGTAGACCTTGACCAGCTTGATGACGCCGGGGGGCAGTTCGTCGCCCTTGCGCAGCTTGGCGATCTTCTCTTCGGTGATCTTCTCGAGCACCACGATCTGGCGCGACGTCATCTCTTCGATGTCGTCGATCTGTTCGTTGGTGCGCGTGTCCTTGTCTTTCAGGCGCATGCGCTTGAGGTCGCGCGACTTCGCCTGATCGATCAGGTCACGTGTGATGAGCGTGCCCTTCGAGAAGAGTTTCTTGTTGGTCTTCTCGTCGTGCAGATCGAGCTGCAGTTCCTTGCCTTCGAGCAGTGCGCCGATACGCTTGGCGCGCTCGTCTTTCAGGATGCGGATCTCGTCCTGCAGATTGCGCTTGAGGCGATTCGTTTCATCTTCTTCGATGGCGTGCGCGCGCTCGTCCTTCTCCTGACCTTTGCGGGAGAAGATTTTGCAATCGACGACAGTGCCTTCGATGCCCGGCGGGCAATAGAGCGAAGCGTCCTTGACGTCTCCGGCCTTTTCGCCGAAGATCGCGCGGAGCAGCTTCTCTTCGGGAGTGAGCTGAGTCTCGCCCTTCGGCGTGACCTTGCCGACCAGAATGTCGCCTGGCTTCACCGTTGCGCCCGAGCGAATGATGCCGCTTTCATCCAGGTTGCGCAGGAAAGAGTCCGCGATGTTGGGGATGTCGCGCGTAATCTCCTCTGGCCCCAGCTTGGTGTCGCGGGCTTCAATCTCGAACTCTTCGATATGGATCGAGGTGTAGTAGTCTTCTTTGACCAGCTTCTCGCTGACCAGGATGGCGTCTTCGAAGTTGCAACCGCGCCAGGGCATGAACGCCACCAGCACGTTGCGTCCGAGAGCCAGTTCGCCCATGTCGGTGCAAGGACCATCGGCCAATACCTGGCCTTTGATCACGCGCTGATTCACATGCACGATCGGCTTCTGGTTGATGCAAGTGTTCTGGTTGGAACGCTTGAACTTGGTCATCGTGTAGATGTCCGCGCCGACTTCGCGCGACATCTGACCCTCGTGCGCGCCACCTTCGACGCGAACGATGATGCGCTCGGAATCGACCGAGTCCACGATGCCCGAACGTTTGCAGAGCACCACGGCGCCCGAATCGCGAGCCGTAACGTACTCCATGCCGGTGCCGACATAAGGAGCATCCGCACGGAGCAGCGGAACTGCCTGGCGCTGCATGTTCGAACCCATCAGTGCGCGGTTGGCATCGTCGTTCTCAAGGAACGGGATGAGGCTGGCTGCGACCGAGACAAGCTGCTTCGGACTGACGTCGATGAACTCAATCTCATCGCGATGCTTCAGCACGAAGTTGCCCGCCTGGCGAGCGTTCGCCAGTTCCGGAACAATGCGGCCGGTTTCGTCAAGCTGAACGTTCGCCTGCGCGATGGTCCACTTGTCTTCTTCCCAGGCGCTGAGGTATTCGCAGTGGGCTTCAAACTCGGCTTGCTTTTTGCTGGCGGCAAGGGCAGAGTTTGCAGCGTCGATGTCAGCGCGCTTCAACACGTCGCCAACTTTGAACTTGGTATCGCCCGGATTCAGAATCTGAATCTCATCAGCGACTACCCCGCCCTGCACTTTGCGGTACGGGCTTTCGATGAAGCCGTACTCGTTGATGCGCGCGAAGCAGGAGAGCGACGAGATCAGGCCGATGTTCGGGCCTTCCGGCGTTTCAATCGGACAGATGCGGCCGTAGTGCGTCGGGTGCACGTCGCGCACCTCGAAGCCGGCGCGTTCACGCGACAAACCACCCGGTCCAAGAGCCGAGAGACGCCGTTTATGCGTGATCTCGGAAAGGGGATTGGTCTGATCCATGAACTGCGAGAGCTGGCTCGATCCGAAGAACTCACGGATCGCTGCCATCACGGGCTTCGCGTTGACCAGATCGTGCGGCATCGCCGACGACATCTCCTGGTAGACGCTCATCTTTTCCTTGATCGCGCGCTCCATGCGAACCAGGCCGATGCGGAACTGATTTTCGAGCAGCTCGCCAACAGCGCGAACGCGGCGATTACCAAGGTGATCGATATCGTCAACGGACGCCGATGCCCTTGCGCAGCTTGAGCAGGAAACGGATCGTCGCGAAGAAATCATCATGATCAAGTACGCGGCGATCGAGCGGGCTCTTGCTCTTGGTGTCCGGATTATCGATCCAGCTTTGGGGCGCGTAGTCAGCCTGATCGTGCAGCTTGATGTTGAACTTCATGCGGCCTACGCGCGAGAAGTCGTACTTGCGCGGGTCGAAGAACATGCCGTGGAACAACTGCGTAGCGGTGTCGACGGTGGGCGGATCACCCGGGCGCAGCTTGCGATAGATTTCGATCAGCGCGTCCTTTTCGGACTTCACCGGATCCTTGCGCAGCGTCGCGGAAATTACGGTGCCGACTTCATCACGCTCAGGGAAGAAGATTTCGATGTTCTCGATACCGGCTTCCATGATCTTGCCGATGATGGTGGGCGTCAGCTCACTGTTGGCATCAATCATGACCTCGCCGGTCTGCATGTCGACCACGTCGGCGGCGACATAGGCAGCTTCCAGATCGTTCGGCGCGACTTCCACCTTTTCGATCTTCTGCTTCAGCAGCTCCTTCATGAAAGAAGAGGTGATCTTCTTGCCTTGCGGAACTACCGACTCGCCCGCTTTGTTCTCGATGGCGTGTGAGAGCTTCAGGCCGGCCAGGTTTTCGTCCACCTGCCAGTAAAGCTTCTTGTCGGCAATCGAAAGCTTCGTAATGCGATAGAACGCTTTCAGAATCTGCTCGTCGGTCTTGAGACCGAGCGCGCGCAGAAACACCGAACCATAAAACTTGCGCTTGCGATCGATGCGGACGTAGAGCAGGTTCTTGTTGTCGTACTCGAACTCGACCCAGCTACCGCGATAGGGAATGATCTTGCCGAGGAAGTATCCCATCGCCGCCACGCGTTCGAAGAACACGCCGGGCGAACGATGCAACTGCGAAACGATGACGCGCTCGGTGCCGTTGATGATGAACGTTCCGTTGTCCGTCATCAGCGGGATGTCGCCGAAGAAAACTTCCTGCTCCTTGATGTCGCGAACGCTCTTGACGCCGGTCTCGGCATCTTTGGAATACACGGTGAGGCGGATCGTGACCTTCAGGGGGGCGGCATACGTCATGCCTCGCTCCTGGCACTCCACCATGTCGTATTTCAGTTGCAGGCCAACCGGGTCGCCGCACTTATTGCAGAAGGTGACGATGTTGCGATTGAAAGTGCCGCAATAGGGGCAAAGCACGTCGCCCGGGTGGAACGGATCGGTCTTGATCACGTGTCCACAAGTAGGATTGCGGCAGGTTGTGCGCAGATTTTCGAGACCCTTCAGGTTGCCGCACTTGCACTCCCAGTTGCCGATTGAATAATCGACAAACTCAAGGGTGCTGACCCCGCGGAAATCGCTGATGGGGAACACTGAGCTGAATACAGTTTGCAAGCCCGCGTCGTCACGTTCGTTCGGGAGCAAATCCATTTGCAGAAAACGTTCATATGAATTCTTCTGCACCTCGATCAGATTGGGGATCGGAATCGAAGTTTTGATTTTGGAGAAATCGACTCTCTCGGGCGCTGTTTCGTAAGTCGTCATGAGTTAAACTCCAGAGGGCCACACAAAGCAAAAGGCGCCCAACCCTTACGGGCGGACGCACACGTGTTCACACCAGCCGCAAAGCGGACTGATGAGTTACAGATAACTGCTGGGACACTAAACTGGACGGATACGCGGGAAACAAGTTCCCCCGGCCGGCCTGAAATGATCGAATAAGCTGCGGAACTCGCCGGATGGCCGGCGAAGAAAGAAAGCAGAAAAAAGGAGTACGGCAACCCTGGGCAGGGCTGAACACACTTTGGGCGGAAGCGTTTTGACGCAGGGGGAACCGAGCGGCAGCCCGACGGCAACTGCTACTTGATTGCAAAGAAGCTAATTTCCCGAACCACGAACCAGCCTTTCGACCGGCTGACACAATGTCCAATATCAAAAGCGTACCAGACCTTACGCCCGCCGTCAAACTTCCGACCAAACACGTGCAGGCAGCGCGTTGCCATTGGGCACGCGCCGCCACTGCTTTGCTGAACCGGCTTGCGCCGGCTCTGTTCCGCTGCCTGGACCGGACTACTTGACTTCGACGGTCGCGCCCGCGTCGACGAACTTCTTCTTGATCGTCTCGGCTTCTTCCTTGCTGACGCCTTCTTTGACCGGCTTCGGAGCACCGTCGACCAGGTCTTTGGCTTCCTTCAAGCCGAGGCTGGTGACTTCGCGAACGGCCTTGATGACGTTGATCTTGTTTGCGCCCGCCGCGGTGAGGACAACCGTGAACTCGGTCTTCTCTTCCGCTGCCGGAGCCGCTGCCGCCGCACCACCGCCCGCTGCCGGAGCCGCTGCTACGGCTGCCGCCGCTGCCGACACGCCGAGCTTTTCTTCGAGCATCTTGACCAGCTGCGAAGCTTCGAGCAGCGTCAAGCCCTGGATTGATTCTGAGATTGCGTTAATGTCCGCCATGATTGTGTTCCTTAGATTCCTTTCGAAACTTTGCTGAACCGGTTACTGCTGAAACTTGTTTTCCTGCACGGCCTGGTCGATCACTACCGCCAGGTTGCGCCCCACCGCGTTGACCGCGGTTGCCAAACGCTGCGCCGGTGCCTGGATCAGGAACAGCAGCTTCGCGTAAATCTCTTCCTTCGGCGGCATCGTCGCGAGATCGTTGATCCCTTTGACATCCACCACTCGGCCCTCAACCATGCCCGCTTTAAAAGTGAATGCGGGATTAGTCCGGGCGTAAGTTCGTAAGCGCCTTCGCGAGCGCCACCGGATCGTTGTGCGTGTAGACCAGCGACGTCATGCCGCGCAGATTACCCAGCAGGTCCTGGCTCGAAAGGCCTTCGCTGGCCTTCTGCGCCACGTTGTTCTTGATGACCTTGTACGTGCCGCCTGCGCCGCGAACGGTTTTGCGGAGCTCGTAATCCTGCTCGACCTTCATCTTTTCGTAGCCCGTGACGAAAAGGTTCTGCAGCTTTTCCAGCTCAGCCCGCAGCTCGGCGAAATCTTTATGTTTGTCTTCGCGTTTCTTCATTGAGAGTGTCCTTGGCCGCGCGGTTAAGCGACAACCTTCTCGCTGTAGTCCGCCACGTCCAGCGCAACACCAGGGCTCATGGTCGAGCACAACGTTGCGCTCTTCACGTATTTGCCCTTGGCTGCCGGCGGTTTGGCCTTGATGACGGCTGTGATCAATGCCGCCGCATTCTCGACGAGCTTATCGGAGGCGAAGCTGATCTTGCCGACCGGCGCGTGAATGATCCCTGTCTTGTCGACGCGGAACTCCACCTTACCGGCCTTGATCTCGTTGATGGCAGTCTTCACGTCAGCCGTGACAGTGCCGGTCTTCGGGTTCGGCATGAGCCCGCGCGGACCCAGGACCTTACCCAGCTTACCGACGGAACGCATCATATCGGGCGTGGCGATCACGGCATCGAAATCGACCCAGCCTTCGGACTGGATCTTATTGACCATGTCTTCGCCGCCGACGAAATCAGCGCCGGCCTCTTGTGCCTCACGCTGTTTATCGCCGCTCGCGATCACCAGAACTTTCTTGGACTTGCCAAGACCATTCGGCATGAGCACGGTGCCACGGACCATCTGGTCGGCGTGCTTGGGGTCAACACCCAAACGCAGGTGGACCTCAACCGTCTCATCGAACTTGGCGAACTTGATCTTTTGGAGGAGCGGAACAGCTTCCCTTAAGTGGTAAGGACGCTGCTCAACCTGTTTAGACGCGGATTGGTACTGCTTACCTGATTTGTTTGCCATTTCTCCTCATTGGTGCAAGCGGCCCGTCCTTACTCCGGACGCAGACCTCCCACTGAGCATTGCTAGGGAACTTCGGTCAGAATAGCATGGGCAGCAAAAGCGTGCAAGCCGCGTATGGACGCGAATGGTTTCGCGGCCAAAAGCTTAAACGCTGAAGCTGCTGCCGCAACCGCAGGTCGACTTTACTTGCGGGTTGTTGAATTTGAAGCCTGAACCTTCCAGAGTCTCGACATAGTCGACCTCTGCGCCATCCAGGTACAGGAGGCTGGCCTGGTCTACGAACACCTTCAGGCCTTCGTAATTATAAGTTTTGTCGAGCATGTTCGGGGTGTTCTCGAACGCCATCGAATAGCTGAATCCGGAACAGCCGCCGCCCACTACGGACAGGCGCAATCCGGCCGGTTGCGGATTCTGCGAATCCAGAATTTCTCTTACCTTGTTCACCGCGACGGGAGTGAGATTGACCATGGTTTTAGAATAACTCAATGCTTTGGATGCTGTGCAGGCCAGAACGGATGCGCCGGTGAACGCGGTAGATCTGTCGAGCGTTATCGGCCTCATCACCATGGGCTTGCTCACCTGCAACATTCTTCTGGGGCTGTTGCTCTCGACCAAATACAACACCGTTCGCAACTGGCCGCATCGCCGTTTACCCGTATTCCAAATTCACAACTGGACCGGGTATATCGCGCTCAGCTGCGCGCTGCTGCACCCGGCTATCCTGCTGGCCTCATCAACAGCTGGGTTTCGCTGGTTTGACGTTCTCTATCCTGTTCACTCGCCGCATCAGACGCTTTACAACAACTTAGGCGCGCTCGCGTTGTACCTGTTGATCTTCGTCGTGGTCACGTCCTATTTCCGGCCGCAGCTCGGAAACCGGCGCTGGAAGCCGCTTCATTACACGGCGTACGCTTGCGCGGCAGTCTTCTATACGCACGGCTTGCTGATTGATCCCAATTTGAAAGATCAGCCGACAGATTGGTTGGATGGCGAGAAATTACTGGTGGAGGGGTGCATATTCATTACGGTGGTTGCGATTGCGGTGCGGGTTCGATTTGGGCAGCGCAAGCGATCCACGGTGTAATCCACTGTAGTCTGCTCGACTGCATTAGAATCTTCTTTAGGTATGGATTGAGAGATGGCCACGCCGCTGAAACTCACTGAGATCGGCACCTCGACCGGCGCTGTCCTTCCAAAGGAAATGCTTGCCCGAATGAACGTCGAGAAAGGAGATACCCTTTACGCCATTGAAACGGCAGAAGGCTATCTCATCACGCCGTATGACCCAGCCATTGAAGACCAACTCAAGGCGGGCCGTGCACTGATGAAGGACTACCGCGACACCTTCAAAGAACTTGCGAAGTGAGTTCCGAACCTGCCTGATCCGCAGGAAAGCGGTCCTGCTGCTGCACGAGGAAAGCATTTCGGAATTCGGAGGAGCGCGAGGCCTTCGGGACGAAAGTCTACTGGAGTCAGCCCTTGCGCGTCCCCGCAATATCTATGCATACAACAATGCCGCCACGATCGCGGAGTTAGCGGCTGCCTACTGCTACGGCGTAGCAAGAAACCACGCCTTCATGGACGGCAATAAAAGAGCTGCCTTCCTTTGCATCGGTCTATTTTTGGCGATCAACGGCTACCGCCTGACCGCCTCCCAAGTTGACGCGCTCGAAACCATGCTTGGTGTTGCGGCCGGGACGGTATCTGAGCCGCAGCTAGCGCTTTGGATCGCGCAAAACATCAGCCAACGCTGATTTCGGGCCTATGGCCGGGTGTGCCGGGCACGCTTCGATAACCGTAATCAAATATCCCACGGGTTCCGCGTTATCGGGGCCAGCCAACCTCATTCGCGCCCGCGTTACCGCTTAATTTCTGCTAATGTTCCAAAGTGTGCTTCGGTCTTGAAACCATGCGAGTTAGGGGTGCGTCAGACATGGCGTATGGGAACCGTTTCCAGCGCGCTTCCGTTACCGGTTTTCGGATCCCCCGAGCTCGGGGTTAAAGCCGCCACAAAGACTCGAGTGGATTACGAGAATACTCCCGAAGGCGCTCTGGTGCGCCGTGCGCAAGCGGGCGACGAGTCGGCTTTCCAGGAGATCGTCCAAAAGTATCAGTCGAAGGTCTTCTCGATCATCCACGGCATCGTGCGGCAGCGCAACGATGTGGAAGATATCGCGCAGCAGGTTTTCTACAAGGTCTACTTTTCGATCCGTAATTTCGATTTCCGCAGCTCACTGATCACTTGGATCTACAAGATCACGGTCAACGAGTGCTTCGACTACCTGCGCAAAAAGAAGGTGCGCAAGCTGGTCTATGAAAGTGACCTCAGTGAGGATGAAGTGCGCCGCGTGGAGAACACCGAACCGGCCACTTCACGCACACCCGGCGCTGATGTTGCGCTTGCCGGCCGGGACTACATCACCAAGCTGATGGCGAAGGTGTCGCCCGAAGAACGAACGTTGCTCATGCTCAAGGAAGTGGAAGGCTACTCGGTGGAAGAGTTGGCCGGGATGATGAGCATGAACGAGAATACAATCAAAGTGAAATTGTTTCGCGCGCGCCAGAAGCTGGTGAAAGCGGCGCAGCGCCTCGATAAACCCGGTTCGCTGGCAGGAAAGGTTCAGGAATAATCATATGGACGAGAAAATCAAAAGCGGCCTCGAAGAGTATTTGAGCGGCTCTCAGTCCCCTGAGTTTTTGCGTGCTCTCGATCAGGACGCGCGTGCTCAGCGCGAAGTGAGCCAGATGCGGGAAATGTCCGCACTTATGGCTACACTGCGCAGCGATGACAGCGTTGCGCCTCCGCCCTATTTCTACGCGAAGCTTGCCGCATCGATTGAGCAACAGCAGCGCGTCCGTTCGGCTTGGAATCCGTTCTCGTTTCAATCGCTGTTGGGGCGCCGGGTTGTCTATGCGTCGCTCGTGCTGCTGACTTGCGCGGGCAGCTTTCTTTTCGTCCGGGACGATTCTTCGAAGCCGTTTCCGCCCAGCCCCGAGGCAATCATGGCCAGTCACGACGTGAGTGTTGATCATCAACCCGCGGATGACCGTGCAGGCATGATGCTCACGCTCGCCAGTTACGACGCCAATTAGCCCGGGAACGCGCCGATGCTGATGCCCCCGCCCGACACCGCCACCAGTAAGGCATCGTCATTTCTCATCATCCTGCTTGTGTTTCTCGCCGGTGCAGCGGCCGGGGCGGCCGTGATGAGCGCGAAGGTCGATCGTGATGCGCGGAATCACATCACCTGGAATGACGGCGGCAAAGCGATGGTGATGGATCGGTGGAAGCGCGAGCTGAACCTCACTGATGAGCAGGTTCTGAAGATCGAATCGATCCTCGACGATTTCTCGAAATACTACGACAGTACCCTGGGCGAAGGGCATGAGCGGATCGTACAGGTGCTCACGCCGGAGCAGGTTAAAAAGTTCGATCGCATGGTGAAGGCCGCTAAACGTTAACGTCTCTGCTGTAAATTGGCTCTAGTGCCGCACCGTGTTCTGTTGCCGGTCTTGATCGCTTTCAGCTTCTTCGGCTGTTCCTCGCAAACCTTTCACGTCCGTACATTCCAGATGGGTGAGCGAGCCAATGCCGGCATGCTGATCTATAACGCGTTCGATACGTCATGGCCGGTTGGCTTAGGTGAAGGCGCAGCGGCTCGCGTGCCCCGCAACCGTTTCCTGCTGGTGCATATGAGCGTAGTGAACAGCGGTTCGCAGCCGGCCACTGTACCGACTCTGACTCTCGTCGATGATCAGGGCAACAGCTATAACGAAGAGACGTCCGGCGCGCAAGTACCGAACTGGATGGGTGTGATGCGCGTCGTCAAACCCGCCGAGAGCGATCAGGGCAACGTGCTCTTCGATGTTCAGCCGCAACACTACAAGCTGCGCATCAGCGATGAAGATGGCGCGAAGTTCGCGTTTATCGATCTGCCGCTCAACTTCAATCCCGAACAGCGCCCCAACACCACACAGCAATGACCTGCCTTAGAAATCTTCCTATGCTTCTGCTGCTGGCAGCCATGCCGGTCTGCGCCGCGCCCGCGAAGATCGAAATTGCGCAACTGCAGTTCTCATTCAGCGAAGACGGGCCGCCGGCGGACGGAGATTTTCAACCGGGCGAGAACGTCTACCTGAGTTTCTATCTGGCCAATTACAAGATTTCGCCGCTCGAAAAAGTGCAGATCAGTTATCGCCTCACGGTGACCGATCCGCGCGGCACGCCGGTGATTGCGCCGGTCAAGTCAAAGCTCGAGAGCGCGCTGGCGCCTCAAGATCGCGACTGGCGGCCGAAGATTCGCGAGGTGTTCGCAATCCCGCCGATTGCCATCGGCGGCACGTATGCCGTGCATGTAAGCGTCACCGATGAGTTATCTCAACAGACGGTCGACAAAGACGTGAGTATCAAGGTACGGTCGCGTGGTGTGGACCCTGCTGAAACGCTCACCATGCGCAACTTCGGTTTCTATCGCGGCGAAGACGATGCTGCGGCGTTACCCACCGCAGTGTACGGGCCGGGCGCCACGATGTGGGCGCGCTTTGACATTACGGGCTACAAGTATGGCCCTGGCAACGCCGTGGATGTCGCTTACGGCGTGGCTCTGTTGAACGCGGAAGGCAAAAGTCTTTTCAGCAAGCCCGATGCGGCGGTCGAAAAGACGATGGGCTTTTATCCGCAGCCGTGGGTCCCCGCGGCTATTAGTCTGAACCTCGACAAGAACATCCGCCCCGGGCAGTACACCGTGGTTCTCACGCTGCACGACGAGATCGGGAAACAGACCGTCGAAGCACGCCAGACGTTTGACGTGCAATAAAAAGCTAAGCGGGAAGCAACCCCAGCCCGGGGCGATTGGGCAAGATCAACTTGCCTTCTCTCACTTCTACGCCGTGGAAAGGATCGTTCGCGATGAGCAAGTTGCCATCGAGATCGGCGTAATCCACCAGCGGGGAAAGATGCGCCGCCGCCGTGACCGTTGCAGAGGTCGAGACCATGCAGCCCAGCATCACTTTCATGTTGAGCGAGCGCGCCACATTGATCATGCGGTAAGCCTCGATCATCCCGCCCGACTTGTCGAGCTTGATGTTCACGCCATCGAACGCATCGGCAAGCTTGGGAATGTCGGAGGCATGACGGCAGGCTTCATCCGCAATGATCGGCATGTGCACTTTACTGCGCACCCAACGCGTTTCTTCGATCATGTGCGCGGGCATCGGTTGCTCGATAAACTCGACGCCTTGCGTCTCAAGCCAGTTGATCTTGCGTACCGCTTCTTCTTTATTGGTCCAGCCTTCGTTGGCATCGACGCGCAGCGGCTTCTTCGTCGCGGCGCGCACCGCCTGCATGGTGGCTTCGTCGGAATCGAGCCCAACTTTAATCTTGAGTACCGGGAACTGCGCAGCTTCGTCTACTTTGGCCTTCGTCGCCGCCGGATTATCAATCCCGATCGAAAACGTAGTGACGGGCGCATCATGCGGGTCAAGTCCGAAGTATTGATAAAGTGGCACGCCTAACTTCTGGCCAACCCAATCCATCAGTGCAATGTCGATGGCGGCGCGCCCGGCGTACTCGCCATTCATCTTCGCGAATGTGGTGCTGATGAGTTTGGAAAACTGCGCTGGGTCGCCGCTCAGCAGCGTGCCGCGCACAGCGTCCACCGCATCCTTTGCGGATTGCGCGCTCTCTTTGTAGCGCACGATGGGCGCGCCTTCGCCATGACCCGTGATGCCATCGCGACGGTATGTGACTTTCAACGTGTCGCGAAAATCGCTCGACGACATCACCGTGGTCCACGTGTGCTTCAGCTTGATTCGATAGATCTCGGTGGTCAGCTCAGAGGCCGCCGCGCCCGTTAGCAACGGAGCGGAAGCTCCCGCGAGTCCCAGCTTCAACGCAGTCCGGCGATTCATGAACCTTGAGTCTAACGTTTTTCGCTCAGTGGTTCAGTTTGAACCGTTCGTTTTGAAAACCGCTAGCGCCCTGGACGTCGCGGGAAGCCGTTGCGGAACAACCTCACTCCGATTGCGAACGCGCCAAGAGACAACGCGCCCGTGAGAATGAATCCGGCTGAGTCGTCCTCTCGGCTGCCGTAGGCAGACATCCCGGCGTACGCGCCAGCATAACCAAAGAACACTAGCGAGAACACCCAGGCGCCGATCTGCTGAACCAATGACGGATCCGCCGACCCTTTCCATAGGAAGACGTTCACCGACCGAGTATTCCGGACCGTGTCGGGGAAGACGATGTTCCGCTGCCGCCAGCGAGTTTGACGAATGAACTCGTCCAGTTCGTCGTGGTGGCCCTCGGAACCCATGCTAGGAAAGTATTATGCCACTGCGCTCAAGCGGGGCCGCGATTTTAGGACCGTAAGCGATCAAGCCTGGTTCGCCTTTCACTCAGTGTTCATACCGGAAGCGTACTTCTACGGTTGTGATGACCTTAACCGGTTCGCCATTCAACAACGTTGGTTTGTAGACCCACCGCTTCACCGCTTCCTGCGCAGGGGTCACGAGAAGGGGATGACCGCTGATCAGCTTCAAGCCGTCGACTCTGCCCTCAGGCGACACCGAAATTTCCATGCGGACAACACCTGATATCTGTGCCTGCCTGGCGAGCGGAGGGTACTCGGGCTCCACACTCGAGACGAGGTTGTTCTGCATCACATTGCCTTCGATGCGAAGAAACCTGGCGGGCGAGTCTTCGAGCGCATTCAGGCGTTCGCTCACCATCAGGTTCATCGGTTCGGCCGCATGCGCCTGCTGCAATATTGTTCTCGCGAGTTCTTTTGCGCCGGGTGGTAGAACCTGCCTATCGGATGCCATCACCAGGGCGGCGCTGGTACACACTTTCAGGTCACCGCAGTTCTGCAGTTCTGTCATAGCGAGCTTCGAGAGATCTGGTTCACCATGCAGCGCAATATCTCCAAGCAGGTCACCAAGCTGCTGGTCGATCGTCAGGTCGCCGGGCGCAACCGCGTGTGCCTTATGCATGAGGTCCAGAGCCAGACGAGTGTCCTGCTGCCGCACAAACCTGGCGGCGTTCATCAACACATCTCCGTTGTGCGAGTTGGCCTCTGCTTGTTCGAGCCACAAAGCCTTGCCGAGTTCATAGTGCTCCGGGTCGGGCGCGTCGCCGGTCATCATCGTCGCGGCAGTAATGCCGGCCAGACGCGAAGCGGGTTGGTTTTGAATCAGCCAGCGAATGTGCCGGAACCGCTCGTCACGCAAAGCCGCAGGTGCGTTCGCCCCCTGCGCCACAATCTGCGAGAAGTAGTGTTGCAATAGCTCGTATCGGCTTCGATCCTGTTGGGGGTTGGCGCGTAGTTCGTCCTCGAATTGTGCGATCTGATGCGGCGAAAGTGCACCTCATTGGAATGCCAGCGGGCTGCTGCTGAGCGGCCGCCGCAACTGCACTCAGCAGAACGGTGCATAGGAGAGAGCGTTTCATGGAACCTCGCAGGCGGATGTTAGCAACAAACGCAGACGAGCGAAAGCGGTCCTAGAGCGGTAATTGCGCGCTCGCCGTTACGCTCAGCGGCACGAACTCGCGGCGGTGAAGCTTGGGAAACGCAGCAGCGGCAATCATCACGGCGTTGTCAGTAGAGAGCGCGGGCGATGGGAAGTAGACCGGTACCGAAGTAAGCCGCTCATGCGCGGCTTGCCGCAAGCCGCTGTTGCAAGCGACGCCGCCCGAGACAATCACAGCGCGCGCATCCACTTGGTCTGCCGCGCGTCCCGCTCGTTTCAACAGTTCGCGAATGACGGTACTTTGAAAGCTGGCGAGTAAGTCCAGCGTAGGCTGCGGGGTAACGGCGAGCCATTGATCGACTGAAGGATGCGGGACGTCAACAAGCAAGCGCCTTCGCGCGCTGGTTTCACTTTGTAAATCGCGTGCCTCCGTCCAGCGCAGCACAGCGGTTTTCAATCCGCTGAAACTGAAATCCAGCGCGTTGCCCTTCATCTTCGCGTCCGTGAAGCGATATGCGTCGGGTCGTCCAAAAGGCGCAAGCTTATCGATCACCGGGCCGCCAGGATAGCCAAAGCCCAGCAGCTTGGCGACTTTATCGAACGCTTCGCCCGCGGCGTCGTCGCGAGTCCGTCCAAGTAGCGCGTAACTTGAATTCTCCAGCACTCGATAAAGATGAGTGTGCCCGCCACTTACCACCAGCGCTACGGCCGGCAGCTCGACGGGGTGCCCCGCGCCGGCGGCTTCGAGCAGAACCGCGTGAATGTGTCCTTCGACGTGGTGCACGCCGATCAGCGGCAACTCCGCGGCGAAGCAGATCGATTTCGCATAAGTCAGACCAACCAGCAGCGATCCCATCAGGCCCGGGCCAATAGTTACCGCTACAGCATCGAGCGAGCGCCAATCCGCGCACGCCTGCTCCATCGCCGCGCGCACCACCGGTACGATCGCCCGCAGGTGCTCGCGCGACGCGATCTCGGGTACGACGCCTCCGTAGCGCGCGTGCGTATCCAGTTGTGAGGCCACCGCTGATGAAAGCACGCGCGTCTCGTTTTCGACGACCGCTGCAGCGGTTTCGTCACACGAGGATTCGATGGCCAGAATGCGCGTCACTCCTTCAATATGGCATCGGGCACGTTTTAACAGTTGAGCGGGATTCGTTTCGAGAGGACAATGTGATTTGTCGCAAGAGTAGAATCTCTTGGGAAAGTTATGAAGACTTTGGTGTTCCATGACGGATTCGAGGGCCATGTCGAGCGGTCGATTGGTCGCGCCAGAAAGCTCGAACAAGGGGAACTACTGGCTCCTGAGAAGATCTTTACCTTCGCCGACCCGCTCGACATGATTGAGTGCGTCATCGTCGCTCGATCACTCGGGACCTAGAGAAACTCGCGGTTTCTGCGGTTGGCACGCGAATTGCCTTTCCCCTCTCGTGAAGCTGTTGCTAGGGGTGTCTCTTGCGCTCGGGTTCGTTTGCGGCCTGCTCGCCGCAGACTTTGAAGCGGGTAAGCAAGCCTATGAAAAGGGCGATTACGCGACTGCGCTGAAAGAGTGGGAACCCCTTGCAGAGCAAGGTGCGCCGCACGCGCAGTACAACGTAGGGTTGATGTACGCAAAGGGTCTCGGTGTTCCGGCAGACCTGGCGAAGGCTGCGCAGTGGTACGAAAAAGCCGCTGAGCAAGGCATCATTCCGGCCGAGTACAACCTGGCGCTGATGTATTCCAGCGGCGAAGGCGTTGCGAAGGATAGTGCGCAGGCTCTCAAGTGGTTTCAGAAGGCAGCCGAGCGCGGGGATGCGCGCGCCGCTACCGGACTCGCCGCAATGCTGGAGGATGAATCGGCTTTCAAGAATCCTGTCGAAGCCGAAAAGTGGTACCGCAAGTCCGCCGAGCAAGGCATTGCCAGCGCGCAGTTCAATCTCGCGGTGATGTACGACATCGGCCAGGGCGTAAAGCCCGACTACGCGGAAGCGGTTAAGTGGTACAAGAAAGCCGCCGATCAAGGCTATGCACCGGCTCTTTGCAACCTGGGCATCCTTTACTACAACGGGCAGGGCGTAAAGCTCGACCGTTTGCAGGCACAGGAATATTTCTTAATGGCCAAGGCCGCTGGAGAGCCACGCGCCGAGAGCCTGATGCAGTGGACGAACAACAAGCTCGACAAGAAGCAGCAGCAGCGCGCGAACGAGTATGCAGCGAACTGGAGCTCTGCGCAAAAAGGCAAGCAGCAGGCCGAAGCACCCAAGCCCAACTTCGATACAGAACCCGCACCCCCGCCTGATTCCATCGCTGCCAAGGCGGATTTGAAACCGGATTCAGCCCCGATGCAAGGCGCCCGACAGCACGCCTGTTCGCAGCTCCGATAGCCAAGCGAACATGGTGCGGCCCGCCGAACTTGCAGCCGATCTTGGAAACTCAGATAAACCGTCGCCCGAGTTACCGCTCGCACCCGTGACGTTGAGTTCCCTGCATGCGCCCGTAATTCGCGCCGACTTCAACCGCGGAGCTGTGTGGAGCGGTATTGAGAAAGTTGTCGCCGTCGGCGACCTGGATGGAGATTACGGGCAGTTCATTGCGGTGCTGCGCTCCGCCGGGTTGATTGACCAGCAGAACCAATGGATAGGCGGCAAAGCGCACCTGGTACAGACGGGCGATCTGATCGGACAGGCCGGTTCGTCGCGGGAAATCATGGACCTGCTGATGGTGCTCGAGAAGCAGGCAGCTGCCGCCGGCGGCGCGGTTCATTGCCTCATCGGCCGTCAGGAAGCGATGAACCTGACCGGTGACTTGCGCCAGGTTTCACCGAGCGAGTACGGCATGTTCCGCGATCAGTCCTCGGCGGCATTGCGCGATCGCTATTACCAGGCTTACGTAAAGAGCACTCCTTCGGTCGCGCGGATGAGCGAAGCCGAATGGTCGATGCAGCATCCGCTTGGGTTCTACGAGCGCGAGATTGCGTTTTCACCGAACGGCTACTACGGGCGATGGCTGCTGACGCACGACGCGGTGGTAAAGATTAACGACACGTTGTATGTGAATGCCGGACTGGGCGAACGCGAAGAGAGCATGACGCTCGACGACCTGAACGACCGGGTGCGGCATGAGCTGAGCGACTGGCACATGCTGGATGGCGGCATCGTGATGGATCCCGAAGGTCCCATGCGCTTCCATGGCCTGAGCGCGGATGGCAAAGAAGGCGAAGCGCATTTGAACCACGTGCTCGATCACTTTGGCGTGAAGCGTATGGTGATCGGACACTCCGATGCGGCCTATACGATTCTTCCCCGCTATGACGGGCGCGTCATTCTGATTGATGCCGCGCTGTCGCGCCGGTCCAATAACACGGGCAATGTGGAGTGCTTAGTGGAGAACAACGGGAAATGGGTTGCGCTGCATCGCGGCGTGCCGATCGAACTGCCGCATGATGAACAGGCCGATCTGCTTCGCTACCTGAAACAGGCGGCTGCTCTCGATCCTGCGCCTTCCCCACTTGAGGAGTACATCAACCGGCTGCAGGCAAAGAAGAACGCAAGCCTCTAACCCGGGCGCGTGTAACTACCGTGACTACCGTGTAACTAAGCAGCGCGCGAACCGGCTGCCGATAATTGGCGTGCTTTGGGTTGCGACACAGCGTCCCGCAGAGCGCGCGCTGTAAATGGCTTGTGCAACACGGGAATGTCGCCCCACCCGCCGGTCTGCCGTACTTCCCATTCGCCCAGGCACGTGATGCAAAGCAGTTGCAAATCCGGATTGCTCCGGCGCAAGCTATTCACCAGTTCCGGCATGCCGGCCTGAAACATCAAGCAGATCCCCAATCAGCATCCCGATCGAGCCCATGTCTTGCGCGGCAGATACCACCCATGCATCTTGCGGAGAACGGATCGCAATCACGCGATGACCATCGTGTCGCAGGGCCGCAGAAACGAATTTTAGGACGACAGGTTCGTTATCTACTACGAGGACAATTTTGGGTGTAAATTCTTGCACGTCGTTGCTCGCGTTGCAAGCAGTGTTCCGTTGCGTTCAGTTTTACTGTCTGGAATTCCACATCTGCTCCGCAAAACGCACATCTAACGCCTTGTGCGGCGACTTGTCGTTGTTTTAGGGGATCAGCTCACACTCGATTCCGAAGCATTCGAGGACTTCGATGCCTCGCAAGACTGCGTATGGATGGCGGAAGCCGATGAGGAATCTACCTACGCCTGGAGCCATAAGGTAAGAATTGCCGTTTTCCTGAGCGGCATGCGGCATTTCCGCGACCTGCTGATCGAGCGCGGAATTCCAGTCGACTACCATCCGCTCTCTTCAACGCGAAGCCCGTCATCGTTAGCCACTGAATTACGTGCGGCAATCGAAAGGTCCCGCCCGTCCGAGATTGTTGTTGCGGAACCCGGTGAATGGCGCGTTCAGCAATCGATTGCGCACGTCTGTGATGGAACGGAGACACCGCTTCGAATCGTACGCGACCGCAGCTTTTTATGTTCGAAGGAGCGCTTCAGCGCGTGGGCAAACGGGCGCACTCAATTGCGCATGGAGTTTTTCTATCGCATGATGCGGGACAACTGCAGGGTTCTGATGGAAGGGGACCAGCCGGTCAAAGGCCGCTGGAATTTCGACCCCGAGAACCGGGCATCGTTCGGCCGCAAAGGTCCTGGCCGCGTTCCTGACCCGGTGTCTTTCGCTCCCGACAAAATCACGTCCGAAGTATTCGAGCTGATCGAACGGCGCTTCGGCAGCCATCCAGGCAAACTCGATCATTTCGATTTCCCGGTCACTCGCGACCAAGCCTTGCTCGCGCTCCAGGATTTCATCCAGCATCGCCTCAGCGCGTTCGGGAAAACGCAGGACGCGATGTGGACGGATGAACCTTTGCTTTACCACTCACGCCTGTCCTCTGCGCTCAACTTGAAGCTGCTCCATCCGCTCGAGGTGATTCGCGCGGCCGAACAGGCCTGGCACGACGGCAAGGTACCGCTCGCTTCAGCGGAGGGCTTCATCCGCCAGATCCTTGGCTGGCGCGAATATGTGCGCGGTGTCTACTGGCACCTGATGCCCGAGTACGAGACGCGCAACCATCTGGGTGCTGCCGTTCCCCTGCCGGACTTCTACTGGACCGGCGATACCGAGATGAACTGTCTGCACAATGCCATCGGGCAGACTCTCGAGTATGGGTATGCACACCATATTCAGCGCTTGATGATCACCGGGCTTTTCGCGCTGCTGCTTGGCGTGAGGCCGACTGAAGTGCACCTTTGGTATCTGGCGATCTATGTCGACGCGGTGGAATGGGTCGAGCTGCCGAACACGCTGGGCATGTCGCAATACGGCGACGGCGGTGTGATGGCTTCAAAGCCATACATCGCGTCCGGCAAGTACATCGACCGCATGAGCAACTACTGCGGCGCGTGCCGCTATAACCCGGCAGAAGCGACGGGCGAAACAGCTTGCCCGTTTACTACTCTCTACTGGAATTTTCTCCTCCAACATCGGAATCTGCTCGAGAAGAACCCGCGCATGCAGATGCAGGTGCGGAACCTGGTGCGCATTGAACCTGCACGCAAAGCAGCAATCCTGTCGCAAGCCGGCGAGATTATCGGCCGCTACTCCGAGCGGAAAGCAAGCTCTGCTTGAAAACAGAGGTGTTCGAAGCCCGGACGCGCATTCCGGCACCCGCCGCCGCCGTGTTCGCGTGGCACGAACGCCCCGCGGCACTGCGCGAGCTGATTCCGCCGGGCGCTCCGATCCGGATTGTTAGCCGGACCGGCGGCATCCGCGACGGGGCAGTAGTTATCCTGCGTGTCGGGTTCGGTATCTTCTCAATCCGCTGGGTTGCGCGTCATCTGGACTACATCGAGGGCGTCGAATTCACCGACGTCCAGGAGCGTGGTCCCTTCGCTTACTGGCGGCACACTCATCGCTTTCAGCCGGATGGCGCCGGCGCGTGCATTCTGCATGACCACGTTGAGTACGCGCTGCCCTTCGGCGTGCGATCGATTGCGCGCGGCCTCGTACGCAGGCAACTCCAGCGCACGTTCGAGTACCGCCATCGCACCACTTTCGAAGCGTTCTGTTGATCGCGCTATACTCTCGCCGAAAGCCAAGCTATTTATTCCATGCGATCGCTATTTTGTATTCTTTTGAGCTGCAGCACGCTTGCGGCGCAGAGTCCGCTGCGCGGCTTCCCTTCTCCGGACGCTGCGAGCGAACGAGAATGGGAACGCAAAGCGCTGGCCATGCCGGATGCTTCTCGAGTGGGCCAGTACATCGAGCACATGTCGGCGAAGCCGCACCTGGCGGGAACACCGGCCAGCAAGGAAGTAGCCGAGTATGCCGCGGGCTTGCTGCGTGAGTGGGGACTCGACACCCACATCGAAGAATTCGAGGCGATGCTGCCGACGCCGCGCAAGCGCACGCTCGAGCTGCTCTCGCCCTCACACTTCACGGCAAAACTCAGTGAGCCGGTGATCGCGAGCGACCGCACGTCTTCCAGCACCGAATCGATCCCCAGCTTCAACGCTTACTCCGGTTCAGCGGATGTGACCGCGCCGCTGGTCTACGTCAACTACGGAGTGCCGGCAGATTACGACACATTGAAGCGCATGGGTATCGACGTCGCGGGCAAGATCGTCATCGCGCGTTACGGCGAAAGCTGGCGCGGCGTGAAGCCCAAGGTTGCTCAGGAACATGGCGCGCTCGGCTGCATCATCTATTCGGATCCGCACGAAGACGGCTACTTCCAGGGTGACGTTTATCCGAAGGGTCCTTACCGTCCTGCAGATGGCGTGCAGCGCGGTAGCGTGCTCGACATGTCCATTCATCCGGGCGATCCGCTGTCGCCCGGCTGGGCGTCCGAAAAAGGCTCTCGACGGCTGACCATGGCTGAGCAGAACGTGATGATGAAGATCCCGGTCCTGCCGATCTCGTATGCCGATGCGCAGCCATTGCTCGCGGCGCTCGATGGACCGGTCGCGCCCGTCGAGTGGCGCGGTTCATTGCCGATCACCTATCACATCGGCCCCGGCGCCAAAGTGCACCTGGGCATTGACATGGATAATTCCACGCATCCTTTGCACGATGTGATCGTCAGGATTCCGGGCTCGGAGTTCCCCGATCAATGGGTTCTCTACGGCAATCATCACGATGCATGGGTGGACGGCGCGCTAGATCCGTTGAGCGGTGCATCGGCACTGCTCGAAACAGCGCGTACGCTCGCGCAGCTTACCCGTCTTGGGTGGAAGCCCAAGCGAACAATTCTCCTGGCGTTGTGGGATGGCGAAGAGTACGGGCTGATCGGGTCCACGGAATGGGTTGAGAAGCATGCCGACGAGCTTTCGCAGAAGCTCAGCGTCTATATCAACTCCGACAGCAACGGCAAGGGACGGCTGAGCGTCGCAGGTTCGCATACGCTCGAAGAGTTCATGCACGATGTCGCGCGCGACTTGAACGATCCCTTGAGCGGCAAGCCGCTGCTTGAAGAGGCCAATCAGCCTTCCAAGCGCGCGGCCAACAAAACGCGAATCCCTGAATTCCGCATTGACGCACTGGGCTCGGGCTCAGACTACACATCGTTCCTGCAGCATCTGGGAATCGCGAGTCTGAATGTCGGCTTCGGTGGCGAAGTCGGCTCCGGCGGAATCTATCACTCGGTGTACGACTCATGGGATTGGTACCGGCAGTTCGGTGATCCCGGTTTCCCCTATGGGCGAGCGCTTTCGCAAGTCACCACCGTTTCACTGATGCGACTGGCCGATGCTCCACTACTGCCGTTTGAGTTCTCGCACTTCACTTCAACGGTTGAGCGCTACGTGAAAGAGATCGAAACGCTGCGCGGCAGTAAAGAACGCCCGCGAATGGATCAGGTGAAAGCAGAGCTTGTGAAGTTGAAGCAATCTTCACAGGATTTTGAAACGGCATATCAGAAGGCGCTGCCTGCGCTCGATCAGCGGGCGCCCGCCGCAACTGGCGCACATCAATCAGGTGTTGTATCAGTCGGAGCGCAGCATGATGATCGCGTCAGGATTGCCCGGCCGCGATTGGTTCCGGCATGCCATCTATGCACCCGGCGCATACACCGGCTACGCGGTGAAGACGCTGCCCGGCGTACGGGAAGCACTCGAGCTGAACAAGCTGGACGAATCGAACGATCAGGCAGGGAAGTTGGCAGGAGTGCTCGAAAACTTGAACCGGCAAATACAAGAAGCAAGCCGCGAGCTAGGGTATGTAAGCGGAGTGTGAAGACGGCGATGGGGCCGCGGACTGCCGGCCCCATGCACCGTTTCGGAGGAGCTTACTAACGCTCTATGCGCCGGTGTAGTTTACGACCGTAGTATCGGTCGAGTTGTTGCCGGCGGAATCGGTCACCTGCAGTTGGAAGATGTAGTAACCGGGGCCACCCTTCAGCATGGCCGTCGGGTTTCTCTTCGTGCTGGTGGTATTGCCGTTGTCGAAGACCGCATAGTTGCTGCCGAGTTCGATCTCCCACAGGTACATCAGGCTTCCACCATTCACCGACGTCGAAGCCGATGCATCGAGTTGGACGGTGTTGCTGCTGGTGGTCAGCATCTTCGGGCCAGCAATTGCTTTAGTCACCACCGGAGCAGGTCCTGGGGTAACGCAACCTGCGACGCCGATAAACTGTCCCGCGATAGCGAGGATTTCGGCCATCGTCTTAGGCATATCGAACGCCGACGGGAACGGGATGGTGCCGTTCACCAGGTTCAAGTAACTGGCGTGGCGAGCTTCCACTGTCGCAATCGTTGCTGCGGCGGTCAGCAGCGCGGGTGTTTGCACCAGGCCGGCGGCGCCGTCATAAGCCATGACGCCAGTGTTCTCGAGCGCCATTGCAATCTGCAGAAATTGTTCCGGAGTGCTGTAGTTGAAGTTGTAGCATTCAGCCGGCATTGGCGTGCCGCCCAGGCTCTGAATGACTTTGATCAAGGTCGCGACGTGAGTGTTTTCGTGATCGCGAATCAGTTGCAGGTAAGGATAAAGCGTGCCACTGACGTTCGTGGGTAGACCGCTAAAGAACGTTGCATTTGAAAAGTCGCTTGCACTGAACTTCGAAAGGCCCTGGTTGTAGAAGAAAGCTTCCAGGTTCTCGAGCCGTAAGGCGAAGTTCAACAGCGCGAGATCGCTCGCCGGAGGCGTGGTTGTTGTCTGCGCATCAAGCGTCTTCGTCATCGCCAGCGTCACGCCGCCAGCCATCGCCATCGAGCTAAGAATGAAGCCGCGGCGCGATGCGCCTTTCGCTTCTGAGGTGGAATTGGATTTGTTATCAAACATGTCAGTTCTCCTCGCTTCTTAGCTTCCTGCCGGGCAGGACACAATGAACTTGCCAGCCGCAGCCAAGATGGTCGCCATCGGTGCTGGTGTGTCGAACGCCGACGGGAATGGAACAGCTCCCGTGATCAGGTTCAGGTACGCAGCGTGCCGTGCTTCCACAGTGGCGATGGTGGCGCCCGCCGTCTTCAAGGCCGAAGACTGGATGCCGCCGATTGCGCCGTCGTACGCCATGACGCCCGTGTTCTCGAGCAGTGCGGCAGTCATCAGGAAATTGTCCGGCGACGTAATCCCAAAGTTGTATTTGCACGCAGCTACGGGCGTACCGCCCAAGCTCTTGATCACAGCGGTAAGCGTCCGCACATGCTGATTCTCGTGATCGCGGATGATCTGCAGGTAGCCGAAAACATCACCGGCAATCATGCTTTGGAATTCCTGGTCTTCAGTGAGGGTGACGCCTGGCGTGTTTGACGTGGGGGACGGTCCGAACGCCTGCAAAGCGGCTGAGTTGTCGAAGTCGGTGCTGCTGAACATGCGCAACCCCTGGTTGTAAAACGCGGCTTCCAGATGCTCCAGGGTCAACGCGTAATTCAGAATCGCAATGTCGCCGGTGCTTCCGGTGGTCGTGGTTTGCGCTTTCAAATTCATGAATGCTGCGGCGATGGCTCCCGCCCCCAAAATTTTGGCCGGCGTCATAAAGCTTCGGCGGCCGGTTTCGGGTTGGGGAGATTCGGATGGAACTACTGATTCATTCGGCATCAATTCTCCGTTCGTGGTCGAAATACGTAGCGCGTAATTTAGCACTCGCAAGGACTACGTTGGTTATATCCGTTGCGGATGGTCGGATACGCGCGGTAATTTCTCACGGAGTGCTGTTATATACAAACAAGTGAGAGAGGAATGTGTACCGATTCGCACACTACTGGCATACTCCAAATGCAATTCCGCTTCTTCTGGCGGAAACGTCGCATGCACGTTTCTGCCGAAGAGCGGATTGTCAGGTTTCGCCGCATCCTGCAATCCGCTCAATCCGTGAGTCAATATCGCAGGTCCCTGCAAGTCGCAGACCTGGACTCGCCCGATGCCATCCGCAAAGTGGGCGACCTCGCGGACGCGTTGCAACGCCTTGCGGTGCAGCCGGAGAAGCTTACGTTCCGCGTCGATAGTGAACGTCCGACGCACACACACGAATTCCAACACCCGTTAGCGCTACACTCGCGAACTGCGATTGTCGCGCCGGATATTGCGGCGGCCGGTGAAGACAGAGCTTTCACATGGCGGCAGGACGCACGTGACATCGAAGCATTCCGGCCGGAGTC
The DNA here is from genome assembly GCA_963792655.1 of Bryobacterales bacterium. GTDB lineage: Bacteria > Acidobacteriota > Terriglobia > Bryobacterales > Bryobacteraceae > DOZZ01. The sequence goes on from CAWBWU010000003.1 coordinate 913,745, forward strand.
TCTCGCCGCCGGAGTTTTTACGCTTGCGCGCGATGGCGACCGAGATACGAGCCGAGCGCCTTCATCTGCGAAAGCTGCAACATGCGCTGATTGCATTCTCGGGCCCCGCCGATGGCGATTTGAACGGACGCGATCTCGATAACTTCTGGCGCGTGTTTCAGGTGCCGATTTTTGAGCAGCGGCTGGGTTTCGACGGCATGCCGCTCGCGCGTGAATGTGAAGTGCACGATGGTTTGCACATCCTGGAAGAGAACGCGATCTTTGAAGAAATCGATGGCGAGATTGTGCTGACTTCGCTGACCGATGAGCACCATCCGCAACTGCGCGTGCGAACAGGTTACACAGGCGAGCTTGTCACCACGCCTTGCGCCTGCGGCCGGCCCGAACCGAAGCTGCGCGCGATGGCCCGCATCCAGCAGAAGCAAATGGCGATGGCCGCGGCAGGCGGGCGCTAGTCGCCCGCAACCGTGCTGGCGACATCGCGCTTCACGCGCTCAACGATGTGCAGGATTTCCTGATCGGTAATGCCCTTCTGGCGATCTGCGAGTGCGGTGAAGTCACGGTAGACCTCGTCCAATTCAGGGCGCGATAGCTCGAACCCGAGCTGTTCCGCGCGCTGCTTCAGCGCGTGGCGCCCACTATGTTTGCCAAGCACCAGCCGGCCTTCCGGAACACCCACACTCTTGGGATCGATGATCTCGTAAGTAGTGCGCTCCTTCAGGTAGCCATCCTGGTGAATCCCCGCTTCGTGCGCGAAGGCGTTACGGCCCACAATTGCCTTGTTCGGTTGCGGCCCGAAGGAAATGATCGAACTCAGCAGCTCGCTCGTGGCAAAGAGATGCTCGGCGTGGATGCCGGTGTGATACGGCAGGCGATCGCGGCGCGTCTGCAGGATCATCACAATCTCTTCAAGCGAGCAGTTACCGGCGCGTTCACCGATGCCGTTAATCGTGCACTCTACCTGACGCGCGCCGGCCTGAATTGCGGCAAGTGAGTTGGCCACGGCTAACCCCAAATCGTCGTGACAGTGAACGCTCACCACAGCGGTATCGCCCAGCGCCTTTACCAGGCGGCCGATCAGCGCGCCATATTCGTCGGGCACGGCATAACCCACGGTATCGGGAATGTTGACGGTACGCGCGCCCGCTGCCACGACAGCGCGCGAAATCTGCTCCAGGTAGGCGGGGTCAGTGCGTGCACCGTCTTCGGCGGAAAATTCCACATCGTCGACGTACTTGCGCGCGAGTTCTACCGCGGCCACTGCCGTGTCGAGAACTTCCTGCCGGGACTTCCTGAGCTTGTACTTAAGGTGGATGTCGGACGTTGCAAGAAAGGTGTGGATGCGCGGGCGCTTGGCATGCTGCAGGCTCTTCGCGGCGCGTTCTACATCGAGCGTGCACGAGCGCGCGAGCGCAGCGACATGCACCCATGGAAATTCACGGCTGACGGCATCCACAGCCTCGAAATCGCCTTCGGATGCAATCGGAAAACCTGCCTCCATGATGTCGACGCCCAGATCGGCCAGCTTGCGCGCCACCCGAACCTTCTCGGGCACTGTCATGCTGCAGCCTGGGGACTGTTCTCCGTCGCGAAGGGTCGTGTCGAAAATCCAAACGCGGTTGTCCATGATCGCCTCTCGCCTACATTATTGATATCCTAAATTCGATTAAGCAAATTTATTCTGTTACGACTAGCGATAAGGCGCTGTTATGCTGGAATCGGTGGACCTGTCGTTACTACATGTCTTTCAGGTAATCGCCAACGAGAAGAGTTTCTCGCGAGCGGCAGAAAAACTGCTGCGTACGCAGCCCGCTGTGTCCCTGGCGCTGCAGCGCCTGGAAGCCAGTCTCAACGAAAAGCTCATCGACCGCTCGGCCAAAGAGCTCACATTAACCGACGCCGGCAAGGTGGTCTTAAGCTACGCGCGCCGGTTTGAAAATCTGAATGGCGAGCTTGAGAACGCCATGGCCGAACTGCGCGACAACTCCTCCGGACGGTTGGTGATTGGCGCGAATGAGTCGACTACCTTGTATTTGCTGCAGCACATTGAACGCTACCGATTGCTGTATCCCAAGGTGAAAGTACAGGTGCGCCGCAGTCTATCCAGCAAGATCCCGGCGGAGTTACTTGATGGCAACCTGGAGATCGGCGTTATCAGTTATGAATCGAGAGATGAGCGGCTGACTTCCAGGGTGATCTTTACCGACTCGCTGGCGTTTGTCGTCTCACCGCGGCATCCGCTGGCAGGCCGGGACAAGGTTTCGATTGAAGAGTTAGGAGAAGAAACCTTCATCGCGCATAATGTGCTGTCGCCCTACCGTGACATGGTGCTGCGGGAATTTCAAAGGCATCGCGTTCCATTGCGCATGGATGTTGAGATGCCAACTATCGAGACCATCCGCAAGCTGGTGCAGAGCAATTTAGGAGTGGCATTCCTTCCACGCATGTGCGTCGAACAAGAGATCGGGAGCGGGGCGCTGTGTTCGGTGAAAGTAGAGCAACTGCATGTGGAGCGGAAGATATATTTGGTAATTCCAGCAAAGCGAGCGCTCAGTTATGCGGCGAATGCATTTATGGAATTGCTGAAGTAGTTCAGAACTGCCGGGTCGCGCCTCTGAATGGCTCGGGCTAATCCGCAAGATTCCGTTTAGCAGTGTGCTCGCCTCACCCTTGTCTCCAACCTACTTCTCGTAGACAATCATTCGAATGCGAATCGCTCTCCTGATCCTTCTTACGTTCGCGGCCCTGGCGCAAGGTCCGCCTCCAACCAAGCCGGCTGAACCGGAAGTAAGGCCGCAGGATAAGTGCACCGTGGAGGGGCGTGTGGTAAACGCGAACACGGGCGAACCACTGCGCAAGGCTGCCATTTCGATGCACCGCATCGACCCAGCCGCTCAGATGCAAGGCGCGGGAACGACCACGGATGCTTCCGGAAATTTCGCGATGAAAGATATTGACCCGGGCCGCTACTCGCTGATGGCGAGCAGAAATGGATTCGTCGTTCAGCAGTATGGCGCGAAGCGAACCGGCTACGGGACGGTCGGGGCCATCCTGACGTCTGGCGCCCGCCCAGAAGATGAGCTGACGTTCTGTTCAAACTGGTACCGCAGTCGGTGGTAACCGGGCGCGTGCTTGATGCAGATAGCGAGCCGATCGCAAACGCTCAGGTGCAGCTAATGAAGCACCGCTACCAGCAAGGTAAAAAGGATTTGGCCGCTGTTGGTTTTGCGCAAACGAACGACTTGGGCGATTACCGGATTTTTGGAGTTGGTCCCGGCCGCTATTTCCTGAACGTCAGTTATCCGCAGAATCAGAACTTCGGGACTGCTGACAAGAGTGCGAACGCGATTCCCCAGGAGGGCTATCGCCTGATCTATTACCCCGGCGTAGCCTGATCTTGCATCGGCCACGGCGCTCGATGTTCCCGCTGGTGGGGAAGTTCGCGGCATCAATCTGACAATGCAAGCCTCGCGAGCCGTGCGGGTTCGTGGCAAGGTGACCGGTTTACCGGAAGGCCAATTCGCGATGGTGATTCTGACCGCTCACACCCCGGCCAGCCGTGGCTTTGCGGCATCCCAAATGAACGCAGTCAACCAAAAAGACGGCAGCTTCGAAATCAAGGGGGTTACGACGGGGTCGTACTATTTGACGGTCTCCGCGATGTCGCCTTCAGAAGGAAAACCTGATGGGGCGGCTCCACTTGAAGTGGGCCGTGACGATGTGGACGGCGCAAATCTCGCGTTGGCGAAAGGACCGATGTGAAAGGATTGGTGAAAGTAGAGGGCGGGGAATATGACTTCTCGACCGTTCATGTTTCGGTCGATCCCGTCGAGGTAAATCATTATGGGCAATTCGGGGTACGCGAATACCAAGTGAAAGCAGACGGAACATTCACCCTAGAAGCGATGCATCCTCAGAATGTAAATGTCCGCGTTTCCGGGTTGAAGCCAGGCGCGTACGTAAAGACGATCCGGGTCGGCGACCAGGAAGCTCAGGAAGTTGCCGACATGGGCGCTGCGGCGACAGGTGGCCTTGAGATCGCCATAAGCCTGAATGGCGCGACGGTAGATGGCGTTGTGAATGGGCCGGGCTCTAAACCGCCGGTGGCGGCTACCGTTGTGTTGGTGCCCGAGAGTGAGCACGCGACCGACGAGCGCTTTTATGGAATTAGCACCACTGATCAGGATGGCCATTACAAAATCGAAACGGTCCGTCCAGGCAAATACACTCTGTACGCATTCGAAGATATCGAGCCGGGCTCCTACATGGAACCGGGATTCTTCAAGCCTTTTAGCAAGTACGCGAAAGAAGTCGAACTGAAGGAGAAAGACCACAGCACTCTACAACCCGAGTTGATTCCCGCATCGGCGATGGACGGGAATTAGTAGCTCCCGTCAATTACAAACGGTGTGCCTTTATCGGTTCCGGGCTCTCTGCTGCGCGATAATCTGTGCTTTTCTTGCCGCATGCTCGCGCGCACCGCGGCCTACGTCTAACGGCCTTCCGTCGGTAATCTTGTGGGCCTGGGAGCGTCCGGAAGACTTGCTTTATATCGACACTCGCACGACGGGCGTTGCCTATCTCGCGGGTACCGTGACGATACAGCGTGACGGCTTCGCGCGTTTGCAGATGCGGAGGCAGCCACTCGCCATTCCGCCCGGCACTGCAACACTGGCGGTAGTTCGCATCGAGTCGCCACCGGATCACGGACCGGTCAACGTCGGCGCACTCGCAGAAGAGCTCAGCGACATCGCGGGGAATAAGAGCATTCGCGGATTGCAGATCGACTTCGATGCACGCCGTTCGGAGCGGGCCGTTCTACCGGGCTCTGCTGCACGCAGTGGCAGCGAAGTCGAAAGTGTCTCTCTCGATCACAGCTCTCGCGTCGTGGTGTTCGGGTGACCGGTGGCTCGGTGACGAACCGATTGCGTATGCGGTTCCCATGCTGTTCCGCATGGGGCACGCTGCTACGGGAGAGATTCCCATTCGCAGCCCAATTTGCCAGTCCACAATCGGGCTTTCACTCGATGAGCCCTGGCCCGCACGCCGTCCGGGCGGAGTGCAGCAGATATTCGTGTTTGATCCACACCCATGGACTCCGGCAGATTATACTCGCGCTATAAGAGCGATTCACACGTGGCGCTAACGCGGTTTTTCATCCTGGCCGGAGCGGTCAGCGCCGTGGGACTTGTGCTCGCGTGCGCTCCTGACCCTGGTCCGTTTTTCCGCATCATGCGCAATCCGGATAATCCGTCAGCATTTCAGAAGGGTCATCTCGGATTAGTCACGCCGACGCTCACCAAAGACTATGAGCTGATCGCCTTCCGCAGCTTGAACGGTTTGAGTTGGCAGCTGCCGCCGAAAGATCCAGATACCGAAGTCTTCGCAACTGAGCCGGACGCCCGACAACAATGGCGAGATGCGCGCTCTTCAGTTGCCGGTCAGGACCCGCAGCGGTTTATCCGGACGGACCGTGTCTCAGGCAGCGGAACCGATTTCGTCTATTACCCAAACTGTCTTGATGACGCGTTTGTGACGGCCGCGCGAACGTTGAAAGATCGCAAGCAACGCTACCCTTCAAAACAGGCGGTGCTCGATTGGATCGCTGCTCAAGACCAGGTCTTCGATCAGTGCGGCGGCGATAACAAAAAGCCGCTTCCATTCCCTGCACCGTTGTCTTCCTCGGCTCTGCTGGTGCGTGCCGATCGCGATTATCAGATAGCAGCGGCACACTTCTATGCGCAGGATCTTGGCGAAGCCGGGAACCGCTTCCGAGCGATTGCTGCCGACAGTAACTCACCGTGGCAAGAAGTTGGAGAGTATATGGTTGCGCGCACACTACTGCGCGACTACTCTCTGAACCACAACGCGGCAGCAGGCGTGAGCGCCCGTCAGCAGCTTGCCAAAGTTGTGGCAGACGCGCGCGCTCCTGGTTTGCAAAGCTCTGCGCGCGGACTGCTCGAGCACCTAAATGCGATCGACAATCCCGGTGCGTTGATGCAGACACTGTCTGGCGAGCTGACACAACCGGAGATTACACCTGCGGCGCTGACCCGCGCGCTGCATGAGTCCGCTTACGTTGCGGAGGCGCCGTCTTTTCAAAAGGCAATCAGCGATTCGAACCACTTACCGGACGCATTTGACTGGGTGCACACTATCGAGACTGCGAATGCCGCGCATGCGCTGGACCGCTGGAAGGCCAATCATTCCGAGTTGTGGCTCACCGCCGCGTTGATGCACGCGAGTGGGAAGGACGCCGCGGCTGCCAGTCTGATTGCTGCCGCAAGAGATGTCACGCCGCAGTCTCCGGCATTCGGTACCGTCCGGTACAACGCGATCCGGCTGAGGATCGAACGTGGCGAAGCGAAGGGCCCGCGCGCGGAGTTGGAGCGTTTGCTCAGCAATCATGACCAGTCGTCCGACGGGCTAGAGAATGCCTGGCGTGCCGAGCGCATGCGCCTTGCTGTCAGCTTTGATGACATGCTGCGGTGGGCTCCGCGGCGGCCGCTCTACGCATCGGAAACGGTGGGCCGCACCTCGACGGAACCGATGGTGCTCGATGGCGATTCTGTTGACCTGTTGAATTCGAAGACCCCGCTGGCAAAGTTGGTCACAGCCGCGCAAAGCCGGCAGTTGCCAGCGTGGATTTCGCAAGACATCGCACTTGCTACCTGGACTCGCGCATTCGTGCTCGGTCAAGACGATCTAGCGAAGGCGGTCGCGCCGGTAATTGCTGCAGCTCATCCCGCATGGCAGCCGAACCTCGCACCTGAGGATACGTCAGCTTTAAAGGAATGGCGGTTTCGGGCCGCGCTCATGATTGAGCGCAACGTGCAATTCAATCCGCGCGTGACGATCGACTACAAGAGGAAGTTTTCGTCTGGCGACTGGTGGTGCGGCGGCCGGGCACAGTCCGGGCAGAGCGATGCCGGTGATGTTGCATGGCGCCTGCCGACTTCATTTCAAACCAAACGCGGGCGTGCTCTCCGCGCAAGAGCTGGCCTCAGCAAGTGCGGAGAACGCGCAGCTAAACAAGACCGGTGCCGCGCAAGTATTCCTCGCGCCGATTGTCTTCGAGTGGGCACAAGCGCATCCCGGCGATCCGCTGGTACCCGAAGCGCTGTATCGTCTGGTGCGCATCGTCCGCTACGGCTGTGCGCGAAGCGACCCGCAGAATGGCGCCATTTCAAAGCGGGCGTTTGACCGGCTGCATCAGCGGTATCCGCGTAGCCGCTGGACCGCAAAGACGCCGTACTGGTTCATATAGCTTCGACGGTTAGTTGTGTTTGCTGCTGTCTAACCTGAGGAATCGCGCCGCGTTGTTGTACAGAATGTCTCTCTTCTGCTCAGACGTCAGATAGTCCGCGTTCTGAATGATGCTGATCGAGTAAGCCATCAGCTTCGGCCAAACGAGTTGGTCAGTGCCGAACATGACGCGGTCTTCGAACCCCGCCTCGACAAGCCGTTCGATATATCGGTTGACTTCTTTTAGCGGATAGCTCCAGATCAGACCGGCTATATCCACATACACGTGGGAATTGGCTTGCAGCAGCGTGAGCATGTTTTCAATCATCGGGTAGCCGGCGTGCATCACCTGAACGCGCAGTTTCGGATGCCGTGGCCAACAGTTCTTCCAGCAGCAGCGGGTCGCCTTTTGAGCCGCGAAACTTCGGCATCGCGATATTGGCCCGCCCCGAACCGCCCGTACCCATATGGATCGCCACTGGAATGTCCAGTTCTTCGGCTAGCGCGAAATACGGATCGACGCTGGGATCGCTGGGCGAGATGTTCTTCATATTGCAGCCCGATCTCGCCCATCACTTTGAACCCGCCATCCTTGAAGTCTTTGCGCAGTTCCTCTATGGGGACTTGTCCGCTTGGTCCCATACCCTTCGTGAAACCCGTTCCTGGAATGACACGCTTCGGCATTGCATCCTTCCATTTCTGCACGCCTCAGGATCGCCAAAGACAACCGCCGTGACATTCATGCGCTCCATCTCAGCAACCACTTCTTTGATGTATTGGCCTTTGGCTGCCGGATAGAGCTTGGGCGTACACTCCTCCTGCACCCAGCCGAATGGCGCCTCTTTCGTAGCCGGGTCGGACGCCGCGAATTTCGGCGTATTCGGGCACATGGGCATCGCCATTCGTAATGTCGTCCATCGCATGAACGTGGACATCGATGACCGGAGGAATCTCGGAAGTTGTGTTCTGCGCGAATGAATGCAGGGGCGCAAGGCAAAGCGCCAGGCATGGAAGGACGATGGTGAGCTTCATTTCTTCTGAATTAGAACATGAACCCTCACCATACCCGGAGCGCACCAGCGAGCAAATGCTTCTATTTGAATGGCGCGCTGATCGACGCTTCGGTCTCAGCCACGGCGAAAGTCATCATCAGTCCGCTGGCCGGGAAACTGACAGGGTTGCTTTGATTGATCAGATTGATGCCGCCGCTGCCTGCCGGTGTAGCTTCCAAAACGTAAGCCGGTATCGTGAACTGGCCCGCTTCAACGGGGGCGATGCAAAGGAACGTGGCGCTCGCGTTGATGGTGGTGCTGCCCCCACCGATCTGAACATAGGTGCCCGGAATTCCGCCGGTCCACGTGACGGTGACAGGAGTGGTGCGGTCGACAGCGGTGATTGCCGCCTGATTGGTCCAGACGAGCGGTTGGGGATCTGAGACGGTGACGGAGAAGGGATTCACACCGGCGCTCCCTGCCGCAGTGATGGTGAAAGTTCCGCCGGCGGATGAGAAATATCCACTGGGGAGATTCAGCTCATAGCTGATGAGCGAACCAGTAGTGGTTTGCGGAACTTGTAGCGCTGCTCCAGCCCCGGTGATAGAAATAGCGCCGGCGGACAAGTAAGTCACCGTGGGCTGCGGAGGAGACGAGGGCAGCACGATACATCCGCCTGATGTGACTAATCCATAGCCGCCCAGATAGGGACGGTTGGTCTCTTTGAGGAAGGTGGCGCTGACGAATGAGCTGACGTTCTGTTTTTGAGTGGTGTTCATGGCCACTGCGATCGTTCCGGACGTGAGCGATGTTTGGGTGGAGTCGGCGAGGAGCGCGTTCCCATCGACGCCATGGACTGCATCCATGCACACGCCCCCGTTGCTCGCGACCGGGAGCGTGACGGTGTTGCTGACCACGGTTCCGACGACGCCTACGATGGGAACTCCGCAACCCACCGTGACATCTGGTGGCACGTAAACGTTGATCTGTACCACTCCGGGATAGCCGGAGCTGCCCGCATATTGGATCTGTGCCGGAATCCCTCCGATATAGATCGTGAGAGGAACATTGATCGCGTGGGGCGAAGTGGAAAATACCGTATCGCTGTCGGCTGGATCGGCGCCTAGACCTGAACCCCACAAGGTGATGATCTGGCCGGGCTTGGCCGAAGTCGTAAAGTTGAAGATCGCTCCGGTTGGGCTCAGCGGATCGGTAGCGACCACAGTCCCGGTTGGCTGCCCTGAAAGCGTGTCGAGCCCGAGAGCACTCTGCACCACCTGCATAGTCGCCGGGGCGCTGGTCAGCCCGTTATTCGTGACTGTCAACGTTCCTAAGCCAGTGGGAGTAGTGGCGGGCAGAACAGCGGCAATCTGATTGGCGATCGCGTAGTAGATGCCGGGCTGCGTCGTCACTCCATTTACCGTGACGGTAATGCTTGCGCCATTCAGCGATGTGGGGATTCCGGGCGCTGCACTGGACTGCAGAACCGGTCGAGCAGTGGGATTCGCAAGTCCCGTCCCATAGATCACGAAAAGCGTGCCTGGCGCGATACCGTAGTTCGGCAACCCCGAACCAATATTGCTGTAGTTATTCTGGATGCGGCTGATGGTAGGTGCGCCGGGAGCAACGCCTCCCGTTGCGCCGAAGGTCGTGAACTGAATCGTGATGGAGGTGCTGCTCACCGCGGTAATGAGCACCTTCGCGTAGTGGTTCGCATTGTCGTGAACGCCGAACACGATGCCGACGGCGAGGTTCGAACCAGTGAGAGGAGTATTGGTATAGATCGGCGCTGTCGCCATCAGCGTCGCCGCATTGATCAGCGCAAAGCCTCCCGCGCCGATGTTACCCAGGACATAGCGGCTGGCATTTGCGTTAAACGCGACGCTGTTCCCCTGAAAGGCGATATCTCCGCCGGTTTGAGTGAGGGAGCCCGTTTCGAGGTTGAGGTTCTGGCCCGTTGCGAGCGTTGTCGTAAGACTCAGATCTGCAGAGGCCAATGTTGCGAGCAACAAGAAGAGCAGCGAGGCACGAGAGAAAGAGCGCATAATCCTCCAAACAAGAAGGCTGCGTAGTAAGGACTAAACAGTCCCGGTTGTTGGCACGCATGTTCCCAGAAATAAGTTCTGGAAGTCAAGCCTTGTAGAGTCGGTAAGTGCCGCGCGAACTTAGGAGTTGGGAAGTAGGCGAGCTTGGAGCGGAGTAATTTCGGTTCAGCCGGCTTGCCGAGCTTCCAGTTCGCTCCAGCGTTCGTACAGTTCATCGATGGCTTTTTGAATTTCCATCATGGAGTCGTAAGTGGATTGCAGGCGCTTCGGATCAGACATTACTTCGGGTTCGTTCATCTGCGCCTGCGCCTGGTGTAACTGCGCTTCGTGTTCGGCGATGCGCGCCTCAATGGTAGAGAACTCGCGGCTTTCGTTGAAGGACAGCCGCTTTTTCGGCGCGCCCGCTACGGGTTTTGCGACGGCTGGCTTGATTGCTTTGGTCGCGCGCTTCGCCTGCAGCGATTGTTCCCATTGCGCGTAGTCGGCATATTGGCCAACGGTGCCGCTGCCGTCTAGACCAATGATGGTGGTCGACACGCGATCGAGCATGTACCGGTCGTGCGTAACAAGCACGAGCGCGCCGGGAAATTCGACCAGACTCTCTTCCAAGACTTCGAGGGTGGGGATATCGAGATCATTGGTCGGCTCGTCCAGCAACAGCAGGTCAGCCGTTTCCAGCATCAGCTTCGCAATCAGCACACGCGCTTTCTCGCCGCCCGAAAGACGGCTCACCGGCATCTCGAGCTGATCGGAGCGGAACAGAAAACGCTTGGCCCAGCTTGCAACGTGCACCGGGCGGTCGCGGTAGATCACGCTGTCGCCATCGGGCACCAACGCCTTGCGCAGCGTGATGGTGGGATCGAGCTGCTCGCGGTTCTGATCGAAGAGCACGATGCGCAAACCATCCGCGCGCTCAATGGAGCCGCTGTCGGGTTCAAGCTGACCGCCGATGAGCCGCATCAGGGTCGTCTTCCCGCTGCCATTCGGTCCAGCGAGACCGAGGCGCGTGCCGGGGCCGAGCACCAGATCGAGGCCGCTGATCAGTTGCCGGCCGCCGAGTGACTTGCTGACGTCTTCAAGCGTCACGAGCTTTTTGGTGCGGCGATCGGAAGCGACGAAGTCGATGCCGGCGGTCTTCACACCGGTCTGGTTGCGCGCGTTCAACTCGCCCAGTTCGGTGATCATGCGGCCTGCGGCATCGATGCGGGCTTTCGATTTCGAGGTCCGGGCTTTCGCGCCGCGGCGCAGCCATTCGATTTCAGTGCGGACGCGATTCTCAGTCGATTCCTGCAGCTTGGTCTGCACGTGCAGGAACTCGGCTTTGCGTTCGAGAAATTCGGAGTAGCTGCCGGAAAACTTGAAGATTCCGTCTGGGTAGAGGCGGCTGAGCTCGGCCATCTCAGTGGCGACATTTTCGAGGAAGTAGCGGTCATGGCTGATGGTGACCGAGGCAAAACGCGCCTGCATCAGCACTTTTTCGAGCCACAAGATGCCTTCCAGATCAAGATGGTTGGTCGGCTCGTCGAGCAGGAGAATGTCGGGATTACGAATGAGCGCCACGGCAATCGCGAGGCGCTTCCGCCAGCCGCCGGAAAGCGCTTCCGTCAGGATCTGGTCGTCGACAAAACCAACACGACCGGCGGTTTCTGAGATGCGAGCAGAAACTTCCGCATCTTCGAGGTGAAGCGGCTGTAAAGTTTGCTCGAGAACCTGACGAATAGAGAACTGTGCGGGGAAAACGGAGTCCTGGGGGACGTATTCGAACCGGAGCCCTTTGCGGAGTGCAACCTCACCGCGATCGGGTTCCCGGATCCCCGCTAAGATTTGTAGGAAAGTGGATTTGCCCGCGCCGTTAGGACCAATCAGGCCGACGCGGTCGCCGTCTGAGATGGTGAGGGCAATGTTCTGAAAAATGGGGGCGGCGCCGAAGGATTGTGTAATCCCCTGGCAGCTAAGCAGCAACGGCATTCACTTCCAGTGTAGAGGGTGCTCGCGCGAGACTGGCTCGCGCGAGCGGCTCCACTCGCCAGAACGTGAACGACGAAACGATTACTGAGTCTTTTCCTTGACCTTGTCGGCGCCGCGCTCAGTAGCAGAGGCGGTTCCGTGTACGACTTTCTTCGTGCCGTGCTTGACCTTCCGGCCGGCAGTTTTGGTGCCCTTGACGACAGCGTGGCCGGTATCTTTGGCGGCCATCTTGGTTTCATGACCGGCGTCTTTGACGTCCTGTGTGGCGGTCTGGGCGAACCCGGAGCCAACCATGAGACCAAAGGCGCAGAGTGTTGCAGCGAGTGTTTTCATACTGAAATGAGGAGCAATCCAGTTGCCCTATGAAAGAACATTCAGAAATAAAGAAGCCGCGGATCTACGCAGATTCACACGAGTGTTCGCGTGAATCCGGGTTGATCCGCGGCCAGGAAGTCTTAGCTCGCGCGACGAAGTGAGTTGCGGCGAGGAGCGAAGGAGCGGGTCTTGTTGCCGTGGTTGCGTTCGGGTTGAACGCTCTCGATACGGGGGCCACGAGCTTCGGCGACTAACGAAGCGGGCACCGGCTTCTTCACCATGCTGAGTTTCAGCGTGCGTTCGAACTGGCGGATGTCGCGGCGTTCCGAAGAGGTGACGAAGGTGTGTGCAACACCGCGGGAACCCGCGCGGCCGGTGCGGCCGACACGATGAATGAAATCTTCGGCCATGCCGGGCATGTCGAAGTTCACGACGTGAGCAATGCCATCGACGTGAATGCCGCGAGCGGCGACGTCAGTGGCAACCAGGACGCGGTAGTCGCCCTTCTGGAAACCTTTGAGCGCTTGATTGCGCTGGGCCTGAGTCCGATCGCCATGAATGCGGCCGGCCTTGATGCCTTCGAGCTTTTTGGCCAGCTTCTCCACTCCGTGCTTGGTCCGCGCGAAGACCAGAAACGATCCTTGCTCATTCTCGAGCAGGTGGCGCAGCAGGCTGAGTTTGCGGTCTTGCTCGACTTCATAGAGGTTGAGATCGACCTGGTCGGCCGTTTGGGTGACAGGCGCGGTCGCGATGCGAACCGGGTCTTTGATGTACTTATGAATCAGGCCGACGACCGATGTCTCCAAGCGTCGCCGAGAAGAACAACGTCTGGCGATGCGCAGGCATGGTCTTCAGAATCGCCTGGATGGCTGGAAGGAAGCCCATGTCGAGCATGCGATCGCCTTCATCGAGCACCAGGCAAGATACGGCGTTGACGGCGACCAGCTTGCGATCAAGAAAATCGCACAGGCGCCCGGGAGTCGCGATCAGTACTTGAGATCCGCTGCGAATCGCGCGGAGCTGAGTATTTTCGCTGAGACCGCCCACAACAACAGCGGCGCGCAGTCCGGTGCCGGCTGCGACTTTAACGAAGGTTTCGTGAATCTGAATTGCGAGCTCCCGCGTGGGGCTCAGAATGACGGCGCGAATGCCGGGGGTCGATGGCTGCTTCAGCAGCGATTCGAGCATGGGCAGTACAAACGCCAGGGTTTTGCCGGTACCGGTCTGTGCAGTAGCGACGACATCGCGGCCAGACAGCGCAGGCGGAATGGCTTGAGTTTGCACGGGCGTGGCTTCCACAAAGCCGTGCCGCGCGAGGTTGGTCTGCAATACGGCAGACAGGGGTAGTTCCGAGAATTTACTCATTTATAGTTTTTGGGAAGAAAATCAGCGAACCAGATACCGGAGAGGTGCAGAACGGAGGGGATCGCTCAACTAACTTGCAGACTTGAGTGTAGCGCACTTTGCATGAATGCGCACGGAAAGACTCGCGGTGTGCTCAAGCTACCGCATGACGGACTACTGGCGTAGAAGATAGCGGACACCGCATACGTGCCGCGCGCGTAAGCAAACGGGCCCCCGGGTAGAAGGCCCGCCTCGCCGTTATTACTTGATCGCGACAGTGACGATGTTGCTCGGTATCCCGTCGATGACCACGCGAATCGGTACCGCTAAGCCGGGCACGACCGTGGTCGGGATCGTCACGTTGATCTGCCATAGACCAATGAACCCGGGAGCTAAACCGCTGAACTGCACCGCGCCAAAGGTGGTTCCAATCGCAACGCACATCGAGGGCTGCGTCGTCAGGCAGGTGGAGCCGCTGGTAGTCGGGACCGCCACGGTGTTCGAAAGGGGCGAACCGGGTGCCGGAATGCCATCCGGAACTGCCGGCATCACCTGACCCTGGCCCGTTCCGTAAATCGAGATCGTGGAACCTTTCGGCGCCGGATTCGTGCTGCTGTTCAGCGTTCCATCCTGGTTGATAATCGCTCCCTGCCCGCTGCCTTTCTGGTTAGAGGTGAATAGCCCCGGCGAAGCGCTACCGACCAGCAGGGTACCGCCGGCAATCAACTCACCGGTGTCGGCTACGCGCACGGCGATACGCTCGGAACCAAGCGGAGTGCTCGACGGAACCTGGAAGTTCACCTGATTCATGCCGAAGTAATAAAGCGGTGCGGGAACCGAGTCGTTCACTTGAACCGTGCGGTCCAGAAGAACCGAGGGCCAGGTGTTCCCGGTTGCCTGCATTTGATCTGTTGCCAAGTTCGCGCTGAAGAGCGTTGCCAGTCCGCCTTGCGAGCTCGGAACGCCAGCCTGATACGTAGCGGCGTTCACCACTACCGCCGGCTTCAGGAACTGCAGCACGCGGTTGTTGCCAGAATCGCCCACGTACAGCGTGTCACGCCGGTCGATGTACAGGCCATTCGGGGAACTCAGGCCTTGCGCAGTGCCGAGGCCATTGGCAGAGTTGTAGTTGGCAATGCTTCCCGTTGCCGTCGCCTGACCGATAACGGCCGACGGCAGCCCGCCCGAAGCCGCGAGGGTGATCAGCGACGGGAACTCGACGACGCGATTGTTCCCGGTGTCCGCAACATAAATATTGCCCGCGCTATCGAGCGCTACATTCGTCGGGGCGCGCAGTCCGCCCGCTGCGTTCGACGAGAAGGAGTTGCTGAAGTTGGCTTGACCGATCACGAACGCGGCGGAGTCGGAATTCGGCGGGGCGTTCTGCGTATTCGGGAAAACGACGACCCGGTTGTCTCCGGTGTCGGCCACGTATAAATTCGACGACGCATCGACCGCGATACCTTGCGGAGCATTCAGCGTCTGCGCCGATGTCTGGCTGGCGCGTGCGGACGAGTTGAATGTCGGTTGTCCAAACACCCGTATGGCGGAGGCAAGGGTTCCTGAGCCCGCGGGGAATTCGAGCACGCGATTGTTGCCGCTATCGGAAACAAAGATGTCACCGTTGGGCCCCAGCGCGACTCCCGCCGGCGAGTGGAGCGAGGACTCGGTGACCGCCGCGGAGTTGGAGCTCGAGAAATCAGCCTGGCCGATCACGGCGTCAGGCATGATGCGGCCCGGCTGATCGACTGGGCGTGGGTAGCGCAGGATGCGGTTATTGCCCGAATCGGCAACATAGAGCGTTCCTGTCTTTGGATCAACCGCGATGCCCGCCGGGGCCAACAGCGAAGTTGGCGAAGGGGTCTGAGCGCTTCCGGTGTCTGCATTGGGCGCGGCACTCGAAAGATCAGGCTGACCAATGACCGCGTCAGCAGGCGCGCCCGTTGCGAAATGCGCCGAATCTTTCCAGATCAGAATGCGGTTGTTGCTGATGTCCGAGACATAGAGTGCAAACGGCGACTGCGAGTAATCGATCGCCATCGAGAACGGCGCGTTCAGACTACCCGGCTTGACCTGGTTCGAGCCGTTGCCGGAGAACGAACTTTGCCCGAAGACGACCCTTGCCGTCTTTGAACCGGCGCCAAATTCGAGCACGCGGTTGTTGCCTGTGTCGGCAATAAAGATTCCACCGTCAGCACCCACGCGCACATCGAGCGGGCCCGAAAGCGTGCTGGCTGAGGAGAACGGAAATGAGCCACCGTTGGCGACGGCTGAAGTCAGGCTGGTCTGTCCGAAGACTGCCGTCGCCGCTGCGCTCGAGGTCGCCGTGGGAAAGACCAGCACACGGTTATTTACAGGGTCAGCCACATAGAGGTTGCCGCTGCCATCGACCGAAAGACCGGCCGGGCTGGGCAGGCTGGAGTTGGTGACCTGCGTGGGTACGCCTCGCGCAGTAAGACTCGGCTGACCCCACACTGCGGTCGCTGCGGCTGTGCCGACGGTCATGCCGAGCGGCGCGGGGAATTTCAGCACGCGGGTGTTGCCTGCGTCCGACACGTAAAGGTTGTCCTGGTTATCGAAAGCCAGACCGGCTGGGTTCGCGAGCGTATTGGCTGCCAAGGCGCCGCCCCGGTTGGCCAGAGCCGACACGAAGTCTTTCTGCCCGATGACGCTGTCCGCCGATGGAGAACTGGTGTTCAGTGACGCCGACGCATAACGCACCACGCGGCTGTTGCCTGTGTCCGCCACCCAAAGGTTTCCGCCGGAATCAACCGCGACAGCGCGTGGATGGTTCAGGCTCATGTCGGAGGCAGGCGCGAGCGCCATCGTGTTCAGGTTGGGCTGGCCATAAACTTGGTCGGGCTCGATGCGCGTCAAATTCGCGAACGGCGAAGGGAAGCGCAAGACCCGGTTGTCGCCCGTATCAGCGACGTACAAATCCCCCGTGTACTGGTTCACTGCGATGCCCTGGGGATTGTTCAGCCCCTTGTTGCCGATTCCAAGCACACCGGAGTACTGGGGGCCCGGCTGGCCCAGGACCAACGCCGGCGCATCACCATTCTGGTAGGAGTTGAAATCCGCCCACGCCAGAATGCGCGCGTTGCGCGAGTCCGAGATATAGACGTGGAGCTGCCCGTTGCGCGCATCGAGCGCGACGGAAGCGGGACCAGCGAGGCCCTGCCCGGTTACCTGGTTCAAGCCGATCTGCTGGAAGTCCGTCTGGCCGAGAACCCGATACGCCGTCGTCGAGATTTGCGCGTTCGAAAGACCTGCGAGAAGCAAAACCAGTGACGCGATCTTTGGCGCCCCGGAAAACGAAAAAAACGAAGTCGGCATGATGAACTCGTTGGCAGACTGCGAGGCTAGTGAGGAACGACGAGATTGTCGCCCGGCATCAAGGGGATGTTGAGCTCCATCTTCTTCCCCTTCAGAACGGCGTCGTAATCGAACTTGAACATCTCGGTATGGCCGCTCTGCGTGCGCAGCACATAGATCTTCTTTTTCTTCGCGAAGTCGGTCAGACCGCCTGCTTCGCTGAGCGCCTGCATGACGGTCATGTTGTAGGCATACGGAAGCGGACCTTCCTTCTTCACGCTGCCCGTCACGTAAACACGCTGGCTGTTGGCGCTCACCACCACGACTGTGACATCAGGATCGTGAATGAATTTGCCCATGCGCTCCGCGATCATGGCTTCGGCTTGCGAGGGCGTCATGCCGATGACGGAAACGTCTTTGATCAATGGGAGCGAAATTTTGCCGTCAGTCCGCACCACGACGCCGCGAACGGAAGCTTCGGGCTCGTGCCAAACCGAAATCTCAAGCACATCGCCGCCGCCGATCTGGTACTCCGGACCGACACGCCGGTCTTTAGTGATAGGAGCGCTGTCGACGCGAACGCTTTTGGTGTCTCCGGTCAGCTTGTTGGCGGGGACTGATGCATCCTGCCCAGCGGCAGGCAAAGAACCGAAAAGAATGAGGACGGGAAGTGCGAATTTGAGCATAGTTGTGCCGGAACGCCGTTATGGTAAGGAATCGAGTCCCTTATTCTACAACGCGGAGGCGACGGTTGAATGACGATTCTTACTACGCGCTGGACGACGAGAACCGGTACTCTTCAATCACGCAAGCCAGGCCCACCCAGCCTTCACGATCGGCAGGCGCGCAACGCAGGACGCGGGCGTGACACTCGATGACTCCGGCGACCTGGGTTCCATCGGGAATGCGGACCGAGCACAATAGCCGGTCACCGACCGCAAATGGCGCAGGCGAAACGCAGTAGAATCCGCTACTGCTCAGATTTAACGTGGTGCTCTCAACGGAGTCACCACCCTTTTCCGGAACCAAAAAGACAGGCCAATGTACGCCCGTTCGCGCGAATTTGCGGCGTTCGGACGGATACTGTCCCGGCTTCAGCTGCGGAGTCGACATAGCAGGAGTCATGCGCTCACGGAGCCCCTGCTCCGGATACCGAAAAACCAATCGACTGAATCCATTTAGGGCTGGGCCGGACCCCACGCAAAGCACTGCAGACAAGGCAAGCTGCGGGGGTGATGAACGATATGTGCGAAGTTACGACTCAAAAAGACCACGAGTGGAACGAGGTTCTGCACGCTCATCTCCAAAGCTTTCCTTGGCCGTGGCGCTACGTTAACCGTAACGTAACGCGCGGGTTACCGGCTTTTTACGAGCGAAGCTGGCAGCCGTTTTTTTGGATTTCAGTACGTTAAATACGCACTTGATACGAATGTTTTGTACTGAATTCTGAATCAAATCCAGCCCTTCCACCGATACCAAAGCAGGCCAGCGGTCTCGTGCAGAGTAATCTCATTCCGTTCGATCGACTTCCAGCTTGGCAACGCCTCTTGCGCGAACTCACCAATCTGCCGAAAGTCAGAGATCTCCGGCACCACGGTGAAGCCTTGCTTCTGAAAAGAGGCTGAGGCGCGCCACATGCTGCTGGCATCGGTCACCAGCGCGATGGTCTGGACATGGTGCTCGCGCAGCACCACAGCGCTGCGAATCGCGTTCTCATGCGTGGAGCGCGCGCGTGTTTCCTTCCAGATCATCTCCGCCGGAACTCCGGCGCGCTGCACCAGGTCGGCCATCACCTCGGCAAAGGGCAGTTCAATCGGGTCAGCAGACCCGCCGGTCACCAGCACCGGCACCTGTTTCCAGTGGTGAAACAGCCAGGCTCCGTGCTCGCAGCGCGAATACGTGTCTTGGCGCGCGACGGGATACGGATGCCCGAAGTGCACCGGCTCCACACTGCCCGAAAGCACGACGATCGCATCCACATTTTCTATGCCCGGCTTATGCCAGGGAAAGCGGTATTCGAGAGGACGGGAAAACACCCAGTCGAGGGGCGGCCAGGAGATCACAAACAGGCCGATGATCCCGGCAAGCAGCAGTGCTGAGCCGATCCTCCTTCGCCGCATTAGGAAACCGGCAAGTAGCACGGCAAGGACAAATGAGAGAAGGGGTTCAGTGTAATTCACGGTGTCGCGGCGAAAGACTCCCACCAAGGTAGCAGGAGCGGTTCTCGCGGCGATTTACAGGTAAGTAACCGAGCAGGCCTAAAAAATCGTACTAGTTCAAAAAATGTGGCTAAATTTCTACCTGCCCTAAGTCGATTGGGGCTATCATGTAATCCTCGGTAAAACATCGGGTTATGGACGTTAAGATCGTTTCGGAAGATGTTGACCTGTGCAGGATGTGCAGGGAGATCCTGAGCGGGATCGTCGGGCACAGCTTCACATTATCTGCCGTGCGTTCTGAGGTCGCCGGAGAAGATGCAGATCTTTACGTTTGGGATCTGCAGTTGAACGACGCGCTGCCCGATGTGCACTTCAACCTGTCGAAGCACCTGTTTCTGGTGCACCGGCGTGACGTGCCCCGCTTTCGAGAGCAGAGTGGAGCATCCGAAGCGCATATCCTGCTCAAGCCTGTAACGCGCGCCACCCTTGCTGCATTCCTGGGCTTGGCCGTTTCCGCGTATGAGGATCGCACCTCTGCCGCGAACTCGCTTCAAGCGGATCGCGACGAGATCTTGCAGTGCCTGATTCAAACGAACCTGAAGCTTCAGGAACACGACCACGACAGAACCAGCTTTCTGGCGCGCGCCTTACACGATTTTCGCGCTCCCCTGACTGCGCTGAACGGCTACTGCGGGTTGCTGTTGACCGAGCCCCTGGGTCCGCTGACCGCAGCGCAGCGGGACGTGATTCAGCGCATGCAGCAAAGCGCCAAGCGCCTGGCCCGGATGTCCGCCGCCGCGTTTGACTTGAGTGTCGAGCGGCAGATGAAACGCAAGCCCGAACTTCGCCGTGGCGAGATCGGTGAAAGCGTCGACCAGGCGATGCACGAGGTAAGCCCGCTCGCGGACGAAAAGCGCATCACGCTCACGGCTGACGTTGTGCCTTCCGAGCGCCCGCTTTTCTACGAGCCTTCGCAGATCGAGCGCATGCTGATCAACATTCTCGATAATGCGTGTAAGTTCACCCCCAAAGGTGGCGCGATTACGGTGCGCGGCTATCCGTTCTTCTGGGACCGCCGTGCCGGCCGTCAAGCCAACGCGGGACCCGAACGGCGGCAGCGCGGACTGTTCGAACCGAATGCCTACCGCGTCGATATCCATGACAACGGACCACAGATACCACCTGAGCATCTGAAAGGAATTTTCGAAGAGTACACCTCCTATCGAGGAGTGCGCGACCGGTCGGGCGGCGGTTTAGGTCTAGCGATTTGCCGCATGATCGCCAGTCAGCACGATGGTCATGTCTGGGCGGAGAATACTGACTCGGGCCCGATGTTTTGTTTCGTTCTGCCGCTTTCCCGGCCTGAAGTCTCACGTGCACCGGAAGCCGGCGTTAACTGGCAACATGCGGAGATCTAGTCAATGGATGTATTGAGTAAAGGCAGGACCATCCTGGTTGGCGAGGATGAAGGCGAAGTCCGAGGGTATCTGGAGATCGCGCTCAACTGCATGGGTTACGGCGTTGAACTCGCGCAGGACGGCGAAGAGGTAATCGCCTGCCTGGAAGCCGCGCCGAAAGCCTATTCGGCAGTTCTGCTCGATGTCATGATGCCGAACAAAGACGGCATCGAGACGTTGCGCGAAATCCGCGCTATGCAGCCCGACCTGCCGGTCATCATCATCTCCGGCGCTTCGGCGCCCATGAACATCGTGACCGCGATGAAGTGCGGCGCAACCGATTTTCTCTGCAAGCCCGTCGCGCATGAAGATCTGAGTGAAGCGGTCGCGCGAACGCTGGAAGGCCGGCCGGTTGAAGATCTGCACCCGCTGCGCAAAACAGAACAGATCACGAAATCGTTCGTCGGCAAAGATGCGCAAATGCGCGAGTTGCATACGCTGGTCGGGCAAATCGGCTGGTCTGAAGCGCCGGTGTTGATCCAGGGCAAGACGGGTTCCGGCAAAGAGGTACTGGCGCGTGAGTTGCACGCGCAGTCGCCGCGAGCTCACAAGCGCTTCCTGAAGCTGAATTGCGCGGCGCTGCCGTCGGAGCTCGTCGAAAGCGAATTGTTCGGTTATGAGCGTGGCGCGTTCACGGGCGCCTTTCAGAAGAAGGCCGGCATGTTCGAACAGGCCGATGGCGGGACCATTCTGCTCGATGAGATTGGCGACATGGATGTCTCCCTGCAAGCCAAGCTGCTACAGGTGTTGCAGGATCAGGAGTTCCAGCGGATCGGGGGCAAGGAGCCGATCAAAGTGGACGTTCGCGTGATGGCCGCCACGCACAGGGATCTCGAAGAAGCGATACAGGATCGCACCTTCCGCGAAGACCTGTACTACCGGCTGAACGTGATCAATTTGGTGGTGCCATCGCTTTGCGAACGCAAGGACGACATTATCCCGCTGGCCGAATTCCTGCTGGCCAAGCACACTCCCCCGGGAATGCAGGCGCCTTTAATCACAAGCGAATTGCGGCTGGCGCTGCTGCGCTATCGCTGGCCCGGCAACGTCCGGGAGCTCGAGAACTATATGCGCAAGCTCATCATTCTGCGCAATCCGGATTTGATCGCTCGCGAGCTTCACGCGAAGTCGCTCGGCAAGCGCATGGTGGCAGGCGCACTCGAAGCGGGTACATCCGAGGTCAACGAGAAAGCGCCGATTCTCGAGCAGGTGACGAAGGCCGGCCAGCACGCCGAAGCCGAAGCCATCGTGGCTGCGCTCGATTCCACTCGTTGGAACCGCAAGCAGGCAGCGGCCTTACTGAACATCGACTACAAGGCCCTGCTCTACAAAATGAAAAAGCTGGGTGTTGAGAATCGTACGGCACGCTCCGGAGACGCGAGCGGCCGCAAGATGGCCATCACTGTTTAACGCTGGGCTTTAACGAACAGCCACGCGCGACTACCAGCTTGATTCTCTCGGCGAGCGCGCGCGAGGTGTACGGCTTTTGCAGAAAACCCGCGATGCCTCGGCCCTCAAATCGCCGCACGGCTTCCGATTCGTTGTAACCGCTGGTAAGCAACACGCAGACATCAGCACGAATCTTCTGCATGCGCGCAAGGACTTCCTCGCCGCCCATCATCGGCATTGTCATGTCGAGCAGTACCGCGACAACCTGCGCTGAATGCTGCGTATAGATTTCGAGCGCTTCAAGACCGTTCGCGGCCGTGATCACCTGATATCCGAAATGTTCGAGCGTCGTTTGTGCCGCGCGCCTCGCAACGTCTTCATCGTCCACAACGAGCACGAGCCCTTGCCCGGCAAGATCCACCTTGATCGTCGCGCTTGCGGCAGGAGCCGCGGGAACGCGCTGCGCCGGCAACAACACGGTAAAGACCGCGCCTTCACCGGGCTTCGATTGCACGCTGATGCCGCCATGGTGCCCGCGCACGATGCCGATGGTCGCTGCCAGCCCAAGACCTCTGCCCGTGAACTTGGTCGTGAAGAACGGATCGAAGATCTGGCTGCGCGTCACTTCATCCATGCCGCATCCGTTGTCCGCGACTTCGAGCACGACAAACTCTCCTTCGGACAACTCGAAAGCTGCGAAGTCTTCCTGTAGACGCTGTGTGCTCACGTGTTCCAAACGGGTGGTGACATCCACCTGGCCGCGCTTCTCGCCTATGGCTTCCGCGGCGTTGATGAGCAGGTTCATCACAAGCTGCTGAATCTGGCCGGCATCGGCTTCGATCACCGGCAGCGCGCCCGAGTGGTGCAGCCGCACATCGACGTTCCCTGGAATCGAAAGATCCAGCAGGTTGCGAATCTCCTGAATTTTCTCAGGCAGCGAAATGGGTTCAACAACAAAACGGCCACGGCCCGAGTAGGCCAGCAACTGCCGCGTGAGCTCGGCCGCACGCTCGCTCGCCGAGACCACATCGGACAGCGGCTTGCGCACCGGCGTATCCTCCGGCAGGATCTCCAGCGACAGACTGGCGTTGCCCAGAATGCCCGTTAACAAATTGTTGAAGTCATGCGCGACGCCGCCGGCCAGCACGCCGAGGCTTTCCAGCTTGGCCGTCTGCAGCAGCTTGGCCTGGAACCGGTTTGCGTCATCTTCCAGGCGCTTCTGCTCGGTGATGTCGCTCTCGATCATCGAGAGAAAGCGCTGGCCATTTTCGACGTGCAGATTGAAACGCGAGTAGCCGAAGAACGCGCTACCGTCACGGCGACCGCACCGGATCTCGCCTTCCCAAAAGCCGTCGCGGGTGGCCACTTCAGCGATCGCTTCAAACGTATTCTGCTGCTCCTTCTGAGTGCCCGCAAAAAGGACCGTCACTGGTTTCGCGACCAGTTCACCGGGCGCGAAGCCGTGCAACTCCTCAAGCGATGCGTTGGCCGTTGCGATGCACTTCTGGTCCAGAGCGATGATGCAGAAGCCCTGGCGCATGGTGTTGACGATCAACTCCAGCCGGCGCCGCGCAGTCTCGTTGCGGATGCGTTCGGTGACGTCGCTCAGCACATAGAGCTGCCCGTAATTGGGAACAGCGGTGGTGAAGCGCTCGATGACGCGCCCGTCGTCCAGCCGCACTTCATCGCGATCCACAGTCCTATGGCTCGCCCAATTGAGCTCGAGGTTGCCGCCCAGAATCGCAGCGGCCGCGGCATTCGAGGTCAGCACGTGCCCGTCTTCCCCTTTGAGGAGGATGCCTTCCGAAATGGAATCGATCACCGCGCGCAATAAACCATGCTGCTCCTGCGCTTGCTGCTTCTCCTGTTCAAGGCGTGCGGCAGCTTCGGGCATCTTGAGAAAGCCGTGCACGCGCGGAATGAGTACGATCGCGGTGACGACGGAAGTGAGTGCCGTCGCGGCGTTCCAGAACCCTTTCAGCCAGTACAGCGGCTTCCAGATGCTGACGATGTCAAGCGCGTGCCCGCCGCCGCAGAGCGCGATAAACAGACCAAACAGAATCAGCAAAGGCTGCACGGGGATGGTGACGCGCTTCTTTAACGCAAGCACAAACAGCGCCGCTGGAATCGAGTAGTAGGAAAGTGCCACCAGTGCGTCGGTGACAACGTGCAACCCAATGAGCGTGGGATTCCATGTCATGCACCATCCATGGGGCATGAACATACTGTGGTCCATCACTTACTAAGTAGCACTATTGATGCGTTACGGGCGCGTCCATGCGCGGCGAAGGCGTCGGATGATCGGGAGCTTTGGCAAGCGCAGGGTTGAAGATGCGCGCATCTTCGCCGCGCAGCCGGTAAGGCGCCGGATCGGGCGCAGCCGAGAAAAGATCGGAGAGATCCGCCGCGGCGGCATCAAAGAGGTTGAGCGGCTCCACATCGAGCAGCCGGAACACTGTCTTCAATAAGTCCGGGGAAGCTGCTGTTCACGTGCGAGACGTAGTTCTTCTTGAACCAGGGGCCGACCCCGAGCAGAACAGTCCGGTGCGCATCAATGTGATCACGGCCGCCCTGCGCGTCGTCTTCGGTGATGAAGATGGCCATGTCCTTCCAGGCCGGGGATTGCGACAGATGCTCGATGATACGGCCGAGCGCATAGTCGTTATCGGCCACGAACGAAGCGGCGTAAGGGTAACCGTCGTCCGCACGCGGCGTGGTCATGTGATCGTTCGGCAGATGGATAAAGATCAGGTCCGGCAGCGGCGCTTTGCCTTCGCCGTACAACTTATCGAACTCTTGAATGAACTGCGTCGCACGGAACTGATCCGGAATATTCATGTTGAAGCCCGGGTACTCGCGCGAAGTATTGCGATACAAAGCATCGGGCATGGGGATGTTGGTCAGAAATCGTGCGCCAGTCGGCTCCTCGCCTGGCTCTTCCTGAACGCCGGCGAGTTCGAAGCCTTCGCCAAAATTGCGGAACGTCTTGCCGTGCGCCTCCAGATGCTCCCAAATCGTGCCGGCCTCTGGAATCTCTTCCGGATGGACCGACGAGTTACCCTCCGCGAAGCTGAAACGCCCCGGTGCGGACGTCGGAAACTTGAAATTCTTCTGGCCCGTGTATCCAGCCATCAGCGAACTTTCAGTCCACGCATCTGGATACGCGCCGGTCAACCAGTGGTGGCCATCGACACTGACGTCGGAGTCCGCGTAGAAGTTGTCGCTGAACGCAAACTGATCGGCAAGTGCGTGGTGATTCGGAGCGACATCCACACGCTGCAGGCTTAAGCGGCCGCGCTGCCCGTCGGCATAACCTTGACGCCCAAAGCGCGCCAACTTCGCCGCGCCCACGACCGTGCCGTTAGCGGCCTTCTGGTCACCCAGTACTTCATCGAACGTGCGATTTTCTTTCACGATAATCACCACATGCGCAATCTTCGGCAGCGCGGGTTCGGCGCCAGGCGAAGGCAAGAATCCGTTTGCTGCGTAAACCCGCTGGGTTTGTTTCGCGAGGTCCGCAGGCAGCGTGAAGACCGAAACAGATCCGCGGCGCATGACGTCTGCCATGGCGCTGCCTTCGTCGGGCAGAGGATTGAATGCGATGGAACTCGGCCCTGTGCCGCGTCCTTTCGCGTTGGCAACATAGACGGTGCCTTCACTCGCGATGACTTTCACCGGAAACCATCCGGCGGGAACATGCGCGACTACAGATTTCGTGGCAGGATCCAGAACGCCAATCGCGTTGATACCGGCTTCGGCCACTAACAAACGCTTGGTGGACTCTTCCCATGCCATGCCAAGCGGCAGCACGCCGCGGTACTTCTCGAGGGTGGGAATGCGAATCGGAATCTCGCCCGTGACGGTCGCAGTCGCGGGATCGACAATGCTGATGCTGTCTGAGTGCGCGTTCGACACATACACCGCATTGCCCACCGCAAGTACGCTCGATGGCGCGCTGCCGCCATGAATTTCTTTTCCAATAGGCGGACCGGTGCGCACAAAGTTTTCGAGCGCCGGCTTGCTGGCGTCATGAACGTTCACAATCGCGAGCGATTCTGCTTCCTTCAGGTTGGCGTCGCCCAACCCCGGCACTTGCACATCGCCCTTAGCTGATTGCCGCACCACGCCCGCAACGGCTTCGGGCGAAGGGAACCCAAACGCCGGGAACGCCAGACCGGTTTGCTGTGGCCGCTTGATATCTGCGCCGGGCAACGCCGAGTACTGAAAGATGCCAAGACAGGTCACGTACACGTGCGTCCCGTCTGGCGAAAGAGCAATCGCGAACGGAAGACGTCCGACTTTGACGGACGACAACATCTGATCGTGCTTCAGGTCGAAGATCGCGACGCGAAAATTCGCCTGGTCCACCACGTAGAACAGAGCGCGCGCGGGGTCGAAGACGAGGTCGCCCGCGAAACTGGCCTGCATTCCGTTCTGATTCAAATCAAAGACGCGGCGCTTGGCACCGGTGGCGGCATCAATCAGGCGCACCCGCCCGGAATCTCCCTCGGCAATTAAGATCGATTTATCGTTAGCGAACGCGACTCCCATAAACACGCCGCGCCAGTCGTCTGTTTCCGCGGAATCGCGCTTCGCCGTGGCTATGTTGTGGAGCGCCCAGGAGCCTTTCTTGTCCTGCTCCATCACCGTCAGTGTCTGGCGCTCCATGCCGATGTTGGCGGTCACCAGCATGTTGCCCCGCGGGCTTAAGGCCATGCCGAACGGACCGGGACCGGTGGTCAATTGCAGGCCTGTCGGCGCAAGAAAGCGGCCACCCGGCAGAACGCCCGCTCCGGCGGTACCTGACTGAATGGCGAAGTGGTTCAAAGCAGGCGGCCGGTAGTTCACTTGCGCGCGCGCGGCGCTGCTTAAAAAAATAATCAATGCCAAAACACGGGAAAAGCATCGTATGGTCCACATATGCGCCGGCAATTTCGCTCTGATAATTGTCATATGAACCAGCCACAGTTTGCTGGCGCGCAGCGGCGCACGGCCCTGTTCGGTCTATAGTAAGGTGTTCATGCTCGAATCCGCGTTCCTTTCGGATGTTGGAAGCGTCCGGTCTAACAACGAAGATTTCTGCAGAACTCTTCCGGAACTCGGGCTATTCGTCCTCGCCGATGGCATGGGCGGCGCGCGCGGCGGTGAGTTCGCGTCGCGGCTGGCTGTCGACTCGGTCGTCGACTATATCGAACGCTCAACGGCACGGAACGCTGGAATTTTGCTGCAGGCCGTGGAGGACGCAAACCGCCGGGTCTTCGAGGAAGCCTCGGGCAATCCGGACCTCGAAGGAATGGGCACCACGGTGGTGGCCGCACTGGTCGTACCGAGCATGGATACCAGCCGCCACGAACCGGGCGAACAGGTCGCCATCGCCAGTGTTGGCGATAGCCGCGCGTACATCTGCGATCGTCAAGGCTTTCGCGCAATCACTGAGGACCAGACCTGGGTAGAAGAAGTCGGCCGTCCGCTCGGCCTGGACGATCAAAGCCTGAAGCGCCACCCGATGCGCCACGTGTTAACGATGGCGATCGGCGTTGCTCTGCCGGTCACGATTCACTACTACTCGGTGCTGCTGGCGCCGGGCTCGGTGATGCTGCTTTCGACCGACGGCCTGCATGGCGTGCTCGAAGCTCCGGTCATCGAAGGCATCCTGCGCAATGCGGACCACTCACTCCTGCAGAAGTGCGAGACCCTGGTGAACCGCACCAATGCGGCAGGCGGCCCGGATAATGTCACGGTCGTTTTGATTCAGAACCCGAGTGCGGCTTGTCCGTAGCGTTGTGCGGCCGTTCGAAGGTGATCAACGGCGCCGGCCGGTAGAGATGCGCGGCCAGGAACCCGGACGCTAACGCCATCACGGCGAGCAGGATTGTGGTGAGAACCAGCCTTCTCATCTATCCGTTTAGATGGCTGCGTGCGGTTGCGGTTACTGACTAAACCGTGAAGCTTCGTTCATCCAGCCGGAACGTTAGAATTAAAGGTGAAGATGTTTCCGGAACAATTCAAGATCGGCGATATCGACATCCGGCCCGCGACGGTGCTGGCGCCGATGGCTGGCGTGACGGACACTGTGTTCCGGCGGTTCATTCGCAACCTGGGCGGCTGCGGACTCATCATGACGGAGTTCACCAGTTCTCATGGCGTGAGCGCATCGTTGCGCGCACGAAAGCCGACGAAGACCATCGCGCGCTACCTGAGCTTCGCGCCTGAAGAGCATCCGATCTCCGCGCAGCTTTTCGGTTCTGATCCTGTATGTCATGGCCGAAGCGGCACGCGTGTGTGAGGATCTGGGATTCGACATTCTCGATATCAACTTCGGCTGTCCGGTGAACAAGGTAGTCAAGTGCAACGGCGGCTCCGGGTTGCTGCGCGATCTGCCGCTGGTCGAGAACATTCTCAAAGCGGTCCGCGCCGCGATCACGCATTCCGTTCACGATGAAGTTCCGCGCCGGCTGGAGCGATCGCGAACTGGTCGCGGTGCAGATGGCGCGCATGGCTGAAGACTGCGGCTTGCAAGCCATCGCGCTGCATCCTCGCACGCGTGAACAAGGCTATAGCGGCAAGCGCCGATTGGGATCACATTGCCGAGGTGAAAGCCGCGGTGAAGATTCCGGTGATCGGCAACGGCGACATCCTGACTCCGGAAGACGCGATGCGCATGATTGCGCACACCGGCTGCGACGCTGTCATGATCGGCCGCGCGGCATCTTCGAACCCGTGGATCTTCCGGCAAATCAGCAGTACCTCGCGACCGGTACTTATGTTCAAGCTACGCAGGAGGATCGCTATCGCATGATGCGCACCTACTACGAGATGCTGGTCGATAAGGACGAAGAGGATTCAAGCGGCAAGATGAAGCAGTTCGCCACCTACTTCACACACGGCGTGCAGGGCGGCGCAAAGCTGCGCGGCGCGATCTATCCTCTGCACGATCCGAAACAGATTCTGAATACGGTGGATGAGTTCTTTCATCGGGAAACTGCTGACGTCGAAGCACTCGCCTGCCGGTGAAAAAGGTTCAGATCATCACCGACGGTTCCTGCCTGGGGAATCCCGGCCCGGGCGGCTGGGCAGCGATCCTGCGCTATGGCACGCAAGCCAAAGAACTGTTTGGTTCAGCGCCCGCCACAACCAATAACCGCATGGAACTCACCGCCGCCATCGAAGGCTTGCGCGCGCTGCGAGAGCGTTGCACGGTCGAGATTGTGACGGATTCCGAGTACGTGAAGAACGGCATCACCACCTGGATCGCAGGCTGGAAGAAGCGTGGCTGGATTACTTCTGCGAAGAAGCCGGTGGTCAATCGTGATCTATGGGAACAACTTGATGAGCAGGTGGGCCGTCACGAAATGCAGTGGACCTGGACCAAGGGCCACGCCGCGCACGAGGACAACAATCGCGCCGATGAGTTAGCCACGGCGGCGGCGCGTAATCAAAATAGAAGCTGACTATGTTTGCTTTGCGCGCCGCATGCCTGCTGACCTTCTGTTGCTTGCAGTCGATTGCGGAAACCGGCCGCGATGCATGGCTCCGCTACTCGCCGCAGGATGTCACGCGTGAGTATACAGAAGCCTTTTTCCCCGTTGCGATCACTTCGTTCGACAGCACGTTGCTCGCGACAACCGCACGCGATGAGGTGATCCGCGGCGTCCGCGGAATGTTTGGCCGCACACTGCGCATCGAGAGCGGTGTGCCACGCGAAGACGCGATCGTACTCGGCACTCCAGCGGGCTTTTCGCAAACACCGCAATGGAGACCGGCAGTTGCGCTGCCCGAAGATAGTTACTCGCTCAAGACAGTGCGCGGCAATGGCCGGCGCTACATCATCATCAGCGCGCCGAACGATCGCGGCTTGCTGTACGGCGCATTCGCACTGATGCGCAAGCTGCAACGAGGCGAGCCGATCGCCGCGCTTGACGAACAGCAGACGCCCTATGCTCCCATTCGCTGGGTCAACCAATGGGACAACCTGGACGGCTCCATCGAGCGCGGCTACGGCGGGCGCTCAATCTTCTGGGAAGGCGGTCATGCGCGCGCGGACTTGTCTCGCGTAAGCGAGTATGGCCGGCTGCTCGCCTCGATCGGCATCAACGGTTGCAGCATCGACAATGTGAACGCCGACAAACGCGTCCTGTCGTCTGACTTCCTTCCCGACGTCGCGCGGATTGCGGCGGCACTGCGGCCCTGGGGCGTCAAGGTCGTGCTGGCAGTGGACTTCGCAAGTCCTCAAAGCAACGGTAAGTTGGACACCTTCGATCCGTTGAACGACCGCGTTGCCGAGTGGTGGAAGACGAAGGCGGATGAGGTCTACACCGCTGTTCCGGATCTCGCCGGCTTTCTCATCAAAGCCGATTCCGAAGGGCGCGCGGGCCCATCGCTTTATCACCGCACGCATGCCGACGCTGCGAATGTCGTTGCGCGTGCACTCGCGCCGCATCACGGGCTGTTGTTCTATCGCGGCTTCGTCTATGACCATCACATGGACTGGCGCGATCCGAAGAACGATCGTGCGCGCGCCGCATACGACAACTTCCACGCGCTCGACGGGCAGTTTGCCGACAACGCGGTTCTACAAGTGAAGAACGGTCCGATTGATTTTCAGGTGCGCGAACCGGTGTCGCCGCTGATCGGCAGTCTCGAAAAAACCAATCAGGTGATGGAGCTACAAGTCACGCAGGAGTACATGGGGCAAGCGCGGCACATGGTATATCTCGCGCCACAGTGGAAAGAGGTGCTCGACTTCGACATGGGGCCCGGCACCGCGAAAGCGCTTTCTGCGGGCAAGACTTTCCATCGTGCTTTGGGCGGTTTCGTTGGCGTAGCGAACGTGGGGCTCGATGACAACTGGTTAGGCAATCACCTTTCGCAAGCCAACCTTTACGCGTTCGGACGTCTGGCGTGGAACCCCGATCTGAGCGCGCGTGAGATCGCCGACGATTGGACCCGGATGACCTTCGGCGCAGACCCGCAAGTGATGCGCACCGTGACGGCGATGCAACTCAGTTCGTGGCGGACGTACGAGAACTACACCGGACCGCTTGGCCTGCAAACGCTGACTGACATCATTGGCAATCACTACGGCGTGCGCGTCGAAGCTTCGGAGAACAATAGCTGGGGTCAGTGGCATCGCGCGGACAACACGGGTGTCGGGATGGATCGCAGCGTGGCTACGGGCACGGGCTACGCTGGGCAATATCCTCCGGCAGTTGCCAAGCGATATGAAAACGTCGCCACGCACGCCGGATGATCTGGTGCTGTTCTTTCATCACGTGCCTTACACACACGTGCTGCACTCAGGCAAGACGGTGATTCAGAGCCTCTACGATTCCCACTACGCTGGCGCGCAGGCGGTGGAGAGTTACGTCGAACAGTGGAAAGCACTGAGCCGCAACGTCGACGAGCAGCGTTACCACGCCGTTCTCTCGCAGCTTGAATATCAGGCGGGACAGGCGGAACTCTGGCGTGACGCAGTGTGCAACTATTTCGCAAAGCTGTCAGGCATTGCTGATGACAAGAAGCGAGTCGGCAATCATCCGGGCAGATATGAGGCCGAGGCGATGCAACTGGACGGCTACACCGCGATGGACGTTACGCCGTGGGAGGCAGCATCGGGCGGTAAAGCCGTTGAGTGCGGGGTTGCGAAGTGTGCTGCCACATTCGCTTACGATGGCCCGGCAGGCTGGTCTTCGCTGCGCGTCCGCTACTTCGACCAAAATACCGGCACTGCTTCGTATCGCGTCTTTGTGGGGGAGCAGTTAATAGATGAATGGATTGCGGATGCGCATCTGCCCACAGCCAAAGTAGACGCGACGTCATCGATGCTGCGCATCATTTCTGGTGTGGCGCTCCGCCCGGGCGATCGCATTCGCGTTGAAGGAACGCCGGCCGGCCCTGACAAAGCGGCACTCGACTACGTGGAGATCGTCAGCGCTCGTTGACCAGATCTTCCGGCGCGAGTTGTTCGCCAGTCTGGTCATTCGCTTCTTCTACCCACCACTGCTGCGGCATGACGACCTTGCCGCTCCACGCAGCTTTGCCCGTGCCATAGTAATCGCCATCGAGCACAGTGAACTGCGCTGCATCGGCAACAACATCCGCGCGCGAGTGGTTGAAGTCGAGCCAAACGCGAATATTGTAAGCTCCGGGCATCAGCGTGAAGCTTGGAATCTCGCAGGTGAAAGATCGCGGGCCAAGGCGCTGCCCCGAAGCACGCGAGGGTTCAAACGTGCTGTGCGCGGTGAACATGCGCGAACCAAACAGATCGTCGAAGCCAAGACCGATATCCACGTTCTCGACCGCTCGCGGCAAGTTGAAGTTCACCTTCAGCCGCAAGCTGGCGCCCAGCCGGATGCCTTCAATCACCGGCGCGCCGCCATCGGTGTACAGCTCGATGCTTTGGAGAAGCTTGCCCTCGGGCGCACTGCGCTTCTTGGCCTGGTCGAAGTAAGTCACATGGCCGACCTGACCTTCCGGAACCGGCATGCCATGCAAATAGTGATCGACGGCGGCGCGCAAGTCACCATCGAACACAAGCTTGCCCTGGTTGAGCACGATGCCGCGCTGGCACAAATTCTCGACCGACGCCATGTTGTGTGAAACAAACAGCACGGTGCGCCCGCCGCGGCTCACTTCACTCATCTTGCCTAAACACTTTTTCTGGAACGCCAGATCGCCGACGGCGAGCACTTCGTCGATGATCAGAATCTCGGGTTCCAGGTGCGCCGCGATCGCAAACGCGAGCCTGACATACATACCGCTCGAGTAGCGTTTCACCGGCGTGTCGAGAAATTTCTCGACTTCGGCAAAGGCGACGATCTCGTCAAAACGCGAGGCGAGCTCGGCGCGGCTCATACCCAGCACTGCGCCGTTCAGGAAAATGTTTTCGCGGCCGCTCAGCTCGGGGTGAAATCCGGTTCCTACCTCAAGCAGCGAAGCCACGCGCCCATTGATTGCACCGTGCCCGCGCGTCGGCCGGGTGATGCGGGAAAGGATTTTCAGCAGCGTACTCTTCCCCGCCCCGTTGCGGCCGATGATGCCGACCACTTCGCCGTGCTTGATATCGAACGAGAGATCTTGAAGCGCCCAGAACTCCCGGTATTTCTCTCCGCGCTTACCAAAGCGGCTGAATGAACTGGTCACCGATTCGCGCAGCGTCTGATAGTGCCGCGGAGCCCCGATGCGGTACATCTTCGAGAGTCCCTGCACGCTGATGGCGTTCGCGCTCACTGGTTGCCGGCCCTCACGTTAAACGATGTCCGCGAAGTCGGATTCCATGCGCCTGAAAAACATCAGTGCGCAGGTGAGCAGTACCAGCACACCGGCCAGAGCTTCCCAGAACATTGGTCCTGCATATTCGGGCTTGCCGAATAAACACCAGCGAAAGCCATCAACAACCCCCGCCATCGGGTTCAGGCTATAAAGCAATCGCCATTTCGCGGGCACTAGGCTACTGGGATAGATGACGGGCGTGGCGAACATCCAGAACTGCACCAGAAAAGGAACCGTGTGTTTCACGTCGCGGAACTGCACGCAAAGCGCGGCAAGAAATACGCCAACGGCGAGCGAGGTTGCGACAGCTAACGCGAGAAAGAATGGAAGTAGATAAAACCTGCCGCTGAGCGGTACGTGGTAGATCGCCATCATCGCGCCCAGCACCACAAAGGCAAGTGTGAAATCGACCAGGCCCGACAAGACCGATGAGAACGGCAGCACCAGCCGCGGGAAGTAAACCTTCTGGATCATACTCTGGCTGGCCACAACGCTCAGCGATGCCGCAGTCAATGCGTTGGCGAAGAACTGCCACGGCACCAGAGCCGCGTACACAAAGACTGGATACGGAAGCCCTTCGGACGGGATCTTAGCGAAGCGCCCAAGAAATGTATTCAGAATCAGGCAGGCCAGCAGAGGTTGCAGCACGGCCCAGCCAGCGCCCAGAGCCGTTTGTTTATAGCGAACCTTTACGTCGCGCCAAACCAGAAAGAAGAGCAACTCACGCGATGCCCATAGCTCGCCCAGGTTGATGTCCCACAGGCCTTTTTCCGGTTCAAGCGCAATGGTGCGTGCGTTCATGTCACCTGTTGTACGGACACACGTCCGCAAAGATCTCGTTTCGCGCTGAAATGATTCCGTTAGTGTAGCAACCCGGACCTGTTCGTGTATCGGCGGAAGTAGCTCATTCCGTTACACGGAATGGACGCATTGAGTAAAATTGGTTCAAGTTGTTGAAAGCGGCGGCACTTCCATCGAGCGGGTTCGAACTGGCGGCGGACGAGATCGCGGTATGGCCGGTTCAACTGGGCGGCGAGTGCGTCGCTGAAGCCTTTCACCCGTTCCTCAATGAAGCGGAACGCGCACGGGCCGCACGCTTTCGGGCGTCAGCGCACCGCGGCACCTGGGTGCAATCGCGCGCCGCGCTCCGCGTGTTACTCGGAAGATATCTGCAGCGGCCCGCCGGTTCGATTGAATTCCACGAAACGGGACGCGGTAAGCCCACGCTAGGCGCTTCGTTCGACTTGAATTTCAACAATTCCCATTCGGGCTCGTGCGCTTTGATGGCATTTGCCAACAATCAGGACTTGGGCGTCGACGTTGAAATGATCAAGCCGATGAACGATTTGAGCCAGATTGCCAGGCGCTTCTTCTGCCCCGCCGAAGCCGATGAGTTGCACGCTCTGGAACAGGACGCGCGTCACGACGCCTTTTTTCGCTGCTGGACGCGCAAAGAGGCATACCTCAAAGCAACCGGCGACGGACTCTACACGCCGCTCGATTCGTTTCAGGTAACGATGCGCAGCGATGTTCCCGCCCGCGTTGTTCACATCGGCGGTGATGAAGCGGAGGGCAACGCGTGGACCGTTCACGACCTTACGTGCATTCCGGGTTACGCGGCGGCCATCGCGTATCGCGGTGAAAGGCGAACACTAAAGACGATGCCTCTGCTTCACGCGTCGCAGCTGCTGAGGCTCGCGCAATGAGCACTGTCCGCAAGATGGACGGCGGAAAGGCCAAGCGCGACGAGCTGCCCATCGGCGCGAACGGCCGCGCATTGTGCCGCTGGTGCGCGATCGAAGTACCTCCGCGCAGGCAGACGTTTTGTTCCGAGTGGTGCGTACATGAGTGGCGGCTTCGATCGAACCCCGGCTATCTTCGCGACCAGGTGTTGCTGCGCGACAAGGGTGTGTGCGCTTTGTGCCGGGTTGATGCTGTTCATGCGCATCACGTTCTGCGCAAAGCGCGCGGCGCGCGCAAGCTCGAGTTGCTGGCGCGCTGGGGACTAACGCGATTAAACCGGCGCAGTTTGTGGGACGCCGATCACATCTTACCGGTCGCGGAAGGCGGCGGCGAATGCGATCTGGCTAATATCCGCACGCTCTGCCTGAAGTGCCACCGTGTTGAGACGCAGCGCTTGCGCGAGCGGCTGCGGGCTGCGCGGTGACCCGCGCAAATCCGGCTCAGGTATTCCGCCGCTACGCACTGTGCGCCGCGGCGATCGCATTAGTTGTGGTCGCAAACCAACTGATTCGAATCAACGCGACCACAGCCGCGTTGTACATGTTACTGGTGGTGCTTGGCGCGGCAACGCGCTGGGGCCTGCCCGAATCGATCGTGAGTTCGGTGGTCGGCGTACTTGCATTCAACTTCTTCTTCCTTCCCCCGGTGGGCACGTTCACGATCGCCGATCCTGCGAACTGGGCTGCGCTGTTCGCATTCCTCGTTACCGCCGTAACCGCCAGCAAGCTTTCATCGAGCGCAAAGAACAGGGCGGAAGAAGCACTCGAACGCCGCAATGAACTGGGCCGCCTTTACGAACTCAGCAGAGCTTTGCTGATGAACGAAGGTCCCGAAGCTGTCCGGCAGTCTGTCCGCCAAGCCGAACAGATTCTTCAGAGCGGACCCGTTGTCTTCTGGGATTCCCGTGCCGGCCAAGTGTACGGCAACCTCAGTGCTTCCAACATCACGTTGGAGGCATTGCAGAGCGTCGCATCGAGCGGTGTGCCAGTGGACTCAGACGACGCATCGATCCTGCCAGTTCGGTTGGGAACGCACGTTATCGGCAGCCTCGGCTTTGGCCCGGGGCACTTGCGGGCCGAAGCTCGCGAGTCGGTCGCGAGTTTGCTGGCGATCAATCACGAAAAGACAACTGCGCTTGAACGCGCGGCCACAGCGGAGATCGCCCGCCGCAATGAAGAGTTCAAATCCTCGCTGCTCGACGGTCTGGCGCACGACCTGAAAACACCGTTGACCGCAATCCGCAGTTGCGTAACAAGACTTATCTCGATCCCGCCGCGCACGGAAGAGGTCAGACAGGAATTGCTGTCAATCATCGATCAGGAATCGATTCGGCTGCAATCCTCGATCGGCGATGCAATCGAATTGGCCCGAGTTGAATCGAGCAGGCTGCAGTTGCGGCCCGAGCGGCGAGTTCTGCGTGAGATTGCCGAAGCGGCCATCGCCGATGTGCGCGATGAGGATCATGCCCGCTATTTGACCGACATTCCCAACGATCTTCAGGTCTTTGCTGATCCCGATTTGCTGCGCCGCGCGCTGACCCACATCCTGGAAAACGCGCGGAAGTATTCAGGACCAGGAACTCCCGTGAACATGGAGGCACACGCTGGAGATGAATCCGTTGTGATCTCTGTTCTCGATCGTGGTTGCGGGCTTGAACCCGAGGACGCGGCGCGCGCGTTCGAGAAGTTCTATCGCGGGCGGCGCGCGCGAGACCGCGTTGAAGGCACTGGCATGGGCCTCGCGATTGTCAAAGGCATCGTCGAAGCACACGAAGGAGATGTTCGAGCCGAGAACCGCCCAGGCGGCGGAACTGTCATCACAATGCGCTTGCCGGCAGTGGTAAGACAGGAGCACGCATGATTACGGCAACGGTTCTGGTGGTCGATGACGAGCCACAACTGCGACGCGCGATGAAAGCGACTCTGACGGATATCGGCTACTGCGTCATCGAAGCCAAGACCGGCGAGGAAGCGCTCGAAAAAATTCGGACTGATTCGCCGGACCTGGTGCTGCTCGATCTCAACATGCCGGGGATCGGCGGGCTCGAGACGTGCCGCTCCATCCGCGAGACATCTGACATTCCCGTGATTGTTCTTTCAGTGCGCAACACGGAGCGCGACAAAGTGCAGGTACTTGATGCCGGAGCCGACGATTACGTCACGAAGCCGTTTGGCATTCAGGAACTGCTCGCGCGAATCCGTGCGGCAATGCGCCGCGTTCCGGATACTGCGGAAGGCGGTTCATTGATCGTGAGCGACGATTTGCAAATCGATTTCACCACGCGGCGAGCAACAGTAAGCGGCCGTTCCGTGCGATTGACGCCGAAGGAGTACGATCTTCTGAAGTTCCTTGCGGATCACGCCAACAAGCCAGTGCCGCATCGCAAACTTCTGCAAACCGTGTGGGGACCTGATTATGGGGACGAAGTCGAATACCTGCGCGTCGTCGTTAATCAGTTGCGCAAGAAGATTGAACGCGTACCTTCCGAGCCGCGCTACTTATTGACTGAGCCATGGGTTGGTTACAAATTTGTGGTCCCCGAAAAATGACATCAGAGTTTTGACGAAAACCTTATGAACTCTTAACGGCCTGGCACTTAA
Source organism: Bryobacterales bacterium (assembly GCA_963792655.1). Lineage (GTDB taxonomy): Bacteria > Acidobacteriota > Terriglobia > Bryobacterales > Bryobacteraceae > DOZZ01. The sequence continues at coordinate 951,588 of CAWBWU010000003.1, forward strand.
CTTCGAGTTGGGTGCAATCCGTTATGCAGGCTGCAAGGCGCGCTCTGGTGTACCGAGATACGCCAGAAACATTCGTTGAGGCACAACAGGCTTCTTCCTCGAGTGCCATTCCATTTGCCGCGGGTGCTTTGCTACTCGCGGTGCTGTTCGTTTCCACCGCCGGCAGCGTCGTCTCGACTCACCGGCAGGTCAAACAATATCTCTCGATACCGACTTACGTCGGCATCGTTCCGGATCACGTGGAGCGGGCCGTCCTGGAGCAGACGCCGCTCGGCAGTTCGCTCGAGCAAGTTCAGGGTTTTCTTCAATCACGATCAATCGGGTACGACGGCAACAGCAGCTGTGTGGCCGCCGGCCAGAACGACCTGACGTGCAGGCTGGGAACAAGGCATCGCTTGTGGCAATTGCTGCGTGAAACGTACGTCGTTGTGTATCACTTCGACGAGGCCGGACGGCTAGCGGGTGTGTCGGCGCGCACATCGAAGTGGCTGTGACGGCGAAAGGATTCCTATGCTCGATCTGATCTACAGCATGCTGATCGTTTTGTTCTTTGCCGTTGCGTGGCTGTTCACGCGCGCGTGCGAAAGGCTCTGAGGGGAGAACGATGGAGTATCTGGTCGCAGGACTCATTGCACTTGCACTCTGCGTTTATCTTCTGGTTGCGCTCTTGCGCCCAGAGAAGTTTTGAAAGGGACCGTCTTCAATGACTGCCAATGGTTGGTTACAGATCGCGATTTTCTTCATGCTGATTCTGGTGTGCGTGAAGCCGCTGGGCGCCTACATCGCGAATCTGATGGAGGGACGCAGAAACTTTTTATCTCCCGTGCTCGGCCCTCTGGAGCGTTTGGTCTATCGCGTCTGTCAGGTGCGGTTAAGCGCCGACGGTCAGCCGGAAGAGCAGCACTGGACGCGCTATGCCGGGTCGTTGCTGGCGTTCAGCGCGTTCAGTGCGTTGCTGCTATACGCCATCCAACGGCTGCAATTGTTGCTGCCGTTCAATCCCCAGCACTTCAGCGCGGGCAACGTCAGCCCCGATCTGGCATTTAACACTTCCGTCAGTTTTACAACCAATACAAACTGGCAAAGCTACGTGCCCGAGACGACGCTGAGCTACTTCGTGCAGATGACCGGGCTCACTGTGCACAACTTTCTCTCGGCGGCCGCTGGTCTGGCGATCGCGTTGGCGCTGGTACGCGGCTTCGCGCGGCACTCGGTCAACACGATCGGCAACTTCTGGGCGGATCTGACCCGCGCCACGCTCTACGTGCTGCTGCCCATTTCCGTGGTTGCCGCGCTCGTCCTGTGTTCTCAGGGCGTCATCCAGAATCTTTCACCGTACACCGTCGTCACCACTCTCGAAGGCGCGAAGCAGACCATTGCGCAGGGCCCGGTGGCTTCCCAGGAAGCAATCAAGATGCTGGGCACGAACGGCGGCGGTTTCTTCAACGCGAACTCCGCGCATCCGTTTGAAAACCCCACGCCGTTCTCGAACATGTTCCAGATGTTCCTCATCTTTCTGATTCCCGGCGCGCTCACTTACACGTTCGGCAAGATGGTGCGGGACACGCGGCAGGGCTGGGCCGTCTTTGCGGCGATGGCCGCGCTGTGGCTGGCCGGTGTGGTGGTCGCTTATCACTTTGAGCAAAAGGGTACGCCGCTGTTGCAGAAGGCCGGCATCGAGATGACCGCTACCGGAGCTCAGCCGGGCGGCAACATGGAGGGCAAAGAGACGCGCTTCGGGATCGCGGACTCCGCACTGTTCGCCACCGTCACCACCGACGCGAGTTGCGGCGCGGTCAACTCCATGCACGATAGCTTCACTCCGCTCGGCGGCCTGGTTCCGCTGTTCAACATCGAGCTTGGGGAAGTGGTCTTCGGCGGAGTCGGCGCGGGCCTCTACGGCATGCTGATGTTCGCCATTCTGGCGGTCTTTATCGCCGGGCTGATGGTCGGCCGGACGCCTGAATACCTGGGCAAGAAGATCGAGCAGAAGGAAGTGAAGATGGCGATGATCGCCATGCTCGTGCTGGCCGCGAGCATTCTGTTCTTTGCGGGCGCAAGTTCGGTTGTCGAGTTCGCGAAGAACGGCTACTGGAACGCGCCCGGCGCCGCCTCGGCAAGCACCAACAATCCTGGCGCGCATGGCTTCTCTGAAATCCTGTACGCATACTCCAGCGCAACCGGCAACAACGGCAGCGCGTTCGCCGGCATTAGCGCGAACAGTCCCTGGTACAACCTGACCACCGGTTTCGCCATGCTGATCGGCCGCTTCCTGATGCTTCTTCCGCTCCTGGCAATCGCGGGATCGCTCGCGCAAAAGCGGCAGGTGCCCGTGTCGGCGGGAACGTTTCCCACTCATGGACCTTTGTTTGTCACTCTCCTGGTGGGTGTCGTAGTGATTGTCGGCGCGTTCACTTATTTCCCGGCAATCGCCCTCGGGCCGATTGTCGAGCACTTGATGCTGTAACGGAGCCACTGATGCCGACTCAACTGCAAGATCCTGAGATTGTCCCTATCGCCGCAGAGCGTGGAAGCGCCGCACGTAACGGCGGGCTTGTCGCGTGGCAAGCGTACGCGGCCCTTGTTCGATCCGCCGATCGTCAGGCGCGCGATCGTCGACTCGCTGGTCAAACTCGATCCACGAACGCTGGCGAGGAACCCAGTGATGTTTGTTGTCGAGGTGGGTGCGCTGCTCACCACCGTACTGACCTCTGCGCACACTGTTCGCACACGGGCCGGACCTCGGCTTCGAAGTGCAGATTGCCGCGTGGCTCTGGTTCACCGTGTTGTTCGCCAACTTCGCCGAAGCGATGGCGGAAGGCCGCGGCAAGGCTCAAGCCGACAGCTTGCGCAAGACCAAGTCAGACGTGACCGCGAAGAAAGTTACGGCAGAACGGGAGAACGGAGCCGGTGCCGGCATCTTCGCTGCGCAAAGAGGACGTCGTGCTGTGCGAGCCGAACGACATCATCCCCGGCGACGGCGAAGTGATCGAAGGCATCGCGAGCGTTGACGAATCGGTGATCACAGGCGAGAGTGCTCCGGTCATTCGCGAATCCGGCGGCGACCGCAGCGCCGTCACTGGCGGAACAAAAGTCCTCTCGGACTACATCAAGGTGAAGATCACTTCGAACCCTGGAGAGACTTTTCTCGATCGCATGATCGCGCTGGTCGAAGGCGCGCAGCGGCAGAAGACACCGAACGAGATCGCGCTGAACATCATGATCGCGGGGCTCACGCTGATTTTTTTGTTTGCCGTCATGACGCTCGCGCCGTTTGCGCAGTACAGCGTTGCGCAAGCCAAAGCGGGCTCAGTGCCGAGCGTGATCGTATTGGTCTCACTTCTGGTTTGTCTGATTCCGACAACGATCGGTGGCCTGCTCTCAGCGATCGGCATCGCAGGAATGGATCGCGTGATGCAGCATAACGTGCTCGCCATGAGTGGCAAGGCCGTGGAAGCCGCGGGCGACGTCAATACGTTGCTGCTCGATAAGACCGGAACCATCACGCTCGGGAATCGGCAGGCAGCCGAGTTTCTTCCGGCCGACGGTGTCACGGCGCGCGAACTGGCCGATGCCGCGCAACTCTCGAGTCTCGCGGATGAGACTCCCGAAGGCCGTAGCATCGTCGTACTCGCGAAAGAGAAATATGGCCTTCGCGGCCGCGAGTTTGCGGACGGCGAAGCAGAGTTCATTCCGTTCAGCGCGCACACGCGCATGAGTGGCTTAAACCTTCAAGGCCGCGCGATCAGCAAAGGAGCCGTCGTTCGGTCAGGGAGCACGTGCGCGAGTTTGAGCGGAAGCTTTCCGCAAAGCGTGGAAGACATCGCGGACCGCATCGCCCGGAACGGCGGCACACCGTTGGCGGTGTCGTGACGACGCGCGCGTGCTCGGAATCATTCACCTGAAGGACGTTGTCAAAGGCGGTATGCGCGAACGATTTGCGCAGATGCGCGTGATGGGCATCCGCACCGTAATGATTACGGGCGATAACCCGCTTACCGCCGCCGCGATAGCGAGTGAGGCTGGAGTTGATGACTTTCTCGCACAAGCCACGCCGAAGGACAAGCTTGATCTGATCCGCAAAGAGCAGGCGGGCGGACGATTAGTCGCGATGACCGGCGACGGAACGAACGACGCTCCGGCACTCGCTCAGGCTGATGTCGGAGTTGCAATGAACACAGGCACGATGGCGGCGAAAGAAGCGGGCAACATGGTGGATCTCGACAGCAATCCCACCAAGCTGATCGAAGTGGTTGCGATCGGAAAACAGCTTCTGATTACACGTGGCGCGCTGACGACATTTTCGATTGCCAACGACGTCGCGAAGTACTTCGCCATCATTCCGGCCATGTTCGTGGTCACCTATCCGGCGCTGAACAAGCTGAACATCATGGGGCTGCATACGCCCCAAAGCGCCATTCTCGCGGCGGTGATTTTCAACGCGCTCGATCATCATCGCGCTGGTGCCGCTGGCGCTGCGCGGCGTGCAGTACCGGCCGTTATCGGCGGGCGCGCTGCTGCGGCGCAACCTGATGATCTACGGCGTTGGCGGCGTGCTGGTGCCCTTTCCCGGGATTTGGGCGGTCGACCGCTTACTCGGCTTGCTTGGTTTGGCGTAGAGGAGAGGAACTATGTTTTCAGAACTAAAGCCCGCGATTTTGATTACCTTGTTTTTTACCGTTCTGACTGGATTGATGTACCCACTCGCTGTCACGGGCGCGGCACAAGTGCTCTTTCATCGCCAGGCGAATGGAAGCCTGATCGAGCACAATGGCACGGTTATCGGCTCCCAGTTCATCGGCCAGAGTTTTGCAAAGCCGGAATATTTTCATCCGCGACCGTCGGCTGCCGGTGGCGGGCTACGATGCCGCGAATTCGAGCGGGTCAAACCTGGGCCCCACGAATCCCGCCCTCGATACGCGCCTTACAAAAGACGCGGCTCAGTTCCGCAAAGAGAATCCTGACTATCAAGGTGCGATTCCGGCAGATGCGATTACCACCTCGGCCAGCGGGCTCGATCCCGAGATCACACCGGCGAACGCGTTAGCGCAGGCAGGTCGCGTCGCCAAAGCACGAAGGACTTCTCTCGAAGTCATACAACGGCTAGTGACGGATCACATCGCGCAGCGCGATCTAGGCGTTCTCGGCGAGCCGCGCGTCAATGTTTTAGAGCTGAATCTCGCGCTCGATGCGGCGTTTCCTGCTGCGAAGTGATGCATGGGGACGCAAAGGCAACTCCGGCCGGATCCTGACGATCTTCTCCGCCAGATCGAAGAACGCGAAGGTCGCGAGGCGCGAGGGCGATTGAAGATCTTTCTCGGTTATGCGCCGCGCGTTGGCAAGACCATCCGCATGTTCGAAGAGGGCTTGCGGAGGTGGCGACGAGGACAAGATGTCGTGGTGGGTTCGGTGCAACGGCAAGCGACGGATGAGCACCCGGATCTGCTGCGGGACTTGGAAGTTGTTCCAGTGATTACAAATGACACCTTCGAAGCGCTCGATGTAAACGCGATCCTGCGCCGCCGGCCGCGGGTCTGTCTGGTTGACGAACTCGCGAAAGACAATCCTCCCGGCAGCCGGTTCCAGCATCGCTGGCAAGATGTTGAAGAGTTGCGCGCGAGCGGCATTAACGTAGTGGCCGCGATGAACCTGCAGCACGTTGCCGAGCAGCAGGATGCCGTCGAGAGAATCACTTACCGCAGGGCAGCGAATGCCATTCCTCAGCAATTCATCTTCTCAGCCGACGAGATCACCTTAGTCGACGTGCCCGCTGAACAACTTGCCGGTGACGAGCGCGGCCCGGGCTGCCTGACATCATCGCAATTGAGTCAACTGCGGGAGCTGGCACTCTTGCTCGCCGCACAGGTTGTTGAAGAGCAGCTCAAACGTTACATGGACGCGCACGGCATCGTGCAAAGCTGGGGCACGCAGGAGCGCATGCTGATCTGCATCACGCCGCGCAGCAGCGTGCGTCCGATGTTGGAGACCGGCGCGGTGATCACAAAACGCTTTCACGGACAGATGCTGGCTGTGTATGCCGAGCAAGGCGAGCTGCCGCGCGAAGCTCAGGAAACGCTCGACCAGAATTTTGCGTATGCGCGCAAGTTGGGCGCGGAGGTGCATGTGTTGCGAGAGCCAGACCCGGTCGGCGCGATCCTTGACTTCGCCCGTTCGCAACGCATCACGCAAATCTTTATCGGCCACACACGGCAGAAGCGCTGGAGGTTCTGGGCGCCATCTGCAGTCGACCGCGTGCTACGCGAAGCCGAAAGCATGGATGTCCGCGTGTTCCCTCACCCGCAAGAGGCATAGCGTGGCACGCGGCAGGCTGAAGATATTTCTCGGTTACGCCGCGGGTGTCGGCAAAACGTATCAGATGCTGACTGAAGCGCATCGCCTGCGCGAAGACAGGGCGCGACACCGTTATCGCTTACTTCGAGCCGCACGGCCGCAAAGATACGATCGCGATGACCGAAGGTCTCGAGCTCGATTCCGCGCAAGCTCTATGAACATCGCGGCGCCCCGTTTGAAGAGATGGATACCGATGCAGTCATTGCGCGAAGGCCGGCGGTTGCAGCGGTCGACGAGTTCGCGCACACCAATGTTCCCGGCGCACCGCGTAAGAAACGGTGGCAGGATGTGATGGCGATTCTGGATCGAGGAATCGACGTACTCACCAGCCTGAACGTGCAGCACATCGAAAGCCTGAACGATCAGGTCTGGCACGTCACCGGCGTTCGCGTGCGAGAGACGGTTCCCGATTGGGCGGTGGACGAAGCGGACGAAGTGGTGATGGTGGATGTCACCCCGCGGGCCTTGCTTCACCGGCTGCAGCGGGGCGCGGTCTATGCACCGGAGAAAGCACAGCGAGCGATTGCGAACTTCTTCACTGAATCCAATTTGACGGCGCTCCGCGAACTGGCATTGCGCCAGACGGCGCATCATCTGGAAGAACGCCGTGAAACGGGCTTACCCACCGTGGCGAATCGCAGTCAAAGCAGCGAGCATCTTCTGCTGTGGATCACGCCGCATCCGTCAACGGCCGTGCTGATCCGGAGGGGACGGCGCGTCGCCGATTATCTGAATTGTCCGTGCACGGCTGTCTATCTGGAGAAGGATGCCGCTGCAGTCGAAGCTTATCTTGGCTTCTGCCGCAACCTCCGCATCGAGGCGCATGCGCTCGGCGGCGGTGACGCTCCACAGCAAATTGCGGCCTTCGCGCAACGACATCAATTCACGCAGGTGTACGTAACCAGGCACGCGCCCGACGTGAACAAACTGGTCGACTACGTGCGCAACCTGCAAGTCACCGTTGTCGCCGAACGCGTGCGGCCGCCTCAGCAGCGCTAGTTGTTGTGCAAGTCGACCAGATAGCGCGCGGGCACCGGATCACCCGTCAGCGTTAACAGAAACTGCCGAAGCCACTCTTTTTCCGGAGCCGATAGATGCAGCGGTTGAATCTGCTTGGGGCCTCCGATGAATGTTCCGGCGGGGTCGCCACCACGATCGTAAAACTCGATGACATCTTTCAGCGTGGCGGCTTGCCCATCACGGAAATATGGTGCGGTCTCTGCCATGTCAGGCGACACATTCTCTAGGTCGTCTACGCCAATATGATCGAGAGTTCGAAGGGTATTTCCATCTCAACAAACATCGCCAGACTACGAGGTGGAATCTCCAGTCCCGCATGATCACAGTTGGAACGGTACCCCAAGAAAACGTCGACATTCGCTGACTCTTTGATATGCAGAAGATGTTCTTTCCGTACTCGGAAGGTATCCCAGAGCGCATCGATGTGCACGTGAAGGGGTTCGCTCTCGTTTATTGGGGCCTTGTAGCTCCACATATCGAATTTGTACGGCATGGAATCAACAGTCCGCTGCTCTCCCTTGACATGCGAACTGGTCGGCCTGATCCCGAGCCGCGACGTTATTTCATCCAGGTTAGGGATCGTTCCGAAAATACGGAGTGTGGCCGAGAATGCAAAGTATATCGCCTCACCAGGTTCCTCGCCGGTCAGAAATGCCCGTAGAGTAGTGTATTTTTCTTCTTCGTCTCGCTCGGGGCTCACTGGTTGCTCTTGCCTGTTGCGCCTGAATTCGGTCGGAAGCCGAAAGCTGCGCAGGAACTGCAAATCCTTATTTCCTCGCCAGGCATTCGTGAATGCCTGGCGAGCCCCGCGTGAGTAACCGGGAAAGCTGAACTAAGCGAGATCGAACTTAGTCTGGTGCAGTAGCGGGTCGGACTTGACCATCACCGTGCGGCCCAGAATTTCTTCCAGTTCCTGCAGGTGATCGTTCTGGTTGGACTTCAGTATCTTGGCGACTTCGGGGTTCACGCGTAACATCACGTCGGACCCTTCCACCACCTTCGAGATCTTCTGCGCTTCGAGCAGAATCTCGCCGATCACCGTGGCCACGCTCTTGATCGAGCCTGCGCCTTCGCAGTACGGGCAAAGTGAGCACAACGTGCGTTCGAGCGATTGCTTCACGCGTTTGCGCGTAATCGCAACCAGACCGAAATCGTTGAACTGCAGAATCTTGTACGGCGCGCGATCGACACGCATGGCCTCTTCGAGCGTCTGCATCACCTTCTGGCGATTCTTGCGCTCATCCATGTCGATGAAATCGACAACGATGATACCGCCGAGATCGCGCAGGCGAATCTGGCGCACGATCTCTTTGATCGCGTCAGAGTTGATCTTGACGATCGTATCTTCCAGACGATTCGACTTACCAACATACTTGCCGGTGTTGATGTCGATCGCGACCAAAGCTTCCGTTTGATTGATGACGATGTAACCGCCGGACTTCAACCAGACCTTCGGCTTCAGCGCTTTCTCAAGTTCCGAAGTAATGCCGAACTCATCGAAGATCGGCGTCGATCGCGTGTAGAGTTTCACGCGATTGACCAGCGCCGGTTGGAAGCGCTGCACAAAGCTCAATACGCTTTCGTAGACTTCTTCGTTGTCCACCCAAACGGTCTTGAACGCTGACGTGAGCTGGTCGCGCAGGATGCGCTGAACGACATCCAGATCATGGTGCAGCAGCGCGGGCGCCGGCTTCTTCTCGGCGCGCTGGCGCATGTCCATCCACAAGTTGTAGAGGAACATCATGTCGGCCCGCAGTTCTTCTTCCGTGTGGCCTTCGCCCGCGGTGCGGACAATGTAACCGCCGGGGATGCCGGAGCGGTTGGCCTGCAGGATGCGCTTCAGCCGCTGGCGCTCTTCATCGGACGGAATTTTGCGCGACACGCCGACGTGATCCACCGTCGGCATGTAGACGAGGAAGCGCCCGGGCAGCGCGATGTGCGATGTGATGCGCGCGCCTTTCTGACCGAGCGGCTCCTTCGCAATCTGAACGATGATTTCCTGACCGGCGCGCAGCAAATCAGTGATCTGCGGCGTAGGCCGTTCCGGGCGATCCGCCTTTTCCGTGCGTTCCGGACGCGGTGTGCGTTCGGGCCGGTTCTGGCGCTGAGTCTTGACCTCATCTTCCGCTGCAATCGCGACCGGCGCACCTTCTGCGTCCGATGGTGCAACAACGGTGGACTGATCGCCGCGATCCTGCCGTTCGCCACCGCGTTCTCCACGTTCGCCGCCACGGCCCCGACGCCGCATGCGACGCGAGACCCGGTGCTGCAGGCGCGGACCCTGTTCGCGCAGTGTTGCGGTCAGGCTCTGGGGTATGCGCGCGGGTTCGGGCGTCTCGCCTTCCACGCCCTCGTCTGCATCGGCATCTTCCGACAACTCGTCGGGATCGCCGCCTTCGCTTTCGGGTGACAGATCGGGCTGCGGAATCGGAGCCGAATCCTCTTCGTGCGCTGCCGCTTCAGCTACTTCACTGCTCGCCGCGATACCTTCGGCCGCCTCTACCTCTTCGGCTACCTCGATCTCTTCGGGCTCCAGATCTTCGGCGAGTTCGACATCATCGGTCGCCGCAACGGAGGCTGGTTCCGGCTCTTCCGCCATGTGATGAACCGGCTCAGCCTCGGGCTCAGCTAAGGCCATCTGCTGGTGCAGCGGGGTCTCGTCGTGGTGAACAGCGGATGTTTCGGGCGCCTGCTCCTGCGTTGCCCAGGCAGGTTCCTGGACGGCAGTTTCTTCGGGCTCGCGCTGGCGGCTGCCGGAAGAGTACTTGGCGAGCGACTCGCCGGGAAGAATGATTACGTCCGCAGCGGACTGTACCGGCGAAGACTCAGTCTCCTCAGGTGCGTCCGGCTCATCTTCCGCCGGGCGCGTTACGGCTGAGGGCCGGTCTTCGCGGGGCGAATAAAATTTCGAGTCGGGTAGTCCGCTGGCTGATCCGCGCCGCCGGCGGGAGCGCCTGCCTTTGCCTCGTGCGTCGCGCGGGAATCCCTGTTGCGGCGCCGGCTGGCCGTTGATCGGGCCTGTCATCACGGCCGACTGCACGGGAGCAAGAGCCGAGACGGAAGTAGCCGGCTGCTCAGGTTCCACACGCGACTGAACCGCCTGCGGGGGCGCGGCAATTTCGCCCTTCTCCAGGCGAAGCACGCTCTCTTCGACGCCCGAGACGATTTTGTCGTACTCGTCGTTGTCTTCGAAAAAGTCGGAAACGTAAAGAAAGGCGTCGCGCTCGAGGCCGATATCGACGAACGCCGATTGCATGCCGGGCAGCACGCGAGTTACACGCCCTTTGTGAATACTCCCGGCCAGCGTGTATTCCTTCTCGCGCTGGTAGGCAATCTCTACGACCTGGTCATCTTCCAGAATCGCTACCCGCGTCTCATGACGCGTGGATGAAACGATAAATTCCTTCGACATGCATTTCTCCGCCGGGGCCCTTTAGTCGAAAGGGACCGGAGCGAAGAGGAGAAGATGCACCCTCGCGTGGGTCTTACCCCAGAATCAGCCGGCTCCACAAGCGCGCTCTGACTCCATTTCATTCAACTCACGCCTCCAGACGGCCGGAGAAACTGCACTACGACAACCGCCCTGGAACGGGGAACCTGCTCCTCATCCGGGGGCTTTTGCAAGCCGCGCTCCGAGGACTTCTTCCTGGCTCCCAGCAACTTCGTTTAACTCTTACACCGGCATCTGGCCGGCACTTCACAACTCAATTCACAAAACGCCGCAGTCTTACGTTATTTACCAGGCCCAGCATCATAAAGACAGACCAGATGCTTGAGCCTCCGTAACTCATTAACGGCAGCGGGATTCCCGTTATGGGCATTCGTCCCACCACCATCCCGACATTCACCAGCAAATGAAACAGCAGCAGGGCGGCCACGCCCATACAGATATAAACACCCGCACGATCCGGGGCGGTCTGGGCGTTCTGCACGATCTGCAGCAACAGCAGAAAATACAGCGACAACACCACCATCACCCCGACGAAACCATGCTCCTCGGCGAAAGCGGAAAAGATAAAATCGGTGTAGCCCACCGGCAGAAAACGCAATTGCGTCTGCGTTCCCTTGGTGACGCCCTTCCCCCACATTCCGCCGTTTCCAACCGCAATTTTCGATTGGATTACTTGATACCCGGTACCCTTCGGGTCGCGATCCGGCTGGACGAAATTCGTCAGCCGGTCTCTCTGATAAGGCTTCAGGAACTGAAACCCGACAGGGAGCACAACCAGCAGAAAAACTCCGATTGCCAGCCAGTACTTCCACGGAAGTCCCGCCAGAACTACGCCCACCAACAGGATGGGTAAATACGTTAACGACGTGCCAAGATCCGGTTCCTTCATAATCAGAAGCATCGGAACCAGCACTAAACCGACAATTTTCAGCAGCTCTTTCAAATCCAGATCGCCTGTCCGGCGCTCCGTCATATAGCGAGCTACCAGTAATATTATCACCAGCTTCGCGAATTCCGACACCTGAAGATGCAGGCTTCCGGGCAGCCCGATCCAGCGCGTCGACCCGAACGCGCGCTGCCCGATCACCAGAACCGCAGCCAGCAGAACCACGGACGTCGTATACATCGCCGGCACTTGCGCCATGAGCGTGTGGTAATCAATTGCGGAGATGATCCACATCAAGACAATGCCGAATCCGATGTAGACCGCCTGTTTCCACCACGAGCCCTGCAAACGGTCGAGCGTCGCGCTGTAAATCTGAAGCACGCCCATGGCGCAGATGGCGAGCGTGATCGCCATCAACGGCCAGTCAAGATCGCGGAACCAGCGGCGTTGGGGCATCAGAAGCGCGGCAGCAGATCCAGAAATGCAGGCGGCGTGAATCGCGGCGGATTCGAGGTGGTCTGTTCGGTGTACTGGGCGGCCATCTTCTTATCGAAGTATGCCTTGATGACGTCGCGTGCCGAGGGCGCGGTCAGGTTGCCGTGCTGCGCTCCTTCGAAAAGCACCGCGACCACAATCTCCGGATTGTCGCGCGGGGCAAAGGAGATGAACCACGCGTTGTCATTCAACGCCTTGTTTCCTTTGGCAACTTTGTTCGAAGCGACCTGCGCGGAACCGGTTTTACCGCTGATATCCAAGCCCGGAACGCGTGCGGAAGCGCCAGTTCCAGCTTCGTTGACGACCCCCCACATGCCTTGCTTCACGAACGCTACGTTCGCCGGATTGAGCTTCAGCCGATGAGGAACCTCTTTCCCGGTTTCACTCATCAGCACATGCGGTATGTGCCACACCCCACCCATCGCAAGCCCGGCAGCCATGCGCGCCAGTTGCAGAGGCGATACGGTCAGCGCTCCCTGCCCGATTGCAACGGAAATCGTTTCACCCGGATACCACTTCTGCCGGTAGAGGCGCGCCTTCCACGCGGTGGAGGGCACAGTGCCGTCCGCTTCGCCGGGCAAATCGATGCCGCTCTTTTTGCCCAGGCCGGCCTGCTGCGCATAATACGCAATCGTATCGATGCCCATGTGATTGCCCAGCGTGTAGAAGTACACGTCACAGGAGTGCACAATCGCGTTGTGCATGGAGATCGCACCGTGGCCGCGATGCTGCCAGCACAAATGGTACTGCCCGTAAAACGACGCTCCGCCCGAGCAGTGCACCGACTGGTTGGGATCGGTGCCGGTCTCTAAACCCGCCAGCGCCATCAAAGGCTTGAACGTCGAGCCCGGTGCGAGTTGCGCCTGAATCGCGCGGTTCAACATCGGGTGGCCCGGATCGTCGTTCAACTCGCGCCAGTCTTTGTTGCTGATATGGACGCGAAATTTATTCGGATCGAAAGCCGGCCGCGAAACCATCGCCAGCACTTCGCCGGTGCGCGGATCGAGCGCCACGATGGAACCGCGCTTCCCTTCCAGCGCGAGCTCCGCGACGGCCTGTAAATCCAAATCGATGGTCAGCTTCAGGTTCTTGCCGGGCTTGGCCTCTGTGAAACCCAGCAGTCGGCGCTCGCGGCCCATGTTGTCGACGGTCACCTGGCGCTTCCCGTCGACGCCGGTCAGGATGTCGTTATACTGCCGCTCGATGCCGAACTTACCGACAATCGCCCCGCTCTCGTACTTGGCGTACTCGGGGTTATCCATGTCGTTCTCGCTGATCTCACCCGTGTAGCCGATCAGGTGCGCGGCCATGCCGTTCTGCGGGTATAACCTGCGCTGCGCTTCGATCTTCTCCATCTCCGGGTAGAAGTTCGACCCGCTGTGCGAATCCACAAATGCGAGATCGGCCGGCGTGAGTTCGTCCTTCACGAAAAGCGGTTCGTACTTCGGCCTGCGTTCGAAGCGCGCGAGCTTCTCACGGATGTAGTTGGGATCCATGTTGAGGCCCTGCGCGATGCCTTCGATGTGTTCGGGCTTCAGGTTTTCGCGTGAGAGCATGAGCCGCCAGGAAGAGCGGTTATCCACGATGACGCGGCCGTCGCGATCCAGAATTTTGCCGCGCGGCGCAATGACCGGGGCGCTCTTGATGCTGTTCTGCAGCGCCAGCTCGCGGAAAGTATCCTGCCGCCGGATCTGCAGCTGCCAAAAACCGCTGATCAGAAAAATGAAGATGCCAACGGCGGTGTATTGAAAGCCTGCGATTTTGGCGCCGGCAAAACGCGCATCGTCCTGGCGTGCCGCGCCCGGCTCCACGAAAGGAACTTCGGCGTTGGGAGGCGAAAAGAGGTTCACTTTAAATCCGAGCGTCGGCTCAGGTTCTATCTCGTAGTTTATCTAAGAAGTGAAAAAGCAGTACGGCCAGCACCGAATTGATGCTCGCGAAGATCAGCACCTGACGCAAATCGAACAGTACGATCTGCGCGAGCAGCGCACGCTGCAGCACCCAGTAGAGGAATTGGTGAAAAACGAAAAACAGGAAAGTGACCAACAACCGGATGAACGGCTGTTCGGCATCAATCTTGAGCCCGATGGAAGCCGTGAAGTAGCCAACCAGTGTTTTGCAGATTCCGTACATGCCGAGCGGATTGTTCATCAACGAATCCTGCGCGAGGCCCATGATGGCGCCGACGATCAGGCCGCCCGTCTGGGAGCGCCGCATCATCGCCAAATAAACGGTGACCAGCAGCGGCAGGTCCAGGTAACGGAAAACATCGAAGAACAGCCGCAAGTAAACCTGCAGCAGGATGGCGAGCAGCGGTATGCCGATCATCACCCAGGCGCGAAAGCGAAAGATTCGCACGTCGCGCTGACCGAAAACACGTTCAGTCGAGTAGTCCATCGCTAGCGATTCGGTGGTTCCTGGTTCGCCGGCGGCTTTGGCCTGGGCTTCACCGGCGTGGTGGTGTGCGGCACGATCGTGTTGTTCGGAACCGAGAGTGTTGGCTGCGGCGGACCCGCAGCCTCAGCAGTTATCTTCGCCGGGGCAGGACGCGTGGCAAGACCGATCCGCGGCGTTTGCGGATTCAACGTGTTTGGCACCCGCACGACGGGCTTCGTCGCGGGTGTCTTTAGCGCCGTCGTGGACGGCTGAACGGGATGAGGAGCAGTGCCCACCGGCGTTGCCGGCGGCTTCGCAACGGTAGTCGGCGCAGGCTTCGTTGCGGTGCTCGGTGCATTGCCAGCGGCGGCGGGCTTCGGCGCGAGCTTTTGATTGAAGTTGGGGATCGCGCCGGTGCCATACACATGGTTTTGCGCTTCGCCGATCTGTTTGTATTTCTCACGCAAGCGATCCGCGTCCGTCTCCACCACGGGCGCCGGCGCGGTGCTCTGCGACGGTTGGGCGGCGGTGCCCAGGTAGACCTGCTGCGACGCGGTGTCCTCTTCAGGGATGGGCTGATGTACGCCTTGCAAGATAATCAGTACTTCTTCCGGGCCATTCTGAAGTCCCGCGGGATCAAGGAAAATCTCACGCACGCTTCCGCCGGGCCGCGAAACGGTCACCCGGCCTACCGGCAGACCTTTCGGGAAGACGCGATCGTCGCCCGACGTGTAGAACATCTCGCCCGGTTCCACGTTCTCTTCATTGGGAACGAAGTCGACCTTACAGCGTCCGCCGCTGATGCCTTTGGCAACGCCACGCACCTTGTTCTTCTGCGAGATCACGCCCGCGGCGAAGCCCGGATCGGTTACCAGCACGGCTTGCGATGCCGTTGGGAACGAGGCGACCACTTCACCGACGATGCCATCCGGCGTGACCACAGCCATTCCTTTTTGCACGCCCGACGTGCTGCCGCGATCGAGAAAGACCACGTTGTTCGACGGGCCACCAGCAGCGCCGATCATGCGCGCGGCAATCATCTTCGAAGGCGTGCGGATTTCAAACGATGCCAGCGCTTTCGCGCGCTCTGCTGTGTTCAACTCCGACCGGAGAAATTGGTTTTCGAGCTTGAGCGCACCAAGCTCGGTGCGCATGTGCCGGTTATCGTTGCGTACATCCCGTAGCGAAACATAGTTGGTATAGAAGCCCGTGACATTACCGCGTACCAGTTCGGCGATGTTCGCAATCGGTGTCACCAGCGTGACGGCCCAGACGCGAATGACGCGCACGTCACCATCGCTGCGCACCTGGTAAGCAAGCAGCACGAATTGCACGGCGATCACGACTACCAGCAGCAGCGTGCTTCGGTACCGGCTAATCAGAGTGTCCATCTCACTTCCCGCCCGCAGCCGGGCAGCACTCCCTTTAATCGATCGAGATCTTGCGCAGCAACCGGAAATCGCTCAACATTTTTCCGGTCCCGAGCACGACGGAAGCTAGCGGATCGTCGGCGATAGAAACCGGCAGCCCGGTCTCTACGCGAATGCGTTTATCCAGATTCTTGATCAGCGCGCCGCCGCCGGTGAGCACGATACCGCGGTCGCTGATGTCAGCGCTCAACTCGGGCGGAGTACGCTCGAGCGCTACACGAATCGCGTTGATGATGGTGGCGATGCACTCGGAAAGCGAGTCGCGAATTTCGCTGTCTTCGATGGTCAGCGTCTTCGGCACGCCCTCAATCAGGTTGCGGCCTTTGATCTCCATCGTGAGCGGCTTATCGAGCGGATACGCCGAGCCGATCTCCATCTTGATGGCTTCCGCGGTGCGCTCACCAATCAGCAGATTGTATTTGCGCTTCAGGTACTGCATGATCGCGTCGTCCATCTCGTTGCCCGCGACACGCACGGAACGCGAGTAGACGATGCCCGAGAGCGAGATAACGGCGACATCGGTAGTTCCGCCGCCGATATCCACGACCATGTTTCCCGACGGCTCCGTGATCGGCAACCCGGCGCCAATCGCGGCGACCATCGCCTGTTCCACCAGGTGTACTTCGCTTGCTTTCGCGCGGTAAGCGGAATCCATGACCGCGCGCTTTTCTACTTGGGTAATTTCACTCGGAACGCCAATCACAATCCGCGGATGCACCAGCATCTTACGGTTGTGCGCCTTCTGAATAAAATAATTCAGCATCTTTTCCGTGACTTTGAAGTCGGCGATGACGCCGTCCTTCATCGGGCGGATGGCGACGATGTTGCCGGGTGTGCGCCCCAACATCTCCTTCGCCTCTTTGCCGACGGCTTCGACGTCGCCGGTATTTTTGTTTAAAGCAACGATTGACGGCTCATTGACGACGATGCCTTTACCCTTGGCAAACACCAGCGTGTTCGCGGTCCCGAGATCGATCGCGAGGTCGGAAGACATCAGACTGAAAAGAGAGCGGAAATTCATGTATGAGATTCAAATCAAAGGAGAACGGCCAAGGCCGAATTTAGTTTTGATCGTATCACAGCGATCCTCTTCAGCAACGCTGGAAAGCCTCGCTGCTGCGAGCGAAGCTGTTACAATCCGAGTAATGTTTTCAGGCGTCGAACATACCGCAATCGCATCCCCTGATCCGGCTCGCCTGGCGCAATGGTATGTCGATCATCTTGGCTTTCGTATCAACTTCGAATATGCCGGCAATTTCTTTGTCAAGGCGCCAAATGGCACCATGCTCGAAATCATTCCTTCTGAAGGCGACAGAGCTGAACAGAAGTTAAGAGATCCCGGCATCCGTCACCTTGCCATCTCCGTTGACGATTTCGATGTCGCGCACCAGCATCTGAAGAGCAAAGACGTGACGTTCGTGGGCGAGCCTTATGAAACGCAAGGCAACCGCCTGGTCTTCTTCGCCGACGCCGACGGCAACTTCGTCCACCTAATCCATCGCGCACGGCCTCTGCCCTAACCGGCTCATCGTGCTCAAACGGGTTTTCAAAGCTTTCTCACTATCCGAATTTCCGCATGCTGTGGCTGGGCGCATGTACGTCCAGCATCGGCACGTGGATGCAGCAGGTCGCGCAGGCCTGGGTGGTCTTCGAAATGTCGAAGTCTGCGTTCATGCTGGGGCTGGACACCGCACTCGGCCAGATTCCGATTCTGTTGTTTTCACTTGTGGGCGGCGTGGTGGCGGATCGCATGGATCGCCGCCGTCTGCTGATTGGTTCGCAGCTGGTGCAAATGGTTTGCGCATTCACGCTGACCGCGCTGATCGCAACGCACACTGTGCATGTCTGGATGATCATGGTGCTTTCGTTCGTAGTAGGCACGGCGCAGGCGTTCGGAGGCCCGGCTTACCAGGCGCTGGTGCCGACACTGGTCGGCAAAGAAGATCTGCAAAACGCGATCGCGTTGAACTCGATTCAATTCAATCTGGCTCGTTTCATCGGGCCGACGCTGGGTGGTTGGGCGCTGTCGAACCTGGGCTCGCAGTGGTGCTTCGCGTTGAACGGCTTGTCGTTCGTGGCGGTGATCATCTCGATTCTTCGCTTGCCGATCGACTTCAAGCCGGTGATCGGGCGATTGTCGATGGTCAACAGCTTGAAGGAAGGCCTGGTGTTCATGCGGCGGCAAAGCGCGATGGCGGGTTTGATCGTGATCGCGTTCTTCATGACCGCCTTTACCGCGCCGATGCTGACGTTCCTGCCGGTGTTCGCGAAAGATGTGTTTCATGGCGATGCAGTCTTATACACGCGCCTTCTGTCCGTTTCCGGCCTGGGCTCGATTACCGGCGCGCTGATTGTCGCCGGGTCTTGGGAACGTATCGAACAAAGGGCGCATCGCACTACTTATGCTGACGGGGCTCGGCGCAGGCATCGCGCTGTTTGCGACTATCGCGCAGTTTGTACTTCAGTTACATCGTTCTGTTCGTGCTCGGCGCCGCGCTGATGGGTGCTTTCGCGATGATCAGTTCGCTGGTGCAGTTAATGGCGACCAACGAGATGCGCGGGCGCGTGATGAGCGTTTACAACGTTGCGTTCCGCGGCGGCATGCCGCTTGGCAGCCTGTTGAGCGGCCGGCTGATCCCGGTGTTCTCAGCGCCGATCGTTGTTGCGGTCAACGGAATCCTTTTGTTTTCTTTGGCAATCTACTTCTTAGCCGTGCAGCGCCGCGTCGCTGCGCTCTAAATACCTGGAACCTATGCGTATCTTCACTGCTTTTTTTGCTTTGACTAGTTTGTTGGCCGGATCGGATGCAGCGCTGGAACGCGCTCGCGATACAGAGGACCGGCCCGCGGTCGAAAAGATGATCAGCGGTTATCAGGCAGCCGCGGCCAAGGCGCCGAAAGATGCCGAAGCCCAATACCGGCTCGCGCTCGCGTATTCATACCTCGCCGAGGTTGCCCAGGAGTTAAAGGACAAAGCAGCGGCTGGCAATGCAGCTATGTCCGGCATCCAGGCCATCGATGCGGCTATCGCCATCAACCCGAACAAAGGTGAATACTACCGGCTGCTTTCAACGCTCGACGGGCAAGTGATTCCCGCGCGTGGTCTGGCCGGTCTGAGTTACGGCAAGCGCGCAAAAGATGCGCTGGCAAAGGCCAAACAGCTCGATCCGAAGTCGGCCGAAGTTTACATCGCGGAAGGCGTCGGCAACTACTATCTGCCCGCCTGCTTTTGGTGGCGGCCCGGAAATCGCCATTAAAGATCTGCATCACGCGCTGGAGCTTGACCCGAAGTCCGCCGAAGCATACATGTGGCTGGGGCTGGCATACCGCCGCGCTCACCAGAACAAAGAGGCGCGCGAAGCTTTCAATAAGTCCCTAGCGTTGAACCCGCATCGTGTGTGGACTAAGCAGCAGTTAGACAAGACGCCGGCACAGTAGAGCACGCACTCCCGATTAGCTGGGGCGCGAGCGTTAAGCAGCGCCCTACTTCGTCACAACCACATTCTTCCCGTACACTTGCCTGAAGTAATCTCCCGCTCGCTCGACCGCCCAGATCTCCAGATCCACATCTTCTTTCGACATAAGCTGCAGCACCACGTCGTTTCCCCGCACCGCGCAATGCAGCGAGTCGACGCGCTGTGCCTGCGACCGGTCCGCGCTATCAGCCAGCCGCAGCAGGGGCGCGAGATATGTCACCGCGCGCCGGCCCTCCGAATCAAGCGGCTGCAGATTCGTGTGCTCCGGCGCCGGTGCGGCCTTGCGATGGTAGCGGCATAGGTTCGCGAGAATCTCCCGTTCACGCTGATCGAATCCAGGCAGGTCGGAATTCGCTACCAGATAGTAGGAGTGCTTGTGGTGCCGCGTGTCGCTGACGTAGTGACCGATGTCATGCAGGTACGCCGCGGCTTCGAGCAGTCCGCAGTAACGGTGCGGCAGCTTATGTAGAGGCTCGAGCGATTCAAACAGAATGCCTGCAAAACGCGCGCTCTGCTTACCGTGTGCGAGCGGGACGGCGTAACGTGAGGCGAGCTCTTCCACCACTTCGCGCTGCTCGGGCTTGAGCCGCAACCGGTCGCGTTCGGAACCGCGCGCGGCCAGATCGCTAATGATGCCGTCGCGCACGCCCGCGGCCGAATAGTAAAGTGACGGAACCTTGAGCGCTTCCAAAATACGCACCATCACAGCCGCACCAGCGACGATGATCTCTGCGCGGCGCGGGCCAATGCCCGCGATCTTCTGACGCTCCGCAAGGCTCTTTCGCGAGACATCCTGATACAAGCGGCGAATCTGTGAAGTCTGCGCGCGCATGCGGTCGGCTTCATCACGCCGAGAACGCGGGACGCCGTTCACCGCACACACCACGGCAGCCGCCGTTGCTGATGTTCCGATAGCGCGATCGACGGGCTGGCCATTCTTCAAAATCCTGCGCACGGCCGTCGCAATGCGCTCGTCGATATACTCTTCGAGCCGGTGCAGGTCCGACGCACGCGGCGGATCGGACGTGAGAAACACCTCGTTTAATCGCAACGCGCCGAGTTGCTTCGAGAACGCTTCCTCAACACGCTGCTTCTGACTGGCGATGATCTCCGCACTGCCGCCGCCGATGTCGATCATGACAACGCGCTTCGAGTCTTGCGGCCAGCGGCTCTGCACGCCCAGGTGAATCAGCCGCGCTTCCTCCTGCCCCGAGATGATCTCGACCGGGGTGCCGATAGCCGCTGATGTTCGCGCAAGGAATTCCTGTTGGTTGCTCGAATCGCGCACCGCGCTGGTAGCGACCGCGCGCACCGCCGCGACATCGAGCTTCTGATATTGCGCAGCCATGGCGCCCAGCGCAGTGCAGAGAAAATCCATCGCGTCCTGGCTGATGCGGCCCGCCCGAAAGACGCTCGCACCCAAACGCGTCACCTGACGATCGGAGGCGAGGATGCGTGGAGGCTCGCCCGGAACGATCTCCGCCGCTTCCATGCGAACTGAATTGCTCCCGATGTCGATGGCCGCGAAGCGAGGCATAAAGTTCAGTGAAGCACACCGCGCGATTCGGTTAAACTTCTTTTCAATGGATCGTGGACGGTGATCATCTACGTACTGCGGCACGGCATTGCAGAAGAGGGCCACGCAGGTCAGCCCGACTCGCAACGGCGGCTCACCAAAGAAGGCAAGAGCAAGTTGAGCGATGTACTGGAGCGCGCCCGCGATACCGGCGTGCGGCCCGACGTGATCCTCACCAGCCCTTTTGTGCGCGCAGTGGAGACCGCGAAGATCGCGGCCGAAACGCTCAAGTACGAAGCGCCTCTGATCCCGGTGCCGGAGCTGACTCCCGATGGATCTCCGGAGCAAGTGTGGCAAGAGGTCCGCAATCATAGTGAGGCGGAAGAACTGCTGATCGCCGGCCACGAACCGCTGCTCAGCCAGCTTGTCGCCTACCTGCTCGGCTCGCCGGCCCTACAAGTGGACATGAAGAAGGGAGCACTGGTCGCGATCGATTGCGCACAGTTGCGCGGGCAGCCGCGCGGAGTGCTGCTGTGGATGTTGACCGCCAAGTTAGCCGCGCAATGAGCAAGCTTCCATCGATCCAAGAAGCCACGAGCGACTACGAGCAGTGGCTCGCGCGCCATCTCACCATCGTCACGGCCGATCTGGAATTGAAGCATCAGCACATGGCGGAGTCGGCATTTTCTTTTTTCCGCGCGACGTTCTATCGCTGGATGCAACTCTGGAATGCAGGCTTTGCGGATGAAGCCGCGCATGCTCCTGCGGTGCTTGCCGTGGGTGATCTGCATCTGGAGAACTTCGGCACCTGGCGCGACATCGAAGCACGGCTGGTGTGGGGCATCAACGATTTTGATGAAGCCTACCGTCTTCCGTACACCATCGATCTTGTGCGCCTGGCAACCAGCGCGCACCTGGCGATCGATAGTGCACACCTCACGTTGAAGCACGAGGACGCATGCGACGCGATCCTTGACGGCTATCGCGAGGGCATTGCGAGCCACGGGTTGCCGTTCGTGCTCGCGGAAAAGAACCCCTGGCTGCGTGTCCTCGTAACGGGCGAGTTGCGCGATCCGCAAGCCTTCTGGGGCAGGCTCGACGCGCTGAGTACATGGGCGGGCAAAGTTCCGGCATCCGCCATCAAAGCAGTGGAGCGCCTGTTACCAGATCCCAAGATGAACTGCCGCTGGGTGCATCGCATTGCCGGGCTCGGCAGCCTGGGGCGTGAGCGTTTCGTCGCGATGGGTGTCTTCGCCGGAGCGCACATTGCGCGCGAGGCAAAGGCTCTGGCGCCTTCAGCGTGCGTATGGGCCAGGCGCAAGGCGACGCATAAGAACGATTTGCAGATTCACTATCAGGCGATGCTCGATACGACGGTTCGCTCGTGCGACCCGTATGTCCAGCTCAAGGGCCGCTGGATTTGCCGCCGCTTAGCGCCTGATTGCTCGCGCGTCGAATTGGCTTCGCTGCCACGCGAGCACGATGAAGCCCGGCTGCTGCATGCCATGGGATTCGAAACGGCGAACGCGCACTTATCGTCTCCGCGCATTGCGAAAGCTATCGATGCCGACCTGCGCAAACGTCCCAAGCGCTGGTTGCACAAAGCCGCCGCTGCGATGTTAAAAGCTACACTGACTGATTTCGAGCAATGGAACGGCACGCGCAGCTAAGATTTCGCTTTTTTCTTTTTGCGCACCGGCTCTTGCTCCACCAGTGAGAACTGCAGTTTCTTTTCGGCGGGATCCACGCGGTCCAAAATTACTCTCGCGGCGTCGCCGATGTGAAACTCGCGCCTTGTTTTTTGCCCCACGATGGCGCGGACATTTTCCTGGAACATGTAGCGGTCGCCCGGCAGTGAATCAATCGGCACCAGGCCTTCGATATACAGATCGTAAGTTCCACGAAGAGTCCGTACTTGGTCACGCTGATGATCAGGCCGGCGAACTCGTCGCCCACGCGGCTCAGCATGAACTTCACCTTCTTCCACTCCACCAGTTCGCGTTCGGCTTCGGCCGCGCGGCGTTCGTTGTGTGAACACTGCTGAGCGATGTCGCTCAGATCGGCTTCATCGCTTTCATGCGAACCGGCCAGAACGCTGGCGAGCAGACGGTGCACCACCAGGTCGGGATAGCGCCGGATCGGCGATGTGAAGTGCGTGTAGAACTTCGCTGCCAGCGCGAAGTGACCTTCGTTGTCGCTGCTATAGCGGGCTTGCTTCAGCGAGCGCAGCATCAGATAGCTCAGGATGCGCTCTTCTGGTTTGCCTTCGATCTGCGCGACCAGCTTTTGATAATGGCGCGATGTGATCGCAATGCCTTCCTGCGGCAGCGAGACTTCACGTTGATTCCTTCCACCATCGCGCCGCTTGTCGGCGTAGCGAAACTTCTTGACGGGTATGGCACCCACGCCAAGCGAGTAGCCGAAATGCGCCGCCACTTCCTCAAAGTCCATCACGCGCTTGGCGTCCGGCTTCTCATGAATGCGGTACATGCCTGCAGGCAACGCCGTAGCCAGGCGCTCGGCCACGGCCTCGTTCGCAGCGAGCATGAACTCTTCGATCAGACGATGCGCGATGTTGCGCGGTGCACGCGACACGCCCGTCATCGCGCCCCATTCATCGAACTCGATCGACGGCTCAGGGAGGTCGAAGTCGATCGAGCCACGTTTCTGACGTTTGCGATTCAGGATGAGCGCGAGCTCCTGCATCATCTCGAAGCGCTCAACGAGCGGCGCGTACTCGGCCCGCAGCTCGGCATCTCCTTCGAGCAGATTGTGCACCTTGGTGTACGTCATGCGCGCGGCGCTGCGAATGACGCCGCGGCAGAACTCGGCCGAGATCAAACCACCTTGCCGGTCGATTTCAAGCAACGCGGAAAAAACCAGGCGGTCTTCGTGCGGCACCAGTGAACACACATTGGTCGAGAGCTCGAACGGCAACATCGGCACAGCACGATCCGGGAAATAAACGCTGGTGCCCCGCAGTTTCGCTTCGCGATCGATGGCGCTGCCCGGCTTCACGTAGTAGCTGACGTCGGCAATGTGAACATGCAGCGCGAAGTTGTGATTGGGTAAGCGGTCGACCCACACAGCGTCATCGAAATCGCGCGCGGTTTCGCCGTCAATGGTGACAATCGGCATGTCGCGAAAGTCGCGCCGCCGCTCGATCTCTTCAGGCGGAATCTCAACCGCAATGCGCTTGGCCTGCTCCAGCACTTCGGGTGGGAAATGGTGCGGCAGGTGATGCTTGCGGATCATGATCTCGACATCGATGCCGAAGTCGTCCGGCTTGCCGAGCACTTCAACGATGCGGCCAACGGGCCCGGTCTGACGGCGGGTGCCGACGTGATCGGGGTAATCCACGATCTCCGCGTTGACGATCATGCCGTCCATGTCTGCGGGGTTCGCGACACAACAGGCGTGGCCCCGATGCGGTCCGTGGGCGTGTGTGCCTCGGGCATCGCATACTCGAGAGGGATTTCGATCCAGTCGCGCAGGCGCTCATCGTGCGGCACAACGAACATGCCGCGGCGCGTAATGCGGAACTCGCCGACCACTTCAGGATGCGCGCGCTTGAGGATCTTGACGATCTCTCCATCCGCGCGCCCATCGTTCTCGATGCGCGAGATGCGTGCAATGCCGCGGTCGCCATGCATCGCGCCCATGGTCGAGTTCTGCGGGATGAAGATGTCGCCGCGCAGACGCTCAAGCGGTTTGTCAGGGATTAGAAACGCGTAGCCTTCGCGATGCACGCTGATGCGGCCCGCGGTGAATTCACGGCTGCGCGCAGTGGCGGTGTATTGTCCGCTGCGCAGTTCGAGCACTTCGCCGCGATCGACCAGGCGCTCCAGGTTCTGCTCGAGCTCTTCGCGATTGTCAGGGCGAATGCGCAGCTCTTTCGCAAGCTGCTTCAGATTCGCCTTGCCACCCGGCAGCCGCATCATGTACTGCAGTAGCTCGGTGTCACGCATGCTTCTTATGCTAACGAAGGGCGGCTAAGCTCAGTTCACACGATAGAAAAGAGGCACTCCCGAGAGCGTGTCTTTTACTTCGCTTCAGTCGCGGCTTCGCGTTTTAACGCCTCTTTTAGAAGCTCGACAGTTTTTGCTTCGCTGGCCCCTTTGCCTGACAACTGGACGTGAACCGCATGTGTGTTCTGAAGCGCCCCGGCGTGCCACCCACCCATCTCGGGGACGACGAATGCCTCGGTGGCGACGCCGGGAAGCTTCTTATAACCGGGCGCGCCGGATGGCTTCTCGTGATATCGCGGAGGCACCACTTGCACTAATAAGGACCCTTCAGCGCCTTTCTGAGTCCACTGGCATCCCGTACCCATCGCGGCATTTTCGAAGTGGTTCACAGGCTGGCCGATGTAGGAGGATGCTTCGGCGTTGCTGAACATCTTGCAAACCTTGTTGTTCGCCGCGTCGCCCGCGGTGTCGCCCTTCAAAACGCGGGCCAGCTTCTCCGCATCGGGCTTGCCTGCCTGAGCAAGCAAAAAGGTCTGCGCGGTCATCAAGAACAGTATGGAAAAAAGTGCCGTTCGCATCATGTGGACTCTCCGTCGGAAACCAGTATATGTGTTGCTTACTGCCGTCCGTCGGCCGCGTTTATGGGCGGTTCAGGTACTTTTCGTACAGCCGGTGATGTTTGTTGTCGAGATCGACTGCGCGGCCTTTGATGAACAATTGCTTGACCTGCGTCGGCGTCTCGAGGGGGTCGCCGTCGGTGATCATCAGGTCCGCCCACTTGCCCTCTTCGATGGAGCCGAGTTGTTTGTCGACGCCCCAAATCTGCGCGGCATTCACGGTGATAGCTTTCATCGCCTCATCGTGCGGGAGCCCGAACGCAACAGCCGTCGCTGCCTGGTACGGGAGGTTGCGCGAGAACTCGACGCTGTTGCTCGCGAACGCAAACTTCACGCCCGCTTTGTAGAGATCGCCTGGCGTGGTGAATGGCAGATCGTAGGGATCGTCTTCAGCCGCGGGCAGTGATAGCGTTGGCCCTAAGATCACGGGAATCTTTTTCGCCGCGAGTTCAGCCGCTACTTTGTTTGCCTCGGTGGCATCGGTCAGGATGATCTTGATTTTCTGCTTCTCGCCAAACGCGATCGCGTCCCGGATGGCGCGTTCTCGAGTAGCGGAGATCAACACCGGCATCTCGCCGTTGATCACCGGGAGCATGGCTTCGAAACGAAGGTCCTGCTCGAAACCCGGCAGGTGCGCGGCTTTTGCTTTTTGATAACGATGAGCACTCTCGAAGAAGTCATTCAGTTCGCGCATCTGCGTCTCGTAGCGTTTGCGCGCTTCATCGAACCCCATTCCCGGACCGCCAGGAGGCGCATCATCGAAAAAGCGGCCGTTGACGCGCGTCTGGATTGACGGCATCCTCAGGTGCATTGCCGCGCCGCCCTTCACGGTCATGTCGTCGCTGGTCCATCCGTCCAGATGCATGAGCGAAGCCTGCCCACTGATCAGTTCTCCCGCCGGCAGCGCGATGATGCTGGTGATGCCGTTGGCGCGCGTCACCGGCACATGCTCGCTCGAAGGGTTCACGGCAACCGCTGCACGCAACTGCGGATTGAACTTGCCAATCTCCGAGACATCGCTTGACTCACGAACCGCGCCAATCTCGGTGAGCCCGACGGTGGTGCCCGAATCGATCATGCCCGGATACACGTGCAGGCCTTTGCCTTCGATCAATTGCGTACCGGAGGGCGCTGTCAGATTTTGCCCGACGCCAACAATCTTGCCGTTGCGCACCAGCACCGAGCCGTTCTGAATATCGGGGCCCGCCATGGTGTGAACCGTTGCGCCGCGGATCATGAAAGCTGTCGGACGGCGTGGGAACAGAGGCGCCCGACGCGACCAGCACGCCAGAGAACATTGCGAACAGTAGACGCTTCATAGTGAGGGCCTCCGGCGCGGAGCCGCGCCATCACCGGCAGCGGGCGCAGACTTTTTCTGTTCTTCCGCGGCTTTGGTAATCAGAGTCTTCTTCAACGTTTCCTTCTCCGGACGGCCTGCCAGATCCTTATCGCGATCAAAGTAAACCTGACCATCGATCAACACTTTTTCCACTTTGGCGAAGTTCGAAAGCGGATGCGCATCGTAGAGCACCAGATCCGCGTCTTTGCCTTTTTCGATCGATCCCACGCGCTTGTCGATCATCAACTGCTTCGCGGGATTGATGGTGACCATGGCCAACGCTTCGGTCTCGCTCACGCCGCCATACTTGATCGCCTTCGCGGCTTCGGTATTCAGGTGGCGCATCAACTCGGCGTCATCCGAGTTCAACGAAACCAGCACGCCTTTCCGCGTCATGATGGCCGCGTTGTAAGGAATCGCGTCGTACGCTTCAATCTTGTATGCCCACCAGTCGCTGAACGTCGAAGCACCAGCGCCGTGCTCCGCAATCTCTTTCGCAACTTTGTAGCCTTCGAGCACATGCTGCAGCGTGCGCACCTTGAAACCGTAATCGTCTGCAACGTGCAGGATCATCAGAATCTCGTCTTGCCGGTAGCAATGCACGTGCACCAGGCGCTTGCCTTCGAGCACTTCGACCAGAGGCTCTAATTTCAGATCGCGCGCCGGTGGGATGACCACTTCACCTTTAGCCTTTTCGGCCTCGTACAACTTCCATGTGGCCTGATATGCCTTCGCGTCGTTGAACGCTTCGCGAATGGTATCTTCCACGCCCATGCGCGTTGCCGGGTAGCGCAGAGGATTCGCGCCTAGAAGCCCGAGGTTTTGGCCGGGCGACTCGCCGCGGCGCTTCGGGGTTTTCACCGAGCGCGAACTTGATGCCGGGCATCGCGCCTTCGAAGACAAGACCGGAAGCGGGCTTGCCCCAGCGCGTTTTGATCACCTGGCACTTGCCACCGATGGAGTTTGCACTGCCGTGGAGAATGTTCGCAGTGGTCACGCCGCCGGCGAGTGCGCGATAGATTGCGATGTCCTCGGGGTTCAGCACATCCTGAATGCCGACCATCGACGATACCGAAACGCTACCTTCATTGATTGCTTCCGCGGCGATGTGCGAGTGGCAATCGATAATCCCGGGCATCAGAAACTTGCCCGTGCCATCGATGACCGTTGCACCGGCCGGTACATTTACGCGCTGCCCGATCTCGACGATCTTGCCATCGCGCACCAGCACCGAACCTTTTTCGATGGTGCCTTTGGTGACCGTCAGGATCGTTGCGTTCTGAATGACGATGGGCGGAGCGGCGGCAAGCGACATTGCCGCAAACAATAAGAACTGCGCAGAACTTCACTGATTCTCCTCCGTGGTCTCACGGCGCGGCGCAGGCGCGGGATCCGCTGCCGGCTCGAAACGATCGCCGTCGACAAACACGTATTTCACTTTGGTCTTCTCGGCGAAGATGTCGCCGTCTGTGATCACCACGTTGGCGATCTTGCCTTTGTCCACGCTACCTAAGCGATCCTGCAAGCCAAAGATTTCGGCCGGGCTCAACGTGAGTGCGCGCAGCGCGTCGTCCGCTGTCAGCCCGTGTTCCATCGCGCGCCGAACGGCTTTCATCGCTTCCTTTGGATTCATCGGACCACCGGAGTACAACGCGAACTTCACGCCCGCACGCGCCAATGCGGCAGGGCGCGTCGGGAGCTTTGTCGCGCATCTCCAGAATTCGCAGCGCATCCACGTCAGCGGGGTCGGCTGTGCGATCGCGCTCCGGCCAGCGCAGGCTGATCAACACCGGCACGTTCGCCTGTTTCAACTCGTCCGTCGCGCGCCACGCCTCGTCGCCGCCGTAAAGAACAGTCTTCTGATGCAGTTCGCGGCTGAACGCCAGCATGCGATCGATCTCTACTTTGCGTTGCGCGGGAAGCAGGATGCGCGGACTTTCGAGAACGCCTTCGATCGTGCGGTCATACGCCGGACGCTCGAGGCCTTGCGGATGGCTGGCGTAAATCTGGCTCGCGACGCGATAGTGATCCGCGTCGAGATACATCTGCCGGATATATGCAATGACGCCCATCAGCGAGCCCGGAAAGCTTGAGAAGCCAAGCGTCCGCATGGTGATGAACTGCCCGATGGCGGGTGCGACCACCATCTCGCCCGCACGGTCGCCACGGAGATCGATCGCGCTGCCCTGCCCCGAGAAGATGTTGCCGGTCGGAAAGGTGAACGTAGTGGTGTAGCCGCCGTCGCGCGCGGTTTGCACACTCGGGTCAGTCGGCGAAATCTGATCGGCCGCCTTGATATAGCTGAGGTTCGATGGCCTGTCTTGCGGACCTCGCGCCGGCGGCGCGGCTATCACGGGACTCGTCACCACGGCCGGCGTGGCGGTGCGGACGGTAGTGCGCGGGGCTGGCGCAATGTTCGCTCCCGGCAACGCGACGGTGCTCAGCGCATCGATCAAGCCCGGGTAAACCGTGAGCCCTTTGCCATCAATGATCCACGCATCAGCCGGGGTCTTGATGTTTTCTCCCACGGCTTCAATCACGCCATCGCGCAGCACCACCGTGCCGTGTTCAAGCGGCGGCGCGGAGACACGCACCACGCGCGCATTTTCAATGGCCCAGACCCGTGGAGCTTCGGCGCGCAACACACCACTCACGGCCAGCAGAGCGCACGTGCTGAACGCCGCGACACCTGCGTTTTTCATCTTCATAAGAGTGAACTCGTTATACTAGTACGTTTCTCGACGACCAATGGAAAACGACTCGATTTCATACCGCGACGCAGGCGTCGATATTGACGAAGCCGACCGCGCGGTGGGTGATATCCGTAAACTGGCGCGTGCCACATTTACGGACAATGTTCTGACCGATATAGGCTCGTTCGGCGCATGTTTTCAGATGCCGAAACTGCGCAAGCCGATTTTGATCAGTTCGGTAGACGGCGTGGGCACCAAGTTGAAGGTTGCGTTCATGACCGGCCGCCACGACACCATCGGCGAAGACCTGGTCAATCACTGTGTCAACGACATTGCGGTACAGGGCGCGGTACCACTGTTCTTTCTGGATTATCTCGCGGTGGGTGTTCTGGATGCCAACGTCGCGCGTGAGATCGTGAGCGGCATCGCACGTGGCTGCAAGGCCAACAAATGCGCGCTGATCGGCGGCGAGACCGCGGAAATGCCCGGATTCTACGCGGCCGGGGAGTATGACTTGGCAGGCACCGTGGTGGGCTGCTGCGAACAGGAACATGTTATCAACGGCAAAGCCATCGAAGAGGGTGACGTGCTGCTGGGGCTTCCTTCTTCTGGGCTTCATACAAACGGATACTCATTAGCGCGCAAGTTGCTTTTTGAGGTTGCAGGATTCAAACCGGACACGCCAGTGGATGAGTTGGCGTCCACAGTCGGCGATGCGTTACTCGCAGTCCACCGAAGTTATTTGCAGCCGATCCAGGAATTGCACCTGGCGCGAATTCTGAAGGGTGCGGCGCACATTACGGGCGGCGGCATCACGGGAAATTTGCCGCGCATTCTGCCCACGAAGCTTGCCGCAGTGGTGAAGACCAACTCCTGGACGATCCCGCCGCTCTTCCAAATGCTGAAAAAGATCGGCAACGTTCCGGAAGACGATTTCCGCCGCACGTTCAACCTGGGCATCGGCATGATCCTGGTCGTGAGTGAAATGCAGGCATCACGCGCGATGCGCATTCTGCAGCGCACCGGAGAAAAGCCTGTGAAGTTGGGCAGCATCGTGACCCGCAAGCGCGGCCTGGCAGCCTTGCAATACGAATGAAGCGCCTGGGCATTTTGCTTTCGGGGCGCGGCTCGAATTTCATTTCAATTGCTGATCGTGTTGTCGCGGGAGCGCTCGATGCGACGATCGCGGTGGTGATCTCGAACCGCGCCGATGCACCGGGTCTGGAAGCGGCGCGCAGCCGCGGGCTCGACACGCTGCTGTTGCCTTCGCGCGGTCTCGACCGCCTGGAGTACGACCGCATGCTGGTCACTGAGCTGCAGCGTTACGAGATTGACCTGGTGTGCCTGGCAGGCTTCACCCGAATATTGAGCGCCGTGTTTATCCAGGCCTTTCCGCAGCGCATCTTGAACATCCACCCCTCGCTGCTGCCGGCGTTCCCGGGCCTGGATGCGCAGCAGCAGGCGCTCGAACATGGCGTGAAGTTTTCGGGCTGCACGGTTCACTTCGTGGATGAGCAATTAGACACGGGGCCGATTGTGCAGCAAGCCGTGGTGCCCGTGCTCGATGACGACACGCCGGACACTCTATCCGCGCGCATTCTCGCGGAAGAGCATCGCATCTTCTCCGAAGCCATCGCGCTGGTGCTCGCGGGCGATTACCGCATTGAGGGCCGCCGTGTTCTGCAGGGGCGGCGCTAGAATACCGGGATGCCATCCGGCGACTTGCGTGTCCTGCTTACCGAACGGCAGATCGCCGAACGTATCGAGCAACTTGGCGTTCAGATCGGCCGCGACTATCCTGACGGCGAACTGCAACTGATCTGCATTCTGAAAGGCGCGTGTTTCTTCATGGCCGATCTCGCGCGTGCCATTCCCCGCGATGTCTCGATCGAGTTCATGGGAATTTCGAGCTACGGCAAAGGGAAGACATCTTCCGGGCAGGTGCGCGTCACGAAAGATCTGGATAGCTCGATTGAAGGCGCGCACGTATTGATCGTTGAAGACATCGTCGACAGCGGCGTGACGCTGCAATACCTGACGTCGGTGCTCGAACAGCGCCACCCGCGCTCGCTGCGCATTGCCGCGCTGCTCGATAAGCCCGAGCGCCGTTTGCGTCCGGTGGAGGTCACGTATGTCGGCTTCGCGATTCCCGATGAGTTTGTGGTTGGTTACGGCCTCGATTACGCCGAGCGTTATCGCAACCTGCGCGACGTCTGCGTGCTTTCGGCGTGATCGACTACAATAAAGTCGGAGATAAGAAAAGAAATGGGACCGGTCGGAGTGCCGGAGATGGTGTTCATCTTCGTGCTGGCGCTGTTATTGTTTGGCCCGAAGAAGATGCCGGAGCTCGGCAGGATGGTCGGCAAGGGCCTGCGCGAGTTCCGCCGTGCATCCGATGAATTGAAGAGCACCTTCGATCGCGAGATGCGGAACCTGGAACAGGAAGTCTCCCCCGCCAAGCAGGAACTGGCGAGCAGTTTTTATCACGACGAGAGCTACAACTACGATTACTCGTCCTACAATTCCGACGGCTACGCGTCGGAGCATCAGTACGAAGCTGCTCCCGCACTCTCCGAACCCAGCGCATCCGCACCTCAGGGCGCTGAATCTTTACCGGCCGACGTACACGCTGCGGAACTTCCGCACGGCGTAGTTGCCAATGAGACGATCTCCGGTTCGGGTGGCCCAACCCATACCCCGGAAGTGGTCGCAGTGGAATCGGCTGAGCATCACAGCTAGCCACGAATGAACACGGAAGACCCGCAGGGAGCACAGACTCCCGAAGGCGAACCTACGCCTCATCCATATTCGCCGTCCCCGGCTGTTGCCGGTGGATCGGCGGATGCTTACATTTCTCACGAGCAGCAGAACGACCGGTCGTGGTATCACGATGAGTCGTACACGTATGACTCGCCCGCGAGTAGTCCGGCACAGACGAATCAGCCGGGAGCTCCGTCGCAGTCGCTCGTCACCACGCCGGTGATTGCGGGAGGCAGCAAGAAGAGTCCGCCTCCGCCACCACCTCCGCCGCCCGATGAACCGGACGATCCGGAAGAAGAAGGCATGGTGCGCATGTCGTTCCTCGGGCATCTCGAGGAATTGCGGCGCCGCATTTTTTACATTCTTGCCGGCTTTATCATCGCGTTCCTTGGCTGCATGCTCTATTGCAAGCGGCTCTGGCTGATCATCAGCGAACCTGCAGTCAGCGCCTTGATGGAGCTTGGCGTCAAACCGCCGACGCTGAGCCAGCTAACGCCAATGGAAGGCTTCAACGTCATCTGGATCAAGGTGCCGGTGCTGTGTTCCATCTTCGTTTCCTCACCGTGGATCATCTATCAGGTGTGGGCGTTCATCTCGCCCGGCCTGTATAAGCGCGAACGCCGCTGGGCCATTCCGTTCGTGCTCTGCACCGCTGGTCTTTTTATCACCGGTGGTCTGTTCGCGTTCTTCGTAGCGTTCCGTTTCGGCCTGGTATTTCTGCTGGGCGTAGGCCGCGACGTGAACGTGACGCCGCTGGTCTCGATCGACGAATATTTCGATCTCTTCGTAAATGTGACGCTCGGGATCGGTTTGGTGTTCGAGCTTCCGGTGTTGATCTTTTTCCTCGCGCTGCTGCGTTTGGTGACGGCGAGTTTTCTGATCCGGCACAGCCGCTACGCGATTCTGGGAATCTTCATCGTGGCGGCCATCGTCACGCCCACGCCGGACATTTTCAACCTGATGTTGTTCGCCACGCCCATGTGCGTACTGTTCTTTGTGGGCGTTTTCGCGGCCTATTTGTTACAGCTCAGCCGCGAAGGAAAACAGCTCCCTTGGCGCAACATTGCGCTCGTGGTACTCTGCCTGATCGCATTGGTGGGGATCGGCGCGTACATCGCGGTCTTAAAGTTCGGTTTCCGATTCACTGGTAATTGGCCGTTTTTAGCGCGATAATCTGCTAAATAGACCTGGAGCGCGTCACTCCGCAGAAGGGTAATTGATAGACATTATGGATCTGACAAAGGCCATTCGAGAACTACATGCCGAAAAGGCTAGGCTGGAGAAGATCATTTGTTCGTTGGAAGAACTTTTGGCGGGCAACGTAGAACCGGCCGCGCCTGTCACCGGAAAGCGCCGGGGCCGCAAATTCATGAACTCGCAAGCACGCAAAGAGGTGTCCGAGCGCATGAAAAAATACTGGGCGGAACGCCGCAGTCAACAAGGCAACACACAACAACAGGGGTCTCCGGCTCAGCGCGAGCAGGCCAAAGACGGCGACTCTGTCATGACGGCCTTAATGGGCGGCAGTTAAAACGCCGGCCGTGGTGGTCACCAGCGGTTGGGTAGTATAATGACGGAAGTGTGGGCGGCTAGCTCAGTTGGGAGAGCGCCGCGTTCGCAATGCGGAGGCCGTGGGTTCGATCCCCTCGCCGTCCACCAAACTCATTCTGCCCGAACCCGACGGGTTTTCACCTCAGTAGTCCTTCATGCCCGCCCGTCTACGCGTTCCCGCCTCCAGCGCTAACCTGGGACCGGGATTCGATAGCCTTGGTCTGGCTCTCGACCTTCATCTGCAATGTGATTTCGCGGGTGCTGCGGCGTGGGACATCAGCGCGAGCGGCTGCGATTGCGAACGAATCCCCTGCGATCCGGACAACCTGATTTGCAGGACCGCTGCGTCGATAGCCGCCAGTGCCGGCTGCGAATTGCCACCGCTGCGCATAGCCATTCGAAATGAAATCCCGCTTGGCAAAGGCTTAGGATCAAGTGCCGCGGCGCTTACCGCAGGCGTTGTGATCGCGAACGAAGTCTTGCATTTGCAGTGGGACCGCCGCAAGATTTTCGAGGAAGCTGCGCGCCTGGAAGGGCACCCGGACAACGTGGCCGCCTGTGTCTTCGGCGGCGTCACCGCAAGCGCGATGGACGAACACGGTGGCGCGCACGCCGTGAGCTTTGCGGCTTCCGCCTTCAATCGGTGTGTCGGTTGTGGTGCCCGACTTTGTGCTGCCCACTCACGAAGCACGCGCTGCCCTGCCCGACTGCTACTCGCGCCACGATGCCATTTACAACGTGCAGAGAGCCGCTCTGCTGATAGCTGCCTTAGCTACCGGCGACATCACTGCGCTGCCCTGGGGCCTTGGAGATCGCATGCACCAACCGTTTCGCGCGCCACTAGTGCCGGGCCTTGCCGAAATACTTTCGCTGCGGAACGAGAAATTGTTCGGCTGTGTGTTGAGCGGCGCCGGGCCTTCGGTTTTGGTCTTTCACGAGATCGGTGCGGAGGCACTTTGCGAAGTCGTCCGCGCGATCTTTGCCGAACACGGCCGCAACAGCGAACGTCTGGTGGACCGAGTGGCGCCGGCCGGGTTCTCCGTAACGCCACTCTAACCAGGCAGCAGTTACGCCAACTGCAAATCCCGCACGAATTTATAGCTTTGTCCGAGACTCGCCACGGGATCTCCCTTCGTCCGATCCTGCTCCACGAAGAAGTGCTTCACGCCTGCAGCCTGTGCGGCGGGAATGATCCGGCTAAAGTCGAGCGAGCCGTTGCCTACCTCACGGAACGTGTCGGGCGGGACGCCCTCGTTATAGCGTGTCGGGAAATCCTTCGCCTTGTCTTTCAGGTGCAGCAGGGAGACGCGGCCTTTGAGTTTGTGCAGCCACTCCACCGGATCGTTGCCGGCGACGCTGACCCAGAACACGTCCATCTCGAGTGCGACCAGCTTCGGATCCAGCGTCTCCAGAAACACGTCGATGGTTCGATGGCCGGGCTGGCCTTCAAACTCAAACGCATGGTTGTGATACGCGAAGTCGAGTCCCGCCGCGTGTGCTTTGCGCGCCGCTGCATTCATCTGCTCAGCGAACGTCTTCATCTTCGCCGCATCCCCGCGCTGATTGGGGGGCAGGTACGGCAACACCGCGTAACGCGTGCCAAGCCCCTTCAAGTCGCTGAACAACTTCTCGAGAGTCACATCCGGCCCGCCGGGAGTTCCGGTGACCAGGTTGGTCGGAATGTGGCAACTTACCGGTTTTAAGTTGTACTGTTTTAATAGAGAGGCGGTCCGCATCAGAGTCGGATAGTCGCCCTCCACCTCCGTGTAGCCGATTTTGGAGATGGCTTCGAGGGTTTGCTGATCCGATTTCGGCATAAGGTCGCGCACCGTATACAGCTCTGCGCCGAGCGGCCCGGTGTAATGCTTACCCGCAGCGTTGAGCAAAGCAGCCCCGAACGGCGCGATCGCGGATGACAAAAGCATTTGCCTCCGCGTCAAAGGAAGAGAAGGAATACGGGATTCGGAATTCATCACGTTGACTAACATACACCCAGACGAATTCTCGCGAACGCCGCTTCTTTTCTCACAGTGGCCCCTCATTTGATATACAAAACACAGTGTTCCGGTATGTCCTGTTTGTTACGAGAGCTCCCATGCGTCACCGCTCTATCTATTCAATGAAATCATTCTTAACTGTTTGTTCGCTCTGGCTGGCGCTTCTGTTCGCCGTCGTAAATCCGCTGCGGGCCGAGGTCGGCATCGTGATCTACGACAGCAAGGGCGTCGATGTCCGCCGCACGGGTACGGGTCACATCGCGCTCATCTCCACCTCACTCTGCCCGGCTGGCATCGATCAGCTTCGTAAGTGCGAACCTGGAGAAGAACCGGGCGCTGTCATCACGCGCTATGCAAACGTCGCGGCGGGGTACGACAAAACTCTGTTCGTCGCTTCCATTCGCGATCACTTCACCGGCAGCTCCGATGCGCATCTGCTGCCTGCGCTCAGCAGCGGGGGCACGCTCGAGGCAATGCAGATGGAGTACTGGCGTCTGCACCTGAAGCCTTACTTCCCGCCGCTCTCGCAAGCCAAGTACGAAGAGATGAAGGCCCAGCTCGAGAAGTTCGACGCGGGCCGCTCTTTCCGC
This sequence comes from Bryobacterales bacterium, assembly GCA_963792655.1. Lineage (GTDB taxonomy): Bacteria > Acidobacteriota > Terriglobia > Bryobacterales > Bryobacteraceae > DOZZ01. Next base: position 988,103 of record CAWBWU010000003.1, read on the forward strand.
CGCGTGCTCACGATGGAGTATCTGATGATGCTCTTCGCGCCGCCGAAGAAGAAGTATCCGACGGAACCTATCGCGATCATTCATCCCGTCACGAAAGAGCTCATCCCGAACGGCCGCTGGCGTGAATCGATCGGTGCGCAGCAGGCGCGCAGTTCGATGATCATTACGGTGCCGACCACGCCTGAGCAGGAAGCGCGGCTGATCCCGATCGTCGCTGAGGCGAGCGGGCGTGAGTTCAATGCATTGAACGACAACTGTTCCGATTTTGTGGGCAGTGCGCTGCTAACGGTCTTCGCGGATGCGGGAATGCACTTACGTCCACGCATCCTGCACGTTGCAGATGCGTGGATCACTACGCCGATTTCGGTCGCGACGGACTTCACGAACTTTGCGAATCGCGCCAAGTTGCCCCTGCATGTTTCTGAAGTGCCGATGACCGCAGGTACGCGGCGCCCCACCGCAGGGATTACATCGATCAGCCGCGGCGCGCTCGTTCCCGACGCGAGCCAGGGCAAGCTGGCATTCTTCCTGAAGGTGTATTTCAACTACCTCAATCCGATGCTGGGTGGCCTTTCGTTCGCCGCGGATAAGAGCTCACGCTTTGTCGATCTGCAGAATCTGGTTCATGAGCGAGGTACGCCTGAGCTTGCACGCTGAGCGATGCGGTGCAAACCAAGCACTCACCACAGGACCGCACTGCGCTGAAGCGCGAGCAGGTGCGCACCTTCGGTGCAAGCTCATGCTGGAAGGCGAAGCGTTCCGAGTTCGCTCTGATGGCCGGGCAGGCAACGGAGCTTGGCATTCTCACGGCGGGCGAGAAATCGTTGCTACTCAAGCAAGGCGAACCGTATCTGTTGCCCCGGCTCTATGAACACATCGCGACGGCGCGCGGTTACGATGGCGCACTCATGGCAGGCATCGAAGACTGTGTCACGCCGGGCTGCGGCCACGGCTTTGCGACGGCGCTGTTCGACAACAACATCGAGCTGAAAGAAGTCACCAGCGGGCTCCCGGCAGGCTTTGTGCCAGGCCGCGAGCAGATCGCCGACATGGCGGCAGCAGACGATCACAACAAGCAGGTGGCGGCATTCAAGCTGATGACGTCGGTCATCAACTTCGACCTGAGCTCAGAGCCGGTGTCCCGCCGCATGTCAGATGGCTTTGACGCGGACTGGCACATGTTCCTGGATGTCGCGCAAAAGAACGGTGTGAAAATTCCCGAGGTCGAAAAGAGCCGCGAGAAGTTGGCCGACTGTTCCTGCCGCGAGTTCGACGCGGGCAAGGTGAAGAATGACGCGTTCCAGGAAGACCGCGCACTCAATCGCCGGTTTACGCGCGAGATGCGCGGGTTAGTGAACTCGCCGAACCGCTAAAGTTCGGTCAAGTGCTGCAGTTGGCCCGTGCTGTCGCCCAGTTGCTCCGTCGGTACGTCCATGCGCTCCAGCAGCGATGAGATACAGGTTCGTCATCGGCGTGCCGCCTCGTAAGCAACGTGGCGGCCCGGCTTCAAGCGTCCATCACCGCGCCCCGCCAGCAGCACCGGCAGATCGCGATGCGAGTGGCTGTTGCCATCGGCAATGGCGCCGCCGTACACGATCATCGAATGATCGAGCAGCGTGCCATCGCCTTCTTTGGTGTTCTTCATCTTCTCCAGGAAGTTGGCGAACAGGCTGAGTAGTGGAAGGTGTTGATCTTCGAGAGCTTCTCAATATTCTCCGGCATGTTGCGATGGTGCGAGAGCGGATGATGCGGATCGGTCACGCCGATTTCAGCCGTAGGTGCGCACGCTTGCTTCGCGGCCCAACACCAGGGTGGAAACGCGGGTAAGATCGGCCTGGAAACGCCAGAATCTGCAAGTCGAACATCAGTTTCACGTAGTCGGCAAAAGCCACCGGAATGCCGGCGGGCTTCTCGATCGTCGGCGTGAACTGTCGCTGATCTTTTCCGCCATCTGGATGCGCTGTTCGATTTCGCGAATGCCCGTGAGATACTCATCCATCTTGTGCCGATCGGACGCGCCGAGTTCGCGAGACCAGATGTCTGTGTGCGGGCATTCACGACATCCAGAATGCTCGCGCGCTGCAGTCGCCGGCGCGCGCGGGCTTCGGGCTCAGGCTAAAATCCTGATCGCCGAAAAGCCGTTCGAACACGATCCGCGGATTGGTCTCGGGCGGCATGGGCGTTTGCGGACCGCGCCAGGAAATGCTGTTGGTGTAAGCGCAGCTATAGCCGGAATCGCAGTTGCCCACAGTGCGCGAATCTTCGCAGCCAAGTTCGAGAGAGGAATGCGCGTGGTGCTAGCCGAAACGGCTGAGCCGCGATCTGGTCGACCGAAATGCCTGCCTGAATATCGGCGCCCGCGGTCTTGCTGCGGATGCACGCCGGTCAGGTAACACGCACCTGCGCGCGCATGATCGCCGCCGCCGTCGCCCAGCGATTCCGCATTGTGATGGTCAAGACCGGAGAGCACGAAGAGATCGTTGCGATGTGCTTCCAGCGGCTTCAGAATGCGCGTGAAGTCGAGAGTCAGCCCCCGTAGTTGCAGGCTTCCAGTATTTCGTCGTCACGCCGTTCGGAATGTAAGTGAACGCCAGCCGCACCGGCGGTTTGGACGCGTTGGCACAGCCGCGGTGCGCCAGTGCCGGACGCATCGCGTCGAGCAGCGGCAGTGCGCAGCGCAACACCAGCGCCTCTCAGAAATGTACGGCGGTGAAGGTGTTTCCCTGTGACGATCATGTTTTGTTCGGCTCTCCGCGCCGCATCTGAAACGGCAAACTGTTCACGATCTCCAGCACCAGGCTGGAGAAACGATAATCCTGCGCAGCGCAATGGCGCCGCGATTTCTTTCACCGTGCGCCGGTCATAGCGCTCCAGCCGCGGCCCAACGCATACGTCAGACATCTTATCCGTCACGCATTCCGCAAACGCGCTGACGGTCATTCAGCAGCAGATGTCTTCAGCTCCGCCGGGCCCGGCGAACGCCTGGCCGTCCGGAAGCTGCCCGATGCATCAATGGGAAACTTGCCGTCCATTGTCGCGCCACTGGCCGATGCGCATTGAAGTTTTCAAAGCCGAAACCCAGCGGGATCCATCTTCGAATGGCAGGATGCGCACGCCGGGTTCGCGCGATGCTCTTCCATCTGCGTGCGCATGGAGCCGGACGCGCCAATCTTCGTTCTCATCGAGCGCGGGCACGTTCGGCGGAGGCGGCGGGATCGGCTGAGTTTAGAAAATTCTCCAGAATCCACTTGCCGCGCAGCACCGGCGACGTGCGCGTCGCATAGGAAGAAACAGTCAGCACGCTGCGCTTGCGTGAGCACTCCGCCGCGCAGGCGTGCCGCTGTAAGATCCACTTTGCGGAACTCGCTGCCGTTCACACCGGGATGCCGTAGAAGTTCGCGAGCTTCTCATTGAGAAACGTATACTTCGCGTCGACGAAATCGAGAATGCTCAGATCGCTGTGCATCATGTTCTCGAAGAACAGTTCGGTTTCCTGCCGCATGGACATCCGCAGGTAGTCGTCGAATTCCGGAAACTTTTCGCGATCGGGCGCGACGGATTCCAGCCGCCGCAATTCCAGCCACTGCCCCGCAAAATTGTCCATCAGCGCATGCGCTTTCGGATCCTGCAGCATGCGCATCACCTGCGCGCGCAAGACCTCAGGCCGCCGTAATGTGTTTCTGCTCCGGCGCAGCGCAACAAGCTCATCGTCCGGCATGCTCGACCACAGGAAGTACGAGAGCCGCGACGCCAGAGCGTACTGGCTCACTGGCTGCATCGCGCCCGTGTTTTCGCCCTGCTCGATGCGAAACAGGAAATCGGGCGAGACAAGCATCGCTTCAATACCGGCGGCAATCGCATCGTCGAAGTTCGCTCCGCCGCGCCGCGCCGTGCTGACCAGGTGCATGTACGGTTGCAGTTCCTGAGCACTCACCGCGCGACGGAATGAGCGCCGCGCGAAGCTCGACAGAATCTTCGCTCGCACGCGGCAGTGTGGTCGCTGACACGACGAAGATCTTCTGCCGGCTCGCTACGGGCGGAGCGGCCGTTTGATTGTAAGGACCGAGTGCTTCCAGGTAATGAACCCACACACGATTGGCGGGAACCTTGTTCAGCGCGCGGCGGTCTTCGATCTTCTTCTTGATGTCGGCAATCTGGTCCGGCGTGGCGTTCGCCGGAATCTTCATGTACTTGGAAAGGTCTTGCGGCGGCGGCACTGGCGCGCTTGGATGGGTTCGGACCGCCGTACGACTCACGGCAAGCCTTCATACAAGCGCACGAGTGACGCTGCAAACCAATGCTCGCCAGCCGGCACGTGCATGCTGAACTCGCGTTGCGCTCCGAACAGATCGATGCTCCCGCCGTCGCTCGGCGCATCGATATCGAGCACCTGCACTTGCTTTCCATCGAGCCAGAGCGCAATATGCACCGGCTCGGAGCCATTCGGCCGGCGGCCTTCGAGCGCCGCGCTTCACGCACGTAATCGCCATCCACCGGGAAACGCATGGTGGTGTGCAGCGCATTCGGCATGGAGAGGCCAGTCAGGTCGTATTCGGAAATGCGGCTTCGGCAGCAGTGTGAATTCGCGCGCGGGCGGTTGGCGCGCATCACAGTGGGCTTCACCGTGCCGGGTCCGTCTATCGCTGCATGCACCGCAGTTTCCGCGGCTTTCAGATATTTCTCAAGCAGTACAGGCGAGAGCGAAAGCACGTCGCCGATGTTGTCGAAGCCGTAGCCGGAATCATCTTGCGGGAAATCGTCCGCCGGCCGGAAGTCGATGCCCAGCAGATCGCGAACGGTGTTGTTGTACTCCGCGCGATTCAGTCGTCGCGCGGTGACGCGGCCCGCATCAGGCTTAGTGTTTTGCTCGATGCGTGGTGAGCTGCGCGCGAATCCAGCCGGTGACCGCATCGATATCGGATTGCGGTGGACGCGGCATGCCTTTGGGCGGCATGGTGCCATTGCTAAGACGTGTGGCCACCTTCTCCCAGGCTTCGGGATCCTCGCTGAGTGAAGCAGCGGTCTTGTACTGCTCTAAATTCAGGTCGGCCGTTTTTAGCTTCGCGCTGTGGCAGAGATAGCAGTTCTTCGCAAGCAGCGGCTGAACCGAGGTGGCGAACTTGTCTTCTTGCGGTGCACACCAGGCGGACGCACTGACCAAAAACAGAATGAACGAGGGTTTTGCGTACCGGGTCAAAGCTGGCGGGGCTCCGCAGACTACCCTATCATGGCTTAGACCGCTGCCTGACGCGCGCGGCTTACTTCCGCTTGACAGCTTTCTTGCGCTTGGCCGCGACTTGTTTCGCGTGTTTCGAAAGCGACGCATGCGAGGCGGCTGAACGGCTCTCTTTCTTCAGCGCTTTCGTTGTCGCGCGCGAACGCTTGGCGGAAGGCTTCGCAGTCTTCTTCGTCGCACCTTTTCGTGAGTCGCTCTGCGCTTTTTTCTTCGTTGCCGCGCTTCCGGATTTGGGCGGCGCGAGCTTCACACCGGCACGCCGCGCCTTCGATAAGCCAATGGCAATCGCCTGCTTCGTTGAACGCGCACCATGCTTGCCTTCGCGAATATGGTCCATCTCTTCGCGAACGAACTCGCCTGCCTGGGTGCTCGGCGCGTTGCCGCGCTTCTTATCCGCCGCGGCGCGTTTCAGCGTTCTCTTCTCGGGCATTGTGTTGATCCTCCTGGTCCTCTGGCTGCACAACTTTGCAGCAATCGAGAGACCAGTCAGACACGAGCGGCATCAACTGACACGGGCAGAGACAGACCCCGCTTGCGGGCACTGCGAGCACCGGCGGAATCTGCTTGCACCAGCAATCGCCCGAAGGATTGCATTCGAACTCAAGACCGCACTTCGGACACTGCATGCACTCAATGCGTCATCGCATACACGACATAGTTCACGCCAAGACGTATGCCGAGAGCTGAAAACTTTTCAGGATAACGCGCTTCGTCGGCCCACTCCCAGGAATCGCCGATGTCGGAGTTGAACGAGATCGCGACCATCACGCGATGCTTGTCGTCGTAAATGCCGCGCCAATGCGGGACGACGCCTCCGTTCTTACTGCCGGTGGCGAGATGTTCGGAGCCGGGCACCTGGTATCGATCGTCGAGATCGTAGACCGTGTGAAAGATCGGATCGGCATCATCAATCTCTTCGATTGCACGATCTGGAAATACTTTCTTCATTGCGGTTTCGAACACCGACCATTCGAGCGGCCCGTGAAAGTCATCCGCCATGAAGAAGCCACCGCGCAGGAGATACTCTCGCATGATCTTGGCCTGCTTATCGTCCAGTCCCCACTCGCCGACTTGAACTGCATAGAGCCACGGCCAATCATAGACGTCGCCCTCTTCTAAGTTGATTGGCTGTTCGGCTGAGCGCACATGAATGCGAGTCAAACGGCGTAGCGCAAGTGAGAAGTGCCGATCGGCGCGAGGATAATCCTGCGTCCAAAGCGAAAGCCCCTGACGCCAATCGCCATCGAAGCGCCCTCGATAGCCATCGTTCTCTCCGGGTGGATACATCAGCCGGGCAAACGCAAACTCGGTGCGCTCGTTCGCATCCGACGGTGTCTCAAATGAGCGGTACTCTACGCCTTGATATTGATGGAAGGGCTGCTGGAACGCATAAAGAATTCCGAACAGAAGGGTAACAGCAACGGTGAGAATAGCGGCCTGACGGAAGGGCATGCAGTGCCTGCCTAGAGCGTAGCACTGCGTTCAAAAACAAAAAGAGCGGAGGGCGAACCCTCCGCTTTGATGATAAATGGAACGGCGAACTACTCCTGGGGAGGAGGAGTCGTGCTGGTCGTGGTCGACGAGTCGGTGTGCGTCGCTTCGGTCACTTTGCCATGTTTGCGGCGAACCTTCTTCGTCTTGTCCATCCTGTGAGTCTGCGTCGCGCCGGTCGAATCGGTCGTGCTCTCCATTGCGCTGGTGCTCGACTTCACCTTCTTGCCGTGATCGCCCGTTTCCGTGGTGGTCGTGGTCGACTGCGAAGTCGACTGTGATTCCGTGGTGCTCTGCGCGAGCATTACTGAGGCGGCCATAACAGACGCCAGAATAAGTTTCTTCATATACTGCCTCCCTGGAATGCGACCGTTGAGCAGCCGCAGTACGTAGAAGGAATTGCAATCCCTTGGCCAAACGTGGGAAATCATCCACTTAGCTAAAGATTTTTAATATGAGCCGCCGCCATGCACTGCCTCTGCATGTGCGGCCTTAACAACCGTTAACTGGCGATGCGTCGCCGGCGCCGGCACGAGTGCGACGCTCTCATGATCGTGAATATTCTGGCGCTCGTTATTGTCTTCGGGACTGACCAGGCGCCGGATCGCCGTGATGGACTGCGAAGACTCCTCGGCCTTGAACCGGCGGAACAGTTTCTCTTCGCGCGCAGCGGCATCCGCATCGCCTAAGCCGCGATACGCCAGCATCGCTGTATAGTGCATCTGCAGATCTTCCGGGTCCACCGATGCCACACGCTGCAACGCGTCGATGGCTTCTTTGTATTTGCGCTTGAGAAAGAGAATGCGGCCGACCTGGTTCAGCACAACGCGATCCCGCGGATATTTGGACAGCGTGGTCGAGAGCTCTTTCAACGCCCCGTCATAATCCCCATCGGCCTTGTTGATCAAAGCCTTGAAGTAGTGCGTACGCGCGAGCGACGAATCTAGCGCGAGTGACTTCTCGATGTAAGGCTTGGCGGCATCCGTCTCGCCTTCCTGGATGAGCGCTCGCGCCACGTTCAACCAACCGTCGGCATAGCCGGGTTCGGCCTCGGTGACTTTCTTGAACGCGTACTCGGCGCCTTTCAGATCACCTTGCAGGAGCATGCCCAATGCCCCAGTCGTTCCAGCGTTCACGGTCCGCCTTCGTGGCGACCTGATTCCATTGCGTGGCTTTCGCATCGTTCGTCAGCGCAATCTTTGCTTCAGCCTTCGCCAGCACGATGGTGGGCAGATCCGGAATCTCGCCCTTCAGTTGGCCCGACACGTTGGCTGGTATGTTTGCTTTGTCAAAGCTGTATTCCAGGCTGTTGTGGGCCTTGTCGAGCAGCGTTGGGTCCTGCCCTGCCTTGGGTTTACCCGCGTACGCAAACTCTGTGTAGTAGCGCGAGAACTTGCGGTAGTTCAACTTCGCCGTTCAGCGTGATGGGGCCTTTTGCATTTTTGGGAATGCGCACCAGGTAATGCACGGTCTCCGCGCCGCCGGGCTGAATTTGATGGACGTACAGCACACTGCGCGCTTGCCACGCGTTGCGCTTGTTGATGGGATTGCCCGCTGCATCGAGTTGGTAAGCGCTGATAGAAGTGCGCGCCGGGCTCAACCTTTCCCTTGCCGCCATCCTCAACCTGGCCGCTCCAGAAGATCACCTTGCCGTCCGCATCGGTGCCTTGCAGTTCCAGCCAGATGTCGAACGAATCGAGCGTGCCGCCCGGGAAGAAGTGCCCGATCTTGCCGCGTACGCACGACCACGTCGACACGCGTGAGCGACCCAGGCGTCAACTTGCAGGTCCGGACTTGTCCAAAGGCGCGGCGACTTTGCCCACCTCGCGAATGAACGTGTCGGCCGGATTGGTCCGACTCTTCGCCCACTGCGGTGGCCGAACATCAGCTTGCGGCCCTGTCGCCGCGCGGCGCACATGCTGGCGTGCCGCCTTTCTCATCGACAGGCGACAGCCGCGAAGATATCGACAGTGATGAAGCCTGACGTCAGAAACTTCTTCGTTGCTTCCATTTGAACCGCGTCGTTGTTGGCCAGCGGCACGGCAGTGTTCGCCGCCGCGAAACGGTGCGAGTGCACCTTGCCGCTCGCGATTCCCCGCTTCGTTCGATTGTTCCAGCGGCATGTGGCAATCGGCGCAGGTCTGGCCTTTCGGCGGGTAGTAAAACGATCGCGCGCCTTCGCCGAAGCCGCTCGCCTGCCAGTTGTCGTAATCGTTGAAACCGCGGAACCAGCGATAGTTGTTCACGGGCACGTCCAGGTGCACCTTGTGGCAGGTCGAGCAATACTCCGAGGCCTGCTGCGTCATGAACGGCTTCATGAACGTGTGCCGGTGCGGCTCCGGATTCAGATAGGTCATGAAGTCGACCGACTGTCTTCACGAACCGGTTCTTGCTCGTCATCAGTCTGATGCAGCGGCGGGTACTCGATGGTGAAACCGCCATTGCCCATGGAGCTATCCACATGCGTGATGGCATGGCACGACGTGCATGCCAGACCGGCGTGCGCTTCCGGCGTATCGATCTGATTCTTTGATCGGGCGGTCGAAGCGGCCATTGAAGAAGACCGCGTGGTCGTGACAACCGGCGCACCACTTGCTCGGCTGCGGACCCTGCACGTCCTGCATGTACTCGATCGACTTCCGATAAAACTGGTTGTTGAACGATGCGAAGTGGTGCATCGAGCTCTTCCACTCGTTCGTAGATCTGCTTGTGGCACTCGCCGCAGGTTTCCGAGTCCATGAAGAAGTTGGAAGGAATGATGCCGCCGACGTTCGTCTTCGCAGACGACGGGAAGAAAGGCGATTTCGGGCCGCCGCCTTCCTCCGCCATCTCCGTCGGAACCTTGCTCGGATTGGTGATGCGGTCCAGAGGATCGGGGAAGGCTTTGCGGTATCCGATCATGACCAGCGGCAGACCCACCAGGACGACACAGGCGCCGGCAAATGCACGGCGAAAAACCGGCGTGGAACGCTTCCATATCCAGGGCACTGCAGCCGCGACACACAGGCCACCAGCAATCACGTGTACCCAAAGGACCCACCGCAGTTCGATCAGACTACCCTTCCAGGTAAGGTACGCACCAGCCAGGAAGCAGATCAGGAATGCGCTGAGCGCAGTTGCGGCTCCGTGCGCCACCTCGCGCGACCGGCGCACAAGCAACAGCAGCGCGCCAGCCAGCACAACGCCAAGCACCACGTGCAACAGCACATTGGCCATGTAGAAAACCGTTGCCGACGCGAACGCCGCCAGGTATCCGGCATTGACCAGCAGCACGAGTAATCCCGCGCCAACCCACTTTTCTAATCGCGAATGCATCGTGGGAATCTTTGTGTGTTCAGCATACTGTGCGCGCCACGCCGGGGGTCAATAGTGCAAACAGGTGAGGCGGCGTGTTACATCTGGCCGGGCTGACGCCGTCACATTGATTGGACCTTCATGGATTGGCGTCACGCGCATTGCCGTCGAATAAGATATCTACGATGAATCGATCGGGCTGGGCGATGGCAGGAATTTTCTGGGCAGGGCTGGCGTTCGCACAAGCACCTCCCGCCCGGCGCGCGCCGCCTCCGCCGATTGAGCCCTCCGCCGCAGAATTGGCCACTGTCAAAGAGAAGACCGAGTCGCTCGAGACCCAAATTGCCGCCTTGAAGGCAAAGCACGCCGACCCCGCACTGACCGGCGATGTCGAGGTGTATGCCAAAGCCGGACGCATTCTGCTCGAATTCCCCGACCAGTTCTTCACGCAGAATGGGATCAACCATGCCATCGCGGTGCTCGATACAGGGCTTGAACGCGCAAAGCAACTCCAACAAGGACAGTCGCCCTGGAACACCGGTCACAAGCAGACCCACGCGTACTATTCGACGATCGACGGGTCCGTTCAACCTTACGGAATCACGCTGCCCGCCTCCTTTGACGCGTCCAAGCCGGCGCGACTCTACGTGTGGCTGCATGGAAGGCAAAACCAGACTACCGAGTCAGAATTTCTGTTTAACTTCCCGAATGGCGGACCCGGGCGCCCGCCGGTCGCCGACAACGGACAGATTCAACTCGACGTCTTCGGACGCCTGAACAGTGCCGGCTATCACTGGGCCGGTGAGGCGGACATCTTCGAGGCGATCGCTGCCGTAAAGAGCCGCTTCAAGATCGACGATCGCCGCATTCTGCTGCGTGGCTTCTCGATGGGCGGTGAAGGCGCATGGCATATCGCTTTGCATTATCCGGATCGCTTCGCTGCGGCCGAGATCGGCGCCGGGACGTGGTCACGCCGCGCGGAAATGCCCGGCCTGCAGCCTTATCAATATGCCGCGCTGCACATCTGGGAGAACATGCCCGAATGGGCCATCAACGTCTTCAACCTGCCGCTTGCCGGCCATGATGGCGACACAGACACGCAAGTGCCCTCGCTTCCGCCGCCCCCGGCAGGCACGCCGAATCGCGGACAGCTCGAGTCGTCGCTGCGCACGCGCGCGCAGCTGGAGAAGGAAGGATTTCAGTCCGTTGGCGACCCTGACTTTCTGCATTCGCAAGGAACGCCCGCTATCTTTCTGATCTCGCAGAAGACGGGCCATGGCACCAGCCCACTGGTGCGCGAACGGCTGGATGGGTTCTTGAAAGAGTGGGGCGACAAGGGACAAAGCTCCCCGGACCACATTCGCTTTGCTACTTGGACCACGCGGTACAACCGTGATTACTGGGTGTCAGTCGATGGTCTTGGCCGAACCTATGAGCGCGCAGATGTGGATGCTCAACGGAGCGAGGGCGGCAAGACTTACAAGATCACGACCAGGAACGTCACGCGCCTGACTCTGCGCGAAACCAGCGATGCCCAACACATCACGATCGATGGCAACACGCTGAAAGTGCGGCACCGGGATGCCGTGACTCTGGAGAGTGCCGGCGGTGTCTGGAAGGTCGCGCGCAACGACGCCGCAAGGCTTGCGCAAGACCCACGCGTTGCAAGGGCCGATCGACGATGCGTTCCTGGACCCCTTCCTGTTGGTTCGTCCGACAGGCAAACCCTGGAACGAAGCCGTAAATCAACAAGCGTTGCGTACTTTGTCGCGCTTCGATCGGATGTGGGCGAAGTACTTCCGCGGCCATCCTTTCATCAAGAACGACACGGATGTTACACCTGAAGATATCGCGAAGTACCATCTGGTCCTGTTCGGCGACCCGGGAAGTAACTCTTGGATTGCAAAGACACAATCGAAAGCTTCCGCTCACGTGGACCAAAGATACCCTGACCTGGAATGGACAGTCCTACCCGTCGAGCGAAATCTATCCCAGCTCTGATTTACCCCAATCCATTGAACCCATCGCACTACGTAGTGCTTAACACCGGCCTGACCATTACCGACCGCGAGTACAACGGCGACTACGGAATGCCGGCATGGGGAGATTACGCCATTGTGAAAGTAAACCCGACCGCAGATGTTCCCGATATGCAGGTAGCGGGATTGTTCGATGAAGCCTGGCAGCTTCCGAAAGCGAAATAAGTCGCGATGCAGACAAGATTACTCCTAGTAACCGCAGCTATTACTCTCGTAGCCTTCGGGCAGGAAGCGGCGCCGCGTCCTCCGGCCAATGCACCAGCCGGGCGCCGCTCGCGCGGTGATACGCGCGACTTCCTCGGCCTGGGCCGCGCGCCGGACGCAGCCGCGGCCGCCCGCGGAGAAAAGCTCTACACACCGAACTGCGCGTTCTGTCATGGCGCGCGCGCCAATGGCGCTGAGGCGCCCGATCTGGTGCGGTCGACGGTCGTCCTGCATGACGACAAGGGCGAGATGGTCGGCCCGGTTGTGCATCAGGGCCGGCCGGAACGCGGTATGCCGGCCTTCCCGGCTTTTACCGAAGCTCAACTGAGCGACATTGCCGAATTCCTGCATATGCGCGTGGAGCAATCCGCAAATCGTGGCTTGTACCAGATCAAAGACGTCCTGACCGGCAATGCCAAAGCAGGCGAGGCTTACTTCAACGGTGCGGGTAAGTGCGCCGGTTGTCATTCGGTTACCGGCGATCTCGCGCACATCGGCTCGAAGTTACAGCCGGCCGACTTACAGCAGACGTTTCTGTATCCGGGTGCACGCTTCGATTCGGCTTCGAACCGGGTACCCCACGTAACCGTAACTCTTCCGTCTGGACAGACTCTCGCGGGCAACCTAAAACGTCTGGATGATTTTTCGGTATCTTTCTACGATGCTTCCGGTGAGTATCACTCGATGGAGATTACTCACGGCACCAAGGTGGAAGTAGAAGACAAGTTAGCTGCCCACCGCCGCTTGTTAGATCAATACTCTGATGCGGACATGCACAACCTGACGGCTTACCTTTCTACTCTCAAATGAGACTTATGCGGCTTTCTTTCCTTTTTGTTCTTGCTTTCGCTACTCAGCTCGTCGTGCCCGCGCAGACGCTGAACCCTCACAAGCTGCTCGAGCCGCCATCTGACACCTGGCCCACTTACAACGGGGATTACTCGGGGCGCCGGAATAGTCCGCTGACGCAGATCAATCCCGGTAACGTGCGCGGCCTGTCGCTCGCGTGGATGTACCGGATCACGAACGTCGGCGCGCAGCGCGGCGTCGGCAATCCCACGATCAAATCGACGCCGCTGCTGGTGAACGGCATCCTCTATTTCACCATCCCCGACCATATCTGGGCCGTGGACGCGCGTACCGGCGAAGAGCTCTGGCGGTACGACTGGGTCGACAAAGGCGGGCACCTGGTAGGCAACCGTGGCGTCGGCATGTACGGCAACTGGCTGTACTTCCTGGGTCCGGACGGCTGGTTCATCTCGCTCAACGCAAAGGACGGCAAAGAGCGCTGGCGCAAAAAGATCGCTGACGAGAAGCTGCAATATTTCACCACCATGGCGCCGATGATTGTTCACGACCACGTGATCGTTGGTGTCGGCGGAGACGCGATGGATGTGCCGGGCTATCTGGAATCGCGCAACCCGGAGACGGGCGAACTCGAATGGCGCTGGAACAGTGAACCGCGCGCCGGTGAGCCTGGCGCCGAGACCTGGCCTAACAAGGGCGCTATGGAACACGGCGGCGGCATGACGTGGCTTCCCGGAACCTACGATCCGGAGCTGAACCTTCTTTATTGGGGCACCGGGAATCCGAATCCGGTCTATGCCGGCCAGGGCCGCAATGGCACGAACCTGTGGACCTGTTCGATCGTGGCGCTCAACCCCGACACAGGCAAGCTGGTCTGGTACTTCCAGGCATCTCCGCACGACACCCACGATTGGGACAACGTCGAAACGCCGGTGCTTTTTGACGGCGAAGTGAATGGAAAACCCCGCAAGCTTTTAGCGCAGGCCGCGCGCAACGGATACTTCTTTGTGCTCGACCGCGCGACGGGTCAGAACGTCGTCAGCGCGCCTTTCGTTGGCGCGAATTGGGCGAAGGGCGTCGACGCCAAAGGCCAGCCGATTCCCGATTCCGCAAAAGAGCCCAAGGTGGACGGCTCGCTGATCAACACGCCCGCGGCCGGCGGCACCAACTGGATGCCACCCAGTATGGATCCCAAGCTCGGTCTCTTCTATGTGAATGCCACCCGGGGCTACAGCGTTACGTACTTGACGGATACAGACGAACGGCCCGAGGGCTACGGCGGATCCGGCCGCAACCTGTGGTCACAGCATGTGCTCGAAGCGATCGACTACAAAACCGGTAAGCTGCGCTGGGCACACGAATACTCCGCCGCGAGCGGCGGCGGACTCGGTGGGCCGGGAATCCTGACGACCTCGTCGCGGCTCCTCTTCACGGGTGACTACGCCAACAACCTGATCGCCTACCAGTCAGCCACAGGCGAAGCGTTGTGGCATTTCCGCATGCCATTCCCGCTGACGAACGGGCCTATGACCTACCAGCTCGATGGCCGGCAATACGTGGTCGTTGGTGCCGGGGATACGTTGTACGCCTTTGCGCTAGCTCGCTAAGTTCGGCCCGGCTGCCGCTATGGCATCGTTCTTTCGTGGGAAGGAGAGTACGCGCAGTCCCGCGCACAACTGACTGCCGTACTCGATTCGCATCCTGGGTACTATGATGCTCAACTTGCGTTGATTCGCGTCGAACTTTGGTCTGATCGCCCTGAAGCTGCGGCTCACAACCCCAACCGGAACTTGCCGAAGGTTAGACTCGCCTCTTGACCAAGAGATGGTCGCCTTCTCGCAGCTCGACGCCGCGTGAGAGTTTTACCGTGAACTGCCCATCGTCTATCGACGTCGTAGCGGCGATGTTCTGACCGGCAACACTCACCGAGACCGAACCCGCGCTCAACCAGGCGAGACGCAAATTGCGGCATGCGAGGTGCCCAGCGTCCACTGCGATCGTGAACTCATTCGGCTTTTGCGTAAACGTTCCCCAACCGGTTCCGTTGGACCAGAACGATTTGAACTGGGCGGAGCGAATGCGAGGCATTGCAGTGACAACTTGCGTGCGCGCGTCGTAACTGAATCCGCTGAGCGCCGGAATCGCAGACCAGCTCGCCATCGCACGCGCGTAGTGGTGGCCGCATTCGGCTTCATCCCACGGGTTGCGGCGTTCGCCATCATAGCGGCGGCGAATGTTGCCGATCAGTTCAACGCCGCGATCGGTCATCCCTTCAAACATCATCAGGATGGCAGCGGAGTACTCGAAGCCCGTCATGATCTCGGCGAAATAGGGAAAAGGAACTGCGGGCCGCTTGGCTTTGCCGTAATCGCAGATGACCAGCGCCGCTTCATCATTCAGTGCATAGACGCGCTGCACAGACTCATGCTGATCCAGCCGCCGCTTGTAGTTGTAGCGATAAATCGAATCGAGCGTCTTGTGCGCATGCTCGCGATCAACCAGCATCCCCAAGTCCGGCGATGTGTGCGAAGTATTGTCCAAGCAGTTGGTCCACCAGGCAGCCTTCACCGACCTGCAGATCAGGAACCTCGGTGTTCGCCGTGCCCATGCTGCTCATCAGCCCCTTGGCGATCTGGTCGCGCGGCATGCCGCGAACTTGCTGGATGTAGTATTCGCCGTTGAACAGATTGGCGTCGATCCATTTGCTGCCCCGCGCGAACAAGTCACGATACGTTGCAGCGGATGCGCTATCTCCGGCGTGTTGCGCCATCTCTTCGGCAGCGCGGAGAGCGCCCAGGTACCAGACGCCGCAGAGCGGATTGGGCCCGAAGAATTCTACGTCGTAGGTGTTGTGCTGCGCGCCTTCCATCACGCCGTCGCGATTCGCATCCCAACCGCCGGGTACCCACGCGAACTCAATCGCGCGCTTCGCCGCCGGCCATAGCTTTCGCAGCCATGCGTCATCGCCCGAAATCTTCCAGTCGAGATACAGGTGCATGATCTGGCCCATCTGCCCGTCAGCCGCAGAGATGCCGTTCTGTTGTTTGCCGTCCGGCAGCAACTGGCGAAATCCCATCGCGCCGCGCTCATCGGTGCAGTAGCCGAAAGCCGATTCGCGCAACGATCGCGCCAGGCTTGGGAACAAAAAGTTGGTTGCGGTCTCGTAGTTCCACACATGCGTGCAGTTTCCAAAGCAGCAGCCGGACTGATCGTTGCTTCCTTCAAAGCCGTGGAAAGCACCGTCCGCGGTTCGAAACGAAGTTGTCGAAACCAGCGTCGACAGATTCGCCATCGCAGCTTCCTTGATAACGGCCGGAAGCGTTGTCGCGCGCATCGCCTCAGTGAACCGGCGCGTGCGCGTTTCCAGTTCAGTCAGATGCTCCACCGCATACTGAGCCGCGCCGAGCGCATCCGGGAAGCGCGTGCAGTAGTGATTGCCGATGACCGTTTTCTCATCGCCCTTGGGCGCCATCCACCCGCAACGTTCGGGCGTGCGATTCGGGAAATGCCACGCGAGCACAAAAGTGAAATCGGCCGATGCACCGGCGGCAATGGTCTTCGTGACGCAGAGTGAGCCGACGGTGTCTCGCACGGGCGCCTCCGGCCCCAGTTCTCCATCGCTTGAGAAATCGTCCCAAAACGCCAACGGCCCGACGCGCCACATCGACCCGCCGCGCCAACCGCGAAGCGCAGAGATTTTGGCATCGTCACCGCTCAGCGCACAAAGCGCAAAGGAACCAGCATTGACATCGGCTGAGGGCAGGAACGGATTGCGCATCACCAGCGCCTCCATGCCGCGCCCCGTTACGCGTTCGGTCGACCGCCCCTGCGTCCCGACGGGGTTGTCGATCGAATAAGCGATCGCCACCTTAGCCGCGGCACGGCTGGGATTGGTGACTCGATACCGCAGGATCGCCACAGGCAAGCCACTCGCATCGGCATCGTGAGGAATGAACGGGGTGAACGCATTCAGTTGGACATTGACGCCCAGCGTGCGATCGGCAAAATCAATATGCGCCAAGGGGAATTCGCCCGTGAACGTGGCGCTTTCCAGGCGGGGCAAACCGGGCACGTTGTTCGAACCCAGGCCGGATGCTCCTTCGTACGGCGGCATGATCCGGCTTTCCAGGACGCGCGACACCGGACTTCCTTCGCCGGTCTTCACCCAGATTGCAGGGAAAGCGTATTGCGGCGAGCGGTGCTTGTCAGGCCGGTTGAATATCTCCCAATCGCGCAACTGCCCCCGGCCGCCCAAACTAATGCTGCCCGCGCCGACGCCGCCGAGCGGGAACGCCAGCATTGCGAGTTGCCGCCCCGTAAACGTTCGCGGGTAGTTGACGCCCTGTGGGCCCGGCGCCGGCTTGTGTTTTGAGCTGGGCGTATCAGGCGGCGCCCCGGCCGCGCCGGCTTCCGCGGTAATGCCCGCGAGCGCCACAGTCTGGAGAAATCGCCGCCGTCCCTGCTTTCGGTTTGCCATCCACACTCCTTGTTAAACTAGAGTTTCCCCTACAGGAGGGCTTTCATGGCGGTAAAACCGCGCCGCAGGGCTGTGGTTGTCGATGTCGGCGGAGTTAAAGTCGGCGGCGAGCACCCTATCGTGGTGCAGTCGATGACCAACACGGATACGGCTGATGTTACCGGAACCGCCAATCAGATCATGGCGCTGGCAAAGGCCGGGTCCGAACTGGTGCGCGTTACGGTCAACACGGAGGAAGCGGCGGCTGCCGTTCCGAAAATCGTCGACACGCTCAAGCTGTATGGCGTCAACGTGCCGATCATCGGCGACTTCCACTACAACGGCCATCTGCTGCTGAAGAAGTATCCGGCTTGCGCGCGCGCTTTGGCGAAATACCGGATCAATCCGGGCAACGTCAACATCGGCAAGAAGCACGACGATAACTTCCGCACCATGATCGAAGCCGCTATCGAGTATGACCGGCCCGTGCGCATCGGCGTGAACTGGGGTTCGCTCGATCGGCAACTGCTCACGCGCATGATGGACGAGAACTCGCGCCTGCCCGATCCGAAGGACGCGCGCGATGTCACCATCGACGCGATCGTCGCCAGCGCTGTGCTCTCGGCCGAAGCCGCCGAGCGTCATGGACTTGCACGCAATCGCATCATCCTGAGCGCGAAAGTGAGCGGCGTGCAGGATTTGATCGACGTCTATCGCCTGCTGGCGGCGCAATGCGATTACCCGCTGCACCTGGGTCTCACCGAAGCGGGATTGGGAGCGAAGGGCATTGTCGCCACGACCGCAGCGCTCTCGGTCGTTCTTCAGGAAGGCATTGGCGATACGATCCGCGCCTCGTTGACTCCCCTGCCCAATGGCGATCGGAGCGAAGAAGTCATCGTCAGCCAGCAGATTCTGCAGTCGCTCGGCATTCGCAGCTTCACTCCGCAAGTCACGGCGTGCCCTGGTTGCGGGCGCACCACCAGTACATTTTTCCAGGATCTCGCCGACCAGATCCAGACTTACCTGCGCGATCAGATGCCGGTCTGGAAGACACAATACTCGGGCGTTGAGACGATGAAAGTGGCGGTGATGGGTTGCATCGTCAACGGACCCGGCGAAAGCAAGCACGCGAACATCGGCATCTCGCTTCCCGGCACATTCGAGGAGCCCGTCGCGCCGGTATATGTCGACGGCAAGCTCGTCCGGACTCTGCGCGGCGACGGGATCGTGCGCGAGTTTACGGATATGTTGAACCAGTACGTGGACAGCCACTACGCCACGGCTCTGGAAGAAGCGCCCGTCGCATAGATTTTGGAACTTTCCTGAACTACTGCGTATCTGATTCAGGTAGAGGTGTCCATGTCTCCTGCCGAAAGCGAATACTCACAGCCGTATACGAATGGAACGTCTGCGCATGGGAGCTCGCCGCAGCCTGAAGGCGGCACTTTCCGTATTGTGAACCGCGTACTTGACTGGATCACCAGCGACCGTATGCAGTTCATCAACATCACCGATCGCATCAACGAAGTCGTACGTAAAAGCGGCGTGAAGGATGGTCTGGTTCATCTGCAGTCGCTGCACACGACCGCATCGGTCTTCATCAACGAGTGGCAGGACGCGCTGACGCACGACGTGCGCACGTTCTTCGATCAGTTCGCGCCGCGCGATTCCTACTACCGTCACAACGACCCTGCTTATTCCGATTGCGAGCGCCAAAACGCAGATTCGCATCTGCGCGGGCTGGTGATGGGACCGACCCTCTGCTTGCAGGTACGCAACTCTGCCGTGCTGTTGGGCACGTGGCAGAACATTGTGCTTGCCGAATTCGACGGGCCGCGCAGCCGTTCGATGGCCATCCAGGTACAAGGCATATAGAATCGTGTCTTCATGGCACGGTACTTTACGCTGACCGAAGCACGGTCAAAGCTTGCGGCCGCAGAGCGCGCCATTCGCGAGGTGCTGCAATCGCGAGCGGTGTTTGAAGAGTCGGAACAGAAACTTCAATCACTCATTCAACGCATCTTCGTTTCGGGCGGAATGCTGGTTGACCGCACCACCGTAGAACTGCTCAAGACAAACAAAGAGACAAGCGGCCAGCGCTTAAAGGCCGCCGCAGAGGAACTCGAAGACATCGGCTGCCTGATCAAAGATCTGCAGATCGGGCTCATCGATTTTCCGACTCTTTACCGTGGCGAAGAAGTGTATCTTTGCTGGCGCCTGGGCGAAGACGACATCGCTTACTGGCACGGTGTACACGAAGGTTTCGCCGGCCGCAAAACTATTGACCAGGAATTTGTGGACCACCACTCGGCAGAGTAGTGGATTGCTACACTACCTCGCTCAACAGGCTCTGGATTTGAACCATCAGTGCTTTCTGATTGAACGGCTTCGGTAGAAAGCGAATGTCCGGCGGCAGCGAGGAAGCCGCAATTTTGCTCGAGGAAAATCCGGAGATCAAAAGGAACTTCGTCTCGGGGTGAAGCGGAACGAACTGCCGGATCAACTCGGGTCCGGTCATCCGCGGCATCTGCACATCGCTGACGACGACGTCGATGTGGCCTTGATGCAGGTCGGCTACCAGCAGCGCTTCTTCTCCGTCGCGAGCTTCCAGCACGCGGTAATTGTGACGCTCCAGAATTTTCCGGATCAACAGACGCACGGGATGATCGTCTTCGACAACCAGAATAGTCTTCTTGTCCGGCGCTTGCGATTCATCGATGTACGCAAAGGGGTCGGCTTCCAAGGCAGGGATGCCAAACTTCACTTCGGTGCCCGAGCCGGGTTGACTGCTGATATCGAGGAAGCCTTTGTAATCACGGATAAGACCTTGCGCGACTGAAAGGCCCAGGCCAACGTGGCCATCCTGCTTGCGCGTCGTAAAGAACGGATCGAAAACCTTGGTGAGCGTTTCTTTGCTCATGCCCTCGCCACTGTCGCGCACCGTCACTGCCGCAAACTGGCGCGCCGCGCGGTAGCCTTCCGGCGGCTCGATGCTCACGTTGTGCGTGTTGATGGTGATTGTGCCGGAGGAAGAGATTGCCTCGCGCGCGTTGCTGATCAGGCTGAACAGGATTTGCTCAATCTGGCCGGGGTCGGCACTGGTGTTGCGAAGCTTCGGATCGAGCTTGCATTCGATGGTGATGCCCGGTGCAAGGCGGCTTTCGATGCGCGGCAGAAAGCTCGTGATCGCATCGTTGATATTCAACTCCTGGTGCGTGACGAAGGTCGTGCG
Source organism: Bryobacterales bacterium (assembly GCA_963792655.1). Classification (GTDB taxonomy): domain Bacteria; phylum Acidobacteriota; class Terriglobia; order Bryobacterales; family Bryobacteraceae; genus DOZZ01. The sequence goes on from CAWBWU010000003.1 coordinate 1,008,862, forward strand.
AGAGATGTTTGAGAGTTGGCGCACAACGCTCGTGATCTTTTGCGCGGTGTCGTTCATCTCGGCTACCAGGTCGCGCTGCTCCGTTGAGAGGCCCTCGCTGTGCAGCAGGAGATCACCATTGCCGAGCATCCTCGTCAACAGGTTGCTAAGTGAATGGGCGGTGGTTTCGGCCAGCCGCTCGACGGCACGGATCGTCTGTTCCTGCCTTTGCTGCTTCTCTTCCCAACTGCGCAGCGTAATGTCGCGCATGGTAAAAATGGCAGCGCCGAATGCGCGGGAGGTCGCGTTGCCTGCGGACACCTCTGCTTCGATCTGTTGATGACGGCCATCGCGCGAGATCAGCGCGAGCTCGCGGCCTAAACTAAGCGGCTCTTCATTCAACATCGCAAGGCGAATCAGGTCGTCCGTTACAACATGCCCGTCCTGTTCGAACGGCATGATGCTGCGGTAATGCTGCCCTGATGCCTCTTCCAGAGTCCAGCCTGTCAGGTGCTGCGCGACTGGATTCAGATATTGGACCTTCTCTTCGCTATCAACAATGACGATGCCGTCTGCCGCAGTATTCAGCGCGGTGTAGAGCCACATAGTGTGGCGCGATTCGAGCGCTTCCGGAAGTAATGAAATTCCGTTAATCTGAGTTCGCCAGAGCCGTACGGGTAAGCCGGAACGCCGGCGGGCAGCTTCCGCCAGGGACTCACGGCTCGCTTGGGGTTGTCCGGCCAGCCCGACAATTAACAGGTCAGGACGGCTGTCGGTCCCCGTATCGGGAACCTCGGCCAGGGAAGCTGCGACGGCGATCACGTGATACCCCGCGTGCGCCAGTTCGCGTTGCAAGCCCTCGGCGGTTTCGGGACTGTCCTCCACGAGAACGACTTTAATCTGGTTGTTTTGCATAACCCAGTATTTCTAATTCGTTAGATAGTACCGTGTTTCTGAGTGTAGAATGCGATTAACCGAAGTGGCATAATCGAAGTTGCCACTTCTCTGTCTGAGATGCTTGCGGTAGTCTACGCAAATAAGATGCTCTTTTGTTTCAGTAGCATGTGGGGATACAACAGCAATCAAAACAGATACGGTTTCGGAGATACCCCGCCCTCTTCAAGTGGCCAAGGGAGAATTCTTTCTTTTGAAATTGTATCGAAATTTGTAGCGCGTCTGTGCGTTGCTGGGCTATATTCGTCCTAACATCTAACGGGCCATCGTTGTACACGTTATTGAGCGAACATGCTTTTGACAGCTAGAAAGCTGAATTCACCGCGTGCGTTTGTCTTACTCGCGCCCAAAGGGGCGGAGTTGGCCCCCTTTTCCGGAGACATCCTCGAGTCTGACGATTGGCATACGCAATTAATGAGCCAAATGCAGCGGCTGCGGGGGCGTGTGTACCTGAACGACGGGGCAATCCAGAGCACCGAGCTTAGTCCGGATCAACGCCACATCTCTGACGCGGATGACGAGAGCTGGCATCTTCTAACAGTTAACTCCACACAACGTGTGCTGGGCTGCGCACGTTTCCATCTGCATCCAAATACAGTCAGCTTCGAACAACTCGGCATCCGGCATGCTTCGATTGTGAGGTCTGCGCAATGGGCTGCACCGATGCGCTCTGCAGTACATACGGAACTGCGGCGCGCACAGCGTGCGGGTTTTCGCTATCTCGAACTGGGCGGTTGGGCATTAGCCGATGAACTCCGCGGTACGACCGAGGCATTACAGTTTGCGCTCTCGACGTTTTCGTGGTCTCAGTTGATAGGCGGTGCGCTCGGCATCGGCACCGTCACCGAACGGAATTCTTCCGCTGCGATTCTTCGCCGGTTGGGAGGATTGCCGCTCGAATGGGGAGGCTCGCCGATTCCTCCCTATTACGACGAGCGTTATCGCTGCGGCATGGAACTGCTTCGATTCGACTCCCGCTACCCCAACCCCAAGTACGGCCCCACCATTGAAAATCTAAGAGATGAAATCGCGCGGCTGCCCATCGTGTGCCCCGTGTCGGAAAATTCGTCTGAGCGATCTGTTCTGGTTCCGAGCCGTTCTGAACTGCGCTGGAACGCACTGACCGCCGCATAACCGGTGCGCATGCGGACAGCGCTGCAACTCGAGGCACTGACCGAGTTCCGGCGTGTACTCGGCAATGATTTCGTTTCGATCAAAGAAGACCAGCTAGCCGCAGCCGAACGCGCCACATTCGAAACGTCCCAGGAGATACCGGTTATCCTCCGGCCTGCCGACCGCGCGCAGGTGAGTGACACATTACGCGTTGCCAATCAGTTTGGCGTCGCACTCTACCCGATCAGCAGCGGAAAGAATTGGGGCTACGGCTCGCGAGTGCCGGTCGAGACCGGTTGCGCGCTGCTCGATCTAAGCCGGATGAACCGGATCACCGGCTTCAGCGAAGAATCGGGCTACGTCACCGTTGAGCCGGGCGTGACGCAGCGGGCTCTGCACGAATTTTTGACCGAGCGCCGATCGCGGTTGTGGATGGATGCGACCGGCTCGAGCCCCGACTGCAGCCTGATCGGAAACGCAATGGAGCGCGGGTTCGGTCACACGCCTTACAGCGATCATTTCGCAAACGTGTGCGGCCTCGAAGTAGTGCTGGCTAACGGAGACGTGATCGAAACCGGTCTGTCCGGATTGCCCGGCTCAAAGACGGGTCCTGTTTATCGATGGGGAGTAGGACCCAGTGTGGATGGGCTGTTCTCGCAATCGAATCTCGGCATCGTTACTCGCGCGACGATCTGGCTGATGCCCGCGCCAGAATATTTTCAGGCGTTCTTCTTTCAGGGTGAGGGGGATGAGTCGCTCGCGCCGTTGATCGATGCGTTGCGGCCCTTGCGCCTGGATGGAACTTTGCGCAGCGCGGTACACATCGGCAACGACTACAAGGTCATGGGCGGCATCCAGCAGTTTCCGTGGGGCGAGCCGATGCCGCTGACGCCGGAACGCATGAAGCATTTCCAGAACGCGCTGAAGTTTTCGCGCTGGAGCGGCTCAGGCGCACTGTATGGAACCACCGTGCAAGTTGCTGAGGCGCGGCGTCTCTTGCGCCAAGCTCTGAAAGGAAAGGTCAGCCGATTGCGCTTTATGGATGACCGCATGATCCGCATTGCCTCGCGCTTCACGCGGCCATACAAGATGTTGACGGGGCTCGACCTCCGGCGCACGCTCGCGCTTGTTGCGCCCGGTTTACGGCTTGCTGCAGGGACTCCCGACAAAAGAGACGTTGGGCAGCGCGTACTGGCGTAAGCGCATGCCGGTACCCGCTGACCCTCAACCTGACCGCGATGGCTGTGGGTTGCTATGGTGCGCGCCGGTAGCGCCGATCGATGGCGGTGAGGCGCGCAAGATGGTCGATATCGCGGAGTCCACACTGCTGGCGCACGGATTCGAGCCGATGATCTCGCTCACGCTGCTGACCGAACGCACACTCGCGAGCGTGATCTCGATCAGCTACGACCGCGACATTGATGGTGAAGACGCCAAGGCGATGGCTTGCTATCGCGAGCTTGAACACAAGCTGCAGGATGCGGGCTTTTACTCGTACCGGCTGAGCATTGCTTCGATGCGCATGCAGGAGAGCCGCGGCCCTTACAGCCGTCTGTTACAAGACATCAAACATGCGGTGGACCCGAAAGGCGTACTGGCGCCGGGCCGCTACATTCCGGTGCGAACATAAAGGGAAGGCGAGCTATGCAGACTTCCACCGCCGCGAATCACGAACAGGACGCTTTCGACATTCCTGATTTCAGCACTGAAGATCGCAGCAGCCGCGCGCTAGTGCGCGACCTGCACACCGCGCGCGCCGCGATCTACTGGACTGACCTGCTGCTGACCGCTGCCTTGGGTTGGGGAGCGTTCGTGCTGGCATGCCGGTTTGCTTTCTTCTCTGCCCCGATGCTGCTCAGCTCCGCTGTAGCGGTGTTCGCTCTCTATCGAGCACTGTGCTTCATGCACGAACTCACGCACCTTCGCACGAAGGCCGTGCCCTGGTTCGAGGCAGTGTGGAACGCCATTGTGGGCTTTCCGCTACTGATGCCGTCGTTCGTTTACTGCGGGGTGCATCAGTGCCATCACAGCCTCAGCACTTATGGCACGAAGCAAGACCCCGAGTACATGCCGTTCGCGCGTTCGAGCCGCATGACGGTGATATTCGCGTTCGAGAGCTTCCTCATTCCGCTTGCGTTACTGCTGCGCTTCCTGGTGCTCGCGCCGCTGGGGATGTTGATTCCACCATTTCACCGTTGGCTCGCGGTGCATGCTTCTTCGTTGACGATGAATCTTGAGTACCGGCGTGAGGCGACGCCCATGTTGCTGCGCACTATTCGTCTGCAAAGCGCAATCGTATGGGCGGTCTGGCTAGGCGCGATTGGATTGGCTGCGGCTGGCATCATTCCGTGGCGCGCCTTCGGCGTGTGGCTGCTGGTGTCATCGTTCATCAGCTTCATCAACACGCTGCGCACATTGGGCGCGCACGCCTATGAAAGTGCGGGCGAACCGCTGGACCGCCAGGGCCAGTTGCTCGATTCAATCGACACACCAGGTGCGTTCTGGACCGAGCTGTGGGCGCCCGTTGGGCTGCGTTATCACGCTCTGCATCATTACTTCCCGGGAATTCCGTACCACAATCTTCGCGCTGCCCATATCCGTTTAGCGGGCACGCTGCCTGAATCGGCGGCGTACCATCGGGCTCGCAGCAGAAACCTGCCGCTCTCCCTATCGAATCTTTACCGCAAGGGCTCGCGTAAGAGCAGCAACGCGTAGCCGCTCACCCGATGCACTTCGGAATCGTTACGCCGCCGGTGCCCGGACACATCCATCCGTTCGGCGCACTGGGACGCGAACTCATCTCGCGCGGGCATCGCGTCACGCTGGTGCACATGGAAGACGTACGCGCTCGCGCCATCGCGGAAGGTCTCGACTTTGTGCCGGTCGGCGCCAGCGATCATCCCGCCGGCTCTCTGCCGCTATCGCTGACGCAGTTAGGCCAGTTGAAAGGTCTTGCTGCGCTGCGGTTCACGATCCGGGCAGTGGCGAAAACGTCCGAGATGTTCTGCCGCGATGCTCCGCAAGCAATCTCGTCAGCAGGAATCCATGCACTGCTGGTGGACCAGACCGAACCTGCGGGCAGTTCGCTCGCCGAGCATCTCGGCCTTCCGTTCGTCACCATCTGCAACGCCTTGAACTTGAACCACGAGCCCGGTGTACCGCCGCCGTTCAGCGCATTTGCGTACCGGGATAATGTGCTGGCGCGCGTTCGCAACCGGATCGGCTATGCCGTGGGCGATCGCGTCATGTCTCCCGTGACACGCGTGATCAACCATTACCGGAGAACCTGGCGGCTGCGTCCTTATGCAAAGCCGTCGGACTCGTTCTCGCCTCTCGCGCAAATCAGTCAATTACCGGAGGCGTTCGACTATCCTCGTACGGCTCTCGACGCGACGTTTCACTACACCGGGCCGCTGCGCCGGGCGCAGATTCCGGGTACAGCCTTCCCCTGGGAACGTCTGAACGGCAAGCCTGTGGTGTATGCGTCGCTCGGGACCTTACAGAACAGCCGTGAACCCGTGTTCCGCGCGTTCGCCGAAGCTTGCGCTCCGCTCAACGTGCAACTCGTCATGACGCACGGTGGTGGATTGCCCGAGAGTGCCGTCAATTCGCTCGCCGGCGAGCCGCTCGTCGTGAGCTATGCACCGCAACTAGAAGTTTTGCGTAAGGCGTCGCTCACCCTTACACACGCGGGCCTCAATACTGTGTTGGATTCGCTCTCGTGCGGCGTGCCGCTCATTGCGACACCGATCACTTATGAGCAGCCCGCGATTGCTGAACGTGTTCGCTGGAGTGGAGCGGGCGAGGTGATTGCGCTGAATAAACTGGATGCGAATCGACTGCGCGGATTAATCGAGAAGGTGTTGCGGGAACCGGTCTACCGGCAGAACGCGCTGCGACTGCAGCAATCGATTGTGGAAGCAGGCGGCGTATCGCGAGCAGCGGACATTATCGAGCACGCCACAAAAAACTAGAGCACCTGGGTTGTTGCCCAGGTGCTCATGAAGTGAGGAAGTTAAAAGATCGAACAGTGCTTATGCTTTGCGGCGTGAGTAACGACGGCCCGCTGCGGCAACCGCAACCAGACCAAAGCCCATCAGCGCGATCGAAGCCGGCTCAGGTGTAGCCGACGTCGGGGCAAAGCTTGCTGAATAAGCGTGGACTACAACGCCAGTACCGTTGTTCGAGACCAGGGTTGCCAGTACGTCCGCAATCGTCTCGCCGGAGATCTGTGTTGTATAAATTCCGGTGTACGGAGTTGTACCAGACGCCGCAGTGCCGATGTAGCCGTTCACGTTTACGGTGAACTGAACCGACACCGACTGCGCCACTCCGCTACCATCCGGATTCGGTCCGGGTCCATTCGTCAGACGAAATGGCGAGGTACCCGGAACGCAGGTCACGCCACCTTGGGTCTGATTCACGGTCGAGCAGTCCGGCAAGCCGGCAAACGGTGTTGATACGAGATCGAACGTGACCCCGTTGGAGAACGTCATGAACGCCGGAACCGGCGCTCCGGGCGTCGTAAGATCCTTTACGATGCCGGACATCATGCTGGCACTGGCAAAACTACCGGTCGCTGCTCCGGTCAAAAAACAACCGGTCGTCCCCGGGTTGGGGCCTGTCGCGCAGGCAGGCGGAACCTGATAAAAGTCAATCGCAGTGGCTGACACACCGGCGGTACCCGTCGTGTCCACATTCCCTGTGATCATGGTTGCTGACGCCGTCGTCACTGCGCCGAGCACCAATATTGTTGAAGCTAATCCCAAATACAACGTGCGTTTCATTATTTGTTGAAGCCCTCCGAACCACTGATATGGTGGCACACGGCTTTGAAGGGCGTAACAGCGGGTTGTACAGAAATAGAGCGAAACGATACCAATTGCTTGCAAAATTGGTGTATAACATCACGCTTACCGGCGTTTATGGTGGGGTTTACAAGAACAGTATTGTTTGTAATTCATTGAGCGTACTTTCCCGTACTTACTGACCCTGCACCTTCCATCGATACACGAGGGCCCCGAGGGCAACCGTGGCTGCCGCGCTGAACGTCGCGGCCGGCTGCGAGAAGATTCCATAGACGATCATGCATGCCGATACCAACAAGTAGGCCCCTGGCGCGAGCGGGAATGCGACGTCCAGAACCCGCAGGCGCTCCCAATGCGCCCTCCGCCGGAACAGAAACACTGACGCCACCGCCATCGCACTGAAAAACGTCAGGCTGAAGCCGATATACAGCACAAGCTGCGGAAACGGCGTGATCGTGAGCAGCACAGCAACGGCGCCCTGCGCCAGAATCGCGGGCACCGGCGTATGCCAGCGCGGATGGACGCGCGCCGCGATCGGGAAGAAGGCACGGTTGCGCGCCATCGCGTAGTAGACCCGGGGTCCGATGGTCACCATGGCGTTGATGGTCGCGGTAATCGAGATGGTCAGCAGCGCCGTGAAGCCGCCCGCGATCCCTGGACCAAACAACCTGCCTGCCGCCTGCGACGCGACCGAGATCACGCCCTTCATCTCTTCGAGCGGAGTCGCATAAATGTAGACAACATTCAGCGCGAGATAGAGCGCCGTCACAATGCATGTACCGGTTGCAATCGCGAGCGGCAGGGTACGGCGCGGATCACGCACCTCTTCCGCGATATAGGTGGCGGCATTCCATCCGCTGTAAGCGACCATGATCCACACCAGACTGATGACCGTCTGCACCGGAAGCGAGTTCTGCGACGTCCGCACCGCAGGCATGGCGAAATGTGACCAACTGCCCGTGCTGGCCAATAGCGCAAGCAAGATAAACGCTGCCAATACCGCGAGCTTGGTGCCGGTGAGAAAGTTCTGAAGCTTTGCAGCGCGCGCCACGCCGAAGCAGTTCCATGCAGTGCAAAGAATGATCACGCCCGAAGCTGCCAGTTGCGCTGCACCAAAACGGAGCACCAACGATCCGCTGCCAAGCACCCACCACGAATTGTTCTGACGCAGAGGCGCGAAGAAGTAGCCGAGGTAATCGGAGAAGGCCAAAGCCGCGGCTGCGATCGGCGCCGAGAAGCCGGCGAAGAAGGAGACCCATCCCGTCATGAAGCCCCACACGGGTCCATACGCTTCTTTCAAATAGACGTAATCACCGCCGGAGCTCGGGAAGTTGATGCCCAGCTCGGAATAGGTCAACGCTCCACAAAATGCGAATAGGCCACCTGCAAGCCAGACCAGCAGAATCAACTTTGCGCTTCCGAGGTCGCCTGCCATGAAGCCACTGGTGGCGAAGATACCGGTGCCGACCATGTTCGAAACAACAAGCGCGGTGGCGCTTGTAAAGCCGATCTGCCGCAGCAGCCGGGGGGTGCGTGAGGCACTCGCTGGCGAGGGAGTCAAAGCGGTTGCCGTTTAGCATAGCATCGAGGTTTTGGCGCTCTGCATGCTGGCTCATGGCGCGTGAGCCGCAGTGCCCCAGGTGCATCCAGTCCGCTTACCGTCCTGCGCGAAGAAGCCGCCGGATGCCGTGCGTGCGATCTGTGGGAACGCGCGACTCAGACCGTCTTTGGAGAAGGTCCACGCACCGCGCGCGTGATGCTGGTCGGCGAACAACCAGGTAACGACGAAGATCTGGCAGGCAAGCCGTTCGTGGGGCCTGCGGGCAAAGTGCTTGATGCCGGCTTAGAGGCTGCGGGCATTGATCGCTCAGACGCGTATGTAACGAATGCGGTGAAGCACTTCAAGTGGGAAGCGCGTGGCAAACGCCGCATCCATGCCAAGCCGAACGCGGCGGAGGTGCAGGCATGCATGCCGTGGTTGCGCAGGGAGCTCGAGGTGATCGCGCCCGGCGTGCTGGTGCTGCTTGGCGCAACCGCGGCTCAGGCCATCATGGGCTCCGCGTTTCGCATCACCAAAGAGCGCGGCAAGCTGCTCGATAGCGATCTCGCGAAAGCTGTGATCGCGACGGTGCATCCGTCGTCCATCTTGCGCGCGCCGGATGCGGCCGCTCGTGAAGAGGCCATGCAGGGCTTTATTTCCGATTTGCAATTCGTGGCAAAGGTTCTGAACGCCGCATGATCTTCGTGCGAGTCTAGAGTCGAGGAAACGCAACGACATGGGATTTGACCAGTATCACGAGCCCCCGCAAGAACTGCCGGAAGAGGTGCGAACATTTGCTCGCATGATCACTTCCGTGATCGAGGAGGCTCAGGCCATCGGTTGGTATGAGCAACGCATTGCCGTCGAAAAAGACAGTGACGCCAAAGCCATCATGCTCGATGCGCAAGGCGAAGAGTTTAAACATTTCGGTATGGATCTGGAGTTTCTGCTGCGCAAGAAAAAGAAGTGGCGCGGCATTCTGAAAGATATTTTGTTTCAGGATGGCGACATCGTTGAGAACGGCGAGAAGGCCGAGAAGCACAACGATTAACGGCGCATGGACGAGAGCGAAGTTTACGGAGCGATCGGCGAAGAAGGCTTTCGCGCTTTAGTGCGCGCCTTCTATAGCCAGGTACCGGCAGATCCGGTGCTGGGCCCGATGTACCCGCATGACGATATGGACGGTGCGGAACAACGGCTGGGCGACTTCCTGATCTTTCGCTTTGGGGGGCCGCCCGATTATCTGGAGCGGCGCGGCCACCCGCGCTTGCGCATGCGTCATGCACCGTTTGCGATCGATGGCGATGCACGGGAGCACTGGGTGATGTTGATGAATCGCGCGCTTGCTGAAGTGAAACTGCCGCCAGAGGCTGCCAGTGTGCTGCGCGCGTTTTTCGAATCGACGGCGACGTTTCTGGTGAATCGCTAGTCGACCAGCTTGTAGTCGCTGTATTGAATCAGAATCTCTGTGCTGCCTAGCAGGAAACCTTGCGTCGTCGCTTTGCTCTGCCTGGCGAGCGCGAAGCCATCGGCTTCTTCGTATTGACGCTGAATGAACGGGCTGCCCGCAAAGAACGAGGGGCTCTGCGTGGGCTTGCCTTCGAGTTTCACCAGAATGAACGATTTCGCATCGAGCCACGCTTTACCGCGAATCAGAAATTGGCTTTTGGCTTTCGGGTTCAGTGTGATCACCTGGCACTCGCGGCCATCTACCGTTTCCTGCCCGACCACTTTGAAGTCGTAATTGGCAGATGTCATCAAGGCTGCGGAGCGTGCCTTGCCTTGGCTCATCTCATGTTCCGAGGCAAGAATCTTGTCGAGAACCTTGGTCTGCAGAAAATCCGGCCCGCTGCGTGAGACCACCGTATACGTCTTGCCTTCACCGCGTTTGTAGACAGTGTGCACCAGCATCTCGGCTGGCTCCTTGAAGTGACTGTTCGTAACTCGATAACGTTCCGTGACGGTGTAGCCCGCCAGCTTCTCCTCGCGCAGCAACTCCACGCGGTCGATCTCTTTGAAGATGTCGGGCGGTGGCGCCGCTGCTGTGAACGCCAGAGCGATTACCGAAGCGAGCAGCACGTTCAGGCGAGCTTCTCTTTCAGATTTTGCAAATCCGCGCCGAGCTTTGGCTCACCGCTCTCATCCAGGAAAGCCCGGTTGACGCTGCTGCCCGAGAATCCTGCAGCCGGGACGTAAGAGAACTGAACGTGGATCTTGGTGCCTCGACCGCCTTGTTTGCGTTTGAAGCGAACGCTGCCGGAGCTAACCACCGGTGAACCTTCGACGGACCGCCACTCTAATAAGTGGCCTGGCTGGTCATTGGTGATCTCAGTCTCCCATTCAACCGGGATACCGAGCCGCCCTCGCACCTTCCACGCATGGCGATTCTCGCCAGCATTCTCCACCGAGTGCAAACCCTTGATGAAGGACGGAAGGTTCTCCAACTTTCGCCAATAAGCGTAAGCTTCGATGGGCGACTTAGTAACCGATACAGTCTTCTGTACTACAGATGTTTCTCCTGATTCGGCAGAACGCGTGCGTTCGGGATTTAACCCGATCGCCGCAATTCCTCCGCCCAAAGCAGCAAGCGCGATGCCTAAAGGATTCTTGCGAAGCAGCCCCGATGCCATCAAAGCCGACCCGCCTAAGATATACAGCGTACGATTCGTGAATTCGTTGCTCACGGGTAACCGTATTGCATTTCAGTAGCCTATGAAGTTTTCTTCACATTTTGTAACCGCACCCGAATCCGTTCGCGTTCTCGCTGCATAGATACAAGAAAGCGCATGTTCGGTGATAAACTAAGAGTTTCAATTCAACAACTGAGGTTTGTACTTGGAGAGCACTCGTTGAGAGTCTCGCTACGTGTTTTGGCTGCTTGGATGACTGTGTCGTTGAGTATTGCGGCTGCGGCCCCGGAACCGTCAGCGGTTGTTCAGAATTACTCGGTTGCAAATGCTTTGAGCGCAGCGCGGCTGCGGGGAGCGTCAATGGACATCTCGATTGACGCTAAGATCCCGCGTTTGCAGAAAGTGGCGCACCTCGATGGCCTCCGGCGTATCTCTTCGTTCGGCAAAATCAGCTACGAACAAGTGCATAGCGCGGGCGACGCCTCGGTGCGGCAACATGTGATTGCGCGCTACCTCAGCGAGGAAGCGCAGTCACGCGAAAATGCAAGCCTCGACGTAACCCCGGCCAATTACCGGTTCGATTTCAAAGGCGAAACGATTCTGAACGGGCACACTGCTTTTGTATTCAGCGTCAAGCCTCTGCATAAACGCGATGGTCTCTATCGCGGGCAGATTTGGATCGATGAAGCCAGCGGTATGCCGATTCGCGAAGCCGGACGGTTGTACGCTTCGTCGGTATTTCTGAAGCGCATCGATTTCACCAGAAGCTACCGGTTTCAGGACCAGGTGGCAGTTCCCGAGCAACTGAGCATCTCCATTGACACGCGCGTCGTGGGCAAGGCCGAGATGACTGTTGCATATAGCCACGTCACGCTTCCAGAACCGGCGGAAGCGGCAGAACAGTTGATGGCGGCTGACCTCCAATAAAGGATTTACATGCGAACGCTTTTTTTGAATCCGCCCTCGTTTGAAGGTTTCGACGGCGGGGCGAGTTCCCGGTGGCCTGCCTCACGCGAGATCGAATCCTACTGGTATCCGGTCTGGTTGTGTTATCCAGCCGGCATGCTGCCCGACAGCAAGGTAGTGGATGCGCCGCCGCAGGGTGTTTCGATTGAGCAGACGGTCGAGATGGCCAAAGACTTTGAGCTGCTGGTCCTCTTCACCTCTACACCAGGCTTCGACGTCGATTGCAAAATCGCGACGATGATGAAGAAGTCGAACCCCAACCTGAAGGTTTGTTTCGTCGGGCCGCCGGTGACTGTTGAGCCCGAGAAATCACTGCGGGCGAGCGACGCAATTGACTTCGTCATCCGCCGCGAATTCGATTATCAAATTCGCGATTACGCGAATGGCAAGCCGCTCGAAGAATTGCCCGGCGCCAGCTATCGCAAAGACGGCCGCGTCATCAACAACCCGGAAGCTCCGTCCATCGAGAACCTGGATGAACTGCCGTGGGTCACAAAAGTTTATCAGCGCGATCTGGACGTCACCCGCTATAACGTGCCGTTCCTGTTGAGCCCTTACATCTCGTTCTACACATCGCGTGGCTGCCCGGCGATGTGCACATTCTGTTTGTGGCCTCAGACGCATTCGGGACATCGCTGGAGGCTGCGTTCGTCGGATGACATCGCGGCTGAAGTGAAGTTCGCGCTCGGAGCGTTTCCGCAGGTCAAAGAAATCTTCTTCGACGACGACACCTTCAACTACCGCAAAGAGCGCACGATCGAGCTGTGCTCGAAGCTCAAGCCTCTGAACTTTACGTGGAGCTGTACGTCACGCGTCACCACCGACTACGACACGTTGAAGGCGATGAAAGATGCCGGCTGCCGGTTGTTGATCGTCGGCTACGAATCGGGCGACCAGCAGATTCTGAAAAACATCAAGAAGGGCGCGACCATCGATATGGCCGAGCGCTTCACGGCTAATTGCAAAAAGCTGGGTCTGGTGATCCACGGCGACTTCATCGTCGGCTTGCCCGGCGAAACGCGCGAGAGCATTCGCAAGACGATCGACTTCGCCAAGAAGCTGGATAACGAAACTATTCAGGTCTCGATCGCGCATCCCTACCCCGGCACCGAGTTTTACGATTACGCAGTGAAGAATGACTTGCTGAGCATCGGCAACATGACGGACGAGGCCGGGCATCAGTTGCCCAAGGTGATCTACCCGGGTCTGGACGAAGCTGAGTTGGTCGAATGGGTGGAGCGCTTCTACGCGGAATACTATTTCCGCCCGCATGCAATCTGGCGCGTAGTGCGCAAAGCGATCTTCAACGGCCAGGAACGCCGCCGCTTGACGAAAGAAGCGCGAGAGTACATGGCGCTTCGCACGAAACGCAAGAAGTTCATCACCGATCACCGCGCGCAAGCGGCGGTGTCCGCTAACGCCGGCGATTAACGCATGAGCCTGCTCGACCATACGCGCCCGAGCGGATCGCTGCTGCGCAAGACGCGCATCTTTGCAGTGATCGTGATTCTGTCGAATCTCGCGGGCAATGCGTTGATGAGCGTCGGGCTGCACCAGATCGGCAGCCTTCTCGATAAGTCGCCGCTGGCGTACGTGCTCGCGCTGACGAATCCCTACGTAGCTGCCGGAGTGGGACTGTTGATTATCTGGACCATCGCGCACATGATGCTGCTGAGCTGGGCTGACTTGAGCTACGTGTTGCCGGTTGCCTCTTTCGGCTATGCGCTAACGGCCGTAGTCGGGCGCGTCTTCCTGCACGAGACGGTAAGCGCGAGCCGGTGGGGTGGCGTGTCGCTCATCGTGCTGGGCATTTTGTTGGTCGGGCACACGTCGCCCTCTTCCACACCTCGCGATAAGGCGCTTGCTGGACAGCCTCAAACCAATCCGGAAACCGAGCCCGAACTGGTGATGCAGTGAAGTACACGCTGGTCGTCCTCATCGTTGCGGCCACTACGGCGGGAGATCTGCTGCAGGCTCTGGGCATGCGTAAGAACGGCGAGGTGCACGAGTTTCATCCTGGCGCGCTGGCAGCGGTGCTCGCCGCGATGTCGCGCAACCGCTACCTGATTGCCTCCATCGCCGCGATGGCTGTTTCGTTCTTTGCGTTTATGGCGCTGGTGTCGGTATCGGAAATCAGCTTCGCCGTTCCTGCGACCGCCGCGAGTGTTGTGCTCGAGACCATCCTGGCCAGCGTTCTTTTGAAAGAGCGTGTGGGCTGGCAACGCTGGGCCGGTGTCTCGCTGGTAGCGGCTGGCGTGGTTTTAATCGCGCATTGAACCACTGGTTCGCGCTGCCGGCAATCGCATCGGGAATCTATCAGTGTCTTGGAATCCTTGCCGCCCGCAGACCTGCTGAGCGTGAGGGAACTCTACTTCCTGTTTCCATATTGAAGCCGGTGCGCGGGCGCGATGCACATTTCGCCGAAGCCATCCTTTCGCAAGCACAACAGGACTACCCCGCCTTCGAAATCCTGTTCGGCGTGCGTGACGAGAACGATGCGGCTGTGCCAGTGATTCGCGATCTGATGTCGCATTTCGCGAACGTGCGGCTCATCTTCACCGATCGCCAGGCGGCCAACGGTAAAGTGGCGGTGCTCGAAGCGCTTGCCGAAGAAGCGCAGTTCCCGGTGCTGCTGGTGAACGATAGCGACATCAGCGTGGACCCGAACTACTTGCGCCAAACCGCCGGCGTTCTCGCGGAGAGTAACGTTGGTCTGGTCACCTGCCTCTATCGCGCGACTGGCGACTCGTTTCCTGCCCGCATTGAAGCGCTCGGAATCTCGACGGACTTCGCGACCGGCGTGCTCGTCGCAAGATACTTAGGCGACTCGGGCTTCGCGTTGGGAAGCACCATGGCCTTTCGCCGCGACGATCTGGAACGCATCGGGGGCTTCTCTGCAATCCGCGAGTACCTGGCCGACGACTTTCAACTTGGACTTCGGATCAAACGGCTTGGCTTGCAGATCGCGCTATCTCCCAGCGTTGTACAGACCAGCTTAGGTGCGGGCGGCTGGCATGAAGTCTGGAAGCATCAGGTACGCTGGGCTCGCACGATTCGCGCGTCACGGCCCGGCGGCTATGCAGGCCTGATTGCGACGCAAACGACATTCTGGGCAGTGGTGGCGCTGGTAACGGGGGCCTGGTCTGCTGGACTAATCGCGCTCGCGCTGCGGATGATTGCGGCCTGGCGTGTCGGGTGGGGAGTGTTGCGCGACCCCGCCGTCCGGCAACGCTTCTGGCTGATTCCGTTTCGCGACCTGTTCGGCTTTGCGGTGTGGATCGCCGGACTCTTAGGCAACAAGGTCGAATGGCGCGGCGAAATGTTGCTCTTAAATCGTGAAGGAATTGTCCGCAGGCAGTAGAGCGTTTTGCAAGTACGGGCATGCACGATTACTTCTGTTTCCCCGTATTTGTTGGCATGCGATCTGCCTTTTACGCAGGCAGGAGTTCGTTATGAAAAATCGTTATCTCGCATTTGCATTTGCTCTAGCCGCACTGCCCGTCGCGTTCGCACAGTCCGGTACGACTCCGGCCACCGGCACGACAGGCACCCAATCCGGTCAGAGCACTACTACCAACGGTCAAACTGATCAGTCCGGCACCACCGGTTCGAACACGGGCATGCAGGGCAGCAAGGGTTCTGGTATGACCTCGTCCGATCAGTCGAACAATGGTTCCACCATGGGCACGAAGACACGCACGCGCCGCCACAAGAAGACGCATGCCAACAACGGAAGCAGCACCAGCGGAAATTCGTCGAGCAGCACCGGCACCAGCAGCACGACGCCTCCTCCTCAGCAGTAAGCACGGCCGCTATACGGGAGCGGGCTCTTGCGGCCCGCTCCTTCGCGGTTACTTTCTAGGCACCCTCTCCCGGCGCCAAAAACAAATTCATCTCCAACCCATGTTGTCGCGTGTAGAGGTCGTAGTAACGGCCACCTAACGCAAAGAGTGATTCGTGCGTGCCACGCTCGAGTACGCGGCCCGCTTCGATCACTAGTATCTGGTCCGCGCGACGGATGGTGGACAAGCGGTGAGCAATGACGAAGGTCGTGCGTCCTCGCATCAGATACGACAAGCCTTCCTGGATCAGCGCTTCCGACTCTGAGTCGAGGCTCGAAGTCGCTTCATCAAGAATCAAAATTCGCGGATCGGCAAGAATCGCACGCGCGATCGACACGCGCTGGCGTTGCCCTCCCGAAAGTTTTACGCCGCGCTCACCGACGATCGTGTCGTATCCTTCATCGAACTTCTCCGCAAACTCATCCACGCGCGCAATGCGGCAGGCATTCAGAATTTCCTGCTCGGTTGCATTCGGCCGCGAAAACGCGATGTTCTCGCGGATGTTGCCGTCGAACAGGAACGAGTCCTGCAGCACCACGCCCAACTGACTGCGATACGAACTTAGCCGGACACTCGAAACGTCCACGCCATCTACCAGCACCGCGCCGGAGTCGGGGGAGTGGAATGCAGACACGAGCCCGATAATGGTCGATTTGCCCGAGCCCGATGAACCGACAAGAGCCGTGACCGTTCCTGGTTTCGATTGGAACGTGACATCGTGCAACACGGGCTTCCCCGGCTCGTAGGAGAAATCGACATGCTCAAACCGGACCTCACCGCGAATTTCGGGGATGGTCACTACACGGCGGGGATCATCGTCCTCGCGCCTTTCGCGAAGAACTTCGCGGCTGCGCTCAAGACCCGCGAGGGCTTCCGTGATCTGCGTGCCGATGTTGACGATCTGCACCACCGGCGCAATGAGAAACGCCAGAAACGCGGTGTACATGATGAGATCCCCGCGGCTCATAGTGCCGGCAAAGATCTGGCGCGTGCCCATATACATCACGAGCGCGCCAACAACACCACCCAGCACCGTAGACGAGAGCGTCATCAGCGACATGGACGTTAAAGACTTCAGCACGTTCGCTAGCAACCGCTTCGTTCCTTCGGCGAATACGGCTTCTTCGCGCGCCTCCGCGTGATAGCCCTTCACAACGCGCACGCCGCCCAGTGACTCGGTAAGGCGGCCCGTTACTTCCGCGTTGATTTTGCCGCGCTCGCGAAAGATGGGCCGGATGGTCGAGAATGCTTTCCTGAGCACCAGGCCGAAAACAATCAGGATCACAAGCGTGATGCTGGTAATGCGAGCGCTGGTCCGGAAAAGAAAATAGACGACGAGCAGAGCCGACGTCAGGCCGCCCAGAAACTCGACCAGTCCCGTACCGATAAGGTTGCGGACGCCCTCAACGTCGCTCATGATTCGCGCGACCAGGGTGCCGCTTTTGTTCGAATCGAAGTACGTCACCGGCAAATGCGCGACATGCGACTGCACGCGCTGACGCATCTCCGCAATCAGGCGTTGCCCCGCCTTCGACAGAAGCTGCGTGAGCGAGAACGAGGTGATCCCCTGAATAATCGTCGCTGCGCAGACGACTAAGACCAGCGGTAACAGCTTCGACGCGTCGTTCTTGTCGATCACATTGTCGAAGAGGTACTTCGTCGAAGCAGGGAGCGCCAGACCCGAGATGCGGTTGATGACCATCAGCACCAGGCCTGCAATCAGCAGGTTGCGCCGCGGCCGCATCAGTTCGAAGACGAACGGCAGGATGGAGCGCAGCCGCTCGGAATTCATCGGTTTCTTAGGGGTCACGCTTCTCGGATGCGGGGAACTCACTTGCGGACTCGCGCCATCCGGAAAGGATAGCAGCGGGAGCGGAACGGGAGAGAAATGACCGGCCGCTTGTCCGGGCGGCCGGTATGTGGGTTTAGCGAGCGGCTTTGGTCTTTGCGCCCTGTTCGCGTTTGATCAGCTTGTTGAAGTTGCTCTTCTCGCCTGCGGCTGTGTGGTCCTGATAAACCAGCGCCAGGCGGTTCTCATCGAATTTCTCGAAGAAGTCGTCCCAGGAGATTGCTTCGAGCGAATCTGCGCCGCTGAAGCCCGGGAAGTCCAGCCGGATCATGCCGGTGTCGCCCTTACCGCCCGTGCCGCGGACGCAGGCTGGATGAGCGCCGCGATCCTCAGCCCAACGCCGGATCTCTTCGTGGTCTGTGGTGGTGTTGGAAAGGTGCGATCCGCCTGCTTTGTTTCCGCGCGATTTCGATGCGGTCTGGGACGCGGCCTTCTTGCCTTTGGCTTGCGCTTGGGCGCGATTGCCGGTGGCACCAGACTGCTGCTTTTTTGCCGCGCGGCCCCGCTGCGGCAAACCTTGGTCCGTGTCGCTGAGAACCGCAGTCTTGACCAGCACCTTGCCCATCTGGCTGAGCTGCCGATCCATTTGCGTCTCTTCTTCGAGTGTCTGCTGCAACAGCCCAACCACTTCGCTCTCGCGGAGCGCCTTCGCTAGTTCGATGACCGCCTGGTACGCGGCCATCTCATAATGCTCAACGCGCTTCGCCGCGCCGGTCAGGGCCGCATCCATCAGCTCACGCGAAAGGTCTTGCTGCATTTGCTCCTGGCCTTCTTCGACGATGCCCTTCATCCCCGAACAAGGTTTGCTCCGCGCGCGCTCACCCAGCAGTTCGAAGCACTTCTCGAGCCGCGCGATCTGCTGTCTGGTTTGTTCCAGGTGCTTGTTGAACCCCTGCTTCAGGTCTCCATCGCTGGCAGCCTTCGCCATGCGAGGAATCGCTTTCGTGAGTTGCTTCTCCGCGTCATAGAGATCGCGAAGTTCTTCGACAAACATTGTGCGTAGAACGCCCATGACACACCTCTCGCGATGTTCTTAACACTTTTAAGTCCATCAGAGCGCGACAGTGGCACCCAGATGTTGTGTGATTACAGTCGCAAGCAGTTCACGGAGCGTAGCGCTGCTGGCGGGCAGCACGAAAGTGTGGGCGCCGGCATTCCAATCGAGCTTGTAGCTCTTCATCAATGCGGAGACCCAGACCTGCCGCACGGGCGCGTTCGGGCTCACGACGAAACGCGTGCCGTCTTCAAATTCGACGGTGAGCGCGCCCGCATTCATATCGCTTTCAAAGCCATGCTCTTCACCCGCATCGCTCAACGCCCGATGCAGTTCGCTCAGCGCATGGTCAGCCTGCTTCTTGAATTCCTGTTCGTCCATCATTCAGGGCCTACTCGAAGTTCACGGCGAAAGGAAGCAGGCGCAGCATACCGCCGCGCATCAACAAGCGCAGACCAGGATCGCTCGCCGCCGGCGGGAGCAACCCGCGCATGCGGGAATCGATTGCTGCTTGCGCGACCGCCTCAGCCGACGGTTGCTGAAAAGCGATTTCCAGCCACGAGCGTTTTGGCGGGTACATATAAATCGCGACCTTCTCGCCGGCGCCAATCTTCGCACGCTGTTTCACCAGCTCAATGGCTTTATCGATGCCGCCCAACTGATCGACCAGTCCGTTGTTCTTTGCTTGATCGCCCAGCCAGACGCGGCCTTGCGCGAGCGGTTCGATGTCCTCGAATTTTCTCTTGCGGGCCGCCGCTACCTTGCTCACGAAGCTCCGATAGTTCGCGTCGATGCCTTCGCGCAGTTTCTGACGGCCCTCTTCATCGAGCGGCTTATCGTCCGAATCGATGGTGGCGAAATGGCCGCGCGAGATGGTCGTTTTGTCGATGCCCAACTTGTCATAGAGTCCATGCAGATTGGGCTTGCCGAACACCACGCCAATCGAACCAGTGAGTGTTCCCGGATAGGCCACGATCGGATCGCCGGTCATCGCCATATAGTAGCCGCCCGAAGCAGCCGCGTCGGACATCGAGATGACGGTCGGCTTCTTCTTGCTGAGTTCGTTCATCGAACGCCACAGATCGTCTGAGGCATAGCTTTCGCCACCCGGCGAATCGATGCGCACGATTACGCCCTTCACTGTCGAGTCGTTTGCCACTTTGCGCAGCAGCTTTCCGAATGGCTCTGACTCGATGCCGTTCTCGGTGCTGGCGCTCTCGGGATCTCCGCGCGTGATGTCACCCTGGGCAACAACGAGCGCGATCTTCTGACCAGTGAACGCGCTGCCGTCGGGCACCGCATGATACTCGCGCTCGGTAATTTTCTTCGTGGCCGATTGTTTGGTGGCCGTCTTGAGTTCACCAAACATCTCATCCTCATAGCGAAGTTCATCCACAAGGCCCGCACTCAAGGCTTGCGACGCCTGCAAAGGACCGTTGTCCACCGTCGCACGCACGCGCTCAATTGCCTGCTTGCGGCCCGCCGCGATTGCGCTTAGCAGGTCACCATAAAGATCATCGATCACGCCGTTCATCACTTCCTGCGTTTCAGGGCTGGCGGTCGTGCGCGTGAACATGTCGCCAAAGTCTTTGTATTTGCCGGCATGCTCCACATCCACCTGCACGCCAACCTTGTCGAGCGTGCGCTTGAAGTACATCAGTTCAAAGCGCATGCCTTTCAGGTTCAACAGATCTTCCGGCGGCATGAAGATGCGGTCCGCCGCGGTGGCAACGTAGTACTCGCGCGACCCGGGGCTGCGCAGGTATGCATAGAGCGGCTTGCCGGATTTTTTAAACTGCAGAAGGTCGCTGCGCAACTCCTGCATCTTGGCCCAGCCAATCTGCATGGACGAGGGCTCGATCACGACAGCCGTAATCTTCGGGTCGGCTGCTGCATGACGCAGCATCGCCCAGACCTCTTCGACCGTTAAGGGGGTCTTCTGTTCGAAAAACGGGAGCGGGAATTCGATCGGTGAGCGTTCGGGCATCGAACCATCCAGGTGCAGCACCAGCGTTGAGTTGGCGCTCACCTCAGGCGGCTTCGAGCGAAACTTTGCAAGCGAGAAGAAAAACAGAACCAGGATGATGATGGTCAGGACAAAACCGGACAGAATGCCAAGCAGGAACTTCGCCACGCGTTAACAGTAGCATGGGGTTGGGCTGCTATATTGAAGAGGTTAGCCCGGCGCGGTGAGGTGCGAGAGCGGTTGAATCGGGCGGTCTCGAAAACCGTTGAACCTTCGCGGGTTCCGTGGGTTCGAATCCCACCCTCACCGCCAGAATTAAACCAACAACCCCAATTTTGCTGATGTGAATGTGTTGGTACGCGTATACAAGCGGGGTACTTCCAAGCGCTTGATTACGTGCGCGGCACATGGCTTATCCGGCGACAAGCCAGTAGGTGTGCGATGAGGGCGGGAACTAAACTGCGGTTTACGTGCCGCGCGTGCGCGGCACGTAGGTTACTCAGAAAAACTACTTAAACGACGTCGACTCCCATACTTCTGGCGGTTCCCCGCACGGAATTCATGGCGGACTCCACGTCGAAGCAATTCAAATCGGGCATCTTGATCTTGGCGATCTCTTCGACTTGCTTCTGGGTGATCTTGCCGACCTTTGCTTTATGCGGTTCAGCGGAACCCTTCGCAATGTTTACGGCGCGCTTGATCAACACGGGCACGGGCGGTGTCTTGGTGATGAAGGTAAACGAGCGATCCGAGAAGATGGTGATCACGACCGGGATGATCAGCCCTTCCTGGTCCTTCGCCGAGGTCTTCGCGTTGAAGGCCTTGCAGAACTCCATGATGTTTACGCCCTGAGGACCCAGCGCGGTACCTACCGGCGGTGCGGGTGTGGCCTTTCCTGCGGGAATCTGCAGCTTGACCGAACCTGTGATTTTCTTTGCCATACTCTTGCCTCTCTAATTCTTTTCGACTTGCAGGAAGTCCAACTCAACCGGCGTCGCGCGGCCAAAGATTGTGACCAGCACGCGCAAGGTGCTGCGCTCCGGATTGACTTCGTCCACCTTACCGGTGAAGTTAGTGAACGGTCCGTCGATGATACGCACGGTCTCGTTCTTCTCGAAATTCATCTTCGGCCGCGGACGTTCCGCAGACGAAGCCTGACGATACAGAATCTTGTTCACTTCGTCCGCAGTCAAGGGCACGGGATTCGTGCCGCCGCCGACGAAGCCTGTGACGCGCGGCGTTGCCTTCACGGCATGCCACAACTCGTCATTCATTTCCATCTCGACCAGCACGTAGCCGGGATACACCAGCCGCTTGCTGGTGACCTTCTTCCCGTTACGCAGCTCGACAACTTCTTCGGTCGGGATCAGTATCTGGCCGATCTTATCGGCAAACCCGAAAGCTTCGCCGCGGCTCTTCAGCGACTCGGCTACTTTGTTCTCGAAACCCGAGTAAGTGTGCAGGATGAACCACTGCTTGGAACTAAGCTCTGGAACAGGCTCAGCAACCTCATCGGAGGCGAGCTCTTCAATGTGAGGAGCGTCTTCTACCGGTTCTTCGATGTCCGATTCCGGAATGTACTCTGCGGCTTCCTGCGTTACCGGGAGTTCGTCTTCGGGATACTGCGCGGGATCAAAACTCACTTAGCTAAGCCTTCGGACAAACGCACAATCGTGAGGTTGATAATCGAATCGATGATCTTGAAGTACGCGGCAAACGCGAACACCGTGACGATCACGACAGCGGTGGTGGACTCCACCTGCTTGCGCGATGGCCACGTCACCCGCCTCATCTCGGTCTTGAGATCGGCGTAATACTCTTTCGAGCGTTCGGGCCAGCTTCGAGCTGTTTGAATTTCTGTTGTCGCCATGCCTTGCCTGTCTGTCGGGGAATCGGTTGGCAGGGGCGGGGAGAATCGAACTCCCACAGGCGGTTTTGGAGACCGCTAGTCTACCGTTAACCTACGCCCCTACACAAAACGGACGGTCCCATACGGAACCGTCCGCTTTTTAGTTTACCTAATTTAGCTCAGGATCTCGGACACGGTACCCGCGCCCACCGTGCGGCCGCCTTCGCGGATCGCAAAGCGCAGGCCCTTGTCCATGGCGACCGGCGTGATCAGCTCCACCGTCAGGCTCACGTTGTCGCCCGGCATCACCATCTCGGTGCCTTCCGGCAACTGCGCCACACCCGTCACGTCCGTCGTGCGGAAGTAGAACTGCGGCCGGTAGCCCTTGAAGAACGGCGTGTGCCGCCCGCCCTCTTCCTTCGAGAGCACGTAGATCTCAGCCTTGAACTTGGTGTGCGGCTTGATCGTGTTCGGCTTGGCGATGACCTGCCCGCGCTCCACCTGATCTTTTTCCACGCCGCGCAACAGCAGGCCGCAGTTGTCGCCCGCGCGCCCTTCGTCGAGCAGCTTCTTGAACATCTCGACGCCCGTCACCACCGTCTTGCGCGTGTCATGGAAACCGACGATCTCCATTTCCTCGCCGACCTTGCAGATGCCCGACTCGATACGTCCCGTCACCACCGTGCCGCGGCCCTGGATCGAGAAGATGTCTTCGATCGGCATCAGGAACGGCTTGTCAATCGCGCGCTCCGGCACCGGAATGTACTTGTCGACCTGCGCCATCAGCTCGTCGACAGTGGCTTCCCACTGCGCTTCGCCGTTCAACGCGCCCAGCGCCGAAACCCGCACCACCGGCAGATCGTCGCCCGGGAACTGATAGCTCGACAGCAGCTCGCGCACTTCGAGTTCAACCAGATCGAGCAGCTCGGCATCATCGACCATATCGACCTTGTTCATCGCCACCACGATGAACGGCACACCCACCTGGCGGGCAAGCAGAATGTGCTCGCGCGTCTGCGGCATGGGGCCGTCGGTCGCCGCCACCACCAGGATCGCGCCATCCATCTGCGCCGCACCGGTGATCATGTTCTTGATGTAATCCGCGTGACCCGGGCAATCCACGTGCGCGTAGTGACGGTTGCCCGTCTCGTACTCCACGTGCGCCGCTGCGATCGTGATTCCGCGGGCCTTCTCTTCAGGCGCGTTATCGATCGAATCGAAGCTGCGGAACTTGTTCTTCGGATTGTGCTTCGAAAGCGTCTTCGTGATTGCCGCCGTCAGAGTCGTCTTGCCGTGATCGATATGCCCGATCGTCCCTATGTTGACGTGCGGCTTGCTGCGATCAAATTTTTCTTTTGCCATGTCGGTCCTGAAATGCCTCGTCGAAGAACTGTGGAGCCGTTGACCAGGATTGAACTGGTGACCTCGTCCTTACCAAGGACGCGCTCTACCAACTGAGCTACAACGGCCTGAAAACAACTATAAACCTGGTGGACAGGGGAGGATTCGAACCTCCGTAGCCCTTAAGGGCGGCAGATTTACAGTCTGCTGGTATTAACCGCTCACCCACCTGTCCGGGGATTTTTACCTCAGCACCCGACCACGCGCTACAGGCACGCATGTGGGCAACGGAACGTGAAACCCGTAACAGGGAAATTATAACGCAAGAGTCAGGCGACGGTCGAGGGGGGCTTCAATTTGAGGTGACGACAACAAGCGTAGGTGTCAGAGGCGCGACGGGAAGGAGCGCACAATCGAGAGCTCACCCATTCCGAATCGCCGAACCCAGACCCGCGCTGTTGATTGATGCTAAGTTGTAGTTTCACCCCGATTTCTCGCACCTTCGATACTTCCGCACCATGAAAACAATTTTGTTTGTGGCTGTTGGCTTTGCCCTGCTCGGCGCGGCGGTACTTCCGGCACCTTCTCCTGTCCATTTCACTGAAGTCACTCAGCAGGCTGGAATCAAGTTCGTCCATAACGCAGGCAAAACGGGCAAGAAGTACCTGCCGGAAACAATGGGCGCCGGCGCGGCTTTCTTCGATTACGACGGGGACGGCTGGCCCGATATCCTCCTGATCAACAGCCGCGATTGGACACCGCGCGGGCGTAAGACTACTGCGGCCCTGTATCACAACAACCACAACGGCACGTTTACCGATGTCACGGCAGGCAGCGGATTCGATGTCGAGATGTATGGCATCGGCGTCGCTGTTGCCGATTACGACAATGATGGCCGCGAAGACGTCTACATCACGGCGCTCGAAGGCGATCGCCTGTTCCACAACGAAGGCCACGGCAAGTTCCGCGACGTTACCAAAGACTCGGGCATTCACAACGCCAGCTTCGGCACCAGCGCCGCGTGGCTCGACTACGATCGCGACGGCAAGCTCGACCTGTTTGTCGCCAACTATGTGCAGTGGCAACAGAAGGGCGACATCTGGTGTTCACTCGACGGCAGCACCAAGTCTTACTGCACACCCGAATCTTACAAAGGCACGCAGAGCCGGCTGTTCCACAACCTCGGCAACGGCAAGTTTGAAGATGTGACGGCGAAGGCGGGGCTGACTGATCCGAATTCAGAAATCACTCGGTGTGACGGTCTTTGATTTAGACAACGACGGCTGGCCCGATCTGTTCGTCACCAACGACACGCAGCCGAACAAGCTCTATCGCAACAATCACAACGGCACGTTCACCGAGAAGGGCATGTCTGCCGGCGTGGCCTATGGAGAAGATGGCGTCGCGCGTGGCGCGATGGGCGTCGATTGGGCCGACTACGATCGCAGTGGGCGCGCGCATCTGCTGGTTGGGAACTTCTCGAATCAGATGATCGGGCTTTATCACAACGAAGGCGGTGGCCTCTTTGTCGACGAAGCGCCGCAATCGAGTGTGGGCCGCGAGAGCCTGCTGACGTTGTCTTTCGGTGCGTTCTTCTTCGATTACGATCTCGATGGCTACCCGGATATCTTCACTGCCAATGGCCACATCGAAGAAGAGATCGGGCGCGTTCAGCCGAAGATCAAGTACGCGGAGCCACCGTTGCTGTTCCGCAATCTCGGCGGGAAGAAGTTCGAGAACGTTACGGCGAAGATGGGAGCGCAGTTCAATACTCCGCGGGTTGCACGCGGCGCCATCTTCGGCGACTTCGATCATGATGGCGATCTCGACATCCTGGTAACAAACAACGGCGGCGCCGCCCATCTGTTTCGCAACGATGGCGGCAATCAGAACCACTGGCTGTGTGTGAAGACCGTCGGCACCAAGTCCAACCGCGACGGCATCGGTGCAGTAGTGCGCATCGAAAGCGCGCAGGGCAAGCAATGGAATATGGTGCGCAGTGGCTCGAGCTATGCATCGCAAAGCGATCTGGCGCTCACGTTCGGGCTCGGCGCGGACACCACGGTGCAGAGCCTGCTGGTGGAATGGCCGAGCGGCGCGAAGACAAAGCTCAGCAATATCGCGGCGAATCAGTTCATCACGGTGGATGAGTCGAAGGGCATCGTCGCCAAGTCAGCGCGTTAGTTCGCGCTGCCTCTGCGCTTCATAGAGCAGGATCGCTGCGGACACTGCTGCATTCAGGCTTTCCACTCCGCTCGTGGCAATCGTTAGTCGCTCGGAATGCTCGAGCAGCAGCTTCGAAACGCCCTGGCCTTCGCTGCCGATGATCAGCATGCACCGCTTGAGTGCGACCTGATCCACACGCGCCGCATTGGAAGGCACGGCGGCAAAGCTGGGGCGTCCATAATTCCGCCCGAGTTCAACAACCTGCTCTGCAGTCACACCTGTCGCCACAGGCACGCGAAAGAGCGAGCCCGCCGAAGCACGCAGCGTTTTCGGGTGAAACGGATGCACCGCCCCTTTGAGAAACAAAATGCCCGCGCCGCCGAAAGCCTCCGTTGCTCTGGCGATGTTGCCGGCATTGCCGGGGTCTTGAATGCCGTCGAGCACCACCACGGGACCATCGCCGGCAAACACATCGTCATAAGTTGCAGAGCGGGGCTCAACCAGTGCGATCACGCCTTGAGAAGTTTCCGTACCGGCCAGAGAATCGAACAGCTTTTCCGCCACTAGTGTGATGCGCGCTTGAGTTGCGGCTCGTGCACGGTCGAGCGCAGACTCACGCGCCAGGACACGGGCAATCCGCACCGGGCTGCGCTGCGCTTCTTCGAGCAGATGAAAACTTTCGGCAACGCAATAGCCTTCCGAGGTCAGGGAACCACGGTGAATTGCACGCCGCACGTCTTGTAGTAAAGGGTTGCTGGAACTCGATAGAATGTCGAGCCGGTCCATGCTGTATCTACAATGTTGAAATCAGGATAGCGCACACGAAAAAGTTAGCTCTCATTCTCGTCGCAGTTCCGCTGGTCTTCGTGATTGCCTATTTGACGGTGCTGACCGTGCGCATCGCGCGGCAGTCTGCGCATGACGAAGCGGCGAAGGCCGACATCATCATCGTGATGGGTGCGGCCGAATACCGCGGCCGCCCATCGCCCGGTATATAAAGCCCGGCTGGACCACGCGATTCAGCTTTACCTGCAGCACATGGCGCCGCGCATCATGACCACCGGCGGCGCAGGCGGCGATCCGCAGTTCACCGAAGGCACGGTGGGCCGCTCCTACCTGATCGATCGCGGCATCCCATCCGAAACCATCGTGGTCGAGCACGAGGGCTCAACGACGGTTGAGTCGCTGGCCGCGGCGGGAGAGATCCTCGCGCGCATGGGCCTGTCGTCGTGCATTGTCGTCAGTGACGGTTATCACATCTTTCGCGCCAAGCGCATGCTGCAATCGCGCGGTTATCACGTCTTTGGTTCGCCGCGCGTCGAAGCATGGCGCGGCAAACGCACCTTGTATTACCTGTATTTCCGGCAGGCAGTGGGCTACGCGCTGTGGAAGGTCGGGCTGGCGGTTTAACGGAGTTTGTTACGCCATCGTCACTTGGCACGTCTGCGTAGTGGCCGGTCACTGACCGGCCATGGTCGCCGGCCGAGACGGACGTTGCGGCGCAAGACAACAATCCGCTGGGCACACATCGTGATTCGGCCCACATGCGCCAATCGCTTCACGCGGGGCATTCGGGTCCAAGCGTTCCTCTATCAACTTGCGAATCATTGACACGAAGCGCGGATGCGTCCCCGCAGTCCCCGCGCGCACCATGTGAATGTTCAACTCGTCGCAAATCGCGCGTGCTTCGGTATCGAGGTCGAACAGCACTTCCATGTGATCCGAGATGAAACCAATCGGCACAATGACCACGCGCGCCGGCTTGTTCTCCCGCAGCCAATCACCGATATCCGGTTCGAGCCACGGCTGCCCGGGCGCACCGCTGCGGCTTTGGTAAACCAACGGATCTTCCCCGCGTCCGGCGCCTTCCGAAACCAGGCGGCATGTTTCACGCAATTGATCGACATACGCGCTCGACGTTGCCATCGATAGCGGAATGCTGTGCGCGGTGTACACCACACTGACCGGTTCACCCGCTTCGAATTGCGACAGCGCCGCTTGCAGCCGTTCGATCATCACCGCGACGAAGTCCGGATGGTTGTAGAACACCCGTAGCTTGTCGGCAGACGGCGCTCCGGGGCCAACGAGTTCTTGCGCCCGCTGAATGTCTTCGCGGTACTGGCGGCAGCCCGAGTACGAACTGTACGCGGACGTCATGAACGCCAGCGCATGCTGCACGCCGTCTTCGCGCATCTTGCGCAGCGTGTCGGGCAGCAGCGGATGCCAGTTGCGATTACCCCAATAAACCGGCAGGTTCGGACCGTGCGCTTCCAACTCGCGTTGGAGCGCCGCAATCAGCTCGCGGTTCTGTTGATTGATGGGGCTCTTGCCGCCGAAGTGTTGATAGTGTTCCGCCACTTCGAGCATGCGCTCGCGCGGCACGTTCCGCCCGCGCAACACGTTCTCGAGAAAGGGCAGCACTTCGTCCGGCGCTTCCGGACCGCCGAACGAGACCACCAGAATTGCGTCGTATTTCATCTTCTTGTTTGAGGATACGCATTTGCGCGCGATGCATCTTTTGTTCTAATAGTCGCTATGCCTTCGACCCGCCGCGATATGTTGCGTCTCGCCGCCATCGCCGCTGCCTTGCCTGGAGGCGCCGAGTTCATGACGGCCTGGCTGCAAGCGGCCGACACGCATAACCATTCGAGCGCGCCCGCCGAGCCGCCGCTGTTGCGCGACTACAAACCGAAGTTCTTCGCAGCTGACGATTTCGCGGCGCTCCAGTCGTTCACTGAAATCCTCATCCCGACGGACAGCACGCCAGGTGCTCGTGAAGCGCACTGCGCACATTACATCGACTTCCTGCTGCAAGCTTCGGACGAAGTGCCGCGCGTTCAGAAGCAGTGGCGCGACGCGATGCAGTCGTTGCGCGACGCAGGCTTCCATGCCGCCACGCCCGAGCAACGCAACGCGCTGGTTGAAGCGATGTCCCTACCGGAACGTGATCGCACCAAGACGCATGCTGGTTTCGCGGCCTATCGCTTGATCAAAGCGCAAAACACATTTGCGTTCTACACGTCGCGCGCAGGCATGATCGACACGCTCGACTACCGAGGTAATTCGTTCAATACAACGTTCCCGGCCTGCACGCACCCGGAACACCACACGCTTTAGCCGCGCTTACTCTGCTCGAGCAGATGTGTGCAGCCGCGCGCGCTCAACGCCATCATGGTGAGCGTCGGGTGCTTGTCGCCTGTTGAACAAAACGCATTGCCGCCGAACACATAGAGATTCGAAACGTCGTGCGTCTGGCAATAGGAGTTGAGCACGCCGTCGCGCGCATCATCGCTCATGCGCGCGGTGCCGACTTCGTGAATTGCGCCGTTCAGCGTATCGCGCACCGGCGGTGCTTTCAGATCCGCAGGCTGCTTCGGCGGCGCGCCGCGATCGCCATTCTCACCGGTGCGGCCCACGGCGACATCGGCCGGCTTCTCATCGGGCGAACCAGGACCGCCCGGGAAATCCCGCCGGGCCGCCGCGTTGCGCACCAGCCAGGATTTCCCCGCCCGCCTTGCGGAACAACTCTTCGGCGCGATGTTGGAAGTCCGCGATCAACTTGCGGTCGTTATCCGAATGCGTAAAGTGAATTTTCAGCACCGGGATACCCCAGTGATCTTTCACTTCGGGATCGAGTTCGACAAAGTTGTTCTTCTGCGCCAGCATCTCCGAGCCCGCATTCCAAACCCGTGCTTGCGCGGCATAGCGGCTCTTCACTTCGTTCTTCCACGCCGAGCCGTAGCCGGGCACCGATGCCGCGTACTGCGGATATTCGGTCTGGCCTCCGGTCGCGTTCATCACGTAGCCGCGAATGAAATCCTTGTGCTGCGTTTCCTTGCTGATGTTCTGGAAGTTCGGAATCGTGATGCCCGCGGACTTGCCATCATCCAGGCGTGCCGGCCGCATTGCGCAGCTTGGGCAGCATGCCGACCACACCGCCGCCGCTCACTTGATCCATCATGTAGTGGCCCAGCAGTCCGCTCGAATTGGCGATGCCGCCTTTTGCCGAGAGCAGCATCAGGCGCGTGTTCTCGAGCGTGGAGGCCGCAAGGATCACGTACTTCGCATCCACCTCCACCGGTTTCATCGTGAAGCGCTCGATGTAAGCAACGCCCTTGGCCTGGTGGTCGCCATCCATGCGCACATGCGACACCACGCAGTCGGTGCGCACTTCCAGATTGCCGGTTTTGAGCGCGGGCGGCAGCGTTGTCGAAACAGTGCTGAACATCGCGCCCACATCGCATCCGTTCACACAGTTGCCGCAGTAGTGGCAGGGCGGCCGGTTGTGATGCATCTGCGTGAGCTGCGCAAGGCGCCGGTGGGTCGTCCTGTAGTTCAGAGCTTTGGCAGCCGTCGAGAAGATGGTCTCGGCGCAGTTCAACGCCATCGGAGGCAGGAACGGACCATCGGGAAATTGCGGCAGGCCCAACTTCTCGCCGCTGACGCCGATGTAGCTTTCGACGCGATCGTAGTAAGGCTTCATGTCGGCATAGGTGACGGCCCAGTCTTTGCCGTGACCGTCGCGCGATGCCGCTTTGAATTCGTAGTCCGCCATGCGATCCGTCGCCCGCGCCCAGTGCAGCGTGCGTCCGCCGAGACAGCGCGACCGCGTCCAGCGGTAGTTCGTTTCAGGCGAGGTGGTGTAAGGGTTTTCGGTGCTATCGAGCATGATGCGGTAGTTGCGCTCGTTCCCGGTATAGCGCCGCATCGCACCAGGTTTGCCCTGGCCACGAAAGGGCATCTCATAGAGGAACGTGTGATGAAAGTCTTTGGCGGGCACCACATTGCTGCCGGCTTCGAGCATCAGAACTTTCATTCCGGCCTGCGCCAGTTCCATCGCGGCCCAGCCGCCGCACGCGCCAGAGCCCACAATCACCACGTCGTATAGTTTCGGCATGAAAGAGTTTTTATTTTATGCCGTAGCGCCGGCGCGACCGTGAGTGAGTGCATCCAACCCACCCCACGACATACGGGACCTAGCCTCCCCTGCCCGCCATTCCTATAAACTAGATCCACGCTGCCGCCCCGTATGTGGCTCTTGAACCGATATCCGAAGCTCGCCTTCCTCACCATTACCGGCGCCGTTGCGCTGCTGGCTCAGACACCCGATGCGGACGGTGTTGAATACTTTGAAAAGAACATTCGCCCGGTGCTCGCGACTCGCTGTTATGTTTGCCACAGCGCGGCCGCGCCGAAACTGCAGGGCGGTCTCCAACTCGACAGCCGCGACGCTCTTCGCAAAGGCGGCAACTCCGGGTCACCGATCACTCCAGGCGATCCCGACAGCAGCCTTCTAATCAAAGCGCTGCGTTACTCCGACCCCGCGTTGAAGATGCCGCCCGGCAAAGCGCTTCCGCCGGAAGTAGTCGCGCACTTCGAACAATGGGTGAAGATGGGCGCGCCCGATCCGCGTACCGAAGCACCCAAGGTCACCGCTACCGCCAAACGCCGCGATTGGTGGGCATTCAAAGCCCCGGTGCGTCCAGCGGTGCCCGAAGCTGCCGAGGCGAGTTGGATCAAGACTCCCGTCGACAACTTCATCCTTGCGAAGCTTGCTGAGTCGAAACTGACACCCGCCGCGCCGGCTGACAAGCGCACACTCATTCGCCGCGCGAGTTACGACCTGATCGGCCTGCCACCAACGCCAGCCGAGATCGACGCATTCACTCGCGACAACACGCCGCACGCGTTCGAGAAAGTAGTGGACCGTCTGCTCGCGTCGCCGCAATACGGCGTGCGCTGGGGCCGCCACTGGATGGATGTGGCGCGTTACGCCGATACTGCCGACGGGCCGGAGCGTTTCGCTTTTTCGTACACCTACCGCGATTGGGTGATCCGCGCGTTTAACGAAGACTTGCCGTTCGATCAGTTTGCGCGCAAACAGATTGCCGCGGACCAACTCACGCCTTTCGAGAAGCGCGACCTTGCCGCACTCGGCTTCATCACACTTGGGCCGCAGCGTGCCCAAGGGCGAGCACGACATGATCGACGATCGCATCGACGTCATCACGCGCGGCTTTCTCGGCATGACCGTGACCTGCGCGCGCTGCCACGATCACAAGTTCGATCCGATTCCGACGAAAGACTACTACTCGTTCTACGGCATCATCGCCAACTCCGTCGAGCCCGTCGAATATCCGCTGCTGCGCAAAGAGGACGACACTTCACCACTGGTGCGCGAGTACCGGCTCGGCATGCAGCGGCGGCTCGCCGCTCTGAACAACTTCAAGACGAAGCGCCACGCACAACTGGTCGCCGAATTCCGCAGTGCACCTTGGATCGCGCGTTATCTGATCGGTGCCCAGCAAGCCCAGAAGATGAGCAACGCGGAAATCGAAGCGCTCTCGCGCGATAAAGATTTCAACTTGTTCGTGCTGCGGCGCTGGCGCGAGTATCTGAAGCAGGAACACGAAAGCCCCGACTCCGTCTTCGCCGCCTGGAATGCTTTCGCCGCATTACTTCCGGCTGAGTTCGCGGGCAAAGCGGCCTCCACATTGGCGCAGCTTCCGGCAAACACAAATGCAGAATTGAAAGCCGCGTTCGCTTGCCAAGCCACCGGCTTCATTAGAAGATGTCGCGAAAATTTACGGCGACGTGCTGGCCAAAGACGATGGCGCGCAGCCAAGCGCGGATCCGGTGAAAGAACCGTTGCGTCTTGTTCTCCGCGCCGATGGCGCACCGGCGAATGTTCCACTCGCTGACTTCATCCAGATTCGCGGCGCGGGTGGCGATGACAATATCCTGCGCGGCCTCGAAGGCGACATTCGCATCTGGGAGGCCAGGTTCGGTTACCGGGGCATCACGCCGCGTGCGATGGCAATCGAAGAGCCCGCGAAGATCGTACCCGCGCATGTCTTCGTGCGCGGCAATCCCAACAATCAGGGCGTGGAAGCGCCGCCGCAGTTTCTTTCTGCCTTGAGCAGCACGCCGCAGCCTTTCACACACGGCAGTGGACGTTTGGAACTGGCCAACGCGGTAGTTGACCGCAACAACCCGGTCACCGCGCGCGTGATCGTGAATCGCGTGTGGCAATGGCATTTCGGCCGTGGCATCGTCAACAGTCCGAGTGATTTCGGAACACGCGGCGATCTGCCCAGTCATCCCGAGTTGCTGGATTATCTGGCCACCCGTTTTATGGATGAGGGCTGGTCGATCAAGAAGCTGCATAAGTGGATCATGCTCTCGAGCACCTATCAGCAAGCGAGCACGGACCGCCCCGAAGCGCGCGCCGTCGACCCTGAGAACAAGCTTGTGTGGCGCATGAACCGGCAGCGTCTTGACTATGAATCGTTGCGCGATTCGATTCTGTTCGCAGCGGGGCAGCTCGACGATACTGTCGGCGGGCTTCCCTTCTCGCTGACCGCACAACCGGCTGTACAGCGCCGCACTGCCTACGCCTACCTGCAGCGCGGACACATGCCGGGCGAACTCACTGCGTTCGATTTCGCCATCCCCGAGGCCCACGTCCCTCAGCGTTTTCTCACTACCGTTCCGCAGCAGGCGCTCTTCATGATGAACAGCCCCTTCATCATGGAAGAGGCGCAGCACGTGGCGCAGCGGCGCGATGTGGACGCAGCTCCGACCGACGAAGCGCGCGTGAATGCCTTGTATCGCGTGATCTATGGCCGCGCACCCGCGCCCGAAGAAATCAAGGCAGGCGTTGAATACGTGCGCGGTGAACAAGCCAGGCCGCCCGTTGCGCGGCCGGTGATCTGGCAGTACGGCATAACGACAATGAGCCCCCAGGGCCAGGTCGAAGACTTTCAGCCGATGAAGTACTTCAACGAGGGGCGCTGGCAGCCCGCTTCCATCACTCCCCAGCCGGTCTTTGGCGAGGCCGAACTTTATGCAACAGGCGGTGTGCCGCCGAGCGATCCTGCGAAGGCGATCACGCGCCGTTGGACGTCGCCCGTCAATGGCATCGTTGAAATCACCGGCACGTTGAATCACAAACTGCCCGAGAGCAATGATGACTTTCGCAAACAGTTCAGCGATGGCGTGCGAGCGCGAATCGTGTTCAACCGCCGCGAGAAGCTGGCCGAGCAAAGCGTGAACAACGGCAAGTCCGACGTGCTGGTCTCTGAACTCGCCGTCAAAGCCGGCGACACGATCGACTTCGCAGTGGACTGTGTGAAGAGTTCAGAGAACGACGCGTTCATCTGGCGGCCGATGATCACTTTGAAAGCAGAGGGCGACAAGCCGCCGACATGGGACTCCGGCAATGATTTCGAAGCGCCGCGTCCGCCGACTCTCAGCGCCTGGGACAAGTACGCGCAGGTGCTGTTGCAAACCAACGAATTTGCTTTTGTCGATTAGAGGAGAGACAGACTATGCGCCACCATCCAGTCATCAGCGGCAGTGGTTTAAGCCGCCGGGCATTGCTGAAGCAATCCGGAATGGGCTTCGGCTCGCTCGCGCTCGGGCGCGCTGTTCAGCAACAACGCATTTGCCGACACCACGTTCAAAGGGCCGATGGCTCCGCACGCGCCCCAGTTTGCACCAAAGGCCAAACGCATCGTTCATTTGTTCATGAACGGCGGCCCTTCCCAGGTCGACACGTTCGATCCCAAGCCGATGCTCGACAAGTACGCCGGCAAGGAACTGCCGCTGCATTTGCAAACCGAACGCCGCACCGGCGCGGGCTTCCCCTCACCTTTCAAGTTCATCAAGCAAGGCAAAAGCGGAATTGAGGTCAGCGAGATTTTCCCGGAAGTCGGCAAGCAGCGTTGACGATCTCTGCGTCATTCGCTCGATGATGAGCGAGATACCGAACCACGAGCCGTCGCTGATGATGATGAACTGCGGCGATGTGCGGCAGCTTCGGCCCAGCTTCGGTTCGTGGGTGACATACGGGCTCGGTTCGGAGAATCAGAACCTGCCGGGCTACGTCGTGCTTTGCCCGAACGGCATGCCAGTCGAGGGCGCGAAGAACTGGCGCTCGGCGTTTCTGCCGGGCGCCTACCAGGGCACGCGCATCGACACGGCGCAGACCAATGTTGAAAAATTGATCGAAAACATTCGCAACCCGACGGCGACGCTCGATCAACAGCAACGCCAGCTTTCGTTGCTCGACCGGCTCAACATGCGCTACGCACAGACGCGCGCATGAAGACGCGGTGATGGAGACGCGCGTGCAATCGTTCGAGCTCGCGTATCGCATGCAGATGGAAGCGGCCGATGTGTTCGATCTGAACAAAGAACCGGCGAACATTCGCGCGATGTATGGCGATACGCTGCAAGGGCGCCAGATGCTGATCGCGCGGCGGCTTCTCGAAAAAGGTGTGCGCTTCGTGCAGGTCTGGCACGGTGCAGGGCAGCCGTGGGACAGCCACACGGAAATCGCCAAGGAACACCGCAAGCTTGCGGATGAATGCGATCGCCCGATTGCGGCGCTGCTGCGCGATCTGAAACAACGCGGCATGCTCGACGACACGCTGGTCATCTGGGGCGGCGAGTTTGGCCGTACGCCGACCGTGGAGCTTGCTGAGAAGGGCGCCAACAGCGGCACCGTCAGCGGCCGCGATCATAACCCTTACGGCTTCTCGATGTGGGTTGCCGGCGGCGGTTTCAAAGGCGGCCACGTTTACGGAGCAACCGACGACTTTGGCTTTGCCGCCGCGGAGAACAAGGTTCACGTGCACGATCTGCACGCGACGCTGCTGCATCAACTCGGCTTCGATCACACCAAGCTGACCTATCGTTATGCGGGGCGTGATTTCCGGCTGACCGATGTTGCCGGCAACGTGGTCAAAGATCTTCTGGTTTAATAAAGCAGTTTGCTCTCTCACGCGCACCGCGCCCGCGACTGAATGCTGGTCTGGGCCTTCATTCCTTACGTGGTCGAAGCCGGCGGCGCGCTGAACGGCTACGATTTCGACACGCCGCAGACCAAGTCCGAACTTGCGCGCGCATTTCAGGGGCTGGGACTGCCTTGGATCTGGCAGCCGATCACGGCGCAGAACTTGCAATCGATCGTGCAGCAGGTGCGCGAGCGCAGCCTTATTGAGCCGTCGCTCGTCTGCAACTTTTGCGACGGTCTGGATGGCGGCAGCACTCCCGGCATCAGCGTGATTCGCGCTCTCGAAGCGGCGGGCATTCCGTTTACAGGCGCTGGTTCAGCGTTCTTCGCGCTCTCTGAATCAAAGCTGGCGATGAAAAGAATCTTTGAAGCGAAAGGCATACCGACGCCGTCGTTCGACGAAGTGCCGCCCACTGGTGTGCCGCATGGAATGTGCAGCCGGCTCGGCACGCCGCTCCTGGTGAAGCCAGACCGGTCCGCCGCGAGCATGGGCATCTCGCTGCGGTCGCGCGTTCACACCGACGAAGGCATCGCCGAACAGCGCGAGTGGCTGAAGACCTCGGACGTCTACGCTTACGCCGACTACCGTTCCCTGCTGGTCGAGCGTTTCGTCGAAGGGCCGGAGTTCACCGTGTTCGTGATGGGCGATTATCGCCAGCCGGCATCGATCGAATGTCTCCCGCCGGTGGAGCGCAGGTTCAACGCGGGCATGCCGCCCGAAGAGCGCTTCCTCTCGTACTACCGCTACTGGGGGCAGTACGGCCAGGAAACGCCGCCGCCCGGCGACGGAAAGTTTTACGATCACGCGCCGGTGCTGGACCCGCTGCTCTGTGCCAGGCTCGAAGATCTTTCGAGACGCGCGTACAGCGTTTTGCAGGGCACCGGTTACGCTCGCGTGGATTTCCGCATGGACAGCGCTACGCGTGAATTGTATGTGCTCGAAGTCAACGCAAACTGCGGCATGTCCGAAGATGACCAGACGTCGACCGGTTGCATCCTGGAGTTCGCCGGCATGAGCCTGGCGAGTCTGTTGCAGCCCATCATCGATCATGGGCTCAAGCGGAGAGTCGCTTGAAAGTATGCGTCCTGCAACCGGACTACACGGATTCGCAAACCGACTACCGGAACTACGATCCACCCCGTGACCTGACAGCCTTGCTGCCGGGCGAGCAAGTCGATCATCTGTTTCTAAGAAAAGTTTCTGTGTATCGCCAGTTGCGCGAGGCGTCGCGCAGAGGCTACGACATCTACGTCAACCTGTGCGAGGGATATCTCGATCAGGATGTGCCGTCGCTCGATGTGATCACAGCGCTCGACCTGTTACAGCTTCCGTACACCGGTCCGCCGGCGCGGCTCTACGATCCATCGAAGCCGCTGATGAAGTATGTCGCTCATACGCAGAACGTCTGCTATCCGGCTTTTGTCGAAGCGCAAGGTGCGCAGGATGCCGAACGTGCGATCGAAAGCTTGCGTCCTCCCTGGTTCGTGAAGCCCGCGCATCAGGGTGACAGTCACGGCGTGGATGCTCATTCGTACTGCACGACGCCGGGCGAATTGCGCGCGAAGATTGAGGCGATCTGCGGCGAGTATGGCAGCGCACTGATTGAAGAGTTCATCGACGGCCGCGAATTTACGGTGCTGGTTGCTGCCGATCCCGCACGGCGCTTCGAGCCCGTAGTGTATGCGCCGTTCGAGTTCGTCTTTCCTCAGGGAGAGCGCTTCAAGACATATCAATTGAAGGTCGCCTCGCATCATCCTGAATGCAACGTGCGCGTGGAAGACGAGGAACTGGCGCGGCAATTGAAAGAAGCCGTGGTGCGCATGTTCAACGGCTTTGAAGGCGAGGGCTATGCGCGCGCAGATTTCCGACTGGATGCAGCGGGGGAGATCCACTTTCTGGATATCAATTTCACGTGCTCGGTGTTTTATCCGGAAGGGCACCAGGGCTCGGCCGACTACATACTCGGGCGCGATACCGCAGCGTTCCTGAAGCACATCATGGCGGAGGGAATCGCACGGCACCGACGCCAGACACCGCCTTATGAACGGCGAGGCAATGCTTCGAGCGGATACGGCATCTTTGCGACGCGGGCGATCCCAACAGGCGAGGTGATCTATTACGGCGAGGAGCGCGCACACCGGATTGTGCATGGCGCGCACATCGCCGCGGTTTGGCCTCCCGATCAACGCGAAGTCTTTCAGCGTTATGCAATACGGGCCGAACGCGACCTCTATCTGCTGTGGGATGCGGACCCGCGGCATTGGGCTCCGCAGAATCACTGCTGTAATGCGAACACCGAATACCGCGGACTGGACGTTGTTGCCTTGCGCAACATCAAGGTTGGTGAAGAGCTGACGCTCGACTACGCAAATCTGGACAACCCGGAGATGCCCTCGTTTACCTGCAACTGCGGAGCCCCAAACTGCCGCCGCTACATCCGATGAACTGCCTGCCCTAGCGTGTGGCCCGAAGTTTGCTCGCTTCCTCTCGGAGGAAACTATGCATTTTCGCAGGCACTTTTTCTCGGTAATCGGCGTTCTGGCTGCCGGTTTCGCACTACATGCGCAAGACATGTATCCGCACGGCGGTGCGCTCGATGCGCGCCAACATGGCTATGAGCACGGGTATCGCGACGGGTTCGATCGCGGCGCAGACGCTCACGCGCACAACGGCAACGCCGACTTCCACACGCGAGACTATGACCGCGCGGACCGTGGCTTTGAAGAGTACATGGGCGATCACGGCGCGTTCAAAGCCGGTTATCGCGAGGGCTACAGCACCGGATACCAGGATGGCTTTGCTGGAAACCGCGGACGCTTTGTGCAGATTTACGGACCGCATGACCGCGACTTCGATGCCGACCGTGACCGCGGCGATCGCGATCGATACGATAGCGTCTACGTCACGCGCCGGTGGGCCTCGCACGATGTGGCAAGTGATATCGGCTTTCGCGACGGCTTGAGCGCGGGGTCAAAAGATGCGACTACAGGGCATTCATTCCGCCCGACCGAGCACGACTCCTACAAGGACGGTGACCACGGTTATGCGGGCGGCTTCGGCAGCAAAGAAGAATACAAGCGCCTCTATCGCGAAGGCTACATGGCCGGCTACACCGACGGGTACGGCGGCCGACGTTAAGTTACTTCTTCGCTGAGGGCGCGACGGGCTTGATCGCCGCGAGTGCATTCTGGAGCGAGGCCAACGCATTCGCGTCCAGATCGTATGCGGTGTTGTCGCCCTCGCGCTTCGCGAATACCTTGCCGTTCTGCTGGAAGATGCCGGCCTTCTCGACGCGCTTGCCGTCGCCCGAAACTACAGTGAGATCGAGTGCCGGCGCTGACGACGTTTCGACAGAGAAGCCCGTGGCCGCGAGATCGCGCAGCTTATCGATGAGCGACTGAACAGCTCCCGCGTCCATCTCTTTGCCGTTCGAGAACCACTTCTCGTTTTTCTTTTCGACCGTGATGCTCGGTGTCGCTAACTTCACCGGATCGTTGAAACCGAAGTCGAACACCTTCTTGTTGCGGAAGTCTTCGAGCTTCTTGTCGAGACCCTTGCCGATATCGTCCGCAACCGAGTAGACGCCCTCGACAGCCGAACTCTTTGCGTAGTACTTGCCCGCCGCATCTTTGCGCACTTCGAGCGTCTGTGTTGCGGAGGAGTCTGTGGCCTGCGCAGTGGCAACGCGCTTCGCGGATGCAAACTGAGGCGTCAGATTCTTCGCATCAGCATCGGTCACCATGCGAGCGTCCTTCAACCGGCGTACCAATTCGTCTACTTGCTGGCCATCGGCGCGCATCGGCTTGGGCGCGACAATCTGCCAGTCGCCTTGCGCGTTCTTGCCGAACTCGATGCTCTGATTATTCGCGGTGAGTCCCACGCGGCTGAGCTTTTCGGGATCGAACGTGAGTAGCCGCTTATCGCGAAGGTCGTTGAACGATTTATCGAAGCTGGCTTTCGCGGTGGTGGAAACGGTGTACACCTTTGCATCGTTCTGAAGCTTGGCGTACGTGCCGCTTGCCGCCGGAGCATCGGCGCCGATCAGCACCGTCCTGGTCTTCCCGTCTTTCAATAGCAGGTCGGCCTTTACTGCGGGATTATCGAGCCCGAAGTTATGCAGGTTGGGATTGTTCTCTTCAACCAGCGTGTCCGCGGTGAGCGTCGCCAGCGCTGTTGCCACACCTGTTGCAGCATCCTGATCCGCTGCGGCTGAGGCGGGCGCGGTCAGTCGCCAGGATTTGTCCTGACGAACCAACACCACCGATGAACCGTCCGGGTGCACCAGGTGTATCTCGCGCACCTGGTCTTCAGGCACGTTGACGAACTTGATTGACGTATCGAGCGGATCCTTTTTTAGAGCCGCGTTGTGCTTGCGGTTCGACCAGTAGACAGCCCCTGCCAGCACGGCCAGCAACACGGCAGCCGTCAGCAATCCCCGGAACTTCATTGCGCTATCTCCGCTTCCACCACGTCATCACGCCGGAGCCGATCACAATCAGCGGCAGCGCGATCAGACTCAGGTAGAGCAGTGTCATCATTTGCCGGCCCGAAAGATTCAGACGGCGATCGTCCGGATCGCGCGGGCGAATCGAAATCAGATCTTCGTCCGACGTGAGCCAGTTGATCGCATTCAGCACCAGATCGCGATTGCCCACCTGGCCCATGTTCATCATCTGGTTCGATGCGGCCGCTGAACTACCGAACACGACAAAGCGGCCTTGTTTGCTGCCGGTGCCTAACATCCCCGCCGCACCCAGAACAAACGGGCCTTTGCGCGCGGTCTTGGGGTCCAGCTTGACCGGCGTTTCAAAACTGGTGACGGCGAAACTCTGCGCGGATGTGGAGAACAATGCCTGCGCCGGGCTCTTCACATCCAGGCTGCGTGCCAGCGGATAGGCCGTAGCCGCTTCGCTGCCGCCGATGATGGGATGCGACTCGTACTTCACTGCGAAAGGCACGGCTTCGCCAAAGTAGGCGCTTGTTGCGCTGAGATCGATGATCAGGTCGGGATCGGGCGTAACACCCCAACCGGAGGTGAGCTTGCTGAGCGCGGGATCTCCACTGAATCCTTTGGTCGGGGGGTCGAGCAGCAGGAACACGTGGCCGCCGTTATCAACGTAAGTCTTCACACCGTTCACCATTGGCTCTGCGTAATCGGCATGAGGACCGGCAATCACCAACGCATTGCAATCCTGCGGAACGGTGGGGTTCTCGATCAGCGAGATTGTGCGCGTGGTGTAGTTGTTGTGTTCGAGCGCAGTCTTCAGCGCCGAGTAGCCGTTCGGTTGCGCGTCATCGAGCTTGCGTTCACCGCTGCCCTGCACAAAGCAGACATTCTTGGTGCCGTTCTTCTCCGACCGGATCAGCGCGCTGGTGACTTCCTCTTCATTCAGGCTCTTGGCCTCTTCGTGCTTGGCGCCGTTGGTGATCACAAGCGTCGGAAGCGTGCGTATGCCCATTGCTGACACGCGTTCCGGATGCTTCACGGCATCGATGTAGTTCACCGTGATCTTGTTTGACAGCGAAGCATAACGGTCGAGCGTGCTCTTGGCATCGTTGAACCCTGTCGAGCGGTTCACGTAATCGAAAGTGACCTGGTTCTTCAGATTCGCGACCGCTTTCTTCGTCTGATCCGAAAGCGAGTAGCGTTTATTCGCGGTGCTATCGAAGCTCTTGTCGTTCTGGTTGGCGAGGTAGTTCACTGCACCCAGCACGGCGAGCACGATCAAAACATAGAAGAAGAGGTACGCGCCGTATTTCGTCTGACGCGCTTGGAGTACAGGACCAGGCATCAGGCTCTCCACCTCGACGACTCGAGCGACCGCGTGGTCAGAAACAAACCAAGAAAGATGAACGATAAATAGAACACGACGTCTTTCAAGCTGATGATCCCTTTAGTGAACGGATCGAAGTGCGAGATCACCGAAAGGTACGAGATCACTTTCAGAACTGGTCCGCTATCAAACGCACTGACGGCCGACAACACCCAAAGCATCAGGCACACGGCGAAGGTCGCACTCGCGGCGATGACCTGGTTTTTGGTCAGCGTAGAGATGAACGTACCGATCGCGAGCAGCGCGCCGCCCTGCAACAGCAATCCCAGGAACCCCGCCATCATCGGCTTCCAATCGGGATTGCCATAGAGAAACAGCAGGCTGAAATCGATCAGCAGAATAGCCGCCATGATCATGTACATGGTGAGCGCGCCCAGCCACTTGCCCAACACGATCTCCGTATCGCGCACCGGCGACGTCATCAACAGCTCCATCGTGCCGCTACGCTTTTCTTCGGCGAACAGGCGCATCGTGATCATCGGCGTCAGGAACAGGAAGATTACGCTGGCAAGACCAATCAGTGGCGCAATGACGAACTCATTCACGTTGATGTGCTGGTTCTGCCCTTGAAACTGCATCTGCATGCCCGTCATAACGAACTCGCGAGTGGCAATGTAGAAATAAAAGCCGAAGATGACGGCGACCAGCGCACTCAGCACATAGCCGATGGGCGACGTGAAGTAGCCGCGTAGTTCTTTCGCGCAGATGGCCAGAACGTTTCTCATTGCGCCACGCTCTCCTCTGGCTTTGGCTCGGAAGACGTGAGTTGCAGGAAGACGTCTTCGAGGCTGAAATCCATACTCTTCATTTCGATCAGATCCCAACCGGAGTTCACGACGACGCGCGCAACCTCGCCGCGCACTTGCCGGCCTTGCTCCGATTCAATGTGAACGGTATCTCGTCCATCGCGGCTTTCCTGGACGACAACGCGATTTACTCCGGCGATCTGTTCCAGCCGGCTGCGCACTTCTGCCGGCATCCCACTGCCGGCGATCGT
Organism: Bryobacterales bacterium; assembly: GCA_963792655.1. Classification (GTDB taxonomy): domain Bacteria; phylum Acidobacteriota; class Terriglobia; order Bryobacterales; family Bryobacteraceae; genus DOZZ01. The sequence goes on from CAWBWU010000003.1 coordinate 1,051,490, forward strand.
CAACGAGAACGCTTCGCCACCGCGCATGCGATTAATCAGGTTCTCCACAGTCTCGTTGGCGCGCAACTGACCCTTGCTGATGATCAAGACGTTCTTGCAGACATGCTCAATTTCAGAAAGGATGTGCGTGCTCAGAATGACCGTGTGATCGCCCGCGAGGCTTGCGATCAATTCGCGCGTCTCAATAATCTGTTTCGGATCGAGACCCGACGTGGGCTCATCCAGAATCAGCACATCGGGGTTATGCAGGATCGCCTGCGCAAGCCCGACACGCTGCCGGTAGCCTTTTGAAAGCTTGCTGATGAGCTTCGTGCGTACATCGCCGAGAGCACAGCGCCCGGCCGCTTCGTCCACGCGTCGCGTGAGATCGCGCGACGGAATTCCCTTAATAGCGCCGACGAAACGCAGGTACTCCGCGACCTCCATCTCCGGATAAAGTGGCGGTGTTTCGGGAAGATAGCCGATGCGCTTCTTCACTTCGAGCGGGGCTTCCAACACGTCGAAACCCGCGACAGTCACCTTGCCCGAGGTCGGCGGAAGAAAGCACGTGAGCACTCGCATCGTGGTCGTTTTCCCGGCGCCGTTCGGCCCCAGAAATCCGACGATTTCGCCCTTTTGCACTTCGAACGAAATGTTATTGACCGCGACGGTGCGAGCGTATCGCTTGGTCAGGCCTTCAACTTTGATCATATTGGCTGGCGGCAGTCCGAAGCGGACCACTGAATATCATAGCAAGCTAGAGTAAAGCCTTGACGTTAGCAACCAGCCCATGGACATTACCTGTGATCGCCACCGCAGTTGCATGCGCGGGCGCCGTCGCTGGCGTCTACGCTACCGCTCACGGCCGTCTGGCGCAGTTTATCGTTCCGTTGAGCGGCGGCATTCTGGTCGGCGTCGCCGCCATGGGCCTGATGCCCGAAATCGCGCGCATCACCGGTTGGATGCTGTGCATCACGCTATTCGCAGCAGGCTATCTGACGCTTTACCTGCTTGACCGCCTGGGCTATCCGATCTGTCCGTCGTGCTCGGACTCTCACGATCATGATGGATGCGCGACCACCCTGCACGGTTTCACCGCGCCCATTGTGACCGCGACGTCACTGCATGCGTTTCTGGATGGCTGGAGTGTCGCGACAGCGGCATTCGCCTCGAACAGCGGGCTGCGTGTGGCCGTGCCGCTCGCAATTCTGATGCACAAGATTCCCGAAGGGCTGGCGCTCGGTTCGATTTTGAAGGCTTCGACGCCGCGTGCGAACAGGGCTCTCGGCGGCGCCGTGTTCGCGGAGTCGTTTACGCTCGCGGGCGCAGGCGTGGGATTGCTGATGGGCTCTTCCGTTTCGATTGCCTGGCTCAGCTACCCGCTCGCGATCGCTGGTGGGTTCTTTGTATATCTAGGCGCGCACGCAGTGCATGGCGAATGGCGCAAGCGTGGTGCGCGGTCAGCCGCGATCGCCGGGCTGGGCGGCGCTGCGGCTGCGATCGTGCTGCAGTTTGGCGCGCGCCTTATCTGGAACTTCGACTGAGCGTGCTTAATGTGAGATGCCCTTCGCGCGGCTTCTCTTTGCTCCAGTCGTGATACACGTGGCACTCATTGCAACCAGTGCCGGCGCGTTCCGATGCACCGTGGCACTGCTGGCACAAGGCGATGCCGGGCAGCAGCACATCGGATGACTGATCGCTCTTGAGCGCATTCTCGTGACAGCTATTGCACGCAAGCATCTCGTGCGCGGCATGGCGGAATCTGGCTTGCGGCATCCACCGCTCGGGCACGCTTGCCTTGGCGATGACGGGCAGTGTGCCGGCTTGCGGTTGCGTCACGCGATGGCACTCCGCACAGCGCACGTTCCAGAGCAACTGTTCGGCGTCTTGCGTACGCGCCCGCACCCATGCCGCGCCGGTGCTCAGCGGTCCAGGCGGCACTCGCGCAATCTGCGCACCCGAAGTGCGGCGTAGTTCTTCCGGATGAGCATCGATGTACTGCTGCAGCTTCTGCACGATGAACGCATGCACCACGTCGGGTGCGCGGTGCGGAGCGGGCTCGCTGACGCGGTCGGAAAAGTTCAGAGCATGGCAGACTTCGCAGTCGCGCTCGAAATTGACTGGCGTCATGTCACCCGTGCGCATCGTGCGATGGCAACTCGTGCACTGCAATTGCACGTTGCTCTGTGTGCCGCGCAGGCCGTTCTTCATGTGCACGGCGTGGCTGAACCTGATTGTTCCGGGATCTGGCTGCCGCTTGCGCAGCACTGCGAATTCCGGATGTCCGCTGTTGAACGAGTCAATATGCGCGGCCACTTTGACCGTGCCTGTCTTCACGCGCAAGTCCGCATGGCACGTCGTGCACGCGCTATCGCTGGCCAAACGTAAGCGCTCCGGGCTCTGATGCTCTTCGTGGCACGTGACGCACGCGGGTTCGAACATCTGTCGCGCCTGGTGCACCGGACCATCGTGGCAACTGGTGCACGCCTGGTTGGTCACCTTCATGGTGAACGCGCTGCCGGATTGATGGCATGACTCGCAGTGATGATCGAGAATCGCGTGCGCCGCTGTCAGCTTGCCCGCCGTGTAAACACGCTGATCACGCGCGAACGCGTGCCATGCGAGCCAACCGAGCGCAATCGCAATGCACCCAAGCGAGAGCAAATTGCGCCAGCGTGCAATCGCGAAGGTGCGCTTAAAGTAATCGCGGTCGATCCGCTGCGCGAGTTTTTTCGTAGTGCGTTCACGCCCAGCCATGGCCGTTTAGTAGCGCAACGCGAGAACCGCGTGCACACCTCCGAGCACCAGCAAAGCGAGTGAGAGAGGCACATGCACCAGCAACCAGCCGTGCATCCAGCGATAGATGCGCTGTTGTCGAACAAGCTGGCGCTCTTCCTCGCAGATGCTCTCGAGATCGTCCACTATGCCGTGCATCGGCATCGGGACCAGCGCCCGCATCCGCGCGAAAACAGAATCCAGGTGCACGCGATCCACTTGCGCAGCTTTGTTATCCGGGTCAGCCAGAAACGGCCGCACCGAAGTCGCATAGGTCTCGCGGAAGCTCTCGCGATCGGCAGCATCGATCTCGATTTCGTAGCGTTCATCGAGCGGTTGCAGCGCCGGCGTAGCTTCGGGGCGGTCCGGGGGACCGGCAACGCCACAGATCTGCGCCACCAGGTCGTCAGCCTCCCGGCAGAGCTGAACGCGCACATTCGGAATCTGTTCGTAGATGGTTTCGAGCGCCACGTGCCTTGTCATGAAGCGCGGCGTGTAATGTTGAATCGCAGCGCCCGTAATACCGCTGAGCACAACGGTGAACAGCAGCAGCATCAGCACCAGCGTCAGCGGCCCCGTGGCACGGAATCCGGCGTGAAAGAGAATGAACGGCAAGCTCAGCAGCCCGAGCCAGAGGTGCCCGCGCATCCATGTCTGCGCACGGCCGATCCGCCAGACTGGAACTTTCTTGCGCACGCCGAGCAGCGCAGCGAACAGCATCATCGCGTAACCCGCCGCGCCGTAGAACAGTCCCATCGCCGTGCCCCCGCGCGGCCCCCCGGCAGTGTTTCGCGAATACGGAACATAGGCGATCAGCGCAGCGCCCAACACGAGCAGAGTGGCAGTCATCCACGGCCGGTGAGTTGCGTCGATGCGCATCGTCCTAACGAGTGCTCGCGCGCTTTCCCGGTACAGAGATCATCTTGAAGAACTCGTTTGGATCCACGCGATGCGCTGCATCATGCGGGCACGCGTAGACGCAGCTTGGTTCAGCGTGTTCGGTGCACAGATCGCACGACGTTGCTTTGTGCTTGACCACCGCGCGCACACCGCCGGGAGCAGCCGCGTCCTTCTCCTGCGACGTGAACGGATGCATGTTGATGTTGCCGTACGGACAGTTTTCAGCACAGAGCCCGCAGCCGATACACCAATCCTCAATCACGACTTCAAGCGAATTGCGGCGGCGGATGGAACCCACCGGACAACCCACCATGCACAACGGATCGCGGCACTGACGGCACGAAGTAGCGACCAGATAGTTCTCGAACCGCAGACCTTCGCGAATGAGCCGCGTCACGCCGTCGTGCGCGTCGGCACAGGCACGCACACACGCATCGCATCGAGTGCAGCGTTCCAGGTCGAGCAGCAGCAGGCTGTTGGCCTCCATCAGACCCTGCGTCAGAAAATCGTTGAGTGGAACGGTCGAGATCTTTGCGATCTGCGAGCGGTTCTGCTCGACGCGCTCTTCCGCCACGGATGCAAGCTTTTCGCGCATCTCTGGAAAGCGGTCGATCATCAACTGAAACTCGTTGCGATTGATGCGCACCAGCTCCACGTGATCGAGCGCCGTCACTGTTGCCGTTCGATGTCCGCCGCCCAGCAGACCGATCTCGCCGAAGTAGCCGCCCTTGCCAAGGTAGGCAAGCACGAGAGGACCGCCGGGATGTTCCTCGGTGATCTTCACGAACCCGATACGTACCAGGTAGAAGGCATCCGCCACATCCCCTTGACGGCAGATGACATCGCCTTTCGAGTAGCGCACCAGCTCCACTTTGCGCTGCAGTAGCTGCACCACGTCTGCGCTAATATCGGCGAACAACTCTACGCTGCGCAGATGATCTTCAAGCGCGCGCTGGCGATACTTCGCATCGAGTTGCGCGCGCAGCGTTTTGTTGCGCTGCATCATGTCGAGTACATTGCGCAACATCTCGAGCACCACGCAGTCGGTACGCGCCTTCACCGTGGCGGAGCGCGGGTAAAGGCTCATGCAAGTCATCTCGCCAAAGAGCTCACCCGGGCCAAGCTCAGCCGTGGGATTGTGAAACGGCAAGTCTCGCGAAGCATCGATCGGTATGGCCGGGCGGTAGCCGGACGCATGCGGCTTCTGCCGGGCGCGGCACCAGGATGCTGGTGAGCTTGCTGAAGAATCCGGTTGCTCCGCCTTCGTTTTTGACGTGAGCAAGCGGTGTATCCAGATACACGTCCGCCGTACCGTCCAGGATATAGAACGCGGTAGACCCGTACTCTCCCTCGCGGCAGATGATCTCGCCTGCTTTGAACTCGCGCACTACTACGGCGTTCTTGTTCAGCTCGAGAAATGTGCCCGAGATCTCCTGAAAGTACGGCAATTGCAACAGCAGTTCGGGTTCAGCCGGCACGCCGCCCGGCAGCACGGTGGTGAGTACGCTCTTGTTCGTCAGCGCGCCAGTGGGGCACGAGATCATGCACTCACCGCAGGAGACGCACGATGAGTTACCCATCGGCGTCCCCAGATCGAACGCGATGCCCGCGGCGAAGCCTTTGCCCGTGCGGCCGAGAACGTTGTTATGACGAATCTCATCGCAGCCGCGTACGCAGCGGTCGCAAAGAATGCAGGCTTCGTGATCGACCGCGATCACCATCGAGGAATCGTCCTGCCCGCGCGTTGACGATCGCTTCGCATAGCGTGGTTTGCTGATGCCTTCCGCTGCTGCGAGCCCTTCGAGTTCGCAGTCACCCGAGTTGCGCTGGCGCGCGCAAGGGCTTGGATGGTCGGCCATCAACAGTTCGACCAGCGTTCGCCGCGCGACGTTCACCTTTTCCGAGTTGGTGCGCACCACCATGCCGTCTTCGGCGGCGCGGACACATGCCGCTTCCAGCGTGCGGCCTCCAGTGTCGACAGAGCATACGCGGCAAACTCCCACCGGGCGTTCGTTCTGCTGGTGACACAACACGGGAATCGCAATCCCGTTCATGCGCGCGGCGTCGAAGATGGATGTACCGGCATCCACCGTCACTGCGGCGTCATCGATCGTGAGAGTGATCTGCCGCGTGCTCATGCAACGTAGCCCGTGGTCATCGGGCACACGCCTTCCGGACACCGGCGCTCCACAATGTGCGGCCAGTATCTCTTCGCGGAAGTGCTTCATAACCGTTTGAACAGGATAGGGCACGAACTGGCCGAGTCCGCAGATCGAGGTGAGCCGCAACGTGTCGGATAACTCGTCGACCAGTTGCAAATCCGCGCTGCGTGCCCGCAGCGTGAGCCCAGCCGCTCAGGATGTCCACCAGCTTTTGCGAACCGACACGGCACGGCACGCACTTGCCGCACGATTCGTTGCGGAAGAAGCGCACTGCATTGAGCGCCAGATCCAGCATGCAGCGGCCTTCCGCCGCAACCACAATGGCGCCGGAGCCAAGCATGGTTCCGGCTGCGGCCATCGATTTGAAATCAAGCCGCACGTCCATCTGCGACGCCGGCACAAACCCTGCTGCCGCGCCCGATGGTGCGAACGCTTTCACCTTTTTGCCACCGGGCGGCCCGCCGGCCAGGTTCATGATGACCTCTGAAGCGGGCGTACCCATCGCAATCTCATACACTCCCGGGCGCTGCACGTCGCCGCTCACGCCAACGAACTTCAGCCCCGCCGCGCCACCGCGTCCTTGTGCGCGATACCACTCGGCCCCGCGTACCAGAATTTGCGGAACGTTGGCGAAGGTCTCGACATTGTTAAGAGCAGTCGGCTTCTGCCATAAACCATTCGTCGATGCGCTCGGCGGTTTGTTGCGCGGCTCGGCACGTTTGCCCTCGATTGCTTCGAGCAGTGCGCTCGCTTCTCCGCAGATGTAACCGCCCGGGCTAACGAACACCTCGATGTCGAATGAGAGATCGCTCCCCAGAATCTCCTTGCCAAGCAGGTGCTCGCCGCGGCAGCGATCGATCTCGGCCTCCATCACTCCACGCGACTGTTCGTATTCATGACGGATGTAAAGGTAGCCCTTCTGCGCGCCGGTGACGATTGCGCATACGATCATGCCCTCGATCACCAGGTGCGGAAGGTACTCCATGATGTGGCGGTCTTTAAACGTGCCCGGCTCACTCTCGTCGGCATTACAGATGACATATTTCTCGTCGCCCGCCGCGTTGCGAACGCCTTCCCACTTGATGTTGCAGGGGAAGCCAGCGCCACCCATCCCCGCCAGCCCTGCTTGTTTCAAAGCCGGCAGAACCGCGTTTGCATCGCCCGTCTTTACCAGCTCCCGTACCGCGCTGTACGGCCGTGCTCCATCGTAGGGATCGGACGCGAGGCGAAGAGGATTACGGCCGTGCACGGAAGGCGCGGCGGCCATGCCGGTGAGAGCCATCGACACCAGTGCTTCCGCGGTCGGTACATTGACCTTGGAGTAGATCAGATCGTTCACAGCAATCGCCGGCGCCGCGTCGCACTGGCCCAGACACGAGGTCTCATGAAAGCTGACGGAGTTTTTGGGCAGCGCGCGAAAGCGCTTCTTCAAGTCGCGGCATAGTTGATCCGCCCCGTGCAGATGGCATGTCAGGTCGGTGCAGATGGCGGCATCCACGCGGGGCCGCGGCGCGGTGTGAAAGTGGGGATAGAACTCAGCCACACCGTTGATGTGATACAGCGGCACTTCGATCCGTTCGGAAAGAGCGCGCAGCTGATCGGCTGGCAGGTAACCGTGCTGCCGCTGAATTGCCCTGAGGTCGTCAAACAACAACTGAGGTAGCCCACGAACATCCTAACTAAAAATGTCTTCGCGACGAAATCGCACGGTGAACTACGCTGTTAACAGATGCTCAGCCCAGTTTGCGCCATCCTTCTCGCCGTGCTTTCCGCTGAGCTGTCTTCGCCGGCGCCTACTGAGCCGCTGCTCGATCGTGGCTACCGGCAAATGTACAATCTGCAGTTCGCGGACGCGCATCGCACTTTCACTGAGTTTGAGCGTCAGCGTCCCGCGGACCCGCTGGGACCGGCATCGGATGCGGCGGCCTATCTCTTTGCGGAGTTCGATCGTTTGGATATCCTGCGCGCGGATTTCGCAGTGCACAATGACAACTTCCTCGCCGCGCATCGAGCGCCTGCGGCTGACCCGGCGTTGAAGAGTAAGTTTGAAGCCGCCATGCAACGATCGCAAGAGCTCGCCGCGCCGGGTCTGCATCGCTCGCCACCAGAGCCCGCCGCCATGTTCGCTGACGTGCTACGCAAAGGTCTGCACGCCGATTACCTCGCGCTGATCGAGAAACGTAATCTGGCGGCGCTGACCGAAGTGAAGGAGGCGCGCGTTGAAGCCGACAAGCTGCTGGCGGCGCATCCGGACTATTACGATGCGTACATCGCGGTCGCGCTCGAAAATTATCTGCTCAGCCAGAAGGCAGCGCCGCTGCGTTGGATGCTGCGCGCGACGGGATCACAGACCGACAAACAAACCGGAATCGACAAGCTTCGTCTAACCGCTTCGAAGGGGCACTATCTGGGGCCGTACGCGCGTGTGCTACTTGCGGTGGCGGCGTTGCGCGATCACGATCAGGCGCACGCCAAAGAAGGACTGCAGTGGCTGGCTGGGGAGTTTCCAGGCAACCGGCTCTATCGCGAAGAACTGGCCAAACTCAACTGAGTGCAGTGAATCACCACTTGCACCGTTTTGTTGACCTTCAGAAATAGAGTGCTGGGGTCGCGCATGCCCCAATCGACGTAAGGCACATCGAACGTCAGGTCCGCATCGATGCGATCCCGAGCACCCTTCGCGCTTACTTCCATTGTGATTGCGTGCGTAGCGCCATGCAGCTTCAGTTGACCGAGCAACCTGGCATGCGACGCACCGGCCAGCGCGATCTGCCCTTCGATGCGATTCGGCGTGAACACGGCTTCCGGAAACAGAGCAGATTCCAGAATGTTCTTATGCATTCGCTTATCACGGGTTCCGCCGCCGCTTGCACCGCTAACGACGTTCACCACCACCTCGCCCGCTGCAGACCCCGAGTCCGGATCGAAACGCAACGTGCCGCGTGCGAGTTGAAACGTTCCATGGACGGTGTGCAGCACATCGCCCAGCGTCCATTCGATGCGCGTGTTGGCTGGCGTAAGTTCGGTGGTGTACTCCGCCGCGGCAAGCGCGCGGGTTAGCGCAAGCGCACAGAGCAGCAGGCTTTTCATTCAACTCACGAGCAAGCGCCAGCCCAGTTCAGCACTGGTTGAGGCGAACGCGGGAAGCGACAGTGCGCCGACATGCATGGCGAGCAGCCGTTCGAAAATCGCGGGCTTCGATGCGAGCGCCGCAAGAGCGCGATTCCGCAACCATTCCGAACGGTCGAGCAGCAGCATCATCTCGGCCATCAGATTCGGGCGGGTAGCCAGGCGCGGATGAGCGCGTTCGTATTCCGCGAGATTGCCTTTCGCAATCGCCGCGGCGAGCAGTTGCGACTGACGGAAGGAGAGGCACAGCCCTTCACCAGTGATCGCGTCCACCGAGCCCGAAGCATCGCCGATCAAAGCTACGCAGCCTTTGGTTACGCGACTCAGACGCATCGTCGCAGTCGTTGCCCCGCGCTCGCGGCTGGTGGCGGCCGCATTGCCCAGCCGTGCTTGCAAGAGTGGGAAACGCAGCAGTGCATCGCTCAGACGCAATGCGGACGAACGCGAAATCACGGCGACGCAAATTTCAGCGGCGCTCACCGGTGTGACATAAATCTGGCAGCCCGCGCCCCAGTAGATCTCCATGCAATCGGTCCATGGTGCGATTGCGAAGTGCTGACGGAAGGCGTAGCGGCGGGAGTTGCGCAAAGTGCGATCAAGCCCCGCCCACGTACGCACCCGGGAGGCGGAACCATCCGCGCCGATGATCCATCGCGCGCGGATCTTGCTTGCTTGCGAAACAACCGTGTCGCCTTCGATGCCGCTCACAGGAAAATTCCAGCGCAGCTCCGCGCCGGAGTTTTGCGCCGCGTCGATCAGACGGCTATGCAATGCAGTGCGCCGCACACCCAGGCCCATGCCGTCCGGGAAACTGGATTCAACAGAACGGCCGTGACCGTGAAAGCGAATTCCACGAAACGGGTGCCCCGCGGATTCGGGCAGCACAAGCCCGATCTCGGCGGCCGCAGCGCGCGAATCCGGCATCAAGCCTTCCCCGCATGCTTTGTCGATGGGACCGCAATTGCCGTCCGCTACGATGACGCGCAACCCTTGCCGCCGCGAAGCAACTGCAGCCGCGAGACCTGCGGGACCTCCACCGATGATGCAGACGTCAGTATCGAAATTCAACGCACTACCATTTCAACAGAACCAGCTCAGAACAGAAACCCGGGCCCATCGCCGCGAGGATGCTCCACGTTCCCGCCGCAGGGCGTTGTTTGGTCATGAACTGCTCGAGCACGCACAACACCGACGCCGACGAAAGATTGCCCGTGCGCCGCAAGCAGTCCCAGGAGATCGCCAGCGCTTCACGATTGACCCCAAGCGCATCCTGCGTCGCTTCGAGAACCTTGGGCCCGCCCGTATGCAGAACCCACGCGCCGATGTCGTCACGGCGCAAATCATGTTCGGCAAGAAATTCATCCACATCTTCGCCGAGATGTTCGCGAATCACCTTCGGCACATCAGGCGAGAGCACAATGCGGAAGCCCTTCTCGCTGATATCCCAACCCATGACATGCCCGGTGTCCGGATAGAATACCGACTTGCTCGCGATGACTTCCGGACCCGGTTGTTTGTAATCGGCGCCGGCCACGAGCACTGCCGCTGCGCCGTCGCCAAAGAGGCCTGAGGAGATGAGATTGGCCGGCGTCAGGTCATCGCGCTGCAGCGTGAGCGAGCAGAGTTCGACAGAGACGAGCGCCGCTACTTGCGACGGGTAAGCCTTCACGTAATCCGCGGCGCGCGCAATTCCAGCCGCGCCGGCGACGCAGCCGAGCCCGAAGATCGGGATGCGCTTCGTGTTGTTCGAGAGCTGCATGCGGTTGATCAGCCGCGCATCTATTGATGGACTTGCCACGCCAGTGACGGAGACGAAGAAGAGTGCGCCAATCTCGTCCCGGTCAATGCCCGCTTGCGTCATGGCGCGGCACAACGCCTTACTGCCGAGCTCTTCCGCAGACTGCGCCCATGCACGGTTGAAGTCGCCGAACGTCTGCATCTGGTAATACTCGAGCAGCGGACGCGCGAGATAGCGGCCATCGACGCAAGCGCGTGCATGCAGTCGATCGAGCAGCTCGGGGTTCGGCAAACGGTCTCCCCAGTACGCCTTGAGCGCGCCCAGGAGCACTTGCTGCGGATAGTAGTCCTTCGGGAATGCGCTGGCTGCCGCGATGATTTTCATAGCGTGCTAGATGTTGATCGCGCGGCGCGCAAGACCAAGTGCCTCGGCCCAGAACGATGTCGAATGATGCATCAGGTCGACCGTTTCACGAATGGCAACGACGAACTGTTCGAGCTGCTCGTCGGTGACGACTAGCGGTGGCGCAACTTTGAGCACCATGAAGTTGTTGCCGCACATCTGCGTCAGAATGCGGTGATCGCGAAACAGGCGCATCACTACAACCTGCCCGAACATGCCGGTGTGAATGCGCCGGAATGCTTCGAAGGGAACTCGCAGGCGAACCTGCCGCGGCACTTGAAACTCGATTCCCGACAGCATGCCCATGCCACGAACGTCGCGGACCATCTCGTACCCGGCGAGCACTTCACGCAGCCTGCGGCGCAACTGTTCGCCCATGCGCAGCGCACGTGGACCAAGCTGCTCCTGTTCGAGCACGTCGAGCGTGGCCAGGCCGGCGCGCATCGACATTGCGTTCTCGCTGAACGTCGATGTGTGCACGATGGAGCGCTTGAGTGAGCTGTACACAGCGTCGTAAACGGCATCCGTCATCAGTACTGCGCTGCATGGAATGAGCCCGCCACTGAGCGCTTTCGCCACGACGATCATGTCGGCCGTTGCGCCGAAGTGTTGCGATGCGAGAAAGGGCCCGGTGCGAAACATGCCGGTCTGTACTTCATCGAGCACGAAAAGCGTGCCGTAACGTTTGCAAAGGCGATGCGCTTCTTTCAGATACTCCGCGTCGGGGATGCGGATGCCTGCTTCAGATTGCAGGGGCTCGACGAAGTAGGCCGCGAAACGTTTCGTTGCAAGCTGCTGTGAGAGTGCCTCGATATCGTTGAATGCCACCGCTTCGGTGCCGGTGAGCATCGGGCCGAACTTCTCGCGCCAGAAGTCGTCGCCCATCAATGAAAGAGCGCCGCATGTCAGCCCATGAAAGGCGCCGTTCGCATACAGCAGCCCGGTGCGCCCGGTTGTGGCACGCGCGAACTTGATGGCCGTCTCAACGCCTTCGCTGCCTGAACAGGCGAAGAAGGCCTTCGCCATGCCGCCGCCCGCCAGACGGCACAGCCGCTCGGCAAGCTGCCCTGCGAGATCGGGCACATGGCTTTGGAGCATCGCAGGTCCGCGCCTGCCCAGCTCATTCTGCAGTTCCGCAACAATCGCCGGGTGGTTATGCCCGGTGTTGTGAACGCAGTAGCCCGAAAGGAAATCGAGCACCACTTCCTGCGTCGAAGTGAACAGCTCCGTACCCAAACAATGCGTATACTGCACGTTCATCTGCAGCAGATCGAGCAAGCGGACCCATTGCGGATTTACAAACTGCTCATAGCTTCGCGGCTGCGCGCCGTCACCGGCCTCCGGGAGCGCCTCGGGTACCGTCAGTGTCTTGTTCAATGCCGCCGAGTCCCTTCGCCCATGAGCGTTGGTTAATGCGACGCAGGCTTTTCTTCCCCGGTTGCCTGAATGTTGCCGTTACCAGCCGACGGGTTTGCCTTTGTTCTGTTCATCGAGCCACTTTTGCAGCGGGGCGAAGTAATCGACTATAGCCGTGGCGTCCATCTGTTTCGATCCGGTCAGTTCGGCCAACGCATTCTGCCACGGCTGGCTGGCGCCCATGGAAAGCATGGCATTCAAGCGCCGGCCTGCTTCCTTGTTGTCATAGATGCTGCAGCGATTGAGCGGCTCTGTGCAGCCCGCGATCTTGCTGAGCGAACGGTGAAACTGAAATTGCAAAATGTCGGCGAGGAAATAGCGCGCGTACGGCACATTCGCCGCGACGTGATATTTTGCAGCGGCATCGAAATCGGCCTCGGTGCGCGCGACAGGCGGCGCCACGCCTTGATATTTCAGGCGGAGATCCCACCACGCTTTGTTATAGTCAGCCGGCTGCACCTGTCCCGAGAAAATCTCCCAGCGGTACTTGTCGATCATCAGCCCGAACGGAAGAAATGCGATCTTCTCGAGCGCCTTGTGCAACAACAGAGCGATGTCTTTCGACGGCGGCGGGGCTTGTTTCAGCAAGCCGAGCTTCACCAGATAATCGGGCGTGACCGAAAGCGCGATCGTGTCGCCAACCGCTTCGTGGAAGCCGTCGTTGGCGCTATCGCGAAACAACACAGGCTGCTTGTCGTAGGCACGTTGATAAAAGTTGTGGCCCAATTCGTGGTGGATCGTGAGGAAATCTTCGGCAGTGGTGTCGATGCACATCTTGATGCGCAGATCGTTCACCATATCGATATCCCACGCACTCGCGTGACACACCACGTCTCGGTCCTGCGGCTTGACGAACAGAGAGCGCTCCCAAAACGTGGGCGGCAGCGGCGCGAAACCGAGCGAAGTGAAGAAGCCTTCGCCGTAGCGCACCATCTGTTTCGCATCCGTCTTGCGTGCTTTCAAAATTTCGGTGAGGTCGTAACCGGCGCTGGCATCGGCAGGTTCCACCAGCGGGTAAATGTTCTCCCAGCTCTGCGCCCACATGTTGCCCAGCAGGTGCGCGGGAATCGGGCCATGCGCAGGAACCACGGCGTCGCCATACTTCTCACGCAGGCGGTTGCGCACATACGCGTGCAGTGAGAGATAGAGCGGCCGCACCTGTTCCCACAGGCGATCCATCTCGGCGGCGAACTGCTCGGGCGTCATGTCGTACTTCTCGCGCCACATCGCGCCCGTGTCTTTGAACCCGAGCTCACGCGCACCTTTGTTCGCCAGTGCAACGTAGCGCGTGAAGGGCTCGCGGATCGGCTTCGCAATCGCATGCCACCCCACCCAGGCCTCCTGCAACTCACGCGGGTCGCGGCTCGTCGCGATGATCTTCGACAGATCTTCGAGGTCCAGACACTTGCCATCGGCTTTGCAGTATTTGCCCTTGCCGTAAGTGCCTTCCATCGACGCAACGATGCGCGTGAGTTCGCCGCTCTCGTTCTTGTCGGCGGGCGTGGCGATAGTCAGAGAGTTGCGAAGCAGCAGGATCTTGCGCGATAGATCTTCAGGCAGCGGAACCTTCTGGAAGCGCGCCGCTTCTTTGGCATACTCGACGCCGGCATTAATCGCACGTTCATCGGCCGCGGCGGCCAGGGCTTCGGTATCGTCGGTGATGAAGTTGGATTTGACCCAGTCCGCGCGTTGCGCTTCCACCATCAGCGGCAACATGCGTGCTTCAGCGGCATCGGTGAACTTGCGCGCTTCGTCGATCGTGGGCGGTGCAGCCAGCAGAACCAGAGAAGACAACAGCAGACTAGCGGGAACCCTGAGTTGCATGGACCTTAGAGTAACAATTCAGCGCCGCAGCAAATAACTCAGCTTGACGAAGATCTGCCGCCCGGTGATGGTGGACGGATCGCCAATGCGCTGCGTGAAGGCCGGGTTTCCCGGAAACAGCGCCAGATTGTCATGCGTGTTGGTGTAGCCTGCATACAAAGCGGTGCCGGGATTGACCAGATAAGTGAACAGTAAGTCAGCGGTCACGGTCTTCGCGCGATCGATACTGACCAAAGAGGCATTCGGAAGCACGCCGGTGTAATCGAGAATGGCCCTGACTGAAAGTTCGCGCGTGAATTGATAGTTCACTTGCGAGCGCAGTAAGTGGTTATTAAACACTGCCGGGCCGCGCTCCAGCGTGCTCAGATGACTGAAGTAATAAATCTCTTCCAGCTTGAATCGCCGGCCCGGACGAATCACCAGATGGCCGTTAAACTGACGCCCGGCGCCGAGAAACGGCAGCACGCCCGTCGCGGGATCGTAGTTCACGCCAGGGCCGGCGCCATAGCCAGCTCCCAGGCTGATAGCTTTTGCCGCTTCGGTGGTGATTGAGAAATCGGTGGAGTGCTTACGAAAACGCAGACCGCGATAGACCTCGACCGCCTCCGTGCGCCGGACGCTCAGAAAGGTGTTGCCTGCGAGCTCCGCCTCGATGCCCGGGTTGACGATCCAATCCTGCAGGTTGCCGGCGTGGTCCCAATCGTTCGTCAGCATCAGCGTGGGCCCGATCGACTTCAGAATGCGGTGCGCGGGCAGCCACTTGTAGCCAACGGCCTGACGCGCCTGCCGGATGTCGAGACGCGGAATGTAACTCAACACAGACTGGAAGTCCGGACTGTGGTCCTGGTAAGTGGAACTCCACGTCAAGTGCAGTCCACTGAAAAGCAGGTTGCCGTAATAGATAGAACCCTGCGGCTTGCTTCCGTCGGTGTTGTTCGCGTAGCCACGCGCCGCCTGGGCGCTGAAGACCAGGTTGGGCGTGAGCTTCAGACGCGTATCGAGCGACGCCACGCGTTCATAAGATGATCCGAATTGATAGTCAGTCAACATTGCGCCGACCGTCGATTGATTGCCGAACTCACGCTGCACGCGGGCCACGCCGATGTGCGCTCGCTCGCCAAGCAGTGAGTCGCCGGGCGCCAGATCGACTCCCGCGTTCCGGTCGTCAATGCCCAGGAACCCGACAATCCAGTTCCCCGCTTTGCCCGTCAACCGCGCGCCATATTCCGGATTGACGATGCGCCGCGAGAAGAACAGATTCTCAGGAGTCTGGAAGTAACTCGCGTTCTCCAGAAAGAACGGCCGCTTCTCCGGGAAGAAGACTTCGAAGCGCTGGTTGACAGTGACTTGCGGATCGTTCGATTCCACCTGGCTGAAATCGGGGTTCAGAGTTACATCGAGCGTCAGCGAATCGTGCAGGATTACCTTGGCATCCAGGCCGCCGCGCACTTCGTTCTTCTGACGAAAGCCCGGCGGCGTGAATGTGGGTTGGTCCAGATAGTGCGCGCTTTCAAAGGCGACATACGGAATGAACTGCAGGTTGCGGCCCGGCGAGATGCTCTCGAGTCCCGTCAAGGTTCCGATCTGCTGCGCAAAGCCTTCTACGCGCGACGTGTAGTAGGGCCAGTACGATGCTTCGTTGCGCGCTGGAATAAAACGCGCCAGGCCGATGCCCCACGTCTGCACATCTGCATTCGGGAAGCGCAGGCTACGAAAAGGCAATGACAGAAGCACCACGAAGCCGTCGGGCGTCAGTCTTCCTTCCGACTTCCAGATTGCGTCGTATGTGAAGTCTTCGTCCTGCCCTTCAGCGGCAACGGCGTCACCTTGCACGCCGAGCGGGTTGACATAGAAGCCGAGTACCCGCCGGCGGTCGCGAAACGCATCGAGGTAAACCGCGACTACGTCGTCGCTGAAGATGTCGTCGCGCTTCGAGAGCCGTGCACGCACTTTGCCCGCGTCTTCCGTGCAGACAAAGACGGCGTAGAGATTCTGGTCGTCGTAGGCAAGCCAGGCAGTAGTGGAACGGCTCACTGGCTTGCCATCCGCGGGATGGTTCTGCCGGAAATCGTCGACGCGCGCAAAGCCCGGCACATCACCGCCGCTCAGGAACTGTTCGATGCGGGGTGGCTGCAACACGCGCTGAATGTGCAGACCGCGGTTCTGTTCTTCCGCGCTGCCCGGCACGCAAGCCAGCAGCGCGAGCAGCGCAATTGCTTTCAGTGACTCACTCGCGCCGCGGACACACGGTTGATATGGTCGCGCAACTCCGGCTCACGCGCCAGCAAGCGGTCGAAAAATTCACGCTGCAGGGAAAGACACATACAGGGCGTCAGAGTGCGCACGGTCGCGGTTCGCGGTTGATCGCTCAACAGTGCAATCTCACCGAAATAGTCGCCATCCTGCAGCCGCGCGACACGCCGCTCGGCAGCGCCTTCTTTGCGCGTTACTTCCACGGTGCCTCGCACCAGGATGTAGAAGCGATTGCCGGGCTCGCCTTCCTGCACGATCACGCGGTGTTCCGCGAAGTGCTCGGTGACGAACCAGCGTGCAACCTCTTCGAGCGTTTCGCGTGGAACACCGCGCATCAGCGGCAGTTCGGCCAGCCACGCCGCGTCCACCGTCGCCGTGTTCATCGTCTTCGTAATCTGCAGGCCCGCTTGCTTCTGCCACATGCGCGCATACGTACCGCCCTGGCGCAGCAGCTCCTGGTGATCGCCCTGTTCCGTCAAGCGCCCGTTCTCGAGCAAAAAGATGCGCGCCATGTTGACGACGGAGCTCAGCCGGTGAGTGATGGAGATCATCGTGCGGCCGTAAGCAAGCCGCTCCAATGTTTCGTTGATGGCGTACTCGGTAGCGGGATCAAGCGCAGACGTGGCTTCATCCAAAATCAGAATCTCGGGATCGCGCAGCACGGCGCGTGCGATGGCGATGCGCTGGCGCTGTCCACCGGAGAAGCGGCTGCCACGCTCGCCGGCAATTGTTTGATACCCATCGGGCAAGCCGGCGATGAAGTCATGAATCTCGGCGGATTTCGCGGCGGCAACAATCTCGTCCATCGATGCATCGGGCCGGCCGAGCGCGATGTTCTCGGCGATGGTTGTATTGAACAGAAAGCTTTCTTGAAACACCACGGCAATCTGACCGCGCAACGATTCGAGCGGCACTGCGCGCGCATCCCGGCCATCGAACAGAACCTCACCGCGATCTGGATCGTAGAAACGCAAGAGAAGGCTGAGCAGGGTGCTCTTGCCCGATCCGCTCGGTCCCACAAAGGCAACGGGCCAACCGCGCGGCACACGCAGCGTAACGTCATCCAGATTGAGCCGTTCACCGGAATAGCTGAACGATACGTCGCGCAGCTCGATCGCTTCCGAGATCGGCAGCAGCGGCGGCGCATCAGGCGCATCCTGCACCTTGGCCTCTTCGCTCAGCACCTGTTCGATGCGCGCCAGACCGCCGCTCGCGCCAATCAGGTTCGGTGTATATTGCGCCAGGTACATGACCGAGTAGCTCAATGAAACAAAGAGCGCCTGGAACGAGGCAAAGGTGCCGACCGTGATGGTTCCGCGATAAGCCATGTAGCCGGAGATGCCCATGACGACGAACTGCAGCAGCAAAGTTCCGAAGCTGGCGGAGCGCTCCATCAACGCCGTGAACAGACCGAGCCGCATGCTGGCTTTCACCAGCGACTCGTTATGCTGCCGGAACGTTCCGATCAGTTTGCGCTGCAAATTGAAGGCGCGAACGAGCGCCGGGGCCGAGAGCGTCTCCTGCAGCGAAGAGAGCAGGCGGCTTTCTTCCTGCTGCTTCTCTACGCTCACGCTGGTGGCGCGCTTCGAGAGCAGGCGCGGCCCGAGTACGCAGATCGGGCACAACAGAATCCCGATCGTTGCCAGCCGCCATTCGAGCGCGAACACCAGCGCTGCCGAGAGCATCAGATCGAGCGCGGGTTGCAAGCCCCAGGTCACGGCTGAGCCCAAGCCGTTCTCGACTACGCTGATGTCATTGGAGAAACGCGACATCACATCGCCGACTTCGACTCGCGAATAGTAACCGAGCGAGAGCTGCTGCAGCCGCTCGAACATGCGCTGCCGCAGGCCCGCCGTGATGCGGCTCACGATGCCGGTGTAGAGATAATCGCGTCCGAACGAGGTGAATGAGACCACGATGGTGCTGACCCCGAGAGCGATCAGAATCAGCACCATCATGTGACGGTCATGCTGCAGCAGCGCGCGATCGATCAGAAACTTGACGCTCAACGGCACTTGCGCGTTGAACAGCATCTCGAGCGCGCAAGCCAGCACGATCGGGATCAGGCGCAGCCGGTACGGGCGAAAAAATTGTAAGAACGGGCGCAGCATGCGGCCCCCCGGTTCAGGCGAGAGCTTGCCGCATGTAGTCCATGCACTTCTTCACTTCTTCAGTAGAAGTGCCGGTGCCGCGATACTCATACTCCACCAGCGCCGGGATCGTGTACTTCTTGTTCTTCAACAGCAGCAGCACTTCTTTGATCGGAGTGTCGCCCTGGCCAAATGGCGCATTGGGTCCATCGTGGGCCTTGCGGTCTTTGATGTGGAGATGCGTGATCTGGGCGTGGTGCTGATCAATGTAAGCCACGGGATCGAAACCGGCAGCGAAGAAGTGTCCGATGTCGAGATTGATCTTGAAGAACTTCGACATGTCCATACCTTGCTGGAACGTTTCGGGCGTCGAGAACTCTTCCGGATCTTTGGTGCTCGAGTGCCCGTGTAACGCGACGACGTAGCGGTGCTTGTCCGCAAAGGGCGCCAGGCGTTTGGCAAAGGCCATCTGCGTTGAGGTCGCAATCACACCCGCACCCAATGCTTTGGCCTGCTCGAAGGTCTTGTCGATTTCGGGATCGGTGAAGTCGTTGCGGTAGTTCATGGTGTACGCGACGATCTTGATGCCGGCATCGGAAAACTTCTTGCCGATGTTCTCGAAGTACGACATTGGCGTGGAGAGCCGCCAGTCGCGCAGCGTCTCGCGGCGCTTCGCCATTTCGGGACTGTTCATACGGGCGCGCATCGCGGCAGCACGTGCAGCATCGTCCATGGGAGGCGCGTTGGCAGCCGGCGCGGCTTGCGGCGGACGAACCATCGGGGGATTACCGGGCTCGATGCCGGGCGAAAACAATTCGGTCTCATAAGCGCCATCCGCGACGAGCGCAGCGATCAGTTGATCGGTGATGTCGGTGCCCGGCGGGTGCGGTATGTCGCGGTAGCTATAGGTACTGTTGCCCAGGTGCACGCCATGCACCGTGGAATTCGGCTTCGCGCCGAATGCGAGAGAAACCGGAACGCTCGCCAGGGCTAATTTCCCCAAATCACGTCGTGTGTACATATGATGAAGTCCTCCCGCGCATCCTATCACCTGGCGGCGGGTGGGCAGCGTTCGCGACGAACGGATAGCAGCGCGATTGGGTTCGATTGGCTTCCGGCTTTGGAGCAAGTTCAGAGGCCGGACCACCTCGCTAGCCAGGTCTCCTGAAATCCCTAAAAATCGTAAAACTCAACTAAAAGTCTAAGAATTCGACTGACGGGGAAACGAAATTGTTGAAATTGAAGTACTTACATAAGGCCACTAACTTGCCTTGCCCGAGGCGCATGTCAAACGAAGAAGTTGGTAGTCTCGCATCGGCGTGCATTACAGGAGCGAACACTATGAAGATAACTTTGATAGTAAGAGCGATTACCTCGGCATGTTGGGGCTCGCGGCCGTCGCGATTCCGGCGTCAGCGAATCAACTGATCGTCAACGGCGGTTTCGAGACAGGCAACTTGTCCGGGTGGTCGGTAGCGACGACAGGCCCGTTTGCGGGCGGGTGGTTTGCTGACAACACGACCAATGCGCCCCTTTCGGGTGCTCCAACCGTCGGGCCTGCCTCAGGGAGTTGGTATGCGGTTTCAGACACGGTCGGTCCTTCTGCAGCCTCGTTGTTTCAGCTCTTTACCGTCCCAACCGGCGACGGGTCTCACCCTGAGTTTCGACATGTTTGTGAACAACTTTGATGGAGGCCCATTTTGCGCTGCTGGTCTGGATCCTACGGGCTCGGGCCCAGCTCAGTGCGGAAGAGTTGACATACTCACGGCGGGAGCAACCCCCTTCGATACCGGCGCAGGCGTTGTCACCAACTTATACCAAGGGTCGGACGCGCTGCGTCGTGAACCGTACACCCACTATTCGTTCAACTTGAACGAGTTCTGACTCCAGGCGGAAGCTTACCCGCCGAAGTCGAATAATCAGTTCTACTTAAATCAGGGTGTCGATAACGTAAGTCTCGTAGCCACCACAAGTGCAGTTCCGGAACCGTCCAGCATCCTGCTCTTTGGCAGCCTGCTGATCGTAGTTGCGTTCTTAGCCCAACGAAAACGGCCATCAAGCCTAAGTGGATTTATTGGGGTCGGCCATGCCGACCCCAAAACCTCCCAAGCGGGCTCTGTGGCAAACAACCCCCTTCACAGAGCGGCCGACGTCGCCAACTATCCCCCCGCGCCCTAAATCACTATTGTTGGCTCCGGAGTATTCAGCCTGCGCTGGCGGAGCCATCGCGAATAATCACGTGCCTACTCGCGGTTCGGATTACCTGACAAGCGACGGTCACCTGTGGCAGAAACGTTCTTTCTGCAAGAGGAGACCGATTCGGCGTTTACTAAACGCGTCGAGCCGAACTGCGCCCGGGTTATGGGGCGGTGGTTAGCGACAGCGCAACCAGCAGCAAGTCAAATCAGCGAGACTGCCATACATGTTGCCGAGACCTGATCGGGAATTTCCTCCAACGGGCTGGAGCTTGCCCAATAGCCTCTCACACGCGAAAGCGGCTACGGGAAGCCAGTGGCGGAGGCGTAGACTCGGAAATCCGAAGGGTGGCACGAGAATAACCAATGTCACAGACATAGATCCGCGCTGTCCGGGCAAGTCACTGAAGAACGTTCCGTAAAGATCGTGCATCCCGTTTTTTAGCGCTAATCGGCATTTGGTTGGCGTCGTGTGAGAACGCATTACGAACATAAGCTTACATGGTCCCGGCAGGCAATGAAGGCTCCAGCTCACGCGACGGTCATGTCGCGGTCGCCGAGACGCTTAGTACCTGCGTGCGTGATGGGGGACCGGAGCGTCTCCCGCTCGGGCAGACGGTGGCGACCTGAAGTTAACGTAAGGCACTGAGTCATCGTCACTCTAAGGGACGTAAGCACGAATAATAGTGGAGAATCTCGGGCCAACCAGCTGGAACTAAGTTAGAAAGGATCCAATATTCCATTCTGAGAATGTAATGGCTAGATATCAGTACCAAAGACGGACCAGAGCTGAACATAGATCATGAAACTTGCAGATGAGCGAGGGCACGGAGAACTTCTTGCCCGCAACAAGCGTGTGAACACCACCTATCCCGGCCAAGGCCGACCATGTCAAGTAGAACGAATCCAGCCCGGAGAAGGCAAACTCACATTCATACTCTAATTCGCCAGGTGTGACGCCGTTCTCGCTTCTCAACAGGAACAATTCATATCAGTGGTAGGGCAATCCCGCGGATATGGTGGGGCGTCCTGGATTCGCAGCTCCGCCACAGCATCCTGTCACCAGCGGCCTGGGTGCGTGATTCGCCGATCCCAGACATACTGATAGACTACCCTTTTTGATTGCAATCCTTCCGAGGTGAAGTTTGAAAGTGAAACAAATCATCGTGCCTGCGGCGGCACTGGCCCTGTCTATAGCCAACCTTGCCGCACAGAATGCCGCGCCGGCTCCGGCCGCCGTGTCGCCCGCGCCTCCACAGGCGCGCCCTGCGGCTGGCGGCCGGCCTGCTGCATACCCGACGCGTCCTCCCGCGCCACAGGACGTTCTTGACCGCGGCCGCGCCCTCTATGGCGTGAGCTGCAACTTCTGTCATGGCTCCGACGCGCGCGGCGGCGAAGGTGGACCGAACCTGCTCCGCTCAGAGCTGGTGCTGAATGATCAGAGCGGCGAGCTGATCGCGCCGGTGGTGCAGCATGGCCGTCCTGATCAGGGTATGCCCGCGTTCCCGCTGACGATGCCGCAGATTTCGGATATCGCCGCTTACATTCATAGCTTCCGCGTAGCTGGCTACGATGCCTCGCGCATGGTGCCGCCGAGCATTCTTGTAGGAGACCCCAAAGAGGGCCAGGCCTACTTCGCGGCAAAATGCGCCTCCTGCCATTCCGTAACCGGGGATCTGAAAGGGATCGGCTCCAAGTTCACGCAAGCCAAGCAACTGCAGAACACCTGGATCATGCCGGGCGGCGGGTTCCGCGGTCCCCGTCAAGGGGCGGGCGGGCTCACCAATGTCCCGCCCACCACGGTCACCGTCACGATGAAGAACGGCGAAAAAGTAGAAGGGCGCCTGAGCCGCATCGATGACTTCATCGTCTCGGTGATTCTCGCCGACAATACGGAACGCACAATTCGCCGCGATGGCGATGTGCCCGCCGTGGTCATTCACGATCCTCTACAGCCGCATAAAGACTTATTGCCGACTTATACAGATAAGGACATCCACAATCTCACCTCTTACCTGGTGACCGTGAAATGACGACTAAACAACTGCTGCTCACGTCCGCGCTGGTACTCTTCCCCGCCCTTTTGCCGGGTCAGGCGCTCGACCCCACGTTGCTGACGCAGCCGCTAGGCGAATCCTGGCCGACTTACTCGGGCGACTACTCTGGCAAGCGTTACAGCTCTCTCAAGCAGATTAATCAATCGAACGTCAAGAACCTGTCGCTCGCATGGGTAGGTAAAGTCGCGGGCGGCGCCGGTGCTTCGCGCTTCGGCCCGCCGGTAATTGTCGGCGGTGAGGGCGTCGGCGATAGTCAGGCATCGACTCAGTTCGGTGCCGGGACGAATGTTCGCGCGTCGATCCTGGAAGTCAATGGCGTTCTGTATCTTTCTTCGCCCGATAACGCGTGGGCTGTGGACGCGCGGGACGGCCATGAACTCTGGCATTACTTCTGGAAAACCAAAGGGCGGCACGCACATCGGCAACCGCGGCCTGGGCATGTGGAACAACCTGCTCTACATGGAGACGCCCGACGATTACCTGGTGTGTCTCGATGCGCTGACCGGCAAAGAACGCTGGCACAAACAGATCGCCGATTTCAACCTGCAGTACTTCTCGACGATGGCGCCGATTGTTGTGGGCAACCACATTCTGATCGGCACCGGCAACGATCTGGACGAGCCGGGTTATGTGCAGGCGCGCAACCCCGAGACTGGCGAAGTGCAATGGACGTTCTACACCTTGCCGATGAAGAAGGGCGACCCCGGTCTTGAGACCTGGGGCAGTCTCGACGGCGCGCGGCACGGCGCAGGTAACGTTTGGATTCCGGGTTCATACGATCCCGAGACGCACCTGTATATCTTCGGCACTGGCAATCCATCGCCGGCCTATACCAACCCTAAGAGCCGCGATGGCGATAACTTGTTCACGTGCTCGATCGTTGCGATCAACGTCGACACAGGCAAGATGGCCTGGTATTACCAGGTAAACCCGCACGACACGCACGATTGGGATTCCACCGAAACGCCGATTCTGATTGACGGCGACTTCAAGGGCAAGCCGCGCAAGATGGTGTTGCATGCGGATCGCAACGGCTATTACTACACGCTCGATCGCCTGACCGGCGAGCACTTAGTCACCAGTAAGTTCTCGACGGCGGCTAACTGGGCCAAAGAGATCAACGCGAAGGGCCAACCGGTACGCGATCCGGCTAAGGATTCCACGGTGCCGGGCTCGCTCGTATCGCCGAACAATGGCGGCGCAACGAACTGGCCCCCGCCGGCATATAGTCCGGACACTGGTCTCTTCTATGTGCCGACTCAGGAAAGCTACGCGATGTACTACCTGACCGAAACCGATCCGCGCGGCGCCATGGGCCTGGGCGGTAAAGATGAAGTGGGCGTAGGTTCGCTGGGCGGTTACCTGACCGCCATTGACTATAAGACCGGCAAAGTTGCGTGGCGGCATCGCTATCCCGGAACCGGAGGCAATCTGGGCAATGGCATGCTGACAACTGCCGGGAAACTGCTGTTTACCGGCGACGCGGGTGGGAACATCGTCGCCTTCGATCCCGCAAACGGCAAACCGCTCTGGCATAGTCACATCGGCCAGATATCGAATGCGCCCGAGACTTACATGCTGGATGGCCATCAGTACGTGTTGGTCGCTGCGGGCGATACGCTTTATTCGTTCACGATGAACTAGGAGCGTGACGGGCTTCACATACGGTACATACGGCTTACAGCGCTGCTTATGCTAGCGGGCAAAGCTGAGCTGAGAGCGTTAACGCCGTTACGAGCCGCGCACGTAAGTAAGCGGGCGTTGCTGGGATAGTACAGACCGCTTACTTACGTGCGCGGCTCGTGACAGCGATGCTTATGATAGCGGGGAAACAAACTCGACGCTTATGCTAGCGGCGCAAACAAACTTAACGGCTCAAGCGCGGTAATCTTCGCATTCGCGATGGTTACCGCGACCTGCTGTCTTCTGCGCAACAATACTCCGTCGTCAGCTTTTCCTCGCAGTTGCAAGAACCAATCCACTAACAACGTATTGCCTTCGCGGCTGAGAAAGTCGATCGACGAACTTACACTGAACTGGCCGGTAAGTCCGACCAGCGCTGCTTCGATCTTGCGGTACTGAGCAGAGTTCTTGTCGAAAGACCGTAGCGCCTCGATCGCGTTATCTTCACTCAGCGCCTCAGCGACATGCGTCAGTATCTTCAGCGACGCCGCGTCTTCGGGCTCGTCTTGCGCGCACAACAGCGGCGCCGCCGCGAGCAGCACGAAACCCCTGCGCGTCAGGTGCGATAGCTGCCGTTGATGCGGATGTAGTCGTGAGTCAGGTCGCAAGTCCAAAACGTAGCCCGTCCTTTGCCGCCGCGGATCACGAAGCGGATCAAACACTCAGCATCATCCAGCTTCGCCTTTAACGCGCTCTCCGAAAACGGTGCGGCCAAGCCATTGCGGCACACCGGCGTACCTTGCAGATCGATATCCACTTTCGCGGGGTCGAACGCGACGCCTGCATATCCAGCGGCGCAGATGATTCGGCCCCAGTTCGGATCGCTGCCGCCGATCGCCGTTTTGACCAGCGGTGAATTGGCGATGCTGCGCGCGATGCCCATGGCCGCGGCGTCGTTCACCGCGCCTTCGACCTCGATGGTGATCAATTTCTTCGCGCCTTCACCATCGCGCGCGATCTGCTTGGCGAGATCCTGCAACACGCTGGTCACCGCTTCTTCAAATGCCGCAACATCCTGCGGCAACACGCGGATTCCGGAGGCGCCATTGGCCATCAGCACCAGGGTGTCGTTGGTTGAGGTGTCGCCATCCACCGAAATCGCGCTGTAGCTCGCGGCGTTGGCTCGCTTCAAGAATCTTGTCCAGCGGCGCGGGCCCGATCTGCGCATCCGTCATCACGAAGCCGAGTGTCGTCGCCATGTTGGGATGAATCATGCCGGAGCCTTTGGTCATCCCTGCGATGCGGACGGAGCCGCGGCTCAGCGCGATCTCGGCATGCGCCTTCTTCGGTACCAGGTCCGTCGTGAGAATGGCTTCTGCTACTTCGTCGAAGCCGCCAGCCCGCAAGTTGGCGGTCAGTGCAGGCAGGGCTTTGGTGATCAACGCCGGGTTCAGTTCAACGCCAATCACACCGGTGGACGCAGGCAGCACTTCCTGTGCGCTGTAGCGAAGCAGTTTGCCGGCAGCCTTACAGGTTTCCAGAGCGACCTTATCGCCGGTGCGCGTTGCGCAATTGGCGTTGCCGGCGTTGATGAGAATTGCGCCGATGCGTCCACTACTGGCCTTGATGTTCTTGCGCGCGAGTTTGACCGGCGCGGCCTGCACGCGGTTCTGAGTGAAGACGGCCGCGGTCGAAGCGGGCATGCCGCTGACGATCAGGGCCAGGTCGTTCGATTGCTTCGCGCGTATGCCCGCGTACACGGCGGCATAGCGATATCCCAACGGTAGGTTCATGAGTTCCCTAACATCTCCCGGTGCGTCAGCCGCTGACCATTCGCAAAGGCTGTGCCGTCCACGCGCTTACGTCCTTCGGCTTGCACTTCGAGCAGTTGCAGCAGGCGCCCGCCGCCGGTGACGACGTGCAGTCCCTTGTCGACCACCAGCGTGCCCGGCGCGAGATCCGTTACGGTGCCCGTGAGGCTCGTCCGCCACAGGTGTAAGAGTTGGCCGCGGAATGTAGTGTGTGCTCCGGGCCATGGCTGCATACCGCGCACCAGATTGTGAATCGCAGGCGCGGGCAGCCTGAAATCGATC
Source organism: Bryobacterales bacterium (assembly GCA_963792655.1). GTDB lineage: Bacteria > Acidobacteriota > Terriglobia > Bryobacterales > Bryobacteraceae > DOZZ01. The sequence goes on from CAWBWU010000003.1 coordinate 1,078,126, forward strand.
ACCGCGTCTTGCTTCTTGATGATCGGCGCGTGCGTTGCTAAGTCGGAATCCTGCGGCTCCGGTTCGATGGTGCCGTTCTCGAGTCCCGCGAGCGTGAGCACCAGCAACGCCGCACCCATGTGCGAAAGCCGCTCGCTCAGCTCAACTGAAGTTTCGTCCGGCTTGATTTCAGTGTCCGCCGCGAGCAGAATATCGCCGGTGTCGAGCCCTGCATCAATCCGCATGGTGGTGACGCCGGTGAGGCGTATCGCCGCGCGCGATGGCCCATTGAATGGGGGCGGCGCCACGAATCCGGCAGCAGCGAAGCATGCACGTTGATGATGCCGAGCGGAGCGAGATCGATCACGCCTGCGGGAGGATCTGGCCGTATCCCACCACGACCATGGTTTCGGCGGGCGACGCGGCGAAGTGCGCCAGCGCTTCCGGCCGGCGAATGCGTTCGGGCTGAAAGACGGGGAGGGCGTGGCGCTGCGCCGCGGCTTTCACGGGCGACGGGATCAGTTCCTGTTTGCGGCCCTGCGGACGGTCGGGCTGCGTCACGACCGTGACGGAATTCGTGGCCGGCGATGAGGCGCTCGAGCGTGGGCACGGCGAAATCGGGCGTGCCGAGGATACACGAATGCGCATGGCGGGTCTACTCCCACTCGCCGGCGCTGCATCAGGCTTTTGATGCGGCGTTTGATCAGTCGCGTTTCAGCGCGCTCAAGTGGTTGATGAAGAGAATGCCATTCAGGTGATCGATCTCATGCAGAAAGGCGCGCGCGATCAGATCTTCGCCGGTGATCTCGAACTACTCGCCGTCGAAATCCTGCGCGCGCACGGTGGCCTTCTTTGCGCGCGTCACAGGCTCGCGAAAGCCGGGAATGCTGAGGCAGCCTTCTTCGCCGGTCTGCTTGCCTTCTTTGCGAATCACTTCCGGGTTGATGAGAACGATCTTCTCGGGCTCTTCCTCGTCGCCGAGCGCGCAATCGATTACGGTAATCCGCTTGCCGAGACCGATTTGCGGCGCCGCCAGGCCGACGCCCTGCGCGAGCATACATGGTTTCGAACATGTCGTCGATCAGTTGCTGAGTTCGGGTGTATCGAAGTTCGTCACGTCCGGTCCGCCAGCCTGCTCGAGCACCGGGTTGCCGTACTTTACAATCTTGTAAACCATTTCAGAAATTCCCGAACCTGACGCTGATAGCCCTCGAAGTTGCGGCTGCGTTTCCTGCAACGAATCGCCGCCGAACTTTTCGAGGAACGCCTCCGCCAGCACAATCGCCACCATGGCTTCGCCGATGACGCCTGCCGCCGGCACCACGCAGATATCGGAGCGTTCGTAGGCCGCTAGCGCCGGCTCGCGAGTCTCGAGATCGACCGATTCGAGCGGCCGGCGCAAGGTCGAGATGGGCTTCAGAAAGCCGCGCACGCGCAGGTCCTCGCCGTTGGTCATGCCGCCTTCGAGCCCGCCGGCGCGATTATCGCCGCGGAAAAAACGGCGCATCTTCGCGATTGTAGTGGATGGTGTCCTGCACTTTCGATCCGAAACTCTGCGCGCCTTCCTCCGCCCGCCCACCTCGACGCCCTTCACCGCCTGCATGGAGACGATGGCCTGGGCGAGTTTGCCATCGAGCCGCGAGTCCCAGGTGATATGCGAGCCGAGGCCCCGGGGCAAACCGTGTGCGACTACTTCGAAGATGCCGCCGACGCGTGTCGCCGGTTCGGTAGGCTTCATCGACCACAGCTTTCATGCCTGTTCGGCTCGGGATCGACGCAGCCCAGCAACACTTCGTGCGTTCGGCTGCAATTCGACGATTTCGGGCCAGTGGACGGTGCGTTCGAGGCGGCTGAGGCCCGACGGCGATGACGTGGCTCAGAACCTCGATACCGAAATGCCCAAGGAACTGCTTCGCGATGGCGCCGACGGCCACGCGCGCAGTGGTTTCGCGGGCACTGGCCCGTTCCAGAATGTAGCGGGCGTCGCGGAAGTTGTACTTGATTGCGCCGGCCAGGTCGGCGTGGCCCGGGCGCGGGCGCGTCAGCGGCTTTGTGCTTCGCCGGCGTCAGCGCCTTCGACGGGCAGGGATTCGGTCCAGTTCTTCCAGTCGGCGATTGGGCGATGATTACGCGATAGGCGAGCCGATGGTCTTCGCCATGCCGCACGCCGGCGACGACGCTCGGCGCGATCGGTCTCGATTTTCATGCGCCCGCCGCGGCCGAAGCCTTGCTGCCTGCGCCAGAGTTCATGATTCATTGCTCGAGCAGATGGGAATACCGGCCGGAAGTCCCGTCAGGGTGGCAACCAGGCATTCGCCGTGGGACTCCCCGGCCGTTTCAAAGCGAAACATGTTGGTGAATCACTATTTTAGCAGTCCGAATAGCGGCCGGTGTTGCGCGGGAAGACGCGTTGGTTGAAGCGTCGCGCGGTCCAAAAACATGTGTTTCGTTTCGCCGCGCGCGAGCGGGATGGCATCTGGCAGGCGGCGCATTGCATAGCCGAAGCGCACCAGGCGGCTATGCACCTCGAGCACGCTGGTCTCGATTTCGACTTCGTCATCGAAGCGCGCGGGGTGCAGAAAGCGGCAACTCACATCGACCACGGCAATCACCACGCCGTCTTCGTTTTCCATGCGGCGGTAATCGAGACCAACGGCACGGCAGTAGTCGACGCGCGCAATCTCCATCCACACCAGGTAGTTCGCGTGATACACCACGCCCATCTGATCCGTCTCGGCATAGCGCACGCGAACGCGCGAGAGTGAAGTCACATCTCAGACTAGCGAAACCGGGAACGCCAATCTCCAGATTGGCTTTGCACTGGCCCTGCACGTGAGGCCAATCTGGAGATTGGCGATCCCCACGTGTACCTGACTGAAACGGTGGGCGAAAGACCCTCGTCTGTTAAACTGACCGATGTCCAAAATGCGCGTCAAAGTGCTGTTTTTCGGAGTTCTGAAGGACGTGACGGGCATTTCGAAAGACGTGCTGGACCTTCCGGAAAACGCGAGCCTACGGGATGCGTTCGAGGTGTATGCGCGCCGCTTTCCGCGCTTCGAACAGATGGCGTCGAGCATCGTCATCGCGCGCAATCACGAGTTCTCGACCGGCGCGACCCCGGTGCACGATGGCGACGAGATCGCATTCATGCCGCCGGTCAGCGGGGGAGCGGAACCGGCTTCGATCACCACCGCCGATGGCCATTACTACGCGATCACGCGCGAGCCGATCGATGCGCGGCAGTTGGAACAGCGTCTGCAACAGGCGCGCGACGGCGCAGTGATCACGTTCAGCGGCGTGGTTCGAGACAACACGAAAGGCCGCCAGACGTTGTACCTGGACTATGAAGGCTACGAGCAACTCGCGCTCAACACGATGCAGAAGATTGGGGCGCAGATTGTGAGCGAGCGTGCGATCAGCCGCATCGGCATGGTGCACCGGCTGGGGCGTATGGAGATCGGCGAAGCAAGCGTGATGATCACGGTTGCGTCACCGCATCGCAAAGCCGCATTCGATGCGGCGTTCGATGCCATCAACCGGCTGAAGCAGCAGGTCCCGATCTGGAAGAAGGAATACTTCGCGGACGGTGAAGTCTGGGTGGAAGGAGAGTGGTCCACCGATGCGCCTGTGGTTGCTGGCAGCTAGCGCGCTCGCCTTTTCTACCGGCGCCGCTGCGCAAGATGAGCCCACGCTGCGTGTGGACGTGCGGCTCGTGCACGTGATCGCAAGCGTGAAAGATCCATCAGGCCAGCCGGTCGGCAGCCTTCCCGCGAGTGAGTTCACGGTCGAAGACAACGGCGTGCCGCAGAAGATAGCGGTCTTCGAGCGCAGCACCGGCCAGCCCTTGTCGGTCTCACTACTGGTGGACAACAGTGGATCGACCGCGAAAGATCTGCGCTACGAAGTCGAGTCCGTCGGGCGCTTCCTGCATGCATTGCTTGACGAAGGCGATAGTCGCGACGCCGTCGCACTCTACGGTTTCAACGATGAAGTGACGCGCTTCAATGGCTTCACGCGCAACAGCAGCGCACTCACCCACAGCCTGCGCGGCATGCATGGCAGCGCCGGAACATCACTCTACGACGCTATCTATCTCGCCGCCGGTGAGATGCAGGAGCGCGAGGGACGCCGCGTGATGTTGATCATCACCGATGGCGGCGACACAACCAGCCGCAAAGATTACCAGGCCGCGCTCGCTGCAGCACAGCGCAACGACATCGTGCTCTATTCAATCCTGGTAGTGCCGATCTTGAACGATGCGGGCCGCAACACCGGTGGTGAAAATGCACTCACGACACTTGGCGGCAAGCACCGGCGGACACGTGTTTGCACCATCGCTCGGCGCCATGCTCGATCAGGCTTTCAGTGACATTCTGCGCGACCTGCGCACGCAATACTACATCGGCTTTTATCCTCAGAACGTGCCACCCACGCGCGACCGTTTTCATCGTTTGCGGTTGAGTGTGTCGCGTCCTGAATTGCGCATCTCCGCGCGTACTGGCTACTATGGGGAAGCGGACCCTTCCGCTCCCGCGGCCGGTGATAGCGTCTCGGTGGTGCCGCGCAAAACACCTCGGAAAGAACGAGCTCAGGATTAGTCATGTCGCATTCCAAGTCGGGAGCCAAAGCGCCTGAACAGACGTTCGAAGAGATCAAGTACCTGAAGCACCTGATCGAATCGCAGACGCCCGTCACTGTAAAGCTCAGCAACAACGAGACGGTGAGCGGCATCGTCGAATACTACGACCAGGGTTTCATCCGCATCACACGCGAAGGCCTGCCCAACCTGTTCATCTTCAAGCACGACATCAAGTACATGATCGAAGGCCGGGTCTAACCGAGCGCATGGCTACGTTTCTCGAAAACGCGACACAGATCGCGGAAGAAGCTGGAGCGCTGCTGATGCGCTTCTACCAGGACCGGATCGGGTTCGAGTTGAAGGGCGACTTCGATCTGGTGACCGCTGCCGACCGTGCCTCGGAGCAGCTCATTGTCTCGCGGCTGTCCGCGCTTTATCCCGACCACTCCATTGAGGCAGAAGAGGGAGGCGGCCACGATTCATCGTCCGGCTACCGGTGGTATGTCGATCCGCTCGATGGCACCACGAACTTTGCCCACGGTTTCCCGATTTTCAATGTGACGCTGGGGCTTGAGCGCGAGGGCGAGATGATCGCCGGCGTGATCCTCGATCCCGTGCATCGCGAGTTGTTTACGGCGGAGGCGGGGGGCGGCGCGTTCTTGAATGGCCGGAGGATCCGCGTTTCGACGGTGAAGACGCTCGATGCCACGCTGGTCGCCACGGGATTTCCGAGCCGACGCCGCGAACAGAACGTCAATATTCACTTCTATCACCAGATGGCCATGACCAATCACGGCGTGCGGCGCTGCGGCGCTGCGGCGCTCGATCTGGCGAACGTCGCATGTGGCCGTCTCGATGCGTTCTGGGAGTTTGGCTTGAACGCGTGGGACATGGCCGCCGGAGTTCTGCTGGTCAATGAGGCTGGTGGCAAGTGCACCGAAATGCGCGGCGGACGGCACACCATGCGCAGCCCGCACCTGCTCGCCTCGAACGGTTTGATCCACAACGAAGCCCTCGCGCTTTTCGACGAAATCTTCCGCGCTCAGTTCCGCCATCCGATGCCCGCCATCACACCGGCCGCGTAAGTCCCAAAACAGACCTAACTGCTTTTCTTTCCTTTGCTTTCGCACGTCTGTGCTATGCTAGCGTTCGTCCCTAACATGCGAACTGTCGATCTGATCATCCGCAAGCGGAGCGGTGAAGAACTCAACTCTGAGGATCTCTCGCACCTCATGAACGCCTACACCAGCGGTGAGATCCCCGATTATCAAATGTCGGCATTTCTGATGGCCGTGTTCTTCGCCGGGATGACGGATCGTGAAGTGAGCGCGTTCACCGACAGCATGATCAAGTCGGGCGAGTCGATCGATCTTTCGGATATTCCGGGCGTTAAGGTCGACAAACACTCCACGGGTGGCGTGGGCGACAAAACCAGCCTGATCAGTGCTCCGATCGCAGCAGCCGCGGGCGTAATTGTGCCGATGATGTCGGGCCGCGCGCTCGGTCATACGGGCGGGACGCTGGACAAACTGGAGTCGATCCCCGGTTTCCGCACGCAGATGTCGCAGGACGAAATGAAAGCGCAGTTGCGCGCGCTCGGGCTGGCTTTCATCGGTCAGAGCGATGAAGTTGCTCCTGCGGACAAGAAGACTGTACGCGCTGCGCGATGTGACCGGGACCGTGGAATCGATCCCGCTGATTTCGGCTTCGATCATGTCGAAAAAGATGGCCGAGGGCGTGGACGCACTGGTGCTCGATGTGAAGGTCGGCACCGGCGCGTTCATGAAGAAGCAGGTCGACGCGCGCCGGCTGGCGCAGATGATGGTGGGCATTGGCCGCCGCATCGACAAACGCGTGCAGGCGTTGATCACCGACATGAATCAGCCGCTTGGTTATGCGATCGGCAACGCGCTCGAAGTGATGGAAGTATCGCAGACACTGCAGAACGCCGGGTCCAGAGGATCTTCGCAAGCTCTCGCTTGAACTTGCCGCGCGCATGATCTTCCTCGGCGAAGATTACGCCGACGCTCGAAGAGGCGCGCACGCTTGCCGAAACCAAGCTGGCCGATGGTTCGGCATATCGCAAGTTCACGCGAAGTAGTGAAAGCGCAGGGCGGCAATCCGCAAGTCGCTCGAGAAGTTCGAAATGCTTCCGAATGCGACCGGCATGCGCGAGATCACCACGCCACGCGCCGGATACGTCAGCGCCATCCACGCCGAAGACATCGGCCACGCTTGCACATTGATCGGCGCGGGCCGGGACAAGAAAGAAGACAACATCGATCACGCGGTCGGCGTGATTCTGGAAGTGAAGATCGGCGAGAAGGTGGATGCCGGCGCAGTCCTCTGCCGTCTCTACTACACGCAGGAAGAATCGCTCGAAGAAGCGGCCGAACTGGTGGAAGACGCATTCCGCATCTCCGGCACGAAGCCGGAGCAGCGCGAGTTGATTCTCGAAGTCGTCGGCTAGGCGGTGGGCCGCTACACCGGGTTTCTCGGTTTAGCTGTTCTGCTGGCGGTTGCGTGGCTTTTCTCAGCGCATAAAAGATCAATCAGGCTGCGCGTGATCCTGTGGGGCGTCGGCCTCCAGTTCGCGTTCGCGTTGCTGGTGTTGAAGACCGGCGTCGGCAAATTTCCAGGCGGCGAGCAGGGCGTGACCGCGATGCTCGGCTACGCTTCGTGTCGGCAGCAAGTTTGTGTTCGGCAACCTGGGCACGTCTGCAGGTTCGGGCGTGGTCTACTTCGCGTTCCAGGTGCTGCCCATCGTTATCTTCATCGCGTCGCTGTTTTCGATTCTGTACTACCTGGGCGTGATGCAAGTGGTGGTGAAAGCCATGGCGATTGTGATGCAGCGCGTGATGGGCGCCAGCGGGGCCGAGTCGCTCAACGTTGCCGCCAGCATCTTCATGGGGCAGACGGAAGCGCCCCTGACCATCCGTCCTTTCCTTCCGCGGCTCACGCAAACCGAACTCTTCACCATCATGGTGAGCGGCATGGCGCATGTGTCGGGCGCGGTGATGGCGGCGTACGTGAGCTTGGCGCACGTGAAGATCGAGCACCTGCTGACTGCGGTGATCATGACTGCGCCCGCGACGATCATGCTGGCCAAGATTTTCTATCCCGAAGTGGATCAGCCCGCAACCGCGGGCCGCGTGGATGTTCATATCGAGAAGAACGCAGTCAACGTGATCGACGCGGCGGCGCACGGCGCGGGTGACGGCTTGCATCTGGCGCTGAACATCGGCGCCATGCTGATCGCGTTTCTGGCGCTGATCGCGATGGTGAACGGCCTGTTTCGCTTTCTGCACGGCCTGCCGTACATGGGCTGGTTCCCCGACTCGATGCAGCAGATTTTCGGCGTGATCTTCGCGCCGGTGGCGTGGCTGCTGGGCGTGGCCTGGAATGATTGCGCATCGATCGGCAGTCTGCTCGGCACGCGGCTGGTGATGAATGAATTTATTGCGTTCGGCGATCTGGGCAAGATGCAAGACCAGCTCGATCCGAGGTCGTTCGCGATTGCGACTTACGCGTTGTGCGGCTTTGCGAATCTGAGTTCCATTGCGATTCAGATCGGCGGCATCGGCGCGCTGGCCCCCAGCCGGAAACCCGATCTGGCGCGGCTGGGTTTGAAAGCGGTCGCGGCCGGAACGATGGCGAACTTCATGTCCGCTTGCATCGCAGGAATGCTGTTGTGATCGACGAAGCTGCCGCCTACGTTCGCAGCGCAGACGAATCTGCAGCCGAGCGTCGGCGTAGTGCTTGGGCAGCGGACTCGGCGCGTTTGCAAACGAACTCGACCAGCCGATCGAGATTCCTTACGAAGCAATTCCCGGATGGCCCAAGCCGACTGCGGTGGGTCATGCAGGCAAATTGGTGATCGGGAAGATCGGGCGATCGCCGACTGCGGTGCTGGCCGGGCGCATTCACCTCTACGAAGGCTATTCCGCGAAGCGCGTGACCATCGGCGTGCAGTTGCTGCATGCGCTTGGCGTGCGCTCTTTGATTCTGACGAACGCCGCCGGCGGCATCGGCAGCGCCCTCACGCAAGGCAGCCTGGTGCTCATCAGCGATCACATCAACCTGCAGGGCGACAACCCGCTGGTGTTTCCTGAATCGGGCTTTCCTGATATGACCGAGGTGTACTCGCCGCGGTTGCGTGATATCGCGGCGAGCGTGGCGCGAGAAATCGGTATCGATCTCCCGCAAGGCGTGTACGCGGCGCTTGCGCGGACCGAGTTACGAAACGCCTGCGGAGATTCGTTATTTGCGCGCGATCGGTGCGGATCTTGTCGGGATGTCGACCGTGCCGGAGGCAATCATGGCGAACGCGCTCGGCATGCAAACACTCGGCATCTCCTGCGTGACCAACCTCGCTGCGGGACTTCGGGAAAGAAGCTGAACCACACCGAAGTGATCGAAACGGGCAACCGTGTGCGCGGCACGCTGGTGCGAACTGTTGAAGCTGTTGGTCCCACAGGCTGGCGCCATGACCGATCCATTGATTGAAGCGGCCAAGGTCGTTCGCACACGCGCGCATGCGCCCTACTCGAAGTTCCAGGTGGGCGCGGCTCTCGAAGACGAAGCGGGCCGCGTGTTCACCGGCTGCAATGTGGAGAACGCAACGTACGGGTTGACCATCTGCGCGGAACGCGCGGCAGTGTTCAAGGCCATTTCCGAAGGCGCGGGCAAGCTTACGCGCATCGCGATTGTGGCGGACACCGGCACACTCACTCCCCCATGCGGCGCGTGCCGTCAGATCCTTTGGGAGTTTTGCGGCGACATCCCCATTGTGCTCGCCAACCTGCAAGGGGTGAGCAAGACCTACCAGCTTGCTAAGCTGTTGCCTCATGCGTTCGATGCTTCGTTTCTGTAGCCTGCTGCTGTTTGCGCTGAGCGCGTTCGCCGCGCGAGCCGGCAGACTGGATCATCACGGCGCATTACGTGGTGCCCATGGATGCATCTCTGCGCGTGATCGAAAACGGCGCGGTTGCGGTCAAGGGACAGCGCGTGTTGGCCGTCGGCACGCGTGCCGAGATCGACGCGCGATTCCACGCAACGTCACGGCTCGATCGCGGCGAAGCCATCATCACGCCGGGGCTGATCAACACTCACACGCATGCAGCCATGTCGCTGTTCCGCGGCATCGCCAACGACGTCAAGCTGCAGGACTGGCTCAACAATTTCATCTTCCCCGCGGAATCGAAGTTCGTCTCGCGCGAGTTTGTACGCGCCGGGAACGCAGCTTGCCTGCCTGGAGATGATGCTTTCGGGAACGACGACGTTCACCGACATGTACTACTTCGAAGCAGACGTCGCGGCGGCAACGAAAGCCGCAGGCATGCGCGGCGTGTTGGGCGAGACCATCATTCGTTTCCCCGTAGCCGATGCGAAAACACCAGCAGACAGCCTGCGCTATGCCGAGCAGTTCATCCAGCAGTATCAGCATGACGAGCTGATTGTTCCGGCCGTTGCGCCGCATGCGCTCTACACCAATACGGATGAAGATCTGAAGGCCGCGCGCGCTCTTGCGAACCACTATCAAGTGCCGCTGCTCATCCATCTATCAGAAACAAAAACCGAAAACACGGACATCCAAACTGCGCGCCACATGAGCCCAACCGCAGTCCTCGATTCGCTCGGTGTTCTCAATGGCCGTACGGTAGCCGCGCATGGAGTGTGGCTCGACGATGCCGATCTTGAAATTGTCAAGCGTCACAACACCGGTCTCGCACACTGCCCTTCGAGCAACATGATGCTCGCAAGCGGCGCCGCTTCCGTAACCAAATGGCTCGCGGCAGGCGTCAACGCGGGCGTCGGCACAGATGGCCCCGCGGGCAGCAACAACGATTTCGACCTGATGGAAGACATCGACCTCGCCGCGAAGCTACAGAAGCTTTCGACCAACGACCCGACCGCTTTGCCTGCGAAGCAAGCATTCAGCATGGCGACGATCGGCGGCGCGCGCGTACTCGGTCTAGAAAAAGAGATTGGCTCACTCGAACCCGGCAAGCTCGCGGACTTGATTACCATTTCGTTGACGCAACCGAATGCCGCACCGCTCTACGATGTCTACGCGCAACTGGTTTACGCGCTAAAAGGCTCAGACGTACGCGACGTAATGGTGAATGGCCGCTGGATCGTGCGTGAACGCCGTTCGCTGACGCTCGATCAGGCGACAATCATGAGGCAGGCAAGGCAGTGGGGCGAGAAGATCAAATTGAAGTAGCGGCCGTATGAGCCTCTTCGACAACACGCCTCCGTCTTCTCCGCGCCGGGACGCACTTCGCCCGCTCGCAGATCGCATGCGCCCGGAGCGCCTCGAAGACTTCGTCGGACAGGAACACATCCTCGGACCCGGCAAGCCCTTGCGGCGCCAGATCGAGAGCGATCGTGTGAGTTCGATCATCCTCTGGGGACCGCCCGGTGTGGGCAAGACGACCCTTGCGCGTCTGATCGCTCATCAGACCAAAGCCGAGTTTCTGCCGTTCAGCGCGGTAATGAGCGGCATCAAAGAAATCAAAGCGGTGATGGCGGATGCGGAGCGCTTTGCGCGCATGGGCCGCCGCACGATTCTGTTCATCGATGAGATTCACCGGTTCAATCGCGCACAGCAGGATGCTTTTCTGCCGTATGTCGAACGCGGCGATATCGTGCTCATTGGCGCGACCACGGAGAATCCCTCGTTCGAAGTGAATGCCGCACTGCTCTCGCGATCAAAAGTCTTCGCGTTGCGTGCATTGACGTCGGACGAGATTATGACCATGCTGCGGCGCGCGCTTGAAGATCGCGAACACGGCCTCGGTCACCTTGAGCTCACGGTGCCCGACGAGTTGCTCGAGCAAATTGCCATTGCATCGAACGGTGACGGGCGCGCAGCTTACAACACGCTCGAAGCCGCTGCCAGCGCATCCAGTGACGGGGTGCTGCCGGAGCGCGCCGTGGAAGATGCGATTCAGCGGAAGGTGCTGCTCTACGACAAGTCAGGCGAAGAGCATTACAACCTGATTTCAGCGCTGCACAAGTCTGTGCGATCCAGCGATCCCGACGCAGCTCTCTATTGGCTGGCGCGCATGATGGAAGCCGGAGAAGACCGCATGTACCTGGCGCGGCGGCTGGTGCGCATGGCGATTGAAGACATCGGCCTGGCAGACCCACGGGCCATGGAACAAGCCATCGCGGCGCAGCAGACCATGCATTTTCTGGGGATGCCGGAAGGCGATCTGGCACTCGCGCAGTTAGCGATTTATCTTTCGCTCGCGCCGAAATCCGATGCGGCCTACCGCGCGTTGAGCGCCGCACAGGAAGCGGTCAACAATGCGCCCGCCGAGCCGGTTCCCATGCAGCTACGCAATGCGCCGACCGGAGCGATGAAGCAGTGGGGGTATGGCGCAGGCTACCAGCACGCGCATAAATTCGAGGATGCCTTACCCGACATGGAGTGTCTACCGGAGTCGCTCCAGGGCAGCGAATTTTATCACCCGACCGAACGCGGCGCAGAACAGCGGCTTGCCCAACGGCTTGCGGAGATTCGCGAAGCGCGATCCCGCAAGCAGAGTTGAAAAGGCGCGGAGTTACTTGTTGAGTTTCAGGTTGATGACGGCTTGCTTGTCGGTGTTGAACGAGCTGAGCGTTTTGGTGCCGCTCGCCGCCTCTTTCGACTCCGCGTGCAGTTCGAAATCGACATCGGAGCTGAGGCCCTGAAAGTAATACTGCCCCTGATCTTTGGTGATGAACGAACGAATCTGTAGTGTCTTCGTGTTCTTCAACTGCACCACGGCCCCGTTCACCGCGTTGCCGCTGGAATCCGACACCGTACCGCTTACGGAGCGCACGGACTGCTCGCCCTTCTTTTGCGCCAGCAACGCCTGAGGGGCGACAGCGGAAACAGTGAGGGCAACGAGCGGCAACAGCCACGCGGCCATGCTCACAACGGCAAATCGGCGAATCATTCTGTTTGACACTCCTGCAGTTTGGATGCTGCGGAGCGCTGGCCGGTTGCCGCTTACTGCCATTCGTCCCCGGCTTCCTCGTCCTTTTCCTCTTCTTCTTCGAATTCTTCGTCTTCTTCGTCGTCGTCTTCGTCCTCGTCCTCTTCGTCGACGTCGTCAGCCGATTCGAGTTCGAGCGGATTCTTCCCGAGTACTTTCACGCTTGCGCCGCATTCGTCGCAACTGAGGACATCGCCTTCGTCGATATCTTCTTCTTCGATGTCGATAGCGCCATCACATTCGGGGCACGTCACCATGTCAAAATCTCCTTCGATCCTACTTACGTTATACGACCTGCGGCGCTCTGCCGACAAGGTTAACTGGTGCTTAGCAGTAATGATGCCTTAGCGCGGGAGCTTCGAAAAAATCTTGTGGGGAGCGGCACATTCAGAGGCGCGACTGGATGGAGCGTAGAGCCGAGAGCTCACGCATTCCGAATCGCCTCCCGGCCGTCGTGTTCAGCGACGGCCGGGGTAAACGGGAGAACTCGCTAGCGGGACCGCGGGGCAGCCGCAGGGGTTCGCACGGGCATCGGCACGGTGTTCTCCGGCGCGGGCTGGCCGTTGACCGGGGCTGCGGGCGGAATCAGACCGAGCGTGCGGCGCAGTTCCTGGTCCACTGCGGTGCGAATGTCCGGATTGTCCTTCAGAAACTGACGTGCGTTTTCACGGCCCTGGCCGATGCGCTCCGTTTTATAGCTGAACCACGAGCCGCTCTTCTCGATCACGTTGTTCGCTACGCCGAGATCGATCAGGTCGCCTTCCTTCGAGATTCCTTCGCCATAGATAATGTCGAACTCGGCCTCGCGGAATGGCGACGCCAATTTGTTCTTCACGATCTTCACCTTGGTGCGGTTGCCGACCACGCTGTCACCATCTTTAATCGCAGCGATGCGACGGATGTCTACACGCACGGATGAGTAAAACTTCAGCGCGCGGCCGCCTGTGGTGGTTTCGGGGCTGCCGAACATCACGCCGATCTTGTCGCGAATCTGGTTAATGAAAATCAGGCATGTCTTGGATTTCGACACGACGCCGGTCAGCTTGCGCAATGCCTGCGACATCAGGCGCGCTTGCAGACCCATGTGGCTGTCGCCCATCTCGCCATCGAGTTCGGCTTTGGGCACCAGCGCCGCAACGGAATCGACCACCAGAACATCGATCGAGCCCGAGGCGATCAGCGCAGCCGTAATCTCGAGCGCCTGTTCGCCATAGTCCGGCTGCGAGACGAGCAGGTTGTCGACATCGACGCCAAGCTTGCGTGCGTAGATCGGATCGAGCGCGTGCTCCACATCGATGAACGCCGCCATCCCGCCGATCTTCTGCGCTTCGGCGATGACTTGCAGCGCAATGGTGGTTTTACCCGAAGACTCCGGGCCGAAGATTTCGTTGATACGTCCGCGCGGAAACCCGCCCGTGCCCAGCGCGGCGTCAATGGCGATGGAACCAGTCGAGATCACGGAAACCGGGATCACGGAATCTTTGGAACCCAACCGGAGGATCGAGCCTTTACCGAACTGCTTTTCGATCTGTCCGAGGGTGATGTCTAATGCTCGCGCGCGCTCTTTTTCGTCCATGGGAAAACTCCTGGCAGCCGGGGGAGGCGAACTTCGATTATATCGCGCCAAAACATTTCACGCGGAAAATGTGGTGACAGGTTTTCGCGACAATAGAGCGATGCTCTTCCTCGCCCGGGCCGCCGCCGGCCTGTTGTTGATCCACACCGTTTTGGCTGCCGACCAACTGAACCTGATGCCGATGCCGGCGCATGTGGAAGAAGGCGAAGGCTTGCTCCCGGTGGATGCGAAGTTTCGCGTATCTGTGCAAGGGGAGCCTGCGGTGCAACACGCGGCCGAGCGTATGCTGCAGCGACTTGCGCGCAAGACTGGTCTGCTGTTGAACACACGCCTTGCTGTGGGCGCCGAAGCCGCGACGCTGAGCGTTGCGTGCACATGCAATGAAAAAGGCGTTCAGGGGGTCGCAACGGACGAGAGCTATCAGGCTTGAGATCGATCCGACGCATGCCACGCTGAAGGCCGCCACGCTGCCCGGCGCTGTGCATGGACTGGAGACGTTCCTCCAACTCGTGCAGCCGGGGGAACTGGGTTTTGAAGCGCCCGCACTCACCATCAACGATTCGCCGCGCTTCGCCTGGCGTGGACTGATGATCGACGTTTCACGCCACTTCATGCCGGTCGAAGTGGTCAAGCGAAACATCGATGGCATGGCGGCAGTCAAGCTGAACGTACTGCACTGGCACCTTTCGGACGACCAGGGCTTTCGCGTCGAGAGCCGCCGCTTCCCGAAGTTGCACACTGCCGGATCGGACGGCCAGTTCTATACGCAAGCGCAGGTGCGCGATGTAGTCCGCTACGCGCAAGAGCGCGGCATTCGCGTGGTGCCCGAGTTCGATATCCCGGGCCACACGCAAGCGTGGCTGGCAGCTTACCCGTTTCTTACCGCGACGCCTGGCCCTTTCGAGGTCGGGCAGTTCTGGGGCATCTATGAGCCGGTACTCGATCCAACGAAGGAGGCTGTGTATCCGTTTCTCGATGCGTTGATCGGTGAGATGTCGGCTTTGTTTCCGGACAAGTACTTTCACATCGGCGGCGATGAAGTGAATGGCCGGCAATGGAACGCAAGCGAGCACATTCAGGCGTTCCTCAAGACGCATGGCATGCTGGACCCGGCGTCGTTACAAGGCGCAACGCCCGAAGCCGAGCGGCAGATCCACCGCAAAGCCAACGAAGCGCTACAGGCCTACTTCAACAAGCGCGTCGAAAAAATGGTCGAGAAGTACGGCAAGCGCATGATCGGGTGGGATGAAATCCTGAACCCGGATTTGCCGCGCACCATCGTGATTCAGTCCTGGCGAGGCGCGAAGTCACTGTCCGATGCGGCGCGGCAAGGCTATAGCGTGCTGCTGTCATCGGGCTACTATCTCGATCACATGTTCCCCGCTTCGCAGCATTACCTGGTCGATCCGCTGGCCGGCGATGCCGCGACACTCACGCCCGAACAGCAGAAACTGATCCTTGGCGGCGAGGCCTGCATGTGGAATGAGTACAACACGACCGAGATGATCGATGGCCGCATCTGGCCGCGCGCCGCCGCCATCGCGGAACGCTTCTGGTCTCCGCAAAACGTGACCGACGTCGCGTCGATGTACCGCCGCCTGGACTTCGTCAGCCGCGAACTCGAGCAAGTAGGCCTGCACCACCGCTCGGCATCGCGGGAGATGCTGGAGCGCGTAGCCGGCGACGCGCCGCTCGAACCGGTGCTGACGCTGGCGTCGGCCGTCGAACCCGTAAAGCTATACGGCCGCAGCCGCGACCGCCACTACCTGCAAACGACGCCGCTCAATCGCATGGTGGATGCGGTGCCGCCTGAGAGCGATACCGCACGCCGGTTCTCCGCTGACGTCGATCAGTTCTTAGCAGGCGATGCCGCCGCAGGATCGCGCGTGCGTGAGCAACTGATGCGTTGGAAAGATAACGATGCGCTGTTTGAGCCGAATGCGAACTCGTTTTTGCTGGCAGAGCTGAAGCCGGTATCGCAACAAGTGTCTGCTCTGGCGGCTTTGGGACTTGAAGCAATGGACCGCATCGCGAAAAAGCAAGACTCCGCGGCCTGGGCGGCTAGCGCCGGTCCAGCCTTAGTGGAATCGAAGAGGCCCCCGGCGGAATTGGTCATTGCGTTTCGGGCAGCGGTGGGGAAGTTGGTGGGGAGAGCGGGAGGGCGTCTCTAATCCACAAGCAAGGAGATAGGCGGGATATCGCGCGCACTTTTTCAGAGGCGGACGGTACGTCAGAGGTAGGCGTCGCTATGGCACGTTCGGTGACAACGTTGCCCACTCATGTTGCGGGATCCAGAAGAAGAGTTCATTGCCGTCGGGATCGCGCAAAACTAGTGTCGGCTGGCCCCACTCGGTGCGTGTTGGCTTGAGCGCGCGGTCGCGGATGTGCTGAAGCAGCGTTGGTGATTGCTGGTCGTCTAGGCCGATGAAAGCTCGCCCATGGCCTGCCCGGCTTTGCGTTGAGTCATCACATTGATTGAGGATCAATTCAAATCCGAACAGGCTCACCTGGACGACCCACACACGTCCTTCGTGCTGGTGGTTCCAATCGAGAGCGAACCCCAGCGTTTGCGTGTAAAACCTTAAAGATTTCTCGGCATCGTTCACGAAGAATACGTTTCGAGCGTAGAAGCTTTCCATGACGAGATTCGACAACCGATCCGGGTGCAATGCCCAACTTACTGCGCACACTACTACCGCTGGAGATGACTCTACGATTATGTCGACGCTACCTGGCGCTTACCTAGCGGAACAAAAGCGGCGTGAAATCGCTCAGGAATTGCCGCCAGATAAACCAATAATGAATACCCGCCATCTCGTGATACGAAGTCTCGAATCCGAGCTTCTTGACTTCCGCGGACAGAGCGACCGTTCCGTCGTGCGCCATATCTTTATCGCCAGCGCCGAGCCAGTAATACTTCACGCCGCTGTTCTTCAGCGCGCTGAGCTGCTGAGTGAACGTGTCGTCAATGCGCCCGCCGCCGCTAAACACTCCGACATAACCGAAGACGCCGGGATTATTGTTCGTCGCGGCAATCGTGTGCCCTGCGCCCATCGACAAACCCGCTATGGCGCGGCTGTCTTTCTGCGGGATCACGCGATAGTTCGCCTCGATGAACGGAATGATTTCCTTCACGAGACTATTCGGATAGGAACCTTCGTAAGGTACTGGAGGACGTCCACCTGCTGCGCCCGGTCGCGCCGGGCGCGCCCGCCGCAGCCCGCGCTTGTCCCGGCGGAGGCGGAGCTATCACCGACTGCAGCGCAGGCGTCGGCCCGAAACCATATCCCTGGGAGACCGTCTGCGTCGCGTTCCCATTCGGCATGACGACGATCATCGGTTTGATCTTGCCCGCCGCAAGCAGGTTGTCCATGATGATGTTCGCCCGGCCCATCGTGTTCCACGCATCCTCATCGCCGCCGCCTCCGTGCAGCAGATACAGCACGGGATACTTTGCGTTCGACGTGTGATACCCCGGAGGCGTATAGACGAGCATCCGGCGCTCTTTCTCTTTGAGAATCGTCGATGGATACCAGATGGATTCCACCTGTCCGTGCGGCACGTCTTTGAAGTTCCACATGTCGTCGGCGGGACCCGCGATCATCAGCAAATTCTCGTAACGGCTGCCATCCCGCTGCACTTCCGCGTTGCCCGGATCGAGTACCTTCACGCCATCCACGTTGAACGCATAACCCCAGAGCTGCTCTGCCAGCGGACCGACAGTTACTGACCAGATCCCCTGATCGTCTTTGGTGAGCGGTACGTTGATTCCTCCCTCCCAATGACCAGTGAGCGTGACCTCATTCGCCTTCGGCGCCAACAGGCGGAACGTGACAGTTTTGTCGGAGTGTATTTCAGGAGATATTACGCGCGGACCAGCCGGTGCGCGGACCACCGCCTGGGCTGCTGGCGGCGGCGTTTGCGCAAACGTCAGAGCTGCTAATAGTGGGATGGTAATGAGGCCAATCGTCTTCATCATTTTCTTTTCTGCCGGCTTATCGAAAGAGCCAACGCTTTTCCAAGCTAAAGCTATTTATCAGCGTGTCTGCTCGACACGGCCGGGTTACCGAATTGGAGAAGGCAACAAATCGGACCCAAGTTGTTCATAGGGCGGACATTTTCGCGCGAACGTTACCGGATTAGGTTTGGGCGAGCGACTTTCTTGACGCGACGCTGCCAATCGAGCATTTCGAACACGACAATTCAGTAGGTAATCACAGGACAGCACTCGATTGGTCATAATGTCCGCGGTGGAGAGTATCCCGAGCTAACGTGAGCGGCGCGTGGGACGCGGGAGCACACGGCCGTCCTCGAGTTCGTTGCGCAGATCCTCAGGGTCACCCAAATCGAGGGGACGGAGTAAAGCCCGTCCCCCCAAACCTCAGAAGTTACTGTCTGGCGAAGTCGATGGTTACGGCTGGGCCGGGGTCTCTTCCCGTAGGGCTGGTGTAAAGGCCGAACAACTTTGCGCCATTTTCCGCGATGACGAAGTAGATGCTCTCCGGGATGTTGAACGAATCCGTAAAGGTGATCGTGCCGGAGCAGTTGGCTGCCAGCGCGTAGGTTCCGGAGAAACTGACCGTGCTTGGCACGATATACCCGGCGAAACTGTTCACACCGGTAACGAAGGTGATCGTTCCTCTTCCATCAAACTCCACAATGCCGACCCCAACGATCCAGGGCGCCTGCCCATTGGGGAGGGTGAGTTGTGGCTTGTACAGGTATCCCGTCGTCTTTGTGGCATAGGTGCCCTGCAGGGATCTCGCGGCGCAGCGATCGTGCCCCGTCTGGGCCAGAGCACTGGCACCGGTGCAGCCAATCACGAGTACTGGCAAAAGGAACAGTCTAGTGAATACGTTTTTCATAGTTGCCTCGCTTGAACGGCGTGGGATTTTTGATTTGCCGGTCACGAGCTCAACTGTGAAGGAAAATTCAATAACCGGGGCGTTTGCTGGGGTGGATTAACCCGTTAGCTGGTGAGTAACCCCATGATTCCAAACGGGAAATCTAGAAGGGCATTCCGGTGGTTCTCAGCAGCGCCAGAAATTTGGGATCCTCGCGCAAAGGAGCAAAGATCGGGCTAGCTAGTGTGTAAACACTGAAACTGTGCTCCTCGATCTGTTGCGAAGCTGCACGCCGCGCATCCGCCATGCGCCCGAGGCCCAGGTAAACGAGGCTCATCGCCCCGGGTGATACGCGCCGCGTTCGCGCAGTCTCTTGGAAGAGACGCTCGATCTCCAACGCTTCGGCGGTCCGCCCCACTCGTCCGAAACAGTAGGCCAGAATGGCAAGTTCAGCCGGGTTTTGCTGAAGCAGCGCGGGAAAGTCCATCTTGCCCGTGTTCATGAGCGGAATGGCCTCCGCTTCCCGGCCGAGGCTGATCAGAGCGTTCGATATTCCAGCGGCAAAGAATCCGGGCTGTTCAGCGTCCAATCTTCTGAACTCTGCCAGCGCCTGTTCTCCCTTGCCCCGGAAGAGATCGTTCCAGGGAGCGCAATAGGCCATCTGCACCGAATACGGATCAAGGTCGAGGGCTTTGCGGCACTCCGCCTGAGCTTCGTCCCAGCGGTGCAGTGGCGCAAGCACACCTATGGAGTAGCTAAAGTGTGCCGCCGGATGAGCGCGGGTCAAGAGCGATAGCTCGCCGGTAACGCTGTTCGGCGGCAGCCCAGTTCCAGTCGAATGATGCTTCCACGGACGCCAGAGTCGCATGCGCCTCTGCCAGCGTGTCATCGATCTGCAGAGCCCTTTGCGCAGCGGATCTCACTTGCCGGGCAATTTCGTTGGGAGGCAGGGCCTCCGTGTAGTTGCCCTGTGCCGCTCCCACCGCGATTCCGGTGTAAGCCAGGGCGAACTGCGGATCGCGGTCGATGGCCTGCTGGAACAGGGCAATCGCCCGTGCAGACCCCCCGGGCTGCAGGTTGTTCAGTAAGTGCCGGCCGCGCAGGTACAGGTCGAAAGCTTCCGGGTCCTTCGTATAGCGGCGGGATCGCTTGCGCCTTGCGTCATCGGAAAGGGTCACTTTCATGACGCGTGTGACGGCCCGCGAAATCTCATCCTGGACTTCAAAGATGTTTCTGAAGTCCCGGTCAAAGGTCTGCGACCAGGAGTGGTACCCGTCGCGAGTCCGGATGAGTTGCAGCGTGATCCGCACGCGACCGTTCGACCTCTGAACGCTACCCTCCAGAATGTCGTCTACACGCAATTGCTTACCGATTTCGGTGGCCTTGATCGGCTTACCGCGAAACGAGAATGCCGAGGTTCGAGAGGCGACGCGAAGTCCGTCAACCTGAGCCATGGCATCCGTTAGTTGATCAGCGAGGCCATCGCTGAAGTATGCGTTCTCAGGCTCGGAACTGAGGTTGAGGAAAGGAAGGATTGCGATAGCCGGCGTTTCACCAGCTTGCGGACCTGCGCGCAGCCCCGGTCCGAAGGCGAACCATAAACCCACTCCGCAGAGAATGAGTGCCGCACCCGCAACGCCAGCGACGATCATGGTGTGACGCGTTAGCTTAGACGCCGGCTTGGGACTGGCGGTAGCGTCCGGTATCTCAGTTCGAACTGAGAATAGGGGCACATAGGTCCCTTTTGGAATTTCAATAACTACCGGCGCGCTGACGCCTTCGCCTTGATAGTATTCGTTCAAGCGCGTTCGCAGTTTGGTCGCTTCCACCCGAACGATGGCATCGATGCGCGGATCGAAGTCGGTCTTACGGTCGAATACTTCGACGCCGAGAACCGTTTCTTTGACCACGTCCTGCTCGCCCGCCAGAGTATGCTCGACTGCGAACTTCAGGAATCGTTGGGAGCGTATCGCGTTGGTGAAACCGGCGCTCTGCAGAATCAGCGCAAGCTGAGCGCGAATCGCGTCCTCAGCGGGTGCGACGCTTTGATGGCCGCTCGCAGTGACCTCTTTCACGATTTGAGCAAGCGTATCACGCCAGAATGGAGGCGGTGCGCCAAAGCTGCATCTGAAGCTGGCACCCTACGCGGGGTGCCGAAGAGCGCGGCTAATCTCTACGCGTTCGCCGTCAACACGTTAAAATACCGAACATGGCCAAGGGTCTCATCGAGGTGACGTGTCCGTGTTGTGACGCGGTTCTCAAAATCGACGTGGAGACTCGCGCAGTCATCACGCATCACGTTCCCGAGAAGCCGAAGCCGATTGAAGATTTGGTGAGCGCTGTCGCTAAGCTGAAGGGTGAAACGGGGCGCCGCGAGGAAGTGTTTCAGCGTAACGTGGAGGCCGAGCGTACGCAGAGCCAGGTGCTCAGCAAGAAGTTCGATGAATTATTGAAACAGGCAAAGCAGGATCCCGATCAACGTCCCATGCGCAATCCTTTCGATCTGGATTAGCGCGTTGCCATTTCCGCCTTACGTGCCACCCACTCGTTATTTCGTGGAGGTGCCGGCTGATAGCCGTCATGGCCACACGCTTACGGGCGATATCCGTGCGCTGTCACACTTCCATTCGCGCTACCTGAAGACCGATCGCGACGTGCTGGTCTACTTGCCGCCTGGCTACAAGCGCGACACCGAGCGGCGCTATCCTGTGCTGTATTTGCAGGACGGGCAGAATCTGTTTGATGGTGCGACTTCGTTCATCCCCGGCCATGAGTGGCGCGTCGATGAGACTGCCGAAGCGCTGATCCATTCGGGACAGATCGAACCGTTGATCATTGTCGCGATCTATAACGCGGGCAAAGAGCGCATCAATGAATACACGCCCACCAAGGACCCTGCGCTGCATCAGGGCGGCAAGGCCGGGCGCTATGCAAAGATGCTGATCACTGAACTGAAGCCGCTGATCGATTCGCAGTACCGCACCAAAGCCGACGCGGCAAATACCGGTATCGGTGGTTCTTCGCTGGGCGCGTTGATTTCGCTCTATGTGGGTCTGAAATACCCGGACGTGTTCGGGCGCCTGGCCATTCTGTCGCCGTCCATCTGGTGGAACAAGCGCGACATCCTGCGCCGCTACGAACACCTGAGCCACAAGTTGCCCTTGCGCATCTGGCTCGACACCGGCACCAACGAAGGCGGCCACCCCGAGACCATTACGGCAGACGCGCGGCACTTTGCTGAGGCGCTCGAACGCAAAGGCTGGCAGCCCGGAATCGACCTTCTGTATACCGAAGTACCCGGCGCCGCGCACACTGAGAGCGCCTGGGCGGACCGCGTGGGCGACGTGCTGCGCTTCCTCTATCCGGCCCACTAACATGCAAACGATTCACCTGATCTCGACAGGCGGCACCATCGAGAAAATTTACTCCGAGCAGACCGGCGTGGTCGAGAACGCGGGCACCAAGATCGACCGCTATCTGCAGTCGTTGCGGCTGCCCGATGCCGAAATTCGCACCGTTCACCTGATGAACAAAGACAGTCTCGATATGACCGATGCGGACCGGCATGCGGTGCTGACGGCGATCGAAGCGTGTCTTGCAGAAGGGAGTCCGGTAGTGGTTTCGCATGGCACCGACACCATGATCGAAACCGGACTCTACGTTCGACAGCACGTCACTGAACTGCGCGTGCCGGTTATCTTCACCGGGGCCATGACGCCGCTCGGCTTCGAACGTTCAGATGGATTACAGAACTTGACCGAGAGTCTGTTCGCCGCGCGTGTGCTGCCGCCGGGGATTTACGTGGTGATGCACAACCAGGTGTTTCCGGTCGAGCGCGTGAAGAAGAACAAAGAGCTCGCGCGCTTTGTCTGGAAGTAAGTTACTTCGGAAGATAGCTGCGCAATCCGGGATAGACGGCCTGAATGAACGATACTCCGATGCGCGTTGCGGCATCGTCGTTGTTGTTCACGATCGGCACCACCACGCGGACCAGTGAAGTGTCGCTGCGGTGATACTGAATCGAATCGCGAATCAGATAATACTTGGCGGCAAACTCGTCGGCAATCACGCGGCTCGGGGTCTGATACCAATAGAGCACCAGGCTGCGGTTGTCGCCCTTCGCCACTACGTATTTGTTGACGTGAATCTTTTCCATGCCGGGCACGTCGATGTCGATGGTGCCGGTCTGAGAAGGCGTCCAGCCGGTGCCGGGCAGGCAGTTCTTTGGGGAGTGCGGAGATTGCCCAGTGCGCTGCGTTTTGAAGAACGCGACAAACAAGTTCGCGCCGCCATGCGGGGATGTGTACCAGCGCGTCAACGTATCGTCAGCGCGCAGTACGTCCTGCACCTCGGGCTCAACCACGCCGACACTCGCCACACGCCAATCGCCAGATGTTGACGGAAAGTTGGCAAGGGGACGCGCGAGACTGACCTGCGTCTCGCCGCGCGATGCCCAATAGAACGCCGCGGCTTGCACGAGCAAAATGGCGGTGAGTACCTGGACGAAAGGCTTGCGAATAAAAGAGCTGAAAGACGATTGATCGGCGTTATCGGGCAACAAGACGGGTTCCTCTGGTTAACAACTGGTGCCACAGCGCCATGAGGACCATGGCCATCAGGAAGATGATCAATCCGGACATCGCGTGGAAGAATCCTTCAGCGAGTTCCGGCTTGGTTTCGGCCAGAATTCCGGTCAATGTCACGCGCCCGGCGTTGGCCAGAATGGCAATGGGAATCGTGCTTAGGAACAACACCACGCGAATCCAGATCTTCTTTTCGAAGAAGTAGCCAAACACCAGACGACACGAAAGATAAAGACAACAGCGAGCGGATTCCGCTGCACGCCTCAACAACATTCAAAGTCTGGTCGGGCAACTCCAACACATTGCCTTCGCGCAGAACCGGAATGTTCAAAATCGAGAGCGCGCGCTCGGCAGCTTCGCTCGCAATGATCTGCAGGGGGAAGGTGATCTTGTTATAGATGACGCCCGGGATAGGAACCATAAAGAAGAGCAGGAACAGCGGGAACGCCAATGTCTTCAGATAGCGCACACCGCCTAACGCGAGCACCAGGCCCACCACAGTGATCAGAAACGCGGTGCGCGCGAGAAACAGCTCCGCGCCCATGGTGGCGATCAGCAACTGCACCGCGCCGTAGAGCACAATCAGAATGCCCCATCGATTTGGCTGGGGAGTAAGGCGGGCTAATTCATCTTTCTTTTGCCAGGCAATATAAGCGGCGACCACGGGAACGAAGAAGCCATGCCCCATGTCCGCATCGTTATTCCATTGGCGGACCAGAAGATATAAAACTGGCGCATAACAAACCAGGAGCAGTGCGCCAAACCAGCCTATAGCAGGCCAGGAGACAGCAGTTTCCGACTTGACGTTCACGTTTTGAGCGGCACCCGGGCTTAGAGCCGCGCCTATTTCTGGCATCGCCGCTCCCTTTTCAGAGGACAATGTAATTCTAACATCAGGCTCGTCTGGGGAACCTTGCCCGGCAAAACGGCGTCCCGATACTTGTAACGCATGCTCATGACCTTCAGGCGACTCTTTCTACCGGCGCTTCTGCTGGCAACTACGGGGTTGGCGCAGACCCTCACGATTATGCCATTGCGGGAAGTCAAGGCAGGTATGCATGCCACGGGCAGGACTATATTCCAGGGGAACCGCATCGACGATTTCGATGTGGAGATTCTGGGAGTCATGGAAAACATCGGGCCCAAACAGAACCTGATCCTGGCGCGCTTATCAGGCGGACCGCTGGAGAAAACAGGTGTAATGCAAGGGATGAGCGGCAGCCCGGTCTATCTGAATGGAAAGCTCATCGGCGCTGTCGCTATGGCCTTTCCGTACTCCAAAGAACCGATCGCGGGAATTCGACCGATTGAGGAAATGCTGCGCGTGGGCACCAACAGCTTACCTGCGCAGCCAACAGCCACGGCATGGCGCGGCGGCGCTTTGACTGACTCCCTTCCCGCACCGGCGGCGGTAGCGGCCGGTGGCAGCCGCATCGAGAACATCGCAACGCCCTTAGCTTTCGGCGGCTTCACACAAACAGCTATCGACGCGTTTGCGCCAAAGCTGCGCGCACTCGGACTCGATCCGCGTCAGGGCACCACAGTCGGTGCAAGCAAGACGATCAAGATGGGTAACCCGGCCGACCTCAAGCCCGGGTCGATGATCAGCGTGCAGATGATGAGCGGCGACTTAAGCGTAGGCGCCGACGGCACGGTCACGGCAATCGACGGCGACCGTGTGTATGCGTTCGGCCATCGCTTCTTTGCGCTGGGTCCGACGGGCTTGCCGTTCGCGCGCGCCGAAGTAATCGCGCTGATGCCGAACCTGAATACTTCATTCAAGCTGTCGGAAGCGAAGGAATTGATGGGCGTGATCTCGCAGGATCGCGATGCGGCGATCACCGGTACGTTGGGCCGCTATGCATCGCTGATCCCGGTGACCATCGACGTAAGCCATGCCGGGCGCAAGATCGAATCGTACAAGATGAACATGATCGACGACCGGCTGCTGGCGCCCGTGCTCTTGCAGATGGCCGTGTTCTCTTCGCTGGATGCGACGGAACGTTCGGTGGGCAGCGCGAGCCTTGCACTGAGGGGCTCTATCGAGTTCACCGATAAGCGGCCGCCCGTGCAGTTGAGCAACTTCTCCTCTGGCGATAGCGGGTCGGCCATGCAGGCTTCGATCAATGCGATGGTTCCGCTCGCCTACATTTTGCAGGGCGGCTTTGATGTCCTGCACGTGAAGAAGATCGCGTTTGAAATTGATTCGTCCGAAACAAAGCGCGCTTTGCAGATTGAGGATGTCACGCCTTCGCGCCGCGAAGTGCGGCCCGGCGACACGTTGGACCTGACTACGCTGCTGACCGGTGACAACGGCCTGGAAGTAACGCGCGTGACGCATGTGCAGATTCCAACAGGCTCAGCGCCGGGGACCATTTACTTCACAGTTGCCGATGGCACACAGACCAGCGTTGCGGCTTTACGGCAAACGTTGAACGTGACCCCGCGCTCACCCGAGCAATTGCTCGAAACAGTGCGCAGCTTGAAAGGCAACACACGCGCTTACGTCCGCATGTGGCGCACCGATGCAGATTTCCAGGTTGCGGGGGACGACTTACCCGGTACGCCGCCGTCTGTCGCATTGATCCTGGCATCGACGCAAGGTGTCACGCAGACGCGCAACTCTCAAATCCGCGAGTACGAAATCGACCCGGGCGACCTGCTGGTGACTGGATCGAAGACCGTTCAGGTCGAGGTTAAACCTTGAAAGCGTTGCTGCTGTTGCTGAGCGCGAGCGCTCTGTTTGCATCAAGCACATTGACGTGGGAGATGACGAGCTATCAGGATTTCGTCAAAGGCAAGTTCACCGGCGTGTCGCTCGGGCGCGATGGAGACTTGAGCCTGGCACCGAAGCTCGAGACGGTCTTTAACTCCGAACAGCCAGTGATCTGGAGTCTGGCGCAAGGATCGGATGGCACGGTGTATGCGGCTACCGGGCACCGGGGAAAGCTTTATCGCATTGATCCCTCGGGCAAGAGCTCGTTGATTTGGACATCGACGGAGCCGGAGATTTTTGCGCTCGCGATGGGCACGGGCAATGTGCTCTACGCGGGGACATCACCCGACGGCAAGATCTATCGCATCGAGAATGGCAAGGCGTCTGTCTACTTCGATCCCAAGTCGCGCTATATCTGGTCGCTCACAACGGGTCCTGATGGTGCGCTCTACGCGGGCACCGGCGACCAGGGGAAAGTATTTCGCATCACTGCTGAAGGCCAGGGGAGCGAGTATTACGCGACCGGCCAGACTCACGTAACCGGGCTTAGTTTCGATAGCCAGAAGCGCCTGCTGGCAGGCACCGAGCCCAATGGCATTCTGTATCGCATTACCGCGAAGGACAAGGCGTTCGCACTCTACAACGCGAGCCTTCCGGAGATTCGCGCCATCGGCTTCGGACCCGACGGCAGTATCTACGCCGCGGGATTGGGTGGTTCCGTCGCGCGCCGCGGACAAGCAGCAGGCACTACGCCGCAGGGCACCACAAGCACGGGACTACACCGACTGTCACAACTTCGATCACCGTTACTGCCGAAAGCGCCGCAGCGGGTCCAGACATGAAGGGGCTCGAAGCGAAACCGGCGGCGGCTGCCACAGCCACGACCAGCACTGCCGCGGCCACGCCGGCGCAGAACATCGAGGTCGCGGGAGTGGAGAAGTCAGCGATCTATCGCATTCGCCCCGACAACACCGTCGAAACATTATGGAGCTCGAAAGAAGAGAACATCTACGATCTGCTGCCGCTCGATGGCCAAATCCTGTTCTCGACCGATGGCAACGGAAGGCTCTACCGGCTGTCTCCCGATCACAAGGTCACACTCATCAGTCAGACCAATGACGCGGAGATGTTGCGCCTGCTGCGCAGCGGCTCCTCCGTGCTCGCAGCGACAGGCAACATGGGACGCGTGTATCGCCTTTCGTCTGCGACAGCAGAGCGCGGCACATACGAGTCCCCCATTTACGATTCAGGGACCATCTCGCGTTGGGGGCAATTACGCTGGCAGGGCAACGGCGCGATTCAGGTGCGCACGCGAACAGGCAACTCATTGCGGCCGGACCGCACGTGGAGCGATTGGTCCGAACTGTTGAAGGACGCCAGCGGTGCGCAGGTCACCAGCCCGAACGCGCGCTACATCCAGTGGGAGGCGCAATTCGCATCGAGCGCTACGCCTCCGCACATGCAGGGCGTGAGCGTCTCTTATCTTCCGCAGAACTCGCCGCCCGTGGTGCGGTCGATCGTTGTCGCCGCAGCGCCCGCAACCGCGGCAACGCCCACCAAGGCCGCGATTCCGGCCGGTTCCACCAGCGCTTACGCCATCACTGTAACCGACACGGGTGACGCGGGGCCGGCCACCAGCACGGGCACGCCGGTGCAGACGCTGTCACGCGCTGCGTCGCAACAAATCGTCATCACCTGGCAGGCGGACGATCCCGAAGGCGACAAGCTGGTGTACACGTTGAGCTTTCGCGGTGAAGGTGAGCGCGAGTGGAAGACGCTGCGCTCGAACCTGCACGAGAATACCTTTGGAATTGACTCCGACACGCTTGCCGATGGCCGCTACTACTTCCGCGTCGGCGCTTCCGATCGTGAGTCGAACCCCGCTGGTCAAGCGATGGATGCTGAGTTAATCAGCTCGCCGGTGTTGATCGACAATACGCCGCCCGAGGTGAAGTTCACCAGCGTCACGCGCGCCGGCAGTGTTGCGAAACTCGCAATCGCCGTCACTGACGTTACGTCGCCATTGCGGCGTTGCGAGTACTCGATCGATGCTGGGGCCTGGGTTCCGCTTGCCGCAGACGACGGCGTGATCGACAGCTCGCATGAGACCTTCGCGCTCGAAGTGCCCCTGCGCAGCACTGGTGAACATGTCATTGCGGTGCGCGCGGTCGACAGCGGCAACAACACCGGCATCGCGAAGACCGTTCTGCACTGATGGAAAAACGCGTTCTCAAGACGCTCGAACGCGTAATCTCGAAGGCCGGGCTTGGCTCGCGTACACAAGCGCGAAGCTGGATCGGGCAAGGCCGCGTGCGAGTCAACGGCCGCGAGATCCAGAACCCGGACCACTGGATCGACCTCGATCGCGACAAGGTTGCGTTCGATGGCAAGCCATTACGCGCGGCGAAGAAGCGTTATCTGCTCTTGCACAAGCCCGCCGGCTACATCACCACTTTCAAAGATCCGGAGCGGAGGCCAACAGTCTACGATCTCATTCGCGATGTTGCGGGCTTCGTGTCTCCTGTCGGGCGGCTCGATCTGGATACCAGCGGCCTGTTGATCATGACAAACGACAACGATTTTGCAGAGCGGCTGACCAACCCCGACTTCAAAGTTCCGAAGACTTATCGCGTCGTCGCAGCCAGACCCGTCTCCGATGCGGACCTGGATGCTCTGGCGCGGGGCGTGCAATTGCGAGACGGTCCCACGCGGCCGGCGGTTGTCGCGCGTATCGATGCCAACACACTAACGCTCACCATTACTGAAGGCCGCAACCGGCAAGTCCGGCGCATGCTCGAGGCGATCGGCAACGAAGTGCGCGAACTCACCCGCTTTGCGATCGGGTCGTTGCAGATTGGGGGGCTCGCGTCAGGAGCGTGGCGCGAACTCACTCCGCAGGAAGTCGCGCGCTTGCGCGGTTAGCCCTTTAGCTCTTCAATAATGGCTGCAGCCACGCGACGCGCTTCGTCGAGTTGATCCGGCGGCAGGCTGATCGCGCCGACGCGGGGATGCCCACCGCCTCCGTAGCGCTCACAGATCGACGCCAGGTTGTGCACCGGTTCGCTCGGAGCCCAGGGATTCGAACCCACCGAGATTTTGGTGCGGAAACTCGAAGGCAACACCGACACCGTGTAGACGCTCGTCGGAAACAAGTAGTAGGGGATGAACTTGTTGTAGCCTTCGAGGTCACAGCCGGTAAGGTCGAAGGTAACGACATTACCATCCTGATGCGCGCGCTCGCGAATGATGTCGATCGAACGCAAGTGGCGCTCATAAAGCGGTTGGTACATGTCGCGCACTTCGGGCTGCTCGACAATCTGTTCGAGCGGCATGTGCTGCATCCAACCGATGATTTTGTGAATTAGATCGCTGCCCTTCGAACCTTCGATCACCAGCGTCAGCTTCATCGCTGGTGCGCCAAGCTCAACGGCGCTCTTCGCGTTCTCGTACTGCGCGCCATCGATGATGTTGGCCCAGTGCACGAGTTGCGTCAGATCAGGTGCGGTAAATCCAAAACGTTCGCGGGCGATAGTCGAGATGTATGTGGTGCACGACTTGTAGCTGATGTCGTACATCTTCTTGCCGCTGCGGTCGCGGTGAAAGTGCTGGGCATCTTCCGGCGTAAGAAACGCGCTCTGGTGATGGTCGAACCACCACGTCAGCTTGGCGTTGCTTGAGTACTTGAAATCGACGATGGCGTTCTCGTCGCCATCGAAGAGTTCGTCCTCGAAGGTTTGCGACGCTTTGTGCGCCATGCCGGTGTAGGCGAAGCGGCAGCCGGGGTAAAACGCGCCCTCAACGAAACGGCTGAAGTACGCGGCGGAAGCGGCTCCGTCAAAACAATGGTCATGGTACAGAACGCGAACGAGCATCAGGAAAACCTCTAAGGTTGCCTGAAGAAAGCGCGAAAAGCAAATCGAAAAAAGCGGCGGCTAACTGCGGAAGCAGTGGTCCACTTCAGGGATGATGCGCGCGGCGAAAGCTAAAGCCTGTTCGGAAGCACCCGGCTGATCGGGAACCGTGATGCGCACGATCGAACCGGCGGTGCGGCCATCGGCCATGGTGTCGCGGATCAGCAGCACCTTGGCATAGTACTCATCGGCGACGATGCGGTCTTTCGATTGGTACCAGTAGAAGACCAGCATGCGCTGGCCGCCATTCTGGATGTAGTACTTGTTGATGGGAATCGTGCGGCCCTTCACCACGAGGTTCGCGGTTTCATGCTTCCAGATTTCCCAACCGCTGCCCGGCAGACAGTGCTTCGGCGAGTGCATGCTTTCGCCCGCGCGCTGCTGTTCATAAAACGCGATGAAGAGACCCAGCTGATCGTTCGCGCGCTGATACGTGCGCGAGAGATAACTGGTCGGCAAGAGACGTCCAAGCACGCGCGGCGTCAACTGCTGTGTGTCGCGCACGGCCCAGCCATCGATCTCACGATCGATCGTATCGAGCGCGTAAGCCAGGGAATCAGGGTGCCGGCGCAGCTCCGTCCAGCGATAAGTAAGAAGCGTGGCGGCCAGCAGAACCACCGTTACGAGCATCTTCATCGGCGATGACTTCATGGAACCTCAAACCAGCGGTGCAGAGCCTTGGCAAATCCGTAAAGTATGCCGAAGCCCGCAACGAACACCAACCAGCCGGAGAAGGCATGGTAGAAGCCCATCGCAAACTTCTCCTGATAATCGGCGATGATCGCGGTTCCCGAGACGCGCAGAACGTTTACTGCAATCGAGAGCGGAATCGACAACACGAAAAGCACCCACCGCGTCCACACCCGCGTGCATTGCAGAAATCCGAGCAGCAGGCTCGCCACCATCGATGCCGCCAGCGAGTTCAATCCACTGCAAGCTTCTTCAACGCCGAGCGAGATGCGCGCAAGATTGATGACGTTGCCATCGCGGTATACCGAAACGCCGCAAGCCTGCGCGACGCGTGCCGCTATGTCCGAAGCGAAGAGCTGTAGCGGAGCTGAGATCGAGTTGTAAATGAGCGCCGGCAGAGGAACCATGGTCGCCAGCAGTACAAAGGGGAAGGTCAGTACACGAAGGCGAGCGCGGCCCCAAAATGTCCACACCATTCCCGCCAGCAGCAAAACGAAAGAGAGCCGCGGAAGGAAAAACTCTGCGCCTACTTTACCTGCGATAAACATCAGGCAAGCAAAACCCATCAACCACAAGCCGCGCCAATCAGGAGAGACAGGCACTTCTCTCAAAGCGTCGCGCCGATGCCAGGCGATTAAAGCGGCGAGCGGCGGAATCAGAAGACCGTAGGAAAGACTCGGGTCCGTCCACCAGTCATTCGCCAGATCTGCAAGCACGTCGGTGTACAGCAGCACCAAGAGAAGCAGTAATACGGCAGAGTTAACGAGGAAAGTCCAACGGAAAGGGCGCAAAAAACTAAAGAAGCTTCCCTGAACTACAGGTTGTTGGGTTGTCCCCATGAGGTTTACTGAGCGGTTCGCATTCTAGATCAGACGGAACATGGCTGACCCTCGTGATGCGATTGACATTTTCAACGCGTGCCGATTGCGTAAGAATACCATAAGCAAAAGCGAGTAAGAAAGTATTGCAAAAGTAAATTTTACCCCGTCGCGTGAAAACCCATTGCTGTACATTCGCCTTCGAAGCTGGCAGAATAGGTTCCTCCATCGCCATCCGTTAGGAAAAGGAGAACCCCTGTATGCACGCACGCTTTTCGGTTTCCGTGCTGGCGCTGTTGTCCGCGCTGCCGCTCTGTTCGCAGATCACTCCTTCAGATATTCCTTCGACCATCGACTCCGACCTGAGACAAAACGGGTTCGGGCTGTATAGCGCATCCATCTTCGGCGCGTGGTTTTCTTCCGGTCAGGGCCAGCTTTTGACGTTGGGAACAACGAACCTGCCGGCCGATGGGGCTTACGGCGGCGCTGCGTCCGGCGGGTGGACTCACGGAACGGCTATCTCAAACATCTCCGTTGTCTACAGCTTCGACTACACCGCGCGCGTGCGTTATTCGGCATTGAACGCGATGAACCATTCTCTGACGATTGGTTCAACGCATCGCCTATCGCCCCGTTTGACGGAGAATTACAACGCGACGGCCGCGATCAGCAATCTGGCGCATTCGCTGTTCCAACCGGGTGTCTACAGCCAGGTGGCTGCTCTGCCCGTAAGTTTCGGAACGTTCCAGAACACGGTTCTGAACGGAAGTCTTTCCGACGCATCGATTGCTTCCACGTTGACAGGAACTCCTATCCTGGATTCGCCGGCGCAGACGTTGCTGTTCGGGACCCGGTTCCTTGAAGCGAGCATGAGCAACACGCTCAGCTACGCGTATTCGCAGCGCACGAGCCTGTCCGTTACTCTTGGCGCCACACGCTTGCAGCATCTCTCGGACAATAGCGGCAGCCAGCGGGTGCAACAGGCGTACCTGCTCGGGGATTCGCTTGGCGAGAATGTTTCAGCGCATGCGTCGCATGCCCTGACGCCCCGAACGCACGTGGGTGTTGCCGTAGCTGTGCGACGCATTTCCTCGCGCTACGTTGATGCTCTTACGACAATCTTGACCTTTGACGCAAACCGCAACATGGGCATTCACTGGTTTGTGGGCGGCGACATCGGCGTCGGCGATAATCAGACGTTGAATTCTAAGAAGTTGAACGTGTCCCACGGGCTGGCGCACTACGAAGCGGGCGGGCGTCTCGGCTACAAGGCCTTTGCCAACACTCTGATTGCCAGCTTTGACAGCACTACATCCGACACCTACGGCATTGGCTCCTCGCGCAGCGTCTTCGCCCAGGGCAGTTATAACTGGGCCATACCGGGCGGCCGTTGGGCTTTTCACAGCACCGCAAGCTGGAACGACTTCCAGGGTTCCATACTCGCTCGTACTCTTTCGGGTTGGCGCGCAGGCGCCGGACTGACACGGCACATTAGCAATCACCTCTCTGTCGACGGTCAGTACTACTACCGTTCCAACACCGGCTACTTCCGCGGGGCCGCTTACGACCTGCAAAATAACGGTGTGCAGGTGTCGTTGTTATGGAATCCCGGCCGGCGTGGCGGACTTGGTCTTTCACAGTAGCATCCGCCGCTAACGGAACCCCTTCGTGACTGCTCACGAGCACGTGACGGCTGCCATACCGGCTGAGCCTCGGCCAGTTCACGGGTGGTACCAGCAGCTTTCTTCTGCTTTCGAACTGCCTGGCGGGCGCGCGCGAATTTTAGAGATGGAAGGGCTTCGCGGCCTGGCCGTCGCGATGATTTTCTTTGTCCATTTCGCCAGTGCTTTCGGGCGTTTCGGCGGCCCTATGATCCCCGGTTTCCAGTTCCTGCATCGCGCAGGACCGTCCGGCGTCGACCTCTTCTTCTTGCTTAGCAGCTACCTGGTCTACGGGATCCTGCTGCGGCACCGCGTCACCTACGCGAGCTTTCTCCGCCGTCGCGCGCAGCGAATCTATCCGGCGTTCCTGGTGATGTTTGGTGTGTATCTTCTGCTCAGCCGGTTTCTGAACGACTCGAAGTTGCCGCACGGATTTGCCGCGGGAGCCGCCTACATCGCGGCCAATCTGCTGTTTTTACCCGGCATTTTCGCCATTACCGCCTTTCATCACGGTGGCATGGTCGATCAGCTACGAATTTTTGTCCTACCTGCTTTTTCCGCTGATCGTGTGGGGGACAGGCATGCAGCGCTGGAGTCCTCTGGCGCGTCTGCGCTTCTGGGCGATCGGGGCCGGACTGCTTGCGATCATTGCGCTCAGGCCGCAAAGCTATCTGGAGTTTCACCCGAGTCTGCTGATGTTCTTCGGCGGACCGGTCATTTACGAGTGCACCCGGGCGCCTCTCGGCTTTCAGCCCCGCCGCTGGCATGAACCGCTGATCGTGCTCGCGTGCGGCGCGTCCTGGTACCTGATGTTCATCGGGCGCGCTTTCAATCTGCCCGGCATTGCGCCCCGGATTGCTTTACTTTTTGCGCTCGGGTTTCTGATCGCCTATTCCATTCAGGGCGTCGGCGGTCTTGCCCGTTTCTTCCGGATCGCGCCCCTTCGCTGGCTGGGAAACATGAGCTACTCGTATTACCTGGTTCATGGCCTGACGCTGGTAGGGCTGCGCTACGTCTTGATCAGTGGGATGCACTGGACTCCCGGCCCCGCGCAAATTTTAGGCATTGTCCTGCCGCTGTGCATCTGCGTATCACTTTCGGCTTCGGCGGTACTTTTCCTGTTTGTCGAAAAGCCGTATTCGCTCTCGCCAGCTAGCGGAAAAGCCGGGCCGCGCGAGATCAGAACCCATGCCTTCGGGGCCCGTCTAAGTTATACGCCCGATGTAGCAGATATTCCGAGTGACCGATGATATACTGCGGAATCGAATATCGATATTGTGCCGGAGCTCCGCTCCCACCGGCTAGGCTGTTTTCCAGCCTGGATCGGACGTTGAACGTGTCTGCCATTTCTGTCTCTATGAATTCGAGTTGCCAATGACTCCTCCAAAAGCACCTTCTTTACGGCCTGAACTCCACCCGCTTTCTCTCGTTCGCATGCTCTGGAAGCGCAAGGCGCTGGTTGTTGCGATCTGGATTATCGGCAGCATCATCGCGGTCGGGGTTGTCGCTAAGCTGCCGTCCATCTACAAGTCCGAAGCCCTGGTCCTGGTTGAGAGCCAGAAGATTCCGGACCGGTACGTGACGTCGACAGTCAACACCGAGGTTCAGGATCGCATCGCCACGATCAACCAGGACGTTTTGAGCAACACGCGCCTGCTGAAAGTGATCAGCGAGTTCAACCTTTTCCGCAATGAGCGCAAGGGTATGACGCAAGAAGAGATGCTGGACAAAATGCGCGCCAACATCACCTTCACGCTGGTCCGCGGCTGGACCGGCAACAAGCCCGGCGCTTTTCGCATCGCTTACGAGGGTACGGACCCTGCAGTGATCGCGCAGGTGACCAACAAACTGGCGCAGCTCTACATCGACGAGAACATGCAGAACCGCGAGAATCAGGCCGAGGGCACGTCAGAATTCATGTCGGCCCAGCTCGATGAAGCCAAGAAGCGGTTGGATGAGATGGAAGCGAAGGTGAGCCAGTACAAGCAGCAGCATAACGGTGAGTTGCCGCAGCAGGAAACCGCAATCAGCGGTGGTCTCTCGCGCTTGGACGCTGCTGTCGCGGCAAATCGCGATGCAAGCCGCCGGGCCGCCGAAACACGCATGATGCTCGAGACCAATCTGACGAGCGCTGAAGCAAATCTCGCGTCCATCGTGACTGCCATCAATACCCCTCCTCCCCCGCCACCCGCAGATACGGTGGTGACGGCGAACGGCGTCGTGGTTCCCAAGCAGTCCGAAGTGCTGCAGCAGAAGCTCGACACTTTACGCAGCCACTATAGCGATGACCATCCGGAAGTGAGGCGCGCCAAGAACGAACTGGCGCAGGAGCTGCGACTCGAAGCCGCGCAGGCCAAGGGAACGTCGCCTGCGACCGCTTCTTCCACCCATTCCGTAGCGCGTACTCTGCCCAGTACTGCAGCACGCGATCGCGTTGAATTGAACGCCGCGAAAGAGCGCGTCGCAACGATCAAAGCCCAGATCACTGCACTTGACAATGAGCTTGAGGCCCGCAAGAAGGAAGAAGAACGCCTGACCGGGGTTACCGGCGCGATGCAAGGCCGCCTCGAACGCCTCCCGTTGCGTGAGCAGGACATGGCGCAGATCACGCGCGATTACGATACTTCCAAGAACAACTACAAGATTCTGCTCGACAAGAAGATGGCCGCCGAGATGTCGAGCGACATGGAGCGCCGCCAGAAGTCGGAGCGCTTCACTCTGGTCGACGCAGCGCAAATTCCCGAGAAGCCCTATAAGCCGAACCGCCCGCTGTTTGCGGCCGCAGGCTCAGTGGTGAGCCTGGCGCTCGGTCTGTTGACCGCGCTGGCCTTGGGTTTCCGTCACAATACGCTTCTCGGCGAATGGGAATTCCCGAAATCCGTGCCGATCCTGGGACGCGTGCCTTACATCGAAATGCCTCTGGCGCCCGCTGGTTCGAATGGCGGGAGTGGAGGCTTGACCACAGGAAAACGGCGGCTGGCGGCTTTGACTTCCACCGGGCTGTTCGCGCTGATGGCTGTGGCGTTAGCGGGCTACCTGGGGTGGAAACCCTTCTGATTCATGTACACCTCGTTTTTCGGCCTTTCCAAGAAGCCCTTCAGCATGACGCCGGATCCGGCGTTCCTGTTTCTGACAGCGCAACATCGTGAGGCGCTGGCAGGGCTCACCTACGCCGTACTCGATCGCAAGGGGTTTCTTTCCCTCAGCGGAATGGCAGGCACAGGAAAAACCACGTTGTTGGCCTCCTTGCTCAAAAACCTGAACCAAAGCCAGGTGCGGTCAAGCGTCATCCTCAATCCGATGCTGACGCCGGACGAATTTCTGGAAAGCGCGATGATCGATTTCGGCATTCCCGAGATCCCGCCGAGTAAAGCGCGCCGCCTGCACATGTTGCGCGAGTTTTTGACGCGCACCAACGAGCAGGGGCAGATCTGCAGCATCATCGTCGACGAAGCGCACAAACTCAGCCCGGCTCTTCTCGAAGAGATTCGCCTGCTTGGCAATTACGAGCAGGACGATCGAAAGCTGTTGCAGATTCTTTTGCTTGGCCAGAGCGAACTCGACGAAGTTCTGAACAGACCGGAACTCTGGCAGTTGAAACAGCGCATCAGCGTGCGCCTCGCTTTACGCCCGCTTGCCGCAACGGATATCGCCGAGTACATCGCGCACCGTTGGAAAAAGGCCGGGGGCGCCGAGCCGCAGCCGTTCTCGCCCGAAGCCATTGGACGCATCGCAACTTACTCGCAGGGCATCCCGCGCCTGATCAACAGTATCTGCGACAACGCTCTGATGCTCGCGTTTGCAGATTCGGTTAAAACCGTAACCGCGGATCATGTCGAGAATGTGGCTCGCGATCTGCAGCTTGCACCGAATGCAGCGCCCGCGCAGTTCGCTGCCGCGCCTGCACCGCACGCAGTTCCAGTAACGCAAACTGCCGCGGCTTTATCTCCGCAGCGGACGCCAGTTGCCGCCAACACACCCGCTCCTGCGCCGCCGGTGGTTATCGAACCGCTTCCAGCGCCCGTTTCCGTTTCGACACCTTCCGCATTAGGTTCGGGACTTCGCATCAAAGCGCTCGAGCGTTACGCTCCGGCGCCGGCCAAGACTTCCTTCTTTGCGCGCCTGGCGAGCCGCTTGGGATTTACTCACCTCGCCCGCGAATAGCCGAAAAACATGAGCAAGTATTCTGAAGTTCTGAATAAATCGCAGATCGGGTTTGGCGACACGCCAACTGTGCCGCCTCCGGTCGACGCCTCTGCAACTCCGGCGCCGGTGGCCCCTTCCGCGCCGCCGGCTGCGCCTTCCACGCCTCCGCCCCAAGCCGCGGCTGCACCCGCGCCCGACCCAACGCCCTCCACCGGCTACCGGCGCGTCTCATTCCGAGTGAACGCTGCATCTCCCGTGTTGCCTTTCGATGAAGACAGCCGCGCTGGTGAGCAGTACCGTCTCTTACGCACGAAGATCGTTCAGCATCCGCGTCAGCCGCGGCTGATCGTCGTCTCGAGTGCCGGACCTGGCGATGGCAAGAGCACGACTGCGATGAACCTGGCCGGTGTACTGGCGCTGAAAGACGACGCGCCCGTGGTTTTGATCGACGCAGATTTCCGGCGTTCGATGATTGCGAATCAGCTCGGCATTCCGTCTTCGCCAGGTTTGGCCGAGTTCCTCGCCGGCACCGCTGAACTGCGGGACGTTGTCGTTCAGTCCGAAGAGTTTCCGCAACTGCACATCATCACCGCCGGTGAGCCGCTGCGAAATCCGGGCGAACTGCTCGATTCCGCGCGGTGGCAGGCAGCCTGCGCAAGATTGCGCTCGACGTTCCGGTATATGGTGATCGATTCGCCGCCGATCGCCGCAGTGGCAGACTACGATTTGCTCGCCGCCAGCAGCGACGGCGTTGTCGTGGTTGCACGCCCGGACCACACCAACAAAGAGCTGTGCTTCAAGGCACTTGATGCTATCCCGAAAGACAAGCTGCTCGGTGTGGTCCTGAACTGCGTTCCCGACTGGTTCCTCGGCGACAGGCAGGATTACGACGGCTACTATCCGAGCGCCACTGAGCGCAAAGCTTAACTGAAGTAGGGCAACGGTGACGCCGTCACCGTTGCCAATCCCCTTTATTGCGCAGTCTGATACGTCGTCAACTGCGATTCGATCTTCGCCTTATCGCCCACCACCACCATCGTCATCTTCGAGGGCGAGATGTACTTTTCGGTCATCGCCTGCACATCGGACGGCTTGACCGCCATGATGCGCTGCACGTAGCTCCGTAGATACTGATCACCAAAGCCATAGCGATCGACGAAGTCGAGCTGGTTGATCACGCCGCGCCGCGAAGAATTGCGCAGCACGAACACCCCGGCAAGGTACGACTGGATTCCCTTCAGTTCTTCCGCACTGGGCGGCTCCGCGCGAAGCCGGTCGACTTCTTTGAAAATCTCAACCATAGATGGGCCGGTCACCGCAGTAGTCACATCGGCTTCTTCCGCCCAGTAAGCGCCGTGCATACGCGGAACCACCTGGCTGCGCGGTGAGTACGTGTAGCCCTTCTGCTCGCGAATATTAGATGTGATCCTCGAACCAAAGCTGCCACCCAGCAGCGAATCCATCACCTGCAGCGCGATGTAGTCCTGGCTGGTCGGGTCCACCACGGGCAAACCTAAGATCACCGTCGACTGAGCGGCGCCGGGCCTGTCGATTACTTCTAACCTCCGCTGATAAGACGGCTTCGGCGCCGTGAAAACGGGTTTAGTTCCCGCCGGCCAACTTTCAAACGCATGGGCGATTGCCGGCCCGAGCGTTGCATCGAACTTGCCCGCGCTATACACGCGCGTTCGCGCAGCTCCGAAATTCTTCGCGTAGTATTCGCGAACCGTCGCGATATCGAACGACTTAATCTGCTGCTCTGTGGGGAGCGGCGCGCCGTAAGGGTGAGCGCCAAACAAAACAGCACGGAACCGCTCGTCCGCGAGCGTGCCCGGAGTTGAGCGCGCGATTGCGGTTTCACGAATCAGATCGCTCTGCAGCCGGGGCAATTCAGATTCGGGCAAGCGCGGATGCTGCACGATGTCGGCCAGCAAAGCTGCGGCGCGCGGCGCAAACTCAGAGAGCACGTCGATCGAGAAGATCGATTCGTCAGTACCGGGCTCCGCCGAAATCTGACCACCCATGTCGGCAGCTTCGCGCGCGATCTGTTCTGCACTGCGGGTGGTGGTGCCCTCTTTCATCAGGCTCGTGAGCAGGGTTGTGAGCCCGGGCTGATTCGCCGCTTCAGTAATGCGCCCGACCGCAATCACCACGGTGACCGTTACCTTCGGCGTCGATCCGTAAGGAACCAGCGTGATCTGCAGGCCGTTGGCGAGCCGCGTATCCTGACGCGCCGCGAGCGCGAACGGACGCGCAGGTCCCCCTTCGGGCGGAAGCTCCTTCGTCGCGGCGGAAGCGCATGAGGCAACCAGGAGAGTGGCAACAATGAATCGTGCGTGAGGTAAGTGCATGGCTGCTCCTGATTTACTTGGTAGCGGCGGGCGCGGCGGCCGGGACGATCGTCAGAATCGTGCGGTTCGTCGGCCGCAGATATTCCCGCGCAGTCTTCTGAATGAGCGCGGGAGTGACCTTGGCGAAATCCGCTTCGAGCGTGTTGATCCGCGCAGGGTCATCGTCGAACAGCGCGAAGCTCGCAAGCAGGTCGGCACGGCCGAAGCCAAACGTGTCGTCCACGTTATCGTAAAGCGCTGAGCGCATTTTCACGCGGGCTCGCGCCAACATTTCAGGCGAGAGCGGTTCAGACGCGAGGCGGTCGATCACCCTGCTTGCGTCCGCCAGAATTTGATCCGCAGGATTCTTCGCATCGTGGAATAACGAAATGGTGAACAGCATCGGCCCGCTGTAATCGAACATGTTTCCGAGCAAATTGATGCCACCCTGCACTTCGCTCGCATAGCCCTTCTTCTTGACCAGCTCCTGCGCGAGCAAGCTGTCGTCGCCTTCGACGAGGAGTTGATCCAGTAAGCCCATCGCGAAAAATTCGGGCGTGTTGCGTTCGGGCATGTGATACGCGATCCCCAGCGCCGGACGCTGCGCCAGCTTGTCGACTCGCGATGAGCGGCGCTCTTCCTTTTGCACGGGCTCCGTTAAATCCGGCACGGGCGGAAGGTTCGACGTCGGGATAGCCGCAAAGTATTTCTCGACGAACGAGCGCGCCGTCGCTTCATCGAAGTCGCCCACAATCGCGAGCGCCGCATTGTTCGGTGCGTAGTACGTCTTGAAGAAGCTCTGCACTTCCGGCAGTGTCGCGGCCTCGATATCTTTCAGATCGCCATAGAAGTTGTGAGCGTTATAGAAATTGGTGTTCGCAAGCTGCGGCATGTCGAGCCAGGGGAAGCCGCCATAGGGCTGGTTGATGACGTTCACCTTCACTTCGTTCCCTACAACGCCTTGCTGGTTGGTCAAATTGTCTTGCGTAATCGCGAGCCCGCGCATGCGATCCCCCTCGGCCCACAAAGCAGTCTCAAGCTTGTTGGCCGGCACGACTTCGAAGTAATTGGTGAAGTCGAAGCGCGTCGAGCCATTCAGGATTCCGCCGTTCTTCTGAACGAGCTGAATGAACTCCATCTTGCCGAGGTTCTGCGACCCCTGAAACATCATGTGCTCGAACAGGTGTGCAAAACCTGTGCGATCTTTGGGCTCCACGCGGAATCCGATCCTGTAATATACGGCCACCGCGACCGTAGGAGATGTGTGGTCCGGTGACAGGGCGACCCGCAATCCGTTCGGGAGCTTGTAATAAGTCACCGGCACGTGCAGCCCGCTTTCTGCAGCAGGTGCGGAGGCGGCGCACAATAGCGCGCAGGATAAGACAATCCGAAGCATAATTCTCCTGATTCTATGAATACGACGGAACGTCAAAATAGTTTGCGGAAAGATTGCGGTGATCGGTACATTCTCCCGGCAATTGGGCGTAACATCAAGCCAAAAGGAAATTGTGAATGGCTAAGAATGAAGACGTTCCGAACGGCATGAATTTTAGCCGTCGCAACTTTCTGAAATCCACCAGCGTTGTCGGGCTGGTTGAAACCGTCAGCGCGACTACCGCCGCCGCGGCGCAGACCGGACCTGCCGCGCTCGGGCCCGGTGAAGTTCCGGTGCGGCTGAACGTGAATGGACGCCAGCTTGACCTGATGATCGAGCCTCGCGTGACGCTGCTCGATGCGCTTCGCATGCGTGCAAATCTCACGGGCAACAAGCGCGGTTGCGATCGGGGAACCTGCGGCGCATGCACAATGATCGTGGACGGCCGTGC
Organism: Bryobacterales bacterium; assembly: GCA_963792655.1. GTDB lineage: Bacteria > Acidobacteriota > Terriglobia > Bryobacterales > Bryobacteraceae > DOZZ01. Next base: position 1,119,773 of record CAWBWU010000003.1, read on the forward strand.
CGTCTACTCCTGCTCGACACTTGCGATCGAGGTGCAAGGCAAACAGGTTCGCAGTGTCGATGGCCTTGCGCAACGGCGACCAACTGCACCCGGTGCAGAAAGCCTTCTGCGAGAAGGACGCACTGATGTGCGGGTTCTGCACTCCGGGCTTCATCATGGCCAGCGTGGCGCTGCTCGAAAAGCATCCTGACCCGTCGCCCGAGCAGATCAAAAAGGGCCTCGACGGCAACATTTGCAGATGTGGAACGTTCTCGCGCATCTTCGAAGCGGTCTCGAGTGTGAAAGGAACACAGCGTGGCTAATCTCACTGACGCTGATTTCAAGTGGCCTGATCAGACGAGCGTCCTGGGTACTCACGTCAAGCGCCTGGATGGCCCCGAGAAAGTATCCGGCCGCGCCAAGTACACCTTCGACATTGCGCGCCCGCGTATGCTTTACGGACGCATCGTGCGTTCGCCTTACCCGCACGCCCGCGTTGTCTCGGTTGATTTATCGCAAGCCAACAGCATGCCCGGCGTGAAGACCACGCTCGTCTGGCGCGATCCGGCGAACGCCCAGAAGAATCTAGTGATGTTCCAGGGCGACGAAGTAGCAGCCGTCGCGGCAGACACCGAAGAGCACGCGATCGACGCAGCGCGAGCGATCAAGGTTGAGTACGAAGTTTTGCCGCACGTCACGATCGTTGAGCGTGCGCTCTCCGGCGCCGCGCCAGCCGTGTTCAACGGCGGCAATGTCCGCGCCTCGCAGCCGCAGCAATCGGGCGATGTCGCGGCAGGCTTCCAAACGGCCGCGCATGTGGTGGAGGAAACTTACTCCACCCAGGTCATCACGCATACCTGCATGGAGACGCACGGCACCGTTTGCGAATGGGATGGCGACAAGCTGACGGCCTGGATTTCGACCCAGGGCGTGAACGGCGCGCGCGAAAACTTTGCGAGTGCTTTGGGCATTCCGCAGGCGAATGTGCGCGTGATCTGCCAGTACATGGGCGGCGGGTTCGGCAGCAAAGCGTTGAGCGTCGGCGCGGAAGGGCTGATTTGCGCCAAGCTCGCCCAAGCCGCAAAAGCGCCTGTGAAGCTGATGCTCGACCGCAAGGAAGAGCATCTGGCAACCGGCAACCGGCCGTCCGCCACTGCGCACATCAAAGCCGGCGTCTCGGCGGATGGCATCATCACGGCCTTCGATGCGCGAGTCATGGGGCACGGGCGGCGCTGGCGCGACTGCGGGTTTCCCGCTGCCGTACATTTATCAGATTGCCGAACCGCCGCCGCGAGCATAAAGACGTCTTCACCAACACCGGCTCAGCAGCGGCCAATGCGCGCGCCCGGCCATCCGCAAGGCTCGTTTAACACCGAGATCATCATGGATGAGCTGGCGGACCAGGTGAACATGGATCCGGTCGAGTTCCGGATCAAGAACCTGCCTCCCGAAGCGCCGAATGCGATGTGGCGCGCTTATTTGCGGGAAGGCGCCGCGGAGTTCGGCTGGAACAAGCGGCATGCCACCGGCGATCAAGACGCCCGGCCCGATCAAAACCGGCATGGGCGTTTCAATCAACACCTGGGGCGGAGGCGGACGCGGACCGGCGCCGGCCCATTGTGAGATCGCATCGGACGGCGGCGTGGTCATGCGCCTCGGCACGCAGGATCTGGGCACCGGCACGCGTACGCTGGTTGCCGTCATCACGGCCGACACCTTGGGACTGCAGCCTTCGCGCGTGCGGCCCGAGATCGGCGACACCCCGTACGGAGTGAGCGCGTTGTCGGGTGGCAGCACCACCGCCGCTAGCATCAGCCCGGGCATTCGCGTCGCAGCGGTCAAGGCGCTCGATGCATTGAAGGAGAAGGTTGCGCCCGCGCTCGGCGTGGATGCCGCAACACTGGTCGCCACTGGCGGCCGCATTCAGGTGAAGGACGATCCTTCAAAGGGCATGCCGTGGGCCGACGCCTGCAAGCACATTGGACCTCAGCCGATAGCGGCTGACGGCGACTGGAAGCAAGGCATGTCGTCCTCGACGACGAGCGGCGTGCAGTTCGCCGAAGCGACGGTCGACATCGAGACCGGCATCGTGAAGGTCACCCGCGTTCTGGTGCTGCAGGACTGCGGGCTGGTGGTGAGCCGGCTTACGGCCGAAAGCCAGTGTTACGGCGGGGTCATCGGATCACTGAATTTCGCGCTGTTATGAGGACCGCATCCTCGACCGCAATACGGGGCAGATGGTCAATCCCAACATGGAGTGGTATCTGCTGGCGGGCATGTCCGATATTCCGCACATCGACGTGCGCCTGAAAGATCAGCCGGAGCGTGGAGTTATCGGGCTGGGTGAGCCGCCAACGGTGTCGACAGCGGCCGCCATTGCACTCGCCGTCCGCAATGCGACCGGAGTTACCATGCGCAGCCTGCCGCTCACGCCGGCGAAAGTTCTGAAGGCGATCCGGGAGCAGAGGGCTTGATGAGCGTCGAAATTCCGGTTCTGCGTTGTTGCATCAGGAGGTCTTGTGAAAGCTTTTGCTTATGTGAACCCCGCTAACGAGAAGGAAGCCGTGGCGGCCCTCTCGCCGCAACTCGAACACGCCAGTGCCGATCGGCGGTGGTCAGGACCTTCTGGCGCGCATGAAAGACTACGTCACGCAGCCGGAGCGGCTCGTGAACGTCAAGTCTGCGCTCGAATCGACGGTGAAGCCTGCTAATGGCGGGTTGAGGATCGGCGCGGCGATGAAGATGGTCGATGTAGCCGAACATGCGGAGATCGCGCGGATGTACCCCGCGGTGAGCGCCGCTGCCATCGAAGTCGGCACGCCGCAAATCCGCAATCAGGGTACCGTGGGCGGCAATCTGAATCAGCGGCCGCGCTGCTGGTATTTCCGCAACGAGGAGTTCGTCTGTTTCAAGAAAGGCGGGAACACGTGCTTCTCGCCCGCCGGAGAGAATCAGTTCCACGCAATGCTGGGCGGCGGACCAAGCTTCATCGTGCATCCGTCGAGCCTGGCGGTTCCCATGGTGGCGTACGGCGCCACGTTCCGTCTCGTCGGACCCAAAGGCGAGCGCATGGTGCCTGCAGCCGAGTACTTCACGCTGCCGCAGCAGAACCTGCGAACGGAGAACGTGCTCGCGCCGGATGAATTGCTGACGCACGTCATTCTTCCCGCGCCTTCGAATTACAAGAGCGGACACTACGAAGTGCGGTACAAGACTTCGCACGATTGGCCGATCGCGTTCGCCACGGTGCTGCTCTCCTTCGACAAGACAACGGTTCAGTCGGCCCGAGTCGTTATGGGTGCGGTGGCGCCGGTTCCGTGGCGGTCACGCGAAGCCGAACAAGCGCTTACGGGCAAGACCATTACGGAAGCCACAGCGGCCGCGGCTGCCGAAGCCGCGCTGCGCGGTGCTCACCCGCTCAGCCAGAACGCTTACAAGATCGATGTGGCAAAAGTGGCGGTGAAGCGCGCCATCTTGCGTGCTGCCGGCATCCAGACTGCGTGACCTCCAAAGGAGCTAAGATGCTTTCACTGACTTCCCCCAAGATTCAGCATGGGCGTGCACTGCGACAAGCTCCGCACGAAGGGCATGTACCTGAATGCTGTCGTCGACCCCGATGAAGCTACGTTCTACGATCCCTACGATTGCTCCGCATTCTGGTGCGTGAAGACGCAGACAGGGTTCGGCCCCGATGGTGAAGTCGTGCGCCCGGACCTCTGCTGCGGCGAGCGCAACTGCTGCAGCATGTAGGAGTGTCGGCGCAGTCGTCAGAGGCGCGACCGGAAGGAGCGCACAGCCGAAAGCTCACGCATTCCGCAAATCCGAACCCTGGCCAATGCGCTCCTTCTAGTCGCGCCTCTGACAGGCGGCCCTACGTGCCGCGCGCGTGAGCGAGCGGTGATTCACTACGAACGCTAGGAACCCCGAGCGATTTTTAGCAACGCAGTTTTAGGAAACGTCCGCCCCTCCACCCACCTGTTAAAATCAAGTTACTGGCTTTTTGTTTTAGCCTGCCCGGCCCATGGACACCCCCGAAAAGTTGAAAATTCTGGCGGATGCTGCCAAGTACGATGCATCCTGCGCCAGCAGCGGGTCTTATCGAAAGCGTGCGCCCGGCGGGCTTGGCAATACAGAGGGCATGGGGATTTGCCATAGCTATACGCCTGACGGCCGGTGCGTATCGCTGCTGAAAATCCTGCTCACGAACTACTGCATTTTCGATTGCAGCTACTGCATCAATCGCATCTCGAGCGATGTGCCGCGCGCGCGATTCACGCCTGCTGAAGTCGCAACGCTTACCGTAGAGTTTTATAAGCGCAACTACATCGAAGGGCTGTTCCTCAGTTCAGGCATCATTCAGAACCCTGACTACACGATGGAGCAGTTAATCGAAGTGGCCCGCTCGCTTCGAGAAGACCATCTGTTTCACGGCTACGTGCATCTGAAAGTGGTGCCCGGTGCCTCCCCCGCGATGCTCGCCGAAGCAGGCCGCTATGCCGACCGGCTGAGCGCCAATATCGAACTCGCGCGCCCCGTTGATCTCATTCAACTCGCGCCGGCCAAAACGCACGAGACGATCCAGGAGTCGATGGATGAGATTCGCACGCAGTTGCTCGACGCCAAAGACTTGACCAACCGCCGCGGCGAACAACCGCACTTCGCGCCGGCGGGTCAGACGACGCAGATGATCGTCGGCGCGACCAACGCGAGCGATCGCGAAATGCTCGACAAGTCGTCCCGGCTTTATAACCAGTACGACTTGCGGCGGGTTTACTACTCGGCCTTTAGTCCGATCCCGCATTCGGATCCCGGCTTGCCCTTGCAGCAGCCGCCGCTGGTGCGCGAGAACCGCTTGTATCAAGCCGATTGGCTGATGCGCTTCTATGGTTTTCAGGCGGAAGAGTTGACGTCACGCGCGGACCCGAACCTCTCGCTGAAGCACGATCCCAAGCTCGGCTGGGCGCTGCGCAACCCCGCGTTCTTTCCAGTCGACATCAACGTCGCCTCGCGCGAAGCGTTGTGGCGTGTACCGGGGTTGGGCGTTCGCAACGTGAAACGCATTTTGCAAATCCGCAAGTATCATCGCCTGCGCTTCGACGATCTGCGCAACTTGCGTGTGCCGCTCGAACGCGTGCGGCCTTTCGTGATGACTGCGGACGGCAACACCGCGACGCGCGCGCTCGACCGCGAAGATTTCGAGAGCCGCTTCGTGCAGCCCGAGCAGCTCTCGCTTTTCGAAGCACGACAGACGGCCCGCACCGGCGAGATTTGAGCCATGCACGAAGTTTGCTTCGACGGCAGCTACGTGGCTTGGCGCGAGCAGGCGCGCAGTCTTCTGGCGCTCAACACTGAGCCGGGCGCGCTGTTGTGGTCGGCAGGCACGGGGCAAGCTGGATTCGATCTTTCAACACCCACCCCATCGCAAGCGCGGCCGAGGAACTTTCGGGTGCCCAAGGAGTTCCTTGCTGCTGCCGAATCGGTCAGTTGCCATCGTGATGAAGACCGGTGGGCGTTGCTCTATCGCGTGTTGTTCCGCATGGCGAATGGCGAGCCGCACCTGTGGCAAATCGAATCAGACGCCGATATCATCCGCGTGAAACGCATGGCGCATGCTGTTTCGCGCGACATGCACAAGATGCGCGCGTTCGTGCGGTTCCGTAAGGTGAATGACGATTACATTGCGTGGCATCGTCCCGATCACCACATCGTCGAAGCCAACGCGCCCTTTTTTGTGAGGCGCTTCGGCGCTATGCGCTGGGCCATCCTGACTCCGGAACGCAGCGCTTACTGGGACACGCAAGAGCTGCGCTTCGGGCCCGGTCTTCCCCGCTCCGCCGCACCGGCAGAAGACGATCTGGAAGAACTCTGGCTCGCGTACTATGCGTCCATCTTCAACCCGGCGCGGGTGAAGATTGCGGCGATGAAAGCAGAACTGCCGGTGCGCCACTGGAGCACGCTGCCCGAAGCCGCGCTGATTCCAGGGCTGCTGCTCGAAGCCGATTCGCGTGTGCAGCAGATGGCTGCGTCGCAACCGGCATCCGCGCAGGCGCTGGTCCCGGCGCATGCATCGTTGCCCGTGTTGAATCGCGCGCTGGCGGAATGCACGGCCTGCCCGCTCTATCGTTGCGCCGCGCGTGTCGTCCCGGGTGAAGGGCCGGAGCATGCGCGCGTCGTGGTTGTGGGTGAACAGCCGGGCGATGTTGAAGATCAACATGGCCGTCCATTCATCGGACCCGCAGGCCAGTTGCTCGACCGTGCGCTGGCGGATGCGGGCGTCGATCGCACTCAGCTTTATCTCACGAATGCGGTCAAGCATTTCAAGTTCGAAGAGCGCGGCAAGCGGCGCATCCACCAAAAGCCGAACGGAGCAGAAGTGAACGCGTGCAGACCGTGGCTCGAAGCAGAGATTGAAGCAGTCCAGCCGCAACTGCTGGTGTGCCTCGGTGCAACTGCGGCGCGATCGCTGCTGGGCCGCGACGTGAAGATCCAATCGGAGCGCGGCCAATTTCTGCCGCATCATCGCGCGGCTGAAATTTTCGTGACCATGCATCCATCAGCGCTGCTGCGCATGCCGGACCCGGCTTTACGCGAAGCCGAGTACGCGCGCTTCGTGGATGACTGGCGCCTCGTCGGCGCACGCCTGCAGTAAGATAATCGCTGCTATGCGTTGCGTGATCGTGGGTTTGATGTGCTGCTTCTTGCTGGCGTGCTCGAAAACTACGCAAGCACCGCCCGCGATTGAAGAGACCAAAGCGCCGCCGCCGGACGAGTCGCGCAAGTTCCCGCTGGCGGATCAGGTATCGACCAAGATCGTTCCCGACCACCTGCTCGGAAAGAAATTTCTGCCCGGCGGCAATCTGGCCGAGTACAAAAGCGGCGCGCAGACTTACCAGGTATTTCTGATTCACGCGCCCGACGCGCAGAAGGCCGCGTTCCTCCTGACGGATTGGCGCGACGCGCTGACCAAACCCGAGTATCTGGCCAGCATGGGCGGCTATTATGGCATGGATAACGGCACGCCCGTTTACGTGTTTGCCAAGGGCGCGTACCTTGCCGGCTGGGTCGGTCTGACGAAAGAGAAAGCCGACGTACTGGCCCGGCAACTCGCGGCGAAACTCTAGCGTTCGTCCGCGTTTGTAAATCGAAGTTCATCATTACGAGCTGGGAACGCGCACGCGGTTTCGAGCGTTAGCATAGTGAGGGAAGGACGCAAACTCCCTATGGCAATTGGTCTCGGTCTCATCAAGAACATCAAGTCGGCGATCAGCAATTTGAATCCCGAGAAGGTGCGCGTCAGCGTAAACCGGCAAGTGCTGCTCGGCCTCGTAGCGGACTCCGATCAGGACTATGCTCGAATGGCTGATGCATTCGTGCCGTGGAACTCTCCTGAGCGCGAGACGGGGTTGAGGCAATTGCTCCGGTTGCGCAGCGGCTCGTCGGCAACCGCCGCCGATATTTTGATTTACCCCGAGGGAGTGCAAGCACCGAAAGACGCTTACACGTTCTATCCCAACAAATTGAACACGACGATCGAAGCAATCCTGGATGGCCGCAGCGATCTGGAACTGCCGCTCGCGCGCGCGTTTCCCGTGTTCCGAAGCTGCGTGGTCGACCGTATTATCAAGCGCATCTCGCGAGAGAACGCATTCTTTTCGATTGTGACGGCGTTGCCCGATATGATTCCGAGCCTGATCGAACTGCCTTGGGCCGTGGGCGAGTTCGCGTCCGACACAGCATTCCTGACAGTCAATCAGGTGCGCATGTCGTTTGAGATCGCGGCCGCGCACGGACGGGAAGTCGGTTATCAGCACCAGAAGGCAGAGATCGCGGGCATTGTGGCCAGCGCGTTCGGGTGGCGAGCGATTGCTCGCGAGCTGGTGGGCAAAGTTCCTTTCGGCGGCGGGCTGGTTTTAAAGGGCGGCATCGCATACGCCGGTACGTTCGTCGTGGGGCGCGGCATCGAGCGGCTTCTGCAGGTAGGCAGCAAGTACAGCGACTCGGAACGCAAAGACTTATTCGATAAGGCTTATGAGATAGGCAAGTCGGTCAGCCAGACGGTGGCGGCATCATTGCGCGCGCGAAAGGCTGGCAAGGCGGCCAATTGAGGGAAAAAATATGACCAGGAAATATGTAATCGCGGGCGCGATGTTGGCAGCAGTCGGGCTTGCCAGCGCCGATACTCTGCGCTTGAAAGACGGCACGGTGCTGCAAGGCACATTCCTTGGCGGCAGTGCGCGCGAAGTCCGTTTCGATAATGGCGAGAGCGTCAGGACGTATCCGGTCGATCAGGTGCGCACGCTCGAATTCCAGTCGGGCGGTAACCATGACAGTGCGTCGGGCGAAGTGCCTCGCATGCGGCGCTCGGGCGGTTCTTATAACGACTCTGAGCCGCGGCCTTCGTACAGCGATGCGCCTGCGCCGAGCTACGGCGAAGTTCCGTCTGGCACGATGATCACTGTCCGCATGATCGATCCAGTGGATTCACGTAGCGCGCAACTGGGTCAGACGTTCGCGGCGAGCGTGGACGAACCGGTGATGTCGAATGGACAGACCCTGATTCCGCGCGGCGCCGATGTAGTGGTGAAGCTTGTGGAAGACAAGCAGTCCGGCCGCATTGCCGGCCAGACAGAGCTCGGACTTGCGCTGGCGAGCATTCGCGTGAACGGCCGCATGGTGGACTTCACATCCGAAGAAGTGCAAGAGCGCAGCAGTTCGCGCGGCTCGAGAAGTGCGAAGACTATCGGCGGTGGCACAGCACTGGGCGCCATCATCGGCGGCATCGCCGGCGGTGGACGTGGCGCAGCAATCGGCGCCGCCTCAGGCGCAGCAGTCGGAACCGGCGCGGAACTGGCGACAAAAGGCCAGCGCGTGAAGGTGCCATCGGAGACCAGGTTAAGTTTCCGGGTGAGTTCGGCCGTTCGTCTGTAACCCTTGCACCGTCAGGGAGTGCATCGCTTGATAGCGACTGATGCACTCCCTTACGGTCGTGCCTCTGAATCAATCTTCTGGTTCAGCTGTTCCTGCCAGTTCTCTTCAAGAAACACTTGCATGGGCAGCCCTTGCCCGTGCACGGTGTATTCAATCGCCGCTGCAATGCTTGTGGGGTTCCACAAATAGCGGGTGCTGCCGTGGCGAGACCACCAGCGCTTTCGAACCAGGTCAGTAGAGCGCAGCGCCCGTGTAGCGTAAGCTTTCAGGCTTGTCATCGCGTGTTCCGGTTTGCAGTCACAATGCAGAACCAGGTGGACATGGTTTTCGCGCACATGTGCCGCGCACAACAGCCACTTCCGACAGTTGGCCGTTTCGATGAGAGCTCTCAGAATCACGCGGCGCTGCGGCTCAGCAATCACGAACGGAACATCGGTCATCTTCCAATGCGCATGTTGCAGTGCTGCAGTGGATTCACTCAACATCCGGGAACGATAGAGATTGTTGTTTCGATCGACGCTGCCCTCGCTACACCCATGCAGCCGATGGCCGTAAGCAGAGAAAGTAATCAAATAAGCAAACGGCTGTTCCGGCACGGGGAAAGAGTGCCATCTTCAATCGCTTCGTCTCAGATGCAACCCGACACCCCATTCAGGGGCGCGACCGTAAGGGAGTGCATCAGGTGAGAGCAACTGATGCACTCCCTTACGGTCGCGCCTCTGAATCAGTCTTTAAACCGTCTCCGGTACAACATAGGGAGGCCGGTAATCTCGGGTCATGAGCTTGGTGGCTTCCTCGTCTCCCTGAATTTGTCCGGTTGCGGTGTCTAGTTTCAGTTGCCGGCCTACGCGGTAAGCGATGTTTGCCAGATGGCAAAACGCGGCGGACCTGGCTCCGATTTCAATATCCGCATGGAGTGATTTGTAGTCGCGGGACTTCACTGCTTCAAGGAAGTTCTTCATGTGGCCGACGGCTTCGTCGCCCGAGCCCGGGGCCGTCATGGTCTGCTCGTATTTTTCCTTGCCACCGGCGCCTGCTCCGCGGGCCGCTTCGCCACTGACATCTGCTGCCGCACTCTTGTAGATCTGGAACCCGCCCTGGTCCACGACCATGAAGCCCTTGCTGCCCATAAAGATGTTGCCCACATAGTTGGGTCTTAACGGCGCCAGCGCTCTCGGTCGGCGTGGGCAGGTTACGCACTTCGAACGTCATCTCGACGTCGCCGAAGTTGAACGATGTCAGCAGCGTGTTGGGCGTCTCCTGATCGTCCTTCCACACGAACTTGCCGCCGGAGGATGTCACGCTCGATGGCCACCCTGCGCGGCCGAGTCCCCATAGGCCGATATCCATCTCATGCACACCCTGGTTGCCGACGTCTCCATTGCCGGTATCGAAGAACCAGTGCCAGTTGTAAATGAACTTGTTTTTGCTGAAGGGCTTGTACTGAGCGGGCCCCAGAAACTTATCCCAGTCGACGCCGGGCGGCACCGGCTCATCCGGCGTGTGGCCGATCGAAAAACGTCTGCGGTAACAGATCCCTTTCACCAGGTAGAGGTCGCCAATCGCGCCATCGCGAATCATCTGCATCGCCTGGATCTTATGCGGAATGCTGCGGCTTTGCGAACCGACCTGCACCATGCGTCCGTACTTGCGCGCGGCTTCGACCATTTTCCGGCCTCTCGTAGATGTTATGACTCGCCGGCTTTTCGATGTAGACATCTTTGCCTGCCTGGCACGCCCAGATCGTCGAGAGCGCATGCCAGTGATTGGGCAGCGGCAGCGAGACGGCGTCGATGTCCTTTGACGCGAACATCTCGCGCATGTCCTCGAACGTCTTCGGCTCGTAGCCTTTGGCCTTCAGAATTTTGGCGGTCGCACGCTCGCGCGCTGCCTGGTTCACATCGCACACGGCGGCAATGCGGCACTCGTCCAGGCGGCCGTAAAAATTGATGTGATCGTTCCCGCGCCCGCCCAACCCGACGATGCCGACGTTCACGCGGTCGTTGGCGCCAAGAATGGGAAAGCGGCTGGTGGCAATCGCAGCAGCGGCGACTTGGGCAAATTGGCGGCGGGTAGAGGTCATATGCAAAGTCAGCATATACCCGCGCACCCTGTTATTCTGGAACTTACACTTCCCTGAGGTAAATCTGGTTTGGCTTTGTTAGAAGGTTGTAAGCATTCCCTCGAAATTACTGTGCCGGTCGACGCTGTTGAGGCGGGCACCGCGCGCGCTGCGGCAGAGATTCAGAAGAAGGCGAAGCTGCCTGGCTTCCGTCCTGGTAAAGCGCCACTGAGCATCGTCAAGAAGCAATTCGAAGGCGACATCCGTCAGAAAGTGTTGGACGATCTGCTGCCGAAGTATCTTTATGAGGCAGCGGAGAAGGAAAAGCTGCACGTTGTCGGCACGCCGAACGTGAGCGACTTGCACTTTCACGATGGCGAACCGCTGCGCTTCAAGGCGGAATTCGAAGTGATGCCGGACGTTGAGCTAGGCGATTATCGCGGCCTTCCGGTGGTTTACCAGGACCCTGTCGTCAGCGATGAAGATGTCCAGAAGCGCATCGAAGAGATTCGCGAAACCAAGGCCGAGCAGGTAAATGTTGACCCGCGGCCGCTCGAGACTGGCGACTTGGCAGTGCTCTCACTCGACAGTCTGTCGGGCACCGAAGAGCCTGTGCATAGCGATGAAGTGGTGATTGAAATCGGCGGCAAGGACACGCTCGAAGGATTTTCGGAAAACCTGCGAGGCATGTCGCCCGGCGATGAAGCCGATATCGAAATCACCTACCCGGAAGAATACGGGCAGGAAAAGCTGGCCGGACGCACGGTTAAATTCCACGTCAAGCTGAACGGCGTTCGTAAAAAAGAGCTGCCCGAATTGAACGATGAATTCGCGAAAGACATGGGCGATTTCCGCGGCTTCGACGAGTTCCGCGATGCCATACGCAAAGCCATTTTTGCGCAGCGGCAGAACGAAGCGCAGCAGGAAGCGAAGAACAAACTGATCGACGTGCTGGTGGACCGGCACGAATTCCCGGTTCCCGAAACACTGGTCGATAACCAGATTCGCAGCCGTGTCGAGCAACGCCTGATGACGCTGCAACAGCAGGGCGTGGACCCGCGGCATCTCAATCTTGACTGGAACAAGGTCAAAGAAGCGCAGCACGAACAGGCGCTGCGGGAAGTGCGCGCATCGCTGCTGCTCGGCAAAGTCGCTGAACGCGAATCCATCGCCTCTACCCAGGAAGAGGTCGATCGCGAAGTGGAGCGGATCGCCCGGCAGGAGCGCGAGCCCGTGCTGGTAACCCGGCAGCGGCTCGAAAAAGATGGGACGCTCCGCCGTATTGCTGCGCACATCGCAACCGAGAAGACGATTAACGTACTGTTTGAACACGCGACAAAGTCGGCCGAATAGCGCCACTACCCCCAGAATCGTGGTGTCCGATTGATTACGCCCTGTAATCAGGCGATAATGAAGTCGTGTTCGGAGGAAATGCTTGAAGCGTGCCGGATCGGATGACACTCTACGCTGCTCGTTCTGCCACAAAAGCCAGGACGTAGTCGGCAAGCTGATTTCCTCACCCAGCGATTATCCAAGGGCTTACATTTGCGATGAATGTATCGCGGTGTGTAACTCGATTCTCGAGGACGACAAAACAGACATTCCTTCCGCGGCGCAGGCGCCAAGATGCCCAAGCCTCTGGAAGTCAAAGAGTTCCTGGATCAATATGTGATCGGCCAGGAAGGCACCAAGAAGAAGCTCTCGGTTGCTGTCTACAACCACTCCAAGCGCGTGCACCTCAACCGCATGCGGTCACCTGAAGTCGAACTCTCCAAATCGAACATCCTGCTGATTGGGCCGACCGGCACCGGGAAGACGTTGCTGGCGCAGACGTTAGCGCGCATTCTCGACGTGCCTTTCGCGATTGTCGACGCAACCACGCTGACTGAAGCGGGCTACGTCGGCGAAGACGTCGAGAACATCATCCTGAAACTTTTGCAGGCAGCCGACGGAGATGTGCAACGTTGCCAGCAGGGAATCATCTATATCGATGAGATCGATAAGATTTGCCGAAAGGATGAGAACCCCTCCATCACTCGCGACGTTTCGGGTGAGGGAGTGCAGCAGGCGTTACTGAAGATTCTGGAAGGCACGGTCGCGAACGTGCCGCCGCAGGGTGGCCGCAAGCATCCGCATCAGGAGTTCACCCCGGTGGATACTACGAACATCCTGTTTATTTGCGGCGGGGCGTTCGTTGGTTTGGAAAAGGTGATTGCGCGGCGCGTGGGCAAGAGATCGATGGGCTTTCTGACTGAGGAGCAGCAGGCAATCGGCTGCGAATCCGAAGACCATCGGAATCAGCGGCCACCGCGACCTGGATCTGTCTGTCGCAGTTGCAGCCGATCGACCTGATGAAGTTCGGGTTCATTCCGGAATTCATCGGCCGTATGCCTGTGATCGCGACCTTGGAAGATCTGGACAAGCAGGCGCTCGTGCAGATTCTGACCAAGCCGAAGAACGCCATCATCAAGCAGTATCAGAAACTGCTCGAGTACGAAAACGTTCGCCTGAAGTTCACGGACGACGCTCTGGAAGCCATCGCCGTACTGGCCATGGAGCGCAAGGTGGGGGCTCGCGGATTGCGGATGATCATCGAGGATCTGATGTTAGACTTGATGTACTACCTGCCCTCGTATAAGAAGATCCGGGAATTCCAGGTGACCCGCGAGATGGTGCTGTCCCAGAAGATCAGTTTGACGCTGCTCGAAAAAGCAGGTTAAGCCGCCTGCTCGTTTGCGGGGCTAGTTCTTTCGAATTCTTTTCCATCTCCGCTTATCAGGGGATAAATTAATGCTCACATCAAAAGAGAAGTCCGATACCAAGCGCATCCCGATGATGCCGATCCGGGACGTCGTCATCTTCCCGTACATGATGACGCCGTTCGTGGTGGGCCGGGAATCGAGCGTCCGCGCGCTGGAAGAGGCGATGGCCGGTGACAAGAAGATATTTCTTGCCACGCAGCATGACGCGTCAATCGATGAGCCGCGCCCCAACGAAATCTACGGCGTCGGCACCATCGTCAACATCGTTCAGAGCCTGAAGCTGCCGGATGGCAACATCAAGGTGCTGGTCGAGGGTGTCGAGCGCGCCAAAGTCGTTTCGGTTTCGGATGACGAAGGGTTCTTTCGCGCCGTAGTCCGCACTTTCAATTTCCGCATCGAAGCCGGCCAGCAACTGGAAGCGCTGGTTGGCCGCGTCACCAATCTCTTCGAGCAGTACGTCAAGCTCAGCCAGAACCTGAACTACGAGACGATGATCGCGGCGATTCGCGTGGACGATCCGGGCAAGCTTTCGGACACCGTCGGCGCGAACCTGCAACTCACCATCGAAGAGAAGCAGGAACTGCTCGAGATCTTCGATCCGATCGACCGGCTGACGCGCGTCGCCGAGATGCTCGACATCGAGATCGAGAAGCTCAACGTCGACCGCACCATCCAGGGCCGCGTGAAGCGCCAGATGGAAAAGGCGCAAAAAGAGTACTACCTGAATGAGAAGATCAAGGCCATTCAGAAGGAGCTCGGGCGCGGCGAGAAGAGCGAAATCGACGAGCTGAAGAAGCGCATCGAGCAATCCGGCATGACGCCCGACGCACTCGAAAAGGCGCTGGCGGAACTGAAGCGGCTCGAGAATATGCCGCCGATGTCGGCCGAGTCGACCGTTTCGCGCAATTATCTCGACTGGCTGCTCGCGGTGCCGTGGAAGAAGAAGTCGAAGGAAATCCGCGACCTCAAGTTTGCCGAAGAGGTCCTGGAAAGCGATCACTACGGGCTAGAGAAGATCAAAGAGCGCATCCTTGAATTTCTCGCGGTGCGCCGCCTGGTCAAGAATCCGAAGGGCTCGATTCTTTGCTTCGTCGGACCTCCCGGAGTCGGCAAAACTTCACTCGGAATGTCGATCGCGAAGGCGACCGGCCGCAAGTTCGTTCGCATGTCGCTCGGCGGCGTGCGCGATGAAGCGGAGATTCGCGGGCACCGGCGCACTTACATCGGCGCTCTACCGGGTCAGGTGATCCAGATGATGAAGAAAGCCGGAACCAAGAACCCGGTCTTCATGCTGGACGAAATCGACAAGATGTCGATGGACTTCCGCGGCGATCCATCTTCGGCGCTGCTCGAAGTGCTCGACCCCGAGCAGAACTTCATGTTCGTCGATCACTACCTCGATGTGGAGTACGACCTGAGCCAGGTCTTCTTCGTCGCGACCGCGAACGTGATGCACACCATTCCGCGCGGCGCTGCAGGACCGTATGGAAGTGATCCGGCTCTCCGGTTATACGGAGCTTGAAAAGCTGGAGATCGCCAAGCGCTTCCTGGTTCGCAAGCAGATGGAGCAGACGGGCCTGACGGCCAAGCAGATCGAGTTTACCGACGAAGGGTTGAACGCGCTGATTCAGGGCTACACGCGCGAATCGGGCGTACGCAACCTGGAACGCGAAGTTGGCAATGTGTGCCGCAAAATTACACGCCGCATGGTCATGGCTCCGAAAGATGATACGGCTGACAAAGCGCCGCAGTTGATCACGGGCGACAAGATCACCGAACTGCTCGGCCCGACCAAGTTCCGCGACACCACGACGGAACGCAAGAGCGAAATCGGCGCAGCAACGGGCCTCGCGTGGACAGAAGTGGGCGGACAGATTCTGACCACCGAAGCCACGCTGATGGAAGGCAAAGGCAAGCTGACCGTCACCGGCAAGCTGGGCGATGTGATGCAGGAATCGGCACAGGCGGCGATGAGCTACATCCGCTCGCGCGCGCACGCGTTCGGGTCTGCCGCGCGATTTCTACCGCAACCTGGATATCCACCTGCACATTCCGGAAGGAGCGATCCCGAAGGATGGCCCGTCGGCCGGCATCACCATGGCGACAACGATCGCGAGCGCATTGACACGGATTCCCGTGCGCGGCGACATCGCGATGACCGGCGAAATCACATTGCGCGGCAAGGTGCTGCCGATCGGCGGCTTGAAGGAAAAGCTGCTGGCGGCTCACCGTCACGGCATCAACGAAGCCATCATGCCGAAGGATAATCAGACGCGATTTGCCGGATATTCCCGAGAATATCAAGTCGGTCATGAAACTGCATTTCGTCGAAAGCATGGATGAAGTACTGAAAATCGCGCTGGATGGCGATTTGTCCAAGGTTGCCCTGACCGTCGCCTCACGTGGAATTGCTGGCCCCGGTCGAAGAGAATCGGGCGCATTAGGAACAGCTGGTGGGGGTGGCTACAGTTTCCGCTGAGCCATCCCTGCCGCTGAGTGTCGTATAATTGAAAGCGGAATTTGTAGTCAGCGCGAATGCGCCCGAGCAGTTTCCCGCCGACGGGTTGGCCGAGGTAGCCTTTCTTGGCCGAAGCAATGTCGGCAAATCCAGTCTGATTAATGCCCTGCTGGGGCAGAAAGGTCTGGCGTTCACCAGTAGTACTCCCGGACGTACACAGACGATTAATTTCTATCGCGTAGAAAGCCGCTTTTACTTCGTTGATCTACCCGGATATGGTTATGCCCGCGTGCCCAAGGGAATGGCCGATGTCTGGAAGGCGCTGATTGACGAGTATCTGACAGAACGCGAAAAGCTGAAGTTGTCGTTTCTGATTCTCGATGCGCGGCGCGGTTGGATGGAGAAAGACCTCGAATTGAAAAGCTGGCTGGAATATCAGAACCGCCAGTACCAGGTCATCGTGACCAAGATGGACAAGTTGAATCAGGCAGAGCAGCAGCGCGGCTTGGCGGCGATCCGAAAGATCGTGGCTGACCCGTTGCCGTTCTCGGCCATAACTGGCCGAGGAGTGAGGGAAATTTGGCAAGCGATATCGAAAACACACCTGCAGTAGACACCCCCCCAGAAGAAAAACCCGCCGACCAGACGGCAGAAACCACCAACGGCGCCCACCCTCCGGCAGCGGAGACTGCGCCCCCTCCCGCTAAGAGTGCGGAGCGCCCGCCCGAGCGTTCCGGCAAACTGGTGGACCGCCCGATCGGCGAGCGTAACCACGCGCGTCATCAGGGAGAGCGCGGCGAGCGGCCTGCTGGCCAGCCCGCGGCGAAGAACCCGGCGGCCGCCCCATCTGCCGCACCACCGGCTCCCCAGGCTGCCGCAACTCCCCCGCCCCCGGCGGCGAATGCGCCAGCGGAGATGCCGATTACCCCCGTCGAAGACGGCGGCGGAACACAGACCAGCGCAACTCGCCATCGGAGCGCCGGCGTCCGTGCCGTCGAACGCCAATGGCGTGCCCCTCACGCCGCAGCAGCAACAGCACGCTACTCGACGCAAGAACGCGCAGGCTGCGCAGGCAAAAACCGGCACCCCGACGCTCGACCTCGTCGAACTGAAGGACATGAGCATTCAGAACCTGAATCAGGTTGCGAAAGACATCGGCGTGCAGAACGCCGCGGGTCTTCGCAAACAGGAACTGATCTTCAAGATTCTTCAGACGCAAGCGGAAAAGAGCGGACTCATCTTCTCGGAAGGCGTACTCGAATGCCTGCCTGACGGCTTCGGCTTCCTCCGCGCCCCGGAATACAACTACCTTCCCGGCCCGGACGACGTTTACGTTTCGCCCTCGCAGATCCGCCGTTTCGATCTGCGCACCGGCGATACCGTCAGCGGTCAGATTCGCCCCCCGAAAGAAGGCGAACGCTACTTTGCGCTGATCAAAGTTGACGCAATCAACTTTGAACCGCCGGAGGAAGCGCGCAACAAAATCTTCTTCGACAACCTGACGCCGCTCTATCCAAACGCGCGCTTCAAGCTCGAAACCACACGCGATAACTTCTCCGGCCGCGTGATGGATCTGCTGACGCCGATCGGAAAAGGTCAGCGTGGATTGATCGTCGCTCCGCCGCGCACCGGTAAAACGATGCTGCTGCAGAATGTCGCGAACTCCATTACCACCAACCATCCGGAAGTATCGTTGATCGTTCTGCTGATCGACGAGCGCCCGGAAGAAGTCACGGACATGCAGCGTTCGGTGCGCGGCGAAGTCATCAGCTCCACCTTCGATGAACCCGCAACACGTCACGTGCAAGTGGCCGAAATGGTGATCGAAAAAGCCAAGCGCCTGATCGAGCATAAGAAAGACGTTGTCATTCTGCTCGACTCCATCACGCGACTCGCGCGTGCTTACAACACCATCGTGCCGCCGTCGGGCAAAGTGCTGTCGGGCGGTGTGGACTCGAATGCGCTGCAGCGTCCGAAGCGTTTCTTCGGCGCGGCTCGCAACATCGAAGAAGGCGGTTCGCTCACCATCGTCGCGACTGCTCTGATCGACACCGGTAGCCGAATGGACGACGTCATCTTCGAAGAGTTCAAAGGTACGGGCAACATGGAGATTCACCTGGAACGCAAGCTGGTGGATAAGCGCGTGTTCCCGGCCATCGACATCAATAAGAGCGGCACGCGTAAGGAAGAATTGCTGATGCCGCGCGAAGAGTTGAACCGCATCTGGGTTCTACGCCGCGTACTCAATCCGTTGTCGCCGGTCGAGACGATGGAACTGCTGATTGATAAGTTGGGTAAGACCCGAACCAATCAGGAATTCCTGTCGTCCATGAACGGCTAGGTTTTGTAAAAGTAGTCCCTTATCTACCAATCCGCCGGGGCGCAACCGTAAGAGAGTCGCATCTGCAACTCCTCACGGTTGCGCCCCGGTGGCATTTCAGGTCAGCGAATCTTTCGAACCAAATATCTCCGCCCAACGTCATCATCTCTATAGCCCTATGTCATTGAAGTCGCTGCTCCTCCTGCTACTGTGCTCAAGTGTTACATTCGCCGCTGACCAGCCGCCTAAGCTGCGTCTGGCTGAGGTGCAGAGTGTCGCGCCCGTAAGCTATCGCGCCGAACTGAACCTTGACCCTCACAAAGACACGTTCAGCGGATCGCTGACCGTGCAGCTCGAAGTGTCGCAGCCTACGCAGACCATCTG
Organism: Bryobacterales bacterium; assembly: GCA_963792655.1. Lineage (GTDB taxonomy): Bacteria > Acidobacteriota > Terriglobia > Bryobacterales > Bryobacteraceae > DOZZ01. The sequence continues at coordinate 1,138,666 of CAWBWU010000003.1, forward strand.
GCTGAACCAGGAACAAATCACCGTTCAGAAAGCGACGCTGACCTCAGGGGCTCAATCGCTCACCGCAACAGTTGTGCCCGGAGGCGAGGACTTTGTTGGCCTGCATTTCGATGCTCCTGTTCCCGCCGGGCGTTCACAATTGCACGTCGACTACACCGGTCTGGTGATCACGAAGAACAGCTCCGGCATCTTCCGCCAGCAGGACAATGGCAACTGGTACCTCTTCACGCAGTTTGAAGCTTCGGATGCGCGCGCTGCATTCCCGTGTTTCGATGAGCCCTCCTACAAAACACCGTGGCAGCTTACCTTGCATGTTCCCGCTTCCGACACGGCTATCAGTAACACCGGCGTGGTAAGTGAGAAGACGGAAGGCGGCACAAAGACACTTGTTTTCCGTGAGACGAAGCCGTTGCCCAGCTATCTCGTCGCTTTCGGCGTAGGCCCGTTTGAGTTTGTGGATGCCGGAAAAGCGGGTAAGAACCAGGTTCCGGTGCGCATTGTGGTGCCCAAAGGACACACCGCCGAAGCTAAGTATGCAGCGTCGGTAACTGCCGAAATCATCAACAAGCACGAACAATACTTCGGTTACCCATACCCCTACGACAAAGCTGATCAGGTCGCGATCCCCGACACTTCCGGTTTCAGCGCGATGGAAAATCCGGGCATGGTCACGTACGCCCAGAATGTGATTCTCGCCAGGCCTGAAGCGGACACGATCCGCCGCCAGCGTGGCTACACTTCCGTCGCGGCTCACGAGTTGGCGCACCAGTGGTTCGGCGATCTGGTAACTACGCAGTGGTGGAACGACATCTGGCTGAACGAAGCCTTCGCGACCTGGAAGGAGCAGAAGCTGCTGGATGAATGGAAGCCTGAATGGAAGACACGATGTCGCAGACGTGGGTTCGAAGATCTACGCGGAGAACGAAGACAGCTTAGTTACCGCACGTAAGATCCGGCAGCCGATCGAATCGAAGGACGACATCAACAACGCGTTCGACGGCATCACTTATCAGAAGGGCGCTGCCGTGATCGGCATGTTCGAAAACTGGATGGGTCCTCAGGATTTCCAGAAGGGCGTTCAGAGCTACATGAAGCAGTACGCCTTCCGCGCGACCACCGCAGGTGACTTTCTCGACTCGCTCAGTTCCGCCGGCAAGAAGGATGTCAACAAAGCTTTCTCCACGTTCTTGAACCAGGCCGGCGTTCCGGTTGTTTCGGTCGCGCTGCAATGCGATAAAACAACTCCCACGCTGCACCTGGAACAGCAGCGGTTCCTGCCGCTCGGTTCCAAAGGCTCATCCGATCAGACCTGGGAAATTCCGGTATGCGTGCGCTACGCCGACGGCAGCGGCTCAAAGAGCGAGTGCATGCTCATGACGGACAAAGCGGCTGACTGGAAGTTGAAGACGAGCAGTTGCCCTGCCTGGGTGCAGGCCAATGATCGCGCGGTTGGATATTATCGCGTCGACTACCAGGGCGGCTTGCTCGGCTCATTGACTAAGGGCGACGTAAGTCAACGCTTGAGCGCGCCTGAACGTGCTGACCTGATTGGCAATGCGCGAGCTCTCGCCAACGCCGGTAAACTCTCCGCAGCAGACTCGTTGGCGCTTGTTGAAACGTTCCACGCTGATCCGGAACCCCAGGTACTTCGGAGTTCCATCGACCTGGCGCTGCGGCCCCGCGCTTTTCTGGTGAGCGACGATCTTCAACCGAACTATCAGCGCTTCTTACAGAAGAATTTCCAGGCGCGCGCGCATGAACTCGGCTGGACGCCGAGCCCGGATGATTCAGATGATGTGAAGCTACTGCGTCCTGCGCTGTTATCCGCTATGGCGACATGCGGCGGCGATCGCGAACTAGCGGCTCCGGTGCAAGGCATGACGGATAAGTGGCTGACCGATCATAAGTCGATCGATCCCAATATGGTCAACGCGGTCCTGGCCACTGCTGCCTTCTACGGAGATACCGCGCTTTTCAATCGTTTCCTCGACGAGCTGAAGAAAACGCAAGACAGGCAAGTTCGCCGGCAGTTACTCGAAGCCATGAGCAGTTTCCGTGATCCCGCTGCGATCGAACTCGGGTTTAAAGCCGTGGTGAACGGCGATGTTCCCTTCATCGAAGGCGCCGGCCTGCTGTTCGGCGGACAGGGCGAAGCTGCGACCCGCATGCTCGCCCTGGAATTCCTGAAGGCGCACTTCGACGAAGTAGTTGCGAAGATGCCGACCGGCGGCGGCTTTGATTTCGGATCGGTACTCCCGCAAGTAGGCGGCTCGTTCTGCGATGACAAATCGAAGGCGGAACTGAAAGACTTCTTTGAGCCACGAGTAGGAAAGTTCGTCGGCGCAAAGCGTACGCTGAACCAAACGCTGGAGAGCATCGATCTGTGTGAAGCCAGCACAGCCGCACAAAAGCCCAGTGTTACAACGTTCCTGCAGAAGTATTAGGGAGCGAGGCGCGGTCAGCTACTTACAGGGGCGCGACAGTAAGGGAGTCGCATCTCCCCTCTCGAGCGGCTAATGCGACTCCCTTACGGTCGCGCCCCTGTAAAATCAAAGTCACAAGTCAAAAGCTTCACGCGACAGGCATAAGCGTACTCTCAAGGCAACACATACCGCATATCAATATAGATCTGCCCGAGATGTGCGCTGCGCGGTTGTGCAGGCCCCACATACCAAGGGCTTCGCGTCAAATAGGAAAACACTGAATTGATTTGGACGGCGCCATGCTGCGGGTCTTTCCAGATTGTCCGCAACGAACCGATCGACGCTTCCTGAACAGTGCGATTGGCAGAGTTCGGCGAACCGGCGAAACCGAACCCCGTGAATACGCCTTTACTATCCAGGGCAAAGTTCCGTTCATAGTAAGCGCCGCCATAATATCCGTACAGTTCCAGATTGTTCAACGGACGAAACTCAAACCCAGTAAGTACCGTACCTGTCTTGATCGGCGATGGTGAGCCGTTGGGACGTACGATCAGATCCGGCCCGAGCCCATATTCGTAACGTCCGCCACCGTCACTTGCAAAAGTGTTCAGGAAGTACGTGAGCCGCTTCGTCACCGCGACATTGCCGTTAATACTGCCACCGAAACCATGCGCCGTGAAACTCTGATTTGCCGCAACATTGTAAGTGTGGAAGCTGCGAAACAGACCAACTGATTCCAGGTGCAGTGCATGGCTCCCTATTCGCGAGTCAAACGTGATCTTCGGAATCACATCGGGATGCAGATTTGGCGCGCCGAACGGGTTCGCCAGATTACCGCTGTTCAACTCCGTCGCGTAACTTGCAGCTAAAGCAGTAGGCAGCGCTACGCCGCTGCCAATGAACTGCTCTGGGTTTTCCAGGGCAACGCCCAGCGCAAGCGATTTTGTCGCGTGATACACAACGCGAGCTTGCGGCGCCCGGCTGGACGTCACGCCGACGTGCAGGTTCGGGTCAGAAACACGCGTCGTAAACACTTCGGTCGGCGCAGCATAGATGCCAGTGCGGTTCGGAGTCAGAAAACTGTACGCCTGCCCCGCCAGCACCTCCCAACGGCCGCGCGCAAAGTTTACCCACGCAAGCCGCAGCCGGAGCGATGAGCCGTTGTTTGAGATGGAAACGTTCGCCGGCGGGTTGCCAAGAAAGTCAGACTCCATATAGCCCTTGATGACGGTGCCCGCAAGCCGCGTTTCCGCACGTAAAGTCAGCCGGGAACTCAACGCGCTGAAGCGAAACTCCGGAAGACGTCCCGCCGGAGTGTTGCCGTACGGGATGCCCGCAAAGTTCGTTGAAGTGCCACTCATCACGTCTGCCGATCGCCGGATCGCAGTGAGATCGAGAAAGCCGCCCGGCGTGACGTCTACGCCGCCCAGGTGCAGTGTGAGCGGCGACTCGATGGCTGGCTGACGAATTTGAGGCTTCGTTTCGCGCTGAACCGGTGTGGGTACACTGGGCGCTTCGACATGCAACGCGCGTTGCAGCATCTGCCCTTGTGCGATCAACAAGGCACGCTGCTCAGCAACGGCCGTGCGCAATTCATCGATCTGTTGCTGTTGCGCCGCGAGACGCGCGAGCAGCTTTGGATCTTCCGTGGTTTGCGCAAGCGCGGACTGAAGCAGGACGATCGGCAGCCAGAGCCGCCCCAATGGAATTTGCATGAGAGTCTGTGAGCGCGCCGCGTGAGGAGCGCTTCCCAGAGTTTCTCATCCACACGCGCGCGCTAGTCTGTCGAAGCCGGCAGCGGCGCCTTCAGTGCTTCCAGCACCCGCTGATACAACCGGTGCCGCGTCTCGAACCGATTCGTTGCGCGCGTCACATACCGCACGATCATTTCGATGCCGGAACCGGTCGGCTTCATATCGACCGCAGGGCTCACCTTGAATTGGCTCAACCCAAGCCCGTTATGCAGAGTCGCCGTCTTCCACTCCTGCGCGGCAATCTGCGCGTCATGCTCAGTCTCCTTGAGCACCGCCTGCCGGATCAATTCCATACGTTGATAGGACGCGTCGCCCGCAGGAATGCTGAGAGCAATTTCATCCCACATCCATTGGCCGGTGGTAGAGAAGTTGAAGTACTGCCCTTTGATCGCAAAGCTGTTGATGAACGTGACGCGCCTGCCCGTCGGATGCCCCTTATCTGTCCAATTGCCGGTCTCGAGCATCGCGGTGCGCAGTAGCCCGATCTCCACAACTTCACCGCCTACGCCGTTGATCTCGACCCAATCGCCCACACGGATTCCGTTCTTCCGCATCAACAGGAACCAGCCAAGGAAGGCGATGATCACGTCTTGGAGCGCCACAGTCAGGCCTGCGGTCGTCAGGCCGACCATCGTCGGCGTCTCATTCGGCAGCCCGATTACGACGAACAGAATCAGCAACGCACCGATCGCCTGAACGGCGAAGACGAAGACCATGCGCAACGTCTGCAGCCGGCTGCGGTCGGTTGTGTGCCGGTCCACCATATGCCGGATTAGTCCATCGAAGAAGACCACGCCCACGATGATGAGTGCGATCCACATGAGCGATTGCATGACTAGGCGCCGCGTCACGCGATGCTCAATCAAAACCTGTGCGCGCCACTTGCTGTAAATGTCCGCAAGCTGCTGAAGGGTCTGATTACGATCCCCGTAGATCACGAGCAACTGCCGCTGTGCGTTGCGCGCGCGAAGGTTGCCCATCTCCGCCTTCGGGCCTCGTTTGATGGCTCCGGCGCTTGCTGCTGCAAATGCCTCGGCCTTCGTTTTGAGGCTCTTCTGATCCGTCTTCAGTTGCTCGGCGTCCCCGCGTGCCCGCCGTTCGGCTTCGGCCAGTCTCTGAATCCGCTCCTGCTGTTTCTTCCATTCGCGAACGCGTTCTGCAAGCGTGCCTGCTCGTTGCTCCGCAATATCCGCCATTGGTACGGGCGTCTTGGCCCGTGCATCGTACGCGCGCATCGACGCCTCATGCGTAGCCAACTCCTGCTCAATCCGGCTGCGCTCGTCACCGCTTTCCCGCGCCAGATCCTGCTGCAGTTCCTTCAAATGTTCGGAATCGACCCCGAGATGCTCCCTTGCCAGATCAAGTTCGGTGGGAACCGCAGTGATGTCGGCGGGCGGCGGCGTGGTTGGTGCTGTTGCGCCTAGCGGAGTCAAACTGCGTACTGTTTCCTGGTCGTCTTTGACTAACTGCTGCAATGCCTCAACACTTTGCGCAATGGCTTTGGCCTTGTCACTTGAGACGCGGCTCTGGTTCGTTGCCTGTTCGTCGGCTTCCCGCGAAGCCAGTGCGAAAGCCTGGTCGACCTCATGATCGGCCAGTCGTTCAGCCTCTCGCGCATACTGCGCCTCTTCCGTGGTGGGCGCCATTGCAGCTAAGGCCTGAGCCGTTGTCCACGTGTGAACATCGACGATGTTGGATGGCCCGGGTGACTGGGTCACGGGATCGTTAGAAAACCAGTACAGCGCGCCACTGACCGACAACATCAACAACATCACCAAAAGCAACACGAGCCGCACGGGCGTAAAGAAACGTTTTGGCTGCAGGGGGATGCTGCTTTGGGCATTGCTTGCCATGCTGTGATTGTTGCAAACCGAGAGGGGCTGAGAGAGCTGCGAGAGGCTGAGAGGGCGAGAGGGACGGCCTGATCTGCCTCTTTCAGTAGAAAACGTGAAAGCAGCAGAGCGCTCTGCTGCTTTCGGAGAAATTGCGCCTGACCGCCGCACTGCTGAGTAAATGCCCAGAAATGCTCGTTGCGTGCTGCCTGGCGTGGCTTATCACGTCACTCAGCGCGGCACGAATCGCCAGCTTGTTTTCTTCTCAGACGGCGACCGCCGCACCTATCTCCGTCTCGCCGAAGCAGTACGGCCCGAGGCCGGCCTCGAGATACTCGGGTTCTGCCTCATGCCCAACCACGTTCACTGGATCGTTGCGCCTTCCACGCCCGACGCCATGGCCGTCTTTTTTCGCCGCCTGCATGGCCGTTACGCTCAGTACCTGAACGCGCGCTTAGAGCGCTCGGGCCACCTCTGGCAGAATCGCTACTTCGCGTGCGCTTTAGGCAGCAGTCATTTGCCGCGCGCGCTGGCCTATGTCGACGAGAACCCGGTCCGCGCCGGTATGGTGTTCAAAGCACATGATTTCCGGTGGTCGAGCGGCGCGGCTCACCTCGGATCCGCGGCTTCCCCGGTCGCGCTGACTGCCGATCCAGAGTGGAAGGCTTTCTGGCAAGAAGGTGTTCCAGAGCTGCCATCAGTCGACGCCACAATCCTGAAGCGCTGCACGTATTCAGGACGCCCGTTCGGAGATGACGAGTTCGTCGCGGCCTTAGAACAGAAGTTCGACCGCAAGTGGCGCAACCTGGGTCCGCTGGCAAAATCCGGAAAGCACAAAACCCGCGAAGGGGACGGAGCGCTCTAACGCCTTCACGCTTTTCCGCGAAAGCGCCAGATCAGGCTGTCCCTTTCAGCTCCTTTCAGCTCTTTACAGCAGTTGCTTACTTCGCAGCACTTGCTCGAGTTCGTGCGGTGATGGACTTGTAATCACCTCGCCCGCGATGTCGAGTGTCGGCTTCTTCTCTTTGCCGCCGTTCTGCTGTTTCACCCATGCAGACGCGTCCGGATTATCGTCGACATCAATGTATTCGTACTCGATGCCCAATTCTTCCAGGTGTTCGCGTGTGCTCATGGTCGGACCGCACCAGTCGGCTCCGTAGACTTTGACTTTGGATTGCATAGCGCCTCAATCACGCGTATGCATTTGACCATCCATCATCACGGTATCGGTATACCGATTTGAGTCGGACATACATTACTTTCGTAAACAAGTACCCGCGTGCGCCAATTGGACGATCTAGTATACTGGCACGTCATGAGCGCACCCTCGACCGTTGCGGCCGCCAACAGGCACGCGGCGTATAACAAATCCCGTCTTTTTCTTGTCAGCGTTCTGGCGCTCGTCACTGCGGGAATCAGTTCCTCTTTACGCACGAGCATCGCGTCGGACTTGCAACGCGTGTTCTTCGATCCGATCGATCCTTTGAAGTCCGCGACCATGGTGGGCTCGGTTCTGGGTGTCGCGTTTCTTGGGTTCGCGTTTACGATCGCGATTGGCAGTCCGCTACTTGACGCGCTCGGCATGAACCGGCTTCTGCCGCTATCGAGCGTGTGCTTTATCCTCGGTACGCTTGTTGTCACGTTCGCCGGGAACATCGCTCAGGGGGCAGCGATTTATAACGTCGTGTGGGCCGGGATGGTGCTGATCGGTATGGGCTGGGGATTGACGGAGACGGTCATCAACCCGCTTACAACAACGTTATATCCCGACGAAAAGACAGCGCGCCTCAATATCCTGCACGCATGGTGGCCGGGCGGCTTAATCATCGGCGGGCTCGCCGGCCTGCTGCTGGACCAGTTCCACCTGAACTGGCAAGTCAAACTTTGCCTCACGCTGCTGCCTGCGGTGATTACGCTTCTGCTCTGTTTCGGAGTGAAGTTTCCGCCGACTGAACGCGTCGCTGCGGGCGTGAGTTTCGGTGGCATGTTCCGGCAGTTGCTCGTGCCAATGTTTATCGTCTGGTTCCTTTCGATGTTTCTCACCGCCGCTTCCGAATTGGCGCCGGGCCAGTGGGTCGATCTCGCACTCACCCGCACCGTGGGCATGCGCGGGATCTGGTTGCTGATTTACGTCAGCGGGCTGATGTTCGTCATGCGCCACTTCGCCGGCACTCTGGTTCACAAGCTCTCGCCGGTCGGTCTGCTCTGGATCTCGTGCCTGCTCGCGTCTGCGGGTCTGTTGCTGCTCAGCGTCGCGAACTCCCCCATCACCAGCATCCTTGCTGCGACTGTTTGGGGCACCGGTGTTTGCTACATGTGGCCGACAATGCTCGCAACCACGTCCGAGCGTTTCCCGCGCGGAGGCGCACTGCTCATGGGGCTGATGGGCACCGCTGGAACACTGTCGATCTACTTCGTGCTGCCCGCGATGGGCCGCATCTTCGATACGACGAAGATCCAGGCTGCCGGTGGCGAAGCCGCCTTTAACAACCTGAAAGGCGACGAACTCAATCACGTGCTCGGTATTGCGTCGCAGACGTCGTTTCGCGATGTAGCGCTGTTGCCGGCGATTTTACTCTTCGTATTCGGCGCTATCTGGTTGTACGACCGCTCCAAAGGCGGCTATAAGGCTGAAAAGATCTAACCTTTCTGGAGAGGCCGCTCACTTTTTGGAAGCGAGCGGCTCGCTTCAATCTGGACAGGTGGCACTCGAAATAAACTAAACTATCCCTATGAAGGCTTTTTTCGCGATGCTCCTAGCCGCTTCAGCGGCGTTTACCGCGACTGTCCCGCGCCCGGCGCCGGAACTCGCGATCCAGATGCAGGACGGGACGCAGACCCTGCTCAGCAAGTATCGCGGCAAGCCTGTCGTGCTGGCGCTTGTGTTCACCACGTGCCCGCATTGCCAGAAGACCAGCGGTTTACTTGGCCAGATACAGAAAGAATACGCGGCCAAGGGCGTACAGGTATTAGGCGCGGCGTTTGACGACGATGCGCGTGGCCGCATCGCAGCATTCAATCAACAGTTTGTGCGCGGCGCTTTTCCGATGGGCTATCTGGAACGCAACACGGTGCTGGAGTTTCTGCAATTACCCGTGATGGCGCAGTTCTACGTACCGATCCTGGTATTCATCGATAAGAAGGGCCATATCCAGTCGCAGCACATTGGCGACGAAGAGTTCTTCCGCAATCAAGAAGTGTCGATTCGCGCGGAGATCGACAAACTTCTGACTGCGCCCGCGGCTCCAGCGCGTACGACCAGTAAGAAGCCAGTGCATACCGCGCCTGCCAGCACGCATACCACTGCGAGCAAGTAAATCGAAACGGGAGAGGGCTGTGCCGGTGTTCTGGCGAGCCCTCTTCGTTAGAGCCGGACGATCTTATCGCTGACGATCGACTTTAACGCGTTGCGTGTGTCCACCAGCAGCGCGGAATTTCTTACCAACTCCGCATAATCGAACACTGAGTGATCGGTGACGATCACAACGCAATCAGCACCCCCGGCTTCGCTGATCGGCGATGTTTTGAGCTCGCGATCCTCAAGCTTGAGCGACGGCACGTGCGGGTCTGAGTAGCTCAGGTGAGCTCCCCGCCTGGCGAGCAGGAGCATGATATCGAGCGCAGGAGATTCGCGCACGTCATCGATGTTCTTCTTGTACGAAACGCCTACGATGTGAATTTTTGAACCGCGCACAGATTTGCTGTGCTCGTTCAACGCATTCTGCACTTTGCTCACGACGAAGTGCGGCATCTGCCCGTTGATGTGCCCGGCGAGTTCGATGAACCGTGCCTCAATCCCCGCCTGCTTGCTCTTCCAGGAAAGATAAAACGGATCGATCGGGATGCAATGCCCGCCAAGGCCTGGGCCCGGATAGAAAGGCATGAAGCCGAAAGGCTTGGTGGCGGCGGCCTCGATCACTTCCCAGACGTTGATGCCCATGCCATCGCACATGATCGCGATCTCGTTCACCAGGCCGATATTGATCATGCGGAATGTGTTCTCGAGCAACTTGACCATTTCGGCAACCTGCGTCGAGCTAACCGGAACTACCGTAGCCAGCGCCTGCGAGTAGAACAAGCGGCCGACTTCGGTACACGCCTGCGTGGTGCCACCCACGACTTTCGGGATGTTGTGCGTTTGAAAGTTCGCGTTGCCCGGGTCCACTCGTTCCGGGGAAAAGCACAAGAAGAAGTCATGACCAACCTTGAGGCCGCTCTTCTCAAGCATCGGCAGAACCAATTCATCCGTAGTGCCCGGGTACGTCGTTGACTCCAGAATCACCAGCATGCCTTCGTGAAAATGCTGGGCAATTTCCTGAGTCGCGGCGACGATATAACTCATATCCGGATCTTTTGTCTTGCGCAGCGGAGTGGGGACGCAGATATTCACGGTATCGAGATCGGATATCGCGCTGAAGTCCGATGTTGCCCGCAACCGCCCGTCTGCGACCAGCGGCGCCAGCACGTTATCCGCAATATCTGCGATGTAAGAAGTGCCGCCCATAATCTGGTCGACTTTCGACTGACTAAGGTCAATTCCGGTCACATGAAATCCGGCGCGGGCATACTCCACGGCGAGAGGCAGCCCGACGTAACCAAGACCAACCACCCCGACTCGGGCGGTCTTGTTACGAATGTGTTCCTGCAATTTTTGCGCAGTCGTCCCAACAGTTTCCATCACACTCATTGGCTCAACCCATCATAGTGGAAAACGCCTTCGCAGACGATCTCAGCAGGTCCCGTCAGCAGTAGTACTCCTTCGGCGGATTGGCGCAATTCGAGAGGTCCAGCCGGTGTGAGCACCCGCACGGGACTGGTGACCAGACCCAAAAACAGCGCCGCGGCGGCCGCGCCTGTGGACCCGGTACCGGAACTCATCGTCTCGCCCGCGCCCCTTTCAAAGAAGCGAACCTCGATCGTGTGATCGTCGATGCGGCGTACGAACGACACATTGGTGCGCTGCGGGAATTGTTCGTGCATCTCGATCTCGGCCCCGATGACTCGCCAGTCGTGCGGCACCTCTTCGGAAATCACAACGCATTGCGGATTTCCGACATCGATGATCGTGACCTCGAGTGGGCCCGATCGTAGCGGCAAAGCGAAGGCCCTCTGGACCAGCTGCGGCCGGCCCATGTTCATCTCGAAATCGAAGCGCAAACCGTCACGCGCCACAACGCGCAGTTGCTTCGGCCCCGCGCCGGTTTGGATCGTGAATGCATCGTCAACGATCCCCTCCGACACCAGCAAAGCTGCGGCACAACGCGTGCCGTTGCCGGACAACTCAGCCGCACTGCCATCAGAGTTGAGCAAGCGGATGCCGGGCGGATTGCGCCCGACCAACATCCAACCATCGGCGCCCACGCCAGTGTGCCGGTCGCAGATAGCGCGAGCAGCTTCCGGATTGAACGGAACGGCGTCGTCGGCCCACGTCAGTAAGAAGTCGTTGCGCGCGCCGTGCGCTTTCACGAAAGGGATCGTCACTGTTATCGATGATAGACGCGGATCACGCGGCCTTCCTCACGCGGGACCGTCAGCACCGGCGTGTAGTGCGCACGCTGCGCCGCGCGATCGGCCTCACTTCCGGCAAACGCAACCACGTATGATTCGCGAAGGAACAGATCGGGCCGGTTGATCGCCATGAGCCAATGCGCCCCGTCGTCGCCCGACACCGTGCGCTTCAGTGGCAACCCAAGCCGGCGGTAAATCTCGGTGAGGTCGTTGAACTCGGTGAAGACGTCGTCGCGACGCGTGAGCACCGCCCGCAGGTATAGATACACGGTTTGGTTCGAAGCTCTGCGCGCGCGCGAGTTCACTTGCGCTTCTTTCCAGGTAATCCATTGCTCCGGCGATGGATGGATGAGCCACGGCAAGATGCACAGTGGAACCGCGAGCCACACCGTGACCGGGATGCGGGCGATGAGCACCGCTGAGCACCACGCAAGCAGCGGCAGTGCACTGAGAGCGTAGCGTGTGTTGTACCAACCATAGGGCCACAGGTGAGGCACGTAAATTGGGTTGCCTGAGGAATGCATGCTCCACAAGTAAAAAGCAGGTGGCAGCGCAAGCAGCAGCAACGGCCAGCGATGTTTCCAGAACAGCGCGACGCACACGCCGAGCGCCGCGCAGATCATCAGCGGCCGAGCCGTCGCAAGCCGCACCGCCGCGAAAAAGTAATGCACTGCGGTGGTCCAATCGTGTTTGCCGGGATAATAAGCGTCACCTTGAATTGCCTTCGCCGAGTAGGGACCGCGAAAGAACTCGAGAAAGTCTCCGTAGAACCAGCGGTTGTGGCAGAGCCAGAACACCGGGCCGATCGCAGCCAGCGCGCTGAAGCGCAGTACACTTCGCCAGCCCCCCGTTTTCAGGAACCATAGCGCGCAAAACGGCAGGAGGAACCAGCCTTCGTAACGCGTCAGCGTCGCGAGCATTGCGATGGCGCCAGCCCAGAGTGGCCTCGCCGTAATGGTGCAATACAGCAGGCCGCATAACTCCACCAAAAAAACTGCCTCGGTCATGGGGGCCGACTGCAGGTAGAGCATGTTCGGATTCAGCGTCAGCAGCGCAGCACCGGCGCACGCGGCGCGGACTCCGAACAACCGGTAGAGGCTTGCGAAGAACAGGACGACTGCGAGCACGAAGCATGCGGGTGACGCGATCGACCCAGCGATGCCGAACTGCCACCAACGGGTGACTGCGGCAAACGGCGCAGTCAGGAGATGCGGTACGGGCAGCCACACGGAACCAAGCTGCCCTGCACCGGGCCGGTAGGAATCGAAAATGCGCCGCGCGATGTTCAGGTGCGCTTCGGCATCTCCGAAGGCAAGCAAGTCGCCGCGGCGATAGAAGAAGATTACGGCCGCGACGCTGATGAAACTTGTGATTAACGCAACGGCCAGCAACAGCCAAGCCGGAGCGCCGCCATCTTGCTCAGAACGTTGTGCAGTTCTTGAACTCATGGAACCGCGCGTCGATCTCACCCCGTGTCAGCGTGCGGAAACGGTCCACACCGAACTGCTCACAGCAGAAGCTTCCCATCACCGAACCGTAAATAACTGCGCGCCGCAGATGGTAGTTGTCGATCTCGCCTTCGCGCGGCTGAACGCCTTCGCCGGCGAGGTATCCAATGAAGCCGCCTGCGAAGCAATCGCCCGCGCCTGTCGGGTCGAACACGTCTTCAAGCAGATAACCGGGCACCATGAAATGGCTGTTGCGCCGGAACAAAACGGCCCCGTGTTCACCACGTTTGATGACGAGCGTGTGCGGCCCCATATCGAGAATGATCTGCGCAGCTTTGCGCAGATTGTGTTCGCCGGATAGAAGGCGCGCTTCCGAGTCGTTAATCAGCAGGAAGTCCCACTCGCGGATGGTCGCGAGCAACTGCTCGCGGAAATCGACGATCCAATAGTTCATGGTGTCGCCGCCGACAAAGCGCACGTTCTCCATCTGGCTGCGCACGTTCTTCTGCAGCTCCGGCTGGATGTTGCCGAGCATCAAGTAAGGTTGTTGGCGATACTCGGCCGGCAGCTTGGGTTGGAAGTTAGCGAAGACGTTGAGCTCAGTGGTTAAAGTGGTGCGGTCATTCATGTCGGGCGAATAGACGCCGGACCAAAAGAAGGTCTTGCCCGGAACACTCTCAAGGCCCTGAAGATCGATTCCGCGGCTCGCCAGAAAGTCCGCATCTTCTGGCGCGAAGTCTTGGCCGACGACACCGACGATTCGCGGCTTCGTGAAATAGCTTGCGGCCAGACAGATATAGGTGCACGCGCCCCCAAGGATCCTTTCGCGTTTCCCGTGAGGAGTTTCTACGCCGTCGTACGCGACGGACCCAACCACCACTAATGACATTGTCTGATTCTAACGTTGGATTGCTGTTGACCACAGAGCGAAGAAAGACGATAGTGCTACAATCTTACCGATTCGTCAAAAGAATACTTAAAAGAGGCTTATGCGTTGTCTTATTTTGGCAGCGGCCGTCGCGCTCGCTGCCCTGATGCCGGTAAGTGGTGACACCATCACACCGTGCGACCAGGTTGCAGGCAATCTGGTTCAAAACTGCGGTTTTCAGTCTATGGACTTTTCGAACTACTCGGTTTCGGCAGGTCCTTTCACCTTGGTCGCATATGACCCGATAGCTTTGCTGTACTACGCAGCCTTTGGCGATGTGGATTCAAATGGAACCATCAGGCAGAACATTGCAACCCACCCCGGCGGCACCTACGCAATCAGCTTCTACCTTTCGAGTGATGGCGGCACGCCGAACAACTTCTCGGTCTCGTTCGGGCCCGGCGCACCCATTTACTCTGCGACGGATATTGCCAACGAAAACTTCGTTTACTTGAGTTTCCTCGCGAAGGCTACCGGCAACAACACGCTCTTGTCGTTCAGCGGCGGGAACGTACCGGGCTTTCTGGATTTGAACGACATTTCAGTTGTTTCGACTACGGCAGCGGTACCGGAACCCGGTTCTGTCGTTCTGCTTGCGACCATCTTGATGCTCATGCTCGGAGCGCCGCGCCTGTTGCAGACGAGACGCTCCGGACCCGCTCGCTCTAGCGCTCCTCGACCGTAACCGACGGGTGGTTGCTCGTGGCTAGAGTGCCATCAGCACGCGTCACTTCGAGTGACAACGGCAGCTTGTCGCCGGCAACACCTGGCACCTCTGCAGTTACTTCGCAGACACCAGCGCTTTTGGCAGCAGCTTTGAGCGACGTGATCGTTGCGATGGCGTCGCCTACTTTGAGCCGCACACCAGCCGCGTCATTGCAGGCGACACCAGTCGTATAGACCGTGAGCTGGTCGCCACTGAACAGCGGCATGGCATTAAACCGATCGTTCGGCAGTGCGGCGAGATCGCTCGACCCTGTACGTACTGCGAGTGCCTGCCCGTTGTGCGCGCGATCCACCGTGAAAATGCCGGGTTCAGCGTCCGCTGCATTGAGTTGAAGATGATTGGATTGACCCTCGCCGTTCTCAACCGCGAGATCGAGCGGCGTTCCGGCAGCCACCTGCGGGCAGACGAATTCAGCACGTTCGGCTGATACGGCAACCACAGCAGCAGGCGCACCGTTCACCAGAACTTTTGTACCGCCAAGCTGGTTCGACTGTCCCGAGCGATCTTCGACTGCATTGTTCGCAGCTACCAGGAAACGGCCTTGAATCGCGGTAACCGACCCCGCGCTGCAGGCCGTTGTCACTGCTTCGCTCGCCGCGTTGCGAAGGCTCTCAATCACCGGCTTGCCCGAGTCGATGTGCATCGTGACTTTCTTCGAGATCTCATGGCCAGCCCCATCACGCGCGGTGAAGACGGCTGCATGTTCGCCGGTCATGTCCTGGGAAGCAATCCAGCGGAACGTTGACGTCGCCATGTCGAATGCGGCGCCGCGGGGCAAGTCGGACGCGAGCACGACGGCCGGCAGGTTCTGGCTATTCGTGGCGGTAACCGCAAACTCGATCACACTGTTCGGCGTGCCCGAAATCGAATCAGGAGCAGTCATCCGCAACGGCTGGTCCGCAACAATCGAGATCGACTGCTCGACCGTGTGCGATCCATAGTGCGCAGTGACCGTAACGTCTCCGTCCGCCGCCGATTCGGCAGCGCGTGCTTCAAAGCGGATCGCACGCTGACCGCCGCGCGTTGCCAGGGTCGCCGGTACATTCATCTGCGAACCGCTGGCTGAAACCTCCAACACCATTGCATCCGGCACATCCGAAGCATTCAGTTGCACCACGCACACGGCGTTCTTGCCCGGCGCTACAACCCGGGGTGAGCAAGACATACTTGCCGGCCGGACACCCTGTACCAGGACCGACGTAGACGCGGGCGTTGCGTTAGCCGCAGTAGCGTGCAGCGAAACAGTCTCATCATCGGGCGAAGTTATGTGAGCGGCCGTAAAGTCTGCGCCGGTTGCGTTTGCTTCGATGTGAACGGACGCAGGCACTTGCACGCGTTTGCTGGACGATTGCACGGTCAGTGTCATACCGCCGGCGGGAGCAGGCTGTGAGATACCGATATGGCAACCGTGGCCAGCGGAACTATGCGGGGCACAGTTGATGGTGATGTTCTGCGTGGGTGCGGCGAGCGTGAACGGATAGTTCACCATGGAAGCTCCAAGCGTCGCCGTCAGCAACAGGGGCTGCGTGGGTAGCGCGCCGACCGTGAAGTTCACGTTCGCGCTCATGGCGCCGGTGGGAACGCTGATGGTTGCGGGGAACGTCAGACCTGCGGTCGAGGTGAACCTCACCGTGCTGTTGGCAGCGGGAGCCGAGAGCGCAACGGTACAGGTTCCGGAGCTGTTCGGCGAGACCGTCTGTGAAGTGCAGCTGATCGACGAAACGTTCGGATAACTCGAGATGCTGATGTTTGTGGTTGCAACACTCACGCCATAGGCCGCTCTGATCGCGACAACCTGGCTCGTGCTGAACGTGCCGACCTGCGCGGTGAAGACGGCGCTGTTGCTGCCTGCGCTGATTGTGACAGAAGGCGGCACTGTGATTACCGAAGCTCCACTTGCGAGAGTGATCGTGGATGCTCCGCTTACCGGGGCAGTCATCGTCACGGTGCACTGGGTGGAACGGTTGGCAGACAGGTAAGCTGCGACGCAACTCACAGAGGAAATGTTCAACATCGCGAGAGAAACCGGAGTGACCTTGGTCATGCCAGCGGTGGTAGCCGATACCGATACGGTTTGCGCGCTGGTGTAAGTGCCCGCGGATGCTTTGAATGAAGCCGTCGTTGCGCCGGCTGCAACCGCAACGCTTGCCGGTACGGTCAGTGCTGAACTGCTGGAGGCGAGCGCGACTGTCACGCCGCTACTGGCAGCGGCTTTGGTCAACGTTACGGTACACTGCGACTGCGTTCCAGGCATCAGCACCGCGGGCGTGCACTGCAGACCCGAAATGGCGGCCACGGAATTCAGGGCTAAGGTGACGGTCTTCGAAGATCCGGCAGCCGTGGTCGTGATGGTAGCGACACCGTTTGCGCCAATCGTCCCCGCGGAGATGGAGAAGCTTTGCGATGTTGCACCCGCCGGCACCGCGATCGTAGACGGGATATTCAATTGCGCGGAACTGGATGAGACTTGCAAAGTCAAGCCACCGGCCGGAATTGGAAAGTTGAAATTGACGCTGCACTGGATGGTGCCGCCAGACATCAGCATGCTCGAGTTGCACGTTAAACCAGTCAAGGTTAGCGATGGCAGGTTCAACGCGGCGCCGCTCGCGGCCACACTCGCGCCGGTGCCATCGTTAGCCACCAGCATCGCATTGCTAACGCCGATGCTCGTGCTTTGCGAAGTCCCGTTCGGAGTTGCGTGAAGCGTGCCGATAACGCCGTTGGGAATGGAGTTAGCGCCAGGTCCGGCCGCGATGCACGTGTACGAACCGCCCGTATCCACGCAAGTCAACGTTTTGCCCATCGCGGTGAGCGCCGCACTAGGTGTAACGCTAACGCCGCTGATCTGAGTAGCCGGATAAAAAAGCGTCCACTGCATCCCTCCCACCGAAGCATTGGCAGGGCGGCTAAATACGATGTCCTTCGACGCAATGCCCGCCGTGTTGGTCTGCGTCGCCGATAAGCTGAGCGACGATTGGCCCAAGCCGTTCACTGCGAGCGCGAGCAGCGCTCCGATGGTGAGCGTGATGCGTGAAAGGGTGTTTGTGGTTTGAAAGTTTGTCCGGTTCATGTGAGTCACAGCAGCGATCCTGTTTTGGTTCTCGAATCGGTATCGTGATCGGCTGTTCGTCGTTGAACATTAGGCCGGCAGCCCGGATTTTGTTGAATTCAGGTGAATTCTTTAGCAATTACGGCGATTTCCCTAATTCGGTATTCTGGAACGATGCAGACGGCGAAAACGCCAAATCGGAACTGGGGGCGCGGCGCGATTGATCGGCTCGTGCTGGGCTTTTTCTCAGTTTTATTCGACGTAGCAGTCTTCGCGCTGCGACGGCGAAAGGCTCCGGTTACGACGAAATGAAAAACGTTTTAACTGTGGATGTGGAGGAGTACTTCCACCCGACCGAGGTTCAGGTATCAGTACCGATGGAGCGCTGGTCCGGCATGCCCTCGCGCGTCGAAGAGCAGACGCAGAAGGTCCTCGACTCCTTCCGCGCGCACCAGGTGAAAGGCACGTTCTTCATCTTGGGGTGGGTGGCCGAGCGTCACCCGGAATTGATCCGCCGCATCGCTGAAGAGGGTCACGAGATTGGCTGTCACAGCTACGCGCACCAGTTGGTTTACGACCTGACGCCGGAACAATTTCGCGAAGATACTCAGCGCGCCCTGAATGTGATCGAAGCGGCATGTGGCGTGCGTGCCCGTTCTTACCGCGCGCCGAGCTATTCGATTACGTCACGTTCGCTCTGGGCGCTCGACATTCTGGTCGAATGCGGCTTCACGCACGATTCGAGCATCTATCCGATCTCCCACGACCGTTACGGAATTCCGGGGTTCCAGCGCCACGGCGCCGTATTGCAGACTGCCGCCGGACCGATTTTTGAAATCCCGATCGCGACGGTGAAGCTGAGTGAGCACCGCACGTCCCCTGTCGGAGGCGGCGGCTATCTTCGGCTGCTGCCGTACCGCTACACGGCGGCCGGGATACGCCGGATCAACCAAGCGGACGAGCAGCCGGCCTGCATCTATTTCCATCCGTGGGAGATCGATCCCGACCAGCCCCAAATCGCGCAAGGGCGGATCGCGAAGCTCAGGACCTACACCGGTTTGTCAGGAATGCAGAGAAAGCTGGAGCGGCTGATGGACGACTTCGAATTCTCTACCCTGACGGATGTTTATCCGGCGGCTCAATAGATTGCCCGTCACGAAACATTCATTGCTAACCGCATTTTCTGCTGTGGCAAACTAAACTTTGCAGCAGGAAATGCCGAATCAGGAACTAGTGCGCGAATCAACAGTGGCGGAACTGACGCCGCCCGGACCCAGTATCCATTCACTTGAAATTCGCGCACTCGAAAGTGCCGGCGAGAGCGCGTGGGACGCGTTCGTCGAGAATCATGAGTACGGCAGCCCCTTCCATCTGATTGCCTGGAAAAGGAGCATCGAACAGGTCTTCCGCTACCGCTCGATGTACCTGATGGCGTGGGAAGGGTCGCAGCTTCGCGGCGTTCTGCCGTTGTTCCTCGTGCAGAACCTGCTGGTTGGCAAGGTGCTGCTGTCAACGCCGTTTGCGGTCTATGGTGGAGTGCTGGCGGATTCGCCGGAGGTGCAGCAGGCATTTGCAGCGCATCTGACTGAGCTTGGCCGCAAGCTGCAGGTACAGCATGTTGAACTGCGCAACGCGCACGATGGGCAGCGGCTGGGCTTCTCGCCGCTGACGCGGTACGTGACGTTCACACAAGATATTGGGCCCGAAGAAGACCCCATTCTCGAATCGATACCGCGCAAGGTTCGATACATGGTGCGGAAAGCGCTGAAACAGGAATTTTCGACGCGTATCTGCCACACCGCGACCGCCGCTTTTGAGGAGCTCTACGCGCAGAGCTTGCGCCGCTTAGGCACGCCGTGTTTTCCGCCACGCTTTTTCGATGCTTTGATGGCGAATTTCGGGAAGCAGATTGATGTGCGGGAAATACTTTGGAAAGACCAGGTGGTCAGCGCCGTTCTGACATTCTTCTTCCGCGATCAGGTGTTGCCCTACTACGGTGCGTCCGATCCGGCCCATAATGCGATCGCTCCCAACAATTTCATGTACTTCGACCTCATGCGCTGGGGCGGACAGAACGGATTTCGAATTTTTGATTTCGGCCGCAGCAAGAAAAACGCCGGGGGCTCTTACGATTTCAAATGTCATTGGGGTATGGTGGAAAGACCACTTCCCTATGAGATGTTATTGGTGAAGCGTAAAGCATTGCCGGATTTCACACCGGCGAATCCAATGTTCCGTGCTCCGCGCGAAATGTGGCAGAAGTTGCCGTTTGCGTTGACGCGGAGGATCGGGCCGTTGTTTCTCCGGTTGGTTCCGTAGTTCACCGGCGCTGTCCGGCAGCAAACAATTTTAGGCGGGTAGCTCAATGGTAGAGCGCCTCTCATACACAGAGGAGGTTGCAGTGTTCGACTCCTGCCCCGCCTACCACCCTCACTATGGACGTACTTTACCTTTCGCACTGCGTTCCGAACCCCCCCGATAAGGGCGAAAAGATTCGTGCCTTTCACGAACTGGAACGCCTTGCGTCCGAGCACGCGGTTCATCTGGTGTGTTTTGCCAAGCAGCGCGCCGAGGTGAAGTTTGCGCACGAACTCGAAAACCGCTGCGCATCGGTCTATGTCGAAGCCCTGCGTCCCTCTGTCGCGCTGATGAAGGCTGCGGTCCGCTTTGCGTGCGGCGGCTGCCTCACGACCTCTTACTATTTCAGCGACAAAATGCTGCGGCATGTGCGTTCCCTGCCCCGCCCGGACGCTACCGTGGTCTACTCTTCCGCAATGGCGCAGTATGCGCCGCGCGAGGCGCCGGTGATACTCGACATGGTCGACGTCGATTCAGAAAAGTGGCTCCAGTACAGCAAGGTTCGCTTCCCGGGATTCGCTTACTCGATCGAAGGTGGGCGTCTCCGCCGCAAAGAAGCGGAATACGGACAACAAGCGGTCTGCACATTTCTCTCTACCGAGGCCGAGACGCGTCTGTTCCAGGACTTCGCTCCGCGCTCAGCCGCGCGTACGATGGGCAACGGCGTAGACTTCGAATACTTCGACCCGGCTGCATGCGCCCATGACGCAACG
This sequence comes from Bryobacterales bacterium, assembly GCA_963792655.1. Taxonomy (GTDB): domain Bacteria; phylum Acidobacteriota; class Terriglobia; order Bryobacterales; family Bryobacteraceae; genus DOZZ01. The sequence goes on from CAWBWU010000003.1 coordinate 1,159,406, forward strand.
CTCGAACGCCGCCGCTACATCGTATTTGTCGGCGCCATGGACTACTTCCCGAATGCAGATGCCGTCACCTGGTTTGCGGAAGCCGTGTTCCCTGCCCTTCGCAAACAGCTTCCTGAACTGGAGTTCATCATAGCCGGGCGCGATCCGTCTCCTGCAGTGCAGCGACTCGCGCAAACTCCGGGCGTGGTGGTTACCGGCAGCATTCCCGACGTGCGGCCATATCTGCTGAATGCCCTCGCTGTCGTTGCGCCGTTGCGCATCGCACGAGGCATCCAGAACAAAGTGCTCGAAGCATTGGCTTTAGGTAAAACGGTCTACGCGTCCGATGCTGTGTGCCGTACCTTCGGCCATAATCCGCCTGCGGGCGTGGTCTGCTGCGACAGCGCTGAGGCATTTCAATCTCATCTGACGGAACGGGTACGTGGCCACGCCTCACAGGATGATGCGATCCGGCGCTCCGCGAAAACTCGCTTTACGTGGGATGCGAATATCGCACTCTTGCAGGAAGCGTTGGGCTGCGCCGTCGCGCGATGAGGATCGTCTATCACCACCGCACCCGCGCGTCGGATGCGCAAGGCGTTCACATCCTCGAGATGGTCAACGCCTTCCGCGAGTTGGGGCACGAAGTTGAGATCGTCTCGCTGGTCGAGACGGAAAAGCGCGCACCTGCCGCGGCCGAAGACGATTCCAAAGAAGCCTGGTGGAAGACGCTCATGCGCAAGCTGCCGTTTTTCGCGGAGATGGCGCAGATCGGCTACAACGTGCTGGGGTTCTTGCTGCTCGCGCGTCGCTTACGCGTTCCGACGGACTTTATTTACGAGCGCTACTCGCTGTTCACCTTCGCGGGTGTGGTCGCGGCGAAGGTGTTCCGCATCCCGTTAGTACTCGAAGTCAATTCGCCGCTCGCGCTGGAACAGCATCAACACAAAGAAATTCGCAGCTTCGCCTTGGGCAACTGGCTCGAACGCCAGATATGCAACGCCGCTTCCGTCGTGGTGGTCGTATCGACTCCGTTGAAGCGCATCCTCGCAGCCAATCGCGTACGCGAATCGAAGTTTCTGCTGCTCCCCAACGGAATCAACCCTGCTGAACTAGGACACTGTGAACCCGGCTCCGACCCCGCAGCCCTACTGCCGGTGAATGGCCGCGTGGTGATCGGATTTGTCGGCTGGTTCCGCTCGTGGCACGGTTTGGAGATGCTGGTCGAAGCGTTCCACCATGCAGGACTCGAACGCAACGCCGTGCTCATGATGGTAGGGGATGGCCCCGCCAAGCCCGATTTGGATGCACTGGTTGCGAAGTACGGGATGCAGCAATCGGTGATCTTCACCGGCCCGGTGCTCCATGAACACGTAGGCAGCTATATCCGGCGCTTCGACATTGCGATGCAGCCGGCTGCCAATGCTTACTGCTGCCCGATGAAGATTATCGAGTACATGGGCATGGGCAAAGTCATCCTTGCTCCGCGCCAGGAGAACATCCAGGAACTGTTGCAGGAAGATAAAGAAGCGATCTTCTTCAAGCCCGGTGATCAGGCGGAAATGGAAGCCGCGCTGAGCCGGTTGACGGCTGACGCTGAATTGCGAACGCGCCTCGGCGCTGCAGCACGCGCGGCTATCGAAACAAAGCGGCTACTGTGGAGCGCCAACGCCGAAGCCGTCATCTCGCGAGTGGCTGAACTTCCGAACTTAGGCGCGTGCCGGCGGCGCAAGGCCCGGAACGTGTGCGCGCAAGAGTTTCTTTTCATCGCTCGCCAGGAAGCCGGTCATCCAAAGAATCGCGGGGAACACGAGCAGCAGCACCGCGGCCCAAACAATCTGCAGCCATACTGCCTCAGGGCGGACGAACCGGTAGAGCACAACCGGCGCGGCCATGGCCAAAGCGATCTGACCGAAGCGCAGGTACTCGTAATGGTAAGGGCGCACACGCTCGGCGATGATGAAGCTGGCGATCGCCATGATCACGAACGCCCCACCCGTCGCGATGACCGCGCCCCAAAGGTGATAACGGGGAATCAGCAGCGTGTACCCGGCAAGGCATGCGGCTGCGCTGAGCCAGACGATAATGGCATCGAGACGCGTCTTGGCTTCGAGCATGAAGACATTGCGGAAGTAGGAGCCGATGGTGCGGATCCAGTAGGCAAGCGCAATCCAGGGCACATACTGCGCTGCGGGCGCGAAGGCCGGCGCGGCCATAAAGTGAATGACCGGATCGGCAAATAGCGTCAAAGCAACGACGACAAAGCCGAGCGCGAGCACTTCATAAGTGAACACGCGAACAAAGAGCTTCTCGCCTTCCGCGCCGCGAACCAGGCGGAACTTCTGCGCGCTCCAATAAATTTCAAATGGCATGAGGCAGTACGACACCAACATTCCCAATTTGTAAGCGAGTGAGTAAATACCAATCTCACTGAGCGAGACAAAGTGCTGCAGAAAGTAGCGATCGCCGTAATGGATGATCAGGAAGCCGAAGCCCCCAAGCCCCAGCGGCGCGGAATACTTCAGCAGTGAGTAGACCACCCGCATGCTCGAGACGAAACGGATTTTCGATATCGCGTAAGCGAGCATGCCGACAAGCATGATCGCGGCCACAATGAGCTTGCTCCACAGCACGCCTCGGATGCCCCAGTGGAGCACCGCAAGCGTAAAGATGTTGAGCGTTGCGGCCAACACCAACTGCGTAACCGATCCCGTGAGGTACGCCATCGGCCGGTCAACCGCGCGTATGTAGCAGAAGACAACTTCTACCGGCAGCGACAACGAGAAGCTGAAAAACATCAGCCGAAAAAAGAAGACGTACTGGTCGTTGCTGAACACCAGTTTGCTGGCCGACGGCGCAATCAGATACCCGATCACCGCGCCCACGCACCCCAGCAGCACCGCACCCGCAATGGACGACGCGACGACCTGCGCGCGATCCTCCGGCGTGTTCGCGCGCGCATAGTAGTACATGAGCCCGTCACCCAAGCGCATCCCGATGAGCGTGGAAAAGACGAACAACGTCAGCTCCATCAACTCCACGACGCCATAATCGGCCGGCGTAAGAAAGTGCGTGTAGACCGGCAGCAGAAAAAAGCTGGCCATCTTCCCGATCAACACGGCAATCGAGTACACGCCAGTGCTGCGCAGCATGCTGCGCAGAGGAGAGACGGAGTTGTTCACCTCGGCGCCTTGATCAACCGGCATTTTGGAGGGAGCACAACGGCAAGCTACTTTGGACCTTCTGCGCCCGTAACCAAAGTTCAAGGACAAACACGTACCAGAGATGCTTTGGCACCGTGTTTGTTTCGAGCGCCCTGGTCCACGCTGCGGCGAGCCCGGCCGCCTTGATCCATCCGTTCTTAACAAGAACCGAGTGATCGAATGCGCTATCGACCAAACTACGCCATCTCGTCAACATCCATCGCTCCGCCGGTATGCCAAAACCTCGCTTGCGTCCGAAAGCGACGCGCGGGCTGATCACACGTGACGCTAGTTCTCGAAGCACGGCCTTCGATTTACCGCCGTGAAGCCGAATCGGAAACGGCAAAGACGAGGCGAATTCCCAAAGCTCCTGATCTAAGAATGGCGACCGAGCTTCCAGGGCGTAGAACATAGTAGCGCCATCCACCTTGGTCAGGTACTCGGCTACAAACTGGTGTTGCCTTTCGTAGTCAAGAAAGTCCTGTAAAATGTGCGCCGACGAATCGCGGTAATTATCCATGTTCGGAACTGCGGAGCTCAAACGTTCTCCGAGCAAGCTATCGCGAATCAATGGCTGGTACCCATGGCCAACTGAAACCGCAGCCCGCAAGCCGCCCGTCGCATAGTCGGCGAAGTGAGCTGCGCGTTTTAAGCCTTGCGGAAACGGGACGGATCGGCGCAGATTTCTCCAGCTGGAAGCGATGGGTGATGGCACCAGCCGAGCTGCCCGCTGAGCCATCCAAAGGTGTTGGTGGCGAGGGTAGCCGAGAAAAACGTCATCCCCACCGTCACCTGTGAGGAGGACCGTAGCTTCTTCACGAACACGCTTGGAAACAAGGAGCATACCCAGAGCAGAAGAGCAGGCAAAGGGTTCGCCGTATGCGCTGGTCAGGGCTGTAGGATCAGGGATATCGTCAGCCGATAGCGGTAAAACTGAGTGCCGGATATTTAGCTCTTTAGCCGTGAGTACGGCATCAGCCGTTTCGTCCATCGACTCGCCGGGAGTGCCCACCGTGAATGCTCGGATATCGCCACCTAACTGGCGGATTGCCCAACACACCAGGCCCGAGTCAACTCCTCCGCTGAGCAAAGCCCCAATCGGAACGTCTGCGGAAAGACGCTTTTCGACAGCACCCAGAAATAGCCTGCTCGTTTCGCTTACCGCATCCTCAAAGCTCCCGCGAAAACCAACAGCAGGCGGTTCCCAATAACGGCGCGTAGTAACACGTCCGGAAACCCACTCCAATACTGTTGCAGCGGGAAGCTTACAAGCGCCCTCAAAAATCGTTCGTTCCTCGGAGACGTAACCATAGCTGAGGAAGTCTTGCACCGCATTGGTATCAAGCTCGGAACTACCGCCCGACTCTTGCAGCGCGGTCATGGTAGACGCAAAGGAAAGCACCCCGTCTTTCACGTGATAGTAGAGTGGCTTCACACCCAATCGATCGCGAATCAGGTAACATCGCTTTCGCTGGTTGTCCCATAGCCCGATTGCAAACATGCCCCGAAGCCGCCCAAGCATTGCGTCAAGGCCCCACTCCCGATATCCGTGTAGCAGAATTTCCGTGTCGGTCTGACTGCGAAAGCGGCATCCACGCTGTTCTAGTTCCGAGCGAAGACTCCGAAAGTTGTAGATCGCTCCATTGAAGACGACGGCGAGATCGCCATCCGTAGTGACCATCGGTTGGCGACCCGCGTCGCTTAAGTCAAAGATGGATAAGCGGCGATGCCCTAAAACTGCTGAATCCCAGCTTTCCATGCCGGAGCCATCCGGGCCGCGACGCTCCATCGCCCCGGTCATCCTCTCCACGTCGGCCTCGGCACGCGAGCGATTCCGACTTCCTACCATTCCGGCTATGCCGCACATTCGATCAAATCCTTGATTTTTCTTCTTGCAACGCGCGTTTAAACTCGCCGACTACTTCCACCGCTACATGGTCCCACGAACGTGCTTGAGCAAAGGTGGAAATGGCCTCGTGATCCCACTCGATATTCAAAGCGTTTTCTAGTGCATTCGCGAGCGCACCGGAATCCTGCACCGGCACAACGAACCCGTACTTACTGGAAGGGATTAACTCCGCTACGGCGCCCACATCAGTTGCAACCACCGGGGTGCCGCATCCCAATGCTTCATGGACCACGTTGGGCCAACCCTCGCGGGAACTTGCTAAACAGAATACGGTGGCAGCCGACATGAGTTCAGCTAAACAGTCCGGCGACACAGGTCCGAGGAAGCGAACATCGTCGGCAATTCCTAACGCGGCTACTGTCCGGTGCAGATCTGTCTCATTTGACGGAACACCCCGGGCCGGTCTCCCCCCAGCAATGAGGAGCTTTGCCGCCACCCCTCGGGCTCGCAGCAACCCGACCGCTTGAATCAGAAATTGATGGCCTTTCAAGGCAATGAGGTGACCGGCCGCCAGGATGATTGGGGTATCCAAGGGTAAGCCGTGCTTCTCCCTGCAGGACGCCTTGTTCCTGCGGTAAAACCGCGTGCGATCGATCCCATTGGGGATCATCTTTACGCGCCGGCTATCCGCACCCTCACTAATCGCCCATTTGGCTAGCTGTGGGGATACAGCGAAGATGAGCGTGGCACGGCGCAAAGACCATGCCATTGCCCGTCTGCGAAGGGCATACCGGCGATGCAACAGTTCGGAACCCCTCAACGTTACCGCGAACGGGAGCCCCAAAAACTTTGCGAGTACCGCAGCAGCTACGCCTTCCGGATATGCGAAATGCGCGTCAATGGCCTGGAATGCCCAGCGTCGCCGCAGTCCGCGCGCGAAGGGAAGCAGTTGCAGTGCCAGGAGCAACGCCGTGAGAGCACCAGTGCCGGGAATGTAAAGCCACCGGCGATAGAAAACTTCGACTGCGCCGGTCTGAGCGCTCGGTGGTATCTGAGGACCTTCAGATCCTCGGAGGTTCGCGTAGTCCAGCAGGAGCACCGGGGCCACTACCTTTACATCAGCCAACTCACCCATGTGCACCAATCGCTCACGAATGAATAACCCCGCTGCGAGATGTTGCGGATTCGGGAATACTGTGGACAGACTCAGTAGGGCCAGCGAGGCTCCCGGTTCATCCGAGCGCATCGTCGTTGAACCGGCGCGGAGTGATCGGAATTCTGTACGATATTCCTTGAAGCCACATGAAATATCATTTTACCGTCTGCTGCCCTTGTAATGCATTTCTGCTCTGCCTGATCGTTCAAGTTCAAAATACCTAATGGAATCCCCTCTGGAATTACTGCATGTATTTCCAAGTTTTGGTTCCGGCGGGGTGGAACTCCGGACGGTGGCCCTGATCAACGGACTGGGTCATCACTTTTCACATCGGATCATCGCTCTGGACGGGATAACGACCGCTGCAGCGGCCATTGACTCCACTGCAAAAGTTGAGTTGATACCGGCGCCGCCGGGCAAAGGGAAATTCTCGTATCCGGCTCGGTTTAAGCGCGTGGTTCACCAACTCTGTCCCGATCTGGTCCTTACGTACAACTGGGGCTCCATGGACGCAGTGATGGGAACAATGCTCTCCAGGGTCTGCCCCGTCCTCCATGCAGAAGATGGGTTTGGCGCCGATGAATCCACAACTCTGAAGCGCCGCCGCGTTTGGACTCGCCGTGTTTTGCTAAAACTGGTCTACGCAACAGTGGTCCCTTCGCACACTTTGCTCAGAATCGCGGAACAACGCTATCGCCTGCCAAGCCGAAAACTGCAACTGATTCCAAACGGCATTGATGTGGACCGATTTCGCCCCGCGCTGAATAGTCAAATCAGGTCTGAGCTAGGCATTTCGGATTCGGCACTGATCTTCGGCTTCGTCGGCCGGTTCAGAGCCGAAAAAAATCTGCCCATGTTAGTCGAGGCATTCGCTCAAGCGAGAATTGCCGGCTCCGTCCTACTCCTTGTCGGAAGTGGTGAGACGCGGGGCGCAATTGAAGAAGCGGCTCGCGCGCGTGGTATCTCCGAACAGGTCGTCTTCGCGGGGAACACTCAAGATCCAGCTCCGCTTTATGCCGCGATGAACGTGTTCGTCATGTCGTCTACGACAGAGCAAATGCCTATGTCTCTTTTGGAAGCGATGGGCTGCGGTCTGCCCGCCATTTGTACCGATGTGGGAGACAGCGCGCATCTGCTCGGAACGCGCGAGGCTCCGGCAATAACAGCTTCTCGTGACGTGCAGGCCTTTGCTGCATGCATGAAGTCAGCCGCCGAGCGCCCGGAATGGAGGGCGGACGCAGGCCGGGCAAATCGTGAACGCTGTGTTGAAAAGTATTCGCTGCAAAGGATGCTCACGGACTACCGCAGAATCTATGAAGACGCGGCGCGGTCCCGCAAGAGTTAGACGGAGATCGGAACTTCCTGCAGTTCTTCGATCACGTCGGAAAGAGCCCGCGCCTGTAGGCTGGCATCGAATTCCTTCCAAAACCAGGGGCTCGCGACAACTGGTGCGCTCGGTATATCCAAAAAGCGCAGTAGTTTGGCGTCGGTCTCTTGCTCCGGCTCACCCGAGAACAGGCAAACATGAGGCACTTCGCTCCCGGCAAGAATTCTTTCCGCCGGCGAGTTTTGGGTCGTGATGACGAGAATAGGCAGACCGGTGCGGATGTAGTCAAAGATTTTGGCCGGCACCTGAACCGCTACGTTGGACTCGTTGGTGTCAACCAAAAGCAAAAAGTCGGCCGTCGCAAGTCGGCCGGCAGCCACCGAGCGTGCGACCGTCAATCCGTCGTAGTGGAGGCAGCCAAGCTGAACGAGCGGCGCGAAAGGACGCAAAGCCTCCGTCTCCACGGGCCCGACCAGTTCGATGCGCAAACATCCAGGATCGAGCAACTGGCGGTCGATAAGCCGTTGGACAGCGGACAGCAGCAGATTCGGATGACGGCCCCGGTAAAGCGAGCCAGTATGCAGCAGGGTTCGGCGGACGTGAGGCTGGTTCTCGATGCGAGCCGGGACTTTTTCCTCCGGGTCGAAACCGTTCCAGATCACCGAGATTTTATTTCTTAATCGAGGATATTCGCGCCGCCAGGTCTCCGCCACCACGTCCGTGTTAGCGATCAAAGCATCGGCATTTTCGAAGATGAGTCGCTGCAGAGCCTTGTCGTACAGATATCCAATCTTTCGCCGCCGAAACGGGTTCCCGCAGATCGGGTCCCGGAGATCTGCAATCCATCGCAAGCCGAACTCCCGTTTAAGCCGGAGCGCAGCAAGGTGCGTTGCGATGGGGGGCGACGTCGACAGGACGACGCTGTATGGCCATTCCCGATGAATCCGGCGGCCTTCTTCAATCGCGTGGGGAACCCAGGGAAGCCGCTCGTTGTATGGCAGAACAGCACGTTCGACAAAATATGCGAATTGGCTGGCCCTATGGGTTGCCGAACGGGCTGGCCGAGCCAAAGGAACCGCAGAGACCCAACCGTTTGCCTCGCCTTGATCTTCCGTGGCCAACGAAATGACCCGGAGAGAATAGCCGAGTCGCTTCAGGTATTTCGCGAATCGAGAAGGCCGGGCTGCGCCGGAAGTATTTTGCGGAGGAAAGTAATACGCCAGCATGAGCAAGCGTCGCTCAACGTTCAGCAGAAGGTCTGAACTCACCGGCTCCAAAGCTCCATTCCTAAGCTCAACACGACTTCGATTGAGTGTCTATAATTCAGGGTCAATGGAGCTGGCATCGGAAGGGGAAATGGATTCAGCCGCAACCCGCGGCTCTTACGGACCGACCCGGCAAGACTGACCAAGGGCAGCGTTGATAACGCGTTGAACGTCGATGATATCACAGCGGCCATTATGATCGAGATCAGCCGTGCTACACGCGCTGCTCGTCTGATTGATAGCGAGTTGGACATCCAGGACATCCACGACGGAGTCGCCGTTCAAATCGCAGGCGTTACTGCGAGGAAGAATAGCGAGTTTCGGGTTGTTGTTGAGCAGCGGCGACGATTCGATGTTCTTTTGAACCCAGTTCCAGGCAGTGGATCCGCCCGGCACGTCGGCGATATATGCCACGGCGACAGCGCCTAGAAAATCGTAGCCATTCACTGGATCACTAAGCGGAAGAGAGGAGATTCCTGCCCATATTGGCGACCCTGCGCTCTGTGCTGCGGCCTGGGTTGGATAGTAACTGGTCAGAAGACTACTCATGCTGGTGTAATACTGACCCGTGCTCTGGGCGACAGTGCAGGTTCGGCCACACTGAATCAGATAGGGATTGAATGAAGGGTCGTTTAGCATGGCAACATACCAGGGCCCCAATACACCTTTCAGGAGCGCGTCAGTGGCAAAACCAAGTTCCTTGGCTCTACCCAAAGAATACGTGAGGTATGCAGTCTCGAAGGCGCTCACCGCTACTTTGCACTGCGTCCCGTCAACTCCATACCCCCCTTGGCCCGCGCCAGCGAATGAGGGTGCGCCGTACCACCACTGGTTCAGGGGAGGATTGGCTCGCTGCGCGTCGGTTTCCATCGTACTCGTCGCCCGAACGGTATTCCCCCAGACCCAGTTCGGATTCTGATAGTATGCGCTCGATTTGAGATTGTGGACGCCATCCAAGATGGCGATCACGTCGCCCATCCAGGAACGCAGCAAGGTCGTCTCCGGTAAGCCGTCAGGGCTCATCCACGCTGCTTCGGCGCGCTCGCGAATGCCCCATGCCTCCGACCGCTCCTGGCCCATGTAAACCGCACCGCTGTCGAGCGATGCGCCACGTCCGTAATTTACCGCGGTACTTGCGACGGGATAGGCGGCAGAGAAGCCAGCCCAAAACCAGGATTGCTCGAGGTAGAAGTAATCGCCCGTCAAAACGTAAGGGATGAAAAACGCGTCCGGAAGATGGGCTGAATCCCATTTCCAAGTCCCGCAATTGAAGCACGTGGCCGTTGCAACGGGTATCAACTTGTCGGCAGAAGTTGCGCCGACTTGCGCGAAACCTTGGCTCAAGTCCACCGACGGGCGGGCACTGATCGAGAACATTCGGCCTAGCGCGTCGACTCTGATGGCCCTTATCGAAACTTCTCCCGGCCGCGCCTTCGCGTAGGTGGACCGGCCAGGATGCCGCGAGATCCGCGTTGGAAAGCGAGATTTGCCGCTCCCGATAGTCTCCGGTGTACAGCCACCGAATAACCCAATCGGGGAATGGACCCAAGTCGGGGCGGCCTCCGGTGGTTCCCATTGGCTGTGTCCAAAATCCCCGCTGGTAGATATCTTTGGGCGCGCCTTGCCACTGTGAGTAGTCCGCACCTATTTGACCGCCGGAAACGCTCTTCTTGGTGTCGTAGTTCGGTGTTGTGGCAGTCGCGGCGAGGTAACCAAGATTGTGATCGAGGTTATAGCGGTCGTCCGGCGCGCCGCCGAGCCAGAACACTTTGGTCCAACGGGTAGCGGCAATATGCGGAACGCTGCCGTTCGTGTAAACCGTTGCCGGTGAACTACTGCCCGTGGTGAGGGTCACACCGTAGTTCAAGTCCTGAAGCGCGATGGTGTTTGAATTTTCAAGTACGAAGCGCACCTTTACCTTATTGATGGCGGGCCAAAAGGTGCAGATGAAAATCGGGCGCAGAGACTTGTACCCGTTGAGAGCGAAGTCGTTCGCAGCAGCCGTCGAGTGATCAGCCAGAATTACGGTTGTGCTAATCGAGCCATCGGCCCAATACTGCACCGGACCTGTTACTCCTGTGGTCGTTCCGTCCCAGCGGGTGAGCTCAGCGCGCGCCGACACTGTCGAGGCTCCGACGGTCACTGCCGCGTCGAAATCAAAATTTGAGCCCAGCATCGCGGCTTTGGTCAGGTGCGTACCCGTTCCGCAGTTGCAATTGGGCTGGTTCTGGAAAGTGAACGATGAGGAGCTTCCAGACGGACTATTACTCAGAATGAAAGACAGAATCGCGTGCTTGACCGAACCATCGGGCCACCGGCTCTCGACGTTGGCTTGGGTCGGCACAGCCGTGTTGTCCACCAGCACTTGCGGGAAATTTGCGATTTCACCGCGCAAGAAGACGCGAGCAAACTGAACCGGAACATTTGACTGCTGCGAACCTGAAGCGTTCGAGTAAGTCATCTGGTCACTGGCGGCTGCCTCCAGCAGACCAGCGCAAATCAGCAATGCCAAAACACAAGAGGTTACAGAGACGCCCCTTTACGAGAACGCTATCGTGCGGCTTTTGAAATACTTTCATCGCTGATCTATTCGGCTTTTCTTCGCTGCATGATGATAGCTGAGCCCACGGTTTTTCACATACAGGTGAATACAAAAGAACCTATTACACCGGCTGATAGTGGGGTATCTCTGCCGGGTCCATGCCTGGCTCAAGCTCATCTAAATGTTCCAATAGATAAGTGGTTTCTGGATCTGCCAGCTTAGCCTGGATCATGCAAAGATAAAATCCGAAGAGAGTGAAGCATATTGGCTGGTAAGCGATCCCGATGAAAGCGCCTCCAACAAGTAACGACACTACCCCGGCAAACACGCACTTACTCATGGGCATCAACCAGAGCTGGTCTTCACGAAGGCCGCGCCCACGAGAGAAACGGTAAAGACCTATTAACGTTCCTGAGGCGAACATCATGTAGATCGCGAATCCAGGTAGCCCTGCTCGCCAAGCAGTTCGAAATAAATGCTGTGGAACGCCTTCGCTTTTCTACTCCCATCCTGCTCGCGGGTAATCTGATTGGCGAGGTAAACGTCGAAACCACCCCCAAACGGGTGCGTCGCGACGAAATTTGAAGTCCACGTCCAGACTCTCAGTCGACCCATTGCCGAACTGTCGGTTTCGTATCCCTTGATCGTTCCCATCCGTTCCAGCCACGCTTCGGGCAAATACGGGTAAGCCATAGCCGCGATCACGAGGGCCGCTAGGGAGAGTTTTATCTTGTTGCCCATACCACTAATCCCCATCGTCAGGAATGCACCCAACGACACGAGCCCGGCGCGCGCAGCAGTTCCGATCATGCAAACAATAGCCGTCGCTGCCCATCCGACCAGCATGACTCGGCGCCAAGGAATAGCGGAAGCAGCGATCGAATTCGTCAGGATGTAATAGGCCATGGCGATCGAGATGATCGCCACAGTCGACAGCATACTGGATTCACCAAGCCAGTTATTGCTCCGCATCAGGGTCGCGAGCGTACCGTATCCTCCGCCTCCAAATGCGGTCTTCACCCCGGCCACGCCAATATGTGCCGCCACGGAGAAGAAGACGACGAGAAACGCCGCTTCGATTTCGCGGCGAGTTCTAAAGAAGATCGGCATCATCAGGGCCAACAAAATGGATTTAGATGCCCAGTTCCACTTGAACCAAGCTTCCTCCGGAAACATAGCCCCTACTGTAGTGATAGTTACCCACACAACGAACAGCCCGATCAAAATGAAAACAGGAGTGATTCGAGGGAGGCCACGCCGGTCAGCCACAAAGTAACCGAGGACAGCCAGGATCCCGGCAATCATGCTAAATGGCAGCGCGAATATGCGCGGATCGGTGAAGGCTTGCGGGTAAAGCAACGAAAACCAGATATACGCAAGCGCAAAGTAAAGCGGCTGTCGAAAGCCCTTATACAGGAAGTAGCTGTACGCTGCGAGGATGATGATCGTGAGCTTCATTGCGCTAACCGCTAGTCTAACGTCGCCCGAAGCAGATAAAGCAGCGCGAGAATCGAGGCGAGCACCACAAGGCTGTCTATCATAAATTTCGCTAGCCACGTCTCCAAGACGGGCAAGCAACTTCCTTCATGCTGAACCCGCTAGTCTACCATCTCAGAGTGGTCAGGGATGATCGCTTTTCTCTGCGACTCGACTGCATTCTCGCGAGTTCCTTTGTTCGGTTAACCTGAAGAAGCGTGTACATCTGTTGTTGCAATTTCCCGACGGCATTATGCCCGTATCAGTGATGATGCCTTCAAAGCCAAACCTGCATTACCGCCCTGACGTTGACGGGCTTCGAGCCGTCGCGGTGTTGGCGGTGCTCGCTTTCCATGCGGGCGGATTCCCAACGCCCGGCGGATTTGTGGGCGTGGATGTCTTCTTCGTAATCTCCGGGTATCTGATCAGTTCGTTGATCATGAAGCAGATCGCGGCAGGCACTTTTTCTATCACTTCCTTCTATGAACGGCGAATCCGGCGCATCTTGCCGGCTCTCACCGTGATGCTGGCGTTCACCTGTGTTCTTGCATACCTGTACCTGCTTCCCACAGAATTGAAAAATTTTGCGGATTCCCTTCTGGCCGCCAACTTCTCAGCTTCGAATTTCTATTTTTGGCAGCACTCGGATTATTTCGTTTCACCGCTGTCAAATCCCTTGTTACACACGTGGTCGCTCGCTGTAGAGGAGCAGTTCTACATCGTCTTTCCACTGCTGCTTTACGTGCTTTATCGCTGGTGGCCGGGCCGGGTCAAGATTGTTGTCGCTGTGCTGGCTGCGCTGTCGCTTGCAGTAAGTGGATATGGGGCTTACCACGATTCTGTGACAACGTTTTACATGCTGCCCACTCGTGCCTGGGAACTGTTGATAGGCACGTTGCTGGCAATGAAATTACTACCCGAATTGCGGACTTCAATCGGTCGCAATCTGGCATCGATAACCGGAATTCTGCTTATTGGGTGCGCAATCCTTCTATTCACAAAGGCCACCCCCTTCCCCGGGTTGGCCGCACTGCCGCCTTGTGTCGGAGCTGCACTTATCATCTGGTCGGGCGAAAGTGGCATGTCCGTGGTGAACTCTGCGCTCAGCTTGCGACCCGTCGTTTTCATCGGGCTCATTTCGTACTCACTTTATTTGTTCCATTGGCCCATCATCGTGTTCCAAAAGATGGGCGCGTTTTTGGGCGACTTTCCTCCCGAGGCACGATTGTGATGGTCGTGATTCTTTCGTTGGCAGCGGCCATCCTCTCATGGAGATTCGTTGAACGGCCGTTTCGGCAATCTGGCGCCAGAATGTCGCGCCGATTCATCTTCACAGCAGCCGCAGTCGCTATTTTCTCCACCGGCTGCATCGCGTTGGCCGGAATGCTGTCCAGCGGCCTTCCCGCCCGATACCCGAGTGAAGCAGTGCGGGTCGCCGGTTACCTTAAGGCCAACCCGGACTACCGAGGCGGGCTGTGCTTCATCACGTCTTGGCAAACGTTTAAGAATTTTCAACCCTCTAAGTGCCTCAAGGGTGAAGCGGGCAGGTCAAACATCTTGTTGCTGGGCGATAGTCATGCGGCGGCATTGTGGTTCGGTCTTCAGGCCAACATGCCCCGGGCAAATGTTCTACAGGCTACCGTCGCCGGATGTCCGCCCAGCTTGGATTCTAAAGGGCAAAGTGTCTGCAGCGAGATGCATAAATTCATTTTCGAGCGCTACCTTCCGTCGCATCCGGTGCGGGAAATGTTTCTAGCAGGTCGCTGGCAGGCGCGTGACCTTCCTTCTTTAGGAAACTTGGTGAAGTGGTCAAAAGACCACGGTATTCACACCGTGGTCATTGGGCCGACGCAGGAATACGATGCACCTTTGCCGCGTCTTCTCGCTTATGCGATCGCAAAACACGACCCGGTGCTGCCGTACCGCCATCGGGTCTCTGGTTTGAAGACTCTGGACACCCGTATGAAGGCTCTCGCGCAATCCCAGTGGGACGTTCCGTATGTCTCATTGATCGACACAACCTGCAATTCGTCAAATTGCCGCGAGTTCGCAGACGACACAAAGACGGTCCCTCTGCTATTTGATGACGACCACTATACGAATGAAGGTTCCAAATGGCTCGTGAGTGCGCTCGTCGCAAACGGCACTTTTCGGTAAACAGGCAGAGTACGCTTTGAAACTCCCAAGGCGCCCGCACGTTATGCGGCGAAGTACGCTCGGGTTGGAATCAACAAAAGCGGTCGGAGCGCGGGATAAATTGGCAGCGATATCTCACAAAATATCAATATCCCTATAAAATAATGCTATGGCAGTATAAACGTTTTATTTTCCATCTCCACCATTCAAAGCACCAAATACCGTCTATGGCTCACTTTGGAGTCTTGCAGGGCTGATTAGCTTTGATTTGTAAACTTATATCTATCAAGTTTGTCGCCACCTGTAATCCAAATTAAATGCAATTTTTTGCTTTACATTTGAAATTGTGCGATACGATACATTTCAAATGCTCTCAGTCCTGCGTCCCCTGCGGCTACTTTCCGCGCACCTGTCACCGTTGCTGCTAGCTGCAGTCACATTAGTTTCTTGGACCACCTCTTCCGCAGCGTCGGCACCCGCCGATGTAATGACGTATCAGAACGTCTCCGGGAAGGCACAGACTAACGTACCGATGCAGTTTGGCCGGGTATTCATTCAGGGCGAGATCCTGAATTATCCGCAGGTCATCGTTAACTCTGTCGCGCTGCCGACTCAGGCAAACGTTGAAAGCCGTTGGCCGGACGGATCGGTGAAACACGCGATCATCTCTTTTGTGATGGTCAGCGTAGCGGCCGGAAATACATCGTCATTCACCTTTCAAAACCAGCTAAATTGCAACTGCGGGCCTGGTGCGCGTCTCGGTCAGACCGCCATGCTTGGAGCGAATTTCGATTTCGACGCCCAGATTATTGCGGCGGGGGCGACGGCGTCCGCCCGTGCCGAACTAACGAACTGGGATGGCAGCACTACGGGGCCTAACGGACCAGTACAGTACTGGGCAGACGGCTCGATATCCACCACCGTGATTCTGGCCGACCATTCTGCGGCCGCGAGCTATGACATCGCGATCAACGGCTTCAACTCCCTTCGGCCGATTTTCATTTGCACATTCTGGCCCGGGATCAATAAAGTGCGCGTGAGATTCGTGCTTGGAGAATTCGAACACGACGAGCTTGCAGGATTTGAACTACGCCGTTTCGTTGACAACGGGCAGCAGTTCGCCGTGAAGCCGTCTATAGCAACCCCAGCGTGCCACACACCGCGGCTAGCCGTTGGACAAAAGTTGCCTGGATCGGCGGTATGCCAGACGACAGATACACGTTGAAACACAATGTTGCATACCTCGCCGCCAGCGCCGCAATGCCAAATTACGACACGAGAAAAGTTGTTTCCTACGACCCAAGTGACGTCCGATTACACGCAATGGAATGGGACGCCGAAAGACATTTACCAAAGAGGTTTTTGGCAGCCGGCAATGGGAACGGCCGGCGGCAGGCCGGATATCGGGCCCTTTCCTGACTGGGTGGTGCGCTGGCTTTACACAGGGGATTACGCGAGAACGGCAGATTTCACTCGGCAACGCGGACTTGGCGCCCTCGTGGCCAGTTCAGATCGAGAAGGAGCCTCGGGGAAGACATTCGACAAAGCTCGCAACGTGGACGCCATGGGGCGAGTCCTGTCCATCAGCGCGCGTCCTTCGGTGGACTTCAGCCAAGGATGGCGACAACCGTCCGCGACGACAAACGACAAAATCAACCCTGTTGGCCCGGTCACCTGCTTTAACTGCGGCGTCTGGAAATGGGACTCCGCGCACTTACCTGATGCTTTCTTTGTCCCTTATCTTTTAACGGGAGACTTCTTTTACTCTAGAACAATCGTGGTTCTGGGCGAGCTTTTCGGCTGCTTATCCTGTGGCAAGCTCCGCTGTGAACTATGGACGTGGCGCTTCGCTCGACAGCGGCGCAATTTACATGGGTCAAGAGCGCGCTGAAGCATGGGGGTTGCGAGAACGGGCCGAAACCGCCTGGATCAGCCCGGATGGCCTGCCTGAAACGGTGCTATTGAACAATTGGATGGACGATATTCATAGCGATCTGGGATGGCGTGCACAACCTAACCGCGAGCCAATACAGTGGGACTGCAAATTGGCGATGGGGCCGCACGGTGCGAGCGTCGCACCCATACGAAACTGACCCCGCCACAGGTGCACCACCGCCTTTAAACCAATGGTGGCGAGGAATGCACGTTTGCGGGCGCTTCACAAGCCGGTTACGGGGTAGATCCCTCCCAGTGTGGGGTGGCGATGAGCAGCTTCGAGACAGCTTATCTGACGTATGCCCTTGGACGCGCCAAGGAGCTGGGGTATGCGACCGATGGACTGCTCGCCAATATGATGGCGCCCTGGTACGTGTCATCTGTTCACCGACCCAACGTCTAATCCTTACCTGATCCAGGCAGGCCGGACGTGCACAGTGTCGCTGATTACAGGCCAATACGACGGGTCAATGGCGGAACTGATGACCAGCTTACTATCCGACGGTGGCGGCGGCGAACGCGAATGGAGCGACATCTTGGGCCGGAATAACGACCCTGCCCTTGATTGATCCGTAAATGGCTACGAGTTCCTCGGGTTCCGTAGCGGTCGTCCTATATTGCGGAATATCCGGGAGGTTCGTCCGCATGGAATTGGGCGCAGTCCAAAATAGAGTCCTCTACGCTGCTGAACAACAATCCGAAGCTCGCAATTCTACCGCGCGGAGTCGTGGTCTCCAACCCGCGTTAAATCGTTACGGGTCCCGCGATCAAGAGAGGTGAAGCGCTTGCAAAGGCACTTCGCCTCTTTCTTTTCGCCGCACCCTCCATGCTGCTCTGTCCTGACATCTTGGTTTACAGAACTCACGTCGACACGCAAACCAGACTCGCACTGGCAGGGGAGATCAGGACGGTCGCGCTCGTCCAGACCTCATAACCGGCCTGGTATCAGCAAAACCCTCTGCCGGCCGCTAAACCGTCCGTTACACTGTCCCCGGCATGCGAAATTGCCGGTTTTCGGAAGACCGGCACGGATGAAACGGAGTGCGGCCCCTGCCCTTCGGGTTCGCGCGATTTGCAAATCTGAAAGCATAACGAACCCAAGGAACATTGCAAACACAGCTACTTACCCCACCCCGAACCCAAGCCGGCACAAACGAACCCAAGCGCCGCTCGAACAGCTACCTGCCTTTTCGTTCACCGAGGCGTCTCGAGAATTGGCGTTCCCGGGCCTCCGACGCGCCGCAACGCGCTTTACCCTCCCTGATATCTTTGGTGGGGAGAACCTATCTATGACACGCACAGCGGACGCGCACTGGCAGGGAGATATCAAGAGCGGCGCAGGGTCGATTTCGACGCAGACCCACACGCTCGCCAACACGCCCTATTCGTTCCACAGCCGGTTTGAAGATGGCAAAGGCACCAATCCGGAAGAGTTGCTGGCCGCGGCGCATGCGGGTTGCTTCACGATGGCGCTTTCGCTGCAGCTGACCGAGGCCGGATTGAAGGCCGAGAGTCTGGACACGCGCTGCTCGATCACGCTCGACAAGAAAGACGGCGGGTTTGCGATTACCGAGAGCCGCCTGGAACTGAAGGCGCGGATCCCGGGCGCGACGAAGGAAGCTTTCGAGAAAGCCGCGAATGCCGCCAAGGCCGGCTGCCCGGTTTCAAAACTCTACAACACGAACATCACGCTCCACATGGAACTGCTGCCGTAATCGATGCAGGGTTATGCCGGCCGCCTGCGCGCGGCTTGGGGCAAGCGTCCGGGAGTGCAGGCGGCGTGCTGCGCGCTGTTTCTCTTTGCGCTGAATGCGTTTCTCTGCCACGAGCTGTTTGGCCGGGAATTCACGGCGCGCATGGAGTCGATCGAAAGCTCGTACATGTCGATCAGCCGGTGGGCCATGAACCACTGGGGAGACTTGAACTGGTTCCCCGAGTGGTTCGACGGCATGCCGTTCGATCGCGTGTATCAGCCGGGCTTTCACCTGACGGTGGCGGCGATCGGAACGGCGCTTGGCTGGACAGCGCAACATGCGTACCACTTCTTCACCGCCTTTGAATATTCGCTCGGGCCGGTGACGTTGTTCTGGCTGTGCTGGCGCGCGACCGGTTGGCTCGGCGCGTCGTTTACAGCAGGCCTGTTCTACTCGCTGATTTCGCCGGCAAGCATTCTGGTGAAGGTCATCCGCTACGACACGGCGAGCCTGATCACCGCGCGCCGCTTTATCGTGCTGGTGCGCTATGGCGAGGGGCCGCACACCACCGCGCTGATGCTAATCCCGCTGGTCTTGCTGGCGTTGCACTATGCCGTTACGGAGCGCCGCTGGTGGGGAGATTGCGCTGGCGCCGGTTGCGCTCGCCGCACTGGTGTTGACCAACTGGCCGGGAACCATGGGCTTGTGCATGGGCATTCTGGCGTACGTCGTGTCGCGGCTGGGAAGCGAACGGCCCATTCACTGGCCGACCATGATCGGCGTGGCGGGCATCGCGTATCTGCTGGCGTGCCGGTGGATTCCGCCGTCGATCATTGCGGCGGTCCAGTTGAACGCGCGCCAGTCGGACGCGACGGTGATGGGTCAGGCGCAACTGTACGCGTGGCTGGGCGTGCTGGCCGGACTTTTCGTGCTGCACCACGTGCTGCAGCACTGGGAAGCTCCGCGCTGGCTGCGCTTTTTTCTCTACTACGCGTTGATCACCGGCGTGGTCTCGATCTGCCACGACTGGTTCGGGTGGCGTTTGATTCCGCAACCCAACCGGTTTCAGATCGAGTTCGAGATGGCGGCCTGTGGTCTGGCGGCTTTGTGCCTGAAGCTGGTGTACGACCGGTCGCCGCGTTTGCTGCGCTACCCGGGATCGCGATCATTGCCGATCGTATGCGTGGTGCAGGCCGTGAAGTTTCGAAAGTTCGCGAAGGTGCAGACCCAGGCGATCGATATCACGCGCACCGATGAATACAAGATGGCCAGGTGGTTCGACGCGAACATGGGCGGGCGGCGGGTCTTTGCGCCAGGCAACACCTCGCTGTGGATGAATATGTTCACCGAGACGCCGCAGGTGGCCGGGTGCTGCGATCAAGGCATGCCGTCGAACGAGTATCGCGTGTCGACGTACGCGATTTACACAGGGCAGAACGCGGGGGCGCGCGAGGCGGAAATTTCCGAATGGTGGCTGAAGGCCTACGGCGCGGATGCGGTTGGCGTGACCGGCCCGAAGAGCACCGAAGTCTATCATCCGTTTTGGAACCCGAAGAAATTTGAGGGCGTGCTGCCGGTGCTGTGGCGCGATGGCGACAACGTGGTTTACGACGTGGGGCGGCACGGAAAATCGCTCGCGCATGTGATTACGCGCGAGCAGGTGATCTCGCATCAGCCGGAGAACGGGCTGGTGGTTGAACCGCTGATGAGCTACGTCAACGCGATTGAGGCGCCCGATGCGCCCCGCGCCGATTTCCAGTGGCTTCCCGAACATCGCGGCC
This sequence comes from Bryobacterales bacterium, assembly GCA_963792655.1. Taxonomy (GTDB): domain Bacteria; phylum Acidobacteriota; class Terriglobia; order Bryobacterales; family Bryobacteraceae; genus DOZZ01. The sequence goes on from CAWBWU010000003.1 coordinate 1,179,749, forward strand.
GCGTCACTGCGGATTTGCGCAAGGGGCAGTTGGTGTCCGTGCAAATCTCGTCAGACCCGGGGTGGGAAGTGACGGTGAATGGTCAAGCACGGAAACAATTTGCCGACGCGCTGAGCATGATGGTGATCGACCCGCAATGCGAAGGCCGGTGCACGATCGATCTCAAATGGACCGGCGGGAAAGAGGCACGCGTGATGCGGGTGGCGCAGTTGGCCGGCGTGTTTTTGTGGGCCGCCTGGGCGGTGTGGAACTGGAGGCGACGGCCGCGGATGAGGGCGGCTACGTCGTTGTAACCGACCGCCCCATCGTATCCATTTCGCTGAAGAGAACCTTGCGGTCTTCTTCCACAGCGATGTTCGAGAGCATGACGGCTGTTGAGTCCGCCAGCCCCACTTCCAAATCCGCCTTTGGCCGCGTGCCGGTCTTGACGCTGTTGAAGAAGCCTTCGAGTTCGAGGTCGACCGGGTTGCGTCCCTCTTCGGGCACCAGGATTCCTTTGCTGTAGAGCAACTGCCGCCCATATTTCAGCTCGCGATCGAGGAAGCTCTCGTTGCCGGTAACGCGATCGCGATCGAGAATGATCGGCACTCCCTTCTGCGATCCGGCGGCCACCATGGTTGCGCCGGCCGACCACTTCTTTTCGGTACCCGGCGCGTGCGTGACTTCGGGCTTCGGTGGCTCACGGTACCAGACGGCGAGCGCGGGATGGGTATCGTCGCCCACAGTGATTTCGACCGCGCCGTCCGTGCCCATGATCAGCTCCCCGAACTCTGTACGCGTCGAGCCGAATAGCGGCAGGTGCGAGTTCGTGCTGATGTAGGAGCCCGTCAGTTTGCGGCCTTTGGGGTACTTGAAGATGAGCTGGATGTTGTCACTGATATCGCGTCCGTCGAAGATAAACTCGTGGCCGCCGACGCCGACGACCGATTCCGGCCGGCTGCCGAACATCCAATCCGCCACATCGACCTGATGCGATGCCAGTTCCGCCGCGAGGCCGCCCGACATATCTTTGAACAGCCGCCAGTTGATCAGGTTGTCCCGGCCGCCGGCTTTCATCGTCCAGCCGGGGTTGCGATGCCACTGCGAGCGGATGTGAGTCACATCGCCCAGCATGCCCTTATCCACCATGTCTTTCACAGCTTGGTAAAAGATGCTGTAGCGGCGCTGCAGGCCAACTTGCAGAATTTGCTTGGGACGGCTGGTCGAGAGCTCGCGAAGCGCGTGCAACTCTTCGGGCTTAAACACTAAACTCTTTTCGCAGAAGGTGTGCTTGCCCGCGCTCAGAGCATCGCGCGTGACGGGGAAATGGACAAACAGCGGGGTCGCGATGAGCACCGCGTCGATATCCTTGCGGTCAAGCAACTGGTGATAATCCCGGTATTTGGTAGGGTTACTGCCTATTGTTGCCGCAGCTTTGTCCAGGTGATCCTGATTAATGTCACAAAGTGCAACGCAAATTCCTGTGTCGATTCCTTTAAGATGTTTCAACAGGTAAGAGCCACGGCTGCCTGTTCCGATCATGCCGAATTTCACCGGTTCAGCAGCCGCGCGCGCGGTACCAATGGCAGGTGCCGGGAAGGGCAGCGCAGCAGCGGCAACACCTGCCGAACCTATTGCCTTCAGAACGTTACGGCGGCTGGTATCACCGTCTGGTGCATTTTTGTCGGGCATCGCAGTCTCCTCGGGCACGAAGTATAAGCAGTCTATTTGGTTTTAGGCGCAACGGCAATTGCAATGAAGAGCGTTCGGACTCTCCCCCCTTGAAGGTACGGTTTGGCACATAAAATGCTAAATGCAAGACAGAGAAACGGTTTTTACTCGGCAGCCGCTTGGAATTGCGGGTGATAAACTTTCAGTACCTTACTAGAAGGAGTTTCGATGGCGACCACTACTATCCCAAGTCCTGCAGTTGCGCAACCGCGCGATCTTGAAGATCCACTTGCACATCTTCCTTGCTCCACCATTCTGGCTTACAAGAAAGGGCAGGCGATCTACGATCAGGACCAGCCGTCAACTAATCTTTATCTGGTAATTGCTGGCAAAGTAAAAGTGTGCCGCACTGCGGAAGATGGCCGGCAAGTGGTTGTGGATATTTACCAGCCGGATGAGTTCTTCGGCGAGTCCGCATTCCTCAACCTGGCCCGCCGCTCCGAGATCTCTATTGCTCTCGAGCCGACCAAGGTGATGACGTGGAGCACCAATGATATCGAGGATATCCTGATGCGCCGGCCGAAGCTGGCGATCGCTTTGATGCAGCTTCTGGTTCAACGCTCGATGGACTTCGGTTACCGCATCGAGAGCTTCTCGGTCGACAACATCGCTCGCCGTCTGGCCCGCACTCTCATTCGCTTCTCCGAGCGCCTCGGCACCATCTCCGATGATGGGTCGGTGCAGATGATCCCGTTCACGCATGAGCTGCTCTCGCAGTATGTCGGCACCTCGCGCGAAATCGTCACGCACTACATGAACCAGTTCCGCCGGCAAGGTTACCTACGCTACTCGCGCAAAGGCATCATGCTCTATCGCGACGCGATGAAAGAATGGCTACGGCAGCCAGCTTAAATCCGCACTCCTAAGATCGGCATAAAGAAAGATCGGCATAAAGAGGCTGGGTGTGTGCCCGGCCTTTTGTGTTTTGTCCCGAAATTTAGATTTTTCTGCAGCGCGATTAGACAAACAGCTCTTTGATCGGCTCCACTCCGCGTTCTACCAGCGGAATCGGACGCCCTTGCGCACCAGGGAGTTCGGTATCGAGCGGAATACCCAGCGCGTGATAAACCGTAGCGGCCACTTCGGCAGGGTTGGTAGGACGATCTTTCGGCGAACCGCCGATGTCATCTGACGCCCCGACCACCGTACCGCCTTTCGTGCCGCCGCCCGCCGTCAAAATGGTCCAGCACTGCGGCCAGTGATCGCGTCCGCCCGCCGGGTTCACCTTTGGCGTGCGGCCGAACTCGCCGAGCGAGATCACCATTGTGTTGTCCAGAAGGCCACGCTCCTTCAGATCACTGAGGAGCGAGCTATAAGCCATGTCGAACATCGGGCCGACCAGATCGCGATAGCAACTGATCGGGCTGAACGGTTTCGAACCATGGATGTCCCACGTAATCTCGTCGAATACGGTCTCGAACATGTTGACGGTCACGAAGCGAACGCCCGCTTCGATCAATCTCCGAGCCAGCAGGCAACTCTGCCCGAAGCGGTTCTGCCCGTACTGTTCGCGTACTTTTTCCGGCTCGCGCGCAAGCTCAAATGCTTCTCGCGCCTTCTGGCTCGACATCAGCGTGTACGCGTCGTGGAAAGTCGAATCGAGCAGCCGCGCATCCTGCGAAGTCTCGAACCGGCTGACCGAGTGGTCAATCATTTCGCGCCAGTTCTTGCGGCGGTCCACGCGCAAGGCGCTGAGATAGTCGGGCGGGAGCATGTCGGGCACCCGAAAGTTCGGGTCTGACGGATCCGCATTCAGTACAAAGGGGTCAAAAGTCTTTCCGAGAAAGCCCGCGCTCTGCCCATGCGGCATGTTGCCGCCGGTATTTCCAATGGGGCGCGGCAGTAGCACGTGCGGCGGCACATCGCCGTTGGGCCCCTTCAGTTTCGACAACACGCAGCCGATATGCGGATATTCGACGCCGCCTTGAAACAGGCGCCCGGTCTGCATCATCTGGTGGCCGGTGTCGTGAACCGCGGCGGCCGTATGGTACATGCTGCGAATCAGAGAAAACTTGTCGGCATGTTTCGCCATGCGCGGAAAGTTTTCGCTGATCTCGATGCCCGGAACGTTGGTTTTGATTGGTTTGTAGGGGCCGCGAATCTCCGATGGCGCATTCGGTTTCATGTCCCAGGTGTCGAGCTGAGAGGGCCCACCCACCAGGAAGAGCATGATGCAGTTCACGTCTTTTTTGGCCGGGTCAATCGCGCCTTTTGCACGCAGCGCCATCATGTCGGTCAACGAAAGCCCGAGAAATGCGAGTGAACCGGCGTGCAGAAAGTCGCGCCTGCGTAAACCGTCACAAAACTCTGCGGGCCGGTCTGCATCGAGGCGAAACATGCGGTAATTCTATAGGAGTGTTTCACTCGCCGCAATGCAGATGATCGATTGGCGCCAGATCGCGCACGCTCGCAAGTTCCCCGTCACCGATGCTGAGATCGAACGGATCGCTCCAGCGCTCGACGCGCTCGAGGAGGCGTTCCGGCCGCTCTGCGCGACGATCTCCCACGACACGGAACCCGCAGTCACGCTTTCCGAACAAGGTGTTTTCGGCAAGTGACCATCGTTGAAGCAGCGGCCGCGCTGCGCTCACGCGAAGTTTCGTCGGTCGAGCTGACCGAGAATTGCCTGAACCAGATCGCCGCGCGCAAGGAACTGAACGCGTTCATCACCGTCACGGCAGATAGTGCTCGTAAGCAGGCTCGCGCTGCCGATACAGCCTTGTCGCGCGGCGAAGACCGCGGGCCGCTGCATGGGATACCTATCGCGCTCAAAGATGTTTTCCGCACCAAAGGCATTCGCACCACCTGCGGCTCGCCTTTCTTCGCGGACTACATTCCCGATTTCGATTCGGCGGTCACCGAGAAGCTTGCCGCAGCGGGCGCCGTGATGGTCGGCAAGACAGGCCTTCACGAATTGGCTTACGGCGTTACTTCCAACAATCCGCATTTCGGCGCGATCCGCAATCCCCACAACCCGGATTGCATTCCCGGTGGTTCGAGCGGCGGTTCGGGTGTAGCCGTTGCTGCGGACATGGCCTTTGCGGCGATGGGAAGCGACACCGGTGGTTCCATCCGCATCCCAGCCGCTTACTGTGGGGTGGTGGGCCTCAAGCCCACCTCGGGCCGTGTCAGCCGCTTCGGTGTGATGCCGCTCGACTACAGCCTGGATCACATGGGGCCACTCACGCGCTCGGTGCGTGACGCTGCGCTCGTGCTGAACGCGATCGCGGGCTTCGACCACCGCGACGACACTTCGTCGCACCAGCCGGTGGAGGACTATCTTCCTGGTCCGAACCCGTCGCTCGATGGTGTTCGCATCGGCTGGCCCGAGACATTCTTCCGCGAACGTCTCGATCCGGCAGTGGCGCAGGCGATGGAGCACATACGCCAGACTGCAATTCGGCTGGGAGCAGTGATTGTGCCGGTTCGTCTTCCGGACTTTGCGGCAATCAACGTGGTGGGACGCGTGATTCTGATGAGCGAAGCATCGGCCTGTTTTGCGTCGCGTATCCACGAGCGAGACAAGTTCGGCGACGATGTACGTTCGCTGCTCGACCAGGGCCGGTTTCTCTCGGCCGTCGACTACGTCAATGCGCAACGGCTAAGACGAGAGATACAGCGGGCCTACACAGTGGCGACCGAGAACGTGAGTGTGGTGCTGACGCCCACCGCTCCGATTGGAGCGCCGCGCATTGGCGCGCCCACTGTGGAAATCGAGGGAACGCCGGAGGACACGAGAATGGCATCCACCCGGCTGGTCCGCGGCTTCAACGTGCTCGGAGTCCCGGCGCTCTCTATGCCTATGGGAGTCACTCCGGACCGCTTGCCAATCAGTCTTCAAATCGTGGGAAGACCGTTTGCAGAGAAGCACGTATTAGAGGTGGCAGCAGCCCTCGAAACCGCAATTTCGGCGTGACCCGGCCGCATTCAGCAGCCCGGATTTCGTGCGTTCTATTACCAATGGGATATCCCGCCTTCCAACTTTTGTAGAATTGAATTCAATCCCTAGCTAACGCATTTGTTATGAACGCGTTACATTTTGGGCACTGATCTGCTTCAATCATTCCTAAATAAGAAAGACTCACCGTTAGTGGTGGGTCATGGGTCTAACGCAGCTTTTGCACTTTTCCCCAGTGGTAAGTGGGCTTGCTTTGGTGGTTCACCCATGGTGAACCAAGTGGCGACGACCTTTTTGGTTGCGCTACCGCAGTACAAATTTCGAGGAGAGTCAGTAAATGAATCTAAAGAAACTAGCAGTGCTAATACTGCTTCTTGCCGTCGGTCTGTTCGCGCAAAGTGAAACCGGACAGATTAGCGGTACCGTGTTTGATCCTTCGGGAGCCTCAGTTGCAAATGCTCGCGTCGTTCTGAAAGGCCTGGGAAACGGTTTTTCCCGCGAAGTCGTAACCAACGCGGACGGAATCTATGCCTTCCCGAGTCTGCAGGCCGGTGACTATGACCTGACCGCAGCGGCTCCTGGCTTTTCGACCACCGCCCAGAAAGCCACCATCACAGCCGGCGTACGCGTCGGTCTGGACTTCAAATTACAGGTCGGCCAGGCGGAAACGATCGTCGAAGTGTCGACGACTGCTGTTCAGGTGAACACCGAGACACAGACCCTGAGCCAGACGATTTCGACCAAACAGATTGTCGATCTTCCGACGTTGACGCGTAACCCCTATGCTCTGGTAGCGACAGTGGGCACGGTTTCCGAAACCACTCCGGACGGACGTGGAGCGGGCTTCTCGATCAACGGCCAGCGCGCCGCATCGACCAACCTGCTGCTCGATGGCGTGGCGAACAATGACGAGTTCGGTGCGGGCGTGGGCCAGCAGACGCCGCTCGATTCGGTGCAGGAACTGAACATCCAGACCAATAACTTCGGTGCGGAAGCCGGCCGTGCGAGCGGCGGCGTTCTGAACATTGTTACCAAGTCGGGCACCAACGCCTATCACGGCAGCGCATACGAATTCAATCGCGTGTCGCGCCTCGGCTCGAACGACTTCAATAACAACGCCAATGGCGTCGACCGTCCGATCTATAACCGCAATCAGTTCGGTTATTCGATTGGCGGCCACGTACCGCACTTCAAAGACAAGCTGTACTTCTTCCAGAGCACTGAGTGGATTCGCGTGCGCAGCAGCGCTCCGCAGATTGTGTTTGTTCCGACGCCGCAGTTCATCGCCGCTTCAGCACCTGCCACGCAGGCCTTCTTCAGCCAGTTTGGAGCGCTCGCCTCGAATGCGTCCAGCCTCGGTACCTATAACCTGACACAGTTGAAGGCTCTGGGATACAACGCTTGCACGAGCGCCACAGCAGCTTGCGCTTCCCTGCCCGTCTCCCTGCCTCTGTTCAACAAAGTGACCTACAACGTTCCGACGGATGCGGGCGGCGGTTCTCCGCAGAACACCTATCTGCAGGTGGCGCGCGTGGATTACAACCTCAGCGACCGCACGCAGATCTACAGCCGCTTCGCCAACTCGAACGAGAACGATTTTGCAGGCGTGGTCTCCAGCAGCCCCTACGCCGGCTACAACACACCGAACCTCCAGAAGAACCTGACTGCCCTGGTCTCGGTAACGCATAGCTTTACTCCGAACTTTGTTTCGCAGTCGAAGCTCGACTTCAACCGTTTTGACAATAGCCAGCCCCTGGGCACCCAGTTCTCGCCCAGCCTTTACTACAGCAGCGGCACCGGCGTCAGCACGATCGCGGGAACGCGTGTTGCGTTTCCCGGCTATCTGCCGTTCAACCCCGGCAGTGCGATTCCGTTCGGTGGTCCGCAAAACTTCCTGCAGGCCTATCAGGATTTCACGCTCATCAAGGGCAAGCACAACGTGCGCATGGGCGGTTCCTTCACCAACCTGCATGACAACCGCACGTTCGGCGCGTATGCGGAGTCCGTGGAACAAATCGGCCGCAATGCCGGCACAGCCATCAACAATTTCCTGACGGGCAACCTGTACAACTTCCAGGGCGCAATCAACCCCGGCGGTAAGTTCCCCTGCGTTCCCGGTGCTGTAACTTCGGCTTGCACCGTCTCGCTTCCTGTCGGTCAGCCGAATTTCAGCCGCAGCAACATCTACAACGAAGGCGCGTGTCTACGTTTCGGATTCCTGGAAGTACACTCCTCGCCTGACGTTGATGCTCGGAGTGCGCTGGGAGTATTACGGTTCCCAGCACAATAAGAACGGCGCGCTGGATTCGAACTACTACACCCCTGGCAATACCGCTGACCTGAGCGGCACGGCGCTTGCCCAGCAGATCGCCGCAGGGATCTCTGCAGATCGCCAACAAGAGCCAGACTGGGCAATCTCTGGAAGCCTTCGCTGACGAACTTTGCGCCGCGCATCGGCTTTGCCTATGACGTTTTTGGCGATGGCAAAACCAGCCTTCGCGGCGGCTATGGCATCGGTTACGAGCGTAACTTCGGCAACGTGACATACAACGTAATTCAGAATCCGCCGAACTACGCGGTTGTCTCGCTGATCGCCGGTGCAGATCTGCCGGTCATCCCGATCTATACCAACAACTCCGGACCCTTGGGCGGCTCAACTGGTTCCAAGGCGCTCCCCCGTGTCTCCGTCCGCAACGTAGATCAAGACATCAAACAGGCCTTTGCACACCAGTTCAGCGCTTCGCTCGAACATGAAGTTGCGAAGGGCTTTGTGGCTGCCATCGACTACTCCGGCGCGATTGGCGTAAACCAGTACGACATCGCCAACTACAATCCGGCTGGCGCTGGCAACCTTTACCTCGGTATCCCCTGCTCGCCCGCTGATGGTACTTGCTCGGCCCGTCTGAACCCGCAGTACACCAACATCAACCGCCGCAGCTCGGGCGGGTCATCGACCTACAACGCGATGAACCTCCGTGCCGAGATGAACAACTTCGCCCGTCTCGGTTTGACCCTGCGCGCCAACTACACCTGGTCGCACGCGATCGACGATCTGAGCGACACCTTCAGCTCCTCCGTCAACCAGAACGTGTTGGGCTACACCGACGTATTCCAGGGCGCGAGCCTCGATAAGGGCGATGCGCTGTATGACATCCGCCACCGTATCGCCGTCTCGGCCGTTTGGGATATCCCGATGGGCCGTGGCAACAACGGTCTCGTGAAGCGCGTACTGGGTGGCTGGCAGTTTGCTCCCATCTTCGTCGCCCGCACGGGTTCGCCGTTCACGATCTACGACTCGACCAACAACCAGTTCGTAGGCAATTTCCGCGCAGCTTTCAACGGCTCCGCGCCGCGTAACGGCAACGAGCCCGGCAACCCGGCAGTCGCCGGTACGCCGAACACGTTCGCGTTCCTCGACACCAGCAAGCTGGCAGTAGACGAGAGCTTTGTAAACCCGCTGACGGGCAATGCGGACTTCGGTCCGTTCCCGTCGAACATGAGCGGACGCAATTCTTTCCGTGGCTTCGGTACGTGGAACATCGATGCGGGTCTCTACAAAACGACCACCATCACCGAGCGCGTTCGCCTGCAGTTGCGCCTGGAAGCATACAACATGCTGAACCATGCCAATCTGTTCGTGAACACCGGCAACAACGATCTGGCTGGCACCAGCCTGATCACGTCGTCTCGCGGTGGCAATCGCAACGTTCAGCTCGCTGCGAAGTTCATCTTCTAATTAGCTGAACGGTAGTACTCGAAGGGCCAGGCAGCAATGCCTGGCCCTTTTTTTATTGCTGACTAGTAGCGTCCGCGGCTCGCGCGATAGTCGCGCAAAGCATACAGGTCGGCGCGCAGCATGTCGCGGTCGCGCCCTCGCACCCGGTCGGCGTTCGCCAGATGGTTGATGTTCTCGATGATGTTGTCGAGCCGGTCCTTGTCGAAGTTTCCCTCCGCCAGCCGCCGGTCGAACTCATCAAGCCCCCTCAACGCAGAGTCGATGTGATTGCGCTCATGATCGTCGAGCCGCCGGCTTGTCGATACGCGATTGAGATCTCGGATCACGCGCGAAACAATGCCCGGAGCCCGATAACCTGAGTAAGCCGGATAACCGGCAGCCCCGTAACCTCTCTCGTTGCCGCCGTTGTACGCCGGAGCAGGGACGAAACCGCCGCCGCGCGTCGCTCGGAAATTGCGCAGCGCAGTCAGGTCCTGCTGCAGCACGTCACGATCCTGCGGGCTCACACGATCCGCGTGGGCCACGTGATCCAAATTCTCGATTGCTTTGTCTAAACGATCCTTGTCGAAATTGCCCTGAGCGGCACGCGCATCGAACTCCTGCAACTGCCGGGCAACCTCGTTGAAGTGATCGCGCTCGTGATTATCAAGGTAAGCGTTGGCTGCCGCGCGATCGATGTCGGACAGCACCTGACCAATGAGCGAGCCCGGACCTTGCGCCCAGGCGGGAGCCAGGAGTAACGTTGCGGAACAAAAGAACGGAAACAGCTTCATACAGTCCTCCGTTCACTATGTTCCTATGATCCCCATCCTCGAGCTGTGTCTCGCGAAGGTAGCGTTGCCCGGCGGTGCTCGACGCCGCGCGGCTGTCCTACTTCATCTCAGGACTGTTCGGGCCTGCCGGTTCCTGGCCGTTGTTCTTGCGAATCGTCATGCTTTGATCGGAATAGTACGTGTTCTTACCGCTGGTGCCAAACCCGACGGGGTTGGCGTTGACGGCGTAGCCTGACGGGTTTGCCTGCAGGGTGAACTTGTAACCCTGCTTTTCGCCTTTGGCCAGGTCACCCGAAATCAGATCGGCAGAGGTCGCGCTCGCGTTCCCGCTCGTCGGAGGTCCAAGTTCATCGAGAGAGCTGGCGAACTTGCCGTATTGCGACATGTACTGCTGTTCCGCGGTGTGAATCACGGTGATCGAACGGACGGCAGACATCTCGTTCGCGGTAATGCGCGCCTGATTCAAACGGGGAAGCGCCACACCGAGGATGATCAGGATGATCGCGATAACAATCAGTAGCTCAACGAGCGAAAATCCGGCGCGGCCGCGGTTCTTGCGAGTTCTCATCTTCTGAAATTGTATGACGCGCTGGACCGGCTAACCGTTCAGGTATTCCTGAGAGTGTCGCGCGGCGTGCAAAATTCGCATGCGCTTCCAGAATGCGGGAAGGCGATCGAGAGCCAACGCGTTGGCGCCGTCGGAGAGAGCGTGCGCGGGGTCGTCATGGACTTCGACGAACACGCCGTCAACGCCGGTGGCGACTGCGGCGGATGCGAGCGTTTCGATGAACTGCGGCTGTCCGCCAGACGCGCCGCCTGCACCGCTTGGGATCTGAACGCTGTGCGTGGCATCGAAGACGACGGGGTGACCCAGATCCGCCATGATCTTCAGGCCGCGCATATCGACCACCAGGTTGTGATATCCGAATGAAGCGCCGCGTTCGGTGAGGATGATCTTGTCGTTTCCGGCTTGAGGCAACTTTGTCGACGGCGTGCCGCATGTCGCCCGGCGCAACAAACTGGCCTTTCTTGATATTGACGATTTTGCCCGTGCGCCCCGCCGCGACCAGCAGGTCGGTTTGACGGCAGAGGAAGGCCGGGATTTGCAGGATGTCGCACACTTCAGCAGCGGCATCGGCTTGCGAGGGCTCATGAATGTCGGTCAGGATCGCGTGGCCGTGCGGCTTGAGTCCGGCCAGGATGCGCAGGCCTTCGCGCAACCCTGGACCGCGAAAGCCGGTGGCGCTGGTGCGATTGGCTTTGTCGAAAGACGCTTTAAAGATGTAGGGTCCCGCGATCTTTTGGATCGCATGCGCCATCTTGTGAACGTGCTCTTCGCTTTCGATCACGCATGGCCCTGCGATCAGTGCCAGCGACTTACCGCCGCCAAACGAAACAGTTCCGTCCGCGCTCGCAATCTGTATCAATCAACGCCTCTTCCGTGGGAAAACTGCGCACAAACTATTGCGCAAAGACTTCTTGCAACGTGGTCAGGGTCGCCGACAGCGTCGCGGATGACAACGTTCCCACTTTGCGAGCCAACCTGATCTTATCAACGGCTCGTATCTGATCCAACAGAATCAAGCCTCTTTTGCCCGCGTGCTGAATACCGATCCGGAATGGTGCGGCAACACCCTTGGTTGTCATCGGCGCAACAATCACAGTGCGTAGATAATCATGCATTTCAGCAGGCGAAATGATGACGCATGGACGAGTCTTCCGAATCTCGCTCCCAACTGTTGGGTCGAGATCAATCAGCCAGATCTCACCGCGCCTCACCAGGCAAATTCGGCGTCCGCCGAGTTCCCGAACTCTCCCATAACCAGATGATCATCGCCGCATTCAGCGATTTTCCTGGCCGCCTCCGCCCACTTCGCTCGCACCGGACGGCCCGGCTTGCGGACGATCAGGGCGCCGTCCTCAACCGTAATCTCAGCGCCTTCCTCACAGGTCAATCCCACCTGCGTGAGCAAAGGTTTAGGGATAACAATTCCCTGTGAGTTTCCGATTTGTCGAAGACTAACGTGGATCGCTTTCATGTTGTAACAATGTTATTCCATGACTCGAAGATCTGTCAAAATGGGCGGTATTCGCGGTACGTGTTCGACGCTGATCACTGAAACAAAGGCCGCGCCTGCATCTCCAGATTTCGTTGGTGCTGCTGATAGGCCGCCTGCACAAATGACGCAAACAACGGGTGCGGCTCGAGCGGCTTGGATTTGAACTCGGGGTGGAACTGGCAGCCGAGATACCAGGGATGATCTTCGATTTCGCAGATCTCGACGTAGGTGTGGTCCGGGGTCTGGCCCGTGATGCGCAGACCTGCGGCCGTGAGCGTTGCTTCGAACTCGCGATTGAACTCGAACCGGTGCCGGTGACGTTCGCTGATCTCGCCGTTGCGATAAGACTGCGCCGCGAAACTGCCTTCCGACAACACACATGGCCATGCGCCCAGGCGCATCGTGCCGCCTAACTCATCAATGCCTTTGAGTTCGCGCAATTTGTAGATCACACGGTGAGGCGTTGCCGGATTGAACTCAGTCGAGTCGGCCTGTTCGAGGTGGCAGACGTTGCGCGCGTACTCGATCACCATGGTCTGCATGCCGAGACAGATGCCGAAGTAGGGCACCTTCCGCTTGCGTGCATATCGGATCGCGCGAAGCATCCCTTCGATGCCGCGCTTGCCGAAGCCGCCGGGCACCAGAATGCCGTCGACTCCTTCGAAGCGTGCTTCCCAATGCGCATCGCTTTCCAGTTCGCCGGCCTCGATCCAGACGATGTTGATTTTGAGCCGGTGCGCAGTGCCGCCATGCAGCAGCGCTTCTTTCAGGCTCTTGTAGGAGTCTTCGTACTCGACGTACTTGCCGACCAGCGCGATGGTCCACTTCGTCTTCGGGCGACTGCATGCGCTCGACCATGTCGGTCCAGCGGCTCAGATCGCGCGGTCCGGCACGAAGGTTCAGCAGGCGCAGCGACGATCTCATCCACGCCTTCACTCGCAAATACAAGCGGCACTTCGTACACGGAGTCCACATCGCTCGCCGTCACGACGGCGTTCTTGTCGACGTCGCAGAACAGCGCGATCTTCTCCTTCATGTCGTCCGGAAGGGAGCGCTCGGCGCGGCAGAGCAGAATGTCCGGCTGAATACCGATCGCGCGCAGCTCCTTGACGCTGTGCTGTGTCGGCTTTGTCTTGAGCTCTTGCGCCGCCGCGATCCATGGCACCAGCGTGACGTGCACGAAGATCGTATTCTCGCGGCCCAGTTCGTGGCGCATCTGGCGAATGGCTTCGAGGAACGGCAGCGACTCGATGTCGCCCACCGTGCCGCCGATCTCTACGATGACTACATCGACGTCGGCCGCAACGCGCTTTGCCGCGGCTTTGATTTCGTTGGTGACATGCGGGATCACCTGCACCGTGTTGCCGAGATAATCGCCGCGGCGCTCGCGCGTGGATGATCTGTTCGTAGATGCGGCCGGAGGTGAGATTGTTGGCTTGCGTCAGCGGTGCGTGCGTGAAGCGCTCGTAGTGGCCGAGGTCGAGATCGGTTTCGGCGCCGTCGTCGGTGACGAAGACCTCGCCGTGCTGAAACGGGCTCATGGTGCCGGGATCGACGTTGAGATACGGATCGAATTTCTGAAGCGGTGACGCGCAGGCCGCGGCTTTCGAGCAAGACAGCCAATGGACGCGGCCGCGATGCCCTTTCCCAAGGACGAAACAACACCGCCGGTGACGAAGATGTACTTAGCCATTCTTATTTTTTGAGGTACCGAGTGTGCTCGAGGTGTCCTTCAGAATCTGTTGTTCCCGTTCAAATAAGTAGACGCACGCGTTCCAGATCGGCGGGCGTATCCACTCCCAGCGATTCGTATTCGGTCTCGACTACGCGGATGCGAAATCCGTTTTCGAGCGCGCGCAGTTGTTCCAGCCGCTCGGCCGTCTCGAGCGGCCGACGGGCAATCGCGGAATAGCGCAACAGGAAATCGCGCCGGTACACATACAGCCCGATGTGCTTGAACGTGCACTGGGCGGCGCCTGTCGCGCCGGAACGGAATGGTGGCGCGCGAGAAATAGATGGCGTTTTCGAAGCGATCCGTCACCACCTTCACCACGTTCGGGTCCGATAATTTCGCGCGGATCTTCGATGCGCTTCTTGCAGGGTGCCCATCGGGATCGCGGGCTCGTCCAGCAGCGGCAGAACGGCGGCGTCGATGGCTTCGGGGTCGATCAGCGGTTCGTCGCCCTGGATGTTCACCACGAATTCGGCATTCTCGGAGCGACGCGACTTCGGCAACGCGATCGGTTCCGGAAGCATGGTCGTCACGCGTCATCTTCACGCGGGCGCCGAAGCGCGCGCTGCGCTGTAGATTCGTTCGTCGTCAGTGGCAATCATGAACGACGTCAGGTATCGGGCCATGCGACGCACGCTCGATACACGTGCTCGAGCATGGATTTTGCCGTGAATGAGTGGCGAGGGCTTTACCGGGGAACCGGGAGGATGCGAACCGGGCAGGAATAACGCCCAGTATTTTGCGAGGCACACGCGAACTTACCACAAAATGTCGCTGTGCTAGAGTGAGCGTAGAAAGGGAAGCGTGTGTGCGAGTTCCCCGACTTGCTTTACTTCTAGCATTCATTTGCGCGTTCCCTTCGGGCCTCATATCCGCTGAAGATAAGACCCCCCCGGACCCGTAAAGAGAGCTCCGTCTTCACCTCAGGTCAACATTGAACCGCGCGCGAAGCCGATGCCCCGACGGCGCCGCTGCCCCGTGCGAACATCCGCATCGACACCACAGTCGTGCAGATTCCGGTGACCGTCACGGATCCGTTGAACCGTTTTGTCACGGGCCTCGATAAAGAAAACTTCCGGTCTTCGAAGACAAAGTCGGAACAGAAACTGTCACGTACTTTTCGCAGCGAAGATGCGCCGATGTCGGTCGGCCTGGTCTTCGATACCAGCGGCAGCATGGGCACGAAGCTGGAGAAATCCCGCCAGGCCGTCGCGCAGTTCTTCAAGACCACCAATCCGGAAGATGAGTTTTTCCTGGTGGAATTCAACGACCGGCCCGAGTTGGTAACGCCGTTTACCACAAGCCTGGAAGAGATTCAGAACCGGCTGACGTTTACGCAGTCGAAGGGCCGGACGGCGTTGCTGGACGCGGTTTACCTGGCGCTGCACACCATGAAGAAAGGCGCAGAATCCGCGCAAGGCGCTGCTGATGATTTCCGACGGCGGCGACAACAGCAGCCGCTATACCGAAAGCGAAATAAGAAATCTGGTGCGCGAGGCTGACGTCCAGATTTATGCGATCGGGTATTTACGAGAACGTCTCTTCGCGCGGACGCACGGCCGGAGGAACTGTCGGGCCCCGGTCTGCTCACGGATATCGCAGAGCAGACCGGCGGCAGGCATTTTCCGGTGGAGAATCTGAACGAACTGCCGGACATCGCCGCGAAGATCGGGATCGAACTGCGAAATCAATATCTGCTCGGGTATTCGCCGACAAATGCGGAGCCGCGACGGCAAGTACCGAAAGGTGCAAGTGAAACTGGTACAGCCGAAGGGGCTTGCCTCCGCTGCATGCCATTCTGGAGACTCGGTTATTATGCGCCGACGCAGTAGCTTATGAATTGGCGGCCGTGGCGCCGCTGATATTCGTTGCCGAGTGCGCAGGCGCTTGGCGCAGGACTGACGCCCGCGACGGCCGCATTTTTCGACCGATACACGGCTGGTGATGCTTCACGCGATGGTGCAGGATCAAGCCGGGCATCTGGTGACGAATCTCGCGCAAGGACGCTTCAGGTCTTCGAGAACGACCAACGCCAGCAGATCAAAATGTTCAAGCGCGAAGATGTGCCCGGTATCGCTGGGCTTGATTATCGATAACAGCGGCAGCATGCGCGACAAGCGCGACAAGGTGGAATCCGCCGCGCTGGCGCTGGTGCAGGATTCCAATCCGGATGATGAGGTGTTCATCGTCAATTTCAATGACGAGGCGTTATCTGGATCAGGACTTCACCAGCGACATCAAGCAGATGAAGAAGGGCTCGACAAGATCGATTCGCGCGGCGGAACGGCGATGCGCGATGCGATCCGCATGTCGATCGACCATCTGAAGGAAAAAGGGAAGAAGGACAAGAAAGTATTGCTGGTGGTCACCGATGGCGACGACAACGCCAGCATGATCAACCTGGAAAATCTGGTGCACCAGGCGCAGGAGAGCGACACGATCATCTATGCGATCGGCCTGTTGAGCGAAGAAGAACGGCGTGAGGCGAAGCGCGCGAAACGCGCACTCGATACGCTTGGTCGAAGCGACCGGCGGCCAGGCGTTCTATCCGAAGAACGTAGCGGAAGTAGAACGGATTGCGCATGAAGTCGCGAAGGATCTGCGGAACCAGTACACGATCGGATACACGCCGACCAATACCGCGCTGGACAATTCGTTCCGTCAGGTGAAGGTGATCGCCACGGGGCCTGGCCGGCCGGTTGTCCGTACGCGATCCGGTTACTACGCGGCGCCGGGGCGGATTAACCCGCCAGCGTCCCAGCGGAGTGCGTCGAAATAGTGGTTGCTGCAGCGTGGCGATTGGCAAAAGGATACCGGCTGCGGCCCTGGGCCAGCCCTTACCTGCGGTGGCGGATCGAAACGTATTCTGGTATACAAGCGGATACGCTTGGCTTTTCCGAGTTCGCCCGATTTGCGTGGGCAAGCCGGCGTGAGTTGATTCGGTATCTTCGCTGGTCGGATCGGATGGAGTCGTTATGCAGGAAGTGATGATCGTGGTTCTGGTCGTCGCCGCATATGTCGTGCTGATGCGTGTGGTGCTGCCGCGCTTCGGCGTGCCAACTTGAGGCAGCAACCAATGTGGCATCGAGTCTCGACGCCCTCCCAGTGCAAAATCCGGCAAGACCGGGACCGTTTAACGCCCCGCCTGTAACACGTCTGCGGCCTCCTGCCGCGGGTTACAATCACGACATGCCGAACGAAGTGTATGCGCGCTTTCAGACCAGTGAAGGAACTTTCCGCGCCAAGTTGTACGCGGACAAAGCGCCGAAAACCGTTGAGAATTTTACGTCGCTCGCCGAGGGTACCAAGACCGGCAAGCCTTTTTTTGACAATCTGATTTTCCATCGCGTGATCCCGGACTTCATGATCCAGGGTGGATGCCCGGAGGGCAGTGGACGCGGTGGTCCCGGCTATAAGTTCGCCGATGAGTTCCATCCCTCGCTGAAGCACACCAAGCCCGGTTTACTCTCGATGGCCAATGCCGGACCGAACACCAACGGCAGCCAGTTCTTCGTCACCGTTGCTGCTACGCCCTGGCTCGATAACAAGCATGCGATTTTCGGCGAAGTAGTTGAGGGGTACGAGGTTGTCGAGAAGATTTCGCGCCTGCCGCGTGATTCGAGCGATCGTCCGAAGAAAGAAGTAAAGCTGCAGTCGGTCACGATCGAACGCACTGAGGCTGGGGCTTAAATCCACTTGCGGCTGGGGGTGTTCGGCGGCACCTTCGACCCCATTCATAATGCACATCTGGCGTTAGCAGGGGCGGCGCTGCGGGAGTGCGCGCTGGACGAAGTTTTGTTCGTTCCAGCCGCGCATCCGCCGCACCGCACTGCGGGACCGTGGGCCGACTACGAACAGAGGCTGCGGATGGTGGAGCTTGCCTGCGCAGGGGAGTCTCGCTTTGTCGCGTCACGGCTCGAGGCCGGCCGGCAGGTCAGCTATTCGATCCTGACGATCGAGAAGCTGCGGACCGAGCGGCCCGGCGCGGAGTTGTTCTTTGTGATCGGCGCCGATGCTTTCGCTGAAATCCAGACCTGGAAGCGCTGGCAGGAATTGATGACGCTCACCAGCTTCATCGTGGCCGGGCGCCCCGGTGCAAAATACGCGGTGCCGGGCGGCGCCACGGTCTACCGCCTTGATATGGAAATGGACATTTCGTCGTCCAGGATTCGCCGGATGCTCGCGGAGGGCGCGCAAGATCTGCCCTTGCCCCACGCCGTGGAAGAGTACATTTCCGAGCACCACTTATACTCCGTTCACAACAGCTTGGAATAAGCCGGAAGTGAATGCAGGCATGAGAGTTACCGCGTTTAAACGAGCGTAAATCAGACCGTAAATTTGGTTCGCCGCCGCTAGACTGTTGCCAGCAGGACGCTGACTCATCTTTCGGAGGTATTCATGTTACTCGGGCGCACGATCACAGCCCTTTTCTTTATTGCGGCTGCGCATGCACAACCTGCGGGCCCGAAGCTTACCACCATCCAGGACACGCTCTATCGGGCGGACGGTACCCGGCTTACCGGCACAGTAACGGTAAGCTGGGCGCCATTCGACGCGAACGACACCTCCGTGATCGGTAAGCAGACGATCACCGTACCCGTGAACAACGGGGCCCTCTACGTACAGCTTGTACCCACTACGGACGCCACGCCTGCCGGCGCTTACACCGTGCTCTATCAGAGCGACGGCCGAGAGCAGTTTGCAGAGCAATGGGCTGTACCTCCGGCAACCAAGCCGTTGCGAGTACGCGACGTACGAACCGTGTTGACTGCATCGACCAGCGGAGGCGGAACCACTGGCGGAACGGGCGGCGGGACAGGTGGCGGCGTATCCCCAACGCAGCCGATCACGGAGGATTCAGTGGTCGGGCTGACTGCCGATCTCAGCGTGCGGCCGGTGAAAGGGCCGGGCTACACGAACGGGCGGACCGCGCTGGTGAATGAGATTGGCGGAATCGAAACCGTGGCGGGCAACCTTTCCGATTGCGTGCACGTGGACGGAACATCGGGCGCGTGTTTCGATGCGACGCTGCTGCCTTCGTTCAGCGATGCGGAGACTCCGGGCGGTGTGGTGGATGGCGCGAACAGCACGTTCACACTCGCGGCAGTCCCGAGCCCTGCGGCCTCGCTGTTGTTGTTCCGTAACGGTATGGCGATGAACCCTGGTTCGGACTACGCGGCGAGCGGTTCGAGCGTGACGTTCGTGGCTGCGGCGATCCCTCAACCGGGCGACACACTGGTTGCGTGGTACCGCGCAGCTTCCGCGGGCAGCCTGGCAGGCGGGCTCCGGGGCGGCGGTTCGGGCGGAACTGCGGGCGGTCTCACCGCGTTCAGCCCCGCGACCCCGCAAGTGATGTGCAGTGCCGAAGGTTCGTCTACGACGGCGATCACACCGATCAGCCTGGGTTACTGCATGATCCCTGCGGGTATCTTGCAGGCGGGCGACCGCGTCGAAGTGCGCGCGACGGTGATTCACCAGGGTGGCGCTACGCCTTCCACGATTCAGTTGAACTGGGGCGGCGCGGTGCTGGTGACACACCTGATCGCGGCAACCGACTCGGTGTTCGCTTTGAAGGGCGATGCATCATTGAGCACGTCGTCCACAATCTGGACGGGGCAAACCTACGGGCAGACCACGACGCCGGCAAGCGCGATTGGCGTCTCAGCAGCCTCAGTCGGCACTCGCGACGCGCGTCGATTTCCTGTTGAGCCTTGGCAGTCAGGGCACGACGGATTCGGTCAGTCTCGCTAACTACACCGTCGTAAGGTATCCGGCCATTAGTCACCCGTAAGTGGGATCGCACGATCCGGGCTCATGCCGGCGAACGGCGCGAGCTTGACGGATCTGCCGCCTTGCCATGAATATAGAGAACCATGGCGCAACCGAAGAAAGTCGTGATCCTGGGCGGTGGTGTGGGAGCACTGGCCGCCGCTTACTTTCTTACCGAAGCACCCAACTGGCAATCCCAGTTCGAGATTTCGATTCACACGCTAGGTTGGCGGCTGGGCGGTAAAGGCGCCAGCGGGCGCAACGCCGACTTCGGTCAGCGCATTGAAGAGCACGGGCTGCACATCTGGTACGGCTACTACGAAAACGCGTTCCAGATGATCCAGAACGTGTACTCGCAATGCGCCAGCCTCGGCCTGATCAAAGGCAGCCCGTTGCAAACGTGGCGCGACGCGTTTCACCCTCACTCGCAAACAACGCTGATCGAAAAGCTCACTTCGAATGGCGCCACGCAGTACGTCCCGTGGACCCTCGACACGTTGCCCATGCCGTTAGTACCTGGGGATGGCGTCGATCTTTGTGACCTGGATAACCTGCTGGTCGCGATACTCAAGCGGCTTGTCGATTCTTACAATCAGCAAATACCAGCACCGCCCGCTTCGCAGCAAGTTCGGCCCGGAGTAGTACTGAGGCCGTCATTAGTGACGGGAGTTCCAGGTACCGACTTAGCCCTGCCTCATTTAGGTGAACCTACCTTCTTGCACGCCGCGCTTTCCGCCTTAGAAAATTCCACAACGACAAATGCTGCTGAGTTAGCGGCCGGATCGCCGGTCGCAACCTATGTGGTCGAGCGCTTTCTCGATCAATTCCTAAAAGACTTCCTCGGCTGGCTTCCGCAAAATGCAGATGACCCCGAGCTACGGCATCTGGGCTACACCCTGGATTTTGCCGTCACTTGCCTTTCCGGCTGCTTGAAAGCTGATGTTTTGAACAAAGGCTTCGAACAACTGGATCAGTTCGACTTTCAACAGTGGCTGGTCATGAATGGCGCGACCATGCCCAATTCACCACTGGTCGCTAGTATCTACGACGGCATCTTCGCCTTTCAGAATGGCGATGTCACTAAGCCCAATCTTGCTGCCGGCACTGCTTTGCGCGGGTGTCTGCGCATGTTCTTCACTTACAAAGAGTGCATGGTCTATGAGATGCAGGCAGGCATGGGCGACACCATCTTCGCTCCGCTCTATCTTCTCTTAAAGCAGCGCGGCGTCAACTTCAACTTCTTCCGGCGAGTTACCGACATCGCCGTGAATGCTGCGAACCCTGCTCTCATCGATCATGTTGACCTCGGCATCCAGGCAGAACTTGTGCCCGGCCAGACTGCATACAATCCGCTGCTGTGGGTGGGCGGCGTTCCATGCTGGCCGAGCACGCCGGACTTTTCGCAACTCGAAGATGGTGCTGAGATGCAAGCCGCGGGAGTGGACTTCGAGTCCTCCCAGAATACGTGGCCGGAAGATCCCATCACCCTGCAGAGCGGCACTGACTTCGACATTCTGATTCTAGGGATGCCCGTGGGCACCCAGCAGTTTGTATGTCAGGGGTTGGCGACTGTAAATACTAAGTGGCAACAGGCACTTGAACAGATTGGCACGACGGCGACGCTCGCTTTTCAGCTTTGGGTGCGGCAGAATTCGAAGTCGCTAGGCTGGACAGAAACGCAGAGTGCGATTCTCACGGCTGACGCGGACCCGGTCGAGAGCTGGTCGGACATGAGTTACTTAATTCCCCGGGAGGCGTGGCAACCAGCCGACAACGTCCAGGGTATCCATTACTTCTTCAGTCCTCTGGCCGTATCGTCGATTCCCGCCGCCAGGAACAGACCCGTCCTTTCCTGCGCAGCAACTCGATCAGGTCACGCAAACAGCTTTGACTTTCTGCGCGACGGGCGGCCTTAAGCCCCTGCTGCCGGGAGCTGTCGACAGTTCCGGCGCGCTGAATTGGGATTTACTCGCCGCGCCCGCCGAGTACGACAAAGTGACGGGTCAAGATCGTTTTGCATTGCAATTCTTCCGCGCCAATATCGATCCTTCCGAGTTGTATGTGCTCTCCGGCAAAGGCAGCATTAGTGCGCGGCTAAGTCCCGGCAATTCGGGCTTTCAGAATCTTTACTTATCTGGCGATTGGACGCAGACTGTTGTCAACGCCGGGTGCGTAGAAGGAGCGGTAAGCTCGGCGATGGCTTGCTCGCGCGCGATCTGCGGATCGCCCGCCAAGATCGTTGGCGAGAATTTTCTCGGCGCCGGTGCACTGACCGGGACAGCCGCGACGTAACTCGTAACTGATAGAATGCCGTTCCATGCAACGGCTTCTCTTTCTGGCAACTATCACGTGCGGCGCACTGCTGGCGGCGATCGACCAACACGACGTAGAGTACAATCGCCCGGGCGCCACGCCACTGCTGCTCGATCTGCATGTTCCGGACGGCCCTGGCCCCTTCCCGGCGGCGATTCTGGTGCATGGTGGAGGCTTCGATGAGGGCAGCAAGAGCACCAATGTTCGTCCGCTGTTCGAACCGCTGGCGAACGCCGGCTTCGCATGGTTCAGCATTGATTACCGGCTTGCACCGAAAGCGCATTTCACCGAGAGCATTGCCGATCTGAACACGGCGATCCGCTGGCTGCACCAGCATGCGGCCGAATACCATGTGGACCCAGCACGCATCGCGCTGATCGGTGAATCCGCCGGCGGCTTTCTGGTGAATTACGCGGGCACGCATGACACTGCCGATACAAAAGTGGCCGCGGTCGTCGACTTCTATGGCCCTTCCGATTACGCCAAGCTGGCCGGGCTGCGCCGTGAGCATCCCGAGCGCTTCAACATGGCGTCGATCAATCGTCATGCCGCGAACGGAGGCGGCATTCACTTTTTCGGCGCGGACCAGTTGGACGAAGCCGGTATTGCGAAGGTCAACTCGGTATCGCCGATCGCCGCTGTGCACCATGGCATGCCACCGTTTCTGATTATCGCGGGAACCAAGGACGATCAAGTAGTGTACGAGCAATCGACCGAGTTCTGCGACGCGATGCACCACGCGCAAGTGCCGTGTGAGTTGATCACCGTTGAAGGCGGCGGCCATGGGATGAGCAGTTGGAAAGCCGCAGAGATGCAACATTGGAAGCCGGAGATGATTGCATGGCTGAAGAAGACACTGGCGGTGCGTTGAATCCTGCTCGTGTTAACGGAAGAAGTTCCAATGAACGTCCATCCCACGCGCGCGGAGGAAAAGGAAGGCGAGTACGTCCACAAGTACAAACGCGAACAGCACAGCCGCGAGCAATTTGCGCCACACAGGTAGACGTTACCACGCAACCGCCTTCCCGAGGCTTACAATCAGTTAGCCCTGTTATGCTGCTTCGCCGCTTGCTTATCGCGCTCATTTTGGTCACACCGGCCGCCGCTCGCGACGTGACCTATGCGACCGATGTCGCGCCGATCTTCTTTCAGCACTGCACGGGTTGTCATCATCCAAACGACATTGCGCCAATGTCGCTCATGACCTATCAGGACGCGAGACCCTGGGCCGCTTCCATACGCGAGGCAGTCGTCTCGCGCACCATGCCGCCCTGGCATGCGGACCCCCGGTACGGACATTTCTCGAACGACATGCGCCTGAGTGCTACCGAAGTTGAAACGATTCGCTTGTGGGCAGTGCAGGGCGCTAAGCAAGGCGATCCATTGAAGACGCCCACCGCGCCCGTGTACACCGATGGCTGGAAGATCGGCGCGCCGGACGCCATCATCGACATTGGGCAGACGCAAGTAGTGACGCCGAGTGGGCCGGATGAGTATCTCTACTACACGGTCCCGACTCACTTCGCAGAAGACCGTTGGATACAAGCCGCCGAACTGCGGCCGGGCAATCGGCGCGTCGTGCATCACGCCCATGTCTGGGTTGAGACACCGCCGAAACCTGTGGCAGCCCCGATTGTGGCCAGTACTCCGAAGGTTAGTCTGACTTACACCGAAGGCAAGCTGACGCATATCAAGCCCGACGCTCCTGTTCTCGATAATGGCTGTCTCGCTGATGATGGCGCCACATGGCCCGGCAATCCGCCAAAGGGCGGTACCGGACCGATCGCATCTTACTTACCCGGCAAATTTCCGGACACGTATCCGGAAGGTACGGCCAAGCTGTTACCCGCGGGCGCGATGCTCAAGTTTCAGGTGCATTATTCAAAAGCTACGGGCAAGGAAGAAACAGACCGCACTTCGGTGGGTCTGATCTTTGCCAAGCATCCGCCCGAACATCCGATGCGCCGCATCGACATCTCGAATTACCTGTTTCTGTTGCCGCCGGGTGATGACAATCACGAGGTTTCCGAATGCCATCGTTTTGACAAAGCCATTCTGATGACTTCGTTAACTGCGCATATGCACGTGCGCGGCAAGGCAATGCGCTTCGACGTAGAGTACCCGGACGGCCGCAAAGAGACTCTCCTGGACGTTCCGCACTACAGCTTTAGCTGGCAGACGACCTATCATTTCGCCGAACCGAAGAACATCCCCGCGGGCAGCCGCTTGATTATCACGGCACACTTCGATAACTCAGCGAACAACCCAACCAATCCCGACCCGACCAAGGTGATTCGGTGGGGTGAACCGAGTAAAGAAGAGATGATGGACGGCTGGGTAGAGTATCTCGACGTCGCGCCAGTGAACACTGCTCAGCGCGAATAGCGCATGACACGCCGAGCTCTGCTTTTGTTGACCGGCTGCGCCTTCGCCCAGAGCCGGATTTATGTGTGTCCTATGGATCCGGAGGTGCGTTCCACGCAGCCGGGCAAGTGCCCGCGCTGCGGCATGACGCTCGTAGCCGGGGCACCAGAGCCGGTAGAGTACTCGCTCGAGTTCCGCGCCACTCCACGCAACATTCCGGCAGACCGCCCCGTTCGTCTGGAGTTTCGGGTAATCGAGCCGCAGAGCAGCCACACCGTAACAAAGTTTGAGACGATTCACGAAAAACTATTTCACCTGTTTATCGTGAGTGAGGACCTCAGCTATTTCTCACACGAGCACCCCGTCTTAATGAAAAATGGCTGGCTGCAGTTGGATACCCAACTTCCCCGCCCTGGCACTTACCGCCTGCTTGCTGACTTTGCGCCCTCGGGTGCGACATCGCAGTTAGTTGCGCATACCTTCTCTACTGCCGGCTATACTGCTCCGCTAACGCCGCCTCATCTCACGCCTGATATAGCTCCGAAGTCAGGCGCGAATCTTATTGCCTCATTGCGCAGTGACCCCGCGCAGCCTCTCGCGGGCAAGAAGACGATGCTGTTCGTGCACGTCAGCCCGGCGGACGGGCTGGAACAGTACCTGGGCGCATGGGCGCACTTGCTTGCGGCGAGCGACGACTTGATCGATACGACACACGACCATCCGTTTAGCGCCAGCGGCGGCCCAGACTTGCAATTCAATTTATTCTTTCCGCGCGCGGCAATGTATCGAGTGTGGATTCAGATGCAACGCCGCGGAGTACTCAACACAGTTGCTTTTACTTTGCCGGTGCAGAAGCTTTGAACTCCGGTACGAGCGTCGCGGTGGCTCCGCTTGCAGAGCGCACAAAAATGCGCGTTCCTGCGGGAAGAACGATCCTCTCGCGTAACCAGTAAACGCGGTTCCAACGCTGATGAAAGTCGCGTATCCAGAGAAGCCGCTCAACGCTGTGGTCGGGAAGTAGCGCGGTTAACTCGAGCGGACCGCCGGCCCAAATTCCTGCAACCGGCGTGGGTTTTCTCAAGACGGCTTCCGCGTTCAATCGCATGCCGTGCGGCGGAGTTACGGCGTTGGCGCCAATTCGCGGTGGCTTCTCACGCACTGCTAACCAGGAAGAGTCGCCTTCCGGTGCGCCGCCCTCTACCCAGCGGACGAACAGGTCGATCTCGGGGATCGACAAGCTCGCATCATCGCGAAAGTCACCAACGCCTTTTACCGGGTCCCAAGGCGGCATGCGGCGCGCAAGCACCTCATCGCGAATCGCCTTGGCCCACGGGCGCACCTGTGTATA
The DNA here is from genome assembly GCA_963792655.1 of Bryobacterales bacterium. Lineage (GTDB taxonomy): Bacteria > Acidobacteriota > Terriglobia > Bryobacterales > Bryobacteraceae > DOZZ01. Next base: position 1,205,452 of record CAWBWU010000003.1, read on the forward strand.
ACTTTCAAGCGGCATCGCCTGTCCGCCTTGCTGGTGGCAGCCTTCGCAATGCCGGTACACCAGCCGCGAAATTTCGTTGGTCCACGTGATGTTGGTGGTGATAGGGTCGTGCGCCAACGCGGGCAGCGCACCACACAACATCAGGAGCCAGAACCGTGAGCTCACGCTTACCTACGTTACACCGCTGCTTGGAGTAACCTTGTTTACGAAGCTGCTTTATGCGTCTCGCACTCCTTCTTCTGATCGACGGCCTTTGGGCTTACCGCCGCGCCGCCCAACCTTCTCACGGGATATTTGGCCGATTCTTCAAAGCCGCTGCGTGTCGTGCCATCAGGCCGGCGAAATCGCGCCCATGCCGTTCACGAGCTATGCGGAGACGCGCCCCTGGGCCGCCGCGATTCGCGAGGCGGTGCGCTCTGGAGCGATGCCGCCGTGGCACGCTGCGCCGAACCCGGCTCACCACTTCCGTAATGACCGCGCCCTGCCGGAGAACGAAGCGGCGACGCTGGTGAAGTGGGCGGAAGCCGGAGCGCCGGAAGGCGGGCGCCACTGCTCCCTTCAAGGCCGCGCCGCGCACGAGCCAGTGGAAACTCGGGCAGCCTGACGCCACCTTCCAGGTGCCCGGCTTCGCGGTTCCCAAGACTGGCCCGCTGCCCTACTCGTTCCTGATCATCCCGCTCCATCTCGATCACGATGTATGGGTGCGCGCGGCCGAGTTCCGCATCGAGAACCCGAGCGTGATTCACCACATCAACGCGTTCGTGCGTCCGCGCGGCTCGAGTTATCTGGCGGCATTCCCGGCGGGCCAAATCTTCGTGCCGACTGTCGCTGAGCGCGGCGCGCGGCGCGAAGGTGAGCACGTCTTCGACCGCCGCGAACTGCTGCTCGGTTACGAACCGGGTTACTTTCCCATGCCGTGGCTGGAAGACGGCGCCAAGCTGGTCAAAGCCGGTTCGGACTTAGTGCTGGAGATGCACTATAACCCCAACGGCCATCCCGTAACCGATCACTCGGAGATTGCTCTTTACTTTGCCAGGTCGGCCCCGGCGCGGCGCATCTTAGCCATCGATACGTTGCGCGATCTGGATTTGGCGATCCCTCCAGGCGATGCAGCCTACACATCCCACTCGGCGATGACACTGGGGAGCGCCGCAACGTTGCTCTCGATTCAGCCCCACATGCACGTACGCGGCAAGAGCATGGAAGTGCGCGCGATCTATCCGGACGGCCGCACCGACACTTTGCTCAGCGTGCCTCACTACGATTTCCAATGGCAGACCACGTACGTTTTTGATCAGCCGGTCAATCTACCGGCCGGGACTCGCCTGGAGTCGACGGCCAGGTTCGACAATTCGCCGAACAATCCGTTCAATCCGAACCCTGCCGCGACCGTGCACTGGGGCGACCAGACCACCGATGAAATGCACATTGCGTTTCTGGAGCTGGTCATCGGCGCAGACGAAAACGCCGAGATGTTGTTGCGCGAGAAGCCGCGCATGATCTCGGCCGCGCCTACACGCTAACGAACGCCGTTAGGGCTATTCAGCGTAGAGGTCAGACTCCGGGACACCACTCTCGCCCACACCAGGAGTTGAGATACCCGCGCGCTTGCGTGCAGAGAACATCGCGCCTCGTGCCGGTTCTACTGGAGCGAATGCCGCGAGCCCCGAAGCGTTTCTGCATGTCCACATAAACAGCCTCCATGCCGCCTTTGTAGAAGTAGGTTTCGTGCCAGAAGCCGGTGCCGCCGGTGTCGCGCAGGAAAGTTCGCCACCAGACGACGTGCGGCTCCGAGCGAGACCACTTCTCCAAGCTCTCGAAGTCGCGCCAGTACTGACGCATGCCTACATGCCGGAGGGAGTACAAAACTGATTCGTGCAACAGCAGTCCGTCGGGCTTCGCTTCCACGGCGTTCGCGATCTTCGGACCAAACCCTGCAAGAGTCTTCAAGCCGGTGAACGTATTGACGCGCATTCCCAGGTAAATCACTACCAGGTCGGGATACTGCGAAAGGTCCACCGTCTCGCGGAGCGGCCGGCCGGGATTCAAGGCAGATTCGTTTTTCATTACTATCGACCGAGAGAGTAGATTCCTTAGTGCCGTACCAGGATGCATTACGATCTGGTGTCGAAGTTCCTATCTACTTGATGCCGCAAAGCACTTCAACTAAGATCGGAGCATGATTCCCGAACATCAGGCGGCGAGACCGAGCATGCTGCCCGCGATCATTGCAGCCGCGGGGTGCGTGGGTTCGATTGCGCTGATGCTCACTGTCGGGCGGCACAACCCTTCCGTCTTATTGCAAGTTCTTTTTGCGGGCTGGGTAGCGTTGCCGTTCGTGGCTCTTATCTTGGCGGCCGTATTCCGGAAGCTGACCGGAGCAAGGCTCACCGGCCTTACTTTCATTGTCTCGCTCGCCTCTGTGGCTGCCTACGCGATCGCCGCATTTGGGCCACCTCTTCCGAAGCCCGCCGCCGTTTTCCTGCTCGTGCCGCTTGCCTCGTGGATCGTCATTGCGATCGTCTTCGCATTCGGCAGGCATTCTGGCTCACCCCTCTGAGATCGATGCCGGCGTTGGCGACTTTGCTGTGGCTTCAGCCATGCCGCCTTGCGATGACCATTGCCAGAAGCACCAGGACTACTGCGAGTACAACTAGAAACACCGCTACCTGAGGACTGAGCCTCTTGCTGCTCGCGGCGGTCCTATCTCCAAGGTGCCGGGTCAGTAGGCGGCGCAAATCGACGATTTGTTCCTCTGATAGGAAGGGGCTGAAGGGGCTGAAGGGGACGGCCTGATCCGCCCACTTGGGCGAAACTCCAAAAGCAGCAGAGGGCTCCGTCCCTTTCGGAGAAATTGGAACGTCTCGGCCCACTGCTTAGGAAATGCCCCGAAATGCTCGTTGCGTGCTGCCTGGCGTGGCCTATCACGTTACGCAGCGCGGCACTGATCGCCAGCGCGTCTTCTTTTCCGATGGCGACCGCCGCACTTACCTCCGGTTGGCTGAGGCAATACGACCGGAAGCGGGTGTGGAGATACTCGCGTTCTGTCTTATGCCGAATCACGTTCATTGGATTGTCGCGCCCGCAATGTGCGACTCCATGGCCGTCTTCTTCCGCCGCCTTCACGGCCGCTACGCGCAGTACCTCAATGCCCGTCTGGAGCGCTCCGGCCACCTCTGGCAGAATCGCTATTTTGCTTGTGCGCTGGGCAGCAGTCATCTTCCGCGCGCCCTCGCGTATGTTGATGCAAATCCAGTGCATGCGGGTTTGGTGCTGAAAGCAGAGGACTTTCGCTGGTCGAGCGCACCTGCCCACCTTGGTCACCCCTCGCCAGCATTGGCGCTTACCTGCGATCCCGAGTGGAAGGCATTCTGGGAATCGGGCCTTCCTGGCGTTGCGGCCATTGATGCGAACGTTTTGAGCCGGTGCACGTACTCAGGGCGCCCGTTCGGCGACGACCAATTCTTGGCAGAGTGCGAGAAGACGTTCCAACGAAAGTGGCGAAATCTGGGACCGTGGCGCAATCGGCACGACGCAAGAATCGCGAAAGTGCCAGAGCGCTCTGATGCTTTCGTGATTTTCGCGAAAGTACGCGTTCAGGCCGTCCCTTTCAGCCCTCGGAAGTTGACCAGTGCAAGGCTCACGGGCCTTACCGTCTTGTCTCGCTCGCCTCTGTGGCTGCTTACGCGATCGCCGCATTTGGGCCACCTCTTCCGAAGCCCGCCGCCGTTTCCTGTGGTGCCGCTTGCCTCGTGGGTTGTCATTGCGACTCGTCTTCGCATTCGGCAGGCGTTCTGGCTGACATGTCTGAGTCCCATGACAGCGGTCACGCGACGATGCTGCCTATTTTTCGTACTGGTTTCAGTCACTTAGAAGTAGCGACCGAAAAGCTCCGAGTGGCACACAACTTACTCTCAGGTCATTAAGAACCGCTGAGGCTTTGCAACGCGGTCACGTGGCGGTGGTCGGGCCTTTGGCGGGGCTCGCATCCACCCTGTTCGTTAAGCAACTGCTGGCTTCCCTGAGCCTTGCGGCGACCACCGCGGGCTCCGGAAGCCGGACGGGTCCGAAGCGGGTCTGGGCAACCCGCTTCGGATGTTATGGCTTCAGATATTTATCTAAAAAACCTTCCGCGGCATGGAATGCCTTCAGCCAGTGATCGTGCACCAGAAAATCATGGATCTCGTCCGGGAAGATCAGCTCTTCGAAATGGACACCTTGTTTTCTTAGCGCCTCAGACAACAGCACACTCTGTTGAAAGTTCACATTGCGGTCGTCGTCGCCATGAATCAGCAGCACCGGTGAACGCCAGCGTTGAGACATAAGCCAGAGGCGAAGATAAGTACGCGACGCGCGCTTGTTCCTGACGCTTCTCCGGCTCATACGCCGGAACGAAGTTACTAATTTCCTGATTCCATTCATGCACGCCGTGTAAGTCAACTCCCGCGGCGAATAAGTCGGAGGCTTTCGCTAATCCCAGGGCTGTGAGATACCCGCCATAAGATCCACCCCACAGACCAATCCGTGCGGGATCCACATCGCTGCGTCCGCGCAGGTAAAGTCCCGCTCCGATTACATCGTTGTATTCGCTCGCGCCAGTGGCGCCGTAGTCTTTCGCTTCGCGAAAGTTCAGCCCGTAGCCAATGCCGCTTCGATAGTTCACCGACAGCACCACATATCCCTTGCTCGCCAGATATTCGTTGAAGCCGTAAGCCTGGTGGTAATAGAACATGTAATGCCAGCCAAGCAGCATCTGCCGGCGCGAACCGCCGTGAAAGAAGATGACCGCGGGATGCCGTCTGGGTTCGTTTGGTAATTTCGGCAGAAAAAGTTGACCGTGGATCTGCATGCCATCCGCAGCCGGGAAGACCACCTGCTGCGGGACGATCATTTGGTCTTCCGGGAATTCCGCCGGCATCGCGCCGATGCTCCTGACGCTTTTCCCATCGAGTATTGCCGGATGTGCCGCGACCCGCGTGCCCGATTGTAGAAACACGGTGCGTCCGTCGCTGGTGACGACCGGCTCCCACTCAAGATTCTCGCCGTGGGTTAAGGCCACGGGCCCGCCGCCGCTGACGCTGACACGCCATAGGTGACGCCGGTCGATATCGTCCTGATTCGACGAGTACGCCACCTGGGTTCGTTTGGCAAAAAGCGAGAAGTGCTCGACTTCGAACTCGCCGGGAGTGAGGTCGGTTTCGACGCCCCCGTTCACCGGGACCGAATAGAGATGCACCCAGCCGGTACGTTCGTACGGAAACACGATGCGATCGCCCGCAGCCCAGTTGATCTGATTGCGCGCGGTAATGGCGTGGAACTCACTGCCCTGGCCCGGCTTGGCTTTCCAGATCTCGCGCGACGCCCCGCTGTCCACATCGGCCACATGGATGGACCACGGCTCCGCTTCGCGCTTCGGGCCAAATGCAAACGCATACTGCGAGGCCGGTTCGCGCAACCAGGCGATGTGTTTGGAATCGGGCGACCATTCAGCTTCGGAATCGCGGCCAGTGCTGCCGTCGAGAAAATGGAGCGTCTTCGAGGCGACTTCGAATACACCGATGAACGAGTGATTCACGCGATCACTGGTGAACGCGAGCCGCGCACCATCGGGTGACCAGCGCAAGGCGCTTGCATTCCCGCGTGCATGAATCAATTGCGAAGCCGTGCCTGAGCCGTCGATGGCACGCGTCCAGATCTGCCCATTGTTGACGAACGCGATAGTCCTGTTATCAGGAGCGATGGATGGAGCGCTGCCTTTGCCGATCAGGTGTGGCGCTCCGCCGGCTACCATCACCGTGAAGACATCCTGCTCGACACCTTCGGCCTTGCTCAGCGGATTGGGATTTTCCCCGTGACCGTTCGCACTCTCGCCGCGGACATAAGCGAGCGCAAGGCCGTCCGATGACCACGTCAGTTCGGATAGCTCCTGCCCGTCGTCCTGGTTGTAAGTGGTCAACTGCTTCGGCTGGAAGTCAGGCGGCGCCGCCACGAATACATTGCGCACGCCCTTTTCGTTCGCGATCCATGCGACGCGGCCGCCCGCAGGCGCAGCAACAAGCTCCGAAGGGAACGCCGTGCTCAGCGCCTGTTCGATCGTGAAGCTGTTATGAGTTGCCGAAAAACCGAGAGCTGTACTGAGCGCAAGTAACAGGGCGAGCCGCATCGCCGCATTCTAGCGCGGCTTACATCTTGTAGCGGCCCATGTCCTCGTCGTTGAGGTTTTCCAGCCAGCGGCGCAGTTCTTCGTTGTTCACCTTGTCGGAGACAGTCGACGTCAGCTTCGAGATCTTCAGGACCGTGTCATCCACATAGATCGGACAATCCAGCCGCAACGCCAGCGCCAGTGCATCGCTGGGACGCGAATCGACGCTAGATCAGCTCGCCTTCCGCTCCAGCCAGATCACCGCGTAAAACGTATCGTCCTTCAATTCGCTGACAACTACTTTGCGAATCCCCGTATCGCAGCCCCATCAGCAGAATCTTGATCAGGTCGTGCGTCATCGGCCGCGGCGTCGAGACTTTTTCGATCTCGAGCGCAATGGCATTGGCTTCGTAGATGCCGACCCAGATCGGCAGGACCGTATTACTTCCCACGTCCTTCAGGACGACAATGGGCATGTTGGTCGACGGATCCATCATCAATCCGCGAATTTTCATTTCAACTTCCATTACTCACCCCCTGCACTCATTACAGCACGCATGAGCGCACCTGCTTCATGCCACCATCGCTTCGCCGACGAAGAGTTCGGGCCTGCTCGCGTCACGCGCACCGGCAGGTATGCACCCAGCAGTTGTTCTTCCGTCGTCGACCAGTGAAGTTCAGCGTCCTGTTCTGCGATGTGCGGCCCGATCCACTGGCCTGTCGAGCGTTGCGAGCCTTCCACCAACACTTCTTCGACGGCTCCAATCGCTTCCGCGTTGCGGCGGATCTGAATGGCGCGCTGCCTTTCCTGCACAATCATGATACGGCGCGTCTTCTCTTCTTCCGGCACTACGTCTCGCATAGACAAGCGCCGCGGTGTTCGGCCGCTGCGAATATTTGAAGCTGAACAGCGAGTCGTACTGACTTCATCCAGCAGATCGAGCGTCTGCTGAAAGTCCGCTTCGGTCTCGCCAGGGAAGCCAACGATGATGTCGGTGGTGATCGCGATCTTGCGCTGCGCGTTCTTCATCCACTCGATGCGCCGCATGTATTCGTCGCGCGTGTAAAGCCGCTGCATCGCGTCCGAGCACTCGTGTCGAGCCGGATTGCACCGGCAGATGCACGTGATTGCAGAGCACCGGATTCTCGTCGATCGCGTCAATGATCGCCTTCACGAAATCGCGCGGATGCGAGGTCGTGAAGCGCACGCGGCGGATGCCGTCGATCTCGCCCGACGCGCGCGAGCAGCGTCGCGAAATCCCAACCCGTTCGCGCGAAGGATCGCGATAGCTGTTGACGTTCTGGCCGAGCAATTGAATTTCGGTGTAGCCCATTCGCGCCAAGTTCGCGCGCTTCGCGCATCACGCTCTCGCTGCGTGCGGCTGCGCTCCGGGCCGCGCGTGAAAGGCACCACGCAATAGGCGCAGCTTTGTCGCAGCCTTCGATGATCGTGATGTACGCGCGATGCGGATTGTCGCGCCGCGTGAACGGCGTTTCGAACGTTTCTTCGGTATCGAGGCTGAGGCCGGTGACGCGGCGGTTGCCCGCTTCCAGTTGCACCAGCATTTGCGGCAGCTTGGTGTAGCTGGCCGACCCAGCCACCAGGCTCACGTGCGGCGCTTTCTCGAAGATCTTCTCGCCTTCCTGCTGCGCCACGCAGCCGAGAACGGCGAAGACCTTGCCCTTGCCCTGGTCTTTCTTGAACTGCTCCAGGCGGATGAAAGACCTTCTGCTCGGCCTTGTCGCGGATGCTGCAGGTGTTGTAGAAAACGAGCTCGGCTTCGTCCGGCGTCGTCGACCTGGGAGTAGCCCTGCGTCAGCAGCGTGCCGATGACCTTTTCGGAGTCGTGCGCGTTCATCTGGCAGCCAAAGGTCTCGATGTAGAACTTCTTTTCCACGATCCTCTTATTGTAAGGGCCAGTACCAAGTCAGAAAAAGACCGAGCCCTCGCGCTAAAGTTCCCGGTCGCCTCATCCGATCTCTTGTACGTGATGCCTATACGCGTACTCTCGATCGACCCTCACGAACTCTTCCGGCAAGGCCTGCGCGCCTTGTTCGCGCAGACCCCTGATATTCAACTGGCCGGAGAAGCCGGTGATGCTGTTGCCGGCGAAGTCCGCGCAGCGGAGCTGCTGCCCGATGTGGTGTTGTTCGAGATCGGCATGCCCGGCCCGTGCAGCTTTGAAACGGCCCGCCGCATTCGCAAGTTCAATCCCAATACCCAAGTTGCTTTCCTGAGTGCCTACGACGATGAAGAGTACCTGGTGGAGTCCATGCGCATCGGCGCCGCCGGCTACATCCTGAAGAATTCACCCGTTGCCACGCTGCTGACCGCAGTGCGCGATATTCAGCGCGGCGGTAAATTCCTGAGCTCACGCATGTTGGCCTACGTCGTCGATGAAATGCGCCAGCGCGGACGCGGCGGCGTTCCCCAGCCACGCAACACGACGCTCACCAGCCGCGAGCGCGAAGTAGTGAAGCTGATTGCCGAAGGAAACTCGGTCAAAGAGGTCGCCAATCAACTGAACGTGAGCGCCAAGACCGTCGAAGCGCATAAGTGCAATCTGATGCGGAAACTCGATCTGCACAACAAGGCACAACTGGTGCAGTACGCGTATCACACCAAGATCCTGCGCTTGCCGCCCCTTGCCGTGTCGGAACCGTTCGAGATGCTGGCCTAAACAACAGTTTGTCAGAGGCGCGACGAAAGGGAGCGCATTGGCCCGGGGTCCCGCTAATCGGAATGCGTGAGCCATCGCGCCTCTGACGGCTCATCACGATGATGAATGGCGGTGCCCGTGTTCCAATAGAAACATAGGCATGAATGTCGGCATCGTCGTCTTTCCAGGCAGCAACTGCGACCACGACGCGTGGTACGCTCTGAACCAAAATTTAGGCGCGAAAGCAGACTTCATCTGGCATGATTCGGCTTCACTGGGCCAGGTTGACGCGGTGATCCTGCCCGGTGGCTTCTCGTACGGCGACTATATGCGCTGCGGCGCATTCGCGCGCTTCTCGCCCGTGATGAAAGCAGTCGCCGAGTTCGCACGCCAGGGTGGCCCGGTGCTTGGCATCTGCAACGGATTTCAGATCCTAGTGGAAGCGGGGATTCTACCCGGCGCTCTGATGCGCAATAGCGGATTACGCTACGTCTGCAAGACCGTGCCGCTCGAAGTTGTCACGAGCAACTCGCCCTTCACAAATCATCTGCGCAAAGGCGAAGTGCTGCAGGTTCCGATCGCGCACGGTGAAGGCTCCTACTTTGCCGACGATCGCACGCTCGACGCTCTTGAGGGAGAGGACCGCATCGCTTTTCGCTACAAAGAAAACCCGAACGGTTCATTGCGTGACATCGCGGGCATTCTGAATGCAGAGCGCAACGTTTTGGGGATGATGCCACATCCCGAACGCGCCTGCGATCCGCTGATGGGCGGAACCGATGGCCGCGGTGTTTTCGAATCGTTGATCGCTGCAGTCCAACCGGCTGCCGCATGAGCGAACTGACAGCGCAGGAACAGCAGCGCGTCCGCGAACTGCTCGGCCGCGAACCTTCCGAAACCGAAACCGGCATCTTCACGGTGATGTGGAGCGAGCACTGCTCCTACAAAAGCTCCCGCATCCATCTCAAGAAACTCCCGACCACGGGCAAATACGTCGTGCAAGGACCGGGAGAGAACGCCGGAGTGATCGCGATTTCCGATGGCGACGACCCGATGGTTGCGGTCTTCAAAATCGAATCGCACAACCACCCGAGCTTCATCGAGCCTTTTCAAGGCGCCGCTACCGGCGTCGGTGGCATTCTGCGCGACATCTTCACCATGGGTGCACGGCCCATCGCCGTCCTGGACTCGTTGCGCTTTGGTGCGCCCGACGATCCCGAAGCCGGCGCGCGCAATCGCCGCATCGTGGATGGCGTGGTGAGCGGCATCTCGCATTACGGCAACTGCTTTGGCGTGCCGACCGTCGGCGGCGAGACAATCTTCGAGTCCTGTTACAACGGCAACCCGCTGGTGAATGTTTTCGCGCTTGGCGTCTGCCGCAAGAGCGAAATCTTTTACGCCAGCGCTTCAGGGATCGGCAACCCCGTCATCTACGTCGGTGCGAAGACCGGCCGCGACGGCATTCATGGCGCCTCGATGGCCAGCGCGGAATTCACCGAAGAGTCTGCACAGAAGCGGCCCAACGTTCAGGTTGGCGATCCCTTCATGGAGAAACTGCTGCTCGAGGCCTGTCTCGAAGCAATGAAGACCGGCGCGATCGTGGCTATTCAGGACATGGGCGCCGCCGGCCTCACGTCGTCATCGAGCGAGATGGGTTCGAAAGGCAACGTTGGCATCGAGCTGAATCTCGACCTCGTTCCGCAGCGCGAGACGAACATGACGGCGTACGAGATGATGCTGTCGGAATCGCAGGAGCGCATGCTGCTCGTCGCCGAGACCGGGCGCGAGAACGAAGTAGTTGCCGTATTCAAAAAGTGGGGGCTCGACGCGGTGACCATCGGCCGCGTAACCAACGACGGCATGCTGCGGTTGCTGCATCACGGCAAAGTCGAAGCCGAGATCGATACGCGCGCACTCGCCGACGAAGCGCCGCGTTACGATCGTCCACACAACGTGGCGCCGTATCGCACTGCGCCGCTCGACGGGCCCCAGTTCGAAGTGCTCGATCCGCAGTCCTCATTGCTGAAGCTGCTGAAATCGCCCGACCTCTGTTCGAAGCACTGGATCTGGGAGCAGTACGACACGATGGTGCGCACCAACACCGTTGCAGGTCCGGGCGGCGACGCGTCCATCGTTCGCATCAAAGAGACAGGCACATCCGTCGCGATGACGCTCGATGGCAACGGGCGGTATTGCTATCTCGACCCGCGCGAAGGCGCAAAGTTGAACGTCGCCGAAGCGTGCCGGAATCTGGCCACCGTCGGCGCGCTCCCGGTCGCCGCCACCAACAACCTGAATTTCGGCAACCCGGAACGGCCCGGGATCATGGCGCAACTCGTAGAAGCGGTCGAGGGCATCGCCGAAGCTTGTGCATTCTTCGAAGCCCCGATCACCGGCGGCAACGTGAGCCTCTACAACGAAACGCTGGGCGAGGGAATCTACCCAACGCCCGTGCTGGGCATTGTCGGCCTGCTTCCCACGCGCGAGCCTGTCGGCATCGGATTCAAGAGCGAAGGAGCGGACGTGCTGCTGCTCGGCGGCATGGGCCGGACGAGCGACCGCGAGTTCGGTTCCTCGCAGTACGCCAAATCGGTGCTGAAGCAATTGTGGGGAGTGCCGCCGCAGCTCGACATGGCGTATGAGAAGCGCGTGCACGATGCCATCCGTGCGATCCAAGCCGCGCAACTCGCAGAATCCGCACACGATCTTTCCGATGGCGGACTGGCCGTGACGATCGCCGAGTGCTGCGGGCACACCGGTGCGCAGATCGATCTAGCCGGCGACATGCGCCTCGATCACCTGCTGTTCCATGAAGCCCCTTCCCGCATCGTGCTTTCCTCACGCCGCGCGAGCGAAGTGATGGCCATCGCTGAACAACACGGCGTCCCCTGCTTGCGGATCGGCAGCACAATCCCCGGCAAGCTGCGCATCGCCGTCAATGGCAAGCCCGCGATTGATCTTGCCTCTAACGAACTCGGCTCATCCATCGAACAGTGGCTGCACTAGACCGGCGCTCCTCTAATCGCCCCAAACTTCTTCGCTAACCGCTCCGTCCGTCCGCAGTCTAAACTCTCGACGGATGGAACAGAGCGACTTCGACATCGTCGAGCAAATCCGGAATGGCGAGCCTGAAGCCTTCCGGCTGCTCGTAGAGCGCCACAGCCGCGCCGTGTTCCGTCTTACGTACCGTATGACTTCAAACGAACAAGACGCGGAGGATCTGGTGCAGGAAACTTTCTTGCGGGCATTCAAACAACTGCATCGTTTCGACGGCCGCGCGGCTTTCGGCACCTGGCTGCATCGAATTGCGGCGAACTGCTCGCTGGACCTGCTGCGCTCGCGCAAGTCGCGTGAGCAGGTCAACACGTTGCAAGTCGCTGGCGAAGAGATCGACATCTTCGATCGCACGCCGTCATCCGGCCCTTCGCCCGAACGCATCACGCACAGCAGCGAGATTGCGCGGCTCCTGCAGCCCGCTATGAAGCAACTCTCGGATATGGAACGCGCCGCATTCATCCTCCGCCATCACGAGGGCATGCCGATGGATGAGATCGGGCGCGTGCTTGGCGTATTGCCGAATGCCGCCAAGCACAGCGTTTTTCGTGCTGTGCAAAAGCTGCGCAGCGCGCTGCAGCCTGCCCTGGAGCCGGCGCGATGACCAACATGCATCCAGCCGACGAAGACCTGCTCCTGGTCTACTACAACGAGCCCGCGCTTGACCCCGCCGTTCGCGCGCACGTGGGCGAATGTGCCGAGTGCTCTCGAAAACTCAGCGAGTGGAAACGCGTGCTCGACGCCTGTGATGATTACGACGCGCCCGCGCGGCCCGGCTCCTACGAAATCGCCACGTGGGCCAAATTGCGGCCGCACATCGTGAAGCCGCAAAGCAGAACGCGTTGGTGGGTCTGGTCACCGGCGATCGCCACCGTTGTCGCCATCGCGTTTCTGGGGGGCATGTTCGTTGAGAAGTGGAAGCACCAGCCGAATCCATCGCGAAGTGATGTTGTCGCCACGGCGACGACACCCAAAGCGCGCGAACGCGTTCTCCTGGTCGCGCTTGGGAATCATCTCGACCGCTCGCAAATGGTGCTGGCTGAACTGGTGAACACACCGTCGCAGAAGTCGACCGACATCTCCGCCGCACAGCAACGCGCTGAAGATCTCGTCAGCGAGAGTCGCTTGTTGCGGCAAACCGCGATGCACACCGGCGACACGGCGGACGCCAATTTGTTGAGCGATCTCGAACGCGTGTTGCTGGAAATTGCGAACAGCCCGTCACGCATCTCGTCACCCGAACTGCACGAAATTCAGCAGCGCATTGAAGATCAGGGACTGCTTTTTAAGGTCCGCATCATCGAAACCAACTTACAGAAAAAGGAAAAGACTCTATGATTGCCCGCACTTCCGCAGTCGCCGCCCTGCTGTGTGGCATTGCTTCCGCACAAAGCTTTGAAGGCCTCGACGAAGGCCGCGACCGGCTCACGACAACCAGATCCCTGTTCGCTCAGACTGCGCGCGCTGGAGCTGACGACCGCCTCTACGATCGTGGAACACACGCTCTCGATAAAGGCGATTACGCAGCTGCGCTCGAAGCGTTCACCGATGTAGCCAACCGCAAAGGGACGCGAGCCGATGGCGCGTTGTATTGGAAGGCTTACTCGCTGAACCGGCTGGGCCGTCGCGATGAAGCGATGAAGGCACTGGCAGAACTGCGCAGCGCTTATGCTTCCAGCCGCTGGCAGAATGACGCCCGCGCTCTCGATCTTGAAATTCGTCAGAGCAGTGGGCAAAACGTCAGCCCCGCTTCGCAGTCCAACGAGGACCTGAAGCTCGTTGCGATTAATGGCCTGATGCAGTCCGACCCGGACCGCGCGCTGCCCATTCTGGAAGGCCTGTTGCGCAGTAGCAATGCGTCTCCGCGGGTGAAAGATCGTGCCATCTTCGTGCTCGCGCAAAGCCCCTCGCCGCGGGGGCGTCAAGCGCTCGCGGATATCGCGAGAGGCGCGAACAATCCTGACTTACAGCTCCGTGCGCTGAGTGCATTGGGCACCATGGGCGGCAAGGAAGGTGTGGCGACACTCGCTTCGATCTACGCCGCCACCAGCGACGCCCAGGTGAAATCGCAAATTCTGAAGGGATTCATGATGGCTGGCGCACACGATCAGTTGCTGAACGCCGCGAAGAACGAGAAGTCACCTGAGCTGCGCGGCGAAGCGATCCGGCAACTCAGCATGGCCGGCGGCCAGGAAGAAGTCTGGCAACTTTACCAGGGCGAACACTCGGTCGAATTGCGTGAACAGATGCTGCACTCTTTCATGCTGTCCGGGCAGAGCGCGCACTTGAACGATGTGTTGCGTTCCGAGCATGAACCTCGCCTGCGCCGCGCCGCCATCCGCACTCTCGGAATGATGGGGCCAGGCAAGACAGATCAATTGGTGCCTCTCTATTCAAGCGAGCAAGACCCCGAGACGCGCAAGGAGATTTTGAACGCGCTGTTCATCAGTCAGAACGCGAAGGGGTTGATCGAACTGGCGCGCACGGAAAGCGACACGCGCAAGAAACAGGACATCGTGCAAAAGCTCTCGATGATGCACTCGAAAGAAACAACCGACTACATGCTGGAGCTCCTGAAATAGGCCGATTATGCGCTCAACACTACTCTTCTTCTTCGCCATCGCCGCCGCCTCGGCGCAGCAGCCCCGTCTGACCAACGCGCGTCTTGAAAACCGAACCGCAAACGGCAACTTCGAACAGATGTTCCAGCAGATTGTTGCGTCTCAATCGCAGCCCGCATGGATCGGCTACTCCGTGCGTATGAAGCCCGGCAATGAGCAGATGTGCTGCTGGGATTCGAACCACGCTTCTTTGTGTTCGTTAGAGGGCCGCCACGGCACGTCCACGGGAACAGCAAGCACGCCCTCCACGGTAAAACTCGAAGGCCCGCAGTGGCTGATGATTATGCAGCGCGTGGAGAATGGAAAAGCCGGCAAAATTCGCGCGTTCAGTGAGGATTGCGGTATTGACGCTGGCGGCCTACCAGTGATCTGGATCGCAGGCGTGGGCTCTCGCGAGAGCCTGGCACAACTCTCTCGCGCTGCCGAGACGCAGGAGGACGCGCTCGCCGCGATCGCGTTTCATGAAGACAGCGAGGCCGACACAATCCTCGAAAGACTCGCTTCAGACCCACAACCGTTGAAGCTGCGCGAGAAGGCGCTGTTCTGGTTAGGTACCGCACGCGGGCGGCGTGGCTACGAAATCGTGCATCGCGTTGCGACCAGCGACCCGTCGGATCAATTGCGCGACAAAGCCGTCTTCGCTCTCTTCGTCAGCAAGGAACCGGAGGCTGTTCCCGCCATCATCGGCATCGCCAAGCAGGACAAGAGCGACCGAGTACGCGCCCAGGCCATCTTCTGGCTCTCGCAGAAAGCCGGGCAGCGAGAGACTGCCGCAATTCGGAATGCGATCGATCAGGATCCCAGCACCGAAGTAAAGAAGAAGGCAGTCTTCGCGCTCCAGCAACTGCCGCCCGATCAGGGCGTACCGCTGCTGATCCAGGTTGCGCAAAACAACGCGAACCCGGAGGTGCGCAAGCAAGCAATGTTCTGGTTAGGGCAGACACATGATCCGCGCGCCACGGCTTTCTTTGAGAAGCTGCTGACGAAGTAGCGGCGGGGTCGCCGGTCTGCAAGACGGCGATGTCCCTTACGATATGCCAAATTAAAAGAGTGCACCGCCTTCTCGCGCTGGCCTGGCTGTTTCCAGCCTGCTGGGCCTGCGACCTCTCACGATTAGCGCCGATCCCTACGGAACCGCAAACGCTTGACGCTTTGATCGCCAAAGGCCAGTTTCGTGGCGCGCTGACGCTGCTGAAGCCGCAGCTTGAACAGAAGCCGGACGATGCGCGTTTGAACTGGCTGACAGCCCGTGCCCTTGCCGCGGTCGGGGATCTGGACGACGCGCTGCCGCTTGCGGAGAAAGCTTTAGCGGCGGACCCTCAGTCCGCGCCGTATCACGTTACGGTTGCAGCCGTTTATGGCATGCAGGCGCAGCGCGCGAGCTTGTTCAAACAGCTCGGCCTGGCCAAGCATGCGAAGAAGGAACTCGACGCCGCTTATGCGCTTGATCCCAAAAACCCCGATGCGCTCTATGGGCTAATGCTGTTCGATTACGCTGCGCCGGCCATGCTGGGCGGCGACAAAGCGAAAGCGCAGCAGATGGGTGAAGCCATCGTGGCACTTGATCCTGTGCGCGGCTATGCCTCGGAGGCGGCGCTGGCGCATGAACAGAAAGATGCAGCCGCCGAAGAAGAACTTTTGCGCAAAGCTCTGGCCGGCCATTCCGATTTCACGAACACAGAAGTGTACGCCGCGGCGGCGACACTGGCCGAGTTGTACCGCTCGCAAAATAAGCTCGGGGCCGCCGAAGAACTCGGATGCGCGATGCTGCAGCAGGAGCCTTCACGCATCGATGCTTATCGCGTACTGGTGAGCATCGCCGTCCGCGACCAATGCTGGAATGAAGCGGAAGATCTGATCGCGATGTCGACTACCCGCGTGCCCAATGACTTCAGCGCCTACTTTGCAGCAGCCGATGAAATGACCCGTACCGGCCATCATGCCGCGACTGCAGAGCGGATGCTGCGGGTTTACATCTCGAAGCCCGTCGAAGCCAATACCCCGTCGCTCGCAATGGCCCACGCGCAACTGGCAGCAGTGCTCGAGAAGCAAGGCCGCACCCCAGAAGCGATTACCGAACTGGAGCAGGCGCTCGCGCAGGACGCGACTCTCGAAGCAGCGCGCAAAGATCTGAAGCGCCTGAAGAAGCCGTCATGAAAATGGTGTTGACGGCGCGCGAGCCGGCTCCTGTTGCGCGCATCCTGCTGATTGAAAGCGGTTCGCGCCACCTGATCGATCGCGTCGTGCCGACGTTGCGGCAGCATTGGGGAAACGCGCCCATCGATCTGCTTACCTGTTTTCCCGGCACCCCCGCGACACTAGCGGATTCCGTGCACCGCGTCTTTCGCGTCGCTGAGTACCAGGGCCGTGATGGACGTGCGCGGCTCTATCGCGAACTAGGCGAGCTCAAGTACGATGTGGCAGGCATGATCTGTTCCGGTGAGCCGATCATGACCAAGTGGAAGTGGGTCACGGCGTGGAAGGTTCCGGCAAAGTTTCTGGCCATCAACGAGAATGGCGACTACTTCTGGTTCGATGTAGCCCATCGCCACACACTGCGCCGCTTCGCTTTCGAGCGCATGGGCCTTTCGGGATCGGGCGCAGGCGCGGCGTTCGCACGCATCGTGCTGTTCCCATTTACTTTGGCGTATCTGTTACTCTATGCAGCGTCCGCTCACCTGAAGCGCCTGGTGCACCTGGCGCTGAGCGGCGCGTACTCCTCATCGCGGTGAAATCATTTCTATGAAAAAGATACAAGTCGCTCAGCACGGCGGTCCTGAACAGTTGCAGCTTGTCGATGCGCCTACGCCTCAACCCGGCCCGAAGGACGCGTTGGTTCGCATCCATGCCTGCGGCGTGAACTTCATCGATGTTTACTTCCGCACCGGACTCTACAAAGCCGATCTTCCCGTAACGCTGGGCAATGAGGCGGCGGGCGTAGTCGAAGCTGTGGGATCCGAGGTCACCGAAGTGAAGCCTGGTGATCGCGTGGCATACGCGATGTCGCGTGGCTCCTACGCGGAGTATGCTGTCGTGCCCGCGGCGCAGCTCGTTCACATTCCGGAGAAGCTGAGCTTCGATCAGGCCGCCGCCGCCATGCTGCAGGGTATGACGGCGCACTATCTGACACACTCCTCGTTTCCGCTACAGCCCGAGCACACGATATTGATTCACGCTGCTGCCGGTGGTGCAGGCCGGCTGGTCGTGCAGATGGCAAAGATGCGCGGCGCTCGCGTGTTCGGCACTGTGTCGACAGAAGCCAAAGCGGAACTTGCCCGTTCAGCCGGTTGCGACGAAGTGATCTTCTACACCACTCAAGACTTCGAAGCTGAGATCAAGCGCCTGACCAATGGCCGCGGCGTCGACGTGATCTACGATTCCGTCGGACAGTCCACTTTTCTGAAAGGTCTGAACTGCATCCGTCCGCGCGGCATGATGGTCCTGTTTGGCCAATCGAGCGGCCCTGTGGCGCCGTTCGATCCGACGATCCTCAACGGCAAGGGTTCGTTATTCCTTACGCGCCCGAGTCTTGCGCATCACTGCCTGAATCGCGAAGAACTCCTCTGGAGAGCCGGCGACGTGCTGCGCGGCGTTGAAGATGGCAGTCTGCAGCTGCGCATCGACCATGTCTATCCGCTGTCGGAAGCCGCGCAGGCTCACCGCGATCTGGAGAGCCGTAAGACCGCGGGCAAGCTGATTCTCGACGTAACGAAATAGGTGAGTTCGGCGAGACCGAATCCCGTCCCCGGCCCAATGCGCTCCCTTCCGTCGCGCCTCTGACGGGCGAACACCGGCCGCGCGTAAGCACTTGTGTAATTCAGGAGCGGAGAATCGAAAGCTCACTTACCAAGATCCGACCTCACCGCTCGCCGTTGCTGTACGCTCAGAGTAGCTTCGAGGCGCCTTGACCAACCCGTTCCATCTCAGTCTGCAAGGCCGTTTGACGGTGTGGTCCATTCTGGGGATGGCCTTCATCGTCGCAATCATCACGACGACCGATCTCATCGGCGAAGTTGAAAGCCAGTACCGGCTCGCGCTCGAGCGCGCGGACCTTGCTGCTCAAGCTTGCGGTATTCCGCTGCCAGGATGCCGTTCAGCACGATCAGACCAAACGCCCGCCGATGCGATTCTCGATGCGCCCGAGCTGAATCACCAGTTCGTACAACTTCTCGCGGCGGAGAAGAACATCCTGGCGATCGAGGTGACCGATCCGGGGAAGGACGTGATCAGCGATACAGACGAAGAACAGATCGACTTGCCATTCGTGCCGTTCGACGATTACCGCGGGCTCGTCGGCAAAGCACGATGGTGGACTAAGAGCAAGCTGCTGTTGAGTAAGGATCCCACCGCTTACGAGGTATCGGAAGCGGTGCAGGACCAGAACAAGAAAGTTCAGTATGCCGTGCATGTGCTTGTGGTGCCCGCGCTGATTCAAGAACGCGTGGCATCGATTCTGGCGGATCATGCGAACGTCTCCGTGCTCACGATTGCCGGCGCGACCTTCTGCGCTTTTCTTTTCTCGACCGTCGCGTTCCGGCCGTTGGGCAAACTCGGCCGCATGCTTGACCTGATGGCCCAGGGCAAATACGAACTGCAGTCCACCGAGGAAAACGACAAGAGCGCCGATGAATTCGGCGTTGTGGTCAACAAGGTCAGTTTACTCGGGCAGCAGTTACGCGGCGCGCAAACCGAGATATCCGATCTGAAGGGCAACTTCGAACGTTTGCTCGAAGAGCTGGAAGACGCCGTTCTGATCTTCAGCCGCGAGCGCAAGTTGATCGCGGCGGCAGGCGCGGTCGAACGGTTCCTCAGCAGACCACGCGGCGAGATGGTGGGCCAGAGCCTTGCGGATATTTTTCCGCCGAACACGTCGCTCGGCCTGATTCTGATCCAGGCAAGGCAAACCGGTCGTACGATTCGTAATCGCCCGGTGCCGCTCAGCAATCATGCGAACGATCCGCGTAACTTGCAGATCGCGATGCTTACGGTCGAGTTCCTTGGTCATGACGGGGGGCTGATCGTGCGCCTGCGCGATCCCGAGGCCACTCGTCAGATCGGCCGTCAACTGCAGACTGCGGACCGTTTGTCTGCCATTAGCCGGCTGACCGGCGGCGTCGCGCATGAAGTGAAGAATCCGCTGAACGCGATCCTCATGCACGTCGAGCTGGTGCGTATGAAGCTTGCACATGGCGACTACGACCTGACGCAGCAGATGGACGTGATCTCGAACGAGATCCTACGCCTGGATCGCGTCGTCAAAACATTTCTCGATTTCACCCGGCCGGTGAAGCTGAACCTCACCCCGGTTGCGGTGTCTTCATTCGTTTCGGACATCGTCGAACTTGCGACGCCCCACGCGGCCGGCGCCGGTGTAGAAATTGAAGTCAGCCCGCCGCCTGACGACGTGCAGATCACGGTCGATTCCGACCTGATTAAACAGGCGGTGTTGAACATTGTCATCAACGCCATTGAAGCGATGCCCGGCGGCGGCACGCTGCGCATCGAAGCGAGCGAACGGAGCGACGACGCGGAGATTCGCATCAGCGACACCGGGCAGGGCGTTCCGCCCGATGTAAGAGATAAAATTTACAATCTGTACTTCACGACCAAGAAGCAAGGCTCGGGAATCGGGCTCGCCATGACCTACCGGATCGTTCAACTGCACGATGGTACGATAGATTTCGTCAGCGAACCGGGCAAGGGCACGACGTTCGTACTGCGATTCCCTCTTGCCGTGTCCGCGCGTGGCGTGGTTGCTTGATCGTATGCGTTTTCAGCACATCGCGACGGGCCCGGCACTCGTTGCGTTGGCCCTACTCTCGGGCTGCGTAGGCCAGGCGCCGCCAAAGGTCGCGGTCGTGCCGCCACCTCCGCAACCCGCTGTTGTCAAACCACCTGAAGAGCCGCCGATCTCATACGTGCAAAACGTTGCCGTGCTGCCTCCCGTGCAAGCAATCCCAGCCGGGGCGCTGCCCCCCTTAGATCCGCCCCCGCAAGTTGCTGACCGCCGCGCGGAAACAGACGCTACGCCGCGCCGTCATGGACAGCCCAACACTGCAGCGATACGCAAGCCTGCTGAACCGCCCGCTACCGCAACGGTGAACACGCCGGTTCCCGTTACGCCCCCGGCCGTTGTGGTGGCCAAGCCTCCGGTGCGGCTGGCAGAACAGAACGCTCCTCCGCGCGAAACCGTGGTGGCTAAGATCAACGAAGTAAAAGGGAGTGCCGAGCGCCTTGGTTTGGCGAAGCTAACCATGTCACAAAACCGCACCTTCAAACGTGTGAACAGCATCATCAGGCTCGCGGAGCAGGCGGTTCAGCGCGGAGAGTTGATTCAGGCGAATGAGTTGGCCGATCGGGCCGCTTCACTGGCGAGGGCACTGACGGGTGCCAACTGAGCCGGACGTTTTCGCGGAGCGGCGAGCCAAGCTGATCGCTGCGTTTGAACACAACAAAATCGACTCACTCGCAGTCACCCATCTTCCCAACGTTCGGTACCTGACCGGCTTCACCGGCAGCAACGCAATTCTGCTGCTTACTGCCGGTGACGCCGAGCTATTCACGGATCCGCGCTACACCATCCAGGCGGCACAGCAGGTGAGTTGCCGCGTGCGCATCGGCAAGGGTTCGCTGCTCGCGCGTATCGTGGCGCGCATAGACAAGTTGCGGCTGAAGCGCGCTGGATTTGAGCGCACGCATCTTCTTTACCATCAGCATGCGTTTCTTGCGGAGCGCCTGCCGGCTGCCGTGAAACTGCGCGGCGTATCGGGCTTGGTCGAGCAATTCCGAATGACGAAGTCGGAAGCCGAGATTGCACTCATCCGGCAATCCGTCATGACCAATTCCGCTGCGCTGGATGCTGCTGCGGCAACACTTCATCCCGGCTTAGCCGAAAATCAATTTGCCGCTACGATCGACTACCAGTCGCGCCAACTCGGAGCCGAGGGTCCCGCGTTTGAAACCATCGTTGCCGCTGGGGCCCGCGCAGCATTGCCGCACGCGCAACCTACCGCAGCAGCTATCGAGAGCAACATGCCGGTGCTGGTAGACATGGGCGCACTGCAAGACGGATATTGCAGCGACATGACGCGCATGTTTCATCTTGGTAAACCCTCGCAGAAATTCCGCGACGCGTATGCCGCGACGCTCGACGCGCAGCTTGCAGCCGTCGCCGCGGTGAAAGCCGGCGTGACCTCTGACCGCGTGGATCGCGCCGCACGTCGTGTTCTGAAAACAGCCGGATTTGCCGCAAACTTCGTGCACTCGACGGGGCATGGACTGGGGCTCGAGATACACGAACAGCCGCGCATCGGCGCGCAAGACGAAACGGTGCTCCACTCCGGCATGGTGATCACAATTGAACCGGGCGTCTACTTCGAAAACGAGTTTGGAATCCGCATCGAGGACACAGTTGTCGTGACCGATACGGGTTGCGAGGTCCTGACTCCTACTCCCAAAGAGCTGCGGATTCTGTGAGTCCCCGCAACCTGTTAACCTGAAATGCTGTATGACTTTGGACGAGATCCGCGAACTGATCGGGTTACTGAATGAATCGGGAATCGCGGAGTTGGAAGTGCAACGCGGGGATAATCGGGTTCGGGTGCGCCGTTCGTTCGGCTCCGAAACTCAGACCTACGCACCCGTGATGATGCAGCAGCCCGCGGCTCCGAGCGCCGCACCTGCGGTGAGTGCGGCGGCTCCGGCAACTTCGCACGTCACCTCTGCTCCGACGCCTCCGCCGGACCCGAAGATCCAGCACGTGAAGTCTCCGATTGTAGGCACCTTCTACGAATCCCCATCCCCCGATGCACCGCCGTTTGTGCGCATCGGCGAGACGGTGCAACCGGGTAAGGTGCTCTGCATCATCGAATCCATGAAGCTCATGAATGAGATTGAAGCGGAGTTCGCGGGAGTGATAGAAAGCAAACTAGTCACGAGCGGCTCCCCTGTTGAATATGGGGAGGCCCTCTTTGGCATACGGCCCCTTTAATAAAATTCTGATTGCCAACCGCGGCGAAATCGCCCTTCGCGTGATCTGCGCGTGCCGCGAGCTAGGCATCGACACCGTCGCGGTTTATTCCGAAGCCGACCGCTACACGCTGCCCGTCCGCTTCGCCGACGAAGCCATTTGCATCGGCCCCGCCAAGAGTGCGCGCAGTTATCTCGACATCCCGTCGATCATCAGCGCTGCTGAGATTACCGACGCGGATGCGATTCACCCCGGCTATGGATTCCTGAGCGAGAACGCCGGGTTTGCTGAAGTGTGCGATGCATCGGGCCTGAAGTTCATCGGACCGCGTCCGGATGTGATTCGCGCGATGGGCTTGAAGGAACATGCGCGCGATGTGATGAAGCAGCATGGCGTGCCGATCCTGCCCGGCTCTGAAGGCATTCTGAAATCGAGTGACGAGGCGGTGGCAGTCGCTGAACAGATTGGGTTGCCGGTGATCTTGAAGGCGTCAGCCGGTGGCGGCGGGCGCGGCATGCGTGTGGTGAATGAGATCGCGGAACTCCCCGCGCTGCTCGCACAGGCCCAGAACGAAGCGGGTGCGGCGTTCAGTTCAGCCGACGTCTACTGCGAGAAGTTCATCACCAAGCCGCGGCATATCGAGTTCCAGGTGCTTGCAGATGAGCACGGCAATATTGAAATTCTCGGTGAGCGCGAATGTAGTATCCAGCGGCGCCACCAGAAGCTGCTCGAGGAGTCGCCCTCGCCCGCGCTTCGTTCCGACGTGCGCGAGCGCGTCAAAAGCAAACTGGCTGAAGCGCTGAAGTCCATCGGATACACCAACGCCGGGACGGTTGAGTTTCTGATGGATGAGAATGGCGACCTCTACTTCATTGAAGTGAACGCGCGCATTCAGGTAGAGCACCCAGTGACTGAAACCGTCACCGGTGTTGATTTAGTGAAGGCGCAGATACGGATCGCTGCCGGCGAAACGCTGGATCAGATTCTGCCGCAGCGGCCTGTGGTGCCGCATGGTCACGCGATTGAGTGCCGCATCAACGCAGAAAATCCAGACACGTTCGCGCCAAGCCCGGGCCGCATCACTGCGTTCAATTTGCCTGGCGGCATTGGCATCCGCGTTGACACGCATGCCTACACAGACGGCGTGATCCCGCCTTTCTACGATTCGCTGGTGGCCAAGCTGATTGCTTATGGGGATACGAGAACAGAAGCGATTGCACGCATGAAACGCGCGCTCAGCATGTTTGTTGTCGAAGGCATTCACACGTCAATTCCGCTGCATCAGAAGATTCTTAACGATGCGGATTTTGTGGCCGGAACGTTCGACACGAACTTCATCAAGCGCTACGGCAAAGCCTGAGTGGGGCGTGGGGCTCGCATCAGGGGCGCGACCGATAGGGAGTGCAGCACCTTGTTGGAGCGATGAATGCGCTTGCTATCGGGCGCGCCCCAGATGAAAGAATCGCTTTGATCGAAGATCCCGCTACAGCATCCGGGGCGCCAGGCCCCGAAAACGTCACGAAAGTTCCAACTCCAGCTTCGTCACCGAAGCCGGCTCAAAACTAAACACGAATGGCTGGTTGACCGTGAGGTTCACGTCGCGCGGTTGAATGCCCTTAGGCTGATCAAACGTGTTGCGCGCGTGGATATCTTTGGCTGTCAGTACTGTCCCG
This sequence comes from Bryobacterales bacterium, assembly GCA_963792655.1. Classification (GTDB taxonomy): domain Bacteria; phylum Acidobacteriota; class Terriglobia; order Bryobacterales; family Bryobacteraceae; genus DOZZ01. Next base: position 1,229,571 of record CAWBWU010000003.1, read on the forward strand.
CGCCCGCCAGTTACCCTCATCCCACGCAGGTTGATCTCCGTCTCCTGCGCATTCCGCACATCGGGATTCACAACAGTCAACACTGCACGCTTTCCATGCAGCGAGCACGAACCACTTAGTGAAAACGACGCGGTCATCCCCGGAACCGCCGTGTGTGGCGCGGAGAACATCGTGCGCAGCGATGTTCCGCCGCCGTGCGCGGCATACATCTCGAATGCATGGAAGACCGGCGTGACGATGAACTTATCCCCGCGCGCGACAAACGACGTATGAATGTTGTTGATCATCTGAGCCGCATTGGCCATCACGACCTTGTCGGCATGGCGGTTGAATATGTCGAGCGTGATGCCCGAAACCAGCGCGTCGCGCAGCGTCGGATAGTACGCCCACAGATACGAAGGGATCGATGCTCGGGTCCGTTTCGTGCCATGCGCCCCACTCATCGACTACCAGCTTTACCTGACGTTCCGTGTCGACCTCGCCCATGATCGCCCAGTGATTGTTGATGAGCGGCTCCATGTAAGCCGCGCGATCCAGCAGTTGATACCACTGCGTCTCGGTGAACTCATTCGCCTGGTGGCGGCCATCGGTCAGTCCGCAGTAATAGTGAAGCGCGGTGGCATAGACGCGGCGCAGCGGGGCTTTGCTTTTTTCCGTGAGCTTCTGGAAGAAAGTGCGCGTCCACGCGTAGTCGGCGACGTTCGGACCCGACGCAATGAACGCCAGCTTGACGCCGAAATTCGGCGCCCACTCGGAGAAGCGGCGAAACTCGATCGCGTATTCGTCGCCTGTGAAGTTGCCGCCACAACCCCAACTTTCATTGCCTACGCCCCAATAGCGAACCGGGAATGGATCGCGGTTCCCGCCACGCGCGCGGAGATCAGCGTTAGTGGTTGAGCCTGCGGGCGAGTTGCAGTACTCGATCCACTGATAGAAATCAGTGGGCGTACCGCTGCGCAGGTTCGCCGCGAAATAGGGCTCTGCTCCAACTAACTTGCAGAGCTGAGCAAACTCATTGGTGCCGAACTGATTTGTGTCGTACTTCTGCGGCCCATCGGGCGCTTTCTGCAGATAGGGTTGGTTGACCCAAAAGTTGGTGCGGCGCGGCCGTTGCGAACGCGGCCCCACGCCATCGCGCCAGTTGTAGCTGTCCGCAAAGCAGCCGCCCGGCCACCGGATGACAGAAGGCTTCAGCCGGCGCAAATTGTCGACCAGCGCCTTGCGGATACCTCCGATGTTGGGGATCTTCGAATTCTCTCCCACCCAGATGCCGTCGTAGATACAGCCGCCCAGGTGCTCCGTAAAGTGTCCGTAGATGTCGGGCGAGATGATCCCGATGGGCTCGTCCGGCAGAACATCGATGCGCGCTGTCGCAGCTGAAGCGGTGCGTGGAGCAGCAGCCAGTGCCAGACCGCTGAGCAGGAAAGTCCGTCGTTGCATGCACTAAATACTATTACGGCTTGCCTGCCCGGACTGCGTGAGTTAGTTGCTGAAGCGCCATTCGGGAGTGCGCTCTTTGCGCGCCTCCTGCAGTGCGCGCTGCACGCCAGCGACGTCGTAGTCGTTCGCATACACCGGGCTTCCCGGTTGCTGGCGCCATGATTCACCAAGACTGCCGGCATCAACCGCATCGAACCCGAGTTCGTCGACAAGCGCTAGCACGGTTGCCTTCGCCTGCGCATCATCCCCTGCAACCGGCAGTGCAATGCGATTCGGCGCGCCCTTGGGCCGGCCGAGTTCATGCAGATGCTTTGCGTAGATATTGTTGAACACCTTCACCACCGGGTGGCCAAGTTGCTGCTCCACCCACTGGCTCTCCGGCGTGCCCGCTTCAATCCCCTCGATGAATCCGTCGCGCTGCTTCGGATAGTAGTTGCCGGTGTCGATGACAACCGTCTCGCGCGGCACGTTTTCGAATACGCGCTTCAGAGTGGGAATCTTGTTTTCCGGGATAGTGACGATCACCAGTTCACGATCGCGCACGGCTTCGTCAGCTGTAACTGCGACCGCTCCGGTCTCGGCAGCCAATCCGGCCAGCGATTCCGGCCCTCGCGAGTTCGCGATCTTCACGTCATGCCCAAGGCTGCGCAACCGGCGAGTCAGCGCCCCGCCGATGTTTCCAGTACCGATGATTCCGATTCTCATTCCAGGTTGGATGCACCCATTTGGCAAATGATGCGCTTCGGAGACCCGCCCTTGCTCCCAACTTTGCATATTGGCTTAGCCCGCCGTGCGTTATAGCGAGTTCCTTCAGATAGGCCCTGAGTTCATCGCGGACGCGCCGAAAGACCGCCATCCGCTCTGCTTCGGTCCCCTCGGACGCCGGAGGTGGATCGTCAAAGCTGTGATGCAGCTTTTGAGCCGTGCCGAAGAACACCGGGCAGCTTTCTTTCGCGTTGTCACAGACGGTGATCACGTAGTCGAATTGCTCGCTCTCAAGTTCATCGACATGCTTTGACCGTTGACCGGAAATATCAATTCCAATCTCGCGCATGGCGGCGATGGCTTCCGGTCGAACTGTGCCGGGCCTGGTCCCGGCACTTTCTACATCGAAGCGATCACCGGCATCGTGGCGCAACAGCCCTTCGGCCATCTGGCTTCGGGCAGAATTGCCGGTACAGAGAATCAACACGCGTTGCTTTTGCATGTTCACTTCGTTGTGATGCCTAGGGCAAAGGTAGATCGTTACGCGCAGCAGCCAGGTGCACAGCACGCCGTCGCGGTCTTCTCCGCTCGAATGAACGCGCTGATGAATTTGCCCTCGACTTGTTTGGCCAGCGCATCGACATCAAGACCCTGGCCGGCCAGGAATGTCCGCGCATCTTCCACGCTGTAAACCCGTGTCGGCTCAATGGTGATCTTGTCGAAGCCGGCTCTGGCGAGTTTGGCGACATAGTCGTAATCGCTCAATGCTCCAGCCACACAGCCCACCCATAACTCCATGTTCTTTCTGATTTCCGCAGGCACTTCGCCGCGCACAACAACATCCGAGACAGCGAAGCGGCCGCCGGGCTTCAGCACGCGGAACGCTTCGTTCAATACCCTGTCCTTATCGCCGGACAGATTGATCACGCAATTGGAAATGATCACGTCGACAGTGTTGTCCGGCAGCGGGATATGCTCGATCTCGCCTTTCAGAAACTCCGCATTCGTCAGGCCGCTTTTCCGCTTGTTTTCTTCGGCCAAGGCCAGCATCTCATCGGTCATATCGAGGCCGTAGGCTTTGCCGGTAGGGCCAACACGCCGAGCCGATAGCAACACATCAATGCCGCCGCCCGAGCCGAGATCGAGGACCGTTTCACCGGCCTTTAGTTCGGCAAGAGCCGTAGGGTTGCCGCACCCGAGCGAGGCTTTCATGGCCGTGTCCGGAACTTCGCCTTGCTGCGTGCCGTCGTACAGATCCGAGGTAATGGGGTCGCAGCAATCTTCGAGCGCCGATGCCCCGCCGCAGCAGGAATTGCCCGCGCCCGACTGGGCGCGCAGCGCTGCCTGCCCATATTTCTCTTTGACAACTTCTTTGATGTTCATGGTTGTGCCTCTCTTTAACTGCACAGGCTGACAATCGCCTGCGGTTCGATTGCCTTGTTACGGGTGCAGCATTCGGCGTACAGAAAGCCGAGCAGCTCTTGCAGCGCTTTGGTGTTCGCCGAATACCGCAGGAAAGTGCTTTCCCGCTGCACCTTCACCAAACCTTCGTTTTTGAGCTTCTCCAAGATGATGGGAAAGGGTGGAAGCCGTAATGCCAAGCTCCCCGATGATGTCGCCGACCACCATGCCGTCCGGATGCGCCGACAGCAGCAGACGCATGATGCGCAGGCGCGGCTCTGTGCCAAGAGCCGAAAACATATCCGCGAAGCGCGGCACCTGTTCCTCTAATTGTTTTCTGCTGACCGCCATTCAGTCTCTCCTTGCACGATACTTCTATCATGATAGAAATATCAAAGTCAAGGACGGAGAACAGTTTCAACCATAGCCAAAACCGATCTAGGGTCGGCGATAGCCGTTTAAGCCGCAAGATTGTAATTCAGTGGGATGAGATGGTCGGGGCGAGAGGATTCGAACCTCCGGCCTCCTGGTCCCGAACCAAGTGACGACGAAGAATCAACGGATTAGCTACATTGATACAGATTGCGCTGGAGTATTCTTAGTTGTTTGATTTCAGATACATAGGAACGGTGCCGTGTGCTGAGTGCGCAACCGGTACTAACGGATAGCTGCACGAGGTAGCCATAGTATCGGCCATAGTCCACATAAGCTCGCGCATCAGTCTTTTGTTCTTTCATTCGTTCGCAACGGCTTGGTTCCATGGTGTGCACCTTGGCGGCAGCGTCGTCGCTTGTCACCACGCCAGAGCTTGTCCCGGTCCCTCGATTATAAGAGCGGCGACGCTGGTAACGCGTCTCCGTTTTCTTCGGTCGGAGATCACTCGCGCTTGGGGAATTCGTTTGCTGTCAATTACCATCTCTATTCGGAACGTTTACAGCGTGATTCTTAACGCGCTCAACATACCGCCGCGATGCTCCAAGCCGCGGGTCTCGGAGCTGAATAGGGCTTCGGCCTGAAAAATGAGGATCATCTCAACTTCGTAGCAGCCATCGGTTCCGCCGGGCACATATTAGCGGTGCTCGTTATTTGTCGGCGTTGGCAAGTTACGGGTTTCACTTTTCTCAACGTACGCCGCTCGCGTTGTCCGTGGGACTGCTAGCCCCCTGGCAAGATCAACTGGCGCCTACGACGGTGAACGACCGCAGTGCTGCGGCAACACCAAAGGTGACAACGAACCAGACGAACAGTGCGGGGAGTGTCCATTCGAAGTTTGCCAGCTTAAGAGAGATGGCGACGCTGGTCGCAGTTCCGACCCAGAATAACGATGCCCACCGATCCGCAATCGCGAACGCCTGCAAGCGCATGATCTTTGTCGCCTCTCTGCTTCCCCATTCTCTCCAGATACTCTCGAGCGCGGTTCTGTAAATAATGAGCGGAACCAATGGAGACAGCGCTTGCCAGACCGCGGCGCGGCCGGGAAATGCAGAGGCCGCCGTTGGTGCTGAGGCAAGCTTACTCCCGACAGACTGCCAGGACCAGATCACCATGTCGAGTATCGCGGCCCTGTGGACGATGCCAATCATGGCTGTGCAGGCGACCGCCGTTAACCGTGCGAAGACGAGCCAACCGACACGTTGCCGTCGTGATCGGTCGAGGCAGCACTGCAGGGCCGGAACGTCCGGCACCGCGTTCTCGAGCCATGGGAAGCCAGCCGCTTGCGCAATAATGCTTGCAACTCGCCCCACCACTTCCTCGGCGTTCTGCCAATATGTAGTGTGATCGGTCAGAAAGGAACCCCGGTTATGGACTTCATTCGATTGATACAACTTTGAGAATTTTGGAAGCGTGCCCAAGGGCCCACACGGTACGGGATCGTGTGTCGCGAAAAAATCCACCCACGGTTTGGTCGAGGCCGCACCCAGGGGACCCGCCGGTAGCGTCGCCGGGACCGCTTTTGTGGCACGGTTCCCGAAACCCAGCAAGGCAATGACGCCTACTGACGCGACGACACCCCACACCGGATTGCCGACCATGATAAGCGCCATCATGCCAAACCAAAAGAGAGCTGCGCCAGCCAAACCCGTCCAGCCGGCCACAATGACAGCCAAGTTCTCGGAGGAGCGCTCCAATTGGTTGAGAACAGTCACGCCCGCGCCCAACGATATGAAGGCATCCACGTGTTTGGCCATGTATTCTCTTGGCCGATTGATCGCGAGCGCTGCGACCGCCGCACCTTGAGAGTGGCCTACGACGACGACCCGCCGGCAGCGCTGGGACATCCATTCCACGTCACGACGAACGCGGTCGATGATAGCGCGCCGCTGGGGTAAGTCCTGAAGCAGTACATAACTATCGCCCACCACGCCTGCCAAAGCACGTTGGGCCGAGAGCAGCGGCGCGCGTAGCCGCGCCCAAGGTATGAGCACGGCCGGAAAGATCGCGAGTAGGGCAATTACCCAAATCAACACCAGTGTCGGGAGGAGCAGCAACGAACCCATACAGCGCAGCCAGGAGCACCCCCGGCGAGCTACGGTTCTTGTGAAATAGTGCACCAGGATAACCGGAGCGACCCGCAAGCACCACAAACCGAAGGGCGCGAACGCCGGCGCGCGAAACGACTCCGCCCAATGCGATTCCGCCATTAACCACGTGGAGCGCTCCACGTCGCCCCCAGGAGTGAGAGCAGTCACGCGGACCTCAATGGTAGAGGGCCTGGTTATTGGCGCATCACCATCGATCAGTCGCGCCTCCGCCAGTTCCGCAATGCCGTTCAGTGCCCCGGCCTTCAACTCCTCCCTCAGGCACGCGACAAAGCGGTCGCTCGCAACCCTTTCAGCATCGGAAGTAGGACGCTCGTCATAAAGTTTCAAGCGGCGTTTGAAATTCTCCTCTCCCTCAACAGCGTCAGACCTTTGGTTCTTTGCAAAGACATGATCCGAGAAATTCGTTGCCAGTAAAAAGCGGTCACCATGATCGCGGTCGACCGATGACCAGCTTTTATGCACTAGCAGGGCTGCTAGCCAACCCTCTACATCTTTCACGGGCACGCGCTGACCAAGGCACTTGCTAGCGGCATCGAACCAGTTGTTGATCCACTGTAGAAGCGGAGCTGTCCATTGGATTAGCGTCTCCGACTTGGTTTGTGTCCCGATGCCGTGGACGAATAAAACGCCGACTGGAAAAGTCGACACCAAAGCCAAGGAGTCGACACTCTGTCTGACGGCGCAATCATAAATGCTATCCACATAGTTCGCCTCCACCCACAGCGGCACAGGTTGAAGTCCGAGTTGGATCGAGGGGAACCGAGGATGCGCCGTAAGGTCAAGTTCCAAACACCAGAGATGGGCGATGCGAACGTCAGGACCTTCTGCGCCGGTACCGCGACGGAATTCGGCCCTCGAAGGCCCAATTATCGACTCAGGTTTAACCCAGCGCGCTGATTTCCGCGCGCAGAAGCTCACTTGCCATTCAAGAGGGGCCTCGCCCTTGGCGTTCCCCGGAGTCACTGTTACGGAGACATCTCTGTCTCTACGGTCTGCGACCCCGATAATGCGAAGTCCGCGCACGCGTCCTTCTTCATTGACCACGTGGGCTTTGACCTCATGAATCTCAATACAAGGATTTCGATTCATCACATTCCCTAGCGCCTGCGCCTGTAAAGGTTACCGCGCCCAAAGGTAGGCCGCTTGGTTGCGAAATTGTGTTTCGATCCATTGAAGATAGTAGACCAACACTCCGCTGCAAAAAACCGCAAGTTTTGCCGAAGCTTGATCTGCGGATACGCCGCTCACGGCATCCAGGTCGTTGGCTGTTTGTTTATTGATCACCTTACAGCAGCAAGTCCCGTGTGTAACTCGCGATCAGTCGCGCAACGTGTCCGCGCGATCAGTATTCCTTACCCTGTACCTCTGGGCGGACCACCTAAGGTCAATCGGGCATAGCGCGGAACGCACCCTTGTCGGGACGCGTTTGCCGTCGCGGCTTGAAGAACGGCATCACCGTCGAATGCACGAGTGCGCGACGAAACGGCGCCTCGAGTTCCGGAATCGGGACACATTCGCCTCATCGGCAAACGCTGCGTTGCATCCGTTGCATTCCTTTTCTCGTAACACCAAATTGAAAAGAATGCTACGCAGGTCGAAACTCTTCTGGGGCTTTCTCTGTTTGTTCACATCCACAGTTCCCGCTTTGGCTGACGCCGGCCTCACCGGAATTGTCACAGATCCCCAGGGCCGCGCGGTGAGTGGCGCGACTTTGCGGCTAGTTCGGCGTGACGGTTCCGCTCGGCGTGAGGCCAGGACCGACGCTACGGGAATCTACCGATTTGACTCGATCGATCCTGGCGAGTATCGGCTCACTCTGGAGAGCGAAGGCTTCCCCATTGTTGAACGCCAGGTGACAGTGAAACCAGACTTGCCCACTTCTGAGCCAGTGCAGTTCTCAAGGGTCGCTTCACAGAATCAGTCGGTCATGGTGTCCGCAAATGTGGAGGATGTCGGCGTCTTCGCGCCCGACCCCGCGCAGCGCCTCATGATCCGCGACGAGACGTTGGATGCCAACCCGGGCCGGCCTGGTATGCCCATCTCGGTTCCTGGCATGCCCGTCGAGTCTCCGGCGGGCGGGGTGAAGCCGCCGCAGTATTTCGTCCCCGGTGTCGCGGGCGATCACGGCGAGCCGATCGCCATGTTTTTCCAGGTGGGCGGTTTTCTGTTTCCCAACAATCTGCCGGCGAACGCACATGGCAACGGGTATGCCGACCCGAACGTGGTCATTCCGCTCGCCATCGAAAGCTTGCAGACGGATGGCGCCGCTTTCAATGTTCGCGAAGGCAACAACTCAGTGAACGCGGCTATCCTGTTTGGACTGCGCGACCGGATAGAACCCATGGTGCGCCTCACCACGGATTATCGTGACGTCAACCTGGTGGCAGCGTGGAGTCCGCGCGACGTCAGCAACAAGGAGTGGGCCGGCGCTGAGGTCTCGTACGGCAATGGCTTTCTTGATCGCCTGGAACATCGTAAGCAGTACAAAGGCAATGTCTCGAAGGTCTTCACGTTCGGCAAGCACTCGTTGACTGTGTACGGCATCGGCTATTACGGTTTTGCTTTCCAGCCGGGCCTGATTCCCGTTGGCATCAAGACGCGCGGACGACACGCTCGATTCTCGGCAGAAAGAAGAGACCTCCAACGGTGCGTTGATTCTGAACGATATCTGGCAGCTCACGGAGCACGGCCAGTTTCAGTTCTCGGGCTTCTATCGCTACTACACGCTGGATGTGCGGCCCAACTTCGGCGACGGTTTGATTCGCCAAAGCGAACATCGCAATGTGAACTCCGAAGATGTTCTTTACGCCGAGCACTTCAACAAACATTTCGCGCTATTGACCGGAGTCAACTTCCGCCGCGAGGCGCCACGGGCATTGAACCTCGACAAGTATGATGCCTTGGGAAGCCTTGTGCCGGATACTTCGAATAACATCACCATCAATTTCGCCAGCCCTTTCGTAGCGGCGGAAGGCTTGCTGCTGCCCTTCCTGCACTACAACGCGGGTTTCCGGCGTGATGAAGTCGGGTTCGACAATCAGGACCGTTACCGCCCGGAGCGCTCCTTCTCGCGGCATGCCGGTATCAACTCGCCTAAGGGCACACTCTCGTTGCTGCCACCTTCCTCGTTTAGTTATTTGCCGGCGGTCTCGCTCAGCTACGGCCAATCTTTCCACATCAACGATCCGCGCATCGGGACAACGGCGGTGGAGGGGGGCACCATCGTCAGCAAGGCGCGATCGTATCAGCTGGTAGTCGATAAAAGATTTGCTCGCGACGAGTTTCGCGTGACACTCGCCCATGTCACAACGGCGCAGCAACTGGCTCGCATTTCGAATGACACGGGGTTGCAAAAAGACCAGGGTCCCGGCATGATCAAATCGCTGACCTTAATCGCTCGTCACAATTTTCAGCACGGCTTCCTGCAGGGTTTGTATGCTCGCGCCGATGCCCGCGATCGCCTCACGGGCGAGCCCACGCCCGAAGCACCGCGCCTGATCTGGGATGTTCTTGGGACCATCGACCAGCCTTCCGTTCCACCTTGTGGCTCGCGGCGAATACGAACACGTGGGCATCAAACCGCTTGGCGGCGGGTTCGATTCAGTTCCCGTTCGTGAGTTCCGCGGCGCCATCAGCCGGCCCTTCCCGCGTAAAGGCATCGATGTGGGATTGAACATCTTCCTCGCGAGCGGCTATGGCGGCCAGACGGTCGAAACGCTCGCGCTTCCCGGTGAAGGCGAGCCGTTCGACCGGGTCACCGGCTTTCCCTTGCGTTCTTACGTCTCCGCTTCAGTGACTTATCATTTCCGCCGCACCCGCTAGTCAGTTACGCTATCCAGAGCAGATAGCCACGAAAGAGGGTGTGAATGGCGCAGCTGGTTCGCATCGGAGTGGCGATCAACGATGACCTGTTAACGAAGTTCGACAAGCTGATTGCCCAGCGCGGCTACGACAATCGATCTGAAGCGTTTCGCGATCTGATCCGGAATGAACTTATCCAGGAAGCGTGGAAATCTTCCGACGACCAGATGTTTGGAACGGTCACGCTCGTCTACGACCATCACGTTCGCATGCTCACTGAAAAACTAACTGAGTTGCAGCACCAACATCACTCAGCCATCATTTCCTCCATGCATGTGCATCTGGATCATGACAACTGCCTCGAAGTGATTCTCGTCAAGGGCAAGGCTTCCGTTGTGCAACAGCTCGCCAATGCCCTGATCGCTACCAAGGGCGTCAAGCACGGGCGTTTCACTGCTACCACGCCGCACTACCTGCTTCCGAAAGTGAGTTAGATAAGTCTTGATCCGCATAATTGCCAATCTGCGGCTCGCCATCTTCAGCCTCGGGCTGATTGTGCCGGCATTCGATGGCAGCGCCGAATCAAACCTGCCAGCCTGCTGTCACCGCGGTGGGAAGCACCATTGCGCTGTAGCTGGTCCAACGAATAGCACTGGGGACACCGTTGGGGTCAGCGCCGCGAGACAGAAGTGCGCACTCTCTGTTCAGCAAACTGTGCCGACTCCCTGGAAATCGTTCCTTCCGAGCACGGCTTCCTCGTTATCCCTCACGTGTCGGCAAGCTGCGGACCCCAGCAGACTTTGCGGCGTCTGACCCGCATCACCGCTACGCAACGTCAGCGCGGTCCTCCCACTCTCCTAATCTCCTTCGTTGTTCAACACGTCGGATGCCCGCAGCGAGTTCCGGACTGAGCAAACCGGAATCGGCTGCTTCGAAGGCGACTCTGCGAACCGGGGCGAGGCGGAGATTGATCTACTCGGTGCATACCGCTTCTGTTCCAGAAAAATTCGGTAGCGAAGAACTACTGTTCGATTAAACGACAGTCTTGGCTCGAAGCAATACCAATCGACGAAGTCGGTGATCGCGCGGTCATACGAGCGCTGACCGCTCTTGGACGTAAGGCTGTTCAGCACTGCCGCTTTGGACTGCTCCAGATCGGGGAGCGCCAAAACATGTTTCGGTGGGCGCCTTTTGGTTCGCAATTTCGACATGGCCACGGCCTCCTTGGCCGGTGCCATCAGAATGAATCAAACTCCGCCCGACGCCGTTAGCGAGGAGCTACCCGTTTACGGATCACATCTCATGATCAGGACATTCTGTTGGTAGTGTCCTAAACGTTTAGGACACTACCATTCTGTTCGCTTGACCCGCCGGAGCGACAATGAGACTATGCTGCGAGCGGGTTTCCTCATTATTGCCGCGCTTCCTCTTACGGCACAGGTTCAGCCCCTGATCTTTGACCAGGTCGACGTCTTCGACGGCTACCGAATGCTGCGCTCCCAGACGGTCGTGGTACAGGACGGCATCATTCGGGATATCAGACCTTCGAGTGTGGTGTCAGCGGCCGGAACCGCGATCAACGGTCGCGGTAAGACTTTGCTCCCCGGTCTCATAGACGCACACTGTCACATTGCCGGCGAGGAATCGCTGGAACAGGCCGCAGCGCTCGGGATAACGACCGAGCTAGATATGTTCGGGTATCCGAACGTCTTGATGCCGATTCGGAGGGCTCTCGCGCGCGGCGAGTACCCGAATGCGGCCGATTTCCGTACGGCGGGAATTGGGGCGAACGTCCCGGGCGGCCATCCGAGCGAGATGTCGGGGTCGCCTCCCTTTCCGGCGCTGGCCAAAGGCGTTGATCCGCAGGCGTTCGTGGACGCTCGGGTGGCTGAGGGGGCCGACTATCTCAAGATCCTCTACGACCGCTACGACCACACATTGCCGGGACTGACCTTGGACCAACTCCGGGCGCTGGTTGCGGCGGCTCACCGGCGGAATAAACTGGCCGCCGTGCACGAGACTGTACAGCGCGACGGACTAGAGGCGATCGAGGGAGGGGCGGACGAGATCGAACACGTCTTCGATGATTCTCCGATAGCGCCTGAATTCGTCAGGCTCGCTGCTGACAATCACGTAACGATCACCCCGACGCTCGCAGTCATCTCCACCTTCGGGGGCGTGGGCACCGGGCCGGAACTGGCCGCGGATACACGATTCTCGCCGTACCTGTTGTCGTCGGCGGCAGACACTCTTAATACGAAGCTGCCAGAGAAGATCTTACAGAAACATCATTACGAGAATGCGCAGGCAGCGGTCCGGGCGCTGCACCAGGCGTGTCCCGATCTTGGTCGGCACGGACGCGCCAAATCCGGGCACGACGTATGGCGGGAGCGTGCATGCCGAGTTGGCGCTCATGGTCGCGTGCGGCTTGACACCTGTGGAGGCCTTGCGCGCCGCCACTGCAGCCCCACCGCGCGAGTTCGGATTGATCGACCGCGGCCGCATCGAAACGGGCCGTCGTGCCGACCTGCTACTGATCGACGGAGATCCCTCGCGGAACATCCGCGCCACGCGCTCTATCGTGGGCGTCTGGAAACAAGGACGAGCGATCGACCGCGAGGCCGTAGCGAATAAACTGGGGCACCGAACGGCGGACGACGTGACTGCGAAGCCAGACCGTAAGCGCTAGTCCGGCCCGTGTTCCGAATGTTGGCAAACCGGAACAGTCCATCTGAGCGATAACGGGGGCTCGTACCCCGGCCGGACGGTCGTCCCGAACAAGGGCTGTTTGGGGCGATTGGCACTGCTTGGTCGCCAAGTGTAGAACTACACTTCGCCGTTAGGCGCGGGCTAAACTGAATTTGCTGGGAAACGAGGTCAAAAAATGGATTTTCTTCAGAAGGCGAGCCCGGACGCAACACGCAGTGAAGATAAGGTTTGTTTTCGAAGCCGTAAGAATCTCGCGACATGGCTTCTGCTGCTTGCCGCCTGCTTCTCGGCCGTCAGTCGCGCACCAGCGCAGGTCGGGAAATTCTCGGACGAGAGCCGCGCCCGAATGGAGACTGCCATTGCAACTTTCATGGCCACGAGCAAAGTTCCGGGCTTGTCTGTGGCAGTTGTGCTGGACGGTCAAGTCGTCTGGTCAGCGGGCTTCGGCATCGCTGATGTGGAGAACTCTGTTCCGGCGACCTCCCAGACGGTATACCGTGTTGGCTCGATCTCGAAACCATTAACGGCGACTGCCGCGATGGCTCTTTGGGAGCAAGGCAAGCTGAATCTGGACTCGCCCGTGCGGAGCTACTGCACCGCATTTCCGCAGAAGCAGTGGCCGGTAACAACGCGACAACTTATGGGCCATCTTGGCGGGATCCGCTACTACAAGGTGCCCGAGTATCCTTACACCGAATCGCAAAGTGATCCCGAAGTAGGCAACACGCGTCACTTTGAAAATGGAATAGAAGGCGGTATAACGTTTTTCGCCAGCGACCCGCTGGTTGCGCAACCCGGTACTCATTTTAATTACTCCACTCAAGGTTACACGCTGGTCGGATGCGCGATTGAGGGAGCCTCCGCGGAGAAGTACGCGGACTCCGTGCGCAAAAGTGTCCTGGTTCCGGCAGGCATGGTGCAAACCCGTCCGGACGATCGCTTCGCTATTGTCCCGCTTCGCACGCGCTTCTACTCAAAAGACAACTCCGGCGCCTTGGTAAACGCGGAATTTCTGGATTCGAGCTACAAGCTCGCTGGTGGAGGCTGGCTTTCGTCCGCACCAGATATGGCGCGTTTTGCGGCGGCTACTCTTTCTGATCGCCTGGTTAAGCATGCGACGCGAGACATGATGTGGACGCAGCAAACACCTACGGACGATCTAGGACGGATGGCTTACGGGCTCGGGTGGCAATTTGGTACCACAGGCGGCGTGAAAGTCGTAGGCCACGGCGGGTCACAGCAAGGAACCAGCGCGATGATGTTGATTGCTCCTGATTCACGAGCCGCCGTAGTTGTGCTGACAAACTCAGACGGCGTTGATGCACCCGGACTGACAACCCGCCTTCTCAAAATCGCGCTAAAACTTCCCGACCGTGAGCGCAAAGAGATTGCGGTCGATCCGAGACTAAACGAAGGTTACATCGGAACCTATCAGTTGATGGATTTCAAAATCGTTATTGCGCGGGAGAGCGGTCGTTTGATCGCGCAGATCAATGGCCGCAAGACCGTTTTGATGCCGGACGGCGTTCGCGATTATGTTTTTGGGAACAGTGAGAGTGAACTCACCTTCGTGCCTGACGAGAATGGCTATGCGGCGAAACTGATCATGCACGAAGGTGGGACTGACATGTACTTGAGTCGAATCAAATAATCTCCCGATTTCTATTCAAAGCTTCCGGTCTTTCGCCTGCTATTGGGGGACCAATCAGGAACGACTTGTCGTTAGCGTTTAGGATGGGCAGCTGTTCGCGCACAACAAACACTACGCGGTTACACGCGGGTTTGCGACGGCTAATCAGCCATGGGCGTTTTTCGTCAAATCGCCGCCGAAATGCCCAAGCTTTCGATGAACATGCATGCTGCGCGTCGTGATCGACACATCGGATGCCCTCGAGGCGCGGATGCCCAATATGACGGGGTGGTCCGGTAGCATCTCGGGTGACTTGAGCGGTCGTTCAGAGTGGGCTCACGCCTCGGTGCCTGAACGCCGGCCCTGCGCGCCATCGAAGAGGTATAATACTCGCGTCACGAGCCCCAAAGCTTATCGGGATTCTCCGCGCCACTGCCGGAAAGAGCGAGCCACACAATGCCCGAAGAAACATCCATTTTCCGCCTATATCTGATGAGGCTGCTCTACTTTCTCAACTTCGTGATGCTAGGCCTCCAAGTATGGCCTGCCATCATCAATCACGCTGGAGCATGGGACCCAGTGAAGGGCGTGGCCTTCGCCTTCTGGGCAGCATTATCGACCCTGAGTGTTTTGGGCCTGCGATACCCGCTGAAAATGATACCTGTTCTTCTCCTGCAACTGCTCTATAAGTCTGTTTGGCTACTCGCCTGTGCCGTGCCGATGTGGCCGGCTTTCCGCGCCTTAGAACTTACTAGGGTCATGGGGTGGGGGGCAATCGTCGACCTTATTGTTATTCCATGGCCCTATGTTGTAAGCCATTTTGTGAAGAGCCCCGGGGCCCGATGGAGATGAGTTTCACAGCACCTTTCTGTGCGCGTCCCTCTTGTTCCCACATTTGGCGCGATCGATGCCATTGCAGCAGAACCTCATGTTTGGAGAATGCATTCTTTCGAGTGGATACAACCAAGTTGAAGCGACCCGCAGATTCGTAGGCAAAGGCTTGCGGCGTTTCTGCAAAAGCCGTTTACGATTCAGGACCTCGCTGCTGCGGTTGGCAGCGCGCTTGCCCAACAGTCCGGCCTTACGACGAATCAGTAGAATCCTGATGCTTGGTTTATAGAATCTGAGAGCGCGGCCGCAGCCAGCCCCTGAGTAGTCGCAAAGGGGCGGGTTAGCCGCCCCGATCCCGAAGGGTTTTTAAGGTTCGATTCCCAACTTGTCGTTAACTGCGTACCGCAGCTTTTGCTTGCATCCCAAGTAGTGCTCGGTGGTTTGAATCGAGACGTGTCCGAGGAGAAACTGAATCTGGTCGAGTTCCCCACCGGCAAGATGGCAAAGCCTGGCGCAGGTACGCCGCAAGTCGTGTGGCGCAAGTTTCGGAATGTCCGCGCGGGCGGCAGCCGCTTTCACGATTTCCCAAAGCACTTTGGGCGTCATACCGGTTCCCCAAACTCGCCCCCGCCTGTCGATTGACCGGAACAGGGCACCGTTGATGATCCCGCTCGCCTCCATCCATTTCTCAATGGCAGTCTTCACCCAGTCAGGAATCGGGACCGTTCGGATATGACCAGCTTTGCCCAGAAGATCAGCGATCACCCAACGCTCCTCGCGCGATTGAATGGAATCGACATGAAGCCCGAGTAACTCGCCCCGCCGGAGGCCGCATCCGATCAACATTGCTAGGATCGCGTAATTTCTCGTACCCCGCAGCGAATCTCTGTCGGTGCCGGCCAAGAGCCGCTTTCCCTGTTCGGCCGTTAGCCAGTTTCCGAGACGCACGCCAATCCGGCGCACGCCCTTCACACGTCGGATGCCCGCAGCGAGTTCCGGACTGAGCAAACCGGAATCGGCTGCTTCGAAGGCGACTCTGCGAACCGCAGCGAGGCGGAGATTGATCGTAGTCGGTGCATACCGCTTCTGTTCAAGAAAAATTCGGTAGCGAAGAACTACTGTTCGATTGAACGACAGTCTTGGCTCTGAGCAATACCAATCGACGAAGTCGGTGATAGCGCGGTCATACGATGCGCTGACCGCTCTTGGACGTAAGGCTGTTCAGCACTGCCGCTTTGGACTGCTCCAGATCGGGGAGCGCCAAAACATGTTTTGGCGGGCGCTTTCTTGGTTCGCAATTTCGACATGGCCACGGCCTCCTTGGCCGGTGCCAATCAGAATGAATCAAACTCCGCCCTACGCCGTCAGGCGGGGGTTTATCCCAATACATGCCGGACCACTGCGTGCCTTCACTGCCCGGCGTAGCCGATCAGATTTCGAAGATCTAGCCGGCACGATACTGTCTCACTCCAGGGTGCTGGCGCACTTCCTCTACTCTCACCCGCACCCAGCTAGAATCGGGGTATGGCGCGCTGGATGCTGCTCTTGTGTTTCCTAGCCCAGGCGGCGGTTCCTGTCAATCTGACTATCCGCGATCTGACTCCCAAGTTCCTGGCATTTTACAATCTGGCCACCAAAGAGCAGGCCGATCAAACAAAACGGTGGCAGTTGTGGCGCCAGCTCTACGGGTTCGCAGCCGTACCTCCTGGCCCAGACGGCGAGGCCATGGCGAGGAAGTTGCTCGACACTGCATGGCCCCGCTATGCTTCAGCGTTAAACGTAATCCGCAAAGGCGCTGAAGGAATCCAACCTCCGGCTCAAGAGGTTTTGCAATCCGTTGCAAACCTTCTGGATGCGTCGGTCCCGGTCAAGGCGACGGTAGTTTTTTTTGTTGGCGACTTCTCCGGCAACGCCTTCACAGCTCCGGGCGTGGACGGTCCCACCGTAGCCATACCAGTCGAAGGAGGAGGCGCCGCGCTCTCCATGACGCACGAATTCACTCACGTCGTGGAAGCAGAGCAAGCTCACCTCTCGCTGGGCTGGACGCGCAGCATCGCTCATACTATATTCGCCGAAGGCCTGGCGATGCGCGTCGGCGAAAAGCTGCATCCAGGTCTGACCCCGAAAGAATACGTGGGAGAGCTCTCCCCGAACTGGTTCTCCAGAGCGCACGCCAAACGTGCCGCTATCTTTGCCGACCTCGCGCAGCATCTGTCCGACTCAAACCCCGCGGCGGTCCTGAAGTACACAATTGGCACGGGCGGTGCGGGCATTGATCGGGAAGCGTACTACGCGGGCTGGTTTGTAATTGACGACTTGCTGACTCATGGCTGGTCTTTTCCACGCCTGGCTCGGGTGAGCGATGCGGAAATGGTAAAGCTCGTGGCTGATAGTCTGCGGCGGCTGAGAGCTTGAGCGTTACCGATGCCTACCCCGTTGCCGGGCCATCTGTACCTAATACAAACGTGCGCTTGAAGCGTCTCGCGGAGCGATCCCACCCAACGAGCTCGCTAATGGGGTCGTACTCACAGACGTCAAGGTTGAGGACAGCGGATTTGGCCTGCGCCAGCAATACCAGTCGACGAAATCTGTGATTGCGCGGCCGTACGAGTGCTGACCGCTTTTAGACGTAAGACTGTTCAGGACTGCCGCTTTGAACTGCTCCAAATCGGGGAGCGCCAAAACCAGCTTTGGCAGGCGCTTCCTGGTTCGCGATTTCGACATGGTCACAGCCTCCTTGGCCAGTGCCAAGCAGAATGCGTCCAACTCCGCACTACTTCCGTTAGGCAGAGCTTGGGGTTCGCCGCCACATTCCGGTAACGGTGTTTCGCGGCCCAACTAACGAGCGACTTGTTACCTGGTGCTTTCTATACTTCGCTCATTACGGAACTGAGGACAGCCAATATGCCAGCCAGGCTGTTCTCCGGTCCCAATATCCGGATCTCCAACGATCCACGGCCTGGACGTAAGCGCATACTATAATGCCGAGAGGTAGAGGTGGGAATGAGCGCGACCACGACTTTACATGTAGCAGCTGCTTTGGCACTCATTCAGTATGGCGCGCACGTCTTCTTATTTACCACGGCAAAGCCACGGCACGGTTCAGAAGAAGTCTCAGTTGTGGAGGCGATGAAGTCGGGGCATTTTAGGTTCGGGCATCCGCCCCAACACATATTGGGACATGTATTTCGGCTATGGACTCCTGGTTATCCTTGCTGGCCTGTTAGAGGTTTGTTTCCTCTGGCTTATTGCTTCGATGGCCGCCTCAGGCGTACCTGCTGTCAAGCAAATGACAGGGGTTCTGCTGTTATTCAATATTCTCCACGCTGGCTTAGCCTGGAAATTCTTTTCCCTTCCGATTCCGGTGGTCTTCGATGGCCTTATCGCAGCCTGCTTAGCGTGGGCACTCCTGGTGCTGTAGTGTTCCAGTTCAGCTGGAAATGGAGAAAGCGTTCTCCCAGTAAGGTAAAGGAGAGAACGCATGAAGAAGCAACGGAAGCACTACACGCCGGAAGAGAAAGTCGCCATCCTGAGGCGGCATTTGCTGGACAAGGAGCCGATCTCGAAGCTCTGCGATGAACTGGGCTTGCAGCCCACGGTCTTCTACCGCTGGCAGAAAGAGTTCTTTGAGAACGGGGCATCCGCCTTCGAGCAGAAGAGGCCAAGCAATTACTCTGCCGAGCAGGAGCGAATCGCTTACCTGGAGAAGAAGATCCAGACGAAGGACGAGGTCCTGGCCGAGCTGATGGCGGAGCACGTCGCGCTAAAAAAAGAGATTGGGGAACTCTGATTGGGATCTGGGTCCCGCACGACAGGCGGGATCAGATCGTGGATTTCGTCCAGCGCTGGTCCGACAAGACCGAGATCGGCGCCGGGCGGTTCATCGTGTGGCTGGACATCACCGCCAGCAAGTTCTACGACTGGCGGGAACGCTACGGCAAGCGTGAACGAGCACAACGGCTGGGTTCCCCGTGATTTCTGGCTGGAGGATTGGGAGAAGCAGGCCATCATCGGCTTCCACCTGAAGAACCCGCTGGAAGGCTATCGGCGGCTGACGTTCATGATGCTCGACGCTGACGTTGTGGCGGTGAGCCCGACCAGTGTTTGGCGAGTGCTGGGGCAAGCGGGACTGTTGTCGAAGTGGAACGGAAAGCCGTCGAAGAAGGGCACCGGCTTTGAGCAACCGCTGACGGCGCATCAGCACTGGCACATCGATGTTTCCTATATCAACATCAGCGGGACGTTCTACTACCTGTGCAGCATTCTGGACGGCTGCAGCCGCTACATCGTGCAACTGGGATCTGCGGGAGTCGATGACGGAGGCGGACATCGAGATCATCCTGGAACGAGCCAAGGAACTGCACCCGGAAGCGCGGCCACGGATCATCTCCGACAACGGGCCGCAGTTCATCGCCAAAGACTTCAAGGAGTTCATTCGGATCTCGGGCATGACGCACGTCAGAACCTCGCCGTACTATCCGCAATCGAACGGGAAAATCGAACGTTGGCACAAATCGCTCAAAGGAGAGTGCATCCGGCCGGGAACGCCGCTGTCGCTGGACGATGCCCGGCGTCTGGTGGAGGGCTACGTGGAGCATTACAACAACGTCCGCTTGAACAGCGCCATCGGCTACATCACGCCGACGGACATGCTCGCCGGGCGTCAGGCTCAGATCCACGCCCAGCGAGATCGGAAGTTGGAGGAGGCGCGTAAACAGCGCCAGGTTCGTCGTCAGAAGGCCGCGTGAAGAACGGCGAGCGCACGTTCATGTTCGCAGGTGAAGTGGATAACTTCCGAGCGGCCGACGATCCAGGAGCTTCCAGCGACACGGAGGTTTGCGACCTCCCAAGACACCTCAGAATCTGGCGAACCTCTACCTTCTGTTGACCTTGCGGGATTCCGTGCCAGCGTCACGAGGACCACTGGGGGAACATAGTAAGATCTTCTCCGTATGAACCGAGCAATGGTCGAGAAACAGCTCGACCATACGAGAAGGATGGCGTCGAGTTAGATAGTAGGCCGAAAGATCCACTTCTTCGAACTGCCATTCCGGCATCACAGCCACTAACTGGCCCTCGCGCAACTCCCTCCGGCACAGGATCGACGGGATCTCGGCCACGCCCATGCCCGCAACGGCCGCCCGAAGAATACCGGCATAATCGTTCATCCCCAACGTTAGTTGCAGCGTTGACTGTTGGGCTTCGGTACTGTTGGACAATTTCCAGCTCACATCCCCGAACCACTTGGTGAAACCGAGCAACCGGTGTCGTCCAAGGTCCGCAGGGTGCTCCGGCCGACCTGCGTTTGCAAGATATGCAGGCGCGGCCACCAGAATGTGGCGGTATCGGGTTAATCGCCTAAAGATGAGGCTGCTTTCAGCCTGGCGGCCGACCCGGAGCGAGATGTCTACCTCGTCTTCGACCATGTCGAGGTGCCGGTCAGTCACCAGGACCTTTACAGAAACCTTCGGATATCGTGCCAGGAAAGACTGGATCAACGGCACGAGGATGAGGTCCGAGAGACTCGGTGGCGCAGCCAGGCGTAACGTTCCGCTTATCTCAGATTTTCGCTGCTGGAGAGAAGCCTGTGCCCCTTCGACCGCCTCCATAAGCCGCTGGCAATGCAAGAAAAACTCTCGGCCCGCTTCCGTTGCATTCAGCGATCTCGTGGTCCGCTCAAGCAATCGCACTCCCAACTGACGTTCGAGCCCGCTGATCTTCCTACTTAGGCTTGAGACAGGAACCCCAGTCCTGCGTGCGGCTTCCGAAAAACTGCCAACTTGAAGCACTTGGGCGAATAAAACCATGGCGTTGAGGTCAGCAGGAATGTCCATCTTTTCACCTGTGCAATAGTCTTTTCCGTTGTCCGCTATTGTGCCATATTCGAAATAATGGAATCCTTTAAGCAGGACACGAAGGAGAGTCCAAACAATGAATAACAACACCATCCGATCCGTGCTGGAGAGCTATGAAACGGCGCTGAACGGCAACGATATCGAAACGATTCTCGGCCTTTTCGGCAGTGAGCCCGTGTTCATGCCCCAGCATGCGCCAGCGTTGATCGGTCCCGAAGCCGTGCGTGCCGGTTACGAGCAGGTGTTTAATACGATCAAACTGTCCGTCCACTTTGATATCCATGAAATCCAGGAAGCCGGCGACTGGGCTTGGGCTCGGACGAGTTCGGCTGGGGCGCACACGCATCTTGGCCGAAGGTATCGAGGTTCAGGAAGGCAACAATGAACTGTTCATATTCCGTCGCGAAGATTTCGTGTGGAAAATCCACCGCTATCTCTTCGCGACCAACCAGCCGCGCGCCTAAAGCCACTTGATGTCATTGCGTACTTGACCGCAGAAAAGCACAAGATTTTTGAGGAGAAACATCCTATGAACAAGCAAATTATTGCTGTCGTCGGCGGCACAGGCGCTCAAGGAGGCGGCGTGGTAACGGCACTGCTCGAAGGCGGCCGATTCACCGTCCGCGTCCTTACCCGGAACCCCACCGGGGAGCAAGCCAAAGAATTGTCTAGACAAGGCGTCGAAGTGGTGCAGGCTGATCTGAACAGCCCAGAGACGCTTAAATCCGCATTCAAGGGAGCGTACGGCGTTTTCGCCGTGACCAACTTCTGGGAGAAAGGCGGCACCGATGAAGTCGCGCAGGGCGAGGCAGCAGTCCGCGCCGCGCAAGAAGCCGGCGTTAGGCACTTCGTTTGGTCGACCCTTCCGAACGTCGAAACGATCAGCGGCGGCAAGTACAGTGTTCCTCACTTCACGGGTAAGGCCAGAGTTGACGCGATCGTCAAGAATGCGGGATTTGAGCACCACACCTTCGTCATTGCCTCGTTCTTCTACCAAAACTTCCTAGGGATGTTGGCGCCGCAAAAGCAGCAAGACGGTTCCCTGGGCTGGACGCTGCCGATCGACCCCAGTGCGCGGAGCATCCACATGGGCGATATCAACGAACTCGGCAACGTTGTGGCCGGTGCGTTCGCTCAACCCGGCAAGGCCGGGGACGGCCAGTACTTGCCGCTGGTAGGCGATTTTTTGAGTTTCAACGAAGTTGTCGAGACCCTCAACAAACAGGGGCACACCTTCACCTTCAATCAGGTCCCGCGCGAGGTTTTCGCCAACTTCTTCCCTGGCGCCCGCGAGTTGGCCGAGATGTTTGGCTATTTCGAGGACCACACATATTTGGGCACGAATTCAGACGACCAGATCGCTCTCGCCCACGAGTTAGCAGGTAAGCCAGCGACAGATTTCGCAACCTGGGCCCTGTCGAGCATGCCCTCGAAATCGCGATAGAGCCAAGATTACATGGAAGGTTCCGGCTATGCCGATTCACGGTTCTAGCTCTCCTGAAAAGTTGGCCGCGCTGGTGGCGGCGGCGCTACAATGATTTTGCGGGGCGAAACGGAAGCGGCACTGCGGGGACGCAACCATGCTGAGGGATAGTCCGGTGGGCTCATCGAGACGATGAACGGAGCGCGGCGGCCTCGCATCCGCGCTCTTCACAGAGACCACATCGGATCGGTAGACCCCGATGCCTTGAAAATCCCCGCCCGAAGGGCGGAATACTGACTAGCGGAAAGCGCCCTCTCTCCAGTTCAGGCTGAACCAACACAGAACGGCGGACAGCCCTCGATATTGCGAGGTGAGCTCCGGCTTGACGGGTACGAGCGTGGAGCAACGTGCTCCAAAAGTCGATACGATGTTGTCCGGGCGCAACATGCAAAAATGTTTGGCTGCCGCCGGTCCGAGGGCGCTCGAGATTAAGATGAATATCTACTGACGATAAAGGGGATGTCGGAAGCAGATGATCAGAGACGACGCGTGCAGTTCCGCTTTTCGCGGACTGCCGTTGCCAGACCTGCCGTGCCCGCGTCCGTGCTGATTCAAGCGTTGGAGGGGGCTCAGCGAGCCATCTGGCTGATCGCTTTGGCCAAAGAGCAGAAGGACATCAAGAGCCGGGCACGCATTCCGGCCGAAATCGAGCAGGTTACCAGTTAAAGTGTGAGGTTCCGCAAGCGGGGAGCTACCTTCTTCCGGCGTTCGTTGAATCGGTCCAGCCTCAGTTGGCGACCATCGATCAAGTAAACCAAATGCTGAGCACGTTTGAGGAGGTCGCTGGTGCGCTGCAGTCACAAAAGCGGGACTTGGTGGCTGAATACCTTCCAGACACCGCCATCCGAAAGCGCGTGGTGGATGCGTTTCAGCAGTTGGCTCCAAAGCCTGGAAGCGGCTGGATCCTCGACCTCTCGCGAATTGCACGAGCGGTGCGCAAGATGTACACCCAACTGAAACCGAGCCGGATCGCGAGACTGTCAACGGCGAGTTGATCGAGATTAACTTGGCGGACCGCCAGATTACGATTCTGCCAAAAGGATCGAACCGGCAGCTTAAGGTGACCTACCAGGACGCGATGGAGGATCTTCTCCTTGAGAACCGCAGGTCGACTATCCAAATCACGGGCAGAGTTTCCCGCGATGAGAATGGTAGGCGTGCGCCTGCAAACCACGCATCAACGACGACAATCCGCAGGTTGTCAGCATCGAAGACAAGAGTCTTGGGTTGCATGCCTTTGCTGGGAACGTTAGTGATCTGCTCGATGAGGTGGCCGAAGATCTTGTGGTGGTCTGGAGGCACTACGCGTTGGCCTCAGACGCGGACCTGTCCCCCAAAGCGCTGGAACTGGAACACCGGCTACTCGCCGTCCTGGAAGAGGTGCCGGTTGCCAGTTAGAACTGAAGAAAAAAGGTTCCAGCAAGACGATGGCGACCACTATTGGTTCTTCTTTTGGACCTCGGATGCAAAGAAGACGACCAGTCCCCACCAAGACAAGCCACGGCAGCACGAAGGACCTTGGGGATGGCTTGCTCAAGGAAAGGCCAGGCAGGCCCGCGTCTCCAAAATTCAATTCCTCGAACTGGTCGATTGCCCCATAAGCCGTGAGCAGTACCAGGGACTGCTTGAGGGTGGCGGGCATGTTTGGTCAGACGGTTCCAATTTATGCGAACGGCCAATCGGCCTGCTCGTCACGCAGTTGTCAAGTATTCCTTGACAACTGACTTCCCGCGAGAAAGTGCTCGGAACGGGGTGCGGCCTTTGTTCTGTGCGGAGGACCTCGGGTTCGGAGGGCCGTCCGCTTAGTGGACGGTCTGGGGTCCGGCGACGGTGCCATCCAGTTCGGCGCGCTTAGCAGAAGGCGGTACCGGGATCTCGGCCCCGTGTTCGCCGGAGAGCTTCTCGCCTGCGCTCGCCAACCGATCCTGAATCAAGGCGGGTGAGTGCATCCTGACGGGTGAGTTGGATCTTCGTGTATTCCTGGGTCATTCGGACCGTGCTGTGCCCGGCGATTTTCGAATGCCTCGATACTTGTGAATCTAAAAGAAAGACATGGCCCAGCCACCGAGCAAAAATAGCAAGGCGGGTTTAATTTGAGATTGTCGTCTCAGTGCGGCTCGGATTCGGACTTGTCCCGGCACGGGCCGTTAAAATGTCCCATTCGTAGGTAGATCTTACTGATTGACAAGCTGCGTGCGCTGTTTCTTCTCGGTTGCAACTAGGCCTTTAAGTTCGTTTGGGGAGAGCTGCAGGCGTCTTTAGCCCCAGCGGCGGCGATTTCTACAAGGCTATGGGCCGTTCTGAGCACGGTCGCGCAACAGAACCGTTTCGTGGGGGGCGGGTCGGCTCAGTTGTCCAGTTTGTCTCGGAGTTTGGCGCTTTGCGTGCACCGGGAACGGTGGACAAACACTATGCTCCTAGGCCTCTTTGCAATTCTGATGATAATGTGGCTGGTCGGCTTCGCGGCGTTTCACGTCGCTGGCGGGCTGATCCACATTCTCCTCGTGATCGCGCTGATCTCGCTGGTGATGCACTTTGTGCGCGGCCGGAGAGCTGTTTAATATGCAAGCCGGGTTACGCTCATTCCTTCTCGGGACAGTCGTGGCGTCCAGTTTTGTTTACCCACTTGGAGCGCAGACGCCGACCACTCAATCCCCTACTTCTGACAACACTAAAGTAAATAAGCGTGATCGTGCGCCTGAACAGCGAACCGCCGATCAGGCAAAGGAGAACACGTCGGATCGAGACATCATGCAAAAGATTCGGCGGGCCGTCGTCGCCGACAAAAGTCTTTCCACCTATGCCCACAACGTTAAGATCATCGCCGAGCACGGCAAGGTGACCTTGAAGGGACCAGTGCATAGTAACGACGAGCGCCAGAACATTGAGGCGAAAGCGGTCGAAGTAGCCGGTTCCGGAAACGTCACGAACCAGCTTACGGTAAAGGGCGACAAGGTCAGTAAGAAACGACCTGCCGCCTAAGCAAACCAACTAATTCAAACAGAGGAGAACAAGAGTATGGCTGGAGATAATACTGCTGCATTTGGCATTTTTCCTTCACGGGCGCAAGCCGAAAACGCAATCGATGCGTTAATCGCCGCTGGTTTCAGGAGCGATGATGTATCGGTTCTAGCCCCGGATCAACAGTCCACGCATGAAATGGCCACCGAAAAGAACACCAAGGTGCCAGAGGGAACCACCACAGGAGTAACCACTGGAGGGGCAATCGGCGGAACACTTGGATTACTCGCCGGGATTGGTGCCCTTGCTATTCCAGGTCTCGGACCTTTCATTGCCGCCGGCCCGATAATGGGTGCACTGGCAGGATTGGGTGTGGGCGGAGCTGTCGGCGGCTTGGTTGGAGCGCTCGTAGGGATGGGAATTCCTGAGTATGAGGCCAAGCGTTATGAGGGCCGCATTAAGGATGGAGGAGTTCTGTTATCCGTTCACTGCGATAACTCGGATTGGACAAGCAGAGCTAAAGAGATTCTTGAACAGTCAGGAGCTCAGGACATTTCATCCGCAGGTGAGAAGGCAGTTAGCAGCCACGGGGTGGTTGATTCGGTTCATGGAACCACCAGTGTTGGACACGACAACAGTGGTCACCCCCTCCGGCACGTTGCTGATACTACAACTAGTGCTGCCCATCAAGCCGGCGAAGAACTGAGGGATGTCGGCCGGAAGATCAAGCACTCGGTTGAATAGACGCCGCTAGACGGATTCCCTCGAATAAGCCCGCCTTGAACTTCAAGGCGGGTCTCTTGGTCGTTACCCATCTAGTGTTCCCTGCTCCACTTGTTGTCCCATTTCGGCCCCGCCGATTACGGCGTACTTAGAACGGGGGCTCGCCTCATCTAACGGGGGCTCGCCTCATCTAAAGCCCAATTCGGGTTCAACTAACTATCAATTCTCTCGAGGAACTTCGAAGATAGTCTTCTTCCATGGCGCGTTCGCTCCTTTTCTCTCAAGCGATAGACTACTCTGTTTTGACGATGTAGGGGTCGTCTGGCAAATGGTACCATTCACTGCGATGGTAACCATGTCGCATTTGCAAAAGATAGTCATTCTAACTTCCGCTCTCTTCCTCTTCAGCGTAACGGCTTTCGGTCAACCTCTTACGACCTTTACCAAGGGGTTTTTCCAGGGTAATACCGCAACACCGCAACTCACAATTGCGGCCGATGGAACCTCCACGGCCACGCTTCGATTCACAATCACTAACAATAATATATTGCCTCTAGACGGCATTGCGTTTACAGATACATTGCCTGCTGGCCTTCTAGTTGCCAATCCGAATGGTTTACAGGGTAATTGCGGGGGGAATATAACCGCGGCCATGCTGTCGAACACGATAAGCCTCACGGGAGCATCGCTCGCCGGTTCGCCTGGCCCATCTAATTCCTGTTCGTTTGCAGTTAACGTCGTGGCCGTTGTTGGTACTGCTCCGGGCGTGCTGACCAACACAACAACACCTCTTACTGCGACGAACGCGGTTACCCCTGGCTCATCCGCCACAGCTGCAATTACCGTCTTGGTTTCACCCTCTCTAACGAAGGCGTTCACTGCTCCGTTTGTAGGCGTCGGCGGTGCCACGACACTAACACTCACTCTGAATAATACCAATGCAACCGCGCTCACGGGCGTGGCTTTCACCGACACACTGCCTGCAGGATTAGGGTTCCCGGTCTCGACACCAATCTTCCTTACAAGCACTTGCGCTGGCTTGGTTGACGCCAACGTCGGCCCTCCGAGCGTGCTCAGTTTGGCGGGCGCAACCATCCCAGCGAATGCATCTTGCACTATCACCTTTCAGGTGGTCGGAACCGTACCTGGTGTAGTGACGAACACCACCAGTACAATTACAGCGACAAATGCCCCGGCCGGGGCGGCCGCGACTGCGCTTCTTCCAGTGCTTCCGCCCGATGTGTTTCAGGTACGTTATGCGAGCAACCTTGCGATTGGCGATAGCGGAATCGATTTCACCAATTCCGGTGCATCCTCCACTATCGCGCTGCCCGTTCAGAATGGAAACATTTGCGTCAACGCGTACGTGTTCTCTCCTGACGAGCAGTTAATCTCATGTTGCACCTGCCCGGTGACTCCCGACGGTCTTCAATCCCTGTCGGTAAGAAACGACCTGATCAGCAACACCCTCACACCGGGTGTTCCGACTTCGGTTGTTGTGAAACTGCTTGCTTCATCCGGGACCCTGTGTAACGCTTCGACAGTAACGCCGGCATCCATCGCTCTTGCGTCCGGTTTGGCGGCTTGGGGAACTACCATTCACGCCGACCCTGTGACGGCGGGAACTCCTGCCGGTACATTTGGAGTCACCGAAACCCCGTTCACGCGCTCAACGCTGAGCCCGGCCGAACTGAACAGGCTAACGGCGCTCTGTTCCTTTAACCAAGTCAATGGAAGCGGGTTCGGTGTTTGCAAGTCGTGCCGTCTCGGAGGCCTTGGAGCCGAGCGTCAGTAAGCACGTCTAACTTGGAGCGAACTCAGCGCGGATGGCCCGAATGCTAAAGGGTGATCCGCGCTGTTTTTGATGTGGAATGTTTTACAGTAGTCCAGGACTTCAGGTTTGCGCGTCCCGGCTTCGTTTTGTCGGGACATAAAAAGGGACGAACCCACGATGAACTGCGCGCTTGACTGGTTCGGCCGCGCGTGCAGGTAGCGACTCGTTGTGGCAACGGAGGCGTGCCCCCAAGATAGCTTTCACGAGGTGAATTGGAGCACCGCGCTTTAAGCTGTGGGTCGGGTGGGGATGCCGCCACCCGTGCGGACTCGCGCCAATTTTGAGTTTGCCTTGTAAGTTCGCCAGACCCTACCTGCCGTCACTAAACCTACATTCGTAGGCGCTGTTGAGAGATCGTCTCAAAGGGACGGCCATACTCGTCAAGTAGGGCATGCTTGCCCGTATACTCCTGCCAACGTTTGACGATCACATCGGCGTACTTCGGGATCGAGTTCCATAAGCCGCGCATTCCGGCCCGCCGCTCACAGGCGATCAGCGTAGAGCCAGACCCGCCAAACAGATCCAGCACGCAATCGCCCGACTTGCTGCTGTTACCAGTGCCCGCTCGATTAGCTCGACCGGTTTCATCGTGGGGTGCAACCGGTTTGCGGCGGGCTTCTTCTCCTGCCAAAGCGTGGATTGGGATTTGTCGCCGTACCAGGAATCGCTCTCGCCGGATACATGGCAATAGAAGATCGGCTCGTGCTGAAACTTGTAGCGGCCAAATCCCCAGGCGAAGTGTTCTTGGCCCAGATAATCTGGCAGCGAACGTTGAATCCAGCCGCTTCAAGCGCGTTCTGAAACTCACGCTGTACTGAAGACGCGTGACACACGTAAAGGGAACCACCTGGCTTGATTGACTCGCGGTAGTTGTCGAACGAACCACGCAAGAAATGGTCAAACTCCTGCGGCGACATGCGGTCACCCTGGATCGTGAGCTTGTCCTTGGTGTAGCCTTCGTAGGCGACATTGTAGGGCGGATCAGTGAAGACCATATCGGCCTGTTCGCCCGCCATCAGCCGCTTCACAGTAGTGCTGTCAGTTGAATCTCCGCAGAGCAGGCGATGTTTACCCAGTAACCAGAGATCGCCAACTCTGCGATACAGGGTTCTCTGGTGAGTTCCGGCGCGTCGTCCTCGTCCGTTAGCCCGGCTGGTCCATCAATTCCGCAAAGATAGCGAGTCCAGTTCTTTACTGTCGAAACCGGTCAAACCAAGATCGAAGTCAAGGCCCTTTAGATCGAGCAGTTCCAAGCCGAGCAGTTCCTCATCCCACTCAGCCCAGGCGACTGATCGATTCACCATAAGGCGAAACGCCTGCGCCGCTGATCGCGGGTGCAGCGCTTTCAGTAGCGGTTGGTACTCTCAATAGCTGTGGCTATGCACCAGTTTCAGGTTCCAGGAATCTCTGTCCGTGTTTACGGGCTATAGCGAGCACGCGCTCGATCTCGCGCGCGGAGAAGGCGGCGCCTGTTGACTCGGTACCGGTGCGGCTGCCTCAAGAAAGAAATTCTCGATACGGGGATGTGCTGTAATCAGGCACTTAATGTCACGCTCGGAGCCATTCCGGAAGCCGTGCACCGAATTCGACGGAATGTTGATCATTTCTGGGGCAGAGACTGGCTTCCACTGGATCTTGCCATTAATGAGTTGAGCAAATTCGCCGACGTTCCCTCGAGCATGAAGAAAGCCTCCTGCTCCACGTGCTGATGCGGCGGCACCATCCCTTGGGGTGGCACAGTAGCCAAGAGAGCGCAATACTGCCCGTCCGTGTCCTGACTCCGCAGTTGCCATTGGAGCTAAAACCCCTAAAACTTCGAACGGTTGTGTCGTATCCGTAGTCATTGTGTTTTCCTTTTCCTGGTCGATTTCGAGTGCAGGGATTCCAGCAACGTGGTCAGTATCCATGCGACCGCTTCCTGGGATTCATCCGCGGAGAGTTCTCCCCGGTTCCGCAGAAGCTGCCAGAACGGAGCGCTGTAGATGGCTACGAACGCTCCCACAATCCACTTGCGTTGCTTTGCAGACAGGCCTGTCAGATGCGTCTTGAGGCTTTTCGTGAAAGCTGTACGGCCCTCGTAACCGGGCAGCTTGCCGATGCGGGCTCCCGCTACGGAGGACATGACCGCGTTCACCAGTACCTCGTTTGCATCCATCGCTCCGAACACCCGTTTCGTAAGAGGAAGAATCTCCTCCTCTGAACTCGGGAACTCGATGTGCATCATTTCCCTAAGGCGTTGCCACACAGCGAGCATAAGCGACACTCGATCGGGAAATGGCGATACACCGTTCTCGGACTCATGCCAGCTTTGCTTGCGATCAGCTCGTGCGGCACCTCAGGATTTTCAGCGATGAGCTGCATCGCGACGTCCACGATCTCCTCGCGGGTCGCCAGAACCTGCCGTTCTCTCAGGGTCAGGGGCGCTTGGAGACTGTTCTTTGCACTCATGTCAGTATTATGACATGAAGCGTGGATTACGTGGGCTGCAAGTCGTGTCTTAACCCGCGATTACGTCCGCGGAGCGTTTACAGAAGTGTTCGCTCCCGTTTGATAACGGGGCACTTGGCCGCGACGCCAGTTATAAATTAGCCAAGGCGGTCCGGGTCCCGGTTCTGGGGAAGTGGCCGCTCGGACGAATTCAATTCATCACAGGCAGTACACATAGCCATTTCGGCACAGGAAACAAGCTGAAGCCGAACGCATCACAATTTTCAAAATTGGTTCCGCCCTCAGAGGGCATTTCGAAATTTACCCTCGCATCCGAAACTGAAAAGAGGGGGTACCGGGTACCTCGATCAAATGAATCGAGAACGCTCTCGGTCTCCTCTTCACGATGCTGCATCGAACCGCCTGAAGCAAATAATTCTTAACGCGCGACGACGCTAAAGGGGCTCTATACGCGACTCCCTGGCACTGAGGTATCCGGGGGGCCTCGGGCAGAGCCGCATCGGTATTGGCGGTTGCGTAAGCCGCTGAAAACAAGTTTTTAGATTTAACTTGCTTGTCCTGCAGACCAGAGCAACCTGCGCGGGATTGTCAATCCCGCTCCGCTTGTCCCAAATCCCGTTCACTGCGATGTTCAAGAACTTCGGATTCACATTAACTGCCTCAATTTCAGAATCTTACCTAAAATCACCCACCTCGGAAAATTGCCTTCTGCTTGGCTCCGGCCATCTAAGCTGAGATCGCTTATGATTTTTGGCGGATCGCGCCTTACCCGGTCCGCCGCCGTCAGGGAGGCAGAATGTTCAGTCTTAACAAATGCATTCTTGGCTTCGGTTTGGGTTTGTTTGGGTGTATCGTCTTGTTAGCCGCACCCCCGCTCACGACCGTCCAGGATATTCTTTTCAACGCCGATGGGACGCGATTCAACGGTGTCGCCACCATCTCATGGCAAAGCTTCGAGGCGTCGGACATGTCCAATATTCCGTCGCACTCGATTTCGACGCAGATCGTCAACGGCCTGCTGCGCGTTCAACTCGTGCCGACCGCCAACGCGCTTTCGCCGGCCACCTATAATGTCGTCTACAACAGCGGCGGAAGTACGCAATTTCAAGAAAGCTGGAACGTGCCGCCGAGCAGCGTTCCAGTGCGCGTACGGGACATCCGCGTGGGCGCTCCGGGCACCACCGTCGGCGGCGGAGGCACCCCACCGCCGGTCTTGAACTCCGTCAACATATCGGACGTGGTTGGTTTAACCTCGGCCTTAACGCTGCGCGCCCCCATCGGCACCGGCTATACGCCTTCCCGCACGGCGGTCATTGACGCCTCCGGGGCTTTGGCCGGAGCCATTGGCAATTCCGCCGATTGCGTCCATGTCGACGGCACGTCCGGGGCTTGCGGCTCCGGGACAGGAACGTCCGCCTCCTCCGTCGTATTCGTCGACGGCGAGATCCCCTCCGGGACTCTCAATGGCGCAAACGCCACCTTCCAGTTGGGCAACCCGCCCAGTCCCACCACCAGTTTGGCTTTGTTTCGTAATGGCCTGCGTATGAAGCCAGGAAGCGACTACAACTTGACTGGGCTTTCCCTTACATTCACCCCAGCCTCGATCCCCCAGGCCAATGATGTCCTTTTGGCTTCGTATCGCATGGGCGTGAGTCCCAGCGGTCTTACCTTTGTCGATTCTGAGATTCCCTCGGGAACCGTCGATGGGTCTAATACGGTCTTCGCTATCGCTCAAACTCCCAGTCCGGCAACCAGCTTGGCTTTGTTTCGCAACGGCATCCGTCTGAGGGCGAACCTGGACTATACTCTGACCGGCACTACGCTCACATTCCTGAGCGGACTAGCCCCCCAACCGGGGGACGTCCTAGTCGCTTCATACCGCGTTGGATCAGTACAACTGAACTAAGGCGAATAACAAGGCGTACGGCGTTTCACGGATTGTGCAAACGCCGTTGCTGCCCCATGATGGGCTAATGAGCGCCGCCCATAAACTCGCCTCGCCGCTCGCCGTGTGGGGCAGGCTGGTAGCCTGCGCGGGACTGTCAATCCCGCTCCGCCTTTTTTCATTCTGGAGACACCTCTGCACCGATGAGGCCGGTCAGGATCTGATCGAATACGCCCTAATCTGCGCTACTTTAGCCGTGGTCGTCGCCGGTTTCCTGCCACCCACTGTCATGCCGGCAGTGAGCACGATCTTTTCAAAGATCAGCAGCAGCATGGCGATCAGCTAACTATTCCAACCACTTCTTCAAATCCGGATGCAACTGTTCCTGAACATCGGGATCGTTCAAATTCGATTTGTCGATCAATCTCGGCGCCAGGTCTTGTATCTTCTGCACCGGCTGCCCGTTCAACTTATGCACCGCCGCCATCACCGATTCATAGCCCATCTTGAAAGGGTTCTGAACCACCAGCGAATCGATCAGCCCTGAATTCAAATCGTCCAGCAACGTCGGACTCCAATCGAACCCAACCAGCTTGATACGCCCCTGCCGTGTCCGCAGCGCCCGTGCCGCGCCCATCGCGCTCGATTCGTTGGAGGCGAAAATCCCATCCACATCCGGATGAGCCGCCAACATGTTCTCCGAGACGGTCATCGACTGCGCGAAATCCGCCATCCCATAGCGCTTGTCGATGATCTGAATCCCCGGAAAATCCTTCCCGCAGCGCATCTTCGAATCCTTTTTCCCGCGCTTCGGTGGAAGCCGCCCCCGGCTGCACCGCCACTACGAACACCTTGCCCTTGCCACCCAGGATCTTGCCCCATCCGCTCCGCCGCTAACCGCCCAGCCTTGTAATTATCGGTCGCAACTTGAGAGACAAACTTGTCCGTGTCCACGCGGCGAATCGAAAATAATCATCGGGATGTTCTGCTCCGCCGCCCGGTCCACCACGCTGACCATGACCTTGCTGATCGATCGGCGCCAGCGCGATCGCATCCACATGCCGGTTGATCATGGCGTCCACAATCTGCAGTTGCCCGGTATAATCGGTCTCGGTCGCCGGGCCATTCCAAACCAAGTCGATGCCATTCTCCTTGGCCGCCTTCGCTGCCCCGCCGTGCACCGACTGCCAGAACAGATGCGCTCGCCCTTTGGGAATCACCGCGATCACCCTCTTGTGATCGCGGTTGCAAGCCGAAAAAATGCCGCACAGAGCACGCTCAACAGAGCAACGGCTCCCGGCCTGGGTACGTCCCTACTTCTTTACGAAACCCTGAACGTAGATGGCTTTGAATCCGCGCATGATCGGCCTCGGTCCCGTTCACTTCCATAATGTGGGCGAAGTGGTCGATCGCGGCCTGCCGCATGCTAGCCTGGCCATCGCGCCGCGGATCATGCTCTTCCTCCATCAACATGTACACGGTGCCGTTCTTGGTGAGCAGCCCGATCGGCTGATTATTCTGAATGCACTTGGTCCCGCAGGATTTATGCTTCTCGCCGTGCTTGCCAAGTTGGAGATAGCAGGAAAGATCGATGATCTCGCCGGTCACCGTAATCGGCTTGCCTGGCTGCGGCTTCTTGTCCACGCCCGCCCCAATGGTGGTCGCCGACCAAGGGTCGGACGAAACTTTCTCCCCTACTGTCCCCATCGGTTTATCAAAATCGCCGGCGTCCGCCGCCACCGTCATTTCAGGATGCAGCGTCGATCCGGACCCGGCCTTCTTATCGGCTCCCTGGACCAGAAACAAGCTGGACATCGCAATCAGTGAAATAGTACTCAGGCTAGTCTTCATGGTTGTCGGTAGTATATCAATTCCAACGCAACCAATGATTCGACTCCTTGTATTTGCACCCACGCGCGTGTTCCGCGGCGATGATCTCGTACTGATCCCGGACCGCCCGCCAGCGTTCCGTATCCATGGCGCGGACCTTGCCTGTCACCAAGTCATATTCGGAACCCGTGACCGCCTGCACCCACAGCGTTAGGTGTTGGACCGGGAAGTCCAGGTCGGCGTCCAGCAGCCAGAGCTTTGCAGTTCCGTCGCCGCCCCAAGTAAGCACGCGTTTTTCATCGCGAGTGAACATCGCGCCATTGACATTCTTGTCACCGTGCCGAAAAGAGGGCGAAAGCTGATTCCCGGTCCTCGCATCCCACAGCCGAGCGCTGTTGTCGAAGCCGCATGTCAGAATCAGGTTTTCAGCGGCATTGAAGGCGGCCCTTGAAACCGGCCCCCCGTGCTGAAATGACGGTCCCACTTGTTTGCCGCTCTTTGTGTCCCAGAGTCGGGCGCTGGAATCCTCACTCCAGGTGAGAATGCGGCTCTCGATCTTTATTGAAGGCCGCCCCGGAGATGGGGCCTTGGTGCCGCAGCACGACTCCAGGTTCCGCGCCTGTTCGAGCGGACCAAAGCCGGGCCGTGTGATCTCGGCTCCACGTGAGGATATGCCGTTCATCGGGGCTGAAACGAGCGCCCGTAACACTGTCGTCGTGACCGGCGCGCCCAATTTCCTTCTTTGCGGAAACATCCCACAAACGCGCGGTTCTGTCTAGACTCCACGAAAGCACTCGACCCTCACTTCGGTTAAATACCGCGCCGACAACGAACCCCTCATGTTTGAATTCAGCAAGCAGTTTCCCCGAAAGGGCCTCCCACAGCCTGATCGTTCCGTCCACGTTCCATCCAAGAATCTGTAAGCCATTAGTGCTGAAGCGAGCACCCGACAGGAGCACATTAGTTTGAAGCGGCCAGCCAATGAACTTTTGTGTCTGCACATCGTATTGGATTGTGTTCCAGGAAGAGACGAGGATGCGCCCCCAATCAGGGCTGAGTACAGGACCCGCCCGCCCGGCAATTTCGATCGTGGCGGGACCAATGCGCTCCCCTGACCACGCGTTCCATAGCCGCCATTGGTCAGGTCCCCAGCTTAAAACCAGCTTCTCGTCGGGACTGAATTTTGCACCTGTGATTGGAAAGGATTCGGTCATAGGTGGGAGGACCGGATTTCCGTTTCGTCCATCCCAGACCCGTGTGGCCCCAAGAGTCGAGGTCAGAAGACGGCTTTCATCGTGATTAAACTGGGCACCGTTAACGGGCTGCTCATGCTTAAAAATCAGATCAGAAGATGGTTGCGGCCGCGCATCCCACAACCGCAAGGTGCCGTCCTGGCTCCAGGTTAGAACGCGTTGCCCATTTCTAGCAAACGTTGCCCCGGTTGTTTTGCCCTGTACGTAAAACCCGGGCTCCTCTGGCTGACCCGTATTTGCATTCCACAACCGAGCCGTCTGGTCGGTACTCCATGTCAAAATCCTGCTCTCATCGGGACTGAACTGGGCACCGGTCACTTCGGATCGGTGTGACATGGTAAACAAAGGATTGCCAGTTGCGGTATCCGACATGCGCGCCGTCCCGTCCTCACTCCAGCTCACAAAGCGTTGGCCATCTTTTCTAAAAGCAATCCCGAAGATGCGCTTCTGATGTTTTATTGGGTTTCCGATCCGTTGACCAGTCGGCATATTCCACGTCCAACCGTTGCCGACTGGATCCATAGTTACAGCGCGCTCTCCCGCCGGACTGAACGCCACCCTTTCCACTGAAGTTCCTTTTTGCAACTCGAATTGTGTTTGCTTGCTGCTAACTGAGTCCCATAAATGAGTGATGCCGTCCAGGGTGGCAGTAATGATCAGCCTTCGATCCGGGCTAATTGCGGCCACCAAAATTGGCGCGTTGTGCTTAAACAACTTGATTCCTCCGGTTGAGGGATTCCAGAGCCGACCTTCGTTTTCGAATCCCCAGGTAAGGATTCGATTGTTACCCTCAATGAACTTAGCTCCCATCGCCAGTCCACCTAGACTCAGCACCGGACCCGGCTTTCCAGTACGTGCGTCCCAGAGACGCGTTTGTTTGCCCCCTGAAGTCAAAATCAGCGACCCATCGGCACTGAACTCTGCCGCATGCACATACCCATCATTTGGAAGCACGAGCTTTTCGGCGCCATGCCATACCACAGCGTCTTTGTCATCGCCCCAAATTAGAATCCGCGCTTCATCACGGCTAAACCGCGCCCCAAGCACCGGTCCCGCAAAACGCATCTCCGGTCCAACCTGCAGCCCGGTGCGAACGTCCCAGACTCTGGCAGTCTTATCGTCGCTCCAACTCAAGATCCGGCTCTCGTCTTTGTTGAACACCGCTCCCGTTCACAGGCCCTTGATGCGCCATCATTTGAAGCAGCCTGGGCGCATGCAGGGCGCGCAGATCCAGCAACACCGGTTCCCGCAAACCCGGTGCGAGCGAGATCGCTTCCATGCCGTTCTGTAGAGCTTCAACCACCCAGTTCGCCTCTCGGGCTTGCCGGCTCTTGTCCCAAAAGTTCCGAGCCAACTGCTCATTCGCCGCCGTCTTACTCCGCCGCGCATCCCACCAAAACCACCCCACCACGCCCAGCATCACCAGCGCCGCCGCCAACCCGACCAGCAGATACTGCCGCCCACGCCTCAATCTTTTAAGCTCGTCGTGCTGGCGCCAGCCGCTGTCTTCAACCCACGTCCGCACTAAGCCCACGTCGCCTGGCTTATCCAAGTACCGCGCCGCCCATTGGCCGGCGGAATCGATCTTGGCTACTGCCGCCTGAGCTTCCGCAAGAGTCGCGCCCGTGAGCGGCACCTTCTTGTTCGCCGCCTCCCGATAGAATCGCAATCGACCTGCCTCCGCCGACTCCTCATCGATCCAGAGCTTCAGCTCAGGCCACTGCCACATCACGCTCTCGTGCGCCAGATCCACCGTCCCGTCTTTGCGGACATACAGAAAACCGCGCCCGGCGAACCCTCCCACGACATCGTTCACCTCGGCTTCGCTCAAGCCCGTTATATCGGGAAGCTCCGCCATGGGCCGGCGGCGCCTGACCGGCCGGTCGCCCGTGCCCGCGTCGGTGATCCACTGAAATAGCCGTTTTATCGCATCCCGCCGCGCCGGGAATTGCTCCAGCACGCTTTCCGCATCGAGACGCAGCGCGTCCTTCCAACCGCCGGTCCGCCTATATGGCGTCTAGATCGAGCGGGCCGCCCGCGCGTTCCTCCCATAATCGCTTCAGCAGATGTTGTAAGACCGGCAGCTTATCGGGATCGTCTTCGAAGTCGTTTAATAACCGCTGCAAGACAGGGCTGCACCTCAATATCCTGCGCCTGTGCCGGACGCTCAATGGAATCCTGTTGCTGGAGCCGGGTGAGGCGCGGCACCAGATACGGGCCGTCGTTCAATGCCTCTGACAGGCCGCGAAAGACAGCCGCTTCGCCCAGGTAATCGGTCCGCATGGTGAGGATCAAGTACAGCGGGATGGACGAGTCCTGCACCGCGGTTAGCAGTTCGTCGACGAACAGGGACGCGGCATTGCCACCATCGGACGCGAGGGTGTCTTTGCGGTAGGCGAAGATCTCCTCGAACTGATCTACGAACACAAGGATTTTCGCGCCACTCCCCTGCGCCCGTGCCCAATCCCTCAGCGCGTGCGAACGCCGGGGTAGCACCAACCCTAACGCTTGATTAGCGCGTCAAGCGGAGAAGCGCCCGGAAGCAGCGTCAGGATTTCCCAGTTGCCTTCCAGTCCCTCCGCCAAACCCGTACGGAGCAGCGGGATCACGCCCGCCCGCACCAACGAACTCTTGCCGCTTCCTGAAACGCCCAGCACCGCGATCAGCCGCTTTGCGGCCAAACGCTGGAGCAGAACATCGGTCTCCTCCTCCCGCCCAAAGAAGACGTCGTGGTCGCCTTCAAAAAAGGGCCTCAGCCCCGGATACGGGTTCACTGTCCACCTTCGGCCCGCCTGCGGACCTCGGCGATAAAATCCTGCAAGCCTTCGTCATAACGGGGATCGACCGGGCGCTTCTGCCGCTTTTCGTCGAATCCTGGGTCGGCCAAATACCATCTCCGAACGGCCTTGCTCTGTTCGTCGTCCGCCATTCGCCAGATGCGGTCCAACACCGGCTCCTGCGACTGCCCCTGATAGAACAGCAATCCGTGGCTGTCCTTCACAATTTGCCGCCACTTGCGAATCCGCTCCATCGTGGTGAGCTTTTCCTGCAGGAATCTCGGATACGCAACGCTGAGCCCGTCCACGTTGAACGTCTGCGCCCAGCCAAAGTCGGAGGGTTCGCACACCAGGCTGAGCGACGGGGCTGTGCCGGCTGCCGCGGCCCGTTTGCGTGTCAGCAGGTCTTCCAGGAAGCGCTTCAATTCCACTTCGTTAGGACCTATCCGGTGTGGATAGCGCTCCGGATCCAACTCCGCCAGGAACTCCTCTTCCATGGCCGACAGCTTGGCCCCAAAGGGTTGAAACAGCACCGTGGGGCCGGGGCAGTATTTTAGGGAGTCTTCAATCTGCTCGAGAGCTGCGTCTGAGGCTCCGCCAACGAAGTGTACGGCGCAGGCGCTCGCGGCCAGGGCTTTCTGGCAAGCCTCGGGGTCGTCGAGCAACGCAGGAGGATCGGGCGCGGCGCGGAAGTGCTGCTCCGATAGGTAGTCGACAATGTTGGCGCGCAGATCGAAGTTGGTCTTCAGCGGCGAGCCGGTAAACACCGAACCTGCACGCGACCGTAATTTCTGCAGCGCGACCTTCATACCCGCAGCGAGCCGGTCCACGGCCTCGGTCCACTTGGGGGAGTCGGCGGGCCAAGGGGCCTCAAAACCTGGAATTACGAAGTTCACATTTTGTGCGCTGGCCAGGTTTTCGGGAAGTGCGCCAGTGGGCCTCACGCGTGAGGCGGCGAGGCATTCGGCAAAAGTTGCGCCCGTGGGCAACCGCTTCGCGAATTCAGTCCGTTCGCGGCTGCACCAGTCCGAGCTGACATAGCTGGGCGAAATCAGAGGAACCAACATTGCGCTGTCCCGGGCGGCTTCGTCGAGTTCCAGTGGATAGGCCTGACCCACACCCAGGCGCAGTTTGTCGAAATAGATGGTTCTATCTGAAAATGGGCGGCCGAGGAGACGAGTGAGTTCGCCGGTTAAGCGGGCCTGGAACTTCTCCACCCACTGCTCAGCGTTGTCATCGCTTGCGTAGCTGAAAAAAAGATCGTAGCGGAAACCGGGAACGTAAGACATTACCGTTATCGAGAATAGAACAAGTTATAATCCCGCGCCTGGGTTCAGCAATTAACTATCTCACTTCACGTCGCCACAACCTTCCGTGGCTTAACCAACAGCACCAATGCGGCCGACATCAGAGCCGAACCAATCAAATAAAACACCCCCGCCGCATACGTGCCGGTCTTATCGGTCAACCACCCCACAAAGTACGGTCCCACAAAGCCGCCCGTGTTTCCGACGCAGTTAATCGATCCGATCACCGCCGCAGCCGAAGTCCCCGCCAGGAACTGATTCGGCAGTGCCCAGAAGGAGGCAGCCGTCCATTGATTCCCATCGCGGCAATCGTAAACGCGAGAATCCCGATCGGGATATTGTCCGTCGCGCGTCCCAACCCCAACCCCGCTGCCGCCAGAATCAGAACACCCCGCCGTATGCCAGCGGCGCTCGCCCGTGCGGTCCGAATTCCAACCCACCAACAGCATGAACGGCCACGTGGCGATAAATGGAATCGCCGAAAGCAACGTCACCGCAAATGGAGTGAAGCCCGACAGCTTCTGCATCATCTTGGGAAGCCACAGCGTGAAGCCGTACGGAAATGTTCGTGCCAAAGAAATAGACCAGCGTGAGCAGAATCACGTCCCGATGCAGAAAGGCCTGCCAGACGCTGATCTTCTCCTTGGCCGTAACCGCCTGCCGCTCCCGTTCCAGTTCGCCGGTAATCCAGTCGCGCTCATCGGCCGGCAACCACTTGGCGTCTTCCGGACGATCCGTCAAATAGAAATAGCGTAATGATCCCGGCCACCACCGCGGGCAGCCCTTCTAAGATCAGCAGCCAGCGCCAACCGGAATACCCCAGCCAGTGGATCTTCATCAGCGCCGCCGATATGGGCGAGCCCAGGATCTGCGATACCGGGATAGCAGCCATGAACATCGCCACCGCCTTGGCGCGGTCCGCAGCCCGGATACCAGTGCGTCAAGTACACAATCACGCCCGGGAAGAAACCCGCTTCTGCAACTCCCAGCAGAAAGCGCGCCCAGTAAAACTCCTGCTTGGTATGAATCAGCCCCGTGAGTGCCGCGACGAAACCCCACGTGACCATAATGCGGGCGATCCATTTCCGCGCGCTCCACAGCTCCACCAATATCGTTCCGGGAATCTCCAGCAGCACGTACCCGAGAAAGAAAATGCCTGTGCCGAACCCGAACGTCTCGTTCGAGAAGTGCAACTCCTTGGTCATCTCCAGCCCGGCGTAACTGAGGTTGACGCGGTCCAGGAATGAGATGATATACAAAATGAACAGAAAGGGAATCAAGCGGCGGGAGATGCGGCGCCGCGTTCGTTCGGCAGGGGATCGTCTTCTCATCGATCCTGCTAGTGTACTGTACAAGCTCTTTTCATCGTTCTTCCTTCATGGCTTTCCCTTCTCTCGTTCACGCACAGGACCGCTCCCAGGCGCGTTCCATGGTGATCAGCAATCGCGGCATTGTGGCCACCGCCCAGACGCTGGCATCCCAAGCCGGCGCGCAAATCCTTGCGCGAGGAGGGTCCGCGGTGGACGCCGCCATAGCGGCCAACGCCGTGCTTGGCCTGGTGGAACCGATGATGAACGGCATGGGCGGCGATCTGTTCGCCCTGATTTGGGAAGCGAGTACCGGAAAACTATACGGAATCAACGCCAGCGGCTGGGCTCCCAAAAAGCTCACCATCGAATTTCTACAGAAGGAAACCTTCGGCTCCATGCCCTCGAGCGGCATTCACACGGTGACTGTGCCTGGCTGCGTCGACGGATGGGAGCGCCTCCACAAGAAGTTCGGCAAGCTCCCCTGGAAAGATCTTTTTAAACCCGCCATTTACTATGCCGAGAACGGGTTCCCGGTGACCGAACTGATTCAGTGGGATTGGGAAAATGCCAGCTACAAACTCACCGGCGACGAGAATGCGCGCAAGGTATTTCTGCCGGGCGGCTCGGCGCCCAAGGTCGGAGAGGTGTTCCGGAATCCGGAATTAGGCCATGCCTACCGCATCATCGCCGCTCTGGGCGCCGCCGGATTCTACAACGGTCCGGTCGGCGAGGCTCTACTGAAAACATCCAATCGCCTCGGTGGAACCATGACCGCCGAAGATCTCCGCGATTTCAAATCCGAATGGGTCGAGCCGATCTCCAGCACCTACCGCGGCTGGAAGATCTTTCAACTCCCTCCCAACGGACAGGGCGTCGGCACACTCGAGATGTTGAACATCATGGAAGCATTCCCCATCGCCGAAGCCGGTCACGCCAGCGCCGATGCGTGGCATTGGAAAATCGAAGCACAGAAGCTGGCCACACAGGATCTGAAACGCTACGTGGGCGATCCGAAGTTCTCGGAGATTCCGGTGCGTGGCTTATTGTCGAAAGACTATGCCAAAGACCGCGCCAAGCTGATCGATCCGCAGAAAGCCAACTGCGATACCAAGCCCGGGGAGATACCCGCCGGCCATGGGAACACCACGTACTTGAGCGTGGTGGACAAAGACGGCAATATCGCGTCGTGGATCCAAAGCATCTCCGATATTTTCGGATCCGGCGTGGCGGTGGAGGGCATGGGCTTCATGCTGCATGACCGCGCGGGCGGCTTCGTGATGGATCCGAAGCATCCCAACGCATTGGCAGGACACAAGCGGCCCTTCCACACCATCATTCCCGGATTCATGGAGCAGGGCACGCAACACGTCGGCTTCGGCATCATGCGCGGCATGAACCAGGCGCAGGCTCAGGCGCAATTCGTCTCCAACATGGCCGATCACGCGATGAATATCCAGATGGCGCTCGAAGCTCCCCGCTTTACCAAACCCACCTTGGGCGGATGCGATCTGCGGATCGAAGCCCGTGTGCCGGAACCGGTACGCGCCGAGTTGGAAAAGCGCGGCCATCGTCTCAATGTCGTCGGCGATTACTCCGGATGGATGGGCGGCGGCCAGGCCGTGATGACCGACACCAGTACCAAAGTTCACTATGGAGCGTCGTCTCCCCGCAAGGACGGCGCCGCCGTTCCAGAACCGGACCCGTATTTTAAATAAGGGCGTTCCCGGTTAGAATAAAGGATATGCGTTTTTTCCTCGCGGCGGTTTTGTGCCTGTTGCCCATTTCTGCCCAAACCAAGTCTTCTTCGGCGCTCGACAAGCCGACGATGGAGGCGTACCTGCGCCGCCTTCTGGCGATTGGACCGGAAGTGACCATGAAGATCGACGATCCCAAGGCCGGGCCCTTGCCGGACCTCAGGCAGGTCGATGTGCATCTGTCTCTGAACGGCCGTTACCAGGACGAAACTTTTTATGTTTCGAAGAACGGCAACAAGATCATCCGCGGTCTCATTTACGACGTCAATCAAAACCCTTTCCAGGCTGATTTGGATAAGCTGAAAATCGATCACGCGCCGAGTTTCGGGCCTTCTTCGGCGCCGGTAACGATGGTCGTGTTCAGCGATTTCCAGTGCCCGAACTGCAAGGAAGAAGCCAAGCTGATCCGGGACAATGTGCAAGCCAAGTTTCCCAAGGAAGTGCGCGTGGTCTTCAAGGATTTTCCGTTAGAGGCGATTCACCCGTGGGCCAAACCCGCCGCTATGGACGGGCGCTGCGTGTACAACCAAAGTCCCGCCGCCTTCTGGAAGTTCCACGATTGGATTTACGAACATCAAGCCGAAATCACCCCCGACAATCTGAAAGACAAAGTGATGGAGTGGTCCAAGTCGGCTGAACTCGACAACATGCAATTGGGACGCTGCGTCGAGAACAAGTCCGCGGAAGCCGACGTCAATCGCGAAATGGAAGAAGCACGGTCTTTGAAGATCGACGGCACGCCCACCACCTTTATCAATGGCC
Organism: Bryobacterales bacterium; assembly: GCA_963792655.1. Taxonomy (GTDB): domain Bacteria; phylum Acidobacteriota; class Terriglobia; order Bryobacterales; family Bryobacteraceae; genus DOZZ01. The sequence continues at coordinate 1,272,813 of CAWBWU010000003.1, forward strand.
GCCGCCTTTACGGCAACTATCCCTGGCCGAACCTGGAGCAAATCATCAACGGGGAGCTGAAGTACACGCAGTCCGCCTCGGCCAATGCTGAAAAGTGCTGCGAGATCTCGATTCCCTCTGCCATCAAAAAGTAATGCGGCTGATCGGGGTCCTCGCCCTGGCTGCCGCTTTGCAGGCGGCCGAGATGAGCCCGGCCGAGTATCTCGGCTATGTGAAGTATCTCGCTTCCGATGCGCTACGGGGCCGCGCCACCGGGTCGCCTGAACTGGAGAAGGCGGCCGGATTTATCGCCGCACGCTTCCGCGAGCTGGGGCTACAGCCGATCGAGGGGTCGAGTTATCTCCAGAGCTTCGACGTCACAACGTCGGCTCGGCTCGGTTCGAACGGCGTATTTCGCTACTACGACGGACCACGCGCCGCCACTCTGAAGCTGCACCACGATTACATTCCGCTCAACCTTTCGGCCAAGGGCAAGGTCTCGGGTGAGCTCGTGTTCGCGGGTTACGGAATCACCGCGCCCGAGTACAACTATGACGACTACGCGGGACTGGACGTCAAAGATAAGGTCGTCATCCTGCTCCGGCATGAGCCTCAGGAGTTCGACGAGAAGAGCGTCTTCGACGGCAAGGTCTATACCGCGCATGCGCAGCTTTTTTCGAAGGCGGCCAACGCCAAAATGCACGGAGCACGCGCCGTCCTGATGGTCAACGACACTGCGGCGCACCCCGGGACCGGCGATCATCTCGAGAAGTTCGGCGCAACCGCCGGCCCGGCCAACTCAGGGATTGATTTCATCCAAGTAAAAGCGGACACGGTGGCCGCATGGTTCGCCTTAGCGGGGAAATCGATGCCGCAACTGCAAGGCAGTATCGACAGAACGCTGACGCCGCAATCCTTCGCCTTTCCCGCGTCCCTGAAGATCGACCTGGACGTGGACGTCGAGCGCGAAATCAAGACGGTTCACAATGTCGGCGGCTACTTACCGGGCAAAACCGATGAGTATGTCATCGTTGGGGCGCACTACGACCATCTTGGCCTCGGCGATCAGTTTTCCCTCGCGCCTTCCATGGCGGGTACGGTTCATCCGGGAGCAGACGACAACGCTTCGGGAACCGCCGGAGTGCTGGAACTGGCGCACTGGTTCGCGCAGGGCCCGAAGCACAAACGGGGCATTTTGTTTTTAGCCTTCGCCGGCGAGGAGTTGGGCCTGCTCGGTTCGAGTTACTACGCCGGACACCCGGACTTGCCGTTAGAGAAGGCGGCGGCCATGGTGAACCTGGATATGATCGGCCGCTTGCGCGACCACAAAGTCTATGTGGGCGGCGCGGGATCGGGAACGACATTGCTCGCGTTGGTTCAGGATGCGGGTCCGCGACACGGCATGCAGTTGGATATCAGCGAGAAGGGCGGTTATGGCTCGAGCGATCATACCTCGTTCACGGCGAAACAGGTCCCGGTGCTGTTCTTCTTTTCCGGCCTGCACGCCGATTATCACAAGCCGTCCGACACCTGGGATAAGATTGACGCGCCCGGCGCGGTCCAGTTGCTCGGCTTGGTGGGCGACGTAATGGAACATCTGGCCGCCGATAGCGCGCGTCCGGCTTTCGTGCGGGTGGCTGAACCCAAGCCGCACGGGGAAGGGGCCAGTTCTACCACCCAGTCCGGGTACGGGCCGGATTTTGGCAGCATTCCGGATTTTACGGAACTTCCCAACGGTGTTCGATTCGCGGATGTGAGGCCCGGTTCCCCTGCCGCCAAAGCCGGTCTGCGGGGCGGTGATGTTTTGACCGAATTCGATGGAAAACCCATCCAGAACTTATACGATTTCACCTATGCGCTGCGGGCCAAGAAGCCCGGACAAGAAGTACTGGTGAAGGTAATGCGCCAGGGTCAAACGATTGAAGCCAAGGTACTGCTGACGGAACGAAAGTGAAACTGCATACTGAATGTATAGATGACTGCGCACCACACCCTAGAGGCCGTTTCCGCTCCAGCCGCCGGAGTTTACTCCCTTCCTCCCCTCATCCTCCATCCGTTCGCTGAAACGGCTGGTCCGGAGAAACTGCTGGAAAGCTCGCGTGCGAGTCTGGTCCTCCAGGGCCTGTTGCCCGCTGGGGAGAATAGTCCCGAGCAGCTCCAACGTACCGTGCTCGATGGCCGCTACGCCGAGATCCGCATGCTCTACTATGTCGGCAAAGACCTGTTGCGCTGGATCGACCAGGCGCTGGATTCGCTGCGGCGCTCCGATCATGCCCACTCTTCCATCACTCGTCAGAGCCTGGCCGCTCTGCTGATCCACCACACCCCGGAACCCGTTGCCGCCAAGCTGAGGAAATGGGGCGTGAGCGACTACAAGACGATCTTCAGCCGTGGGCTGGGTCTGAACGCCATGTTCTGCGACCTGGCTGCGCCGCAATCGCTCTCGGAAGAGTTCCTGCGCAGTTACTTCCGTTATGCCGACCAGTTGTTTTTCGTTTGGCAAAGTCAAACTTCAGGGCCGCAGCTCGATCCAAACCTGTTCCAGTTCGAGCTCTACTCCTCAGCCGAATACGCGCGCCAACTCGAAAAAGCCTGGAATTAATCAGATTCAGCACACTAAAGGGTTGAGCGGCTTAGCCCAAGTGACGCGCGTGCTCGCTGGACCGGACGGCTGAGGATGCTGGGCCGGTCAGGTGCGGGTTGGGCGTGAGATGGAGGGCGAAATTCGTGCCAGTCCGCAATTGCGTCAGAGCTTACGCAAGGAAAGAGTCGCGCTAGAGCGCCACGCGAGGATCAAAGGATGTCGGCTACTGCTGAACCCGGCGAAGCTTGGTCAGGCCGATTTTCGAGCATTGCAGTCGGGGCTGAGGGTTCTGCGAGAGTTTCTGCAAACCATGGATGACGAGAACGTCGTGATAGCGATTGTGGACAACGAATTTGCCGAGGGCAGCCTCTTAGCTATAGGCGACCACGCTATCGCCGCTTCTCGCGCTCCGATGCCTGTGGGGTACCGCCAGACGCTCTTCATTAGGCCCGCGCCAACCGTACTTAGAGAGATCTCGCAATTTGATGCCGAGCTTGACGCTGCTCTCGCACACATCGGAGTCCCGGCCCGCGCTTCACGAATGTTCGCGCTCAATCAATTAGCGATTCTTTGAGGTATTTCCGCCCAGCAGAGCTAGCCTGATCCGTTTGGCATAGCCGTGCCCCGCATGTTTTCGCTGCGTCGGAAAGGACCTGCAGGGCTGGATTGACCAGGCGCTGGATTCTCTGTGGCGCTCCGATGATTCTCGCTCGGCCATTACTCGCCAGAGCCTGGCGCTCTGCTTATTCACCAAGCCCCGGAGCCCGTTGCCGCCAAGCTGAGGAAATGGGCGTGAGCGCTGCGGCCCTGAAGCTTGCCTTTGCGAGGAGAAGAAAGATCGATTACGCGTATTGGAATGACTGCTTCAGCCGTACGAGGCGCAAAGGCGCTTCTTTAGGAAACCGCTCCCCCGATGACTGTGGGATATTCTGTGGAGAGAATCCCACAATGGAGACCATACAGGTCATCTTGGATGCGAAGCTCCTGAAGGCCACAGATACCGCAGCGAAGCGTCACAAGCTCAATCGATCTCAGCTAATCCGTCAGGCAGTTCGGGAGCACCTTGCACGACTGCGCACGCTCGAGCTCGAAAAGCGCGATCGCCGGGGCTACGAGGCCCAGCCCCAACGCGCAGACGAGTACCGTGGTTGGGAGGAGGCTGCGGCTTGGCCGGAAGACTGAACCGAGGTGACGTTCACCTTTGCACATTCACCGCGGCGGATAAGCAGCGCCCTGTTCTCGTACTCACTCGCAACAGCGCGATACGCCACCTTTCGACCGTAACGGTAGCCCCGATCACCTCCACCGTCCGCGAGGTGCCCTCGGAGGTGGTCCTGGATATCGACGATGGGATGAAAGGCCGGTGCGCGGTGAACCTGCACAATGCCGTAACCGTCTCCCAGGAACGCCTGACGAGGCGCATCGCCAGCCTTACCGATGAGCGCATGCAACAGGTGTGCGTAGCATTGCAGTTCTCGCTCAGTTGTCCTTGACCACGCGCCACTCGGAACTGGGCCGTCGTGGGTCGATCGCTTTCAGCCGACTACGCGCGCCAGCTCGAGAAAGCCTGGGATTAAGAAATGTTGGGTTGACCAATTTTCTTGGTCCGGTCGCAGAGCTGTCATCATTTTGTCATAGTCAGTCTTCTATCCTGGATGTAATGTCTCCTAGTAGTAAATACTCAATTGCGAGGGGTTTATCCATGGAAAAGTCGACTCGGCTCAGCCGATTAGCAACGTTGTTTCTATTCACCGCTTCGGGGCTCATGGCTCAAAGTTCGGCCGGTTTCGGCGCTATCTCCGGAGTGGTTACCGACGCCACCGGTTCCGTTGTCCCCAATGCCAAGGTCGTCGTAGATAATCCCGCGAAGGCCGTTCACCGCGAACTGACTTCGAACGGAGCCGGCGCCTTTAGCGCGCCGAATCTCGTGCCCGCGGCCGGCTACGAGGTCACCATCTCCTTACCCGGTTTTACAACGGTAAATTTCAAGAACGTCACCGTGAACGTCGGCGAAACAGTGGCGCTGACTCCTTCTCTCACCGTGTCGTCTTCGGCGACTCAAGTCGAGGTGACCGCCGAGGCCCCGGTGATCGACAACACCAAAGCCGATGTCTCTCAAGTGGTGTCCTCCCGACAAATTTTGGATCTGCCGATCAACGGCCGACGCGTGGACTCCTTTGTCCTGCTGACACCGGGCGTCACCACGGACGGCTCATTCGGGCTGATCTCCTTTCGCGGCAACCCCGGCGGCAACACGTTCCTGACCGACGGCAACGACACCACCAACTCCTTCTACGATGAGAATGCCGGCCGCACGCGAACTTACAACATCTCGCAGGACGCCGTGCAGGAGTTCCAGGTGGTCTCCTCGAATTTCCTCGCCGAATACGGCCACGCATCGGGCGGAGTGATCAACACCGTCACCCGCAGCGGCAGCAACGATCTTCACGGCACGGCCTACTGGTTTTTCCGCAACCGCACGCTGAACGCCACCGACATCACGGCGAGCGGCGTGAATCCGCCGGAGTGGCGCCACCAGGCCGGCGCGAGCATCGGCGGCCCCATCAAGAAGAACAAGCTGTTCTACTTCTTCAACGGCGAACTGCAGCGCCGCAACGCGCCGATCGTTTCCTCGAACCTCAGCAACACGGCCGGCCTGTTCGATTCCGAACGCCAACTACATTCCCACGACCCGCGGTGCTGCCGCAATTGCACCGCGTCGACCGCCCAGTGCGCCGCCGCCATCGCTTATCTGCAGAGCCGGATCAGAACCCAACTGGTTCCCCGCACGGTGGACACCAACCTGCTATTCGGCAAGATCGACTACCGACCGGAACGATAAGAATACGCTCAGCTTCAGCGTGAATTATCTGGATTTCCGCTCGCCCAACGGCATCCAGACGCAGCTTTCGCTGGCCGACGGGTCGGGGATCGGCAACAACGCCGACACCAACGTTTTCGACCGCACCGGCGCGCGCCAGATGGACATACGTGTCCGACCGCAACCGCGGTCAACGAGGTCCGCTTCGGCTGGTTCAAAGATCGCCAGTATCGATCCTGCCAGCCCGAGCCTGCTGCCTTCCATCGGACCGGTATCTTTGACCGTCAATGGGCATTGGCAACGTGGGCTATCCCAACGGCTATCCCGCGCCTGAATCCCAGCGAACAGCGTTTCCAGTCGAGCGACACCTATTCCTGGATCGTCGGTGCGCACAGCCTCAAGTTCGGCTTCGATTACTCGCACGTCGAAGACTACGTGAGCCGCCTGGCGAACCGCTACGGGACCTATAGCTACGCTACGCTCACGGCCTTCGCGCTGGACTTCACCGGAAACACGACCGGCGCGAAGAACTACCAGTCCTACACCCAGGCGTTCGGCAATCCCGTTGTCGATACCAACCTGAACGAGATTTCGTCTGTTCGTACAAGATCAGTGGAGGATCACTCCCAAGCTGACAATCACCCCCGGTCTGCGTTACGAGTACACCGCGCATCCCGCAACCGACGATCACCAACCCCGCTTTCCCGCAAACCGCCAAGATTCCCGGAACCACGCTCGAATTTCGCACCGCGTTTCGGCGCCGCTTACGCGCTGAATGACAAGACGGCGCTGCGCGCAGGCTATGGACTCTTTTTCAACCGTTACACCACCTCGACCATCGAAAACTTCTTTCTCTACGAACGGTGTGTATCAATCGAGCTACTCGTTGAACATCGGCGGCCACCGTTGCGGTCGGCCCGGTGTTCCCGAACGCTCTTGCCTCGCCGCCGAATTTCGCGGATCTCTCCGCCAATCATCTTCGCTCCGTCCAGCAGCTTCCGCAATCCGTACTCGGAGCAATTGGATGTGGCCGTAGAGCGCGCAACTAGACCGCAACACCAGCCTGACCGTATCCTATGTTTGGAGCCGGGGGCTGCACCTGCTGCAGACACGCGATCTGAATGCGGCGGCCCCGACCACCACCTACACGTTCCCGATTCTCGACGCCGGCGGTAACCAGATCGGCAGCTACACCACGCCGATTTATACCGCTCGCGCGAACCCCGCTTATAACCAATCGGTTTACTCGGCCGATTCGGCCGGCAACAGTTACTACAACGGGTTGCTGGTGAGTCTGAACCGCCGCTATTCGAATTGGATTCAGGGATCGTTGTCGTACACCTATGGCCACGCCATCGATTACAACCAAGGCGGCGGAGGCAACACTTTGTTCGGCTCAACCTTCCCGACTTCCGTCTTCAACGGCGACTACAAAGGCGAGAAAGGCTCAAGCTCAATCGATCAGCGGCACAGGCTGATCGTAAACTTTATCGCTTCTCCGACCTTTACCCATAGCGACAGCCTGATCGCGCGCTACGCCGTCAACAATTGGCAGTTGTCAGTGGTGACTTTGGCCGCTTCGGCCCAACCGCTGGTTCCAACCATCCGCGTGCAGGATCGGGTGACGGGATCGCTCAGTTCTTCTTCGCTGAATGGCCTGGGCGGGTCGAGTCGCGTTCCGTTTGAGTCGACGTCGGCTCTGGATATCGGGTCGATCTATCGCACCGACGCGCGCATCGCCAAGATGCTGCCGCTGACCGAACGCGTTAAGGCGTACCTGATGTTCGAAGCCTTCAACGTGTTCAATCACCCCATTCTCGGCGGCCCGAGCCCGCGAGTGACCCAGCAGTATACGGCGATCCGGCAGACCAGCGGAGCGCTCAACGGAATTATCGCGCTCGTGCCGAACTCGGCATATGGAACGATTCTGCAGACGCAAGCACCGCCGGACGGAACCACCGCCCGGCGCGCCCAAGTCGCTTTACGATTCGTATTCTAACAGCTGTTGCTGGATCGTGGCCGGTGCGCTAGACTCTTCAAGATGAGCGCGTGCCGGCTCACTCACGGTCTCGGCTCTGAATAGGAAAACTGAGCCGGGAGCCTGACCGACCGGTACTGTCCGGGGTAAAAACCCTCGGAGGAGGAAATTGTGCCAGTTACAGTTGCAAAGGGCGACGTCTCGCAGGCAGGGTGGCAACGATTGCGGACGGGGATCGCCGAGATGGAAGGCTGTGGAGTCGGTAAGGCTCTCGAAGCATACAAGGGCCTTTATGCAAAGGGGAGCGACGCCGTATTCGCGGCCGGAACCGCGTCCTGGAACGATGCCATAAAGAAGGGCGTTGAAGTAAGCAAGGCGCTGGCGACCGCGAAGAAAAAAGCGCTCGCCATCAAAGATCCGGCCCGGAAGAAGAAGGCTACCGAGGTGGTGGAGGGTTTTGAAAAAGTGGTGGCCAAGTTCGCCGACGAGATCCTTTCCAAGGAAGACAAGCAGAAAAAAGCCGCGGCGGTGATCAGTATGCGGGCGAAGTTCCGCGATGGCCTCACGGTAGATGATGTGCTCCGCGATGCGAGTTTACAGAAAGCGTTCCTGGGCTTCGCGGCGAGTGAACACAGCTTGTCCGAAGTGTCGGCCGCGATCGGCTGGAAAACCAAGAAGTACAAGGAGACCACCCTCAAGTACGCCGAGAACAACGAGTGGAATCAGGAAGCCGTAGCCACAAAGGAGCTGCTCGCGCATTTCAAGGGCACGAAAGTTCTCCCGCCTGCTGAGCTGGGCAAAGTGATCAGCAAACTGGAATCGGGATTTTTACAAATGGCGCTGAGTTCCTCGTCCTCTTCCTCATTCGGGCGCTTTCTCAAAAGCAAAGCGCTGGACGCTTACATCGAGACCCGGTTTCCTACAGCCTAGGGCGCATTAACGTTGCGCGCGGAAAGTGGTCCAGGGACGCGAAGGTAGGTCCTTCAACAGATCCTTCTGCCATGCGAACTCGGGGTGCTTCTTCAAGTGCTCCGAGGCATGGAAGTCGATGCCGCACGCATGACCCATGGCTGCGGTAAAGCTCAGGTCAGCGATCATCTGGCTATCAGCCGCCTTGTTCTGCACTGCTCCCGCAATCCCAAACTCCGGCTCCCACGGCTTCGAGCCGCGCGACGACAAATCGATATGGCCGCACAGCGTACGCTCGTTCGGGTCGGTCTTCTTCGCAAATGAGTCATAGTGATCGGCTAGAAAACTCTGCGCCATTGCCACGTCGATCTTACCCTTGTTCTCCGCCATCAACTGGTTCCAGCGAAGGTGGCGCGCGTTGGCCGTCACCCCCATGTCTTTGACGGGAAAGTCCGTCTCTTCCGCAATCAAGGCTGGATTATTCGGGAAGTTCGAGCCCACAAAAAATCCGTTCTTGCTGATGATCAGATTCACGTTCTTGAGGCCTAACTCCAGGCTTCCGATCTCGTTGTTCTTCGAGTCGGCCACCAGCCAGTTGTTGGCGTAGCCGCCGTTGTTGCCTTCTTTCATGATGGCCGCGAATTCCTGGATGGATGCCGCATACTGCATTGCTTTTCGCGCCCGCACAAACTCCGGAATGCCCTTCGGATCGAAGCTCGTAAAGTGCCCGATGGTGGTCTCGGTTATCGCGATACCGGCATCGTTAATGCCGAAATCGTCGCCGCTGTGGATCAGCCCAGGCATGCCATCCATGATGAACCGGTGGCCTTGCACGGGTGCGATATCGAATACGATATTCCAGCGCGAGCCTTCTTTGTACTCGGTCCAGTTGTTATGCGCGATGACGACTTTTCCGTCCTTGGTGAACGAACCGGTTGCCACGAACGCACTGCAATGTTCCGGTGTGGCGCGGGCGGCGGTCTGTATTTTGTGTTCCTTGTCGTACCAGGTGGTGTAATACGGCGACAACTCCAGCCAGGCATTCAGCGCGACCACATCCCAGAGATCCAGCTTCACACCCTTGGCTTTCAGGCCGTCGGCGATGCCCAGCAGCTCTTCGCGGTACTGCGCCTCAACGTGCGGCCAGAGCATCTTCTCGGCGGCCTCACGGAAGAATGGCCAATTCTTTTTGCTGTCATGAACCAGCCCGAGTGAGACCACCCGGAATGCGTCTTGAATCTCGGAGGCAAGCAGGTAGCCGTGCTGGTAACCGATCTCGGCGGGCGTGCCTTCCAGACGCACGTAAATCCAGCCGTTCTGATCGGGACGACGGAGCGATTTCTTCAGCCGGCCGTCACTGGAGGCATCACGGGCGGGTGGGCCAGCCAACAAAAGCGCGGCCATGACAGTGAACGAGGCGACAAATTTGACCATGATTTCCGAGCATAACAGACTACACTGAAGCTGAGATGCGCCGCGACCCCGAGGAGTTTGGCGACCGCGAACTGGAGCTGATTTATATCGCCAAGAAGTTGAACGAATCGCTGCGGCTGGAGGGCGTGCTCACCGATGCCGGGATCGATTTCGCGGTGGAAGCCGACAACTACCAGGGCGGAGTGATTTTTCGCAGTGAGCGGGTCGGAGCATTCTTTTACGTGCTCCCGGAGTTTGCCGAAGCAGCGAAAGAGTTGCTGACGACTCACCGCTTCCGTTGAGGGTCGAGAAGCTGCTGAACGTCCTCTTTGTTGAGATCGCCGCGGCGGATCAACCGGGCGCTCAAATCGATTCGCTTGGGCGGCGTAGCGCCATTCAGTTTGTCCACCAACGTCTTCACTGCTTCGAAGCCCATGTGGTAGGGATCCTGCACGACCATGCCGTCGATCACGCCGGCCTTCATGTCCTCGATCATGGTGTCGCTGGAATCGAAGGCGACAAACTTCACCTTGCCCGCCAGCCCGCGGGACTTCAGGGCTAACGATACGCCGACGCTGCTCGGCTCGGAGGAGGCAAAGATGCCGTTCAACTCGGGGTGGGCGGTGAGGATGTTCTCAGCCGCGGTCATCGCTTTGGAACGGTCGGACTGACCGTATTGTCTGGCCACCACCTCAATCCCCGGAAACTCGGATTTCATGACGTCGTCGAACCCACGCTCGCGATCCATTGTGGACGTGCTGCCGGGGGCATTCATCAACAATGCCGCCTTGCCTTTGCCGGAGAGCAGGCGGCCGAGTTCGCGCGCGCCGGTCTTTCCCGCTTCGTAGTTGTCGGTTGCAAGAAAAGTCATGAAGTTGGTGGTGTCCACACCGGAGTCGAAGACGGTCACCGGAATTCCCAGCGACGCGGCGCGGTCGATCGACTGCACCAGCGCTTTCCGTTCGGTGGCCGCCAGAGCAATTCCATCCACCCTTTGGGCAATCATCGAATCGACAATTTGAATTTGGCGGCCGTATTCGGTTTCCTGGGCAGGCCCATTCCATAAAATTTCAACACCGTACTTCTCTCCGGCGGCCATGGCCCCGGCACGCACCGATACCCAGAATAGGTGCGAGGTGCCTTTCGGAATGACAGCGATCCGCTTCTTATGATTGGACTGGCAGGCGCTGAGTAATAACAGCGCCGCGGCGAGCGCGGCAAGCTTATTGCGCACACCAGGCCCCGTCGATCAGGATGTCGGTCCCGCTGATAAACGCGGCATCCTCGGAGCATAGAAACGCCGCCAGCGAGCCAATTTCTTCCAGCTTGCCCCAACGTCCCATGGGAATCTTGGCGACGAAAGCGGCATTCTTCTCAGGGTCATTGAGAATGGGCGCGTTCATCTCCGTCGCGACCGGGCCGGGGCTGATAGCGACCACGCTGACGCCGTCCAGTGCGAGTTCGAGGGCAAGGGCGCGCGTCAGCCCAAGCAATCCGGTCTTGCTCGCCGAGTATGCGGCGCGGCCCGGGAGCGAGATGTGGCTCATGATCGAGGTCATGTTAATGATGCGGCCGTAGCCCTGTCCCTTCATGTGCGGGACGAAGGAGCGGCACATCAGAAAGACGCTGGTCAGATTGGTATCCATCACTGAACGCCATTCCTCCAAGGTGAAATCGGGAACGTTCTTGCGGATATTGATCCCCGCGTTATTGATCAGGATGTGCACTGCGCCAAAACGCTTCAACACATCTTTTTCCAGTTGATACACCTCGTTCTCGTCGATGACGTTGGCGCGGAATACTTCCGCTTCTCCACCGGCGCCGCGCACCGCCTCGGCCGTGATGTTGAGTTGTTCCACATCGCGCGACACGAGCGCGATGCGCGCGCCTTGCTCGCCGAGAGCAACGGCCATCGTCCTTCCTAATCCTCTACTGGCGCCGGTAATGACGGCTACCCGTCCGTTCAGTTTCTGGTTGTTCACTGCTGTATTCTTCCATATTTTTTTAGGATGGCCAGCGTTGCGTCGTGGGGAAGCGCGCTGACCTTATGTCCTTGGAACCCGGTCATGTCCTCGGCGGCCACCATGGCGTTTACAATCGACTCCTCGACGGCTTGCACGGTGGCTTCGAACAGTGGACCCATGTCATCGTTGCGCAGCATCGAAATGCTCACCTCCGGAGCAGCTACAGCTTGTGGGTTGGCGGTCGAGAACGCAACGAAGATGTCGCCCGACCCGTCGCCCGAAGTTGAGCCAATACGGGCCAAACCCAGCGAGGCGCGGCGTGCCAGCCGTTTCATCTGATTTGGGATTAGTGGCGCATCGGTTGCGACGACGATGATGATGGAGCCGCGGTCCTCCATGTGAGGCGGGACACCGGCGGTCAGCTTTGCCGCCAACTCCTGTCCCACGGGTACGCCGGCAATGCGGAGTTGACGCCGCGCTCCGCAGTTACATTGGACCAGCGCGCCCACCCGATACTTGCCGGCCATGCGCGAGGCTGTTCCGATGCCGCCTTTGAATCCGAAGCAGATCATGCCGGTGCCGCCGCCCACGTTGCCTTCCGCGACCAGCCCGCCCGCCGACTCCAGCGCCTGAACGGCGTGCTCGGGTTTCACATGAAAGCCGTTGATGTCATTTAGAAAGCCGTCGTAGGTTTCGGCGACAACGGGCAAGGACCAAAATGCATCCCCGTAGCTGCTGGTGGCCGGCTTTACAGCGTTGCGCACCTGCCATCCGATGTAGGCGTCGCGCACTACACCGACACTGTGCGTGTTGGTAATAAAGATGGGGCTGTCGAGAAAACCGGATTCCTCCAACCATGTGGTGCCGGTCATCTCGCCATTTCCGTTGAGAGAGAACCAACCGGCAAACGAAGGAGCATTGGACTGCTTCCCGCGCGGACGGATCGCTGTGACGCCGGTACGCACGCTCTCGCCTTCAATGAGAGTGGTGTGACCGACCTCGATGCCGCCGACATCGGTAATGGAGTTCCGCGGTCCGGGTGCGCCATCGAACGGAATGCCGAGATCGCGGGCGCGCGGTTTGGTCTGTGCCGACATGATCACAGTAAACATGATTGCAATTAGCAGCTTCATAGTGACTGTTCCTTAACTGAATGTTTTGACGCTTGGATAATTCACCTGGAATCCATTACACATCCGACACGCTATCGGAAAACGTAGAACCTGTTGTAAGTCAATTAAAGGAAGAAAAAGAAAATGAATCGCACGAAACACATTGCATTTGCGGGCGCGCTCGCACTAACTCTGGCTGTTGGCGCTTTTGCCGGCAAGAATCCGATGGTTGGCGGAAAAGAAATGTTCCCCAACAAAGATATTATCGACAACGCCGTTAACTCGGCCGATCACACAACACTAGTCGCCGCGGTTAAGGCCGCCGGGCTTGTGGACACGTTGAAGGGTCCGGGACCGTTCACCGTTTTTGCTCCGACTAATGCCGCCTTCGATAAGCTTCCCGCGGGCACGGTGGACACGTTACTCAAGCCCGAAAACAAAGACACGCTCACCAAGATCCTGACCTATCACGTTGTTGCTGGTAAAGTGACCGCCGCCGACCTGAAAAAGATGATCAAGGACGGCCACGGAACCGCGTCGCTGAAAACCGTGAGTGGTGGAACTCTTACCGCGATGCTCGCCGGGGGCGGCATCGAACTGAAAGACGAAAAGGGTGGAACGGCTATGGTTACGACCGCGAACGTGATGCAGTCGAACGGAGTCATCCACGTAGTCGACTCCGTGCTGCAACCAAATTAGTCCAACATCTATACCTTCAGTAAGCTCTTTCCGGACATCTCCTTTGGCTGATTCTCGCCTAAAAAGCTCAAAATCGTGGGGGAGATGTCCTGTAAAGCGCCCCCCTGGCGCAACGGAATGTTTTCCTCGTGAACTAATAAGAATGGCACAGGATTGGTCGTGTGATAGGTGTGCGGACCTTTAGTTACGGGGTCGATCATCATTTCCGCGTTGCCGTGATCCGCGGTGATCATCCATGAGCCTCCCGCCCGCTTCAGAGCCGAATAGATTTCACCCAGACACCCATCTACTTCTTCCACCGCGCGTACGGTAGGCGCCATCTGCCCCGAATGTCCAACCATATCGGCATTGGCGAAATTCATCACGATTAAATCGACCCCGCCTCTTTCGATGGCCTTCACCACCACATCTTTTACCTGCCCCGCGCTCATCTCAGGTTTTAGATCATAAGTGGCAACCTTCGGCGAGGGCACCATTTCCCGCTCTTCTCCCGCGTAAGCTTTCTCGTTTCCCCCGTTAAAGAAGTAAGTGACGTGGGCGTATTTTTCAGTTTCCGCCACTCTTAGATTTTTCCACTGTAACTGGGCCATAACATCGGCCAGGATATTATTCGGATGCTCGCGCGCCAGGACAAAGGGAACTTTGAAGTTCTTGTCGTATTGCGTCATGGTCGTGAAATGCAACGGTTTCTTCGTTAAAACTTCCGTCATCTCCCGGCCGCGGTCGGCGCGGTAATTGAAGAAAATGCAGGCATCGTCATCCCGGATCAGGCCCACCGGATCATTGCGTTCGTCAACCAACGTCACCGGCTCGATAAACTCATCGGTGATGCCCCGCTCGTACGAGCGTTTCACAGCATCCACCGGATCGGTCGCCCGTATTCCGTCACCCAAGACCATGGCTCCGAAACCGCGCTCGATACGCTCCCAGCGCTTATCCCGGTCCATCGAGTAGTAACGGCCCGCGAGCGATGCGATCTTGCCAACACCGATCTCACGAAGCTGCTTCTGAATCTGCTCGAGAAAGTCCGCGCCGCTTTGGGGAGGCGTATCGCGTCCGTCCATAAAGCAATGGACGAAGACCTCCCTTACTCCCTCCTGACGCGCCATTTTGACGATTGCGTAAAGGTGGGTCAGAAGAGAATGAACGCCTCCATCGCTACACAGGCCCATGATGTGGAGCCTGTGTTCGCGGGCATGCTTCATGCTGGCGAGCAACGTTTCGTTCCGGAAGAAGTCGCCATTGGCAATCATCAGGTCGAGGCGAGTCACGTCCATGTGAACCACACGGCCAGCCCCGATGTTCAAGTGGCCCACTTCGCTATTGCCCATCTGCCCTTCCGGAAGGCCAACGAACGGCCCCGAAGTATGCACCAGCGTATTCGAATGCCGGCGCAGCAGCATGTCGTAATTCGGTTTGCGGGCGGCCGCGATGGCGTTCCCCTCGATGGCCGGGGAGAAGCCCCAGCCGTCGAGAATGGTCAACACCAGTGGTTTGTTATGAGTGCCGGCCATTATTGGTGAAACGCCTTCCGGCCGGCAAACTTTGCGGACGAGCCCAGTTCTTCTTCGATGCGAAGTAGCTGGTTATATTTCGCGATGCGGTCCGTACGGCTGGCAGATCCCGTCTTGATCTGGCCGGCCCGCGTGGCGACAGCAAGATCGGCGATGAATGCATCCTCCGTCTCGCCGGAGCGGTGCGAGGCAATGCTCGTGTACCCCGCGTTGGCGGCCATCTGCATCGCTTCCAGAGTCTCGGTTAAGGTGCCGATCTGATTCACTTTGATCAGAATTGAATTGGCGATGCCGCGCTCGATTCCCTGCCCCAGACGTGCCGTGTTGGTGACAAACAGATCGTCACCAACCAACTGGATTTTCTTGCCCACAGCTTCGGTAAGCGCCTTCCAACCGTCCCAATCGTCTTCGGCCATCCCATCTTCGATCGACACGATGGGGTACTGATTGCACCAACCGGCCCAGAATTCGACCATTTGAGCCGAAGTGCGCTGGCTTTTGTCGGACTTCTTGAAGACGTACTTGCCGGCATCCTTGTCATAAAATTCGCTGGCCGCAGGGTCCAGCGCGATGCCGATCTGTTCGCCGGGTTTGTATCCAGCTTTCTGAATCGCCTCCATTACTACTTCCAGCGCTTCCTCGTTTGACTTCAAGTTCGGCGCGAAGCCGCCCTCATCTCCGACGGCGGTCGAATAGCCGCGCTTCTTCAGCACGCCTTTGAGCGTGTGGAACACCTCGGCGCCCATACGTAGCGCCTCGCGGAACGACGCCGCGCCATAAGGGACCACCATGAATTCCTGCGGATCGACCGAGTTATCGGCGTGCGCTCCGCCATTCAAGATGTTCATCAGCGGCACGGGTAAGAGGTTGCCATTCACTCCACCGAGGTAGCGGTAGAGCGGCGTCATTTGCGAATCGGCAGCCGCGCGCGCGACAGCCATGGAGACGGCGAGAATGGCGTTGGCGCCAAGGTTGCCTTTGTTGGGCGAACCGTCGAGAGAAATCATTTTACGATCCACGCCGCCCTGGTCTTCGGCTTCCATGCCGTGAATGGCGGACGCGATCTTGTCGTTGATGTTGGCGACAGCTTGGAGCGTGCCTTTTCCGAGATAGCGGGATTTGTCGTTATCGCGCAGCTCGACCGCTTCGTGTTCGCCCGTGGACGCACCAGACGGCACGGCGGCGCGGCCGAGACTGCCGTCGGCCAGATGCACGTCGGCTTCGACCGTTGGGTTGCCGCGCGAGTCTAAAATCTCGCGTCCAACTACTTTTACAATGTCCATATCCTGCTATTTTCGCAGGTCAATCTTTAGCGGCCTTCGCGATCTCCACCGCGAAGGTATAAGTCGGCCCGAACATGTTCGACCGGAACACAACCCACTTCTGGTCCGGCGAGAAGCTGACATTCGGCTCCAGCCTGTATCCATGTTTGGACATGTTCACTAAACGCTCGGCAAGCAAAACACCCGGCTTGACGAAGCTCTTGTCGTCCAAACCTTCGATTTTCCTCAGCTCCGGCCGGAAAAGATAGATCCAGCGTCCATCGGGAGCATGGGCCACCTGACCCTCATCCCCTCCGTCGCCGCAAAACAATTTGCCGTCTTTGCTGACGTTGAAATGGATCGACCACTCGTTCCGCTGCAAGTGATACCACTGACGCTCTTCAGTCTCGACGTTGTACCCAGCCAGCCAGAAATCCTCCCCGCGTGGAGTCTGAAGGTCATACCATATCGTCTTGCCATCCATGCTCCAAAACTCATGGCCGAAGATCTCCATTGCCATCGTTCGATGGTGGATCTTCGTGATCTTGCCGCTGCCGGTCCGGATCGTCCAAATCCGTTCGACCTTATGCCAGGGACCCTCGTGGCAAAACATCAGCAGTTGAGGATCGGTGGGTGAAAATTCCAAATGATTCAGCCAGTCGGTAGCGCGATGAATCACTCTTAGCTCGCCGGTTCCGGTATCAATGGTGAACATGGCCATCGGGAGACGCGCGGCCAACCGGCGCTCCATCATCTCGCCCTTGCTCACAGACTGCTCCAAAATCTGCGGTTGCGATGAAGCACTGCCTTGCGCTGCTGGCTCCGGATTTCCACCTTCGATATAGGTGCCTGCCAGCATCGTCTCGTCGGCATTCACCGTCGCCACCGATGCTCCAGCCGGCAGCTTGGCTATCTCCCGCGTCACACCGGAATCCACATCGGTCGAGAACACAGCCCCGGCTTTGAGGTAATAAATATTTTGCGTCTTGCGCCCGGTCACGATGACCCTGACCTTCCCCGTGACAACAGCCTTGGCCGCCCCCGTCTTCAACTCAAGCGCCGAGATCCCGTTCGGCGTAGTGAAGATCATTTTCAGTCCGTCCGCTGTGTACCCGTTCTGATTGAAATACAGGCTGGCGCTATTCGGCTCGTCGGTGAGGCGAACAATGCGGTGCCCGGTATCGGGGTCGATCCAACTCTTTGGAGGGGGATCTGCGGCCGCCAGAGCGCCCGCTGATATCAATATGGCTAACGAGACTAAGGTGTGTCGAGACATCGGAGTTAAAAGTAAATCTTGATCCCAAACTGCAGATAGCGCTGTTGATTCAGGCGTGTGTTGTTCTGCAATCCCCCGCCAATCGCCGTCCCCGAATTGAGATTGTTGCGGATCTCGTAATACTTAAATCCGTTACCGGACGGATCGAGTATATTGAACGAGTTTGCCGGCGTAGTGCTGAAGTGATCTGGCAACCGCGTCGTGTAATAGTCATTTGGCAGCGTGTTATTCGCATTTTGTCTGGAGAGCACGAGGTTCTGAAAGCTCGCCAGCGCCGCCGCTCCGCGAGGATCCGTAAGCGGAAAAGCGGTGCCCGGGTTCGCCGCGGCCCAGGAACTATAGACCGTTTGGAGGGTTGCCGCCGTCCAAGTCAGGCTGGGATAATTGCCAAAAAGATCGGTGCCACCTCCCACGTTGGGCGCGGTGCGGAACACAGGGTGATTGAGCGCATTGAGCGCATCCACGCGAAACTCCACCCGCCGTTTCTCTCCAATTTTGAACCTTTTCTGCACAGAGAGGTCGAGCGTCTGAACCATGGGACCCGTAATGCCCGCAATGGTACGCGGCGCATTTCCGAGTTGACCCGCAGGAGGCAATTCGAAGGCGGAATAGTTCACATAAGGTGCGCACAGATTCCCGGTCGGACAGCTACGCTTCCAGTCCGGGTTAATCAGTGGCACGCCCGCCACGATATTGGGGCGAATTTCATGGGTGTGCGTCGTATCGATATAATTATCGGCCGCAATCGTCGGCGTAAATGGATAGCCGGTCGTCAAGCGCTCCACTCCGGAAACGGTCCAGTTGGCCAAAGCGAACTGGAACGGTTTCCAGGCATTCGCACCGAACTGACGCCCGCTTCCGAAAGGAATGTCATACACCGCTACCAGGTTCCAAGCGTAGGGAATATTGTAAGTGGAGACGGAACGGTCGCTGGCAGCCGTTGCTCCGAAGCTATATTGTCCGCCTCCGACGCTACCAGTGGTTAAAGAATTCTTGTCTGGGCTAGCGTCGGAAGCGGTATCCAGTGACTTCGACCAGCGAAAATTCGTGTACATCGTCAGATGATTGGCTTGCCAGCGGTAACTCACCAGGGCTGAATTGAAACTGCTGTTGCCCGAAGCGTCATAAAAACTCGATATGCCCGAGTAGCCGAGATAGGGAGAAGCAAGCGAATAAATCGGCACCGTCAGTGCGCCGCCGCTAGAGTTTCTGCGGCCAAGCGGATCCGCCACCGTCGTGGTTGCCTTCACATTGAGATTTTGCAGCGCGGCCAGATAACTGGACGGCGGATTGTTCAACACCACCGCGGGCATAATCAGATGGGTTCCTTTTGCTCCCGCGTAGGAAAGTTCCAGCAGGCCGTGGGACCCAAGCTGGCGCTGAAGCGAGAGGCTCCAATTCTGTACATAGGGGACGGCGGTCTCGCCCGTTTGAACACTGCCTGGGAAGTTCACCGCCGCGTTGTACACCAGACCGCTCGGATTGTCGGTCAGTCCGAGAACCTGTTGCACTGGCACCGCCGGAACATATGGCGGATTCGATGAGAGCCGAGTGACCGGAATGCCCGAAGTGCCGTCACTAGCAACCACGGGCGTAGTGTGAGTCTGACCGGCGGTTTCACCATAGTTTGCGGCGCCGCTGGTGAAATTCGGAACAGGGTTACGATTCTGGCCGGTCAGTGGCGCATGGGATAAGCCATAACCGCCGCGAACCACCCAATTCTGCAGCCACGCCAGCCGCGGCGTGTATGCAAAACCGATTCGAGGTTCAAAATCTAGCCAACGAATCGGAGTAAGATAGCGCGAACGTCCCCCGTATCCGGAAAAAGCGAAGGGCACAATCGTAGCCTGGTTAATCGCGGGAAGCCCTGTCGCGGCTGAAGCGGGAAGGCAATCGGGAAGCTGGCAAGGGCCGGTCAGTTGGACCGTCTTAGACTGAGACGGATCGAGAAAACCCTGCAAGTTGTTCTTCTCGATGCGCGGGAGTTGCAGCGAATAGCGCAGCCCGATGTTGAAGGTCAGGTTCGGCTTGACCCGCCAGTCATTTTGCACATACGCGGCCCCGGCATTCCAGCGGTAATAATACGGAATCGCCGTGTTCGCCAACACAATAGAATTGGGCACGCCCAGCAGAAAGCTGGCCACCGGGTTCCCACCAACCGACGACTGAGTACCCGCGGCACCGGTTTGGTCCGTCTGCACATAACGGAATTGATAGTTCCCGCCGTCTATGCTGTACAGAGATTCGGCATTCAACAACGCGCGCGAAAGGTCCACACCGAACTTCCAGGTACTCGCGCCGCGCGTAATATAGACGTTGTCCGCGATCTGATATTGCTGCTCGAGACTGTAGCCGAGCGTCGATGGCTGCGATCCGATGTTCGCCGGACTGTTCCCGTTGTCATAAATATTGATGAGCGGCAGGCCGCCTTTGGTCAGGCTGGGAAGCCCGTTCTCAATGCTCAGATTACGTCCCGAATTCACGTCGAATTGCGGCGACAACTGTCCGCTAAAATCAGCTCGCGTGTATGCCAGCCGAAGTTCGTTCACTACCGTCGGTGAAATAATCTGCGTATCGCTCAGCGTGTATTGGAAGGACTTGCTATAGGAGCCGCTGTTCCCATTCGTGGGGTAAGCCGGATCGTTGGCGCTCACTCCAACGACAGGGACCACCGTCCAGCGAAAACTTACGTGATTGCGGTCACCGAAATTATGATCGATCTTCGTGTTGAAACGCGTACTTTCGTTGCTCAGATATTGATAAGTGACATAGTCCTGTAGAATTCCGTTACCGTCGAGAAAGTACGGAGTGTTGGCTCGAGGCACATACTGCAGCAGCTTAACCGCAGCCGGGTCGATCATCGAGGCCGGGATCTTATTATCTGGAAATTGCGGATAGATTGCGCCCGTCGTTAGAGGCGCAATGATGAACTGGTTGCCCACCTGAATGAACTGGTTGTAGATTTTCGTATTGTTGTTCGGCAGAAAAGCGGACGCTGGAAACTGACTCTGCAAACTTGCCGGCACATACGCATTCTGCCCATTTAGTTGGACTAAATTGCTGAAGTCGCCGGCCCGCATGCCGTCTGTGGGGACGCTTGCCAGTTGTTGCTGCTTGTCGCTCTCATAACGCGGTTCGCCGGCGAAAAAGAAAAACGTTTTGTTGCGGCCATTGTAGAGTTTGGGGATGACGACAGGGCCGCCCATCTGCCCGTCAAACTGATTCCACCGCAGATTGTTCACTGGGCGATTCACGCTGGCTTGCGTAAACGGGGCTGCATTCGCGGCCGGGTTCCGGTTGTACCAAAGCGCCAGCCCGTGAAAGTCGTTGGTCCCGGATTTCGTCGTGATACTGATGATTCCTCCACCGCTCTTTCCGTATTGCGCATCGAAGCCGTTGGTTTGAACCGTAAACTCCTGAACGGTCTCCGGCGAAAATGAAACCGCCTCGCGCGCCAGCCCCACGCCTGTGTTGCTGATCCCGTCTGCCAGCAGGTTCGTGCTCCCAGCCCGGCCACCATTGGCCTGCAGATTGAACCCGGGCAGCGGCGCCCCGCCCGTTAGCTGCGGACTCGAACTGCCCACATCTCCGGTAACGTTGCCAACCGTGATGGCGAGGTCAAGCACGCTTCGGGTGGGCAAAGGCGTCTCGTTGAGCAGCCTTGAGTTGATCGTCTGCCCAAGCGTGCCGGATTCGGTGTTTAGCACCGCGGCATTGGCGCTGACCGTTACCTCGGTTGCCACATCCCCCGCCTGCAGAACAACGTTCGCGCTCACCACCGTCGAGGTGTCGACCTTGATATTCTCCAGGATCGCCTTTTTAAAACCCGGAGCCGACACTTCAATCCGATACGTAACAGGGTCCAGATTTTCCTGGATAAAGCTGCCCTGATCACTGGTAGTCAACCGGCGTGTTTCGTTTGTCCCCGAGTTGATAATGACCACCGTTGCGTTCGGAACGACTCCGCTGCTAGCGTCGGTAACATTGCCGCTGATGCCTCCCCGATTCGTCTGGGCAAAGACCCAGGCGACCGGGAGTAAGGCGGTAACCAGGTACAGCAGTTTTCGAGACATTTCGTTAACTCTGCCGAATTAAGGAAGATATCACAAAAAGTACTTTTGACTTTCGCGCGCACTTCCCATTGAACTTCGCTCCAAGCGGGTGTATGATGGCTCCTATTTGCTCAAGGCGTTTCAGGAGGATCCATGCGCATCCGTCTTGCTTCAATTTGTCTCCCGCTTATACTGACCGCAACGTCGTTCGGCCAGTCTTTCTATGGTTCCATCGTGGGAACCGTTACCGATTCCTCCGGTTCCGCAGTTCCCCAAGCCGGAGTCACCATGATCAACATGGGCACAGCCGAACGGCGCCCCACCCAAACCGATAGCGGCGGCAACTATCAATTTCCTAACGTGCAGCCTGGTCAGTACAGAGTTGAAGTGGAGAAGACCGGCTTCCGTAAGTTCATCCGCGAGCCCATCACGGTTGAGGTCCAAAGCTCAGTCCGTATCGATGTCGGCATGCAGGTCGGCGACATGAGCCAGGTAATCGAAGTCCAGGCGCAAACTCCTCTGCTACAGACCGAGAACGCCTCGCTCGGCCAAGTCGTCGAGTCTCGCAAGGTCTTGGAAACTCCGCTCAACGGGCGCAACGTCTTCAACCTCGTCGGGCTGGTTCCTGGCGTCAATCCCGGCGGACAATCCGGCCAGAACCCTACGGGCACCAATCCGTTCGCCTGGGGCAACTATCAGATCGGCGGCGGACAGGCGAATCAGAGCGCAGCTTACATTGATGGCGCCTCAGTCAATACCTCATATGTGAACCTGACTGCTTTGGTCCCGACCCAGGATGCCGTTCAGGAATTCCGCGTTCAGACCAACAATCTCGGCCCGGAGTTCGGGCGCTTTGCTGGCGGCGTAATCAACATGGTGACCAAGTCAGGCACCAACTCCTTCCATGGCAGCGCATACGAATTCCTGCGGAACAAAGTTCTCAACGCCAATACTTTCTTCAATAACAAGGCTGGCGTCAGCCGCCCAGCCTTCTCGCAAAATCAATACGGTGCTAACATTGGCGGTCCAGTCTGGAAGGACCACACGTTCTTCTTTTTCGGGTGGGAGGGTTTCCGCCTTCGGCAGGGAGCATCGTACGTCTATACGGTTCCCACGGACGCGCAGCGGGCCGGGAATTTCTCGAATTTGCGGGATTCCAGCGGCAACGTCATTCCCATCTTTGACCCGCTCACCACCTGCGGTCGCTTGGGTAACCCCGCCTGCGCGGTGGACGCAAGCGGCAAGGAAATCATCACCCGGCAGCAGTTCCCAGGCAATATCATCCCGGCCAGCCGGTTCGATCGCGCCGCCCAAGCTATGGAGAACCTGTGGGCCAGGGCGAACGGCCCCGGCTCGGGATTCCAAGCCGTCAACAATTTCACTGCCAACGCCAGTGTGGGTGGAAACAACGATGAATACAACGCCCGCGTTGACCATAACTTCTCGGAAAAGCAACATGTTTTCGCGCGCTACACGTTCTGGACCAACCTCAACCTTCCGATCGACCCCTACAATACGAAAACGTGCGTAGATCGCTGCACCGAGACCTTCAATACCAATCAAGCCGTACTTGGCGATACCTTTAGCTTCTCGCCCACACTGATCGGCGATTTCCGCGTTTCCTACCTGCGCTTCAATTACGATCGCACAGCACTGACGCAAGGCTACGATCTGACGCAACTCGGCTGGCCCGCATCATTGAATAACCAAGTGGCATACCGTGTCCAGCCGATTCCACTCGTGACTGGCTACAACGGTGTCTTTGGCACCAATGGTACCGGGAGCACCATTGTGGCGCGCAACGACAACGATTCGGTATCTCCAAACATCACATGGATTAAAGGCAAGCACACGCTAAAGTTCGGCGGCGAGATCCGCAGGCTGACGCATAATTATTATCAGCAAAACAACCCCTCGGGGTCGTTCAACTTCGACCGTCTTCTGACTTCCGCAAATCCACTCTCGCCGGGCAGCACCGGTGATGGCTTCGCCTCCTTCCTGCTCGGGTACGGTACCGGAGGCGGAGTGACATCGAACTCCTTCGTGGCCGGCCAGATGATCTATCGCGGATACTATGCCGGCGATCAATTTCAAATCAGTTCGCGGCTCACCGTAAACTACGGGATCCGCTTTGAGCAGATGGGACCCTGGTCGGAGCGTTTCGACCGTCTCAGCGTGCTGCTGCCCACCGCCGCCAATCCGTTGACGCCCGCTTACAAAGGGAAACTCGCTCTGGTGAACTCTCCGGACCGCAGTAGCCGCAATAACACAGATCTTAAGAACCTCTGGGCTCCGCGCCTGGGCATCGCCTATCGCGTAACAAACAACACGGTGATTCGTACCGGCTATGGGATCTTCTACCTGCCCAATGATGTTGCCTTCAGCACCAGCCCCAACAATGATAATGTTAACTCCTATACGACGCCTTTCGTCGGTACCCTGGATGGGTCTCTGACCCCGTTCGATAAACTGAGCAACCCGTTTCCCGGTGGAATCACGCAGGCCCCCGGTCATAGCGGCAACACGGACCAACTTTTTCTCGGACAAGGCATCGCAGCGCCGATTGCAGGCGATCCCTCGGCCTATATGCAACAGTGGAACTTCGACGTTCAACGCGAATTCCCGAGGGGCATACTGGTGGACGCCGCCTACGCCGGGTCTAAGGGAACGCACCTGCCCGCTTACAGCCAGCAAGTGGACCAACTCCCGGTTCAGTACATGAGCCTTGGTGCCGCAGCGCTCCAGCAGCAGGTGCCCAATCCATTTTTCGGCCAGGTAAAGCTCGGCGCCTTGTCGCAGCCCACGGTTGCTTACGGCCAACTGCTGCGCCCGTTTCCCCAATACAACGGCGTCACTATTAACGCTCCCAAGAACCGCGATTCGATCTATCACAGTGCCCAGCTCAAGGTCGAGAAGCGCTTTTCTCAGGGCGGCTCGCTACTAGGCGCATATACCTGGTCGAAGCTCATCACGAACACCGACACGCTTACCTCGTGGCTCGAAGGAAATGGGGCCGGAGGTGTGCAGAACAATTACAACCTGCGCGCGGAACGATCGCTTGCCAACTACGATGTCGCTCACCGCCTTGTGGTCAGCTATGTTTACGATCTACCCTTCGGCAAGAGCCAGCCGTTTCTTTCCGATATGAACAGCGTAGTGAACAAAGTGGTCTCGGGGTGGAGCTTCCAGGGTGTTTCCACCTTTCAATCCGGCACGCCTTTGAATCTCACTACCGCGGTAAACCTGACCAATTCGTTTGGCGGTGGTTCCCGCCCCAACAGCACGGGCGTCAGCGCAAAACTCGACGGGTCGGCCCAAAGCCGTCTGAACCGGTGGTTCGACACCTCGCAATTCACCGCTCCGCCGCCCGCAACGTTCGGCAACGTCGGCCGGCTATTGCCGGACGTGCGAACTCATGGCGTCGCAAACTGGGACATAGCCATCGTGAAAAGCACAACCGTCATAGGGGAACGTGTCGGTTTACAGTTCAGAACTGAAGTCTTCAATCTGTTCAACCGCGTTCAGTTCGGGTATCCCGGCACGAGTCTCGGCACTTCCAATTTCGGAGTGATCAGCAGCCAGGCCAATACCCCAAGGCTCGTACAATTCGCCCTACGATTACAATTTTGACGTACTGGGGGGCGGCCTTATCCGCCGCCCTCCTTGTATTCGCAACGCAGAGCGGCCCATTCGGCTTCATCCACGGCAACTCTCCGACCTCCCAGAAGTTTCTCCTTGAAACTATGGGAGGCGGGGTCGCGCTGCTGGATTACAACAACGACGGCCTGCTGGATGTCTTCTTCGTCAACTCCGGTAAGCTCCACGAAAAATCCACCAACTCTACAAATTTCGCCCGCCGCGAACCTTCCTTCTGGAACCGCCTGTATCGTCAGAATTCCGACCATACGTTCACCGACGTCACGGCCGCCGCCGGACTGGACAAAGCCGCCAACAGCTACGGTATGGGCGTAGCTGTTGGTGATTACAACAACGATGGATTTCCCGATCTCTATCTGACCGCGTACGGAGCCAATACTCTTTACCGGAATAATGGTGACGGCACCTTCACCGATGTAACCGAAGCGGCTGGCGTACGCGCGGCTGGATGGTCCGCATCGGCCGGATTCTTAGATTACGACAACGACGGCCGGCTCGATCTATTCGTCACCCGCTACCTGGATTGGGATCTGAACCGCAATATTCTCTGCGGCACTCCCTTTCACTCCTACTGCCGCCCGGACAAATTCGGATCCGTCTCCAGCATCCTCTATCACAATGAAGGCGGCGGCCGATTCCGTGATGTCAGCGAGTCGTCCGGGATCGCGGCCAAGAAAGGCAAAGCGCTCGGCGTTGCTTTCAACGATTTCGACAACGATGGCATGACCGACATCTTCGTCGCCAATGATGGCATGCAACAATTCCTGTTTCACAACAAAGGCGACGGCACTTTTGAAGAGAAGGCGCTCGAAGTGGGCGTGGCATTTTCAGATGACGGCAAGCCCTACGCGGGCATGGGCGCCGTCTTCGCCGACTACGACAACGACGGCAAGCCTGACATCGCGGTTACGAACCTGGCCTTGGATAAGTACGCGCTCTACCGTAACGAAGGCGGGCAGTTCTCCTATGAGAGTCTCTCCACTGGCCTCGCCGCTCTGAGCGCCGGCAGTTCCGGTTGGGGCTTGGGCCTTTATGATTTCGACAATGACGGTTGGAAAGACCTCTTCGTCGCTCAAAGCCACGTCCTCGATAACGTGGAAAAGATCAACTCCGGACTCCGCTATCTCGAGCCTCCCGCGTTGTTTTGGAATCGGAGCGGCAAGTTCGAGCGCGCGAATCTTGGCTCGATCCCGGCGATGGCCGGACGGGGCGTGGCCTTCGGCGACCTAAATAACGACGGGTACATGGATGCGGTCGTCTCCGTGCTCGGCGGCAAGCCTTGGATCTACTGGGGGCGTCCCGGCGCGAACCATTGGTTGGACGTGAAACTCCAGGGGGTTCACGCCAACCGCGATGGCCAGGGCGCGAAGATACATCTCGGCAATCAAACCGGCTACGCATCCACCGCGGGCAGCTATCTTTCAGCCAGCGACATCCGCGTGCATTTTGGACTGGGCGCGGCGCGCTCCACGGATCTTGAAATCGAATGGCCGGGCGGCAAAAAGCAACGGCTCACGCATGTGCCCGCTAACCGCGTCATCATGGTGAAAGAGCCTGAATGATTTTCGCCGTCATCCTGTTCCTGCTCCAGATCACTCCCGAGATCAAACAGCACGTCGAAGCCGGTCTCGCCGCCAAACAAGCAGGTGACCTGGAGAAAGCGGCTCGCGAATTCCAACGTGTCACCGAACTTGCGCCCACCCTTCCCGCGGCTTTCGTCAATCTTGGCGCGCTTTACTACGAGAAAGCCCGTTTCGACCTGGCCATTCCTCCTTTAGAGCAAGCTCTGAAGCTCAACCCGGAGTTGCCCGGAGCCCAAGCCATGCTCGGCATTTCGCTGCTTGCTCAGGGTTATGCGAAGGAGGCCATTGCGCATCTTGAAAAAGGGCAGCAACCCGACTCGCTCGGTGTCGCGCTACTGGAGGCAGGACGTCCCCGCGAGGCCATTGACAAGTTGGAAGCCGCCCTCGAGAAACGTCCCAATGACAGTGACCTTGTTTATTACCTTGGCCAGGCGCACAATCGGCTGTCGAAGCAAAGCTTTGAGTCGATTTTGAAAACTCAGCCGGATTCGGCGCGAGCTCACCAGATTTTGGGCGAGGCGAACCAGGAAACAGGAAACCGGGAAGCCGCGCTCAGTCATTTCAAAGCAGCGCTAGGGGTTCGTCCGGACCTGCAAGGAATTCATTTTGCGCTCGGAGAAATGGCCGCAGCTGCTGGAGATTACGCCGCGGCCGAACGCGAGTTTCGCCAGGAGTCTACCCGCTTTCCTGGATCAGCCCCAGCCACTTACAAACTCGGGGCGACGCTCCTCAATCTAGGCAACGCCCGCGAGGCTCTCACAACTCTGCAGCGCGCCGATCGCCTTCAACCCGATATGCCTGAGACGCTGTTTGAGCTGGGCAAAGCGGAAGTGGCCACGAGCGACAACGCCGCGGCCGAGAAACATTTTCTGCGCGTCTTGGAGATGGAAGCAACTTCCAACCTCGCGGCCACAGCCCATTTCCAACTCGCCCAACTCTACCGCAAATCGGGCCGCGCCACCGAAGCCGGCCGCGAATTGAAGGCATTTCAATCTCTCCGCAAATAGCCGTGTCTTGCTGACGTAAACCTGCCGCGGCGAATCCTCGTCTAACCGGGCAGTACATTGTCCACCTAAAACAAGGAGTTTTAGCATGAAAAATTGGATTCTCTTATCGGCAATGGCGCTCGGTGCGTCGGGCCTTTTCGCGCAGGGCGGACCGCCCGCCCCTCCGACGCCCGCCGATCGCGTTGCCCATCTCACGACGCTCCTGAGCTTGACGGCAGCGCAGCAGGCTCAGGCAACCACCATCTTTACCACGCTGGACACCGCGACTGCCGCGCTTAGGCCTGCCATTCAGACCGCCCGCACGGCCCTACAAACGGCGATCAAGAACAACGATACGGCGGCCATCTCGCTGCAAGCGACGCAAATCGGAAATCTCAGCACCCAGGAACTGATCGCCCGATCCACAGCCGATGCGGCTTTCTACGCAATTCTCACTGCGGACCAAAAGACTAAGTACGATGAACTGCGGCCTTCCGGTCCTGGAGGTCCAGGCGGACGGGGTCCGGGCGGCGCGGGAACATTCGGCGCACACGGACCGCGCGGTTAATCACATCAATGAGGGGGCGGCCACGGCCGCCCCCACTAAATCGAATGGATATGTAAACCCGGCTGACCGGAAGCCGTCTATACACGACAATGGAGCTGACCCTCACGTCCCAGTCAATGGCGGTGCTTCGAGAAGGAACGGCGTCCCGTGCCGAAGAGTTCGAAGAGGTTGTCAGGCAATATCGCCCGAAGATTTTCCGCTTTGCGCTGGCTTCGTTACGCGATCCCGACATCGCCGAAACCATCGCGCAGGACTGCTTCCTGAAGGCTTTCAAGGCTCAGGATCGCTTCCGGCACGAATGCAGCATGGATACGTGGCTGATGCAGATTGCAGTGAATCTGGTCCGCGATCAAATCCGGAACCGCCGTTTTCAATTCTGGCGCAGGCTTCGTCAAACCGCGAAGCCGGTCGAGCGCCTGAGTGACTGGTTGTCCAACGGCGAGAGGTCCGTCGAAGCCAAAACGCTGCTCAAGGAAAAGGTCAGCGCGGTCTGGGATGCGGCGGAGGGTCTGCCCGAGCGGCAGCGCACGGTGTTTCTGTTGCGCTTCGTGGAAGATATGGAACTGCTCGAGATCGCAGCTTGTACGGGAATGAAAGAGGGCACCGTCAAAACTCATTTATTCCGGGCATTACAATCGGTACGAGAACGAATGGGAGCTTCGGTATGAATTCGCATTTGTCTTCAGACGACGTCACGGGCTGGCTTGTGGGCGATCGAACCCGCCGGGCACAGGAGCACATCGAGGCTTGTCCTGAATGCCAAGCCAAGGTTGGCGAGGAAAGCGACGCCTTGCTGGAGTTTCGGCGAAGCGTGCGGGCCTATAGCGAAGCCGAGCTAATCCACAGATCTACCCGGGACTGGAGAGCGGCAGCTCAGTCCCGTATTCGATCCCGGCATGCCTGCCTGGCTTTCGCCATGTGTTTGATTGCCTTCTTCGCGGTCCTTTCCCGCCGGACCCAGCCGCCATCGCTTGAACCGGCCGTGACCGATGCCGCGCTGCTGAAGCAGGTGAACTCCGAATTATCACGGGATGTACCGGGCCCGATGGAACCGCTGACCAAGCTCGTATCGTGGGATGAAGCAAGGTGACGCCGTTGCGGTCAATTGTCATCGGTGTAATTTCGTTGGTGTGGTTGGGGACATCCCTGCCCGCTCAGCAACCTCCGCCTGGACGAGGTCCCGGCGGACCGGGTTGGGATCGGGACGGCCATCAACCGCCTCCTGGAGGCCGAGGACCCAGAGGTCCCGGGATGGCGATGGGACCTCCCGGAAGATGGTGGGGAGACCCGGCGCTGGTACAAAAGCTGGGCATCACACCGGATCAACAGAGCAAAATCGACGCGCTCTTCCAGCAGAATCGCCTGAAGCTGATTGATCTGAGCGCGGCGCTGCACAAAGAGGAAGCCGTGTTGGAGCCGCTGCTCGAGGACGATAAGCCCGAGGAAGCGAAAATCCTGACTCAGATTGACCGCATTGCCCAAGCCAGAGGGGAGTTAGAAAAGGCCAACGCGCGCATGCTGCTGGGTTTTCGCAGCACGCTTACTCAGGAGCAATGGAAGAAGCTTCAGGCTGAAGGTCCGCCGCGTCCGCCTCGCGACCCGCACAGATAGCGCCCGCTCGCTGACCCTATATTCCGGAAATCGGAGCATTCAAGTGTGAAGCCGTCAGGGCATCGACTCGGGCGGATGGAAACCTACCAAAAAGGACTCACTTGAATGTACCCAAATCACCCAACGACCTTCCGAAACCTGCTGACGTTCGGGGCCATGCTGATCAGTTTCAGCTCTCTCGCAATGGGACAAAGCAGTTCCGCCGCTGAAACCCTCACTGCACCGCTCCCCAATCCGGGAATTACTCTGCCGTCTGGCCTGAATACCGCGAGTCATCCCGCCGGCGCGAAACTCAACAACTATGGTGGGAAAATTATCATCTTCCCAACCTTTATAAATGTCTACTGGGGCTCTTATTGGAGCGGGGCCGGGCTGAGCGATCGCAAACACGCCAATGCCTTTGTTCAGACCGTCACGCCTTCAAACGACTACACCAGCATTTTCCAACAATACACAGGACCTGGAGGCACAACGATTCACACCGGGTTCTACCAGGGAGAAATTTACATTCCCGGCGCCCCTCCGACAAATCTCACCGATGCGCAAATTCAGAGTTACTTAACGAACTGGATCAAATCGGGCACGGTACCCATGAACACTCTCGACCTGATGTACAACATCTTCTTCCCGCCGGGCGTGACCATCACGAATGCGCAGGGTCAGACCAGCACCAAAGATTATTGTGCCTATCACGGAACGGCGAAAACCACTACAGGCACAGGCGGACTGCTGCGTTACGCGAGCATGCCTTTCGAAGGAATCGGCAGTTCGCTTTGGAACTATTGCGGGGGGAATTCCGCTTACCAGGAGAATCTCACATCGGTTTTGTCGCACGAAATTGCCGAAGCGTTAACCGATCCTGATGTCGGACTCGCCACGACCTATGCCCCGCCTTTGACCTGGTACGATCCGAAATACGGCGAGATCGGTGATATCTGCAACGCCATGCAGGCGCCTTTGTTCGGCTTTACGATTCAGCAACTCTTCAGCAACGCCGACAACGATTGCGTCAATACACGGCTTGACTTTACGCTTGCCGGAACCAACGTGATTTTGAAGGCCGGTCAAAGCGGGGCTTCCGCGATCACGACGACTCAAGTTGGCGCACTGCCGACCACCGTAACGCTAACTATTTCGGGAGTACCGGCCGGTGTTACGGCCGCATTCAGCGCATCACCTTTGACAGCGGGAAGCGGCACGGCCCTACAGCTCACGACGGCATCGTCCGCAGCGCCGGGAACCTACACTCTGGTATTGAACGGAGTGTCCAGCGCGGGACGAACCCACACGGCCAACATCACTCTTGTGATTCAAAGCGCCACCGTTACGCTGACCGTCGCGACAAATCCCACAGCATTACAGGCGCGAATCGGAACCGGCCCATGGGGTCCCGCACCGCTCATTCAAACAATGACTGCGAATCAGACCCAAACCATCAGCGTCCTAGCTACGGATTACTTGTCGTCCGCGCAGACCGGTTACAGCTTTACCGGTTGGTCCACAGGCGGTTCGACGCCAGCTACGACGGTTCAGCCCTCATCGAACTTCACCGCCACCGCAAACTTCAAAGTGGCCTGCTATGTTCTCGCGGTTAACGTATTACCCGCCGGCAGCGGAACCGTTACGCTGAATCCTGCTTCGGGAGGAATAGCGGGCGTCCCTTCGAACTGCTACGCCCCCGGGACAGTCGTAACGCTCACGGCAACGGGTGCCAAGACCAACGTGTTCTACAACTGGAGCGGGGCAGCCACCGGCACTGCAGCTACGACGACAATCAAGGTGACCGCACCCGCGGCGGCGGCGGCGAACTTCGGCCCGCCTCCGACAGTCACGGCAGTCTACGGCTCAAACTCTTTGCAGGCAATCAACGTTGTTTTGAAGAACATCAGCAATGTTGGCGCGGCGAATCTGCGCATTACCAATATCACTAATGTAACTGCGAAAGCTCCAAACGTGATCGTTTTCGATCAAGGCGTGGTCGGATTTGCAGCCTTTAAGTTCCCGATGCTGTATGGGAACGTGGCGGGCGGTCAATCCGCGATCCGGACATTTGGGTTTAGGGCAACCGCGGGGAGCATGAACGTGCCATTCAGCTTCGTTGTCACATACCAAGCTGATGACATGCCGCCGCAAACTGCGGTCATCCAGGTTACCTACCCACGGTAACGGCCGTTTGCTGGGGGAGCCGGTTCGACCGGCTCCGCCCACACTTTCCGCGCCGCAGCTTGACCGAGTTGCACCAGTTGGGTCCCAATCCGCAACGTCAGCGTGTCGTCGTAATTGCGCGAGACCAATTCGAACACTGCGCCCGGAAACACACCGATGCCGTTAAGAAATTCGAGCAATTTCCGATCCCGCTCGAACACGCTGACAACCTTTGCCGGCTTGCCTACTTCCACATCGAATAAAGGCAGCCAACCCCGATTCTTGCGGTCGGCCGGAGTGTCGTCTTCCACGCGATTGCCATGTGGACAGGCACCTTCGGTCCCAAGCTTTTCGAGCAAGCGCCGCTCGAAATCGGCCGACACGGCATGCTCCAACTGCTCGGCTTCGTCATGGACCTTGTACCATTCCATGCCGAAGACTTCGGTCAGCATTCGTTCAATCAGGTGATGGCGATGCAGGAGACGGTTGGCGATCTCACGGCCTGTGGCGGTCAAGGTGAGCTGGCCTTCCACACCCACATAGATGAGGTTGTCTCGCTTCAGACGCCGGATCGCCATCGTCACAGCGGGCGGGGTGACGTTCAACCACCGCGCCAGAGTGGCTGCGATGACCAGCTCGCCTTCACTCTCCGCCTCCGCTATCGTCTTTAGATAGTTCTCCTTAGAGATGGTTATCTTCAATCAGAAATTGTGGCGCGTGGCCTTCCTACAACCATGTTATCCTTTCGGATACCCATGTTACACGGACGTAAAATTGTGCTGACAACCGCGGCTGCGATTCTTGTCCCGCTTCTGCTTCTGGCAGAGGAAAACGTCGATTTATCGATCATTAGCCGCATCAAAAGCGAGGCTTTTGAGAACTCCAAGGTGATGGACACCATGTTCTATCTCACGGATGTTCACGGCCCGCGGCTGGCCGGTTCACCGGGCTATAAAGAGGCCGGCGATTGGGTCGTGAGCCGGCTCAAAGATTACGGTCTCACAAACGTCAAAGAAGAAAAATGGGGGCCGTTCGGACGCGGCTGGGCCTGCAAACATTACGAGGGCCACATGATCGAACCGCAGTATTCTCCACTGATCGGTTTCCCTCTGGCCTGGACCGCGGGGACCAATGGCGCCATCTCCGGCGAACCCGTCCTGGTGAGCATTCAGGCAGAGAAAGACTTTGAAAAATACAAGGGCAAGCTCAAGGGCAAGATGATTCTGTCGCAGCCTCTGAAGGAGATCGCGTTCATGACGGCATCGCTTGGCAAGCGCTATTCGGACGCGGAACTTACCGCCGAAGCGCTGGCTCCTGAGCCGGGCGCCCGACCCGCCGGGGGCCGTAACCCAGCCTTCGGCAACCAGCCCATTCCCACCGATCCGGAAGCGCGCCGCAAGTTGATGGAAGAACGCCGCAAGTTCACCGAAAAGGTCGCGCAGTTCTATAAAGAGGAAGGCGCGCTGATCGTTTTAAGCTACGGATATACTGGCGACGGCGGTACAGTCTTCGCTTCTTCCGGTGGACCCTACGATCCGAAGAAGCCGATCGCGATCGCTTCCGTCGCTCTAACGCCGGAGCATTACAACCGCATGGTTCGGCTGATCCAACACAAAATCCCGGTGAAGCTTGAGTTCAACATCAAGAATGAGTTCTACACGGACCACATGGACTCGTTCAATGTAACCGGTGAGATTCCCGGCGGGGCCAAGAAGGACGAGATCGTCATGATCGGCGCCCATCTCGACTCCTGGCACGGCGGTACCGGAGCAACGGACAACGCAGCCGGCAGCGCCGTCATGATGGAAACCATGCGCATCCTCAAATCGCTCGATCTCAGCATGGCGCGCACGATTCGCATCGGCCTCTGGGGAGGCGAGGAAGAAGGTTTGCTCGGCTCCAAGGCGTATGTGAAGGAGCACTTTGGCGATCCGCAAACGATGAAGCTGACAGCGGAGCAACCGAAGCTTGCGGCTTACTTCAACTTTGATAACGGCACCGGCAAAATCCGCGGCGTGTATCTGCAGGGCAACGATATGGTTCGTCCGATTTTTGAGTCGTGGCTGAAACCGTTTCAGGACCTGGGCGCGAACACGTTATCCATCCGCAATACGGGCGGAACCGATCATTTGTCGTTCGATGCGGTCGGGCTGCCAGGGTTCCAGTTTATTCAGGAGCCGATGGAATACAGCACGCGCACTCACCACTCCAACATGGACGTGTATGACCGGATCCAGGCGGGCGACCTGATGCAGGCGTCGGCGATCATTGCGTCGTTTGCGTACAACGCCGCGACTCGTCCCGAGATGCTGCCCCGCAAAACGCTGCCGAAACCGCAGCCGAAGCGGGACGAGAAGGACGATGAGAAAAAGCCCATTCCTTCCGCCTATTGAAGCACGGTCTGGTATGCTGAACTGTTTACTATGACCACTCTGCCGATGGAACCGGGGCCGATCTCTGAGGCCGTCACCGCGGGTATACGCGTTGAAGTGATGTCGCGCCACGTTCCGGAGAATTCCAAGCCGGGCGTGGGCGAATGGGTTTTCGAGTATACGGTCCGGATTACCAACGAGGGGTCCGAGACAGTTCAGCTATTGAACCGGCATTGGATTATCACGGATGGTCATGACAATATCCGCGAGATTCAGGGTCCGGGAGTGATCGGCCAGCAGCCTGTGCTTGCGCCAGGCGAATCTTTCAAGTATTCATCGTGGTGCCCGTTGAAGACTCCGACGGGTTTGATGCGGGGCACGTATCAGATGGTGAGTGGCGATCGGCTATTCGATATCGAAATCGCCCCGTTTGCGTTGCGGGCGCGGTATACCGTGCATTAAGGCAAACTTGCAACTGGCGGGATTGACGATCCCGCTCTCCTCACGCCAGCATCTTCTGCACGACCTGCCCGCTTACATCCGTCAGACGGAAATCTCGGCCCAAATGCCGGTACGTCAGCCGCGTGTGGTCCAATCCCAGACAATGCAGCATGGTCGCTTGCAGGTCATGAACCTGGATCTTATCTTCTAAAATCGTAAGACCCAAATCGTCCGTCTTCCCAATTACCTGGCCCCCCTTAATCCCGCCGCCTGCAAGAAAAATGCTGTAGCCGTCGGGATGATGGTCGCGGCCGGCATTGTCGGCTTCCTCGGGCCGGCGCATTTCCGACATCGGCGTACGCCCGAATTCCCCGCCCCAGACCACCAGCGTGTCCTCCAGCAAACCACGCTGTTTGAGATCGCGGATCAGCGCCGCCGTCGGCTGATCCGTAGCCCCGGTCTGCTTCGGAAGATTCTTGTTGATTTCGCTGTGATGGTCCCAACTTGCGTGCATGAGCTGAACGAAGCGCACCCCACGCTCAACCAGGCGGCGCGCCAGGAGGCAATTCGTCCCGAACGTGTGCGTGGCTTCGTTTTGAATTCCGTACATCTCGAGAGTGGCCTTCGACTCTTTGGAAAAATCGAGCAAGTCGGGCGCGGCCGTTTGCATCCGGTAGGCAAGCTCGTAGGAGTAGATGCGCGAGGCGATTTCCCGATCGCCGGTGTCCTGCAGATGCGCCTCATTCAGGTCCCGGAGAGTATCCAGACGCGCCCGCTGCGCTTCAGGCGTCACCCCCGGAGGATTGTTCAGGTACAGAATGGGGTCGCCCGAATTGCGGAACACAGTGCCCGCATAAGTCGACGGAAGGAAGCCATTCGAGAAGTTGTCTGACCCCGCGCTCGTGCCCACACCCGAACTCAACACAACGAAGCCAGGAAGATTTTGTGACTCGCTTCCCAACCCATAATTGACCCACGCGCCCATCGTCGGACGTCCGCCGATCATATGGCCGGCGAAGAGGAACAACTGCCCCGGATGATGATTGAACGCTTCGCTCTGCATCGACCGCACCAGGCAGATATCGTCCGCACACGTGGCAATATTCGGAAGCAGGTCGGACAGTTCCATCCCGCATTGGCCGTATGGCTTGAACTCGCGTGGGCTTCCGAGTACAGCCGCGGTCGGCTTGATGAACGCGAGCTTCAGATCCTTGGTCATCGACGGCGGCAATGGCTTACCATGCCAGCGGCGCAACTCCGGCTTGGGATCGAACAGATCCATCTGACTAGGCGCGCCTTCCATAAACAGGAAGATGACGTTCTTGGCCTTAGCTTTGAAATGCGGAGGCTTGGGCGCGAGTGGATTGGGAGCCTCGGCTTGCAGCAGTTGCGACAAGGCGATCGTGCCCAAGCCTCCCGCACAAGTCTGGAGGAAGCGGCGACGCGAATGTACTTGAACGAAATTCGTCGTGAGTCATGGCCTTATTCCCTGGTGATGAACTCGTCTAAATTAAGCAAGATACTGGACAATCCGGCCCAGGATTGCCGGCGTTCCCAATATTTCCGCAGCGCTTGCGATTCGGCTTCGGTCGGCTCGCGGCCGAGCGTCAAGCGAAACGCATAGTTCAGGCGCTCAGGGAAGTTGCCCTTGGACTCGGCCTCGATGCGTTTTGCCAATGCGCCGGCGGCTTCGACGAAAACGGGATCATTCAACAGATTCAGCGCCTGGAGCGAAGTATTGGAGCGCTCCCTCAGGCACACCGGCACGTTCGATTTCGGTGCATCGAAATTGACCAACTCGGGGTAGGGCGTCGAACGCTGAAACTGAACATACAGTCCCCGGCGATAACGCTCGGGACCCTTCGTTTCTTCCCAACCGGCTCCCACTTTCTTGCCGTAGCCTAACTCAGTGACGCCGGCCGGTTGAGGCGGACGGATACTCTTCCCGCCGATGTCCAGATCGATTAAAGAGGACACCGAAAGCGTGGAATCGCGAATCAGCTCGGCACTGAGACGCAGGCGGGACTGGCGTGCCAGCAGGGTGTTGGAGGGATCCTTGTCTTCGAGTTCCGGACGCTGCTTCGAATCCTGCCGGTAGGTGGATGAGGTAACCATCGTGCGAATCAGCGATTTATAACTCCAGCCGTGATCGCGAAAATCCGAAGCCAGCCAGTCCAGCAATTCGGGGTGGCTCGGCGCGTCTCCCCGCGTTCCGAAATCATCGGAGGATTTGACTAGACCCTGACCGAAGAGCTCCTGCCAAACACGATTCACCGCCACACGCGCTGTCAGCGGGTTGTCAGCCGAGACTAACCAACGCGCGAGATCCAGGCGAGTGGCCGGAGCCTTGGTCTTCATGGGAGGAAGAACCGAAAGCGCCGCCGGTTGGACTTCAGGGCCAAGGCTCTTGTAATCGCCGCGCAGCCGAAGGTGGGTGGGAGCGGGTTGGCTCGATTCGGCGATCGTCATGGCCTGGCTTAGCTGCGGGTAAGCAGCTTTCAACGCGGTCAGCTTTTCGTCAAGCTCTTTGAACTTCACTTCTTTGTAAACCTTTGGACCTACCGCGAAATGGTAGTTGCGGATGAAGTGATCCGTCAGGATGGTCTGTTCGCGCGGGGTTCGCTGATCGGCGGGTTTCTGCAGAATCTTCGCGCCGTCCCCGCCCTCAGTCAGCTTCTGCACACAGTCCCAGGCGAGGTCCCAATCCAGCCACTTGCCGGGGCTCGCGATGGTCTCGTGCAAGCGCTGCTCCCAAGCGGCTTGCAGGGCCGGCACGTTGTACTGCGCGAGCAGTTCCTGGCGTTTCACGAGGTACTCGGGGCTGGTGTGCTCGCCGGGTTTGGGCGCGTCAATATCGATCTCCTCGGCATTGTCGAAAAAGGCGAAGAGCTGGTAGAAGTCGCGTTGGCTGATGGGGTCGAATTTATGGTCGTGACACTGGGCGCAACCGGCAGTCAAGCCCAGCCAGACGGTCGAGACTGTGCTGGCGCGATCCACCGTGTTTTCAAAACGGAATTGATTGTTATCGACACCGCCTTCCCGGTTGGTCAACGTGTTGCGATGGAAGCCGGTGGCAATGCGTTGTTGGGGCGTGGCGTTCGGCAGCAGGTCGCCGGCGACTTGCTCAATCGTGAACTGATCGAACGGCATGTCTCGATTGAACGCATCGATCACCCAATCGCGGTAACGCCAAGCCCACGGACGAAACCAGTCTTTCTCGTAACCGTCGCTGTCGGCGAAGCGAGCCAGGTCAAGCCAGTGGCGCGCCCACTTCTCGCCGAAATGAGGAGACGCCAGGAGCCGGTCCACTTGACGTTGGTAGGGTCCGGGCTGCGAATCGGCCAGAAAGGCGTCGATTTCTTGGGGCGTAGGCGGCAGCCCGATCAGGTCTAAGCTGAGCCGGCGCAGGAGCCGGGTTTTCGAAGCCTCCGGCGAGGGCGTAATGTGTTCGCGATCCAATCTGGCCAATATGAAAGCGTCGACCGGATTATTAATCCAGGCCGGGTTCGAGACTGTTGGCGGTTGCGGATTACGGATTGGCTGGAAAGCCCAATGCGGAGGTCCGTCCGCGGTTGCCGGCCAAGCCGCGCCCTGATCGATCCAGGCACGCAGAAGTCCGATTTCCGCGTCGCTCAGCTTCGGGCCGGTGGGCGGCATTTGAGGTTTGCCCGTGGTCGCGGCCACGCGTTGAATCAGTAAGCTGTCGGCGCTGACGCCAGGCTTGAAGGCGCGTTGCGCGGAAGCCTTCTTGTCGAAACGCATACCGCTCATCTGGACCTTGGGTCCATGGCAGGCATAACAGCGCGCTCGCAGAAGCGGCTGAACGTCTTTGGCGAAATCGACGGGGCGTTGAACCGCTGGCGGCAACTGGGCTGCAGCGGCGGTGGAAATGAGGCAAAACAGTAGGGGCGCGCTCTTTGCGGCCATTCCTCATTGTCTCAAATTATCCGAAATTCTGTCAGTAATTGATGATCCGCTCAGCCTCGGCGACGAGATTTTCAACCTGCGGCAGAATCTCGTTTTCGAGTTGCGGATGATAGCCGACCCACGTGTCCAGGGCGGCCACCCGTCCCACCGGCGCATCCAAAAAGCTGAACAGCTCGTCCGCAATGCGCGCGGCGATCTCGGCCCCGTATCCCCACGACAAACAATCCTCATGGGCGATGATGACGCGGCTGGTTTTCTCGACCGACGCCCGAATCGCTGCCCAGTCGTAGGGAGCCAGACTCCTCAGATCGATGATCTCGATGGTTGCCTCCGGGTTGCGGTTCTCAATCTGCAGCGCCGCCTGCAAAGACTTCTGCACCAAAGCACCGTATGTGACAATCGTGAGCCTCCGCCCCGCCTTCACCACCTTCGCTCTCCCGAAGGGAACGCAATAATCCGGTCCCGGGTGAGGAGAGCGGTTATAGGGTTCGCGGTACAGGCGCTTGTGTTCAAGGAAGAGGACCGGATCGTCACAACGGATCGCCGTCCGCAGCAGACCGCAGGCGTCGAGCGCATTCGACGGCATCACTACTCTGAGCCCTGGAATGTGGGTGAACGCAACTTCCCCGTTTTGGCTGTGATAGATGGCGCCGCCATTCAAGTAGCCGCCAATGGCGACGCGGATGACCATGGGGGATTTGAACCCATTATTCGAGCGCCAGCGAATGGTCGCCAACTCATCGCGAATCTGCATCATAGCTGGCCAGATATAATCGAAAAACTGAATCTCGGGAACGGGCTTCAGGCCGCGGGTTGCCATGCCGATTCCCCGCCCCACAATGGCGGCTTCCGCAATCGGCGTGTTGAAGCAGCGCCTGCCCCCGAACTCGATCTGCAATCCCGCGGTCGCTTTGAAAACGCCGCCTTTGCCCTTGACTTCGCACAGATTATCTTCGCGGCTGCAATCGGCCACATCTTCCCCAAACACGATGATTTTCTCGTCCCGGCGCATCTCCTCGTGCAGGGTGAGATTGATAGCGTCGACCATCGTCCTCGGATCGCCTGTTAAGCGCGCCTCAGTCTGGAAATCATCCCCGCAGGGGTCCTGAATATCCGAGTAGAGGAAATGACCCGCCGTTCCACTCGCGGGCGGCTCTGCCTTCAAGGCGCGCTCGGTCGCGCGATGGATTTCCTGATCCACCTCATGCACGATAAGCTGCAGTTGGTGGCGGTCCAGAATTCCCTGTTCCATCAGCCACTCGGGGAATCGAACGACTGGATCGACCGCGAGCTCCGCCTCCCGCTCGGCCTTGGTCTTATAGTGCTTTTCGTCATCCGAAAGCGAGTGCGAATATGGCCGGGTCACGCGGGCATGGACCAGTGCCGGGCCGCGCCCACTTCGCGCGTAAGCCGCGGCTTGGCTCAAAACGTTGTGCGAGGCGATGAAATCGTTGCCGTCCACTTCCAGGATTTTCAATCCCGGGAAGCCGGTTAACAGCTTGGCAATATTGCCGCCCGGCGTTTGCGTTTCCACCGGAACCGATATCGCGTAACCGTTATCTTGAATGAGATAGACAAGCGGCAAGCGCTCTAGGCACGCGGCGTTGATCGACTCCCAGAATTCTCCCTCGCTGGTCGCGCCCTCGCCTGATGAGACCAAAGTAACCTCAGGCGATCCGGGCTTGAGATACCGCGAGGCGTGCGCGCACCCTACGGCTTGCAGGTATTGCGTACCGGTTGGGGACGATCCTGTCACGATGTGCAGATCCGCCGAACTCCAATGCGACGGCATCTGGCGGCCGCCGGACGCTGTATCGGCGGCTGCACCCACGGCTTGCAACAGCATGTCGTCGATGCTGACGCCCAGCGACAAGCTCAGCGCGCGGTCGCGATAGTAGGTGTAAAACCAATCGAACCCAGGCCGGAATACCAGACCCGCCGCGGTTTGGATGGCTTCGTGCCCCGCTCCGCTAATTTGGAAGTAGATACGATTTTGCCGTTTGAGAAGAATTTCGCGGTCGTCAAGCCGGCGTGAGGTGTACATCACCTGAAACGCCCGGATTAGCGTCGCGTGGCTAAGGCCAGGCTCTTCGCCCGGCGGAGTGGCGGTCTGTTCAACCGAAGGTTCAATGCTGGTTGGCGTAGCC
This sequence comes from Bryobacterales bacterium, assembly GCA_963792655.1. Classification (GTDB taxonomy): domain Bacteria; phylum Acidobacteriota; class Terriglobia; order Bryobacterales; family Bryobacteraceae; genus DOZZ01. The sequence continues at coordinate 1,313,813 of CAWBWU010000003.1, forward strand.
ATCGGCGGAGTTCACCTCCCAATTCAGTCTATCAGCGCCTTTGCGCCAGTTGTGCGGCTGAAATCGCCTGGCCGACATGCCGCTGCGTGTGTTCTGCGATATGAACCAGCAGGCCGATCACGGTGGTGGGAAGCCGCTGGCGGCCCACGGTACGCGCGTCGGTGAGCCGGGCGGGATCCAGCTTTGAGATTGCGGCGCTGGCGTTCTCGATGCAGGTTTCCAGGCTGGCGAGCAACTCGTCGATTGTCGCACCGGCGGTCATCTCCGCCCCCAAGGCCTCGAATTGGTCAGGGGATAAGGGCTCGCCTTTCAGGTACGTGGTCAACCGGTCGATGCTTCCGGCAATATGTTTCAGGTGGAATCCCAGCGGCGCGAGCCCGTGCGGCCGATCCCAAATCTGGTCGACTGAAAGGCTCGCGCAGGACTTGATCAAATCTTCTGTAGCCTGTTGAAAAGAGTAAAGAACAGGAGCGATCAAGGGACTGATCCCCTCGATCGGGCCGCGCATCCACGGTTCGGGCAGAGTACCAGCCATGCTAAGCTATAGTTTCGCACCTAGATGGCCGCTCAAGCTGATTCCTCCAAACTGAGCGTCGGTCAATTCGCGGAACGTTTCCGCGGAGACATGATCCCGCTCGGCAGTACTTTTTCCTATTTCTGCGCACCCGCTCCCCTGAGTGAAGAGGATCTGAAGGAGTATATCGAGGAGCCCATAGCCGCGCTGCCCCCGTCCATTGCCGCTGTCCTTCCCAAGATTTCCATCATGCTCGTTCCGTATCTCGAACGGGTAAATGAGAAGAGCAAAGGACGCCCGAGCGGAGAGTTTGTCTGCACCGAAAAGCCACCCGAGAGCCGCCTGTTTTGGTCCTCGCAGGTCCGGCTGGAAAAGGACAAGGAGAAGGTTCTTCTTTTTGCCCTAAAAGACCAGGAAGTCGCCGAATATCACTACCGGTTCTATCAGATGCTCGCGTCACTGGTCGCCGATGTGTGGACGCCCGAGGCGCAGGGCAAGTACACCGGCCTCTTACGAGAGGAGCTGATTGCCGCTGTACATGGCGAGGTCGACGAAGAGGCGTGGCGTTTCAAACAAAGCCTGCTTCGCCGTCAGGTGAACGTCAAGAAAGAGACGAAGCTGTTTCGTGAATACGCCCGCCAGTCCTTTATCGACACGCTCACCCTCTATCTACACGGCATTTGTTGCGATATCGATGTCGACACTGGTCCCCGTCAGCTTCCGAGCCGCTGGCTCCGGAAGCGCTTGAAGCTGTTGGAAGCCTTGTACCCGCCGCCTGAAGGGTACGTGCTATTGCCTGAACAGTTGCAGCAATCGTAAAGCTTTGTAACGCTCCTCAACAATCTTTACACGGGATTCGTAACTATAGATCCCTGGCCGCCGTTTGGTAGAGCATGAGTTCGGAGACTGTAGCCGATGCCGATGCTTTATTGATGATGCGCGTCCGGGAGGGCGACGCACCCAGTTTCGAGCTCCTTTTACACCGGCATCGGGCAGGGGTGGTGAATCATCTTTACCGCCTGGTGAAGAACCGCTCCATTGCCGAAGAACTTGCCCAAGACGTGTTCATCCGCGTATACCGGTCGAGAGGACGTTATGAGCCGAGCGCCAAATTCAAGACGTGGCTGTTCCGGGTGACCACCAACGTTGCGCTGAACTGGAGGCGGGACACGCGCCGCCAAACCGCCGAGCTCACGGTGAACCAGCTTTCGACATGTGTGCGGGCTTTTGAATTCCGGGACTCCAGCCCGCAAATGGACGAAATCATGATTCGACAAATCAAAGCCAACGAGGTTCGAGCCGCGGTGGAAACGCTTCCCAGTAAACAACTCGCGGCGGTGTTGATGCATAAGTACGAGGGCATGGACTATGCGCAGATCGCTGAGGTTCTAAACTGTTCGGTGCCGGCGCTGAAGTCGATGTTGTTCCGGGCGTACGAAAGTCTGCGGCGTCAACTGGGGCATTTAAGCCCAAATAGCTGACCTGCGGTGAATGCGGTACAATCTGCGTGTACCGCCGATTCGGCCTCGAAATTGTGCGGGCAGCCTGTCGGGTTTGCCGCCACGCGATTTTGTACCCGGCAGCCACGCTGCCTACTAACCGGAATGACCGCAACCACAACCCCCGAGACGCTCATCCCCACAAACCGCCAGAAGGAGTTCCGCGAGGCAGCTGCGGAATCGCGTGTTGGTGGCCGATGGCGCCATGGGCACCGTGCTGTATGCCAAGGGCGTGTTCATCAACCGCTGCTACGACGAGTTGAATCTGTCGTCGCCCGCGCTGGTTCGGGAAACGCATCAGGAGTACGTCAAGGCCGGCGCCGAGATCCTGGAAACCAACACGTTCGGCGCGAACCGCATGCGGCTGGCGGCGTTCGGGCTTGCGGAAAAGCTGCAAGGCCATCAATCACGCCGGCGTGCGGCTGGCCCGCGAGGCGGCCGAGCGATGGCGCGTTCGTGGCGGGCGCCATCGGCCCGCTGGGAGTGCGCGATGGAGCCGCTGGGCCCCACCTCGTTCGCCGAGGCGCGCGACATCTTCCGCGAGCAGGCCGAGGCGCTGGTGGAAGCGGGCGTCGATCTGATCGTCATCGAGACCTTCGGCGATCTGAACGAACTGCGCGAGGCCATCTTCGCCGTGCGCGAAGTGGCCGGCCAGCGAGATGGTGATCGTGGCGCAGGTGACCATCGACGATGACGGCAATCTGCGCGACGGCACCGATCCGGAGACCTACACGCGCAAGCTGGACGAGTGGCCCGCCGACGTGATCGGGCTGAACTGCTCGGTGGGCCCCAAGGCGACGCTCGAGACGATCGAGCAGATGATGCAGCTACTCCAGCAAGCCGATGAGCGCGATGCCCAACGCCGGCCTGCCCACCGTGGTCGAAGGCCGCAACATCTATCTGTGTTCGCCCGAGTACATGGCGCAGTATGCGCGCCGCTTTCTCTGGGCCGGCGTGAAGATCGTGGGCGGCTGCTGCGGCACCACGCCCGAGCACATCAAGCTGATCCGCGCGGAGGCGCGAGTCGCTCAATCCCGGGCCAGCGGACTCTGAGCGTGCACCGTGGACGAGCCGGCGGTCCAGATCCAAGGCGCTGGCCAAGGTTCCGGTGGCGCAACAAGAGCAAGCTGGGCGCGAAGCTCGCGGCGGGCAAGTTCGTGTCGTTCGTCGAGATTCTGCCCCCGCGCGGCGTGGACGCCACCAAAGAAATCGAGGGCGCGCGGCTGTGCGCCAAGGCCGGGCATCGATTGCATCAATGTTCCGGATGGGCCGCGCGCCAGCGCCCGCATGAGCGCGCAGGTCACCTGCCAGCTTGATCCAGCAGCAGGCCGGGATCGAGGCCGTGCTGCACTTCTGCTGCCGCGACCGCAACATTCTCGGCATCCAGTCCGAACTGCTGGGCGCGCACGCGGTGGGCGTCCGCAACCTGATCTGCATCACCGGCGATCCGCCGCGCATGGGCACCTATCCGGATGCCACCGCGGTGTTCGACGTGGACGCCATCGGGCTCACCAATATCGTCAACAATCTGAATCAGGGGCTCGGACATCGGCGGCAATCCGATGGGCTCGCAAACGGCGCTGCTGCTCGGCGTGGGCGCGAATCCGGGCGCTTTGAACATGGACGAAGAGCTGCGGCGCTTCGAATGGAAAGCGCAGGGCGGCGCCGAGTACGTCGTCACGCAGCCGGTGTTCGACTTGGGCATGCTGGAGCGTTTCCTGAAGCGGACCGAGCACTACAAGCTTCCCGTGATCTGCGGCATCTGGCCGCTGACCAGTTACCGCAATGCCGAGTTCATGGTGAATGAGCTGCGCGTGCCCGTTCCCGAGCATTACATGGAGCGGATGCGGCGCGCCGAGAATGCCGAGAAGGCGCGGCAGGAAGGCGTCGCCATCGCGCGCGAGATGGTGGAACGCGTGCGCCACATGGTGCAGGGCGTCCAGTTGAGCGCTCCGTTCGGCCGTTATGCGATGGCGATCGAAGTAGCGGAAGCGATCGGCCCGGTAGACTAAGGCGAGCGAAACACACTTGGCAACAGACCTAATTGAAATCGATTCCGATCAGCCCTGCGCCCAAGCGGTGGAGCGCGCCGCCGCGATCATTCGCCGGGGCGGGGTGGTGGCGATTCCCACCGATGCGCTGTACACGCTGGTGGCCGACCCGCTGAATCTGCACGCGGTGGGACGGTGTTCGCCGCCAAGAGGCGCGAGATGCAACGCGCGCTGCCGCTTGCTGATCAGCGGGAATTTCATGGCCGAAGAACTGGCCAAGGAGCTCTCCGGCCGCTTCTATATGCTGGCGCGGCACTTCTGGCCGGGTCCGCTGACCATGATCGTGCCGGCCTCGGCGAAGGTTCCGCTGAAGGTGACGGGAAACACCGGCCGGCTGGCGATGCGGCAGTCGCGCTCGCGCGTTGCCCATGCGCTGCTGGACTGGCTGGAGCAGCCGCTGATCTCGACCAGCGCCAATATCTCCGGCCAGCCCACCTGCACGTAGCGGGATCGAAGTCTTCGGCCAGATGGACGGCGCGTGGACCTGGTGCTGGATGGCGGCATCTGTTCCGGCCAGGGCGCCACCACGGTCGACATCACCGAACCTACTGGAGAATGATCAAGGAGGGCGCAATCTCCGAGAAAGAGATCGCCGAGTGCCTAAAGGGCCAGTAATCTTATCCAGGAACAGCTTGTGAATGGCCGGATCGGCGGTGAGTTCCGGATGGAATGTCGCCACCAGATGACGGCCCTGTTCGACCAGGACGGGATCGCCGTTATACTCGCCAAGACTTTCGCCTGTTCGCCCACGCGGCGGATAATGGGCGCCCGGATGAATACAGCTTCGAGGTCTTTGCTAGCTCCGGCGGGCCTGAGGTGGCCGATCCGGCTGTCGAGCTGGCGTCCGTATCCGTTGCGCTGCACATCGATATCCATTAACTGTAACGATGCCTGCACCGGGTTGCTGACTCTGGTTGCCAGCAGGATCGCTCCGGCGCAGGTGCCGAAGATAGGCCGGCTCTCGCCGAAATTCTTCAATGGCTCAAACAGGCCTTCCTCGTTGATCAGCTTCAACATCGTGGTGCTTTCGCCGCCGGGGATGATCAGACCGTCCAGATTCTCTAATTGATCGGCCGAGCGCACTTCCTCCGCATCGGCTCCCGCTTGAGCGAGAGCTTTGCTATGCGCCTCGAAATCTCCCTGCAGCGCGAGAACACCCACGCGCTTGCGCCTCATTTACCAGCCCCGGGTCTGCAACAACTCGGATTCGTGGAGCTTCGAAACGTCGATGCCTAACATTGCCATACCTAGGTCCTCGCTGGCCTCCAGCAGTTTGGCGGGGTCCTTGTAGTACGTCGCGGCCTTCACAATAGCGCGGGCGCGGGCCTCGGGATCGTCCGACTTGAAAATTCCGGAGCCTACGAATACCGCCTCGGCGCCCAGTTGCATCACCAGCGCGGCGTCGGCGGGAGTGGCGATTCCGCCGGCGGAAAAATTCGGGACTGGCAACTTCCCGTGTTCCGCTACCCACTGCACCAGCTCCAGCGGGGCTTGTAGCTTCTTCGATTCGTGCACCAGCTCTTCTTTGCCGAGCACCGTAAGTTGCCGCATCTCTTTGATGATGGTCCGCATGTGGCGTACGGCTTCTACGATGTTGCCGGAACCCGCTTCGCCTTTAGTCCGGATCATGGCCGCGCCTTCGGCGATCCGGCGCAACGCCTCGCCTAGATTGCGCGCTCCGCACACGAAAGGCACGTTGAAGTCGCGCTTGTCGATGTGGTGTTCTTCGTCGGCCGGAGTCAACACTTCGCTCTCGTCGATGTAATCGACCTTAAGCGATTCCAGAACACGGGCCTCCATAAAGTGACCGATGCGCGCTTTCGCCATCACCGGAATGCTTACTGTTTCCATGATTTCCCGGATCTTGCTGATCGGGGCCATGCGGGCCACGCCGCCCTCTTTGCGGATGTCGGACGGGACACGTTCCAGCGCCATCACCGCGGTGGCGCCGGCGTTTTCCGCGATAACGGCTTGTTCGGCATTGGTCACGTCCATGATCACGCCGCCTTTTAACATTTCGGCGAGACCGACTTTTAATCGAAACGATTCGTCTAAATACATGTCAGCTCCTTGTGAAATGGGTTGCGCCGCTCAAAAGCCGCAACCCTTATCTTTCAAACCATCGCCGGAACCGATTCCGGCCTTGCATACTCTCGAACCCGCTCCAGTTCGCTCTTGAACAACGCGCCGAGCTTGGCGATTCCGGTCTCGATGCGGCTCGGCTCTACCCCGGCAAAACTGAGCCGAAGGCAGTTTGCTTCCGTCTTAGCGATGCCGAAGAACTTGCCGGGCAAGTAGGTGACGCCTTCGCGTTCCGCTCTCGGCAGCATCTCGCCCGCGTCGAGCGGCTCCGGGAGGCGCACCCAGAGGTTCATTCCGCCTTCCGGCCGGGTAAATTCAGCGCCGTCCGGCAGGTGCTGCCCGCAGGCGGCAATGGTGGCGTGCAAGCGGGCCCGTCCCGCCTCCAGCATTCGGCTGCGATGCGCTTCCAGCCGTCCGGATTGGGCGAAGCGAAGCAAAACCGCTTGCGACAATTGATCGGTATGCAAATCGCTCCACTGCTTGGTTTCGGTCAGACGATCAATGAGATTCTGTGGACCGATCATCCAACCAACCCGCAGGCCCGGAAACGCGATCTTGGAAAAGCTGCGCAGGAGAATGGTTGCCCCGGATTCGTCTAAGCGCTTCAGGGTTGGGATAGGCGGCCCCTCATAGCGGAGGTCTCCGTAGATGTCGTTCTCAACCAGCATCGCTCCGGCGCGATTCGTCAACTCGATCAACGCGGTTCGATCCGCCAAGGGCAAAGTAGCCCCGGTAGGATTTTGGAAGTTCGGGGTAACCACGACCATCTTCGGCCGCTCCTGCCTCAGCGTGCGTTCCAGGTGGATAGATCGATTCCGTCCGGTCCGACGGGCACTCCGATGAGCCGTGCGCCGGCGCGCAGGACGGCGTTTTTCAACCCTGGAATCACCGGATCTTCGACAATCACCGATTCCCCGCTCTTGATCAGCGTGCGGAGAAGCAGGTCGAAGCCCTGTTGGCAGCCGCTGGTGATCATCACTCCGTCTGAGGGGCGCGCGGTCCCTTCGGCCTGAGCATTCTCGAACAGGTAGCGGCGAAGCGGGCCGTAACCGGATGGCGATCCCAGTTGCAAAATGGTCTGCGCCGACTCGCCACCGATCACCTCGCGGCAAGTCTCCCGAAAGGCTTCCATCGGGAACAGAAGCTCGGAAGGCCGGGAGGTGGAAAAACTGATCGTTCCGTTCCCGGCTTCGCGCTCACGAAACTCCCGCGTCCCACGTGGCCCTTGATCAGGCCCTGTGTTTCCAGAAGATCGTAAGCGGAAGATACTGTGGTGCGGTTCAGCCCCAGCGAGCCGGCCAGCTCGCGTGTCGGCGGAAGCCGGTATCCGTCCGGCAGCGTTCCCGATTCGATTGCGGTACGAATGTGCGCGTACAGTTGCCGGTAGATCGGCGTATCGGAATCAGGATCGAGATTGGTAATAGCGAGCATGCCAATTCATGCATAGGCTAGCAGATTGGCTCCTTACTGTGCAACTTGGATGGCCCACTCTCTAACTTGGCTGACCTTAGTGCCCCTCCGCTTCAAGAAAACGTTCCACTTCGATAGCCGCCATGCAGCCGGCCCCGAGGCCGTGATCGCCTGGCGGTAGACGCGATCCTGAACGTCGCCCGCATGAAACACGCCGTTAATATTGGTCCGCGCGCCGCCATGCGAAACAACGTAGCCGTCGGCATCAAGATCGATCTGACCGATAAAGGGCGCGGTGTTCGGGATATGGCCGATCGCCACGAAAAAGCCGTCCACATCCTGTTCCCAGACCTCGCCGGTGCCCAGAGTTGTGCAGCTTGACGCCGGTGACCAGTGTGCTTGCTCGCGTCGTAGACATCTTCGACGACGGTATTCAGACATCATCTTGATTTTGGGGTTGTGCTTTCACCCGCTCCACCATGATTTTGGAAGCCCGGAACTGTTCGCGGCGGTGAACCATGGTGACCTCCGATCCGAAGCGCGTGAGAAAATTGGCCTCCTCCATGGCGGTATCGCCGCCGCCGATGACCATGATCTTCTTGCCGCGATAGAAGAAGCCATCGCAGGTGGCGCAGGAACTGACGCCATGGCCGATCAGTTTCTGTTCGTTCGGCAAATTCAGCCAGCGCGCCGAGGCGCCCGAGGCGATGATCAGCGTGAGGGTTTCGTGCCACTCGTCGATCGATGCGAAGCTGAAACGGGCCGCTTGGAGAGATCGGCTTCCATCACGTGAACCGTGCAGATACTCGGCGCCAAAATGCTCGGCCTGCTTCTTCATGTTTTCGACCAGCTCGGGACCATCGAATGCCTTCCGGGAACCCGGGAAAGTTTTCGACCAGGGTGGTGATCGAGAGCTGGCCGCCCGGTTCGTGGCCACCGACTACCAGCGGCTTCAAGTTGGCCCGAGCGGCATAAATCGCGGCGGTGTTTCCGGCGCAGCCGGACCCGAGAATAATTACGTTTCGCATGGATGAGAGAAGATCGGCTTGAATACCGATCCGCTCTCCATGCTAACAAACGCCGCCCGGCTACCCCATGTTGTAGAAGAACTCTTCGCGCACAACTTTCCCGCCCGCCACCGTGTACAACGCCATCTCATTCATCTGCATCCGGTGGTTGGATTTCTTGTTCGTCACATCATAGTCGAAGTGCACGATAAACCGGTCCCCATGGGGATAAGGGCCGTCGCACGAAGCCGAGTGGACCTCGTGGTTGTCCAGCCACCACTGATTCTTTCCGCGGATCGCATCGATGCCTTTCATCTCCGCAGGCATGCCCGGCATGCTGGCGGCTTCCACACTCACGATATCGGGCGAATACAGCGTCTCGACCGCCTCCATGTTCTTATTAGCCTTGCACAATTCCACTAATTTCTTTCCCACTTCCATGGCTGTCATGTAGAATCTCCTCGTATTGTTACAGTCGGATTTCAAGCGGCTTGGCCTACGGTCGACCGCTTGCAGCAGTATGTTAGCACGGAGAACCCGCAATTTCCGCTCGGTTTTGTCTGCTATGTCCGCACGGAATGAACTGCTAAACTAAAGGAGCACACCTCAGTATCGGATCACACGTGAAAGTCGGTTTTGTCAGCCTCGGCTGCCCCAAAAATCTAGTCGACACGGAAGTCATGATGGGCCAACTGGTCGAGCGGGGCCACGAGCTCACCCATGACCCCTCGGACGCCGACGTCATCGTCGTCAACACCTGCAGCTTCATCGACCCCGCCAAACAGGAATCGGTCGACACCATTCTCGAAATGGCGGAGTACAAAAGACCGGCCGGGCTCAGCAGCTGATCGTCGCCGGCTGCCTGGTGGAGCGCTACCGCGGCGACATCCGCAGCGATCTGCCCGAAGTCGACGCGATCATCGGCACCAACGAGCTGGATAAGATCGTGGCGCTGTGCGAGGGCGACCCCGGTTCCCGCCGGCGTGTCTGAACCGTACCTGTATCACGACCTCACGCCGCGCGTGCTCTCCACCGCCGCGCCATCACGCCTACATCAAGATCGCCGAAGGCTGCGACCATCCCTGCACGTTCTGCGTGATTCCGCAGTACCGCGGCAAGTTCCGCAGCCGCCGCTTCGAATCCGTGGTCGCGGAAGCTACGCGCCTGTTCGCCCAAGGCGTGCGCGAGATCAATCTCATCGGCCAGGACACCACCTGTTACGGCGAAGACCTCGGGCTCAAGGACGGGCTGGCGCTGCTGCTCGCGCGCCTGGCGCAAATCGAAACCCCCGCTCGAGAAGTGGGTCCGGTTCCTCTACTGCTATCCCAACAGCGTCACTCAGAAACTGCTCGACACCATCGCCGACGCACGCGGCGCTGGTCAAGTACATCGACATGCCGCTGCAGCACGCCAGCGCTCCGGTGTTGAAGCGCATGAAGCGCGGCGCCAACGGCGATATTTTCCTGAAGCTGATCGAGCGCATTCGCGCCACCATTCCCGGCGTGGCCATCCGCACCAGCATGATCGTCGGCTTCCCCGGGCGAGACCGACGCCGACTTCGAAACTCTGTGCCAGTTCGTAAAGGCCGCGCAATTCGACCGCCTCGGCGTGTTCTCCTACTCCGATGAGGACACCAGCGCCAGCTTCGCAACTCGACGCCAAAGTGGATGCGCCGCACCATCTACAACCGCAAGCGCAGGCTGATGGCCATCCAGCGCAAGATCTCCAAGGCCCGCAATCAAGCGCATGATCGGCCGCGAAATGGATGTCCTGGTCGAAGGACCCTCTCAGGAAACCGATCTGCTCTGGGAGGCGCGCCTGCCCACCCAGGCGCCCGAAATCGACGGCGTCTGCTATATCAACGATTTCGGCGAGGTCGCGCCCCAAGCCGGTGAGATCCGCCGCATGCGGATCACCGAAGCGCACGACTACGATCTGGTGGGCGAACTCATCGACGCTCCCCAGCGCGCCGCCGCCGGCTGCCTGCCGCTCAATCCGTTCCAGATTCTCGCAGCGGACCCGTCCCCAAACCGCTCCTTTTAGCCGATGAAGTGCCCGATCTGTAAAAAAGAGGTCCCCCATGGACTCCGAGTTCTATGCCGTTCTGCAGCGAGCGTTGCAAGCTGATCGACCTCGGCAACTGGGCGTCCGAGAAGTACGTGATCTCCACTCCGGTGGATCCGTTTAAGATCTCAGGTTCCGAAGAAGAAGACTAGCGGAATGAACAGCCTGGCCGACGTGATCGCAACCTGGTTCGGCTGTGGTTGTGCCCGGTTGCGCCGGGAACCGTGGGCTCGCGGCGGCCGTTCTCGCTGGCCTGCTTGCCGACCGCTTGTGGCCCTTTCGCCCCATCTGGCTTGCTGCTCCCGGTTATCCTTTTGCTAGGCCCTGGAATCTGGGCCGCCGGGGTTCCGCCGAAGGCTCGCAACCGGAAGGACCCTGGATTCGTGGTCGTCGACGAGGTGCTCGGCCAATGGATCACCCTGGCCGGGCGCCGTTACCTTCAACTGGAAAAGCTGGTCTCTCGGCTTCCTGTTGTTTCGCCTCTTCGATATCTGGAAGCCGTTTCCCGCCGGCGCTTCGAAGCCCTGCCCGGTGGCTTGGGAATCGTGGCCGACGATCTGATGGCCGGTGTCTATGGCGCGCTGGTTTTGTTACTGACAGGTTATTTTGGTTGGTATTGAAGTCCACTGAGTCTATATGGCAATGAGCAAAGAGTCCAACGGGCGGCCCCAGATTTCCGGCGTTTCCCCTGCCGCGGCCATTCCCGGCGGCGAATTTCAGATCAGGGGCAAGGGCTTGGCCCGCTCCGAACGTCCCCAGGTCACCATCGGCGACGTCTCGGCTCCCATCGTGATCGGGTCCGATTCCTACATGGTGGTCCGGGTGCCCGATGGCGCCGGCGCCGGCGACCTGGTCGTCGAATCGGGCGACAAGTCCACCCCGGTCTGGACCTGCGACGTCGGCATCCAGATCGCCGACAGCCTCTACCCGGTGGCCAATCCCGCCGTGGATAGCTTCGGCAACGTGTATGTCACTTTCAGCGGATCCCGCGGCCAGAAAACCCCGGTCTCGGTCTACAAGATCGATCTTGAATTACACCGCCAAGCCGTTCGTCACCGACGTGATGAATGCCACCGGCCTGGCCTTCGACCGCGACGGGCATGCTGTACGTATCAGCCGCTACGACGGCATCGTGTATCAGGTTACGCCCAGCGGCAACATGTCCGTCTACGTCGAGGGCATGGGCGTCGCCACCGGGCATCTGCTTCGATCCAGGATGAAAATCTGTACGTGGGCGACCGCAGCGGCACCATCTTCAAGATCAGCCGCTCGCGCCAGATCTACGTCTTCGCCACGCTCGAGCCGTCGATCGCCGCCTACCATTTGGCCATGGGCGCGGATGGCGACTGTATGTGACCGGGCCGACCACCTCGAGCTTCGACTGCATCCACCGCATCGCGCCCACCGGCGAAGTCGACGTCTACTATCGCGGCCTGGGCCGCCCGCAGGGCATGGCCGTCGACGCCGAGGGCCGCCTGTACGTCGCCGCCTCCTTGGGCGGCCGCCGCGGCGTCGTGCGCTTCGACACGCAACGGATAAGCCGGAGCTGTTCCTCTCCGGGCCGGGCATCGTGGGCATGGCCTTTACCCCCTCCCGCGCGCTGATGGTCTGCACCAACAACGCGCTGTACCGGGTCGACGTCGGCATCGCCGGAAAGCCGATCTGCCTGATGGCCGACGCCGAGATCATCGCGGTCGGCTCCGAGTTGCTGACCCCGCAGAAGGTCGACACCAACTCGCTGTATCTGACCGATCAGCTCAACGCCCTGGGCGTCGAAGTGGTGCGCAAGATCGATCGTCGGCGACGAGCGCGGCGCTGCTGAGCTGACACGATCCGCCGGCCGCCTGAAGCCGCTCGCAGATCGTGATCATGACCGGCGGCCTGGGTCCGACCGAAGACGACGTTACCCGCGATGCCGTCGCCTGCCGCGCTGGGCCGCAAGCTGGTCTTCAACCAGGACGTCTGCGACTGGCTGGCCGAGCGGTTCCGCAAGTTCGGCCGCAAGATGGCCGAGAACAACAAGCGGCAGGCGTACATCCTGCGAAGGCGCCGAGATCCTGCAGAACGACTGGGGCACCGCCCCCGGCCAATGGATCGAGCAGGAGGGGCGCAGTTGTCATGCTGCTCCCCGGGCCGCCGCGCGAGTTGAAGTCGATGTTCCCGGCGCGTTGCCTGCCGCGGCTGGAGCAGTTGCTGCCGCCCCAGATCATCCGGGCCCGCTTCTACCGGGTCGCGGGCATGGGTGAGTCGGACCTCGATACGCTGATCGCGCCCGTCTATACCAGGTACGTCAATCCGGTCACGACGATTCTTGCCGCCGCCAGCGATATTCAGATCCACCTGCGGGCCCGCTGTGCAGACGACGGAGGAAGCGGAGGCGCTGCTCGCAGGAGGTGGCTCGCAGATCGAGGCGCTGCTCGGCGAGCGGCTCTATTCGAGGACCGGTGAGCCGCTGGAAGAGGTGGTCGGCAGCCTGCTTCGCCGCGGGCACGCCACCTTGAGCGTTGCCGAAAGCCTCACCGGCGGCATGGTGGGCGAAAGGATCACCGGCATCGCCGGAGCTCCGAGTATTTCGTGGGTGGCTTCCTCGACCTACACGGACGCGATGAAGGCGAGTCTGTTGGGCGTGCCGGAGCGCTGTTGTCCGGAGCATACCGCCGTGAGCGAGCCCGTTGCGATCGCCATGGCCGAAGGTGCCCGCCGCATCACCGGCTCCACTTATGGCTTGTCGCTGACGGGGTATGCGGGTCCGGGCGGCGATAGTGGGTCTCGTTTTTATGGGGCTGGCAACACCCCAGCGGTCGGAGGCGGCCCGGTTGCATTTCAATGCGGACCGGCACCGGATCCGCACCATCGCCACGAACACGGCGCTGGATCTGTTACGCCGCCGGCTGCAATTCGCCACTCCGTAGGGCGGGATTGCCAATCCCGCGCAGGTTAACAACCTGGTTAATCCCGCTTCTGATGTTGGAACGTAGTGTTCCCAAGCTCAATATGTAGCCGCAAGCTGGGAATCCACACCGGGCCGCGGTCTCGATTGTAGGCCGGGTTGGACACATGCTGCAGGTCCAGGCTCACGAAAAATCCGGGAAAGATCCGCGCGCTGTAGTACGTTTCGGAAATGTACTCCGGCCCATACCGCAACCGCCCATCTCCGATGAGAAAATCATTCCCGCCTCGCGCCAGATAGGCCGCGTGAACACCCGAAATCCCGCTCGCGGTCAGCTCGGTTGCAACCGTATCCAAAGGACGCCGCCAACGTTGTCCAGTGATGGACACTCCCACGGTAGCCAGACGGTCGATCGCGGTAAAGGCGAAACTCTCCGTCTTACCGTCGTTCCATCCGAGCCGCCCGAAGCCACCGATGTCCTTGGTCAATTCCTGATCGACGTTGACGCCAAAGCCGTACTTGAGCGTACCGTTGCGGCGGGTTGCGGTTACGTCGGTTCCCGCTTCGGCATAAGTGCCGGCGTTGGCGTGATTGAGATAGTGCAGCAATCGCAGCGTGCCTGTGCGCTTTCTCACCGTGTAGCGGTACTCGCCCTCGAACACGTCTCCGCGATTCCGAAACAGCCTCCGGTCGAACCGCAAACCGTTCGCTACCCGCGGCATCGCCGCGCTGGCATAACGCAGAGACCACTTGCGCGCATGAAATTCGTGAACCCACCCCCAGGTGTAACCGCGAACGTCGGCAGGGTAGTCCCATGCGCCGTTAAACATGACGCCCCAGCCCAGAAACTGACTGCGCGGGTCGTGCGAGTGGCGGTTCTTATCGAAGAAATCGGTCAAGGTGAAACGGCCGGCGGTGATCGTGTAGCGCTTCATCGGGCGCCGGCCGGCGAGTTGGTTCTCTTCGCTCTCAAAGGATTCTTTGTCATCGCCGAATCCGAAGTCATGCGTTATATAAAGCCGGGCCACGTAGGGTTTCGGCGTTGCGGACGCCACTCGTGGCAGTTCGCCGTTCGATGAGTTGGCTAATCCAGTCACCCCGCTAAACCCACGTCCGCCCGCGATTTCGGGATCGAAGTAGAGTGTTGTGTTCTGGCCGATGCGTAAGCCGAGAAAGAGCGTTGTCGTGAGCGAAACGTCCCGTTCAGGATAGCTGCGAAGGCTGAAGGGCCCAGAGTACGGCGAATTGAACGTTCCATGATACTGCCCGACCGATGTCGCCTGATAGTACAAGTTCCAGCGCTCTTGCGCGAGAGCTTCGCATGAAAATGACAATAGGATGACAGCGCGAACAAGTCGTGGATCCGGCATGGTTCTACCTATTCTCCATGCATGCGGCACGACCCGCGTTGGCGGGATCAGTCGTGCACTTTGGGGTGCTCTTGCAACAACTCAAAGAAGGCCTTGGCGGCCCCGTGAAACTGTTTTTTGCGGCGGAATACGATTCCTATCGGGCGCATCAATTCGCCCAGGATCGGAATCGGAAGCAGCCTGCCTTGGGAAATCTCGGTCTCCAGAATTCGCGCGGGAACGATGCTCGCGCCCGCTCCGTGGGCGACTGCTTCTTTAATCATCTGGATGTTGTCGAAGTGCAGCACCATGTTCACGCGCACGTGATGTTCCTTCAAGAAACGGTCGATCTCGCGCCGGATCGGCAGGTCTTCATCGAATCCCACAAAGTCAAGGTTTTCGAGATCGTACGGTGCAACCTCTTCACGCGCAGAGAGAGGATGATAGGGTGAGACGGCCAGCACCATTTCTTCCTCCCGCCAGGGGACGACGGTGAGTTGGCGGCTCGCCTCGGGATAGCTCACCAGGCCTAAGTCGGCGTGGTCCATGAGTACGGATTCGTAGACCTTCTCGGGCCTCAGATATTCAACCGCCAAGGAGGCGTGCGGATGCCGCCGTACGAACTCCCGTTCCAATTGAGACAACTCCGATAAGCCAACCGAGTAAATCGAAGCCACCCGAACCACGCCTTCAATGGTGGACTGCTGGGCTTTGATTTCAGCGAGGAATTCTTCGTAGCGATTGAGAACGTCCCGGCAAAAATCCAGGTATTGGAGGCCAGCTTGAGTCGGGATCAGCGGGCGGGTGCTGCGATCCAGTAAACTCACTCCTAATTCGGACTCTATATCTTGCAGGTGCTGGCTGGCGGCCGACTGGCTGACGGTGTTTAAAGCCGCTCCCCGGCTTACGCTTCGGGTAAGCGCGATGTCTTTAAAAAGCCTGAGATGACCGTAATCCAAAACACTTTTATATTATTACCAGTGCTTATAAATTGTCAACACAGAATCTGGATAGACGATAGTACCCGTGTCCGCTATACTGGTTCAAACCGTAGCGGTTGAAGATCTATGAATAACCGACTCCCCGTCGAGCAGGGACTTTACAATCCTCGAAACGAGCACGATGCTTGCGGCATCGGATTCGTGGTCAACATCAAAGGTCAGCAGTCCCACGACATCATCCTGAAAGGATTGCAGATCCTGGTCAACCTGACTCACCGCGGCGCGTGCGGCTGCGATCCGGAGACCGGCGACGGCGCGGGCATTCTGATTCAGATCCCGCACAAGTTTTTCGCCCGCGAGTGCGCCAAGCTGGGCTTCACGTTGCCGCCCGCGGGCGCTTATGGCGTCGGGATGATGTTCCTGCCGGTGGAACCTCAGCAGCGCTTGCTGGCGGAAGGAATTCTGGAGCGGATCGCGGCGGAGGAAGGGCTGACCGTTCTCGGCTGGCGCGATACGCCGGTTGATGTGGACGCCATCGGCCGCGTCGCGCGCGCATCGCAGCCTTACATCGAACAGATTTTCATCCGCGGCGCGCGCTGGGCATGACCCAGGACGAACTGGAGCGCAAGCTGTACGTGGTCCGGAAGCGCGCTGAAGATGGAAGTCGCGGCGTCCCCGATTCAGGACAAGCATTTTTTCTACATTCCGTCGCTGTCGTCGCGGACCATCGTGTACAAGGGCCTGCTGCTGGCTGCCCAGATTCCGCGATTTCTACAAGGAGCTGACCGATCCCGAGACGATCAGCGCGCTGTGCCTGGTCCACCAGCGTTTCTCGACCAACACGTTTCCGACCTGGCCGCTGGCGCACCCTTATCGCTACCTGTGCCACAACGGCGAGATCAACACGGTGCGCGGCAACGTCGAACTGGATGACTGCGCGCGAGACCGTGCTGTCATTCGCCTCTGTTCGGCGACGACATGAAGAAACTGTTTCCGGTGATCCCGCCGGGACAGAGCGATTCCGCCTGCGCTGGATAACGCGGTGGAGTTGCTGACGCTGGCCGGCCGCAGCCTGCCGCACGTGATGGCGATGCTGATTCCGGAAGCCTGGGACGCCGACACCACCATGGACTCCGAAGAAGAAGGCGTTCTACGAATATCACGCGTCGCTGATGGAGCCGTGGGACGGCCCGGCGGCGGTGGCCTTCACCGATGGACGAGTGATCGGCGCGACGCTGGACCGCAACGGTCTGCGGCCGGCGCGCTACCTGGTCACCAACGACGATCAGCTGATCCTGGCGTCGGAAACCGGCGTGCTGCCGGTCAAGCCGGAAGACGTGAAGCTATAAAGGCCGCCTGCAGCCCGGCCGCATGCTGCTGGTGGATACCGAGCAGGGCCGCATCATTCCGGACGAAGAGATCAAGCACAGCCTGGCCGACGCGGCAGCCTTACGGCGAGTGGCTGGCGCAGAACCAGATCACGCTCGATCAGCTGCCCGAGCCGCCGCGCGTTTACGGGTCCGATCACGACACCATCATCATGCGGCAGCGCGCTTTCGGCTACACCGAAGAAGATCTGCGGCTGCTGATCGCGCCCATGGCCGCCAAAGGCGAGGAGCCGATCGGTTCGATGGGGACCGACACGCCGCTGGCGTGCCTGTCGGACAAGCCGCAGCCGCTGTTCAACTACTTCAAGCAGCTGTTCGCGCAGGTGACCAATCCGGCCATCGATCCGATCCGCGAAGAACTGGTGATGTCGCTGACCAGCTACATCGGCACCGAGCGCAACATCCTGGAAGAGACGCCGCAGCATTGCCACACGCTGAAGCTGCCGCATCCGATCCTGACCAACCTCGATCTGGAGAAGCTGCGCCGCGTTTCGACCAGCGAACTGCTCGCGCACCACGCTTGCCGATGCTGTTTCCGCGTGGCGAGGCGGCAGAACGAGCTGGAGCGCGCGCTGGACGGTCTGTGCCGCCGGGCCTCGCTGGCGATCAAGTCGGGCTACAGCCTGCTGATTCTTTCGGATCGCGGCATGGATCAGAGAGTATGCGCCGATTCCGAGCCTGCTGGCGCTGACCGCGGTCCACAATCACCTGGTGCGCGAAGGCACGCGCACGCAGGTGGCGCTGATCATCGAATCGGGCGAGCCGCGCGAGGTGATGCATTTCGCGCTGCTGATCGGCTACGGCGCCAGCGCGGTCAATCCCTATCTGGCGATCGAAACGCTGGAAGACCAGGCGCAGCGCGGCAACCTGCCGGAAGGCGTCACCTTTGAGACGGCGCTCAAGAATTACAAAAAGGCCATCAACAAGGGCCTGCTGAAGGTCTTCTCGAAGATGGGCATCTCGACGCTGCAGAGCTATCGCGGCGCGCAGATGTTCGAGGCGATCGGCCTGAACAAGGCGCTGGTGGACCAGTATTTCACGGGCACGGCTTCGCGCATCGAAGGCGTGGGTCTGGACGTGCTGGCGCGCGAAGCGCAGGCTGAAGCACGCAGTTCGCCATGCAGCCGCTGTCGGAATCGGACACCGAACTGGACATCGGCGGCAGCTATCAATACCGGGTCAAGGGCGAGTATCATTTGCTGAATCCGCTGACCGTCAGCAAGCTGCAGCACGCGGTGCGGCAGTCGAGCTTCGAGACGTTCCAGGAATACACGCAGCTGATCGACCAGCAAAGCAAGCAGCTCTGCACGCTGCGCGGCTTGATGGAGTTCAAGATGGCAAGCGAGCCCGATTCCCTTGGACGAAGTGGAACCGGCGAGCGAAATCGTGAAGCGTTTCGCGACGGGCGCGATGTCGTTCGGCTCGATCAGCAAGGAAGCGCACGAGACGCTGGCGATCGCGATGAACCGCATCGGCGGACGGTCGAACACCGGCGAAGGCGGCGAGGACGAGGAGCGTTTCGCGCGCGATGCCGAACGGCGACTGGCGGCGCAGCGCGATCAAGCAGGTGGCCTCCGGGCCGCTTCGGCGTGACCACGCAATTACCTGGTGAACGCGGACGAACTGCAGATCAAGATCGCGCAGGGCGCCAAGCCCGGCGAGGGCGGGCAGTTGCCCGGCCACAAGGTGGACGAGGTGATCGCGCGCGTGCGGCACTCGATTCCCGGCGTGGGCCTGATTTCGCCGCCGCCGCATCACGATATTTATTCCATCGAGGATCTGGCGCAGCTCATCTACGATCTCAAGAACGTCAATCCGAAGGCGCGCATTTCGGTGAAGCTGGTGGCCGAAGTGGGTGTGGGCACGGTGGCGGCGGGCGTCGCGAAGGCGCATGCCGACCTGGTGCTGATCAGCGGCCACGACGGCGGCACCGGCGCTTCGCCGCTGACCTCGATCAAGCACGCCGGCGTTCCCTGGGAACTGGGACTGGCGGAAACGCAGCAGGTGCTGGTGTTGAACGACCTGCGCAGCCGCATCCGCGTGCAGACCGACGGCAAGCTGCAAACCGGCCGCGACGTGGTGATCGCGCGCGCTGCTGGGCGCCGAAGAGTTCGGCTTCTCCACCGCTCCGCTGGTCGCGCATGGGCTGCATCATGATGCGCAAGTGCCATCTGAACACTTGCCCGGTGGGCATCGCGACGCAGGATCCGGCGCTGCGCAAGAAGTTCCAGGGCCAGCCGGAAAACGTCATCAATTTCTTCTTCTACATCGCCGAAGAGGTCGCGCCAATTGATGGCGAAGCTGGGCTTCCGGACCATGGACGAAATGATCGGCCGCGTGGACCGCCTCGAGATGCGCAAGGCCATCGATCATTGGAAGGCGCGCGGGATTGGATTTCAGCTCCATCCTCTACAACCCGCAGGTGCCGCTGCGCGTGTCGGCCGGCGCTGCACCATCGCGCAGGATCACGGCCTGGAGCAGGCGCTGGACTACAAGCTGATCGACCACGCCAAGGAGGCGCTGGAGAACCAGACGCCGGTGGAGTTCAAGCTGCCGATCCGCAATGTGCATCGCACGGTGGGCGCGATGTTGAGCGGCGAGATCGCGCGGCGCTATGGGTCGAAGGGCCTGCCGCACGATACGATCCAGTTCACAGTTCACGCGGCTCGGCCGGACAGAGCTTTGGCGCATTCCTGGCGCACGGCGTGACGCTGACGCTGGAAGGCGACGCCAACGATTACGTCGGCAAAGGACTCTCCGGCGGCAAGCTGATCGTCTATCCGCCGCGGAGTCTCGACGTTCCTGCCCGAAGAAAATATTCTGATCGGCAATGTGGTGCTGTACGGCGCGACCAGCGGCGAGGCGTTCTTCAACGGCAGTGGCGGGCGAGCGGTTCGCGGTGCGCAACTCCGGCGCGACGGCGGTGGTGGAAGGCGTGGGCGATCACGGCTGCGAGTACATGACCAAGGGCCTGGTGGTGGTGCTGGGCAGGACCGGGCGAAATTTCGCCGCGGGCATGACCGGCGGGATCGCGTACGTGCTGGATGAAGACGGGCGAGTTCTCGCCAGGTCAAGTGCAACAAGCCAGGCGTGGATCTGGAACCGGTGAGCGGAGCCGAGCCGACATTCAGGCGCTGCAGAACCTGATTCGAGAAGCACGTGGAGGCGACCGGCAGCCCGCGCGGCAAATGGATCCTCGAGAATTGGGGCGCCATGCTGCCGAAGTTCGTGAAGGTGTTCCCGCACGAATACAAGCGGGTGCTGGGTGTCCCGCGTGCAACCGACCACGCTGCGCATCCCGATCGGCCGTGCAGCAGCAAGCCGGAGGTGGCCCAACATGGGTAAGGTCACCGGCTTCCTCGAATACCCGCGCGAACTGCCCGCGCGCCGGCCGGTGGTGGAGCGGATCAACGACTGGTTCGAGGTCTATCAGCGAGTTTCCGGAAGACAAGGTCCGCACGCAGGGCGCGCGCTGCATGGATTGCGGCGTGCCGTTCTGCCATACCGGCTGCCCGGTGAACAACATCATTCCGGACTGGAACGACCTGGTGTATCAGCGACCGCTGGCGCGAGGCGATCCGCGTCCTGCACGCCACCAACAATTTTCCGGAGTTCACGGGCCGCATCTGTCCGGCGCCGTGCGAAGCGGCTTGCGTGCTGGGCATCAATGAGCCGCCGGTCGCGATCAAGGTGATCGAGAAGAGCGATCATCGAGCACGCCTTTCAGCGAAGGCTGGATTCAGCCCGAGCCGCCCGAGCACCGCACCGGCAAGCGCGTCGCGGTGGTGGGGTCGGGTCCGGCGGGACTGGCCGCGGCGCAGCAACTGGCGCGCGCCGGGCACTGGGTCACGGTGTTCGAAAAGGCCGACCGCATCGGCGGACTGCTGCGCTACGGCATCCCCGATTTCAAGATGGAGAAGTGGGTGCATCGACCGGCGCCTGGAGCAGATGGGGGCCGAGGGCGTCGAGTTCCGCACCAACGCGCACGTGGGCGGGAACGTCCCGGTGGAAGATATTGCGGCAAGGAGTTTCACGCCATTCTGCTGGCAGGCGGCGCGGAGCAGCCGCGCGATCTGAAGGTGCCGGGCCGCGAGTTGAAGGGCATTCATTTCGCGATGGATTTTCTGCCGCAGCAGAACCAGCGCGGGGCCGGCGATCACGGTGCCCGACCAGATTCTGGCGACCGGCAAGCGCGTGGTCATCATCGGCGGCGGCGATACCGGCGCCGATTGCCTGGGCACGTCGCACCGCCAGAAGGCGGCGTCGGTGACGCAGTTCGAGATTATGCCGTGTCCTCCGGCAGAGCGCGCGCCCGCATACGCCCTGGCCGCTGTGGCCGCTGCAGTTGCGGACGGAAAGCGCGCACGAAGAAGGCGGGCTGCGCGACTGGAGCGTGGCGACGGCGCACTTCACCGGCGATGAGCACGGCAACGTGAAGCAGTTGCATGCCGTGCGGGTGGGGCCGCCCCCGACTTTCGAGCCGATTCCCGGGCACCGAGTTCATGATCGACGCCGACCTGGTGCTGCTGGCGATGGGCTTCACGGGTCCGGTGCGCAACGGGCATGGTCGAGCAACTTGGCGTCGCAGCTGGATGCGCGCGGCAACGTCGCGACCGGCTCGAACTACATGTCGAGCGTCCCGGGGTCTTCGCGGCGGGCGATATGCGGCGCGGCCAGTCGCTGGTGGTGTGGGCGATTGCGGAAGGGCGGCAAGCGGCTGAGGGGATTAGTTCGTATTTACTTTCCAACAAGGACTGAGTCGTCAATGCACGTCAGTCTTGAACGGCACCCGTAATTTGAAACCGCAGAGTGTGGAAGGTCTGTTAGTTCCGCGGCACTTAAGCTAGCTCTGCTGAACGTCGTTTCAGCAACATCATAAGTGCTCGCAGGGCTTCGCGGTGTCACTGGCAATGCATTGAATTGAGGTAGCCCAGGCCTCCAGACCTGGGATCAGTTATTCGTATCCGTCCCAACCGTGGCTGAATTGTAAGCCGTCCCATTTCCGCCTCCAGCAGTAGCGAGCAGCTTGATTACAGTCGATGTCGGCACACCGGGCGTCAGCGGCCGACCGAGGGATCAGTTCGTATCTGTCAAGGTGCGAGTGGAAGCGCGAGGACCAACCGCAGGGCTGAATCAATAGCGCTCATGGGGATACGACCGATGATTCGGTTGATCTCGGACAAGTGAATGGTTGCGAGATTATCGGCCATCACCACCGAATCCATTAACAGGCCCGACTGCTTCGCGTTCTCGCTGTTAACTAGAAGTTCCACTCTCGCGGCATGCCCGGCACGGCTCATGTTGCTCGTGACCATGGCCACGATTGTCTGGTCCAGTTGCGTCAGCAGTTCATTTGCTTGTACGACCAAGGCGGGCCGTCGTTTTGCGGTTCGCAAATTGGAATCGGGGAACCCATACCAACACGGCGTCACCGCGTTGGCAGTTCATCGTAGATGTTCATTTCGGGGCTATCCCAATCCTCAGCAAAACATTTCAACCGTCCACGCAGGTCGGCCGCCTGAGCCTCGTCGATGTTCGTTTCGCGAATATCGATCGAGCGACCCGGTTGAACCCACGTAACAATAACGCGCGACCCCTCGGCCTCGGGTAAGGGCTCGATCAATTCCACTTTTCCGTGGCGATAAACTCCCTCGACAGACTTCACCATTCCTTCATTATGCCGCAGTGATGCGTTTGTTGGAGTCCGCTATCCTACCGGATAGGTGCAGACGAAACGAGTTGTAATTTTTGGCAGCGGGGGCCAGCTTGGGGTCGAGTTGGTTCGGGTTTGCCGCGAGCGCGGGTATGAAGTCACTCCGTTTGACCGGTCGTCGGTGGACATCACCGATCCCGCAGCCGTAGAGCATTCGCTGGCGCAGGTGGATCCCGCGCTGGTGCTGAACTCGGCGGCTTACAATCAGGTCGATGTCGCCGAACGGGAACCGCTGGCGGCATATGAAGCGAACGCGCTAGCTGTGCGCAACTTGGCCATGGCTTGCCGGCAGATCGATGCGTTGCTGGTTCATTTTTCGACGGATTACGTGTTTGATGGCATGGCGGGCAGGCCCTATACGGAGGACGATCAGACGCATCCGCTGGGGGCGTACGCCGTCTCGAAGCTCGCGGGTGAACTATATGCGCAAGCGTACCTGGATCGTCCCTTGATCGTGCGCACCTCCGGGGTGTTCGGGCCCGGCGGTTTAAATACGGCGAGGGGCAATTTTATTGAAGTGATGCTACGCCTGGCTGGTTCAAAGCAGCCCATTCGCGTAACCGAAGATCATTGGGCCTCTCCTACGTATGCACCTGCGTTGGCGAGCCGCACGTTCGACCTGGTGGAACGAAAGCTGACGGGCCTGTTTCACGTAGGCGGCGGAACCGCTATCTCGTGGTTTGATTATGCCAAGCTGATTTTCCGGGCGGCCGGGCTGAGCCCTGAACTGCAATCGACTGACGAGCGGGGCTACCGCACAGCTGCGCGCAGACCGAAGTTCTCGGCGCTGTCCAATGCAAAGATGGAGAGCTGTGGAGTGGAAGCTATGCCTCCGCTGGAAACCGCCATCGCGGACTACATGGAACGACGCAAGAAGTTTTTCGAGCGGTAGCCCCGGCTACTGGCGCTCGGGCTGGATGGCGTAATAGCCTTTGCGCGCTTGCACCTTCCACTCTTTGTTGCCGGTGCGAATTTCAATCTTTCGGAAGGTTCCGTCCTTACTTGCATTGGTGGGCGTGTAGCCGATGGCATACTGGCTGCGCATTTCATCCTGTAATTGTTTGAAGATATCCTGCAGGGAATTCTTGCGGTCCACGCTGAAGACATGCCCGCCGGTTTCTTCGGCCATGCGGCGCAAAGCGCTATCGCTGACACCTCCAAAGCTCCAGCCGCCTTGGGAGTAAAAGGCGCGGTCCACATAGTAGATGCCGTAAATAATCGCGTCGGCTTTCTGCGCGGCTTCAATCGCCTCCTGGATCTTGAACCGGCTGCCCTGATCTTCACCATCGGTAATGAGCACCAGCACTTTGCGTCCCACTTGACCCTTGAGCTGATCGGAGGAGGCCAACTGCACCGCGTCGTACAGAATGGTTCCGCGCGGCTGGTATACGGTGGGCACCGGTCCAGGGTGCAAACCACCGGTGCTGGAGTTGACCTTGAGCCCCTCTAGCGCGGCACGGAGCAGCTTCGGTGAACTTGTGTAATCCTGCAGAAGCTCGGCTTCCGCTCCGAAACTAATCAGGAACGCGAGATCTTTGGGACGGAGCACGGAACCAAAAAATTGCGACGCGGCATTCTGTTCGATTCCGATCAGGTTACCTTGGCTCGCGCTGACATCGATGAGCAGCCCGATCGTTAAGGGCAGGTCGGTCTGGCGCGTGAAGTATTTTATCTCTTGCTGTTTGCCATCTTCGAAAAGAGTGAAGTTCTCCTTCTCTAGGTTGCCAACCAGTCCTCCATGCTTTTGCTTTACCGTGAAGAGGACGTTGACGATATCAACATCGACCTTGATGGTTGGAGCATCCTGGGCAACGAGCAGGGAGGAGGCAAGAAAGAAAGCGAGTGGGCGCATCGAACTTATATTGGTAGATGCAACCCTTTTCATTTGCGTTCCATGCGTAAAGCGATCACTCATCTGAAGAAATCGGACCCTGTGCTGGCGTCAATTATACAGCGGGTGGGTCCGTGCAAAATGGAATTCCGCGAGCCAGGCTTTGAGACGTTGGTCCGATCTATTGTCTATCAACAGCTCAGCGGAAAGGTTGCATTCGTTATACTCAACCGGCTGCTGGATGCGGTACCGCGGCGCAAGCTGATTCCCGGCGGCGATCCTGAAGTTGACGCCAGAGCAGATGCGCGCGGTGGGGCTGTCAGCGGCGAAGGTGGCCTACATTCGCGACCTGGCCGAGAAGACGCGATCACGCAAGATCGTGTTCAAGAACCTGGACACCCAGACCGACCAAGAGGTGATCGAGCATCTAACGCAGGTGAAGGGAATCGGAGTCTGGACGGCGCATATGTTCCTGATGTTCGCCTTGCGGCGTCCGAATGTGCTGCCGACGGGAGACCTGGGCGTACGCGCCGCGATTCGCAAGGCGTACGAACTGGAGGCGATGCCGACGCCCAAAGAAGTGGAGGCCATTGCGCAAGGCTGGCATCCCCACTGTTCCATTGCGGCGTGGTATCTGTGGCGCAGCCTGGATGGCCCGGCGGAGTTGTAGTCTATGAAGAATGAACCGACTTGCGATTCTCCCTCTCTTGCTTCTGCCCTGCGCGAGCTTGTCAGCACCCCAGACGCAGCGAATCCCTCAGTTTGAAAACGAAGATGTGAAGGTGTGGAAATCTGTGGTGTTGCCGAATGCACCGCTGGCGATGCACCGACATGAGCATCCGCGGGTGATTATCGCTATGGTGGGCGGAACGATGAAGATTGTGGAGCAATCGGGTGCATCGGAAGCTCACCAGTGGGATACGGGGAGGGCATACTGGCTTCCGGCGAATGTGCCGGGTCAGTTGCATGCGGATGTGAATGCGGGGAGTAAGCCGATTGAGGTAATGGTGGTGGAGTTAAAACACGAGAAATAGGGACTGGAACGCAACAGCGCGGATGACCCGTGTGGTTTGGGGCATCCGCGCTGTGTGGTTTTCAGTGGAAATGCTTACTGGCGATCGGCGCCGAGGCCACCCAGACGGCACGATTTGCAAATACCAAATCCGCTACCGTTGACCTGGTTAAACGAACAGAGCGTCGTGAGCCTGGTGAGTTCGGCGGCGCTCAGCGTCGAGCGCGTGAACGGCGTTTCCGTGATTCCAAACGTTCCCGCCGGAGTTCCCGCTGTAACCGGAGCAGCGTGAATCGTGGTTCCCCATGCAGCCAGACCAGGGGCAAGGGCCAGAGTGGCGGGGGTAACAGTGGACGCGTTACAGGTCGCCTGCGAGGAAGCGAGTAGCTTTACAACCACCGACGTAGGAACACCGGGGGTGAGCGTGTTGCTGATCAGATCGTTCCGGGCGGACAGGGATTGCAGACCATTTGGAGTCACCGCGCAACTGCAGCAGGAGATTAGCTGTTCGTCGGGCGAGAACACGTAGGCATTGACGCACAGGTTTCCGTTCTGGATTGGCAATGCAACCGTGGATGACGCGCCGGTGTTGGTGAAATCGATCACGCTGTCGCCGATAGTCAGATTGCTTACATAACGCACTTGGAAGACATCGTTCGAAAGCACAGGAAGAACGGCGGTGGCGACTGCACCGGCCCCGGTGCCCGTGGCGGTGATGGTGCTAGTGGTATTGGTTAACACACCACTTGCATTTCCGACCACCGGCACGGAAATCGTGCAAGATGAGTTGGCATTAACGGTACCGCCGGTCAATGTAACCATATTGGGGGTAGTGGCTATGTTGCCAGGACAGTTGCTTAAAAGGAGGGCAGCATTAGAGAGTACGAGACCCGCAGGCAGTGTATCTGTAAAGGTTACGCCCGTTAACGCAGTAGCATTGGTGTTGCTAATCGTAAAGGTGAGGGTCGTCGTGCCACCTACACCAATAAACGGAGCAGCAAACCCTTTGGTGATCGACGGCGGCGTAACGACAGTGATTGCGGCAGTGGCGGTTCCACCATTAGGCAGCGCAGTCGCCGTGAGCGTACCGGTGGTATTGGTCAGCAAACCTAGGGCTGTACCAAGGGGTGAGACTACATTAACCGAAAACGAACAGGAACTCCCAGGGAGATTTTCCTCGGTCAGCGCTGCCCCCATAAGGCTGATTGTGTTCGTTCCCGCGACTGCAGTTATGGTACCAGCAAGGGGGCATGTTCCTAGCTGACCGTTCGGTGTTGCGATTACCAGGCCGGCAGGTAGAGTGTCTGTAAACGCCACATTAATCAGCGGGGCTAATGTGCTTGTGTTCGTGATCGTGAATCGAAGTGTGGCCGTTGTGGTCCCATCCGGGGCAATTGTGAGTTGTGGAGTCGCGCTCAGCCCTTGGAAAAACCCCTTGGTGAAGATGGGTGCTGGGAATTGAGCGAAAGCCATCACCTTAA
This sequence comes from Bryobacterales bacterium, assembly GCA_963792655.1. Taxonomy (GTDB): domain Bacteria; phylum Acidobacteriota; class Terriglobia; order Bryobacterales; family Bryobacteraceae; genus DOZZ01. The sequence continues at coordinate 1,341,045 of CAWBWU010000003.1, forward strand.
AAAGTAGGACAGCAGAAGTGGTGATTGTTATCTTTTGCAAGTGCGACATGGTTACCCTCCAGTGGATGATAGCATCGGGCAGCTTACAGCGACATAGCTAGAATCGACTAGTTTTTTTACTTCACAATCAAAAAGCGCGGATGATCTTTAGGTTGGACATCCGCGCTTTTGATTTAGAGCTGAACGTGGTTACCGACGGTCGGCACGAAGGCCGCCGAGACTGGAGTGGCGTGGATCGTGGTTCCCCACGCGGCTAGACCAGCAGCCAGCGCCAACAACGCAGGCAACCTAATCAGCAACACGCTCACCCCCGGCGTCCCGACTTCGGTCGTAGTTGAGTTGCTTGCCTCATTTCAGGCTACCTGCAATGCTGCCACGGAGCGGCGGAACTACTTAGTTCGATCGTTTGCAAGTGCGACATAGTCTGTTAGGATTTCGCGGCCTAAAGATCAATGAAAGAAACGAAAGCGCGGATGCCCATTGAAATCGGGTCATCCGCGCTATGTTTGCTGCTAGCTAGAGGTGCTTACTGGCGATCGGCGCCGAGGCCGCCCAGACGGCACGCCTTGCAAATACCAAATCCGCTACCGTTGACCTGGTTGAACGAACAGAGCGTCGTGAGCCTGGTGAGTTCGGCCGGGCTCAGCGTCGCGGGCGCGAACGGCGTTTCCGTGATTCCAAATGTCCCGGTCGGAGTTCCCGGCGTAACCGGAGCGGCGTGGATCGTCGTTGCCCAAGCAGCCAGACCAGGGGCAAGGGCTAGCGAAGCGGGAGTAACGGTGGAAGCGTTACAGGTTGTCTGCGCGGAAGCGAGCAGCTTTACCACAGCCGACGTCGGAACACCGGGGGTGAGCGTGTTGCTGATCAGGTCGTTCCGCGCGGACAGCGATTGCAGACCGTTGGGAGTTACCGGGCAACTGCAGCAGGAGATCAACTGTTCGTCCGGCGAGAACACGTACGCATTCACGCAGAGGTTTCCGTTCTGAATGGGCAACGCGATCGTAGAGGACGCGCCGGTGTTGGTGAAATCAATCAGGCTATCGCCGATCGCAAGGTTCGCCACATAGCGTACTTGAAACACATCGGCCGGGATTACCGGAAGGAGTGCGGTGGCTGCAGCACCGGTTCCTGCGTTGTTAGCCCCGATGGGGCTGGTCGTGTTGGTGAGAACGCCATTCATGGTTCCGAGCACCTGTACGGAAATCGTGCAGGACGTGTTCGCGTTAACGGTAGCGCTTGTAACAATGTTACTGCCAGCAGTAGCATGAAATGTGACGGCAGGACAGGTAGTAGTGAATCCGTTAGGCGTGGCCATGACCAGACCTGCAGGCAACGTGTCAATAAAAGTCACGCCTATTAACGCGGTAGCATTGGTGTTGTTAATCGTAAAAGTCAGGGTCGTAGTACCGCCCACACCTACAAAGGGAGCAGCGAATGTTTTAGTGAGGGTCGGTGCGGTAAGAGGCACTACTGTGATTCCAGCCGTCGCAGTCCCACCGTTAAGCACGCGATCCGCAGTGAGAGTACCTGTGGTATTCGTCTGCAAACCTGGGGCGGTCCCGACAGGGGACACGACGTTGACCACAAACTGACAGTTAGCAGACTGGCTGCCCGCAGCGCCAAGGGCCCCCCCGGCAAGGCTGATTGTGTTCGATCCCGCAACAGCGGAAATTGTGCCGGCGCCGCATGTGCCGACCTTACCGTTTGGCGTTGCAACTACCAAGCCAGCCGGCAAGGTATCCGTAAATGAGATGTTCGTCAACGCCGCTGGATCGTTGTTTGTGATCGAAAATCGAAGCGTGGCTGTTGTGGTTCCGTCCGGTGGAATTGTTGTTTGTGGCGTTGCTCCTAGCACTGGCCCTTGGAAAAAGGCTTTCGTGAAGGTGGGAGTTGCCTGGAAAAAGAAAGGCCCTCCCCGTGCCGTAAGGCTGAAAAGGAAGACTACAGAACTCGTTCGTATGATTCTTTGCATGTGCGACATGGTTACCCTCGCAGTGGATGATACCATCAGCTAGCTTACAGCGACATGGTCAAAATCGACTAATTTATTTGCTTCATTACTGTCACTATCAAAAGCAAAGCGCGAATGACCCGGGTGGTTTCGGGGCATCCGCGCTATGTGCGTTTTCAGTGGAAGTGTTTACTGGCGATCGGCGCCGAGGCCGCCGAGACGGCACGCCTTGCAAATACCAAATCCGCTACCGTTGACCTGGTTAAAGGAACAGAGCGTCGTGAGCCTGGTGAGTTCGGCGGGGCTCAGCGTGGCGGGCGTGAACGGCGTTTCCGTGATTCCAAACGTTCCCGCCGGAGTTCCCGCCGTCACCGGAGCAGGGTGAATCGTGGTTCCCCATGCAGCCAGACCAGGGGCAAGGGCCAGCGAAGCGGGGGTAACAGTGGACGCGTTACAGGTCGCCTGCGAGGAAGCGAGTAGCTTTACTACCACCGACGTCGGTACGCCGGGCGTGAGCGTATTGCTGATCAGATCGTTCCGGGCAGACAGGGATTGCAGACCATTGGGAGTCACGGCGCAACTGCAGCAGGAGATCAACTGTTCATCCGGGGAGAACACATAGGCATTTACGCAAAGGTTCCCGTTCTGGACCGGCAGGGCCACAGTGGAGGACGCGCCGGTATTGGTGAAATCGATCACACTATCACCGATGGCAAGGTTGCTGGCATAACGCACCTGAAATACGTCGGCCGGAATGACTAGAAGAACGGCGGTAGCTGCAGCACCGATGGCGGCGTTGGCGGCGCCAATGGCGCTGGTGCCGTTCGTCAAGAGACCATTGGCGGTTCCGAGCACCTGTACTGATATAGTGCAAGACGTGTTGGCATTAACGGTGCCGTTTGCTAGTCCAAAAATGTTCGTACCGGCTGCAGCGGTGATGGCTCCAGCAGGACAGGTGGTTGTAACTCCATTCGGATTCGCGATCAGTAGACCTGGGGGCAGTATGTCGCCAAAAGTCACGCCCGTTAACGCTGTCGCGTTGGTATTGGTAATCGTAAAGGTCAGGGTCGTAGTACCGCCCACACCGATGAAGGGAGCAGTAAATGCTTTGGTCAGCGACGGCGCGGTGAGAGCTAAGGCAGTGATTGCAGCCGTGGCTGTACCAGCGGTGACCCCGGTTGCAGTGATTGTACCTGTGGTATTGGTCAACACGCCCGGTGTAGTGCCTACAGGAGACACGACGTTTACGACAAACGAACAGTTATCAAATCCACCCGCGGCTTGGAGCGATCCACCCGTGAGGCTGATTGTGTTGCTTCCCGCCACGGCAGTAATTGTGCCGCCACCACCGCAGGTTCCTTGCAGGCCGTTTGGTGTTGCGACTACCAGGCCAGCGGGTAAAGTATCCGTAAACGCAATGTTACTTAAAGGACCCGGGTAGAGGTTTGTAATCGTGAACCGAAGTGTGGCCGTCGTAGTGGCATCGGTTGGAATGTTCAATTGTGGTGTCGTCCCTAGACCCTGGAAGAAACCCTTGGTAAAGGTTATTTGAGCGGATGCCGTCAGACTAAGAAGTAACATAGCGGAACTGGTTAATGTGATCTTGTGCAAGTGCGACATGGATTACCCTCGCAGGGATGATACCATCAGGCAGCTTACAGCGAAATAGCTAAAACTGATTAGTTAGTTACTTCGCAATAAAAAGCGCGGATGACCCTTTCGGTTTGGGCCATCCGCGCTTTTACCTGTTAGCTCTTCAGATTGATGTGTTTACTGGCGATCGGCGCCGAGGCCACCGAGACGGCACGATTTGCAAATTCCAAATCCGCTACCGTTGACCTGGTTGAAGGAACAGAGAGCGCGGTCCGGCGGGCCAGTTCGGCCGGGCTCAACGTCGCGGGCTTGAACGGCGTTTCCGTGATTCCAAACGTTCCCGCCGGAGTTCCCGCCGTAACCGGAGCGGCGTGAATGGTCGTTCCCCATGCAGCCAAACCAGGGGCTAGCGCCAGCGAAGCGGGAGTAACGGTGGAAGCGTTACAGGTCGCCTGCGAGGAAGCGAGCAGCTTTACAACCACCGATGTCGGAACACCGGGGGTGAGCGTGTTGCTGATCAGATCGTTCCGGGCGGACGGGGATTGCAGACCATTTGGAGTCACCGCGCAACTGCAGCAGGAGTTAGCTGTTCGTCCGGCGAGAACACGTAGGCATTGACGCACAGGTTTCCGTTCTGGATTGGCAATGCAACCGTGGATGACGCGCCGGCGGCGTAACGACAGTGATTGCGGCAGTGGCGGTTCCACCATTAGCCACCCCAGTCGCCCGTGAGCGTACCGGTGGTATTGGTCAGCAAACCTGGGGCTGTTACCAAGGGGTGAGACTACATTAACCGAAAACGAACAGGAAGTCCCAGGGAGATTTGCATCGGTCAGCACTGCCCCCATAAGGCTGATTGTGTTCGTTCCCGCGACTGCAGTTATGGTACCGCCGTCCAAGCATGTTCCTAGCTGACCGTTGGGTGTTGCGATTACCAGGCCGGCAGGTAGAGTGTCTGTAAAGGCGACGTTCTCCAGCGGGCCCGGGCCTCGGTTTGTGTTCGTGATCGTGAATCGAAGTGTGGCCGTTGTGGTCCCATCCGGGGGAATGGTTGTTTGTGGCGTTGCTGTTAGCCCCTGGAAGAAACCTTTGGTAAAGGTTGGAGGTGCGGGTTGAGCGAACGCCGTAAGGCTGAAAAAGAAGAAAGCGGAACTAGTTAATGAGTTTTTTGCAAGTGCGACATGGTTACCCCCGCAGTGGATGATACCATCGGATAGCTTACAGCGACATAGTCAGAATCGACTAAATTCTTTGCCTCATTCCTGTCAGTAAGTGTCGCTATCAAAAGCAAAGCGCGGATGACCCGTGTGGTTTCGGGACATCCGCGCTGTGTGTTTTCAGTGGAAGTGCTTACTGACGGTCGGCGCCAAGACCACCGAGACGGCACGACTTGCAAACACCGAACCCGCTTCCATTGATTTGGTTAAACGAACAGAGCGCAGTCAGCCTCGCGAGCTCGGCGGGACTGAGCGTTGAGCGCGTAAACGGGGTTTCCGTCACTCCAAACGTTCCAGCCGGAGTTCCCGCAGTCACAGGATCGGCGTGAATGGTCGTTCCCCAAGCGGCCAGACCCGCGGCCAGGGCGAGCGACGCCGGGGTAACGGTTGAAGCGTTACAAGTTGCCTGAGATGACGCGAGCAGCTTGACCACAACCGAGGTCGGGACGCCGGGCGTGAGCGTGTTGCTGATCAGATCGTTCCGGGCGGACAGCGATTGGAGACCGTTGGGAGTTACCGCACAACTGCAGCACGAGATCAGCTGTTCATCCGGGGAGAACACGTATGCATTCACGCACAGGTTGCCGTTCTGAATGGGCAACGCGATCGTGGATGACGCGCCGGTGTTGGTGAAATCGATCACACTGTCGCCGATAGCCAGATTGCTTGCATAACGCACCTGAAATACATCGGCCGGAATCACTGGAAGAACTGCGGTCGCCACTGCACCGACGCCCGCGTTTGCTGCGGTGATCGTGCTAGTGGTATTAGTCAGAACACCATTTG